>NZ_CP020664.1:1030000-2175000 GCF_003019735.1 Microcystis sp. MC19 | reverse complement strand
ATCTATGGCTAACATTTCTCCGTCGCTAGTCATAAATTTATGATCTTTGGTTGCTTGGATAGTTTGCCCATTTTCTAGGGTATATTCAAAGACCTCTTGTAAACCTCGCTCGTGCCATTGAGAGATTGGTTGACTATAAACAAAACCATTTTTATCTACACTATAAACAGTGCAGTTAATTTCTTCGCTCACAATTTTAGCAATTGGTAATAATCCGTATTCCTCAGTTAAAATTAACGTCTCACCTCCCAGACAATATTCGGCAAAATTTACCATCTGTTCAAAGAGATTTTCAGCGATTCTTTTTTCCACACCATTTTTAGCAGCACCATCGATAAACATCTCCCTTTGTTTCTGCATTTCGGAGGCTTTTTTCTTACCCATTGCTCGACGCAATAGATCTGCTTCTCCTAGGGAATAACCAGCTAAATCCTGCGCCATTTTCATAATCTGTTCTTGATAGACTAAAACTGCGTAGGTTTCCTTAAGAATTGGTTCCAATAAAGGATGATCATAACGAATGGGTTCTCTACCGTGTTTTCTGCCAATAAAGAGAGGAATTAATCCCGCATCTAAAGGACCGGGACGATAGAGTGCTAGGATTGAAGATATGTCCTCAATACCCGATGGTTTTAACTCTTTAACGATCTGTTTCATCCCCGACGATTCTAACTGGAAAATACCTTCTAAATCCCCTTCTTCTAGTAATCCGTGGGTTTTGAGAATATCGGGAGGTAGTTTTTTATGTTCCCCTTTGGCCCGAATTTGCAGGGCTTTTCTTTCATCTAAAGGCAATTGATCCAGATCAATTTCTATGCCCTGATTTTGTTTAATTAAATCGGCGGTTTTTTTCAAAGTGGTTAAATTTCTTAACCCTAAAAAGTCCATTTTTAACAATCCCAATGATTCTAAATCTTCCATGAAATATTGGGTAATTACCGCACCATCATTATTTTTCTGGAGGGGAACCACTTCATCTAAAGGCTGGGAAGAAATGACGACTCCTGCGGCATGAACTCCAAAGGTTTTGTTAGTACCTTCGATACGAATTGCCATATCTAACCAATGACGCACATGGGGTTCCGTATCGTATCTTTCTTTAAATGCTGGTTCGGGAGTGTCATCGGAAATCATCACTTTTAACGGTGTCGGTTTCCCGCGAGAAACGGGAATCATTTTCGCCATTTTATCCGATTCGGCATAGGGAATATCTAACACCCTCGCCACATCTTTTAAAACAGCTTTTGATGTCATGCGGTTAAAAGTAATGATTTGGGCAACATTAGCCTCACCGTATTTTTCCGTAACGTATTGGATCATTTCATCCCGTCTCTCGATACAGAAATCCGTATCAATATCAGGCATAGATTTTCGTTCAGGATTGAGAAAACGCTCAAATAATAAACCGTGATGAACGGGATCAATATTGGTTATTTTTAAAGAATATGCTACCAAAGAACCGGCCGCAGAACCGCGTCCTGGACCGACGGGTATATCATGATCTCTAGCATATTTTATATAGTCCCAAACGACGAGAAAATAGGTAGAAAATCCCATTTTCTGTAACATTTTTAATTCGTATTCCAGCCTTTCTTTGTAAACGGGTTCAATCTCGTGACGAGAAGGACATTTTAATCTTTCTAGTAATCCTAACCAAGCAATTTCTTCTACATAACTATCAGCAGTATGTCCGGCAGGAACAGGATAATTAGGCAGCCTTGGTTCATTAAATATGTTATAAGGTTCGACTTTTTCTGCTACTTCTAAGGTGTTATTAATCGCTTCTTCAATCACATCTTCTGGCAGATGATCACGGAAAAGTAAGCGCATTTCATCAGCAGATTTTAAGTATTCTGTGCCGCTATAACGGAGGCGTTTGTCTTCAGTAATTAACTTGGCAGTTTGAATACAAAGCAAGGCATCGTGTGCCTCTACATCGTAACAGGAAATAAAGTGAGAATCGTTAGTAGCAACTACTTTAATTCCTAATTCTTTAGCAATTTTAACTATTTCTACATTGACAATCCGATCTTCTTTAGAACCGTGGTCTTGAATTTCTAAATAAAAATCATCACCAAAAAGTTTTTTATACCATTTAGCAGTTTCCTTAGCCAGTTTCCTGTTATTAGCTAAAATCGCTTGAGGAATCTCTCCACCCAAGCAAGCACTGGTAACTATCAATCCTTCGTGGTATTGTTGGAGTAACTCTTTATTGATACAAGGACGAGCAAAAATGCCTTTACCTTGAATACCTTTCAGATTAGAAATAGTTGTTAATTTAACTAGATTTTTATAGCCTTGGGTATTTTTGGCTAAAACAACTTGATGATATTTTCGGTGGCGAAGATTGACTTCAATATCGCCATTGACTATATACATTTCGTTGCCAATAATTGGTTTTATTCCCTTATTACGGCAGGTTTTAATTAATTCGATCGCACCATACATGACTCCATGATCGGTTAAAGCGATCGCTGGTTGTCCCAATTCGATCGCTCGATCAATTAGTGCCGGCAATTGGGAAGCACCATCAAGTAAGCTATAATCACTGTGAATATGTAAACCGACAAAAGACATAATTTTTCAGGAAAAAGTAACAAGTCAAAAGCAAAAAAACTAGAATTTACTAACTTTTAATTTTCAGCAATTACAGTCTATTTTTAGGGTTGATTGAGAATCCTATAGGGGAAAGAACTTTCTTCTAAATTAAACCATTGTTCTCGCAGTTTCTGGTTATCATTGCTGCCGACAACAGTATCAACAAATTTTTTCCATTCGGGATCGTTTTTGGGTAAAATACAGCCATAAAGTTCGGTGGTAATCGGTTGACTGGGTAGTAGCACAAATTGTCGCGGATCCTGTCCTTGTTTAACGAGTTCCCCCAGCAGAAGAATTCCATCACTAACCACTGCGTTTACTTCTCCCCTTTGTAATTTTGCCACTGCCTCACTTCGATCGCTGACAGCTTGCCAATTAGCCAGAGGATAGATATAACGAATAATACTATCGGTGGTGGTGTGGGGAATATAGGCGATCGCAACTGCCGCTAAAGTGTTATTAATATCTATTTTATCAACATTTTCCCTTTTAGTTAAAAATTGCGCTCCTGTCATAAAATAGGGAATAGAAAAATTAACCCTTTCTAGTCTTTCTTCCGTGATTGTTGCCGCATTACAGGATAAATCTACTTGTCCCTGTTCCACTTGCTGAAAACGATTATTAGTCGTCGCTTCTGTAAAGGTTATTGTAATCGGTTTAGCCAATTCTTGTGCTAATCGACGTTGGACTAAGCGCATTAATTCCACTCCGTAACCTGTCCATTTTCCCGTTTTCTCATCGATATAACTAAAGGGAGTAGCGTCTTTTCTAGCTGCCGCTTTTAATTCTCCCGTGCGAGCAATTCTTTGTAAAACTGTTTCTGCCAAGGCTGATAAATGTAGGTTATTTATCAGTAAAAGACCTAGAAAAATAAAGCAAAAGTTTTTAGACATATCAAGAAAGCAAGAAGGAGATAGGGAGAAAAAAAGCTAACCACCGACGCGCGATTAGCAAGTACTGCTATATTTTAACTACGATCCTCAAATAATCCACTCAAACGTTCTACCTCTGTTTGTGCTGTGTACATAGGAGTTCCGGCCAGAATTCCGGTAACATTGCGGAAAGGTTGGCCGATGTGCATACCTTGATGATCGATCGAAAACTCACGAATATCCTTATCGTGCATAGAACCGCGCATTTTTAAAACAGTGATACCGCGGCGCATTTCTCCATACATTTCCACATAACGCAGTAGAATAATTGAATCGGTAATTGTAGAAATATGAGCTTCTGTAATCGAGGAACCTCCTAATAAAGTGGGAGTGGTGGAAGTAAATAATCCTCCTACCTCTTTTTGCTTAATAAAAGAAGTCAAACCGATAATAAATTCCCGAAATCCTTTCAGACTAGAAACCCGTTCTAAAGCAGATAAACTATCTACTGCCACTCGATTAGGTTGAAACTCCTCGATAATTTCCTTCATCATAATTAAATGATTTTCTAAACCCGTAGTTTCGGGATAACGGCAGACTACCTTTAATTTACCTTCCTTTTCCATGCGGTCATAATCCACACCCCAACCGGTAGCATTTCTAAATAACTGTTCGCGACTTTCCTCGAAGGCAAAAATTAAACATCTTTCCCCATTAGTTACTCCCCCAGCCATAAATTCTGTCACCATCAGGGTTTTTCCTGTTCCTGTGGCTCCCGAAACCAAAATAACCGAATCGCGGAAGAAACCACCCCCACACATTCTATCGAGTTCCAGGCTGCCGGAAGTAATACGAATATTAGAGGATTTTTGTTCTAATTCAATGGCTGATAAAGGAATAATCACGGCCCCTTTATTGGGAATAATTGTAAAAGGAAATTCTCCTTTTTGGTGATCGGTTCCCCGATATTTTAAAATTTCGATCGTCCTTCTTCTTTTCTCATCGGTTAAAACGTTGCGTAAAATCACCACATTATCGGCCACAAATTCCTCCACCCCATAACGACTGATTTCGCCGTATTCTTGGGTTCTTTCTGCGGTCATAATCGCTGTTACTTCCAATTCTCGCAAAGCGGTTGCCAGACGAAAAAGATCACTTCTC
This sequence comes from Microcystis sp. MC19, assembly GCF_003019735.1. Lineage (NCBI taxonomy): Bacteria > Bacillati > Cyanobacteriota > Cyanophyceae > Chroococcales > Microcystaceae > Microcystis > Microcystis sp. MC19. Next base: position 2,170,369 of record NZ_CP020664.1, on the reverse strand, counting down.
ACTTGAGCGCTATCACTCAAATGGCTAAAAATTGCGCCTAAAGAATCCATAGACACCCGTTTAGCTTTATTTTTGCGGATAGCAAACTCAATGCGAGCGATTAATGCGCCTAGGTCGTATTCTCCTGTCACCATCGGCTTTTCTTCCGGTTGGGGGGAAGCATCGACAAAGGCCCACTGGCGATTCTCCTCCCACTGCCGGATATTCCAACCGAAACCACCCATATTTTTTCTCAGTGCTTGGGGTGGCTCCTCGAAGGTGACAAAAACGCCATTTTCTCCATTTTTGATGCCTTCTGCGAGAAATTGACAGGCAAAGACCGTTTTAGCACTTCCTGCCGTCCCCGCTATCAAAGTTGCTCGTCCTTTCGGTAATCCCCCTTCCGAAAGAAAATCAAAGCCGGGGATTCCTGTTTCTAACTTCTCAATCAACTCTAGGGGATTATTTTGCGTCATTTAAGTTCTCTATGAAAACGAGCCACTGTTTATTGTACCTATTTCAGTGACCAGTGATACCGGAAATTCATCCCTAGTTTGAGAGTTTGAGCATTGGTAATAAAATTTCCCAGACATCGTTTAAATGCAGGACAGCTTCACCCACGCATAACAGAGATTGGTTACATTCAAGGAAAACTATATAAGCAGGTAAATCTTAGCCACAATTAACCAAAACAGCAGCTAACTAATAGTTAGAATCAAAGTAAGTTTTGTATTTAGTTGATTAATACTATCCTTGACAACTTTGAGAGAGTTTAAGGTATAATCATAGGTAAGCCAAATATTTGTCATATTTATTTGCTCTACTATGGAACATACAACCGATAATAATCACAATCAGCAAGAAAGCGATAATCAAAGACAAAAAATAACAAGAGATAATAAACCCATCCTGAATCTTGATCCTAATAAAACTATACCCTACATACAGGAAGGAGCCAAACCTAAAAATGAATAATTTCCGTTTATTTCAGGGTTCCTTGAGATGGGTCATGATTTGACGCATCTCAAGGAAAAATAAAGTAAAGTTCCCTAACTATAAAGGAACTTGAGTAATCCAATCTTGATACTTTTGTTCCTGATTAAGAACAATAGAACTTAACTTTTCTTTTAACTGATAAGTAATCGGTTTAGCTGCAGGTAAAGAAAAAGTTTCAATCCTTTTAATCGGAGTAATTTTCGCCGCAGTGCCACTTAAAAACACCTCATCAGCGATAAATAACTCCGTCTTATCTACGGGTCTTTCAATAACCGGAATACCCAAATCCCGCGCAATAGTTAAAACACTATCTCTAGTAATACCCTCTAGGATATCTTGGTCAAAACTAGGAGTAATTAGCTGACCATTTCTGATGATAAAAATATTCATTCCCGTCGCTTCACAGACTTTACCCTGAGAATTCATTAAAATTGCCTCATCAAACCCCGATTCTACCGCTTCCGTTTTTGCTAAAGCAGAAGTGATATAAGCGGCGCTAATTTTACCTCGCAACGGGAAACTTCTATCCTCCTGACGATACCAAGAACTAATCCGACAGTTAACCCCATCGGCAGCTAAATAATCATCCATTTCTAGACCATAGACTAGAAAATCCTTCTCGATACCATGCAATCGCGGAGCAATTCCCAACCCTGAACTATAGACAAGGGGACGAATATAAAAAGGTCGATTACACTGATTCTTTTTCACAAAATCGATAATTATTTGATAGATTTTATCAGCAGAAATCTCGTAATTAAGAAACTTAGCACTTTGACTTAAACGCTGACAATGACGTTCCAATCTAAATAATAATATCTGTCCTGGATTGCTAGGGTCGGGAGTACCTCGTAAACCACCGAAAGCGGCAGTTCCGTAGTGTAGTGCGTGGGTAGCAATGGATAATTTTGCCTCAGTAAAAGGGATAAATTTATTCTCAAAATAGGCGAGAGGAAGGAAAGGAATTTCGGCGGTAATAGACATTTTTTTGTTGATTTAACCAAGAATTAAACGGGATTTACCCATGCGGAAAAATTTTGTTTCTGGCTATTAGAAGGATTTTCTACCCTGATAATTTCATAGCGAATCGTCTGCGGGGCAGCCAGTGGAACAGCAAGGGTTCGCAATTCATCGAGATGAAAGACTGTTATCTGAATAATATCACCTGCGCGGTAGTCTTTTAATCTTTCGTTTAACTGTTCCGCCGTCACCCGCAATCCATCGATAGCCAATAATTCATCATCAGCATTAATTCCCGCTTTTTGGCAAGGAGAACCCATCTCGACAAATTTAATTATTTCTTTACCCGCTTCACTCTGTACCCGCATTCCCAGATAAGGTATCGTCTCCCCATTGCCAACACCCCGCAGATAGAGTCCAAAAGGTTCAAGATATTCATTAAAGGGTAATTCTTCCAAACCGTCGATATAACGGCAGTAGAAGTCACTTAAATCCACTCCCGCAGCCGATTCGAGAATTGCCTGCAATTCCCCATCGGTATAACCAATCTCCTCTTTACCGAAATGTTGCCACATCGAGCGTAAAACATCATCGAGGGAACGACGGTTATCGGTGTGGGTGCGAATTAGTAAATCCAGAAGCAGCGACAATAATTCCCCCTTGAGATAGTAGGAAATTTGACTATTATCGCTATTGCTATCCCGTCGGTAGAGTTTTATCCAAGCATCAAAACTCGATTCGCCTAGAGGTTGGACAAGACGACCGGGTATATTGAGATAACGAGTAATTTCTTTGCTTAAAAGCTCTAAAAAAGTCTTACTATCGTATATTCCCGCCCGTAGAGGGATTACTATATCGTAATAACTGGTGGTTCCTTCGGCAAACCAGAGGGAAGAAGTATAATTTTCTGCGTCATAATCGAAGCTTTCTAAAGCTTTTGGGCGAATACGCTTGATATTCCAGAGATGAAAGAACTCATGGGCGACTAATTGCAGAAAACGATTATATTTATCCTTATCTCGTAATCCCAAACGCGCATAGTTAAGGGTACAGGAATTTTTATGTTCTAGTCCCCCGTAACCAGCCGCCGAAAGATGTAGCAAAAAGAGATAATTATCATAGGGGAGTCCACCGAACATAGCCGACTCGGTTTGAATAATTTTAGTGGTATCAGCGATAATTTGACTAGGATTGGCGTTTCCCCGTCCCCAGATAGCTAATTGATGGGGTTTTCCCTCGACGACAAAATCGTATAACTGATGAATCCCCACCTCCACGGGACTGTCCACTAGGGTATCGAAATCGGGAACGTGAAAGCTGTTTTTCTGTCCGGGTAAAGATTTTAAGGCAGTGGTAACGCGCCAATCGCCATGGGGGGGGATAATTGTCAAGGTGAGGGGATGTTTTTGATAATCGGGGATATAGAAGAATAAAGCAGCCCCGTTGAAGTAACCGTGAGTATCGTCGAGATGGTTGGTTCTGACGGTTAAATCGTGGGCAAAAACGCGATATTTGACCGTTATTTCGGAACTGTCACCATTGTCAATCTGCCAGTGATTTTTAGCAACTTTGCGACTTTTGAGGTTAACAGCTTGAAAATCTTGGACTAAACGGGAGTATTCCCGCACCAGATAGGAACCGGGGGTCCAAACCGGCATTTTTAGGTTTAAAATCGGAGCTTGCCAACCAGTAATCTGTAGAGTGACTTCAAAGAGGTGTGAAGTCGGTTCCGACATAGCCACTTGATAGCTGAGACTTAAACGAGTTGAGGAGATGGTAGTGGGGGAAATAAGACTGGTCATCGGCATTAAACAAGCTTTTTAGTTATTATAGCGGCAAGCTTTCGGCTAAATTCCCCGGTTTCGCCGCCAAAAATCCGATGGTTTTGCAAGATTTGACCTCTTGGATAATTAATTTTTGATGGCTCAAAAACAGCAAAAATAAGGATTAAATCGCCTAAAATCTGTAAATAGACTATTTAATTGATTATTACTTATTTTTAATTCTCCTGACTCCTGACTACTGGCTACTGAATCCTAACCCTAACAACAATTTTTGATTTTTACAAGCGGTCTATTTGACCGAGCAGTTTTGGCACTGTAACCCCCGCAAATCCTGCGGGGGTTTTTTTGCCGATTCAGCGTCTTTCTGCCGGGGGTGCGGGAGGAATCACATCAGGGGGAGGAGTCACCTCTAGGGGAACCGAACGAGTTTCGGGAGCTGCCACAGTGACGGGAACGGTAATCGGTTCGGCTGCTGCGGGGGCCGTATTTTGAGGACTAGGAGCAGCGGCGCTGGTAGGAGCAACGGTAGTACGCCGACGACTAGAACGGCGTTGGCTCGGTTCGCTAGTATTAGAACGGACGATAGTTTGCTCACGACTTACCCGAACCCGTCGCCGTCTGCGGATGGGGCCTTCGGTGGGGGAACCCTCATCACTGCTGGCTAAACGGTTATTAATAGTTTGGGTAAAGTAGGTACGTCGGGGTTTAATGGGTTCCGCTTTTAATGTCACCGGACGTTTACCTAAATTCGGTTCTGGGAAACCTTGATAGGGAATATCCTTAATTGCTTCTAACATAAATTGTCGCCACATCCAAGCGGACATGGTACTGGCTCCATTGGTGGGTTTATTATTGTCATTACCGAGCCAAATTCCCGTGACTAATTGGGGAATATAACCGACAAACCAAAGGTCACGAGCCTTGTCAGAAGTGCCAGTTTTTCCTGCCACCGGACGACCAATTTGTGCGGGGGTTCCCGTTCCCGAATTAACCACATCCTGCAGCATCCAAGTCATCGTCGCTGCCGTGTTTTGATTCAGAGCAGTTTTCGGTTTAAAATTGGCTTGATAAATTACTTTACCATTGCGATCGAGTACCTGATTAATACCGTAAACTGGTTGATGCACACCATTATTAGCAAAAGTCCCGTAGGCGCTGGTCAATTCTAAAAGATTGACTTCCGAAGCACCCAAAGCCAAAGAATAAGTGGGTAAAAGTTTCGACTGGATCCCCATATCTTGAGCTAATTTAATCACCGGATTCCAACCCACAGCCACTAACACCTGAACTGCCACCACATTGAGGGAAGAAGTCAAAGCATCGCGCATGGACACCTCGCGGCCGCTATACCTATCACCGTAGTTTTCCGGTTTATAACCATCCACCACATACTGAGCATCTTTATAATCAGAATAAGGGGATTTACCCGCCGCAATCGCCGCCGCATAGACAAAAGGTTTAAAAGTAGATCCCGGCTGACGTTTTGCTTGTGTCACCCGATTGAATTGATTCTTATCGTGGTCAATTCCCCCGACCATAGCCTTAATTTGCCCATTTTTGGGGTCAATTGCCACTAAAGCCGCCTGTTGGAAGTTCTGCCACTGGCCATAACGAGAAACCGCTCTTTCTACCACTTCCTCCGCTTCGCTTTGCCAACGAGGATTAAGGGTAGTTTTTACCACCAATCCCCCCGCTTCTAGGGTTTTAGCGGGAACCAGTTGCGGCAGTTCTTTTTCCACATAATCGGTAAAATAGGCCGCTTGCCGTTGCAGACGTTTTAGGGGACTGGTTTTCAGGCCTAGGGGAGATGCGATCGCCAGTTGTGCTTGAGCGTTAGTAATAAATCCCACCTCGGCCATAGTTTTGAGGACGATATTACGCCGTTCTAGGGCAGATTTAGGGTTTTCGAGGGGAGAATAGAGACTAGGAGCGGGAACAATGCCTGCAAGGGTGGCAGCTTCGGCTAGAGTTAATTTATCGACGGGTTTACTGAAATATAACCAAGCGGCATCGGCCAGACCGTAGGCCCCGGAACCGAGATAAACTAGGTGAAAATAACGCTCTAAAATCTGGTCTTTTGTATATTTATCTTCTATTTTCTGAGCGATACGCATTTCCCGTAATTTGCGATCAAAACTCCTTTCTTGGGATAAAAAGACAATCCGGGCCAATTGTTGGGTGATGGTGCTGCCTCCTTCCACCACTCCCCCGGCTCTCAGGTTAGAAAAGAGAGCGCGAGCAATACCCTGACCATCAACTCCCCCGTGTTGGCGAAAACGGCGGTCTTCACTAGCGATAAAGGCTTCCTGTACCAGTGGGGGAACTTGGGCAATTTTCACGGTTTCGTAAGTGCTAGGGCCATTTTGCTTGAGGATTTCCCCATTAGCGGCTTGAATTGTCAGGGTGCCTGGACGAGCATAGGTTTGTATATCGGCGATATTTTGCGGTAGAGAGGTTTCAAGGCGATAAATGCCCCAACCTACCCCCAAAAGTCCCCCTGTCACCCCTAATCCCAATCCCAAGTACAACCCAAAGCGGGGATGCTGTCGCCATTGCGGTAAGGGGGAATTGTCGATCAGGGTAGTAAATTTGTTCTTTAGAGGTTTTAATGTCTCTAGAGCCTTACTACTGGTTTTGGAGACTAAATTCACCTTTTTTTCTTCAGAAGTGGCTTCTACTGGCTTTTCCTCCGCAACGGGAGCAGATTCGGAGTCGATAGGATCGACTTTAGGTGGTTGCTGGGAATTCTCTAATTTATTAGCGAGATTATGAAAAAATTGACTAAGTTTTTGTTTGTATTTCATGTTAGTTGAGCGGGTGAGGGAGTGGGAATTATGAATTATGAATTATGAATTATGAATTGGGGAGAGGGGAGCAGGGAGAATAAATAAAAATAATTTCCCGACGACCGACTCCTGACTCTTTAAAGATCGCTAAATTGTCGCCACCATTGCTGGAGAGGATAATAGAGGAGGGGAGTCCAGAGACTACTAAGCAGAGCAGCAGTGAGAGCAATGCGTTGATAATCGAGCCAAAGATCGGCGAGATTTTTGCCTCCTTGTAGATAGTATTGAAAAGCGATGGCAGCATCGGCAATTAAAGTCATGAAAAAGACAATTAAGACCACGGCGATCAATTCTTCTTTAACATAACGCTGTCGGTGTAAACGGGAAGTGAGGAAACCGATCAGACCAAAAACCATGATATGGGAAGGATAATTAGAGGTAAGACTATCTTGAATAGCACCGATCGCTAATCCGGCCACCACACTATCGAGACAAGAGCGATTGAGACTCCAACTAACCAACCAAATCAGTAACCAATTGGGAGCGATGCCTAAAATCTCCATACCGGGCAGCCGCATTAAGGAAAGAAAGGCACAGAGAAGCAGCGAAGCGACAGTGACCAAAATATTCAGTATAAAACGAGAACGGGCTGATAAACGGCTTAATTTCAGCATAATTCCCCCTCTCACTGCTGAGGTTGCGGGTGAACGAACACCCATTCGAGATTGTCCACGGTGGCGGTAAATTCAATTTTGGCGGTGGGGGCGGGATTTTCCTGTAAATTAAGGGAAATTATGCGACCGATGGGCAAACCTGGCGAAAAAAGACTACTAAAAGCCGAAGTTGTCACCACATCTCCCGGTTTGACATCGGGAGCTTTTTCAAAAAAGCGCAGGGTGGCGACTTGGGAATTCTGACCTTGAATCAAACCCATGGCCCGACTACGATTCACCGTTGCTCCGATGCGACTTTGGGAATTACTGACCAATAAAACTTTGCTGGTGTGGGGAGTAACTTCCGTAATCCGTCCCACTAAACCACCAATTCCCGTCACCGAAGCACCCACTGGCACACCATCGGCGCTACCACGACCGATAATTACCTGTTGCCACCAATCATCGGCGCTGCGGCCGATAATTGGGGCAGAAATCAGGGGTTTTTTCTGGGTTTGATAATAACCAAGCTGTTTTTTTAATTGTTGATTTTGATATTCGACTTCACTTAAACGATTTTGTAATTCCCGCACCCGTTGATCGGCCAGAAGTTGCTCTTGCAGATTAGTTTCCTCTCCCTGAAAAGGGCGAGTTAATAAACCATACAATTCTAAAATCGCCCCACTTTGATAGGTGCGAATGTACCAAGCTACCCCCAGAGCGGCAGCGAGCAGCAAAAGTCGCCATCCCTGCTGTGTCCATTTTCGTCGTGCTGAATACATGAGCGATTTTAAACCTCTTGGCTGTGTAGAGTGAGAATCCGTGTCTTTTGCCGCTAACCGATCCTAGTGACCTTTAGACATTGCGAGTTGTTTCATTAACGATCCGCTCAAAGAGTTTCTGATTTTTTAACACTTCTCCCGTGCCTTTGACAACACAGCGCAGGGGATCTTCAGCCACATGGGTAACGATACCGGTTTCGTGACTGACTAGGCGATCGAGTCCCCGTAATAAAGCACCTCCTCCCGCTAACATGATGCCGCGATCGATAATATCGGCGGCCAATTCGGGGGGAGTTTTTTCTAGGGTACGTTTGATCGCATCAACGATCACGGAAAGTGGCTCATCCATACTTTCCCGCACTTCTTCCGCTTTGATCGTCACGGTGCGGGGTAAACCCGACATAAGATGCAATCCCCGCACTTCCAGAGGAGGAAATTCATCTCCGGGGGAGGGATAAGCCGAACCAAGGCGAATTTTGATATCTTCGGCCGTGCGTTCCCCGATAATCAGGTTATGGACTTTTTTCAGATAAGCGATAACTGCTTCCGTCAGTTCATCCCCGGCCACACGGACCGATTCACTGATCACTGTCCCATCGAGACTGAGAATGGCCACTTCCGTGGTGCCACCACCGATATCGATGATCATATTACCCGTCGCTTCCGAGACGGGTAAACCTGCACCCAAGGCCGCCGCAACCGGTTCATCAATTAACCCCACTTCTCGCGAACCGGCATTTTTGGCCGCATCCACCACCGCGCGTCTTTCTACTCCAGTAATGCCACTGGGAACACCGATTACCATGCGGGGATTGCCAATCGTGCCATCGAGCGCTCGTTTGATGAATTCCGCTAACATGATCTCGCAACTGTAAAAATCGGCGATTACCCCATCGCGCAGGGGTCGCAGAGCGGTGACATGGCCCGGAGTGCGACCGAGCATTTTTTTTGCCTCCTCCCCGACGGCGACCGGGTTACGATCTTGATCGATCGCCACTACCGATGGTTCCTCTAAAACGATGCCTTTCCCTGATACATAAACGAGGGTGTTTGCTGTCCCCAAGTCTATACCTATGTCCCTTGATAAGCCTAGACCTCTAAAAAAACCCACTTGTTTTCACTCCTGTTCTTATAAAACGTTGCTATAGCTAGACTTTCGATCGAATCGACTTGGATTTTATTAGGTTTTGTTTCTCAAGTCTAGTTAATTATCGCTTCTTTCTCTCCAGATTGACGCAAATCCCTGCCCTAATTTTCCCCCTGGCCACCGGTCAAGGCCGAGGTTTCGGGCTAAAATAAACATACTATTGTACTAAATTGAGGATTTAAGACCATGAGTTTAAATCTGGTTCATTTGGTGGGACGAGCGGGGAGAGACCCAGAAACGAAGTATTTCGAGTCGGGTAAGGTTTTATGTACCTTCACTTTAGCGGTTAATCGTCGCTCGAAAAATAGCGATCAGCCGGATTGGTTCGATCTGGAAATTTGGGGCAAAACGGCGGAGGTGGCCGCTAATTATGTGAAAAAAGGCGGTTTAATCGGGATTAAAGGGTCTTTAAAAATGGATACCTGGAATGATAAAAACACCGGATTAGCTCGCTCTAAACCGGTGATTCTCGTCGATCAATTAGATTTACTCGGTTCTAAACGCGATAGTGAGGCTTATTCCGAGCGAGAATTTTAAAGCTTGAGCGGCATTATTTCCCGATTTTAGGTGTGTTAGCCTCTAGTAACACACCTTTATTTATTATCTAACTGACCGCAAAAATATTGCTGTAAATCTGGCAAAATTTCTCTATAAATAGCTGTATTTATCTCTAGATCAGAGCCAAGAATAGAATTAAAAGGGATAATTTCCACCAGGGAATTACTATAGGCGATCGCCTGTAAAGTCCCGACAAATTCCGGGGTCCAGATATTTTCTTGCAGGGAAATATTTTGTTTTTTTAACCAACCGATCAAAGCCGAGCGACCGATCCCGGGTAAAATATCAGCAGTAAGCAGGGGAGTGTACCAGCAATTATCTTTCCATCCCCATAAATTGCCCGTGCTAGTTTCTAACCAATTCCCCAATCGATCGACTAATATCGCTTCTTTTGCTCCTTTTTTTTGAGCAGTTTGTGACGCTAACCAAGGGGTCAAATAATTACCAGTTTTATGTTCTCCTAAAACGCGTTGCCAAGCGGGATTATCTGTTACCCACCCAATAATTCCCCGCTCTTGTCTAATGTTTAAATCTTCCGGGAGAAATCTGCCTTTAATCCACTCCCTACCATCGGGAAAAATTGTAATTCTCAGGACAGGATAGAATAGGGATAATTCTTCGGATCCTTGGCGAATTCGCCGCCAATCGGGAGTGGACCAGTGGAAAACTTGTAAACTAGAGTGCAGACGTTTGATATGTTCTTGCCAATGGGTCAGGGGATGATCTAAGCTGTGTTGATAGATACGCAGGGTAGTAAAGAGTGTGGCTCCATAAAGCAGTCCAATATCATCAATACCCAGACTTATTCGCTCATCCTCGATTAATTCGCCATTATACCAATACATAATCAGTTATCAGTTATCAGTTATCAGTTATCAGTTATCAGATTTGAGTTTTAAGGATCTTCTAGAGTAGTTATGATATTTTAGCAGAAAATAATGGTTCTTCGTTACTTGGTATGGTTCGATCAGGGGGCAGAAATCGGCTAAATCCTTATCTGGCAAGGGACTTAATTGATTAGCTCGTTCTAGATTGAAAACAATTGGCAAAAATCGCAGCCATGTCTTTCTATATAAGGGTTTCACCCCTTATAACTCCCGTCCATTGCATAACACAAACCGAAGAACCAAAATAATCAAAGCTTTTTGCTTGGTTGGATTCTAGGCTATTTAAGGGATTAGGCTCATTGAAACTACTAATTTGCTATAACCAGTCTAGGAGAGCCTTACTGATTACTGTTTACTGATTACTGTTTACTGATTACTGTTTACTGTTTACTGATAACTGCCCTAGCTTATGAACCGTCAAAAATTCACTTGGGGATATTCTAGCTATAAATTGCGTCAAAGAGAAAATTTTAAAGAATTTCTGTGTTTACTGGGATTATTAATAGCGGCCTTAATTATCTATCTAGTGGGATTAGGGAATTTACCCTTGCGGGATTGGGATGAAGCGACCATCGCTCAGGTGGCCAAGGAAATTAGCCAAACCCCCCTGGAACAATTGCGCTGGTTATTTCCCAGTTTTTGGGGTGATCCCTACCTGAATAAACCGCCCTTGATTCATAGTTTGATTGGTCTAACCTACCATTTCTGGGGCATCAATGAGGCTAATACTAGACTAATTCCCGCTTTTTTAACAGCTTTATCGGTGCCGCTTCTCTATCTTCTCGGTCGAGAAATTTTTCCCGCTCGTTTGCCAGCTTTACTGTCGGCCTTGATCTATTTAACTCTTTTGCCGGTGGTGCGCCATGGCCGTTTAGCCATGTTGGATGGAGCGGTATTGTGTTTTGAAATGCTGATGTTTGTTGGTTTACTGCGCTCACGGCGCGATTTACGCTGGTCTGTGGGGGCGGGGTTAGGATTTGCCCTCCTTTGTCTGACTAAGGGTATTATGGGGCTATTATTAGCGGGTATCGGCTTGATTTTTCTGCTCTGGGATACCCCCCGGTTATTAACTTCTGCCTATTTTTGGTCGGGTTGGTTATTGGGAGCAGCCCCCGCTTTTGCCTGGTACACCGCCCAATTTTGGCACTACGAGCGGGAGTTTCTCGATTCCCTTTTTGTTCAACAGTTAAAGCGAGTTAGTGACGATCTCGACCATCATCGTGGCCCGTTTTGGTATTATCTGCTGGAAATTCTGAAATATAGTTGGCCTTGGTTAATTTTCTCGGTTTGGGGTTTAGGTTTAGCCCGTCAGGAACGTCTCTACAGTTGGGCGAAGTTACTGTTAGTTTGGACGGGTGTTTATCTGCTGGTGGTTTCGGTAATGGCGACCAAGTTGCCTTGGTATATTCTGCCGATCTATCCGGCCTTAGCTTTAGCGGCCGGTTATGCCTTGGCGCAGGTGGTGAATCTTCCCATCGATCGCCCCTATCATCCCATCTGGTCAATTATTGTGGGTATTATCGGCGTTGTGGCGGGTTTATTAGCTTTAATGGCCTATTTTCCTGGTAATTTTGCCCTGATCGAACCGATCCATCCCTTAATTATTTTAAGCTTATTGTCAATTTCCCTGACTATGGTGACAACGGCGATTTTGTTAGCCCGGCGCTCGGAACAATTCAGCGTGGTTTTACTTTGGGGAATGTTGGTTTCTTTGTTTATTTTTGTCAATTCTCCCCTGTGGATCTGGGAATTAAATGAGAATTTCCCTGTCAAACCGGTGGCGAGTTTAGTGCAGAAATATGTGCCAGCCGATCGCCCTGTTTATATTGCTTTTGCCTACGAGCGTCCCTCATTAAATTTTTATAGTGGTCGTCGGGTTTTTCCCCTTGCTGCTGAAGAATTAATCAATCATTGGCAAAGTCACAAGCAACCTTACCTAATTATCGATCGTCAAACCAAAGAAGCTACTGATTTAGAAGGGTTAAAGGTGATCGAGTCGATGGATTCTGGTTGGTTTTTGGTGACGAAGCAGTAGTGAGGTTAATTTTGTGCGTACTTTCGATAGCAAATTAGCTTAGGCTTTAACTTGCCGGCTTCAAATGTTACAAAAATTTTACAAGTTGCGTTAAAATCACCCCTAGCGATGAAACGCAACACTTTTGTAATTGTTGAAACCGAGATTAATATGCTAAATAGGTCAATTACGGCCGAGAAAACTGAGGAATTCGCTCCTGCTGACCTGCAAGACCTGCTAGACTGTACCGATAGCTTTGTTAACCGTCATATTGGACCGACGGAGACGGAAATCGAGAAAATGCTGGCGGTTTTGGGTGTTGCTACCGTGGAGGAGTTAATCGCTCAAACAGTCCCCGCAGCAATTCGTTTACAAAAAAACCTTAATCTACCACCTGCCTTGAGTGAATACGCCGCTCTTGCCCAATTAAAAGCGATTGCCTCAAAAAATCAGGTATTTCGCTCCTTTATTGGCATGGGCTACCATGACTGTATCACCCCGCCGGTAATTCTCCGCAACATCTTAGAAAATCCGGGTTGGTACACCGCCTATACTCCCTATCAAGCGGAAATCGCCCAGGGACGCTTAGAAGCTCTCTTAAACTTCCAAACTCTCATCACTAGCTTAACCGGTCTGGAAATTGCTAACGCTTCCCTCCTCGATGAAGGAACAGCAGCCGCGGAAGCGATGAGCATGAGTTACGGACTGTGTAAAACTAAAGCCAATGCTTTCTTTATCTCCAGTAGTTGCCATCCCCAAACGATTGAAGTTGTTAAAACCAGAGCGATTCCTTTAGGTATTGATATTATTATCGAGGATCATCGTCTCTTTGACTTCCAAACGCCGATTTTTGGCGCATTATTGCAATATCCAGCCACCGATGGCGTAATTTATGACTATCGGGAATTTATCGCCAAAGCGCAGGAAAATGGGGCTTTAGTCACCGTTGCCGCCGATATTCTCAGTTTAGCCCTGTTGACTCCCCCCGGCGAATTGGGGGCTGATATTGCCGTGGGTAGCAGTCAACGCTTTGGGGTTCCCTTGGGTTATGGGGGTCCCCATGCCGCCTATTTTGCCACCAAAGATGCCTATAAACGTAGTATTCCGGGGCGCATTGTCGGGGTATCGAAGGATAGTCAGGGTAAACCCGCACTGCGTTTAGCTTTGCAAACCCGGGAACAACATATCCGCCGGGATAAAGCCACCAGTAATATTTGTACCGCACAGGTGTTACTAGCGGTGATTGCTTCCATGTACGCGGTGTATCACGGACCAGAAGGAATCAAGAAAATCGCCCAAAGAGTGCAGAAATTAACCACTTTATTGGCAACTGGCTTAAAACAGTTGGGTTATGAGGTGGGGAAAGAACCGCGCTTCGATACGCTCAAAGTTACGGTATCCACGGGAGTTAAGGATTTCCTCGCCAAGGCCAAAACCCATAAGATTAATCTGCGTTATTTTGATGAGAATAATTTAGGAATTAGTCTCGATGAAACCAGCAGTCTCAGGGATGTGTGGGATTTATGGCAAATTTTTGCGCCAACCGAGGAATTGCCCTTTACCACGGCGGAATTAGTCGAGAAAATTAGTCTAGAATTACCCGCTAATCTAACCCGTACCAGTGCCTATCTTACCGAGCCGGTGTTCAATCGTTACCACTCGGAAACGGAATTACTCAGATATCTGCACCGTCTGGAAACAAAGGATCTAGCCTTAAATACTTCCATGATTCCCCTCGGTTCCTGTACGATGAAACTCAATGCCGTAGCGGAGATGATTCCGGTAACTTGGGCAGAATTCGGCAAATTACACCCTTTTGCACCGATTGACCAAGCAGAAGGCTATCAACTGCTCTTTCAACAGTTAGAGACTTGGTTAGGGGAAATTACCGGATTTGATGGCATTTCTCTACAACCGAACGCTGGTTCTCAGGGAGAGTATGCCGGTTTACAGGTGATCCGAGCCTACCATGAAAGTCGCGGTCAAGGTCATCGTCAGATTTGCTTAATTCCTGAATCCGCTCACGGGACTAATCCTGCCAGTGCCGTTATGTGTGGTATGAAAGTAGTGGCGGTTAATTGCGATTCTCGGGGCAATATTGATATTAATGACCTGAAAACTAAGGCCGAGAAGCATCAGGATAATCTAGCGGCTTTGATGGTAACGTATCCTTCCACTCACGGCGTTTTTGAACAGGGAATTAGCGAAATTTGCGCCTTGATTCATCAATACGGTGGTCAAGTCTATATGGATGGCGCCAATATGAATGCTCAGGTGGGTTTATGTCGTCCGGCGGATTTTGGCGCCGATGTCTGTCACTTGAATCTCCATAAAACTTTCTGTATTCCCCACGGTGGGGGGGGACCGGGTATGGGACCAATTGGAGTCAAATCCCATTTAGTGCCTTTTCTGCCCGATGTTTCCCTGGTTTTGGCGAAATTATCCCCAGAAACCGCTAACGGTAAGCATCAGGACTCGATTGGCGCAATTTCGGCCGCGCCTTGGGGTAGTGCCAGCATTTTGGTGATTTCTTGGATGTATATCGCTATGATGGGGGCCGCTGGCTTGAAAAAAGCGACAGAAGTGGCAATTTTGAACGCTAATTATATGGCTTTTCGTCTGGAGTCGGCCTATCCGGTGTTATTTAAGGGTAGCGCGGGAACGGTTGCCCACGAGTGTGTGATCGATTTACGTCCCCTGAAAAAACAGGCCGGCATCGAGGTGGAAGATGTGGCAAAACGCTTGATGGATTTCGGTTTCCACGCGCCGACGGTTTCTTGGCCCGTGGCGGGTACAATGATGGTGGAACCCACGGAAAGCGAATCTTTGGGGGAATTAGACCGTTTTTGTGAAGCTTTGTTAACTATCTATCAAGAAGTACAAGCGATCGCTAATGGTAGCATGGATCCCCACGATAATCCCTTGAAAAATGCCCCCCACACAGCTGCGGTTTTAACTGCCGATGATTGGAGTCGTCCCTATTCCCGTCAACAGGCAGCTTACCCGCTTTCTTGGCTAAAAGATTATAAATTCTGGCCAGTAGTCGGACGGGTTGATAATGCCTACGGGGACAGAAATCTGGTTTGTTCCTGTGAGGGTATGGACGCTTATAAGTAATCGTAATTCCTTGATAGTATTGGTGGGGTAGTGGCAAATTACCCCGCTTTTTTTGGGTTTTTTGGAACTAAATCCGTTGAGTAACGCGCAGAAAACGGGTTTCTCGGAGAAACCCGTTTTCTACTCCATGCACTCATGCAAAAGGGGTAATACATAATCAGTTTTTAATAACTGGATTTAGTATTAAATACCTCTTGCGCCACTCGCTCACAACTGCCTACTGTTCCTAAACCGGCCTTAGTTTCTGCGTATTCATCTAACATTTTTTGGCGACGTTGCTGATTTAATAATAGGTCTAGACATTCCTGCATAATTCTCTCTGGATTAGCTTCCTCTTGTAATAATTCGGGAACAATTTCTCGCATTAGAACTAAATTTACCGGTGAGACAAATGGTACAGAAAGCTTCATAATATTGCGGGCAATCCAAGCAGTAACTGCACTTAAACGGTAAACCACCACCTGCGGCACGTTTAATAAAGCAATTTCGAGATTAACTGTACCAGACTTAGCCACAGCCAGATCAGCCGCTGCAATTGCTTCTAAAGTCTGATCTCGTTCCATAATCACCGCATTTAATCCATATTCCGCCACCAATTCTCGCATTTTTGGTTCGTATAAAGCTAAGGGAACGGGAATTAAAAACTTAATATCGGGAATTTTTTCCTGTAATTTTTGGGCAGCAGCGCACACCGTCGGCACGAGATATTTAAACTCCTGTTGACGGGAAGCGGGTAACAAAGCGATCACCGTTTCTTTGGGTTTTATTGCCCATTTTTGCCGCATTTCTTGGCGATTGGGAGCATTGGCCATACGATCAACTAAAGGATGTCCCACCCAAGTTACCGGTACACCTTTTGTTTCAAAAAAACGGGCTTCGGCAGGAAAAATTGCCAATAATTTATCGGTGACGGCGATTAATTTTTCCGTATTAAATAACTTTTCTGCTGTGGACCTTAGTTTAGCTGAGGGAATATTTTCTTCCGACCAAATCCACACCTGTGGGGCAATATAATAGATAATTGGGACACCGGGAATAATTTTTTTAGCCGACTGACCGATCGTCACATTTGCCCCCACATAATCAATTAAAATAATTAGATCGGGAGGATGATCTCTAAAAAACTCTTTTGCTCGTTTTTGTAGTTGTAAAGTTGGCAAAATAAAGGGGATAGATTCAATTAATCCCATGGCAGCCAGTCGAGTGGTTTTACCCAACATTTTTGCCCCAGCTAACTCCATGCGATCGCCACCTAGGGCAAAAATTTCTAACTCAATTGCCTGGGTTTTAGCTAGTTTAAAAAGGGATTCAATCAGCATGGCTGCCTGTAAATCACCCGATACCTCACCTGTACTAATAAATATACGCATTTGGATAATTATTTGATAATAAAAGAATTCAGGAGACAGGATTGCTGGAGATAGGAGATAGGAGTCAGGATTGAGAAGACAGACTTCGGGGTGAGCTTTTGTCGAACGCTTTTTCTTCCCGCTCCCCAATTCATAATTCATAATTCATCATTCATAATTCCCACTCCCCACAGACTGTTCCTCAATCAATAAGTTATTTCCCCGGAATTAAACCGCGACGTTTTTCTCCTGTGGTAGAGGATTGTAAAAATTGACAGAGATGTTGAACATGGGGGTTATCGGTTAAGAGAGAAACTTGTTCTAAAGCCTCCTGAAGATTTAGATTAGAACGATAGATAATCCGAAAAGCTTTTTTCAGTAAAGCTAGATCTTCATCGGTACAACCTGCTCTTTGTAAACCGACTAAATTAAGAGTTCGCACGCGACAGGGATTGCCTTCTACTAAAGTAAAAGGGGGAACATCGCGATCAATACGACTCATTCCTCCTAACATGGCCATTTTGCCAATATGAACAAATTGATGTACTCCTAAAACCCCCCCGATAACTGCTTTTGATTCAATATGGACATGACCGGCCAAGGCGACACTATTAGCGATAATAATGTTATCTTGCAAAATACAATTATGGGCAACGTGAACATAGGCCATTAATAAATTATTATTGCCAATTTGGGTAACTTCTCCCGTATCCGTGGCGCGATTAATCGTGACAAACTCGCGAATTTGGTTATTATCACCAATTTCTACGCTACTTTCGCCACCTTTATACTTTAAATCCTGTGGTTCATTACCAATAACAGCCCCAGAAAAAATATGATTACCCTTGCCAATTTTGGTCGGACCCTCAATGACCACATGGGCATCAATAATTGTATCAGCTTCAATTTCCACATTGGCCCCGATCACAGCATAGGGACCAACTTTAACCTTGGGATCAAGTTTTGCCGACGGATGGATAACCGCAGTGGGGTGGATTAACGTATTCAAAGGGAAGTCTCCCGCGCTCAACTTCGTCACTGTATGAATCATGGTATAGCTTATCCTATATTGGACAGATGTGATCAAGATTGATAGCGGTTGCTTGCGGAGGGGACGACTTTAATGGGGAGCCAGAACCCGATAAACTATTAACCAGATTCTCTTGGTTCCTTCGTCCCTCCCATCCTGATAAAAAATATATGAGTAATAATAGACCTAAAATTATAGTCTTAGATGACGACCCGACAGGTTCCCAAACAGTCCATAGTTGTCTGTTATTGATGCGGTGGGATGAAGATACTCTCCGCTTGGGATTGGCAGATAATGCGCCAATTTTCTTTGTTTTGACCAATACTCGCGCTTTAACCCCCGAAAAAGCCGAGTCTGTCACGCGAGAAGTCTGTCATAACCTGAAAACTGCCTTAACTAAAGAGGGAATCGAGGATTTTTTGGTGGTTAGTCGTTCCGATTCTACCCTGCGCGGGCATTATCCGATCGAAACTGATGTTATTGCCGAAGAATTGGGCGGTTTTGATGCTCATTTCCTGATTCCAGCCTTTTTTGAGGGGGGGAGAATCACTCGCGATAGTATTCACTATTTAATCATCGATGGCGTTCCCACTCCCGTCCACGAGACAGAATTTGCTCGGGATTCGGTTTTTGCCTACCATTACAGTTATCTGCCGGATTATGTGGAGGAGAAAACGAAAGGTAAAATTAAAGCAGATGATGTGGAGAGATTTTTACTGGCAGATATCCGTCAAGGTAGTTTAGAACGATTGCAAAAGCTCGAAAATAATCAATGTGGGGTGGTAGATGGGGAAACTCAAGCGGATCTCGATCGCTTTGCTGAAGATATTTTAACCGCCGCAGGGGAGGGAAAAAAATTTTTATTCCGTAGTGCCGCCAGTATTTTAACTTCTTTGGCTAATTTAGGAACTCAACCGATCGCACCCGAATCTATGGGTAAGTATAAGCCCACGGGGGAAGCCGGGGCAATTATCGTCGGTTCCCACGTCAAAAAAACTAGCCAACAATTAGATGAACTGCTTCAACAACCCAACACCGTCGGAGTCGAAATCGATGTGACGGCATTGCGCGATCGTCCTGAGCAACGAGATCAACTCATGGCACAAGCTCTGGAAAAAGTCAAGCTTATTCACAAAAATAAACAAACCCCCGTGATCTATACCAGTCGGCAAGAGTTAACCTTTGCCTCTGTGCAGAAACGTCTTGATTTTGGGGTTGCCGTCTCCACCCTGTTAATGGACATTGTTAAGGGTTTACCCAGTGATATCAGTTTTTTAATCAGTAAAGGCGGAATTACCTCCAATGATGTCTTAAGTACGGGTTTAAGCCTGCAATCGGCCCGTTTACTCGGTCAGATTCTCCCCGGTGTCTCCATGGTCCGCACAGAAGCCGATCATCCTCTCTTTTCTAATTTACCCGTGGTTCTTTTCCCGGGTAACGTCGGTGATGTCCAAGCTTTAGCTACAGTTTATCAACGTTTGTGTCAATAGGAGGCAATCAGTGATCAGTGAGCAGTGAGCAGATGTAAGTTTTCAGTTCACTGATTACTGAAAAAAGCTCCCCAATTCATAATTCATAATTCATAATTCCCACTGCTGCCGGCTGCTCAAGGTTCATAATTAAAGAAACATCTATACTGATAGCCAGTTAATTTTTATGAAAACTGTTGCCGATACGGACTTGCAAAGGCTAGAAGACTTAATTATCAACGGACAAAAAGCGATCGAAACTCGTTTCACGGCGATCGAGAATAGTATCGTCCAAATTAAGGCTGATATTGGCGAAATTAAAGCTGATATTAAGGAAATCAAGCAAGATGTTAAATCCCTAGAGATAGGACAGGCAAAATTAACCGAAAGAGTCGAAGGGATGGATAATCGCCTCAAAATAGGCTCTTGTAGGGTGCGTTACACTTCGTTAACGCACCTAATCTATGGTTATTCAATAATTGATTCAATGGTGGATTACGCTGCGCTAATCCACCCTACGGGGGGTTAAAATTATTATTCTTCCCCTATTTCTTCGGTTATGCTACAGTGCTTGTGAAGCAGCATAGACTTTTACTTCCTTCTCTAAACGTTCTCTGAGCCTATCTTTTTCTACTTCAATATCATACCTTGTTTGAAGATTCATCCAGAACCTTTCAGACATACCAAAATAACGAGAAAGCCTTAAGGCAATATCGGCAGTAATTCCTCGCTTTTCCTCGATAATTTCCTTGATTTGCTCTATTGGTACATTAAGATCTTCTGCCAAACGTTCTTGGCTAATTTCCATCGGTTTGAGAAATTCTTCCAACAGAATCTCACCAGGATGAATGGGGGCTAATAATTTTTTCTCAGTCATGATTATTGAGTAACAATTAATGATAATCGACTATTTCTACATTGTAGGCGTTGCCATTTTTCCAAATAAAACAGATCCGCCACTGATCGTTAATTCGGATACTATGCTGATTTTTTCTATCTCCTGAGAGTTTTTCCAACCGATTAGATGGAGGAATGTATAAATCCTGTAAAGTTTCGGCCGCGTCTAAAACTTCTAGCTTTCTCCGAGCATTTCGTTGAATATCTTGAGGTAATTTTCGTGAAAATTTACGTTTGAATAACTGCTCTGTCTCCTTAGATGCAAAACTCTTAATCATCAATAATTAGGAAAATGCACTACTATCATATCATCTTAGTGCGATCATCGATCTCATGCTAATGTTAGATCGCAATCTTTCTGTGGAGGCGCAGTTGAAAGTGTATCTGTGGGTTACGATCGCTTTTTCAACCACCTTATCACTAGCTAATCTTCTTGGCTATCAAGGATTAAAGCGTCAAGAGAATTGGGAAAATCACCTCGCTCAACCATTTTTGTGAAGGCTTTATAACAATCATTTTTATCCCCTTGTTTGCGAGGATAGCCTAGCCATAAAACAAAAATTGCTTTATACTCCTCGGTTTGTATAGCCCGAAAGAATAAGCGATAACGGTCAGGTAGTCCCATCTTTTTGATTCTTCCGTAATGCTTGAGCGCCCCAGTCAGAGCAAAATGGGAAGTAAAAGGATCGAGAGGGATTTTTTCTTTAATGGCGACCATAATCGCCCTGTAGAGTTTGACTGTAGAATGAGTACGGTATGCTTCTGCTGGCAAGGTGTTTTTTAGTTTACGAACCTCAACTTGTAAATCGCGGCGTTGTTGCCCAAAAAGTCTTTTAATAAAGTAGATTCGCCAACCGTTAACTATCAAGTTCTACTCCTGTCATCAACTCTTCATCGACCGCTGCCATCGCTTCCGTATAAGCTTCTAACTCAGCATCAGGATTTAATAGGGCTTGCTTGGTCAGAAAATCTAAGAATAAACTCAGCATCAGTTCATCTTCCTCCTGTTCTACAGATTGAGGCTGTAAGCGGACTAATAAGGTATCAGGGCTGATAACTTCAACAGCACCTTTAGCTTCTTTGAATTGGGGATTATCCTTAAAAAAACTGGCACTCAGACGGAAACCTGAAGCATTGCCTATTCTAGCCCAGGTTAGATTGTATTGTTTGTTACTCATGATTTTAGGCAAAGTTTACTACATATCATGTTATTACATAATTTAATAACATACAAGGTTGCCCAGCTTCTCAACCGCGTTTTAGCTGAACTTCCCCCATACATATATACTATAGGGGAGCGCGCCGAGAAAGCCATCGAGTAAAACTAGCGGATTTCGATTTAACACCGCGTAATGAAAAAAGTTCCGATTTTTGCCGTGGTGTACCGCAGCGTGAAACTTGCCGAAAACCTGTTCCGGAACATGGTAGAGAAACGTAGAAATTAAATCACCGAGTAGCAAGAGCGCTAGGGTGATCAGGATGGCTTTTAGTATAAGTAGTATCAAAATTTTCCCCTTAATTTTCCGCTCGATCGTGTTTTGCAATTTACCATAAAAGAGAAAGTTAAATTTTTCTTTATGATTAAGTTAATTTTTAAAATCACGCCTTATATGAGTTGCCCAAAGGGTTGAACAGGAGTCTGCTCAAAGGATGGACACAAAGTCCCTCAACTTTCTTTCTGAGCAATCGCTCCAAGTTGCCTCCTGTATTCTGCACCTCATTGAAAACCCCCTCAATCCGTTCTCGAAAATGTTGAAGAAGTCGCTCAAAGACGGGAGAAGTTTGTTGATGTTGATTGACTCTCTTAGCTGTAGAGACTCGATTACCTGTGGTTCTTGATATCTCAGTCTGCCAATCAGTACCAATAAACCCCTTGTCGGCTAGGATATTGTTGCCTTGAATGAACTGCAATACGGATTCTGCTGCGGGAGCGTTCGTCAGTATGAGCAGGGACGAGGGAATAAACCAAAAGGTCAACATTTCACTATCTCTGAAACTAGGCTCAGGTCCAGGCAGCATGGGAGTCAAGCGATATCCCTGTTCTTGATACCAGTCATCCACCAGGACATAAATAATAGTCAAGAGGTTGGGAGCATCTATCCTATTCATGGGGGGCCTCATCGAAAATTTGGGTCTGAAACCCCGTCGTTCTACGACGGCTTTACTGTTAAATATTAGCGCATTTACAAAATATATGCTAAAATGTGAGACATGGAAAAAGCCTATTCTTACCGATTTTACCCAACACCCGAACAAGAGTCGCTATTGCGGCGCACTTTGGGCTGTGTAAGATTAGTTTACAACAAAGCTCTCCATGTCAGAACACAAGCTTGGTATGAAAGACAAGAAAGAGTAGGATATGTTCAAACTTCTTCAATGTTGACCGATTGGAAAAAACAAGAAGAATTAGACTTTTTAAACGAAGTTAGCTGTGTACCTTTACAACAAGGGTTAAGACACCTACAAACAGCTTTTACTAATTTCTTTGCTGGTCGTACTAAGTATCCTAACTTTAAGAAAAAACATCAGGGAGGAAGTGCCGAATTTACCAAATCTGCTTTTAAATTTAAAGACAGACAAATCTATTTAGCTAAATGCACAGAACCTTTACCTATTCGATGGTCAAGACAAATACCAGAAAGCTGTGACCCAAGTACAGTAACAGTCAGGCTACATCCATCAGGACGTTGGCATATCTCAATAAGATTTGATGACCCAACGATTAAGCCTTTACCAGTAACAGATAAAGCCATTGGAATTGACTTAGGAATTAGTAGCCTTGTAATTACCAGCGATGGCGATAAAGTATCTAATCCTAAGCATTTCAAGAAACATTATCAGAGGTTGCGAAAAGCGCAAAAAAATCTTTCTAGAAAACAAAAAGGCTCAAAAAATCGGGAAAAAGCGAGAATCAAAGTAGCCAAGATTCATGCCCAAATTACTGATAACAGAAAAGACCATTTACATAAGCTAACCACTCAATTAGTTCGTGAAAATCAAACGATTGTAGTTGAGAATTTAGCCGTCAAGAATATGGTCAAAAACCCGAAATTATCTCAGGCAATATCTGATGTAAGCTGCCCCCCCTTGCCCCCCCGACGTCGGGGGGGTTGGGGGGGGCGACAATTAGCCTATAAATGCCGTTGGTATGGGAGAAATTACATCGAAATAGATAGATGGTTTCCTAGCTCTAAAAGGTGTAGTAATTGCGGGTATATTGCTGAGAAAATGCCGTTAAATATTCGAGAGTGGGATTGTCCAATCTGTGGGACTCACCATGACCGAGATATTAACGCCAGTAAAAACATTTTGGCCGCAGGGCTTGCGGTGTCAGTCTGTAGAGCGACCATAAGACCAGAACAGAGTAAATCTGTTAAGGCAGGTGCGGAACCCCGCAAGGGAAAGAAGCAGAAACCTAAATCGTGAGGTTTGGGAATCGCCGTCCGTTTTACGGCGGCGAGGATGTCAAGCTTTGGAGTGATTACCTTTATCGTGACCTCTCCCTTTGATTTTACAAACCTCTCTATCTCACATCAGCCGCAATTCCTAATTCATAATTCCTAATTCCCACTGCTGCTGGCTGCTCAAGGTTCATAATTAAAGAAACATCTATACTGATAGCTGGTTAATTTTTATGAAAACTCTTGCCGATACGGACTTAAAAAGGCTAGAAGACTTAATTATCAACGGACAAAAAGCGCTCGAGACTCGTTTCACGGCGATCGAGAATAGTATCGTCGAAATTAAGGCTGATATTGGCGAAATTAAAGCTGATATTAAGGAAATCAAGCAAGATGTTAAATCCCTAGAGATAGGACAGGCCAAATTAACCGAAAGAGTCGAAGGGATGGATAATCGCCTCAAAATAGTCGAAGGCAGTCAAAAAAATCAAATTTGGGCATTGATAACCATTTTAGGGGGTTCACTGATTACCGCTTCCGTCGGTTTGCTGATCGCTATTTTACGCTTTGTCTTGTTTAAGTAAAAAATTATCTTTATGGATGAAACTAAAACCGAAATAAATCAAGAAATCGACCTAGAAACCGAAAAAATTGAGCCATTAGCCTCGGTAAGGTCGAGATACGCCCAAATCCACCTAAAAAGTGAGGGTGAGAAATTGGTGCTAATTTTACCCAAAACCAGTGCCGGAGAGACAAGTCAGGATTGGACAGATATCTTGACAGGATTGAAATATTATCTCCGTAATAGCGGCCAAAATAGCCCCGCTAGAACACCAGTACACCTACAGGCCAACGATCGCCTGATGGATACGCGGCAACTACAAGCGATCGCCACAATTTTAGACAGTGCCGAATTACCCCTGCACACGATCCAAACCCAAAGAAGACAAACCGCAGTGGCAGCGGCAACTATGGGTTACAATGTCGAACAAATGCGCTCCAATCCGGGGGTTTTCGGGGATGAGCAACCTTCCCAATCTCCCCTTGCCGAACCTTTGTACTTAAAAACCACCCTGCGATCGGGTGTAGAAATCCGTCACCCGGGTACAGTTATAATCATGGGCGATGTCAACCCCGGCGGATCGATCGTCGCTGATGGCGATATATTAGTTTGGGGGAGTTTGCGCGGTGTGGCCCATGCCGGATTCCGCGGCGATCGAGCGGCGGTAATTATGGCCCTGCGAATCGATTTAACTCAACTGAGGATCGCGGAATTAGTGGCACGGGCCCCGGCTTTAGATAGCGATCGCATGGAACCAGAAATTGCCTGTACCAGCGAAGGAGGAATTCGCATCATTGGGGCTTATAATTTTTCCAGAACCTACACATTTAAAGATAAAGTGGGGTGGGTCGAAAAAAGGTGAGCAGTGACCAGTAAACAGTGATCAGTAAACAGTGATCAGTAAACAGTGATTCAGTCACTGGTAAAAATAGCGATTAACTGCGTTGAAACGAAAAACTCTATAAAACTGATAACTGATAACTGATAACTGATAACTGATAACTGATAACTGATAACTAATAACTGATAACTGATAACTGATATAAATTATGGCTCGTGTAATTGTGGTGACATCGGGAAAGGGAGGAGTCGGTAAAACGACGGTAACGGCGAACTTAGGTTCAGCCCTATCTCAATTAGGCTGTCGAGTCGCCCTTGTCGATGCCGATTTCGGACTAAGAAATCTCGATTTATTGTTAGGATTAGAACAGCGTATCGTTTATACTGCCCTCGATGTGGTGGCGGGAGATTGTAGCCTTGATAAAGCTTTAGTTAAGGATAAAAGACAGGAAAATCTGGTCTTATTACCAGCGGCACAAAATCGTACCAAAGAGGCAATTACTGCCGATCAAATGAAGGATTTAGTCGCCCAATTGTCAAAAAGTTATGACTATGTATTGATTGATTGCCCAGCAGGAATTGAAATGGGTTTTCGCAATGCGATCGCACCTGCCCAAGAAGCGATCATCGTTACTACCCCAGAAATGTCGGCGGTGAGAGATGCCGATCGGGTGGTGGGATTACTAGAAAGCGAGGATATTAAAAGTATCCGTCTGATTGTCAACCGGCTGCGGCCGGAAATGATTCAACTTAACCAGATGATCAGCGTCGAGGATATTCTCGACCTCTTGGTAATTCCCCTGTTGGGGATTATTCCCGACGATCAAAAAATTATTATTTCCACTAATAAAGGGGAACCATTAGTATTAGAGGAGAAGACCTCTCTCCCCGCCATGGCCTTTAGAAACATTGCCCAACGTTTACAGGGTCGCGATGTGCCGTTTCTAGATTTAATGGCTGGTCAGGAAGGTTTTCTTACTCGTCTGCGTCGTCGCTTATTTGGGCCCTAAACTCTCTCATCTCAACCCCTTAACCTACTATGAATGACCTGATCGATAAACTTCTCGCATGGCGAGGTTCGGGCAAAAGTGGCGACCAAGCTAAAAAACGTTTAAAACTTATTCTGGCCCATGATCGCGCCGATCTTAGTCCCGAAATTCTCAATATGATGCGTCAAGAAATCTTAGAAGTGGTCAGTCGTTATCTTGATATCGACACCGAGGAAACCGAGTTACTCCTAGAAAGTGACCAACGAACTACAGCCCTGATTGCTAATTTTCCGATTCGTCGGATCAAACGCCGTCCTTTAACCGAGAAATTGCCATGAAAACTACACCGATCGAGCTTTGTCTTAGTCTAGCGGTTAGTCCCTTCCTTCTCTCCTATCTAGCCCTGCGTTCCCTCAATCATTGGTTAATTGAATTGGGCCAGGAAAGTGAGGAAGTGTTTCGCGGCGATCGCTTACCCCTTCTCAATATTGCCGATCAGTTACCGGCAAACAGTGACCGATGATCTTTTCTGGAAAGAGTTACCAAGAAAAAAGTCCTTTTGCTCCTGAAAAGAGGCTAGGATAGTGAAATTTTTGTTAAAAATTGCAAAAAATGTGATTCTTTGGGATAAAATCTCATTTTTGACAAACCCTAAGAACTAATCATTTCAACAAAGTACATCCCGATATATCAGGGAACAGGGGATAGGGATTTAGGGAGATAGGGATTTAGGGAGATAGGGAAATTTCAGCTAAATTACCCACTGCCCCACTACCCCAACACCCAACACCCCACCCCACTCCTAACTCCTAACTCCTAACTCCTTTTCACTTTTTACTGAAATTATGAGCGTCCTTGTCCCCTCGACCGAAACCGAACAGGATATTTTCACCACTTCCAACCTGTTTCTGCAGCAAAGACTGAAATTAACCGAAGATTTATGGAAAGAAGTCTTGGTCTCCGAATGTGGTCAAGAATTAGTCGATTTACTGGAATTACTGCGCCATCTCTGTTCTGAGGAAGGACAAGTGACCGATGATAGTGCGGAAGCAACGATCGCCAAAATGATTGAAGACTTGGAACTAGGGGAAGCGATCAAAGTCACCCGCGCTTTTGCCCTCTATTTCCAGTTAATCAATATCATCGAACAACACTACGAACAAAGGGATCAGCAACTACTGCGACGGACGGTGATCGGGGAAGAAAACGAAAGTCCCAAGACAGACCCAACGCAAAAAAGCATTTTAGCCACCATTGTGGGGGCTGATTGGCTAGAAAAAACCCTGAACGGGTCCGATAATTCCAGCCCAAAATCGGGACTATTTCACTGGTTATTTCCCTATCTCAAACAGGTTAACGTCCCCCCCCAAGAAATCCAGCGTCTTCTCGATCAGTTAGATATTCGTCTGGTTTTCACAGCCCACCCCACGGAAATTGTCCGTCATACCATTCGCATTAAACAGCGCCGCATCTCGGGCATTCTCGAAAAACTCGACCAAGCAGAAGAAATCTTTCGCAGCATGGGGTTAACTAACTCCAGAGAAGCACAAACAGTCACCAAACAGTTAAAAGAAGAAATACGTTTTTGGTGGCGAACAGATGAACTACATCAATTTAAACCCACCGTCGTCGATGAGGTGGATTATGCCCTGCACTACTTCGATGAGGTTCTCTTCGATTCCCTACCCCAGTTAACCCTACGTCTGCAGCAAAGCCTACAATCCTCCTTTCCCCGTTTACAAGCGCCGAAAAATAACTTCTGTCGCTTCGGTTCTTGGGTGGGAGGGGATCGGGATGGCAATCCCTCCGTTACCCCCGAAGTCACCTGGAAAACCTGCTGTTATCAGCGCAATCTGGTTATTAAAAAATATCTCGATGCTATTCACGACCTGACCAGTATTTTAAGCGCCTCCCTGCACTGGTGTCACGTCTTGCCGGAGTTGCTGGACTCTCTAGACAGAGATAAACAGCAAATGCCCGAAATCTATAGCCAGTTGGCCATCCGCTACCGTCAGGAACCCTATCGCCTGAAATTGGCCTTTATTCAAAAACGTCTGGAAAATACCTGCGATCGCAATAACCGCCTCAATGACCCGGAAGAACGACAATTATTAACTAAACTCAACGAAACCAACATCTATCGCTCCGGTTCCGAGTTTTTAGCCGAATTAAAGCTATTACAGCGCAGTCTCTTGCAAACTGGTCTTTCCTGTCAAGAACTCGAGCAACTGATCGCCCAAGTAGAGATTTTTGGCTTTGTCCTGACTCAGTTAGATTTTCGGCAAGAATCCACCCGTCATGCCGAATGTATCGAAGAAATCGCCGCCTATCTCGGAGTTTTACCGAAACCCTATGGCAAATTAACCGAATCAGAAAAAATCGCCTGGTTAGTGGAGGAATTAAAAACCCGTCGGCCCCTAATTCCCCGGGAAATGCCCTTCTCGGAAAGAACCTGCGAAACCATTGAAACCCTGCGAGTTTTAAGAAGTCTGCAAGGGGAATTTGGTCTGGAAATCTGCCAAACCTACATTATCAGCATGACCAACGAGGCCAGCGATGTGCTAGAAGTGCTGTTATTAGCCCAAGAAGCCGGTTTATACGACCCCGCCACTAGCCGCAGTTCCCTCCGCATCGTTCCCCTCTTTGAAACCGTCGATGACCTCAAACACGCCCCCGGCATCATGCAGACTTTGTTTGAATTGCCCCTCTATCGGGCAGCCCTAGCCGGCGGTTACGACCATTTAGCGGCTTTAAACGGGGAGGAAGTGACCCCGGAACCGGCCATCCTCGAACCGAGTAATTTACAGGAGATTATGGTGGGTTACTCCGATAGTAACAAGGATTCCGGCTTTTTAAGCAGTAATTGGGAAATTCATAAGGCCCAGAAGGCTTTACAGAAAACCGCTAAACAATACGGCGTGGATCTACGTCTTTTTCATGGCCGGGGCGGTTCCGTCGGTCGCGGTGGTGGACCGGCCTACGCCGCTATCCTCGCCCAACCCCGGGGAACTATTAACGGTCGCATTAAAATCACGGAACAGGGCGAGGTTTTAGCCTCGAAATACTCCTTACCGGAATTGGCCTTGTATAACCTCGAAACGGCCGTAACGGCAGTCATACAGGCAAGTTTACTGGGCAGTGGTTTTGATGATCTCGAACCCTGGAATCGCATCATGGAGGACTTGGCCACCTGTTCACGGCAAACCTATCGCAGTTTGATTTATGAAGAACCGGACTTTTTAGACTTCTTTCTGTCCGTGACTCCCATTCCTGAAATTAGTCTTTTACAGATTAGTTCCCGACCAGCCCGCCGGAAAAGTGGTCAACAGGATTTAAGTACCCTGCGGGCAATTCCCTGGGTGTTTAGTTGGACCCAAACCCGTTTTCTTTTACCGGCTTGGTATGGTTTAGGGACAGCTTTACAGATGTTTCTCGATGATTCTCCTAACCGAAATTTGGAATTGTTACGCCATTTTTATCACAAGTGGCCTTTCTTCCAGATGGTGATTTCTAAGGCAGAAATGACTCTATCAAAGGTGGATCTACAGATGGCCTATCACTACGTCAGTGAACTTTCTAAACAGGAAGATCGAGAACGTTTTGAACGTCTGTTTGAAAGGATTAAAGAGGAATATAATCGCACTAGCGAGATTGTTCTCCAGATCACTGGCGAGAAACATTTATTAGATAATGATCCGAGTTTACAGCGCTCGGTGCAGTTACGCAACGGTTCGATCGTTCCCCTCGGTTTCCTACAGGTGTCTCTCCTGAAGCGTTTACGTCAATACAATAGTCAAGCTCAATCCGGTGTGATTCATTTCCGCTATTCTAAAGAGGAGTTATTAAGGGGTGCTTTAATGACGATTAATGGTATTGCCGCAGGGATGAGAAATACCGGTTGATTACAGATAATTAATGGTAGTTTTCGGGTGGTTATCTTGAAGGTAATCCACCCTATTTTTGTGATTTGTAAACTTTTTGTATAATTTCTACTAAGTTGTTATTTTTCAAGGGAAAATCACAGCTAAAATTGGGCATTTGAGTAACGCACAGAAAACGGGTTTCTCGGAGAAACCCGTTTTCTACTCATGCACTCATGCAAAAAGGGGAATAAATAATCAGTCTTTAATAACCAGATTTAGTATTACTTCCGATTTTATTACTCAATCCCCACCGGGAAGGATTCTACTGGTTAATATTACTATTATCTATTAACTAAAAATGAAGATTTTACTGCTAACGGTTGACAATTGATGAGCGACCCCGAAGAGAAGCAATTAAGCTCACCGGTGTGTCGGAAGATTAGAGATTGTGCCAAAATGGAAGCAGTGACCCAATGATTACAGGTAAATTGTCAAAAAAAGGATCGAGTAACCGTGACTGATACCAACCTAGATATACTATCCCTGACGGATCCAGCGATCGCAGGGATTCTGCAAAAAGAACTGCAACGTCAAAGAGATCACCTAGAATTAATCGCTAGTGAAAACTTTACCTCGGCTGCCGTCATGGCCGCCCAGGGTTCGGTTTTAACCAACAAATACGCAGAAGGACTGCCCAAAAAACGCTACTATGGCGGTTGCGAATACGTTGACGAAGCGGAACAATTAGCGATTGATCGGGTTAAACGACTATTTGGGGCAAACCACGCCAACGTACAACCCCACTCCGGGGCCCAAGCTAATTTCGCCGTTTTCCTGACCCTCTTGCAGCCAGGCGATACGATTATGGGCATGGATCTCTCCCACGGTGGTCATCTTACCCACGGTTCCCCCGTTAACGTTTCCGGGAAATGGTTCCGAGTGGTACAGTACGGAGTAAGTCCCGAAAGCGAACTCCTGGACTACGATCTCATCCTTGACATCGCCCGCAAAGAAAAACCAAAACTAATTATCTGTGGTTATTCTGCCTACTCGCGCCGGATTGATTTCGAGAAATTCCGCACCATCGCCGACGAAGTGGGGGCCTATCTGATGGCAGATATCGCTCATATTGCCGGTTTAGTGGCCACCGGTCATCATCCTAACCCTCTACCCCACTGTGATGTGGTCACTACCACCACTCACAAAACCCTGCGCGGTCCTAGGGGGGGGTTAATTATGACCAAAGACGAGGAATTAGGCAAAAAATTCGATAAATCCGTCTTCCCCGGTACCCAAGGCGGACCCCTAGAACACGTGATTGCGGCGAAAGCTGTGGCTTTTGGGGAGGCCCTGAAACCGGAGTTTAAAATCTATTCGGGCCAAGTAATCGCTAATGCCCAAGCTTTAGCCAGTCAGTTGAAAGCTAGAGGGATTAAAATTGTCACCGATGGTACGGATAATCACTTGATGTTACTCGATTTAAGATCCGTGGGCATGACCGGGAAAGAAGCCGATCGCCTGGTGAGTACCATTAATATTACCGCTAATAAAAACACTGTTCCCTTCGATCCCGAGTCTCCCTTTGTCACCAGTGGTCTGCGCTTGGGTTCCCCGGCTATGACCACCAGAGGACTAGGAGAAACGGAATTTATCGAGATTGGCAACATTATCGCCGATATTCTCCTTAATCCAGGTGATGAAGTCCTGAGAACTGCTTGCCGTCAACGGGTAGCCAAACTCTGTGAAAGCTTCCCCCTCTATCCCCATCTCCATATTTCCGTCCCCGCCTTGGCCTAAAAAGAGAGATAATAAAAGTTCATAATTGGCGATTGCCTGTCAGTTGCCAATTGTGAATTAAATCGCCCCCCAATTCCCATGTCCGGAGATTTATACTATCTAATTGCTTTTCTGATCGCCCATACCGTGGTACTTTGGAGTACCCCCCTCGTCAGAACCGTCGGACTGAAAAGCGGTTACGTCGATAAACCCAACGAAAGGAAGGTCCATGAAAAGCCTATGGTTCGACTGGGGGGAGTTTCGATTTTTGTCGGCGCTTTAACGGCCCTCCTGATCGTTTGGTGGTTGGGAGGGTTTGCTGGTTTAAAAAGCGATCGAGAATGGGAAGTGTGGGGCGTAACCCTAGGCGGTTTCGGCTTTTTCCTCATCGGTCTAGCGGATGATCTTTTTAATCTTTCGCCCCTCAATCGTCTGGTAATGCAGTTTAGCGTCGCTTTTCTAGCTTGGCAAGCTGGCGTTAGGATCGATTTCCTCTCTATTCCCTTCGGCGATTTATTACAAATTCATTGGCTAAGTTTACCAGTTACTCTCCTCTGGTTAGTGGGGATGGCTAATGCGATTAACTGGATTGACGGTTTAGATGGATTAGCGGCGGGGGTTTCGGGTATATCTGCCGTCGTGATTTTGATTGTAACTTTGGTGATGGGACAACCGGCCGCCGCTATTATCGCCGCCGCTTTAGCGGGTGGGGCCTTGGGTTTTCTGCGTTACAATTTTAACCCCGCCCAAATTTTTATGGGGGATGGTGGGGCTTATTTTATGGGTTTTACCCTGGCGGGTGTGGCGGTGATTGGATTGGCGAAAACTACTGCTGTGACTACTGTTGCCGTTACCGCCGTCCTATTACCCTATCTCATCCTCGCAGTTCCTCTCCTCGATATGTCCACGGTGATTATTTCCCGTCTCAAACGCGGAAAATCCCCTTTTGTGGCTGATAAACGTCATTTACACCATCGTTTACTGAAAGCGGGTATCTCTCACCGTCTGACAGTATTATTTATCTACGCCCTAACTCTCTGGGTGGGCAGTTTAGCCCTCGGTTTCTCCAATGTTCCCAGTGGTTGGGGTTTTGCCTTTGGCGCGACTCTCCTCCTCGGTTACGTCGGTTGGCAAGTCTGGCGCAATCGTGGCAGTGAACCCTAATCCATCTTAAACTCGGCACGAGGCTCTTCTAGGTTCTGTGTGATAAGTTTAATTGACATAGGATCGATCGATCTTTGTGTCCTTTGTGTCTTTGTGGTTCGTTCCACCCCCTCGCTCTTGAGAAATGTATCTTAGAATACATTTTACCCACCAAAGCTGGGAGAGCCGGCACGATAACTCTGGGAGTTTAGCAAATGTCTAACGAAACTGTAACTTATTTCCTTGAAACGGTCTTGACAACCGAGAGTTAGACTAATCATAAGTACCTAAGCAAAATTAATTACACATATCTAAACACCTCTTGCCTCTTGCCTCTTGCCTATCTTCACTAGGAAATTAATTTTGCACGACTACTTATCATCCAAAGTTTAGGATAACGGGTCAGTTCAACCGTTATCTGTAAATATTCTCGTTTTCAAGGTTTAATTGGGCAATAGCTCCATCAATTAAATCACAGCCCTCCCCCAGGGATTCGATGCGCGAAAACCGCTCGCGCCAAAGTGCCGCACCGGTAAAATCCTGACAATACCAAGCCAGATGTTTCCGCGCTTGCCAAATACCGCGTTGTCCCTTATATAGCCATAGCCCCTGTAAATGCTCTTTAGCTAGGCTTAACAGGTCAATAGAGGTGGGTTTCGGCAAATTTTTGCCTGTTTTGAGGTAATAATCGATTTCCCCCACCAAATAGGGATAACCGAGGGTTCCCCGCGAACACATCACCCCATCGGCCCGGGTAAATTCCAAACAATTAATCGCCGCTTCCACAGAAACAATATCACCATTAGCAATGACAGGAATTGATAAAACCTCCTTCACCCGTTTAATCCATTGCCAATCGGCCGGCCCGTGATAACCCTGTTCCCTAGTGCGTGCGTGCAGGGTCAACATTTGCGCTCCCGCATCTTCTAAACGACGGGCAAAATCGATAATATTAATCTCCTGAGCGTTCCATCCCAAGCGAGTTTTCACCGTTACTGGCACCGATACCGCTCCCACCACTTCCCTAACAATTTGCTCGGCAATTTCTGGCTGTCGTAAAAGCGAAGAACCGCCGCCTTTTTTAGTAATTTTATTAACAGGACAACCCATATTAATATCGATGGTCATCGCTCCTTCTTTAACCGCTTTTTTCGCCGCCACAGCCATAAAATCGGGACGGCAATCAAATAACTGCATACTAATTGGTTGTTCTTTGTCCCCGATAACCATCAATTGCGGTAACTCTTGCAGCTGGGAGATTTCTGTTGCATTAACCATCTCCGTATAGAGCATCGAATCAGGAGCAAAGCGTCTCACCAGGCGCCGAAAAACTAAATCGGTGACACCGGATAAAGGTGATTGCAAGACGCGGCTATGCACTTCTAAGTTACCGATTTTGAGAGGGGATGAGTAGATAGCCATAGGAAAGGTTAAAAAATCAACAGCCAACACCAGCAAACCGAACAATTAGGGGATAGTTCCGTCACTGTTAGCATTTTGCCAACCCCTAATATATGGTTAACCGTCAACTTCTAGTCTAAAACTACCTGTATGATGATTGGAGAGGATAGAATCCTATCTCCCCTAAACGAGTAATTAAACAAAAATTTCGCTTTTTTTTATGGATAATCTGCAACTCTGGCAACGTTACCAAGATTGGTTATACTATCACCCTAACCTAGAACTTTATCTCGATGTCAGTCGGATTCC
This sequence comes from Microcystis sp. MC19, assembly GCF_003019735.1. Lineage (NCBI taxonomy): Bacteria > Bacillati > Cyanobacteriota > Cyanophyceae > Chroococcales > Microcystaceae > Microcystis > Microcystis sp. MC19. Next base: position 2,135,677 of record NZ_CP020664.1, on the reverse strand, counting down.
CTTTGATGAGGCTTTTCTCAAAGGTCTAGAAGCAAAATTTGAGCGCGCTTTCCAAGATATGGCAGCTTTAGAACAGGGTGCGATCGCCAATCCCGACGAACAGCGTATGGTCGGCCACTACTGGCTGCGCGCTCCTGAACTCGCTCCTAACCAGGAACTGCGGGACGAAATCACCGAACCCATAGCACAGATCAAAGAATTTGTCAAGAAAATTCACTCCGGAGCGATTAAGCCACCCAATCGGGCAAAATTTAGCCATATTCTCTGTGTCGGCATCGGGGGGTCTGCTTTGGGTCCCCAATTCGTTGCCGAGGCTCTATCCCCCCTTAATCCCCCCTTAGAGATTGCTTTTATTGATAATACCGACCCTAAAGGCATCGATCGCACCTTAGCCCATTTACCCCTAGCTACCACCCTGGTTATCGTCACCAGTAAATCCGGCGGCACTCCCGAAGCGAGAAACGGAATGTTAGAAGTCCGCAACGCTTACGAAAAACAAGATTTAGACTTTCCGCCACACGCGGTCGCCGTCACTATGCCTGGTAGCCAACTGGACAAATACGCCCAAGATTGGCTAACTCGTTTCCCCATGCAGGATTGGGTCGGTGGTCGTACATCAGAACTATCCGCCGTCGGTCTTCTCCCGGCCGCTTTGCAGGGTATCGACATCGATGAAATGTTAGCCGGGGCCAAAGAAATGGACATCGCCACCCGCGTCCACAACCTGAAAAAAAATCCTAGCGCCCTACTGGCTCTAGCTTGGTATCATGAGGGCAACGGCAAGGGAGAGAAAGATATGGTGATTCTGCCCTACAAAGACAGTCTCTATCTCTTTAGCCGCTATCTGCAACAATTGGTCATGGAGTCCCTCGGTAAAGAAAAAGACCTCGAGGGCAATAAGGTGTACCAAGGTATCGCCGTCTATGGTAACAAAGGTTCCACAGACCAACACGCCTACGTCCAACAATTACGCGAAGGGATTCCCAATTTCTTCGCTACTTTTATTGAAGTGTTAAAAGACCGACAAGGAGATTCCATGGAAGTGGAAACCGGCTCCACTGCCGGTGATTTTCTCTCAGGATTACTGCAAGGTACTCGACAAGCTTTATACGAAAATAGTCGTCACTCTATCACTATCACTATCCCAGAGGTTACTCCCCGTCAGGTAGGAGCTTTAATTGCCCTCTACGAACGGGCCGTTAGTTTCTATGCTAGTTTAGTTAATATTAACGCCTACCATCAACCCGGGGTAGAAGCAGGGAAAAAAGCCGCCGCTTCTATTCTGGATTTACAAAGAAAAATCGTGCAAGTTGTTCGGGAAACGGGAACTGCTCTCGACTTAGCCACTCTAGCGGCCAAAATCAGCGCTAGTGACCAAGTTGAAGCTATCTATAAAATCGTCCGTCATCTCCACGCTAATCAGCGCAGTTTAACTATTACTGGCGATTTAAGCAAACCGGAAACGATCCAAATCTCTGCACGCTAATCAGTTATCAGTTATCAGTTATCAGTTATCAGTTATCAGTTATCAGTTATCAGTTATCAGTTATCAGTTATCAGTTATCAGATGTAAGTTTTAAGTTTTAAGTTAATTAGTTATTTAGTTATTTATTTATTTATTTATCTTCATCTTTATCCCTGTTTACTGTTTACTTTTCACTGTTTACTGTTTACTGATCACTGTTTACTGTTTACTGATCACTGAATGTAACTAACCATGGAAATGCTCGAAAACCTGAAAATGGCTTTTTCCGCTTTGATGGGCAATAAACTGCGTAGTGGTCTGACTATGCTAGGAATTGCTATCGGTAACGCCTCCGTCATTGCCCTAGTGGGAGTGGGTGAAGGAGCGCAAAAAGTCGCCCTCGAGCAGTTTGAAGCTCTCGGTCCGAATGTTTTATTTGTTTCCACCTCCTCGCGCAATGTCCGGCGGACAATTCCTAATCCCCGGCCCCTCACCTACGAAGATGCCCAAGCGATCGCATCTCAAGTTCCCGCCATTGCCGCCATTTCTCCCGAATTGAGCGGTAAAAAAATCTTATCCTTCGGTAATAGAACCAGTAATAGCCCCCTGATTGGGGTGGGAGCCGAGTACCTAAACGTGCGTAACCGTCAACTATCTAAAGGTAGATTTATTATGGAATCTGACCTGAAACGGGATAATCGCGTGATTGTCTTGGGAGCGGAATTAGCTAAAAATCTCTTTGGTAATCGCAATCCCGTCGGCGAAAATCTTCGCATCGGCGATCTTAGTTTTCAAGTTATTGGAGTTTTACAGGCGAAAGGCTCCTTATTTGAGGCTAATCAGGACGATCGAGCCTTAATTCCCCTAACTACCATGTCTAATCAGGTTCAAGGGCGCAATTCTATCTTTGGCATTCCCCTGACTCATATTTCTGTCTTGGCTAAAAACTCCGCCCAAATTAAGGCCGCCCAGTTTCAGATTAGCAACCTGCTGCAAATGCGTCATCAGGTCAGTGACGAGAATTATGTGCAGATTTTCCCCCAAACCGCAGTCTTAGAAATGACCAAAGAGACTAACGAGAGTTTAACTAGAATGTTAGCCTCGATCGCCAGTATATCCCTTTTTGTCGGGGGAATCGGTGTCATGAATATTATGCTCGTGTCAGTCACGGAAAGAACCCAAGAAATCGGGTTAAGAAAGGCTTTAGGAGCGAAAGAAGGGGATATAAAAGGTCAATTTCTGATTGAATCGGTGATTTTAGCCACCACGGGCGGAATTATCGGGATTTTTGTCGGCATTCAAGGAATGTATCTAGCGGGAATTTTTGCCGCTCTAACCACCAGTATCTCAATCCCTGCCATAATTCTCGCTTTAGGAGTTTCCAGTGCCATCGGTCTAATTTTCGGTGTTGTTCCCGCTCATCGTGCCGCTAAATTGGATCCAATCGTTGCTTTGAGAAGATTATAGTTTTTCTAGGTCTTGTCCTGACCTCGGTATTCTATACCAGCATCCGTTGCCGTAAATCCCTCCGCTTGCGCTAATATTTGCAGATTATGGGCTATGGAGGCGAAAGAATCGGCGGGATATTCGATCAAAGTGGCGGAATCGAGAAAAGTTTCCACTCCCACGGGACAACCCAAATAATCAGCCACCGCTTTTGGGGTAGTAGAACCGAGGAGAATAGTTCCCGATTGTCTCAAAGAAGATAGCTTTTGCCAAGGCTCATCGATCATCAAAGATAAATGGGTAGGAGCAAAAAGATTCGATAATTCGATCGCTTTCTCCAATGACTCCACCACCACGATTAAACCATAATGAGCGATCGCTTTTTCCGTCAACAATCTCTGGGGATGTACCTGTAACTGTTTTTGCACTTCTTCCTGTACTATTAGGGCTAAAGCCTTATCCGTCGTCAATAAAATCGCAGCCGCTAGGGAATACTGTTCCGCTTGCGCTAATAGGTCTAGGGCCAACTGTCTGGGATTAGCTTGACTATCGGCAATAATAACCAAATCAGAAGTAATAGAGAGATAATCGATTTTTACATGGTCAGAAACCAGTTTTTTAGCCAAATTAGTGTAAAAATCACCTATTCCTGCAATCATCTCCACGGGGGCGATCGTTTTTGTGCCGTAGGCTAAAGCGGCGATCGCCTGTGGTCCAGCCACCCGATAAATCTCACTAATACCCACCGATTGGGCCGCCACTAAAATCGCCGGATGGATGCGTAAATCCTCATCGGCGGGAGATACCATGACAATGCGTTTAACCCCCGCTATTTTGGCAGGAATCGCCTGTTGGAGCAATAAACTGAGATAGGCCCGTTTACCATCGGGAACAACAATTCCCACACTGTTAATCGGTTGATAACGTTTCCCCCGAACCGTACCATCCTCAGGAAACTGTACCCAAGCTTTGGGGAGACGCTGACGGTGAAAAGCCTCCATTTTTGCACAGGCAACAGCGATCGCATTTAATAAATCCTGGGACACCTGTTGATAAGCGGCATCCAGTTCCGAGCCACTCACCTTAAGTTGTTGTAGATTAAGGGACTGTTGGTAGAATTTTTCTGTGTAATCCACCAACGAGCGATCGCCAGTAAGTCGCACCTGATCGACAATCTCTCGGACAAGCGATTCTTTTTCCCGAATTTCCGGATCGTCGAACCGTTCCCGAATTCGTCTCAGTTCCGTTCTGGCTGACCATGGCTCTGTGATAATTCGCAACATCGAGCTATTATCCTCTAGGGGCGAAACGAGATTAAAAAGTTTTCACTCCTCACACTCTAGCTTATCGCTTTCAATCTTGGCCGGGGAGGGAGACGAAGTCGGTTAATTTAGCCGTCGGTAGGTAGGAGTCAGGAGTCAGGAGATAGGAGTCGGGAGTCAGGAGTCAGGAGATAGGAGATAGCAGATTATTTTATTTATTCTCCCCACACCCCACACCCCAATTCATAATTCATAATTCATAATTCATAATTTATAATTACCCACTTCCCGATTTCCCCAAGGTAACAAAACCAGATATTCTACTAAATAGTCGCCTATCACACCAGCCTGATCTCGTGGTCGTCCAATGCAGTTTGCCAAGATATTAATCGCCAATCGCGGGGAAATCGCCTTAAGAATCCTTCATAGTTGCGAAGAATTGGGTATTAGAACCGTTGCCGTCCACTCTACCATCGATCGCCATGCCCTTCATGTTCAATTGGCCGATGAGAGTGTTTGTATTGGTCCGCCTCCGAGCAGCAAAAGTTACCTAAATATCCCTAATATCATCTCGGCTGCCCTAACACGCAACGCCACGGCCATCCATCCCGGTTACGGTTTTTTGGCAGAAAACGCCCGCTTTGCCGAAATTTGTGCCGACCATCAGTTAACTTTTATCGGTCCGTCTCCCAGTGCTATTCTGGCTATGGGGGATAAATCTACCGCTAAAAAAACCATGCAAAAAGCGGGAGTTCCCACTATCCCCGGCAGTGGTGGTTTAATTACCTCAGAAGCGGAAGCAAAACGTATCGCTGATGACATCGGTTATCCTGTCCTGATTAAAGCCACCGCCGGCGGTGGAGGGCGTGGGATGCGTCTTGTCAAGAGTGCAGATGAACTAGGTAATATGTTAAAAGCCGCCCAAGGGGAAGCAGAAGCGGCTTTTGGCAATTCGGGAGTATATCTAGAAAAATTTATCGAATGTCCCCGACATATCGAGTTTCAGATTTTGGCCGATAGTCACGGTAACGTGATCCATTTAGGAGAAAGAGACTGTTCGATTCAGCGACGACACCAAAAACTGCTAGAAGAGGCCCCCAGTCCTTTTTTAACGCCGCATTTACGCTCAAAAATGGGTAATGCCGCCGTTAAAGCCGCTAAATCGATTAATTACGTCGGGGTGGGAACCGTGGAATTTTTAGTGGATAAACACGGTAATTTTTACTTCATGGAAATGAACACCCGTATTCAGGTGGAACACCCCGTCACGGAGATGATCACGGGGATAGACCTGATCCGAGAACAAATTCTGGTGGCACAGGGCGAAAAACTGCAAATTAAGCAAGATCAGGTGATATTTAGAGGACATTCGATCGAGTGTCGCATTAATGCCGAGGATCCCGATCACAATTTTCGCCCTCACCCCGGCAAAATTAGCGCTTATCTGCCTCCCGGCGGTCCTGGTGTCCGCATGGATTCCCACGTTTACACCGATTACGAAATCCCCCCCTATTACGATTCCCTAATTGGGAAATTAATTGTCTGGGGAGAAAATCGCGAAACTGCGATTAAACGCATGAAACGGGCCCTGCGGGAATGTGCGATCACGGGAGTACCGACGACTATTGATTTCCATCGTAAAATATTGGAAACTCCCGCCTTTTTAGCTGGAGATGTTTACACTAATTTCATCCAGGAACATCTCTTGCCCTAGGGTGTTACCATAAATGTTAGGCGAGAGTAGGCTGGGGATAATAATGACAGTAGAAGTTAAATTTGAATCTTGGCAACTCAGCGATGAACAGTTCTTTCAACTTTGTCAGGATAACCGAGATTTGCGCTTGGAACGCAGCGCAAAAGGAGATTTAATTATTATGCCACCAACGGGGGGAAAAACCAGCAATTCTAACGCTGGAATCACTGCCCAATTATGGTTATGGAATAACCTAAATAAATTAGGTGTAGTTTTTGATTCCTCCACGGGATTTAAACTACCGAATGGAGCCGATCGCTCTCCCGATGCTGCTTGGATACCTTTAGAAAAATGGCAAGCTTTAACCCCGCAACAAAAGGAAAGATTTTTACCTCTATCTCCCGATTTTGTCATTGAATTAATGTCTCCTAGTGACAACATAGAAACTGCTAGGAAAAAAATGCAGGAATATTTAGATAATGGGAGTCGTTTAGGTTGGTTAATCAATAGAAAAACTAGAGAAGTAGAAATTTATCGTCAAGGACAGGCAGTAGAAATTTTAACTAATCCAGAGAGTTTATCGGGGGAAAGTATTTTATCTCAATTTGTCTTAGAACTTGATAGTATTTGGTAATTCTATAATCCTATAAAAGAGAATCTATGATGACAGTAGTAGAAATTAAATTTGAATCTTGGCAACTGAGCGATGAACAGTTTTTTCAACTTTGTCAGGATAACCGAGATTTACGTTTGGAACGCAACCCAAAAGGAGATTTAATTATTATGCCACCGACGGGAGGAAAAACGGGCAATAGTAACGGTAGAATCACCCAACAATTATTTAATTGGTCAGATAACAATGGTAAGGGTATCGCTTTTGATTCCTCCACAGGATTTAAACTACCCAATGGAGCCGATCGCTCTCCCGATGCTGCTTGGATACCTTTAGATAAATGGCAAGCTTTAACCCCACAACAAAAGGAAAGGTTTTTACCTCTATCTCCCGATTTTGTCATTGAATTAATGTCTCCTAATGACAACATAGAAACTACTAGGAAAAAAATGCAGGAATATTTAGATAATGGGACTCGTTTGGGTTGGTTAATCAATAGAAAAACTAGAGAAGTAGAAATTTATCGTCAAGAACAGGCAGTAGAAATTTTAACCGATCCAGAGAGTTTATCGGGGGAAAATATGCTGCCAGAATTTAGTTTAAATCTTACTTTGATTTGGTAAATCAGAGGTAGTGATTGCCGTTTAAAGCTTGGCTTTGTTAGGCATTGTATTCATCGATAAAATACCGAATTCATTTTTAAGGAAGATAGTCATAATCAAGGATTTCTGCAAGGGTGAAGGGTGATTCAATCGGGAATAAATCAGCAGCAAGTTGATACTTTCTGAAAGTATCTTCTCTGGCTGCTAGGTAACAATCTATCCAGATTTCAGGAATCAATCTTCTCAGACTTGGACTCTCTTTTAATAAGCGTTGAACTTGTCTGCGTTGTTCAACAATTGTGCTGCGCCACCCTTGAGCATTTGCTTCCTTTTCAGTTAGCCAGTAAGTCAATTTAAGCAGATGTTCGGCAATGACGGTTAAGCGACTTTCTAGTTCTCGTTTTTCACTCCTTCCCATCGTTTCAATTTCTTCGATCAAATTTTCTAAGTCTAATTTTTCAAAACGATGTTCTTTGAGTAAATTAGCGGTTTCTTGTAACCATCGGTAGAAATCTTCTTGATAAAGACTTTTACCTGACGAGACTAACGACTTTTCGATGCTCATTTGATGATGACCTAGAAAAAAGAATTCTTAGATAATTTTAAAGCGACTCCCCGATCTCAAAAACATTGGCAGAATATCGCAGGATTACTCCCGAAAACATCAGAGCTTTAAATTTAAGCTAAAATTAGGTAAAACATCTTCACCCGATAAATCAGTGGGATTTTCTAATATTTCTACCTCCTTTCCTTGACGATAAATTTCAACTTGCCGATTCTGGGGATCGATTAACCAGCCTAACCTTGCGCCATTTTCCCTATACTCAAGCAGTTTTTTCTGTAATTTGTCAAGACTATCGGATTCAGAGCGCAATTCCACCACAAAATCGGGGCAGAGGGGAATAAATCCTTTTTTCTGCTTAGGGGTTAAAGATTCCCAGCGTTCTCGACTCACCCAAGATAGATCGGGAGAACGAATCGCCCCATTTGGTAGTATAAATCCAGTGGAAGAGTCAAACCCGACTCCTAAAGCTTCATTTTCTTCGCACCAGCAAAACAATTGTCCTGTTATACGAAAATTACGCTGTCCTGATTCGCCACCTGTCGGGGGATTCACGATTAATTCTCCTTGGGCTGTACGTTCTAATTTTAAGTCCCGGTTGACCTCCGCAAGGGCTTCAAACTGTTCAAGGGTGATAGAGAGAGCGATTGCGCTAGGAATTTCTAAGGAGAGGGTTTCGGGTGAGGTAGTAACTGCTAACATAATCCTTTGATCAGGTGGAACTCATATATACTATTAAAGATTATTTGTCAAGTTTCTGCACAGAATTCTTGAGCTTGCGCTGAACAAATTCCCGATTTTTTGGGGAAACTTCCACCTCGATCGGGCGGGTTCAATAAATAACAGGTTATAATAGCGAATAATTAACTAAATTTACCTAAAAACCATCGATCGTGTTCTACGCTATTGATTTCGGAACCAGTAATACCGTCATTACTCGTTGGAATGGGGCGACAAATAGGGCCGAAACCGTGAAATTATCGGAGTTATCCCAACAAATAGCCGACAATCCGCCCCTAATTCCCAGTTTACTCTATATTAAATCAGCCAATCCCCTGCAAGTAATTGCTGGTCAAGCAGTGCGCGATCAGGGTTTAGATATCGATCGAGATCCGCGTTTTTTTCGTCGCTTTAAACGAGGTATCGGCGCAAAAATTCAAGGATTTTTACCAGAATTAGAGGAAACTGTCCTCAGTTTCGAGGGGGTTGGCCAATGGTTTCTCGATAGCATCATCGACCACTTAAAAAACACCGCCCTGGAAACCCCCCAATCGCTAGTTTTAACCGTTCCCGTCGATAGTTTTGAAAGTTACCGCAATTGGTTAAGTAATGTTTGTCAGGGTTGGGAAATCGAACAAATTCGCCTAATTGATGAACCCACGGCCGCCGCTTTGGGTTATGGAACCACGGGTGATCAGGTGATTTTAGTGGTAGATTTTGGCGGTGGCACCCTCGATCTTTCTTTGGTACAATTAGATTTAGATAATCCTCAAAAAAATCAAGGTTTTATTCTCAAGTGGGGAGAAAAACTTTTAGGCAATAATTCCGCCCAAAAAACTAAAATAGCGAGAGTTTTAGCCAAGGCAGGGACAAATTTAGGTGGGTCAGATATAGACGATTGGATTGTCGATTATTTTGCCCAAAAGCAATCTTTAGCGAAAACTTCCCTAACTACTCGTCTAGCAGAAAGATTAAAAATTAAACTTTCTTCCCAATTAACCGCCGAGGAAGTATATTTTGATGAGGAAAATTTCGAGAGTTACGAGTTAAGCTTAGATCGAGAACAATTGACCGATATTCTCCAACAACAAAACTTTTTTAATCAATTAGATGATTTAATGACGGGAGTTTTGCAACAGGGAAGACGCAATGGAATTGAAGTTAGCGATATCGATGCGGTGTTATTAGTTGGGGGAACCGTACAAATTCCGGCGGTAAAAGATTGGGTGCGACAGTATTTTGATAGTAGTAAAATTAAAGAGGATCGACCCTTTGAAGCGATCGCTTTGGGAGCGTTACAATTAGCCCAAGGTTATCAAGTCAAAGATTTTCTTTATCATAGCTACGGGATTCGTTACTGGAATCGTCGCAAAAATGCCCACGCTTGGCATCCGATTATTAACTCCGGACAACCCTATCCCATGGAAAAACCCGTGGAATTAGTACTAGGTGCTTCCGTGGACAATCAACCCAGCATTGAGTTAATTATCGGCGAATTAGGCCCAGAAAGGGGGGCAATGGAGGTCTATTTTGATGGTGATAAATTAATTACTCGTTCCCTGGGTAGTGGAGAAACTAGCGTTCAACCCTTAAATGATCGCGAGGGGGCCTGTTCGATCGCTAAACTCGATCCTTTAGGTTTCCCCGGCAAAGATCGCATTAAAGTGCAGTTCTGGATTGATGATCAGTGTTTCCTGCGGATTAATGTGGAAGATTTACTCAGTCAAGAATTGTTACTAAATAATCAAATTGTCACCAAATTAAGCTAGGCTTGGCTTCAGGTAAAAATCAAGTGCAGACTCATAGTAAGTTTGCACTGATATTATCGCAATATTCTGTTTTACCGGTGGCCTTATCGACTGTGATCGCGCACGGGGATCGGGATTAATTCGGGTTCGGGTTCGGGTTCCGGACCAAAAACACTCTCGATCAGTTTGCGCGCCCATTCTCTCAACTTGTCTATCACTTCATCTAAATAGTCCATTGACCAAATGGCTCCTTTGAGATACTAGCTATGAGTTTTCGTCGATTGATCCCCGCAACAGCTTGATTCTAGAGAATTTTAACTGATTTTCATCGTTTGGCTGTTAAATCTGACGAGCGGGGGAATCTATATCTTGTATTTATATTAAGCTTAACATAACTTTTTAGTCTGAGTATATATTCTTGGCAATTCTTTTTTAAGATATTGTTAATAAGTTCCGTCGTAGGCGATCGAGGGCGGTATAAGCACTAATCTGGCGAATGGTCGAGCGATCTCGATTTTCTCCGAAACGATGCTCTGATACGGTGACATTTCGCCGAGGATCGGCTAAACCGATATAAACTAGGCCCACGGGTTTTGTCTCGCTGCCACCTCCCGGTCCGGCAATACCCGTGATACTGATCCCCCAATCCGTAGCGAGGCGTTTTCGCACCCCTAGTGCCATCTGTTGGGCAACAATGGCACTGACAGCCCCGACATTATTTAAATCCCGCTCATTTACGTCTAAGAGGGCAACTTTTACCCGATTATCGTAGGAAATAACCCCACCCCAAAAATAATCGGAACTGCCGGCGATTTGGGTGATAATTTCCCCTAATCCTCCTCCGGTACAGGATTCTGCCACACTCAAAGTTTGTTTTTGTCGCCGCAACAGTTCCCCCACTACCGAGGGTAAAGTATCATCATCGGCCCCAAAATAATCTAATCCGGCGATTTCCTTAATTTCCGTCGCTACCGGTTCAATTACCTGCAAAGCAGCCTCTAAAGAAGGGGCTTTCGTCGCAATTCGCAAACGCACTTCGCCTAAACCAGCATAGGGGGCAACGGTGGGGTTAGTCAGATCAAATAAATGGACAACTTTTTCCGCTAAAGCTGACTCACCGATACCGCGAAATTTCAGAGAACGACTATAAATCCTCTCTTTGCCCCATCCTTGACTTTTTAGGTAAGGAATAGCCGTTTCTACCCACATTCTCTTCATTTCTGAGGGTACTCCGGGGAAAGTGAGAATAGTCAGGTTAGTCTGTGGTTGCCAGATCATGCCGGGGGCGGTTCCCGTCGGATTTGGCAAAAAATCGGCTCCCACAGGTATTAAAGCCTGTTTACTGTTACTAGGAGGCATTTCTCGCCCTAAACTCGTAAATTTAGCCTCGATTTCTGCTAAAATCTCTTTATCTTCTCTAAGGGGCGTTTGGAAAAAATCGGCGATTGTTTCTGTGGTTAAATCGTCGGGAGTAGGTCCCAGTCCCCCGGTAAAAATTAAAATTGAGGAACGTTCTCGAGCAATAGCGATCGCTTTTTTCAGTCTTTCTACATTATCCCCCACCACCGTTTGATAATAATGGGGAATGCCTAATTTTGCCAATTCTAGGGCTAAATATTGGGCGTTAGTATTAACTATATCCCCTAATAATAATTCCGTTCCTACACAAATAATTTCAGCGGCCATAATTTTTAGCAATTAGCTTAAGATTTTCAATTTTGATCATTAACTGATCTCCTGTCACCATCGTTCGATCGGGTTTCGGTAACGATGGTACTGGAAGTTAACCCTACCAGTGCGCTCCAGTATTATACCAGTAAGCTATCAACAATCAAAGTCTTGTATATTAAATGCCACTTTTAATAACCAGATTTAGTATCACTACCCATTAGCAAACGTAAAATCAGCGCATTATTGCCTTATATAACAATAATTGATCATAATCAAGCATAACAAGGTATTGCCGATCATCACCTCTTCCTTCCTGCCATGACAAACCCCACCAAAATCATCTAAAATTAAAATGTCCACTAAATAATAAAATTCTATGACTCGCTGGTTTAATATTGCCGGTCCCTGTAAGGACGATATCCACTATATGCTCTCTCCCACAGTCAGATTACCAGATTTAGAGGAGCTAATTCAACAACGTAGTTATTTTGTCCTTCACGCACCACGACAAACGGGGAAAACCACCGCAATGTTAGCCCTAGCAAAACAACTTACTGCTACAGGAAATTATGCCGCAGTCATGGTATCAGTGGAAGTAGGAAGTGCATTTAATCATGATCCTACTGCCGCAGAATTGGCAATTTTAGGGGCATGGTATAATACAATAAATATTCGTTTACCTAAAGAATTGCAACCACCTGTAAAAGAATGGCAACAGGAAGAAGCAGGAAGCAGAATCAAGGCTTTTTTATCAGATTGGGTAAAAGCTATCAATCGTCCCATAGTATTATTTATAGATGAAATTGACTCTTTACAAGACCAAACATTAATATCAGTTTTACGACAGTTAAGAGATGGTTTTCCTAACCGTCCTGAAAATTTTCCGACCTCAGTAGGATTAATTGGTTTACGAGATGTGCGAGATTATAAAGTAGCATCGGGAGGTAGTGATAGATTAAATACATCCAGTCCTTTTAATATAAAAGTTGCTTCTCTGACTATGCGAAATTTTAATCTTGCAGAAGTGGGAGAATTATATCGACAACATACAGCAGCAACTGGACAAATTTTCACACCAGAAGCAATAGAAACAGCTTATGATTTAACCCAAGGACAACCTTGGTTAGTTAATGCTTTGGCTAAAGAAGTTGTAGAAAAAATGTTAAAAGATAGAAGTATTGCTATTACAAAAGAACACATTTTAATAGCCAAAGAAATATTAATAGCTCGTCAGGATACTCATTTAGATAGTTTAGCGGAAAGGTTAAGAGAACCAAGAATTAAAGCCATTATTGAACCAATGTTAGCAGGTTTAGAATTAGGAAATATACCTAATGATGATATTCAATTTGTGATTGATTTAGGATTATGTAAAATGCACCCCTACGGAGGTTTAACTATTGCTAATCCCATTTATCGGGAAGTGTTACCCAGAGTTTTAACAGTCACACCAATGGCTTCTTTACCAATGATTGCACCGACTTGGTTAACACCGGAAGGGGAGTTAAATCTAGATGCTTTATTAACAGCATTTCTCAAATTTTGGCGACAGCACGGAGAACCGTTATTAGGTAGCACTGGCTATCATGAAATCGCTCCACATATTGTATTAATGGCTTTTTTACATCGTGTGGTGAATGGTGGGGGAGTTTTAGAAAGGGAATATGCCATTGGTAGCGACAGAATGGATTTATGTTTACAGTATAAAGATGTAACTTTAGGGATTGAATTGAAAGTATGGCGGGATAAAAAACGCAATCCGCAAGCTGATGGAATTGAACAATTAGAATCTTATTTAGGGCGTTTAGGGTTAGATTTTGGTTGGTTATTTATTTTTGATAGGCGTAAAAATGCCTTACCAATGGAAGAAAGGTTATCCACTGAGGTGGTGGTGACAGAAAATCAATATAGAATTACTGTGATTAGAGCTTGAGTCTTTTAAATGAAGTATTGTTGGAAACAATGCTTTTTTCAAAGATATTTAACGGTGAATTTATAAGGTACGTTGCATTTAATTAACACACCCTACAGGATTGGCTGCTTAATTTTTATTTCAGCTATTCATAAACTTTACTTCTATGGGCGATAAAAATTATCGTTACCAGTTTTAAATCATCATTAATTTCATAAATAACTCTATAGTCACCTACTCGATAACGATAATAACCTGATAACTCACCTTTGAGAGATTTTATATTAGGATGATTACGAGGATTAATTTTTAAACGTTCAAAACATCTATCTAACTTTTTTTGTAAAGTAGCAGAAGCAGATTCAAAAAACTCCCCTGCATCAATACTAATAACAACAGTATAATTAATATTTTCGTTTAAGTTTGTCAACAGTAATCACCTTTCCTTGTTTTACATTTTCTCTAGCATGATCAAAATTTTCTTTAAATCCTACAATCTCTAATAACTCTTGAGTAGCATCATCTTCTCTTGTTGCCAAATATGCTAAAAAATCAACTGCTACAAGTAATTTTTCTGGTGACAGTTGTTCAACATATTTTTGGATTTGTTCACGAAGTTCTAACGTATTCATAGATTATTTTGGTTATTTACCCAATTTGATTATATCTGATTCTGATAAAATTTAGATCCCCGACTTCTGTTATTAATCTTCTGATGTAATAGATAATTTGTAGGGTGTGTTAGCGACAGCGTAACGCACCTCTGATAAAATTTAGATCCCCGACTTCTGTTATTAATCTTCTGATGTAATAGATAATTTGTAGGGTGTGTTAGCGACAGCGTAACGCACCTCATATTTGCTCAATAATTTATTTTATTATGTTTTTAAAAATCTCATTTAATAATAATGGTGCGTTACGTCGCGTATTTAATTTATTTGTACATTTTATAATCTTTTTGCGCTCCTAACGCACCCTACGAACTGTAATCTTTACAGGTTACAATCTACAAGTCTCGACGCGAGAGAAGACGCAAACGAAAAATCATTCCTAAAAAACTAAAAACCCCAACAATCACATGGGAGTTGGCCTTTAGGTGCTTTCATCTCAAAAGTAATATCAATGTAAGACAACCAGCTTCCTCCTTCTCTCCATCCTACCTTGTCCCCGAACTTTTCCCAGATTTCTCGGTTATATTCTCTCGTTCCCCCTAAACCCTGATAAATGCGTTTCTGAACAGAAAACCCAAATCTACCATTACTGTATTTTACCCACAATTGGTCAATGGTGCGGAGGTCTGCACAGGGAAAATTATCAATGTGTTCATTATCTAACCAACTTTCTTCTTCGAGGTTTGCAACCGCTAACATTACCCTTGCTGTTTCCTCATCCGCTTCTTTCCATTTCCCAGCTTTGAGTAAGTCACGGAGTTTGCTGTAGTCCATTCCTGCATCTGATTTTAATTCTACCTCTCGCTGTAAGCTCATAGTGATATTCCTGTAGATTAATTTTTAGAAAATATACTAGAGACATCCTAACATAGGTTACAATCCACAAGTCTTGATGCGAAAGAGCGGAAAAATCACCATTTTATATTTAGGACTTACGCAAGATGTGACTGAAAACCTTATTCTTGCGTAGGGGTAATTCATGAATTACCCCTACTTTCGTTCCCTTTTGCGTAAGTCCTAAAAAAATATCATGCAAGCATACAAACTCAAAGGAAAAATTGATCAATCTGGTAACTTAGTGATTACCAAACCCCTGAATTTACCCCCCAGAAACGTGGAAATTGTAGTTTGGGCAGCCACAGATAACCTTTAATATTTAATAGAATTTTCTCGCAGCCATTCTGATATAGTTTCTTGACTTTCTTGACCGTTTGCTAGTCGTTCCATTATTAAAACAACTTCGGGTTCTGGAACATCTAACGAATATCCATTTAATTCCAGAAAGATAGCCATTACTACGAAAGCTACCCGTTTATTACCATCTATAAAAGCATGATTTTTAGCAAATCCATAACCATAAGCCGCAGCTAAATCAAATATACTGGGTGTAGGTTCACCATAAGCAAGTAAATTTTTCGGTCTATCTAAACTAGCGAAAAACAAATTGTTATCTCGCACACCCGCCAGACCACCATGCTGTATTAATTGGTCTTCATGTATGGCTTTAACAATTATTTCATCTAACCAGAAAATTCCATTCATTTCCCTAACTCATGAAGTGCATTTCTGTATTTTGTGCTGACTTTTCTGTAAGCCTCCATTGCTTTTTCAAAATCAGGATTACCAGCAGTTATAATAATACCTGTTGGTGTTTCAGTGACAAATACACTGTCTCCTTCTTGAACTTTAAGTTTTTCCAGAGCTTCTTGAGGTAATGTTATAGCCAAGGAATTTCCAACTCTACTAATTTTTAAGGTGTACATTCAGTTAATAACCTCCAATTCAGTCAATTTGAGATAATAATATAAAAACAGAGTCTCATGAAAAACATCATGCAAGCATACAAACTCAAAGGAAAAATTGATCAATCTGGTAACTTAGTAATTACCGAACCCCTGAATTTACCCCCCAGAAAAGGGGAAATTGTAGTTTGGGCAGCTACAGATACCCTTGATCATACCACAACCCTAACCACTGAATCAGCACCAGAAACACCAAAAAGACCAACTAAAATCAAGGTTTTGCAAAACTGGTTTGAGAAAACCCAACCTGCACCTCCTGATTTTGATCCAGATCAAGCTAAATGGGAATATTTAAAGGAGAAACATAACCTGTGAAAATCTTGCTTGATACCAACATAATTATAGATAGTGTAAACTTAAAGAGTTCACCCACTGCCAAAATACCATGACTCGCTGGTTTAATATTGCCGGTCCCTGTAAGGACGATATCCACTATATGTTATCTCCCACAGTACGATTACCAGATTTAGAGGATTTAATTAAACAAGAAAGTTACTTTGTCCTTCACGCACCACGACAAACGGGGAAAACCACCGCTATGTTATCCCTAGCAAAACAACTTACCGATACTGGAAATTATGCCGCAGTCATGGTATCAGTGGAAGTAGGAAGTGCATTTAATCATGATCCTACAGCCGCAGAATTGGCAATTTTAGGGGCATGGTATAATACAATAAATATCCGTTTACCTAAAGAATTGTAACCAGCTGCTAAACAATGGCAACAGGAAGAAGCAGGAAGCAGAATCAAGGCTTTTTTATCAGATTGGGCAACATCTTTAAATCGTCCCATAGTATTATTTATAGATGAAATTGACTCTTTACAAGACCAAACATTAATATCAGTTTTACGACAGTTAAGAGATGGGTTTCCTAATCGTCCTGAAAATTTTCCGACCTCGGTAGGATTAATTGGTTTACGAGATGTGAGAGATTATAAAGTAGCATCGGGAGGTAGTGATAGATTAAATACATCTAGTCCTTTTAATATAAAAGTTGCTTCTCTGACTATGCGAAATTTTAATCTTGCAGAAGTGGGAGAATTATATCAACAACATACAGCAGCAACCGGACAAATTTTCACACCAGAAGCTATAGAAACAGCTTATGATTTAACCCAAGGACAACCTTGGTTAGTTAATGCTTTGGCTAAAGAAGTTGTAGAAAAAATGTTAAAAGATAGAAGTATTACTATTACCAAAGAACACATTTTAACAGCCAAATAAATATTAATAGCTCGTCAGGATACTCATTTAGATAGTTTAGCGGAAAAACTCAGAGAAAAACGAGTTAAAAACATTATTCAACCAATTTTAGCAGGGCAAACATTACCAGATACCCTAGCAGATGATCGCCAATATTTAATAGATTTAGGATTATTACGACGTGATCCGATGGGGGGATTAGTTATTTCTAACCCCATTTATCGTGAAGTTATTCCCCGTGTTTTAGTACAAGGAACTCAGGACAGTTTACCTTTAATTAGTCCTAGTTGGTTGACAGCAAAAGGTGAATTAAATATAGATGCTTTATTAACAGCATTTCTCAGGTTTTGGCGACAACAGGTCGAACCATTATTAAGTAGTGCTGCTTACCATGAAATCGCGCCACATATAGTATTAATGGCTTTTTTACATCGTGTGGTTAATGGTGGGGGAGTTTTAGAAAGGGAATATGCAATTGGTAGTGATAGAATGGATTTATGTTTACAGTATAAAGATGTAATTTTAGGGATTGAATTAAAAGTATGGCGAGATAAAAAACGCGATCCGCAAGCTGACGGAATTGAACAATTAGAATCTTATTTAGGGCGTTTGGGTTTAGATTTTGGTTGGTTATTTATCTTTGATAGGCGAAAAAATGCCTTACCAATGGAAGAAAGATTATCCACTGAAGTTGTGGTGACAGAAAATCAATATAGAATTACTGTAATTAGGGCTTGAATGTTTTGATAAGGAGTAGGTTGGCGATAAATATCTGTAACAAATAATATAGCAATTTTCTAACTTATGAGGTACAGTAGCAACAGTGAGTAAACCAATTGCGAATATCTTTTTGAGTAACTTCTAACATAGCTAATTCAATCCCTTCTATTAAGTCTTTGTAAGTTCTCGCCTTCAGTTTTCTTAATATCGCTTTGACTTTTGACCAAAAGTTTTCAATAGGAGAGAATTCGGGAGAATAAGGAGGTAAATAGATGAGTCTAGCTTTTTCTTGTTCAATTATTTCTCTGACCATTTCTCCGAGATGAATCTTGGCATTATCCATGATCAGACAGTCTCCTTCTTTAATTTTTGGAAGCACTTCCTTCAGAATAAATCCTTCAAATGCTACCGCATCCACTGCACCGTATATATTGACTGATGCGACAACTTTTTCTAAGCTTGTAGCACTAATTATTGAAATATTTCCCTCTTTTTTGTGGTTTTCTTTCCCGAGATTTTTGGACAATTAAGGCTCTAGCATAGAGTCTCAAAAGGGCTAAATTTACCCCCGATTCATCCATGAAAATTAGTTTTGATTCCTCAATTTCACGCACTTAAGACCAGTAGTCCACTCTTTTTTGCTGTACCCTTTCACTTTCTTTTTCCGCCGCGTGTAGTGTTTTTTTTGAAACTGTAATTGAGTTTTTGCGTAAGCCGCCCCAGGGTGGCTCTACTGACTTTCACTTGTGTCTTTTCATACAGTAAGTCCGATAATTCTTCGAGAGTTGCATCATTGTTAGCTTCGATGATTTGTATTAAAATTATCAGTTGTTCACTATTTAACTTGGTTGGCGGACTTCCCCCTTGCGGAAGAGGACGTATATCTCTTGTTTCTTTATGTTGCTTCAATAACTTCTGAATAAAGCTTTTAGCCACGTCAAATCTCTGGGCTAGTCCTCGAATGGAAATTTTTTCTTTCTTCCAGACATCGATAATTTTTTGGCGAAAATCTACGGAATAGGGTCTCATAGGAAGCTGGCGAATTCTATTATTTGTCTATTTACCCTCCATTGTACCTCATAGATTCAAGAATTGCTATAATAGGGCAGCTTATGAACAAGTGATGCAACTTGTACGGGAATTAGGGAGGTGACAAATGATAAAAACACCCGTTGATTTATACGGTAGAGGTAATGCTACATCTCCCAGAATGGATCGTGTTCGTCCTAACAAAGATATTGCTATCTATGAAAATAATGGGCAAATATGGGTAAAAGAAACCCTTGTTGATGGACAAACACCGGGAGTAATTTCCACCTTTTCCGTTCAGGGAATAGGAAACAACTGGTGGAAACTAGATCGGGGTACTTCTATTCCCAGTGAGCTAGAATTAATTAATGATCGAGGTAATCACTGGTTATGGAAACCCTTATTTCCCATGTCAATAGAAACCTATCAACAAGCTTTAAGGGTAATTGGTAAATTTTTTTATCGTGTAAGTTGAGGTAAACTATGAAAACTCTATCATTTAAAGACATCCAATTTATTATCGAAGCTCTCGCAGCCCTTCTCAAAAATTATAGTGACCGTATTCAACAACTAGAAGCTCTCGAAAACTACGAAGATGAAGTTTCAGACTTAAGTAATGATTCTCTATTTTTACAAGAATTAATTACTGATTTACAAAATCAACAAACACAAGAATTGTCTCTAATTGTGCCTGAATTTGATTTGAAAAAGATGCCTTTACAAACATTAATTAAACAAGGAAAAACCCTGTCAATTGAGGAAAAATTAATCTTAGTGGAATCTCTAACTTCATCAATCCGCGAAGAATATAAGGCTATCCCAGGTTTGGTGGGTAAAATGTATTCTAAGATACATTCCTCAAGAGCGAGGGAGTGGAAGGAACCACAGAGACACAGAGGACACAAAGATCGATCCTATGTAAGTTAAACTGATCACACAGAACCTAGAAGAGCCAATATAATCTAATGCTAACCTGAAATGAGGAACATAATGATTACTTATTTAGCCACCTTTCATAAAGTCCGTCGGTTGGTTTGAGCGAATCAATAGGTTAAAGAAAACCTCTCAATTTTAAGGGAAAACTAAACCCAACACCTCAATCCGTCTGAATTAGCGATCGCTATTTCGATCCTCTTATTTTTTTTGGGTTTCCTTCTTGATCTTGAGAATGGCAATATCAACTGATTTTGGTAGATAATTGAGATGGGATTTAATCCTTATTCTTCACTTAAATTAAAATCAATTCGTTGATAAATATCCAGCAATGAGATTTGAAAATCCACAGAATTAAACCTTAAAACATCATTCTCTGATTCAGATGCTTTAAACAACCATTCTCCATTATCTTGTTGATAAAATTGTTCCACATAATAACGGTATTGATCGATCAAAATATATTCCTTAAAGTCAGGAATTGAACGATAAAACTTAAACTTATCAGTGCGGTCATAATCTCTGGTTGATTTTGATAAAACCTCGACAATGATTAAGGCATTAGTTACGGTATTTGTGCCTTTTCCTTCATATAATGGTTTGCCTTTAATTACCATGACATCAGGATAAGTATAAAAGCGGTATATTGGCATCCATAACCGGACATCACTAATGAAAGTCCAATAATCTTCATTATTAATCTTAGCTGGAAAATTTTTACAGAAATTCAAAGCAATCAGATTATGATTAGTAGTTGCTCCTACCATGGGAATAATTTCTCCATCTAAATATTCATTTTTGTATTCTGCTGTTTCTTCTAGCTGACAATATTCTTCGGGTGTATAATACCGTTTTTCGATTTGAACTTGCATACTAACCTCCCTTATCTTGGTTAAATTTCCATTCAATAGCAGCCTTACTATTGACTTGTGCTGAACCTTTTTTCCCTAAAGAGATACCAGTTTTACCCCCAACTTGTAAGCCAAATTCTCAAGTAACCTGACTGGGTGGACTTACTTGGGAGATTCCCTGTTTGATCGAAGTTAATAATAATTATACCTAGTCATTGACAATATTAGTGGCTCCTGTTTGAAAAATTTTTGTTCTTTCTTCTTATTATATTCTCGAACTGCATATAAATTTTTACACTATCGGAGGCTTGTATTTCTGTGATTTTTATTAACATTTTATCCTAACCTCAATTTGTGTACAAATATTCATCGTAACCGTTCAGGTGGTGGTTGTCAAGCCGCCATTAGTATTGATTCTCTGGGAGGAATCTCCTGGGGTAGCATAAATTTAGAGGGAGAAGCATTACCTGTCCAAGTGCGAATCGCCGAGTGTCATCAATTCCCACATCAGGTGCCAAGGTAACAAGCCCTAGCTTGAAAAAAAATTTGCTAAGATATATAGCATTTCCTAAGCTAGTGATGTACACCTATTTTTCTTCCCTTTTGCCTCTTGCCTTTTGCCTAAAACCCATAACTTTTGTACATCAGGAGACTGAAAAACGCTATATATAATTAAGTAGGTAGGTATTAAAAACTTTCAGATCCCCCCGCCTATCGACACCCCCTTATTAAGGTAGGGTTGATTCATTCTCCCATCAGAATATCAAAAGTAAAAGCGATCACTATCTTTGTAAAATGAGAAGTGACCGCCAACCTTTCAAATATATGTTGAGCTTAATAGAAAAACTGAAACAAGTCAAGGACTTTCGGAAAGATCAAGGAAAAAGACACCCTTTATGGATAGTATTAGTAGTAATAATACTGGGAACAATGCTAGGATACTCAGGTTATAGAGAGCTAGGAGAGTTTGCTAAAAATAACTTGCCCTGAGCCAAGTCGAAGGGTCGGCATAGGCTCAGTCAAGAATTTAACATAATTCCAGAAAGAGTCCCATCTTATTCAACAATTAGAAGGGTAATGATGGGAGTTGAGTGGCAGATTTTGTTAAAAATGTTTAATGAATGGGCATTAGAAGAATATTGACAAAGAGATGATATAAATTGGCTAGGGATGGATGGAAAAAGTCTCAAAAACACCCTAAAGAATCCTAATGATGAACAACAAAATTTTATTATGTTTGTTTCATTGTTTAGTCAAGAAAGTGGCTTAGTATTACACTTAAAAAGAATCGAAAACAAAAAAGGGTCTGAAATCGAGGAAGGTCAAGCTATAATTGAAGATTGCTCTCTCCAAAATAAAGTTTTTACTGGCGATGCTTTACATTGTCAGAAAAAAACAATCAGCTTAATAGCCAAGAGTAAAAATGATTATGTTATCACCGTTAAAGGAAATCAGAAAAATCTTTATCAGCGAATACAAGACCTGAGTAATTCCTCAAAGCCAGAAAGTTGCTTTCTCGAACAAGATAATAGTCATGGACGAAAAATATCAAGAAAAATAGAAGTTTTTAAAGTGAGTAAAAATGAAAGACAAGGGTTTGAAAATCTACGAAGAGTTATTAAAGTAGAAAGAAGGGGTAGTCGCGGGGATAAAACTTATGAAGAAACAGCTTACTATATCAGTAGCCTAACTGAATCCGCCCAAGTATTTGCTAAAATTATTCGAGGACATTGGAAAATAGAAAATCAGTTACATTGGGTAAAAGATGTAATTTTTGAGGAAGATAAAAGCGAGATAAGTGATTTTCAAGCAGCAAGCAATTGGTCAATTCTCACAACTATAGGATTGAATCTTTTCAGAGGTTTGGGTTTTCTCTCAATAATGGAGGGACAGAGGTGGTTAGCTGAACGTTAGGAAAAACTGATAGTTTTATCGACGTAAGAAGCAGAAAAATTAGCTAAATTAACAGAATTTACTCTCAGACAATTTCAGGAGAGATAGGCTTTTAGTAGCTTGAGAACAAGCTTTATCAATCTATTCATAATAAATATTGGCAGAAGACTAAAGATTAATTATTGTGGCTAACTCTTTTGGTTAGAAAAAGATAAACTTGAGAATCTTTAGTCAAATTTATTGACTCAAAATCAGCTGTACTTAATTTAAATGAAACAGCCCTACCCCTTATTAAGGGGCGCAGGGGGGTCGAACCTAAAATACATTTTAAATTTAATTATAACCAGCTACTTAACTTAAAAGTAGCAATTTATCAGACTATGACTATTACTGACCTTCAAGTAAATCTCTCGACCTCAGAAGATTTTTTAGATTCTGAAACATTAGCACAGATTGATTTAATGCAGCAAAAAATTCAACAATATCTCCAAACCTTATCATTAGAAAATTTAAAGACTATTCTAGAATTTGCTGCTTATTTATCAGATAAAGAGAGTGAGCAAGCAACCCAAGAAATTAGAGAAATTCCCAAGATCATAGAAAAATTAAAAGCAGCTGAGATGGATTTACAATCAGGTCATCTCATTGATTGGAAAAACTCAGATGATTGATAAAGTCTGTTTAACAGCTAAAGCTAATAAAGTTTATTCTTAAGTCGCCAAAAAGCTCTAGACTACAATTTTGGCAATAATCGGTCGTAGGATTGGATCATTCTTTCGTAACTAAAGCGAGTGGCATTGATAAAACCTTTTTGCCTCAAATCTTCCAGGCGATCGGGAGCGAGAAGATTTTCTGCAATAATAGTAGCGGCGGCCTCGTGTTCGGTGGGATCGAAGTAAACAGCTGCATCGTCAGCGATAACAGTCATGGGCAGACGATTGGAGGTAAAGACCGGACAACCACAGGATTGAGCTTCAATAACGGGAACACCGAATCCTTCCTGAAAGGAGGGAAAAATTAAAGCAGTTGCTAGGCAATAAAAAGCGCGGATATCCTCATCGGAGACGGTTCCTAGTTCGATTATTTGTGGGGACAAATTATTCTGATTAACAAATTTTCGCACATCCGGCAACAAAGGTTTTCCCATCAGGATCAGTCGGCAATTTTCCAGACCGGCGAAAGTGATTAACTTCTTGAATATTTTCAGCAATCCCAATCGATTTTTATACCATTGGTCGCCCCCGACATGAATTAGCCAGGGACAATCACTATTAATGTTAAATTTAGCCACTAGATTTACCGCCGCTTCCCTTGTCATCGGACCGTAGCCCTCACTCAAGCAATCCTCGATCACTTCCGTTTGTTCGGGGGTAATTTTGGTTAAACGGAGAACATCGGCACGAGTAGCTTCGGAAGAACAGACAACATATTTAGCCTGTTTTAATCCTCGCAAAATCATCGCCTGATACTGTTTACCCGTCCAACTGGTGGGATTTTCAGGAATTTCTCCTAGGGCGGAACGAGTAGCCAGCAGATCGTGACAGATGACAAAATATTTGCGATCTTTTAGATAGGGAGTTAAATAGGATAAAGCTTGATCACAAATGCAGACGATATCGGCCCAATCAACCTGCTGACGTAACTGCACTGGGAAAATAATTAACTTATCAATATACCCTAACCACTTGCCGAGTCCCTGGGGAGAGGATTTCAGTTGACCGAAAATAGGCTGTGCTTGCACTCGCCGAATTTCGTGTCCTTTTTGTCTGAGTCCTTTCTCGACTAAACCGACAAAACGATTGATACTGATCTGCCGATCGTTGACGTAATTTCCTACTATTAAAACTTTCATGATTAGGCTCCAAAAAATCAATTTTTATGGCGGTAAAACTCTCAAAAAGTTCCCCCCAGAAAGCGTCCTGTTTGACCGATTAGTTTTGTCAGTCCCTTGCCTTAATCGGGAATTCCCCAGGACGGAAATAAGACAAGATGATCGGTAAAGGTTTTTAATTCTTCGCTCTCAGTTTCGCTGACATTCTCCAGCCGACGAGGGAACAGGGTGACATCCTGGTTTTGATCAAGACATTTGATCAGGTTAAAAGTTCTCCCTTCGGTTGCCCCGCGACTAGGCCGGTAGAGAAAATTATGGTAAGAAAGGACTAATATTCTCATAATTCGGGTTCGGCATCGGTTTTTGACAATAATTCTACCGTTTCCTTTAGTTGGCCATACACGGGAATCTGAACTGGGTATTTCTCGATCTCCCCAAGGGTGACTTTTCCTCGTCCTGTTAAGAGCAATACCGGCTGACAACCGGCTTCTAGGGCGCATTCTAGATCACTGGGCGCATCGCCGATAAACAACGAGCCAGCTAAGTCGATTCCATATTGGTGGGCGGCTGTCAGCAGCAGATAGGGGGAGGGTTTGCGGCAGAGACAACCTTCGTCGGGATGGTGCGGACAGATGGCAAGATCGTGAAAATGCACGCCCAATTGTCGGTATTCCTCGATCATGCGCCCGTGAATCGCCGCTAGATCATCCCAAGTGAAATAGCCCCTAGCAATCCCCGATTGATTGGTAATGATGATCAGCAGATAGCCGGCATCCTGCCACTGTTTTAAGGCAGCCGCTGCCCCGGCGGGAATGCTCACCTGTTCTGGTTTACTCAGGTAGGGGATATAGTCGATAACTACCCCATCTCGATCGAGAAATAAGGCTTTGTTCTTTTTTGCTCTATCTTCGCTTTTTTGGTCAGAATTGCCTGGAGGTGGCGGAGACGGGTATTTTTGGTGGCCGTCATTGACAGAAATTGCGGGGAAAGGATTCATTATGTTGGACTTTTTCGAGTCGGGGACTAGAATTCTCAGTTCTTCTGTCAGAGACGAGAGCTTGAACTGATGCACAGACAAAATTCGAGGGATTGTAGCGATTTGTGCTAGTTTTCTCGACTAAATTGCTTCTCCTCACTATCTAGGTGTCAGAGTATAGTAATCACGCCATATTATACGCCTTCAGGCCTTTGGGCTTTTGATTATATCGGCGGTATTGTCATGAATTGTTAACATTTTTCTCCAGCCAAACACAAGGCCAAGACTGGCAAGGGTTGAATCCCCCGCTCAGAAATCGCTCGTCTGGGCCAGAATACATCAAAAATTTATTTACAAACAAAACAAATTGTGCTAAGGTTGGGGCGTTTGTGGTATATTCCCAGAATAACTGGCAAAAGATCACTCTTTTGACTCGGTTCCCGTGATCGATTCCACCATTCTAAGGGTTTTCTCCCCAATTAATGGAGAGCGATTCTGGTCTTTTGATACTATTCAATATAATGACAGGATAATTGAGAGTTAAATTTATTCAACTAATAAAAATTGGAAAAATCAAACCTATGCGAATGGCGGAAAAATCAAACAAAAAATTGGATAGTTTCCAGAGCGATCCCTCTCTGTCACTTTTAATCAAGACTGAATTGGAAGAAGCTTATAACCTGAAGAAAAAACTACTAACCGAGACAAAATATCTAGAGAAAATCCAAGAGATTTGCCAAGTATGTATCCATGCTTATCGCAACAACCACAAAGTATTGGTCGCAGGTAATGGAGGCAGTGCAGCCGATGCTATCCATTTTGGCGGTGAGCTGCACGGCCGATTTCTGAAAGAAAGAGAGTCTTTACCAGTTCGCGTCCTCAATAGCGATATCGCCAGTTTAACAGCGATTGCTAACGATTATGGTTACGAATATATTTTTAGCCGCCAGATAGAAGCGGAAGGAAACCCTGGCGATGTGTTTATCGGTATTTCCACTTCGGGAAATTCCGCCAATATCCATCAAGCTCTCAAAGTTTGTCAAGTAAAAGGTCTCACTAGCATCGGTTTAACTGGGGCGAAGGGATTAGCTCTAGAGCAAAAAACCGATTATTGTTTGATGATTCCTAGTACCAGTACCCCGCGCATTCAAGAAGGTCATGGTTTTGTTCTTCATACTATTTGTTTAGCGATCGAAGAAGCGATATTTCCTGACTAAAATCTCCTAGCAAAAAATCAACCTAAACAGCCTACCTATGATCATCAGAACCAAAGCTCCTTTAAGATTAGGTTTAGGTGGTGGCGGCACCGATGTGGAACCTTACTGTAGTCTTTATGGGGGTTACGTTCTCAACGCTACTATCGATCTCTATGCCTACTGTACAGTCACGGAAATTACTGACAAACAAGTCATTTTTGTGGCCGCTGATCGAGGAGAACAACAAATAGAAACCCTCCAGTTTCCTCTACCTTATAACGGCGTTCTCGATCTGCATAAAGCGGTCTATAATCGTTTGATTAAAGACTTTAATCAAGGGCAACCCTTGCCGCTGCACATCACCACTTTTTCCGATGCGCCAGCTGGTTCGGGATTGGGTTCTTCTTCTACCCTAGCCGTGGCCATAGTTAAAGCCTTTGTGGAACTGTTAAAATTGCCCCTAGGCGAGTACGATATCGCCCATTTAGCCTACGAGATCGAACGAATTGATCTAGGTTGGTTAGGGGGCAAGCAGGATCAGTACGCTGCTACTTTTGGCGGTTTTAATTTTATGGAATTTTATGAACAAGATCGAGTCATAGTTAATCCTTTGAGAATTAAAAATTGGGTGATCAATGAATTAGAAGTCTCTCTGATCCTCTACTATACAGGCATTTCTCGCTACTCATCTCAAGTAATTGAGGATCAAATTCAGAATGTCCAAGAAAAAAATGAGCAGGCGATCGCCGCTACCCATCAACTCAAAAAAGAAGCAATTCTCTTTAAAGAAGCACTGCTTAAATCAGATTTTATGGGGATAGCAGAAATTCTGAGAACTTCTTGGGAAGCGAAAAAGAAATTATCCAAATTAATTAGTAATCCGCAGATTGATCGCATTTATCGGGTAGCGAGGGAAACCGGGGCCTATTCAGGCAAAATATCGGGAGCCGGTGGCGGTGGTTTCATTATCTTTATGGTCGATCCTACCAAGAAAATCGAAGTAACTAAAGCTTTGAAATCAGAAGGAGGCCAAGTGATTAATTTTCACTTTACCAAATACGGAACCCAAGCATGGACATTATAGCAAGCAAAGGATCGACGGGGGAGGATTATCCCTATAACCCTAAAAATAGTTTTTAAAAGATTGGCAATAATTCAAATTTTTGAGGTGTATCTATGGATGTAATTATTCTGGCGGGTGGGTTAGGAACTAGGTTGCGATCGGTGATCAACAGTTTACCAAAACCTATGGCTCCCGTTGCCGACAGACCTTTTTTAGAATATCTATTAGATTACCTAATCTTTCAAAAAATTACCAATAAATTTTTAGTTTCTGTGGGCTATGAACATCAGAAAATTATCGATCATTTTGGTTATAAATACAAGGAATACGAGCTAACTTATCTGATAGAAGATACCCCCTTGGGAACTGGAGGAGCGCTCCAGTTGGCACTCAATAAAATTGAAACCGAACAAGCATTAATTGTCAACGGAGATACCTTATTTAATGTCAATTTATCCGCCTTAATTAATTTACATAATCAAAAAAAATCCCTGATAACTGTTGCTATGAAGCCACTAACTGAGTTTGATCGTTATAATAATGTTCTCCTAGACGATGACCAAAAAATTATCGGGTTTGAATCCAAAAAATATCAAGATAAAGGCTATATTAATGGCGGTATGTATTGTGTATGGAAAAAAATATTGTCTGGCTTTGATCTGCCATCAAAATTTTCTTTTGAGGACGACTTTCTCAAAGTTTATAGCGAGAAAATTCCTATGTATGGGTTTATCTCTGACGAATATTTTATTGACATAGGCATCCCCCAAGATTACGAAAAAAGTCAGATTGAATTGCCTGAAATTTTCAATTTCCCCAATCAGGTTTAACCTGGCGATTAAGGGACTTTTTGTTAAGACATAATGAAGCAGAGATTAGTTAAAGAGGAACCCCTGACAGCATATAGCTTATACAGCCAACTTCAATTGAGCCTAGTAAGTGGTTGTATTTAATTAAAACCACTTACTTATAAGACTGCATAAATTCTTCCACTGGGGAGACCACTTAATTTTCCTTCAGCAGCTTTTCTGGAATTTGGCCAACTAGGAAGTGGATAAAGGGTGTTGATAACTCATGGAAAATAAAAAGAGATTAGTAAAGTATCGCACGATAATTAGTCATGCTTTCCAGAGACTTTTGATTTTGGTCTTAATGCTATTGTATAGCTCCTCGAAGACAAGATTCCAGAAATAACCATACTGGGGAAATCGCTTGACCAGTAAAGCATCGGAAGGAAAAAGAATTCTTGGGCTTTTCATTTAACCAAGGCTGCTTACTGAGGCCACAATTTTTGATGTCTTCCCAACCTTCGGCTCCCGCTATAACTGCTAAAATAGCAATGTTTTTGGGTTCGGGACACTCTCGGGTCAGGAATATCTTGAAGATAAGTCAATAAACTAGCTTGAATTTCATTGACTGATGTTAAAGGCAGCTCAGGTTTTAGTTGAGCTTTATTTCCGGTGGGGAGAACGGGGGCAAAACCTTTACCCATGAGCTATTTCCTCGTTAATTTTTATGAACAACAATGAGACTAAGGCTAATGATAAATTATACAGAGGTAGCAGCGGCTAAGTCTGGGTACTGGCAGCGCGGGACGGTGCTACAGCGAGTTCGCTACCCTATTTAGAAATCTTTGTCAAGTACAATTTATACCAAATAAGATGAGCTTACCCTGGATGACTGATAACTGATTAAGACTTCACTCCCAAGTTAAAGAAAATCGTTCCCCGACGCACAGAATTTTCACTACCTTGGCTGCTAATAGTAAGAGAACGCAGATTATTAAATAAAGGCTTAATCGATAATTCTAACACCCGCACGATCGGGAATTTTGCCTCGATTACCGGTTGCAATTGTCGCCAATCGACGTAAAAATAACCATCATTTTCTGCGGGTAAAGCAGTAATTGCCTGTCGAAACTTACCACTACTTAAAATGGGGTTTTTCTGTGCAGATAAAGCTAAACCCATCGCTTCCACAGAACTAGCGATAATTTCATAATTATCGACCCTAGTATGCACTCCCGTCACGAGCGTCTCTAGTTGCGCTTTTCCCCCCGAGACCGCCGTGGTTAACTTTGTCCAAGCTGTCACCGTTCGATCGAGTAAAGGCAGATTAACCACATTATAGCCGCGACTGCGGGCCAACTCATCCAAATGAGAGATCGCACTGTCCACCTCTACCCCCATCACCCGTTCCCCTAGAAAAACACTATCGGGTTCCATCCCCTTTGAACTAGGCACGAGAGCGAGGCTATATTCGCCTCTAACCCAGCTAAAAACGTCTTCAGGCAAATTTAAACCTAAAGGCGATTGGAAGCGGTTTAAGACCTGTGTTATTAATTCCTGTAGGGGACTATCTGCTTCTAACCCCTCCTCTACCTGAGTCCAAAAACGATTTAAATCGCGACTAGCGGCGACTAAAAGGCTATTTTCGCCGATAAAAGATAATGCTCCCACGGGACTAGATAAAATTGGTGCTTGGTCATCCTGTCCTAAGACTCCAATTAAGGCCGAACGCGCGCCCTTTTCAAATCCTATAGTAATCATAGCAATTACCGTCGGTTGGATTGATCCAGGGAAACCCCACAAAAAGCCATGGGAGGAGGAGAATAGCGATCGCCGATTCCGACGGATTGAGGTGTTGGCTGTTGGGTTTCCCTTTCCCTTAAAATTGAGAGGTTTTCTTTAACCCATTGATTCGCTCAACCCAAGAAAAAGAACTAGACCGCACCTAATTGCCGTAGGATTTCCATAACCTTTTCATATAACTGGACTTCCCCGTTGACAAAAAGCCATAAGCTGTG
The DNA here is from genome assembly GCF_003019735.1 of Microcystis sp. MC19. Classification (NCBI taxonomy): domain Bacteria; kingdom Bacillati; phylum Cyanobacteriota; class Cyanophyceae; order Chroococcales; family Microcystaceae; genus Microcystis; species Microcystis sp. MC19. Next base: position 2,105,008 of record NZ_CP020664.1, on the reverse strand, counting down.
CTGTAGAAGGGATTAAGAGAATTTACGCCGCCCCGTTACTGGGTACAAATCAGGGAAACTCCCAATAAATCTAACGCTTTTTGTTGCAGTTGGGTCGGTCGAGTTATCTTAGAAAAACGATAACTTCCCTCTCTAATCGTACATTCCACTGTATTCAAGCAAATTGTCCCCAAGTCTTCCAACAAAGTCCGAAAACTATGCACAGGAAAGTTCTCTTGATTCCGTTTTTTTCTCTCTTTAGACTGAGCGGATTCACTCCGATTGGCTTTAATCACATTCAGAGAACCATCATCAATTTCTTCATCCTCAAATAATAAAGGAGCCAAGCACTGTTTTAAATGCCATTCCACATAATAAGCCAACATACATAAAAAGATATGAGCTTTGACTCTATCACCCTTATAATGATAGATAGGACGTACCTTTAAATCAATTGACTTATAACAGCGAAATGCCTCCTCCACTTGAGATAAACTTTTATAAGCTTTAACCGTCGTCGCTGCATCCATCAAGGTTGACTCCAGAGAAGTTCTTAACACATACACACCATCCAAGGCCGTTTCTTGAGCGATTAATTCCCGCTTACGCTGATAAGAAAAGCCTTCTTCTTTTATCTCTAGGTTATAGTATTTATTGACCTTAAACTGATTAAGAATCTTGCCCACTCTCAAAGCTATCTTATCTTGGCCCTTTAAAGCTCTTTTCTCCCTTTGAGTCGCCTGAACAATCAAATCTAGTTCCTTCTCTACCGCTTCTAATAATGCCTCTCTTTGTAGTTGATTTTTCTGGGCGATTAAGGGATTCCGACAAGCAATTAATCTTTCTTCGGGATAATCTTCACTCTCAAATTCCACCAAGTTTACCTGATCAAATAATCCTAATTGAATCACTTCCACCTCAGCCAGTTTCCGAATTTGAGGCTTAGTTAAACCAGTAATATAGTCTAATCCTTCTATCGGTTTTACTAATTCCTTGATTTTCGAGTTAGTTAAAATTCCTCTATCACTTACCCAGACCACATTCTCAATCCCCCAACCCTTTCTGACTTTCTCAATTTGTCCGCTTAAAGTAGCACCATCTGAAGTGTTTCCTTCAAATACTTCTACCGCTATCGGACAACCCTTAGCTGAACAGAGCAAACCAAACACTATCTGAGTTTTCCCCTTCTTTTTATCTCGATTATACCCATATTTTCCCAGTTCACAACCATTTCCTTCTAGGTAGGTAGAAGTGACATCATACAAGACTAATGTTCCTGATTCTAAGTGTTTAATTGCTAGGTGCTTCTCAATTTTCTCTTGTTTTTCTAATAACCAATCTAAGGCGTTATATAATTCGTCTTCATCGCCTTTCTCTAAGTCTAACAATTGTCCTAAACTCTGACTACAAGTCTCACTATTAAACCCTCTCGCTGTGGCTAGTTTCGATTTAGGATTGATGATTCTTGCCACAATCATCGCCACCACTAAGTTTCTGATTCGTGAGGATTTTTCATTGATTATTTTATCTAAACCCAATTTTTTAATCGTCTCTAAAATAGCCATTACATGACCATGAGGAAGACTTCTAATCACTTCAAAATGATTGGGAATGCCTTCATTCATGGACAGTGTTGCTCCTTTAAGAGCCAGTTTCAGATTTTCGATAATATCATCGGGTAATTTTGAGAGATTGGCAAGGGTTCTTTTTTTGACTTGATCTCCTTCTCGGTAGGATTCTCGAAGAAGAACAGCGGGGGGAGAATTACGGTTAGGAACTTTTTCTATATACATGGCTATCATTTTAGCAAATGGAGAGAATTCTTGTCCATTAAGAAATGTTACAAATTACATGGGTACATTAAGAAAAGTTAAGGGGGTGCATCCATTGATGGATAAGGGTTTTCGGCTATTGTAGTATATATGTATGGGGGGAAGTTCAGATATAACGCCGCGTTTCCTTGCTGGCGGAACAGTTCGGCGGCTTGTCGGAAATCTCTGATCGCTTTTTCCGTTTCTTGTCGAGAGTAATAAAGAACCCCCCGATTGACGTAAGCCTCCGCGTATCGGGGATTAATGTTGATCGCCTGATTGTAATCGGACAGGGCGAGGTCGGGTTTCCCCTGTTCGCCGTAAAGATTCCCCCGATTGTTGTAAGCCTGGGCATCTCGGGGATTAATGTTGATTGCCTGATTGAAATCGGACAGGGCGAGGTCGGGTTTCCCCTGTTCGCCGTAAAGATTCCCCCGATTGTTGTAAGCCTGGGCATCTCGGGGATTAATGTTGATTGCCTGATTGAAATCGGACAGGGCGAGGTCGGGTTTCCCCTGTATGGCGTACAGAACCCCCCGATTCAGATAAGCATCGGCATCTCGGGGATTAATGTTGATCGCCTGATTGTAATCGGACAGGGCGAGGTCGGGTTTCCCCTGTTCGCCGTAAAGATTCCCCCGATTGTTGTAAGCCTGGGCATCTCGGGGATTAATGTTGATTGCCTGATTGAAATCGGACAGGGCGAGGTCGGGTTTCCCCTGTATGGCGTACAGAACCCCCCGATTCAGATAAGCATCGGCATCTCGGGGATTAATGTTGATCGCCTGATTGTAATCGGATAGGGCGAGGTCGGGTTTCCCCTGTTGTTGGTAAAGAAGCCCGCGATTGAGGTAAGCCTCGGCGTATCGGGGATTAATGTTGATCGCCTGATTGTAATCGGATAGGGCGAGGTTGGGTTTCCCCTGTCCGGCGTAAAGAAACCCGCGATTGTTGTAAGCCTCGGTATAGTTAGGATCGAGTTCGATCGCTTTGGTGAATTCAGCGAGGGCGAGATCGTATTTTTCCTGTTGGATGTAGTCAATTCCCCGGTTAAAGTAGCCGATCGCGTCTTGATTGTTCCCTTGAGCGATCCGGGTTTCGGCTGGTTGTCGGCTCTCTAGCGCCATGACGGGGCGAACAGTCGCAAGGGTGGAAAGGCTGATTAGGCTAACGGTGGTAAGAAGGGCAAAGGATTTCATGGCTAGTTCCTCACTGGGGATGATTTTAAATTCTACTTAGGGTTTGCTGAATATCGGTGTAAATCCTGCTAAAAAAGGTTTTTGGGCTAAAAAAGCCTAAAAATATTATCCAACAAGGTTTTTAGATTGATTCAGCAACCCCTACTTAATTCATAGGCTGCTTTTTTGGGAATATACAGAATAGGCTTTTTTTGTCTAAAAAGCACTAGGCTACTACTATCTAAAGTAATTAGAAAGTAGTAAGAGCGATCGCTTTTTTTTAAATCCTACAGTAATCATTTTTCCATAGCTCCTTTGCTTCCTTGTAGCCTTGTTTGATTGGCACTGTGAATTTATCTGTCACCAGTAAGACTTTTGATAATCTTTTTAGCCAATCGCTCATTAATTTCTCGATGTCTGGGAATTGGTTCTGTTTTTCCAGTATCTGGATTATGGTAAATATCATGTTTCCCTCCACGTCTAATCAAGTAGCAGCCAGCTTGCTCCAATTGTGCAATTAAATCATGTCTTTTCATGCGAATTCAAACTCTGCAACTCTCTTGATTCCGGGGATTTCTTCCGTAGTAAATGTTCTGTAGAGATCGATCAGGTTTTCGATTAATTCTTCTAAGTCAACACCTTGGGTCCAATGATCGGGAAATTCATTCAAATAGCCCAAGAACATCCCATCTGATTCTTTCCAATATGTATATGGAATTCTCATGGTGAAATCCTCATTCTGCGTTGCTAACGATATTAAGTTGACCCCTATTATAACGGAATTGCTCTCAAGCCACGATCAGCTTTATTATCAGGGTTGGCAGCGAGATTGCCGCCTGACATTCGTTAATGCAGCCGACAAAATTTGCGATCGCCGATTCCGACGGATTTAGGTGTTGGCTGTTGGGTTTCCCTTTCCCTGAGAATTGAGAGGTTTTCTTTAACCCATTGATTCGCTCAACCCCACCGACGGACTCAACCCAAGAAAAAGGACTAGACCGCGCCCAATTCCCGTAGGAGTTCCATAACCTTTTCATATAACGCCGCGTTTCCTTGCTGGCGGTACAGTTCGGCGGCTTGTCGCAAATCTCTGATCGCTTTTTCCCTTTCTTGTCGAGAGTAATAAAGAAGCCCCCGAAAGCCGTAAGCCATTGCGTATCGGGGATTAATGTTGATCGCCTGATTGTAATCGGACAGAGCGAGGTCTGGTTTCCCCTGTTCTTTGTAAAGATTCCCGCGATTGCGGTAAGCCTCAGCGAATCGGGGATTAATGTTGAGCGCCTGATTGTAATCGGACAGAGCGAGGTCTGGTTTCCCCTGTTGTCGGTAAAGACCCCCGCGATTGAGGTAAGCGATTGCGTCTCGGGGATTAATGTTGAGCGCCTGATTGAAATCGGACAGAGCGAGGTCTGGTTTCCCCTGTACGGCGTAAAGAAGCCCCCGATTGAGGTAAGCCTCAGCGAATCGGGGATTAATGTTGATCGCTTTGGTGAATTCAGCGAGAGCGAGATCGTATTTTTCCTGTTGGATGTAGCCAACTCCCCGGTTATAGTGGCCGATCGCGTCTTGATTGTTCCCTTGAGCGATCCGGGTTTCGGCTGGTTGTCGGCTCTCTAGCGCCATGACGGGGCGAACAGTCGCGAGGGTGGAAAGGCTGATTAGGCTAACGGTGGTAAGAAGGGCAAAGGATTTCATGGCTAGTTCCTCACTGGGGATGATTTTAAATTCTACTTAGGGTTTGCTGAATATCGGTGTAAATCCTGCTAAAAAAGGTTTTTGGGCTAAAAAAGCCTAAAAATATTATCCAACAAGGTTTTTAGATTTATTCAGCAACCCCTACTTAATTCATAGGCTGCTTTTTTGGGAATATACAGAATAGGCTTTTTTGTCTAAAAAGCACTAGGCTACTACTATCTAAAGTAATTAGAAAGTAGTAAGAGCGATCACTTTTTTTTAAATCCTACAGTAATCATAGCAATTATTGTCGGTCAAACTTATCTTTTCTCTTGGGGTAAATCGTCAATTAATTACCTTACTCCTCTTCTCTACTCATTAAAGTAGCGACTAAGAAATTCTTGGGGAGTAATGATGGGGATATTTTCAAAGTCATGTAATGTTAGTAAATCTAAATCTCCTGTAATAATAACTTCTGCTTGAATAACTATAGCGCTCGCTAAAATAACAGCATCATCTGCATCTCTAAGTTGAGGAACTTCTAGTAGTCTGTCAACACAAGGTTGTATAAGTTCTTGAACGATAGTCATCAGGTATGCAGTTGTATATCCACAATATTGTTTTCGAGATTGGAGTTTGGGTCGTTCTAATGTATCTTCTATATCAGCTAATATCTTTTGGGAGGCAAAGATTGTAATTCTTTGATTTTTAGCTAATTTAAGGATTTTACCCGGAACTCCTCCCCACAACAATCCTGAAATCCAAACATTGACATCTACAACAACTTTCATGAGTTGGCGCGTCTAATTTGGCGAGCTTCTTTAATCATCTGGCTAATCTCAGCTAGAGTCGGTTGATTGGGGTCTGGTTCCATTGCTTCTAGTCGCTCAAAGAATTGCTCTAGATTGACTTTATCTTGATGAACTTTTTTGAGAATGATGGAGTCTTCCGTCAGGGAAATCATGTATTTATCTCCTGGGTTGAGGCGGGTTTGAACTTCAGGAGGAAGTTCGAGGTTTCCTTCTCGATTGATTTGTATGAGTAGCTCTTTGGTCATCGGCTTCAGAATCAACTTTATTAACTTTAGCTGTTAAACAGACTTTATAAATAATCTGATCAAGTTAATTATATATATTTTAGCGAATTTTTCAAGCTAGGGCTTGCTACCTTGGAATCTAATCCTGGAATTGATGACCCTCAGCGATTCGCGTCTGGAGAGGTAATGTTTCTCCCTCTACATTTATACTACCCCAAGAGAGTCCTTCCACAGAATCAATACCACTGGCTACTTGATAACGAATCCGGAACGGTTATTAGCGACGCTTGAGGGAAACCCAACCACACCAATGTCGTCAAGAATGTTGGGTTTACCTCAAACCATTGAATCAAGCAGTTTTCTCCTAATTATTAAATCGCTCAACCAAACCTACAAGCTTCTATCTGATAACTGATAACTGATAACTGATAACTGATAACTGATTAAGACTTCACTCCCAAGTTAAAGAAAATCGTTCCCCGACGCACAGAATTTTCACTACCTTGGCTGCTAATAGTAAGAGAACGCAGATTATTAAATAAAGGCTTAATCGATAATTCTAACACCCGCACGATCGGGAATTTTGCCTCGATTACCGGTTGCAATTGTCGCCAATCGACGTAAAAATAACCATCATTTTCTGCGGGTAAAGCAGTAATTGCTTGTCGAAACTTACCACTACTTAAGATGGGGTTTTTCTGTGCAGATAAAGCTAAACCCATCGCTTCCACAGAACTAGCGATAATTTCATAATTATCGACCCTAGTATGCACTCCCGTCACGAGCGTCTCTAGTTGCGCTTTTCCCCCCGGGACCGCCGTGGTTAACTTTGTCCAAGCTGTCACCGTTCGATCGAGTAAAGGCAGATTAACCACATTATAGCCGCGACTGCGGGCCAACTCATCCAAATGCTCGATCGCACTGTCCACCTCTACCCCCATCACCCGTTCCCCTAGAAAAACACTATCGGGTTCCATCCCCTTTGAACTAGGCACGAGAGCAAGACTATATTCGCCTCTAACCCAGCTAAAAACGTCTTCAGGCAAATTTAAACCTAAAGGCGATTGGAAGCGGTTTAAGACCTGTGTTATTAATTCCTGTAGGGGACTATCTGCTTCTAACCCCTCCTCTACCTGAGTCCAAAAACGATTTAAATCGCGACTAGCGGCGACTAAAAGGCTATTTTCGCCGATAAAAGATAATGCTCCCACGGGACTAGATAAAATTGGCGCTTGGTCATCCTGTCCTAAGACTCCAATTAAGGCGGTTTGAGCGACTATTCCCCCAGATTTGAGGGTAAAAGCCGTGGCTAATCGTTGTTTCGCTTCGGGACTCTCCGGGACGGGTTGATTAGCGATCCAAGCCGATAACGGGGGTAAATTGCCGTAAACTATAGCTATACGCGGTTCGGTGATATTTTTGAGAGCTTCTCGGTAATCGGGGCTATTTTTTAGGTTTAAATCCGGTACTTGCACGTTATTAAGGGCCTCGCGCAAAACCTTGATATTATTGGCAAAAAGCACCGTATCACCGACGACGGCACTAGCGAGAAAACGATTATTATCTCCTGCGGTCAAGGGACGTTGATAAATGAGGTTAACTCCCTTGTAGAGTTCAAAAACAAGGTCAAATTTGCCCGAAACCGCCTGTTTTGAGTAGGAAGCTTGCAGAAATTCCTTAGCGCGTTCGCCATCTTTACTTTGAATTGCCAAAAGATAACCCGGTTGGATACCATTATCGGTATCGCGATCGAAATCTAGGGAAGTAACAGCGAGGGTAATTTCCTCCCCTAACCAGGGTTTGATTTCCTTTTGATAATTTAATCCCGTTTTGCCGAGCAGACTTTTTTCTAAATCCTTAATTTCTTGGTGGGAACGTCGTCGATTAGCCGGTGTAGCGATTAATTGACCAAAAGACTCTAAACGTTCGGGATTGACCAGCAAGGATACCATAACTGGGGCCTGTTTCGGCACAAAAATCGCCGCCGCCGGTTCCCGCAGCACCCCACCTTTGAGCAAAGACAGAGGACTATCGGCGAGAATCCAAGCAAAACTGGCTGTAGCGACTCCTAGGAGAATGATTACCGTCGCACCTAAAATATAGAAAAACGATCGCAATTTCACAACCTTGTCCCGAGATGAACCATTAGCTATTTTAAGCCAGCAATTGACCCAAGAATTTCGATCGCTACAATTCTTACCAGACTGACAACGGATAACTCGCCACCGATAACTAACTTTTACCAGCCTTTTTCCGCTTGAGCGAGGACATAGTTAGCTACAGCTTCGATATCTTCAGCGCTGAGACGACCACCGAAAGCAGGCATCGCCCCCATACCTTTGGTAACTTGGGTAACGATAGCTTCAACGGAATCTTTGCCGTATTTAACTAAATCTTCTTTTTTCAGGGTTTTAGCGGCATTAACCACGTTTTTACCGCCCATGTGGCAGGAAGCGCAGTTAGCACTGAAAATCGAAGCCCCATCAGCTAAAGCGGGACGAGCCATACCGAAAGTAACCACAGCCAAGAGCAAGCACAGGGAAATTAATAGTCTTTTCACGATTGGTTCTCCTCTATTTCTTAAGAAATTCCCCAACCATGGTCAGAAAAAACCGGTTTTCTTGTCAAAAGACAAGCTGTCAAACTTCGTGTAGAATTAATCAATGGGACAGTTAAAAGCAAACTTTTACTTTTTTGTCAAAAGACAGGCTGTCAAACTTGTCATCTTCCCTCGTGTAAAGGATTAACAAGCATGAAAAAATTAGGTTTATTGTTCGCTACCGTGGCGCTAGTCCTCTCTAGCTTCTTCTTCAACACTGCCGCCGCTTCCGCCGAAACCTTCACGGTGAAGATGGGCGGTGATGCAGGTACACTACAATTTGATCCCCCCGCCCTCACTATTAAAGCAGGAGATACGGTGAAATGGGTCAATAACAAACTTTCTCCCCATAACATAGTTTTCGATAGCACCAAGGTTCCCGAAGCCCAGGCTGCTAAATTATCCCATAAAGGTCTGGCTTTTTCCGCCGGTGAGTCCTTTGAAAGCACTTTCAGCGAACCGGGTACTTACACCTACTACTGCGAACCCCATCGCGGCGCCGGTATGGTCGGAACGATTACCGTTGAGTAATTGTCCGATTTTAGCCAAAAATAACTCGCGGTTAACTGCCGCGGGTTCTTTTTTGGGAATTATGAAGACTTTTCAGTTATCAGTAAACAGTAATCAGTAATCAGTGAGGTTCTTCAGTTTGTCTTATGCAACGGACAGGGTTATAAGGAATGAAACTCTTATAGAGAAAGACATTTGGCGATTTTTGTCAATTGTTTTTGAACTAGAACGAACTCATCAATTAAGTTTTTTGCCAGATAAGGATTTAGTCGATTTATGCCCCCCGAGCGAACCATACCAAGTTCAGTAATCAGTAAACAGTAATCAGTGAACTGAAAACTCGCATCTGATAACTGATAACTGATAACTGATAACTGAAAGGGCTGTCTCCTGAAATATAAAGTCTCGGTTACAAAACTGACTTGCGAGCAATTCTCACCCCACCATAGAAACAGAAGCCCGGAGGAAAATCAGCCATGAAAGAACACGATGTCGTTATAGTGGGCGGTGGGTTAGCAGGTTGCCGCGCCGCCTTAGAAATCAAACGCCTCAACCCGACTATCGATGTTGCTGTCGTTGCCAAAACCCACCCAATTCGTTCCCACTCCGTCGCTGCCCAGGGAGGTATCGCCGCCGCCCTGCAAAACGTTGACCCCAAAGATAATCCCAAGGCCCACGCCTACGATACCGTCAAAGGTTCCGATTTTCTGGCTGACCAGGATGCGGTGGATATCCTCACCCAAGAAGCCCCCGAAGTTATCATCGAATTGGAACATCTAGGCGTGTTATTCTCCCGTCTCGAAGATGGACGCATTGCCCAAAGAGCCTTTGGCGGTCACAGCCATAACCGTGCCTGTTACGCCGCCGATAAAACCGGTCACGCCATGCTGCACGAATTAGTCAGCAATTTAGGCCGTAATCAGGTAAAAATCTACGATGAATGGTACGTTTTGCGCCTTATCCTCGAAGAAGGTACGGCTAAAGGGGTAGTAATGTACCAAATCGCCACCGGACAGTTAGAAATCCTCCGGGCAAAAGCAATTATGTTCGGGACCGGGGGCTATGGTCGCGTTTATAACACCACCTCCAACGATTTCGCCTGTACGGGGGACGGTTTAGCTTTATCGGCAAAAGCGGGTATTCCCCTAGAAGACATGGAATTTGTCCAATTTCACCCCACTGGACTCTATCCCGTCGGTGTTTTAATCTCGGAAGCAGTCCGGGGTGAAGGTGCTTATTTAATCAATAGCGAAGGTCGTCGTTTTATGGAAGACTACGCCCCCTCGCGCATGGAATTAGCCCCCCGGGACATCACTTCCCGGGCCATTACCCTAGAAATTCGCGCCGGCCGGGGGGTAAATCTGGACGGTAGCGCCGGGGGTCCCTTTGTCTATCTGGATTTACGCCATTTAGGCCGGGAAAAAATTATGAGTCGCATTCCCTTCTGTTGGGAGGAGGCCCACCGTCTCGTCGGTGTCGATGCGGTAGAGGAACCGATGCCCGTCCGTCCTACAGTTCACTATTGTATGGGCGGCATTCCCGTTAATACCGATGGTCGCGTTCGCTTAAGTGCCGATACCCTCACCGAGGGCTTTTTCTCCGCCGGGGAATGTTCCTGCGTCTCCGTCCACGGGGCCAATCGTTTGGGTAGTAATTCCCTGTTAGAATGTGTGGTCTATGGGAGAAGAACCGGCAAATCGATCGCTAAATACGTCGAAAAACGCGCTTTTCCCGTCTTTAATCCCGATATTTACCTTCAGGATGCCAAAGAGGAAATCACCGCTTTATTGACCAAAAAAGGCACGATTCGCATCGGTCAACTACGTCAGCAATTCCAAGACTGTATGACCCAACATTGCGGCGTTTTTCGCACCGAAGCGACCATGCGCGAGGGAATTAAACAAATCGGCGAATTAAAGCGCCAATACGAGCAGATTTACCTCGATGATAGGGGTGATTGCTGGAATACGGAACTAATCGAGGCCTGGGAATTACAAAGTCTCATGGTGGTGGGGGAAATTATCCTCACCTCTGCCCTCAATCGTCAAGAAAGCCGAGGGGCCCATTCCCGCGAAGATTTTCCCCAACGGGATGACCAAAATTTCCTTCAGCATACCCTCGCCTATTATTCCCCCTCCGGCATCGATATCGACTATATGCCCGTGGTAATTCAGGATTTCACCCCCGTGGAACGTAAGTATTAACCTCTGGTCGGACGGTAAATGTAAAGGAATATTACAAACTCCTTGGCATTTACCGAGATTTAGTTCTATACTAGATAAAGCAACGCGGGATAGAGCAGTCTGGTAGCTCGTCGGGCTCATAACCCGAAGGTCAGTGGTTCAAATCCGCTTCCCGCCATTACTTATAAAGCCAGTTTTAAATAGAGCGGAACGTGATAGGCTTCAAACATTGCCATTTACAAAATGTTTGAAAGAAGTAGCCTGGATTGAAATCGACCAATCTTAAGTTAGAAAACGGGTTTCTCTAAGAAACCCGTTTTCTGGGTTAGATGTGGTATAACAGAAAAGTGGTTATGTCAGAGGAAAAAGATATGCCATCAATTTTTATTTGTTATTCCCACCAAGACAAAGGATGGAGAGACAGACTGTTAAAATTTCTCGAACCTCTGAATGATGAGGAAAAAATAGTCTGGTCAGATCTCGACATACAACCGGGGGATATTTGGGATGAAAAAATTAAAGACAGTTTATCACAAGTAACAATTGCGATGGTATTGGTTAGCCAAGACCTGCTTAATTCTCGTTATGTGAAGAATGAAGAATTACCCCGTCTTTTGAAAAGACGTGAAGAAGAAGGAGTCGTTATAATTCCTATATTTCTTACACCTTCTACTGTGAAAAGTGTTTCTTTTAAATACACTAATGAAGAGGGAATAGAACAAAGATTTTACTTACATCAATTTCAGTCTCCTAGCAATAATTCTCCCAGCAATCCTCTCTGTGATCTAAAGAAATCAGAATATGAAAAAGTTTTCGTATCCGTTGAGGATAAATTGCGATCGCTGATTGAAGAATCTAAAAAAAAACAGTCTGAACCCTCTAAAAAAGCGGTCCAACCCCTGACCACCTCTGGGTTAGTGGATACGCAACTCCCACCCGTGCGTAGATGGCAAGGACGACGGGAAGAATTGCAAGAACTCCAAACAGCGTTAGGGAATGACCATCTAAGGTTAATCGAGATTACCGCCGCCGGAGGTTATGGTAAAACTGCCCTGGCCAGAAAGTTTACAGATCAATTAACTGCTGATTGGCCGGTATTATGGGTTAATTTTAACCAGCCTTACCCTTTGGCACAGTTCGGACGGTGGTTATTAGAGGAGTTAAAACAAAATTATGATGAAAAATGGAATGATGGGCAATTAATAGACGCAATCAGCAAAGGGTTAACCGCTAAACCCTGTTTATTAGTGTTGAATAATTTGGAAACGGTACTAACTGCCCCAGTAAATTTGGTTTATCAGCAATTCTTGCAAAAATGGTTAAACACAGAAAGCAGCAGTAAGCTATTAGTCACCAGTCGAGAACAGCTAAAATTCCCCGTCAATTTGCAAGATTATTATTATTCTTGGCCTTTAAAAGGGTTAAAAGAAGCGGATGCGATGCGTTATGTCACCGAAGATCACTCACGGCTTAACGGGAAGCGATGAAGAATTAGCCCAATTTGTCGATAAAATGGGAGGTCATCCCCTCTTAATGGAACTGGTTTGTAGTTTGATGAAAGATAAGTTTGGGAAAGGAGTTTCTGTCACCGAGTCGCAAAATTTAGGCTTAAATATGTTTGATGTGGAAGGGTATCACCGCGACACGGAAACCTGTGTCAGAGAAGTGATTACCGCCAGTTTAGCGCGATTATCGAAAGAGTTTAGGGAGAGTTTAACGCGGTTGTCGGTACTGCGGGAGAATTTTGATGACAGGTTAGCCCAGGGGTTAATTCCAGAAATAACTGAGGAAGATTTACGCTATTTAGCTCGTTTATCCTTATTACAAGAATTTCCCCCCGAATACAATGTAAAACGGCGACAGTTTCAGTTTTTGCCTTTAATATCAATGGTGGTGCAAGATCAAGCAAATCCTGAAATATTGCGATCCGCCCATAAATTAGCCTTAGATTATTATTTAGCTCATTTACCTGTCCCTCCCTGGGAATCCTTGGAAGATTTGAAGGAATATTTAGAGGCGTTTTACCATGCGGGAGCACTGGGAGAATGGCAGTTAGCTTATGATATTTTGAATGAGGAGCGAGGGGGAGAAGGGAAAAATGAATCTGTTGATCTATTTCTGGAATTTCAAGGGTTTTATAGTCAGCAAGCACAGTTATATGAGCAAGTGATCGCAGCCAGTCAACGGGAAGAGGTTTGTTATCGCAAATCGTTAAACCGTCTGGGCATTTGTTACAATTCCCTAGGGCAGTATGAAAAATCGATTACCTACCATCAGCAACATCACGACATCAGTGAAGAGATAGTTAATCAGCGAGAGGTGGCGATTTCTCTAGGGAATTTAGGCATTGGTTATAAAAACTTGGGACAGTATGAAAAAGCGATCACCTTCTACCAGCAATATCGCGACATCAGTGAAGAAATGGGCTTTCAGCAAGGGGTGGCAAATTCTCTCGGGAATTTAGGCAATTGTTATTATTCATTAGGGCAGTATGAAAAAGCGATCGCCCATCACCAGCAATCTCTCGAAATCGAAGAAGAAATCGGCAATCGGCAAGGGGTGGCAATTTCTCTCGGGAGTTTAGGCAGTTGTTATAATTCCTTGGGGCAGTATGAAAAAGCGATCGCTTATAACCAGCAATCTCTTGAAATTTGCAAAGAAATCGATGATCGGCAAGAGACGGCAAATGCTCTAGGGAATTTAGGCAATTGTTATAATTCCTTGGGGCAGTATGAAAAAGCGATAGAACTACATCAGCAATATCACGATATCAGTGAAGAAATCGGCTTTCGGCAAGGGGTGGCAATTTCTTTCGGTAATCTAAGCAATTGTTATTTTTCCTTGGGACAGTATGAAAAAGCGATCGCCTATCACCAGCAATCTCTCGACATCAGTGAAGCAATGGGCGATCAGCAAGGGGTAGCATCTTCTCTACATACTATAGGGAGTATATTGCTCAAACTACAAAACTACAGCGAAGCCGAAAGCAAAATTCAAGCATCCTTAGTTATTTCTCAAAAGATTAAGTTTAAAGAATTAACCGCCCGTAGTTTAAAAGTCCTTGCGGAAATCGCCCACAAAACTAATCGCCCTGAACTTGCCCTCAGCCATTGCCAACAAGCACTTGAATTATGCCAAGAATTGGGGATTCCCTTGGTTAAAGATTGTGAGGAATTGTTAGGGCAAATTCAGGCTACATTAGAGAATAATTAAGGTAAATTATTCTCTCAAAAATCAATATTTAACTGAACAAAGCTATGATAAAACTAACTTTAAACGAAGCCCAAAGTCAACTACCTGACCTCCTTAAAGCTGCCTCAAAAGGTGAACAAGTTATTATCCAGAATCATGAAGGTCAAGACTTTCAAATCATTTCTCTTGCTCCCACTGTTAAACATCCCCAATATGGAAGCGCAAAAGGCATCGTTAAAATGCTTGACAATTTTGATGATCCCATCGAAGAATTTGAGGAATATATGCCATGAAAATTTTAATGGATACCCACGCCTTTTTATGGTTTATCGAAGGTGATAATAATCTTAGTGATGATGCCCGTTCTCTGATCGAAAATAATCAATATCAAATTAGAAGGGGATTAGAAACCCAAGCAAAATGAGGAACAATTAATTATGAACATCAAAGATTATCCCTTTGCTCAAGACTTGATTACAGATAATCAAGGTCAGATACAGCAAGTTATTATTAACTTTGAAGACTATCAACAAATAATAGAAACCTATGAAGATACTGGACTCTATTGCGCCATGATAGACGTTAAAGATGAAACTCCCTTAACTTTGGAGGAAGCTTTAATTGAATTAGAAAAAGAATGAAAATTAACTATCTTCCTACTTTTATCAAGGATCTTAAAGATTTAAAAAGTACCTCCCCTTACTCAGTCATCAATCATCAAAAACCTTGTCTTTACTGATATTTTAGCAGTTAAGCAGCTAAGCGAAATTAACAACCTTAAAAAATTAAAAGGAGAATGTAATGCCTATCGTATCCGAATTGGTGACTATAGAATTGGTTTTTTTGTTGAAGAAGATACAATTACATTTGCTCGTGTTCTTCATCGTCGAGAATTCTATCGTTATTTCCCGTAAAATTTCGGTAGATAAAGAATCATTGAAAAGCCTTTGTCGAAATAGCCCACAAAATGAATCACTGCGATTGCGCTCTCAACTACTGCCAACAAGCGCTTGAATTATGCCAAGAACTGGGGATTACCTTGGTTAAAGATTGTGAGGAACTGTTAGGGCAAATTCAGGGAAACTTAGGAGAAGCCAACAAATAAAATGAAACTTCCCAATGCCGATCAAGCCAACCTAGGAGACAAACTTGAACGTTACTGCCTCAATCCTGAGCATTCAAAAGGAAAACATAAAGCCTTGCTTTTCAAACAAAGATTAGGGATTACCTTAGCTAATAAAGAAATACTAGAAAATGCTCTTAAAAAAGCAGTAATGGAAGGAGAAGCCGAACTTTATAAAATCGATCAATATGGCACTCACTATGATCTGAAATTTAACCTCTGTACCGACATCGGAGAATCCTTAATTTTAAGTTGCTGGATTGTCCAAATAACTGAAAATTTTCCTCGTCTTACTAATGTCTATCCCATTAATTAACTAGCCCATGATGAACACCATTCAAGAATACGATCTCGTTGCCCTAACGGAAGATGTTACGGCTACTCACAAAACGACCCATCAGCCCATCCTTCTGCGTCGCGGACAAATGGGAACTGTTTTAATGTCTTTTAATCAGCAAGCTTTTCTGATTGATTTTACCGATCAAAACGGCCAAACCTTTGCGATGGAAACCGTTGATCACTCAAAACTTCTACGGCTGATCAGTGAACCTGAATTAGTCTCAGTCTAAGATAAAACTTTCGCCAACTTTTAGATAGAACTCTTTATCTTGCTATTCGGGAAAAAACTTTCAACAGCTTATTTCATCAAGAAATTGGTCAAATACTCCTTGAAGAAAAAACACTAAGACTAATTAGGGTTTGCTGAATAATGGTAAAAACCTTACAGGAAAGGGCTTTTAGCTTGATTGAGAGCTTCCCAAATGCACTTAAATCTGCTAGAATCTCTTAAAACCCTTGCATCACCCTTGCATCACCCTTGCATCTTCTCTAATTAGTGCTAATGTACCGTAAAAGCGAGTTACCCTCAACCCCACCAGAAAACTTCGAGCTGCCCTTTGAGGGGAAATTATCCCAAGACAATCGTTGGGTAATTATGGCCAACCTCATTCCCTGGTCAGAATTTGAAGCGGAATACGCATCACTTTTTTCAGAAGAAATGGGCACACCCGCCAAAACATTCAGGACAGCACTCGGAGCATTAATTATTAAAGAAAAATTAGGAACAAGCGATAGAGAAACGGTAGAACAAATCAAAGAAAATCCTTATTTACAATACTTCTTGGGGTTTTCATCCTACAGCAATGAACCCCGGTTTGAAGCGTCAATGTTGGTTCACTTTCGAGAAAGAATCACTCTGGAACTAATTAATAAAGTGAATCGCTTTATGGTCAAAAATTCGAGAGAAATAAAAGAAGAAGAAAACACCGAAAAAAAGTTAGAGAGCGAAACCCAAAGTCAACCAGAAAATCGAGGTAAATTAATTTTAGATGCCAGTTGTGCGCCCGCAGATATTAGTTATCCTACGGATTTAAACCTGTTAAATCAAGGAAGAAAACAAACCGAAAAAATTATTGATATTCTCTATGAAACTTTAAAAGGAAAACTTGTTCAAAAACCGAGAACCTATCGTCTCCTAGCCAGAAAAAGTTATTTAGAAGTAGCAAAAAAAAGAAAACCTACCGTCAAACAAAGACGAAAAGCTCTGAAAAGACAACTGCAATATCTAAAAAGAAATCTCGACCATATTGAACAACTTTTAGCAGAAGGAGCCTCGCTACAAAGCTTGAAAAAAAGAGACTATAAACTGTTATTAGTAGTCACAGAAGTTTATCGCCAACAACTCTGGATGTACCAAAATAACAAACAGAGTATTGAAGACAGAATTGTCAGCTTAACTCAACCCCATATCCGTCCGATAGTCAGAGGAAAAGCTGGAAAACCCGTAGAATTTGGGGCTAAATTCTCAGCAAGCTGTATAGATGGTTACATATTTTTAGACCGGATTAGTTGGGATAACTTTAATGAATCGGGAGATTTAAAAGCACAAATAGAAGCTTATTATGACTATACAGGATACTATCCAGAATCAGTTCATGTGGACAAAATTTATCGAACCAGAGAAAACCGAGCTTGGTGTAAAGAAAGGGGAATCAGAATCAGTGGTCCCCCATTAGGAAGACCAGCCAAAAATGTTAGTAAAGAACAAAAGAAACAAGCTACCGATGATGAGAGGATTCGGAATTGTATAGAGGGCAAATTTGGACAGGGGAAAAGAAGATTTAGCTTAGGTAAAGTGATGGCTAAACTTCCTCATACTTCCTTTTCAGCGATTGCTATTACTTTTTTAGTCATGAATCTTTCTAACCTGTTGAGGCAGGTTTTTTGGGCTTTTTTATGTCTGAAATGGAAAAACAGCACTTTTTCTCGGTCAATGATTAGGATAAGTTATAACTTAAAAATTAATCAACAACTAAAGCTTATGCTTGTAGCTAAGTGAAATCATTGATTAAGAGACCTGTACTTTTCAATGACTTTTTCAGCAGACCCTAATTATCTTTAACCCTGACAATGAGGTAATCACCCAATGGATAAACTAAACCATTACCGCAAAATTATTCATCAGATTCTTGTCCCCTATAGCCAAATTATTTATAACAATGCGGACATTCAAAATCGTCTAGCTTTTGATCCTCAGAATGATCAATATCTCGTCATTTCAGAAGGTTGGCAACAGAATCAGCGTTATCATGATTGTCTGATTCATTTAGAAATTATTAACGACAAAATTTGGGTACAATGTGACAACACCGAAGACGGTATCACCAAAGAATTACTAAGCGCAGGCATTGCTAAAGAAGATATTGTTTTGGGATTCCATGAACCTAAAATACGTCAATATACAGGCTTCGCTGTCGCTTAACTTTCAAATATGATGGACAATTCTCAAAACCGCAATCGCCGCCAAATGAATCACTATTAGAAGAAGATTAGAAACTCTTGATAACCCAAGTCAGCCATGAAAATCACCTACTTTCAGGATACGGATACTCTATACCTAGAGTTCAATAACAATCCTATTGTCGAGACTCAAGAAATCAATGAAAATACCTTGGTCGATCTTGATCAGCAGGGTAATATTTGTGCAATCACCTTGGAACACGCCAAAAGCTTAACGGATCTGAATGCTTTTTCCCTAGAAACTATTGTCGCGCCTCAATTAGCATCAAGTTTATAAGAGTTGTCATAATAAAATTATTCTATAAACCTTGACGTGATATAATATATATGACATTTGGGCGCAGATTCCTTGTGACCCTATAATCGGACAAATTCGTTATTATCAATGACAACAACTTTAATCAATCACATTGAAATTACCCCAGAAACTTGTGGCGGTAAACCGCGCATCGCAGGTCATCGCATCAAAGTCCAAGATGTCGTTATTTGGCACGAACGCCTGGGAATGTCACCCGATGAAATTGTTTATCATTATCCCAGCATTACTTTAGCTGATGTTTACGCGGCCCTTTCTTACTATCACGATCACCTTGAAGAAATTAGACAACAAATCACAGATGATGATACCTTTGCCAAGGAAATGCAAGCTAAAACACCTTCTCTAGTCCAAGAAAAACTAAAAAAAATGAATGGGCAATAAAATTAAATTTCACCTTGATGAAAATGTAAGCTATAGCATTGCTCTTGGATTGCGCCAGCGATGCCTTGATGTTACTACCACTCCAGAAGAAAATTTATTGGGGGTATCTGATGAAGTACAATTGCAATTTGCTTTATCCAATGGTCGCGTGATTTTTACTCAAGATACTGATTTTTTAAGAATCAATCAATCATCTATAACTCATGCAGGAATTGCTTACTGTCCCCAACAAAGTAAATCTATTGGTCAAATAATTCGAGGACTACTCTTAATCTGGGAAATTCTTGAACCCGAAGAAATGTATAATCACATAGAGTTTATATAGAACCGCATGAAAAAGTGAATTAGTATTTGGCAGATCGATAAAAATAATCAAAAAGCTAATTTTGTTACTCTTTACTACGATAAAATTAAGGAGTATGAATAATGCAAACCGTCCAACTTTTTCAACAAGTCAAATTATGTAGAGATGTCCCCGACACTATTTTTTAAAAAGGCGATTAAGGGACGATTCTAGAATTATTACCTCCTAACAAACAACAACCAGAAGCAGGTTATCTCCTAGAAATGTTTGACAATAACGATTAAATCCCTTGACTTAACGCAAAAACAACAATTATTAGAAATACTAGAACAACAAATTTTTCAAGCAGAAGGGCTCTTCTAGGTTCTGTGTGATAAGTTTAACTTATATAGGATCGATCAATCTTTGTGTCCTTTGTGTCTTTGTGGTTCCTTCCACTCGCTCGCTAGGAAGAATGTATCTTAGAATACATTTTGCCCACCAAACCTAAGAGAGCCGCAGAAGAAACTTCCTATCAAGACGACGAGGAAACCTTAGCAGAACTTCAACAAGTTCGGGATGAATATCAATCAGGCGACTATGTGACCCTTGAACAATACTTGAGCAAGGATTAAATCACAATGGATTATAGTATTAAAATCTCTAAATCTGTACAAAAACAGATTGATAACTTACCTAATCCCATCAAAAGTCGTATTCTTGAAAAAATCAAAGATTTATCAATAGAACCGCGTCCCTCTGGTGTAGTTGAATTAAAAAATTCTGATTATGAATACCGTTTGCGTGTTGGTGACTATCGAGTTCGCTATGAAATTGATGACCCAAAACAGGCAATACTCATCTTGCAATGTAAACATCGAAAAGATGTCTATCGCTAATAATTTAGAAACATTGCGCTACTTCAAATCCGAATTGGTGTTTCTCGCCGAAATCGCTCACAAAACCAATCGCCCTGAACTTGCCCTCAACTACTGCCAACAAGCGCTTGAATTATGCCAAGAATTGGGGATTACCTTGGTTAAAGAGTGTGAGTAATTGTCAGGGCAAATTCAGGGAAACTTAGGAGAATCCGACAAATAAAATGAAACTTCCCAACGCCAATCGAGCTGGGAGGGGGACAAGCCAGCTAGAAGGTAGATAGAGCAAGCGATATAGCTCTTTGTCCCTTGATGTAATCCTTCAACCGATAGCGGCTAATTTGCATTAGCTCTTCTATATTTTTTGGGAACATTTGATGTAGCTGGAGCCAATGATAGAGATGTTGACCCACATAAAAACTGCTGTGTCTGCGTTGACCTTTATATCTTTTTTCAGGTCTTGTGACATATTTTTGGATTCCCATATTCTTAATTTTTTTACCTTGTAGTGTGGCACTTGTATAGGCGATAGCTATAACAATTATCAGCTTTGATAGGTATTGCGGGACTAATTGAGAACCTTCTAAGCTATAGCCTCCCGACTTAAAATCTCGGAACATCTCCTCAATATCAAATCTTTTTTGATAGGCAATTATTGCCGTCTCTAAATCCCCAAAATTTGTCAGAATATACCAAGGTTCTTTTGTTTGAAAACCCCGATAGGTTTTTTCCACTTACCAGCTAAGTTAAACTGTCCAAATCCCTGCTCTTTTGTAATATTGACATCATTCAAAAATAGTTGAGTTCCTCGACTTAAACCTAAGGCTCTCATTTCTTGATAAATTCCTTCTTTTTTCTTCACATTTGTACTTTGTTTTTGTCTTAAACAAAAGTACAAACTCTCCTTCTGAAGCCACTTTCCAAGACTGACCGAGCAAAATTCTCTATCTCCTAACACCACGATTTTATGACCTGATAGCACCGTCAATATTTTCCCCAATACTCGCTGCTGTTCTTCGAGATTACTACTTCCTTTTTTATCCAATATCTCCCAATAGATTGCCATGGCTCTCTTGTCATAAATTAGACTCACCATCAAGATATTAATTGCTCACCAACTCGTTCGGTCTATGGCAATATATACTAATCCTTTTGTTGTGAATCTATCCTGCTGTTTTAACATCTCTTTTAGGCAGAGAAACCAGATTTTTTCAATATTCAGAATTTCCAGCTTTAAAAATCTTTTTAGTTTTTTTCTCCGACTCTCAAACAGGATCGGTATTGGCAGTGCTTCTGCTAATATCTCTAACTTAGCTTGCTTTAGTATTTGCAAGGTTCCAACTATCATTAACAACAGTAGATATCTGGCTCGTCCCAGTTCATTTTCTAACACTTTCTGGTATAATTCACTTATCATTTTTGTTCTCTAGGTCATATTTACTATATATGACCTATCTTTTTGGGGAGTTGATATCTATATTCCATGCTACATAAGCTTTTCAGCTTACTTGTCCCCCTGTCAGCTAAAATACTATAAATTCCCCTTCAATCAATCTTGAGGTGGTTATTTTTTGCCCCTGTTTCTACTCATTAATTTTTTATTAATTAATTGCTCACAAATAGTTGTTGTAATCCAATGATGGCTCTTAGTTTAATATCGTAACATTCCAGAACTATTGTGATTGCCAACGAAATTATACAAGCAACAGGAAAAAACGAGCAACTGTTGCGAATAACTGGCAATCATTATGTTTAGAGATTATCATATCAGTAGCGCAAAATCAGCCGCTTTTGCTTCGTCAAGAACTGGACAAGAGGAATATTTGCGTAAATTATGATAGTGTAGATTGGCCACAAGAATTACAAACTCTAAAAAGCTTAGGCGATCTGTGATTGTTGTTAGTAACACCTCTCCTATGTGAAATTTTTAAAACCTAGATTCAAACTAACTTTTGGATACGATGCACGGTTGGCATTCATAAGTAGGTAGGCACAATTATTTGTAGGATGGGTTAGCGGTAGCGTAACATAATCGGGCGTTGGGTTTCATGCTTCAACCTAACCTACGTTCATTTTATATTTAATTCCACCCACCTACTTACCTTGATTCAGCAACGCCAATTTTCTCACTAGAAGCTCACAGCGATCGCATCCTGCTGGAATTGAGGGATAACTTTCTCCTGTCCGCAAGCCAGAGGAGACAAAACTGGTTTATGCTAGAAAGAGTTACTCTTAACGTAACTTTACAAAGTCATCGATCGCCCACATTTATGGATTGCATCATCAATCGTCGAGCGCGGTTTTCAGCCAGCCATCGCTATTATCTGCCAGAATGGGACGAAGCCGAAAATCAAAGACTTTTTGGTCTTGGTAGCCGTTTTCCCGGTCATGGTCACAATTACGAATTATACGTCTCCCTATACAAAGAACTCAATCTTTATGGCATGGTGGAGAATCTCTCCACCGTTAAACAGGTAATTAAACGAGAGATAACCAGTCAATTAGACTACTCCTATCTCAATCAAGTCTGGCCGGAATTTCAGCAAACCCTACCCACCACAGAAAATATCGCTAGAGTTATCTGGCAAAGATTAGCACCCTATTTACCATTGGTCAAAATTCAACTATTTGAACACCCCGAATTGTGGGCAGAATATCAAGGAAAAGATATGGAAGCAACTTTAACCGTCAAAACCCATTTTAGCGCCGCCCATCGTTTGGCTTTACCGCAATTAACCCTCGAACAAAACTCGGAAATCTACGGCAAATGCGCCAGGGTAAACGGTCATGGCCATAATTATCACCTAGAAGTATCCGTGGCGGGAGAAATCGATCCCCGTACCGGTATGATTGTAGATCTAGGGGATTTACAAAAAGCGATCGATGAATTGGTAGTGGAACCCTTCGATCATGCTTTTTTAAATAAGGATATTCCCTACTTTGCCGAAGTGGTTCCCACCGCCGAAAATATTGCCTTATATATCGCTCAACTATTAGAGGAACGGATCCGCCAATTAGGGGCCCAATTAGATAAAGTTAAACTGATTGAAAGTCCCAATAATTCTGCCGAAATCCACTGTCGTGGTTCGGTTCAAACTCCCCGACAACTTCTAGAAAAAACCCTGACAGCCGTTTAATTGCCTGTTAGTTAAGGTGATTAGGGTGAGCCATGCTCACCCTGATAGATTTAATCAAACCCTAGTTAAACACTTCTCGCCATCCTCGCTTTCCTTTGCCTTGGCGTAAGGGAGAGGCTAAATCGACAATTTTCTCGAGCAGTTTCGGGGCAAATTTTTGGCACCAAAGAGCTAGATGACTTTGCCAACCGACGACAATTTCCGTTTTTTCCCTATTTAACCCGGTAATTAGAGTCTGGGCGACTTCTTCGGCGCTCATCGGTTTTAACCATCGAAATAACTGCAATTCTCGCACCATATCCGTATCGGTTAAAGAGGGTAAGAGGGTGACAACTTTGATGTTGTGTTCCCGTAATTCCGACCTGAGAGCTTGACTAAAACCCAAAATTGCAAATTTGGTGGCCGAGTAGGTAGCGAAGCTAGGAGCGGCAATTTTACCCATCATGCTGGAAACATTGACGATGGTTCCCTGTCCCCGAATTGCCATCCGGCGGGCAATTAAGCGAGTAACCGTGTACAGGGCCATCAGATTTAAAGATATTTCTGCTTGCACTTGCGAAAATTGCGAGCGTAGAAAGGGGGTTTGATGGGCAATACCGGCACAGTTAACGAGGATATCAATGCCACGGCATTCTTGCCAAACGCGGATAATTGAAGTGCTAACAAGGTCATTTTCGGTTAAATCTAGGGCTAAAGGTGTGGCAATGACCCCTAGGGACTCAATTTCTTTCGCTAGTTTTTCTAATCGCTCTTGATCTCTGGCAACAATCACAATTCTGCTTAAACCTTGTCGGGCCAATTCTAAGGCGATCGCTCGTCCAATGCCCCGGGATGCCCCCGTGACTAGGGCAGTTTTTCCCTGTAATTTCATGATCAAACTCCTGTTTTAAGCAACAGTACAGAAATTTATTGGTTTTGCTTCTGAAATCTTTGATTTGTGCATCTATGCCCTACATAAGTAGTGAAGCAATCGAGGGATAGATGGATAGGTTAGGGTGCATGGGATTTTTCCTCCTTCAAAGCGCACTCTTGAACCCACGGTAACAGTTGTCTTTACAAACAGCAATCTTTTTTAACACTTTTTCCCCAAAATCACTCGATCGGATGAACGCTCAGGGTGATCCTCGAGCGGATGGAAACCCCAGGGGACTTGCAGATATAGGTATTTTAAAGAGCTTACTACCGAGGGAGATAGAAAGTCTGGCAATGGACGCGACTACTATTGGCAGTACAAGGGACTTGACATCTTCACCGCACTGAAGTAGATCTTTTGGGCAATCTCCCATCTCCTAATCCCCAACCCCAATGAATAACCCCCCCGATAGTCCATTCAATTACACAGAAGCTTTTATTGCCCTAGGCACGAGTAATTTCGATCGCTCGGTGCAGTTTTATCGTCAACTGTTGCAACAGGAACCAAACCCCTACCTTGCCGCCGTTTATGCGGAATTTAGGCTGATTAACCTTAAATTAGGTCTTTTTTGCCCTAAAGAGTCCCACAGAGAGGAATTTGGCGATTCTAGGGGCAGTGGCATGAGCATTTGTTTCGAGGTGGAGAGTCTCGAAAAAGCGATCGAGCATTGGAGCGAAATCGGCTATGGTGCTAGGGGAGAAATTAGCCAGGCTTCCCACGGTCCGGAAATCTACATCTATGATCCCGATGGTAATCGTTTAATTTTCCATCAATCCACCGCTAAAACCAATCCTTTCAGGTAGGAACCTTCCGAGTGATAGATACTGGTGGGATGGTCTGCCGGTTGGCTTAAACGTGCTAAAATTCGCACTGGGCGAGCCGATTCAATGGCGGCAGCCATGACAGCCCCCTGAAAATGTTCTTCGTTAACCACTTGGGAACAGGAAAAGGTGAAAATAATACCTTGGGGGCGAATTTTCTGGAAAGCTTGCTGATTTAATCTTTTATAAGCCATAACCGCCTGATGACGGGATTGGATACTTTTGGCAAAAGCGGGGGGATCAAGAACAATCAGATCGTAATCCTCCTGACAGTCGCGCAGAAAGTTAAAAACATCGGCGCTGTAGGATTGATGGGGAACTTGACTGAGATTATTCAGGGCGATATTTTTTTCGGTAAGAGCGATCGCACCGTGGGAACTATCAACGGAATGGACTAGGGCAGCCCCCGCTTGCATAGCATAGACGGAAAAGCCGCCAGAGTAACAAAAAGTGTTTAAAACCCGTTTATTCTGGCAATATTGAGATAAAAATGCTCTATTTTCCCTTTGATCAAGGAAAAATCCCGTTTTTTGTCCCTTTTCCCAATCAACAATAAAGCGATGGCCTGATTCTAACACCTCATCGCCAGTTTTTTGACCAAATAAGTATTTATTCTCGGAAGTATGGGCGCTTTTCGCCAAAACTGCGGCACTTTTATCGTAAACTGCCCGTAAATTGTCAGCGTAGATAGTTTTCAGACAATCGACAATCAGATCGAGACGTTGGTATAAAGCTAGGGAATAAGCTTGAATAACCGCCGTGCCATTGTACCAATCGACGATTAAACTGGGTAAACCGTCTCCTTCAGCGTTAATTAAGCGATAACAGTTAGTTTTCGGGTTATCGACTAAACCGATTTGTTGCCGCAGCTGATAGGCATTCTGGAATTTTTCGAGAAATAATTGAGCAATATCGCTGACTTTTGGGAAAGAAAGAATTTTAACGGCAATATTGCTGGGATTATACAGTCCAGTGGCTAGATATTCGCCTCGATCACTATAAACCTCTACGATAGCACCCTCTTTGACTTCCCCCTCCATCTCTTTAATCGCCCCGGAAAATATCCAAGGATGGAATCGTTTAACAGCATCAATTTTATGGTTTCTCAGGATAATTTTCGCTAAATCTGGCATGGATAAAGAATCAGGGTTGATAGCTGACGGCTACTAGATAATTCTATTATCCCCTGCCAGCAGCACAAAACCATGGTTTGTCATCCCTCGATCGAGTGGCATCAAAGCAAGTCCCCACAATCGAGGGATAATCAGAGAGAATTCTCGCCTATAATAAGTTAGATTTTAGCGATATTCCCTCGACAAATGCCAAGAAAAAGTGATGCTGCCGGTGGTTTAAGTTTATGGTTTCAGCGTTTGGGGGCTGCCGGTTTGTTAGCGGGACAAGCTTTTTTACATATTCTTAATGGCAAAATCCACCGACGTAATACCCTGGAACAAATGAGTATTGTTGGGCCAGAATCCTTGACCATTGCCCTAATTACTGCTGCTTTTGTGGGTATGGTTTTCACTATTCAGGTAGCCAGAGAATTTATTTTTTTTGGGGCGGGTAGTTTTGTTGGGGGAGTCCTTTCCTTGGCTTTAACGAGAGAATTAGCCCCGGTTTTAACCGCAGTGGTGGTGGCGGGAAGAGTTGGCTCGGCTTTTGCCGCCGAAATTGGTACAATGCGAGTCACAGAACAAATTGACGCTTTATATATTTTAAAAACCGATCCGATCGATTATTTGGTCATTCCCCGGGTGATTGCCTGTAGTTTAATGTTACCCCTGCTCACTATTATCTCTTTAGTCACAGGGCTACTGGGGGGTTTATTTATTTCTGATAGTCTTTACGGTATTTCCTATTCCCTATTCTTACAATCAGCCCAAAATTTTCTGGAAACATGGGATTTAATTAGTTCTATGTTAAAGTCCCTAATTTTTGGGGTTTTAATTGCCATTATCGGCTGCAGTTGGGGTTTAACCACCACCGGCGGTGCTAAAGGAGTTGGTCAATCTACTACCACGGCTGTGGTAACTTCTTTATTAGCGATTTTTGTGGCTAATTTTTTCCTCTCTTGGCTGATGTTTCAAGGAACCGGTAATGTGGAGCTAGGCTAAGACAGTGATCAGTAATCAGCTTCTAAAGCCAAGAGGCAACAGGCAACAGTAAACAGTGCCAAGAAAACGGCAATTTTCTACTTAATACCGCTCACTAAAAACTCAAATCTGAGCGGCTCCATCTCAATTTTGTCGAAAGATATAGGGCTTGCTGAATCATGGTAAAACTCTTTTAAAATGGCTCTTCCGTTACTCTTTATGCTCAATCAACATACAAGATGCCAAGACAACCTACTTCTAACCCAAATAGCCTCTTTGTTTTATTAGTTTAAGTTTATTGTTGATCGAAAAAATCAGGTCTAAAACCTCGCCTTAAGGCGAAAAGTTTTTGGAGCGGGGCATAAATCCCCGTTACAAAAACGGCCTCCGTTCCGACCTCGGCGTGAGACTTCGGACGTTCGGCGAGCTCAGTCGAGCCCCGAACGGAGACAGGAGACGGGAGACGGGAGACGGGATACAGCTATTAGGGATCGGATTTGAGTTTTCAGTTCACTGTTTCCTCACATCAGAAGTCTGACGGGGTAAGCTAAGACGCATTTAAAGTGCTTATTCTTAAGATTAGCCGAATCTCCCTCAATCCCTTTACTGTTGCCTCTTGCAAGAGTGCCTCTTGCCTCGTCTCAACAAGCAATTTAAATTACGAACAGCTTAGTGGCTTAGATGTGTAATTAATTGTGCTTAGATACTTAGAACAATAAATTAAACGTCGGCCAGTTAATTAAATACACTTATACTGTTCCCGATCGATTGACTGGAATCGATAAAAATCCTTGAGGGGGAGTGATGGGTTGACTTTTCCTGACAATTCTCGCCATCTAGACGGGAAAAAAAGTAACCGATGTCAAACCTAGCACTTAGACTCTCTTCTCTCCCTGTCAATTCCGGTGTTTTCAGGGGTTTTTTCGCCGATAAGTATTAACGGGTATGCTGCCGATATTTCCGATGATTGACAATTTTCTAGCACTCGAGCCTTTCCACTACGGAAATTCGAGTTTATCATAAAAAGAAATCCTCTCTCAGGTAAGAGCGGTAGTATGGCTTACTCGACACAGCAGTTAATTGAAATCCTCGAGCGAGAAATGCACGCCACTTGCAAAGGGGAACGTCTGTTACTCTCCCCGGCGGAGCGCATTGATAATCCGGTGATTGCCAAGGCGATCAATCTAGAAAAGGTGGGCAAAGTCTTCGCCTATCAGGATTTTCGCCGCCAAGTTCACGATTATCAACAAAAATATCAGGTTTCGGGTATTATCTGGCGTGTTTGTCAATGGGGCGATCGCACTCTCCGTTATCCCGAAATTCATAATCAATTAGTTGCCGTGGCGGGTGACAAGGAAATTCTCATGGCTGCCAAAGCCTCGGTTTTAGAGTTTTGGAACAGTATCACCTCTAATATGAATTTTTGGTGGGCGCTTAACTCCCGTCGTCCCATTTCTGCCGATTCTCTAGCCGAATTAGTTGCCCAGTCGGAATGGGCGGAATTAGATGTGGCGCGCACGGAATTATATCTCGGCCTCTGTTGGGGTAATCCTTTAGAACACCAGTATCAATGGTCCCAACCCTTTTCTGGTTGTCATCGCATTATCGCCGCCGTCGATGAACCTAGTTCGATTAAGGTCTGAGGACGATTGATGTCTTGGGAAGTGGGGAAGTGGGGATAATAAATAAAAGCTACCTCCTGTCTCCTGCATCCTATTGTAAAGTTTTGTTAATTTTTCTGGGATTAGGACGTTTTGTAAAAATAGATACAGAATTGTATGTTATATATATTAGTGGGTGATTAAAAAAGTTCAAAATGCGATTTGCAGATCGGAGGAAATGATTATGTCCACAGAACAACAAGCTCGTGCCTTAATGATGCGTCACCACCACGCCGTTAAAAATCGTCAACAATCGATGTTAGGCAGAAGTGCTTCTGAAATCGGTATTGACAATGATAATGGCCACGGGGAAACCGTTCAACGTCGCTTCTCGGCCGACTTCTCTTCCCAAACTTATGATCGCTCTGGTGCTACTCTGAGTTAGGCTCTTAGATTTCGCCAAAGTGTCAGCTTTCAATCTTAGAATTAAGTGAACAATCAGCCCACACAAACCGATCTCGGAATGTGTGGGTTTTCGGTTTTTAGAGATAGGGGTCATTCCTGGGCCGATTACGGGGTTTCATCAGGATTTATGCCTAATTGCCGTAATTGCGCCGCTAAACGTTCCGCCCGTTGACGTTCGCTTTCGGCCTGTTGAGAGGCTGCCTGAGCGCGTTGACGTTCGATTTCAGCATTCTGACGTTCGATTTCGGCTAATTCCGCAGGTAAGAGGATTAAATTGCCATCTAGATCATAAAAACGCAGCCAAGGGGCTTCTTCTCGTTGGATGCTGCCCATCCAGACTCCTAACCATAATCCCAAACGTTGACACCATAACCAACCGCGCTGGTCGGGAATAATTTCTTGATAGCATTGATTTTGGTCTAACGCCCAACCTTGCAGGGAAGTGGCATCAAAGGGATTATAAACGAAGTATTGGGAACAGCGAAAAGTCCGCTCATAGAGGTCTTTTTTGATAGTTAAATCGATTTTTGCGGTGCTTTCTGACATTAATTCTACGATCACATCGGGATAACGTCCCTTTTCGTTCCAAACCACCCATCCTTGTCGTTTATAACTACCATCGATATCGAGGACAACGAAAAAATCGGGGCCACGAAAATCTTTATTAAAAACCCGCTCACGGCTAAAGTAAATAAACATATTACCGCCAACAAAAAAGTCCTCTCGATCCTGATAGGCTTGTTCGATAGAATCGATTAAGACATTCATGGCCTTGCGGTGACGGTGCGTTTCCAAAGGTTCTCCATCATCAAAAATCAAGTCTTCTGGAGGAATGGGGGGTTCTTCCCAATCGATAACTGGAGGAGTGAGGGGTTGAGTCATCGGGGTTACGTCCGGGATAGAGATGGTTTTATTTTATTTGCAAGACGAGGCGATATTTAGGTTGTCCAGTTCTCAATTTTTCCATAGCTTCATTCACCTGGGAGATAGGATAGGTTTCTGTCACCGGTTCAATGCCATGGCGAGAGGCAAATTCAATCATTTTACTGACGGTACTGGGACTACCCAAAGGACTGCCGGAAATCGATTTTTGACCCATAATCAAGGGAAAAGCATAGGTAGCCATGGGTTCAAGAACAGCGCCAACAATATGCAGACGACCTTTGGGACGTAAACAGGCGATATAAAGACCCCAATCGAGATTAACGTTAACGGTAGAGATGATGAAATCAAAGTAATTTTGTACCGATTGCAAGGCTTCGGGGTCTCTGGAATTGATAAAATGAGTCGCGCCTAATTCTTTGGCCTCCGCTTCTTTATCGGGACTACTAGAAAAAGCGGTTACTTCGCAGCCCCAAGCTTTGAGGAATTTTAAGGCTATATGGCCCAATCCACCAATACCAATCACACCAACTCGGGCCGTGGGTTTAATATTAAATTGGACAATCGGATTAAAGACGGTTATACCACCACAAAAAAGCGGGCCAGCTTTGGCAGCATCCAACTGGTCCGGCAAGGGAACTAACCAACTATGATGAGCGCGGACTCTGTCGGCAAAACCGCCATGGCGACCGACGATAGTTCCTTCGGCAGTGGCACAAAGGTTTTGATCCCCCGACATACAAGTTTCACAGGTGGAACAGGAACGGGAAAACCAACCAAGACCGACTCTTTGCCCTAGGTTTAATTCTTTGACTTTAGCACCAAGAGCGGCGATCGTGCCGACCACTTCATGGCCGGGGACAAAGGGATAGGTGGTCAGTCCCCAATCGTTATCGAGCATACTTAGGTCACTGTGGCAGATGCCGCAATATTCCACCGCAATTTCTACATCTTCATCCCCTAATATACCCGGATCGTAGTCAAAAGGCTCTAGTTTTCCGCCTTTTTCTCGGGCAGCATAGGCTCTAATCATGATTAAGTCCTCTAGGATCGCTTTATTGCTTATCTTATCCTAAATTGCTCTGAGTATGGCTTGTCCTCAATCCTGTTTAAAAGGTATAGGAAAGTGGGAAACACCGGAGCGGGGGAAACAATCCATAACTTGGGAGTTAATCATACTGTTAAAACGGATTTGAGCGGACTAGCGATCGCTAAATAGTCAAAAGGGTGATTTTTTGATACTACAAAAAATCGGGATCGAAAGCATCAGCAAAATTACTGGTTTTGGGTTAAGCTTGCATCTGACCTAATAGACCACTCGCCTGCCGCTTGTGGATTTTACCGAGAAGTTTTGTTAGGATCGGATAAAAATTGTCCCGTTTCATCCTCGGCAAGATTTAGACGAGGTGAAAAGCCCGTGGCCAATTTGGGGACAATTTTTGTAAACGATTGTATCCTATTAACTACCATTATTATCAGAGCGTCATGGGAAAAGTCATCGGCATCGACTTAGGGACAACCAACAGTTGTGTTGCGGTACTCGAGGGAGGTCAGCCGATTATAGTTCCCAACTCGGAAGGGGGAAGGACAACTCCTAGTATCGTGGGATTCGGCAAGGCCCAGCGCCTAGTGGGACAACTGGCCAAACGTCAAGCGGTCACTAATGCCGAAAATACCGTCTATAGCATCAAACGCTTTATCGGTAGGCGTTGGCAAGACACCGAGGTAGAAAGGGGACGAGTTGCCTATCATTGCCAACGCGGTCGCGATGATACCGTCAATATCAAAATTCGCGATCGGGAATTTACCCCCCAAGAAATCTCGGCCATGATCCTGCAAAAATTAAAGGCCGATGCTGAGGCCTATCTGGGGGAACCGATCAACGAGGCCGTGATTACAGTTCCTGCCTATTTTACCGATGCCCAACGTCAAGCCACTAAAGATGCGGGGATGATCGCAGGATTAGAAGTATTAAGAATTATTAACGAACCCACCGCCGCCGCCCTGGCCTACGGTTTAGATAAACAAAACGAAGATCAACATATCCTCGTTTTTGACCTGGGGGGAGGAACCTTCGACGTTTCCGTCCTGCAACTGGGAAAGGGAGTCTTTGAAGTGAAAGCCACCGCCGGCAACAACCATCTTGGGGGGGACGATTTTGATAACCTCTTAGTGCGCTGGCTGGTGGAGAACTTTCAAAGCCAAGAAAACATCGATCTAGCCAGCGATCGCATGGCGATCCAAAGACTGCGAGAAGCCGCCGAAAAAGCCAAAATCGAGCTTTCTAGCCTGATTAGCACCTCGATCAATCTCCCCTTCATCGCCGCCGACGAAACCGGCCCTAAACACCTAGAATTAGAACTAACTCGCGCTAAATTCGAGGAATTAACCAGAGAATTAGTGGAAAAAACCCTCGAACCCGTACAACAGTCCCTCAAAGATAGCGAACTGCAGCCTAACGATATCGATCGTGTCATCCTCGTCGGCGGTTCCACCAGAATCCCCGCCGTACAGCGATTAATCTCCCGTTTCTTTTCTGCAGGCCAACTCGATCGCTCTGTTAATCCCGATGAGGCCGTGGCTTTGGGGGCGGCGATTCAAGCTGGAGTTTTAGGTGGAGAAGTGGAAGATGTCCTCCTCCTCGATGTCACCCCCCTTTCCCTCGGCATTGAAACCCTCGGCGAAGTCTTTACCAAAATTATCGATCGCAATACCACTATCCCCACCAGCAGATCTCAGGTTTTCTCCACCGCTGCCGATGGTCAAACTTCGGTGGAAATTCATGTTCTACAAGGGGAACGGGCCATGGCCCGGGATAATAAAACCCTCGGTAAATTTCTCCTGACGGGAATTCCTCCCGCTCCTAGGGGTATGCCACAAATCGAAGTGGCCTTCGAGATCGATGTTAACGGCATCTTGAAAGTGGCCGCCAGCGACGAAGGCACCGGCAAGGAACAAAGCATTGTCATTAGCCATACTGGAGGGCTGAAACCGAACGAAATTGAAACAATGCGCCTAGAAGCCGAAAAATACGCCGAATTTGATCGCAGTCGTCTGCAAATGATCGATATTCGCCACCAATCCGATAGTCTTTTCTATAGCTACGAAGTCACCCTCAGGGAAAACAGTGAGTTAGTCACCCCCGATATCCGGCAACTGGCGGACCAGAAGCGGCAACAGTTAGAAATCGCCCTGCGCGACCCCTCCCTATCCCCAGAAAAGCTAAAAACCACCCTGGAAGAATTTCGTCAGATTGTCCTCGAAATCGGTACCCGCATCTACAGGGGTAAACAAGACGAAACCCAAGCCCTCAAAGCTACTGGTTTTGAATCGATCGATGTCACCGAAAGACAGACCCGGCCCACCCGCATCCAGACCACTTCCTCGAATACCTTCGCCGACCGGCCAACCATCTCCCACACTAGAACCAGAACCTATAGTAATCTGGAAACTAAAGCTGGCAAATCGGGCAGTGATCAGGCTCCCTATGATGAGGAAGAAATGAGCGCCAGTGACTACGAGGCCGTAGATTAAAAAAGGGAAAAGCTATCGGTCGTCAGGAGTCGTTCGACAGGAGACTCCGAGACGGTCGTCAGGAGATAGGGTGATAGGGTTTTGGGGTGATAGGGTTTTGGGGTGATAGGGTGATGAGACAGCTTCCCCACTTCCCCACTTCATAATTCATAATTCATAATTCCCCCTCCCCACTCCCCCACTTCCCCACTCCCCCACCCCTAACCCCCAACAAAAAGAAATAGTAGGGATAACCCAACTAAACTATTATGTATAGTTTGTTAGAGTAACAACTAGACTTAAACTCTATTTATAAATTGCCCGCAGAACCATAGCCCCCTATGCCCACTGATTACTACGAAATTCTAGGTGTCTCGCGAGATGCCGGCAAAGAAGACATCAAACGCGCCTATCGTCGTCTCGCCCGAAAATACCATCCCGATGTTAACAAAGAACCGGGAGCCGAGGAATACTTCAAGGAAATTAACCGCGCCTACGAAATTCTCTCGGAACCAGAAACCCGCAATCGTTATGACCGCTTTGGTGAAGCTGGGGTTTCTGGGGGCGCTGCCGGTTTTGATGCCGACAATATGGGCGGTTTCGCCGATATATTTGAGACAATCTTTAGTGGTTTCGGCGGCATGGGCGGCCAAGCAACCACCCGCCGACGCACAGGCCCTACCCGGGGCGAGGATCTGCGTCTCGATTTTAGACTGAAATTCCGCGAGGCGGTCTTTGGCGGTGAAAAGGAAATCCGCATCCGTCATCTGGAAACCTGTCAAACCTGTAAAGGCAGTGGGGCCAGACCGGGGACGAGTTCCCGCACCTGCACTACTTGCAATGGTACTGGTCAGGTGCGTCGTGCCACCCGTACTCCCTTCGGTACTTTTGCTCAGGTTTCGGTCTGTCCCACCTGTGACGGTGCTGGCGAAGTGATCGAGGAAAAATGCGACGTTTGCGGCGGTTCCGGACGCAGACAGGAAACCAAAAAACTGAAAATTACCATCCCCGCGGGGGTTGACAACGGCATGAAATTGCGCGTTGCCCGGGAAGGAGACGCAGGACTGAAAGGCGGTCCGCCGGGGGATTTATTTGTTTATCTAACCGTGGAAAACGATGGGGAATTTCAACGGGAAGGTAATGACATTAAATCGGATGTCACGATTAGTTATATCCAAGCCATTCTAGGCTGTACTATTAAAATTAATACTGTAGATGGCCAAGAAGACCTGACTATCCCTGCCGGTACTCAACCGAACACCGTACTGATTTTAGAAAATAAAGGGGTTCCCAAATTAGGCAATCCCGTCAGTCGCGGTGATCATCGCATTACCGTTAAAATCTCGATTCCTACCCGTGTCACGGGAGAAGAACGGGAATTGCTGGAAAAATTGGCGAAAGTTCGCGGGGAAACCGTGGGGAAAGGCGGCATCGAGGGTTTTTTAGGTAATATCTTCCATAAATAACTATGACTTTAGACCTGCGCGGCACTCCCTGCCCAATTAATTTTGTCCGCACAAAATTGCAATTAGAGAAAATGACCGCCGGGGAACGGTTGGAAGTCTGGTTAGATGCCGGGGAACCGATCGAACAGGTTCCCACTAGCCTGACCGTGGAAGGTTATCAGATAGAATCGATCGAAGACCGAGATAGCTTTTTTGTTCTCAAAGTCTATCGTCCCGATTCCTAAATGGTAGATGCACAATTAACCGATTTATACGGTACAGTGGTGGCTGTACAGGCAAATTTCTATCAGGTACGCTTGGATTCTCCCGTTATCGGCGAAAATCTTCTCTGTACCCGTCGCGCTCGCTTGCAAAAAATCGGTCAATCGGTAATGGTTGGTGATCGGGTACGCGTGGAGGAGGTCAATTTTGCCGATCAACAGGGTGCGATCGCAGAAGTCCTCCCCCGCAGTACCGAGATCGATCGGCCGGCCGTTGCTAATATCGAGCAGATTTTGCTAGTTTTTGCCCTTGCTGAACCCGTCCTCGATCCTTGGCTGATTAGTCGTTTTTTGGTGAAAGCCGAGTCCACAGGCTTAGAAATTGCCGTCTGTGTCAATAAAATCGATCTGGGGGAACCAGAACAAATAGAACTCTGGGGCGATCGCCTAGCTGGTTGGGGATACCAGCCCTTTTTTGTCAGTGTGGAGAAAAATCGGGGATTTGAGGCTTTATTGGCACAATTAAACCATAAAATCACTCTCTTGGCCGGTCCTTCGGGAGTGGGAAAATCGAGTTTAATTAATTGCCTAATTCCTGAAATTAATCAACGGGTGGGGGATGTGTCGGGAAAACTGCAAAAAGGTCGTCACACTACCCGTCATGTGGAGTTATTTGCTTTACCAAATCGCGGTTTATTGGCCGATAGTCCGGGTTTTAACCAACCGGATATTAACTGTTCACCAGAACAATTAACTTTTTATTTTCCGGAGGTGAGAGAGCGTTTAGCTTTGGGAAATTGTCAATTTAATGATTGTACTCACCGTCGGGAACCTAACTGTGTGGTCAGGGGAGATTGGGAACGTTACCAACATTATTTAGAATTTTTAGAAGAAGCGATCGCACGAGAACAGTCATTACAGAAAACTAGCACGAAAGAGTCAAGTTTAAAGTTAAAAATTAAGGAAGCAGGTCAAGAAACCTATGAACCCAAATTAGCTAATAAAAAATATCGTCGTCCTTCCCGTCGCGTCAAAAATCAAGATCAGGAACGCTACGAAAATAAAACTCTCCAAGATATTTATAATGATGATTCTGAATAGAATCTCAGGGTGAGAGCATCTCAATTAGGTACTTATTTTGAGCCTATTTTTTTCTCTCTTATTTTCGCTCAAAAACTCTATATATATGGGCGCAGGGATTCCCACCATACAAAAAGCATAAAGCAAGTCTCGCCATTTGTCAAGGGTTTGGGTAATAATCTTCCGGTTGCCGTTTGCCAAGCTCAGAACTAGGATAGGAGAGAACGAGGCATTAATGGAGCAAGAGAGGCTTAGACTGTGACCAATGTAGCGATCAATGTCCGATTAACCGAGACTGCTCTGTGGCAATGGCAAACATGGCAAGGATTGCCCTATCTTACCTGTAATCTCCTAGAGGATTGGTCCCACGGCTTTTTTACCCGTCATTATTACCCCCAAACCCCGGAAGCTTTTACGACCGCTTTAGGGGCAAATGTACCGGTTTATCGCGTCAAACAGGTACATGGCGATCGCCTATTAAATCCCCAAGGGATTACTAACCCAGAAATAGCCGAAGCGGATGGAATTATTACCGATGCTTCCGGTCAAGGGATTTGGGTGGCCAGTGCTGACTGTACACCCGTACTAATAGGCGATCGCTCTAGCGGTGTTGGGGTGGCGATTCATTCTGGATGGAGAGGGACAGCCAAGGGGATAGTTGCCAAAGCAGTTAAGCAGTTATTAAACTCCGGTAGTTGTTTAGATAACTTAGTCCTGGCCCTGGGGCCAGCAATTGCCGGGGAAGTGTATCAAGTAGATGGAGAAGTTGCCGCAGAAGTGGGTTTAAGTTTATTTCCCCAAGAAACCAATCCCGAGCAAATTCTGGCGAATTTATTTAACCTGTCCCCTTCCCCCTTATTTGCTGACGAGGAAAAAGGAAAAGTGCGCTTAGACGTGCGACGGGTGATTTATCATCAACTACAACAGTTAGGAATTAGGGATGAACAAATCGCGATCGCTCCTTTTTGTACCTATCAACAAGAGGAGCATTTTTTCTCCTATCGTCGGGAAAAAGCCAAAAAAATCCAATGGTCTGGCATAGTTAGTCGTTAATAACTGGGTGGACATTCTCACTCAAGAATTCGCCCTTTTCTTTTCACTGATTACTGATTACTGCTCACTGATAACTGAAAAATCCCCCCTTTCCCATGCGTATTGTTTTTTTCGGAACCCCGACTTTTGCTGTTCCCACCCTAAAAAAATTATTAGCCAATCCCGATATAGAAGTGATTGCCGTCGTTACCCAACCGGACAAGCGCCGGGGAAGGGGCAATCAATTAATCCCCTCACCGGTGAAACAAATAGCCATAGAACAGCAAATACCGGTTTGGCAGCCCAAAAGTGTGAAAAAAAACGCTAAAACCTTAAATTTTCTCAGACAATCGCGAGCGGATGCCTTTGTAGTCGTTGCCTACGGACAAATTCTCTCCCCAGAAATCCTAGAGATGCCGAGATTAGGCTGTATTAACGTTCATGGCTCAATTTTGCCGAAATATCGGGGAGCGGCCCCCGTGCAGTGGTGCATCGCTAGGGGAGAAAAAGAAACCGGCATTACCACCATGTTAATGGATGCGGGCATGGACACCGGACCGATGTTACTGAAAGCCTACAGCCCGATCGCTCTTTTTGACAATGCCGAACAGGTGGGAGCAACCCTAGGCCAAATGGGGGCGGATTTGCTCCTAGAAACCCTCTCTAAGCTCGATCGAGCAGAAATTACCCCAATTCCTCAAAATAACGACGATGCCACCTATGCCTCTTTAATTGAGAAATCTGACTATCTAATCCCCTGGCAAGATTCAGGCCGGAGAATTCACGATCGAGTCCGGGGTTTTTATCCTCATGCGCTAACCACTTTCCGGGGACAACCCCTAAAAGTGATGGCCACTATTCCCCTAGAGGATCTCGGTCAACTTCCTCCAGAATTACAGACAAAAGACCTTTCTTATCTAAGCGGAGAAGTGGGATCGATCGTGGCTCTCTGGAAAAATTTCGGGCCGGTGGTGCAGACGG
Organism: Microcystis sp. MC19; assembly: GCF_003019735.1. Classification (NCBI taxonomy): domain Bacteria; kingdom Bacillati; phylum Cyanobacteriota; class Cyanophyceae; order Chroococcales; family Microcystaceae; genus Microcystis; species Microcystis sp. MC19. Next base: position 2,066,879 of record NZ_CP020664.1, on the reverse strand, counting down.
GTGAGGGTTTATTATTATTAAAAGAAGTGCAATTATCGGGGAAACCTCCGCGTTCTGGTGGGGATTTGGTCAATGGTTCCCGTTTAACTATCGGTGAGACTTTCGGTCAATAGTTTTCGGGGTATGGCTTTCTTTTGTTCCTCTATGCTTCACCGGTGAAGATTTTTTTCAACTTGCGAAAGCGATCGGAATAACTTCTTAACACTTCGATCGCAAACATGGGAGTTTCCTGCACGGCAAATAAAAACTGCGGTTGATTGAGATAGGCTAATTTACAATCAGTTTTGGCGATAGCTGTGGATTCTCGCAGTTTATCGCCATGCAGGAGCGCTCCTGCTCCGAATACGTCCCCTTTTTCTAGAGTTTCTATCAATTGTCCCTTGACATACATCTCCACTTCTCCGCTAAGAATACCGTACATTAACTCGCCCTCCGTGCCATCGGCAAAAATAACTTCACCAGCTGGAAAAGTGCGATCGGGATGATTTTCGAGAATTTTAATCGTTTCTACGGGACTTAACATGATTTAACAAGAATTTTTCGGGTTATCTCTCCCATTTTCCGATACATTGAACTCCCCGATCATCGTTTTTGTATGTAAGAATACATCTCCCCACACCTCAATTCATAATTCATAATTCATAATTCATAATTCCTTGAGAAAATACCGGGGTTAAAACTGTTCGATCGCTGCTTGCGTAATTTCTGCGATCGCTGATAACCTGGGACTAACTGGGCCAGTATCGGTGGATAACCAGAGAAGATACTCGACGTTACCCGCAGGTCCGGTAATGGGAGACCAAGTTAAACCCCGATAGAACCATCCTAGGGCTTCGGCGGCCTGTAAAACCTGAAAAATTGCCCCTGCTTGGTCTTGGGGGTCGCGAACTACCCCTTTTTTGCCGACTTTTTCCCGTCCCACCTCAAATTGGGGTTTGACCAATAAAATCGCCTCTCGCGGTGGATTTAATAGCGTCCACAGGGTCGGCAAAACTTTGGTCAGAGAAATAAAAGACAGATCCATAACTGCTAAATTGGCGGGTTTTTCTTGTCCATATAACTTTTCTGGGGTTAAATAGCGAAAATTAGTTCTTTCTAGTAAAATAACTCGTTGATCCTGCCGTAAACTCCAGGCTACTTGTCCATAACCCACATCGACCCCATAAACCCGTTTTGCTCCTTTTTGCAAGAGACAATCCGTAAATCCCCCCGTAGAAATGCCGCCATCTAAACAAATGCGATCGCTGACATCAATAGCAAACAATTCTAAGGCCTTAGCTAATTTTTCGCCCCCCCTTGACAAATAGGGCAGTTTCTGCTTAACCTCGATCGCCGCTTCTGGATCGATTTCTGTGGCCGGTTTATCGATGATTTGATGATTGACTTTCACTTCTCCAGCGCGAATTAATCGCTGTGCCTGTTGACGGGAATCACAGAGATTTTTGGCTACTAATAATAAATCTAATCTTTGTTTCGGCAAGGAAGGCCTCCCAATAATCAGCGCCTAATTCTAAAAAATACCTTATTTTTCCGCCAGCAATCCCAGAAGGAAGATTATAACTAAAGATAGGAACAAGCGGAACCCATCAGCTAAATTTTCGCTGCCATCCCGATATTTTATGGATAAAGATACTCGATTCGCCATTTTGGTCATTGGCATCCCCTTTCTAGGACTAGCTTACTGTGGCTTGATTTTTGCCGTGATGATTTATTGGGTCTGGGCCCGGGAACATCCCGTAACCATGGCCACTTTTTTCGTCCTTGCTCCTTCTTTGATTTCTGGCTCTATCTGGCTGTTAGCTTCCTATAAAGCCCGCCAAAAGCAGCGTTTAGGGTTATAATTGGCGGGACTATCCCATCGGCCTCTAGAGAACAACTAATGTGGGGCAATATGGGGGTGAATTGCCTTCATCCTCCCCTAGATAACTTTTTCTGATCACCACAACTAGGGGAGAGCCTTAAAGATGAGATATTTTTCTGGTGATAGTGAGCATCAAAGGTTTCCAAGTAAGACTGATTAAATAACCCAATCCTGCCACTAAAATAATTGTCGCCCCTGAGGTGAGATTTAAACTATAGGATAACCACAAACCCACTAAAGTAAAAACAATTCCTAGAATAATCGCTAGGATCATCATTCCCTTCATATTTTTAACAAATTGTCCACTGATAGCGGCGGGAATAGTTAATAAAGCAATTACCATAATTAATCCTACCACCTGCATTACTGCCACAATAGTTAAAGCGGTTATTCCCATTAAACCCAAATAAATTACCTCCACGGGAATATTACGAATAATCGCAAAGGTTTCATCAAAAGATATGGCTAACAACTCCTTATAAAAGATACTAACTAAGGTGATAATTAATATATCTATGGCCGCCATTATCCATAAATCATCCCTCGGTACAGTTAAAATACTACCAAAAAGATAACTCATTAAATCAGCTTTATAACCGGGGGTTAAATCAATAAAAATTACCCCAATCGCCATACCAATCGCCCACATAACCCCGATTAAAGTATCGGCTCTCTCTCGGATGCGACGCTGTAAAAACCCCATGCCTAAAGCCGAAAAAAAGGTAAAAAATATCGCCCCCACCAGGGGATTAATCCCGAAAAAATAACCGATTCCTATCCCTCCATAGGCAGCGTGAGCGATTCCCCCACTGATAAAAACCACGCGATTAACTACTACCAAAGTACCAACAATCCCACAGGCAATACTAACTAATATTCCTGCGGCGATGGCATGGCGCATAAAATCAAATTGTAAGGCCTCTAGCATGGGGAATTATGAATTATGAATTAGGGAATTATGAATTATGAATTAGGGAGTGGGGAAGTGGGGGTGTGGGGAGCTTTTTCAGTAAACAGTAAACTCAAAACTCACATCTGATAACTGATAACTGATAACTGATAACTGATTATTGATAACTCTCAATTACTTGACGAAAATCGCTTTTTTGTTTGACTCCGCGCATTTCCTTGACTAATTCCCGGTCCTTAAAGAATTGTACCGTGGGAGTCCCAGTTACTTGACCCATTTTGGCAATTTCTGGGTCAGCTTCGATGTCAATTTCGACAAAATAAATTTTGCCATCGTACTCATCGACCACTTTATCTAAAATCGGTTTCAGGGTTTTACAGGGGCCACAGGTGGGAGAAACATATTTTACCATTAACAAGCGATCGCCGTCGTGGAATAATTTCCGCAAAGCATAACCCCCAACGTGACGGGTTTTGTCAATATCAAAAGTCTCCTCCGTATCGGCCGGGGTTTCGCTAACGGTTTTCGTCTCGTAATGTTCAGAAGTGGCTGATTGACGGTATTCTTGGATTAAATTATGCTCCGATAACCATCTTTCTGCCAATAACGCCGCCATACACCCCGTACCTGCGGCAGTAATGGCCTGACGGTATTCGTGGTCCTGCACATCTCCTGCGGCAAAAACCCCCTCGACGCTGGTAGCAACAGTCCCCGGTTTGACTTTCACATAACCCACCTCGTCTAATTCTAGTTGTCCTTGGAATAGGGAAGTATTGGGAGTGTGACCGATGGCATAAAATAACCCTCTAACGGCTAATTCGCTAATTTCTCCCGTTTGTGAGTTTTTAATGCGTAGTCCTGCCATTTTACTGCCTGTACCGAACACATCCAGCGCTTGGGTGTGAAAATGAACGGTAACTTTCGGATTATTTAACACCCGGTCCTGCATTGCTTTCGAGGCGCGCATCGCTTCCCCGCGTACCAATAAATGGACGTGAGAGCCGTATTTAGTTAAATATACGGCTTCTTCCGCCGCCGAGTCACCGCCACCGATGACAGCGAGGTTTTCCTCTCTAAATATTGGTGTAGCACCGTCACAGATAGCACAAGCGGAAATCCCGTTACTCCAGAATTGGGCCTCGCTGGGTAATCCTAAGCGTTTGGCAGTGGCTCCCGTGGCGATAATAATACTATTGGCCTTAACTTCCCGGTCCGTGGAACGAATGGTAAAAGGACGCTGACTTAAATCCACCGAGATAACATCTTCGGTATAGCATTCCGTCCCCCATCTTTCGGCCTGTTCCTTCATTCTTTCCATCAGCTTCGGACCGGTGATTCCTTCGGGAAAACCGGGGAAATTTTCTACTTCTGTGGTGGTCATCAATTGTCCCCCCGGAATGCCTCCCGCTTGGAAACCCTCGAACATCAAGGGTTTTAAGTTCGCACGCGCCGCATAAATCGCCGCCGTATATCCCGCGGGTCCCGAACCAATAATGACTAAATTCTCGACAGTCATAACCGTAAATGCAACTCATAACGACTACGCTTTTTAGTATAACAGATAATGTCGGGTGGGTTAGACGACGATAAGTTAGTTGACTCTCCCCCGCTAACCGCGGAGCGCGGTGTAGCGGGAGATTCTCGGTTCATAGGTTTTTAACTAGATCGACCTGGTTTAACCCGGTCGATCCCCGTCAAATCGCCTCCGCGAGCGTTTTCTAACACGGTCAGTCCGACCGCGTTTTTTCCTCGGTTCTCGATTACCTTTGCTGATGCCGTATCTCTCGGTTCAATGTGGCCGCAAGAATCACACCGGTGAACTCTTTCCGATAACGCTTTTTTGCCAGTAATTGCGCCACAATTCGGACACTCCTGGGAAGTTCCGTTTTTATCGACCTTAAGATAATATTTCCCCCGTTTCCAAGCGACAAACGGTAGTATCTCGTTAATAAAACTACCGATACCTGAATCCAGAGATTGTTTTCTAACGATCCCTCTAGACCAGGAAACGAAGTTAATATCTTCAACAAAGATATTATCAGCGAGATCACAAAGGTAATGAGCTAACTTAAAGTGCCAATCTCTACGAGTATTAGACACTTTTTCATGTAATCTCGCTATCTTCTCTTTGAGTTTTAACCAATTGCTAGAGCCTTTAGTTTTCCGTTTCAAGCGTCTTTGTAGCAATTTAAGCTTACTCTGTACTTTTAACAAAAATCGAGGGGCTTTGATTAAATCTCCCCGTGAAGTAGCAACAAAACTCTCAATCCACGCGTCAATTCCTAAACAGGTTTTCCCCACTGTCATATCGGGAACTAATTCCGTAGATTGGAAGGAAACCGAAACGTAAAATCCCGACGCTTTTTGGATAATTCGAGCTTGTTTAGGCTCGAACCCAGACGGGTACTTTCTAGATTTCCTAATCCGAATTTTTCCCAATTGTGGAAAATTTAAGTATTCGTCACCTAGAAAGCTTTTTGACAGCGCAGGAAAAACAAAACTCCGCATCTTTTTCTTAAATCTAGGAAAGCCGAAGCCTTTCGATTTTATCTGGTCAAAAGCTTTATCTAAAGTTTTTAAGACTTGCTGTAAGACTTGAGCGTTAACCGTCTTTAATATCGGGTAAACTTTTTTAGCTTCCGTTAGATTTTTGGCTTGAACAAAGTAATTAGGATAGGGTTCATCCGCAGGAATTATGTACTCGGAAACTAACGAACAGTGATCCGCAAGACACTTTCGAGAGTTTAACCAATCTTTCCGTTCTGAAAGAGCGTAATTATAAACGCTTTTGCAAACATCAAGAATGTGGATTATCTCCTGTTGTCTGTTTACCTTTAGTTTGTACTGGTAGGTAAGCGTTATCACTGTCGTTAGTTTCGTGATGTATAGTTAAATTATAACACTTACTGCCTAATATATAAACTGATTACCATCATAAATTTTGGGCTCTTCTAGGTTCTGTGTGATAAGTTTAATTGACATAGGATCGATCGATCTTTGTGTCCTTTGTGTCTTTGTGGTTCGTTCCACCCCCTCGCTCTTGAGAAATGTATCTTAAAATACATTTTACCCACCAAAGCTGGGAGAGCCAATTTTGTTCTGTTTATAGACTTACCGCTCATGTCGTATTCATTATTAAATACCGGCGAAAAGCTATTAACGATGAAATCTTAGCCCGACTTAAAGAAATCTTTGTGTCAACGCTCACGAAATGGGACAGCACATTTCACGTTCACTGGATTATCGATTACAAACCTGACATCGCTTTATCCAAACTAATCGCTAACCTTAAAACAGTTAGTAGTCGGTTAATTAGAAAAGAATTTCCTTACTTAGCGGCAAAGTATTTCGACAATAAACCTTATTTTTGGACGGGAGCTTATTTCGTGGCTAGTTGTGGAGGTGTTACCATCGAACGACTAAAAAAATATGTCGAGAACCAAAACTCCCCGAAAAAGGTTGTTCCCTCCATAGAGCTTTCTAGCGTGAGAGGCAGTCGAACCAGGATACCCAATTGCCAATTGTCGCTACCAAACCCTTTCAAGGTCAAGGTAAGCACGCAAGTCAGAAGTCAGTCCCGATGAAAAAATTTTCACCACCAGAGATGAAAGAGGTTTCCTTCCCCACACCCCACACCCCACACCCCGCTCCCATAACCGAACCCCCTAAACCCTAAGGCTGCCCGATTTTGCTAGGATAAGAAATGTAACAAGAATCTTTCTCAACAGTCGGATAATTCATGGGCAACGATACCATCACCTTACTCTCCCCGCGGGAAATTGACAAAATGCGACGAGCCGGACGATTAGCGGCTAAACTGTTAGATCATCTGGCAGAAATGGTTAAACCGGGGGTAAGTACCCTAGAAATCAATGATGAGGCAGAACGTTGGACTCGCGCCCATGGAGCCAAAAGTGCGCCCCTAGGATACCATGGCTTTCCTAAGTCCATCTGTACTAGCATTAACGAGGTTATCTGTCACGGCATCCCCAGCGCCGATCAAATCCTCAAAGACGGCGATATCATTAACATCGATGTCACCCCGATTTTAGAAGGTTATCACGGCGATACCTCCCAGACTTTCTTTGTCGGTACTCCCTCCCCCCTGGCCAAAAAGTTAGTGGAAGTTACCAGAGAATGTCTGCAAAGAGGCATAGATGCAGTGCAGCCGGGGGGGAGAATCGGCGATATTGGCGCAGCTATCCAAGAATATGCCGAAGGACAAGGATTTTCGGTGGTTAGAGATTTTGTCGGTCATGGTATCAGTAATGTTTTTCACACCGGTCCGCAGGTTCCCCACTACGGCACTCGTGGCAAGGGCAAAAAAATTCGCCCCGGCATGGTATTCACCATTGAACCAATGATTAATGAGGGAACCTGGCAACATATTGTCTTAAAAGACGGTTGGACTGCTATTACTAAAGATGGTAAACTTTCGGCCCAATTTGAACACACCATCGCTGTCACCGAAACCGGTGTGGAAATTCTCACTGTACCCAATTAAATTTAGGGAACAGGGAACAGGGAATGGGGAATGGGAGAATGGGGAAATAGGGAAGTTTCAACTAATACCCCAAAACCCCAAAACCCTAAAACCCCCCGCAACGCGCACGAAGTGGTCTCCCCACTGATAACTGATAACTGATAACTGATAACTGATAACTGAATATATGCAGTATCGTCGTTTCGGTCGCACTAATCTACAAATGCCGGTGTTTTCCTGTGGGGGAATGCGCTATCAATTTCAGTGGCAGGAGCTGCCAATGTCGCAAATTCCTGACGAGAATCAAGGCAATTTAGAGGCAATCATTAATAAATCTCTGGAAGTGGGGATTAATCACATCGAAACCGCTAGGGGTTACGGCACTTCCGAGATGCAATTGGGCAAAATTTTGCCGCAACTACCGAGGGATAAGATTATCGTGCAGACGAAAGTTTCTCCTAGTCAAGATGTGCGGGAATTTCGCCGTAAATTTGAGCAATCCCTGCAATTTTTACGGTTAGATTATGTGGATTTGTTGGGTATCCATGGCATCAACACGGCCGAAATTCTCGATGACACTATGGCCGAGGGCGGTTGTTGGCAAGAGGCGAAAAAATTACAGCAACAGGGAAAAGTTCGTTTTATCGGTTTCTCCACCCATGCACCAACTGATGTAATTGTCAAGGCTATTGCAACAAATTGTTACGATTACCTCAATCTGCACTGGTACTATATTTTTCAGAATAACTGGCCGGCCATAGAAGCGGCAAAACAGCACGATATGGGGGTTTTTATCATTAGTCCCTCCGATAAGGGCGGCCATCTCTATAATCCTCCCCCTAAGCTCGTGGCTCTCTGTTCTCCTCTCAGTCCGATGGTTTTTAATGACCTATTCTGTCTCAGTCATCCGGCCGTCCATACCCTTAGTATTGGTGCTGCGCGAGCCAGAGATTTTGATGAACACCTGAAAACTTTACCCTTACTCGATCGAGCCGAAGAGATTTTACCGCCAATTATCGAGAGATTGCAAGGGGAGATGATCAACTGTTTAGGCGATAATTGGGTAAAAACTTGGTCTGTGGGTTTACCTAGCTGGGAAAATACCCCCAATCAGATTAATATTCCTTCTATCCTCTGGTTACACAATCTCGCTATCTCCTACGATATGCTCGACTTTGCCAAGGCCAGATACAATCTCTTGGGGAATGGGGGTCATTGGTTCCCCGGTCAACAGGCAAAAGAGGTGGAAAAACTCGATTTAACTGCCTGTTTAGCCGCTAGTCCCCACGCTGATCAAATTCCTTATCTTCTCGCCGAAACTCATCGATTATTGTCGGGAGAGACGGTACAACGCTTAAGCAGTAGTTAAAATTCGATGCCGGGTTGCGCTTTCACTCCCTGTTGACGAAAGGGATGTTTAATTAACTTCATTTCCGTGACTAAATCCGCTATCTCGATTAATTCGGGTAAAGCTCCTCTACCAGTGAGAATAACGTGAGAATTAGCGGGTTTTCGGGCTAAACCAGCGATAACTTCCTGAATATCTAGATAACCGAATTTAAGGGCGATATTGATCTCATCGAGTAAAATTAATTGATATTGGGGATTTTCGAGAAAAGTTAGGGCTTTTTGCCATGCTTCTTCGGCTTTCTCTATATCTCTTTCTCTATCTTGGGTTTCCCAGGTGAAACCTTCCCCCATAGCATAAAACTCGATTTGTTCCCCCCAAACACTAAAAATCTTTTGTTCGGCAGGTTCCCAAGCACCTTTGATGAATTGTACCACCGCCACTTTGTAACCATGACCGAGGGAACGTAAAACCATACCGAGGGCTGCCGTGGTTTTTCCCTTGCCATCGCCAGTATTAACGATAATTAAACCTTTTTCAGCGATTTTTTCGGCTAAACGTTCCTCTTGGATGACCTTGCGGCGCTGCATTTTTTCTTTGTATTGTTCGGGAGTGAGTTGCATTCAAGTCTGTCCAGTCAAATCAAGATAATTGTAACTCAAGGGGTTATTGATCGCCCTTTGCAGATTTTAACCGGCTAAATTGTCTGGGGATTGATGCCTAATTCTCGCAATTTTGCCGCTAATCTCGCCTTTGCTTGTCGTTCTTGTTGTTTTTCCAAAGAGGTTATCATACTTGAAAATACCAATTAGTAGCTGATAAAAATACAGCGGAGATTATCTGTGTCTTTTGTGGTAAAGGCAGCGGTCATGATTTTAGTTTATTTAAAAAAAGTCGAGTTCGTTTTCACCGTTCAACTACCAGCAGAGAAGACAGTGGTTGTCAGGGAATATCTCAATAAGTAGTCGTGCAAAATTAATTTCCTAGTCGAGACAGGAGACTCCGAGACAGGAGACGGGAGACGGGAGACGGGATACAGCTATTAGGGATCGGATTTGAGTTTTCAGTTCACTGTTTCCTCACACCAGAAGTCTGACGGAGTAAGCTAAGACGCATTTAAAGTGCTTATTCTTAAGATTAGCCGAATCTCCCTCAATCCCTTTACTGTTGCCTCTTGCAAGAGTGCCTCTTGCCTCGTCTCAACAAGCAATTTAAATTACGAACAGCTTAGTGGCTTAGATGTGTAATTAATTTTGCTTAGATACTTAAGTAGGTGGGTGGAATTAAATATAAAATAAACGTAGGTTGGGTTGAAGCATGAAACCCAACGCCCGCATGGGTTACGCTACCGCTAACCCATCCTACAAATAATTTTGCTTAGATACTTACCATAGTAATGCCAGCACCGCAAGAATGGCGATGGTTAAAATATCCCCCAGTTGGTGCAAGGGAGTCCGTTCTACCCGAGGGTCTTTAATTGCGGCAAAACAGTCCTTCAGACGCTGACTCAGAGCGCTCGCTTCCAGAGTTTTCCGACGGTTCTTTCCTTGAGTCAGCGTGGGAGCAAATCCTTGGGACATGAGAGGGTCGCGAATCAGTGGGACAACAACTATCATCCTCTAAAAGTCCTCTCCAGGGAAGGAAAGCTGACAAATTGTCATGCCTCTTGCCTACACCTTATACTAAATCTGGTTATTAAAAACTGATTATTTATTCCCTTTTGCCTTTTGCCTATCCTCCTAAGTAGCCTATACTCAACGGATTTAATATCATTACTTGTCTTAGATGTCTGTATAATTTGCTACATTTTTACATACGCTTACCCTGGGGTGATAGGGTTTTGGGCTTCGGCCGTGAGATCAGCGTTCGACTGAGCGTTCGACAAAAGCTCACGCCGAAGTCTCACGCCGAGGTCCGAACGGGTGATAGGGTGATGAGACAGCTTCCCCACTTCCCCACTTGCCCATCTCCCCAATTCATAATTTATAATTTATAATTCCCACTTCCCCAACCCCAGACAGCCCCCTAGGGATGGCAGTGTCAGCATTAATTATTCTCGATCGAGCCACAAAGGGTAAAATTTGGGAAACACTGCAATACACTGGCAGTCAACGGGGCTAAAAACACGCTATTTTATTAACCTATACTAATCGCGCTTTAGGAGTCAGCAGTTTTCATGGATTCCGTGATAACCCTCCAATGTCAAAACCTAACCTGTCTATCCCCCAACGCCCTCACTAATAGATTCTGTGAAAAATGCGGTACTCCTTTAGTTAAGCGCTATTTATGGATGATGGGTGATTGGGTGAGAACCTATTATCGTCTGGGTGAGCTAATTGATAATCGTTATTTGGTCAAACAACCACAAATTGTTCTTGATACTAAACCCGCTCAAGCACCCCAAGCGCCAGACGAACCTCCTAGCTGGGTTTCCCTCTACCTAAAATTGTTACCCTTCCGTCTCCACATTCCCCAAGTCTATGGCTATATTCCCAGTCCCGATGAACGCTTAGATATGGACATCTGGCTGTTAGAATACGGCACTATTCCCCTCGATGAAACGGGAGAATTAATTTATCCGCAACTATTGCCCACTCTGGCCGAGGTTTGGTCGCAAGCTTCCGATTTAAGGCAAATTCACTGGTTATGGCAAATGGCCAAACTCTGGCATCCCCTCCAGAAAAAAGCTGTGGTCTCTAGTCTGCTCAACCCTTCTCTGACCAGAGTGAATAATCAACTGCTGCAATTGCTAGAATTAAGTAAAGACGAGGCTACCACTCCCAATCTACGAGATTTAGGGACCCTGTGGACCGGTCTGATCCCGACGGCAGCCGCTAATATTCAAGATTTTCTCGCATCCCTGACCCAAGAGCTAGAATCCGGTGATCTCGATCGCCCGGAATCCCTGATCGCTATGCTCGATTATGCACTACAGCACTACGGTGCAGGTCAAGAACGCACCTATGAGATTTTTACCTGCACCGATACCGGTCCGCTGCGGGAACACAACGAGGATGCCTGTTATCCCCCGACTAATCAGGCCATAACCCTGGCCCATAGTCAAAATCCCCTGGTAATCGTCTGTGATGGCATCGGCGGTCAGGAAGGGGGCGAAATCGCTGCTCAATTGGCGATCGAAACCCTGAGTAGGGAAATTAATCACAGTCCCACGAGCGATATTGAATTCTATCCCGATAGTCACAGTCTTGTCCTCGAACAGGCGATTCGTGTCACCAATGATCTGATCAGTCAACGCAATGATCGGGAATTAAGACAAGATCGTCAGCGCATGGGTACTACTCTAGTTATGGCTTTTGCCCATGCCCAGGAAATGTACGCAGCCCATGTGGGGGATTCCCGTATCTATTGGATTACTGCCCAGGGTTGTCATCAAGTGACGGTGGATGATGATCTCGCTGACCGGGAAGTGAAATTAGGCTATCTCCTCTATCGTGATGCCATACAGTATCCCAACGCCGGGGCCTTGGTGCAAGCTTTGGGGATGGGTAGCGCCACTAATCTCCATCCCACAGTTCAGAGGTTGATTGTTGATCAAGATTGTGTTTTTCTGCTCTGTTCCGATGGTTTGAGTGATTATGATCGGGTAGAACAATACTGGGACAGTGAAATCGTGCCTCTTTTGCAAGGGGAGAAAACTGTAACCGCCGTGGGGGAAAGTTTATTACAACTAGCTAACCAGAAAAACGGTCACGATAACTCCACCATCGCCCTAGTTTATTGTCGGGTAGTTCCTGCGGCTGAACCTGTCACGCCTTTAGTTTATGCTCAGGCCAAAGAACGGATTATTGCCAATCTTAATGACCAAGATTTTGATCCCAGCGGGGACACCTGCCCCGGAGAAGAAGTGGTGACGTCAATACCCACTTCCACCCCTGCATCTTCTTCTCTTTCTAGTCCTACCTCTCCCCCTGCGCGTACTAGCGTTTCACCTCTAGTCCTAGCAGCGATCGCTGTCGGGGTCTTCGGTTTGCTGGTGGCGATCGCTTGGCAATTCCTGAGTCGTCATCCCGCTTCCAATCCATCGATTTCTCCTGCACCTGTCACAGGTCCTAGTCCCACGACCGGGACAACACCTCCCGCACCTGTCACCAGTCCGAGTCCCACGACCGGGACAACACCTCCTGCACCTGTCACAGGTCCTAGTCCCACGACCGGGACAACACCTCCTGCACCTGTCACAGGTCCTAGTCCCACGACCGGGACAACACCTCCCGCACCTGTCACCAGTCCGAGTCCCCCCAATCCCTAATTCATAATTCCTAATTCCCACTTCCCCACTTCCCCACTTCCCCACTTCCCTATATGTGGCTGAAGATTAATCGGCTTGTCGGGGGTTGCCAGAGCGAGTTAAGATAAAATGCCCGATTAACTGCCGAGTCTATCCTATGGTTGATGCTGCGACGTTCTCCTCCGACACCTCCGCGATCATTGATGCCTTTGAAACGCCTCTAGAGTTTAACTTTCAACTGCCAGATCCCGAAGATGAAACCATCCAAGATCATGACTTTCAGCAGCAACTGGATTCTTTTTGGAAAGTTTGCGATCGCTTTGATTTGCAAACGGAAATCTGGCGGGGGCGAATTTTGCGAGCTATTCGCGACCGGGAGAAGCAAGGCGGTGATAGTCGGGGTACAGGCTTTTTAAACTGGTTAAAACAGCGAGAAATCACTAAAAGTCAAGCTTATGCTCTGATTCAATTGGCTAATAGTGCCGATACTCTCTTGGCAGAAGGACAACTGGATCCCGATAGTATCAATAATTTTAGTAAACGCGCCTTCGTGGAAACGGCCAAATCTGCCCCCGAAATTCAAAAATTAGTCAGTGATGCGGCCCGACAAGGGGAGAGAATTACCCGTCGGGAGGTGAAGCAATTGGCCGATGAATGGACGGCTATGAGTTCAGATTTACTACCCGATGAAGTGAAAGAAAAAGCCAGCGACGGCAGTTTACCGGCGCGTCATCTCGCCCCCCTAGTGAAAGAATTAGAAAAGTTACCCGATACTCATATCGACACTCTCCGTCAAGAAATCGCCGCTAATCCCGATGTAGATACGGTAAAACTAATCACCTCGGAAGCACGCAGTTTAGCTAAATATCTCGACGCGGCGGCCCAAGTACAAACTCTCCGACGGGGTAATTTAGATATTGAAATGGCTCTAGAAGAAGCGTTGCGCGTCGATTGTCTAAATACGGCGGCGGATCTGGTTAAACAAGCCACACAATTAGAGCAGGCCGTGGCTAAACTTTATACTACTTGGAAACGTTTAGGTAGTTTGTCCGATCGCCTCTATGTGGATACGGGAGCAAGTAATCCCCATCTGCGATCGATGTTAACCTGTTTAGAAAGTTTAACCAGTGAAGTGATCGAAGTAGAACTGGATGAAGGTGGGCAAAAAATGGTACGTTTACGCATTATCAGCGATGGGGGAAGTTAGATGCTTTGTTGGTGGTTGGGTGTCTTGAAGTCTTCAGGAGTCAGTAGTGATTTTTGTGATGGTTTTCTGTCCCGAAACAAGCTATAACAGTTGGGAGGTTAAATTTGAAAACTTTTGCTTCCAACCCTATCTGTGTAGGGATTTCAGTATCTTGTACTCATTAGTACATTAGTGTTTTGTTGCTTTAACTGAGGCTCTGTAAGACTTTTAGGCTCTTCTCGACTTTGTGTGATAATTTTTGCTTATGGAATCGTGAAATGCTTATCGGGCAACACTTTTAGGACTATTTTGTCGAAGAAACTATCAGTATAGACCTCGTTTCCACACAGAAACCAGAAGAGCCGACTTTTAGCCATAGCTAATATATTCATAAGGGGGAAGTTTAGTTATAAAAGGTGGTTCTTCGTTACTTGCTATGGTTCGATAGGGGGGCATAAATCGACTCAATCCTTATCTGGCAAGAGATTTAATTGATTAGTTCGCTCTAGAGCGAAAACAGTTGGCTCTCCCAGCTTTGGTGGGTAAAATGTATTCTAAGATACATTTCTCCTAGCGAGGGGGTGGAACGAACCACAAAGACACAAAGGACACAAAGATCGATCCTATGTAAGTTAAACTTATCACACAGAACCTAGAAGAGCCAACAGTTGACAAAAATAGCAGCAATGTCTGTCTCTATAAGGGTTTCATTTCTTATAATCCCGTCCATTGCATAACAAAAACCGAAGAGCCTAAAAGGTTAACAAATGTCGTCGAGATGGAGATGGGATGTTTCTATCCGTAAATGTTAAGTTTTATTACAGGCTTCAACATTTGCGTTGCCATCGGCAAAAATAACGACTATCCTAACATCAAAGACGATTGAAAAAATCACTTTTAGCCCAAAAGACTGGATATTTGCTTCATAGCAAGCATTATGACTAAAAGGAGAAATTCATGCCTATCGATACCACTCCCTCAACAGTAGCAACAACGGCACTACAAAGCATACCCTTTGAAACTTTGATCGGTGGTCCATTAGACGCAGCGATTAAAGCGGAAGCAAAAGCAGCAGAAACTTCATGGACATTTATCAAAGAAGTTGGTTTACAGGAAGTTAACGGACAGAAAAAAGCCGTGACTGTTGACTTTATTTATACAAGCAATGGCAGAGAAGTGAAATTGATTGTTCCACTTTTAGCCATTGTTCCCATTCCCTATATATCTGTTGATAATATTACTATCGACTTCAAAGCTAATATTTCAGCCTCCTCCACTGTTGCCCAAGAAGACACCTCTTCACAAGCGATTGATGCTGGTGGTGAAGGAGAAGTTAAAGTAGGATGGGGTCCCTTCTCGGCTGACATTAAGTTCCATGCTAATTATTCTAGTAAAAAAGACTCAAAAGCAACTCAGGAGTCTAAATATTCGGTTGAGTACACAATGGATATTCATGTGGGAGCAAGTCAGGCAGATATGCCGGCTGGTTTAGCATCCGTTCTCAACATTTTACAATCTAGTATCACGCCCACTATCCCTCATGCTAATCTTCAGGTATCTCCTAAGATCATTAATATTGACCCCTCCAAGGACGTTGATTATACGGTCAATATAACCGCTTTTGACAATCAGGGTTTAAGAAGCAAAAATTCAGAGCTTACTATTGCTCTTGATGCTCCCACAAGTGGTGGAATAACTATAGGAAATCTCGATTCTGCACAGAAAAAACTTCCACCTTCACCAAGTCCTACTCCTACTCCTATAATTGTTATAACTGACAATGATGGAAGTGCTACGGTAAAAATACCTGTTAAAAAACCTTCCCAGCCTATTACTGCTGACATTCAAGCACAGACGCTTACGTTGAAAATTACAGGAACTTTGGCTGGTGAGAGTGTTACGGAAACTGTAGCATTGAATATCCCTAAAATTCCCAAATCTCCCTAATTAGGTTATTGTACTATAAAGGCATATTTAGCAGGAGCGATGATGGCTTAAGCGCCTCTCTCTTTTCCTTATAGTAATTTTGAAACTCTCTCAAAATTAGTGAGTATTGCAACCAGCTAAATATGCCTTCGATGACAGTAAATTTAATTGCCCACCTACATAATTGTGGAGAGGTTATGTAATGCTACTAAGCCAACTTGTAGGAACTATTTTAACTGATCTAACAGCAGCTCAGGACGCTGCCAATGAGTATTCTAGCAAACTCGGTTTAAAATATAAAACTTACGCTAATAATACTAATGCCATTAGTGATTTTTATGTTCCCAATGGAGTTCTCAAAGAAATTGAGTTAAACCTGAATTTTGTTATTAATGACGTAACAAGCGAAAAAGGAGCGATTGATTTAAACAATGTAACGGAATTTTTTAATAACTTTGCTCATGAAGCTGTTCAGAAGGCAATAAACACACTAACTGAATTTATAGATCGCAGTAAAACTTTAGCTGAAAACCCAGAAATATGGGACAGAATAATGGCCAATCTGAAGTCAAAAGATTTTATACATCATTTGACAGATCGTGTGACAGATTCACTGCTAGAGAATCGGATGCGATTACTCTCTTCAGAAGGGGCTTTGAATCGAGACGAGTTTGTTACACTTGTCTCTAGCCTATTAGATCAGTTTCTCTTAAATAATGATGACATAAAATCTGCTTTAGGAACGGGAACTAGGGCAAATACCTTAATTAATAACAATTTTAAACAAATGGTGAATACATTACATGACGAAATAACGGTTGATTCTGGCACTCTGCAAGCAGCTACTTATTCTAGGTTAGATATTCTAGTTAGTCCAGAACAACTTAAAGACGTACCAACTGATCTGATTTCCTCGATCAAAATCAAGGCTGAACTAAACAATTATCAATGGTCAATATCTGATATTTCAGAACATTTACAAAGAGTTCCCTAAATTAAGGTATTTTGTTATGAGTAATCATCAAGCTTTTCATCTTCACGAAATATTTAGCGCACCCTTACTGGCGACCATTGAAGCTGATTTTAGAGCCGCCAATAAGTATATGGAATTTGTGCAGGAATACGGCTTTGAGTCAGTGTCAGAAGAAGAAACCCCAGATGTAGCAGTTAATCATTCCGGAACTAAATTTGGCAGACTGCGAATGGTGAATTTTTGGTATAACCGTCGCAATTTTCAAACTGGAAAAGATGAATATGTTAATATTCAAGTTCCAGCGCTATCCTTAATTCCTTTACCCTTACTACAAGTTGACGACGCAGAATTTTCTTTTAATGTTCATATTTATCCTCACAAATCTTTAAAATCTCGTCAGCCCGACAAGCCCCCCTCCTTATTAGGAGAAAATTCTACTGTAACAAATGCCTCAGATGCCTCAGATAATCTGCCTCCTCAACCGAGTTTTATGGCTAGTTTACCTGCGCTCAGTGGTCAAAAAGGTGATAAAATTGCTCAAACTACAGCCAATATGAAAGTCAAAATCAAAATGAGACAGGCTGATTTGCCCACAGGAATTGCTAATTTAATGGTAATTCTTCATCAAGGATCATCGATTGAAAACAGGATAGTTAATGAATCTAGCAAGGAAGAAACGAATAGTTCTTGAGCAATTAACTAATTATTAGCTATTGCCAACTAACCGTGAGTAGTGATAGCTATATTTTCTATGATTCTTAGAACTTCGTCATTTATTTCACGATTCAAATTAACGGGTATTTTCTCCAATTGGAAATTTGTGTAAACCAACAAAAATAGGAAACAATCATGATCGCAAATCAAACCAATCGTCCATCAGGAATGCCTTGTCCGGAATGTCGGTTCTTTATTCAAATATCCCTTGAAGATTTGCTCTATAAACAAAGCTTTCAATGTCCATCTTGTTTATTAGAAATAACGATGGATCGAAGTAATTCTCAAGAAGCTTTAAAATTATTACAAGATGTCAAAATAGCGATAGATGAAGTAAAACAAGCCAGTCGTTTTAACCTATAGTTGGTTTAAATATTAATTAGTATTTCTGATTATAGCAATCAGGGTAAGCTCATCTAATTTGGTATAAATTGTACTTGACAAAGATTTCTGAATAGGGTAATCAAATCGCCATAGCACCGTCCCGCACTGCCAGTACCCAGACTTAGCCGCTGCTACCTCTGTATAATTTATAATTAGCCTTAGTCTCACTGTTGTTGATGAAAATTAATGAGGAAATAGCTCATGGGTAAAGGTTTTGCTCCCGTTCTCCCCACCGGAAATAAAGCTCAACTAAAACCTGAGCTTCCTTTAACATCAATAAATGAAATTCAAGCTAGTTTATTGACTTATCTTCAAGATATTCCTGACCCAAGAGCGTCCCGAACCCAAAAACATTTATTAACTGATATTTTAGTCATTGCTGTTTTAGCAGTTATAGCAGGAGCCAAAGGTTGGGAAGACATGGAAAATTATGGACTCAGTAAGCAGTCTTGGTTATCTGAGTTTTTAGAATTACCTAATGGCATTCCTTCTGATGACACTTTTCGGCGGGTTTTTGAACGGATTAACCCGGAAGTTTTGGACAAAGTTTTGTCTCAATGGCTGCCCCATTTAATCGGTTCTCTTTCGGGGGAAATAGTTCCCATAGACGGGAAAAGTCTCAGAGGTTCTTACGACCGTAATCAAGGAATTAAAGCCTTGCATTTAGTGACGGCTTGGGCGGGGGAGCAGAAATTAGTTTTAGGACAAGTCAAGGTGGAAGATAAATCCAATGAGATTACTGCTATTCCCGCTTTACTAGAACTGTTAGACCTTCAAGGGGCAATTATCACCCTAGATGCTATGGGAACTCAAACGGCGATTATTAATCATATTCAAGCCAAAAAAGCTGACTACGTTGTCGCCCTTAAAGCTAATCATCCGACTCTTTATACTCAGGTCAAAAACTGGTTTGAGCAAGCTCAAGCACATCAATTTGATGGTATTCAATTTAGTTATGATTACCGTCTGGAAAAAGGTCATCATCGCCTCGAAAAACGTTGGTGTTGGGCTGTACCTTTAGAAGCTTTCGGCGGTCTTTATCAACAGGCTCAATGGCAAGGACTTCAAAGTATTATCATGGTTAAACGAGTTCGTCATCTTTGGAATAAAACCACTTGTGAAGTCCAATTTTATCTCAGTTCTCTCCCTGCTGATGCTCAAAAAATAGGTAATGCTATTCGTAAACATTGGGGCATTGAAAATCAGGCTCATTGGATTTTAGATGTTACTTTTAATGAGGATCAATGTCGGATTCGCTCTGGTCACAGCCCTCGTAATTTTGCCTTCTTGAGACGAGTAGCACTTAACGCTCTTAACCAGGAATCCACTTACCGACGTAGTCTGGCACAAAAAAGTAAACGGGCGGCCATGGATAATAACTATATGATGGCTGTGCTGAAAGCCTTTTGTCAAGCCTAATTGAGATGCTCTTACCCTGTTATAGCAATTCCCATAGTTGTGAGGCACAGAGTCTTAGGTTTTGAGGGGTCAGGATTGAGGAGTTAAGATTTTGGTGTACCTCATGAGATTGGTAAACGCTATAATTATAAATTGACAACTTCTTAATTAATTTCATGAGGAACTTAAGCCATGCAATTATCTGATCTAGTACAAAAAAATCTGACTGTGCAACTCAGTTCGCTCAAAGACGATCCAGATTTATGCCAAGACCTTCAAAGCCATTTACACTTAGCTGGATTTCTTCCTATTAATGGGATAGATGGAATTTATGGCCCTCAAACCCAACAAGCTTTTCATCAATTCAAACAAAATAAGCATGAATCTGAACCTGAATTACTAGGACCTGGAACGGCTCATCTCTTACTTGCTCTCAAGGATGTCCCCGATTTAATTACCAAAACGCAAACAGAATACATCTATGGTAATCGTATTTCGGATTCCGAATTGTCAGACCTTAATGCTTGTTTAAAACTTTTTGAGATTAATACTCATCCGAGAATGCGTCATTTTTTGAGCCAAAGTGCCCATGAAAGCGGTGGATTAAAATGGTTCAAAGAATTGGCATCAGGCAGTAGGTATGAGGGAAGAAAAGACCTCGGCAATATTTACCCAGGAGATGGACCTAAATATAAGGGAGCAGGAGTCCTTCAATTAACAGGGCGCAAGTACTATCAGGACTTTGCTGATTATATTCACGATCCGAAGGTTATGGAAGGGGTGGATTATGTTAGTATCACCTATCCTTTTATCAGTGGCGGTTTTTGGTGGTATGACAATCAGATGAATGCTCTTTGCGATCGCGGTGCAACGGTAGAAGAAATCACTCGACGAGTAAACGGTGGAGAGAATGGACTTGCCGATCGTGAAGCCTACTACCGAAAAGCTTGGCACATCTTTCCCAGCTAGAGATGGTAATTACTTATACATTAGGGATCGAGAAGGTCGTCGCCCCCATTCCCTCCCATAACGTCATCGGGCAGTTGGCAAGGAAACGGATCAAACAAATCATATTGAAAGATTAAATAATACCCTCAGACAAAGGATTTCTAGATTGGTCAGAAAGAGTCTCTCTTGTTCTAAAAATGTGGAGAATCACATCGGGGCTATTTGGTGCTTTATCCATGACTAAGCTGTCAATCATTTAAATTGCTTATTCTTGGATTAGCCGAACCTCCTCCCCCTTGCCCTACCGACATCGGGGGGGTTGGGGGGGTGCCTTTTGCAAGAGTGCCTCTTGCCTCGTCTTCACAAGCAATTTAAATTACGAACAGCTTGCAATGACCAATTAGCAAAAGTTTGAGCGATCACCACTACAATAAAATCACTACCACCTGCTGCTATAATCTCTGATTATCCTCAAATTTTATGAAAACTTATTAACAGATACTTGACTTTATGCTAAAAATCAAGGAAAAAAAACCAATAATTAGCATCGGTTCCATAACTGCGGCGATCTTGCTCAGTTTAACCCTAATTCCTGCCGCTGTGGCCAAGGATGTCCTTCTGAGAGTGGGCATTGTCCAACGTTTTGGCGATGAAGCCAAGGAAAAATTAACCCTGAGTAGTACCAGTGGTGATAATCTCACCCTGCGCGTGGTGGGAGAAGATGGCCAATCCCAAACTCTGCAAACCAATCGCCTACAATTAGAAGTTATTCCCCGTCCCCTCGCTTCTCCCATCCTCCAAGAAAAAGTCATTTTGAGCGACCACGCCACTTTTGAAACCGCCGAAAATAGCGCCAAAAATTGGGCAAAAATGGGCATTAAAGTAGAAATTACCCAACCCGGACGCTGGCAGGTTTGGGCAAAGCGAGAAGTTTATGAAAATCCCCTAGTGCGACGTTGGTTGCTGACCAGTTTGCAAACCAAAGGCCACAATCAACCCTATATTAATAGTGTTTTACTCAAAGAAAAGCCGCAAGTTTCTTTCCAGATCAACGGGGTGCGCTATTTTCCCAAAGAATTAGAAATCGAGAGCCAAAAAAACCTGATTCAAGTTACTCATAGCCCCAATCAGGTGCGTTTGTACGGGGGAACCATGCGCCTACAGCCCAACGCCTACGGCACTTTTACCCTAGTTAATAACGTTCCCCTCGAAACCTACCTGCGCGGGGTTGTACCCCACGAAATCGGTCATGATGCCCCGGAAAGTGCCACCCGGGCGCAAACTATTATCGCCCGCACCTACGCCCTCCGCAATCTGCGCCGTTTTCAAGCCGATAATTACGAACTCTGTGCCGATACCCATTGTCAAGTTTATTATGGATTGACGGGAACTAATCCCCGGGCTGATCAAGCGATCACGGCCACGCGAGGCCTAGTTTTAACCTACCAAAATGAGTTAGTGGATGCCCTTTATTCCTCCACCACCGGCGGGGTAACTGCCCTCTTTAGTGATGTGTGGGATGGGGAAGAAAGACCTTATCTCCGGGCAGTGGTGGACTCCCCTAATCGAGTCTGGGATCTGTCGAAACAATCCCTCGCTAATGAGACAACTTTTCGCCAGTTTATTAATCTTAAAGATGGTTTTAATGAGACAGGCCGAAGGGTTTTTCGCTGGCAAAAACAAGCTTCTTTAGCTGATTTGAGTCAAGACCTAGAAACCTATTTAACACGCAGAAAACATCCCCTTGCCCACTTCCAGAAAATTCAATGGATGGAAGTGACTAAGCGCTCTCCTTCCGGTCGGATTCTGACTATGACTATTCAAACCGATAAGGGGATTTTGGAACTGCATAAAAATGAGGTGCGTAGTGCCTTAGGACCGCCTCGCAGTACCCTATTCTACATCGATCCTATCTACGATACCAATCGACAGATCCAGGGTTATAACTTTATTGGTGGCGGTTTCGGCCACGGGGTAGGATTAAGTCAATTTGGTTCCTATAATTTAGCCCGTTTGGGTTGGTCTCCTGAACAAATTCTCGCTTTCTATTATCCCGGCACTATCATCCAACCTCTCAATAATTCGATTGTCTTTTGGCGAGGAAATTAATCAGTTATCAGTTATCAGTTATCAGTTATCAGTTATCAGTTATCAGTTAAGTAGGTAGGCACAATTATTTGTAGGATGGGTTAGCGGTAGCGTAACCCATGCGGGCGTTGGGTTTCATGCTTCAACCCAACCTTGTATATTGAGAGAGGTGGTAGACCGTCCCAACCTTGGTCGGAAAAGACCGCTTCGTAGCAAGGGTCACCACCATAATCTCCCTGACAAAACTCGAACAGTCGCCGGGGTCGTGGCGAAAACAATCAATTGTTAAGCTAAGAGACCGTATCGGGCAAGGATGAGTAAAATCAAGGGGATGCTCTCCAAAAGAACCATTAATCCCGCCAATTTCTCAGGTTTAATCATGGAAAATATCTCTCAATGGGTAGGCATTGACATTAGTAAAGCGACCCTAGATGTTTACCTTCGTCCCCTCAGTAAAGCGATGAAAGTTGCTAACACAAAGGAGGACATATCTAAACTGGTCGAAACCCTAAAATCCTACACTGTCAACCTCATCGTTCTGGAAGCAACAGGAGGTTTAGAAACTGAACTGGTGATTCAATTACAAGAAGCGGATTTACCTGTAGCCTTAATCAATCCCCGTCAAGGAAGAGACTTTGCTAAAGCCACTGGTAAATTAGCCAAAACCGATGCCATTGACGCTCAAATTTTAGCTCATTTTGGCGAAGCAATGCAACCGCAAATATTAGCGGTTGAGTCGGAAGAATCTCGTCAATTGGGCGACTTAATTAGTCGTCGCCGGCAACTTGTCGAGATGCGGACTGCCGAAAAAAACCGACGGGAACGCGCTCGCGGTAAAGCTTTGGTCGATATCGAAGCCCATCTTGAGTATCTCGATAACTGCCTCGAAAAACTCAATCAAGAAATTGAGGAATTGACCCAAGCTAACCAACAATGGCTCGAGAAAGTCAATTTACTCAAAACCGTGCCGGGGATTGGTCAAGTAATTTCTACTACTCTCGTCTCCGACTTACCAGAACTCGGTCAATTAACCGCCAAACAAATCTCTCGCTTAGTCGGTGTCGCACCGATTAATCATGATAGTGGTCAACATAAAGGTAAGCGAATGATTCAGGGAGGTCGCGCTCAGATTCGGGCGACTCTTTACATGGGAGCGGTGGTAGCTATGCGTCATAATCCGGTGATTAAAACCTTTTACGAACGCCTAGTCGGACGCGGTAAATCAAAAAAACTGGCTCTGACTGCTTGTGTGCGGAAAATCTTAGTTATTCTTAATGCAATGGTTCGCCAAAATCAGCCTTGGCAGCTTGCTGACAATTTACCACCTTGTTCCTAGAGATTCACACTTTTTGTTATCTCTGATCAAGGGTTGCGCTTGCTTTGGTTTAACCTGAGCGACTTAGTTTTTGCTGCGCTTTTTTCTGGCTTGAGATTTTAGGTTCGACAGCAACTCCTTGATTGTTTTTTGAGTTACCCCTTGACAATCAAGACAGTCGCTACGTCTATTTTATATTTAATTCCACCCACCTACTTATCAGTTATCAGGGATATCAGGAGAAAAAAGTGTTCGACAAAAGCTCACGCCGAAGTCTCGCCGAACGTCCGAAGTCTCACGCCGAAGTCTGGCGGCTGACGGCTAAAAAATCGCCTTCATCTATTTGACTAAATTTTACATCGGTAAACGCTGAATATCTCGGTTAGAACCAATTACCACCATGGCTAAATCCTTGTGTAATCTTTCTTGGGGATTGGGGTTAATCTTGAATTTTTCCGCATTACCGACAGCGACAATATTTAACCCATAACGATTACGAATTTCTAACTCTGCTAGGGTTTTACCGTGAAAAGCTTCTGGGACTTTTAACTCGACAATACTATGTTCGGGATCGAGATCAAATCGTTCTAAGATTGATGGTCTAGTTAAACGGTGTGCTAACTCACAACCGGCATCATATTCGGGAAAAACTACTAAATCTGCACCAACTTTTTTGAGTAATTTTCCATGGATTTCTGAGGAGGCTTTAGCGGCGACAAAATTAACCCCTGCTTCCTTACAATTGAGAGTAGTAATGATACTTTCTTCCACGTATTTACCAATAGCGACAATCACCGTATCGGTTTCAAAAATTCCCGCTTCTCGCAGAGCGTTAGGTTTGGTAGAATCAAGCTCGATCGCATTATCTACTATTCGATCGGATAACGCTTGTACTACTAATCCTTCGTCAATATCCGTCGCTACCACTTGATAACCTTGGTTGCGTAAGGTTTCACAGACGGCGCGCCCAAATCTGCCTAATCCGATGACGGCAAATTGACGATTTTGGGGACGCATACTACTGAAAAATTTAATTGATTGCATAATTTTAAGTTAAACTGTTACGCATTTAAAATGCTAGTGTCAATGAGTGCCAGTAACTGATAACTGATATTAATTATCCCACTAAAAGGTTTTCTTCGGGGTAGTTAATAACTGTTGGTTTTGGATCGCCGATAATAGCCGCTATTAGAAGTATAACTCCCACCCGTCCCAGATACATCATAAAAACAATAATTAACTTAGAAATCGGCGATAAAGCGGCAGTTATACCCATAGATAGGCCGACAGTTCCAAAGGCAGAAACTACCTCAAAAAACAGTTGAATCATTTGAAAATCTGTCTCCACAAATGAGATAGCTAGGGTGGAGATAATAATCGCTATAACCGAACCAAAAACCACCGCCATTGACTTTAAAATTAACGGCGTAGGAATGCGTCTTTGATAGAGAGTAACTTCTTCACGGCCTCTTAAAACCGAGCGGGTACAATTATATAAAATCCTAAAAGTTGTGGTCTTAATACCGCCCCCTGTACCGCTAGGACTGGCACCAATAAACATCAAAGCCATGGTAATTGATAAACCTTCTACGGAAATTTTACCAATATCAATGGTATTAAATCCTGCTGTTCTCGATGTTACCGATTGGAACCAAGCGGCCAGCAATTTATCTTTAATTGATAAATTAGCCAAAGTGTCACCATTTCCCTGTTCAGTAAATAAAAAAGCCAAGGTTCCTATCACTAATAAAAATATAGTTGTACTGATAGCAACTTTATAATTAAGGGAAAAAACAAATCCTTTTCTTTTATATCGAAAGCGGTGAATAGACCAAGTGTAAAACTCGATAATTACCTGATAACCGATACCTCCAAAAATGATCAATCCTGTGATAGATAAGTTAATAATAATTGAAGACTGATAGGACATTAAATTATCTTTAAACAAGCCAAAACCAGCATTATTCCAAGCACTAATACTATGGAATAAAGATAACCACACCGCATATCTAAAATCATACTTTTGGGCAAAGACAGTTAACATAATCAAGGTTGCTGTTAACTCAAAAACTAGAGTAGTAGCAATCACTGATTTCATTAAACTTTGACTACCTTGTAGAAAAGGTCGATCAAAGGATTCTTGAATCGCTAACTTCTGTCTCAGGTCAAATTTTCGCCCAACTAATAACATTAAAAAAGTGGTAGTGGTCATATAACCCAACCCCCCCACTTGCACTAATAAAGCAATAAATAATTGACCCCAAAAAGAAAAATAAGTACCCGTATCTACCACTGCTAAACCCGTGACACAGACAGCAGAAGTGGAGGTAAAGAGGGCAACAATTGGATCATTCCAAGTGCCGCTAGTGGTAGAAACAGGCAACATCAACAGGGAAGTTCCCGCTAAAATTACCGCCATAAATCCCAAGCAAATTGTCCGGGCAATCGTCATATAAATTCCTTAGTGAAAGTAGCTAAGAGAAGATTGTTTTTGGGCTAACACTTCTTGATAAACTAACTGTAAGCGATCGATATTTTTACTGAGAGTATAAGAGTCTAAAACTCTTTGACGGGCTTTTTGACCTAAAATTGTGGTTAATTCGGGATGATCTCGTAGGACAGGCAAGAGAGTTTTTAATTGGGTAATTAGTCCTTTAGTATCTAGAACTATTCCCGCACCTTTTAACACTTCCCCATCGGCACCCACATCCGTAGCCAGACAAGCAACACCGCAGGCCATCGCTTCTAAGAGGGAAATCGATAAACCTTCCACTAATGAGGGTAAAATAAAGCCGTCAACCCCGCGCAAAATTTCAATTCGTTTATTTTCATCGCCGATAAAACCTAACCAGATAATACCATCTTCTTCTCCATAAAAAGGTTTGAGGGAAGGAGTCAATGGACCATCGCCAACAATGAGCAGTTTGCATCTACTCCCTAAATTAGTTTTTTTCCAAGCTTTCAATAAAGATTCTACATTTTTCTCTGGCATGATCCGACCGAGATAAATAAATAAACAATCGGCATTATATTGAGCTTTAATATGCGATAGTCCTGGACAATACTTATTAACATCAACCCCATTGGGAATAATGGCTAATTTTTCTTCTGGGACTCCCAATTTAACTAAAAAATCCCGTTGAGAGGTGGAAAAAATAATTACCTTATCGTAATTAGCTAAAAAAGGGGCGTGTAGTTGGTAGGTTAATAATTGGGTACTGGAGATGAGATTGCGAATTTTACTATCAAAAGCCGGGTGAAAAGTCGCCACCAGAGGCAAATCTAAAGACTCACAAATTTCTGGTAGCAGAAAATCGAGGGGAGACAGGGGTAAGGACGCATGAACTAAATCGGGTTTCAGTTCCCTGAGTTTATCCTGTAGAACCCGACTCGATTTCAGGGTGGGAATAGTATAGACTTGGGAACTATAGAGACGTGGCAGGGTGATTTCGTCGTAAAAGTCGGGCCAATCGCTTACGGTGGGTTTTTCGGAGGAAAAATGCAGAAAACTGACTTGATAATCTCGATCGAGCAGGGAATTAGTCACTTCTCGCCCATAGGTAACGTTACCGCAAAAAGGAGATTTTTTTCCTAACCAGGCAATGTGCATTCAGATTCTCTTAAGAAAAAGTTAATTTAGTCAAATATCAGCTTACTAAATTAGCCGTAAAATTAAAAGCTAATAGAGTACCTAAGCAAAATTAATTATCCATCTAAGTCCCCAGCTAAAAATTGCCCTTTGCAAGAGTGCCTATTTGATAGTTAAAATTCTCGGCTTTTTACTGATTGGCCGAGGACTTGCGACGACGACAACGTTCTGAACAGTATTTGACCTCATGCCAACAGTTTTGCCACTTTTTGCGCCAAGTAAAGGATAAACCGCAAACGGGACAAATTTTACTGGGAAGATCGGACTTCGAGACCTGACGTGCCATGATTAAAATTAAAAAGTCAAAAACTGCGCCTTATCTATGAGTGTAGATGAAAATAATCAGAGTTCCCCACTCGATCGCCTGAGAATTATTTTGGTTGAACCGGCCGGAGCCTTAAATGTGGGTTCCACTGCCAGAATTATGCGGAATATGGGCTTAAGTCGCTTAATTATCGTCAATCCCGCCTGTGATATCCTTGCAGAAGAAGCGCGACGCATGGCAGTACACGGAATTGAAGTCCTAGAAAACTGTTCACGGGTAGCCACCCTTGGGGAAGCTTTGCAGGGTTGTCATCGCATCATTGCCACCACCTCGAAACCCCGTCACCTGAATACTCCCCTCGAAACACCCCGGACCGCCTTACCCTGGTTACTCACCCCTAACCTGGAATCGGCCTTAATTTTTGGTCCAGAAGACCGGGGTTTAAGTAACAGCGAACTGAACCACGCCCAGCGTTTTGTCGGTATTCCCGCTAATCCTCAATATTCCTCCCTCAATCTCGCCCAAGCGGTGGCGGTTTGCTCCTACGAACTGTACCAAATGGCGACGGAAAATAGGCTCGAACCCCCGTTAGAAATGCTCCCTAATGCCACTTTTGAGGCTCTAGAAGGCTATTATCAGCACTTAGAGAGCTTTTTGCTCAAAATTGGCTATCTTTACCCCCACACCGCCGCCGCTAGGATGGAGAAATTCCGGCAATTTTATCATCGGGCCCGGCCCACGGTGGAGGAATTAGCCCTGCTGCGGGGCATTATCGGTCATATTGAAAGTATCGGGCAACTTTTTCTCGGTCTTGATAGTCTCAAGGGCAAGAAAAAAAATTCTCCTAGCGATCGATAATAAATCTGGATACCCTTGAGGAAAACCGTGACTCGTCAAGTAACTCGTCGTCCTACTAAAGTCCAATCTGGCCCTGAGTCCCCTAGGTCCCTGGACTCAAACAATCAAAAAAGGTCTTTACCGGTTAAAAGGGCAAAAAAACAACGTAAACCTAACCTAATCGCTTCTTTTCTCCTTCAGGTTCTTCGCTTCTCTATCCTTGGTGTCGGTTTAGGTGCGATCGCTGGTACGGTTTTAACGGTGGTGGATCCGAGCAAATTACCCCTACACCCAAAACCCACCGCTACTAATTCCCCGACTCCTAAACCCGTCACCCCAAAACCGACCACGTTAGTTTTCAACGAAAATCTCAGCAGCCTTAACCAGAAATTACAGGCTTTAGTGGTAAAATATCCGAAATTACAGGCGGGAGCTTTATTTATTGACCTCGATAACGGTGCTTACGCTAATTTTCGCGGAGATACTATTTTTGCCGCCGCTAGTACGATTAAAATCCCCATTCTGGTGGCCTTTTTTGAGGATGTGGATGCGGGAAAAATTCGTCTCGATGAACCCCTTGTGGCCAGTAAGGATGTCATGGCCAGTGGATCCGGGGATATGCAGTATCTAGGAGTGAATAAAACCTATACTGCCCTAGAAACCGCCACTAAAATGAACGTAATTAGCGATAATACCGCTACTAATATGTTAATCAAGCGCATGGGCGGCAAAAAGGCTCTTAATCAGCGTTTTCAAGCTTGGGGTTTGACCAGTACGGTAATTAATAACCCTTTACCTGACTTGGAAGGAACCAATACCACAAGTCCGAGAGATTTGGTGACAATCTTAGGAAAAGTTAATCAAGGGGAATTGCTCAGTTTACGTTCCCGCGATCGTCTATTGAATATTATGCAGGAAACGCGCACCCGCACCCTGCTGCCGCAAGGTATCGAGAAAGCCGCCGATATTGCCCATAAAACCGGTGATATTGGCTCTATGTTAGGGGATGCGGGGATTATTGATATGCCCAACGGCAAACGCTATCTAGGAGCAGTGATGGTCAAACGTCCCCACAATGATAGTAACGCTAGGACTCTGATTCAACAAATATCACGCACGGCCTACCAACACTTTAAATGGTATCAATCTAAACCCGCAGCCAAACCGCAACCGGTCGCCCAGTCTTCTCCCTCTCCGAGTCCGGTCGTTAGTCCTAGTCCGGGTAATTAGCCCCTAGGTTAAATTATTTGCTAAAAGACGGGCTAATTGTTCGGCATTTGCCCGGGGGGAAAGACGAGGAAGGATTTTTTCCCCCGTGGCCAGTTTTTGACAGAGGACGGGGATTTCGTACTGATAAGCGTTAAACCAATCCTCTCGACTGGTAATGTCCCTAATTTCTAACTGCCAGTCCGGTTGACGGATTTTTTCTAGTTTCTCTAACAACCCTTCGCAAAGATGACAGTCCGGTTTACTGTATAAAATTAGTTCTATGGTAGTCATAAATATTTATGTTCATTACCTCCACGATTAGTCTCTCATCAACAATTCTACAAACTCCCACACCCACAACGACTTTAAATAATAATTTAGTTAATTCAGGTTCTCAAAATCTAGTCTATATCGGTGTGTTTCTTCTGGCAATTACCCTAGTCATGGTTATTGGTATTATCAATAAGAAAATTGAATACGCTCTCATTTTTGCCGCCACTCTCACTGTTATTTTAGTTGCTTTTTTCTGGTTTTTATAAGTCCTTCAACCAAGAGGATTGAGGGCAAACCCTCCTTAATAAAGATTAACGGCTCTCGTTGATTCACCTTCACCGAATTGTTAAGTAATTCGAGTTCAGACTTGACAAAAATCTCCCTAAGACCGAGCGGAAGATTAAGGAATGCATCCTATATTTGCAGAAATAAGTACCTAAGCAAAATTAATTACACATATCTAACCACCTCTTGCCTCCTGCTTTTTGCCTCTTGCCTATCTTCACTAGGAAATTAATTTTGCACGACTACTTACCGACAATCAGCAATTATCAGTGACTCTTAAATTGGTACAAAAATATGAACAATCGCGTGTAAGCATCTCACCGAAAAACTAATGCGCTCCGGGGTTTGGGTAGGGTCGTTTCATTCTCTCAAATGTCATTCTCTCAAATCCTTATCTGGCAACGTTTTTAGTCGATTTCTTGGAATAAATATCTGAAAATTTTTAAAAACGTCGTGCTTTGCTTGCCTCATAAGCGATTAAAGGTAGCAAAAAAAAGAATTAGATTCGGAGAATGAATCAGCCCTAGGGGTTTGGGGGGTAGAACCCCCCAAAAGCTTGGATTGAGTGATAAAACCGAAAGTAACGCCCGATTTTAGCAGAGAGTTTCCCCTTAAAAATCCCCACTTAGTAGATTTACAAAAATGAGATGTACCCCAAGCAAAACGATCGGACTTATAATATAATTGTATTGATTGTGGCTTGTGGCTAGAATCACCCCAAATTGACTCAATGGGTTTATAAACGATGACAACCCTAGATATTGCTACCGATATTGTCTGTCCTCCCACCGATTTATGGAGTGATGAACCACCCGTGGAAAGTGATCTGCATTTACAACAAATTATTTTATTATTATCTTGTCTTGATTGGCTCTGGCAAGATAGAAACGATTACTATGCCTCGGGCAATTTGACTATTTATTATAACGAAAGACAACTGAAACAGCGAGATTTTTGTGGATCAGATTTTTTCGTGGTTTTAGATACAGAGAAACGTCCCAGGAAAAGTTGGGTTGTCTGGGGAGAAGGGGGTAAATATCCCAATGTAATCATCGAAATTCTCTCCGATTCCACTGCTAATGTGGACAGAAAAGCCAAAAAGGAACTATATCAGCATACTTTCCGGACTCCTGAATATTTTTTGTTTGATCCCAATACTTTAGAATGGCAAGGATTCACTTTAATCGAGGGACAATACCAACCGATTACCCCCAATGAAAACGGTTATTTATGGAGTAAGCAACTAGGATTATATTTAGGGATTTTTGCCAATAAATTGCGCTATTTCACCGAATCGGGTGAATTGGTTCCCACCCCTCAAGAGTCGGCCCGACAGGAAAGATTAGCCAAAGAACGGGAAAGATTAGCCAAAGAACAGGAAAGATTAGCCAAAGAAAGAGAACAACAACGGGCGGAAAAATTAGCCCAAAAGCTGCGAGAATTGGGCATTAATCCCGATGAAATTGCTTAAATATCCAGTTGGGGGTGTTAGGGCAGAAACCATGGCGCAATTTTTTCTTAATTGCTAGGCATTAACACGAGGAATCCGAAGGTTAGCCCTATTCTTCCCTAGAAATCATGGCAAAATCTGCTTAACCCCCACTGATGTTATAATAATGACCAAGGGCAACAATCTTCAAATATAATTAATGCCATGGTGCAAAAAATAGCTTTTTTTAATCATAAAGGTGGAGTCAGCAAAACTACAACCACTTTTAACCTTGGTTGGATGCTTGCTGAGAAGGGCAAAAGAGTAATTATTGTCGATACCGATCCCCAATGCAACTTAACTGGTATGGCTTTGGCTAAAGAAAGTGAAGATAGGGAGGAAAGACTACAAGCAATCTACAATACTTACTCTAATATTAAAACAGCTTTAGCACCTGCTTTTGAGTCTCAACCGAGATTAATTGAAGCTGTGGACTGTATTCCTATTGATGGTCGTGATCGTTTATTTCTATTGCCCGGTCATGTGGGGTTAGCTGAATATGAAGTTACCCTAGGTATTGCTCAAGAACTTAGTGGGTCAATTCAGGCTTTAAAAAATCTCCCCGGTGCGATTACATATTTATTAGACAAAACTGCCGAAAGATTTCAAGCTGACTATATTTTAATCGATATGAGTCCCAGTTTGGGGTCAATCAATCAAAATATACTGATGACCAGCAACTTTTTTATTGTGCCAACCACAGCGGATTTTTTCTCGGTTATGGCTATCGATTCTTTAACTAAAATCTTGCCTAAGTGGCACCAATGGGCTAAGGCAGCTAGTGCTTTACCAATTCTCAAAACCGCCAACTATCCCTTCCCCGAAGTTAACCTACATTTTTTGGGAACTATTGTTCAGAACTATCGAATTATTCGTGGAAAAGAAACAAAAGCCTTTGAAAACTGGATTAACGAAATCGAGGAAAATATTGGCAATAAAATGATTACAGCCCTAGGAAAAAATGGCATGATGCTACCGAAATTTATCTACGATCAGAATGGTGTATCAGACTGCTGCACTCTAGTAAAAATTCCTAATTTTAATAGTCTTATTGCCTTATCTCAAGAGCATCAAACGCCCGTTTTTGCACTAACTGCTGAACAATTGAAATCAGCTAAGTCGCAGGGTACAGTGTTAGATCAAGCCCAAGAAAAACAACAAAAATTTAAAGATATTTTTTCTGACTTAGCAGACAAAGTTATCGGTCTTACCTCCGAGATTTATGCAGATAGCCATTGAACAATTTCGCCTTAGTCTTGCCCGCGTTCGTGACTTGAACGCCATCCACAATTCCCTCAAATCTCAGACTACTTCGGCCCTAGATGTATCGGATATCCTCAGAGCGGCTTTAGTCCTGACTGTGAGCGCTTTAGATTATTATATTCACGAAGTGGTTACTCTAGGAATGCTAGAAATTTATCGAGGCCAACGTTCAGAACCTTCTCCCACTCCTAACAGTTCTCAATCTGCCTTTTCTCGTTTTAAAGTCTCCTTGAATGGCGCACGACAAGAACGATTGATAGCTATTAGTATTGGCTCTTGGTTAGAGAACGAAATTCAACAAAACTACGGTTCTTTTTTTGGTCAAGAATCTCGCTCAATTTCCGAGGTACTACCAATGATTGAAAATCTTCTCACCAACAAACTTAATAGTAATCATTGGCTAGAAGCTGAAATTAGAGAAAAACTCAGCTATGAAAGCTATCAACAACCGGACAAGATAGCGGAGGCCATTAGACTAATTTCAGCCAAGAAATTGTGGGAAGAAGTGGCCAGCAAACTAAATAAACCAGCCAAAGATATTAAAAGCCAACTTAGCGCAATTGTTGATCGAAGGAATAAAATCGCCCATGAAGCTGATATAGACCCGAGTTATGGCATTGGCAATCGCTGGAATATTGATGAAAATATGGTTAATGATGCCGTTACCTTTATAGAACAGCTTGTTGAAAATATCCATCAGGTACTTGAGGACATCCACTAGCCGAGAATTTCCCCGGCAGTCTAGTTATAAATACTTATAATTTCTCAGGGAATTATAACAATTATTAAATAATGTGTAGTTTTGTATACTGATGTCAGGAACTTAGATACAATATCAAGTGGCGTAAGATATATAGAGATTAGCTAGTGAGTCGGCATCAAGACAGTCAAACTGACCGGAAACGAGAAGAAACACAGTTCACTCCTTACAGTGCAGAAGCGATCGCTCAACAATACCGTTATAAACCTTGGCAATTGTTCGGTCGCGCTTTCGTGATTATTTGGTCTTTAGGATTATTTCTCCTCAGTCTCCTCTGGGACAAATGGACAAAGCAAGAAGAAGCCAATAAATACCGGCGTGCCAGCGAACTTAGGCAAATTCTCACCCGTTTGGGTCCCACCTTCATCAAAGTCGGTCAAGCTCTCTCTACCCGTCCCGACCTCGTTCGCAAAGACTTTTTAGACGAATTAGTTAAACTGCAAGACCAACTTCCCCCCTTCGATAACCACATCGCTTTTGCCCTTATCGAGACAGAATTGGGGATGCCTGTAGAAAAAGCCTATCGGGAAATATCCCCCACCCCTGTGGCTGCCGCTAGTTTAGGCCAGGTTTACAAAGCGATACTCCCCACCGGTGAAGAAGTAGCCGTTAAAGTGCAACGGCCCGGGCTGCGGGCGCTTTTAAGCCTCGATTTATATCTAATGCGCTGGGCCGCCCAAAAATTCGGCCGTTTATTACCCCTCAATCTCGGCCACGACCTCACCCTGATTGTCGATGAATTCGGCACCAAACTCTTTGAGGAAATCGACTATCAAAACGAAGGTCGCAACGCCGAAAAATTCGCCACCAACTTCCAAAATAACCCCGAAGTTAAAGTTCCCAGTATCTACTGGCGTTATAGTGGTCGCCGCGTCCTCACCCTGGAATGGATTGATGGCTATAAACTCACCGATACCGAGAACATCAAAGCTTTAGGATTAGACCCCAATAATATCGTTAAAATCGGCGTCACCTCCGGATTACAGCAACTCCTCGAACACGGCTTTTTCCATGCTGATCCCCATCCGGGTAATCTTTTCGCCACCTTTGATGGTCGCATGGCCTATATCGATTTTGGCATGATGGACCAGTTAGAGGAGGAAACTAAAGAAACCCTCGCCAGTTGCGTCGTCGATTTAATTAACAAAGACTACGAAAACCTAGCCAGCAACTTTGTCAAACTGGGATTTTTAACCCCAGAAACCGATATAAAACCTATTATTCCAGCGCTAGAACGAGTTTTAGGCAATGCCATCGGTCAAAGGGTCGGTGACTTCAATTTCCGCACCATTACCGATGATTTCTCCGAATTGATGTACGAGTATCCCTTCCGGATTCCCGCCAAATTCGCCCTGATTATTCGTTCCCTCGTCACCCAAGAAGGGGCAGCCCTCACCCTCGATCCTAACTTCAAAATCGTCCAAGTGGCCTATCCCTACGTTGCTAAACGTCTCCTGACCGGGGAATCACCGCAACTGCGCCGGCGTTTACTGGATGTGCTGTTCAAAGACGGTAAATTCCAGTGGCAACGCCTAGAAAACATGATTACAATGGCTCGATCGGAAAGTAACTTCGATTTACTGCCCACAGCGCAATTAGGCATCACTTTTCTTCTCTCGGAAGAAGGTCGTTATCTGCGTCGTCAATTGCTATTAGCTTTAACGGAAGATGACCGTCTCCATACCGCCGAAGTACAACGTCTCTGGGGTTTAATTCAAGGAGAATTGCAACCGCGGCGACTCTTGGATGTGGCCATGAGCGCTTTTCGGGAATTATCCTCCCAAGGTGTGGCCGCTGTCCTTCCGCGAGAAACCAGTTCGCGTTAAAGTGTTTAAGGTCATCATCGGTTAATCACTTTTTCTATGGATTATTATTTTCTGCCCCAACCGCCCTATTTTCTAGTTTTTGCCGGTTTATTTATCGGTATTACCTGCGGGGCCGCTTTTGAAGCTAGTCTCAAGCAAGTGGTTAACAATTGGTATAAAAATAAGGGTTCAGACGATCAAAATCTTTTAAAATCTAGTTCCTTACAAATTCCTTTTATCGGTATTTGTGTAGGAATCTGTCTTTTCCTGGCCTCGGGATTAGATATATTTATTCTCAATGGTTGGGTTGCCTACGCTATCTCTCTCCCGATGACTATCTTTATCGGTGGTTTGGTTTGGAGTCAGTTAGGGGAATTGTTAGGCCAATTACAGCGCGGCGGTTCTAAAGAAATTGACCTCGATTATCGGGGATAATTACGAGGCAGCAAACATTTAGGACTAAGATCATAGGTGTTAGCAGATAGGAAAGATCAACTCCCCCACAACTAACACCAAAACCCTAGTTATACCCAATTTCCCAGCTATTTTGGCCCGCGATTTTAGATGCAAAAACCTTTAGCATGGCATTGGCGATCGCTTCCTCTGCATCAGCGCACTGGTTCCGAGGTTTTTGCCTGCTTATTCTCCCAAGATGCGATCGCTACTTTACTAGAAAGTCCCTATCCGGGTAATTCCCTCTCCCGTTACTCTCTTTGTGCTGGTTCCCCGCGTCAGCTTTGGACCCCCGCACTGGGCGAAATTTTGCCCTTTTTAAGCAGTTTACTCCCCCAACCCCGATGTGATCATCTTCCCGATCATCTTCCCTTCCATGGTGGTTGGTTGGGGTGGTTAGGCTACGATTTAGCTTGGGAAATAGAAAAATTACCCGACAGGAAAGCTGATAGTCTCCCTTTTCCCGTCGCTTATTGGTATGAACCGGATAGTTTTGCCATTCTCGATCACCAAGCACAAATTCTCTGGTTAGCTGCCACTAAACCTGAAGATTTAGATAAATACGAACAATCTTTAACCACTAACCCCGATTTTGAGTTTATCGATCCCCATCCCTCTCCCTTAATCTTTTATACTTCTCAACTCGACTACGAAAAAGCTGTTAAAAAAGCCTTAGATTATATCAGAAAAGGTGATATTTTTCAAGCAAATTTATCCCTAAGATTTCAAAGCACAACTAAGGCAAAAGGATGGCAAATTTATCGCAGTTTACAACAGATTAACCCTTCTCCTTTTGCCAGTTATTGGCGCACCCCTTGGGGAGAAATGATTAGTTGTTCTCCCGAAAGATTGGTGAAATTAGAAAGAGGAATAGCCAGCACTAGACCGATCGCTGGAACTCGTCCCCGGGGTAAAACCGAGGCACTCGATCGACAATTGGCCGAGGAACTATTAACTAATAAAAAAGAACGGGCCGAGCATATTATGCTAGTGGATCTAGAACGTAATGATCTGGGTAGAGTTTGTGAATGGGGATCGGTTCATGTGGATGAATTACTGACGATCGAGCGTTATAGTCATGTTATGCACTTGGTCAGTAATGTTCAAGGAAAATTAGATAAAAAGTATCATGCTATTGATTTAATTAAAGCTCTTTTCCCGGGGGGAACAATTACCGGTTGTCCGAAAGTTCGTTGTCTAGAAATTATCGAAGAATTGGAACCGGTGCGACGCAATTTATTCTATGGTTCCTGTGGCTATATTGACCTACGGGGTCATTTAGATTTGAATATTCTCATCCGTACCCTATTAATGACTGCTCAAGGGAATTTAAACACCGTTTGGGGACAAGTGGGAGCGGGAATAGTTGCCGATAGCGATCCCGAAAAAGAATGGTTAGAATCCCTTCATAAAGCTGAGGCACAATTAATCGCTTTACGTTCTTTTTAATTGTTGATTTCAACAAACTAACCTATTGTTGCATCTAAAACCGCTCTTTTTACTTTTTACCTTATCTGCTATTTTGTAGGATAGCTTCCGATCTTGAACCCTATTCATGAATCAAATTTCTATCGCTGTTACTTTTTTTCTTAGTTTAGTCTTGATCTCGCTTCCCTTTTTACTTTTCGGGACGGCCGTTTCCAGTTTTTTGCTGGTTTTCGTCAATAAACAGCGATTAGCGGCGATATTTCCCCGTAATCGACTGTTAGGAGCGATCGTTGGCAGTACAATCGGATTAATCTTACCCGTCGGACAATACGGCACGATTCCCGTCGCTAGAAGATTTTTATTAGAGGGAGTACCCCCAGGGGTGGTGTTTAGCTTTCTCACCGCTGCACCTACCCTAAATATCGTCACTCTTTGGCTAACTTGGCAGACTTTCACCTATTCTAGTATTTTCTTCTATCGATCGCTTTCGGTCTGGTTAATGGCAATTGTTATCGGCACTCTCTTTAGTTTCTATCGGGAAAAACCCCGCACCGATAGCGAAATTCCCCTAGAATCGAGTTTAGTTCTTTCTGGTAGTTTTTTACCGGAGGAAGCAGCCAGTCAACCCCTACAAAGAGTCGGCAGTCTTGTTTATGAGTATAAAACTAGAGATAGGCAAGCTTGGCCAATTTCTGTGCAGTTATTTCTCGATAACTTTATCGATGAAGCGCTGGAATTAGGGGGATTATTAATTATTGGCTGTGCCATCGCTAGTATCTTTCAGTTATTATTACCTCAGAGTCAATTAATTGCCTGGGGGGATACTCCCGTTACTCAAATTCTCGTGCAGTTGTTCTTTGGTTTCACCCTCGCTGTTAATGCCAGTCTTAGCACTTTTGTCCCCGGTTCTTTAATTACTAATCTGTCCGTGGGTTCCACTCTAGCTTTTTTACTGGTCGCTTCCCTCATTGATATTAAAGCTTTTATCCTCCTCCTATCAGCTTTCCGTCCTAAAATCGTCCTTTATTTCGGAATTTTATGCCTGTTAATGACTTTTTTAGTGGCTCTGATCCTCAGTTTTTATCTAGGTTGAATTCCTTCCGGGTCAAAAAAATTTTCTCTTGACAAAAGCCCCTTGACATGATATTATGTTCATAATGGAAAATCCGTGCGCCTACAAGCCCTATTTTCCCAAGCATTTAAACTCTAACTCATCCTGATTCTGCTTGCCAGAGTTGCGACAACATAGTTTTATAGTTCTCACTCCACCCACCTACTTAGAGGTTCAATAAGCATCTTTTCGATGAATACTACTCAATATGATAATCAGCATTTCTTGATCTTGAATTTTGTAAATGATGCGATAATCTCCTATTCTAATTCGGTAGGTTTCATCATATCCTTTGAGTTTCTTGACTCCGCTAGGACGAGGTGTATCGGTAAGTAGTCTAATGGCAGTAATTAAGCGTTCGCGTTGTTGTTTGGGTAAGTTGTTTAGTTGTTTTTGAACTGGTTTCGGAATAATAACTCTGTAGTTCACGCTTGAGTTGTCTCATATTCTTCGAGGGTTAGATAGTCTCCTGCTTGATAAGCTGATTCAGAAGCGATTATGTTAGCTTGCTCTTCTTCTGTAATTTCTATTGCAGTATGTCGTTCTTTGATAAAGAGCAAAAAGTCAAGTAATTCAGTCAAAAGGGTGTCAGGTGTCTGCTCGATTTCTTTAATTAGTTGTTCTTTGAGTGTCATAGCTTTATCAGTCATCAGTTATCAGTTATCAGTTATCAGTGATTAATTCAATCATAGTTGATGATTGGTGGTGCGTTACGACGGATTGTTAGCTTGAAGTTAAAGCGGAAATTTTTGCCGTCTAACGTACCCTACATTATCTGGATGTTGTCAAATTTTCTCTTGACAAAAGCCCCTTGACATGATATTATATTCATAATGGAAAATCCGTGCGCCTACAAGCCCTATTTTCCTAAGCATTTAAACTCTAACTCATCTTGATTCTGCTTGTCGGAGTTGCGACAACATAGTTTTATAGTTCTCCATAATTGTTTGGGTATGGGGATGATTGTCTCCTAATACTTGGGTAGCAATCTTAATCGCTTCTCGATAGAGAGGTTCCGCTTCTTTGTACCTGCCTTGGCAATCGTACAATGCTGCTAAATTGTTGAGAGATTGTGCCACATTGGGATGATTGTCTCCTAAGAGTCTTTTTCTCAAATCTAATGCTTCTAGATAGAGAGGTTCCGCTTCTGTGTACCTGCCTTGGGAACGGAACAATCCTGCTAAATTGTTGAGGGATTGTGCCACATTGGGATGATTGTCTCCTAATCTTTCCCTGAAAATATTAATCGCTTCTAGATAGAGAGGTTCTGCTTCTGTGTACCTGCCTTGGGAATTGTACAATCCTGCTACATTGTTGAGGGAAGTTGCCACATCGGGATGGTTTGCTCCTAATAGCTGTTCTGTCAGAGAAAGGGAGCGCTTATACAGGGGTTCTGCTTCTGCGTACCTGCCTTGGCATCGGTATAATAGTGCTAAATTGTTGAGGGAAACTGCCACATCAGGATGGTTTTCTCCTAATCGCTGTTCCCGCAGAGAAAGGGAGCGCTTATACAATGGTTCCGCTTCCGCGTATCTGCCTTGGCATCGGTATAATTCTGCTAAATTATTGAGACTGGTAGCAAAATGGGGATGGTTTTCTCCTAATAGCTGTTCCCGCAGAGAAAGGGAGCGCTTATATAATGGTTCCGCTTCCGCGTATCTGCCTTGGTATCGGTATAATTCTGCTAAATTATTGAGACTGGTAGCAAAATGGGGATGGTTTTCTCCTAATAGCTGTTCCCACAGAGAAAGGGAGCGCTTATACAATGGTTCCGCTTCTGCGTATCTGCCTTGGCATTGATATAATGCTGCTAAATTATTGAGACTGGTAGCAACATCGGGATGGTTTTCTCCTAATAGCTGTTCTGTCAGAGAAAGGGAGCTCTTATACAATGGTTCCGCTTCTGCGTATCTGCCTTGAGAATAGTACAAGAGTGCTAAATTGTTGAGGGAATCTGCCACATCGAGATGATTTTCTCCTAAGCGAGTTCGAGTTGCGGTTAAACAAGCTTGACAGTAAGGTTCAGCAATAGCATACAATCCTTGTCCATTATAATAACGAGCTAAACCCATATAGGACTCGGCTAAATCCTCATCAGCGATATATTCTGGATATTCCCTGACAGCTTGTTGAATATGGGGAATTAAGGGAGTCAGATTTTGAATAATATCTAGAGTAGGAGTTTGGGGGACTGTTCTCGATGTATCTGTCATCACCGTACAATAACGACTTTTTGCGGTATTGGCTATCTCGGAACCTTCTAATTTTTCCCGTAGATAAAGACGGATGAGGGGATGCAGTTGATACCATTCATTGCCTAAAGATTTCAGCAAATTAAGCTTAACCAAGCTATCGGTTAACCATTTTTCTATCTCGTCTTTAGCTTCATCAGAAAATAAACTGATGATTAAGTGCTTGGGAAAAGGTGCCGAAGCAAATAAACTGAGATAAAGAGCTAATTTTTGTTTTTCTGTTTCTAACAGTTGCCAACTGAGATCCAGAATTGTTTTAATACTGCGGACTTCCTCCTTATCAGAGTTGAGATATTTTAAGCCTTTTTTGGGGAATTTTTCCTTGATATTTGCTAAAGTTTCAGTGGTTGCTTGTCTCAGAAAACTGCCTAGTAATTGTAATCCTAGAGGCAAATATCCTAAACACTGACAAAGTTGCTTGGCTGCCTCTAACTCCGCGGTTAGACGTTCTTTTCCTAAGTAGGTTTGCAGTAAATCTAAAGCTTGCGCTGCTGTGAGAACATCTAAGTTTATCGTTGATAGCGATACCCCTAAGTAACTAAAGCGAGTGGTAATCAAAACCCGAAAACGAGATTCTTTTCCCGGTGGTAGATAAGATGTAATTTGGTCGTAGTCACGCACATCATCAAAAATAATTAAAGCATTTCCCTCGGGCCAATTTTGCCAACAGTAACGCACTCGTTCACTTAAGGTTCCCTGATTGGGGATGTTTAAACCCAGGTATTCTCTGGCAAAAAATAAAATAGCTAAACCGGGGTCACTGTTAAGGACATTTATCCAACAAATACCCGCAGGATAATCCCCTTTATGTTGCCAAGCATACTGTAAAGCTAATTCAGTTTTTCCCGAACCTCCCATCCCACTTAAAACAATTGGGGAAGATTGCTGAAAAGCTTGATGAATCCGGGATAATTCCTGTTCTCTACCAACAAAGTTAACTGCTGTTCCTGGTAAATTATAGGGATCATGAACGGTATTTTTATCGGTAAATAGCTGATTATAGTTGGTAGCTTGGGTTGAATTTTCTGTTAAAAATAACCGCAGGAAAAACCAAGAATTTAAATCTGGCATATACCGAATAACTTTGTTAGTAAAATCATGATTCATCCACCAAATTTGTCGGAGATTAAAGCGAGCTAAATTTTCTCGATTGAAATTAATTAATTGCAAGGCATCTACTAGGGAAACATCAGAACTAAAAGCGGTTTCAAAACCAGTAATTGATACTACTCCCGACTCCAATTCTGCCAATTCTGTTAACAAGAAGTTCAAGACAAAAGAGGGTTTTTCCCATCTTGGTAAGACAATTTTATGAAAAATAATGCCTTGTTCTTGCAGTTTATTCTCTAATTCTCTAACTACTTGCTGACGGGAAAACTCATCATAAAATTCCACCCTAGCTAAACCTCTAGATGGTCTTCGTCCCCACAATAGCAAACGAGCTGCCGTATGGGAAATAGTACCCGGTTCTAACTCCGATTGATTAGTTTGATTAACTTGATGTACCACCGGGGACACCTCCATCGGGACCAGTAGGAATATGACCTTGAGCATTTAAAATATCAACCACAAGGGGATGCACCATAAAGCATCTTTCCCCGTCTCCATCTACTTCTTGAATCGCTCGATCATTTAATAAAGCGTATAATACTTCATTGGGAATTTGTGCTTCTGGATTAGCATCATAAATTCGTTTTAACAATAATACCTTATCCCCATAACTAACATGATCGATATCATAAGGATTTT
Source organism: Microcystis sp. MC19 (assembly GCF_003019735.1). Classification (NCBI taxonomy): domain Bacteria; kingdom Bacillati; phylum Cyanobacteriota; class Cyanophyceae; order Chroococcales; family Microcystaceae; genus Microcystis; species Microcystis sp. MC19. Next base: position 2,024,268 of record NZ_CP020664.1, on the reverse strand, counting down.
GACCTAAACGTCTTTCATATTCTGTTCTTAAACTGCGAATTGCCCTGCTAATATGACTAGACATGATCAGATTTTGTTGATTGACAATTGCTTCATCAGAAGCTTCTCTAACTAAATAAAATAAATCTCTGATATTGCCACCAGAGGCAATAATAACCCGCTCTATTTGTCCATCTTCAAATAAATTAGATTTAACTCTTGCTTCTAAAACTTTTCTCACTGCTTCCCGTCCTTTTTGGTTAGGAGTATGATCTTTTTGGCAAAAAACTGGAGTATCGGGAATCAGGAGATTATGGTCAAAAGTGAGGTTAATCCCAGGAGATGAATTATACAATCCAATCGGAATATTAAAAATAATGTGAATGTCTAAATCTTTGAAAATGTTAGAATAGTTTAAAAATAAATCCCTGACCGCTTCTTGTGAAACACCAGCTTTATCGAAGTCTTCTCCAATAATTAGCCAGCTTCTCTGCATAGTTTCCTGTAAGTTCTGATTACACTCTTTCAGGAGTTGATTAGCAATATTAATTAAATCTCTGGAACGGGAAAGACGGTATTCAATAACTTTTTTCTCTCGCGAGTAAGCAAACCGGAATTCTCCCTTGAGAGAGGCAAAAAGTCCGAGAATTTTATTCCAGAAAGAATCTTCCTTTACTCCCGCTCCTGCTTCCGTTTTGATTTGACTTTCTCTGGTTTCCTTGCGGGTAAATTCTTCAGAACTAAACCAATCCCAAAGCTTTTGTAAATTTTCATCACTGGGTTGTCGAGAAATTTTAGCGGTTTTCTCAACAATTTCTACCACCATAAAGAGAAACACATCAAGGGGACTGAAATTAATCGCATCGAGTTCATTTAAAACACTAAATCGCAGGGGTTCAAAATGCTGTTTAATCTCAGGATCATTAATTAAACGAGTTAATTCTGTCGATTTGCCTACCCCCGTGTGTCCCATTAAACAGGCTTTGTAATATTGTTGCGTATCTATGACCCGTTTTAACCCTAATTTTAGACGTTCAATTTTATCTTCCCCTCTCACTTTATTCATTTCTTCTCGATAAAAAGCATCTATTTCCTTCTGAGTTAATAGGGGTTCAGGAGATATAGTTAAATGGATTTCATCAAGAGTAGTCGCAGGTTCAAAACGAGTCAGAGAGGGGTGTTGCATAGAGACAGGAAAAATCATTCTCTGGAGATACTTTTTATTATATAGCATCGCCAAACTAAAAGCGATCGCTCGTTGCTGCCGCAAAACCAGATAATTGATAGAACAGTTGTTCAACCATTAAGATTTTGTGATAATCCTGGGTAAGTGTGATCTAAAGTACAGCTTTTTTTGGGAAAGTTTCCCCAAGGGTGCTGCCTTGGGGCGCAAATATGATAGAATGCTGGTAAATTGATACAAAACTTTACTTCAAGGTGAATCTATGCCGTTTACGATCGAATCAGCGCGGAGCATTTTCCCCAACACGCTATCAGCGGATGTGGTTCCCGCCACGATTGCGCGTTTCAATCAGCTGAATACCGAAGATCAACTAGCCTTGATTTGGTTTGCCTACCTAGAAATGGGCAAAACCATCACCGTTGCCGCCCCCGGCGCTGCTAGTATGGTATTTGCCGAAAAAACCATGAATGAGATTCGGCAGATGTCACCTTTGCAACAGTCGCAGGTGATGTGCGACTTAGCCAACCACGCTGACACCCCGGTTTGTCGCACCTACAGCACTTGGTCTGCTAACATCAAACTGGGATTCTGGTATCAATTAGGACAATGGATGGAAGATGGCAGTGTTGCGCCAATTCCCAAGGGTTATGAACTATCTGCTAATGCCAGCGCCGTTTTAGACGGGATTAAAAAATTAGAGTCGGGACAACAAATCACCGTTCTGCGGAATTGTGTGGTGGATATGGGCTATGATCCCAAGAAACTGGGCGATTATAACCGTATTTCCGAACCCGTGGTTCCTCCCCAAAATATTGCCGAACGGACCAAAGTTAGCATTGAAGGCGTTACCAATGCCACCGTCCTCAACTATATGGACAACCTCAACGCTAACGACTTTGATGTATTAATTGAATTATTCACCCCTGACGGCGCTCTGCAACCACCTTTCCAACGTCCCGTCGTCGGTAAAGAGGCAGTATATCGCTTTTTCCGGGAAGAATGCCAAAATTTGAAATTAATCCCCGAACGCGGTGTAGTAGAACCCGCCGATGACGGTTTTACTCAGATTAAAGTGACGGGAAAAGTACAAACTCCTTGGTTTGGTGCAGGTGTGGGTATGAATATGGCATGGCGCTTCCTCCTAACTCCTGATAATAAAATTTTCTTCGTAGCGATCGATTTATTAGCTTCTCCGAAAGAATTATTAAACTTTGCCCGTGGCTAAATAGCTACTGAGAGAAATCATTAAAAATTCTGATGAAACTTATTAGAGTTCCTTGTCAAGTGAACTCTTTTTTTTATACAATTAAAAGGCTGACTTAAAAAAATTGGTAAATACACCGGTTTCTTCTCCGATCTAGGTAAGAATAACTAAACAATTATTCTTACAGATGTGGGCGAAAAGAGTCGAGGTAGTTCAAAAATCCAAAATTATCATCCCTAAAACTAAAATCATGCCTATGAGTGAAATAATTTGGTCAGATACGGAACAAGAAATTGCTCAAACTGCTTTCCAAAAAGCCTATCAGCGAGAAACTAGCACTTTAATAGAACATATTAAAGAACAGTCTGGTCAGATCACGGTTTTAGATGATATCTGGCAAATGCACGATTATCTGAGCGCCCGACGACATCAGATTGATGGTAAATATGACTATCGCTATACTTCCCTAATTTTTGTCTTTGCTCAACTATTAAAGGAAGGATGGTTAAAGCTAGAGGATCTCAACGGTTTGGAAAAAGATAAACTAGCGAAAATCGCCGCCCTGTCGCGAATGTAAATTAATGATTAGCATTAAGCCATCAGCTTTTTGCTTCTAGTTGGGTGACTAAAAAATTCATCTCTAGATAATCCACACCGTCTTAAGTTTTTCCTAAGCGGCAACCAATTCCGTTAGAATGAGTCAATCATCCCGATCGCTTATCGCTTGTTTTGCACCTTTGGTTTATGTTCAAAAATCTTTTACTTCCCCTAGGAATATCTATCTTTCTCGGTGTTTGTCAGTCTTTGTCAGCCGCCGAATCAGCTATCATAAAATACCACATCTTCCAAGGGTCCGTATCGGTATCAGAATTAAAGCAATTGAGCGAAACAGGCGAATTAGCTCCCGCTTTAGCCTCACAATTAAAGATGGCTAACCAAAAACCCGAAGAATTCCGCAAAATCCTTAATCGTCGCGTAGCGGTGGATGCCATCTTTCTTTCCAAATTTCTTAATAGTTTTTTTGGCGAAAGTTTGCTAGATTACGCCGCCGAAATTGTCCACACCCCCAATCGAGCCGCTAGTCGGCAAGCTTTACGCGGTTCCTTAGTCACTTCTGCCCTCAACGACAATGAGATTCAAGTCATCGAAGTCCTCGACAATTATCCCACCAGCGAGGTTCATGTGGATGGCAATCGTCTGCTGGATTTAATCAACCAAATTGAATCAGTATTGAAAACAATGCCCCGTTTACCTTTCTGATACCAAATCCGCCTTTCAGGTTTTCTTGAATTGCGCTGTAAATTGAATAAATTAGGATAATCTGGTAGGAATAATGACCACTTCTTTGTCTCAAAGGAAAACAGTTAGCGGCAAACCTTTTTTAAAGTGGGCGGGAGGCAAAACTCAACTGGTTCCTAATATTCTATCTTTGATTAATTCCCAGATTTCTCAAGATTGTCAGTTTAACTACATTGAACCTTTTGTCGGAGGTGGGGCAGTTTTATTCTCAGTTTTAAATAATTTTTCTTCTGTCCAAAAAGTCATTATTAATGACATCAATCCTGATTTAATCATGGCTTATAATGTTATTAAAAATAATGTCAAAGAATTAATATTCAAGCTTAAACAAATCCAGCAGGATTTTTATGAACTTAAAAATCTAGAGGAACAACAAAAGTTTTTTTTAGATAAAAGAATAGAATTTAATTCTCGTGGCTGTGATGAAGATATAGAAAAAACAGTTTTGTTATTATTTCTCAATAAAACTTGTTTTAATGGACTTTATAGAGTCAATAGCAAAGGACTTTTTAATGTCCCTTTTGGAAAATATGTCAAACCGTTGATCTGCAATGAAGAAAACTTATTAGCTGTCAACCATCATTTACAGAAAGTGACGATCCTACAAGGAGATTTTGTCCAAACCCTGAATTATGCCAATAACAAGACTTTATTTTATTTTGATCCTCCCTATAAACCGATTAAAAAAACATCAGCTTTTACCTCTTATACTAAAGAAGATTTTAACGATGAGGAGCAAATAAGATTAAAACAATTTATCGATCGAGTCGATCGGGCAGGTTATAAATTTATTTTAAGTAATTCCGACCTTAAAAACTTTGACTCTGACAATAATTTTTTTGATGATTTATATAAAGATTATAATATTCAAAGGGTAAAAGCCCGACGAAATATTAATTCCCAGGGCAATAATAGGGGAGAAATCCAGGAATTACTGATCAATAATTGACAAAAATTAAGCCTAACAGAAAAGACGACATGAATCGCCCATGCAAAAGTGAAGTGCAACCCCCCAGATTGACAGAGGTAAGCCCCTAGAGATAGTCTGGAGTTTCTGATAAGAGAAAGACTATCCGATTGCCTATATCCATCTTAAGCCAAAAATTTGCTTTGACCACAGTGCTTAAGTAGGTAGGCACAATTATTTGTAGGATGGGTTAGCGGTAGCGTAACCCATGCGGGCGTTGGGTTTCATGCTTCAACCCAACCTACGTTCATTTTATATTTAATTCCACCCACCTACTTATCTCGCCAATGGCAATTAATTTGGCACGACTACGTTTACCCTTCTGAGTATGAATTTTATCTGCAATCACCCCTCGATCGAGCATTGTTTAAAACAACAATTAATTAATATTTTTCCAGAAAACAACCATAAATTAACTTTCTATCGTTGCCCAAAAACTGATATTATCCTCTATCGTTCACCTCTGTTTTATTATTTTACGTCCGCTCAATGTCAAACCATATTTAACCATTTAATCACCTTTTTTCCACAAATTCAGCTTAGGGAAGGATGGCTAGAATTATTATTAGATCAGCAATTTTTGTCCTTTTGGTTACTGAAATTAAACGATTTAATCGATAAATTTTTCTCGGATGAGCTTCCTCTCCATCCCAGAGGAGAATTTTTCTTTTTATTTCAATACACCCACGCTCGCTATTCTAGTTTGTTACAACTGCTCAATCGGGAAAAAATTAGTTTAACCGAGCCAGAACTATTATCCTGGCATCATCCCGCCGAAATAGCCTTAATCCTGCAAATTTTAACCGTTTGCGATTGTTGGGAAGGCCAGAAACTCTATCCCCTAACCGCGAATTTTTGCGAAGCGATGCTCAATTTTGAGCGTAACTGTCGCATTATCGGAGAATCGGCCCCAATTCAGCGATCGAGATTAATCCTGATTAGCGTCAGTCAAAAACTACTTAACCGTCTTCTCCATCAAAAATGGCAACTGCTGCCGATGACGGAACTATAAAAATATCAACTTTTATGAATTTAGTAGATAAAATCACCAGCTTATGATAGATTTTAATTAGTGTGAGGAGCGAACCAGAATAGAGAGCCGAGACGAAACATGGACAGTCGCCGGCTCTCTTTCTGTTGTTCAGGAATTATTTTTTTCTTGGCGATATTTAATAAAAGTGGGCAAATCAACCCGAAAAGAGGCATATTTCGGGGAAGGAGAGATGATAGGTGCGGGCCAATCCCTGTCTTTCTTCTTTAAGGATTCTACTGGCTCAATTGTCTCTAATTCCGCTACAAACTCATCGATGGGAGCCACTTCATCGCTTTCTTGGCTCTCTGTCTGAGACCAAGGCTCGATCGCGGCTGCCTTGGCGACAATGGCTAAATCTGGGGGAGAATTGCGATCGCTACCGCGCTGGAAATACTGGGCCAAGGCCGATTTATACTGGAGGGTGTAGCGTTGCTGACGTTGGAGACGGGTGCGTAATTCCTGCAATTGCTGGTCATAGTTGCACAGTTTTTGGCTTTTTTCCTGATAACTTTCCTGGATTAAGGCACATTCTCGCTCTAAACGGGCTAATTGTTGGCGCGTGCGGGTCAATTCTGCGGTCAAATTGGCAATAATCATCGGTTGCCGTTGTTCTGCTTGACGATACTGTTCGATTTCTCCTAACGCTCGCTGTAATTGTTGCTTTTCGTATTGCAGTTCCTCGTTTTGCTGCTGGATTAGGGTATCGCAACTTTGCAAGCGACGATGTTGCTCGGCTAACCGCGATCGCAGTTCCCCGATAGCTTGCTCCCGTCGCCAGATCTCCGCTTGTAATTCTTGATTTTGTTGACGTAAATGAGAGGATAGAGCTGCCCAATCTGTCTCATCTGTTGATTGACTCTCATGCTCGACAATTTCAGCAGTGATGACAGTATCCGCATGGGTGAGATGATCGAGGTACAGGTCGGAATTATCGTTCATAAAAGCCAAAGGATGAGGAAACCTAGAAGTTTAGAGACGTTAAAAGCCTTCTATCGTTCCAAAAAAAAATGGGAACCGCGTTGTTAGAGACTGCCGCGCGGTTCCACTGCCGATCCTTAAGAGGAGAACACTATATATAACTATAAGCTTATTAGGAATTTTTGTCAATACTTAATGAGAATTTTTTTCAATAAGTTGGGGGAGAGGGGAATCGACTAATTCCTAAGATAGCTGTAGTGCGGGTATCTAGCCCGGGGCCAGGGAAGAATTAGCCACAGCAAAATTGATACCAGCAGCGGTCGAGCGGGTTAGCGGCTCGATGTGCTTCAATAATCCTATAGTTTTTATTTTCCTTGTCCTACCATGCCACGTCCCCCGAAGAAAACCCCTAGCACCCCTGAACCCCCCGAAGAGCCAATTCAAGCCACTCCTCCCCTACAACCTCTACAAATTATTAAAAAGGGTTCTAGGGCTGCAGTACCACCCAAACCCGCGGAAACCCCTCCAGAAATAATTGAGGAAAAACCGGCCGCAGAAATGGTAAAATCAGTCAGTAGTGAGATAAAATCTCCCCTCCGTCCCCGTTCCGATTCGGCTCCTCTATTCCGAAAACCGATTCCCAAAGCAGAAATTCCCGTCATCGAAAAAGCGACGGGAGCCAGTGGCGAAGTATTTAATCTGACCGATTCTGTACTGATTACCGAACCTTTCGGTACTCGTGTTCCCGCTATTATCGATAGTTTTTATGCCGATGCTCAAGGCGAAATCTGGGCGCGACTCAAACCGGTGGAAGTTAATCCCGATTGTCGCTGGGAACAGGCCTGTATTCGCTCTCAGGGTTTGGTAAAGGCCGAGTAAGACAGTTATCAGTTATCAGTTATCAGTTATCAGTTATCAGTTATCAGTTATCAGTTATCAGTTATCAGTTATCAGTTATCAGTTATCAGTTATCAGTTATCAGTTATCAGTTATCAGTTATCAGTTATCAGTTATCAGTTATCAGTTATCAGTTATCAGTTATCAGATTTGAGTTTTAAGTGTGCAGTAAGTACCTAAGCAAAATTAATTACACACATCTAACCACCTCTTGCCTCTTGCCTTTTGCCTTTTGCCTTTCTTCACTAGGAAATTTATTTTGCACGACTACTTATTAACAAGTAATTTAGATAATATCTCTTGCATAGTTGATTTTTGAGGGTTCAAAAACGTCAAAAATAAGGATTAAATTGCATAAAATATGTAAATAGACCACTTAATTGATTTTTATTCATTCTTAATTCTCCTGACGACCGACTACTGGCTACTGACTTCTAACCCTAACAACAATTTTTGATTTTTACAAGAGGTCTGATGATTTGGTATTCTCAAAAGGTTTACTGATCAAGGCTATGGTATGATTAAGGGTGGTTTGTCAGACTCTGATATTTTTCATGATAATCTGTTTTTATCTGATATCATGTTAAGAAAAATTCACTCTCTAAATTTGGGTTTAAATTATGATAACTACACTCATCGAACGAGAAGCAGAACCAATTTTAATTAGTGACTTAACTTGGAGAGAATTTAAAGCTGTTGAACAGCTGATCGATCGCCCAGGGTTAAGGTTATCTTTTTTAGATGGAGTTTTGGAGATTAGAAAAATGCCAGGGAAAAAACACGAAACTATCAAAAAACGTATTGCTTCCTTAGTAGAAATTTATTTAGAATTTTTGGGATTAGATTTTACTCCTACTGGTTCTGTCACCTTAGAAAATGAATTTGAAAAGGTTAAAAGAGAAGGTGATGAATCCTATGAATTGGGAGCAAATAGAAAACATCCTGATTTAGTGATTGAGGTGGTTGTTAGTAGTGGAGGAATTAATAAACTGGAAGCATACAAACGGTTACAAATTCCTGAAGTTTGGTTTTGGATGAATGATGAGTTATTGTTTTATAGTTTAGGAAATGAGGGATATGAGGCTGTTAGTAAATCGCAACTTTTACCGAGTTTAGATGTAGGTTTATTGATGCGTTGTATTGGTATAGAAAATCATGCTCAAGCACTGCGAGAATTTAGAGCAGGGATAAAAATTATTGAATCAACATAACAATAGAAAATGGTGATTTTTTCTGCCTATATAAAGATTATGGGTTAACTTAACAGTTGCAGAATGCCAAGAGTTAAATTCTCAATATTCCAGCAAAAGGGAACAAGTTTTTAACCGTTTTATCGCCTCCGTATTATTAGAAGAAAGACGAGCCGGTAATATTCCTGCTTGGCAAGGAATTAGGATTGTAAGAGAAAGGATTTAATAGCGATATGAATCCTTGAAAAGACAGTATTTTTGGGAAAATGCTCTCATTTCATCAACTCAATAACCAATCTAGATGATTCTGTAAACATTGCTTGAGGTCGTAGCGTTGCTTGATAGTTTCCCTAGCATTTAAACGCAGATTTTGCCAACCCTGGGGATAATCTAACACTTCATCGACGCGATCGGCTATTTGTTGGGGAGAAAAGAAATCCACTAATAAACCATTTTCTCCATCGGTAATTAATTCTCGCACGGGGGGAGTATCGGAACCAATCACCACGCAACCCATGGCCATAGCCTCTAACATTGACCAAGACAGCACAAAAGGACGGGTAAGATAGATATGGGCCGCTGATGCCTGTAAAACCTGTTTATATTGACCGTAGGGCAGAGAACCGGTAAAATGCACCCGGGATAAATCCAAAGAAAGGCTTTCTAACATCAATTGTTTATAGGTTTTGCCGTCCGGTAGAGTTTTCCCATAAGCGACTCGATCCTCCCCGACAATCACCACATGACAGTTAGGCCGACGGGCTAAAATTAGGGAAACAGCCGTCATAAATTGGGGAAAACCGCGATAGGGTTCCATTCCCCGGGTTGCATAGGTGACAATCTCCTTAACACCGGATAAATCTAAACCTATCTCTGGAATCACTAACTGCACATCGGGACGGGGACAGAAATAGTCCGTATCGATGCCATCGTGTAAAACCGTCAGTTTCGAGTGAAATTCGGGGGGAAATTGTTGTTTTTGCCAGATAGTCGGCGATAAACCTCGATCGCAACTGACCAGATCGATGAGGATCGTCGCATTTTTAATTCTAATCCGGGCCTCGGCATCAGCATTAAGGGGATCCGCCGGATCAAAATCAGCATCGGAACCATGGGCATGATAAAACCATTCAAAATAGGCTAAAAACTTAGTTTTCGGGAAAATATCCTTGATAAATAGGCCCGGCCCCCAGCCGGAATGTGCATAGACAATATCGGGATAAAAACCTTGATTTTTCAGTTGTTGGCAAACACCATAAACCGCTTGACCTTGTAAAACCGCACTTTCGAGGGGACGGACATAATGATGGGTTTGGGGAGAAACAGCGCGACTTTCCTTGTAAATAAATTTTTTTACCCCCGCTATCTCTCCCTCTTGCCTGGTAGTGCCGAAAATCACTTGATTTCCGGGGTCTTGAGCCAAAACCGTGCTTAAATGGCGAAATTGGGCGGGAAAATTGGAATGAAGGAATAAAAATTTCATCGCGGGTAAAGGTTTAGAAAAAGCGATCGCTAATCGTACATTGTCCCTGAAAACGGAGCAGATGATCGCATAATACCAAAGCCATCATCGCTTCTACCATCGGGACCGCTCGGGGTAAAACGCAAGGATCGTGTCTTCCTTTGGCTGCCAGGGTGGTTTCTTCCCCGCTGCGCGTCACGGTTTTTTGTTCTTTACCGATAGTCGCGGTGGGTTTAAAAGCGGTGCGGATAATAATATTTTCACCGTTACTGATTCCCCCTTGGATACCCCCCGAACGATTGCTAGTGGTGCGAATTTCCCCGTTATCATCGATAAAATACTCGTCATTGTGTTCGCTGCCGGTTAAGAAGGTTCCCGCAAATCCCGATCCGATTTCAAATCCCTTACTCGCGGGTAAGGACATCATCCCTTTAGCTAAATCGGCTTCTAGCTTATCAAAAACGGGTTCTCCTAGACCTTTCGGCACATTTCTGGCTACACATTCCACCACACCGCCGATCGAGTCCTTATTCAGGCGAATTTGGTCGATCAGGGCGATCATTTGGGCGGCCGTTTCCCCGTTGGGACAACGCACTATATTACTTTCCACCTCGTCGAGGGTGACGGTGTTGGGGTCGATGATTGCCTCAATATCTTTAATTCGCTTCACATAACCGATAATCTCGACATTATAGACAGATTTAAGGATTTTTTTAGCGATCGCTCCTGCAGCCACCCGGCCGATGGTTTCCCGGGCCGAGGATCTGCCTCCTCCTTTCCAGTTGCGAATGCCGTATTTTGCCTCGTAGGTAGCATCCGCGTGGGAAGGTCGGAATTTCTCGGCCATTTCGTTGTAATCTTGCGAGCGAGCATCCTGATTCCGCACTAAAATAGCGATCGGTGTACCGAGGGTTTTGCCTTCAAAAACGCCCGAAATTATCTCACAAATGTCATTTTCCCGACGCGGGGTCACGATTCTGCTTTGTCCCGGTTTGCGACGGTCTAAATCGATTTGAATCTCCTCTTCAGAAATTTCTAAGCGCGGGGGACAACCATCGATAACCACTCCTACCCCACCCCCGTGAGATTCTCCAAAAGTGGAAACCCGAAATAGTCGTCCGAAAGTGTTACCCATAATCTCAATGTCTATTAAGCCTCAAGCTTTTATTGTACCTGAGCGGTTATCAGTTATCAGTGATCAGTGATCAGTTATCAGTTATCAGTGATCAGATGTGAGTTTTTAGTGGACAGTCTTAAGTAGAAAATTGCCGTTTTCTTGTCACTGATGCCATTTTTCAAAAGTAATCGCAGAGATGGTTAATTTCCCTTACCCCCACAACCAAAGGGAGAGGGGAGTAAAATGCCGGCTCTCTTATTCTTTGTGTGATAAGTTTAACTTATATAAGACCGATCAATCTTTGTGTCCTTTGTGTCTTTGTGGTTCGTTCCATTTGCTCGCCAGCAGGAATGTATTTTAGAATACATTTTACCCACCAAACCCAAGAGAGTAAAATGCCTGCTACGAATAAAGGAAAATACTATGATTACTGTTTACTGATCACTGTTCACTGATAACTGAAAGGTCTCCTGTCTTCAGGTTAAGCTCCCAAAAAAAGGCTATTCTTTACCTTATATTCCTCGGCAGAAATTTGATGACTTCCTTGTTAGTTCACACTTACCCTTCTCTTGTCAAGGGTATTTTAATTAAACGTTACAAACGCTTTTTTGCCGATATACAACTGGACAACGGAGAATTAATTACGGCCCATTGCGCTAATACCGGACCGATGACGGATGTATGCGTAGAGGGTCAACCGGTTTATCTTTCTCGCAGTGATAACCCGAAGCGAAAATTAGCTTACACCTGGGAGATGATTCAATTGGGGGAGACTTGGGTGGGAGTTAATACCAATCTTCCTAATCAGGTGGTGAAAAATGCCCTGTTGCAAGGAGTTTTTCCCGATTTGGTCAAAAATGACACCGAGGTGCGATCGGAAGTGGCCTACGGTCAAAATAATGGCAGTAGAATTGATTTTCTTTTGACCCATGGTGATAATTCCCTCACCTATATTGAGGTCAAAAATACCACTTGGAATCAGGGAGAAACGGCACTTTTTCCCGATACTGTCACCACGCGAGGACAGAAGCATTTACAGGAATTAATGGATTTATTGCCGGCAGCGGAGGCGATTATGCTCTACTTTATTAATCGGGGTGATTGTGACCGATTTGCTCCGGGGGATAGTAAAGATGCTAAATACGGGCAGTTATTGCGTCAAGCAGTGGCTAAAGGAGTCAAAGTTTTACCCTGTCGCTTCCAAGTGACACCCGCGGGAATTAATTATTTAGGTTTAGCAGAATTGCAACTGTGACACCAGTGGTTTAGATCGAACAGCAAGTAATACTAAATCCGGTTATTAAAAACTGATGATTTATTCCCCCTTGCCTTTTGCCTCTTGCATGAGTGCCTCTCCTCATAACTAGCCTGTACTCAACGGATTTAGTATAAGCTTTTGACAAAATCCCCCAGACCGCAACTGACCTTGAAAAGCTTAGAGACACAGTTACCTGTGCCTCTACTGGGGATTTTGTAGATACATATTTGGGGTAATTTGTCAAGGTTTTTGATAACTAATTCCGTGGCGCATTTTCTCTAATTTCTGTTGCACCTGAGCATCGAGAGAATGGAATAAAAAACGCCCTTTGGGACTTTGAGAAGAACTCTGGGATTTTCTCAGACGACGACCGGTTAAATCCACCTCGATTTCCAGACGTTGAGCGGAAATCCACTGGGCCCCATAACCCATAACGGTCATTTTTTGGGCATTATCAGAGGTAGCGACGATAATCCGTCCGATAGCTGGGGCGCGATTGTACCAAAAATCGGCACAGGTTTTCTCGATATAGGTGTCGGCGGTTTGAGCGTGAGCGGTAAAATAAACCGATAAATGGTTAGTGTAGCGTTCTTGGCTGCCGGGGGTGTCTTGAAGGTAGGAATCGAAGACGATTTGGGTTTGATAACCCTGATGGTGGGTGTAACCGATTAGGGTTTCAATTAACTTGTCTCGCGCCGGTTCGAGACCGTGGCGATCGCTGATTTTTTTCAGGGACGGCCAAGCGCCGATGACGTTGTAGCCGTCAACCAGCAGAAGGGAACGATCAGAAGAATTAAGCATGGCTTTGAGAGTAATTTGTGTGGCATTAAGGGCAGTTGTAAAAAACAGCATCCTAATGATATTAACAAAAAATTTAGGATTCTCCCGCCGCACTGGCCAATAATCTCGCTTTTAAGTCTAGGGGATTTCCCCGCTCCGTTACCTTGCCCCCCTCTAACAAAAATGCTCCATCGCTGTAATCCAATTCATCAAGGCGGTGCGTCACCCAAAGGGCTGTAATCCCTCGGTTTTTGACCAATTTCTGCACTTGAGAGACTAATTCTAACTGAGTATCCCCATCCAAAAGGGCGGTGGGTTCATCAAAGAGCAAAACCTCGCAATGACGAGCTAAGGCCCCCGCAATGGCGATTCTTTGCTTTTGTCCGCCACTGAGAGCATAGATCGGTCGTTTTTCCATTTCTAATAAATTCACCGCCCCTAGGGATTCCCGCACCCGCGCCCGAATTGCCGGCGTGGATAAACCCTCGGATACCAACCCAAAGGCCACATCTGCTCCCACTGTTGGCATCACTAACTGATGGTCGGGATTTTGAAAAACAAAACCGAGGGGGTTAGGTATCTCTATTTCCCCGCGACTAGGTTTTAATAATCCCGCTAAGAGCCGCAGCAGGGTTGATTTACCGCTGCCATTTGTCCCCAACAACATCCAAAATTCCCCTCTAGGAACTTGCAAAGAGCAGCCATTTAATACTGATTTCCCATTCGGCCAGCTAAACCAGAGGTCTTTTACTTTTATAGTCATGAATTATCAGTTATCAGTTATCAGTTATCAGTTAAGCTAAGACTTATTTAGGGCTTGCTGAATAAATGTGAAATGTAGGCAAGATAGGGGTTTTGTGGCTTTTCTTGCTCCCACAGGTACAAGATTTTGAGAGAATCGTGCTTCCAAACCTTGCGTCTTCATCGGCCCGAGTCCTGTAGGGGCGAAGCATTCGGGCAATAACCTATCGATGAAACCGTAGATTTTCTATCCGAATGCTTCGCCCGTACTTTTTGCCGCAAACCCTATTTAAACCGCTTATTCTTAATGATCAGCCGAATCTCCTCCAATCCCTTTACTGTTGCCTCTTGCAAGAGTGCCTCTTGCCTCGTCTCAACAAGCAATTTAAATTATGAACAGCTTATCAGTTATCAGATTTGAGTTTTGAGTTTTCAGTGGAAAGTATTATGTAGGTGGTTGCCGTTTTCTTGTCACTGATTACTGATTACTGCTCACTGATAACTGATTAAAGAACTATTCTGTGGCTAAAGCGACAAACCCCGGCGCTCTACCGGTGGAGGCAGCCCCGGATTTTTGTGACACAATCACCGCACTGATCTGATCGCTCAAAACCGCCACCTTTTTATCGGTTTGTTTTTCGCAGGTTAATTCTAATAATTCGGGATTTGGCGATCGCATAGCGTTAATAATTGTTTGATACAAAGCGTCTGCTCCTGCTTCTTCCTTGCGCTGCACGGAAATGGGGATGGGGGAGAGTTTCAGGGTAATATCGATCGAATACATAGTTTAGCGTTCCCTTCCAAAAAACAAGTCAAAAACCATTGTATAGCAGGGCTTGGGTGTTGGGGTTTTAGGGTATTAGTGATCAGATGTGGGTTTTCAGTTCACTGATTGCTGTTCACTGTGGGGATAACCCTAACATCATAACCGATTGACTTTCATTCAGTAGTCAGTGTGCAGAGGCGTTGTTAGCTGGCAATCACTTGCTTCAATGAATGAGCATGGTGCGTTCCCCAAAAATCTATCGGTGCAGCAGTAGGAGTTGCATCAGGGAACGCACCCTACAAGATCAGCGATCGCACTAAAGTTGACAATGTTGACGCTCATCAGAGTTGTACATCGTTAAGTACAATTGTTATTATGGTTCTGTCCAAATCCGGTTGGCAAAACCCAAAGGCTTCGGGGAACGCACCCTACAGCGATAGCGATTGCACTAGGACGGACGCACAACAAATCATAAAACAATTGGGGTATATTGATTAATTTGATAGTCACAAAAAACAGAAGATATGATCTCAAACACTTTAGCTTAAAAATAAAAAAATGCAATTTTTAAACCAATTTATGACAAATATTCAGATATCACTTAACTGGTTTGTATCAAATAGTGAAGTGATCAGAAATGTAGCTCAAACCCTTCAGTCTATCGTCACCATTGTTGGTATTTTTGCCACTGCAATTTGGTTTTGGCAGAAAAGACAAATTCAACCCAAGGCGATAATTACTCACAAAATCACTCATCATTGCATTCATAGCAATATGCTACTAAACAACAAAATTTTGTTGATTCGTATTATTGCAAAGATCGAAAATATTGGTAATGTGCTAATAAAGATTGATCACGTCGAAGCAAGAATTAATTGGGTATCACCTATTATAGAAGATGTTATTTACTCTATCCAAGAAGCGGAACAATTTGAGAATTTACAAATCGATTTTCCAGGAATATATTCAAAAAAGGTAGATCTAAAAAAAAAGGTGCAATCATTGTAATTGAACCGGGGGAATCGGACGATATATACTGCGATTTCATACATAGAACAGATAAATATCCAGAGAAAATTAAAACTATAATGATTTACTTTTATGCTAGAAATATAAAATCTCATGGTCAACTGATGGGATGGTCTTTTGAGGAATGTTATAATTTTGACGATAGACCTGAAAATGGAGAGTTCTAATGTATGATTCTGGGCAAGAGTCTTGCGATTCTAAGCAAGAGTCTGAAAATATGAATGTTCTTGACAAGCTTGTTCGAGATTGGACAGAGTTACTAAATCTGAGTATGGAAAAGCGTCAGAAACCGGTCAAGCCGCCTTCCCCCCCGGTAGGGCAAAAAAAACCACCTGAGCAATATCCTCCTGAAAGTGACAAACCCAAGTCTGCCACATAACCATTAATTATACTGGGCGTTGCTGATTTTAAGGATGAATTGTCTTTGAGGAAATTCTTAAAACCAAAAACTGAGTTAACTTGTGGATACGATGCACAATCGCTTCCTTTAGTGTTCATATCTCGATTCAGCAACGCCTTATACCGCCTCCTGCGATCGAGCAACCCCCTCTATATTATCCCACTTGCATAGATCCAACACCACTAAATAAAACCCAATACGACACTAGGCGGTTTAATCACCTCAATTTTGGGATAATTACCCCACAGAGGGGTCCAGCATTCCACTCAAGACGTGAAGACGACAATACCAAGCAATTGAGGCGGCATATCTCCCCATCTCCCCAAATCCCCCCGCAACGCGCACGAAGTGGTCTCCTCCCGCAACGCCCAGCAACTGGTCTCCCGAAAAAATTTTAGATTTTTTTAAGATCGACCTAAAAAATATTGGTCATTTTTTCCAATATAGTGTAAGTTAAGAAAAGTAAAGATTTCTCACAATTCTTCAACACATCTGCTGGCCTGCTCGGATAGATGGAGAAGAGAGGGCGGAATCTTAGCAATAATATACATTTTTCGGAGAAAACCCCCATGACCATTGCTGTCGGACGCGCCCCAGAAAGAGGGCTGTTTGATGCTCTCGATGACTGGCTCAAAAGAGACCGTTTCGTCTTCATCGGTTGGTCTGGTTTACTACTCTTCCCCTGCGCCTTCATGGCCCTAGGTGGATGGTTAACCGGCACCACCTTCGTCACCTCCTGGTACACCCACGGGTTAGCCAGTTCCTACTTAGAAGGCGGCAACTTCCTGACTGTAGCCGTCTCCACCCCCGCCGATGCCTTCGGTCACTCCATCCTCTTTCTCTGGGGACCGGAAGCCCAAGGTAACTTCACCCGTTGGTGTCAAATCGGCGGTTTATGGCCCTTTGTCGCCCTCCACGGTGCTTTCGGCCTGATTGGCTTCATGCTACGTCAGTTTGAAATCGCCCGTTTAGTCGGCATTCGTCCCTACAACGCCCTCGCCTTCTCCGGTCCGATTGCGGTCTTCGTCAGTGTCTTTCTGATGTACCCCCTCGGTCAGTCTAGCTGGTTCTTTGCCCCTAGCTTCGGCGTGGCCGGTATCTTCCGTTTTATTCTCTTCTTCCAAGGCTTCCACAACTGGACCCTCAACCCCTTCCACATGATGGGTGTAGCTGGTATCCTCGGTGGTGCGCTTCTCTGTGCTATTCACGGAGCGACGGTAGAAAATACCCTGTTTGAAGACGGTGAAGGTTCCAACACTTTCCGAGCTTTTGAACCCACCCAAGCGGAAGAAACCTACTCCATGGTGACAGCGAACCGTTTCTGGTCGCAAATCTTCGGCATCGCTTTCTCCAACAAACGTTGGTTACACTTCTTCATGCTCTTTGTCCCCGTGACTGGTTTATGGATGAGTGCTGTGGGTGTAGTGGGATTAGCCCTTAACCTCCGGGCCTATGACTTCGTTTCTCAGGAATTGAGAGCGGCGGAAGACCCGGAATTTGAAACCTTCTACACTAAAAATATTCTGCTTAACGAAGGTCTGAGAGCTTGGATGGCTCCCCAAGACCAACCCCACGAAAACTTTATCTTCCCTGAAGAAGTATTACCTCGCGGTAACGCTCTCTAAGGATGGCAAGAAAATTTACCGAATAGGGGGAAGGGTGAAGTTAAATCACCCTTCTTTTTTGTTGATTAACGCATCTCAAGCAACTATTACTCATTTTCTGGATACCCCTGTAAGATAAACTAGAGAATTTCTTGGAGATAAAAACAATGTTTCGCCAAATTTTATTATCTAGTCTCGGTTTGTTGCTAATTTATCCCCTAGGGAGCGAGCCAGCAGCGGCCAGAACCATGAGAGTTAATTGTGAAAGTCAAAGCGGTCGCACTACTCGCTGTCCCGTCAATGCTCGATGGGCCCAGGTGAGATTAACCCGCACTCGCTCCGCTGCTCCCTGTGAGGGTAATTGGGATTTCCAAAACGGCAATATTGTGGTCAGAAATGGTTGTCGGGGCGAGTTTGAGGTACGCACCGACGACCATCACGGTAATTCTGGTGGCGGTTGGGAAGGTAATGTTTACGAAGAATTTCGCCTCCCCAATATCGGTCGTTTTGTCGTTGATCGCCGCAGTTATTATGATAGTGGCAGAATTAGAGAATTTGATGCGATCGTTAATGGCAGTCGCGAGCGTTGGTGGGCTAATTGTCGTGGCGGCGAACTCGGCAGCGGTAGTCGTCGCATCCGCTCATCCCGGGAAACCGATCGAGTAGTGGACTTTGTTTGTGAGGATCGGGGTTAATCGATTTTACAGAGACGATAGCCGACACCGTGGACAGTTTCGATAAAATTTTCGGGCGCTCCTGCCGCTTTTAGCTTTTGTCGTAGTGCGCGCAGGTGAACCTTAACCGTATCTTCTTCCACGGATTCCTCCATCGGCCAAACGTGCTGGATGATGGTGCGGCGACCGATTAAGCGATAACCGTGGCGCAGCAGCAGTTCTAAAATGCAGTATTCTTTGGGGGTGAGATGGATGGCAACGCCGGCATAACTAACTTCGTAGGCCCCGGGATCTAGGCGTAAATGACCCCATTCTAAAATCGGCGGCAGCGAGGCCACATTGCGACGGAGTAAAGCCCGCACCCTGGCGAATAATTCCCCTAAATCCACCGGTTTAACGATATAGTCGTCGGCTCCCGCATCTAAACCGGAAATTTTATCGCTAACTGTATCCCGGGCCGTCACCATTAGGATCGGCATCTGATAACCACGCGATCGCAATTGTTGACAAAAACTAATGCCATCTAATTGCGGCAACATGACATCTAATAGTAACAGGTCGTAATCGCTGGCCCTGATGTATTCTAAAGCCGATTCTGCCTCTAAAGCCGTATCGACCACATAAAATTGGTCGGTGAGGGCTTCCGCTAAGGTGGCTGCCAAACGGCTATCGTCTTCAACTAAAAGAATCCTCATGGAACGCTAGAGATGGGTTAACCGTTAGCAGCTGCCGATATCAAGATCAGCATCAGTTTAAACTTATCAAAAAATGTTCATTCTTTGAAATACAGCTTAATAATAAAACACCTCTCGACTCTTTGACCAAAATTTTGTAAAGTTATATTTCAGATTAATTATTTCTTGCACTTAAATAACCAACTTATGCTTTACCTAGCAAGGGTTGGAGAAAAATCTTTCCGATTTCTTTCCGTTATCTTTCCGATTTCTTTACTATATTGATCTTCCCGATATCTTTACCAAATTTTATCGATATCTTTTCGATCTTTTCACCGGTTTCTTTTCGTGTCCTTTGCTACAATTGTTGAGCGTTCTTGATGGACTCGCCCGAGAAATTAAGCATCGATCGCCAAATTGACCCTGCGGGAAAGGCTGAGAAGGCATTTTGTCCCGAAGTCGTCCCGCAGCAATCCTTTACCCCACCTTAAGGAGATTGTTTTGCTATGACTTTTGGACCTGCTTCCCAACTTGGAGTGGCCCGGTACGAAGAAACTCCCCCGCTAGAATTGCTCCCCGGACAATCGGCGGCCGAGAAAGAAACTTTAATTCAAGCCGTATACCGGCAAATTTTGGGCAATGCCTACGTTATGGAAAGCGAACGGGCAGTGGTTCCTGAATCCCAATTAAAAATAGGAGAATTAAGCGTTCGGGAATTTGTCCGTGCGATCGCTAAATCCGATCTCTATCGCTCCCGTTTCTTCGATACCTGTCCCCGCTATCGTTTTATCGAACTCAACTTTAAACATTTCCTCGGTCGCGCTCCCGACGGATTGGAAGAAATGCGCGCCCACAGTACAATTCTCGATAGCCAAGGCTACGAGGCAGAAATTGACTCCTACCTCGACAGCGACGAATACCAAAACACCTTTGGCGAAAACATCGTTCCCTATTGTCGAGGCTATAAAACAGAACCGGGGCGCAATATGGTGGGATTCACCCATATTTTCGCTCTATCTCGCGGTAACTCCAGCAGCGACCTGAAGGGCAGTATTTCTGGTAAAGCTCCCGTACTGAACAAATACGTTATTCAAGAAATTCCCCTCCCCGTTATTCCCCCCTCCGGTGGTTCTGTGGGTGATGGTTGGTCTTTCCAAGATACCTCTAGTGGTGCGCGGTCGCGTTTGGGTGCCGGTGCCGGGGAAGAAGGCAAGGTTTACCGCATTGAGGTGACCGGTTATCGTTCCTTGGGCAAAGTTAACCGCGTCTCCAAGTTCCGCCGCAGTAATCAGGTTTATTTCGTCCCTTTTAACAAATTATCCCAAGAATACCAGCGCATCCACCGTGAGGGGGGTGTTATCGCTAGTATCACCCCGATTAACTAGAGTTCCGGTCAGCTATCGTTTTTGTTTAGGAGAATCTCAATGAGTTTAGTTTTAGAAAGTCCAGTGGAGCTGCGACCGTCGAGAAGTCCCGACGAAGTGGCCGCAGTAATTCGGGCAGTTTACAAGCAGGTTTTGGGGAATCCCCACGTGATGGAAAGCGAGCGCCTAACCACTGCCGAATCGCAACTGGCTAATGGTAATCTGACGGTGCGGGAATTTGTCCGTGCGATTGCTAAATCGGATTTTTATCGCCGTCGTTACTTTGAGTCCTGCGCTCCCTACCGTTTTATCGAGTTAAATTTCAAACACCTCTTAGGTCGGGCCCCGGCGGACCAGGGAGAAATTTCAGCCCATATCCAGATTTGTGTCGGTCAAGGCTACGAAGCGGAAATCGACTCCTATCTCGATAGCAGCGAATATCAAAGCAAATTCGGCGATAATATTGTTCCCTATTACCAAGGGGCGAAAAGCCAAGTCGGTCAGAAAAATATTAACTACAATCGCACCCTTTCCCTCTACCAAGGTTATGCCGGGGTTGATAGTGCTTTCTCCGCGGCCCGTTTGGGTGCGGAAGTGGCGACTAATAGCGCCAGTCCCATCACTTTACCTAGTAAAGGTGGTCGTTTGAGTGCCTACAAAGACGCAACCGAGAAGACTTTCAAAATTGTCGTTAAAGGGGCGAAATTTGATAGTCCTCGCCGGGTTAGTACCACGGAATATCTGGTACCAGGCGATCGCATGACTCCCCAAATTCAGCGTATCCATCGGGCGGGCGGTACGATCGTTAGTATCACCGAAATCGCCTAAAAACCTCGATAGTGAACGAGTAGGGATAGCTTCTCTACTCGTTGAGGGGGTTTTTGCCTCACAGATAAGCTGTACTGGATTTAAACTGCTTGTTGAGATGAGGCAAGAGGCAAGACCCCCCCCACAACCCCCCCGACTTCGGGGGGGGGCAAAGGAGGGTTGGGGGGATTGGGGGAGATTCGGCTAATCTAAGGATAGGCGGTTAAAATGGGTCTTGGCTTACTGGATTTAAACGGCCTAGAAGAATTTTAGTACAAATGCTCGAAATCCCTCTTTTGCAGCTACCTTCTTCCCTCTCATAAACGGTCTCAAGGAGTAATTTAAATACCAAAAAGCTGACTTTAAATCTCCGAAAAAACAGTTATTATTTTAAGGCTAAATATTGAGCTTTTTAATATTTAGCTATAACCAGAGTAATCGTGATTAATTTACCGAAATATTTTCACGATCAATACTGTTGTTTTGTTGATTGTTTAATAACAATCACTGGTTTGATTGCGACTCAGTTAATCCTAGTAAAAATTATAATTCCACTGAAAAAAAAATAAGTTATAATCAGAAGAAGAATAGCTTAAGATTACACTTAAGTATCTCCTAAAATTTTCGAGAGCGAATAGTGAAATGCCCCCTTCTTATTCGCTCTTTTTTCTACGAAAATTCCTTGATAATTAATCGTTAAAACCTGCTTTATCCTATGGATATCAGACAATTTGTCAAACTTTCCCTCGGTCGTTGGCGATCTCAGCGCAGCGCTCACCATCTAGCTTTTACTCACTTTGAACAGGTCAAATCGACGATCGATATCGTGCCTTTAAAAAAAGAAGATCAGGAGGTAATCGACCTGTGTAAGTCCTATGATATCGATGCAAATTTTGCCAGTAATCCCTTTCGCATGAGTTGGCAAGGAGAATCGGATTGGGATGATGAATCTACCTTTGAAGGAACGACAATTTTAATCCCAATTCCCGATGAAAATAATCCTCGATCAGGGCGATTATTGCGGGATCAAGGTTATGCAGAAACTATTCCCTCCATCGGTCGTTATCACTTTCAAGAAGACGGCACTTTTGTCCTCTTAACCGAATATGAAAGAGCCACTGCTGAAGAAAAAATCTGGTTTGTTACTCCTAATTTTCGCCTACGAGTATCTTTGATTAAAACCAGTGAGGGGACGGGAGTAGTTACGGCTTCTTTTTCCTCAGAAATTCGCGATTTATCTGTATCTTAGGGCAGTAAAAACCATGGCGGACAGTGATTTACTTTTAACTCTAGCTCACTGGATAGCGGGGGATTTTAGCAATCAGCAACAAGCTTTTGAAGATGCCAAAAATTACGCCCATATCCATGTATTTTTCCGACCTTTACCCTGGGATTTTTTCGGAGGAATTGGGTTTTATTCCGAACAGGTTTACGATTACGATCTCTGGCGACCCTATCGGCAAGGGGTGCATCGTTTTATCGATCGAGGAGAGGATATTTATATCGAAAATTACAGTTTACAAAACCCGATGTTTTATGCAGGAGCGGGACGGGAACTGTCAATTTTACGCAGTATAAAACCAGACAAAATTGATCGCCGTTATCACTGTTCGATGATTTTTCAACGGCAGGGAAATCTCTTTCGTGGCCAGGTAGAGGGCAATAGTTGTTTTATCGAAAAATACGGCAAAAAAACCTATTTAGTTAGCGATGTGGAACTGACAGAAAACACTTTTGTCAGTTTTGATCGCGGTTTAGATGTGGACAACCACGAACAGGTATGGGGATCAACGGCGGGAGCTTTGAAATTTGTCAAAATACAGAATTTTGCCGCCGAAGTTCCTTCGATGATTTGAACGGTTAATCAGCAGACTGAACGGAAACCAATGGAAACTATCCAAGAATCTACCACCATGCTCCCACCAGTCGCCCGTCAAAAAATGCAAGCTTGGATCCGGAGCCGTCATCTGGTTTGTTCGGGCAACTTTTTCCTCTTTGAAACCTTAGATTATTCTGCGGTGGAACGCTTCGAGCAGTGTGTGAAAAGTTTAGGCGGAACGGTGATTTCTGTGGAACCGCTTAAACGAGTTTGGATCGGCACTCACCGCAAAATTCTCCTCTACCAAGTGAAAGCGAGTTTACACACTCCCCACCATGAATTAAAACAATATTGGTTTAAGTATGGCAGTTTTCAAACTCGCTTTGATGAAAATATTTAACTATTAATGGCTCGCTGGCGATTTTTCTCGATTAAGTCTTCTAAAAAAGAAGACTCGACACAACGGCGCTCGGAACAATAGGTCATTAAATTCACACCATTAATAATCTTGACTGTACTGACGCGCACACGAAAATTATCGGTAATAAACCAGCAGCGCTCCTGTCCTTGATTACGCTCGTATTCTGTATCTATAGTTAATACTCCATCCTCGGCAAAATGATAGACCCCGATAACGGGAATGTCTTCCACATAGCCTTTATTGCGGAGAAATTTGCCATAGCGAGCATTGACAGGATTGGGAACATCGACTAGAATCGCTTCGTAGTTAGGATCGGGGGCTTTTTCGCTTAAATTGCCCTGCCATTGAAAACTAGCTCCGCCACTAATTAACTCTGGATTTACCCCTTGTTCTCGGCAAACTTCCAGAACTTTGGGATTATCTGCGGCTAAAACCTTGATAATTAAGTTAGATTCTCCTGATTCATCTCCCGCCGCGTCAAAACGATGAACAGTACGTTGAGAAAACCAAACTCCTTCACTTTTGCGAAAGAAATCTATCATTGTCATTGGTGTTTTTTCTAGC
Source organism: Microcystis sp. MC19 (assembly GCF_003019735.1). Taxonomy (NCBI): domain Bacteria; kingdom Bacillati; phylum Cyanobacteriota; class Cyanophyceae; order Chroococcales; family Microcystaceae; genus Microcystis; species Microcystis sp. MC19. Next base: position 2,000,118 of record NZ_CP020664.1, on the reverse strand, counting down.
ATCGATCGCTCACTTTTACTTAGTTGCTTAACCAAATTTTACAATCTCAGAAAAAAGCCTTAAAAATCCATAGAATAACTGTTTAAATTTTACGATCTATTGGCTGTACTTAACTTCGGTTCGCGGTACAGTGTTGCTCATCAAGATGAAGTGTAACCTAATTTGGTATCGACCACCGACACCCCAAAACGAAAACTTCCTACCTGATCATTAAGATAACTGCTGTAAGAAACCCGTTTTCTTGAGTAGATTGGAGGAAAATATATAGATCCTGCAAACAGCTTAGATGCTCTAATGCTCAAAACTATCATCAAGGAAAGCGTCCGCAAAGTTATGCGGGAAGAATGGTTTAAATTCTTCGAGATGCTGATTCCCTATATTGATGATATATAGCGGTTCTCGCATCTGTGCGGCACACTCAAACCTTTGCTGATTAAGCTGTTCAGGATCGGGAATGTACCTCTTGTGAATCAGAAACGCTATAGAACAAGCTGACATAGAAGCAACCTTTAATCCTGTTGATTACAAAGACGACGGCTTCGTTGATATTACAGACTGGTTTAATCGTGAAGATCTGGATCAGTAGATCAGCCAATAAATTTTTGGAGAAACTAGATGCCAATAGCCGAAAATCTGTTTTGACTAAAATTGGTATTCTCAAAACCTGCCTTGAAACTCAAAACCTTTATCCTCCTGAAGAACTTGATATCAAAAAACTTAAAGGTGAGTTGAAAGGATTCTCCAGAATTCGTGTTGGCAAAATGCGAGTTATTTTTAAAATCGGCAAGGAGACAGAGGCAATATTTACGATTAATTAAGCGATTAGCAACGTTCGGATTTACCAATTATTTTCGATACTGCTTTCCGCAGCCATCTAACTTTCATGGGTTAATTTAGCCAATACTGCTTCTTCTTCGTCAGCAAAGTCTCTAACTTCAACTTGAGCAACTGATTTTTTAATTTTCTCGCGGGCAGCCAGAATAATCACCTAGACTTCTGACATAATTAACTCTTGAGAGTTCAAAAATGGGAAAATAGGGATGAAGTTGCCTAAAATATCTTTATACTTAGTTCTCCTGACTACTGACTACTGACTACTGGCTCCTCTCTCTGAGGATTACCGGTCACTGATTACTGATTACTGATTACTGATTAGAGAATACCTGCGTTAGAAAGACCGAGAACCAGTCCCGCACCGAGAATATGGCCAAAACTCATGGTAGCCAATAATTCCGGCAGACCGAAGCTTTTTTTGGAGGCTAACTGCGGCAAGGGTAAAGCCGGGCCTGCTCCGGTATTTTGGATGGCAAAATAACCGATAACGAACGCTACTAGGTTAGCTAACGTCATGGTAATCCCGACGGATAAATTCCAAGGAATGGTTTGAGCAGTGGCTAAAAGTAAGGCGGAAGGGATCATTTGCGCTCCAGTCTTGATAAGATTTTGTTAATCACAGGGCATTATAAAAAGCTCTTGACCCGAAACTGCTTTTTGTTTGAATACTTAACAGTTTTTGTAACGTTTTGCGAATAAGATTAAATGCGAATTAAAATTTGCGGCATTACCCAACCAGACCAGGGACGAGCGATCGCCAATTTAGGAGCTACGGCCTTAGGTTTTATCCTCGTACCGAGTTCGCCTCGTTACGTCAACAGCGAGCAAATTAACGCTATTATCGCCGCAATACCCGACAAAATTGATTTTATTGGGGTTTTTGCCGACGAGCAACCGGAAATTATTCAGCAAATAATTGTTAAAACCCCCTTGACAAGTGTGCAGTTACATGGTATGGAATCTCCCGAATATTGCCAAAGGTTGCGGCAATTATTACCCGACCGGGAAATTATCAAAGCTTTGCGGATCAAAGACAGAGAAAGTTGGGAAAAGTCGGCAATTTACTTTAATAGCGTCGATACTTTACTTTTAGATGCCTACCATCCCCGATTGCTCGGCGGTACGGGACATACCTTAGACTGGCAAGCCTTAGCCAGTTTTTCGCCCCCCTTGCCCTGGTTTCTCGCCGGAGGACTCAACCCCGATAATATTGGTGAAGCTTTAACCAGGCTGCACCCCGATGGCATTGATGTCTCTAGCGGCGTTGAGCGATCGCCAGGGGATAAAGACCTCAAAAAAGTCGCCCTCTTGTTAGAGCGACTGCAAAAATTCAGTGATCAGTTATAAGGTTTTAGGGTGTTGGGGTTTTAGGGTGTTGGGGTGTTGGGGTGTTGGGGTGTTGGGGTGTTGGGGTCTTGGGGTGGTCACTGCGTGCGCGTTGCGGGGGGTTTTGGGGTTTTAGTTGAAATTTCCCCATTTCCCCATTTCCCCATTTCCCCATTGCCCTGACTAGAAGAAATTGGGTTTATGACGGATCAGGTTAAGATACTCCTCGCGGGTTTTCTGCTCGTCTTGGAAGACTCCTAACATGGCACTGGTGACGGTCCAGGATCCGGGTTTCTGCACCCCGCGCATCACCATACACATATGGGTTGCTTCCATGACTACCGCAACCCCTTGGGGGTCGAGAATTTCTTGAATCGCTTCGGCAATCTGACGGGTGAGGCGCTCTTGCACCTGTAAACGACGGGAATACATTTCCACAATGCGGGCCAATTTACTTAATCCGACCACCTTTTGGTTAGGAATATAGGCAACGTGGGCCCGACCCATGAAGGGTAACATATGATGTTCACAGAGACTAAAGAAGTCAATATCGCGCACTAATACCATCTCATTATGACCTTCATCGAAGATCGCACCATTAACGAGGGTTTCTAGGGATTGTTGATAGCCCTGGGTGAGAAACTGCATCGCTTCGGCCACCCGTTTGGGGGTTTTTAATAAACCTTCTCTGTCGGGATCTTCCCCCACCGAGATCAGGATATTTCTGACCGCATCCATCATCTGTTCTTTGTTTTCGTCGGAAGTTGGATGAATTTGAGCGGTTTTGCCATTGTGGGTGTTGCGATCGGGGCGAGTGGTCACGCGTGCTTGGATAGCGTCGGTTAGATTACCGTTTAAACCGTTAGAAGAAGCTATGGTCATAATGAGGATGCCTGTAGGCGAATTGATTGATAAATAGAAGTATTTTGGGTTATAATGCCCCCGCACTGGGCATAATGGTCATCGTTTCCACTACGGCCTGTTTGGGCAGTAACACCGCTTGCAGAATGGCCTGAGCGATGATATCTGGGGTCAACATGGCCGAGCGATCGAAATCTGCTTTAACGCTATCGCTGTCCCAGATGGGAGTATTGACAGCCCCGGGGGTGATAATCGTGACGCGAATGGCGTTGGCCCGCTCCTCGATCGCCAAAATGCGAGAAAATGCCACTAATCCAGCTTTGCTGACACTATAGGCCCCCCAATCGGGGAAAAAATTATCGGCGGCGATCGAGGAAACATTAACGATCATGCCTCCCCCCTGTTGACGCATAGCAGGTAAAATCCCTTGCACGCACTGATAAACGCTGGTTAAATTGAGAGCGATCACCCGCTGCCAGTCTGACAAAGGTGTGTCGGCCAAGGGATTTGTGTAACCCATGCCGGCATTATTGATCAGGATGTCGATCGGTCCGGATTCTTGGGCGATTTTAGCGATACTAGGAGCTACTTCCGGGATATCTGCCAAATCTAAGGGGTAAGCTTGGGCTGATACGCCTAAATCTGCCGCCATTGCCGCCACGGTTGCCAATTTTTGTTGATCGCGACCGATTAACACCAGATTAATTCCCGCCTTGGCGAAAGCGAGGGCGGTTTCTTTGCCGATGCCGCTACTGGCTCCGGTGATCAGCGCTCGCTGTTGACGAATAACAGAGTTCATGGTATAATCTGAAATCTCTTAACTCTTGGTAGTTAGGGCAAAATTTTGGCGGTCAGGGAAACCCTAGAAAGGTTTAAGGGAGTTGGGTTAGATCGGAGCAATTTTTCTGGCACCAAAAAGGTCGCGTCCACCCAGGGCGGGGGGAGGCATTGACTATCGGGTAGGTTCAAGATTAAGAATCGTTACAAAATTTTACCTAGCCAATTATAGCACTGTTAAGTCAGGGATCACTAATTTTTGTGTATATTCAGATAGATATCTAACCAGGGAGAGAAAAAAGCGGCCTGGTGGGCGAGAATTCTTGCGGCTGTCTTGGTCGAAAACTCTCTTCCCCTGCGCTCACAACTACTCACCGGAGGAGATGCCAGTGCTGGGTTGAGTGCGATTGACAATCACCACTCGATCGCCGATAACGGGACTTCTAGCGAGGAGAATTCCCTCGTTATCCTTCATTTCCAAGCGGCGAAAATCGAGACTTTGGCAACGTTGAAACACCGAATTAGCCAATTTATCCTGTTGTGATGCCTCGAGGCTATACCAATTATCGCCCAAAATAACTACTAGACGACTAGCCAAAAAATCTGCCTCTACGGTAGAAATAATACCGGCGGGATAACGAGTAGTTAAATCGGTAATTTCCTCTTGAATGGCTGCGACTAAACTTTGTTCGGGAGTCAATCGCGGTTTGGCTTTGGTAATCGGGACGGGAATCGGTGCCTCTGGTGCGGTTAATTCTGGGGGAGTTTCGATAATTTCCCCGGCTGCCGGTGGGAGACTAGGGATAACTTCGGGCATATTTTCGGCAATTTCCCCGGGATTTTTCGGTAAACTGATGACGGCGACTAAGAGGATAGTGACTAAACTTCCTGTTAACAAGCCAGTGATTAACCAATCGGGAATTTTTTCGCCAATTCCCGTCGGTAAAAGTCGGCGAATTTTGTTCAAAATTGCCGTCCACCACCCCTCCACCTGATCGAAATCCGGTAAAATATCGTCGATTCCCTCGACTGCTTCCATGGGAGAATCTGGGGTTAAACTTTGCTCAACTTCCGCGAATTCGTCTGGTTTTAAGGCAGCGGCTAACTGTTGCGTTGAGTTAAGAAGATTATCAACGACAACTTTGGGAGGTAACACTGTCCCCGTTCCCGTGTTAAGTTGGGAAACGATCGAATTTAACTGCTCGATCGCCTCTTGTAGTCGGATCACCGTTTCTGCTTGGCTGAAATTCTCTCGCTCGTTTGGTTGAGTCATAATCTTTCTTAACCCGCTGCCATTCTTTTTCAAAATATCATTGTATGCGCCGTTTTCTCGGTTTTTTAACCAGTATTTTCCTTGTCTTCCTGACTGCTTGTGGTAGTGTCACTCCCCCCCAAGAATTTGCCCCCCCTGGAGAAATCGTCACTAAAGCCCTTTTATTACAATTTCGTCACACATCCGATCGTCTTAGTCAATCTTTACAGATCGATGAGCCGCAGGTAAAAATTGCTAAAATTAATGTCACCAGTCTGGAACCGATTTATGTGGGCAATTTGCCCGCCTATCACTTGCAGGGGGATTACGATCTAACTCTACAATTGCCCCATCAAAAAGATACCAAACAACACAACAATTTTGATCTTTATTTACAAAGACAGATCGAGGGAAAAACTTGGCGTTTACTGGAAGAAGTTGCCTCCCAATGGCGCAGCTATTTAGTCAAATAACCGGAAAAAGCCAGGGGATTTTGCTAAGTAGCTGGTTATAATTAAATTGAAGATAGATTTTGGGTTCGATCCCCCCTGCCCCCCTTGATAAGGGGGGTGCCGATAGGCGGGGGGATCTACCCTTGATAAGGGGGGTGCCGATAGGCGGGGGGATCTACCCTTGATAAGGGGGGTGCCGATAGGCGGGGGGATCTACCCTTGATAAGGGGGGTGCCGATAGGCGGGGGGATCTACCTTAGCAATGACAATCCTCAAAGGGAAAATTTAGCGATCATGATTACCTGTCCTCGTTGTCAGCACAAGGTCGATAGTCAAGCCTTACAATGTCCCTACTGTGCTAATATTTTCAAGGCCTATGGTCATCCCGGTATGACCCTACATCAAGCCGTCACGGGTGAGTTTTTATGTGAAACCTGTCTTTATCATGGCGATGATAGCTGTAATTTTCCCCAACGTCCCTACGCTACCAGTTGCACTTTATACAAAAATAGCCAAATAATAGCCGAAAAAATTCCTCCTCTCCCGCTGCCTAGGGTTTTTAAAAATTGGTGTCTCAGAAATAAGGGATTATTGCTATTATTAACCCTGATTTTGGCCAGTATTGCTTTGGCTTTTATAAACTCACGTCGTTAATTTTTTTGCTGGCGATCAAGCCTTGATATAAATCTAGATCGAACCAGAAAGTTGTGCCAATTCCCACTTCACTAATCAAATTAATTTGACTATAGTGTTTTTCAATAATATTTTTGACGATCGATAATCCTAATCCCGTCCCTTCTAGAGTATGAACGCGATTTTCTACCCGATAGAATCGATCAAATATGGCACTTTGATCCTCGGCATCAATGCCAATACCAGTATCGGATACTTCTACGCGAATTTTGAGAGTTTCTTGGGGATTATCTCTGCTTATTTTATAGGCACGGATCACCACTTTACCGCCGGCAGGAGTAAATTTTAGGGAGTTACCAACTAGATTAGTTAATACCTGTAAGAGTAGATCATAATGGCCTAAAATTGGTAGTAAATTGGCTTCAATTTCCGAGCTTAATTCTAGTCCTTTATCCCTAGCATTGAGTTGATAGGTTCTTAGGGTTTGTTCGATTAATTGTCCGATATCGAGCGCATCTAAGTTATAGTTACGCGAGGATTCTAACCGAGAAAGATCGAGAACATCATTAACTAAACGAGTTAAGCGATCGGTTTCATGATTCGCGGTTTCTAAAAACTCTCTTTTTTCTGTATCGCTGAGATCCTCACCAAATTCTGTCAGGGTTTCAATAAAAGATTTGATGTTAAATAAAGGTGTTCTTAACTCATGGGAAACATTGCTAATAAATTGACTTTTTGCCTCATTTAATTCTGTTTCTCTGGTGATATCCTGTAGCGTCATGGCAATTCCCCGGACATTCTCCCGATACTGATCGAATACCTGAGTTAACAAAATGCGAATTGTGCAGGGTTTCGGGTAAGTTAAAGATAATCTAAATTCCGCTGGGGCATAGTTATTATTTTCCTGATTAATAACAGCATTTTTCTGATTTTGATTAGCGGTTTCTTCATTCTGGAGTGGTTCTCCCGCCGCAATTTGATAGAGGGGTTTAGTTAGTTTAACGGTTAACTCCGAGGGAAAAAGATGTAAAACATTTTTACCGATAATTTCCCGATCTTCCCAGCCAAATATTTCCCGAGCTGCTGGATTAATTAATAATAATTGAAAGTTAGTATCTAAGAGAATTGCTCCATCAGCAATAGTGGACATTAACGTATCTAGTTTCGCTTTTTCGGCGGTCATTTCTTCGATATTTTGTTCCTCGTATCGCTCCAATTTTTCCGCCATTTCATTAAAACTGAGAATTAATTCCCCTAACTCTCCTCCCAGGGGTAAATCAACGCGCTGCTTAAAATTTCCCGCTGCAATATTTTTTACCCCGACTAATAACTCCTTGATCGGTTTGGTGATAGTCAAAGCATTAAAAACTGCCCCGAGAATCACCATAGCCCAAATCGAGACAAAAACGGCAATAGTAACATCACGGGTTAGATTAGAAGAAGCCACCACAATAGCGTTAGGATTGATCCCGATCGCTAATACTCCCAAATATTTGCCTTCATGATTTAAGGGAACAAAGACATCGGTGACTTCACCGTCGGGGGTTTTATGCTGACGGATGAGGGGAGTTTCCCCATTTTCGCCATAATTTTCTGGTAATTGAATGCGACGCTCGATCGTCAGGGAGTTCTTAACTTCGGCGGTAGAATAGGGAATACCGAAAAATATTTCACCCTCCTCGTTAGCGTAGATTAAATAACGAACACTGGAGGTACTACTATAAAAACGGGCTGAAAAACGGGCTAAATCGGTTAAATTGTCCTCAGCAATGAGGGGGGAGACATTCGCGGCTAATAACAGCCCTAAATCCCGGCCAAAACGGGTATCATTGAGACGCACATCCTGCTGGATCGTGTTAACCGCCCAAAAGGTTAAACCACTCATCAACAAAGAAACGGCTAAAGTAGCCGCAGCCATTAATTTAGTTTGGAGGGTGAATTCGGACCACCAACGGGCGATCGCTTTTCGGAGAATGGGCAGAAAATTAAACACGGTTAGGCAGCATTAATCTGTATTCTTGACGACTCTATCGCTTAAATCGCGGGTTAACACGATCATCTTAACTCATTATTAAGCTGGTAGCCGTTAAACCAGCACTAATCAAAGCCTAAGTCTCCGAGAAAGTTAAGAAATGCCCAAAAGCGCCAATAGTTCTAATTTTAGCCACCCCCGGTACTTCTGTGGTGTAAATACTGAACACACCTAAATTTTGCCGTTGACTAGAGGTTTCGATCGCTGGTTTTAAGATTTGATTTTTGATCACATTTCTGGCTGCCACTGGCAAGGAATCGATCGAGTCACAGAGACTGATTTTCTCGCAAGCAATTTTGTCGGCATGAGCGAGGAGTTTTTCGGCGGCGTATTCGCTGTAAAGTTCTTGGGGGGGATTGGTAAATCCCATAATCCCCGCTATTACCCCCAGGGCGATCGCTCCCTTGAAGAAATTACCCCCCATAGCTACTTAGCTCCTTGATTTTGTCTTCTCACTCTAATTTTGACAAGACATTTTCGATCCGGCTAGGGGGCAGTGTTAATTTCTTAAACCAATACCGGGTGCATAGCACTCTAGTACATTTCCTGTGAGACTGCAGCTAATTAACAGATAATCACAGTGAGAACAGGCGGTGCTAACGAGATGGTGTTCTAAAATATGCTGTCTTTCGGCAAAATTTCCACAATTAGGACAGCGCACTTGTTGCAGGGTGATCATAGCAAACCTCATTAATTAGTTATCTTCTGTATATCAAGCTAGTTTTTCTTGATCCCAATCGGTTTAAGTCTATTTTTTCCTTGATCCCCATTATGAACTCGATCATCTGATCTTGCTAGTAATTTTTACTAAACTTTGCAATTTTTCTGGAAAATTTTAATAATTTCTTTCTGGTGTTTTTTACCTTGATCGGATAGGTATCGGTAATTTTGGGGAAGAGAAAACCAGAAAGTGAACTATTGATCCCTTACTGCTATAATTACGGCTGAGATTATTGATTATCCTATGAAGTACGCTCTGGTTCACGAGTGGTTAACCCCAAAGGCGACGGGGGGATCGGAATTAGTGGTTAGGGAGATTTTACAATGTCTAGAGGCGGATTTATACGCTTTGATCGATTTTGAGTCCACTAATCCCGATAGTTATCTCTATGGTCGCTCGATCGGGACAACTTTTCTGCAAAATTTCCCGAAAGCGAGAAATGGCGTACAAAAATACTTACCTTTTCTTCCCCTAGCGATCGAGCAGTTAAATTTAGAGGATTATGATGTGATTTTATCCTCCTCCCATTGTGTGGCTAAAGGGGTTTTAATACGACCGGATCAGGTGCACATTTGTTATTGTCACACTCCGATGCGTTATGCTTGGGATTTAACTTTTGACTATCTGGCTAATAGTAAGTTAGGACAGGGATTACCCGGTATTTTCACCCGTTATCTTTTGCATGGTTTGCGTCAGTGGGATGTGATTTCTGCTAATCGTGTGGACTATTTTCTGGCTAATTCCCACCACACCGCTAGACGAATTTGGCGCTGTTATCGACGGGAGGCAAAAGTTATTTATCCTCCCGTACAAATTGAGCGTTTTCCCTACCAAGAGAAAAAAGAAGATTTTTATTTAGTAGTATCTCGTTTGGTTAGTTATAAAAAAGTCCCTTTAATTGTGGAGGCATTTAATCAATTGGGATTACCCCTAGTGGTTATTGGAGATGGTCCCCAGATGGCTTTAATCCGACATTTAGCAAGGGATAACATTCAGATTTTAGGGGCAGTGTCCGATCGAATGGTAGCAGAATATATGTCGAAAGCAAAAGCGTTTATTTATGCTGCTTGTGAGGATTTTGGTATTGCTTTAGTGGAAGCGCAAGCTTGTGGTACTCCCGTGATTGCATTTGCTGCCGGAGGTGCTTTAGAAACCGTGCGAGATCTGCGGGAAAATTCTCCCCAGGGAACAGGATTACTTTTTGGGGAACAAAATCCCCAATCTTTGGTAGAAGCAGTTAAATATTTTGTTGATCACGCTGATAAAATTGCTCCAGAAAATTGTCGGCAACAGGCTAATAGATTTACTCCTGAAATCTTTCAAAGTAACTATAGTTTATTTGTCGAGGAACATTCAATCTCTAAAATTTATTGCTAAATTTAATGATAGCCTTTATCTTAAGGGAGAGCTAGGAGGTTTTCGTTTTAGGGAGTCAGTCATCGGTCGTCGATAACAAATTAGGTTACAATTTATTTTGATGAGAAACGTTGTATTTCCTCAATGGTGGGAGTGCATCACCTGCGCTCAAAATGTAATAATATTATGGATATTTCTCGAAAGTAGATATCTAGCCAACGCTGATAGCTTACCGTGGTGATTGTGATGACAGAAAAGCGAGGATTATAGCCGTGCCTTGGAATCGAGTTAATCAATGGGTAGAAAGACGCTCTTTAGTGGCCTTAGAATCAGCTTATCAGAGAGCGCTGAAAATTAAAGCGATCGAAGATAAACATTTTGGGGGACAAAAAATTTCCCCGGCTGCCGTGGGAGGAAAAAGTGTTTATGATTACTTTCAAAGTACCCTAGAGCGAGAATTATTACAGATACGTCTCGATTTAACTCAAGTGCGTCTGGGTAATTTTATCAATCCGCAAACTAACCCAGAAAATAATAACATCCTAGAGACTTTAAAGGCGATCGAGGATATTATCGGTAAATATCGCCTAGACTTAGGGGAATTGCTGCCCCCATTACCGAATAATCAAACCCCAAATCTGCCTAATACCAATCTCACCGATGATAAACCCAGGGATAAAGATAACCAGATAATTTCTCCTGCAACTGGTAATAAATTTTTTAACTTCCAGCAAGAATTAACCCCCGAATACGAACAAACCGTTATTAAACAACTCCGTACCTTGCGACAACAGCAACGGATTGCTATTCGTTTTATCCTGATTATTATTTTAGTTCCTCTCTTGGTGCAGGTTATTAGTAGGAACTTTATTTTTAGCCCTGTTTTAAACTATTTTGGTGTGGATAGAGCGAAAATATCAGAAGTTTATATTTCTCAAGAAATTGGCGAAAAATATCTCAGGGAATTTGCTAGACTTCAAGAAATTGAAGAAATCAAGCACGTCTTAGGAGTAGCAAAAGTAGGGAATGAATCAGAAGAAACCTTTCGGGAACAGGTGCAAGAATTATTCAGAGAAGCTGGTTATGAAAGTCAAGATGGTTGGAAAAACTTACTATCGGATCTCACGGGATTAATAGCCTTTATTTCGATCTTAATTTTTGGTCGTCAACAATTGGCAATTACGCGAGCTTATGTTAGTCGTTATTTTCTCAGCTTAAATGATATCACCAAAGCCTTTATTTTTATTCTCTTTACCGATATATTTGTCGGTTTTCATTCGGCGGAGGGTTGGACGGTAATCTTAGAAACTTTGTTCCGGCACTTTGGTTGGCGCGAGAATATTACATTTATTAGCTTGTTTGTGGCCACTGTTCCCGTTATCCTAGATACCATCTTTAAACTATTAATATTTAATTATCTGACTCGTAAATCTCCCACCGCCGCAACTATCCTAGAAAAGATGAACCAGTAACGCCCTATGATCCTTAGTATTGCCGATACCTTCATTAAAAGACCCGTTCTGACCACAGTTTGCTCGATTTTAATCGTTTTGATCGGAGCGATCGCTGTTCCCTTTTTACCCCTAGAAAAACTGCCCCAGTTGGCATTTATTCAGGTAGCGGTAAATGCCAACTATTTGGGAACCGATGCCAAAACCGTACAGGATAACGTTACCACGGTACTCGATCGCCAGATTAACGGGACAGAACAGATTGTTTATATGCAGTCCCAGAGTACCAATACTGGACAGAGTACGGTGAATGTCTTTTTCCCGGTGGAAATGGATCGGAACATTGCCCAAGTGTTGGTACAAAACCGTGTCAGTACCGCCGCCGCTAGTTTACCGGAAGAAGTGAACCGGCAGGGGGTGACAACCAATACCCAATCCCCCAGCGTTACCCTTGCCTACGGGATTTCCGCCAAACCGGACGAAAAGGGTAATTATCCCTACGATACGGTCTTTTTAAGTAACTTTGTTGACCGAGTCATCGATGCTGAGATTCGCCGGATCGAGGGGGTTGGTAGTACAACAATCATCGGGGAAAGGGAATACGCCCTGCGTTTTTGGCTTAATCCCGATGCTTTAGCCGCTAGGGGTGTATCGGCGGAACAAGTAGTACAGGCGATCCGAGAACAGAATATTCAGGTGGGTGCGGGGACAATTGGCGGTGATCCCAGTCCCGAAGAGCAGCAATTCCAGATCGCCATTCGCGCCGTTGGTAGGGTTGCCACCGGGGAGGAAGCGGAAAATATCGTCGTCAAAGTCGGGGAAAATGGCGATTTAATCCGAATTAAAGACGTAGGACGCGCAGAAATCGGAGCCGAAAGCTACAGTACCGCCGCCTATTTCGACAAATCCCCCGCCGTTGTCTATATCGTCTATCAGTTGCCCGGTTCCAACGCTTGGAATACTGCCAAACTGGTAAAAGAAAAAATGGCGGAACTAGAACCAAGTTTCCCCCCGGGGTTAAATATCGCCATTACCCTCGATAATACCGCCTTTGTCGCCGCTTCCCTGGAAGAAGCCTTTAGCACTCTGGTGGAGGCGATTTTACTGGTTATTCTCGTCATTTTTATCTTCCTTCAGGATTGGCGCACCACGATCATTCCGGCGATCGCTATTCCCGTATCTTTGATCGGAACCATGGCCGTCGCCCTGGCTTTAGGCTATTCTCTCAATAACCTCTCCTTGTTTGCCGTCATTCTAGCCACCGGTTTAGTGGTGGACGACGGCATCGTGATCGTAGAAGCGGTATCGGAAAAATTACGGCAGGGAATGCGGCCATTTCAAGCTGCCCTCGATGCCATGGGTGAGTTAACCTCGGCGGTGATCGCCAGTTCTCTTGTACTGCTGGCAGTTTTTATTCCCGTCACCTTCTTCCCCGGTACGGTGGGGATCGTTTATCGACAATTTGCCGTCATCATCTCCGCTTCAATTATCATCTCCACCTTTAACGCCCTCAGTTTTTCCCCCACCATGTCGGCGATTATCATGAAACCGCCCCAAGGCACCCGCGGACCCTTGGGACTGTTTTTCGAGGGCTTTAATCGAGGTTTCAACGCAGTTAAAGAAGGCTATCGACGCTCGATCGAATTTCTGATCCGCATCCGTTTTTTAGTGTTACCCTTCTTTATCGCCGCCCTCTTTCTCACAGCTTGGAGTTATAGCACCACTCCCCAGGGTTTTATCCCCGAAGAAGACCAAGGTTATGCCTTCGTTTTGGTGCAAGCACCCCCCGGGGTTTCCCTGCGCTACACCGACCAGGTTATCCGTCAGATTAACGAAGAAATTCTCGACGGTATCGAAGAAATCGAACACTTTGTCGGTATGGCGGGCTTTAGTTTTGCCGGAAGTGGCAGCAACCAAGGGCTATTTTTTGTCAAGTTAAAAGAATGGTCGGAACGGCCCGGGGAAGATAAGTCGGTTTTCGGGGTTCTGCGGAAAATTAACCAACAATTAGCCACTAAAGTCCCAGATGCTCGCGCTTTCGCCGTTAATGCGCCCCCCGTGGATGGATTAAGTTCTACCGGCGGTTTCGAGTTATTTATCCAAAACCGCGCTTCTTTCCCCATGGACGCTTTGATTGCCAACGCTAATAACGTCATGGCCGAGGCCCGAACAAGACCAGAATTATCGGGAATTTTCACCCAATTTACCACCGACACGCCGATGCTGGAACTTTCCATCAATCGCAACCAGCTACAGGCGCAAAACGTCGATATGCAGGCCGTTTTCGGTACCCTGCAAACCTATCTCGGTTCCAACTTCGTCAATCAATTCGTCTTAGGCGATCGCTTGTATCGAGTCTTTGCCCAAGCAGAAGCGGATTATCGCTCTAATCCTGAAGATATTAACCGTCTTTACGTCCGTTCCCGTACCGGGGCCAATATTCCCCTATCGGGTTTGGTTAGCGTCAAACGCTTCACCTATCCACCGATTATCACTAACTTTAACCTCTATCCCTCGATTAACGTTCAGGGTAGTCCCGCCCCCGGTTTTAGTACGGGACAGGCGATCGCAGTGATGGAAGATGTTTGTCGGAAAGTCCTGCAGCCCGGTTTCGGTTACGCTTGGACGGGTACAGCTTTCCAAGAAAAAACTTCCGCCGGGGCTGCCCCAGTTATCTTCGGATTAGCCTTTATTGTGGTTTTCCTCGTCCTTGCGGCCCAGTACGAAAGCTATATCGACCCGATTATCATCATGATTACGGTTCCCCTAGCGATCCTAGGTGCCATGGGGGCCTTACTGTTGCGGGCGAATTTCCTACAAGTGGGTAGTCTGTTCCCGGCGGTGAATAATAATATCTATGCTCAGGTGGCTTTGGTCATGTTGATCGGTTTAGCGGCTAAAAATGCGATTTTAATCGTGGAATTCGCTAACCAGTCCCGTACTTTGGGTTTAAGTATTCCCGATGCGGCAGCCCGGGCCTCGACGGAACGCTTAAGACCGATTCTGATGACGGCTATTTCCGGTTTAGTCGGTTTCTTGCCCTTGGTTATCGCTTCCGGCGCCGGGGCGATGAGTCGTTGGTCCCTGGGAACTGCAATCCTAGGCGGTTATCTGATTTCCACGGTGTTGAGTTTATTTCTCGTCCCGGTGTTGTATGTGCTGATCAAACAGTTCGAGGCCCGATTCCTCTCCTCGAAACCCCCGAAAAGTGGCGGTTCTGGCAATAGTAAAACTCCTTCTCTCGGTGGCGAAAGAAATACATCAGAAACCCCCATAGAAGAAGGGGCTATTTCCTCTTTGAAAATCTCTCCTCAGTCCCCGAATGACTAGGGTGTTAGGAGACTTTTTCAGTGATCAGTAATCAGTAATCAGTAAACAGTAATCACTGAAAAGAAAAAAGAAAGCCCCGCAATTGCCACTTAATACTGATAACTGATAACTGATAACTGATAACTGATAACTGATAACTGATAACTGATAACTGATAACTGATAACTGATAACTGATAACTGATAACTGATAACTGATAACTGATAACTGAAAATAATGAGTCTAGAATCTACTGCTAACGAGGCGATCGCTCATAATTTAGAGCAATTCCTGCTAGTTTTGACCATTTCCTTGAGTGTCGCCACTTTATCGAGAACCGTTGCCTTCCTCCGCAAAATTCCCTACACCCTGCTGTTAGTTATTGTCGGTATGGGTTTAGCTTTTTTAGATTTGCGTCTAGTTAATCTTTCCCCGGAATTAATTCTGGAAATTTTTCTGCCTCCCCTCCTTTTTGAAGCCGCTTGGAATATTCCTTGGGCTAAATTAAAGGAATATTGGGTTACTATCGTCCTTTTTGCCGTTATCGGGGTGATTATCTCCGTTTTGGGAGTCGCCTATCCCCTACATATTTTTGCCAATTTACCCCTATCGATCGCTTTTCTGTTGGGTGCTGCCCTAGCTGCCACCGATCCCGTCTCTGTGATTGCCCTATTTAAAGAATTGGGGGCCAGTAAAAAACTGACGATCCTGATGGAAGGGGAAAGTCTCTTTAATGATGGGGTCGCTGTGGTGGCTTTTGTCCTCTTGGTGGGGATTCCCTTGGGAGTCGATACCTTTTCCGTCCCCGTGACGATCGCTCGATTCTGCACCTTTGTGGGGATTGGCATCGGTGTGGGTTGCGTGATCGGTTTCGGCATTTCCTACCTTACCCAACGCTTCGATCTGCCTTTTGTGGAACAGTCTCTCACCCTAGTTTCTGCCTATGGAACCTATCTCGTCACGGAAAAATTAGGCGGATCCGGTGTGATTGGGGTGGTAATTGTCGGGATTATTCTCGGTAATCTCGGTTCGCGCATTGGTATGAGTCCCCGCACGCGCCTGGTAGTTAGCGAATTTTGGGAATTTATCGCCTTTTTTGTCAATTCCATCATCTTTTTACTGATCGGTGATCAAACTCGTTTTGAGAGTCTCGGCAGTCACTTAACCGGGATTTTAATAGCGATCGCCGCTATGGTGGTTTCCCGTCTGTTCTCAATTTTTGGACTAGGGGGAATTAGTAACCTAATTACGGGTAATAGGATCAGTTTCAAGGAAAGAACGGTGTTATGGTGGGGAGGATTGCGCGGTTCGGTTTCGATCGCCCTAGCGTTAAGTGTTCCTACCTCTATCCCCTACCGTCAAGAAATTATTGACGTGGTTTTTGGGGTGGTTTTATTTACTTTATTGGTGCAAGGATTATCTATACAATGGCTGTTAAATGCCCTCAATCTTATTGGTGATCAACCGATTCGCACCGAATATTCGGCCTTAATTGCTCGTCAGATTGCTTTAACTAGGGTGTCTAATTATCTACAACAACCAGAACGTTTTCCCGATATCGATCCCGAATTTTATCGCGACAAAAAAACTCTGGTGGAAGGACAATTAAAGTCCTTGGGCGATCAGTTGCAAAAATTACTACAGGAAAACCCACAATTAAAAGACGTGGTGGCCGAACAATTTCAAGATACTTTACTTGATATCGAAGCTAATACCTACGCAGAACTAATTCGAGCCGGTCGTTTAAATGAAAATCTCGTTCCCCTTTTAGTCGAGGTAGAAAAAGAAAAAGAGATGGTTTAATCATAGATTTCTGGCAAAAATCCAAAATCTTCGGATCTCTTATTCTTTGTGTGATGAGTTTAACTCACATAGGCTCGATCGATCTTTGTGTCCTCTGTGTCTCTGTGGTTCCTTCCACTCCCTCGCCAGCAGGACTGTATCTTAGAATACATTTTACCCACCAAATCCAAAAGAGCCGATATTTTGATTCAATAGCTCCTCGATAACTTAATTTTGCAGAGCAAGTCATGGAAAATCAAAGAATTTTTGCTAAAAATTGCTGAGTTCGATCGGATTGAGGATTATTAAAAAATTCTGCTGGGGGGGCAATTTCCAAAATTAAACCCTGATCCATAAATACCACTCGATCGGCCACTTCTCGCGCAAATCCTACCTCGTGGGTGACACAAACCATGGTCATCCCCGATTTGGCTAAACTTTGCATTGTTTCCAAGACTTCTCGCACCATTTCTGGGTCTAAAGCTGAGGTGGGTTCATCGAATAACATCACCTTCGGCTGCATGGCCAAAGCGCGAACGATCGCCACCCGCTGCTGTTGTCCTCCCGATAACTGAGGGGGATATTTAAGCGCTTGTTCGAGAATACCAACTTTTTCGAGGAGTTTTCTCGCTATTTCCTCCGCTTGCGCTTTTTTCCAACCGCGCACCCACATCGGACCGAGGGTGACATTATCTAATACCGTCAGATGGGGAAATAGGTTAAATTGTTGAAAAACCATGCCAACTTCCTGACGGATTGCCTCGATATTTTTGAGGTTGTGGGACACAGTTATTCCGTCAATAATAATGCGGCCTTTTTGATAGGATTCTAACCCGTTAAAAGTGCGGATAAAGGTGGATTTTCCCGAACCAGACGGACCCATAATCACGACCACTTCCTGTTTATTCACAGTGAGATTGACTCCCCGCAAAGCATGAAAGCGGTTATCATACCATTTTTCCACAGCTTCGGCAATTATAATCGGTTCACTGTTGTGAGAGTCCATATTTTTGAGAGTTTATTGATTATCTGTATCGGGAAACCACTGTTTCTCAAGAATTTGTGTCAGAGAGTAGGGACAAATTATCGGTAAATTTTTTAATCCTGTCTTTTTTTCGGCAATTAAGCGGGCATTTTCATAGATATTCTCTAACTCTAGTTCTAGAAATTTGCTTAAATTGGTGGTGAGCTTATCTTCTAATTGTACTCGAACAGGGATAATCTCTGCCGCCCAATGATTACTATTTCTTTCTTTTTCTGTTGTCCAAAATTGATAAATTAGGAGATGGATTATTATTTGTAAACTTAAACTTTTAACAGCAGTTTTTTCGCTTCGTCCCAAAGCTGCCAACTCCTCGATTAAATGTTCGTAATCTACCCGATCGAACTGACGATTTTTTAATAACTCGATCGTCTCGCTTAACCAGCGATCATACTCCCGTTCATAAAGCTGTTCTAAAGCAAGCATTATCTTTGATCAAATGGCGACATAAGAAAAATAACCCGTTCCTAGAAATGATAGCACAAAATATCCGGATGGCACTGGATTAGTGTAAATATTTGTGAATCAATGATGATGACAGTAAAAAATGCTTGACCCTGATGTAAAAAAAAGGTTAAATTATGGTTAGGCTGAGAACCCACACATCCTAGATAATGAGGCTATCATGGAAATCGATAAACTCAAAGAAATTGCTCAAAAAGTTGAAACCTCTCGTTCTCAAATCCAAAACGAACAGGCAACCAAAACAGCTTTTATTATGCCTTTTTTGCAAGCATGGGGTTACGATGTGTTCAATCCCATGGAAGTTCACCCCGAATATAGTGCCGATTTAACTGGATTAAAAGGAGAAAAAGTAGATTATGCTATTTGTTTGGACAATCAACCGATTATTTTGATGGAATGTAAAAGCTGTCATCAAAATCTTGAGCATCCTAAACATAGTTCCCAACTGCATCGATATTTTAATGCAACTGGAGCTAACTTTGGAGTTTTAACTAATGGGATTATCTATCGGTTTTATACGGATATCGTCAAGGATAATATCATGGACAATAAGCCATTTTTTGAGTTTAACATTCTCGACTTTGACGACTCTTCTGTTAACGAATTAAAACGTTTTTCTAAATCTAGCACTAGCACATCTGACTTCAATTCTGGCAAAATAAAAGAGGCTGCTCGCAATTTATTGTACACCAAAGAAGTTAAAAAAGTGATTGCCCAGCAATTAAATGATCCTTCCCCCGAATTTGTTAAGTTTTTTGTTAGTCATGTGTATTCTGGAGTGAGAACTGCATTAGTTGTTGAAAAATTCACAGAAATTATTAAGCGTTCTCTCAAAGAGTATATCAATGATATCATCAAAAAAACTGGACAAAATCCTCCTGATATACCAGCAGAAGATCCTCCACCAGAAGAACCAGAGGAACCTGGAATTAATCCCGAAAAACTGGAAGTATTTTACATTATTAAATCAATTCTACGGGAAGAAATCAATACCGCACGCATTCAATTTAAAGATACTAGAAGTTATTTTGGTATCAACTTAGATGGAAAAGTAACCAAAACAGTCTGTCGTCTGTGGTTCAAAAAAACTGGCAAGAAATCAATCAGTATTCCCGATAACGTCGAAACTGGTAAAAAAGCAACCACGAATATAGACAGTCTTGATGAAATTTATGGAGTCGCTGAATTTCTGAAATCTCGCATCCGCTATCTGACTCAAGATACTTAGAGAAGCAGGTGAGAAAAAACATAAAGTATCTAAAATAATTATTCCTTATCCCTTTAATGACCGATAGGGGTTTTCAATGATATAATTTTTAGTAATCGCTAACTATGCAAAATTTTATCTAGGGATAGAAAGTTACGGTTAAGTAAGTGGTCATGAAAAGGAGACAGGAGATAGAACATTATAATAAAAGTTTTCTCTCCAGTTAAGGTCAAAAAATTCTAGCTGGGAGTTATCTAAGTGTGATCAAGCTTGACACAGTCAAATTAAGGTGTTACCATATTGGGCATGATTTGTGCAGATGTTAAAATTTTTGTTTTGCGGTAGTCTATGAATTTAACAAGTTTACCAATGTCTCTTGATGAGGTGCCTTTACCTAGTTCTTTGCCGCCAGTTATTTTAACAGTTTTTACTCGTTCCGACCTACTCAAGGAAGTTTTAAGTATCTTCTGGTTTCTGTGTGGAAACGAGGTTTATACTGATAGTTTCTTCCACAAAATAGTCCTAAAAGTATTGCCCAGTAAGCATTTAACCTTACATAAGCAAAAATTATCACACAAAGTCGAGAAGATCCGTTTTAAAGGGTTTAACCCAACAGATTCTATCTGCGTCGCCTAGAATTTGTGAAGCTATTTATGGCTCACTCCCCCTTTAGTTTGAAAAGAGCTCGCCGTCGCCTAGGTTTATAGTTTAGTAGATACTTAATAGAAAATATGAATAGCTCTAGAAAATTTCTGATTTGTAAAGGTTCCTCTGGCATGGGAAACCGAATTCTGGCCGCCTGTGGTGCAATAATCTATAGTGAAATTAGTAATCGCCAGTTAGTTATTGATTGGCGGGATAATACTTATTGTCATGACGATATCAACTCCTTCCCTCTATTTTTTAACTGTCCAAAGACCGTTTCAGTAGAATCTATACCTGATACCAAGTCTGTCTATCCTGAGATATGGATTGATAAGTTAGATCAATCTTTTGGTGGACTAAGAAAAGATTTAAGGATTTCGGATCAATCTATGTCGGTTGAATTATCTAGAACAAATTATGAGAGTGAGATTCTGGTTTTCTGTGCCTATACTCATAAAATCAACCAGATGAGACAACTCTTTCATGGGAAGTTCGATTACTTGGCAAAAATGGATGATCGTACTATTATCAAACAGGTATTAAACTCTCATCTAAGCCTGAAACCTGAAATTGTTCAGTCTATCGAAGATTTCCGATCATCTTACTTTGGAGTGAATACCCTAGGCGTTCATGTTAGATATACAGACATGAAGATTCCTTTAGATAAGCTAATTACTAATACTAAAAAAATCAACAAAAACAATAAATTTAACAGCATTTTCTTGGCGACAGATTCTCAAGAAGTTGTTGAAAAATTTCAAGAGGAGTTCCCAAATATTATCACCACACCAAAATGGTTTCCACCATCGGGAGAAAGAATGCACCAGAACTGGGATCAATGTCCTGATCGCGTTCAAAATGGCATAGAAGCATTAATGGATATGTATTTGTTAGCCAGTTGTAATGATTTGATTTTTTCTTCACAGTCCTCCTTTGGTTTAGTGGCATCAATCCTAAGTAAAGCCAGTAAACAACATCTCCACGATGTTAATTCTTCTTCATTCATTGAAAAAGTCAAAGCGAAAATTAGAGGTATTGCAAAATAGTTTGTACGAGCAATTAACCCGAACCAACCTTAATGATGTCTATGCCATGGCAAACTTGGGGAGTTACCAACTAATGCTTAATTCTTTCAATCGCCTTTTCTCGCCTTTAGTATCTAGCGTTTTAATTACCATAATTATCTCCAGTTGTCAAGGTGCAAATGTATTAACTTCGGCGAATAATTCCCAGAGAAATCAATGGCAAAAAGTGACCGTAATCGAGGGTTTAGAGCATCCCTGGTCGATGGTTTGGCTACCTAACCGGGAAATCCTCATCACAGAGCGTCCCGGTCGTTTAAGAGTGGTTAGAGAGGGCAAATTAGAACCAAAAGCCATCGCTGGAGTTCCCGAAGTTTTTGCCGTCGGACAAGGAGGATTGCTCGATGTGGCAATTCATCCCCAATTTGCCCAAAATCGCTGGATTTATCTAACTTATGCCCACGGAGACCAGGAGGCTAATCGTACCCGCGTCGCTCGTGCGGTTTATGATGGTGCAAGTTTGCGAGATGTGCGGGTTATTTTTGAAGTTTCCCAGGCAAAAACTGGCTCTCAACACTTCGGTTCGCGGTTATTATGGCTACCGGATGGCACTTTATTGGTAGCGATTGGGGACGGGGGCAATCCTCCCCTACAATTAGCGGGGGATTTAATTAGAAAACAGTCCCAAAATCGGCAAAGTCATTTAGGTAAAATTATCCGCATCAATGACGATGGTTCTATACCGAAAGATAATCCTTTTGCGGGTTCTAAAATTTGGAGTTATGGCCATCGGAATATTCAAGGAATCAGCTTTGATCCGATGACTAGAAGAGTCTGGGCAACAGAACACGGAGCGAAAGGAGGGGATGAATTAAATTTAATTGAAAAAGGTAAAAATTATGGTTGGCCAGTGGTTTCTGCTAGTCAAGAGTACGGCACTAATACCCCGGTTTCCCGCGAAAAATCTCGCCCCGGTATGATCGATCCGAAAACAATTTGGACACCTGCGATCGCTCCTTCGGGATTGGTCTTTTATACCAGTAATCGTTTTCCTGATTGGCAGGGAAATTTATTCGCCGGTGGTTTAGTTTCCAGGGATATTCGCCGTCTGTCAGTGAATAAATCCGGTGAAATTATCAATCAAGAAGCGATTCCCATCGGTCAGAGGGTGCGGGATGTGCGTCAAGGTCCTGATGGATTTTTATACCTGCTCACCGATGAAGGTAACGGCCAATTAATTCGCCTTGAACCGCCATCTAATTTGTAAAAGTTCACAGAAATTATTATGGAAACCTTGAAGATTTTTTAGCGACTTCTAGTATAGTTATGTTTGTACGGGAGCAAGCACTCGATTTATGAAGAAAATTTTACAGTTAGTGGGACTGGGTTGCATATTACCTATGTTCCTCGCCAGTGCAAGTTTAGCGGAAACAGTGGTGGAAAAAGTGGCTCGCACGGGATTTTTGACCGTAGGAACCCGTTTTGATGCGATTCCCTACTCCTACATCAATGATAAGGGGGAATTAGTCGGCTATTCTATGGATGTGTTGGAACGAATTAGAAAACGATTGCAAACTCGTCTCGGTCGTCCCGTCACCCTGCAAATGGTGGAAGCGAACCAACCCGGAGAGAAAATTAATCTCATTCGTAGCGGGGACATCGATATCGCCTGTAGTACGGCTTTTACTTGGGAAAGGGCGAAAGTGGTCGATTTTTCCATCAGTTACAGCATTTCTGGGATTAGGATTTTAGCCAAAAAGGGTAGCAATCTCTCCACTCCTCAATCCCTAATCGGTAAACGGATCGCCTTGGTTCCCACTTCTGCGGCCGTGGATGTGATTAAATTAGTACAACCGCAGGCAACAATTGTTACTACCTACAGCACCGTAGAAGAAGCGATCGAAGCTTTAAAAACTGGTAAAATTGACGCAATAGCGGGGGATAGCATTTCTTTAGCGGGAACAATCCTCAGAGATAACCCTCAAGCTTACGAAATCGTCCCCGAAGAAGCTCTAGCTAATTTTGGCATTGCTTGCATGGTTCCTGAAAATAACTCTACTTTTTTGGATGATGTCAACTATGCCATTGTTAAAATGATGCAGGATTACATCACCAATGATACGGCCACCGTTAGTCAAATCGATCGCTGGTTCGGTAGTCAAGGCATGGTTCCCATCCCCCCAGAATTATTAAAGGGGTTTTTTGCCTTCAAAGTTATCGAACACGCCCAAATTAATCCCCAAGAAGCCAAATAGGAGCAGAAATTCAGGTGAATATCAGCAATAAAACCGGTTTAGTCGGCTTTCTTCTCGCTTTATCTGCCTTCGGTCTGACTAGCACTGCCCAGGCTGCCTCAGAGGAGGCTAATCCCATTGAAGCGCGTTTAAGTCGTCTATCTAGCGCTGTACGCGAACGAGTTAACCAACTGCCAGAAGGTACTGCCGACCCTAGTTTACAAGCTTTAGGCTGGGGAGATGGTGGCAATCGCGGTTGGGGGAATAGTCGTGCCGGTGGTTGGGTAGATGGTCGCGGTGGTAGTTTCGTTAATGCGCGGCCTTGGCGCAATGGTTGGTCTGACGGTGGTGGTTTCTTTAATTCCCGACCGCGCTGGGGTAATGGTGGCGGTTTCTTAAATCGTTGGTAAGTAAGGTTGGGTGAGGGGATAACTTTATCCTCGTCCCCACCCTGGTTTGACGATGAAATCTCGGGTTATTATTTTGAGGCTGAAAGACTCCATCAAGGCGAAAGGGAAGTTGTTTGACTTCCACTGAGTCAAAGCGGTAGTTATTATGGATAAGTAGCTAGACACAATTGATTGCACATATCTAACTAGGGTTTATAACTGGGAAAATCGATATAACCTTCCTTGTCAAAAGAATACCAATCTTTCATCTCAGCATCGGGATTAAGGGGCCAATTATTGGCGAATCTTTCCACCAAATCGGGATTACTGATATAGGGGCGACCGAAAGCAATTAAATCCGCATCTCCTAACTTAATAGCGGCTTCAGCAGTTTCTTTTGTATAACCACAATTGCCGATTAAAGCACTATTAAAAACAGCCCGAAACTCGGATAAAAGCATCGGTTGACCCTTTTCATGAAAACCAAAAGCCAAGCCATCTAGCAGATGCAAATAAGCTAAATTGTACTCATTTAATCTTTGGGCAACATAGAGAAAAGTTTCTCGAAAATCCTCGGAACCCATGTCATTATAAACCCCATTGGGAGACAGACGCACCCCCACCCGATGACTGGGAAAAACAGTTAAAATTGCCTCGACTACTTCCTGTAAAAAACGATAGCGATTTTCTAAACTGCCACCGTATTTATCCTGACGCTGATTAGTGGCCGATTGTAGAAAAGTATCGATTAAATAACCATTAGCCCCATGGATTTCTATGCCATCAAACCCCGCTAATTTTGCCCTCTGAGCGGCTTGGCGGTAATCGGCGACAATTGTGGGGATTTCCTCGGTTTCTAAGGCTCTAGGGGTCTCGTAGGGCTGTTTACCTATGGGTGTGTACGACTCCCCCTTAATCCTAATTGCGGAAGGGGCAACGGGTAAAGCCCGATTTTCCTGAAAACTAGGATGAGAAGCGCGACCACAGTGCCACAATTGACAAAAAAGTGGTGTTCCTTTTCTTTGGGCGATTTTTGTCACCATTTGCCATGCTTGCGCTTGTTCATCGGTGTAGATACCGGGGGTATTTTGCCAACCGTTAGCTTGGGGAGAAATTACCGTCGCTTCCGTAATCATTAATCCCGCGCTGGCCCTTTGCCGGTAATACTCGGCCATTATCTCATTGGCCAGACGTTTTTCTCCGGCTCGCGCTCGCGTCATGGGAGCAAGCACAAGACGATTTTCTAAGTTTAAATCTCCCAATTTAAATTGACTTAAAAGAGCTAGGGAAGTAGTGAAGGCAGTCATCGAATTTGCCGATAGAGAATTTAGGTTAATTTTACCGCAATTAGTTAAAACCAGACAATCGCACCCGAAGATGATTGACTGTCTATCTGCGAGATTGTCCCTCTCCTAAGGGAGGAGAATTAATCGGACAAATAGCTGAATATAATTGATTTTGGTCATAAATTTGACTATAATTACCAGTTATTTAATTTATTTATTGTCGAAAATTAAAGAGACATAAACTATATTTTTTATAGTTGATTTATGATAAATTTCTTGGTAATTTTGGGATCATAAATATTGCTTAAATCTCAAGAGATAGGAACCTAAACTATCCAATCGGCCAAATAATACTACAGATCGATCTATCCCAAATTATGTATGAGGGAACTACCCCCATTCCATCACCTCCTTGACCATTTCTCTCAAGTCATCCTTCTTGGTTTTTCCCTGCCGCTTGTCATAAAGACGAAAATTAATAGGAGAAAATTTTTTGTCCATGTCGGTATAAAATTGTCTAACTACGCTTATGTTTACCTGACCATAAATAGTCATGGTCGAGATGTCTAGTAACTCGTGTTTTACCGATAAAACAGACTGACTAGGGACTGAAACCTCTACTATTCGGAGCTTGCGAATTTTAAGAGGGTTTGTCAGAATCAGGATTTTTTAGCAAACCTACCCAAAAATACCCAAAAGAGGCAAACAGCCTCTACATTGCGTTGATAAAAATGGTAAAACACGGGTTTTTAGCAAGCATCGTGCATTCAATTGTGCTAATCTCCAAAAAATAGCTATTTTTTCACAATTTATTTAGAACTAATTTATGAGTAAAAAAAAAGTCTTGATCGACTTGGGCTTTGTGGCTAGTATGTAAAGCATCTAGCTTCTTCATTGGAGACACCTGAATGAAAGCCCTATTACTGTGGCCGCTGATGCCCAACTCCTTTTGGTCCTATCAAGAGACTTTAGATCTAGCCGGTTTAAGATCAACCAATCCGCCCCTGGGTTTGATTACGGTGGCAGCCCTATTGCCATCGGATTGGGAAATCCGGTTTGTTGATCGCAATGTCCGATTAGAAACGGCTTCCGATTGGGAGTGGTGCGATTTGGTCATCATCTCCGCCATGATCATTCAGAAAAAGGACTTTCAAGAATTGATTGCCAAAGGGTTGCAGTTGGGTAAAAAAGTGGCTGTGGGCGGGCCTTACCCCACCTCCTATCCAGAAGTTGCCCAAAAAGCTGGAGCAGATTACCTGATTCTGGATGAAGGAGAACTGACAATCCCGCTGTTCCTGGCGGCCCTGGAGCGGGGTGAACCGAGTGGTGTCTTTAGAGCCAGTGAGAAACCCGATGTCACCATGACACCGATCGCCCGCTATGATCTACTAGATCTGGATGCCTATCTGGCGATTACCGTGCAGTTTTCTCGCGGTTGCCCCTTTCAATGCGAATTTTGTGACATCATCAACCTCTATGGCCGCAAACCTCGCACCAAAACCCCAGAACAAATGTTGGCTGAGTTGGAGACGTTATACCAACTGGGCTGGAGGCGCTACATTTTTGTTGTCGATGACAACTTCATTGGCAATAAGCGGAATGCCAAGGTGTTTCTGCGGGAGTTGATCCCCTGGATGGAACAACACCAGTATCCCTTTAAACTGATTACGGAAGCTTCCCTTAATCTGGCCGAAGACAGCGAACTGATTGAGTTAATGGTCAAGGCCGGCTTTGTGCTGGTGTTTATGGGGATTGAGACACCAGATACCGATAGCTTAATGGGCATTAACAAGGTTCAAAACACCCGCCAATCCCTGATCGAATCCTGTCACAAAATTACCCGCATGGGGCTGCAGATTATGTCTGGCTTCATTATCGGTTTTGACAATGAGAAATCTGGCGCAGGGCAGCGGATCAAAGATTTTATTATGGAGGCGAGTATTCCCCAGGGGCAGTTTAGCCTGCTCCAGGCACTGCAAAATACTGCCCTGTGGAATCGCCTGCAACGGGAAGGTCGTCTGGTGGATGGCATGGGTACTTTCCATCAGGGAGCGATGATGAACTTTGAGCCAACTCGCCCGGTGGAAGAGATTACCGAAGAATACATCGATGCTTTCTGGGAAATCTACGAGCCTGTTAACTACCTGAAACGAACCTTCAACCATTTCATGATGATGGGGGGATGGCGCGGCAAATCGAACCGTAAATTAGATTGGCAACAGTGGCAATTGTTCCGTTCCTTGCTCTGGCGGCAGGGGATTGTCCGACCGACGCGGTTCCGTTTCTGGTGGCAACTGGCGGTGATTGCTTGGGTCAAGCCCCGTCTGCTAGAAGAGTATCTAGCGACCCTAGGGATAGGTGAGCATTTTTTTGCCTATCGCTATGAAGTAAGAGAACAATTGCTAAAACAACTAGCCGATTTGAAGCAACAGAAAGCAAGGATGACAGAAGCTGGCCCTTTAAATCCACCGATAGCGGCATAAACTAAACTTATACCAATATGGGTGGTGGCTCATTTGATCGCAGAGATTTTGGCAAATTTTCCTTTTTAGGATGGTTTTCCTGAGTTGAGATTCTCCCCCCTTACTTAAAGTAAGGGGGAAAAAAAATCAATTGGCACGCTGTTCAATCAACAGTTGGTAAGCATGATTAAAATCAGCCGTTGTAATGCGAATCTCAGTTGGGTCAGTCATTCCCTGATGACGATAACGACGAATTGCCATCAGTGCCGCTTGGTTACATAATAACGCTAAATCTGCGCCATTCCAGCCTTCGGTTGCCTCGGCCCAATGGCCTAAATCCACATCCTCTAAAGGACGTTCATCATTATGGACCCCCAGAATTGCTAAACGACTAGAGGCATTCGGTAAATCAACTTTTAACTGTAAATCCAAACGTCCCGCTCGCAATAAGGCTGGATCTAAGGCATCTGGGCGATTAGTGGCTCCAATCACTAAAATCGTTGCCCCCGTTTGCAACCCATCTAACTCCGTGAGGATTTGTCCCACAACCCGGTCACTCACTCCCGAATCCCCACTATAACGACCTCTTGCCGGCGCTAAAGTATCAATTTCATCAATAAAAACCACACAAGGGGCTGCCTGACGAGCTTTGGCAAACAACTCACGCACCGCCTGTTCACTGGCCCCCACCCATTTACTCAAAAGCTCAGGTCCATTAATACTAATAAAATTAGCTCGCGCCTGAGATGCAACCGCTTTGGCCAATAAGGTTTTTCCCGTTCCAGGGGGACCCCAAAGTAAAATACCTTTGGGAGCTTGGGCTTTGGTTTGCGTATATAATTGCGGATGGAGTAATGCCCCTTCCACAGACTCCTGTAGGGTTTGTTTAATCTGTTCAAGTCCGCCAATATTGTCCCAGGCCACATGGGGAGATTCCACCTCCACAGAGCGCAATACCGCCGGTTTAACTTCTTTAAGGGCTTGCAAAAAGTCGGCTTGGACTACCGTCATTGTTTCTGGAATTCGCGAGTCAATCGTAGGAACCTGGCGCCGCAAAGCACTATAGGCCGCTTTCTGGCAAACGGCTTTTAAATCTGACCCGACAAATCCCACCGCATTATCGGCAATCAGATCTAAGGAAACTGATTCATCTAGGGGCATGGAACGGGTGAGAATTTGCAGGATTTCTAAACGGCCCTTGCGGTCAGGCACCCGAAAGAGGACTTCTCGGTCAAACCGTCCGGGGCGACGGAGGGCGGGGTCAAGATGGTCGGGACGGTTTGTCGCCGCTAGAACAATCACCCCCTGGCTTTGGGCAAAGCCATCCATTAAACCGAGCAATTGGGCCACCAGTCTTTTTTCGACTTCCCCTTCAACTTTACTGCGGTCGGGTGCCATGCTATCAATTTCGTCAATAAAAACGATACAAGGCGCATTCTTACTGGCTTTCTCAAAAATTCCCCGCAGTTTTTGCTCAGCCTCCCCATAATATTTGCTGATCACCTCTGGTCCGACTAAGGCAATATAGTTAACACCGAGTTCTTCGGCCAAAGCACGGGCAGTCAGGGTTTTACCGGTTCCAGGGGGGCCGACTAAGAGAACGCCGCGAGTGGGTTCAAGTCCTAACTTGGCCAATAAGTCGGGGCGTTTCAGAGGAATGGCAATTAGTTCCTTGAGTTCTTTAATCACTTCCGTCAAGCCACCAACATCTTTCAGGGAAGCCGTGGTCGGTCCTTCGGGTGGTGTCACACTGTCTTCAACCCCTGAATCGGTGGGGGTATCGCGATTGCGATTCACCTCAAAATCATCCCCACCAGAATTGCTCGGGCGAGAAACTCCCCCTGAACGGGGAATACCGCCAGCACGGGGGATGTTACTCAAGGAACGAGAGTTAAACTGCACTTCGGTTTTAATTTCCCCTTTTTCCAGTTTTTCCTCTAAGGTTTTAGCCAGTTCGACTAATTGCTCAAAGCCTTTGAATAGTTCTACCATAAAATTTCTCCTGAGTCAAGTGAAGGATGGGGACTGGGTGATAGATGGGGTTAAGAAGTCCGACTTTAAAGACTAATTACCTTTAAAATAACAGATCTGCCGCGGCTTTGACCCGGGCTAGCGGTTCTACAGACCGAGGTAAACTGGGTAAGCGGATCAAAGTTTGATCTGGGAATAAATCCCGATCAATTTCCTCATTAGCATGATAACGATTCTGCACGACGTAACGTTGATAGACTCCCTTTTTTTGCAAAGATGCTGTCAATCGCAGTTGTTCGGCAACGATGGCATCTTGGGCTTGCAAAACTCCAATAAATTCTGTATGTTGGGGGTCTTTGAGTTTTTTCTGGGCAGACATCACCTGTTGTCTTAAGATTCGCAATCGTCCCATTAAATCTACACGCCCTAAGACATCTTGATACTTCATCCAAAGCTTAAAAATCCAACTTAACCAATCTCCTAAAGCCGTTGGCATTTCCAAAAATCGCAGGAGATGACCGGTAGGAGCCGTATCTAAAATAATCAAATCTTGTTGTTTCTGGTCTAATAACTCCATTACTTTTACTAGGGACAACATTTCATCAATTCCTGGCAGAGATTGAGCGACAATTTGTCGCCAAGCTTCTGGAGTATAAGCTAGTTTGATGTTCCCTTCTTCCTTACCTTCACCACTAATCATTTCTGCCAGTTCCCATAAATAATCATCCCGAAATTTTTCTAAAATGATATTAGCATCAACTTCTTGACCACTTAAATTAGCAGTTAATTGTGTGGATTGATGTCCTAACTTTGTCCCAAAGGCATCTCCCAAAGAATGAGCAGGATCAATAGAAATAATTCTAATTTTTTGCTCGGGATGACGATTAGCTAACGCCCAACCAATAGCTGCGGCAACGGTGGTTTTTCCCACCCCTCCCTTGCCACCAATGATAATGAGTTGGCGTTTGTCGTCAATAAAATCACTAAAACTCGGCAGAATTTTTTGCGGCCATTGAATAGGAGGCGGGGCCATAAATTCTACTTTTTCGATAATTTCAATTTGACTCATGATCTGATCTAATGCTTCACCTCCTAGGGGTTCTTTTGCCTGTTGGGGCAGGGTGAAAATTGTCTCTTGACCTGGAATTTTTAGGAATTTATCGAGGAGTTGCTGTTGCTCACTGTAGCGATCTAAATTTTGATTAGGATCCGTTAGAATGCGATTAATAAATAATCTGCCGCAGGGAATATTTAAGTGATGCAAACTATTGAGTAATCGTTCGGTTTCTAATAAACTCATCGGTTCGGCAATTGCCACAATTAAACAAAGGGTAAAATCCAGATCTTGTAGGATTCGTTTGCCTTCGGTTAATTCTGCTTGTGTTTTGACTAAAAAGTCATCCACATCATCGGCATTGTAGGTTTTTGAAAAAGTTTGCGAAATAACACGATGTTTTTCTTGAAACAACTCTAAAGAATTGAGAATAATCTCTAAAAAGTCTTTAATTTCCAATAAATTTAAGGTATGACCAGAGGGAGCCATATCAACAACAATTCGATCTACAACATTGTCAATAAGTAATCGCTGAATTTCTAATAGACCCATAATTTCATCTAAACCTGGCCAGTCTAAATCCCAAACAGGAGTTAAATCTTCTCCTTCAACAAAACTGCCCCGTTCTACTAAAGTTTCTAAAAATTTTCCGTATTTTTCTTTAAATTCTAAGAGCAATTTTTCCGCATCTAATGCCCTAACTTTTAAGTTAGGTAAGTCTTTTACAGGTAATGCCTCATCGCTAACTTCTGTTTGCAATACATCCCCTAAAGAATGAGCAGGATCGGTTGAGATTAATAGGATTTGTTCCTCGGGAAATAATTTAGCCCAACGGCGAGCAAATCCACAGGAAAGGGTGGTTTTTCCCACTCCTCCTTTGCCACTAAACATAACTAAATGTCGAGTGTCATAGCAACTTAGAGAGTTATTTACCAAGTTAAAGTTAGTCATAGAGAAATCAAGTTAAGTAAAGTGATAGGGGGGAGAAACTTGTCCTAATTGTAATTCCCAACGGGGGCAGGCTTTCTGCCAATGCAAGACTTGCTCGATTAGTAAAGGTTCTTCTTGAAAATCAACTAAAAGATAAATTCGTGATTCTGTCCCTGGAGCATTAATAATCCTCGTTGACGGATAGCTTTGGCTCACTAAATCCACGATAATTTGCCATTCTGAACCTTGCAAAGTATAAAAATCTTGTTGGGCTTCATAAAGCTGT
Source organism: Microcystis sp. MC19 (assembly GCF_003019735.1). Taxonomy (NCBI): domain Bacteria; kingdom Bacillati; phylum Cyanobacteriota; class Cyanophyceae; order Chroococcales; family Microcystaceae; genus Microcystis; species Microcystis sp. MC19. The sequence continues at coordinate 1,968,339 of NZ_CP020664.1, read as the reverse complement.
TTTTTGGCTAAAAAATATTGTCTGCCCCTGCTTTCAGAAGAGAGTACAGGCTCCTCTAGCTTACGGGGAATACATTTTAAAAGATATTCTCCTTTTCCCTCAAGTTCTTCAATTTTTTCTTGATATTCTTGGGCATGGGAACAAAGATGAGTCAGTAAATTTTCTGTCTCTAAAAAAGATGTGCCAAAACGTAAGGGTAAAATAGTGGTTTGTTGAAATAATTCACAGATGACTCGATCATGACATAAAACCGATTGAATCAAGCGTTCATCATCATTTTGTAAAGTGTCTAAACTAACTTCAGGTTCGACTACGGCCGAGAGGTCTCCGCCGGTTATCAGTAACAACGGGTTAGCCATTCCAACGGGTAATTTTAGGCTTTCTATTGGGGTTTTCAAAAAAGCGTAAGTATATAGATTGTACAATTTCATAAGGTTGATCGAAAGAAAATTTACGATTTTTTACGAATTTTTATATTGGGCCGTTGATATGCTAGAATACTCTAAGTTATTCAGGGATTGTTATGACAACCACTCGTCCACCCAGACCAATTAGATCTAAAATTAGCACTATGCCTCGGAAGCAATCTGAAGCAGATCAGCAACTTGAGCTTTATAAGTTAATTACTGAAAAACAACGTATCCAAGAAAAATTAGAAATGATGGAGCGGCAGATTAAGCAGTTAAAAAGTCGTCTGACGTTTGTGACAGATCAAATTGAGATCACAGAACAAAGTATTCAAAATATGCGTACAGTCAATCCTCCTAGTGTAGCTAAAAAACCTGATTCCCCCAAAACTGTTGCTCAATCCTCTAATAATTCTAGTAATTTCCAAGCTTTTTACCTAGAATATTAAGTCTTGATCAAGGGCTAGTTCTGACCGAGGTTCAACGAGTTCTTGAGCCTGTCAAAGCCGCCCTTACTAAGTGCTGCTACAACTTGTGATTTTGTTCCTGACTTGTAGGGTGGGAAAGATTGCCAGTTTAGAGAGAAGATTCAGATTGGTCTGCTGCTGCCTCTTCTTCTAAGGCTTGAATTTTTAATAACAGTTCTTCTTCCCGAATTTCAAACTCTTCCTCAGAAATATTGCCCATATCGTAAGATAGTTGTAAGGATAATAATAATTTGTGCAAATTTTCCGCCTCATCATATTCTATATCTGCACGCTCTTGAATTTTTTCCCCAATCCAGATCAGACCCCCAATAGGACCGGTAACAGGAAGAAGTAAAAGATCGAGAAACATAACTGATAATCTCCTTAGACAAGTTGGGCAAAGGTATAGGGTGCGGTTAAATTGTTATAGCGAATTCTTAGGCGATCACCAAATTGCTGATCGATCGCTTCAACGTTTTGGCTAAATTCCGGCTCTTGCTCCCAGGGAATTAAATAAGCTGCATTGTAAATCATGTCATCCGTCATTGGATCGCTTTCAATCACCTCTTGGGCGCGATGATTTAATTGCTCTCTAAAGACTTGAATAATGTCTTGTTTCCGTTGCAATACAGTGGCTTCAATGAGTTGACCTATATGGATAATTTCTTCCATATTTAAGTTTTTCCCCATCATCGCATCCCGTTCTTGTTTTAACTTAGGATTAGACTCCAAAGCCGCTTGTAATTCCCACTGATTATCCCAAAAAATCTTAATGCTAACCTCTCGTTGTCCTGACAGTTTAGCAAATAATTCTTTCAGTTGGGTTTTATAGGGAGTAATTAGTTGTTCGGTGACGGATTCCCAGGTTTTGATAACTAAGCCAAACCGCAGGGGCAACAACGTTGTAAACCCTGCTTCCATGACAGTTTCTAATACTTTTTCATGGCAAATTAAATAGCGACGGGATGCCAAATACTTCTCTTTATGAGCAGCGGAGTAGAGAAAACTAAAACCATCAATCATCTCACTGTGAACTGGCTCATTATCAATACCCTGCAAAACCAGTCCGTCAGGAACAGGTTCGGGAAATATTCCATATAAATAAAGACCCACTGTCATCAGTATTCTCCCAAATTAAAGCGGATGAGAAGTCAAAACCAAACGAAGCTTTAGATGAATTAAATCTAGTTGAGCTAAACCCAGATCAACATTTCCTTCCACAACAACTCCCGTATTGAGGAGTCTATCCACTAATTCTAACACAGAAGGCTTAATACCCTCCTTTCCTGGGTAATAACTCCCTGCTTCCGGTAAAAGAGTTCCAAACTCTCCTAGGTGGACATTTAACTCTTCTGGCTCGACCTCAAAAATTTCACACAAATAGAGAACTTGTTCTTGCAATTTTTGGATACTTTCTGCGGCTCTATCTAAATCAGACTCACTGAGAACCCCTTTTTCCATCCGGCGAATGATTTGGGCTTCGAGCAGTTGGCGTACCAGTTCCACAACAGTTAACAGTAAAGGGGCTAAACCGGCTTGGCTACTACTTTCTGGACTGGTCAGCAAGGCTTGATTATCAGAATCGTAAGGTGTGCAAGCAAGGGTCATGGTTGGAGTTGGTAAATGAGGAGTTCTTAAGGGTGGTCTCTAGTGGGGGGCTTGGCCAAGAAATTTTATCTGAGGGAAAAAATGATGTAATTAAACAATGTCAAATTTCCTCTGCCTTGGGAAGATTCGAGTAAGGAACTTCGCCGACAGGAGGAATGTGCTTGATCATTGTTGACTGGTATCATGGCTCTCCATTGCCCCCGATTGGGGTAGGGATTTTAAGGCTTAAAGTTTAGCTGCCGGGGTTTCTGTTAATAAAGCTTGGGATTGGCTATAGGGATAGGAGTCGCTTTCCCACCCATTAATTGCCATCTCCCTTGCTCTATCAACAGAGGCAATCATTAACCGTGTAAACTTCTTTACCGTTTGAGGATTCAATTGAGAAATTTCACTGTATATGGAGAATGTGACTGATCGTTCTGACTGCTATCACGGCTCTCCATTGCACTCAATTTTCCTAAGGATCTTAAGGTTTGCAGTCGGCGTGAAAGTTCCAGGTTTTCTGCGAATAAAGCTTGGCATTGGCTGGGGAGGTAGGGATAACCTTGCAAGCCGTTAATCGCCGTTTCTCTGGCTTTATCAAGGGGGGCAATCGTCAACTCGTGTAAATTTCCTACCCTTTGAGGATTCAAGTGAGGAATTTCACGCATCTGAGGAATGTGCTTCATCGTTCGGACTGGTATCATGGCTCTCCGTTGCACTCAATTGGGTTAAGGATTTTAAGGTTTCAAGCTCAGTTTCTAGGGTTTGGAGTCGGAGTGAAAGCTGCCGATTTTCTGCCAGTAAAGCTTGGGATTGGCTATGGAGGTAGGGGTCTCCTTCCCACCAGTTGATTCCCATTTCCCTGGCTTTATCAACAGAGGCAATTAACAAACGAATGCGGATATTTATAAGTTCAGTGGAGGCGATCGAAACGGAAATATCGCCAGCAATCACAATTCCCTTATCTAAAACTCGCTCGAGGATATCCGCTAAACCCGAACCTTGAGTTGCTGTTTTCAGGGCGTTGTTTGATTGGGTTTTGAGCGAGCCAGCAAAAGTGGAAGAAGTCACGGTTGGTTTCACTCAATAAGAGTATAAAATTAGTCTTTCCGCTGGGGCAAGTTGCCTCGCAGTAAAGATTGAATGGCTTTGAACGATTGATTTCCCGTCGAAGGCTCAGAAGTTGACGCTTGGTCTTCGGAAGGCTCCGTTTCCTCTAGAACGGATAAGGATTCTACCGGATTGTCGTCGAGGATTTCCCATAAAATTGCTCTTGACTTATCAATAGATAAATTCGTGCGGGACAAAAGAACATCGGCGCAGATATCACGGAAATCCGCATCAGAGGGACTAGCCACAATATCGTGAGAGGCACAGACTTTAGCAATCATTAAACAAGAGCGCAAACCTGAGGTTTTTTCAGCCTCAGTTTTCACCCGAAAGGTTTTGACGAGGTTGACAATAAATAAGGCATCTTCTCGACCAATCCCCGTTTTTTGGGCAAGAATTTCAGTCTGAGTCAGTTGGTCTGGTTCAGGCATATTAATGGTTACCAACCGATCCATTAAAGCATCTTGGGTAGCATGAACCCCACAATATTCTTCTGGGTTGGAGGTGAAAATTGCCCGAAATTGAGAATTGACTTGTAGGTAATCGGGTTGATGGCTAGTGGGCGGCAGGGTGAGAATTTTTTCTTCCAAGGCAGAGAGTAAAACGTTGTTGACCTCAGGTCGAGAACGATTGAACTCATCATAAACTAGGGTAAAACCCTCTCGACAGGCCATTGTTAAGCGAGAATCCACCCAATTGTGTTTTAGCTCGTCTTCAACTTTGAGAACGCTGTGGATATAGTTATCCGTCAGCTTTTTATGGGTATAACCAGACTGGCTACCAATTAAATCGGAACTGGTAAAGTCATCATCGCCAAAGATGAGCATTACAGGTCTGGCCAAACAATTGGCCAGATGCATTGCCAAGGTGGTTTTTCCCGTTCCTGCTGGACCACATAGATGAATGGAAAAACCAGAGTTTAGATAACGTAGGGCGCGAGTGGCAATGTGATCAATCGAAGGCGTAACAACAAATTGACCGGGGCGAAGGCAGAGGACGGCTCTTCTTGTTTGAGTTTCAGTAAATGTCATAGTCGAAATCTAGTAAATACCATTGATAATCCCCGCCTGAAGCGGACGGATATTCTCGAGCTAACAACTGCTGGTTCAGGTTTACCTTTCATAACCGAGTCGGCAAGGACGCTCGTGTTACCCGAATTTTACGGCAAGTTTAATCGTCTTTGGCTTTTAAGGCTTACCTACATAATATCGCAAAAGATTAGGAACTGTCATCAATTAGCTCTAGAACCTTGACAAGCTCTGGGCAGATGCAGTCCTTTTCACTTACCTCCTTTGTCAATAAAAGACTAATAATGACAACATTAACTATAAATTAAGCGAAGTTCTATAATACTTCTTAATTTACCAGAACCCTAGAGTCGCCCATACAGGAACCGACCACCCCTACGTTGAGTCTAGAAACTTAAAAAAGCAGGATCAGCATGGCAGGTTTAAAACCAAAGGCTTATTGTTGTATTCTCAGATAGTCCTCTAGTTTAGCCAGGAAAAGGGACTAGAGGGTTTTTACTCTAGCCCTAGGGTTAAGTGGGTTGGAATTAACCTAGAGATTTATTTGCCAAAAACGTAGATAGACAAATCTTGACGAAATTGACGCAATTCGTCTTTTAGCTGTTTCGCTTCAGCTAAACGTCGTTCTTGAAATTGACTTAAATCATCCTTCACCTGTTTAGCTCGATCTAGATGAAGTTGGCGTAAGTCGTCCTCTAGCTGTTTCGCTGCCGCTAAACGCTGTTCTTGGAATTGACTTAAATCCTCTTTCAGCTGTTTAGCTCGATCTAGATGCTGTTGACGTAAGTCGTTCTCCAGCTGTTTTGCTGCTGCTAAACGTTGTTCTTGGAATTGACTTAAATCCTCTTTCAGCTGTTTGGCTCGATCTAGACGCTGTTGACGTAAATCGTTGTCTAGCCGTTTGGCTTCCGCTAAACGTTGTTCTTGAAATTGACGTAAATCCTCTTTTTGCTTTTCCGCTTGAGCTAAACGCTGTTTTTGGGTAGCTGTTAAAAACAAGTGGCTTTCCTGTTGAACTTTTTGGAAAGATTGGCGCAAAGCAGTTGCCTGTTCTTGCGCTTGTTTTTGTCTTTCAGTTTTGACATCCAACAGAAAAGATTGTACTTCTCGCGAGAGTTTAGCTACTTCTTCAGCAATCGATAAACGATCCTGGCGGAACTGTTCCATGAGAGCAGGCATGGGGTTGTCCTCAATTACTAAATACTATGGAATGGATTTGACCCAATCACCCGTTAGAAAAACCTTCACGGAGACTGGGGGGAGAGACAGCAGATTTCGACTTTTCTTATCATCCCAAAGTTGAGGTAGGGGACTACCCCAGACTGAGGGGCGCAACCTCCCACCCCCAAAATGGCTTTCTACTCAGAAAAATAGTCAGCCTTACATTCTGGCGATAGGCGGTAAACCTAGCTACAAAGGTCAAAATCACGGTTACAAAAATAACTTGTATGGGTCTAGCTTTGTTTTTGCTATCCGTTGCCGTGCCAACCTTGTCAATCATAGACCATTGCGCCCCAAGAGAGGGGTAACTAGACTCAATAGGGATTTAAAGAAAAGCCGAGAATCTGGAAAACCCAGTAGGGTTTTAACTCAGCAGATAGGAGAATCTGGGATCAATCCTTAAGCAGGAACCGCTGCAGATTGGGTCAGACCAACAGCTTCAGCATATTTGAGGTAGGTTTCAACCGAAGCGATAACTACACGAGCTTCAATCGCTAATAATTCGATACCCACCAGAGATACGCGAGCCCAGGCATCAATAACGATACCTTTGTCGAGGATACGATCAATAACTTCAGCCAAGCTAGAGGAAGAGTTGGTTTTTTCAACTGCCATGGTAGATATACCTTTTTTTGTTTGTATAGAAAGTGTACAGTGCTGATCCAAAAGTTGAGATAGCAAACTACACCAGACCAAGGGGCGTGGCCTCCTAGCCAAAGAATGGGTTTCTATCGCAAAAAACAGCGAGCCTTACATTCCGGTGATAGGCGGTAAACGTAGCAGCAAGCGCTAAAAACACGGTGACAAAAATAATTTGTCTGTGTCTAGCCTTGTTTCCGCTATCCGTTGCCGTGCCAAGCCTGTCAATTACAGACTATTGCGCCCCAAGAGACGGGTAACTAAACTCAATAGGGATCAAAGAAAATCCGAGAATCTGGAAAACCTGGTTGGGTTTTCACTCAGCAGATGGGAGAATCTGTGATCGATCCTTAAGCAGGAACCGCCGCAGATTGAGTCAGACCAACGGCCTCAGCATATTTGAGGTAGGTCTCAACCGAAGCGATAACTACACGAGCTTCAATCGCCAATAATTCGATGCCCACCAGAGAGACGCGAGCCCAGGCATCAATAACGATACCTTTGTCAAGAATACGATCAATAACTTCAGCCAAGCTAGAGGAAGAGTTGGTTTTTTCAACTGCCATGGTAGGTATACCTTTTTGTTGTTTTCATAGAAAGTGTACAATGCTGAGGTCATGGAGGATTCAGAAACTTATTTGGGGTTTCTGCCTTCATCACTTCCGCACTTTTAAAGATAACACCCTGTATTTGTCGTTGTCAATACCTAAGTTAGATGTTTTTTGTTAAGAAGTATGTAGGGATTTCTCATTTTTTTCGTTAAGAAGTGTGTAATCATTTCTCAGATAAGTCCGATACATTAGACCTATTGCATAATTTTTTTATGGTACGATGGACGGTTTTGCTTTTTTCTCGGTTTTTAGATTGAAGTTGACAAGACAATAAAATGTGATCTGAGGTCAGGAAATCATCTATACAGGGTAAGCTCATCTAAATTTGGTACAATTTTAACTTGACAAAAATTTCTGGTGATGGTTCTCTAGTAGTTATGGATCCTTAATGCTTTGCCTTGCTGCGCATTGTAGTCATGGATAAAATACCAAGCAGCGCCAAGGTGATTCTCCATTTTTTTAGAGAAAGATAGATTCTCTCTCACCAACAGAGAAATTCTTGGTCGAAAGGTGTTATTAAGTCTTTACAAAGGGATTAGTTTGACCAGTTTCTTTTCCTAGCACTCGATCATGTTTACTCAGAATTACTGTCTTATATAACTTCCAAAAATCAGTGTAAGTAACAGGACATTATCGGTCAGCACCGGGTAAACTAGCCCCAAAGTTTTTGGGCTGATTGGCGACCCCTATCTGCTAAATAGCCACCAATAATTTCCCTTGTCTTTCCATCAATTAACCGCCAAATATAAACCTTTATCGTCTTAAAAAAACCAATGACTACATTTCATCACACTCTCTGACTAATTTACCTTTTGACTTTTCTGGGTGGTGATTCGGTAGTGGTGATGGAGCCTTAATGCTTTGCTTTACTGTGCATTGTAGCCATGGATAAAATACCAAGCGGCCCCAACGTGATTCTACATTTTTCTAGAGAAAGATAGAATCTCTCTCACCAACAGAGAAACCCTTGGTCGAAAGGTATTATTAAGTCTTTCAATGGGATTAGTTTGACCAGTTTCTTTTCCTACCGCTCGATGACGTTTACTCGGAATTACTGGGGAGCATCTCACCTTTGTAACCCCTAAATCAGGTTTTATGTCAAACTATTTTGAAAGCCTTACTAGAAACCAGTTTTAGGGACAAGTATAATTACTCACTTGCATAAATGAGATGCTCCCGAATTACTGTCTTATATGACTCCCAAAAATGAGTGTAAGCAACAGCACATTGTCGGTCAACACCGGGTAAACCTGCCCAAAGTTTTTGGGCTGATTGGCGACTCCTATCTGCTAAATAGCCACCAATAATTTCCCTTGTCTTTCTATCAATTGCCAGCCAAATATACACCTTTATCGTCTTAGAAAAAAGAAAATACCACATCTGATCACATTTTATGAGCAATTTACCTTTTGGTTTGTCCGAAACCTTTACTTGACGCAGAACAGCCGCCAGTTTATTGTTGACATAATTTTGTAACCATGAGCAACTTACCCCTGTTACTCTCACAATTCCTCCTCAGGAAATTCGTTCGAGCAAGAGTTGAGGGATTAATTGTTTGGTATCGGGAGAGATAGTTTTATTAGTGGGATTGCTCACAAACGGTTGACTACATTCTTGCTCTTGACGTTTGGGTTTCCCATTATGAGTAGAACCGTTCTTGATAGTATGGTGAGAACCACAACTAGGACAAGTATATACAGGGGAACTAGGGCGGAGATTTTGTTCTCTGCTAGGCTGATATTTGAGTAAGCCGGACACGAGCCACAAAAAAATATTGATCAGAAAATTCATCATCAAGGCAGAGGTTTAAGAAATGATTGGAAGCAGGGATTTTTATTAATAACTGACGGTTCGCTCATTTTCCACACATAGTGTTTTTCGATTAAGCTGTCCACTGCCTGTCGTGACATAAGTTGAACCAATATCACTGCGGGTAGTTTTATCAGTTATTAAAACACCACCTATGGTGATCTGGGAACCGAGAGTAATAGGTATTTTACACAGTTCATACCAGATAAGCAACAGGGGAAAGTAAGCGCATCTTAACAACCCTTGACAAAATGAACTTCGTGTGAGTTGCTTACCCAGAGGGCGATTCAGGCATATTTGAGTAGAATTTCTCATCTCAATTGTTAAGCAAAAATCGACCAAATGTTAAGATTTCGTAACTATTCTGATTGACTGGTATCACTTGAGATGCCCACGCCTATCACAAAATTGGCCAATTGTCAATAGCGTTTGAGATGCCCTCACCCTGATTGGAGGAGATTCGGCCAATCCAAGAATAAGAGCTTTAAATAGGGCTGGCTGAAAAAGTACGGGCGAAGCATTCGGGCAATAACCTATCGGTGAAACCGTAGATTTTCTATCCGAATGCTTCGCCCCTACAGGATGCGGGCCGATGAAGACGCAAGGTTTTGAAGCACGATTCTCTCAAAATCTTGCACCTGTTTCGCTCGTAAAGCCACAAAACCCTTACCTTGCCGACATTTCACATTTATTCAGCAAACCCTAAATACGTCTTAGCTTACTTAACGTCAAAGAATCTTTCTTCTCTATCTAGCTTGCAGCTTAAGAAATTTAGCAACATTCCCCAACCAGCATCATGTATTGATTTAGCTAATTTGGTAGGCGCTAATCCTTTTTCACAAAGGCTCTCTGCTACTATGATTTCGTTTTCATCAACGAGCTTTCTTGAGATGTTATGTAGTAAATCTTGTCTGGTGTTATATCGTTTTTCAAAAGTAATGCCAGAGACGGTTAATTACCCTCACGCCCAACCCCCCGACTTCGGGGGGGCAAGGGGGGGTGGGGGGGAGTAGGATGCCTGCCCCGAATAAAGAAAAATGGTATTAGCTATTTTTTCGTGGACTCTGGCCACTATTTTCAGAGATTGCTGTAATGCGGATTTGTTGACATCCGTTTAGGTGGATTGACTGGCCAGAAATTGTCGTTGATAGTCTAAAAACTGGCCATGCCATTCCGCAAAACGCCGCTCCCCATCTTTGACCAAAAGTTGGCGGTAGGCTTCCGAGGAAATCCAGGGCTTTGTTGGGCGTTGTTGGTTTGTTGGGCGTTGTTGGGCCGAACGAGCTTGGTATTCAGCCGTTGATTGACGGCATTGGTTGTGATAATTTTGGTGCCATTCCTGATAGCGCCGTTCTCCATCCCGCACGAGGGCTTGGCGATAGGCTTCTGAAGATAGACTCATGGTGTTACTCCTTTTCAAATCCCTTGATGGCCTGGCCAGAATTATAACACAATCCCTGAACCACCCATTGCTGACCTCTGGTCAAGGTGCGATATAAGTCCTTGCCGTCAGTGGCCAGGTTTCTTGGCTATCTCCACTGCTGCATTTTGTCCCGCTTTGCATAGTGGCTCTACAGACTGACACCGACACCCCAGGCCCTGGGTCCAAAATATTTTTACTGGCACTACCACTCTCGAAGCAGATCGTTTAAATGCGCTACTATTTAATAGTAAATCCAACCTAAAACGGCGGCTCTCCTCGACTTTGTGTGATAATCAGTGTTTATCATTCCTAGTAGTCTGGCCACAAGGCTTTAAAGACTGTATTTCCCGAAAATTATCGGCTGCATCTCCTATTTATGACTTTCCGTCACCTATAGGTGAGCAGCAGCAGTTATTCAAAGAGGGCGAAGGCAATTCGCCCCTACAATAATGCGCCAATGGTAGGGGCGCACCGCGTGCGCCCAAAATGTCCTATAGATATTTCAACCAAATTGAGATGCACCCAAATTATCCCTATTCTTCTTACTTCCACACAAAAACCAGAAGAGCCAAACGGCGGTGTTTTCGACCCGAATTTTCGATGCTCTTGTTTAATTTGATCCTAATCTATTGTCAGTAGAATATACACTTTAGTTATCAATATGGTAATTTTTTTGCCCTGGGGAGCCTGAGGGAACAAATAAATGCTATATTTCTATTAGCACCGTTGTCAAAATCTCTGGAGAGTTGGGTTACTAATATGGTTAAAATTATCGGTCGTCAATCCCTGGGAAGGAAACCAGTTTATGATATTGGTGTGGAGAAAGATCATAATTTTTTGCTGGGCAACGGGTTAATTGCCTCCAATTGTTTTAATAAATCTCACTCTACCGCTTATGCTTACGTCACCTATCAAACCGCTTATTTAAAAGCTAATTATCCTGTGGAATATATGACAGCGTTACTAACTGCTAGTAGCGATAATCAGGATAAGGTGGAAAAGTATCGAGAAAACTGTCAGAAAATGAATATCGATGTCGAACCTCCCGACATCAATCGATCGCAAAAACATTTTACCCCGATTGGGCGCAAAATTCTCTTTGGTTTGTCCGCAGTTAGAAATCTGGGCGAAAATGCGATCGAGGCTATTTTAAAAGCGCGGGAAGCAACGGGAGGAAAGTTTACTTCCCTAGGAGATTTTTGCGAGCGTGTTGATTTACGAGTGATCAATAAAAGAGCTTTAGAAACGCTAATTTATTCTGGTGCTTTTGATAAAATTCAACCGAATCGCCATCAATTAATTGAAGATTTAGAATTAGTAGTTGCTTGGGCGCAAAAACGCACTAAAGAGAAAGAAAGTGGTCAAATGAATATTTTTGATATGCTAGGAGGGAGCATAGAAAATAAACAAGAATCGGAGTTTGAACAGTCTCCCAGTGCCACCGCAGTGGAAGATTTTTCCCTACAGGAAAAGTTAAGACTGGAAAAAGAGCATTTGGGTTTTTATGTTTCCGAACATCCTTTAAAAGCTTTACAAAGAGCGGCTCAAGTCCTATCTCCCATCAATTTAGCTGACTTAGAAGAACACAAAACCAGAAAAAAAGTCAGTGCCATTGTCTTATTAAATGCTGTCAAGAAAATTATGACCAAAAAGGGGACTCCTATGGCCTTTTTAACCCTAGAAGATGCCTCGGGACAGTCGGAAGCGGTGGTTTTTTCCGATAGCTACGAACGTCTGCAAAAATTATTAGTGGAGGAAGCAACTTTAATGGTGTGGGGAAAAGTTGATCGCCGAGATGATCGGGTACAATTAATTATCGAAGATGCGGAACCGATCGAAACCATTAAAATGGTGATGGTTAACTTATCCCTGCAAGATGTCGTCAACCAAAATCGTCAAAATCTTCTTAAAAGTATTCTGCAATCGGGAGACAAACAAAAGGCAAAAGTTCCCGTTATTGCCAGCATCGGTGCGGGAACTCAGCGTCAATTTGTGCGTTTAGGACAAAACTATTGGGTAGAGGACGACAATTCGGTGCTAGAGTCTCTAAAAGTTGCGGGTTTTCTGGCTAATTCTGCACCTCTGATTAATCATTAAATGGTAACTAGCAATTATTGTTACTGTAAAACCTTCTCGGCTTCCAGTTTCGATAATAATTCTCTTTCGACCCACAAATCAAGACAAATATGGATTTTGATCACCTCTTTGACAATATTGCCACTCTTGTCCTTCATCATTCTCCTAGTGGAATGGAGACGGAAATCGATCGCCTGTTACTAGAACGCTTTCAAGAGTTAGGATTAGAAACATGGCAAGATCAAGCGGGAAATGTCATCGGCAAGATTAAAGGACGGGATTCGACCCAAAAAATCGCTATTACTGGTCATAAAGACGAAATTGGCGCTATTATCAAGGCAATTAATCCCGATGGTACTCTGCAAATTCGCCAACTTGGGGGAGCTTTTCCTTGGATTTACGGAGAGGGGGTGGTAGATATTATCGGTGATCAAGAAACCAGAGCGGGGATTCTCTCCTTTGGTTCCCGTCATATTTCCCATCAATCCCCGCAAAAAGTGCAGCAGGAAAACACACCCGTCACCTGGGAATCCGCATGGATAGAGACGAAATTGACTCCAGAAGAATTAGACGCTTGCGGGGTGCGCGTCGGTAGTCGAGTCGTGGTGGGAAAACACCGAAAACAACCCTTTCGACTAAAAGACTACATTGCCAGTTATACCCTCGATAATAAAGCTTCCGTGGCGATTCTTTTAGAACTAGCGGCCAGAGTAATTAACCCTGCGGTGGATCTATATCTGGTTGCCTCAGCCAAGGAAGAGGTAGGAGCCTTAGGGGCCTTATTTTTCACCGCAAATAACCGCTTAGATGCTTTAATTGCCCTAGAAATCTGTCCCCTCGCTCCTGAATATCCGATTCAGGATGGCAGCAGTCCTGTGTTATTGTCTCAGGATGGTTACGGTATCTATGATGAGCAATTAAATCAAGAATTGAGAATAGCGGCCGAAAAGGCGGGAATCCCCCTGCAATTAGCCGTTATTAGTGGTTTTGGTAGCGATGCCTCCATTGCCATGAAATTTGGTCATATAGCTAGGGCCGCTTGCTTAGGTTTTCCCACCCAAAACACCCACGGTTATGAAATCGCCCATCTAGGAGCCATAGCTAACTGCATTAGCATATTAGAAGCCTATTGTCAACTAATTTAGCTATTTTTAGCAAAAAACCAGAGCATCAATAGAACAATAGCGATCGCTAGTCCGCTAAAAACAGTATTTTTATGATGCTCTAACTGCATGGGTGCGGGGGGTTCTTCTTTTTTCTGTTTATTTGTTCCCTTTTTAAATTGCGCTGTACTGTCGGGAAGTTTCTCCAAATCGGGAATCTTCGTCATCCACTCATCTGGGCGTTTGAGACGGGGAGCTTCGATAATATAAAGCAGACGCTTGGCCTGTTCGCGAATTTGATAGATAGGATGGGTAATAAGTTGCTTACAGATTTCACTAGCTTTCTCCCCCTCTCCTAACCCCTGATGGGCAGAAATTAACCAAATTTGGATCTCACCCCCTTCTCGGGAGCCTAAGGAAATTAAGGCTAAAGCCGCATTTAATTGCTCGATACTAAGACGATATTGTCCACGCTCAAAAGCACTGATGCCAGCTTGATAAAGGTCTTGAAAAGAAAGATTTTCGGCCACGGAGTCAAGATCGAGATCAATAAAATTTTACATAAGTATAGCAAAAGCTAAGAAGCAAAAGGAAACTCTCGGCCATCAGCCTTGAATCAGTGATCAGCTTTTCAGTTATCAGTAAACTGATGACTGAAAAGCTCCCCACTTCCCCATTGAGAATGAGAATCTCGGCAAAAATCTGGTACACTTTCTCCTAAACCTGCTCAAAGCTGCACAATATGAAAGAGAGAAACTATCTCTTACTAAATATACTAGCGATCTCTACCATAATAATTAGTCTAGTTTTAGGGATTGTATTGGACAAAAAAGCCGCCTTGTTGGGAATTTTCGCAGTTCCTGCCATGGTCGCTTCTTTTATCCATCCCCGTCTGGGATTATTAGCCCTAATCATCTATCTTCCCCTGAGTAGTACCGTCACTTTTGCCGTGGCGAGAGTTTTTCAGGTAAAGGGCAACTTTATTGGTGAAGAGCCATCCTATGCTCTCTACAAAATCGCCAAGGATGCCTTTTATTTCCCAGCTTTAGCGGCAATTTTACTTAAAACCAAAACTTTTAAGCAATTAAGCCCCAAAATCAAGCCTTTTCTCATCACAGCTTTGATTTTAATTGTCAGCAGCTTGATAACTTTTCTTTTTGTCAATCTACCCGAAGGAGCAATTGACGTGGGAATTGTGGGATTAAAAACCCTCCTCGGTTATATTCCCCTGGTTCTCTGTGGCTACTATCTAATCAAGGAAAAACGGGATTTATTCGTGGTTAATCGGCTTTTAATCGTGATGATCTTATTCTGTTGCGTTTTAGCTCTAGTTCAATACTTCTTACTCGTCCAAGGTATCTGTCCCGATAATGAATTCCTCAATCAACTGGAAGTTGTTGCCCCGAAATCCGACACCCAATTTTATCCAGATATTACCGACAAAGCCACCTTGAAAGCTCAATGTTTTGTCGGGGGTTCGGTGTTGTATAATCCCGATCGAGGCTTAATTCGTCTCCCCGGCACATTTTCCGATCCTTGGCAATGGGGTTGGTTTTTAGTATCTAGTAGCGTCATCAGTTACGCAGCCAGTTTTAGTGATTCACAAAAAAGATGGCGCGTCGCCAGTTGGGTAGCAATGGTTTTAGTCTTCCTTGCGACTCTGGTTTCTGGACAAAGATTACCTTTATTGCTAGTACCTTTGTTTTACTTGGTTCTTTTTATTGCTACTAGCAAAAATAAACAAAAGTTACCATTAAAATTGGGAATCTTGGGGCTGCTTTCCCTGCTTGCGGTGACGTTAATTCCCTTTATTCGGGAAAGAGGGCTAAATTTTATCGGTCGCTGGCTATATTCATCTCCCATTGACTTTGTAGTCAATCAAATCCAGTGGATCTTCAGATATGTACAGCTTTTTGGTTTTGGTTTAGGCACAGCCACCACTGGCTCTCGTCATATAGTGGGAGAAGAAGGGATAAGACTAATTGAGACCTACTACGCTAAACTCCTCTACGAAATCGGTATTGTCGGTTTTATCGCTTTTATGGCACTGGTGACAATTCTCTGTATTCTCACCTTTAAGTCCTATTTAAAGGTGAAAAATGCGGCTTTAAAGCATTGGGGTCTCTGTATCTGGATTTTCCTACTTTTTATTAGCTATAACCCCTACTATTATCCTCTCTCCGTCGATCCCGTTTCTATTTACTATTGGTTATTCGCTGGAATATTGCTAAAACTGCCGGAAATCAGCGATAAATTGGAAGATGAGGCGAGATTTCCCGAAAAAAATCAAGTGGAGAATTAAGAGGATTTTTATCGATAATGAAATTATCTCTCGACTGATAGGAGTTAACCGCAATGACAGCAGAAAACGTTACCTATTCCCTCGAATCTGTCCTCAAGGAAATTAAAGATAGTATTAAAAGTGTTGATCGCAAGCTAGACACTTTCCAGAAAGATATTGACCAAAAGCTAGACAATCTCGAAAAAAGTTTTGCCCAAAAGCTAGATAATCTCGCCAAAAGTTTTGACCAAAAGCTAGAAACCTTACAAAAAAATGTCGATCAAAAGCTAGACAACCTACAGAAAAATGTCACCGATGTGAAGATAGGACTAGCAACTTTAACAGAGAAAGCCGATAGTATCGATAATCGACTGATCAAGGTGGAAGGAACCCAAAGTAACCAAATTTGGACATTAATAACTCTCTTGAGCGCTTCCTTGATTGTTGTGGGATTCCGTGCTTTTTTTATGGGCAACAATCCCTAGGGGATTGCTGTAGGGTAAGGAGACTTTCTCGCTTGTCCCACCCGACAGGCTGCCCCCAGGAAAAACTTTTTCGGCAAGCCCCTGTTTTTTTATACACTTTAGTCAAACAGTTTGAGTTATAAAATAACCGGCATGACTCAACTCACACCGCGCCCTAGTGTCTTAATTGTCGATGATTTGCCCAATAATGTGCGGCTATTGTCGATTATGCTCACCGAGAAGGGATATCAGGTACGCAAAGCGATTAATGGACAGATGGCCCTGAATACAGTGCGATCGCTAATTCCAGATCTGATCCTCCTCGATATTAATATGCCCGATCTCAATGGTTATCAAGTTTGTGAACAGTTAAAAGCTGATCAAAAAACCAGAGAAATTCCCGTGATTTTTATCAGCGCTCTTGATGATGTTTTAGATAAAGTCAAAGCTTTTCAAGTGGGAGGTGTCGATTATATTTCTAAACCTTTTCAAGGGGAAGAAGTCATGGCCCGCATTGAAAATCAATTAACTATTTGCCGTCAAAAAAAACAACTACAAAACGAAATTAAAGAACGTCAAAAAACTGAGGAAACTTTAGAAATTTATCTTCATGCCGTCTCTCACGATCTCCGCAATCCCGTGATTGGGATGTCAATGATCTTAAATAATTTAATTAAAAATTCTCAGGGAGAAACTAAAGAAGTATCCCGGAAGATTTTACAACAGATGGCCAACAGTTGCGATCGACAATTAACTTTAATTGATTCTCTCGT
Organism: Microcystis sp. MC19; assembly: GCF_003019735.1. Taxonomy (NCBI): domain Bacteria; kingdom Bacillati; phylum Cyanobacteriota; class Cyanophyceae; order Chroococcales; family Microcystaceae; genus Microcystis; species Microcystis sp. MC19. Next base: position 1,951,337 of record NZ_CP020664.1, on the reverse strand, counting down.
CGAAACCCGACAGAATGATCTTTGGGGAGTTTCCCTAGAACTAAAGCCTTTATCTCTCTACGAAATCGGTCAACAGATCGGTCAGGAATGGGAGTTAAGATTAAAGGAAAATCAAGCAACTTTAATTAATAATTTTTCCCCCGATTTACCCTTAGTTAATGCCGATGCTCACCATCTCTGGCGAGTTTTTGAGAATTTATTAGCCAATGCCCTTAAACACAATCCCCAGGGGATAATTATCACTTTATCCGCTAGACTAGAGGGCAATTATCTCTGGTGTACTATTGCCGATAATGGGGTGGGAATTAGCGAAACCCAGAGAAAACAATTATTTGATCGCTATCAAAAAGGCAACAATAATAATCAGATTAGTTTAGGACTAGGTTTATATCTATGTCGTCAAATTATCCATGCTCACGGGGGTGAAATTGGCATTATGAATAATGACGAAAAAGGTTCACAATTCTGGTTTACTTTGCCCTACTAGGCTATTGACTAACTAGGTAGATGTTAAAAACTTTCAGACACCCCCCTTATCAAGCTATCCCTTATAGGGATCTTTCTTAACAATTTTTGCAGTAAGCACTCCAACCCTTATCCTGACTTGATTTCAGTTTTTTCTTTGTCAGTAAGGGTGTCAACAAGGAATATTACAAATTGTTAACCGAGTCTTGAAAGCCTTGTGCCACAAAGGTTTGAAATGTTAAGAAAGATGTGACTAAAGGACAGCTTATCAAGGGGGGATCAAGGGGGGATATATCTTCAATTTAATTATAACCAGCTACTTATCTACATTACTCGTTAAGACTGCACCGGAGGGAGTAGCGAAGCAGGAAGAGCCAGTTTAAACATTTGTTTTTTTCTGTGACCCTGGAAAGAAAGGGCTAAGATCTATCTAGATCAACTATCTTCACTTGCCATGGCCGCTAATGCCGACTATTCTGCCCATTCTAGCCTTAACTTGCAACAACCTTGGCATACCTATCCGGTGGAAACCACCCTATCTATCCTCGGTAGTTCGGCTGTTAATGGCCTCAATAGGGAGCAAATCGCCCAAAGAATTAAATATTATGGCAAAAATGAACTACAAGAACGTCCAGGGCGCAGTAATTGGCAAATTCTCCTAGATCAGTTTACCAATATTATGCTCCTCCTCTTAATTGCCGTGGCCATAATTTCCGGAGGACTGGACTTACTGGAATTGCAGCGCGGTCATCTGGCTAAAATTGGTGTTCCCTTCAAAGATACGATCGCTATCTTAACAATTGTCATCCTCAATGGTATCCTCGGCTATCTGCAAGAAAGTCGCGCCGAAAAAGCTCTGGCCGCTTTAAAAAAACTTTCCTCTCCCCAAGTTAATGTTATCCGCGAGGGTCAACGCACAGAAATAGATGCGGTTAATCTCGTCCCCGGGGACATCATGCTGATTGAAGCGGGAACCCAAATCAGCGCCGACGGCCAAATTATCGAAGCTTTTAACCTGCAAATTCGCGAATCGGCCTTGACAGGAGAGGCAAATAGTGTTAATAAATCCGCCTCCATTGACCCCTTAGACAGGGATACTCCCCTTGGCGATCGCTTAAATTTCGTCTTTACTGGAACAGAGGTACTGCAAGGCCGGGCCAAGGTCATCGTTACCAATACGGGGATGACGACGGAATTAGGCAAAATCGCTCAAATGTTAGCAACAGTCGGCAATGAACCCACTCCTCTCCAAAAAAGAATGACTCACTTGGGTAATGTCCTTGTTGCTGGTTCTCTCATTCTAGTGGCCCTGACTATTACCATCGGCCTGATCAATGCCGGTTGGTCGGCCCTAGAGGAATTAGTCGAAGTTTCCCTTAGTATGGCAGTAGCCGTCGTTCCCGAAGGATTACCCGCAGTTATCACCCTAACGCTCGCCCTAGGTACTCAACGCATGGTTAAACGTCAGGCCTTGATTCGTAAACTGCCGGCAGTAGAAACCCTTGGTTCTGTTAATGTGATCTGTTCCGACAAAACCGGGACGCTAACGGAAAATAAAATGATTGTACGCGAGATAGAGACAGTTAATCGCAGTTTTTTAGTTACTGGGGAAGGATATAGCCCAAAAGGACAATTTTTAGACACCGAGCAACGGGCGATCGATCCCAAAACCGATCTAGAATTACATCATCTTTTAATTGCCAGTGTCCTCTGCAACGATGCCAGTTTAGACCTCGATAACGGTCACGATAGCATTTTAGGCGACCCCACGGAAGGAGCCTTATTAGTTTTAGGGGCGAAAGCGGGCTTAAATTTATCCCTAACCAAGCAAGAGTTCCCTAGAATCGCTGAAATCCCCTTTTCTTCTCAAAGAAAGCGAATGTCGGTCATTTGTCAAGGAGTCAATCGCGTACTATTTACCAAAGGTTCCCCGGAATTAATTCTTGAACAGTGTCTCTCCTACCAATCGGGATTAGAAAGTCTTCCTTTTGGGGATAGGGAAAAAGAAAAAGTCTTAGTCGCTAACAATGCTATGGCTAACAGGGGTTTACGAGTCTTAGGATTAGCCTATAAAACACTAATTTATCCGTCAGAATCAACTGAAATCAGCGAAGATGAGCTAATTTGGTTAGGAATGGTCGGTATGATCGACGCACCGCGACCAGAGGTACAAATCGCCGTCGCTAGGTGTCGAGAAGCGGGAATCCGTCCAATCATGATCACCGGCGATCATCAATTAACCGCTCTAGCTGTGGCTAAAAGTCTTGGTATTGCCCAAGCAGGAGCTTTAGTCATCTCAGGGCGAGAATTAGATAAATTATCACCAATTCAGCTAGAAAACATCATTGACAAAACTAACATCTATGCCCGTGTTTCCCCCGAACATAAATTAACTATTGTCCGCGCCTTGCAAAAAAAGGGTAAATTTGTCGCTATGACCGGAGATGGGGTGAATGATGCTCCGGCCCTAAAACAAGCAGATATCGGTATTGCCATGGGAATCGCCGGCACCGATGTCACCAAAGAGGCTAGTGATATGATTCTCCTCGATGATAATTTTGCCACCATCGTCGCCGCCACGGAAGAAGGGCGAGTGGTTTATAACAATATTCGCAGTTTTATTAAATATATTCTCGGCAGTAATATCGGGGAAGTGATTACTATCGCTGCTTCGCCTCTTTTGGGTTTAGTTACTCCCCTAACTCCCCTACAAATTCTCTGGATGAATTTAGTTACTGATGGTTTACCTGCTTTAGCTTTGGCAGTGGAACCGGCTTCTCCTAATATTATGCGTCGCCCTCCTTTTAGTCCCCAAGAAAGTATTTTTGCTCGCGGTTTGGGCAGTTATATCGTGAGAATTGGGATTATTTTTTCGATTATTAATATCGCTCAAATGTTGATCGCTGTGCGCTTGGATCCCCTTTTTGGTAATACTGGTTCATGGAAAACTATGGTTTTTACTACTCTCTGTTTAGCTCAGATGGGTCATGCCATTTCCGTGCGATCGAGCGATCATCTTACCATAGAAATGAATCCTTTGACTAATCCCTATCTCTGGGTAGCAGTAACCCTGACGACAATTTTTCAACTGATGTTAATCTATGTTCCTGCTCTGCGGGATTTTTTCGGTACTCAATTTTTAACTAAAGAAGAATTATTAATCTGTTTGGGATTTAGTACCTTATTATTCGTTTGGGTGGAGTTAGAAAAATTATTTACCCGTTGGTATCATCGGCGATAATCAGGGAGTTTTTTTCATTGTTCAGTAAACAGTGAATTGAAAACTCAAATCCCATAACTGATAAACCCCATCCACAGGGAAAACCGTAGTTTGGCTTTTTCAGCTACGATCCTTATATAGCAATACTTTTAAGGCTTAGTGGCTTGGCCGTAAAATTCCAGTTCTCTAGCTGATTGCGATTTGGCTTACTATTAAAAATTGTTTTGATCTAAGATTGAATCAGCAATATTGTATTGGGAGTATCAAACAATGGAACCAGTTTCTCTGATTGTCACCGCCAATTTACAGGATGACCTACTTCCTGAATATAATTTTAATTATACTAAGGCTCATCCTAATCGTTTTGCTTCTCAGGTAAATGAGACAAAAATAACTGTAACCTTAGAATCGGATGTCGCTAAAGTTTTCAAAAATTCTGAAGATGTAAACAAAGCACTTCGAGCTATCCTATCTGCTATTCCTGAAAAATAAGTTAACATTAATCCTGTAGGGTGCGCCATTCGATAGCGTAACGCACCAATTTAATAATCAAGTTGGTGCATGGGGCAGATTATTAATTTGTTTTTTTGTCAGAGATTATCGCCGCAAACACTCACCCTACAAGATTGGAGATCGCACTTCCATCAATTGCCGATCTCTTTCTTCTCTCAACCGCTTGGATAACCGAGAAATAACCCGTTTAAAGTCATATCCCCCCGTAAAAAAAATTAGCCCGACTTTTTTAACAATTGTCGGCAAAATTTTGCTTGCTTTTTTCAATGCTTTTTGCAATAATATTTTTATAAGACTTTATATATAATCGAGTGGTGGAGTCCAAAGAAAAAGGCAGAGATTCCCATTGTAAGAAAAGTATAACCGAAGCCGCCGCCCAAGTCAAGGGATTACTCCTTTTTTTTGAGAAGTTTTCAAAGAAAAAAAATCAAAGAGGCAGCCAGAGATATTCTGTTTTTGGGAGCATCTCACTTATGCAATGAGTATTAATACTTATAGCAGTCAAAAACTAGAAAATCTTCAACTTGATCACAAAGAGAAATGAGATTATAATAGTTATAACTTACAATTCAGAATAGCTCTCGATGGGAGGAATAATTCAATGTTATCAGAAAATGAAAAAAGAATTAAAGAGTTATGTCAAGAGTTAGGGCAATGTCTCTATGAGCAATCCCAAATTAAGAAATTTAATAACTTGGGAGAGATAGAGGAGACAGTCAGAGATTTAATGATTCATTATGTTAACCCAGAAATCGGTATTTTTTTGTCAAAACAAGCACAGAAGAAACTGCCGGTCGGACGAGAAAAGTGAAAAGTATTTTGGGGGAATTACCAATTACAGAAAAACAAGCGAAAAAATTAGAAATAAAGTCTCGGACTCAGATGAGTCCAATGTTAGAGAAGAACTGTTTGCTATTAAGTGGCGATGAATCCTACGAAAAATCGGCGCAGAAAATCAAATCATTGACAGGGATTGCTGTTTCTCACAGTACCCAACAACGCCTCGTACATCGATATGCTTTTGAAGAATTACCGTCTAACCCAGAAGTGGAAGTGGAAGAAATGAGCCTAGATGGCGGTAAGGTACGACTAAGAACTGCCAAGGGAAAAGCCTTAATTTGGCGTGATTATAAAGCAGTGAGTTTTCATCAACTGGGGGTAGCGGCTTTTTTTCAAGATAACTCAGCTTTATTAGATTTGGTTAATTCTCAAGTTTTGGCCAAGCCTTTAATTTGTTTAGGAGATGGACATGATGGTATCTGGAATTTATTTCGTGAGATCGGAGAGAAACAGGAAAGAATTGAAATATTGGATTGGTATCATTTAATCGAAAACCTCTATAAAGTTGGCGGGTCATTCCAGCGAATTGAGGAGGTAAAATGTTTTCTATGGAAGGGGGACGTGGACGCCGCTATCTCTTGTTGTGAAGGATGGTCAGAGCCGCAAGTTGAGAATTTTATTACTTATTTAAACAAGCATAAACATCGAATTGTCAATTATGGTTATTTGCAGGCAGAGGGGATTTCCATTGGCTCTGGCTCCGTCGAATCAAAAATTAAACAAATTGCTCATCGTCTTAAAATTACTGGTGCAAGTTGGCAATCTTGTAATGTACCGCAAGTCCTTCGTCATCGCTGTGCTTATCTAAATGGTTGCCTTTTTTAACTTTTTTATTGATCTCATTAAGCATTTCTACTTATTGCAAAGGTGAGATGCTCCCGACAAAGACTAAAACAACAGCGACTGACCAAATAACAATATCAATGATTCTTTTAATAAAACTATTTTGTTGATTGAGAAAAATAATTAAAGCTACAGTTGGGATAATAGTAATGCCCGAAAGTTTAATTTGCAGGGAAAAAACAAAAGCCATGGCACTGAGTAAATAGAGTCCATACTTAAGCTTACCTGTGGATTGAACGGCTTTAAAGATGATAAAAATACTTAGGATTGTAAAAAAAAGTGAGGGTAACTCCTGCAACACTCCCGTTGACAGGGTAATATATACTAGACAGGTTGAGAGAATAAATACTGATAAACAAGAGGCCAATATTCCGCAATTAACTCTCAGAATTAGATAAAAAATTCCTAACATAATTGTGGACAAAGAAAGCACCATAAGGCGGGCGGCATGGATAGTAAATCCTGTCAGGCTTAACCAACTATTTAGTAAAACAGATAACCCCGATAAATGATCGTACCAAACTTGTTCGTAGAGACGATAACCTTGTTTGGTGACGTAGGCAAGTACCAGAGCCACCGCTTCATCAAAATTAACTATATAGGGGTAATCAAGCGGGACTTTCCAGAAAACGATCCCTAGAAAAAAAACAGCAATGGCAATTAATGCCATTAAATCAAAACGAGCAGATTTCTTATTCATAACTTTTTCTGGACAAGAATTGCTGCGTATCTTATCACAGATCGAGACATTAGTTATGGGTTAGAAAAGATAGCAAGATTACTTTTCGGAACTACGCCCTAAATCTTTAGATCTATGATAGGCCGCCACTACTGCCTCGATAATAGTCGATCGAAAAGAGCCTTTTTCCAATTGTCTCACCCCGGCAATCGTGGTTCCTCCGGGGCTAGTGACGCGATCCTTTAATTCCCCCGGATGTATGGCCGATTCTTTTAATAGGGTTGCCGTCCCCAAAACCGTTTCTAGGGCCAATTGAGACGCGATCGATCGCGGTAATCCGGCCGCCACACCACCATCACTTAAAGCTTCCACCATTAGGGCCACAAATGCTGGGCCCGATCCCGATAATCCCGTTACCGCGTCCATCAAAGCCTCGGGAACTTCCACCACCGAACCGACCGCGGCAAAAATATCTCTGGCTACGGCCAGATGTTCCGGTTCCGCATGACGACCGGCTGCGATTGCCGTAACCCCTTGTCCCACCGTGGCGGGGGTATTGGGCATCGTCCGGATGACGGGGCGATCGGGAAAGCCCATTTCTAAGCGATTGAGGGTAACTCCTGCTAAAATCGAGATAATTAGGGGTTTTTCGGGTATTCCCAGCAAGCTATTGACTACTTGCTCTAAAATTTGCGGTTTTACCGCTAAGATTAACACCTCAGTTGCTCTGGCGGCTTCCCGGTTATCCTCACTGACTTGCACTCCGTAGGTATTAACCCAAAAGTTGCGCCGTTGGGGTTGGGGTTCACTGACTAACACCGTTTCCGGACTATAAATATTTTTTTTTAATAAACGGCTGAGAATGGCCTCGGCCATCACTCCACCGCCAATAATTCCTAAACGAATAGACACAGTATTATTGAAAGTAAAAAGTAAAAAAGAGTGAATCCTCTCGAGAATCGATCGATTTCTAGCTTCGACAAACTTGACGAGAGGACTATGGGAGGATTCATTGAGCTAATCGACTGCTTTCGACTCCCCAAGCAGGTGTGGAGGAAACGGGACGAGCTATTTTCGGGTTATCGGTGATATCGTGAATAGTTCCGGAAAGGGTGCTAACTTTAACGCAGCTGGGGGTAAATAGGAAAATACTCTCACCGATGCGTTCTTGATGACCATCAATCGCATAAGTGCCACCGGCGACAAAATCCACGGCTCTTTGTGCTTCTTCGGGATCCATGACGTTGAGGTTTAAAACCACCGATTTGCGTTCTCTCAGGGTTTGGATAACTTGGGGCATTTCCTCGAAGGAATGGGGCTCGATCACGACCACTTCTGCATTATTGTTGTTAATACCTGGCATACCGATCACGTTGCTTCTGTTGAGTCCCATAGATGTGGCTGTACTGAGATTTAAAGGTTCGCGTTGACGACGATTGAGGGGATCTTCTTCTTCGTTTTGACCCCTATCTTGGGGGGAAGACTTTTCCCAGTTCATTTCTTCGTAGTCGGTTTCGTCTTCGTCTTCCGGTTGTTCGGAGATACCGACAAAATCTTTGAGTTTGGTAAAAATGTTGTTCACAGTCTAAGTGTCCTTCAAAAGATTTTTTTGGGTGGTCTTGGCCAGAGTCGGGGTTGTTTTAGTTACCCTTAACAATTTTGGCTCTCACTTGGTACAGGAGAACTGTTTTGTTAAGGGGGCATCCATCTAGTGGATGGAACTAAATTTTTCCTTCTAGTCGTCTGGGGGCAGCGGTTAGTTCCCTCTTTTCAGTTATCAATTATCAGTTATCAGGGGATAGTTTTTAGGGATTGGGAAAAAGTCAATTCCTCATTTCTAACCAGCAACTTCTAGACTAGACGCTGTAATTCTAAGATATATTGTCACCAATTATTAAAATTTCTAGAGGTTTTTTCTGTAAATTTACGCAGATGGTTCAGTAAATGCGATCACCAAAGATGCCAGTTCCCACCCGGATCAAAGTGGCTCCGGCCTTGATTGCCAGAGGATAATCGTTAGACATCCCCATGGATAGATGCGGCAGGCATAAACTAGAGCTATTCTCGATTATTTGGGCTAAATCGCCAGTTTTTTCAAAGGCGGCTAACTTTTCCCCGTCGGATAATCCTTGGGGCAGAATTGTCATCAAACCCTGAATTTTTAGCTGTTTACAGTTGACTAAAGCGGGAATATCTGCTATGAGTTCGTCCGTGTCCCAACCGAACTTATCGGGATCGGGGACAACTTTCACCTGTAGCAAAACTTGGGGATTAATCTCTAATTCTGAGGCCAGGCGATCGAGTCTTTGGGCTAATTTTAAACTATCGAGGGAATGGATTAAATCAAAAGATTCTAGAACTTTGCGGGCTTTATTTGCCTGTAGATGCCCGATAAAGTGCCAAGAAATATCTGGCAGGTCTTTTAGTTCTTGCTGCTTCGAGATTGCTTCCTGTAGCTTACTTTCGGCAAAATCTCTCACTCCTGCCCGGTAAGCTTGACGGATATAATCACTCGATACCTGTTTACTGACGGCAATCAGGCGCGCGGAGGGGGGTAGGGTAAGACGGATTGACTCGATGCGACTAGCGATCGTCATGAACTAGACTGAAAAGGTTTGTTGATAAGTTTGGTTGAGACTGTTAAATTCTTGCACATTACTGACCCGTCGCAAATTCCGCAGCCGGTTTTCCACTAAAAGACGAGCATCGGAACGACTAATCGGATCGAAAGAGACTTTTTTGGGTCCCACCGTCACCAGAAAAAAAAGACGTTGGGCATAAAGAGTGGTGAATAATTCCCGATGTTCTTCTAATAGACACACTCTGTATAATAGACCGAAAGTAGGATGATTGAGATAGGTTTCGTTACTCATTCAAGCGATCGCTAAAGGAAAAGGATGGAGCGAACTAGAAAGTTTTTCCACAACAAAATCAAGCGGATGGCTCAAAAACAATTGATTTTTCGAGGGTTTCCCTAGCTTGATTTTACCAGAATCCTTCAATGACAACTAACGATGCTAGTCTATGTCATGATTTCCTGAGTTTTCACTTTTTCCCTGTTAAGGTGGATACATTTCGGTGACGAGTTGTCACCACCAGAAATTAGCTCGGCTGCAAAAATCAAAGATTTTCCCTTAGCTGAGGAGACTAGGAGACAAGAGGATAAAAAAGACAATAGACAAGTATAATACCCATAAAAGCTAAGATTATCTCAAATTTATCTGGTTTTTTAGATATTTTGACCCGATAGCGGCGATCAGTGCCGTGAAAACTCACATCTGATAACTGATCACTGATAACTGATCACTGAATCGCTGATCAAATGCCCTAAGCTTGTATTAAGCCTTTTTTAACTTCAAATTCCTTTAACCTCAATCAATATGGATTTTTCTAGTCTTGTTGCCAGTCAGCTAAACGCCGGCGCTATCTGGCCCGAAGGAATCCTGATTATCACCCTGATGGTGATTTTAATCGGCGATTTGATCTTGGGACGGAGTGCCAGAAGTTGGCTGCCCTACGCGGCGATCGCTGGTCTGCTCGCTGCTGTGGTTGCTCTCTATTTTGCCTGGGACAATCCGAAACCAGTGGCCTTTTTAGGGGCTTTTGAGGGCGATAATCTCAGTATCGTCTTTAGGGCGATTATTGCCCTTTCTACCGCCTCCACAGTGCTGATGTCTATCCGTTATGTGGAACAAGCGGGAACCTCCCTAGCGGAATTTTTAGCCATTATGCTCACTGCGACTCTCGGGGGAATGTTCCTATCCGGCGCTAGTGAATTGGTGATGATCTTCATCTCCCTAGAAATGCTCAGTATTTCCTCCTATCTAATGACCGGTTACATGAAGCGAGATCCTCGATCGAACGAGGCCGCCTTAAAATACCTGTTAATTGGAGCTTCTAGTTCGGCGATTTTCCTCTATGGTGTTTCCCTTCTCTACGGTTTATCCGGAGGTGAAACCAGTTTAAGTGCCATTGCCCAAAAATTAACCGATGTCAATGGTGGTCAGTCCTTGGCCTTGGCGATCGCATTGGTTTTTGTGATTGCCGGTATCGCTTTCAAAATTTCGGCGGTTCCCTTTCACCAGTGGACTCCTGATGTGTACGAAGGTTCTCCCACTCCCGTGGTCGCTTTCCTCTCGGTGGGTTCCAAAGCGGCCGGTTTTGCCCTAGCAATTCGCCTATTAGTGACGGTTTTCGGTCTAGTCAGCGAACAATGGCGGTTTATCTTTATCGCTCTAGCAATTTTGAGTATGATCCTGGGCAACGTGGTCGCCTTGGCCCAAACTAGCATGAAACGGATGTTAGCCTATTCCTCGATCGGTCAGGCGGGTTTTGTCATGATTGGTTTAACCGCCGGTACTGACGCGGGTTACTCTAGCATGATTTTCTATCTGTTAATTTACCTGTTCATGAACCTAGGGGCTTTTGCCTGTGTGATTCTCTTTGCTCTCAGAACTGGAACCGATCAGATCGCTGAGTATTCGGGACTCTACCAGAAAGATCCGCTCCTAACCCTCTGTTTAAGCATCTGTCTGCTCTCTTTGGGGGGAATTCCGCCTCTAGCGGGCTTCTTTGGCAAGATTTATCTATTCTGGGCCGGTTGGCAAGCGGGACTTTATGCCCTCGTCCTCGTTGGTTTAGTCACCAGTGTGGCCTCGATTTACTACTATATCCGCGTGGTCAAAATGATGGTGGTCAAGGAACCCCAAGAGATGTCCGATGCGGTGAAAAATTACCCCGTTATCAATTGGACTCTTACCGGGATGCGTCCCCTACAGGTGGGTATTGTCCTCTCCCTAGTGGCCACTTCCCTAGCTGGTATCCTCTCCAATCCTCTCTTTACCCTAGCGACGGATTCCGTCACCACTACCCCCATCCTACAATCGGCGGCTCTGGCGACGCATATTTCCCGGGCAAATTGAGAATCTCTGTTGATTTATCAGCGTTGTCAGATCAGAATAACAACGCCTATTGTAGGGCTAATTCATGAATTAGCCCTACACCTAATCCGTTTTTAATAATGTGATTAACTCTCAATTTGTTCTAAAATAGAGGCTAAAATATCTGGAGTTAATCCGTTAGCTTCTGCTTCATCACTAGCTTGATCCATAATTGTTGATAATCTCGCCGCTGCTTTTTGACGATATTTTTCTAATTCTAATTGAATAGTTTCAGTTAATTTGTTTTCTATGTTCCCTCGGTCATTGGGTTTAATTTTAGCGTAATATCTAGCAATTTCTAAAGGAACTTGAATAGTGATTTCTGTCTTGCTATTCATGGTAAGTAGCTGGTTATAATTAAATTAAAAATCGATTTTAGGTTCGATCCCCCCTGCCCCCCTTGATAAGGGGGGTGTCTGATAATTTTTAACGCCTACCTACTTAATTGATTGTTCTTTTTACTTTTAACAGACCTCTATTGTAGCACGAAATCACCATACTCATTGAATTTGACCCTATTGATGTAAAAGTTGCCATTGGATCAAAAAAATCAATGAATAGGGCTTGCTGAAAAAGTACGGGCGAAGCATTCGGATAGAAAATCTACGGTTTCACCGATAGGTTATTGCCCGAATGCTTCGCCCCTACAGGACGCGGGCCGATGAAGACGCAAGGTTTTGAACCACGATTCTCTCAAAATCTTGCACCTGTGAGAGCAAAACAGGACACTAAAACCCTTACCTCGTCTATATTTCACATTTATTCAGCAAACCCTAAATAGAAACATGGACTAAAAATAAACCCCCCTCAACTGGCTAATTGAAGGGGCATTTATGGTATTTTTATAAGCAATTTAGCCAACTTTTGTGGTTTCTTTTTCGGCTGATTTGGATGGCTTTAGTTTGCGCTTGAGGGTTGAAGCTGCGCCGAGAGTACCGAGAACTCCAAGACCAAAGAGGGAGGCGGGTTCAGGTACTTGTTGTGCTGTTTGTGCTATCCCAAAAGTTACGGGTAAAGATACTGAAGCTACAACCTCGGTGAAACCAGGTGAAGAGATTGAACCTTCAAGATTCACAGGCTGAAAAGTTGACTTGTCAATGAAAGTACCGATTTCATACTGCCTGTTGCCGAACGGATTTCCTGAGTTCTGAAACCTTACTCTGGCCGCGTTAGAACCAGAAGCGTTTGTATTAAAAGTTAACGTTGAAGATGTGGCATTAACCAAAAATTGCCCTGTTCCGTTGATACTGCCACTAGGAATGACGACAGTATCTAAAGTAAAAGGATTACCATTAACTGTCAAGGTAAGGTTAACGTTGGTAAAGGGATTGGGGGTACCAGTTGAGTTGATAGTATAGCTACCTATTGGCACATCTACGGTTCCCACCAAAGAAGCGTTATTACTACCATTACTCCAACTGCGGTTAACAGTAAAAGTAACGGCCGTTGCCGCCACAGGAGTGAGCATAGCAGCGAGAGAAGTTGCGCCAGCTAAAGCTAGGGTGGGAATTAATCGGTTTTTAATCATCTTGATTGAGCAAACGGGTGAATAGAGGCAACTATCGTCTTGCTCGCAGCTTGGTCAAGCAACAGCCTAACCCAAGACAACAGGCAGACGGAAGAAATAATACACATTCCCCCCCCCACAAATGTATCAAAAGCTACAATTTAATAATTCTTTACATTTTTCTCCTCGACTAGCGACTCATACTAAATCCGTTGAGTATAGCTGAACTTCCCCCCATACATATATACTACAATAGCCGAAAACCCTTATCCATCAATGGATGCACCCCCTTAACTTTTCTTAATGTACCCATGTAATTTGTAACATTTCTTAATGGACAAGAATTCTCTCCATTTGCTAAAATGATAGCCATGTATATAGAAAAAGTTCCTAACCGTAATTCTCCCCCCGCTGTTCTTCTTCGAGAATCCTACCGAGAAGGAGATCAAGTCAAAAAAAGAACCCTTGCCAATCTCTCAAAATTACCCGATGATATTATCGAAAATCTGAAACTGGCTCTTAAAGGAGCAACACTGTCCATGAATGAAGGCATTCCCAATCATTTTGAAGTGATTAGAAGTCTTCCTCATGGTCATGTAATGGCTATTTTAGAGACGATTAAAAAATTGGGTTTAGATAAAATAATCAGTGAAAAATCCTCACGAATCAGAAACTTAGTGGTGGCGATGATTGTGGCAAGAATCATCAATCCTAAATCGAAACTAGCCACAGCGAGAGGGTTTAATAGTGAGACTTGTAGTCAGAGTTTAGGACAATTGTTAGACTTAGAGAAAGGCGATGAAGACGAATTATATAACGCCTTAGATTGGTTATTAGAAAAACAAGAGAAAATTGAGAAGCACCTAGCAATTAAACACTTAGAATCAGGAACATTAGTCTTGTATGATGTCACTTCTACCTACCTAGAAGGAAATGGTTGTGAACTGGGAAAATATGGGTATAATCGAGATAAAAAGAAGGGGAAAACTCAGATAGTGTTTGGTTTGCTCTGTTCAGCTAAGGGTTGTCCGATAGCGGTAGAAGTATTTGAAGGAAACACTTCAGATGGTGCTACTTTAAGCGGACAAATTGAGAAAGTCAGAAAGGGTTGGGAGATTGAGAATGTGGTCTGGGTAAGTGATAGAGGAATTTTAACTAACTCGAAAATCAAGGAATTAGTAAAACCGATAGAAGGATTAGACTATATTACTGGTTTAACTAAGCCTCAAATTCGGAAACTGGCTGAGGTGGAAGTGATTCAATTAGGATTATTTGATCAGGTAAACTTGGTGGAATTTGAGAGTGAAGATTATCCCGAAGAAAGATTAATTGCTTGTCGTAATCCCTTCATTGCCCAGAAAAATCAACTACAAAGAGAGGCATTATTAGAAGCGGTAGAGAAGGAACTAGATTTGATTGTTCAGGCGACTCAAAGGGAGAAAAGAGCTTTAAAGGGCCAAGATAAGATAGCTTTGAGAGTGGGCAAGGTTCTTAATCAGTTTAAGGTCAATAAATACTATAACCTAGAGATAACAGAAGAAGGCTTTTCTTATCAGCGTAAGCGGGAATTAATCGCTCAAGAAACGGCCTTGGATGGTGTGTATGTGTTAAGAACTTCTCTGGAGTCAACCTTGATGGATGCAGCGACGACGGTTAAAGCTTATAAAAGTTTATCTCAAGTGGAGGAGGCATTTCGCTGTTATAAGTCAATTGATTTAAAGGTACGTCCTATCTATCATTATAAGGGTGATAGAGTCAAAGCTCATATCTTTTTATGTATGTTGGCTTATTATGTGGAATGGCATTTAAAACAGTGCTTGGCTCCTTTATTATTTGAGGATGAAGAAATTGATGATGGTTCTCTGAATGTGATTAAAGCCAATCGGAGTGAATCCGCTCAGTCTAAAGAGAGAAAAAAACGGAATCAAGAGAACTTTCCTGTGCATAGTTTTCGGACTTTGTTGGAAGACCTGGGGACAATTTGCTTGAATACAGTGGAATGTACGATTAGAGAGGGAAGTTATCGTTTTTCTAAGATAACTCGACCGACCCAACTGCAACAAAAAGCGTTAGATTTATTAGGAGTTTCCCTGATTTGTACCCAGTAACGGGGCGGCGTAAATTCTCTTAATCCCTTCTACAGCACAGCTTATGGCTTTTTGTCAACGGGGAAGTCCAGGTATAGGCTACATATCAGGACAGGCAAAAGGGGGAATAGATAATCAGTTTTTAATAACCGGATTTAGTATTAAGACTTTTTCTAAGCTTAACCTGCTTTTTGCCTTACTCAAATTGGCCAAGTAGAAGACTCATTTCGTTAACAACATTCTCACTTGCCTTTAACGCTTCTTTTCTAATTGCTTGAATTTCGGTCATACTTTTTGCTATTCTCTGCTGTTCAGATTGGGGTGGAATAGGCACTAAAACTTTAGACAAATCATCTACTAAAATAGTAGGAATAGCATGACCTGTCATGTACCTTTTAATCTGACGCAAAAAAAAGTCTGTTCGCATATATACTAATAAAAACAAAGGCTCGACTCCCTGAATATTTCTTAATACCGAAAATCCATTTGAGCAAATTGCTCCGTCTTCATCTTCCGTGATTAGGGCTGTTGCTTGGCGTGGTGTTCCTGTACTTGCTCCTGAAATTGCTGTAATAATATCGCCTTTGTACAATCTATAAGTTGCGCGAGATGGGGCCTCGTGTGCCTTAATTATTTGTTGAGAAACAACTTGCATTGTACGATAATCAACATCGGAAATAGCAATATATCTAATTTCACTGTCCCTAGATAAACGAAAATCAGCCGCAGCTCTCAAAATATCGGCAATTTCACCTAAAGGTTTCGCCCCAATAGATTTTAGATGTTCTAATAATTTTTGGTCATTGGGTAAATAATGTTCGGCATCCAGTCTCGAATTGAGCAGGGTATTCTTAACTGTATAAATACAATCGCTGTTTTGTGCAAATTCGCCATTGATAAATGACCTAAAAGAGTGAGAAATATCATCTATATCATCGTCAACTATTGGCAAACCTGATTTTTTTCGGGCTATAACTCCCGACTTGTTGCGCTTATATATTGTTTGTCCTTTAACGTCATAGCCTATTTTTTTGATTTGTGCCATAAAACAAGAATCATTGTTTGCTGGTAATTTTTGAACCACCAAAAGTGATGTCTTGATTCCAGTGCCGTAGGGTACAAAGGCTTCCGGCGGTATGGAAACAACACCTAATATTTTTGTTTGGGAGCGCAACCAATGCCGAATCGGTCCATTAGAGATATTTTGTAATAAACCATCGGGCAGAATAATCGCCATGCGTCCACCTGCCCGCAATAATTTTATAGATTTCTCAATAAATAAAATATCGGGCGACTGACCGGCTAAAATGGTTGGGGAAACTTCCCAACCATTGGACGCTGATTTATGCCATTTCCGGGCAAGAATATATGATTGAAGAATTTTCTGGTCTTCTACTTTGCCTTTATTTCCGAAAGGAGGATTGGTCAAGATAACATCAAAAGAATTATTGAATTTTTCATCTTCGATAAGCGCATTAGTACAGATAATTTCTGAACCTGTGCCACCTTCAAAAACTAAACGAATCATTCCCGAAAGGGCGACATCGGGATTAAATTCAATTCCTGTAATACTTTCTTGCACAAAACTTGCTATATCGAACTCTGGATTATTTTGTCGAACATGGTTTATTGCTTGAATTAAAAAACCACCACTTCCGCAAGCAGGATCTATAATTTTTTCCTTTGGTTTGGGGTCTATCATTTCAACCGCAAGGCGTACAATTGGGTGAGGGGTAAAAAATTCTCCCCTATCTCCACGCTGGTGTCTATTTACAAAAGTCTGGAAGGCTTCCCCTTTTATATCGCCAGATGTTTTAGTTAAATTAATGTACTGTAACCTGCCTACAATATAAGCAAGAGTCAAAGGTTTTAACTTGAATGTGTCATCGGTGAAAAATCCCCGATAATGATTCTTGATTGAGGTAAATAATTGACTGAGACGCGACATAAATTCATCGGACTTATTGGCTACGATGGCTTTATATTCACTTGCTGTAACGCCAAAATTTACAGATTGCTTGGCAGATTTTTCGTCATGAAGTTTGATGATGATTAGTTTAACCATCTCGTGAAAAATCTTGTCTTTGAGCATTCCTTCGTTGGCGTAAATATAATTATGGCACTCTTCAAAAACTGCGGAAAGATTGTTAGAAGGTCGTAATTCCTGAATTTGCGGGAGTTTTTCAGGTAACAGGCTGTCTTCGGAAAATAACAATCCTTGCTCTTTCATTTACTGCGCTTGATTTGAACGTTTCTGGTTGCGGGTTGTTGAATAGATAGAATATTTTTAGCCTTGACTGCATTCCCAGCAAACCAGTCTTTTAGTGGACAGAGATAATCGCCATCTTGATTAAACAAGAACTTGCCACTATACCTGATTATAGAATATAAATTAGAGGATGTCAAGAGATAAAAAATTCAGTTTAATGTTAACCAAAGTGAGTAAAAAAAGCTGAGAGATTGTTTAGGGCAGAAATCTTGAGGGATTATATCAAAACATTGAGGAAGACTGAATAAATTCAGTCATGCTCTCCTGTTATTTTGGTAAAATTGTTTAGCCTTTTGATCAGGTGGGTGACACTCACCTGATTTATTTTTAGCTATACATTAAAACGGAATAGTAAAACATCACCCTCTTGAACAATGTATTCCTTGCCTTCACTTCTGACTAAACCTTTTTCTTTGGCTGCGCTCATCGTGCCACTATTAACTAAATCCTGATAAGACACAGTTTCCGCACGAATAAAACCCCGTTCAAAATCCGAGTGAATAACTCCGGCTGCCTGGGGTGCTTTCATCCCAGAAATAATCGTCCATGCGCGGGTTTCTTGGGGACCAGTGGTGAGATAGGTACGCAGTCCTAATAACTCGTAGGTAGCTTTAATTAAAGATTTTAATCCCCCTTCTTCTACTCCTAAAGAACCAAGAAAATCTTTTCTTTCTTCCTCCGACAATTCCACTAATTCCGATTCTACTTGAGCAGAAACGATCACAACTTTTGCCTGTTCCTGTTGGGCAATTTGACGGACACTTTCTACCCAATCGTTACCCGTGGCCAGATCATCTTCGCTCACATTAGCGGCATAAATAATCGGTTTACGACTCAATAAACCGAGATTTTTAATTAATTCTTCTTCCTCTTTGCTTAAATCCACTTTTCGCGCCGAAATACCGTCATTAAGACAAATTAGGATTTTTTCAAGGATAGCCAATTCTTCGGCGGCTTCCTTGCTATTTTTCGCCTGTTTGCGTAAACGTTCCACCCGCTTCTCGACCTGTCCCAAATCCGCTAGAGCTAACTCTAGATTAATCACCTCGATATCCCGGGACGGATCCACGGAACCGGAAACATGAATAATATCATCATTATCAAAACAGCGCACCACATGAACGATCGCGTCCACTTCCCGGATATTAGCCAAAAATTGATTACCCAATCCTTCCCCGCGACTCGCACCCTTAACTAATCCGGCAATATCGACAAATTCAATCCGCGTCGGCACGATTTTCTCAGAATTAGAGATTTTAGCCAAAACCTCCAGACGTTCATCGGGGACGGATACCACACCCACATTCGGTTCGATGGTACAAAAGGGGAAATTAGCGGCCTCGGCCTTGGCATTAGCCACCAGAGCGTTAAATAGGGTCGATTTACCCACATTTGGCAGTCCCACGATTCCAGCTTTCAACATAAAAATTGCTTGATAAACATCATCCCGACCTCTCACTATATCAGGCTGCCTCTCGTTTTTGTAAATCCAGTTGATGAGAAAGACGGTGGATAGTTAACAGCTTAGTTAACATTTATTCAAGTTCCTTAACTAAAAGTAGGCGAGATTTTACAAGAGATTGCGAGAATGGGATGTAATGCTTGAGACTGAGTTAGGGTGAAGAGTAGGAAAGAATACACCTGTAGCACTGGGCAAAATTATGGCAAGACAGGCCTTTCACTTCTAAATACGTCCTGAGAGTAATTTTCAGTGCTATGACAGTATATTTCCCAAGGGCGATCGAGTGTAAATATCGTCCAATCGCCGCAACTAATCACTAAATCATTGTTGGGGGTATCTGTATGAATCAAAGTATCGGAGCAAACACCCGTAATGTGGCCCTTGTCGGCCCCTACTCCAGTGGAAAAACCTCCTTACTGGAAAGTTTACTTTTCGTAACAGGAGCGATCACCAGAAAAGGCAAAATCAGCGATCGCAATACCGTTGGTGATAGTTCCACGCAAGCGCGGGATCGACAGATGAGTGTAGAAGTTTCCGTTGCCCACAGTCAATACCAAGACCTAAATTTTACCTTTCTCGATTGCCCCGGTTCGATCGAATTTGCCAGTGAAACCTATAATGCCCTCGTCGGGGCCGGTGCTGCTATTATCGTTTGTGAACCGGTGGTCGATCGAGTTCTCACCCTGGCTCCCTTGCTAAAATTCCTCGATGATTGGGAAATTCCGCATCTAATCTTCATCAACAAGATGGATCGCTGTAATAGTCACTTTAACGAAGTCCTACAAGCTCTCAAATCCGTCTCCAGTCGTCCCCTCGTTCCCCAACAATATCCTATCCGTCAGAACAACGAAACTATCGGATTTATCGATTTAATCAACGAACAGGCTTATCATTACCATGCTAACAGTCCCGCCGATCCTGTACCTTTACCCGACCACCTCAAGGAAGAAGAACAGATCGCTCGACAAGAAATGCTAGAAACGATTGCCGAATTTGATGATCATCTTTTAGAAGAACTCCTCGAAGATATTAACCCCTCCCGGGAAGAAATTCTCCAAGACTTAAAACAAGAACTGGGAGCCGATCAGATAGTACCCGTGTTCTTTGGTATGGCGGAACGGGACTATGGTGTGCGTCATCTCCTCACCGCTTTAGTGGAAGAAGCGCCGGCCCCGACAATTACCGCCAATCGTCGCGGTCTCGATCCCAGTGCGGATGGGGACGCAGTGGTACAAATCCTCAAAACCTATTTTACTCCCCAGGGCGGTCGCCTCTCCCTAGCGCGAATCTGGCAGGGAACCCTTAACGATGGCATGGCCTTAAACGGTGTGCGGATTGGTGGTATCTATCGTCTCATGGGACAACAACAACAACCCCTACAGCAGGCCCAAGCGGGGGAAATTGTCGCTCTCGGTCGTTTGGAAGGAATCGGCACCGGAGACGTGGTGAGCAGCGGCAGTCAAAAACCCGACCTTCCCAAAGGATTACAGCTTAAACCCGTCTTTGCTCTAGCTATTGCCGCCGTCAATCGCAAGGATGAAGTTAAATTAAGTTCAGCTTTGACAAAACTGATCGAAGAAGATCCCTCCCTCTACTGGGAACAACACGGCGACACTAAAGAAGTGATTCTCTGGGGACAGGGAGAAATTCATCTACAAGTGGCCCTCGATCGCCTAGCACGCAAGTATAATCTACCGATGACCACCCATTTACCCCAAGTTCCCTACAAGGAAACGATCAAGGCCAGCACCAAATCCCACGGACGCTATAAACACCAAACCGGCGGCCACGGTGCTTTTGGTGATGTGTATCTCGATATTAAACCCTTGGCCCGGGGGGAAGGTTTCCACTTCCATGAAAGCATTGTCGGTGGTGTTGTCCCCAAACAGTATATCCCCGGGGTGGAAACGGGAGTGCGGGAATATCTCGGTCATGGTCCTTTGGGTTTCCCCGTGGTGGATATTGATGTCACCCTCACCGATGGTTCCTATCACAGTGTCGATAGTTCCGAACAAGCTTTTAAACAAGCGGCCCGTCTAGCGATGACGGAAGGACTGCCTAAATGTCATCCGGTCTTATTAGAACCCATTCTATCGGTGACGGTTCTCGCTCCCTCAGAATACACCGCCAAGGTTTTACAGTTAATCAGTGGTAAACGCGGTCAAATTCAGGGTTTTGAAGCTTCTGAGGAGTGGAAAGGTTGGGATCAGGTGACGGCCTATCTACCCCAAGCGGAAATGCACGATTTGATCGTTGAATTGCGTTCTTTGACTATGGGTGTCGGTTTCTTCCGGTGGGATGAGGATCACCTGCAAGAAGTGCCGGATAAACTGCGCGATGCGGTTTTAGCCATGCAGGGTAATGGTAACAAGTAAGGTCTTCTTGGCTGTCACTAAAGTAGAGCGATAAATTACCGAGAGATGGGCTTTTATTGGCTCATCTCTCCCTTTTCTGGCAAAAAATGAGAGAAGGGTTCGATAAAATTAGCCTAGTGCTATACTGCCCCAAATTAGTCTCGGAATTCTCAACTTAACCTCATGAATTTATCTACTCTGATCTTAGTCGCCCTCGGTGCAGGAATTGTTTTCGGTGCGCTGCTGAATGGTTTTTTTCCTGCCCTAATCCTACCCTTAGACGACTATATTCTTGCGCCAGTGGGACAGGTTTTTCTGCGCTTAATTCAATTTGTAGTGGTTCCGATCGTTTTTTCTTCTCTTATTTTAGGATTAACCCGGGTACAGAATGCGGCGCGGATCGGTAGATATTTACTCAGATTGATGACTGGCTATCTGCTAACCAGTACACTTGCTCTGTTAATCGGCATGGCGACGGCGTTGCTATTAAAACCGGGGATAGGTTTAGAGGGATTTGCCACTAATGCCGCCATGACCACCAATACACCAGTATCCTTGAGAGATTGGCTGATTAGCTTGATTCCGGTTAATCCCCTAGAAGCTCTTACCGGGGGCAATCTTTTACAGGTAATCGTGACGGGAGTTTTATTTAGTATCGGCATCGGACTGGCCAAAGAGGGGGCAAAACCTTTTATTCTGTTGATAGACAGTCTTTATCTAATCAGCGAGAGAATCCTATCGGTGATTCTTTATCTAGCACCTGTGGGGGTATTTGCTCTGATTGCTTCGGTTATCGCCACTCAGGGGTTAGAATTAGTGGCGAGACTTTTTTTCTATGTTTTTGGTCTGTTTTTGGCCAGCACCTTGATGATTGGGGTGTATGTTTTGCTCCTTTTTGCCCTCAAAGGAGAACCTCGACGCTTTTTTGCCTCTTTATCGGAGTCTTTATCCTTAGCTTTCGGTACTGCTAGTTCTAACGCCGCTTTACCCGTAGTTTTGCGGGAAATTCAAGAATACGGTTTACCCGAAGATATCGCCAGTTTCGCTATTCCCTTGGGAACGGTACTAAAACGCGATGGTTCGGCAATTTTACAGGGATTTAATGCTCTTTTTATCGCTCAGGTTTACGGAGTTCCTTTAAGTCCCTCTTTGTTATTAGCGATCGCATTGAGTGGTTTATTGGTTTCTTTTAGTACCCCGGGTGTACCGGGCAGCGCATTAATTACCATGACTACCGTATTATCGGCGGCGGGTTTACCATTAGAGGGGGTGGCTTTAGTTGCAGGGGTCGATCGCTTGACCGATGGCTTTAAAACCGTGTTAAATGTGATCGGTAATACAGTTAATGCTATCCTGCTCAATTACTGGGAATTAGGAGAAAAGGAAAAATCCCTAGAATCAAAAAACTAGCCTCACCTAGCCACGGCAGAACCCTCGTAGAATTTGGACAAGGGGCAAAGTTTAATAGGGAATAACTGAATAGGCCGCCAGCTTGTTAGAGTATTGGGAGTAATTTTGAGCGAGCGATGATATTACAGCCTTTCCTTTCTTCCGCTTGGAGTTTTAATCTTCCCCTGTTAGCCTCGGCAGCTACGGCCGAAACTGCCGATAGTGCCTTAGTTTTAGCCTGCGTGCTGCTGAGTTTGACCGTTATTTATTTCGCCTGTAAACTGGGGGGGGAAATATGCGTCCGATTCAACTTGCCTCCCGTGTTAGGAGAATTAGTCGGTGGGGTGATTATCGGGGTTTCTGCCCTAAAATTACTGGTTTTTCCAGAAGGAGGGGCGGGATTCGAGGATTCTCTGTTAATTAACTTCCTAGAATCCACTTCCCCCCTCACCCCGGAGGAATCTCCCGCCGTTTTTAGCGCTGCTAGTGAGGTGATTTCCGTCCTCTCGGAATTGGGGGTAATTATCCTGCTGTTCGAGATCGGTTTAGAATCGGACTTGCAGGAATTAATTCGCGTCGGTCCACAGGCAGCCGCTGTGGCAGTGGTGGGGGTTGCGGTTCCCTTTTTGGTGGGTACTTTGGGTTTAATCTATATCTTTCATCTGGCCACCATTGCCGCTATTTTTGCCGGGGCAGCTTTAACCGCTACCAGTATCGGCATTACCGCCAAGGTTTTAGCAGAAATAGGGCAGTTATCAGCGAAAGAAGGTCAAATTATCATCGGGGCAGCGGTTCTCGATGATATTCTCGGTATTATCGTTCTCGCCGTCGTTGCTTCTTTGGTGAAGACTGGAGAAGTGCAAATTAGCAAAGTAATTTATCTAGTTATTAGTTCTAGCGCTTTTGTGGTCGGGGCGATCCTGATCGGTCGTTTTTTAAGCCCCTTTTATGTTCAATTAGTTAATAGCATGAAAACTAGGGGACAATTGCTCTTAGTTTCCCTGATTTTCGCCTTTATTCTTGCCTATATTGCCCAAGTTATTCAATTAGAAGCGATTCTCGGTTCCTTTGCTGCGGGCCTGGTTCTAGCGGAAACGGAAAAGCGATCGGAATTGGCAGAACAAGTGTTCCCGATCGCCGATTTATTCGTACCGATATTTTTCGTCTGTGTGGGGGCAAAAACCGATTTAAGTGTGCTTAATCCCGCTATTCCCAGCAATCGAGAAGGATTAGTCTTGGCCGCTTTCCTAATTGTCGTCGCTATTTTGGGTAAAGTGGTGACGGGGTTAGCCGTTTTCAGTAAGGAAAAACTCAATCGCTTGGCGATCGGAGTTGGCATGATTCCCCGGGGTGAAGTGGGTTTAGTCTTTGCCGGAGTCGGGGCCGCTAGTGGTGCTTTATCCCCCGCTACCGATGCGGCCATTATTATGATGGTGATCTTGACCACCTTTGTCGCTCCGCCTCTGTTAAGGTTAGTATTTAAAGAACCCACCGCCAATCCTCAATCAGTGAGCAGTGAGCAGTGAGCAGTTACCAGTGGTAGTGTTAAGTTACCAGTAGCAGTGTTAAGTGGCACTAACAGTGCCGTCTTTTCATTGATAACAAGGGCCGAATCTAAATCCTAATTTGTTAAGCTAAAAGCTTTCATGGACTTAGTTTCTAACCTTATTTTTAGGTAGGAGAATTGCCAGATTCTTTTTTGGAGCCTCTTGCCTATTACCTTCAGAAGCTGATAACTGATGACTGATAACTGATCACTGATAACTGATCACTGATAACTGATCAGAAACATAGCAGACCATCTCAACGTCCCATAAGCTTGTTTTTATAGATAGTTATTCTCAGGGCATTAAGGGAGCTATGGATGGCAAAAAATCGACAAAATCGTCCATTTTTACCGAAAAAAGGTAATTGATAACTGAGGAACGGGAGCATCGATCATGAGATTTCATTGGTTATTCCTAAGCGCATTAACTTGGTTGCTGGTGGCGGCCCCTGCTTGGGCAGGCAAGCTCGTCTTTTGGCGATTCGATACCAATGAGAATCGTCTGGTGTTCACCACCGACAATCGAGTGCAACCGCGAGCGCAAATGATCACTAACCCCACCAGGATCGTGATCGATCTGCCCGGGATCAGGTTAGGGCAACCCAATATTAACCGGCCCATTGGCAATATCGTCAGAAGTGTCCGTATCGGTCAATTTGATGCGGAAACTACCCGTTTAGTGATTGAGTTAGCCCCCGGCTATACCGTCGATCCTCAACAGGTAAAAATTCGCGGGATTTCGCCCACCCAATGGACAGTGGAACTGCCGGAACCGCAACCGATTAGTGAGCAAACAGAACCACCCGTCACCCCCGATCCCAGTCCTCCCCCCGATCGCGGTTCCACCCGTCCCACTCCCCCACCCCCAGTTAGTCGGACGGACAACAACGATGATTTTCAGGTGACTCGCAATGGTCTTTTTGTCCGTTTAGAGCAAAATGGTGATGATCGATCGATCCGCAGTCAACGCAGCCGGGACGGCAAAAAAATCGAATTTGAATTACCCGGGGCCACTTTACCCAGCAGTCTCACCGGTCAAACTATCCCCGTCAATCGCTATGGGGTCGGTGATATTCAATTCAGTCAAACTGCCAATCAACAGGCTAAGATTTCCCTAAGCGTTAATAGGGATAGTCCTGATTGGCAAGCTCTCTATAGTCGTTTTGGTGGCTTGGTTTTACTGCCCAGGGGCGGCATGAGTTCCGTGGATAATATCTCCTCACCTCCCCCCACTCAGGCCAGCAATCCCAATCCTCGCCCCAATAATCCCCCCCCGAAAACTGCCAATAATCCCCCTTCTAGCAGTCGTTTGGCCACGATCTCCTCGATCGATCTGACGGGTAATAACGCTCGCCTGTTAATTCGCGCGGATTTACCCCTAAAAGCTAACGGCAGTGTTAACCGGGATGGGGTCTATGAACTACGCATCGAAAATGCTAAGTTAGCCGAGTCTTTTCGAGGTCCGCGCTTTGGTCGCTCTAGTCCCATCTATCAATTGCGCGTACGTCAGGAAAGTGTTAATAAGGTGCTGATTTTGGTACAGACCGCGGCAGGATTTCAATTCGGTCGCCTCAATCAGTCGGACGGTCAAACCCTAGCCCTAGAATTGCTTTCCTCCCGCAATTCTAGCCCCGTTTCTCAGGTTCCTGACTCCACCACTATTCCCGTCCCTTTACCCCCAGATACGGGGCAATTTAACCCGCATCTGCGCCCCTCTAACCCCACCCCTAATCCCCCCCAACAACGCAATAGCCGCTTTCTAGTGGTGATCGATCCTGGCCACGGTGGCAAGGATCCGGGGGCGATCGGAATTGGTGGCCTTCAGGAAAAAAACGTGATTCTGCCCATTTCCCTAGAAGTTACCCGCATTCTGCAACAACAGGGCATCGATGTGCGTCTAACTAGAGATAGCGATTTCTTTGTCACCCTGCAAGGGCGCACGGATATGGCTAACCGGATCGATGCCGATCTATTTGTCAGTATCCACGCTAACTCTATGGGGAAAGCACGACCGGATGTCAATGGCATAGAGGTGTATTACTTCGGTGATCGCCGTTTATCGGACACCATCCATCGCAATATTGTCCGCAGTGTCGATATGCGCGACCGGGGGGTGCGTCGGGCCCGTTTCTATGTGCTGAGAACCTCGAGAATGCCCTCTACCCTGGTGGAAGTGGGTTACGTTACGGGCGCTGAGGATGCTGCTAAATTAGCCAATGCCAACTTTCAACGACAAATGGCGGCGGCGATCGCTGGGGGGATTATTGAATATATTCAACGAAATCTCCGTTAATGGTTAAATGATTGGAGCATTAGTTTACTGATCAAAAAATCCGTGTTTTAATATCATCAAATAAAGCTATTTTAGATGAGCGTTTTCCTCGATATCTATGAGAGAATCACAATTTAGTCCGATTGGTGTGTTTGATAGTGGTGTGGGTGGACTGACCGTTTTAAGGGAGTTGTATAAACAACTGCCCCAAGAATCGATTCTCTATTTCGCTGACACCGCTAGACTTCCCTACGGAACCCGTTCTAAAGGAGAAATTATCGAATTTGTCCTGCAAATTCTCACTTGGATGAGCGATCGCCAGGTGAAAATGGTGATTATGGCCTGTAATACCAGTTCTGCCTTGGCTTTAGAAGAAGTGCGGGCCGAATTTAAAGATTTACCGATTTTGGGGGTAATTTTGCCCGGGGCAAAAACTGCCGTTGAAAAAGGAAAGCGCATTGGTGTGATTTCTACCCCGGCTACGGCTAAAAGTAATGCCTATAAACAAGCTATACAAGAAATCGATCCTACTGCCCAAGTTTGGCAAATTCCCTGTCCTGAGTTTGTACCTTTGATCGAGGCTAACCGCATTTTTGACCCCTACACCACACAAGTGGCTAGGGAATATCTTCAGCCTTTACTGGCAGAAAATATTGATACTCTGGTCTATGGTTGTACCCATTATCGCCATCTTTCCCCGGTTTTACGTCCTCTTTTACCTAGTTCCGTGCGCTTGGTAGATCCCGCCGCTGCCGTTGTCCGAGCGGCGGAAAAAGAGCTAGAATTATTAGGACTAAAAAATCCCGAAACACCCCTACCTACTAACTTCGCAGTTAGCGGTGATCCTGACACTTTTGCCCGTTTATCTCGTCAATGGCTAGGTTTTTCTCCCAGGGTAGAAAAGGTTTATTTACCCGTCCCCGTTTTATAACCCTTAGCCTTTTCCGTGAGCAGTTATCAGTGAGCAGTTATCAGTGAAAAGACAGCAGGAAACTGCTATTTACATCCTTTCTCGTCAAGGTGAAGCACGGACACTAATAAGTAAGCTAAGACGCATTTAAAGTGCTTATTCTTAAGATTAGCCGAATCTACCTCAATCCCTTTACTGTTGCCTCTTGCCTCTTGCCTTTTGCCTATCTTCACTAGGAAATTAATTCTGCACGACTACTTACAATGATTTGCCCATGACTGGGAAAATAATAGTAACTCTGTATTTTGCAATGTTGGCAAAACCAGTTGTTTTCGTCAAGACTGCCAATATTAATACAGTAATTTTTCCCAGAGGGAAGTCAGTGTGTTAATTCAGTTTTGGGAAAGTTTTAGATTTATTGGGGGTTTCCCTGATTTGTACCCAGTAACGGGGGAGCGGAAATTCTTGTAATCCCTCCTACAGCACAGGTTATGGACTTTTGTCAACCTAGAAAGAGGCGGTTGGCAGAAGGCAGGAGGGAAAAGTACCACTGACTGGAAAGAGGGTGTAGGGTGTCGGCTTCGGCCGTGATCTCAGGCTTCGACGGTGAGACCAGCCGAACTGCCGAACGGGTGTAGGATGTAGGGAAGGAAGCCTCTTTCATCTGTGGGGGTGAAAATTTTTTCATCGGGACTGACTAGATTATACTCTGTCTGATTGATTCTATCCAAGATTTGAAGGCAATTCGGACATTCAATTGTTTCATTTAAAAGAGCGAGCTTGAGGAAAATTGTCTGAGCAATTTTTTGGTAATTGACCCCTGTACATTGGGTAAATCGAGGAGTTGATCAAAATCTATCCAGATAACCCACCTCCTCTTATGTACTGCTATTGTACCATTCTGACACAGAACCTAGAAGAGCCGATGATGATTGCCTGACCTAAGATCACATTTTATCCTTTTTTCGACTTCCCTCTAAAAATCGAGAAAAAGGCAAAGCCCCTGATTCTACCATAAAAAAATTATGCAAGAGGTCTATTCTTCCCACTCCCCCACTTCCCACTTCATAATTCATAATTCCCTCTCCCAACCCCTTTTTCCTTTTTACTTGATATAATGCCCTATTTTGACCCCGTAACCTCGGTTTATATTCATATTCCTTTTTGTCGTCGGCGCTGTTTTTACTGTGATTTCCCGATTTTTGTCGTCGGTAATCACACCAATCCGGCGACTTTTCCCCCTGTGGTGGAGTATGTGGAAATATTACAAGAAGAAATTAGCCTTAGTCAGGGGACGGGGAAACCCCTAGAAACAATTTTTTTTGGGGGGGGGACTCCTTCCCTGTTACCGGTGGAATTATTAGGATCAATTCTGGATACTTTAGCCAAAAAGTTTGATTTTGCGGCCGATATAGAGATTTCTATGGAGATTGATCCGGCTACCTTTAGTTTAGAACAATTACAGGGTTATCTTAGCGCCGGAGTTAATCGGGTTAGTTTAGGAGTACAGGCTTTTCAAGAACCATTATTACAGGTTTCTGGTCGATCGCATAATGTTAAGGATATCTATCAGGCAGTGGAATTAATTCAGGGATTGGGAATAGTTAACTATAGTTTGGATTTGATTTCGGGATTGCCACAACAAACCCTGACAGATTGGGAAAATTCCCTAGAAAAAGCGATCGAACTGCAACCGGCCCATCTTTCCTGTTACGATTTGGTCTTAGAAGCGGTTACTCCTTTCGGTAAACAGTATCAACCGGGGAAAAAACCCTTACCCGATGATGAAACCACGGCAAAAATGTATGTTTTAGCCGGTGAAAAACTAGCTTTAGCCGGTTATCAACATTACGAAATTTCTAACTATGCCAAACCGGGTTATCAATGCCGACATAATCGAGTTTACTGGGAAAATCGTCCCTATTACGGTTTTGGTATGGGGGCTGCTAGTTATCTTCATCAACAACGTTTTACCCGTCCGCGCAAAAGTCGCGACTATTTCGCTTGGGTAAAAGAAGGCTGTCAGATTGACGTGGAGAAAAATAGTTTTATCGATGATCTTCTCGAAACCTTAATGCTAGGGTTAAGGTTAGGGTCAGGGGTGAGTTTACCCGCCATTGAAGCTAATTTTGGTTCGGAAATCAAAAAAGCAATTTTAGAGGTCTTAGAGCCGCATGAACAGCGTAATCTAGTAATAATTGAGGGGGATACCAGGGTAAGATTAAGCGACCCCGAAGGTTTTTTGTTTTCTAATCTAGTTTTAACCGATTTATTTGATCGCTGGCAATAGTCAGAAACTATATTTTACTGACGATAATGGATAGCTAACCAAATACAAGGGGGATTATTGCTAGTAAATTCGACGCGATGTTTTTGGTGAGGAGGAATTAGGAGATAATCCCCTGCTTGCAGATTAACTCGGCTGCCATCTTCATAACTAATCTCAGCGTATCCCTGTAATAAAATCACCCATTCAAAGTCAGATTGATCGTACCATTGACCCCGGGGAGTGGTTTGACCGGTGGAAATAATTCTTTCCAGACGAATAGCCTGACTTTGGGCCAGAATTTCCAGAATTTCTCGGTCAGGAATTAGTTCGGGTAAATCAAAAATTGAAGCTGCTGTCATTAGTTATTATCTCTTTCTGGATGAAAATCTTTAATCACCGTCGGTATTGCTGTTAAAATTTTCTCAACGATATGAGCAGGTGTATCTAGGTCAGAAACAACAATCCGAAGATCCGCTTCTGCATACAGTCCTCGTCTTTGTTCTAATAATAATTCTAGTTTACTTTCTAAATCAGTGGACTCCAACAAGGGACGAGAGGTATCTTGTTTTAAACGTTTAACCAAGACTTCTAGGGGAACATCTAACCAAATCATTAAACCGTGACGAAGATAACTCCAATTCATCGGTTTTAAAACCATCCCTCCCCCGGTGGCAATCACAGTTTTAGTCAGAGAGGATAATTCGGCCAAAACTTGGGTTTCTAACTCCCGAAAAGTCGCTTCTCCCTCGTCGGCAAAAATTTGCCTGATTTTCTTTCCCGCGACCCTTTCTATTAATATATCTGTATCAAAAAAACGATATTGTAACCGTCGGGAAAGCAACTCTCCCAGGGTGGATTTGCCGGCCCCCATCATTCCTAGCAAAAAAACACTTAATCCCCGTAAGGAGTTAAAATCCGTTGAATTGTCCATAGTTAAAATTTAGCTGAATGTAGTCCTCGCTACTCAGGGACGATGTTTTGATAAGCATTTAGGAGTAAAAACCCGCAGATGAAATCAGAAAATCTTCTCAGAACCCCCATTGACACCGACATCGTGTCAGAATCTGGATAACCATGATACCATCTTGGTAATTCATCGACAAAATCAGCTTGATTAATTTAATCAAGTGGTGTGGGGAGTGTGAACACAGGAGTCTAAAATTCATGTCCAATCAACCAGCAAACTTTCCGGGTAATAGAAATCAACTCAAACCGATTAAAGTCGGGGTTATCGGGGTCGGTAACATGGGACAACACCATAGTCGCATCCTGAGTTTGTTAAAAGACGTGGAATTCGTCGGGGTGGCCGATGTCAACGTCGAAAAGGGTCTGGAAACTGCCAGTAAATACCGAGTCCGTTTTTTTGAAAATTATTTAGACCTCTTACCTAGGGTAGATGCGGTTTGTATCGCTGTCCCCACCCGGTTACACCATCGAGTCGGGATGGACTGTCTGCAAGGGGGAGTACATACCTTGATCGAGAAACCGATCGCCGCTAGTATTAGTGAAGCGGAATCTTTAGTCAACGCGGCAGCCGATCACGATTGTATTCTGCAAGTGGGTCATATCGAGCGTTTTAATCCCGCTTTCCAAGAGTTATCGAAGGTCTTGAAAACCGAGGAGATTTTAGCGATTGAATCCCATCGCATGAGTCCCTATTCCCAACGCGCTAATGATGTGTCGGTGGTGTTAGATTTAATGATCCACGATATAGATTTAATTTTAGAATTAGTCGCCGCTCCCGTGGTGAAATTAACCGCTAGTGGTAGTCGCGCTGCCACTGATTCCGGTTATCTCGATTATGTCACTGCAACCCTTGGTTTTAGTAATGGAGTGGTGGCTAATTTAACCGCTAGTAAGGTGACTCATCGCAAGATTCGCCGTTTAGCAGCCCACTGTAAAAATTCTCTCACGGAAGCGGATTTTCTCAATAATGAAATCCTCATTCACCGGCAAACCACCGCTAACTATAGCACCGATTACGGTCAAGTTCTCTACCGTCAAGATGGTTTAATTGAAAAGGTTTATACTAGCAATATTGAACCCCTACACGCGGAATTAGAACATTTTGTTCATTGTGTGCGCGGTGGGGACCAACCTTCTGTCGGTGGGGAACAAGCTTTAAAAGCTTTGCGATTAGCTAGTTTAATCGAACAAATTGCCCTTGATGGTCGCGTTTGGCAACAATCGGACTGGAATTATCAATATCTTAATTCTCCCGTGATTACTGCTTCTTAATTGTTTTCACCCCGATTCTTTAAGTGAGAGAATTGGGGTGAGCAGTCAAAATTAGTTATCTGAAGAACTTTTTAAACATTTTTCTGAGGGTTTTTTCCCACACCATTGACTTTCACAGGGAACTCCATCATCATCTCCATCCATTTTGACATTGGGGCAATTTCCTGATAGGGGGACAAGCGAGCTAGAAGGTAGATAGAGCAAGCGATATAGCTCTTTGTCCCTTGATGTAATCCTTCAACCGATAGCGGCTAATTTGCATTAGCTCTTCTATATTTTTTGGGAACATTTGATGTAGCTGGAGCCAATGATAGAGATGTTGACCCACATAAAAACTGCTGTGTCTGCGTTGACCTTTATATCTTTTGGCTCTCCCAGCTTTGGTGGGTAAAATGTATTCTAAGATACATTTCTCAAGAGCGAGGGGGTGGAACGAACCACAAAGACACAAAGGACACAAAGATCGATCGATCCTATGTCAATTAAACTTATCACACAGAACCTAGAAGAGCTATCTTTTTTCAGGTCTTGTGACATATTTTTGGATTCCCATATCCTTAATTTTTTTACCTTGTAGTGTGGCACTTGTATACGCAATAGCTATAACAATTATCAGCTTTGATAGGTATTGCGGTGCTAATTGAGAACCTTCTAAGCTATACAGGGTAAGCTCATCTAATTTGGTATAAATTGTACTTGACAAAGATTTCTGAATAGGGTAATCAAATCGCCATAGCACCGTCCCGCACTGCCAGTACCCAGACTTAGCCGCTGCTACCTCTGTATAATTTATAATTAGCCTTAGTCTCACTGTTGTTGATGAAAATTAATGAGGAAATAGCTCATGGGTAAAGGTTTTGCTCCCGTTCTCCCCACCGGAAATAAAGCTCAACTAAAACCTGAGCTTCCTTTAACATCAATAAATGAAATTCAAGCTAGTTTATTGACTTATCTTCAAGATATTCCTGACCCAAGAGCGTCCCGAACCCAAAAACATTTATTAACTGATATTTTAGTCATTGCTGTTTTAGCAGTTATAGCAGGAGCCAAAGGTTGGGAAGACATGGAAAATTATGGACTCAGTAAGCAGTCTTGGTTATCTGAGTTTTTAGAATTACCTAATGGCATTCCTTCTGATGACACTTTTCGGCGGGTTTTTGAACGGATTAACCCGGAAGTTTTGGACAAAGTTTTGTCTCAATGGCTGCCCCATTTAATCGGTTCTCTTTCGGGGGAAATAGTTCCCATAGACGGGAAAAGTCTCAGAGGTTCTTACGACCGTAATCAAGGAATTAAAGCCTTGCATTTAGTGACGGCTTGGGCGGGGGAGCAGAAATTAGTTTTAGGACAAGTCAAGGTGGAAGATAAATCCAATGAGATTACTGCTATTCCCGCTTTACTAGAACTGTTAGACCTTCAAGGGGCAATTATCACCCTAGATGCTATGGGAACTCAAACGGCGATTATTAATCATATTCAAGCCAAAAAAGCTGACTACGTTGTCGCCCTTAAAGCTAATCATCCGACTCTTTATACTCAGGTCAAAAACTGGTTTGAGCAAGCTCAAGCACATCAATTTGATGGTATTCAATTTAGTTATGATTACCGTCTGGAAAAAGGTCATCATCGCCTCGAAAAACGTTGGTGTTGGGCTGTACCTTTAGAAGCTTTCGGCGGTCTTTATCAACAGGCTCAATGGCAAGGACTTCAAAGTATTATCATGGTTAAACGAGTTCGTCATCTTTGGAATAAAACCACTTGTGAAGTCCAATTTTATCTCAGTTCTCTCCCTGCTGATGCTCAAAAAATAGGTAATGCTATTCGTAAACATTGGGGCATTGAAAATCAGGCTCATTGGATTTTAGATGTTACTTTTAATGAGGATCAATGTCGGATTCGCTCTGGTCACAGCCCTCGTAATTTTGCCTTCTTGAGACGAGTAGCACTTAACGCTCTTAACCAGGAATCCACTTACCGACGTAGTCTGGCACAAAAAAGTAAACGGGCGGCCATGGATAATAACTATATGATGGCTGTGCTGAAAGCCTTTTGTCAAGCCTAATTGAGATGCTCTTACCCTGCTAAGCTATAGCCTCCCGACTTAAAATCTCGAAACATCTCTTCAATATCAAATCTTTTTTGATAGGCCATTATTGCTGTCTCTAAATCTTCAAAATTAGTCAAAATATATCAAGGTTCTTTTGTGGTAAAACCTCAGTAAGTTTTTTCCACTTACTAGCTAAGTTAAACGGTCTAAATCCCTGCTTTTTTGTAATATTTACATCATTCAAAAATAGTTGAGTTCCTGGACTTAGACCCAATCCCCTCATTTCTTGATAAACTACTTCCTCTGTCTTGACATTTCTGCTTTGTTTTTGTCTTAAAAAAAGTATACACTCTACTCGTGAAGCCACTTTCCAAGACTGACTGAGCAAAATTCTCTATCTCCTAACACCACGATTTTATGACCTGATAGCACCGTCAATATTTTTCCCAATACTCGCTGCTGTTCTTCGAGATTACTACTTCCTTTTTTATCTAATATTTCCCAATAGCTTGGCATGGCTCTCTTGTCATAAATTAGACTCACCATCAAGATATTAATTGCTCCGCAACTCGTCCAGTCTATGGCAATATATACTAATCCTTTTATTATGAATCTCTCCTGCTGTTTTAACATCTCTTTTAGGCAGAGAAACCAGATTTTTTCAATATTCAGAATTTCCAGCTTTAAAAATATTTTTAGTTTTTTTATCCGACTCTCAAACAGGATTGGTATTGGTAAGGCTTCCGCTAATATCTCTAACTTTGCTTGCTTCAATATTTGCAAGGTTCCAACTACCATTAACAACAGTAGATATCTGGCTCGCCCCAGTTCATTTTCTAACACTTTCTGGTATAATTCACTTATCATTTTTGTTCTCTAGGTCATATTTACTATATATGACCTATCTTTTTGGGGAGTCGATATCTGTATTCCATGCTACATAAGCTTTTCAGCTTGTTTGTCCCCCTGTCAGCTACTCACCCTCAGCAGGAAAAACCTATTTAGCAGAACTGCCTTGGGGTTATGAAGGAGAATGGGGACCTGGAATAAAAGCCTTAGTCATTAGCCTATACTACGGGGGCAACATGACCCAAGGCAAATTATTAGAGTTTTTAGAAGATATTGGCATATCCATATCAGTCGGATATCTATCGAACCTACTGATTAAAAACCAAGTGGAGTTTGAAAGCGAGAAAAATGAAGTATGTGCGTCAGGACTAGAGAGCAGTCATTGGCAACACTTAGACCAAACTGGTGCGCGGGTGGGTGGGGTGAACTATACCACTAATGTAATATGCAACCCTTTCTATACAATCTACTTGACCACTGCCAAAAAAGACAGATTGAGTGTAGTCAAAGTATTGCAAAATGCCCCAGAACTGGAGTTGATTCTCAATCAACTTACAGACAACTTACAAAGAGACTTTCCCAATCCCAACTAAATGGAAAAATGCTCTGAAACTATTACCTCAAGAAACTGTGTTGAGCGAAGCAGAGTTTAATGCCCTACTTGATACATATCTACCCAAACCAGGTTCTCAGCACCCGACTCGAATTATAGAAGCAGCAGCGATTGCTTTCTATCATCAACAAACTGATTGGCCAGTAGTGCAAACTCTGGTCTGTGATGATGCTCCCCAATTCAAATTACTGACTGATAATATTACTTTGTGTTGGGTACATGAGGGACGACATTATCAGAAGTTGACTCCTTCGTTTTCAGGAAATAGACCAACGTTTTGAGGCGATAGACCAACGTTTTCAGGAAATAGACCAAAGATTAGACAAACTCGACTATAAATCTGACACCTACGAAAAAGCCTCCGAGAAAGTGCTGAGATTAGCCACGACCTTTATTATCGCAGCCGCCACCGTAGCGGTTTTACCCTCGGCCTTTCAGGCAATCGGACCCCTATTAACCCAGATCATCGCCGCCGGCAATAACTAACTTGTGATCAAGACTTGACGATTGCATGGTATGATAAGGGTTTTGGAACTATTGTTTTAGGTCAAGATCATGGTGAAACGAATGCAGGTTATCCTCAATCAAAAAGTCAGCAAATTAGGTGAAAATGGCGATGTGGTGGAAGTGGCCCCCGGTTATGCGCGCAATTACCTTATCCCCCAAGGTGTGGCCGTTTTAGCCACCAAAGGCGCGATTAAACAGGCAGAATTTAGGAAAGAAAAAGAGCGTCAACGTCTCCTCGCCGAAAAACAAGAAGCGGAAACCAGAAAAACTGCGATCGAAAAACTCAGTCCCTACAGCATCCCTAAACAGGCGGGAGAAAATGAGGCAATTTTTGGTACTGTCACCAGTCAAGATGTGGCTACGGTTATTCTAGAAAATGCTAAATTAGAAATCGATCGCCGTGGTATTACCGTCCCCGATATCGGTCAATTGGGAGTCTATAAAGTACAAGTCAAACTCCATCCCGAAGTTAGTGCCGATATCGAAATTAAAGTAATCGCACAATAACAATTATCGGGTCATAGTTATCAGTAATCAGTGAAAACTTATCAGAGCAATTAACTAGCTGATGGCTGATAGCTAATAGCCATTCACATCTCAAAAACTATGACTCATCCCACGGATATAAAAACCCTAGCACGCTGGATGGCGGCGGATTTTAGTAATCAAGAACAAGCTTTTGCTAATCCGCCTTTTTTTGCCCATATTCGCGTGTGTATGCGTCCTCTACCCGATGAATTACTGGAGGGAACCAGTTTGTTTTTAGAGCAGGCCTACGATTTTATGCTCAATACTCCCTATCGTTTGCGAGTATTTAAATTGTCGGTAGTCGATGACCATATTGAACTAGAAAACTTTAAAGTTAAAGAGGAAGCTAACTTTTTTGGTGCTTCTAGAGAACCCCACCGTCTCAAAAATCTCACCTTAGACCTATTAGAACCGATGCCGGGTTGTGATATGAATGTCACCTGGACTGGTAACAGTTTTAAAGGGGTGGTGAAACCGGGTAAACAATGTTTAGTCTTTCGCAAAGATAAAATGACTTATTTGGATAATAGTTTTGAAATTAGTGAACGGGGATTAATTAGCGTTGATCGTGGTTTAGATCCCGAAACCGATCAATTAGTCTGGGGTTCGATCGCCGGTCCCTTTGAGTTTGTGCGTTGCGCCAGTTTTGCCGAGGAAGTATGAGAAAAATTCTTGGTTTTTAGCTATGAAAATCGCCACATGGAATGTCAACTCGATTCGCAGCCGACAAGAACAGGTAATTAACTGGTTACAACTCAATCCCGTTGAGGTTTTATGCTTGCAAGAAACTAAGGTAATCGATCGAGATTTTCCCAGAGAAGCTTTTGAATCTTTGGGTTATCATCTCTATCTCTCTGGACAAAAAGCCTATAATGGTGTGGCGATTTTTAGCCAAAAACCCCTGGAGGATATCACTGTGGGATTTAGTCCCATTATCGGCGAAAATTTAACGGGAGAACTGGACGAACAGAAACGGCTAATTACTGGAGTAATCGGCGATATTCGGATTATTAATCTCTACGTTCCTAACGGTTCTTCTCTAGATAGTGACAAATATATTTATAAGCTTAAATGGTTAGAAACTCTCAGGAAATATCTAGATAAAATAATTAATTCTCAACCCCAAGAATTATGTATCTGTGGTGATTTTAATATTGCCTTAGAAGATAAAGATATTTATGATCCCAAGGGCAAAGAAAATCATATTATGTCTTCAGCTAAAGAAAGAGAAGCTTTAGAAAAGGTCTTAGAAATTGGCTTACAAGATGCCTTTAGAAAATTCACCTCGGATCCAGGACATTATAGTTGGTGGGATTATCGCAGCGGTGGTTTTGCTCGTAACCGAGGTTGGCGAATCGATCATCTTTATTTAACTCCTCAGCTATACGAAAAAGCCGTTAATTGTCTGATAGATCGAGAACCCAGAAAACAAGAAAAACCTAGCGATCATACCCCTGTTATTCTGGAAATATCAAGCCAAAAATAGCTAAAGGATCAACCTAGACTTTGCACAGCCAGAATTTTGCTCTCTTAGCTTCCCTAAGTAGGGACTTTCACCTTGAGGATTTATTCGGTAACGAGAAAATGCTATGATTCGGGTTGAATTTACCAAGTTTATTAAATTATGCGTTCTCCCCAATTAATTGTTCTATTGCTCGGTTTATCCCTTCTCCCCGGCATCTCCCCCCCTTTGGTCAATGCTAATCCCTCGATAGTGCCAGTAAAACAATCGAGTAATCGCGATTGGGGACAAAAAATTAGCGAAGCGGAAATTAAAGCAATGATTCAAGACATTGAAACCGCTATTAAAGACAAAAATATCGCCCTAATCCTTAAACACTATGCCCCGTTTATTTCCTCGCAATTGACCATTAAAACCGATGCTAGTACCGAAATTTTTGAGTTAAATGGCATCACGGAACATAAAATATTTTTAGAGGAATCCTACAAAAATATTAAAAGTATAGAGGTTCTTTCTGAGAATTGGGACGTGGATATTCTTGCAAATAACGAGATGGCGATTATCACTCGCGAGCGGGTAGTCAATATTACCAACACCGAGGGTGATAACTATATAGTGGCATCGGCAGCGGTGGCTAAAGTCGCTCCCATCGACGGTAAATTGAGGATCTTTTCCATTCAAGAAACCGCCGAAGTGGGACGCAGACCAAAAAAATAATCAACCTCTCCGGTTGGGACTGGACCAACCCGACTCCCGCCGTCTTCGTCCCTCGATAAAACCGTCATCGTAGTCCCTAGAATTGCGCGGATTATCATAGCGGGCAAAGTTAAAACCGTCCTCTAGTCCGCGCTGAAATTCTTGCTCTGGTGGCACAAATCGATAACGTTGTCTATTATCCTGTACCGCCCGGTTGATTAACAAGGCCCCCGCTCCAATACCAACGGCCTCACCAAAGGTTAAAGACTTAGCATAATCGATGTTAATTGTCAAGAAAGTTGTTGTTAAAATTAAGGCTTTTCCCCAATGCTGACCCATAAAATCCTCCTTCAAAAAATCAAGTTGACAAAGAAACCATTACAGATACAGAGTTTCTCATAAAATCGACCACCGACTTGCCAAAACGAAAACTTTGTACCTCATCATTACGATAACTGCTATAAGTTAGATTTGGAAGAATGGGAGTGAAAGCGAATCCCCAAGAAGACGTCGTAGAGGAAACTCCAGAAATTCTTACCTTGCAGTAAACCTAAAGACTGTTCACACTCTTTTGCGTCTAAAAGCGGTTTAGTGGCATAGTATGCCGGTTGGTACTTGTACCAGGGAATCGACGGCCAAAGATGATGCACTAGATGATAATTCTGTCCTAAAATCAGCAGATTTAAGAGAGGACTGGGGTAAACGCGGGCATTTTTCCAACGATTGCGCTCTTGGAAAGGACGATGGGGGAGATAATCGAAAAATAAACCGAGGGCAATTCCCACCACTAAAGCGGGAACAAACCAAAAATTCATCACATA
The DNA here is from genome assembly GCF_003019735.1 of Microcystis sp. MC19. Taxonomy (NCBI): domain Bacteria; kingdom Bacillati; phylum Cyanobacteriota; class Cyanophyceae; order Chroococcales; family Microcystaceae; genus Microcystis; species Microcystis sp. MC19. The sequence goes on along the minus strand of NZ_CP020664.1, from coordinate 1,912,011 downwards.
GCTGATAAAACCGTATTGACAGGCGACGATGACTATGGTAGCCACAAAAAGACGACTGAGGAACCATTCCAGCAGTTCGTATTTCCGCCAGAGTTGCCGCTTAAAAAAGAAAATCTCGTGATAAAAAAATCTGGCCGCAATCATCCACAAAGGGCCGCCAGTGGAGACAAAATGATCCGGATCATTTTCGGGATCGTTAACGTGAGCGTGGTGCTGTAAATGGACTCTAGTGAAGACCGGAAAGGCAAAACCGAGCATTAAAGCACTGCCATGACCTAAAATAGCATTAAATAGCCGATTACTATGGGCAGAATTATGAGAGGCATCGTGGATAACTGTCCCCGATAAATGTAAAGCGAGGACATTAGCACTAAAACAAATCCAGTCAGGCCAGGACCAGAGCCAATACCCACAGGTAGATAGGGTTATTAGGCTCAAGGCACTGAAAAACATGGTAACGTTTGGGTTGAAGCCCCCCGGTGCTTTTAAATACTCTTTGGGGACTGTCAGCAACATCTCGGCCGACTGCATTATGGGTGTTGCTCCTTATTGTGTTCGCTTTACTGGCGTAAATTATCATACTACGGCTTTTTCATAAAGTTTTGTAACATTATCTTAATTAATCTAAAGTTATGAAGAAAGTAAGGATTTGTTATATGGTCTTCCCCCCCAGTCCCCGAGGGAAAGCGAGGCTACAAGAGAAAATCACGGGCGCTTAACGCCAGTTTCGCACTTAAACGATTAAAAAATTCGGCTAGAGACTCGGCTTGAGAGGGAGCGATCGCCTGTTTCCCCCCTATCACCGATTCTACTCTATCCCGATCGCCGAAAATATCCACAAGACACTCCCTATCGATATCGAATTCATCCAGTAACGATTCTAACGTAGCGGTAGGATTTGTTCGGGCGATCGGATAATGTTTCCGCTCGTATTCTTCCACTAATAACACCAATAAATCGAATAATAGTCCTTCGTCATTGCTTAACTCCCGTGACATCATCCCTTCAATTATGCTTAAAAATCGCTCGTATTCTTGGGAGTTATTAATCGGTTTCGGTTGATACTGCAAGCGACCTTGAACCTCTACTAAATTTTTCCAGTTAGCCTTACTAGCGAAGTTATACCAATCGGTAAGAGTGTCTTCCGCGTCCGAGTGGCGTTCCCAAAACTCTCCTAATTTGACTTTACTGATCACGCCCATCGATCGCTAGTTTTATTGTTGTTTTTAACTTAGATAAACATCGATCGCTCTGATAATTATAGTGTATGTCAATTTTACCGATCGCCCCTCGCACCCCAGAAAAGCCCATCCCTTCGCCGCTCTCTTGGGAGATCGCCCTAAATCCCGAATCGAGTAATCAATAGCTAGATAAAGCATAATAAATATAAATAGCAACAACCTTGACAAAATCGGGGGGGGGGGTAGAATGCGTGGGAATTTAGCTAAACAATGTATTCTATGCCCCTCAAAAGTTCCCTTTGTTATTCCGTCGCCCTCGCCACGGTAGCCACCGCCACCCTCGCACCGGTTGCCAGCGCCGCAACTTTTAACTTTTCCTACACCTCCAGCGCAGGAACGATCACTGCGACGGTTGACGGAACCCTGCAACCAGATAACAACACGGTATTCGTCAGTTCTATCAGTAATACCACCTTTAACGGCTCTCCCGCCCCCGCTCTTCCGTTGATAGGTTCTTATCTCAATAGCATTCTTGCTGGTGGTGGTGTTGTAACGGGTCAGGCGGTGCTATCCTTAGACGGATCGGGACTGGATTTTATCGCTTGTGCCACCACGGCTTGTCCTAGTTCATTCGGCTTTTTACCCGCTGGCTTTCTATTTCCGGTTGACCTTTTCGTTCCCGCCGGTGGCTACGGTTCTGTTGGCGAACCCTTCGTTATCACCAATTATTCCCTGACCCCGGCTGGCACTCCCACCGTTCCCGAACCAGCGACGGTTCTCGGTTTACTCTCCGTTGCCGGGGTGGGTCTTTTGTGCAAAGGCCGGAAACTGGAAGGGTAATTTTGACCGATTGATCCCCCCTGCCCTCCTTGATAAGGGGCGTGCCGATAGCCCGGGGGATCACCCTTGATAAGGGTAGGGTCGTTTCATGCTCTCAAATGTCATTCTCTCAAATCTTTATCTGATACTAAATCCGTTGAGTAACGCACAGAAAACGGGTTTCTCGGAGAAACCCGTTTTCTAGTCATGCAAAAGGCAAAGGGGAATAAATAATCAGTTTTTAATAACCAGATTTAGTATGACAACGTTTTTAGTCGATTTCTCGGCAATATATATCTGAAAATTTCTAAAAACGTCGTGCTTTGCTTGCCTCATAAGCGATTAAAGGTAGCAAAAAAAAGAATTAGATTCGGAGAATGAATCAGCCCTACCGACATCGGGGGGGCAAGAGGGGGGAGAGAGGAGTAGGATGTCTGCCATGAATAAAGAAAAATGGTATTAGATGCGCCAACAGCTTACTATGGACTAAGAATACTAAGCTTTTGACTAGAATGGATGACTATCGGTGGCCAAATAAATAAAGCAGACCTAACCGACAGTATCGACGGATTAACCATGGCAGAATGGATTATTTACAAAGAATTTCGCTTTGAAGCAGCCCATCATTTACCCCATTACGAAGGTAAATGTCGCCGTCTCCACGGTCATAGTTGGCTAGGACGCGTCTATGTGAAAAGTAATCATTTACAGCCCCAAGGCTCACAACAGGGAATGGTGATGGATTTTGGTGAAATTAAACAATATTTACAGCCATTACTCGATAATTTTCTCGACCATCATTATCTCAATGAAACCACTGGTTTAGAAAATCCCACCAGTGAAGAATTATCGCGCTGGATCTATGAAAAATTGGCAAAAGCTGGTTTACCCAACCTTCATGCCGTCGAAATCTGCGAAACCTGTACCTCTGGATGTACCTATTATCCCTAATCGGCAAGCTATCATTAGCTAGGATGGATTGCAAACCTATCCCACGAAAATTATAAGATTCCCAGTCACAATCCTCTAAGATGAAGGAGGTAGGAGAAACCTAATATGCTATCTACTGCCAAGAAACTTTATGACACAGACTTTAATCTGTGGGTAGAAGAAACTGCTAAATTACTTAAAGAAGGTAAGTGGGAGTACCTCGATTTAGAAAATCTGATTGAGGAAATTGAGGCAATGGGGAGGAGTGATAAAAAGGCTTTGAAAAGTAATTTATAAAAGCTATTGCTTCACCTCCTTAAATGGCAGTATCAACCCTCTAAACGTTCTCATAGTGGGAGCATCTCACCTTTGCAATAAGTAGAAATGCTTAATGAGATCAATAAAAAAGTTAAAAAAGGCAACCATTTAGATAAGCACAGCGATGACGAAGGACTTGCGGTACATTACAAGATTGCCAACTTGCACCAGTAATTTTAAGACGATGAGCAATTTGTTTAATTTTTGATTCGACGGAGCCAGAGCCAATGGAAATCCCCTCTGCCTGCAAATAACCATAATTGACAATTCGATGTTTATGCTTGTTTAAATAAGTAATAAAATTCTCAACTTGCGGCTCTGACCATCCTTCACAACAAGAGATAGCGGCGTCCACGTCCCCCTTCCATAGAAAACATTTTACCTCCTCAATTCGCTGGAATGACCCGCCAACTTTATAGAGGTTTTCGATTAAATGATACCAATCCAATATTTCAATTCTTTCCTGTTTCTCTCCGATCTCACGAAATAAATTCCAGATACCATCATGTCCATCTCCTAAACAAATTAAAGGCTTGGCCAAAACTTGAGAATTAACCAAATCTAATAAAGCTGAGTTATCTTGAAAAAAAGCCGCTACCCCCAGTTGATGAAAACTCACTGCTTTATAATCACGCCAAATTAAGGCTTTTCCCTTGGCAGTTCTTAGTCGTACCTTACCGCCATCTAGGCTCATTTCTTCCACTTCCACTTCTGGGTTAGACGGTAATTCTTCAAAAGCATATCGATGTACGAGGCGTTGTTGGGTACTGTGAGAAACAGCAATCCCTGTCAATGATTTGATTTTCTGCGCCGATTTTTCGTAGGATTCATCGCCACTTAATAGCAAACAGTTCTTCTCTAACATTGGACTCATCTGAGTCCGAGACTTTATTTCTAATTTTTTCGCTTGTTTTTCTGTAATTGGTAATTCCCCCAAAATACTTTTCACTTTTCTCGTCCGACCGGCAGTTTCTTCTGTGCTTGTTTTGACAAAAAAATACCGATTTCTGGGTTAACATAATGAATCATTAAATCTCTGACTGTCTCCTCTATCTCTCCCAAGTTATTAAATTTCTTAATTTGGGATTGCTCATAGAGACATTGCCCTAACTCTTGACATAACTCTTTAATTCTTTTTTCATTTTCTGATAACATTGAATTATTCCTCCCATCGAGAGCTATTCTGAATTGTAAGTTATAACTATTATAATCTCATTTCTCTTTGTGATCAAGTTGAAGATTTTCTAGTTTTTGACTGCTATAAGTATTAATACTCATTGCATAAGTGAGATGCTCCCCAAAGAAATTGGTCAAAGCTGTTTGTAAATGTCTTAAACCTTGTTGTAAGGGTACACAGCTAACTTCGTTTAAAAAGTCTAATTCTTCTTGTTTTTTCCAATCGGTTAGCATTGAAGAAGTTTGAGCGTAGCCTACTCTTTCTTGTCTTTCATACCAAGCTTGTGTTCGTTCGTGGAGAGCTTTGTTGTAAACTAATCTTACACAGCCCAAAGTGCGCCGCAATAGCGACTCTTGTTTTGGTGTGGGGTAAAATCGAAACGAATAGGCTTTTTCCCAGAAGTGTTGAACGTGGAAAAAAGTGGTACAAAATTTGATATTATAGATAAGAAAACAAAGTAAATGTACACCAATAAATGTGAATAAGCCATGCTAACAATTTTCCCAAAACTAATGAAAGAGCTTCTCAAGCCACTCCCCAAAAATGACTATCCCGCATTAAGTACATTTACTTTTGTGTCCTGTTGGATAGGTTTTGCGCTGGATAAAAGTATCGTCAGCATGAGAGACTTAAGCGCACGCCTGAAAATGCAAGGAATTAATGTCAATACGTCAACGTTTTCTAAGGCGAGTAAAATCCGAGAGACAGAACCATTTGAGAAAATCATCAATAAATTAAATAAAAGTTTAGTAAACAAAAAAGGAAAAGAAGCAGCTCAAGCTTTATTTCCAATTGACTCGACAATAATCTCACTGACAAGTAAACTGTTATGGACAAAAGGATGGCATCAAGTAAAATTATTTTGTGGAATAAATAGTATCACCACAGAAGTGGGGGGAATTGTGATCAATTTTGGTCAAGGACATGACTCTAAAGAAGGGGAAAAAACTATAGAAGAAATTCCTGTAAATGGAGTTGGGGTAATGGACAGAGGCTTTTCTTCTAATGAAAGAATCAGAAAATTATTAGAGAAAAAAGACAAGCACTTTGTTTTAAGGGTAAAAAATGATATGAAGCTAGAAATGCTGGAAAATGGTCAGAGCAAGCTAGGAGCAGAAAAAAGAAAAGTAGAGGTAAGAATCGTTGAGTTTTGTGATCTAGAAAGTAAAAGTGAATTTCGGATAGCGACAGACTTACCGTTAGAAGGAGAAGGGGGGGTAAGTAATGAGGAAATTGCCGAAATGTATCGACAAAGATGGCAAATAGAACTTCTTTGGAAGTTCTTAAAAATGCACCTAAAGCTTGACCGCTTAATCACAAAAAACGAGAAAGGAATTCGGATACAAATTTATAGCTGTATCATCGCTTATTTAATTTTGCAGCTAATAGATATTGAAGAAGTATTTGGCAAAAGCTTATTAGATAAATTGCGCTATTTACAGAGTTTTATGTGTCAACATATCAGCTATGTACACTGGTTTAGGAAAATTGTCTATTCAATCTGAAAAATGGCGTTCTGGGGTTGTCATGTTCTTAAATGTAAAGTTTTGTTACGAGATTCAACATTTCTGGCTTTTTCCATGTCCTTTCACACTAGCATATATTTCGTAAACGATGCTCATATTTAACAGTAAAGCCGTCGTAGAACGACGGGGTTTCAGACCCAAATTTTCGATGATCTATATTCTATTTGACTGGAGAACCCCTTATCATGTTTGATCGAGATAGTATCCGTGGTTTTTCTGCCCTAATCACCCTTGTGGGAGTCGCTTCTAGTTTGGGTTTTAGCTTCAACGCACCGGCTTTCTCCCAAGCTACCTCTAACAATTTACCGTTACTCTTAGCCCAAAAAAGCGAAAAGGTGCGAGTAGCGGTTTTAGACTTCGATTATAGCGGTCTCAGTAATCCCCAGTGGTTAACATTTCTCAATGGTGGAGCCAGTGGTGTCAGTGATATTCTCGTCAACAAATTAGTGGAAAGTGGTCGCTATACAGTCATTGAGCGCAGTCGCATTGATGCCGTCCTCAGAGAACAGAATTTGGGTGCTTCGGGACGTGTAGATGCCGCTACCGCCGCTCAAATCGGGCAAATTTTGGGGGTAGATGTGGTGATTATCGGTTCGATTACCCAATTCGATTTACAAAAAAAACAATCCGGTGGCTCGTTTATTATTTTTAGCACCGCCAAGACAGAAACCGATGCTTTTGTCAAGTTAAATGTCCGGGCAATTAATACCACCACGGCCGAAATTATTACCACCGCTCAGGGAGATGGTACTGCCAATCAATCCGATGGTTCAACCGTGGTTTTAGGAGTTGGGGGTGGTTCCCAAACCTCCAACGAAGGGAAATTACTCAGTATTGCCACGGATAAGGCAGTGGCGCAGGTGGTGGATAATCTCAATGATAAAGCCGACCAAATCGCCGCTACACCTCGCTCGCTCCCGACTGTCACCGCTTTAGTGGCTGCCGTGGCGGGAAATCAGGTAATTCTCAATAAAGGTACGGGAGAAGGCTATCGTGTCGGTTTACGCATTTCCATCGAACGGACGACTCAAACGGTCAAGGATCCGCAAACGGGTAAGGTTATCCGTCAGATTACTCAACCGATTGGCACTCTCGAAATTGTCGAAGCTGATGGTCAATCTAGCGTCGGTCGCATCATTACCGGTAATGGTTTTAAAGTCGGTGATTTAGCTAAACCCATTCGTTAATCGGGAATTATGAATTATGAATTATGAATTATGAAGTGGGGAGGTGGGGAAGTGGGAAGATCGGTAAACTTAAAACTCAAGTCTGATCACTGATCACTGATAACTGATCACTGATAAGTGAACACTCACGAAAATTTGAAGTTATGTAAAGCGAACCTGGGGGTCAGGTAAGACAACCGATAGAATTTATGATTGGAATCCCTTGGATATTCCCTAGACCAGAGCGATTAACGAAAACTATCAAAAAATGGTACAAGATCAAAAACCCACGGTGATCATTACTGGGACAACTTCTGGAGTCGGTCTCTACGCCGCTAAATCCCTTGCTCAAAGAGGTTGGTTTGTGGTTATGGCCTGTCGGGATATCCCGAAAATGGAACAGGCGGCCAAGGAATTAAACATTCCCCGGGATAACTACTGTATTGAATTTATCGACCTCGGTTCCCTCGATAGCGTCCGGCGCTTCGTTAAAAATTTCCGGGCCTTGGGCAGACCTCTAACCGCTTTAGTCTGTAATGCCGCTATCTATCTGCCTTTGCTCAAAGAACCTTTAAGAAGTCCCGACGGTTATGAATTGAGCATGGCCACCAATCATTTAGGTCATTTCCTCTTGTCGAATTTGCTCTTGGAAGATCTAAAAAATTCCCCTTCTCCCGACCGCCGTTTAGTCATTCTCGGCACTGTCACCCATAATCCCGATGAATTAGGCGGTAAAATTCCTCCTCGTCCCGATTTGGGCGATTTGGAAGGGTTTGCCAAGGGTTTCAAAGAACCGATTACTATGGCCGACGGCAAAAAATTTGAATCGGTCAAAGCCTACAAAGATAGTAAGGTTTGTAATGTTCTCACCATGCGGGAACTGCACAAACGCTATCACGAATCTACCGGAATTACTTTTACTTCCCTCTATCCGGGTTGTGTGGCCGATACACCCCTTTTCCGCAATCATTACCCCTTTTTCCAGCAGTTTTTCCCCTGGTTCCAGAAAAATATCACCGGTGGCTATGTTTCCCAAGAATTAGCTGGGGAAAGAGTGGCCATGGTGGTGGCTGACCCCGAATACCGTCAATCCGGCGCTTACTGGAGTTGGGGCAACCGTCAGAAAAAAGAGGGTAAATCTTTTGTGCAAAGGGTTTCTCCTCAAGCTCGCGATGATGAAAGAGGCGAAAAAATGTGGGAATACAGTGCTAAATTAGTCGGATTAGCCTAATTTCCGATTTTGAGACTGAAAAGGGACACAAGGTAACTTGTGTCCTTGTGGAAACGGGGAGTGCTGGGACAGGGAGAAACAGTCCATAACTGGGTTTTTAAAGTTTGATTGGCAGTTAATGATATTATTAAAAACGGATTTGGTATTAGGCTCTCTTGGATTTGGTGGGTAAAATGTATTCTAAGATACATTCCTTAAGAGCGAGGGAGTGGAAGGAACCACAGAGACACAGAGGACACAAAGATCGATCCTATGTAAGTTAAACTTATCACACAGAACCTAGAAGAGCCATTGTCCAATTGACGAAACGCTCGGCAACCCCAAAGATAGCCTGATCTCTATGCTGTTGCCAGATTTTGTTTAGCTTTCCCGTTTTTTGACTAGAATGACACCGCAACCGATCACCAGCAATCCTGCGAGGGTTGAGGGTTCGGGTACAGTTTCCACGCTAAAGGCGAGAAATTGAGTAAATTGGAGCTGGGTAAAGTTATTGTCGCTGACGAGAATTATTGATCGCTTGCCGTTCGGTAAATCGGGGCCGAAGGCAATCCCCTCCACGTTATCGATGGGGATATTTAACGAGGTCAGATCGAATAATAGGGTTTTCTGGGCGGCCACGATACCCGAAACCCCATTAATACTGGAAAAGGCACTGATGTCGGTGGCCCCCTCCAGGGAAACCTCGTAGATTTTCACAGTATAGCCCGTATTCCCCGGTGTTCCCGTCGTTATAGAGAAAGAACGTTCTAGGGAGAGAAAGCGTTGGCCACTATTATCAAGTGCCAGTAAATCGACGAGTCCGTTGACATCGACTTGGCTTGGAATAATCGGGGGAAGGGCGATTGGATCGGTATTGTAGAGAAATTGAGCGATCGGCTGTCCATTAGCGAGATTGTACTGCAATATCCGTGAGGGAGAACCGTTCGTTGGCGTCGCGGCCGGCCCATCCTGCACAAGCGCGTTCTCGGAGGCCGTGAACAGGAATCGCTGATCTGGGGTGGTGGTCAGACTTTCTAGAGCCAGATTATTGCGAACCCCGCTTGTGGTGGGAATCGAGTTCGGCGCGGGGATAAACTGGTTTGGAATCGGTAAAGTATCGTTCTGTTGACCGTTGGCCAGCGCGAATCGATTGACAAAGGGATCGAGAATCTGATTGCTAGAGACCTCCCCTTCGGAGGAAATATACAGATTAGAACCCACGAGCGCGATCCCTTCTGGATCGAGACCCAGCGCGGGGAAAGTTTGCCCGTTAGTCTGTAAAAGTGGGGTAACACCGGTAAAGGTAACGCCGCTATTCGTCCCATTAACATTAAATAGCGTCGGATTGATCGTTGCGGTGTAGAAACGCGCTGGGCCGTTCTGAGAGCGATCGTCCGAGATGATGTAAAAGTTATTGCCCGCCGGATCGTAGGTAATGCCCGATAATCCCCCGACCGGAACGGAGACACCGTTCACGGTTCCCGCTGGGCCTGAGGGAATAAACCCCGTGGGAACAATCGATTGACCGAGAAATTGTAAATTTAAAGGCGAAGCTTGAACCGACGAGGTAGCGAGGAAACCGACCGTTATGGTTCCAGCGATCCCGATGAAAAAACGAGAGGGGGATTTCATGATTTCTATCCCAAAAAACATTAGAACTCTTGCAAATTAATTATATGTTACAATCGTGTGTTAACTAATTTTTTTGGGAAAATTATTTATTTAGTACACTTGCACTAAATGAAAGCCTGAAGTTTAACTTTTAACCCAAAAATATTTAGATATGCTTTAATCTCTTCGGGTCTAATTCCCCGCCGCTCGCAGCGTATAATAGAAAAATGAGTCAATACATCCATAAGAGCCATAATGTAAGTGTTTTGCTATATATCGTAAAGCCGTTTTCGACAAACAGGTAGATAGCTTGTTGAAAGAAGTCTGTCTGGAGATGGAAAAACGATAGGAGATCAGGTTTGTAGAAATTGGGCTGTTCTCGACTTTGTGTGATAATTTTTGCTCATGAAATCGTGAAATGTTTACTGCGAAAAACTTTGAGGACTATTTTGTTAAATAAACTATCAGTATACTGAGAGGGGGACAAGCACGGGGTTTATGTCTCTTTGTTATAATTCAAAGGCTAGGCTATAATAACTCTTCATAAACACCGATAATTTTAGTCAAAGATGTAAAAAAGGAAGATCATGATTGTGAGAGCGTGTAATTAGTATAATTAAAGTAAAAATCATTCCAATGTAGCCATGATTAAAAATATTAATGTAACTGGACTTAAACCTGAACAAATTCAGCAGATACAAGCAATTATTGCCGTATTTAAAGCTCAAAATCAACTCAATAAAAGTGAAACTAAAATTGATATGATTGAATACCTGTTGGAAAATCCTATAGAGGTTGATAATTTAGAATTTATGAAACGAGAAGAAATTTATGACAGAACTTAAAAGTCATATTTGTTTTGTTGAGTCTAATATTTAGCTTTATGCTTTTTCCACTGATAAAAAAGAAGAAGGTAAAAGAATATTGGCAAAACAATTAATTAAAGAAAAGTCCATCATTATCAGTACCCAAATAATTAATGAGGTTTCTTGTAATTTACTTAAAAAGCATAAGCTTGATGAAAAACAATTGTTTAAATTAATTGTTTCCTTTTATAGCAAATATCAAGTTATACCATTTCTCTAAATGAAAACTACACATCGAATTTAAATCCCCCTTTTTAAGGGGGATTTAGGGGGATTAAACTTCTGTAGTCAGACTTTGGAGAATTGGTATTATCTCATTTAATCTTGATATTTTTGAATCTGCATCTAATCTGAGAACTCAATACCATCTATCATTTTGGGATAGTTTAGTGATTGCTTGCGCTTTATGTTATGATGCAAATATTTTGTATTCAGAAGATATGCAAGATGGTTTAATTGTTGATAAAAAATTCACTATTATTAATCCCTTTAAGCAATAAAATTTATTAATCCCTTTAAGCAATAAAATTATTTGGCTCTTCTAGGTTCTGTGTGATAAGTTTAATTGACATAGGATCGATCGATCTTTGTGTCCTTTGTGTCTTTGTGGTTCGTTCCACCCCCTCGCTCTTGAGAAATGTATCTTAGAATACATTTTACCCACCAAAGCTGGGAGAGCCAATTATTTTACTGGTTAATGATGCTGTGTTTAGCATTTCTAAAACCAGTCCTAACGGTACAGTCGTCGGCACAATTAACGCCACCGATGCCGATAATAACCCCTGAACCTACAATATCACCGCAGGTAATCCTAACCTCGATGGCGATGGTATCTCCGCCTTTACCATCAATAATAGCGGCCAAATTCCCATGGCTGACTCCGATGACAAGGCTGTAGTCATCTCCCTACTCTAACTGACTTGACAAAAGTTTATCAAAATATAACCTTAGCAACATAAATCGGCTTATCCCTAGGTAAATCCTTGTAGGAGTGCCATTGTACCAGATATTTTCTCTCTGCATGGGTTATTTAATAAGCTCTGCTGATGAATAAAAAAAAAAAATAAACGGGACTTATAATTATTCGCCTCTACAATCTAAGCATTATCCCTAACCAGTGCTAAATTTTCTGACATCCAAGCTTGATTAATGGTTTTGGTGTCTTTAGAGGCAGTTTTCTCCACTATTCGCTTACTTATCAACTTTATCTAACTCGAACTAAGGTTCGGGTGGATTCCCTATTGACTCTGTACCATCTTTTTCACACGAGGTATATCATGGCTATCATCTACGTTAAGTCTGGTGCGACAGGTAATGGTTCCGCTTGGAATAATGCTTATGGCAGTTTAGTAAGTGCGCTAACCGCTGCACAATCTAGTGATGAGATTTGGGTGACTGCGGGGACGTATAAACCCACTACGGGAACTGACAGAACCGCGAGTTTTACCCTAAAAAATAATGTCGGGATTTATGGGGGATTTGCCGGAACAGAAACTGCTGTTGATTCGGTTTTTAGTCGAAATTATGCGAACCGAGGTAGTGGTGGTGCGGTTTTCAATAAATTGATAAAACTGTGTAAGAAAATCAGTAACGTTTTAGGCTTGATTTCTGGAGTTACCCTTGCAACTGCTGGAATGCTTCTTGTTAATTCTAATCCTGCTTCGGCTTCCCAGTTATGGAATTTTACAATTGGAATTGGTAACAGATTTTATGCGGGAACTTTTACAACTAACGATTGTAACAATTTTACAAGTCAATGTCTTGTTACGGGGATTACAGGGATAGATGCGTGGGGAGATAGTATGTTTCAAGTGCCTCCACCTGGCTTGATTCCTGAGATGGGAACTCCAAGCATTAATAAAAATTATTACCTCAAATATTATGATAATTTACTACCGCTAACCTATAACGGAATTGTTTTTACCTCTCTGAATAGTGAAAGATATATTCTTTTTAATTGGAATTTATTTTTTGATTCTACTAATCAAAAGTATTATCTTTGGCAACAAGCAAAATATTTATGTAAAGGTACACCTATAAGTTATAACTGCTCCAAAGGTTTTTCGGGCGATGATCGCTATACTACACCAATAGCTTACTATAATTATTATAATGGTGAAGTACAGTTCCAATTTTCCCCAGCTAACCCTCCCCCACCACCGCAGTCTGTCCCCGAAAGCGATAACGTGGTTGGATTACTTTTGCTTGCAGGAGGATATAGCTTAAAACGGGTGATTTCTCGGTTATTCAAGCGGTAAACTTTGATTTAGGGTTAATTGGGGACGTAAGCGACGGAGTTTGCGTCTCTTTGTTATAATTAAAAAGCAGGCTAGAATTTTAGTAAAACAACGTTAATCTCTAAGGTTTATCAATGACTCAAATATTGCTCGAAATTCCTGATGAATTAATATCTCGTTTACAAGAACAAAAATCCTCGGTTCAAGAGATTGTCATCAAAGCCTTGGAAAATTATATTCAAACTAAATTACCAGATATTACTAAAACTCGCACTTGGGAACTTTGCGGAAGTTTAGAAATTAACCAACCTGAACCTAAATATATTATCGGACAAGATAATCATGGTCAAGTTGTTACTAACTACGCTGAAAACATTGATGAAACTCTCTATTAAGATTTGTGACTAAAGAAATTATTGTCGATACTTCTGCTTTAATTGCTTTTTTTATTAAATCTGAAACTCATCACGAAACCGCTCAAAATTATTGCCTAGAAAATCCTCATAATAGTTGGATTATTCTAGAATCAGTATTTGATGAAACGGTTACTTGGATCCGGAGTAAGGTTTCCAGTAAAGCCTCAATTCAAGTAGGTCAAATACTAAGAGAAGATCATCATTATATTAATCTATCAGATAGTGACGATCTGGCAACATGGGAGGCTTTCTGTAAATACAATGATAAAAAATGGAGTTACACAGATTGTTCTATTTTAGTTATGGCTCATCGCTTGCAAATATTCGAGGTATTCGCTTTTGATGATCATATTCGTCAAATGGCAGGATTAGGAATTACTTGTGTACCATAAACCAATAAAAATACAACCTAGCTAATGTTAACCCCGTTTCCTTATGGGAGCATTCTTGAGACGAGCACTTAACGCTCTTAACCAAGAATCGACTTACCGACGTAGTCTAGCACAAAAAAGTAAACGGGCGGCCATGGATAAGCTGTTAAGCATTTAAATTGCTTGTTGAGACGAGGCAAGAGGCAAGAGGCAAGAGGCAACAGTAAAGGGATTGGGGGAGATTCGGCTAATCTTAAGAATAAGTGCTTTAAATGCGTCTTAGCTTAATAACTATATGATGGCTGTGCTGAAAGCCTTTTGTCAAGCCTAATTGAGATGCTCTTACCCTGGCCGTATTATTCCGATTTTACTGCAAGCTTTTGCCAATCTTGACGGAAAAGATTAGTCAACTTTCCTCAATAATTACTTGATCGATAAAAATTTTTAAGTCAGAAAATTCAAAAATTGCTGGATGATAAAAGCATTAGACAAATCAATAAAAAATGCCCCCACCAAAGGAACAATAATAAATGCTTGGGGAGAAGCCCCAAAATTTTCCGTTACCGCTGTCATATTGGCGATCGCTGTGGGAGTTGCCCCTAGAGTTAAACCCAAATAACCGGCGCAAACTACTGAAGCATGATAGTTTTTTCCCATTACGGGAAAGACCAGTAAAACAGTATAAATAATACTGAGTGAGAACTGCACTAATAACAGGATAGCAATCGGTCCGGCCAAATCGATCAATGTCCATAATTGTAAACTCATCAAGGACATAGATAGGAATAAACCGAGACTAACATCAGAAATTAAGGCTAAAGAGGGCGTATTAGCGGGCCAAGGAAAGCGTTTCAACACCAAAGGTACGGTATTAGTCAGGATAATTCCTGCCAATAAACAGGGGACAAAATCCGGTAATTTTAACCCAAGGGGAGTTACCCAGTAGTTAATCTGATTACCTAAACCGATAGTTAAACCAATCACTAAGATTGAATGGAGCATTGTATTGTAATCGATATTGACATTCCTCTGGCTTTGTTTAATTCCCACCGTTAAATCTTGGTCTTGATTATTGGCTCGCAGTCGATTTCTAGTAATTAACCATTTAGCCACCGGTCCGCCAATAATTCCCCCTAAAACTAGCCCAAAAGTAGCACTAGCTACACCGATTTCTGATGCTTTGGCGATGCCATAATTATCACGAAAAATAGAAGCCCAAGCAATGGCAGTCCCGTGACCCCCACTCAAAGAAACGGAACCAGCAATCAAACCGATGGGTAAATCTAATCCCATCACTTTTGCCACTCCTAACCCAGCTAAATTTTGTAGAATGAGATAAACCACGGCGGTTATTAATAAAATTAGCAAGGGTTTACCCCCTTGCAGCAGGGTTTTTAGTTTTGAGGACAGCCCGATAGTAGTAAAAAAAACGATTAACAGGGCATCCCGAACATTAAGGGTAAATTCGATTTGCCATTTAAAAACAGCAAAAAATAGACCGAAAAATAAGGAAGCTAAGACACCACCAGCAACGGCATCAGGAATGTTATAGTCTTGCAGAAATTTGATATTTTTGGTTAAATACTTACCGAGATAGAGGACTAGAATAGCCATAATAATTGTCTGGCGTTGGCTAAATTGGTAAATTTCCATTTTCTTAATCTTAGTTCTCCAAGATGCTCTACTTAGGTTTAGTCCTAATTTTCATTAACAATAAATCAGCTTCTTAAAAACTGATTATTTATTCTCCGTTTTGCATGAGTGCCTCTTGCATGAGTGCCTCTCCTCATAAGTAGCCTATACTCAACGGATTTAGTATAACAACCTTATCTGTAAGAAAGCCGCAATGAAAAAAGGACACAAAGTAAATTGTGTCCTTCCCGAAGCTAGGAACTTAATTTTTATTTAGCGTCGGAGAATTCGGCATCGATGACATCATCGCCACCACCGGCACCACCAGAGGGGCCATTGCCATCATTGCCACCGGGGGGATTGCTGGGGGCTCCTTGCTGATACATACTGCTACCGATCGCATAGAGGGCTTGTTGTAATTCCGGTAGGATGGTTTTGATCTTACCATCATCGTCTTGAGCGATCGCTTCTTTCAGGTCTTTAATCAACCCTTGGGCTTTATTTTTCTCAGATGGAGGAACCTTATCGCCTAACTCTTCCAACTGCTTCTCAGCTTGATAAACCAAGGAATCAGCTTGATTTTTGCGTTCAATGCGTTCACGACGTTCCTTATCGACCGAGGCGTTCGATTCTGCCTCATTAACCATGCGTTCCACTTCATTTTGGGGCAGGGTAGAAGCGCCGGTGATGCTGATCGATTGTTCTTTTCCTGTACCTTTATCCTTAGCGGTGACATTGAGAATACCGTTAGCATCGATGTCGAAAACCACTTCGATTTGAGGCACACCACGAGGAGCGGGAGGGATGCCATCGAGTCGGAAAGTTCCCAAACTCTTGTTATCTTTGGCCATTTCCCGTTCCCCTTGCAGGACGTGGATTTCCACGTTAGTTTGTCCATCCACTGCTGTGGAGAAAACTTCCGATTTTTTGGTGGGAATAGTGGTGTTGCGGGTAATAATCCGCGTCATCACACCGCCAAGGGTTTCCACACCCAAAGACAGGGGCGAAACATCAAGCAGAAGAATATCTTTGACTTCACCGGCGAGAACACCACCTTGAATGGCAGCACCGACGGCTACCACTTCATCGGGGTTAACGCTTTGGTTGGGATCTTTGCCCAGGACTTTTTTAACTAATTCTTGAACGGCAGGAATCCGGGTTGAACCACCGACGAGAACCACTTCATCGAGGGCAGATTTATCGATTTTGGCATCACGGATGGCATTTTCGACGGGAATCCGACAGCGATCAATTAAATCGGCGCAAATTTCCTCAAATTTAGCTCTGGTTAACGTGGTATCTAGGTGTTTTGGCCCTTCGGCGGTAGCGGTGATGAAGGGCAGGTTAATTTCTGCTTGGGTAACGCTAGAAAGCTCAATTTTGGCTTTTTCTGCCGCTTCCGTGAGACGTTGCAGGGCCTGTTTATCTTGACGGAGATCTATTCCTTCAACTTTTTTGAATTCTCCGGCTAAGTAATCAACGATTTTTTTATCGAAGTCATCACCACCGAGATGAGTATCTCCAGAGGTAGCAAGAACTTCAAAGACACCATCACCCACTTCTAGAACCGATACGTCAAAGGTTCCCCCACCCAAGTCAAAAACGAGAATGGTTTCGTTAGCTTTTTTGTCTAATCCGTAGGCAAGAGAGGCGGCAGTGGGTTCGTTGATAATGCGGAGAACTTCAACCCCAGCAATTCTCCCGGCATCTTTGGTGGCTTGACGTTGGGAGTCATTAAAATAAGCGGGTACAGTGATGACTGCTTGGGTAACGGTTTCGCCTAGGTATTTACTAGCATCTTCCACCAGTTTCCGCAGTACCTGGGCGGAAATTTCTTCGGGGGCAAATTGTTTGCCCTGGGCGGGACTGTCTAATTTAACGTTGCCGTTGCCGTCTTGGAGAGTTTTGTAGGATACTTCTGTGGCTTCGTTGGTAACTTCGTTGAATTTCCGGCCGATAAAGCGTTTGACGGAATAAAAGGTATTTTGCGGGTTCATTACCGCTTGACGTTTGGCGATTTGTCCTACTAGGCGATCGCCACTTTTGGCGTAGGCGACGACTGAGGGCGTGGTTCTAAACCCTTCAGCGTTGGCGATAACGGTGGGTTTACCCCCTTCCATAACCGCAACGCAGGAGTTAGTCGTCCCTAAGTCAATTCCAACTACTTTTCCCATAATCTTTGTGCTGCTCCGATACAACTATAGTGACTTCTAGAATCGGAACTGTACTCGGTTTTTAGGCGATACCCACCCCTATCAGTTCCTTCGTTATCTCTATAGTGCAAAATAACCCCGCTTTCTCGATAGTGTAGGTATCCGAACCTTTTTGGTAGTATTGCAGTAGTCGGTAAACCTCCGGTGAAAGTCAACAATTCTCCTGGGAGGCAGTCTGAGGGAGTAATTTAGATAGTCAACAGCTTATCCTCTGGTGCTAAAATACGATCGCCGATAACAATTTATCTAAATTTATCGCAGAATCTCCATTGCCTTATTGCCTTGGTTGTACCCGCTTTTTATCTGATTATTTCATAAAAAATATGACTTACGAAACTCTGCAACTTTCCACACCGACACCGATTTTATCTTGGGCAGGCCATGAATTGGGACCCCAAGAGACCCAAATGGCCAAAAATGTCGCTTCCCTCCCTTTTGTTTATAAACACATTTCTTTAATGCCCGATGTTCACTTGGGTAAAGGTGCTTTAGTCGGTTCGGTGATTGCCACCAAAGATGCCGTAATTCCCGCCGCCGTCGGAGTGGATATCGGTTGCGGCATGGCTGCCCTAAAAATGCCTTTTACTGGTGAACAATTGCAGGGAAAACTTAAAAAAATTCGCCTCGATGTGGAGGCGAATATTCCCGTCGGTTTTGCGGAAAATAAAGAAGTGGATCGGGAAGTAACTAAATGGCCAAAATGGGCGGAATTTAAACAGATTCATCGAGGCGTACAAAACCTAGAGAAAAAAGCCCTTAAACAAATGGGTTCTCTGGGGGGTGGCAATCACTTTATCGAAATTTGTTTAGATACAGACAATCAAGTTTGGTTAATGCTCCATTCCGGTTCTAGAGGTATTGGTAATCAACTGGCCCAATGTCATATTGATACGGCCAAAGAGTTAGCCAAACTAGCAGAAGGTAAATTACCCGACCTCGATCTGGCCTACTTTGTCGCCGGTACAGAAGAATTTGCCGCCTACTGGCATGACCTACAATGGGCCCAGGAATATGCCCGTTATAATCGGGAAATTATGATGGCTAGATTCAAACGCATTGTTGAAAAACATCTAGCGGGAGGCAAACCAACTAAACCCCTCTTAGTAGTTAATTGTCATCACAATTATGCTGAAAAAGAAATTCATTTTGGCGAGGAGGTTTATGTCACCCGCAAAGGAGCAGTCCGCGCTAGAGAAACCGATTATGGTATTATCCCCGGTTCCATGGGAGCGCAATCTTATATTGTTAAAGGCAAGGGAGAACATAATAGCTTCTGTTCCTGTTCCCACGGGGCCGGGCGCTTGATGTCGAGAAATCTGGCTAAAAAAATCTTTACTCTTGATGATTTAATCGCCCAAACCGAAGGGGTTGAATGCCGCAAGGATGAGGGCGTTATTGATGAGATTCCGGGAGCTTATAAACCGATCCAACAGGTGATGAATCAACAGGCTGATCTAGTGGAAATTGTCGCCACTCTCAAGCAGGTGATGTGTGTCAAAGGTTAAAAATCATGGCAAGAGCGATCGATTTTTGTCGTTTTTTCCCTAGCATGAAAAAGATAGGAATCGATCGAGGATTGTAAGCGATGAGTCTGACTATTGCTGCCGAATTAGCGCCAATTCCCGCCCATCATCTCAATATCATGGGCTATGTGGATGAATCCGCCGTTAACGGTCCCGGTTGTCGGGCCGTGGTCTGGGTACAGGGTTGTTCTCGCGAGTGCCGGGGTTGTTTTAATCCAGCTTCCTGGTCCTTTGAGATCAATCAATTAATTACCGTTGAGTCTCTAGCTGCCAAAATTTTGGCTAATCCCCGCAATAGTGGCCTAACTTTCTCCGGAGGTGAACCTTTTTGGCAAGCAAAAGCCTTGACAGAATTAGCTAAATATGTTAAGGAAAAAGGCTTAAATGTGATGTCCTTCACGGGATTTACGATCGAACAATTGCGCTCAACCCAAGCACCGCCCCACTCCCAAGAATTATTAGCCCAGTTAGATATTTTGGTGGATGGGGCCTATGTGGAATCCCTGGCTATTCATTCCCCCGATTCTCCCGTTTCTTCTAGCAATCAACGGATTCACGTCCTCAATCCCGCTCTGGAAGATCAGATTAATTGGGCATCGGATCAAGTGGAAATTCATATTCTCAAAGACGGAACCCGAATTTTTACAGGATTTTGGGGACAGATTATTTCTTGATCAGGCCTAGAATCAGTAATCAGTAAACAGTGATCAGTAATCAAGATTGTCCAACTACTTACTCTCACTTCATACCGCTCACTGAAAACTCAAATCTGATCAGTGATCACTGCCTAGGAATTTAGGATCACAGATCCAGTAACATCAATTCCTCGACTAAATCAAAATTAGCTGTCACCGATTGCACATCATCTAGGGATTCTAGGGTGTCGATTAACTTCAATAAAAAACGGGCCTGGTCTCGATCGCTTACTTCTAGGGTATTAGTGGGAATCCAGCGTAATTCTGCTTCTTTGACCTTAAATCCCGCTGCTTGCAGAACCTTATTCAATCTCTCCAGGTTAGACACCTCAGTAAACACTTCTGCCCCTTCACCTTCCTCCTCACTGTCAAAAAACTCGTAGGATTGGGCCTGGCCCTCTAGGGAAGCTTCTAAAAGCTGATCCTCATCAATAGTTCCCTCAAGGCGAATTACCCCCTTATGGTCAAACATCCAGCCCACACAGCCCGTTTCACCTAAATTACCGCCATTTTTGCTAAAAGCCGCCCGCAGATCCGCCGCCGTGCGATTGCGATTATCGGTCAGTGCTTCGATCAGGATCGCCACACCCCCGGGACCATAACCCTCGTAGCGAATTTCCTCAAAAGCTGAGTTATTTTCCCAAGTTCCTGCCCCTTTAGCGATCGCTCTTTCGATATTGTCATTAGGAATACCGGCCGCCTTGGCTTTTTCGATCGCCGTGCGTAGCTGAAAATTGCCCGCCGGATCGGGAACACCGTTACGCGTAGCCACGATAATGGCCCGGGATAACTGGGTGAAAGTTTGCCCTTTTTTGGCATCAACCCGGGCTTTTTGTCGTTTAATATTTGCCCATTTACTATGACCAGCCATATCTATCTAAGATATCCAACATCAAAAATCTAGCAGATCGATCGCCCTTGGTAAATCTGGGGATAATTGTCAACGAGTGCAGGGTAATGATCATAAATCCTGTGTAGAAGCTATAGGGGAGTGGGAATTATGAATTATGAATTATGAATTAGGTAGAGGGAAGACCACTTCGTGCGGGTTGCGGGGGGAGGTGGGGAGAGCGGAGCGGGGAGAAACAATTCATAACTTGGGAGTTAATCACACTATTAAAAACGGATTTGGTATAAATCCTGTTTAGAAACTATAGGGGGGCGGCTAGTTCGAGCATTTGTACTAAAATTCCCGATATGCGGTTTAAATCCAGTACAGCTTATTATAGAAAAGGTTGATTGATCAGGTGGCAATATGGCGCAATTTTCTCGCAGAACTCTACTAACCTTGTTTGCTAGTATATTAGTATTATTATTCTACTTGGCTCCGGCCCAGGCGCTAAGTTATAATAACCGTAATTTGACCGATAATGACTTTGCGGGGCAGGATTTGCGCGATTCCACCTTCGATCACTCTAATCTGCGCGGTAGTAACTTCAGTCATGCCAATCTAGAAGGAGTGCGCTTTTTTTCGGCCAACTTGGAGGGGGCCGACTTTAGCGATGCCAATATGAGAAATGTGGATTTAGAATCGGCCCGTTTAACCAGAGCCAACTTTACCAATGCCGTTCTCGAAGGAGCTTTCGCCACTAACATTTTGATCAAAGGTGCAATCATCGACGGGGCCGATTTTACCGATGCAATTATTCGCTCCGATGTGGAAAAATATCTTTGTGAGAGAGCCACGGGAACTAACCCAGTAACTGGCAGAAATACCCGCGATACCCTATTTTGTCCCTAATCCTGCTGTCATGACCGATCGAATCTAGAGCCAGATCGGCCATAATTGCTGTAAGCTAGTATTCGATTTTTTAACAAAACCTTTAGAATAGACTTTCAAGCCAGTTCGATCGATCAGTCCCCTCTTGGAAAAAGGAAATTGTAACCATCGTGTCCACCAGTACCCTCGGCAATCAAGACAAAGAGCAGAAACCTAGTAGTGACTCGGATAGCTTTTTACAAGGAGTCTCCAGAGTCGCAGGGGGAACTGTTCTCGGCCTGTTGATGGTATCCACGGCCGTGGTGACGGGGGCTGTGGTAGGATTAGCGATTAGTTACCGCAATCTACCGGATGTGAGGATTTTACGCGGTTACGTTCCCACAGAAACCAGTTATATCTACGATGTTAAAGGCAGACTCCTGACCAGCTTACACGGAGAAGCGAATCGGGAAGTGGTGGAACTCGATCAAATTTCTCCCAATCTGAAACGCGCAGTGATGGCGATCGAAGATAGCCATTTTTATCACCATCGTGGTATTAATCCTAATAGTATCGGCCGGGCAGTAGTGGCTAACTGGAAAAGTGGCGGTGTGGTGGAAGGTGCATCTACCATCACCATGCAGTTAGTCAAAAATATCTTTCTTTCCCATCAGCGCACCGTTAGCCGTAAATTAGCCGAGGCAGTCCTGGCAGTACGAGTGGAACAGGTTTTTAGCAAAAATGACATTCTGGAAATGTACCTCAATAATATCTATTGGGGTCATAATAATTACGGAGTGCAAACCGCTGCTAAAAGTTATTTTAATAAACCCGCCTCCGAGTTAAATTTAGCAGAATCGGCGATGATGGCTGGATTAATCCAAGCGCCAGAAGTTTATAGTCCTTTTAATAATTATCAAACCGCCAAGGAAAGACAGGCACTGGTTCTCAGTCGGATGCGTACCTTGGGTTGGATTACCCCCGCACAGGAAGAGGCCGCTTTAAAGGAACCGCTGAAACTGGGTAAACCCACCGCTTGGCAAGAAAGTAAATTACCCTACGTTACCGATGCAGTGGTGGCAGAATTGCGGCAAAAATTTGGCAAGGAAACCCTAACTAAAGGGGGAATGCGGATTCAAACCACGATCGATCTCGACTTTCAAAACATGGCCGAGTCCACCATTCAAAAGGCCTATAATAGCTTGCGTGGTCGCGGTATTCGCACCAAAGACCTACAAATTGCTCTAGTCGCAGTGGATCCCCGCACCCATTTCGTCAAGGCGCTCGTCGGTGGTGTTGATTACAATAAAAGTCAATTAAACCGGGCCATCCAATCCCGTCGTCAACCGGGGTCAGCTTTTAAACCTTTCGTCTATTATACTGCCTTCGCTAGTGGTCGTTTTACCCCCGAAACGGTGATTAATGATGCTCCTGTCCGTTTTCGCGAGGCCGGCGGCTTCTATAGCCCAAAAAACTACGGTGGCGGCTTTTCTGGTCCGGTTTCCCTGCGTAGCGCTCTGATGCAGTCTCTGAATATTCCCGCAGTTGTTCTCGGTCGTCGCGTCGGGATAAATAAAGTCATTGAAGTCTGTCGTCTGCTGGGTTTCGAGAGTCCTTTAATTGCCGTCACTTCTTTACCTTTGGGATCCGTGGATGTGACTCCTCTGGAAATGGCGGGAGCTTACGCTACTTTTGCCAGTAATGGCTGGCATTCCGAGCCTACCTTTATCATGCGTGTTACTGATAGCCGTGGTAACGTCATGCTCGATAATACACCCAAACCGAAGCTAGTTTTAGACCCCTGGGCTACCGCTTCCCTTAACTCTGTCTTACAGGGAGTTATTCAAGGGGGAACAGCAACCTCGGCCCAAATCGGTCGTCCGGCAGCGGGAAAAACCGGTACTACCGATAACGAGAAAAATGTCTGGTTTGTCGGTTATGTTCCCCAATTAGCCACGGCAGTGTGGATTGGAGATGACCAAAACCGCACTTTAGGTAAAGGTATCACCGGTGGTGGTTTTGCCGCTCCCATTTGGCGTGATTTCATGGCACAAGCTCTGAAAAATGAACGGGTAGAATATTTTCCTTCTCCTTCCAAATTCCGCAAACCAACAGTTAAGTAGATGGTTAATCTAACGGGCAAAGAGAAGTCATCAAAACCGTTATTGATACCAGAGAGGCCTGGGTGCTAATATCGAGGCATTGATCATTCAATCGCCTCTACCCGAATCCTAAAGATATGGAGAGTTCAGACAAGGAAGACTACGAAGCAAAGGAAAAAGCCTTTTACAGTGCAATGATAGGTGCATGGCTTAATACAAGGCTTGAACGTGATAAGCAGTTATTAGGTTTGTCAGTTACAGCTATTGGATTGTTGGTTACTTTGCTAAGAACAGTTGGAGTTTCAAGCCTTTTACAGATAATCCTTTTTGGTCTTGCACTTTTTGCCTTTCTGATTACTGTAGTTTCAGTCATTTATATTCTGGACGAGAATTCTACACATATTAAAAAAATATTATTAGAAGGTTCTGAAATTGAAAGCAGAAAATTGATGTGTCTAGATACAACTGCCGGGATCAGTTTTGTCGTAGGTATGGTGCTAATCGTTATAATTGGGATGGATTCGGCGGCGAAGAGCCTCGCCGGTAGTTAACTTAACTAAAAAAGGAACAAGCATGAGCCAAGAAAAATCCTCTGATACTCATCTTCAATCTGTAACTGAGAACAAGCATAGTTGGAATGGAGTGGCCAAGCTACGTCCCCAACCTCCAAAGGCTCCTCAGACAACTCCTAAACCTAGTCCTAATCTAACAAATCCCTCGGCGACTTCAGGGGGTAATGGGTCTAGCAGCGCGGGTGAATCAGACAGTAGTAACTGATGCGGCATAACAACCCTAGTGCAGCGAACTGTTGCAAGCCACAGTTATGCGGCTTCGGTGATCAACAACCAAACCAAACTGTGGCTGGTAAATTAGTAAATAAAATGTCAAAAATTAAAAGTCCCTTGCGTTATCCTGGTGGTAAATCCCGGGCAATTAAGCAAATTCTGCCGCAAATTCCTGTGAATATTAGGGAATATCGAGAACCTTTTTTTGGTGGGGGTTCTGTATTTTTTGCTGTTAAGCAACTCTTTGGACAACAAATAAAAACCTATTGGATTAATGACTTAAATTATGATTTATATTGTTTCTGGCAATGCGCTCAAGAAAATATTGAGTTATTGGTAGCAAAAATAACAGAAATTAAACAGAAATATGATAGCGGACGAGAATTATTTCAAGATTTGACAAGGGAAGATTTAAAGTTAACCGATTTTGAAAAAGCGGTGCGTTTTTTTATCTTAAATCGGATTACTTTTTCGGGAACAGTGGATTCGGGAGGTTATTCTCAAGCAGCTTTTACCAGTAGATTTACTGATTCATCAATTGCCAGATTAACCCAAATTGCGCCGTTATTAGCATCGGTAAAAATTACTAACCAAGACTACGAAGAATTATTATTTGCTGAGGGAAAAGAAGTTTTTATCTTTCTCGATCCCCCCTACTATAGTGCCACAAAATCCCGTTTGTACGGTGTGAGAGGTAATTTACATACCAGCTTCGATCATCAACGTTTTGCCGATAATATGCGTCAATGTCAGGCTAAATGGTTAATTACCTACGATGATTGTCCAGAGATACGAAAACTCTTTGATTTTGCCCATATTATCGAGTGGAATCTTCAGTATGGCATGAATAACTATAAACAAGGACAGGCAGCGGCGGGGAGAGAATTAATGATCAAAAATTATTAGTGCGATGCCGAAGGCACTGAGTAGCAGTAAGCTAATTTTATAGGTTGGGTTGACGACTGTTACCCAACACCCTCGAAAGCAAGAGGCTCTTCTAGGTTCTGTGTGAGCATGGTATAATGGTAATACAGGACAGGAGGTGGGTTATGTGGATAAATTTTGATCAACTCCTCGATTTACCAAATGTAACAGTGGTCAATTATCAAAAAATTGATCAGACAATTTTCCTAAAGCTTGCTCTTTTAAATGAAACAATTGAATGTCCGAATTGCCATCAAATATTGGACAGAATCAATCAGACTGAGTACAATCTAGTCAGAGATTTATCAATATTAGGCAATCTGGTATATTTAGAAGTACCACGCCGCCAGTTTCATTGTCAAAAGTGCCAGAAATATATTAGCGAAAGATTGAGTTTTATGAGATTAAGACAGCATCATACAATCCGCTATGAATCGATGATTTATGAGAGAGTAAAAAATTCTAGTGTCGAAGAAATAAGTCGAGAAGAAGGGTTAGGATGGGAAGAAGTTGGGTTAATATTTAATCACTTTGCTAAAGAACTAGAAAAGAAAGAGTGGGAAGCGCCATAACCAAGGTGAGAGCATCTGAAAAGCTATTGACAATTGGCCAATTTTGTGATCCCCGTGGGTATTTCTAGTGATACCAGTCAGTTAGAATAGTTAAGAAATCGACCGATTTGATTGAAAGGGCAAATTCTCATCAAATATGCCTGAATCGTCGGTAAGCAACCCAGATAAAGTTCATTTATAATAAAGTCACAAAAAACCTTTGCTTGAACCGATGACGACTTCCTTGACTGAGAGTCTCACCCTTGAAGATTTCCTCAAATTGCCATATTTGGAGGATTCTCCAGCATGGGAATACTTGCATGGAGTCGCAATTCAGAAACCCATGCCTAAGACTCGACACTCTATCCTGCAAAAACGTCTTTTAGCTGCGGTTGACAGCCATACTGCTGATTATACAGCCTTACCTGAGTTGCGATGTACCTTCGGCGAGCGTTCGATCGTTCCTGATGTGGCAGTAATTGCATGGAATCGAATTAACCTCAATCAAGCAGGTGAACCAGAGGACGACTTTAGGGAAGCACCTGATTGGACTATCGAAATTCTTTCACTGGATCAACAGGTAAACCGTGTAATTGACAACATTCTACATTGTTTAAAACATGGCAGTAAATTAGGATGGATGCTTGATCCAGATGATTATTCTGTTTTAATGTTTACTCCCCAACAAGAGCCGGAAGTTTGCAGAGGGGATGACCAACTTAAGGTAATTGCAGGGGTTCAGTTGACACTGACTCCACAACAAATCTTTGCCTGGCTAAAAGTTAGTCAAGCTAGACAAAGTAAGTAGAAGTCTGGGGAGAAGTACGAGGACTAATATGAATTGATGGGAGAGTAAATTTATGTGGGAAGATGAAATTCTTGAAGAATTACACAGAATACGAGAAGAACAAGCCAAATCTTTTAATTATGATTTCAAGGCCCTATTTGCTGATTGGCAGAAAAGACAAGCAGCGAGTGGCAGACAATTAGTATCATTGCAACTTCAATAATAGTGGCGACTTCAGGTGGTAATGGGCCTAGCAGCGCGGGTGAATCAGACAGTAGTAATTGATAAGATCCGAACGTCTGAACGTCCTCCTTACCCCCCTACGCGCTCAGGGACTCATGGGGTTTTGTTGAAGACGGCTGTTGGCCAGGATCTCTTATAATGGGGAAGTCGGAATGTTTTTTCTTCCTATGCCAGTAAGTGCTGAAGCTCTTAAGCAAGACTTGGATCGACTGACTGATAATCAGCTTCAGCAAGTGGCTGATTTTATTGCCTTCTTAAAGTTTCGCAGTCAGCGTCATCAGGCTGTTCTCGATCCAATGCAACTGGCCGATCTGTTTGCAGAGTTTGCTGATCAAGATCGCGCCTTTGCTGAAGAAGGTATGAATGACTATGCAGTAATACTCCATCAAGAAGACCAATGATGACTAATCCTCTGAAACGGGGTGAAGTCTGGTTAGCCGACCTCAATCCAACTCAAGGTTCTGAACAAGCGGGCATTCGTCCCGTCATCATTTTCCAGAATGACCTTGTTTCCCAGTTCTCAACTACGATCATTGCTATTCCGCTCACCACCAACCAACGTCGCGCTGCTTTGCCTATATGCTTACTGATAGAACAGGGTAATGGTGGACTCGGCCAAGATTCTGTTGCCCTATGTTTTCAGATGAGAGTGCTGGATAAAACTCGTTTGATCCGCACACTGGGACAACTGAGTCCCGAAATAATTGCCCAATTGGAAGAAGTGGTTTTGCTAACCTTAGGATACGAGTCCTAAATGTGGAATTAAACGGAATTCTTATGGGTATAGGCTACATATCAGGACAGGCACTCATGCAAGAGGCGAAAGGGGGAATAGATAATCAGTCTTTAATAAACGGATTTAGGATAAAATGTCAAAAATTAAAAGTCCCTTGCGTTATCCGGGGGGGAAATCCCGGGCAATTAAGCAAATTCTGCCGCAAATTCCTGTCAATATTAGGGAATATCGAGAACCTTTTTTTGGTGGTGGTTCTGTGTTTTTTGCTGTTAAGCAACTCTTTGGACAGCAAATAAAAACCTATTGGATTAATGACTTAAATTATGATTTATATTGTTTCTGGCAATGCGCTCAAGAAAATATTGAGTTATTGGTAGCAAAAATAACAGAAATTAAACAGAAATATGATAGCGGACGAGAATTATTTCAAGATTTGACAAGGGAAGATTTAAAGTTAACCGATTTTGAAAAAGCGGTGCGTTTTTTTATCTTAAATCGGATTACTTTTTCGGGAACAGTGGATTCGGGGGGGTATTCTCAAGCAGCTTTTACCAGTAGATTTACTGATTCATCAATTGCCAGATTAACTCAAATTGCGCCCTTATTAGCATCGGTAAAAATTACTAACCAAGACTACGAAGAATTATTATTTGCTGAGGGAAAAGAAGTTTTTATCTTTCTCGATCCCCCCTACTATAGTGCCACAAAATCTCGTTTGTACGGTGTAAGAGGTAATTTACATACTAGCTTCGATCATCAACGTTTTGCCGATAATATGCGTCAATGTCAGGCTAAATGGTTAATTACCTACGATGATTGTCCAGAGATAAGAAAACTCTTTGATTTTGCCCATATTATCGAGTGGAATCTTCAGTATGGCATGAATAATTATAAACAAGGAGCGGCGGCATCTGGTAGAGAATTAATGATCAAAAATTATTAGTGGGATGCCGAAGGCACTGAGTAGCAGTAAGCTAATTTGGCTCTTCGGTTTGTGTTATGCAATAGACGGGGGTTATAGGGGATGGAACCCTTGTATAGAAAAGCATTTGGCGATTTTTGTCATTATTTTTGATCTAGAGCGAACTAATGGATTAAATCTCTTGCCAGATAAGGATTTAAAGGATTTAGTCGATTTATGCCCCCCTATCAAACCATACCAAGTAACGAAGAACCTACTAATCCACAGTGCGACGAATTTGCAGACAACACCATTCTTGACGTTTCCACAGGGCAGCTACTGTCCAGCCTTGGGGTTCTAAAATATCTGTAACTGCCTGTGCTTGGGTGACAAGAATGCCGCTTAAAATTCCCCAAGTGGTGGGTTTTGCCAGACGGGTGATTTCCGGCATTAAAGCGATAATTGTCTCGGCTAAAATATTACAAACGATGCCATCGACACCATCGGGAATTAATTCTAATAACTCCTCGACACTACCCTGATTAACAGCTAAATTTTCGGGGTTAATCCCGTTGAGATGGCGATTACTATACGTCGCACTCACCGCCAGCGGATCTGTATCCACAGCATAAACTTTTTTGGCCCCTAATAAAATCGCCCCGATCGCCAGTATGCCGGAACCACAACCGATATCGGCGATAATTTTATTCTCTGGATGGCTACTTAAACGCATTTCTAGGGATTCTAGACATAATTGGGTGGTGGGATGCGTTCCCGTGCCGAAAGCGGAGCCGGGGTCAATTTTAATCACCAATCTCTGGTTATTTTCCGGGGGATTTAACCAAGCAGGACAGATCAAAAAGCGATCGCCGATCTCGCTAATTTGCCAATGTTGTTTCCAACTGCTGGCCCAGTCTTCCTCGTCCATTAACTGCCAATAGCTGACAGGTTCAGAAAAACCTAAAATCAAAGCATCCTGCTTTAACCAGAGGCTTAGTGCCTCTAAATCAGGCAATTGCGCTTTAATTTCTGGTATATAGGCCTTAATCTCTAAAGAGGATTGTTTTTTAGCAGTGGCCGTTCCTGAACAGCCAAAATCTTCCAGTCTCCAGAAAACCGTTTCTTCGAGACTAGGTTCGCACAAAACCGTAATTTCCCACCAACTATTAGACATATATCAGTTATCAGCTTCTGAAGGCAAGAGGCAACAGGCAAGAGGCAAAAGACAGAATCTGACAATTATCCTACCTAAAAAGAAGGTTAGAAACTAAGCACATCAAAGCTTTTAGCTTAACCAATTAGGTCTGAGATTCGGCCCTTGTTATCAGTTATCAGTTATCAGATTTGGGTTTTCAGTCAACAGTATTAAGTGGCAAGTGCAGAGCTTTCCTTTCACTGATTACTGTTTACTGATTACTGTTTACTGATAACTGATTTAATCTAGAGTTTTACCGTGTAAGCATCGCGGATACCGGGGACTTTAGTAATTTCCGAGAGAAGACCTTCCGGTAGAGGATCATCGAGACTCAGGGCCATAACCGCATCACCGCGAATAATTTTGCGTCCTACCTGCATACTGGCGATATTGACGTTAAAACTGCCTAAAAGTGCGCCAATTTTGCCGATAATACCTGGCATATCTTGGTGAAGGGTGAAGAGCATATGATTACTCGGAGGCACGTTAATGGGGAACTCATCGAGGTCAGTAATGCGGATTTCTCCCGTACTTAACAGCGCTCCGGTGACGGAATGGGTCCCCATAGAACCATTAGCTTCCAAATGAATCGATCCCGAATAGTCGCGGGTGGAAGCGTCCCGGGTTTCGATTACCCGGATACCGCGTTCCTTAGCTTCGATCGCCGCATTAACATAGTTTACCCGTTCCCGGAGGGCTTGGGAAAGTAAACCCTTAATGGCCGCTATCACCAGAGGTTGACTGTCTTTAGTGGCCAATTCTCCCTGTAAACGGACATTTAACGAGTCACAGCGACCTCCTGCCAACTGACTGACAAGATTACCCATAGTTTCCGCTAATTGCAGGTAAGGGCGCAGTTTTTCCATAACATCGGGAGTTAGTCCGGGGATATTAACGGCCGAACGCGCTGGCAAACCGAGGAGGACATCCCGAATTTGTTCGGCCACATCAATAGCCACATTCACCTGTGCTTCCGTAGTCGAGGCACCTAGGTGGGGAGTGAGGATGACGTTAGACAATTCTCTTAATCTAGATTCGCCTAAAGGTTCCTGTTCAAATACATCCAAGGCTGCCCCGGCGATTCTACCGGATTCGAGGGCTTCAATTAAAGCCAACTCGTCGATAATGCCGCCGCGGGAACAGTTAATGATGCGGACCGTGGGTTTCATCTTAGCGATGGTTTCCCGACCGATGAGATGCTGGGTTTCGGGAGTTTTCGGGACGTGGAGGGTGATAAAATCGGACTCGGCAAAGAGTAGTTCTAGATCCACCAGGGTGCAACCGAGTTGATCGGCGCGTTCTTTGGAAATAAAGGGGTCGTAGGCGAGAATTTTCATGCCGAGGGATCTAGCGACGGCGGCGACGTGGGAGCCAATTTTACCTAAACCGACGACTCCTAGGTTCTTTTTATAAACTTCTGTGCCGATAAAGCGATTTCTTTCCCATTTATTCGCTTTTACCGACTGATTGGCATCGGGAATATGACGGGAGAGGGATAACATCATGGCCAAGGCGTGTTCGGCAGCGGCGATCGTGTTCCCTTCGGGAGAGTTAACGACAATAATACCCTGACGAGTGGCCGCGGGAACATCGATATTATCGACTCCTACCCCTGCGCGGCCGATAATTTGCAGTTTGCTGCCCGCTTCGACGATTTCTTTGGTGACGCGCGTACTGGAACGGAGCATCAGTGCGTCGTATTCGGGGATAATTTGAATGATTTCCTCGGCGGATAGTCCTGTTTTCACGTCCACTTGGGCAACCTGTGACAGAATTTCTACTCCTACCGGATCGATCGAATCGGATACCAGAACTTTGGCCATAATCTTTATAACGTGCTTTTTTCAGTCTACGGGCAAATGCTTGACCAATTGGGGTCTAGCCGCAATAGCCCATTTTAGAAGCAAAGGGTGCAGTCCATGGCAAAATTAGCCAAAAGATTTTAGGTTGTCCTTGCCATGGTCTTCAATGGTGTCCATGTCATCCTCTTGCCGTTGTAACTGAGATATGGCCAATTTAATCACGGTGGCGATCGAGTTTTCCGCTTCTTTTTCTAAGGCCTTTTCTAGGGCTGCTATTGCTTCTGTATCCTTAATTTTCATTAACGACAAAGCCGCCGATTTGCGCGTTTCGCCATCGGGATGTTCTAACAAGGGAATTAAACGGGAAACTGCCGGTTTATAGGCGAGATTTCCTAATACTGCCGCCGCTTCACAACGCACCGTTTCCGAGGTATCCTCAAGGGCATTAATTAACAATTCCAAGGCTGTTGCTTCGCCACTATCCTGGGCGATTTTAGCGATCGCACCTACCACGGCAGCCCGCACCGCTTCCACATCAGAGTTAATTTCCCGATATAAATATTCCTTCGCTTCCGTGCCAATAAAGGCTAAGGCCCAGGCCGCATGACCTTTGGTGCTTTCGGGATGTTCACTGGAGGCGAGAATATCGAGTAACTGGGGAACAGCAGCCTCACCAATACGCGCCAAAGCACCCACGGAGGAACCTTTAACCACCGTATCCTCATCGTTAAGCAGCGCTTGCACTAGGGGAGATACGCTGTCCGGATCCGCAATTAGTGTTAGAGTTTTGGCACTGGCACGACGCACCACTGGATCCTGATGATTGAGCAGTGCTGTCACTAAAAAAGGAGTGGCAGCTTGGCCGATTTTACCGAGAGTATCGGCAAAACCCAAGCGCACCATTCCCCGGGGATCTCCCAAACATTCCACCAGACGCTGGATACGTTGGCTATCACTCCCATCGAAGGTTCCCTCCGCCACTTCCTTACGGGCGATCACCAAAAATTCATCTACTTCGGCACTGGATAGGGGGAATAATTTGATCGCTTCACTCATAATCAGGAATTTTCCATCAATATTGGGTTAATTAGCGGTCAGCCATCGGCCATCAGCCTTTATTTCTCGTTTTTTCCATTAATTAGCCATTTTTCCGACCAATATAACTTTTATCTCGCTGACGACCAACGGCTGCTGGCTATTTTTTTAATTGCTGCTGAGGGCAGCCTGTTGGGCGCGCAGATGGGCGAGAGTTTCGTCAATTTGGGCTAATTCTGGCTCTAAACGAGCATTAAGCTTTGATTTGGGCAGTTTCGCTTTTTGAGCGGCATTGGTGAGATCGTTGATCAAGCGTTGACGATAGACCTCAAATTCTTCAATCACTGCCGCGATGTCTTGCGGAGTAACGGGGTCGGAAATATTGCTGAGATTGTCAGTCATGGCGATCGCTTAATTGAGATTTTTGTTAAAGGTTTGTCTCTGATTTTCTCAAATTTTCCTACCCTAGTCCGATAATTGTAATAACTGGTAACGAAACCGATTCTGGGAAATCTCGCGGATTGAATGAAACCCTAGAAATAATTAGGATTTCTCCCTTTTTACCCCTGACTTTTTACTTGATTTAAGGCACGATGGATAAACGTTTTTTTAATATGTTTGGGTTAACAGAAGATCAAGCGATCGCTCTCCTACAAACCCCACTCGAACAGTTAAACGCACCCACAGAGCGTTATGTAGCGGCAGCCCATCTAATTAATTTTCCCACGGAGCGATCGATTAATGCTTTGATCGCAGCCGTAGAAAATCCCTCTGACGATCTCTATGATCGCATTACCCGACGCAAAGCTTTAGAAAGTTTAGGTCGTTTGCAAGCAGCAAAAGCTTTACCGATTATCCGCAATTGTTTAACCGATGAAGATATTTATACCGTGGAGAATGCTGTCTGGGCGATCGGCGAGATCGGTACCCAAGAAACCGCCATTTTAGAGGAAATTAGTCAATTATTAGATAAACCTGGCCAGAGTTACCGGACTATTATTCAAACTTTAGCTAAATTAGATTATCAACCCGCCGTCTCGTCCATAGAAAAATTGACAAACTGGCCAGATAAACCGATCGCCAGTGCAGCAATTGCCGCTATTTGCCGTTTAACGGGGGATTATGGTCAGATGGGGCAAGTGGTGGCTTTTCTCCAAGATGATAATGTTAACGCCCGTCGTGGCTCTATTCAAGACCTAATTGATGCGGGTTACTATCAGGCAATTCCCCAAATCTCTCGCTGTCCAGTTTCGATCGCTTTTCGTCTGCGGGGAATTCGTTTATTAGCGGAGGTGGGTAAGGAAAAAGGTCTAACTTTTGCCGAGGTGGAACCCTATCTAGATAGCGTTATTTATGACCATCCCGAAAGTCTTGATTTAGTTCACGAGTACGATCAACCACCGACAATTGATTTTACCATCGGTGAACTCTATCACACGGATTTTGGCCGCTGTTATCTTGCCAGTAAAACTCTTTTAGAAAATTATGCCACGGCGGCCCCAGAAGCTTTATTAACTACTTGGGAAAAAGAGGCTCATAATGATTACGGAGCGCATTATCATGTTATTAAAATTCTCGGTTGGCTGCAATATTCTCCCGCTTACGATCTATTTATCGAAGCCTTAGAAAATACTTCGCCCCAATTCCAAAAATCCCGGGCCGCCGCTGCCATCGCTTTAGGAAATATCGGTGATCGGCGCTCAATTTCTCTACTACATAAGTCTTTGAATAGTCAGATTTTTGATTTAAAATATGCTAGTTTATTGGCCTTAGAAAAGTTAGGCGATCGGGAAGGGAAAAAGATGATCGCCGAGGATGGCGATTGGTTAATTCGATCGAAAGTCAATCGGATTTAATGCCTAGCAATTCTCGGTTATTTTATCGAAAATTTGGGTTTAAATAGGGTCTGCTGAAAAAGTACGGGCGAAGCATTCGGATAGGAAATCTACGGTTTCAGCGATAGGTTATTGCCCGAATGCTTCGCCCCTACAGGATGCGATCACCGCTCAAGATACAAGGTACAGTAGAGAAAAAAGGGAAAACCTCCGTTATCCTTAACGGAGGCTAGATAATTGATTAACAATGTTTGGCTACAATTTCGCCCCACATTCAGGACAGAATTTATTATTCACACTGTTAACCGCGCCACAACTGGGACAATTGAGCATTTCACAACTTCTGGTGACAATTTTCGGTAAACCAATCATACGCGCATTACTTTGACCGGGGGCAACCATGGGATAACAATTTTCGTCTCTAGTAACGATCGCATTGACCAAAACCGGACCATCATGGGCCAACATTTCGGCAATTTTTGCGGCTAATTCCTCTCGATGGCGAATAGTAATCCCTTTAATGCCGTAAGCTTGGGCTAACAGTTCCACATCCGGCATTCCCACTTCCATATTGGAATTAGAATAACGTTCCCCATAGAAAGCTTCTTGCCATTGACGTACCATACCCTGCCAACCATTATTAATAATAATCGTCTTGGCATGAATATTAAATTGGGTGAGGGTGCCTAATTCCTGTAGATTCATCTGGAAACTGGAATCACCACTAATACAGATGACCTCCTCATCGGCAATGGCCACCTTTACCCCCATAGCAGCTGGTAAACCGAAACCCATTGTCCCCAATCCCGCGCTAGAAATCCAACGTCGGGGACCATTTTTGAGAAATTGGGCCGCCCACATCTGATGCTGGCCCACATCGGTGGTGTAGTAGGCGTGGGGTGCTTGACGGCCCACCTCAACGATTACTTCTTGGGGGGAAAGTCTGCCTTCCGGTCGAGGTACTTGCAGGGGATAATCTTGGCGCCAGCGCTCGATCTGGGCTAACCAGGCTTGGGTGCGCTCAGGATTAGTGGGATAATCAAATTCTCTGGCTTTTTGGAGTATTTGTTCTAAAACTACCCGGACATCCCCGACAATCGGCACGTCAGGGGCGCGATTTTTGCCCACTTCGGCGGGGTCTATATCCACATGGATTACCTTAGCTTTCGAGGCGAATTCGTCCAATTTTCCCGTTACTCGGTCATCAAAACGAGCGCCGACTGCAATTAATAAATCACACCCGGTCACGGCAAAATTAGCGTAGGCAGTGCCGTGCATTCCTAACATTCCCACCGAGAGGGGATGATGTTCATCAAAAGCACCGATCCCCATTAACGTGGTGGTGACGGGTAACTGAAAACGCTCGGCAAACTCGGCAATTTGGGCGTGGGCATTCGCGGCGATCGCACCCCCGCCAACGTACAGTAAAGGTTTTTCGGCGGTTTCCAAGAGGTGTAAAGCGGCCTCGATTTGACGGCGATTGCCCTTAACCGTGGGACGATAGCCGGTTAGTTTCACATCTCCCGGTTCGACGGGGATATAATCGCAGGGTTCTAAACCGACATCTTTGGGAATATCGACTAAAACCGGCCCCGGTCGTCCTGTACTGGCGATATGGAAGGCCTCAGCGATGATTCTTGCTACTTCGCTGGCATTTCTAGCCACATAGGAATGTTTAACAATCGGGAGAGTAATCCCATAAATATCGGTTTCTTGGAAAGCATCGGAACCGATGGCCGCCCGACTCACCTGACCGGTGATAATTACCATCGGGATGGAGTCCATGTGTGCGTTAGCGATGCCTGTCACCAAATTGGTCGCCCCGGGGCCGGAAGTACCGAAACAGACCCCCACTTTGCCGGTGGCCCTAGCGTAGGCATCGGCGGCATGGGCGGCCGCTTGTTCGTGGCGCACTAAAATATGTTGTAATTCTCCCCGCTCTTCAAAGCGGTAGAGTTCGTCATAGATGGGCAGGATCGCACCTCCGGGATAACCGAAGATGTGCTTAACACCATGACGTTTGAGACTGTCCATCAAGGCATAAGCCCCAGAACAACGCTGGGGAACCGTTGTTAAAGAGTCATTGGGCTTGGGAAGTGATGAAACCACAGGGCAAACCGTCCAATTTCTAACTAGAGGGATAATTGCAATTCTGTTGCCTAGTATGCAACTTGAAAAATAGCAAAATTGATAACCTTATACTTTTAGTGTATTCCATCTCACCTTTTTGGCCGCAGTTTTTTTTCTTTTTGCATCTTACCCATGCAATATCTGGGGAAGTGGGGTGTAGGGTGTGGGGTGATGGGGAAGTGGGGTGTGGGAATTATGAATTATGAATTATGAATTGGGGAGAGGGGAGCAGGGAGAAGGGAGTGGGGAAGTGGGGTGATGGGGAAGTGGGGTGTGGGAATTATGAATTATGAATTATGAAGTGGGGAGAGGGGAGCAGGGAGAAGGGAGTGGGGAAGTGGGGTGATGGGGAAGTGGGGTGTGGGAATTATGAATTATGAATTATGAATTGGGGAGAGGGGAGCAGGGAGAAGGGAGTGGGGAAGTGGGGTGATGGGGAAGTGGGGTGTGGGAATTATGAATTATGAATTATGAATTGGGGAGAGGGGAGCAGGGAGAAGGGAGTGGGGAAGTGGGGTGATGGGGAAGTGGGGTGTGGGAATTATGAATTATGAATTATGAATTGGGGAGAGGGGAGCAGGGAGAAGGGAGTGGGGAAGTGGGGTGATGGGGAAGTGGGGTGATGGGGAAGTGGGGTGATGGGGAAGTGGGGTGATGGGGGATAAGATAATAAATGCTGGTGATTTCACCTGATCTTGACTGAGCCTGGGAGTTTTATGAATAGTCTTTTGATTGCGGCTACGGATACCGATGCGGGTAAAACCGTTGTCACCACTGCTTTAGTGGCTTATTGGCAAAAATACTATCCATCCAAGGCCTTGGGGCTGATGAAATTAATGCAAACGGGTCAAGGCGATCGAGAATGGTATGAGGGTTTATTTCAGGGTCAATTAGAAATGATCACACCGCTGCAATATCAAGCACCCTTAGCGCCTCCTGTGGCTGCTGATTTGGAAGGTCGAGATATTCCTTTGGGGACGGTGTGGCAAGCTCTGCTAAACCTACAAAAAAGCCAAGATTTGGTTTTAATTGAGGGTTTGGGGGGTTTAGGTTGTCCTGTCACTCACGAGCTAACTTTGGCCGATTTAGCGGCTCAATGGCGGTTAAAAACGCTTTTGGTGGTGCCGGTGAAATTGGGGGCGATTTCCCAAACGGTGGCTAATATTGCCCTAGCAGAGCAGAAAAAGGTCAATTTGGGCGGAATTATCCTTAATTGTCTTGAACCGCGCACGGAGACGGAGATAGAGCAGTTAACACCGATCGATTTAATTCAATCCTTGACTAATTGTCCAGTTTTAGGTGTTTTTCCCTTTATCGAAGATCGTCGGGATTTGGATAAATTGGCCTCGGTGGTAGCTAGTTGGCCGGAAATTAAGCTGCCCGCGCATTTAAATTGCTTGTTGAGATGAGGCAAAAGGCACAAGGCAAAAGGCAAAGCTGATTCCCAGCATCTTTCAATTTGACAACAGCCATTGTAGGGCTAATTCATGAATTAGCCCTACAGGACATCGGGGGTGTAAGGGAATAAATTAGGGTAAGTCCAGATATTCTTGTTCTGTTAGGGCAAATTCTGGATCAATGATTTTTACCTCATTATATGTGAGTTGATAGAGTTTGTAAACTAAGCGATCAATCTGCTTTTCTAATTCGCTTGTGTCAGCGTTAGGATCGTCTTTTTTAGCAGTGAGAATTTTGTCAACTAATAACTTAATTTTTATTTGATATTTGTGATCTACAATTTTAATAGGAATCGGCGAAATAAATTGTTTATTCGCTTCAAAAAAACCATTGTCTTTTGGCTTGCCAACTAATTTAAAATAAAAATTTGCAACTTTAGAGTTTAAAATACCCAATAAATATTTTATATCTACTTCATTGATAGGTTTAATTCCATTAACTCGAACGTTATTTAAGAAAAAATCTCCTTTTTCATCAAGAAAACATTGTAAATCAGAGACAGTTTGAGCAACTCCTATTTTAGAGTAATGTTGCTTATCAATATTTTGGTTCCTTCCAAATTGATACCAATAATCATCATTATTAAATTTATTGTTTTCTCAACTTCTCAAAATAGCTTCATTATCTTTTAAATATCTAAAAGCTTTTGGATAATTATTTTTCAATAAATTAATGTCAAACAAAGCAAAATTACCACTCGCTTCATAAGGATGAAGCAAATATTTATTTGTATTTGGAATTTTATACCGTTTGGCATCTGTTCCTGAAATTAGTGGTTTCATAATAGAGTCTTCAATTTCAACTTCTTTATCTAGTATTTTTGAAAAATATATTCCTTGCGAAATTTTGTGTAAATGATAAATATTGTCTGCACTTGTTTGAATCCCAACAAAAATTTGCGCTATTTCACCTAAAGGTTTTGAATTTAACTCAAGCTTTTCTTTGATTAACAAAATATGTTCTTTTCCCAAACTCCAATTATTTTCATTTAAGCTAGAAAAATAAATTTCCGAAAATCCTTCAGTCTCAAAGTTATCAGCTTCTGTTTTTAAATATCTAAAAAAAGGTCTAGGTCTTTTACTGAATTGTTGACAAGCAGTATAAATAGTTGCATCAATAAAAACTTGGGTAGAGCCAAAATCTAAAAATCTTAATAAATAATGAGATTTAATCATTAAGCTTCTTAGGGGTTTTCCATACTCGTTATAAATCCAAAGAGAAGGCATTATAAAATCAACTATACCGTGCGAATTTAACAAGCTTAATGATTTCTCAACGAAAGGAAGATAAATATCAAAGTTACCTTTTTTTGCTGTTTGATAATTTTTAGAATAATAATCACAAACTAAAGAATTAGATTTTTTTTAATCTTGTATTGAAATATAAGGAGGATTCCCAATGACAACATCAAACCCGACAAAATCCCCGTCATCATTCAACACTTCAGGAAACTCAAACCGCCATTCCAAAGCATTATTATACAGCCTACCGCCTTCAATATCTGCAATTTCAGCAGTTAGCTTATCAATCTCATTATTTAACTTAGTTACTTTTTTCTCCCGCGCTTTTTGCTCCGTCTTAGTCTCCTCAAACAATAAACCCTGATTTTCCAGATTATAAAGTTCCCCTTGTAATTGACGTAACTTCACCTTCTTAGGATCACCAATTAATAAATTAGCACTAAAACCAGCCTTAATCTTAGCAATCAGCGTTTCCATCTCCCGCTTTTGTTCCTTATTTTCCGCATTGCGATAAGTCTGTACCGCATTGCGATATTCCTCAATACTAAACTTCTGCTTCTGTAAAACCTGTTTAACATCCACATCCAACCCAAACCGACTAATCAAAGAATTACCACACTTGATATTAATATCAATATTTGGCAAAGTTTCTAAATTGCCATCCTCGCGATAATAAGCATTCTTTAAAAGCTCAATCCATAACCGCAAGTGACAAATCGTCACGGAATTAGGATTAATATCCACCCCAAATAAACACCCCTCGATAATCGTTTGCTTCTCATGAAATAAGGCTTGCTGTACCCGTTGCTTTTCCTTATTATTCGGATGATAAGCAAATAAACTCCCCTCATCATCGTAAACCAATAACTTATCATTTCGCACCTCTACCCGATAATCTTTTAGCGACTTACCCGAACTATCTAATAAAACCCGTAACTCACTCTTAATCGCAATTATCTCATTCAAAGCGGAAACTAAAAAATGTCCCGAACCCACCGCTGGATCGCAAATCTTCAGGCTATTAATAATAACATTTGCCTCTTTTTTATCCTCAATTCGTTCATATAAATTATCTAAAGTTTGACAATTCCAGCCTTTTACTTCACTAAACTTCTGCATGATCGCTCTTCGTATCGTTTCCCGACACATATACATGGTAATAAAACTCGGTGTATAAAAAGAACCATCTTTATAACCATTAATCTTTTCAAAAATTAACCCCAACACCAAAGCATTAATTAACTTTTCGCTATCTTCTTGAGGATTTTCTAACTCATCTCGATCAAACTTATAAGCATCCAAAAACTCAAACAAATAAGCCAACGCATTTAACTCACCTACTCGCTTATTACCCTGATTATCTTTTAGCACCGTCCCCGCAAAAATGGGTAAAGTTCGCTCCCGCAAATTGCCAATAAAAATCGTTTGGTCTTCCGTCTCCGTTGGTTCAAATAACGAACTATTTAAATAAGGTACATGAGCAAAAGTCGTTTTAACCTTAGCCTCGCGGGTGGTGATTCGGTAGTAGTGATGGCGGCTTAATCCTTTGCTTTGCTGTGCATTGTAGTCATGGATAAAATACCAAAGGGTTCCCCAACGTGATTCTCCATTTTTTTAGAGAAAGATAGACTCTCTCTCACCAGCTGAGAAATCCTTTGTCGAAAGGTATTATTGAATCTTTCAATATGATTAGTTTGACCAGTTTCTTTACCTACTGCCCGATGACGTTTACTAGGAATTACTGTCTTATAGGACTCCCAAAAGTCTGTGTAAGCAACCGCGCATTGTCGGTAAACACCTGGTAAACTGGCCCCAAAGTTTTTTAGCTGATTGACGACTCCTATTTCCGCGCATAGCAACCAATAATTTCCCTTGTTTTTCTATCAATTGCCAGCCAAATATAAAACTTTATCGTCTTAGAAAAAACCAAAGACCACATCTCATCACATTCTCTAACCAAT
The DNA here is from genome assembly GCF_003019735.1 of Microcystis sp. MC19. Classification (NCBI taxonomy): domain Bacteria; kingdom Bacillati; phylum Cyanobacteriota; class Cyanophyceae; order Chroococcales; family Microcystaceae; genus Microcystis; species Microcystis sp. MC19. The sequence goes on along the minus strand of NZ_CP020664.1, from coordinate 1,870,735 downwards.
TTACCTTTTGGTTTGTCCGAAACCTTTATTTGACGAGGGATAGCCGCCAGTTTATTGTTGACATAGTTTTGTAACCATGACCAACTTACCCCTGTTACTCTAGCAATTCCTCGCAAGGAAATTCGTTCGAGCAAGAGTTTATCAATTAATTGTTTGGTTTCGTCAGAGACGGTTTTATTAGTGGGATTGATCACAAACTGACGACCACACTCTTTACATTGACGTTTGGGTTTTCCATTATGAATAGAACCATTCTTAATACTATGGTGAGAACCACAATTAGGACAGGGGAATAGAGGTGAACTAGGGGGGGGATTTTGTTCGGTGCTAGACTGATATTTGAGTAAGCCAGACAGGAGCCAGAAAAAGATATTTATCAGAAAAGTCATGATCAAGCTAGAGGTTTAAAGACTGATCGGGTTCCAATTATTTTTATTAATAAATATTTTACACAATTCATACCAGGTAAGCAAGAGGGCTACGCCACTACTACCCAATCATTACCATCCTGTGTTTGAGGAGGAGGAATCGGGAGAATCTATTGCACCAAATTAGCTGAAACAATCCACTACAATACCTCTTGTTTTATATAATAAAAACTACAGAGGACAGATAATTAACCTTAAACTAATACAAGTATATCAGAGGCAGAAATAGTGGGTTTAGAACTAAGAGTTACAATTTGAATGGCTGCTAGTGTACCTGTCCCGTCCCCATCAAAGAATAATCCTCCAGTGATTGTATTATAAATAAAGCGATTGCTGGCATTTAATGCAGTTGTTCCTAACACAAATTGAGCAGATGTAATCGCAACTCCTGCGGCTAAACCACCGCCAAAACCCGCAGCAGAGAGAGCAATTTTATCCCCCTGACTGGAGAGAAAATCAGTAATTGTGTCAATCCCTTCATTGCGGTTATTGAAGGTGAAGCGATCGCCACCCGCACCCCCTGTTAGGGTATCATTACCTAAGCCACCAATTAGAATATCATTGTCCAGAGTACCACTGAGAATATCATTGTCTGATGACCCGATAATGGGTAAGGGATTACCAATCTGATTATCACCGTTAAAGTCTTGTTTGAAATTGGTTTCTTGGTTGAAAGCTTGGGTTGAGTTTAAGTTCCAGCCTCCCTGGGAAGATTGCCAATTCCAATTGTTATCTAAATTCCATATATATAGAAGGTTTTGTGATGTATTCCTCAAGAGGACTTGGTTAATTCCATTAACGGTTTCTGCGGCTAAGATTTGCCAACCAGGGTAGGTATTTGTGGCAACATGAGTGACCCCATTTTTAATAGCAGTGGGGTTATTATTACCAATTTGGGTGTAAAGTTTATTAGTTGCGTCTTGGACTAATTTGGTGTTACCGAAGGTTTCTATAGTAGCATTGCTTATGGCATTAATGGTGAGTATAAAAACGTTACTGGAAGACAATCCTTTAGTATCTTTTGCTTCAATCTTAATATCGACACTAGAGCTTGTTGTATCCTTAGAAGTTCCACTAAAAGTTCTTGTCTTGGGATCAAAAGATAACCATTTAGGTAGGGAATTACCATTCACATCTGTTGCTGAATAAGTTAGAAAATCGTTTTTATCTATGTCTGTGAAAGTAGTTTCAGCAACAGTGAAAGTGAATAATTTATTAGTGGTTGCTGTTTGATTGGGAATGGGGTTAATGATAATGGGAGCAAGATTTTCTTGAATAAGAGCATCATTCTTCTCTAGGATGTTTATCAATTCCTGATTGGTTGTAACCCAGTTTTCTTGTTGCTGTTGGGCTAAGTCTGCTTGTATTTGTTGATTTTTTTGACTAATTGCTTCTAGTTTTTGCCATTCCAGTTCAAAAATACTTCTGATTTTCTCTTTAAGTTGAGGTTCTTGATCGCCAATAGATACGATCTGTTCAATAGCTGCTGTTAAATTCTCTAGAGTTGTATCTTGAGATGCGGTTGCGATCGCTTGACCAGATTTAACAATATATTCAATATCTTTCCATTCAATTCCTGCTTTTTCTTTGAGTTTCTGAGTCAATACTTTATCTTCTTTCCAAATGTTGATAATTTCATCGGTTGATTTTTTCCATGTTTCTAAGTCATTGGTGTCAATGGCTTGTTTAATTAATCGATTGGTAAGGACAAGATTTTCTAACTGTACCCAAGTAAGTCCAGTTGCTTTTTCAGCTTGAGTTAGAGTATTATTATCTACCCAAATATTAACAGCACTCTTAATGGCATTTCCCCATTGTGCTAGTGTTTGTTGATCAACGGCTTTAGCTATTTCTTGACCAGCTTTTACTATATTTTCTATATCTTGCCAATTCAAATTGGTGTAGGTTGTGAGTTTTTGGGTTAAAGTAGGATCATCTTGCCAAATTTTCAGAATTGCATCACTGGCATTTATCCAGTCTTGGGTTGTATCTTTGTTTATCGCAGTATTAATTGCCTGTACGGTTTTGTCGAGTTTTTGAAGTTTCTCCCAAGATAAACCTGTGAGGTCTTCTGCTGTAGATTTTAGGGTATTATCATCTACCCAAATATTAGCCACTCGTCTGATGGCTTGTCCCCATTTAGCGATTTCTTGACTGTCAATCGCTGTTGCAGAAGCTTGACCTGCTTTGACAATTTTTTCTAGGTCGGTAAAGTCTAAACTGGTAACTTCTTTGAGTTTTTTGGCAAAACTAGGATCGGTTTTCCAGATTGTTAAAATATTATCACTGGCAGTAATCCAAGATTGAGTATTATTATTTTGAGTGGCTTTATCTAGTTCCTGAACAGTGTTTTCTAATTTATTTAATTGTGACCAAGTTAGTCCCGTTGCTTGTTCAATTTTGCTTTTTAATGTGGCATCATCAGCCCAAATATTAGCGACTTTTCTGATCGCTTGTCCCCAATCTTTTAACTTTTCACTGTCAACAGCGATCGCAGTAGCTTGTCCTGCTTTAACAATCTTCTCAAAATCTTGCCAATCTAAGCCTGTATTGACTTTAATTTTATTGGCTAAGGTTTGATCTGTTTCCCAAAGTTTCAGGATTTTGTTACTAGCTTCTATCCAAGCTAAACTATTACCTTGTTCGTAGGCCTTATTAAGGGTTGAAATGGTTTCCTCTGTCTTTTGAATTTGTTCCCAAGAAAGTCCAGATACAGTTGTTAATTTGTTCTTAAGCGTATCGTCATCATACCAAATATTGAGAACTTCTTTGAGAGATTGTCCCCATTGTTCAACGCTTTGCTTATCAGTAGCTATGGCAATAGATTGACCTGCTTTAACAACTTGCTGGAAATCTTTCCAGTCTAAATTTAGGTTAGTTTTTAAGAAGTTTTGGAGGGTTTGATTACCTTGCCAAATGCCCAGAAGTTCATTACTGGATTTAATCCAAGCTGCTGTATCTCCTTTTTCAATGGCTTTATTAATGGCTTCTCCTGTCTGGGTAATTCGTTGGATTTCTTCCCAAGAAAGTCCTGTAACTTTTTGTGCCTCAATTTTGAGTTTCTCATCAGTAACCCAGACATTTACAATGCTTTTTACAGATTGAGTAATTGCTTGCAAATTACGTTCTCTGACAGCAATTTCCAGCTTAACTCCCGATTGAATGATAGTTTCGACTTCTTCCCATTCAAACCCTGTTAAATCTTTAATAGCTTTATGGGCTTCGGTTCCTAAATCAACCCCTAATAAACTATCATCCACAAGGTTAATTGCTTTACCAGCTGTTTGAATGGCTTTAATCCAATCTTTATTGTCGATAGTTTGATATAAGGCTGAACTTAATTTCCCAAAGTCTTGAATTTCTTCCCATTTTAATCCCGTCAAATCTATTAGTTCTTTTTTCCCAGCTTCCCCTAATCCTAACGCAAAGTTTTTGTCAATTTGTCCGGCAATCTTACCGATTGCATTAGCCGCATCTAACCAGTTGCCATTTTCAATTGCTTTGATGCCTTGGGCTGTTACTAGAGAGACTTGTCCTGCTGTAATAAAGAATTTTTGAATATCAGAAGCTTGACTTAATTTTGTGATGTCTTTAATGCCAAGAGATGCCGCATTAGCTAATGATTGAACTCCAGATAATAAGGCGAGAGTAGTATCTCCTGTTTTGGCGTACTGATAGGATGAGTAAGCACCTTGGGCGACTGTTTGGAATCTGGTTAGGTTGAGTAGATTGGGTGATAATTCATATTTTAAGAGTTCTAATTTCTGGGTTAATTCACCAACTAAGCTCAAATCTTTTGCTTCTTTGGCAACATCAATTGCCTTGGTGGTTTCAATAACTTGAGGATTCTTCGCTAGTTCGCTATTAATATCGCTAATTTCGTAGCTGGCAAAAGCCATTGCTGCATGGAAAACTGCACCCGCCCAGTCCCCATTATAGGCTGATTGAACAGCACTAATTGAAGCACCAATAACATTGAGCGTCGTAACAACAGTTAATGAGGATGCGGCTGCTAGAGATGCTCCTAGTGTAGCTGCTGTTGTTGCATAAAGATATAAACTAGCCCCTGCTGTGATAACTGCCGAAGCAATAGCAATAACTAAAGCAGCAGTCCCTAAAACTTCATTAACAAAGGCTTTCTTTCTGATTCTTCGTTCTTTAACTCGCCCCTCAATAATCTGACTTAAAAGCTGTTGAGACTGTCGCGCTAAATCATCGGATAAATCAACTGCACCTTGAGCATAGCCAACCTTAGAGAGAATCTCTAAATTCTGCTGACTGAGCAACTCTTTTTCTTGAGTTAATACCCCTGTTTTCTGAATCTCCTCATAGAGTGCTTTACTCGCTCCCTTGAGGTCGGTTTCTGATTGTTTCAGAATGCCTAAATATTGCTGTTCTTCTTGATCTAATTTGGTAACTTCAGCATTCAGCTTATTATTCTGCTCAATTAAACCATCAACCGTTTTCAGTAAATTATCCTGAATCGTTGCGGCTTCTTTCCCCTGTAAAGCAGCATGAATATCTTGACGAGTTGCTGTTAATATGCTCTCCAATTCAGCAGGTAAGCTGGGCTGTTTTTGTTTCAGGGCATCTAAATCGGCTAAGATGCCAGCGAGTTGTCCTTTATAGTCAGCTTGGGTGATGATATTGGCAATCGGGTTAATCCCTAAGTCGGTGCGGAGGTTATTAATCGCTTGCTGGAGTGCTTCTTCGGTGTTAAGTTGGTTTAATTGTTCAAGTTTGGTGACGGCAATTTGACGATCGCGTTGAATATCTAACCGTTGTTTTTCTAACTGGGCTGCCACCGCATCATCAATTAATTGACCGCGTTTTTCAGCGATTTCTTGTTCTAATTGTGCCTGCGCTAAGTTGAATTTTTCAACGGAAAGAACTTGCAATAAGGTTTGATTTGTCCAGTCTTTCAGTTGGGATAGGGCATCTATACGAAATTCAGCAACGGCGATTTCTTGTTTATGGGCCTCAATCGCTTCTTGAGAATTGCCGATACTTTGTTGAAGTTGGGCCAATTCTTGGGTAGCGAGGGCTTTTTGTCCTTCTAAGAGGGTAATTTGATTTTCAGCAGCTTGACGAAGGGCGGTAAATTGGCTGGCTTGTTGTTGCGCCTGTTGTTGCAGTTGCCGATATTGCTGCATTTCAGCATAGTATTTATCGGCTAAGATTAAATCTTCGGGTCGGGCAATTCCTCCTGAACAACCGCCACCTTTATCGCTGGCTAAATCTCGATAATCTTTGTAATAAAGTTCGGCGGCAGTAGCCATATTGTTGGCGTTGGCAACTTCCAGAAGTTGGGCGGCTTCTTGGCTTCCGGCATCATTTGCCTGTTTGAGGATGGTGAGAAGTTGGCTTTCAAAGCTGTTTAATTCTTGGCGTTTAGTAGTGGCTTGGAGGGTGTAATTTTTTTCGAGTTCAGTGGCTTCTAGGAGTTTTTTCAGTCCCTGTTGTTTATCTTTGATGGCGGCGAGGTATTTGTCGTTTTGCAGCAGGAGAGAGGCTTGCAGGTCATCCATTACTGCGGTTAAAGCTTGGCTACTGGCTTCGGCTTGTTCGGCGAGTTTTTGGACTTCGGCGAGGGTTTTCCTGGTATCTGTGAGTTGTTGTTCGAGGGTGCTGGTGTCTTTGTCGGGACTGGCGAGAGTCGCATCGAGGAGTTGATATTCGGTGAGGAGTACCTGTTCTTGGGTTGAGAGGAGGGTCTGTTTTTGGGTGAGGGTGGCTTGTTGGGAGGTGAGGACGGTTTGTTTTTGGGTGAGGAGTTGGATGGATTGGTCTAATTGGGCTTTTTTGGTGAGGTTTTCGTCGCCCCCATTATCGAGGGAGGTTGGGGGGAGCAAATCCCGTTGGGTTTGCAGTTGAGTGATGAGGGTTTTAGCTTGGGTGAGTTCATCGGTGAGGTAGATGGTTTGTTGTGTCACCCAATTTTTGGCGGTGGTGATGTCTTGTTGCAGAAGTTGGGTTTGGGTTTGCAGTTCGGCGCGTTTTTGTAGGACGCTGTTGAGGGCGGTTAGATAGTTGTCTTTACTGGTTTGGTATTCGCCGGTTTCTTTTTGAATATTGGCGGTGGCGGTGGCTGCATCTTGGGTGGCTATTTGCAGTTGGTTTTGCAGGATGGGGAGGAGTTTTTCCCAGTCACTTATTTGGGCGATTTTGTCTTCGCTGAGTTTTCTTTCTGCTTCCAGTTGTTGCAGGAGGTGGATAAATTCGCTTTGGCTGAGGGCGGCTTCATTGGCGACGGCGTTGGCTTTATTCCATTGGTTGAGGATGGTGGTGGTGGTATCTTTATTTAATGTATCGGTTTCGACTCCTTTAAGGAGTTGGGCGGCGTGTTCTCGGAGGGCGGTCGCTTGTTTGGTGTAGGTGTCCCAGATAATCCAATCGTGGTCAACATGGGTGATAGCTTGTTGTTTGGTTTGTTTTCTTCCGTACCATTTCTTTTCTTGATAGCTACGCCATTCAATCCAAGTGGGTCCTTGTTTACGGCTTCGTTCCCAATAAAAGGCGGATTTTTCTTGATACCAGTCGGCTTGGGAGATGGAAGCGGCGGCTTCGGCTTGTTTTTGGCTGATGCTGTTTTTTAGTTGGTCGATTTGTTGTTGGGATTGGGTTTGTTGGTCGCTAATTTGTTGTTGGAGAGTGGCGAGGGTGGTGGGGTTGTTGAGTTCGGGGAAGTATTTGTTAAGAAGTTCTTGGGCAGAAAGAGCTTGACTAAAGGTACTATTCCCTGTGTTTAAAAAGGTGCGAATAGTATTAGATGATGTCCATTGAAAACGGATGTCGATTTTACCATCATTATTAAAGTCGTTAACTTGTACTTGATCAGGTGAACCGTTGATTAGTGTAGTTGTAATGGGATCTAAATATTGGGTAAATGTGCCGTTTCCATTACTGATATAAAGTCGGTTTGTACCTGAAGATTTCCAATGGAAATAAGCATCTTGTTTTCCGTCTCCGTTAAAGTCTGCGATAAAAGCATTATCAGGTGAGCCATTAATAACCGTTGCGGTGATGGGGTCTAAATATTGGGTAAATGTGCCGTTTCCATTACTGATATAGAGTCGGTTTGTACCTGAAGATTTCCAATGGAAATAAGCATCTTGTTTTCCGTCTCCGTTAAAGTCTGCTATGAAAGTATTATCAGGTGAGCCATTGATTGCTAATGCACCAATCGGGTCTAAATATTGAGTAAAAGTGCCGTTTCCGTTGCTGAAATAAAGGCGATTTCTGCCTGATGCTTTCCAATAGAAATAAATATCTGTTTTCCCATCTCCGTTAAAATCCCCAGTGAATACATTGGTAGGAGATTCATTAATAGCAGTGGTTGAAATAGGGTTAACGTATTTGGTAAAAGTACCGTTACTATTGCCTAGATACAGTTCATTTATTCCCGATACATTCCAGTGATGATAAGTGTCATTAATTTGATCGTTATTGAAGTCACCAATCAGGTTGTTATCAGCTAATTTCTGAACAGTGGGAGTTTGATTAGTATTGTTTTGAGTTAGCTGATTGAATTGATATTCTGTTAAATAATTCTGTACCTTGTCTGGATTTTGTTGTGACTGTAGGGTTAGATATGCGGTTTCTAGGCGAAGGCTTTGGAGATTAGCGATTGTTTTACTTTCGATAATATTAGTTTGTTCCGTGACAACTTGGGGAACTGCTATAGAACTATCAATGGTTCTTTGTACCCCATTAGTTAATGTGCCATTATTTTTGTTGGCTGTTAAATCATTAACGGTGTTTCCTGTATTTTCTTCAAAGTTCCAATAACCGATTAATCCTTGTTCATTACCCGTTAATTTTTGATTGAGACTAGCCTGAATTTGGGATTGAGTTTTAGCCACATTCCAAACTCTTACTTCATCAATTTCACCCTTAAAATAACCAGAATCAGCAGAATAACCAATACTAATCTTATCTTGCCAATTAAAATCTGATACAGTTCTTGATCCTGATGCAACTAATTGACCATCAACATAAATTTGTTGACCCCCTACTGATGCACCAAAAACATGAGCGACATGATGCCATTTTCCATCAGCTAAATTGAGTCCACTACTAGCAATTACTTCATTATTCCAGATCCGAACGACTATATTACCATTAGATAAATGAATACTGCGATCATGACCTCCTGACCCTGCTATAACAGAGAATAATCCCCCATTCAAGGATGTAGTTTTAAACCATAATTCATGGGTAACTTCTGTTTCTGGTTCATTTAAGTTCATTTGTATGGAATCATTAACCCCATCAAAATAGAGAGCTTTTCCTTCAGGTCGTGTGATAGGATTAGAATTAGCTACCGTGCGCTGAACTCCATTAGTTAATGTGCCATTATTTTTATTGGCTGTTAAGTCATTAACCGTATTTCCTGCACTTTCTTCAAAGTTCCAATAACCTACTAATCCTTGTTCGTTTCCTGTTAATTTTTGACTGAGATTAGCTTGTATTTCTGCTTGAGTTCTGGCTACATTCCAGACACGAACATCATCTATTTGTCCTTTGAAATAATTTCCTGGACCTGTAAATCCTTGTCTGCCACCGATACGAAAATCATTCCAAGTTGTAAGACCGTCCACTAGAGTTGCTGAGGTTTCATAGGACTGAATCAATTCCCCATTAGCATAAATTTTGACAATATTCTTATCGTAAGTTAAAGCAACGTGCGTCCATTGGTTTTCTGGAGCAATATAACCCGTGTTAATCCAATCATTGCTTAAACTTGGATTAGCCCAAAAATACCAGCGAATCGTTCCATCGGAAAACCGAGCAATCTCATATTCTCCTTCTTTATTGAGAATAATTCCTTGGTCTGCTCCTTTAACTGGATTAATCCATGCTTCTAAGGTAAATTTATCAGTTAAAACAAGAGAAGATTTGGCTCCCACTTGAGTATAATCATTCACTCCATCAAAATAGAGTGCTTTTCCTTCAGGTCGTGTAATTGGATTAGAATTAGCTACTGTACGCTGAACTCCATTAGTTAATGTGCCATTATTTTTATTGGCTGTTAAGTCATTAACCGTATTTCCTGCACTTTCTTCAAAGTTCCAATAACCTACTAATCCTTGTTCGTTTCCTGTTAATTTTTGACTGAGATTAGCTTGTATTTCTGCTTGAGTTCTGGCTACATTCCAGACACGAACATCATCTATTTGTCCTTTGAAATAATTTCCTGGACCTGTAAATCCTTGTCTGCCACCGATACGAAAATCATTCCAAGTTGTAAGACCGTCCACTAGAGTTGCTGAGGTTTCATAGGACTGAATCAATTCCCCATTAGCATAAATTTTGACAATATTCTTATCGTAAGTTAAAGCAACGTGCGTCCATTGGTTTTCTGGAGCAATATAACCCGTGTTAATCCAATCATTGCTTAAACTTGGATTAGCCCAAAAATACCAGCGAATCGTTCCATCGGAAAACCGAGCAATCTCATATTCTCCTTCTTTATTGAGAATAATTCCTTGGTCTGCTCCTTTAACTGGATTAATCCATGCTTCTAAGGTAAATTTATCAGTTAAAACAAGAGAAGATTTGGCTCCCACTTGAGTATAATCATTCACTCCATCAAAATAGAGTGCTTTTCCTTCAGGTCGTGTAATTAGATTAGTATTCGCTACTGTGCGCTGAACTCCATTAATTAATGTGCCATTATTTTTATTGGCTGTTAAATCATTAACCGTGTTTCCTGTAGCTTCCTCAAAGTTCCAATAGCCGACTAATCCTTGTTCATTACCTATTAATTTTTGACTGAGATTAGCTTGAATTTCTGCTTGAGCTTTAACAGTGTTCCAGATTCTTACCTCATCGATTTGCCCCTTAAAAAAGTCAGTATTACTCCACTGACGATTACCAATCCGTAACTCATTTTGATTGGTGTCAACATCTCCAATCGTTCCTACTCCATCATAGGTATAAATTAATTGTCCATTAACATAAGTTTTAATTCGTCCATTCTCATAGCTGAAGGCAACATGACTCCACTGATTTGATTTAACTCCATATCCTGTACTAATCCAATTCCATCCCGGATTACTGTTTGCTAGGGCATAATAGATGATGTTATCTGCACCACTAAGGGCTAAAAGATATTCTCCTTCTCGTCCAACAATCATACGAGTGCGAGAATCCTGTTGAGGATTAATCCAAGCTTCTAGAGTTAGAGTATTAGTAACTTTTAAACTCGGATTTGTCCCTGCATTAATGTAATCATTCACTCCATCAAAATAGAGTGTTTTTCCTTCTGGTCGTGTAATTAGATTAGTATTCGCTACTGTGCGCTGAACTCCATTCGTTAATGTGCCATTATTCTTATTAGCTGTTAAATCATTGACGGTGTTTCCTGTAGCTTCTTCAAAGTTCCAATAACCGAGTAATCCTTGTTCTTTACCTGTCAGGTTGCGATTATAATAAGTCTGAATTTGAGCTTGAGTTTTAGCCACATTCCAAACTCGGACTTCATCAATTTCTCCTTTAAAGTAACCAGAATCAGCCGAATAACCAACAACTATTTTATCCTGTCCACCAAAATCTGATATAGTTCTTGATCCTGATGCGACTAATTGACCATCAACATAAATTTGTTGACCTCCCACCGATGCACCAAAAACATGAGCGACATGATGCCATTTTCCATCAGCTAAATTGAGTCCACTACTAGCAATTACTTCATTATTCCAGATCCGAACGACTATATTACCATTGGAGAGATAAATATGGCGATCATGTCCTCCTGAACCTAAATTACCTGCGACAACAGAAAATAATCCCCCATTCAAGGATGTAGTTTTAAACCATAATTCATGGGTAACTTCTGTTTCTGGTTCATTCAAATTAATTTGTATATAATCATTTACACCATCAAAAAATAAAGCACGATTAGGTTGTTCAAATGTTTCTCGAATAGCAGTTAAAGGTGCTTCTTGTGCTTTGACAATGCTATTCTGTTTCTGCTCAATATACTTCTGTAAATTCGTTTCTATCCCTTGTTCTTGTTGATCATTAGTCAAATCAATCTGAACCACTAAATCTTGAGATTTATTAGTTAGTTCTTGATTTAAATTACTAATTAAAAAAGCAGGGTAAGAGCATCTCAATTAGGCTTGACAAAAGGCTTTCAGCACAGCCATCATATAGTTATTATCCATGGCCGCCCGTTTACTTTTTTGTGCCAGACTACGTCGGTAAGTGGATTCCTGGTTAAGAGCGTTAAGTGCTACTCGTCTCAAGAAGGCAAAATTACGAGGGCTGTGACCAGAGCGAATCCGACATTGATCCTCATTAAAAGTAACATCTAAAATCCAATGAGCCTGATTTTCAATGCCCCAATGTTTACGAATAGCATTACCTATTTTTTGAGCATCAGCAGGGAGAGAACTGAGATAAAATTGGACTTCACAAGTGGTTTTATTCCAAAGATGACGAACTCGTTTAACCATGATAATACTTTGAAGTCCTTGCCATTGAGCCTGTTGATAAAGACCGCCGAAAGCTTCTAAAGGTACAGCCCAACACCAACGTTTTTCGAGGCGATGATGACCTTTTTCCAGACGGTAATCATAACTAAATTGAATACCATCAAATTGATGTGCTTGAGCTTGCTCAAACCAGTTTTTGACCTGAGTATAAAGAGTCGGATGATTAGCTTTAAGGGCGACAACGTAGTCAGCTTTTTTGGCTTGAATATGATTAATAATCGCCGTTTGAGTTCCCATAGCATCTAGGGTGATAATTGCCCCTTGAAGGTCTAACAGTTCTAGTAAAGCGGGAATAGCAGTAATCTCATTGGATTTATCTTCCACCTTGACTTGTCCTAAAACTAATTTCTGCTCCCCCGCCCAAGCCGTCACTAAATGCAAGGCTTTAATTCCTTGATTACGGTCGTAAGAACCTCTGAGACTTTTCCCGTCTATGGGAACTATTTCCCCCGAAAGAGAACCGATTAAATGGGGCAGCCATTGAGACAAAACTTTGTCCAAAACTTCCGGGTTAATCCGTTCAAAAACCCGCCGAAAAGTGTCATCAGAAGGAATGCCATTAGGTAATTCTAAAAACTCAGATAACCAAGACTGCTTACTGAGTCCATAATTTTCCATGTCTTCCCAACCTTTGGCTCCTGCTATAACTGCTAAAACAGCAATGACTAAAATATCAGTTAATAAATGTTTTTGGGTTCGGGACGCTCTTGGGTCAGGAATATCTTGAAGATAAGTCAATAAACTAGCTTGAATTTCATTTATTGATGTTAAAGGAAGCTCAGGTTTTAGTTGAGCTTTATTTCCGGTGGGGAGAACGGGAGCAAAACCTTTACCCATGAGCTATTTCCTCATTAATTTTCATCAACAACAGTGAGACTAAGGCTAATTATAAATTATACAGAGGTAGCAGCGGCTAAGTCTGGGTACTGGCAGTGCGGGACGGTGCTATGGCGATTTGATTACCCTATTCAGAAATCTTTGTCAAGTACAATTTATACCAAATTAGATGAGCTTACCCTGATTAAAAAAGGACGGTTATTGCCAATCAAACCCTCAACAGAAGAACCCGTCGCTAATTGACTATAAGCTTGAGACAACGGCGTAAAAACCTCATTTTGAAACCGCTTTAACGTCGCCTCATCAATAATCCCACCAGATTGAGTAAAAATTTCATTATACTTTTCTAAATAGCTCTTGACAAAACCTATATTTACTCCTTGCAAGAGAGAAGCTAACTGATTATTGCTTAACAAATCACTCAGAGACTTTAAAGCATCAAAAGCATTAGCATTAGCATCTTTAATCGTCTGAATAACGCCATTTCTTTGATCATATAAAGGTTTCAGATTAATCTCAACTAATCCTTGACGACTATCTTCCCAGTCAATATCATTCCAACCATTTGCCCGACCCAAAGAAACAACAAATGTTTCTCCCCCTGCATTATTAGGTTCACCCGGTATCCATTGCCATGATTCATACTGATAAGGCTCTCCACTATACCAATACCAAGGACCATTATGATTATGATGATCGTATAATCCAATCCAGAAATTTGTACCGAAATTATCTGTAATCCAAAACTGTTCTTGAATATCATTAACCGTAACTAAATTTCCTCCAAGAGATACTGCCCAATCTTTCGCCCAATAGGATCTTGTCCAACCCGATAAAAAATATAAATTACCCGTTTCTGGACGAGTTTTCGGATTATACGCCGCTACTCTTGACTTAGCAGAATTAATTTGACCATCAACATTAGCTAAATTATTATAAGTACCCGATAAAGCTGAATAATTACCAAAGAAGCGCGTAAAAGAATCCCGAAGACTGGTTAACAGTGCATATTGTTTTTCATACTTAGTTAAATCCGAATAATGCTGTCCCAACTTCGCCAAATCCTGATACTCTTGTAACTGCTTTTTAGCCAAAAACAGCGCATCCGTCACAAAATCAATACTATCCGCCAAAGCATCGCGCCGTCTTACCGTTGACTCCCGAATCTGTAACGCCTCATCCAACTGAATCTCATTTAGATAATAATCCCCATAAGGAGTCGCCAAATTCTCATCAATATAACTCGTCAAACTATCAAACGCCTGAGACGTAGCTTGAGAGCCATTCCAAACCTTAATCGTTAAATTATGATTATCCTCTAAATTATCCACCCAAACAGTCGTTAAACCCTTCAACTGGTTAGCCAATTGACTGTTTAAACTCACATAACCCTCAATATTATTATTCCCTAAAGCCACCTTAACCGATGCTTCATGGTCCGCAGAAGTCCCCTTTCTCGTCTCCAACTCCTGCTTAAACTCCAACTCACCCGCTAATACCGTTTTCTGATAATCTTGTACCTCTCCCACAACCTTCTGCTTCTCTAAAATCGCCTTTTCCAACGCCGCAATCTGAGAATTAGACCCATTCCCATCCTTCAAAGCGGTTAAATCAGCCTGAAGCGCACCAATTTTTTGCTTAAGACTATCAACCGTATCCTGCAAAAACTTAGACGAATAATCCTGAGTCTTGAGAAAAGCATAATCCGTCAGCAAATCCCCCAGCGCCTTATCCGCAACCGTCACAGCTTGCTTATTCCCCTCCCAAGCTGTTTTAATATCCACTAAAGCCTGATTCTTCTTCTCTAAATCCTCAACTTGCTTGGGAATAATGTTACTGGTAAGTCCCTGTAACTCCTGATTTGAGTCATCAATTTGGAAAATAACAACCGCCAACTCCTGATTATACTTAGTCGTCGCAATTGACAGTAAATTCTGTTGTTCCTGAATCTGAATCAGATAACCATTAATCTCCTTCTGAATCCCATCTTTTATACCCGGATTCGTTTCAGCCTTCCAACGAGTATAAGCATCATCAATACTCTTCTTAATATCCTTCTGTTTTTGCTCATTTTGTGTTTTAGATTGAGTAAAGCTAGAGGTTAAAGCCGTCTTTTTATTTTCTAGATTCTGCAAAATGTCAGTTAAAGACTTCTGCTTACTGAGACTCCCTTCAAAAGTTTCCTTCGCAAAGGAATAATCATCATTAGCTAACCTTAACTGTTCCTCCGTCGTGTCTAATTTAACCTTGGCTTTGTCCAATTCGCTGCTGAGAATTTCATACTGCTTCAACGCTGTGGGAATCGGTAACGTTAACTTCTCCAGTTTTGTCGGTTGAATATCCGTATTATTAAAGACAAAATTATCATTATCAATGATCTTGACAATTGCCGTATTTTGTGTACCAATCGTCACCCCATTAGTCGGATTCGTCAAGGATAGGTTAAGGGTTTCCACCGCTTCAAACTGACTATCTTCCTTAATCGGAATCGTAATAATTTTAGGCGCACTATCCCCATGAGCAAACGTAACCTTAATGGGGGTATTATTATAATCTTCTGCGGTTGCTGTACCATTATTTAACGTAATCGTCCCACTCACTTCTGTATCACTTCCCCCCGTGCGAGTTACAACGACTTGAGTTATACGACTTCCGTTTTCAGTAAGCGTATAAGTCGGCGCACTAAATGCTAAAACTCCAGGAATGGCTACATCATCATTAAGAATAGTTAAAGTCGCCTTATTTTGCGTTCCAATAATTGCGCCACCCGTCACATTAGTAATCGCTAAATTCAGGTTTTCTTCCAGTTCATAAGCCGTATCATTAATCAGAGGAACCGTCACCGTTTTGCTGGTTTCTCCCGCTGCAAAATTAACCACAATAGGAGTATTTTTGTAATCATTGACAGATGTAGCCGTACCATCAGTAGGAGTCACGGTGACACTAACCGCACCCTCAAAGTTATTTGTCCGGTTTATGGTAATCGCCTTAACTACCGTTCCATCTTCTTTCACTACATAGTTATTATCGCTAAAAGAAAATGTCCCCGGCTCAATAATATTAGTAACATTAACCGTTAACTGTTTCTCATAAAATTGTCCATCTTGATCAGTTGTTCTGACACGAATACTGTAGCTTGTCTTCGCTTCATAGTCAAAAACACTATTACTTTTTAGCTGATTATTACTGATAGTAAAAAAGCTATTATCCGTATCACCAGCACCAGATACTAAACTATAGGTAAAGGTATCCCCCGGATCGGGATCAGTGCTGGTAAAATCACCAATTACAGTATTAATGGCTTGATTTTCAGCGATGTTATTATTAGAAAGAGTGATATTAGTTGCAGGTGTGGGAATAGACGTTACTCTTAACGAAACCCCACCGGTATTATCCTCATAAACAGTATCATAAATCCAGAAAGTGACATTTCCCGCGTTCTTCAAAACAAAAGTAGTATTTTTCGCATTAGCCAGTGCTAGGGTATCATTTCCCCAGTTTTCTGATAACCGTCCTGTAGAGAAAGAAAATTCACTACTATCAATCTGATATTGATTTGACCAATAAGGGTAATAATTATATCGATAATTCCAAGCGTTGTATTGACCGCCTTGAGCAATCCCAATATATTCAACCTTATAATCGCCTGCTGGCAAAAATTCAGTAACACTACGTCCCCAACGAGCTTCAATATTAATAATTTTAGTAAGCATGATTTATCACTCCAGAAAAAGTGAAAATATTTTATTAATTGAGGTTAAGTTAACTAACCGATATTGTCAATAGCCAATTTAAACTGACTTAAAGGCTGGTTTCCCTTCAGGCGCTCCCAGGGGTCTTGTGGCGATCGCATTCAAGTAAAATCTTGAGCGATCGCTTTTGCAACTTCGGGTTTAGCCAGTCGTTGCTGATCTATAGTTCACCAAGCTTCTGCTTGTTGCCTATATTATATACGGAAAGCTTATCTCTGAATTACTTCCTCACCATGAAAATTTTAGCGGGTGATGGCGAGGGGAATAATTTCCGCGTTAACCTTTCTCTTTCCACTAAAAACCCCACAGAAAAGGGGTTTCTCCGAGACACCCGTTTTCTGTGGTTCTCAATTACTCCCTGATAATGACAATTTTAGCGGGTTGTTGCGAAGATGCGATCGCTAACGTCAAAGCTAGGCAGTTAAAGTATTTAACCAATTGATTAAATCTTCAACCGTAGAGAAATCGAATAAAGCTTCTCCTAATGCTTCTACATCATCAATACTTAACTCCATAATTTTAGTTTCCAATGAAGGATTAATCTCCCCTAACTTGCGTTTAATTTGACGAAGAATCAATGTCTTTTCCCGTTCAATACCTTGTTCGATACCTTGTTCGATACCTTGTTCAATACCTTGTTCGATACCTTGTTCAATACCTAGTTCAATACCTTGACGCATCCAACTGGTGGTAATTTGCATAACTCCCTCCTGTACGGGTTGACTAAATGTGCTAATCTCTTGTTGAAATTGTATCTCTTCGGCAGGATTTAGATTGAGATAAGTATCAATAAATCCAGAAATTAATTGCATTTTTGCAGGATTTAACCTTAAAGTAATTAACAAGCGCAGACATTCCGCCTTAACTTTTGCTCGCTCTTTCTCGGCAATGTTCATCTTAGCCATCAAAGCTGAAGCAACCGGATTCGGCTGATTGAGAAAATCTCGCCAATTTAATCGATTTAACTGCACTACTTGATAGTTAAATT
Source organism: Microcystis sp. MC19 (assembly GCF_003019735.1). Classification (NCBI taxonomy): domain Bacteria; kingdom Bacillati; phylum Cyanobacteriota; class Cyanophyceae; order Chroococcales; family Microcystaceae; genus Microcystis; species Microcystis sp. MC19. The sequence continues at coordinate 1,853,229 of NZ_CP020664.1, read as the reverse complement.
CTAATACCTTAAAATCGGGAAAATCGACTACATATTGACTAATCGCTGCTCTTTTTGGCTTTGAATAAGAAAAAATTACAATCGGATAAATCGGTAAGACAAATTTCTCATGAAAGCGAGCAAAATAAGTAAACATTCGCCGGTTAAACCACTTTTGGGAACTTTCCTGCGCCTCTACATGAATCAGAAAAAAAGATTCTTTTCCTCGAAACTTAACCTGTGCGACTAAATCGCTTTCATACCTTTCTCCTTCCGTGACATCGGTAAATACTTCTTTGTCTAAAAAAGTAATCGAGTCCCTATCTAAATAATCTATCAATTGAGGGAAAAACAACTCGATAAATTCGACAAAAAAGGTGGAGATTAACTCCTTAAATAAGCGATCATGGTCAATATTATTAGTCATGTAATGTCATCTTAACTAATCTGAACGATGAATGACTACTCTTGTCTATTATATTCTGAAAAGTCGGTTTTGGCAACGGATTGTTATGACTTTACCCCTTTAACCTAGGAGCATAGGGGGATGCTTTCAGAAAAGGGGTTTCTTGAAGGACAAGAAAATGGGTTTCTTCAAGAAACCCGTTTTCTAAATAGTTTCTCAAAGAAACCCGTTTTCTCATTTGTTGCGAAGATGCGATCGCTAACGTCAAAGCTAGGCAGTTAAAGTATTTAACCAATTGATTAAATCTTCAACGTTAGAGAAATCGAATAAAGCTTCTCCTAATGCTTCTACATCATCAATACTTAACTCCATAATTTTAGTTTCTAATGAAGGATTAATCTCCCCTAACTTGCGTTTAAGTTGACGAAGAATCAATGTCTTTTCCCGTTCAATACCTTGTTCAATACCTTGTTCAATACCTTGTTCGATACCGCGTTCGATACCTTGTTCAATACCTTGTTCGATACCTTGTTCAATACCTAGTTCAATACCTTGACGCATCCAACTGGTGGTAATTTGCATAACTCCCTCCTGTACGGGTTGACTAAATGTGCTAATTTCTTCTTGAAATTGTATCTCTTCGGCAGGATTTAGATTGAGATATGTATCAATAAATCCGGAAATTAATTGCATTTTCGCAGGATTTAACCTTAAAGTAATTAACAAGCGCAGACATTCCGCTTTTACCTTGGCTCGCTCTTTCTCGGCAATGTTCATCTTCGCCATCAAAGCTGAAGCAACCGGATTCGGTTGATTGAGAAAATCTCGCCAATTTAATCGATTTAACTGCACTACTTGATAGTTAAATTCTAAGACTTTTAAATCAGGAAAATCGACTACATATTGACTAATCGCTTCTCTTTTTGGCTTTGAATAAGAGAAAATTACAATCGGATAAATCGGTAAGACAAATTTCTCATGAAAGCGAGCAAAATAAGTAAACATCCGCCGGTTAAACCACTTTCGGGAACTTTCCTGCGCCTCCACATGAATCAGAAAAAAAGATTCTTTTCCTCGAAACTTAACCTGTGCGACTAAATCGCTTTCATACCTTTCTCCTTCCGTGACATCGGTAAATACTTCTTTGTCTAAAAAAGTAATCGAGTCCCTATCTAAATAATCTATCAATTGAGGAAAAAATAACTCAATAAATTCGACAAAAAAGGTGGAGATTAACTCCTTAAATAAGCGATCATGGTCAGTATTATTAGTCATGTAATGTCATCTTAACTAATCTGAGTGATGAATGACTACTCTTCTCTATTATATTCTGAAAAGTCGGTTTTGGCAACGGATTGTTATGACTTTACCCCTTTAACCTAGGAGCATAGGGGGATGCTTCCCGCAAAAAACCCACAGAAAACAGGTTTCTTCAAGAAACCCGTTTTCCAGAGAGTTTAAAGATCAATTGGTGGATTTAAAGAGTGGTTTTCCTTCTGGTAATCGCCTAATTTTTCCTGACTCATCCCGTTCTACTTCTGCAAAAACATAATTGCCATTACTATCTTGCTTCAAGCATAATTTCCCATCTACTTGTTCATAAACAGGTGGACAAAATTGAGGGATTCCTCCAAATTCTACTACCTCACCCCCTAGTTCTTGTAAGATAGGACATAAGATGAGATTTTCTTCCTCATCAAAGATGAAATTATGAGTATTCGGATCTCGTAAAGGGAGAGGATAAATCGGTAAACCCATCGAACTCGTCAAAGCCTTTCCTGCTGCATCCCTAACTGGCTCTAAAAAAATTGGCTTTCCTTGAGAATTCTTAACAATTTCTTGAGTTTTTATATCCCTTAAAACAATTGTTCCAGTCGGTATAACTTCCTTTTCTCTAAGCCTTAAATGAGCCTGGTGTAAATTCGGTAAATTCTTATCCGATATGTTAAAATGTTTTGTATATTGAATCGCTGCTTTAACAAAGCCCAAGCGTTCTAATAATACCTGAATCCCTTGCTGATCCATACTGATTAATAAGTCAATATCGCTAACCTTTAGTTCTTCCGCTTTAGCGATCGCCGCTTTAATCAACAAATTAATCGTGTCCGGTTTGCGGTGCTTTTCTTTAACATACATCCCCAAAACTGCACCCACACGACGGGGAATGAAAGGATTTTCCCACATTTCCAAAGCAGAAATCTGGGGAGGTGGGGTCTCATCATAAACATAAGTAAAGAGAAACCCGACGATTTGCTGCTCATATTCCAAGACAAAACCGAAAGATAGCGGTTTTTTAAGCTGATAGCTCACATATCCTTCATAGTCAAAATCAGGTTTCAGATTGATCGAGGGATCAACTTCCGATCGCCTTTGAGCAAAATCTCGCCAAAGAGGAGCGATCGCTATTGCATCTTCAGGTCTAGCTAGTCGTTGATGATACATAGTTTCGCCAAGATTATGCTTGTTTTCCATACTATATTCTGACAAGTCTGCTTTGGCAACAGATAAGAAGAAGCATAAAAACGCTTCAAAATACTCACTTAATGCTTCTTTCCAGGGTTGATCATAATTGACGGTTGTTTGGTGGATGAGCTGCTCAAGGCACCCTACTGGACTGTTTCAGTCTTAGTGGTGCAGAAAAGTCAGTGGAGCCTCAACCTGAGAAAACTGTAACCCGAGAAAACTCAATTTGACAAGCTAAGGCTTCCCGTTGACGACGAGAAGCACCGGCCGGTGGGGGATTACATCGGGGTAAGGGGGGTCAGGGAGGAATGGGCACACCTTGCTGGCAAAGACGTTGTAGCTGGCGCACCTAGTGGCCATGGCAAGGGATTTGCTAGTGCTGTCCCAGTGGGGTATCAATTAGTCACATCTTTCTTAACATAAAGTTTGACAACAACTGTGGTATAACTTCACAAGAACTTGATATTATTACAATAGTCTCAAAAACAATGATCGAATTAAGTCCCGCCGCCGCTAGAGAAATTGAACGTTGGAGTCAAAGCCGTCGCCTGAGTGGTTCCTCTCTGCGTTTGACAGTAAAAAACGGTGGTTGTTCGGGACTTCACTACCATCTCGAATTAACCGCTATTGCGGGAGAAAACGATCGCTTTTATCAAAGTCAGGGTATTAATATTTTAGTCGATCCTGACAGCGATCGCTACCTACAAATTTTAAAATTAGACTATTCAGAAGATCTCATGGGTGGTGGTTTCCGTTTTACCAATGCCAACACCCAAAATACCTGTGGTTGTGGTCTTTCCTTTAGCGCTTAATTAACTGGTCCAAATAGCCAAGACAACTAAAAGGGCATTAACCAGATAAAATGCGCCCACAATCTTGGTTTCCGTCCAACCACTTAATTCTAAATGATGATGAAAAGGAGCCATTTTTAACAATCTTTTGCCCTGGCCATCGGGTCCTTTTGTGGCTTTATAATAGATAACCTGAGCGATTACCGAAAGAGATTCCAGAAAGAACAGACCACTAATTAAAAATAATCCCCAGAGATGTCCAGTAATTAAACCCACCGCAGCTAAAGCGCCTCCCAAAGCGAGGGAACCCGTATCACCCATAAAGACTTTAGCGGGGTTGCGGTTATGAAAAATGAAGCCTAGACAAGCACCAGCAAAACAAGTGCAGAAAATCGCTAAATCCGGATGACTAGGGGCGATAATAATACCTAAACCCAAAAATGCGATCGCACCAGTTCCCCCTGCTAATCCATCCACCCCATCGGTGAGATTAGTGGCGTTACTTTCAGCCACAAGGACAAATGCCGCCAAAATCCAGAAGAAAAAGCCCAAAGGAATGACTAATCGACCCCAAAGGGTGATATCGGTACTCACCTGATTGACCAACATCCAGAGACAAAAAAGCACCGCCCCCGCTATCTGTAAAATTAACTTCATCCGGGGAGATAGGCCCTTATTCGACTTATAACGCAGAATTTGCCAATCATCTAACCAACCGATACCCATGTAAGCAAAAGTCAGCAAAGCAACCGCCACCACATTAGGAGTAAATTTAGACCAGATTAAAGCGAAAATAAGGGCTACTGGCACAAAAAAGCTGCCTCCCATTGTCGGGGTTCCTGCTTTCTTTAAATGAGCCTGTGGTCCATCTTCGCGCATGATCTGGCCCATTTTCAAGCGCCGCAGCATCGGTACTACTTGACAACCAAGACCAGCACTGATTAATGTCGTGGCCATCAGGGGGAGTAACAGGGAATTAGTGGACTGAAAAAAAACTACTAACAGAAATAGTAATCCCGTTAGTAGAATCAGGAGATGGGTTCCAGTGGGTTTTTTAAAGATAGGGGCGGAAAAAATGTTAGCGTTCACGACTAAAGCGTCAGATAAGGGGAAAATTTGCCAAAGAAGACGGGATTAATCTTCATCTAAGACTAATTCATCCTCGTCGTCATCATAACCGATATCATCGACATCCATCAGTTCAGATAGTTCCACATCTTCTTCCAGAGTCAGATCCGGTTCGGCGATTTTATCCCGGGGAATCATGCGATTATTTTTTTCTAACCACTCGACAATGGAAGCGTCTTTTTTTAGGGGAATAACCGCGGCCGGTTCGTAGCGGGGTTCTTGACGAATAGAAGGATTAAGCATAATCACTCGACGATTAACAGCGATCATTTCGAGTTTACCATGTCTTTTAAGGCTCTGATAATCTCTTGATTGGCCGCGGGGAAAGTGTAATGATCTAGTTCCTGGATAGTTACCCAGCGGATTTCTTCACATTCGATCGCCCGCGCTTCGCCGCTGAGATAACGACAGTTATATACTTGTAGATTAACCCGAAAATGACTATAGATGTGATCGATGGTGATTAAATGACTATCAACCGCGATGTCAATGCCAATTTCTTCTAATATCTCCCGTTTAATACATTCCTGCACCGTTTCATTGCCTTCGATTTTGCCGCCGGGGAATTCCCAAAAACCGCCCAAGAGTCCCTTGGCTAGACGGCGATCGATTAAAATTAAATCTTGATCGTCTCTAATTACGGCCACACCGATTTGTTTAGAAGCTAAAGAGTCTGTTTCGGGAATCATAGTGGTTATTGGCGAAAAAATCGGAAAAAATAGTTAAAAACTGACTGCGGAAAATTGAGTCAAAAGATGATATAATCGAGAATTGTACGATTAACGATTAACAATGACAGTCAGTTCCGAATCAAAGTTTATTTTAAAAGTATTGTGGTTAGATCAGAACGTAGCGATCGCTGTGGATCAGGTGGTCGGCAAAGGAACTAGCCCCCTCACCGCTTATTTTTTCTGGCCGCGCAATGATGCTTGGCAACAACTGCAAGAGGAGTTAGAAGCAAAACACTGGATTGATGAGTCCGATCGCGTTGATGTTCTCAACAAAGCCACAGAAGTAATTAATTTTTGGCAAGAGTTACGCAATCAAGGCCGACAAATCCCCATGGCCGATGCACAGTTAAAATTCCCCGAAGTTGTTTTTAGTGGTAGCAATTAATTTATCGAAAAAATCGGGTCTAAAACCTCGCCTTAAGGCGAAAAGTTTTTGGAGCGGGGCATAAATCCCCGTTACAAAAACGGCCTCCTGCCCCCTGCCTCCCTTAAGTCCGACTACTTAACTGATAACTGATAACTGATAACTGATAAGTGATAACTGAAAAAGAATCGGGTAGGTTTATATAAACCCGCCCGATTTTGCTTTAATTTAATTTGATTTGGTTGGGTTTAAACCGATACTAAACCGCCAGCGGCCTGGTATCTAGCGCGAGCTTTGCGCCATGATTGTTGCGCTTGGATAGTTTTGCGACGGTCATCCCCTTTACTGACTTCATCGAGACGAGTTTGGGCCCGTTCGTATTCGGCGCGAGCTTTTTCCTTATCGATTTTTGAGCCTAATTCTGCCCCATTAACGAGGACTTTGATCTCATTATTTTCGACTTCGGCAAAACCGCCCAAAACTGCGATATTTTCCCAGTCTTTCCCCGGTCGAATTCGCATTACGCCAATATTCAGGGCAGTTAATAAAGGAGCGTGACCACTAAGAATACCTAATTGTCCCGTGGAACTGGGTAGGATTACTTCTTCGGCCACGTTATCCCAGACAATGCGATCGGGTGTAATAACCCGTACTGTAATGCTCATTGGTGATAATAACGATAATTTTGGCAGATTTCTGGGTTAAGTAACCGCTAAACGCGGTTACTACTGACTTTTAATTAGCCTTTTTTGAGTTTTTCGCCTTTAGCGATCGCTTCATCGATATTGCCGACCATATAGAACGCTTGTTCGGGTAAGCTATCGAGTTCACCTTTGAGGATCATCTGGAAGCCTTTGATCGTATCAGCGAGAGTAACGTATTTACCCGGGGAACCGGTGAACACTTCGGCCACGAAGAAAGGTTGCGAGAGGAAACGCTCAATTTTACGAGCGCGGTCAACGGTGAGACGATCTTCTTCCGATAATTCGTCTAAACCGAGAATAGCGATGATGTCCTGTAACTCTTTATAGCGTTGCAGGGTAGATTGGACGGCGCGAGCGGTGCCGTAGTGTTCATCACCGACGATATCAGCTTGGAGCATGGTGCTGGTGGAACCGAGGGGATCTACCGCCGGATAGATACCTTTGGAAGCCAGACCGCGGGATAGTACAGTAGTTCCGTCCAAGTGAGCGAAGGTAGTAGCGGGAGCGGGGTCAGTCAAGTCATCCGCAGGTACATAGACCGCTTGGATGGAAGTGATCGATCCTTCTTTGGTGGAGGTAATCCGCTCTTGCAGGTCGCCTACGTCAGTGCCGAGGGTGGGTTGGTATCCTACCGCAGAAGGCATCCGACCAAGGAGCGCCGATACTTCCGAACCAGCTTGCACGAAACGGAAGATATTATCGACAAATAAGAGTACGTCTTGCTTGTTAACATCGCGGAAATATTCGGCCATGGTCAAAGCGGAGAGACCGACGCGCATTCTCGCTCCGGGGGGTTCGTTCATCTGACCGTAAACGAGGGCGATTTTCGAGTCTTCGGGGTTATCAGCGTTGATTACCTTCGATTCGATCATCTCGTTGTAGAGGTCGTTTCCTTCGCGGGTTCTTTCACCCACACCGCCAAAAACCGAGACACCCCCGTGTTGAATGGCGATATTGTTGATTAATTCCATCATAATGACGGTTTTGCCCACACCAGCACCCCCAAAGAGGCCGATTTTGCCCCCTTGACGGTAGGGGGTGAGCAAGTCAATTACCTTGATACCGGTTTCAAAAACCGTCGGTGTTACTTCAAGATCGACTAATTTGGGAGCGGGACGGTGAATAGGAGAGGTTTCGGTGACGTTAACCGGTCCTTTTTCGTCCACGGGTTCACCAAGAACGTTAAAAATCCGACCGAGGGTGCATTTACCCACGGGAACGCTAATCGCCGCGCCGGTGTCCACGATATCCATACCGCGCACTAAACCATCGGTGGTACTCATGGCAACGGCCCGCACTTGGTTGTCACCGAGTAACTGTTGTACTTCACAAGTAACCGATAGATTTTGACCGGCGGAGTTAGTTCCTTTTACGGTTAAGGCATTATAAATACGGGGCAGTTTGCCACTGGGAAATTCGGCATCGATGACAGGACCGATGATCTGGACGATTTTACCAACGTTAGTTTCTGTTGTCGCTACCATTGTTTATGTCTACTCTGGGTTTTAGCTGATAACTCCCACAAGGGGAAAGTCTTAATTTTTTGTAAAATTAGCCAATACTCAGCTTATCACGCTAGGGGATCAGATCAGTTATTTTCGCTATCAGCCCTCAGCAGTCGGTCGTCAGGAGACTCGGAGACGGGAGATTATTTTATTTGTTCCCCCCACTTCCCGCTTCCCGCTTCCCGCTCCCTGCTTAACAAACACAGGGGTTTGCCTTTAATTGAACGTTACCTCATGTCTCAAGGAGAAGATGGCCACAGTGTCGAGGGTTTAATTGCTCAAGATATAGGTTGGGATTTTTAAGGGGAAACTCTCTTTTAAAATTGGCGTTTACTTTTGATTTTATTACCCAATCCAGGCTTTTGGGGGGTTGGGGGAAGTCGCTGAGTCTCAAATTAAATTAATTAAGGTTGAACAAATGCCAGAAAAAGCGACATTTTTTAAGGGATTACAGATACCAAAATATCATTTTAATTTCTATAAGTCATACAAAAATTTAGGTTAAGATGACCTCCGAGGATGAATTAATATGATTTTTGACGCTTTCTAGTAAAAGTTGATACAAAAAATGAGGTGTTTTTTGATTGGCTAATTCCAGACTATTCTGATAAATTTTAACAGCAGATTCATCATTAATCATTCGATAGTGAATGATTTTTGTCCATTCTGGTGCAGTTATCATTAATTGAGGAATCACTTCAATAAAAGCTTGTATTTGTTGTTGGGGTTCAAAATCTTCTAAAAAATGCAATAAACTAAACATAATTTCAGGATGTTCACAGTTATCATCTAGGATAAGATGTAAGTCTTTTAAATGTTTATCATCAGGATATTTGGCAAGTTTTTCTAATGTTTCCTCAAATAAGTTAATTTCTTGGGGTGTTTTCATTAAGCGATTCTCTTGTAGGATTTTTATTAAATCCATGGGGTTGTTGCTCCTTGATCAAAAAAGGTTGACCAGGTAGTTTTATTAAGTTGAATGAGTTCTTGTAATCCCTTTCTAATATCTGCATTATATAATCCTTGACCTAGATAAATTGAGCGAATATCCCAAACTTCTTGTGCTAAGGTTTGTCGAGGGGAAAGGGTTAAGTCTGGACTTTTACCATAAGATAAGGTTTGACGATGACGACCGCCTTTTCCGGGGGATAAGTGTTCCATCATGATAGCAATTCCTTGATTAGTTGTGTAACCTTTGATTTTCGCTTTCATATACGCATTGGATGGTAGATGATGAGGGGTTAAGTTATCTCCTCTACTACCTAATTTTAACAAGTCGCCGTATGTCCCGACTTTTCCTTCTCCTGTCAGTAGTTTAAATTGAGTGATGTTGTCTCCTTATGATTATTTTAGGCCATAGGTTGATCATAGGTGAATAAAAATCTTATCGCTCTTCTATCTCGGAAAATCCCTGTCAACACATAAGTGCTGAAACTCTTATTTTATAAGCGAGCGCTCGCCTATTTTCTAACAACAACTCGAAAATTTAGTTTCTGTTAGTTATTGATCACCCGAAAGCTTGCCCCGAAAGAAAGCTAGAATTTAGACACGATCAGAGCTTTTTCCTGATAATTAAGCTTTAATGACCCATTTTCCTCTTTTCCCCCAACTCCAGTGCTTCCCAACCCAAAAAAGTAAGGCAGGCCTGAGCCTACCTTAAAACAAAGCGAGGTTGATCAACTTTGGGGATGCCGATGCAGTGGATGGAATCGGTCTCTCTGCCATATATTGGCGATTATAGCAAGGGTTTTGCTGGTTGTATAGATTCAAATAAAAAATAATTTAAAGCTTGACCATAGAATTGAGTCTATGTATTGAGCCGCAAGAACTATCTCCTGTTAAACTGGGGTTAAACCTGAACCTCAGTTCGGGATTAGTCAAAATTCTGATGTTATCCTAGCTGATCAACCCTATTCTTTCGTGGAACCGATGGCAAAATCTCTTTAACCGTAACTAACCTTCATTCGGTAAAGATTTTCCTCCTCTTAATCGCCTCGGATAATTGTGCTGTAAGATATATTCAGTTTAAATTGTTTAGGCTCGCAATCGTAGATGAGAATAAATTTCGGTAGCTTTTGCGGCAATAGATCAATAATCTGAGGAAATTATCGGTTAACTATATGAATTCTGCTAAAATTATCGCCATTATCACGGGAGCGATTTCGATTTTAATCGCCATTGCCTATTTAATCCTAGTCCAGATTCTGGACTTTCGCACCGAGATGATTCCCGCTCCCCTAGAAGTTATTTTTCCAAGATGGTAAAAATCGGGGTTGAAAATGTTTCAACCCCAGAAAAAGCAATTTTTGAGTCGATTAACCCACTGGTTGTAACTGTAATTGCGAGAGGGTAGTGATACTAAATCTGGTTGTTAAAGACTGATTATCTATTATTGCTTTTAAAGTGGAGGATTGCATCAAAAGAGTTGCTCTGGCCCTATTGCCGTGGTCGTCTTTGCCAAGCAACAACTAATTTAATTTCCTCATAACTATAATTATCTCCCAGATTTTCTTTGAGAGTTTTCAGGGATTGATCGCCCACTTTTTTGATCGCTAAACGAATATATTCCTGTTTATTTTTAGAGACTAACTGATTAATATCAATTTCGTAACCTGCCTCCAGCAATTTAGCTAAATGTTCATAGATGGTTGAGACTTTTAAGCTTCTTTTGCGAGCGATTTCTTCCGCATTCAACCCATCTTGATAGTATTGGAGAGTGAGGAATTGAGTAGAGGGAAGACTATCCTGACAAAAATCATTAATTGCCGCTATAAATATATCCCCATACTGTTGTACTTTACTGTGTACTACTCCAGAAATTTGACGAAACTGCCCCAAATTCCGTGGTTTCGATTGGGCCATCAAACGCAGACTAGAATCATGGAAAATAACGTAGGGAGGAACCCCTTGACTATCGGCAATTTTTTTCCGCAGTTGCCGCAAGCGCTCGAATAATAAATCACTTTCCACCATATTGGGATTGTCGTCTCCCACGATTTGACCGTTAGCTTTTTGGGGGACGGCAATAAACACGGAACGTTGTTTCCGCATCACTTCCCAACTGTGTTGATTAAGTTTCAAGATTCTAAAATCGTCTTCAGTTTCTACTAATATATTTTGCTGGACAAGGGAACGACTTAAACGTTTCCACTCCTCCACAGTTTTATCTTTACCGATGCCATAAGTAGATAATAAATGATGTTGATATTGGCTGATTCTTTCACCTTTTCTTCCCCTCAGTACGTTGATTATGTGCATCATACCGAATTTCTGTCCCGTCCGCGCCACACAGGATAAAAATTTTTGTGCTTCGATCGTCCAATCCTGGTTATTTTTACCATTCCGACAGTTATCACAGTTACCACAGTTACCCGCAAAACTTTCTCCAAAGTAACCTAGTACGCTCGATCTTCTACATTCAGTCCCCTCGGCATAATCTAACACCTGTCGCAATTGTTGACGAGCTTTCTGCTGTTCATTTTGCTCGGTTTTTTGGTTAATAAAATACTCAATTTTTCTGGCATCGGCAAAGCTAAAAAAGAGGGTACATTTAGCCGGTTCTCCGTCCCTCCCCGCACGGCCAGATTCTTGATAATATCCCTCTAAATTGCGTGGTAAATCGTAATGAACGACAAAGCGCACATCCGGTTTATTAATCCCCATACCGAAGGCAATTGTTGCCACCATAATCTGCACATCATCCCGAATAAAACGGGTTTGATTTTCGCTTCTTTCCCGATCATCCATACCCGCGTGATAGGGTAGGGCATCAATACCATCTTTTTGTAACTGTTCGGCTACTTTATCGACGGTTTTACGACTGATACAATAAACAATGCCAGACCCTTTTTGTCCTTTAATATATTGATACAATTGCTGATAGGATTTACTGGTTTTAGGTTGCACTTCATAATAAAGATTAGGACGATTAAAACTAGCAGTATGAATGGAAGTATCTCGCAATCCTAATTGTTGGATAATATCTTCTCTAACCTGTTGAGTAGCGGTGGCAGTTAAAGCCAGAATTGGCACGGAGGGAAAGCGTTGACGAACTTGTTTAATTTGTCGATATTCAGGGCGAAAATCATGACCCCAATCGGAGACACAGTGAGCTTCATCCACCGCTAAACAGGCTAAACCGAGGTAATTATCAATAACAGCTAAAAAGTCTAAAAAACTAGGCGATAATAATCTTTCTGGGGCGACATATAAAAGTTTAATTTTTCCTTGCAAGATTAAAGATTCTCTTTCTCTGACTTGTTTAGCGTTTAAAGTGCTATTGAGAAATGTTGCCCCGATGCCATTATCAGCTAAAGCAGTTACTTGATCCTGCATTAAAGCAATTAGGGGAGAAACCACCACCGTCACCCCTTTTTTGATTAAAGCTGGTAGCTGAAAACAGAGAGATTTACCGCCTCCGGTGGGCATAATTACTAATAAATCCTGATTGTTTAAAGCAGCCTCAATTATTTGGCGTTGATTCGGTCGAAATTGATCGTAGCCAAAGTGATATTTTAAGGCTTTTTCTAAAGAGTCAATTGCAGCCATTGGGCAAGGGGAAAAATATTTTTGTGGCAGTTATTTTAAGGTTAGGGATTTAAGTAGTCAGTGATCGGTAATCAGTAAAAAGAAAGCTGAGAGCCAAAACAACTGACTTTAAGATTGTCTCACCTGATCGGGAACACCTACAAAGGAGAGATTGGCTAATTTTTTCAGATTTTGACAGCGCAATAACTCGTTAAAGTTGAGACTTGATCGCCCTTCAATTTCAGCTATAGTCTCAATAGCCGATAATAAACTTTTGGCGGCCTCGGTTTCCGTGTAACCGCGTCTAACGGCCACTTTTAGGGCCGCTTCATCCGCGTCTAATTCCCGTTGGGGGCTGCGTTTTTCCCGCCAAATCCGGTTAATTGCCAAGGCAGTTAAACCCCCCGCCACTGCCATACCGACGGCATCGGTTTGCAGGGTTTCCACGGTTAAACCGATCATACCAGCCAGAGCAATTACTCGATCGAGATCGGGTTTAAACCATTTTACTGCTGTTAAAACAGAGACGGCCCTTAACAAGACTAAATCCCGTTGGGATCTTGATAATTGCCGCCAGAGGTCAAAATTAATTGGAATCGGTCTGACTCCTCTTTGCCAGGGTAGGGGAAAATTAGTTTCGATTACCTTGGGGCTTTCGGGTTTGCTGACAATGCGCGTCATCATCCGTCCCGAAGCAGGCATGAGGTCTAGTAAATGACTAATCTCGTTGTCTTGGTTCATCGATCGCCGGCCAATAGTCTTCGATTATTGAGTATAATCGCTTTCTGAGTTAATATCTCTTTTCCGACAATTTTCTCAAAGTTGAGTTTTGTTAAGATAGGAAAAACGCTGGGGTTTGCCGGCGGCAGGGACAAGGGGAGCAAAAATCGGTTCTTCCCTCAACAGGGATAAAGACAGAAGCCAAAAACCTAACTAATACTCTCTTAAAATTACTCATGACTTATGCTATGAGGAAATGTGCTAGTAAGTGTTGAAGGAGTTTATCGCCATGGTCGTGTAGAACTCACAGAAAGTCCCAATAACGTACCTCAAGGGGCTTGTGTAATTCTTACCTTTGTTAGCTCGAATGATATTAACTTGGCATCTCAAGGAATTGATAGAGAGCAGGCTAAGACTCTACGTGCAAGTCTAGCTACCTTTTCAGACGATTGGAACAGCCCTGAAATGAGTGTTTATGACAACTATGATGCAGCCAAAGCCAACGGTTAGTCGAGGTGATGTTGCGCTGGTTCTTTTTCCAAATTCTAATCTGATTTCTGCAAAGACACGACCTGCATTGATCGTGTAAGCAAATGACTTACAAACAGGACTGCCCCAAATTATTGTTGCGATGATCACCAGCCAAATGCTTCGGGACGGACACCCTAGCCGTATTACTATTCTGCTAAATTCCCTTGAGGGGCAACAGTCAGGCTTGTTGACAGACTCAGTGGTAATGACTGATAATCTAGCGATGATCGCAATATCGGCGGTTCATCGTGTGATTGGCTCATTGCCGACAGCAGAAATTGATCAAGCATTGAAACACACTCTAGGCTTGTAGCGATCGCTATTTCCCCTTATCCTAACCAGCGATCGCATTCCCAAAAAAAATGTTCCTCCCAACAATGATCGCTATTTCCCTCGCTCCTAACCAGCGATCGCTATTTTCTCATTGCTGTTTTCTCATTGGGGAAGGGGACGATGTTTTCACCCGACCATCTAAACGTATCGAATATCAGACACTGACTCTGTTATCGTTTGGTAGCAATTTTCGCCTAGGAATCAGCAGAAGTATCCCTGATAAGATTACTATAGGGGTAGCAATGTCGTTGTCATTTCCCTAGGACGCGCACAGGGTTAATCGCCATGTTAGTAGATCAGTTGATCAAATACTTCGTCTATGAGACGAAAGGCTATATTACCAAGACTCAGTTGGTCAAGTTCATCTACTTGGCTGACCTTTATGCTGTCAAGTGGACAGGGAAACAGCTTACTGATTTGGATTGGTGTTACTACCATTACGGTCCTTGGAATGAGGAAATTGACACGGTCTTATCTCGGATGGAAGGGGTAGATATTTTTCAAGAACAAATAAATGAGGCGACTTTGATTCGGCCCTTGTCCTTAGAAAAAATTGGTAAAGACTTGGATTTTCCTATGGGTCTGCGCTTGATACTTAATAACATAAAAAGAGAGTGGGCTGGTTCTAAGAAAATACAACCACTATTAGATTATGTTTACAGCACTGCGCCAATGACTGAAGTAAAAAAAGATAACCCTGATCCCGAAGCAAAAGTTCGTCTTGATCTAAAAAAAGAACGAGAAAAGTTATTGTGTGAATTAGGGGTGTAATTTTGGCGGGAAGAAGACCAAAGCAGGGCTGGATTTATTTCATTAATCCCTATCAAGTTTCGTTAAGATGTGGTTTGGGTCATATTTATATTTATGAGTTAACTGAACCTGGGGAAGTTGATTGTCGGCATCCAAACTGTAGGTGCAGGCTTAATTCTAGCCATGTTTTTCGGGGAGAGCATCCCCATATTATTTGGATGAGTGATCAATTTCAGAATGAGTATAATTACATTGAAACTTTTACAGTGCTTCCTCTAACAACAAAAACAAGAGATACAGGTTTGCCAACAACTTATCCATTACCACCTACCCAGAATAATGGTTTGTCCGAAACATCTTATGTATTAGTTCATCAGTTGACTACGGTGGATGCTAATTGCTTTAAGGATTCTAATGGAAATTGGTTGGAAAGGGTTGGGCAGGTAACAAGAGATGATCGGCAAGAGATTGATGAGCGTTTAAAATACTTTTTGGCGATGCCAGAGAATCCTGAAGACTGGTTGATAAAAAATGCAAGTCCTGAAATTTTGGCAAAGGTTTTTGATTATTTACCAAGTGTAGAAACCAAAAAACAAGCTATAGAGCAGTTAATTGACCGCTTAGAAGAGTAAGTGATTCAACAAGTTTAGAGCGCGTGGGATTAGGTTAGCAAGCCCATCAAAGCAAAATTTTCCTAAATGGGGCGATCTCGCTTTTTGGGGATGAGAAGGGGCGATCGCCACAGTAAGCTATACTAATGCTATAATTTCAACATTTTTAGCGATTTGTTGTCTTGCTAATTCTATCCTGCTTGGCTGATATTGAAATGGGGTTTCCCGCAACTTGTGATGCTGTCACACAAAAAGTTATAATCTTGTTAAGATTAAGTCTTAAGGAGGAAATATACTGGTCAGTGTTGAAGGAGTTTATCGCCATGGTCGTGTAGAACTCACAGAAAGTCCCAATAACGTACCTCAAGGGGCTTGTGTAATTCTTACCTTTGTTAGCTCGAATGATATTAACTTGGCATCTCAAGGAATTGATAGAGAGCAGGCTAAGACTCTACGTGCAAGTCTAGCTACCTTTTCAGACGATTGGAACAGCCCGTTAGCAGTTCTTTCTGGTATTAGTTTACCTTCAGACTCCCAACGTCTTAATGTCGATACGCTTACACCTTTTAATTTAGCCGCTTCTGATCTGGTCAACTTACTCATAGTATAGCCTAAGTCATGAGTAATTTGGGATAGTATTAGTTAGGTTTTTGGCTTCTGTCTTTATCCCTGAAATGAGTGTTTATGACAACTATGATGCAGCCAAAGCCAACGGTTAGTCGAGGTGATGTTGCGCTGGTTCTCTTTCCAAAACCCACGAAAAACTTTTTCCCTATGAGGGGAAAGATTCGCCAATAGACTGGACAAGAACCTCTAGATGGGCGAGGCTATGGGTGGCCATGGCAGTAAATCGCAGACGACTGGTGGGAACGGTAGGAGGACGAATGGCGGGGGCAAAAATCCCTTTTTCTAGCAGTTTTTGCGATAATTCTAGGGCTTGACCTGGATTGGCCACCGGTAAACATAAAATCGCCGCTTCCGAAGGCAATATATTAAAATTATTTAAGTTAATCTTGACAAAATTAATATTTTGGTGTAGTCGTTGGCGACGTTCTGGTTCCAGACGAATAATCTCTAAAGCCATTCTAGCGGCGGCGGTGTCGGCGGGGGATAAACCGGTAGTATAAATCCAGGTAGCGGCGCGATTGCGGATAAAATCGATAATTTTGGCGTTTCCGGTCACATATCCCCCTAAACTGCCCAAAGCTTTACTCAGGGTTCCCATCTGAATTAATTCCCTTCCCTGACAACCGCAATATTCCACGCAACCTCTGCCATTTTCCCCCATAACCCCGGTAGCGTGGGCCTCATCCACCAAAACCATGCAATTATAAATCTCGGCTAGAGCGAGAATTCCCGCCAGGGGACAGATATCCCCATCCATACTAAACACTGTATCGGTGAGCAGTAAACAATGACGATGGTGATGACGGTGGGCTAATAACTGATTTTCTAAATCTTCGAGACTATTGTGCCGGTATTCTTTCACCGTGGCACCGCTTAACTTGGCTCCATTTTTGAGGCTAGAGTGATTGTACTGATCGCCTAAAATTAGGTCTTTCTGCCCCACTAAACAGGTAATTGTCCCCAAATTGGCTAAATATCCCGAACTAAAAACGATCGCGTCTTCGCTATTTTTAAAAGATGCGATCGCTAATTCTAAGTCTCGATGAAGATCTCGGTGTCCACTTAATAGACGCGAACCGGTGCTTCCGGTTCCATAGCGTTGTGTGGCTGCTATGGCTGCCGCGATCGTTCTTTCATCGGCTGCTAATCCCAGATAATCATTACTGGCAAAATTAATCAGCGATCGACCCTCTAATTCTATAACGGCTCCGCCCCGGCCTTGAATGGTTTTAACCCTTCGATACCAATTGGCCCGATGGAGGGTTTTTAAGCTATCCTCGATCCAAGAGTAAGGATGATTCATAGGCGATTGATCAATATAGCGGTTAGCTAGGGAAAAATAGTCAGATTCTTGCCGAAAAAGGCTCTTTTAAGGGTTAATAGTTTCGTAAAAACGACAATCTTGACAGGGACCGGAGGGGTTAATCGCACAGCGTAACAGTTCGGATCTGGCGTTAAAACGACAACTAGCATCCCCAATCACCCAACGTCCTTCAATCAAACTTTTTTCGTTAGGAGTGGGAGCAGTTTGTACATAAAGGGATATTTTGCGTAAACAATAGCCACCAATCTTGTATTGATACTGGTGGTGACGTTCCAAAACCGCATAGGTTTGTCCTTTTAAGGCCAAATAATTCCCCGGTTGTGGCATCCAATCCAATTGGATCTCCCCCAAACTTTGCCGCGGATGGGTCAGAATAACCTCCGTTAGTAATGAATCTTGCTCCATGATTATCCCTGTATTCTGGGCTACCTTTGCTCAATGGTAGCTTAGATCTCCGAGTCGATTAATAATTATATCTGCTGCAAAAATCAAAAATCTTCAGTTAGGTGAGCAGACTCCCAGACAGAAGACTCCCAGACAGGAGGAGAAAAAATACAAGAGACAACTAAGTAGTCGTGCAAAATTAATTTCCCAGTGGAGACAGGAGACTCCGAGACAGGAGACTCCGAGACGGGATCAGATTTGAGTTTTTAGTTCACTGTTTACTGATCACAGCAAAAAGCGTTCGACAAAAGCTCACGCCGAAGTCTGACGGAGTAACTGCTGACGGTTTGGATGTGTAATTAATTTTGCTTAGGTACTTATCCTAGAATTGCCAATTTCCCGATTAAAGTAGAAGATAAACAGCAGGATTTTTCCGAGAATTGACTTTAACTCCCTTGCATAATTAATTTTTGATGGTTCAAAAACGGCAAAAATAAGGATTAAATCGCATAAAGTGTGTAAATAGACCATTTAACTAATTATTATTCATTCTTAATTCTCCTGACTACTGACTACTGGCTACTGACCCCTAACCCTAACAACAATTTTTGATTTTTACAAGAGGTCTTTTATGGTTTACCCCATCCCGCCTGAAGATAATCTACCGCAAAAATTTCCGAAAATTCCCTTAGATCGTCGGGCCTATGCTTTCCTGATCGACTTTGCCTCGATTTGGTTTTTAAGCTCCTTTGCCAATAGTGCGCCTGTACTGCAATTCTTGCTTTTTCTCCTGATTTGGTGGTGTTTGCGGGTGTTATTGGTGGCGCAGAATCAGGGTCAGAGTTTAGGACGTTGGGCCTTGGATATGAAGATCATCGATCTACGACTTCAGCGTTTACCCGGAATTTTGGAGTTAAGCAAACGAGAAGCGATCGCTGGTGGCGGGGCAGCTTTAATGATGGTAGGGTTAAATACTTTTTTCGGCAATCCTTTAAGTTTGATTTTATTATCTTCGCCCCTTTTCGCCGATTGTGGTATGGCGATCGGTGATGAGCAATTTAACCAAGCTTTCCACGATCGCATCGGTGGCACGATTGTTATTCCCACCCGTCGGGGTTTTTCTCTCGATCTACGTTTAAGAAGGCTTTGGTATCAAGTTAAGGGCAGAATCAGAAGATAAATAACAGTGATCAGTTATCAGTGATCAGATTTAAGTTTTAAGTGAGCAGTATCAAAGGTTCTTCGTTACCCGGTATGGTTCGATCGGGTAGCATGAATCGACTAAATCCCTATTGGGACTTAATGGGACTTAAACAAATTTCAAGCCCAAACAAAGCCAGTTTAGGCTTTGTAAGCGGCAAACACATCCCGATTCTCGGTCAGCCACTCAAAGAAACGGAAAGACATCGCTGTCCGAAAAGCTGCCAAGGCTTCCACAAAAGTGTTTAAAGGTCGATTCGCCCACCGCCTTTGCAATCCCCCAGTTAACTGATGCCACAGGATAAATGTATAGGCACAAAACACCAAGATAAAATGACGAAGTAAGCTTCGTTTATCCCTGACTTGGTATTCCCTTAACCCTAACCATCCTTTGGCTTCTCTGTAGAATACTTCCAACCAATTTCTTTCGGTGTAAGTCTTGACTATCCACGACGCTGTTACTGTATCTGCCTCGACTACATTGGTGATGAAATAGTCCACCTCTGTTGCTTTTTCAATTGAACTTGCATTCATGACGATAGCCAAGTTCCTTTCTCCTTCTAGTTGAGATATTTTCGCTCTGATTTATGCAAGAGGTCTATTGGAACCTCGCAACTATTCAGAACTCAGGCAAGCAGTTTGTGGTGCTTTAAGCGCAATTACCCTTAAAGATATTCATGGCTGGTTCACACGTGGTTGCTATTGTACTTCCCCTTTTGTTGACACTTCCCAGTCACCATTACTTACCTCATTCATGGGAAAACCGCTATAAATCCGTTGAGTATAGGCTACATATCAGGACAGGCACTCATGCCAGAGGCAATCATGCAAAACGGAGAATAAATAATCAGTTTTTAATAACCAGATTTAGTACCACTGATGACTGATTACTGTTCACTGAAAAAACTTGCCACTCTCGACAATTCTCCTTCTCCGCTGCGTTAACCATAGTCGATAATAATAAAAGACAGATCGATCGCTTGCGCTCATGACCGGCAACCACTACCAAACCTTAGAAATCAGCCATAAATCGACCCCTGAGGAGATTAAACGGGCCTATCGGCGTTTAGCCAGACAATTCCATCCCGATAGTCAAAACGATAGTGCCAGTCACGATAAAATCGTCGCTATTAACGCCGCCTACGAGATTTTAAGCGATCCGAGACTAAGAAAGGACTACGATAACCAACTAATCGCCAATTCTCCCGAAAAACGCGCCCAACGCACTGCCAGCGCCCAAGCAAATTACCATCGTTACAAAGAAGCAGTCCAGGAAGACGAAGCCCTGGTTAAACAGTGGTATAACCAGACCTATAGTCCGATTAATCGCCTGATCGGTCAAATTATCCGGCCTCTCAAAGGTCAGATCGATCATCTATCCGCCGATCCCTTCGATGATCAGTTAATGGCTGTTTTTCAAGACTATCTAGAAACCTGTCGCCAAAATCTCGATCGAGCCAAAACCCTCTTTTGCCAACGGCCTAACCCTGCCAAAATGGCCAAAGTGGCCGCTTCTCTTTACTACTGTCTCAATCATCTCACTGATGGACTAGAAGAATTAGAAACCTTTACCCTTAACTACGATGATCGCTCTCTCCACACCGGTCAAGAAATGTTTCGCATGGCCCAGCGTTTACAGATAGAAGCTAAACAGATAGCCAGTCAGTGCCAAAATTAGACCTCTGGTAAAAATCAAAAATTGTTGTTAGGGTTAGGAGCCAGTAGTCAGTAGTCAGGAGAATTAAGAATGAATAATAATCAATTAAATGGTCTATTTACAGATTTTAGGCAATTTAATCATTATTTTTGCCTTTTTTGAACCATGAAAAATTAATTATGCCAGAGCTTGATTAAATCTCTAGCCATGGGCAAAAAAAAAGACGAAAATAGATCAGGACCAGATTTACCCAATCCCTAGCTTAACCCCGATGAGAGACAAACAATCAGAAATTACCAATATATCCACCCCGAGAGATTCTGATCTTTATTCCTTGCCCCCCGCCGTCCAACGGGCTGCTAATATCCTTTTACGTCAGGGAAGAGTCGGTTTTTGGACGCAGATTGTCCTGGGCGTAATTTCAGGAGTTTTATTACTCATTGCTACCGCTAGTTTATTAGGGACGAGACAACGCACTTCTGGTATTGAAATCGGTGTTTTATGTGCCATTGGTGGGGCTGGTTTCTTGGTAGTCGCCATTTTCTTTTCCTCTCGTTATATGAAAATTGCCCGTCAAATGTTGAGGGGTGATCAAGATAGTCGCCCAAAAAAATCCGATACTATTCAGTTAATCCGTCAGGGTTTAATCGCTAATATTATCGGGATGTTTTTAACGATTTTGGGAGCGCAAGCGTTAGCGGGAATCGTCTTAATTAAATCCCTCAATGTTCCCCAAGGTACTTTTAATGTTGCCTCTAACCCCAGTCAATTTGTTAATTCCGTTGACCTGTTAATTGTGCAGGCCAATACTAATACAATTCTCGCGCACTTTACCGGTATCGTTACTTCTTTGTGGCTTCTTAATCGTATTACTTCTAAATAAATATGGCTATGCAACGCACCCGTTTAAGTACGCTGGCTAATGTCACCAGCAGTCGATTTAATAGCTTTTTTGGTAATCCTTGGCGGCGGATTTCCCTACAGATAATTTGTGTTTTATTTGGAGTTTTTTCTGGTCAAGCAATCGTCACCACTGCAGGCCAAACTGCTCAATGGGATGTCACCGCTGCCGGTTTATTGCTGCTGTTTACGGAGGCGATTAGCCGGATTGTTTACCGAAAAAGTGCTCAGGCTAAACCAGCACCGATTCTGCGAGAATCTTTCAATTTACTCAAAATTGGTATCACCTATAGTTTATTTCTAGAAGCCTTTAAAATTGGCTCTTAAATAGGGTTTGCTCCAAGGAGTCAGAATAACAGAATGACATCCCTCACTGAGCAAAAGTGCAAGGTTTTTGAGTCCCTCGGATCGTTTTCTCAACCTTTGTTTCTTGCACTTTTTTGCCCTTTTCTAGCAAGGCTTACACTGATATTCAGCAAACCCTAACTGATTGTCCACTGGAGTTTCATCGGAAGATGGTAATTCTTCGGCGCTGGGAAGAGGGCGATTTTTATTATCGGTAAGGTTAACCATAGCTCCGACAAGCGTGGTGTTTAATTAGGGTTTGCGGCAAAAAGTTTGTTGGTGGGGTTAGGAGTCAGGAGTCAGTAGCCGGTCGTTTCAGGCTTTGTTGCCCTCTTTTTTTTGTACCAGTTTATGTACTATGAGGAGAATAATGCAAGGTTTTTGAATGTCCCAATCCTATTTTCTTGCACTAACATCAGATTTTAACAGGTCAAAAACCTTATTTTAAAAGGGTTTTACCATTATTCAGCAAGTCCTAATTAAGGCTAATTCTAGCGGAAAATTACGGTTTTACATTGCGCTGTTTTTGTGCGATTTCTCAAAGCACTTGCTCAAGAGTTGGCTCAAGGCTTTCTTTAATGTCATCAACCTCGTGTTTATGATGGGGAAAACTAACAATTTCAACATGGTGGGGTGCATTATCATAACGGAAGATCATAACTTGAGCTTCGTTCATGTAATGATAGCGATATTTTATCTTTGGTTTTGTGTCAGTATTTTTTACTTCAACAAAGTCTAAGCGATGATTATTCTCAAAAATAATTGAACCATTAATATAACCTTGACTTGCGTTATAAATTTTCTTGGTCAGCGATAAATATCTCACATTGGGAAATTCTCGAATGGTTTGTTCGAGTTGCAAAAAATAGGCTTCAATCATTTTAATTCCTGGAGATTAGCCTCGTTTTGAAGAAGGATTTCATATAGTCCAGACCAAACTATAAAATCCGATTCATCTCCTAAAATACCTTGAGAAAATTGCTGATAAAATTCTTGGGATGTCATTTTATATTGTTTTTCCAGAGCTGCTAAATCTAATTTTAGATTCAAATTGCTTTTTTGTAATTCGGCAATCTGATAATCAATAATGCTTTGGGCAAATTTTTCTTGATCTTTGATAGAGTTTAAAATCTTTTTAAGGCGTTTTTCTGTTTCAGGCTGAACAGATAAGTAGGTAGGCACAGGGAGCATCTCACCTTTGCAATGAGCATAAATACTTAGTGGAAAAATAGGCTTTTCGAGGGTAATTCTTGTTTTAATTCTCCATGTACGCAGTCTTTAAAAGCCTCTATTTCGTTCCAAGACACGATTAAGAGTGGCTTTTAGGCTAAGTATAATTACTTATCGCGTAAGTGAGATGCTCCCGTAGGCACAATTATTTGTAGGATGGGTTAGCGGTAGCGTAACATAATCGGGCGTTGGGTTTCATGCTTCAACCCAACCTTGTATATTGAGAGAGGTGGTAGACCGTCCCAACCTTGGTCGGAAAAGACCGCTTCGTAGCAAGGGTCACCACCATAATCTCCCTGACAAAACTCGAACAGTCGCCGGGGTCGTGGCGAAAACAATCAATTGTTAAGCTAAGAGACCGTATCGGGCAAGGATGAGTAAAATCAAGGGGATGCTCTCCAAAATAACCATCAATTCTGCTTGCTTTAGTTAGGTTCAATCATGGAAAATATCTCTCAATGGGTAGGCATTGACATTAGTAAAGCGACCCTAGATGTTTACCTCCGTCCCCTCGGTAAAGCGATGAAAGTTGCTAACACAAAGGAGGACATATCTAAACTGGTCGAAACCCTAAAATCCTACACTGTCAACCTCATCGTTCTGGAAGCAACAGGAGGTTTAGAAACTGAACTGGTGATTCAATTACAAGAAGCGGATTTACCCGTCGCCTTAATCAATCCCCGTCAAGGAAGAGACTTTGCTAAAGCCACTGGTAAATTAGCCAAAACCGATGCCATTGACGCTCAAATTTTAGCTCATTTTGGCGAGGCAATGCAACCGCAAATATTAGCGGTTGAGTCGGAAGAATCTCGTCAATTGGGCGACTTAATTAGTCGTCGCCGGCAACTTGTCGAGATGCGGACTGCCGAAAAAAACCGACGGGAACGCGCTCGCGGTAAAGCTTTGGTCGATATCGAAGCCCATCTTGAGTATCTCGATAACTGCCTCGAAAAACTCAATCAAGAAATTGAGGAATTGACCCAAGCTAACCAACAATGGCTCGAGAAAGTCAATTTACTCAAAACCGTGCCGGGGATTGGTCAAGTAATTTCTACTACTCTCGTCTCCGACTTACCAGAACTCGGTCAATTAACCGCCAAACAAATCTCTCGCTTAGTCGGTGTCGCACCGATTAATCATGATAGTGGTCAACATAAAGGTAAGCGAATGATTCAGGGAGGTCGCGCTCAGATTCGGGCGACTCTTTACATGGGAGCGGTGGTAGCTATGCGTCATAATCCGGTGATTAAAACTTTTTACGAACGCCTAGTCGGACGAGGTAAATCAAAAAAACTGGCTCTGACTGCTTGTGTGCGGAAAATCTTAGTTATTCTTAATGCAATGGTTCGCCAAAATCAGCCTTGGCAGCTTGCTGACAATTTACCACCTTGTTCCTAGAGATTCACACTTTTTGTTATCTCTGATCAAGGGTTGCGCTTGCTTTGGTTTAACCTGAGCGACTTAGTTTTTGCTGCGCTTTTTTTCTGGCTTGAGATTTTAGGTTCGACAGCAACTCCTTGATTGTTTTTTGAGTTACCCCTTGACAATCAAGACAGTCGCTACGTTCTCAGGCACTCATGCAAGAGTCAAAGGGGAGAATAAATCTTGGTTAGGAGAGGCACTCAGGCACTCATGCAAGAGTCAAAGGGGAGAATAAATCAGGGGTGCTGTCCGCAAAGCTGGAAAATAATGTCTCAAGGGAGAGGAGAGGAGACGCGGGTTTCCTCTCTCTTTTTTTGGGGGGTTTTATGGGAAGATCGGGAAAGCTTGCTAGGTGCAATCCCGATCATCATGAAACGAGACTCGATATTTTACCGGCTTTTTCAACAATCCCCCTCCCTTCTCTTCGATTTACTGGAAAACCCACCAGATAATGCCACCGAATACCGCTTTGACTCCGTAGCCGTCAAAGAACCCAAATTTGAGATCGATGGCGTATTCCTGCCACCCGATAATGATAGTAGCGGGGTAATCTATTTTTGCGAAGTGCAATTTCAAAAAGACGAACGACTCTATGAAAGGGTTTTTGGTGAATCATTTTTATATTTCTACCGCCAGCGAGAACGATTTACCGATTGGCAAATTGTTGTCATCTATCCCACCCGCAGCCTAGAACAAAGTAACACCCATCCCTACCGAGCGCTCCTCAATTGTGAGCAAGTGCATCGAATTTATCTGAACGAATTAGGGGAAATTCAGCAGTTACCCCTAGGGGTTGCCTTGATGGTACTCACTACTGTGGAAGAAACCCAAGCACCAGAAAAAGCCCGCTATTTACTGGCACGAACCCAAGAGCAAATTGCAGATACAGAAGCCAGTCGCGCCATAATGGAAATGATTGCCACAATTATGGTCTATAAATTTACTAACTTGAGTCGGCAGGAGGTGGAAGCGATGCTAGGACTACAATTGGCAGATACAAGGGTATATCGTGAAGCCAAGGAAGAAGGACGACTGGAAGGACGACTGGAAGGACAACTGGAAGGACGACTGGAAGGACGACTGGAAGGAGAATCTGCCCTGATTTTGCGTCTGTTGCAACGTCGCTTTGGTGCAGTGGATGAGGTGTTGGCTGCCCGGATTCAGGCTCTAGAAATCGAGCAATTAGAGTCCTTAGCTGAGGCTTTGTTGGATTTTACAACCTTAAACGACCTAGTGCTTTGGCTAAATCGCTATGGTCTATAAATTTACTAACTTGAGTCGGCAGGAGGTGGAAGCAATGCTAGGACTACAATTGGCAGATACAAGGGTATATCGTGAAGCCAAGGAGGAAGGACGACTGGAAGGACAACTGGAAGGACGACTGGAAGGACGACTGGAAGGAGAATCTGCCCTGATTTTGCGTCTGTTGCAACGTCGCTTTGGTGCAGTGGATGAGGTGTTGGCTGCCCGAATTCAGGCTTTAGAAATCGAGCAATTAGAGTCCTTAGCTGAGGCCTTGTTGGATTTTACAACCTTAAACGACCTAGTGCTTTGGCTAAATAGCCCCTCGCAACCGCTTAACTAAACTTAGTCAAACCTAAGCCACCTGAAAGGATGAGTTGGGAAATTTTGATGGCCAAATATCCATCCCTGACGATAGGTGACAAGGGCAATTCTTGTCAGAGGGCAGATAAAAGTTTATGCGGATGGCGAGACTCGAACTCGCAAGGCGTAAGCCACACGCCCCTCAAACGTGCGTGTCTACCAGTTCCACCACATCCGCTTGATTTTAGCTTAACCACTATAGCACAGAAAAAAAATAATCTGCAAGCAAATTTTAAAAATTACTGCCGCACAACCTTCGCGCCACCTGAGTTAGTACGGATAAACCCTTTAGGGAACCTTGAATCAAATGGAAGGCCGGGAGAGGACGGATTAACATTTGTCGAGCTAGGGGCAATGGTCGCAGCTGACCTTGATTATCAATTGCCGGGGCTAAATCGGGTAAGTCCTGTGTCACCTCGTCGCTAATCACGCGCACAATTGCCACTTTTTGCCCGCGTAAAGCCGCTAAAATCCTTGCTCCTTCCATATCTACCACTTCATAGCCACCCTGTCCTAAACGTCGTTTTTCCTCGGACTGGCTAATCAGGCGATCACTTGTTAAACCTTTAACGAGACTATATCCGGTTAATTGGGCGATTTCTGCGGTTATTTCTGGTTCGCACTGCCAATAACTCCCCTTTTCTGCGCCACAACCTTGATAGATTACCCCATCTCCGACCCGATAGCGATCGCTGAGACTGCCCGCTAATCCCATCAGCACAATTTTTCCTGTAAACTTATTAAGAAATTCTAGAGATTGCCTAGAGACTGGGGAACTGTCGAGGAATTCTGGACCGCCAAGGTTAATCGGGATAATTTGCGGGGCTAAATCGCCGATTTTCCTTAATCCTCGACGGATTGAGCTATGCTCGGCCCCCCGGGGAACGAGAATAATATCTTCAGGTGTGAGCATGAAATTTTTGAGAAAGTTTCCTAATTAGTCCATTGAGATGTTATAAACAATAATAGTGAACTAATTAGGAATAATTCTTAAGTAAATGGCCCTGCCACTGACTGGGCGATTGTCTTTCCCACCATGAAAAAGTCTGTAATTCTGCGTTTATCCGAGGTTAACAAGCGTTTTCCCGCTTCTCCTACTCTAGCTGTCGATAATATCAGTTTTAGTTTAACAGAGGGCGAAATTCTCGGATTATTGGGCCCGTCGGGCTGCGGGAAAACCACTCTACTGCGGATGATTGCGGGATTTGAAAAACCATCTCAAGGAGTGATTGAATTGGGAGGGCGAATAGTTGCCGACGAAAAAACCTTTATTCCCCCAGAAAAACGCAATACGGGCATGGTTTTTCAGGATTACGCTCTTTTTCCCCATTTAACCATCGCTGACAATATCGCCTTTGGGTTAAAAAATTCTGGGGAGAAATTATCGAGCAAAGCTATTAACGCTAGGGTGGCGGAAACTTTGGATTTAGTCGGACTGCAAGGACTAGAAAAACGTTATCCCCATCAGCTATCGGGAGGACAACAGCAAAGAGTCGCCCTCGCCCGCGCTTTAGCCCCAAAACCCTCTTTAATCCTCTTAGATGAACCTTTAAGTAATCTCGATGTGCAGGTCCGGCAACGCTTACGGCACGAGATCCGTCATATCCTGAAAGCGACTGGTATCTCAGCCATTTTTGTCACCCACGACCGGGAGGAAGCAATGGTGATCAGTGACACAATTGCGGTCATTTGTCAAGGAAAATTAGAACAAATTAACAATCCCGAAGAAATTTATAGTCATCCGGCCTCGCGATTCGTGGCCGAGTTTGTCACCCAAGCTAACTTTCTCCCCGCTAGACGGAAGGGGGAACAATGGCAAACCGAGATAGGACTCTGGGAAATTCCCGATGGTCAAGATTTGGACAAAGGGGAATTGATGCTGAGAGAGGAAGATGTCAAAATTAAACCGGATGAGACGGGAGATCTGGTTATTTGCGATCGCCAATTTTTGGGGCGGGAGTACCGTTACTGTCTGCTAACGGCCACCGGCAGCCAAATCCACGCTAGAACAACGATTAACACCCAATTAGAAATCGGTACAAAGGTAAAACTATCGATTATTCCCGATAGCGTCCGTGTATTTGCCGACTGATAACTGATACTAAATTCTGTTTAAGGGGTGTGGGGTGTAGGGTGTGGGGTGTAGGGTGTGGGGTGTGGGGAAGTGGGGAAGTGGGGAAGTGGGGAAGTGGGGTGTGGGGTGTGGGGAGCTTTTTCAGTAAAAAGGCAGCTCCGAGCTTATCGCTTAATACTATTGACTGATAACTTACCCACTGATAACTGATAACTGATAACTGATGCAAGGCTGACGGCTAATATTGATATCGATCGCGATTTAGGACTAGGGTGGCATTTTTAGCGACAAAATCGATAATTTTTTTGGCCACATCCACACCGGTGGCCGCTTCTATTCCTTCTAAACCGGGAGAGGAATTGACCTCGATAACCACAGGCCCGTGATTAGACCGTAATAAGTCCACACCAGCAACCCGTAAACCCATGGCTTTAGTGGCCCGTATGGCCGTACTGCGTTCCTCCGGGGTTAATTTTATCTTTTCTGCTTTGCCACCGCGGTGAAGATTAGAACGAAAATCCCCCTCGGCCCCCTGTCGTTTCATCGAGGCTACCACTTTTCCATCGATGACAAAACAGCGCAGATCTGCCCCACTGGCCTCTTTAATATACTCTTGTACTAGAATATTAGCCTCTAATTGCCGAAAAGCTTCAATAACTGACTTGGCTGCTTGGTCTGTTTCCGCTAAGACTACCCCAATACCTTGGGTTCCTTCTAATAATTTAATCACGAGAGGGGTGCCGCCGACGGTTTCGATTAAACCATCGATATCTTCAATTGCGTGAGCAATTCCCGTCACCGGTAAACCTATCCCTTCCCTAGCGAGGATTTGCAGACAACGCAATTTATCCCGCGACCGGGAAATTGCTTGCGAGTCGTTGGCAGTAAAAACATTCATCACCTCGAATTGCCGGACGACTGCGGTTCCATAGAAGGTTTTTGAGGCACCAATGCGGGGAATAATTGCGTCGAAACTCTCCAAGGGTTGACCGTTATAGACAACCGTGGGTTTATGGGAGGTGATGTTCATGTAACAGCGCAAATAATTGATCACTCGTACCTCATGGCCTTGGCCTTCTCCCGCCTCTTTCAGTCGCTTGGTGGAATAAAGAGAAGCATCTTGGGATAAAATAGCGATTTTCATAAATTTTCGCTTAAATATTGATTTTACAACTGAATAGCTCTCTATTCCCCCATATTGGCTTTTTTGGCCGGCAACTCATAAAATTTCTGCTCTCGATCGAAGTCCATCGATTATTATGGCACTGACAGTTCCCCTTGAACAGTTAGGTTAGGTGAAAAGTAAAAAAGATCAAGCTTAAGACTAGATTTGTTTTTGTCGTCAGGCTAAGTTTAAGTAGCTGGTTATAATTAAATTAAAAATGGATTTTGCCTTTAATCCCCCCTTAATAAGGTAGGGTTGATTCATGAATCAACCCTACCCTTGATAACGGGGGTGTCTGATAATTTTTAACGCCTACCTACTTATGACTTTACTAGCGAAATCTTTAGAGGAACTGACCGACTGGGTAAAAGACCAGGGACAACCTGCTTATCGGGGGAAACAATTACACCAATGGCTATACGAAAAAGGAGCGCATTCTTTGGCGGATATTTCCGTATTCCCCCAAGAATGGCGCAGCAAGCTGGCGGATTATCCTATCGGTCGTTCCCTGATACATTATCGCAGTGTAGCACCCGATCGCACTCGTAAATATCTGCTAAAACTGGCGGATGGTTTAATTATCGAAGCGGTGGGAATTCCCAGCGAAAAAAGATTAACAGTCTGTGTTTCTTCCCAAGTGGGTTGCCCGATGGCCTGTGATTTTTGTGCCACGGGAAAAGGGGGTTTTACTCGTAATTTAAAAGCTTATGAAATAGTTGACCAAGTGTTAACAGTACAGGAGGATTTTCAGCAGCGAGTTAGTCATGTGGTGTTTATGGGGATGGGGGAACCTTTATTAAATATCCCCGAAGTGGTGACAGCGATTCATTCCCTTAATCAAGATGTGGGTATCGGTCAGCGTTGTTTAACGATTTCTACCGTGGGATTACCCAATAAAATCAAGCAACTAGCGGAACATAATTTACAAGTAACTTTTGCTGTTAGTCTCCATGCTTCTAATCAACAAGTTCGAGCTAAATTAATCCCCAGTGCCGACCATTATCCCCTAAGTAATCTGATCCAAGACTGTCAGGAATACGTTCAAATCACGGGACGAAGGGTGACATTTGAATACATTCTTTTAGCGGGAGTGAATGATTTACCGGAACACGCAAGGGAATTAGTCAAACTGGTGAAAGGGTTTCAGTCTCACGTCAATTTAATCCCCTATAATCCCATTCAAGAGGTGGATTATCAACGGCCTGATGAAAAGAGAATTAAGGCTTTTAAAACTATTTTAGAACAGGAAAAAGTCGCCGTTACTGTCCGTTATTCGAGAGGTTTAGCGACCGATGCGGCCTGTGGACAATTGCGATCGAGCGTCATGGTACAATGAACGGCCGTAAATCAGCAATTAACTAGATTGCTAGTCTCCCCGCTAGGCTAAACTAGAGAACTATAACATCAATGTAGGAGCCATTTCGATGCAAAGTCTCTCTAGTGCCAAAGAAAATCGCCTTTTTGTCTATGAAGTCGTCGGTTTGAGTCAAAATGACAATACTGATAACCTAGATTATTCTATCCGTAAGAGTGGCAGTGTCTTTTTAACTGTTCCCTATAGCCGCATGAATCAAGAAATGCGTCGGATTACCCGTTTAGGCGCTCGCATCGTCAGCATTAAACCCTTAAACGCAGCTGCGGCCCAGTAGTTGAAAAAATAATTATCGGTAATATCTGTCCCCCGCTTTTGTCCTGATCAGGTAAACTAGGGGGATTTGTAGCATAAATAGGGAAAAGTAGCAGAAATCTTAATAAAAAGTAAAATGCTGCAAATGTAACAGATTTTAACCAGAGACTTAACCTATCCTATCCAAAAGGATAAAAGCGATGTCTGTGGTTTTTTTAAGATAACTCTCAATTAGGCCTAGGTGTAGTGTACCGATGGTAGGCTAAACTATGGAACGATTATCGTGACTTGAGTTGGGAGTTATATTTAATGTACAGTCCGAGTACACTAGCGGGAAACCGTTTCTTTGTTTACGAAGTGGTGGGTCTCAATCAAAACGACAATACTGACAGCTTGGATTATTCAATCCGTCAGAGTGGAAGCGTGTTTTTCACGGTTCCCTACAGTCGCATGAATCAAGAAATGCGTCGGATTACCCGTTTAGGTGGTCGTATCGTCAGCATCAAACCCTTAAATGGGATTGCCCCCGTAGCAACTGTTTCTAGTGCCTCCACACCACAGCCAATCGCTCAATCATCGCCCGTCACCGAACAGACCAAGAAAAAGGCCATGACCCAAGCGAAAGAAAAAACAGATATCCCCGTCAACATCTACCGTCCGAATCAACCCTTTATCGGCAAATGTATCGAGAATTATGCTCTCGTTGATGAGGGAGGTATCGGCATCGTACAACACGTCACCTTTGACCTTTCTGGGAGCGATTTACGCTATTTAGAAGGGCAAAGTATCGGTATTATCCCCCCGGGTACCGATGCTAATGGCAAACCTCATAAATTGAGACTCTATTCGATCGCCTCCACCCGTCATGGTGATAAATTAGACGATAAAACCGTATCCCTCTGCGTGCGTCAATTGGAATACCAACACCCAGAAACCAAGGAAACCGTTTATGGGGTTTGTTCCACCCATCTCTGTAATATAGGGGTGGGGGACGATGTGGCTATTACTGGTCCGGTGGGTAAAGAAATGCTGCTACCCAGTGATGAAGATGCCACCATCATTATGATGGCCACCGGGACGGGAATCGCTCCCTTCCGGGCTTTCCTCTGGCGGATGTTCAAGGAACAACACGAAGATTATAAATTCAAAGGTCTAGCTTGGTTGATTTTCGGAGTTCCCAAAACGGCCAATATTCTCTACCAAGAAGAATTAGAGCAAATCGCGGCGGAATTCCCCGATAACTTCCGTCTCACCTATGCCATCAGCCGGGAACAGCAAAATCCCCAGGGCGGCAGAATGTATATTCAACACCGGGTAGCCGAACACGCTGACGAAATCTGGAATCTACTCCAAAGTCCCAAAACCCACGCTTATATGTGCGGACTGAAAGGGATGGAAGATGGTATCGACGATGCTATCAGTGGTGCTGCCGCTAAAAATGGCGCTGATTGGTCTGTCTATCAGAAACAACTGAAAAAAGAACATCGCTGGCACGTAGAAACCTACTAAACCAGAAAGGTTCTCTGAAAATTTTTGGGGGTGGGCATTGTCCACCCTTTTTTTCTTGGCTTCGGTTAAGATCAGTTTTTTAAAAGGCCTTTAAAAAGATGAAATTCTCTCGACGCTTTTTTCCCGTTTTCCTTGCCCTCTGCTTACTGTTTATTTTGCTGCCCCGGGCCTGGAGTTTTACTAATAGCCAAAAACAAATTCTGGCAGATTTAAAAACAGCCGAGATTATTTATCTGGGAGAAAGACACGATAGTCAAGCCGATCATCAGGCCCAATTAGCTATTATCAAGTATTTACAGGCTAATAATCCCCAAATAGCGATCGCTTTCGAGATGTTTCAACGTCCTTACCAAATCTATTTGGATCAGTATTTAGCCGGCAAAATTAGCGAAAATCAGTTAAGAGAAAAAAGTGAATACGACCAACGTTGGGGATTTGATTGGGAATTTTACGCCCCGATCCTGCGCTTGGCCAAGGCGAAAAAACTACCAGCGATCGCCCTAAATACACCCACGGAAATCACTAGAAAAGTGGCACAGGAGGGCTTAGAAAGCCTCTCCACCTCAGAAATGACCTACATCCCCCCTAAAAGCGAAATAAACCAGGATAACGAGGAGTACCGTCAACAGATCCTAGCCGTTTATCAGCAACACACGGGGGGCAAAAGTCAGGGATTCGATCGCTTTTTTCTGGCACAGGTTCTCTGGGATGAAACTATGGCCGATGCGATCGCTAAATTCTGGCAAGCTCATCCCGAATATCAGATCATCGTCCTAGCAGGAAAAGGTCATATTGCCTACGGTTACGGCATTCCCAGTCGAGTCCAAAGAAGATTAGGCGATCGCGTCATCCAGCGTTCGGTTTTCTTGGGAGACGCTCCCCAATCATCACCAGCAGAAACCAAAAAACCCGCCGATTATTTTTGGCAAGAGCAAAATTAAGCCAGTCGGAGGTTAGGAAGCAAGGGATGATAAGCTAAGAAGCCAGTCTTTCAATTTAGTGGATAATAAGTCTGAAAAACTGAGGCTATTTTATGATTAATTTAACCTGTCAAGATACCGAAACACTCGATCGCATTTTAGCTGTGACTCGTGCCGTGGGTTGGGGTGGTGCTAAAATCCTCCAATCCTACCACCGGGGTGAACAGGATTTAGCCGTCAACGAGGAAAAAAAAGGCGGACCGGTGACGGCGGCGGATTTAGCGGCAAATC
Source organism: Microcystis sp. MC19 (assembly GCF_003019735.1). NCBI lineage: Bacteria > Bacillati > Cyanobacteriota > Cyanophyceae > Chroococcales > Microcystaceae > Microcystis > Microcystis sp. MC19. The sequence goes on along the minus strand of NZ_CP020664.1, from coordinate 1,819,406 downwards.
ATTATATTTTAGGGGAATTACAAGCCAATTTTTCTGATATCGACTTTGGTTATCTAAGCGAGGAAACCCACCAGGGTAATGAAGCTATCCCGAAAGATTGGGTATGGATTATCGATCCTTTAGACGGAACCCGCGATTTTATCGACAAAACGGGAGAATATGCCCTACATATCGCCTTATGTTATCAAGGAAGACCGATCATCGCCGTGGTTGCCCTGCCGGATCAAGGAAAACTCTATTTTGCCCAAAAAGGAAAAGGTACTTTTCTAGAAACTAGCGACGGAATTATTACACAGGTAAAAGTTGCCAATAAAGATAAAATTACCGACCTCTATCTGGTGGTTAGTCGTACCCATCGCGACCAACGTTTTGATAATTTATTAAGTCAAATACCCTTCTTCGGTAAAAATTATGTGGGCAGTGTGGGCTGTAAAATAGCCACGATCCTCGAACAAAAATCCGATGTTTATATCTCCCTATCGGGAAAATCGGCGGCTAAAGACTGGGATTTTGCCGCTCCAGAGTTGATTTTAACGGAAGCAGGCGGCAAATTCTCCTATTTTGACGGTCAACCCGTGCGCTATAATCGCGGCGATGTGCGGCAATGGGGGGGGATCATGGCCAGTAATGGTCCTTGTCATCAACAACTTTGTCAGTTGTCCACAGCAATCCTCGCCCAAATTGATGCCACTGTCTAATTTCTGCTCTCTTATTCTTTGTGTGATCGGTTTAACTTATATAGGAGCGATCAATCTTTGTGTCCTTTGTGTCTTTGTGGTTTGTTCTAGTCCTTCGCCGGCGGTACTGTATCTTAGAATACATTTTACCCACCAAACCCAAGAGAGCTTAATTTCTGCCCTCTAACCGAGAATCAGAGATCGGTAGAATGGAAAAAAACCAGATCGAGCAATGTTACGGTTAAAAACTTGGCAAGGGTTGATTTTAGCAGTTCCGATCGCCGCCGTGGTGATTTTTCTGATCGTGGCCGCCAGTGTCCAGATCAATCAATGGGGTTTAAATTGGATTTGGGCAGTTTTTACCCTGATTTTTGTGGCTTGGCGCTTCCTGTTGGTCAAATGGACGCGCCCAGTGGTCAGGGAAATTGAGGCCACCATTGGGGAAATTAAGGCAGAATTAACCCCTCCTGGCGGTGATTCCGGGGGCAATGTCGAGGAAATTATCGAGAGGATTATCGTCGAGGCCCGCAATGATCGCCCGGTTTGGGAAGATTGGGCGACTTTTTGGCAACGCTGTCAGGATTTGGTCAGTGCCATCGCCCATATATATTACCCCGATGTCAAGTACCCCTTATTAAATATTTACATTCCCCAGGCCTACGGTTTAATTCGGGGAACTGTGGATGATAGCGATCGCTGGATGCAGAATCTTTCTCCGGCCCTGAATCAAATCACCATCGGCCAAGCCTATCAGGCCTACGAAGTTTATCAAAAATTGCAACCCTCGGCCCAGAAACTTTGGCAGGTCTGGAATTGGGCGCAATGGGTGATCAATCCCGCTGCGGCTGTGGCTAAAGTTGCCAGTCAAAAGTACAGCGATCGAGCGGATCAGCAATTATTAGTCAATTTAGGGCAAGTTTTGCGGGAAAATGCCCTAAGAAACCTCTCTCGCCAAGCGGTGTTACTCTACAGTGGCGGCAATCTCGCCCCAACTCTCCCCACCAAGACGAAAATCGCCACCACTACTCTCAAGGAAATTCTCGCCCAAGCGGAACCGATCACGGAAATCGATCGCCAACCGGTTAACATTCTGCTGGTTGGACGCACCGGGGCCGGCAAAAGCAGTTTAATTAATACTCTCTTTCGGGCCGATTTAGCCCAAGTGGATCTCTTGCCCAGTACCGACGCGATCCAATCCTACCATTGGCAAACCCCAGAAGGGGACGAGTTAATCCTCTGGGATACCCCGGGCTACGAACAGGCAAATCGGGCTGATGATCGGCAAAAGGTTCTTAATTATGCCAAAAACGCCGATTTATTAATTCTTGTCACCCCCGCCCTCGATCCCGCCCTGGCCATGGATGAGGCTTTTCTTAAAGATTTGCAACAAACTATTGACAATTTACCAGTTATAGTCTGTGTTTCTCAAGTCGATCGCCTGCGTCCGCTGCGAGAGTGGCAACCTCCCTATAATTGGCTGACGGGAGAAAGTCCCAAAGAAGTCAATATCCGCGAATGCTTGCAGTATCGGGCGGAATTATTCGAGGATCTCTGCGATCGCATTTTGCCGATGGTCAGTCAACAGCCAGATAGAGAAGCTTGGGGGGATGAGGAGTTATCAATCGCTTTACTGGGGGCAATTTCACCCGCAAAACAGTTGCGTTTAGCCCGTTTTTTAGCGGATTTGGAAACTCGAACCCTGGCAGCGGCGAAAATAATTGATCGCTATACTTTACAGATGGCCACGGGGCAAGGTTTAACGGCCCTATTAAAAAGTCCTATTCTAGGTTTTATCTCCACTTTAGCCACGGGAAGACCGACTTTAGCCTATCTTTTAGCTGAACAAATTCCTGTGGAACAATTACCAGTAGCGATCGGTAAATTACAGATGGCCTACGAGCTTTCTTCTCTCTTGAATCCAGAGAATAAAAGTTTTGATTTATTGGCACTTTGGCCAATACTATTAGAAAATTCTAGCACTGCCGACAGGGAAGCTTGGGCCTGGGGTCATGCTCTGGTAGAATATTGGACAAAGGACTTATCGATCGAACAGTTCCGGTCAAGTTATCAGGGGTATTTAGAAACGACAAAAACAGGCCTGTAGCCAGATTAATTAAGCTAAAACTTTCTTCCAATCTAAAAGTATAGGAGAGTGGGGAGGAGAGGTTTCTGGGGTTGAGATTTCTAGCCTTTGTACTAAAATTACCAATGGGAGAGATTTTTTCGTGTTTTTTTAAAAGTTCTATTCATTTCTTTCATTTTCAGAGTTTTCATCGTTAGTTTTCGACGAACTACCCAAACCACTAAAATAAAAGGCGGTGACTGCTGTAGCTATTGGCCCTAAAAAAGTATAAATTGTCTTAGAAGAATCATTAATTAGGGTTGCCGCTTTATCCACTCTACTTTGTACTTCTTGTTCTTCGATAGCTTTCAAATTTATATTTAAATTAAAAATTCCAAGAGAAGCAAAAGAAATGAAAAAAATAGAAACAATTTGTGAAAAAGCAGTGAATAACAATCCAATCCAAAGCCACGTTGCTAAGGAACCAGCTACTTTAGTATTAAAATTATGTCTTTGGTCTGAGGGTGATATAGCTGTAGCTGGTTTACCAAATTCAGATACTTCATTGTCTAAATGATAAGGCTCCGGATTCTTCTTTAGATTATGACGCACAGAGTTCCTTTCAGTTGGAAGAACCAAAGAAGCGCTGGGATCTTTTGGGTTGTTAACTTCCTCTGTCTCATTTTTTGAATCACTGGTCATAACTAAACAATTAGTAGTGGTCTCTGTTCATTACCTTTTTGCAGTATTAATTGAGTATCTTCCTCCGTCTCAGTTTTAGCATATAAAGCCATGAGTTTTAATCCTTTACGAATGACTTCAGACTCTGTTAAGTCTAGCTCTTTAGCTATTTCTTTAAGATATTCAGAGTCCTTTTGACTAAGATTTACTCGAAATTGTCTGGTGGCCATTTTTTTTTGTTAATTCAGTGAATGGATTGTATCGATGGTGTTATCTGTAAGGTCGAGAAGAGCCATTTTTACCATTGAGGGCTATAGTAGGGTCAATTCATGAATTGACCCTACAGTCTGATTTAAGGGTTGTCATCGTCCTTTCTTATAGATGTTCATAATAGTCTGCCTTTAGAAACCTAGCATCCTAAGTACAGTACCTGATCTTACCCTAATTACACCAGATATGTCAAGCAATTACACCAGATATGTCAAGCAATCGCACCAGATATGTCAAATCAACATAAACGAGTCCTGATGGTACTTAATGGATGCAATAGGTCAAATACCATCGACTTATCGACTTATTTGCTATTAAAAGGCTATTTTTCGCAAATTTTAACTAAAATAATCTTAGGTTTTATTCATGATTAGGTACAACAGGGGGTATAATAGGGTATTTAGTAGGTGGTATTATATATACATATATGCAAGACCTAGCAATGGGTATATTGTGGGGTTTAATAGATACCACAGTGCTGAGTTCCTATGGTATGATAGTTCCATCAACTTTTAGATAGATAAAAGTATGGCAGACACAACAAAACAAGTGAGTATGCTAGAATTGGAGTTAGAAGATGATCTAATCAGACAAATTGAAGATGTAGCTGATTCTGGTTGTTTTTCAAAAGATGAATTATTACAAAGTATTTTAGAAGCATGGAGATATCATCAGGCCTATATACATAGACTTGAAAATATGGTTCAAATAATTAATATTAAGTAATTCGATTTGAGGGTAATGTAGAATGATTACTATCAAATGATTCCCTGCTTATTGTTTTGAGCTAACAAAAAATTTTATCACTATTTTCTTGATCAACAGTCTATTAAACTTTCATAACAAGTAACCCTGAGACAATTATCAGTTTTAGCAATTATTGAGATGTTAATTTATTGTAAGCAGGAATAATCGCCGCATTTTCCCAATCATCATCAAAAGGGAGCGCATCGGGATCTGACAAAGCATTAGCCTCGATTTCTGCATCGCTCATCGATTTAACTCGCTCCCAATCGGTTAAATTATTAATATCTGGGGGATTATTTGTTATATTTATCCTTCCTAAAGCTGGTATTTCCAGATGCTGTGGCCAGTGCAGAACTACAGTGATATACCTGAACTTCCCCCATACATATATACTATAATAGCCGAAAACCCTTATCCATCAATGGATGCACCCCCTTAACTTTTCTTAATGTACCCATGTAATTTGTAACATTTCTTAATGGACAAGAATTCTCTCCATTTGCTAAAATGATAGCCATGTATATAGAAAAAGTTCCTAACCGTAATTCTCCCCCCGCTGTTCTTCTTCGAGAATCCTACCGAGAAGGAGATCAAGTCAAAAAAAGAACCCTTGCCAATCTCTCAAAATTACCCGATGATATTATCGAAAATCTGAAACTGGCTCTTAAAGGAGCAACACTGTCCATGAATGAAGGCATTCCCAATCATTTTGAAGTGATTAGAAGTCTTCCTCCTGGTCATGTAATGGCTATTTTAGAGACGATTAAAAAATTGGGTTTAGATAAAATAATCAGTGAAAAATCCTCACGAATCAGAAACTTAGTGGTGGCGATGATTGTGGCAAGAATCATCAATCCTAAATCGAAACTAGCCACAGCGAGAGGGTTTAATAGTGAGACTTGTAGTCAGAGTTTAGGACAATTGTTAGACTTAGAGAAAGGCGATGAAGACGAATTATATAACGCCTTAGATTGGTTATTAGAAAAACAAGAGAAAATTGAGAAGCACCTAGCAATTAAACACTTAGAATCAGGAACATTAGTCTTGTATGATGTCACTTCTACCTACCTAGAAGGAAATGGTTGTGAACTGGGAAAATATGGGTATAATCGAGATAAAAAGAAGGGGAAAACTCAGATAGTGTTTGGTTTGCTCTGTTCAGCTAAGGGTTGTCCGATAGCGGTAGAAGTATTTGAAGGAAACACTTCAGATGGTGCTACTTTAAGCGGACAAATTGAGAAAGTCAGAAAGGGTTGGGGGATTGAGAATGTGGTCTGGGTAAGTGATAGAGGAATTTTAACTAACTCGAAAATCAAGGAATTAGTAAAACCGATAGAAGGATTAGACTATATTACTGGTTTAACTAAGCCTCAAATTCGGAAACTGGCTGAGGTGGAAGTGATTCAATTAGGATTATTTGATCAGGTAAACTTGGTGGAATTTGAGAGTGAAGATTATCCCGAAGAAAGATTAATTGCTTGTCGGAATCCCTTAATCGCCCAGAAAAATCAACTACAAAGAGAGGCATTATTAGAAGCGGTAGAGAAGGAACTAGATTTGATTGTTCAGGCGACTCAAAGGGAGAAAAGAGCTTTAAAGGGCCAAGATAAGATAGCTTTGAGAGTGGGCAAGATTCTTAATCAGTTTAAGGTCAATAAATACTATAACCTAGAGATAACAGAAGAAGGCTTTTCTTATCAGCGTAAGCGGGAATTAATCGCTCAAGAAACGGCCTTGGATGGTGTGTATGTGTTAAGAACTTCTCTGGAGTCAACCTTGATGGATGCAGCGACGACGGTTAAAGCTTATAAAAGTTTATCTCAAGTGGAGGAGGCATTTCGCTGTTATAAGTCAATTGATTTAAAGGTACGTCCTATCTATCATTATAAGGGTGATAGAGTCAAAGCTCATATCTTTTTATGTATGTTGGCTTATTATGTGGAATGGCATTTAAAACAGTGCTTGGCTCCTTTATTATTTGAGGATGAAGAAATTGATGATGGTTCTCTGAATGTGATTAAAGCCAATCGGAGTGAATCCGCTCAGTCTAAAGAGAGAAAAAAACGGAATCAAGAGAACTTTCCTGTGCATAGTTTTCGGACTTTGTTGGAAGACCTGGGGACAATTTGCTTGAATACAGTGGAATGTACGATTAGAGAGGGAAGTTATCGTTTTTCTAAGATAACTCGACCGACCCAACTGCAACAAAAAGCGTTAGATTTATTGGGAGTTTCCCTGATTTGTACCCAGTAACGGGGCGGCGTAAATTCTCTTAATCCCTTCTACAGCACAGCTTATGGCTTTTTGTCAACGGGGAAGTCCAGATATACTAAGGATAACTTGATCAATACTTTCTAGGGAAATTTTGCTATCAATTCCTAGAAAGTATCGAGGTTTAGGTTTTGCGTCCGAGAAAATTAATAATCCGGGGACTAATTTCTTTTGACCAATGTTCTTGGGGATAGTGTTTCGCTTCCGCGAGGGGGATTAATTCCACTCCTGATTTAGTAGCTAATTTTTCGACAGTGACAGAAGATAACCAAGGATCCGCCATTCCCCAGACAAAAAGGATAGGTTTTTCAAAGTTCTCTAAACCTGTCTCAATTTCTGCCATAGTTTTCGATAGGTTTAAATTGCGAATCGTGGCCAGTAAAGCGCGACCCACTGCCGAAGTTTTTAGATAAGGTTGACGGAAAATAGCCAGATCTGCATCACTAATCACAAAACCGCTACCAGTTTCTAAAGTACGATCGACTAATAAGGGGTCTTGAGTTGCCATATCTCCGAGGAAAGGTAGCCCCCATTGTTTCATTATCCAGGGTAATTTAACATCACTGGAGAGGGGAGTATTTAAAACGATCAAGCGCTCAATTTTATCAGGATTTTCTAGGGCGTATTGTAACCCGACGGAGGCTAAAAAACCCTGGACAATGAGGGAGATTTTCGGCAATTGGAGAGCTTGAATAAAATCGGCCAAGGCTTGACAAAAAGCGCTAGGTGTGTAGGCGAAATCTCTGGCATCGGGTTTAGCGGATAAACCGGAACCGATCCAATCGGGGGCAATGGCATTAATGTTATATTCTTCTAAACTGGTCAATAATTCCCGCCAAATATAGCCATGGGCGGGTAAACCATGGAGTAGGATCACGGGGGTTGTGTCCGGTTGTTGAGCGGGGTTAACCTGTCGATAGAACCACTTGAGAGAGCCGACTTCGAGAAAACTTTCTAAAATAGCCATGGTTAATGGGGGATTAATAATCATTAACCATTGTCTAACGTCTAGGAACCGATCGCACCGGCAAATTTTCCACCCCGGCAGTTATAGGGAGCTTGCGTCGAGACTTTGTGCTTCTCCGGGGGTTAAGGGTAAATGAAGACCGCATTCTTGTTTTAAACCCTTGAAACGGGTGTCTCGTTCGTTGCTATCATCGGCGGTTAAAGGCCGACTGGAGTGCCAATCACCGACGGAGACATAACCTAGATCAAAATAGGGATGGTAGGGAAGATCGTATTTAGTCAGATAGTCATAGATGGTTTTGGCATTCCAGTCAAGGATCGGTAATATTTTGTAACGTTCGCCCTGTTGATTGACCCATTGGAGAGTTTTGCGGTGGTCGGTTTGGTCGCGACGTAAACCTGCTAACCAAGCGGTGGCCTTTAATTCCTTCAAGGCCCGTTGCATCGGCTCCACCTTGCGGATTTTGTCGTAGAGATTGAGGGAGTCGAGATCGTTATTTGACCACAGTTTACCGTGGATTGCTTCCATGCGGGCGGGACTGAGGGGAGATTGATAAACTTTCAGGTTTAAATGGAGGCGTTGGCTTAATTCTTCGGCAAATTGATAGGTTTCCGGGGGAAGATAGCCGGTATCGATCCAAATGATGGGAATATCGGGGATAATTGCGGTGACGAGGTGCAACATCACCGCCGCCTGAATGCCGAAACTGGTACTCATCACCAAACCTTCCCCAAAGGTGGCCGCGGACCAAGCGACGATTTCCGCAGCGTTAGCGAAGTCAAAACGTTGATTAATTGTGTCCAGGTCGAGGGATAGAGGGTAGGAAAAAGACCGGTCGGCAGTGGCGATGAAGGCAGTTTCTAGGGCCTGTGGATGAGAATTAAGCAAGTGTAAATCTGGCATTCTGGCTAAGATTTAAGGTATTAGTGGCGGCGGATACTGATAGATTCCAATCTATCTATTAGGGTTTGATCATAGAGTTACCTCCATCTCCTCCCCTTGAGAAACGTGGGTGAGACTTTCGCCTCCGACGGCTCCTAGTTTAACTGCTCCATTGTTAGGGATACAGCTTGACAATCGAGGGCCGTTTTATCATCCTGACACTGGCGGTCTAGTAGTTGGGGGTTTTTGTATTCATCCTGACCACCCTATTGTTGAGGATGTATATACTTTACTTATACTATATCTGATGGGGTGAAGTGTGGCCTACACTAGCGACACCTTCCTTTCTCAAAAATCTCTCCGGTGACACTAGATTAAGCAAGATGGGGAGGAATTACCGCTAGTTTTTGCAGTTGTTTTTCAATATTGGCCTTTAATTGGGTCCGGGTGATTTCTTTTCCCGTTTGAGCGGTGTGTGCATTTTCCAGAAAAATAATACTATCTACTTTTTCTAGAGCAAATAATTGGAATAAAAGATGGGTTACGGGAATCAGGAGCGTTGATAGGGGTGAATGGGCGGTATTTTGGGCAGATAGGGCCATTTTTTCCGTAGCAAAGGCATAGATTACCCTTTTCTCCTGTTGCGGCTGCTGCCGATGAGCTAAGGTGGTTAGTAACCAATCACCCTGGCTATTCTGCACCACATAGTATTGTAAATGTTTTAACTGTCTGGCCATGGCCGCGAGGACGGGATTAACCGCTTCTTCCATGACTACGGTGGTCAGTCCGTAATTGACCGCCTCTCGACTTAAAATATGCAGTTGTGCCTTTAATTTCATGGCTAATCATCTCTATAAACTAATCGATGGCGATGACATTCATGCCTTGATTCGGCAACCCCAGTTAAAATTGTCGTCGTGAAAAGATGAGGATGGAGATACCCAATAATAGACCAGTATAAACGAGACTGTAGAGGGCATTAGCGATTAAGACATCAGCACTAGGCAGCAAACCATAAACGGCCTCGTTTCTAAAATTTAATCTCTCCAAATCTGGGAGAATTAGATAAATATTTTTGGTGATAGCGAGGATATTGGCATTTTTGCTGATTATACCCAATTGGATCAGATCTTTGCTGATGTGACCCATGAGATAGACCCCAAAAGTCATTAACGTGGCTAAAATTGAACTGGTAAATACCCCAAAAGCGATCGCCACGGCTGCGATCAGAATTAATTCCAAACCGAGATAGAAAACCGAGACAATTAGGGGTAAAGCTTGAAAAGATACTTTCATCCCCAGCAACATCAGCAGGTAAATCACCAACATTACCCCCAACATCACCGCTAAAACCCCGGATAAACCCAAGTGTTTACCGAGGATAAATTCGGCCCGACTCAGGGGTTTAGGAATCAAAACTAAAATAGTTTTCTTGTCAATTTCCTTATTAATTAGCCCTGTACCCACAAAAACCGCGACAATTACCCCTAATAATCCGATAGCGGCTAATCCCAAGTCAAGAAAGATTTTCTGATGGGTTCCCACCGCAATTTCTGGTAATAAACGCCAAGCGAAGGCCATCAACAAGGCAAAAAACCCGATAAAGTAAAGAATGCGATCGCGAATAACCTCGCGAAAACTATTAGCTGCGATCGCCAAGATTCTCAGGATGCTGATACCCATAGCCTTTCATCAAAATAATATCTGTCTTTCCTTTTGAGATTACCCATTTCCGTGACAAAAGTGGACCTCCTCTAAAAATCAAAAATTGTCACGGTTGGTTAGCAGTCCGTAACGATGACTAGGTGTTGTTAAGTTAGCTAAAAAAGCAGCTAATCCTCACCGTTCCAGTGTTACCTTATCTTTGTCAAAATCCACCATCAAGAATCAGCCTAGGATAAATTGATCTCTAATAACCCCGGTGGTGGCGATATCTCGATGCGTGCCGCTTTTAGATCCACCAGTGGCACAATTTCTTTGACGAAGGGGATCAGGGCCCGGGCCCCTGAGTCGGAGGATGAACTTTTTTTCTTGAGGGGGGCGAGATTTGCTTCTAGTTGCACTGCTAAAATGTCATTACCCGCCCACAAAATATCTACTACAACCCCGATTTTTTCTCCTGTCAGGTGATGATAAACCTCTAAGTTGACTAGCTCGCTAACATGATATTCATCCGCTTCTAGGCGAGGTTTTTCTAGTTTATTTGCCCATAATTTATATCCGCGCAAAGCTTCGGCTTGTTCACGATTTTCAACCCCCTCTAACTTGATAACATAAACATTTTTGCCCGGTAGATCACGTCCCCTGAGCAGAGCAATTTCTCGGATTTCTCCTCCTTGGGGTCCTTGTATTCCCCTTATCCCTCGCTTCTGAAAACGTTCGGGAAAATCTGATACCGATAAAACTCGCAATTCTCCCTCCAGTCCCTGGGGTGCTACTATTGTCCCAATTTCTAGCCAATTTTCTTCCATTGTCTCGACTTTTTTGCTATAGCTTTCCCTAGTATATAGCCTTTTTTGTCTCGCTCCTAGATTTTTAAAGTCTTGGTAAGGTAAAATTTTTAGTTGGGTGCATCTCCTATTTGTGACTTTCTCTCACATATTGGTTAGCAGCAGCAGTTATTAAAAGAGGGCGAATACAATTCGCCCCGACAATAATATTATCGCGCCAATGGTAGGGGCGCATTGCGTGCGCCCAAAATGTCCTATAGATATTTCAACAAAACTGAGATGTGCCCATTTTTTGACTTTTTACTGGTGGCTTTTTAGTGAATTATGACTATTTGGCAAGCGGATTTTTATAAATCTTCATCTTCTTCTCCTCTTGAGACAGTCTGGCAATTGTTAATTTTCGATTCTCTCGGTCATCTTATCTATGAAAATTCCTGTCCCCAATCCCAAGCTAATAGCGACTGGTTAACCCAACAGTTACGGCAAGCTTGTCAAGTCTCCCCTCCGGAAATTATCCAAGTTTTTCGCCCCCAATGCGCCAATTTATTTCTCCTCGCTGGTCAAAATTTACAGATCAAAATCCGGTTAACCCGTCACGTTAATGCCCTGAAAAAACAGCTAGAATTACGGCAAATCCCCATCAATATCGACTCTCCTCCACCGCAACCCCTACCAGACCAATTTTTAGGTCAAGAGTGGCGTTTTGCTCGCTTTCCCGCCGTTGATTTAGTTAATTTTTTTGGCGATCGCAGAATACCGATTCTTTCCCTACCAGAGGCCTTTTCTCCTTTAAAATTAGGTTTAGCCTCCACTTTAATGATCCCCGGTGTGGTGATTACCGGTGGTAAAAAATCTCTGGCGATCGCTCGTTGGTTGGAGGAAATTAACCCAGTATTTATCGATCATATTCCCACAGAAACGGGGCGATCGGGCGGTTTGGTCTTGGAATCGGGCCTAAATGAACGTTGGATTTTCCTAACCTACGAGGATGAAGAAGTGGCCCGGGCAGCCAATGTTTATCAGGCAACCAAAGAGGAAAGCCAAGGTTGGCACTTTCTTCTCATACAACCGGATGATTCTGGCCGCACTTTTACCGGCTTTTGGCTACTGCAGCAGGTTTAACCCCCAAGCTGTCCCCAAGAGGCAAAGAATGCCAGCTAACCCCGCTAAAGGTTGGTTATAGATACCTTTAACCCAAACTAACCCAGAATCGCTGTAAGACATCAATTCGGCACTGTCTAGTAAGGCCAATCCCCACACCCAACCGCCATGAAGTCCCCAAGCTAATCCTAAACTACCATGATTGATCGCCCGCGCCCAGACCAGAACCATGCCCATCAGAAATAAACCGGGTAGTTGCGGCAGCGTTTGCTGACGTTCCCAAAGCAGGTGCAGCAGGGCAAAAATTAGGCTAGAAATGGCTCCCGCCACCCAAAACCCGTATTCTTGGCTTAATTGGCTCAAAAAGATGCCCCGAAAGATTAATTCCTCGGTAATACCCACCCAGAGGGCCACTATCAACAGGGGTAAACTCAAGGAAAAAGCGCGAGTTAGATTTTTGGGCTGCCAATGTACCCAGGCCAAAATCCCCTCTAGGAAAAAAATTATCCCTAATCCCACCACTGCCAAGATTAATCCTTTGGTTAGGGAGATAAAGAGGGAAAATGACCAAATTAATCCGTAATTATCGAGGCTGCTCCCCTCTATCTTCAATAATCCCCAGATAACTAAGGGAGCCAAGGCGTAAAGAGAGGCCACTAGGGGTAATTTTTGGTCAGGTTTTGTCCCTTGCAGCGGTTGCCATCCCAAACGACTCCCTAAACCAATGGCAATGGGCAGCCAGAGAATTAACCAGACTAACAGGAAAATAATAATTTTTATTAAGGCGGCAATCTCCATTGTCAATTAGCTGATGGGGGTGTGGGTTGTGGGGTCTGGGGTGTGGGGTTTTGGGGTTTTGGGGTATTAGTTGGAATTTCCCTATCCCCCCATTTCCCCATTTCCCTACCCCCTACCCCTAACACCCATAAAACAAACCCTCTAGGGATAGAATAACTGTGGAACTTTGCTCTGCTAAAGCCTAGCTCCAACAAAAATCCATCCCTAGGGGGTTGCGAAAAAGAAGAAAAAGTGCTTAAGGAAAACCCCTCAAGTTGATAAAAGAGGCGGTCAGGGGTTAGAATTAGGGGTAAGAATCTATATTGTCTTTTTGGTCGGTCTTGTCAAAACTAGCCCTTTTGACTGCCGATTTTTTTTATCCTTATCCCTACTCCGTAACCCATTTAAGCTTCTGCCGGTTCTTCTGATTCCATTTGTTTGAGGTGGATGTGCTTGTAGCCAAGTTTGATTTCAAATTCATCCCCGGGCTGCAAGTTCATTTGTTCGGTATAGGTGGAACCGATGACGATTTGACCATTTTTATGGACACTAACCCGGAAAGTGGGTTCGCGGCCGCGGCCATCTTTAGTCCCTTCGGGATCAAGAGGAACCCCTTTTGCACCTAAAACAGCATCGTAAAAGTCGGTTAAATTGACCCGAACTTGGCCATCTTTACTTTGAGAGTAGTAACCACAACGTTTTGCCGTTTCGCGACGGGGTAAGTGGGATAACTCTTTGACTTTTTGAAGTAGAGCTTTCCCGGTTAGGGGAGTAGGAGAGATATCACTCATGGTACTTTTTAATGTCTCTTGATTTTTGACTGACTGTCAATTAAGTTTACACTGACAAATTGATCATACCAAAAATCTTGCCAAAAATGTCTAGAGGGGAATAATAAATTTTTTAAAACTGATGGTTCGGTGATGACAATCGTGCTAAGAAGACCCCAGACTAGGTAGTAAGTGTAAACCTTGTGGGGGAGAGGAAATTTTTGGCCAAGACTCTGGCAATTTTTGGTCGGGTGCGAGGAAAACAGGGGGGAGAAAGTGAGGACAAAAAACCGTTTAAGCTATACCTAGCAAGGAATTGAGAAAATATACTTGTGGTTGGAGTTGGCAAAAAACTAATGACCCAGAGCAGTAAATCCGGGGGGATTAAACTGTTTTCGATCGACTTGCCCATCTATCATTAGGCCTAGATACCCACCCCTTGGCTCAACCGACCGGGGAAAATCTTAAGGATTAATTACCATTACTAGCTCCCCCTTGGCCCGTTAACATCGATTATCCTGAGTATTAGGAGTCCCTCATCCCCGTGCCGAGTATGGAAGTTTATTTTAAAATTCTGCGTCAACGACCCAACGACACCCCCTACCTAGAAAATTTTACCCTAGAGGTGGAGGCGGGAAATACAATTCTCGACTGCCTTAATCGCATCAAATGGGAACTTGATGGAACTTTGGCCTTTCGCAAAAATTGCCGCAACACAATTTGTGGCAGCTGTGCTATGAAAATTAACGGTCGTTCGGCCTTGGCTTGTCAACAAAATATCGCCAGTGAATTAAACCATTGTAGCCAAAAAGATGCCGGAGAAATTCCCGAAATCACGATCGCACCCCTGGGTAATTTACCGATTATCCGGGATTTAATCGTCAATATGCAACCGTTTTGGGACGATTTAGAAAAGGTTGAACCTTATATTAGTAGTCAAGCGCGCACCATTCCCGAACGAGAATTTCTGCAAACTCCAGAAGAAAGAGCCAATCTCAATCAGATGGGTAACTGCATTATGTGCGGGGCCTGTTATTCGGAATGTAACGCCAAGCAAGTCAATCCCGATTTTGTCGGACCCCACGCTTTAGCAAAAGCGCAGCGCACCCTAGCAGATTCCCGCGATGGTAATCAAGAAGGTCGCCTAGAACTTTATAACCAAGGCACCGCAGGGGTTTGGGGTTGTACCCGTTGCTATTTCTGTAATGCGGTTTGTCCTATGGAAGTGGCTCCTATGGATCAGATCGGTAAAATTAAACAGGAAATACTCGCTCGCAAGTCGGCCGATAGTAGTCGTCCCATTCGTCACCGGAAAGTTTTAGTGGAATTAGTCAAAGCAGGGGGATGGGTTGATGAACGCCAATTCGGCCTCTATGTGCTGGGCAATTATTGGCGCGATTTACAGGGTTTATTAAGTATTGCTCCCTTGGGATTGCGGATGATTGCTAAGGGTAAATTTCCCACTTCCTTTGAAGCTTCCGAGGGAACCGAGGAGGTGAGAGGTTTAATTACTGCCATTCAAAATTCTCGCTCTTGATCACTCTCGATGGTTAGAGTAATTCTGACCCACAAAGCTTTTGCATGAGTGCCTTTTGCATGAGTGCCTATCTTCACTAGGAAATTTATTTTGCACGACTACTTAGGGTTTGCTGAATAATGGTAAAACCCTCTTAAAATAAGGCTTTTGACCTGTTAAAATCCGATGTTCGTGCTGCGAAAATAGGATTGGAACCCTCAAAAATCTTGCATTATCTTTCCTGTAGTACATAGACTGGTACAAAAAGAGAGGGCAACAAAGCCTGAAACTCCTGACTCCGTTCAGACCTCGGACGTTCGGCGAGACTTCGGCGTGAGCTTTTGTCGAGCGCTCAGTCGAGCCGCGTGAGCTTTTGTCGAACGCTGATCTCACGGCCGAAGCCTGACTCCTAACCCCACCAACAAACTTTTTCAACAAACCCTACTTAACGGATGAGAGGCGCAACATTTTGAGATTTTTCCGCAAACCTTGCCAGGAATATTATCTCTTATCTTGACCAGATGGATTGACTTCCAGGGGTGACAAAACAAAGCGAGCAACTGTAACATCTCGCCGCTAGATGTTAAGTCTGATTGCCTGGTCATTCTCAACAAGTGCTGTTTATTGAGAATGAACGGGGAACCCTGAATTTTTCGGCTTAGTTGGCGGCAGCTTGCCGCCAACTCACTCCTCTAGATAAGTATTTTGACTCACGCCCCTTCCTCTTTCGAGACGTTGTGACACTTAGGGTGCGGAATGTGGGATATAATCGCAAAAATCCCTAGTTTGTTGACAAAAAAACACCCTAGGTAGGGTGGGGGCGGAACCTATTCTGCTGTACTCTATGGATAATACCAGTTAAAAAAGCAGGCTACTTATTCTTTGATCGAGCTAACTTCCGCTTCGAGAAAGCCCCCAATCCGACTGCCGTTCCTGCAACGAGAATAGCCAGAGAGCTTGAGGGTTCGGGGACGGAAATAGGTTGTTTGACGGTGGCTGTTAGGGTACTTTGTGCTATGGGGATAAAAGAACTAAAAATAAAGCTGGGATTGCCTACAACTTGCCCATTATCGCCCGATGCGAAGCCAACCGAGGGACCAGATAGTCCCCACACTTGACCTGTAGTAGAACCGCTTGATCCACCAACTAAAAATTGTCCTGTCGTGGTATTGAAGTTAAAGTTGAATGTTCCTCCTTGGCTGGGCTGCCAAGTCCCCAGAGAAGTTGTATTTTGGAAGACTTCCATCATGAAAAAGTCAAGTTGACCGCCCGTGATCGGCCCTGTTCCAATCAAGGAGTCATTGTAACCAAACATCCCTGTCAAGTTATAGCCATTAGCTCCCGTCCAAGAAATGTTAAAAGAAATGGCTTGAGCAGCTTCAACAGAGAGGGCGAGACTGATAAGTGCTACCCCCCCCCGATGGAAATTTTGATAAGTTTTGCTAATGACATAGGCAAATACCTCTTAAAGAATGTGGTTTTGCCCAAACTATAATATATATACCCCTAGAAGTATATATATTAACCATTGATTTTACTTAATCTTACCATTGACCTTAATCGATATTAACAATACTCTAAGTTACTTATAAAAATAAAGGTGTATTAGCGACAGCGTAGCAAACCCTACTTATACAACTTTGGCAGGAGGTCTAAGGCAAAGCCGTCCTAAAAGGACGGGGTTTTAAACCGAGGATTTGCGGTGATACAATAAAGCTAGGCAAAAATGCGATCGCAAGAGATAAAGCATGGTTCAAGCACCCATCGAACCCCAACTTTTCTATCCTGACTCCGACGGTAAACCTATGGCCGACAACACAGTTCAATATCGCTGGATTGTTCGCTTGGTTGCCAATCTCAAGTATTTATTTAAAGGGCAAACCGTCTTTGTCGCTGGAGATTTGCTCTGGTATCCCCAGCAGGTAACTGTACCCCCCGCTCCCCGTCAAGCTCCCGATGCCATGGTAGTTTTCGGCCGTCCACCTGGTGAGCGCGGCAGCTATAAACAATGGGAAGAAGACAATATTGCCCCCCAGGTAGTGTTTGAAATCCTCTCTCCGAGCAATAGTGCCAGGGAAATGCTCAAAAAGCAGTCTTTCTATCGGGAGCATGGGGTATTAGAGATGTTTTTCTATGACCCAGACTCCCATGATTTCTGGGGATTGGTGCGACCCAATCAGCAAGAGGATTTTTTCCCGGTGACGGCCTTGAATTTTCCTTGGACTTCCCCAATCCTAGGAATTCGGTTTGAGATGTTTGAAGAGGGTTTAGAGGTCTTTTATCCCAATGGGGAACGATTTAAAGACCCTGAAACCCTCTTTGAGGAGCGCAACCAAGCACAACAAGAGCGCAACCAAGCACAACAAGAGCGCAACCAAGCACAACAAGAACGCGACCAAGCACAACAGGAACGCGATCGCGCTTTTGCCCGATTACGGGAATTGGGCATTGACCCGACACAGTTGTGACTATAATTAATCTTCAGCGGAGATACCGTCATCTTCCACCACCGCTTCGGTGATAAGTACCTAAGCAAAATTAATTACACATTTCGATAAAGCTTTTGCCTTTTGCCTTTTGCCTTTTGCCTATCCTAACCAAGAAATTAATTTTGCACGACTACTTAGGAGAGGGGGGAATTTCCGTTAAGGGAGATAAATCCGCAGGGGGGGCCACCACGCGATCGAGTTTTAGGGTTAAATAACGAATAACCTCATCACTTAAACCCATGGCCCGTTCCATGAAGGCGACTTGTTGCTGAACGACTTCGTGAGACTCAAGAAGAAGCTCTACAAAATATCAAAGAGGCCATTGACTTATGTTGAGAAGTTAGAAAAGAAAAAGACCTACCTTTGAAAATTACAAAATAGCAGGTTAGTCCTTGCTATTGCTCAACCCAACCCCTATTTTTATATAAGTAGGTAGGTGTTAAAAACTGTCAGATATCCCCCTTATTCAGGGAAGATTAAGGGGGGATAAATCCCAAAGTTCTCAACTCAATTGTCCTGTTTTGACTTCTTCCCTTGAGATAGTTTGCGCTGGCAGAAAGCACCCAATCCTAATACACCTAAGCCTAAAATTGTGCTAGGTTCAGGGGTTGAGGTAGATGGCGGAGGGGAGGAAATGACAAATTGACCGCTATTATCAGAAGAATTAATATCGTTGATACGAAACTGAAGAACAGTGCCATTAGCAATACCCGTAAAGCCTACATTTGTAAATATGCTGGATAAAGGCACACCAGATAATGATAAATTTGTTGGTGGATTGGCACTGCCTAAACCATTGGCTGCATTAGCTGAGAATAGAGGAAAAAATCCCAGTGTGCTATTACCAATAAGTAGAGAACCACTGGGTTGACCCGGACGTGTTGCCCCGGAACCCGCCGCGATAGTTTGTCCCACACTGAATCCTGGCTGTGTTGTTTGGGTAATAATACCCGCAGCATTCATAGCCAATGTTCCAGCCCAGATATCTACTGTTCCAGACACATTAACACTTAAGGTGTCTGACGGAAGAAAGTTTTGAGAAACCGTGAAAGTTGGCCCAGAAAAAACATTAGTCCCTAAAACAGTTGTGTTGGGAATAATTAGCTGAGCAGCTTGAACTGGTGATATTGCTAGAGTGCTAAAAGCAATGGCAGAGGAAGCGATGGCTAATTTTGATAAGCTATTCTTGCCTCCCCCCCGACAATCAATTTAGTTTTGCTAATGTCATAACTAAATGCTTCCTAAAAAATGGCCTTTCGGTTGCTATAATGGCATTTTTGTCTGTAGATGTCAAGCTCTTGCCGTTAAACTTATCAAATCTTAAAAATACTCTAAGTTACTTATAAAAATAAAGGTATGTTAGCGACAGCGTAACACGCCCTACTTATCGCTCTCTTACTCAAAGGCAAAAGCACTATCTTCTTCATGAATCGGCAAAATTCAGTAAAATAGCAATAGACTAAATCAGAGAGAAAAAATTAGCTGTGGCAACTACATCCGAAGACGTATGGCGACTCTTAGCCGAATTAG
Organism: Microcystis sp. MC19; assembly: GCF_003019735.1. Lineage (NCBI taxonomy): Bacteria > Bacillati > Cyanobacteriota > Cyanophyceae > Chroococcales > Microcystaceae > Microcystis > Microcystis sp. MC19. Next base: position 1,800,216 of record NZ_CP020664.1, on the reverse strand, counting down.
CGACTGCTCAAAAAGAAACCGACAAACAACTGAAGGAGACTGACCTACTATTGAAGGAAGTTAGTCAGCAACAGAAGAAAACTGACAAACAACTCAAAGAATTAGGTCAGCAAATTGGGGGACTCGGTGCAAAATTCGGCAGTTTTACCGAAGGACTTGCCCTCCCTTCAATGGAAAAGATTCTCAGACAACGCTTTGGTATGGAAGTTGTTAGTCCCAGTGTGCGAGTCAGTAAAGATGGAAAACACCTAGAAATTGATGTCCTTGCCTATACCAATGGTGAGCTAAATACTGCTTATATCGTCGAGGTTAAAAGTCATGCTAGAGAGGAGTCTATTTCACAATTAAAAAGTATTTTGCAACGGTTTCGCCGCTTTTTTCCTGAACACAAAGATAAAAAACTCTATGGCATATTAGCGGCAGTTCATTTATCATCAGAATTACGGGAAAAAATTCTGCAAGAAGGGTTTTATGTGGCTCGGATTCATGACCAAGTATTTGAATTGGATATTCCCGATAATTTTCAACCTCGACTTTATTAAAAATTTAGATATAATACTAAATCCTGTTATTAAATGATTATTTATTCTCCCCTTTGACTTTTGCCTTTTGCATGAGTGCCTCTCCTGATATGTAGCCCATACTCAACGGATTTAGTACAAGGCCAAGCCGTCCTTTTAGGATGGGGTTTTAAACCCAGGATTTGCGGTGATACAATAAAGTTAGGCAAAAATGCGATCGCAAGAGATAAAGCATGGTTCAAGCACCCATCGAACCCCAACTTTTCTATCCTGACTCCGACGGTAAACCTATGGCCGACAACACAGTTCAATATCGCTGGATTGTTCGCTTGGTTGCCAATCTCAGGTATTTATTTAAAGGGCAAACCGTCTTTGTTGCCGGAGATTTGCTCTGGTATCCCCAGCAGGTAACTGTACCACCCGCTCCCCGTCAAGCTCCCGATGCCATGGTAGTTTTCGGCCGTCCACCTGGTGAGCGCGGCAGCTATAAACAATGGGAAGAAGACCATATTGCCCCCCAGGTAGTGTTTGAAATCCTCTCTCCGAGCAATAGTGCCAGGGAAATGCTCAAAAAGCAGTCTTTCTATCGGGAGTATGGGGTATTAGAAATGTTTTTCTATGACCCAGACTCCCATGATTTCTGGGGATTGGTGCGACCCAATCAGCAAGAGGATTTTTTCCCAGTAACGGCCTTGAATTTTCCCTGGACTTCCCCAATCCTAGGGATTCGGTTTGAGATGTTTGAAGAGGGTTTAGAGGTCTTTTATCCGGATGGGGAACGATTTAAAGACCCTGAAACCCTCTTTGAGGAGCGCAACCAAGCACAACAAGAACGCGACCAAGCACAACAAGAACGCGACCGCGCTTTTGCCCGATTACGGGAATTGGGCATTGACCCGACACAGTTGTGACTATAATTAATCTTCAGCGGAGATACCGTCATCTTCCACCACTGCTTCGGTGATAGGAGAGGGGGGAATTTCCGTTAGGGGAGATAAATCGGCCGGGGGGGCCACCACGCGATCGAGTTTTAGGGTTAAATAACGAATAACCTCATCACTTAAACGCATGGCCCGTTCCATGGGGGCGACTTGTTTGCCGCTGGCCTGATAATTCATCTGCACATAGACACCATCATTGAGTTTTTTGATGGGATAGGCCAGGCGTTTTTTACCCCACACCTTAACCTCAATGTCTGTGGCGCTGTGTTCGCTAATCAGAGTCCGATAACGTTCCACTTGTTGCTGAACGACTTCTTCCCCTAAATCGGGACGGAGAATGTAAAGAGTTTCGTAGTTATTGCTCATGTCAGAATCCTTATGGACTAGAAGGCTTCTTTGTCAAGGCCAGAGGTTAATTGATTTTAATAACTCTCTAGCTTTTAATAAAGAAGCAAGGATATATGATCATACTACTATCCGAGAGTCGATCGCTAGTCATTCCCAGAAAAATATGGCGCAACGCTATGTACGAGTGAAACATCGTCAAGGACAAATCTTCTACGGACTGTTACAGCTAAACCGTAGCGTTGCTGTCTTTGATGCCCCTCCCTGGCAAGGAGGGCAACTAACCAAAATAGAATTAGAACCTGATAGCTACCAACTATTAGCCCCCTGTTTCCCGTCGAAAATTATTGCTGTGGGCAAAAATTACCGCGCCCACGCCGCCGAGATGGGAACACCTGTACCGGAAGAACCGCTTTTATTTCTCAAGCCACCGACGACAATTATCGCCGATGGTGAAACAATTTTTTATCCGCCCCAATCGGAAAGAGTAGATTATGAGGGAGAATTAGCATTAATTATCGGAGAAACCGCCAAAAACTGCACCACAGCCCAGGCCAGAAGCAAAATCTGGGGTTATACCATTGCTAATGATGTCACCGCTAGGGATTTACAGAAAAAAGATAGCCAATGGACGCGGGCGAAAGGATTTGACAGTTTTTGTCCCCTCGGCCCCTGGATTGTCCGGGAATTGAGTATCGGGGCGCAATTAACCACTTTTCTCAATGACGGCAGCGAACCCAAACAAAGCAGTTATCTCAGTGATATGGTCTTTCCCCCCGATGTCTTGGTGGCTTATATCTCCCAAGTGATGACCCTGCTGCCGGGGGATGTGATTTTAACGGGAACTCCCGAAGGAATCGGACCGATGCAGGTGGGGGATAAGGTTCGGGTGGAAATAGAAGGCATCGGGGTTTTGGAAAATAGCGTCATGGCAGCAGAAATCAATTAACGATAATTAACAATCCTAGCGAATACGGCGGGGTCTAGACTCGCCCCACCGACTAAAGCCCCGTTTATCTGCGATTGAGCCATAATTTCATCGATATTATCCGGTTTTACCGAACCCCCGTACTGAATGGTGACTTCGGGATTGTCTAATTGTTGCCGAATCAAACCGATAACCCGATTGGCTTCCTCACTTTCGCAGGTTTCCCCCGTGCCAATCGCCCAGATGGGTTCGTAGGCGATAACGAGGTTTTTTTGGTCAACATTGACTAAACCTGCTTGAATTTGCTTGATAATTACTTTTTCCGTTTCTCCGGCATCTCTTTGGGCTTTACTTTCTCCCACGCAGATAATCGGGATTAAACCTTGTTTTTGGGCAGATATAACCCTTAAATTGACGGTTTCATCGGTTTCGCCGAAATATTGCCGGCGTTCACTGTGACCGATAACCACATAGTGAACCCCGATTTCGGTTAACATATCCGCCGAGATTTCGCCCGTATAAGCCCCCGATTTTTCCCAGTGGACATTTTGCGCCCCCAAGCGAATACGACCACCGTGGAGGGTTTTAGAGAGGACAGCTAAAGCTGTAAAAGGGGCGCAAAGAACTACTTCTCGGTCGTCGGGGGTTTCATCTAGATGGGATTTAAAATCTTGCAAAAACTCCAAAGCTTCTCTCTGGGTTTTGTGCATTTTCCAGTTACCTGCAATAACAACTTTCGGCACAGCTTAATTAATTTAGTAGATTTGATAATTTATGGTACATTTTACTCTAAGCCTTTTTGTTACCCTAAGCAAGATCAGCGATAATCGCTGTTTGTCGTGAACAGATTTCTTTAATACTTTTACCTCTACCTAGGGTTTGCTGAATAAATCTAAAAACTTTGTTTGATAAGGCTTTTAGACTTTTTTGACCTCAAAAAGTGCCTACCATTGGAGGGATCGGGGGTAAAATTCCTGGACTTTTTCCCTGAAAATTAGGTAACTGACCACCTCAAAATCGGTAAAACCCTACACCCTACACCCCACACCCCACACCCTGCCCCCACGAAAAACTTTTTGCCGCAAACCCTACCTATGCCCTAATCCCCTACCAAATCCTCATGCGAACCTTAGCGATCGGCGATATACATGGTTGCTCAAAAGCTCTAGATCACTTGCTAGAGATCGTCAACCCCAAACCGCAAGATACTTTAATCACCCTCGGTGATTACGTTAATAAGGGCAGAGACTCGAAAGGGGTGATCGATCGCCTGATTTCCCTACATAAACAGGGAAATTTGATTCCCCTCAAAGGCAATCACGAGATTATCATGCTGCAAGCCCGTAATAACCCCCTCAAACAGCGTCTCTGGTTAGAAAAAGGCGGTAAAGCCACCCTCAAATCCTATAGCGAAGGCCACCTGATTAAAATTCCTGAATCCCACTGGGATTTTTTAGGAAAAGTCTGTATAAATAGCTACGAAACTGCAAATCATTTATTTGTTCACGCTGGTCTCGATCCCAATCTACCCCTAGCCAGACAACCAGAATACAAACTCTTTTGGGAGAAATTTCAATATCCCGCCGCCCATAGTTCGGGAAAAACCATGATTTGCGGCCATACCAGCCAAAAAAGCGGTAAACCGGTTAATCTCGGCCATGCCATTTGTATTGATACTTGGGCCTACGGCCAAGGCTGGTTAAGTTGTTTAGATGTGGAAACGGGGAAATTGTGGCAGGTTAACCAGCGAGGAAATTTTCGCATTAGCCATATTCAAGATTATTACCGTCCATCCTCTCTAGGTCAGGACATTAAGGAAGGTTCGCCGATTTTTGGCGGTTCACTCTTGTCGAGAGCGGCAGCAATAACATTTAAGGGCAAATAACTGGGGTAAACTCCCTCGCGAGCGCGTTCAATATCCGTTTCCTCTAGGGGAATTTGGTATTTAATCGCAATTGCCTTGAGGATATCGCCGCGATCGATCACTCCCGCTACGGCGGAGGCTGGTGTTAACACCGTGATCATGCGGTCTGGGATGGTTTCCAATTTCTGCACCACCGTCACTAAGGGGGTTTTTTCCTCAACAGTGGCAATTTCCGCGAGGGGATGGGCAAGATCAAGCAGTTGTTTTTCTGACCAGAAACTCCGCTCGATCGCCTGTAAATCTTCCACCCGAATTAATCCCCGATAACGCCCCTCGGATGCGGCAAAATAAGCAGTATTGGCAGCCGCTCGGTCTAAAACGTATTCTTGGGCGAATTCCTCTAGGGTTTGATGGGCGTTTAAAACCCGCAAATGTCGGCTCATCACCTCTCCTGCCGTGAAATTGAGGAGACTTTCCTGTAAATTAGTTAAATTATCGTAGGCGCGGGCATTTCTGAGGATAAACCAGCCCATTAATCCTAACCAAGCTCCCTCCACAGCTGCCGTCAAGAGAACCAAGAAAATCCCCAAAATAATCCCCAACCAACCGATTAATTGACCACTGATCGCAGCCCAATGTAAACCCTTCCAGCGATCGCCAGTCGCTTGCCAGACGATTGCTTTGAAAATTTGACCGCCATCGAGGGGTAAACCAGGGATAAGATTAAATAAAGCCAAAAACAGGTTAATTATCGCTAAATGCCCGCATATATAAGTTAAATTGGCGTTTAAATAGGGTAAGTGACTGGCTAGGGATAGGAGACAAAACAGGAGAAAACTGACGAGGGGTCCAGCGATCGCTACTTGCAGGGCCTCTGGAGGAGTCCGCGATTCTCGATCGATCGAGGCCATACCCCCAAAGAGGAATAGGGTAATGGAATTGACCTTGATACCTTGGCATCGGGCCATGAAACTATGACCTAATTCGTGGAGTAAAACCGAGATAAACAGCAATAAAGCGATGATTAAACCAAGTAACCACGCTAAAATAGAACTTTGGCCAGCCTGAGACTGAATTTCTGCATCGGTGGCATTGATCAGGGTGACAAAAGCCAAAATCAAAAACCAGGAGGAATCAATATAGAGAGGAATGCCCAATAAAGAGCCGATTCGCCAATTTGTACCCATAATTTTCAGTGGGGAAGTGGGAAGTGGGAATTATGAATTATGAATTATGAATTGGGGAGTGGGAATTATGAATTATGAATTATGAATTATGAATTGGGGAGTGGGAAGTGGGGAGTGGGAAGTGGGGAAATGGGGAAATGGGGAAATGAGGGAATTCAACTAAAACCCTAAAACCCTAAAACCCTAAAACCCTAACCCCTAACCGCTAACACCTGTACCCTTTTAAGACATTTGGAAAATAAAAGTCATTTTGTCCCCTTTACCGAGGGAAATACGATCGCCAGCACGGAGACGATGACGATTGCCGGGGGGTAGGGGAGTGTGATTAACGTAGGTTCCGTTGGCGCTGCCGCTGTCTTCGAGGTAATAGATGCCTCCTTCGACGCGGATATCGGCATGAACCCGGGAGACGATATCAGAATCGGGAAAACCGGAAACATCGATATCGGGGGGAATGCGAGCGTTAGGTTTGCCGATATGAATTACCGATAGATGTAGGGGTAATTCAATTTTGCTATCGGTTTGTAGGTGCTGGAGACTAGCCATTTCCATCTGTAGGCGGGTGGCAGCCGGAACCGGTGGGGGGGCAACAGGAGGAGGTGCGATCGAGGCGCCGGTGGCTGTAGGGACCGGTGGGACGGGTTCAGGTTCAGGTTCGGCCTCGGCTGCCACCATGGGGACAGAATTAGGCTGTAAATTGTAGCCACACTGACCGCAAAAGGTGGCATCAGTTTGGATGGTTGCCCCACAACTAGGACAGAAAGACATCCGTGGCAAGGGAGTGTAACAGGCCTCGCATTGAGTGGCCTCATCGGGGTTAGTATGTTCGCAATTGGGACAAACGATCATTTTTAAGAAAAAAGGAAAAACTAAAAAAGCCGATTAGGGTGTTAGGGTGTTAGGGTGTTGGGGTGTTGGGGTGTTAGGGTGTTAGGGTGGTCACTGCGTGCGCGTTGCGGGGGGTGTTGGGGTGGTCACTGCGTGCGCGTTGCGGGGGGTGTTGGGGTTTTAGTTGAATTCCCCCATTTCCCTATTCCCCCATTTCCCTATTCTCTAGACAAAAGAGGAACCGGCGGCGGCATCGAGTAACCAGTATAATTCCCCGGCCGGGGGGTGGATCAGACGGGAAGGATAGGAGAAAGAGTCACCATAGGCAGAGAAAATCTCATGTAGAGCGGGGCGTTTACTTTCGCCGGCAGCGATAAAGATCACACAACGGGCCTGATTGATCAGGGGAACAGTAAAAGTCAAGCGGGGATTACCATCTTTCTCGCCGACGGTGATACAGCGATCGCTGACCGTTAAAGCTGCCGTGTGGGGAAAGAGAGAGGCGGTGTGACCATCATCGCCCATTCCCAATAAAATCAGGTCAAAAACGGGAAAATCGGGCGAATTGACCCCAAACCATTGGCGGAGATGATCATCGTATTTTTGGGCAGCCCGGTGGGGATCGGGGTCATCCGTGGGCATAGGATGAATATTAGCGGCCGGGATCGGTATGCGATCGAGCCATGCTAACCGGGCCATGCGTTGATTACTGTCGGGATGATCGGGACTAACGTAGCGTTCATCTCCCCAGAAAACGTGAATTCTTGACCAGTCGAGGGGTTGAGAGGATAAAGCTTCGTAGAGAGGTTTCGGGGTGCTACCGCCGGACAGAGCGATCGTAAAATGGTCCTGTTGGTCGAGGCTGGTTGTGATTTTTTCCAGAACCAGCGCCAGAGATTTTGCGATCAGAGCTTGTTTATCGGCTAAAATTTCCACCAATTTCTGCATGGGTTTTGTTATCGACTCAGGGGGGCTGTCTTTACTATAGGCTAACGATTCAGGACTCGTCTGAGAGCTTGGGAAAATTTTATCCTTTGACAGCCTCTGTCTTAGGTAAGAGATACGGGGGGAAACCCAGTCTGAGAGCTTGGGAAAATTTTATTAGACCTGCGGCAAAAGTAAGTTATCGAAGTGCTATCGGGTCAAAATATCTAAAAATTCGGATAAATTTGCTATAATCTTAGTTTTTATCGATATTATAGTTTTCTATTGTCTTTTTTCTCCTCCTGGCGACCGTCTTCTCAGCTAAAGGAAGATTTTTGATTTTTGCGAGAGAGCTATTCTTTGACAGGGATAAGTTTACCGATACCATATTGAGGTAATATTTCTAAAGTCGATTCTCGACAGGGGTTGACAAGCCGAAGGGTTTAACGTAGGGTTTAGCGGGAGGTTAAACGAGAGTTAACTAGAAATTGCAGTTTGTCAGAGGGCCTCTCGGCAAAATCCTTCTGGGAATCCCCAGCGAGAACTTTTAAACAGACTAATGAATCTATTCATTGACATACCATTACAGAAACAGCGATGAACAGCTTTACTTCTTTGTCCCTGAAATTAACGGGATTGGTTTTCATTATTTCCTTCCTTTTGGATGGGTTTATCCTGCCGCTGCCCTATCAATTCAGTCAATCCCAATGGCAGGTAGGGTTCGTCACCACCTTTGTTGATCGAGGAATTGTTCCTCTCCTGGGTATCATTCTCGTTTTAATTGCTTACTGGATTGAAGCTAACAATAGAGATAGAGATGTTATTCCTAGGAAATCCCGCTTTGAATTGCGTTGGCCGATCTTTATTCTTTCTACACTGTTGGGTTTAGTTTTTCTGTTGATGATTCCTGTTCACATCAATAATATCAACCAGATTAAAAACAACGCTTTGACTCAAATTGAACAGGGTGTTGATCAAGGAGAGGGACAAATTCAGGCTTTCTTAGCCCAGTTGAATACTCTATCGCAAAATCCCCAACTATTAGAACAGCAGATCTCTCAGAGAAATCAAGTAATTGAAACTGGTCGTTTCCAAGGACAAACGATCAGCACAGAACAGTTACAGACCCTACGTCAACAAAGAGAACAATTAACTAATTTACGGGATTTATCCAAAAAACCGAAGGAGTTTAAACAGCGATTAGATGAGATCAAAAATCAGCTACAAACTCAGCTGCAAGATCGGCGAAAACAGGCAGAAAGCCAAGCTAACTTGGAGGCTTTGAAACAGTGGTTAAGAATTGGTATTCAAAGTATGTTGCTATCGATTTGCTATAGTTTGATCGGTTGGTTAGGCATTCGAGAACTAGGTAGTATGAAAAAACGCACTGCCTAAGCAGGGGATTTATCTTAATGATGAAGTATAAAGTTTTCGTTTTCGGGAGTCAGAATTCTCCGAGTCAGGAGACGAGCGCACATAAGAACATACTTCATCCTTAGGGTCAAATCTGTGACTACTTAAATATTCAGCCACAAAGGGTATCAGCAAATGATGCCCTTTTATCTATTAAACCTGTTGCATAATTAATTTTTGCTGAAAATTACTGAAAGCCTTACTAGAAAACGGTTTTGGCACTTTTTTAGCCAAAAAAGTGCCAGAAACGAAGGTTGAGAAATCGATCCGAGAGACTCAAAACCCTTGCACTTTCCAGAGGCGATTGCAAAGGGTTCTGCTTGCCAGTGGGCAAGGTCATTCTGTTATTCTGACTTCCCCTCCTGACGACCGGCTACTGACTCCTGACTGGAAAAAGGGTGTAGGGTGTGGGCTTCGGCCGTGAGCTCAGCGTTCGACAAAAGCTCACGCCGAGGTCCGAACGGGTGTAGGGAAGGAAACCTCTTTCATCTGTGGGGGTGAAAATTTTTTCATCGGGACTGACTCCTAACCCCAGCCAGGAACTTTTTGCCGCAAACCCTAATCAGAAATTTTTCAGTACAAAGGCTCTAAAATAACCCGTGCCAGTTATTGGCCAGAAGACTTGTTTTTTCAGTCTTGTGGCTTTATCATGGTTACTGTGTGGTGTGTGTGATGTGAAGGAGTAAGATGACTGCTAATAGCCAACTTATCTCCGTCAAGGCTCTACAAGCTTTGATGAAGCGAGGGTTCAAACCTTCGGTCTCTGGTAGACGGCATCAAAAATCTTGGTTAATAGCTTTAGACGGCGATACCTCAAAACGATTATTCGATATCGTTTTCTCCCTATCGGTTCTAATTTTCTTTTCGCCGCTTTATTTAATCTTAGCCTTACTGATCGCGATTAGCTCCCCCGGTCCAGTCTTCTATATGCAGAAGCGCGTCGGTCAAAACTTCCAGCCTTTCAACTGTATCAAGTTCCGTACTATGGTAATGGATGCCGATAAGGTGTTAGAGAGACTGATGGAAGACTCTCCCCAACTGCGAGCGGAATTCGAGGATAATTTCAAGCTGAAGGACGATCCCCGCATAACTTGGATTGGCAAATTTCTCCGCTTAACCAGTTTAGACGAGTTTCCCCAATTCTGGAACGTCCTGCGGGGAGATATGAGCGTCGTCGGTCCGCGGCCTTTAGTTCCCGAAGAATTGCAGAAATATGGCAATCGCATCGACAAAGTTTTAACTATTCGCCCCGGTTTAACTGGTTTATGGCAAGTTTCTGGACGTAATGACATCCCCTATCCCATGCGGGTGCAGATGGATGTGTATTACGTTAATTCCCGTAACTGGTTAACCGATATCTGGGTAGTCTTCAAAACTATCGGTGTTGTGGTTTTTCCCAAAAATAATGGTGCTTACTAAAGCGGTGGATAGTAATTAAAAATTACTCACTGCTGTTTCAATGTAATGAATCGCTAGACTGGAGGAGAGAAGGGCAAAACTTGCTTTTTTCTCCTCTTTTTTTGATAAGTAGCTGGTTATAATTAAATTAAAAATGGATTTTGCCTTTAATCCCCCCTTGATCTCCCCTTGATAAGGGGGGATGCCGATAGGCGGGGGGATCTGACAACTTTTAACGCCTACCTACTTAAAGATGATCACAGTAATACTAAATCCTGTTTAAAAAGTATAGGACAGTGGGGTGGTTACTGCGTACGCGATGCGGGGGGAAGTGGGGTGATAGGGGAGAGGGGAGCGGGGAGAAACAATTGATAACTTGGGAGTATGTCAAGGCTCTAAATCCTGAGAATATAACTCAATATTCGGTGCTTTCAGATAATCATGCTGTCCATTGTTAACGTGACAAACACATAATAAATTGCGAAAATCGTCATAAAAACACACCTCAACTCCATCAGCAATAGCATACCAAGAAGACTGATGGAAGAAATCATCCACCGTGGTGAAACTAGCCCTTAAATCATGACGATACCAAATTTGTCGATGTTGATGGGAATTCCACTTATATCCTTGAGCTTTTAGCAAGTCTCTAATCTGAATAGTCGGGTGAGAACCCTTCCCTTTTTGATTGCCGATTTCAATAGTTATATATTTTGAATTATCTCCTGGTATTGGATATTCTTGCCAATTAATTTTATTCAGATTTAAATGGGCAAGAAAGGGCGAATAGTTAGGACTTTCTGTAATTATATAGAGTTGCTCGATCGCACGGGTGATAGCCACATAAAAAAGACGACGTTCCTCGGCAACAATTCCCTCGGGATGACTGCCAAAAATTCTAGTAAAAACCCAATCGGGATGAATTAAAGGATAGGAACGATTAACCGCATCTAAAATTATAACAACTTGTTTTTCTAATCCTTTATATTTATGGGATGTGGAAATAGTCAAATGATCTCGCAAATTTTCGGGGAGATATCCACGGATTGCATTAAGAAAGTCTTCTAATTTATTTTGATAATTGACAAACCAATGCAGGTTATTTTTGCGATTGAGTAAAACCACTTCTTGATTATTTTCAATAATAATCTTCTTGATTAAACGTAATAAAGCAGGAGTAATATGATCCCCATTATGATCTTCAATCTCTCTTGGGGTTGGCTCAAAATCTTGTAGATCAACCAGTTTAACAAATCCCGACTCTTTTTTATGAGGTTGAGCGGGTTTTCCTAAACCATTCATCAAATTATTTCCTGTGGTGACAATTGCAGAGGCTGAACGATAATTTGTTGATATATTTAATTTTAGAGAATTGGGAAAATAATTAGCAAAGTTTTGATAATAGTTAAGATCTGAGCCAGCAAAACCATTAATAGCTTGCCAATCATCCCCTACACAAAAAAAACAAGCTTGAGAATTTTGCTGTCTAATGGCTGTGATCAAGCGGTAAAATAGTTCGGAAAAGTCTTGATATTCATCAATTAAAATATATTTAAGTAATCTTAAATCACCCCCACTGGATTTCCGTCTAAAAATTGTTTGTCCAGAGGTGATCAATTTAGATGCTGTTTGCATTAATCCGTCAAAATCTTCTTCTCCTGTAGCTTTTAATCTTTCTAGATACGCTCGATAAAAAACCTGTCCTAATTCTAGAAACTGTGACTCAAATTCCTCTAGACAATTATGATTAAAAATTTTATTCTCTAATTCTTCAGTGGTTAAAAACTGCTGGCGACAGCGTTGCACAAATTGAACCATCGCTTTGGTAAAATGATCGATCGAGCGTCTTTTGACTTTTGCCCAAATTTCATCTTCACTCAGTTTATTACAGAGTAAACCAAAACTTTCAAGTTTATGCTTCAGTAAATTACCAAATTGCTCCTGTGATGCTTTTATATCCCCAGGATTAAATTCAAGAAATTGCCATCGAGCTTGATTTTGAGCATTTTGCCAAAACTGACGTTTTCTTGCGGACATTTCGTCATAATCTGGATCACCCTGTAATCCAAAATATTCAATAATAATTCCTTGATTTTTGCCAGTAAATATGGTAAAGTCTGGCCGATAATTTATGCCATTCCAATCATAGTTACGTTCGTAGCTATAGAATAAATTATGCTCAAATAAAAAGTTTGCGATCGCCTTTTCGCCAAAGGATTTATAGTATCTACCATCTAATCCTTCTCTGGGTAGAGAACGACGATAAGATAACATTTCTTCTCGATTTAATAAATGACCACCTCTAACTAGATTTTCCCAATCTCCGCGAAACTTAGCCATCATTAAATCACGAATCTTTGAGAAATACTGTGGAGACTTGAGGTGATCATCAATTACTGATTGTAAAGCTTTGCTTTTTCTTTGTTCCCCACCGGATTGATCGAAAATTAGTTCTTCTTCTGGGTGAACTAACCCATAAGCTAAAGCATGGAATGTCATCACATAGGGAATGTTATTTGCTGAATTGTGTTCAATTCTTTCTCTTATTTCCTCGGCTGCTTTGCGGTTGAAAGCTAGTATTAATATTTCCCTTGGTAAAATACCACAATGTTTCTGCAAAAATAAAGCTTTGTTGACTAATGTGCTAGTTTTGCCACTCCCCGCACGCGCTAAGACTTGGATATTATTATTAACTTCTCCAATGGCTACAGACTGCTCTAAATCTGGTTTTCTTCCTAGATTTTTTTCTAGCCAAGATTGCACAAATCTATATTTTTCTTGTCCAAATTCTTCCTTAGTCAGATATTTATACAATCTTTCCTGATAAAGTTTATTGACATTAAGGAAATCATATTCAAGAGTTTGATAAATCTCCTCTAGTATTTTATTTTTTATTTCTGGTACTTTTTGGAAAATTTCTTGTACGGTAATAAAGGGAAATATATCACTAAATTGATTAATAATTTTCTCGATTTTATATTCAGCAAAAAAATTACGCTGATACTTAATATGCACAGACACGGTATCATCCTCGTATTTTATGTTGATGATTTGTCCATATTTATAATTCTTAGTGCCTTTTATCCCCGTCTTTTTCCCTTTGTATTTCACTTCTGCACGAATACGACTAACCTTTTTACCCACAAGAAGCTTCCAAGCTTGATCATAATTACCAACAAGCTCGGCAAATTCCTGAATATTATTAATTACTAATTGCTTATTTAGGTTTGATTTATCCATTGTCACCTCACCTGACCTTACATGATCGAGTGCTGTCTTTCAGCTATGTTTATTGTTCCCTAGGACAGTGGGAAACTAACAGCGATCGCTTCCCATAGACATAAAGTATAACCTAAATTGGTATTGACGAACAGCTACCGAAAAGGAAAACTTCCTAGAGGTGTGATAAATAGAATTAAATGCTTGATAATCTCGGTTTTTAGGCAAAGGGAGACAGATATCCCCCTATCCCTAGACACATAAAAGTGCGATGTCAAGAAAGAATGGCAATCATACCAAACCGGGGACTTTGCGATAGATAGAAGCGATCGATCCCCGGAATCCTACACTGGTAAATTCTACCTCATCTCCCGCTTCATAGATCTGTTCTTGCCAAACTCCCGAATCCTCGCGACGGTGACATTCAATTTTCATCTGATTTTGATGAATAAGAATGTATTCTTTTAAGGTGGGACAGGTTTGATAATCGCTAAATTTATCACCCCTATCAAAGGATTCCGTAGATTTCGATAATACTTCAATAATCAGAACGGGATAGAGAATAAAATCATCGGTATTGTTAATCTCTCTCTCGTCACAAACCACCGCAATATCGGGATAATAATAACAATTTGCCTCCTCTAACCGGACTTTGATATCGGAAGTGAGAACAAGACAGGGACTATCATCGAGATGGATACTCAATAAAGTGGCTAGATTTGTATTTAAGACAATATGGGGCTTTTTTGCGCCTACCATCGCATAAATCCGTCCTTTTCGGTACTCATGCTTGATCGGACTGACTCTTTCCCCTTCTAGATACACTTCTGGAGAGACATAAAAAAAATTAGGATTCGTCACCATCGTCCCCATGCTCCCTATCCTTGAATAACTGAATTATAGCCTTTCGGAATCATCGCTCTTGGACACAATCTCGCTAGACTTATAGATCGATGATTGTCACTTGTAATATTTATATTACAGTTATGTGACAGACTAGAGATAACGACTCTCAAAGGGACGTTATTTAGGAATGAATCCCGAAAACGATTGATATCCATAGGTTTGCTAGAATGTCCAACGCTAAAAGTTACAAAGATACCGTTAATTTGCCCCAAACTGACTTTGATATGCGAGCAAATGCCAGCAAACGTGAGCCAGAAATCCAGAAATTCTGGCAAGATGAGCAAATATATGAGAAATTAGCGCAAAATAACCCCAAAGAATTATTTATTCTCCACGATGGACCACCCTACGCTAACGGGTCTCTGCATATCGGTCATGCTTTAAATAAAATTCTCAAAGACATTATCAATAAATATAAACTGCTGCAAGGCTACAAAGTGCGCTATGTGCCTGGTTGGGATTGTCACGGGTTGCCGATCGAACTAAAGGTTTTACAAAGTCTCAAAAGCTCGGAAAAAGAGGGTCTAACCCCTTTGAAATTACGTCAGAAAGCCCACGATTTTGCCCTTCAAACGCAAAAAGAACAGTGTGAAGGTTTCAAAAGGTATGGAGTCTGGGGAGACTGGGAAAATCCCTATTTAACCCTACAACCTGAATACGAGGCCGCTCAAATTGCCGTATTCGGAAAAATGGCCCTAAAAGGTTATATTTATCGGGGACTAAAACCGGTTCACTGGAGTCCTAGTTCTCAAACCGCTTTAGCTGAGGCAGAATTAGAATATCCCGAAGGTCACACTTCCCGCAGTGTCTATGTTGCTTTCCCGATCACATCAGTTTCAACCCCGGTTTTAACGCCATTTTTGCCTAATTTATCCGTGGCTATCTGGACGACTACCCCTTGGACTTTACCCGGGAATTTAGCCGTCGCATTAAACCCAGAATTAAACTATTCAGTGGTAGAAACTAGCGAGTCTAATTATCTAATCGTAGCGACGGATTTAGTCGAAAAATTGGCCGATACTTTTAACAGGACTTTGACGATTAAAGCAACGGTTAAAGGTCTGGAATTAGAACATACTAAATATCGTCATCCTTTGTTTGACAGAGAAAGTGCTATTCTCATCGGTGGGGATTATGTCACCACTGATTCCGGCACCGGATTAGTTCATACTGCTCCCGGCCATGGTCAGGAGGATTATATCGTCGGCCAACGTTACGGTTTACCGATACTTTCTCCCGTGGATGATAAGGGAAATTTCACCGCAGAAGCGGGACAATTTGCGGGGTTAAATGTCCTGAAAGATGCTAATGAAGCGATAATTTTAGCACTGACAGAAAAGGGTGCCTTACTCAAAGAAGAAGCATATCAGCATAAATATCCCTACGATTGGAGAACCAAAAAACCGACAATTTTCCGCGCAACAGAACAATGGTTTGCTTCCGTGGAAGGATTCCGGGAATTAGCTTTAGAAGCAATTGATTCGGTGCGTTGGATTCCTGCAACCGGTAAGAATCGCATCACTTCTATGGTTAGTGAAAGAAGCGATTGGTGTATCTCTCGTCAGCGCAGTTGGGGGGTTCCTATTCCTGTTTTTTATGACGAAGAAACGAATGAACCTCTGTTAACCGAGGAGACGATTAATCACGTTCAAGCTATCTTCGCAGTCAAGGGTTCTAATGCTTGGTGGGAGTTATCTGTAGAGGAATTATTGCCTCCCAGTTATCGCGATAATGGTCGCAGTTATCGCAAGGGAATGGATACTATGGATGTGTGGTTTGATTCTGGTTCTAGTTGGAATGCGGTGGCTAATGCTCGACCAGAATTAAGTTATCCTGCGGATATGTATCTAGAAGGATCGGATCAGCATCGGGGATGGTTTCAATCGAGTTTATTAACCAGTGTCGCTGCTAATGGTATTGCTCCCTATAAAACGGTGTTAACTCACGGTTTTGTTTTGGATGAACAAGGACGAAAAATGAGTAAATCTCTGGGTAATGTCATCGATCCCAATGTGATCATTAATGGTGGTAAAGACCAGAAAAAAGAACCCGCTTATGGGGTAGATGTGATTCGGTTATGGGTGTCCTCGGTGGACTATACCAATGATGTGAATATCGGTCAAAATATTCTTAAACAGTTGGTAGATATCCGTAATAAAATCCGGAATACTGCCAGGTTTTTACTGGGGAGTTTAAATGATTTTGATCCCGTTAAGGATGCGGTAGCTTATGAAGAACTACCGGAGATTGATCGCTATATGTTACATCGTATCTCGGAAGTGTTTACGGAAGTAACGGCAGCTTTTGAAAGTTTCCAATTTTTCCGCTTTTTCCAGACGGTACAGAATTTTTGTGTTGTCGATTTATCTAACTTTTATATCGACATTGCTAAGGATCGTTTATACATTTCCGATCCTAATTCTTTCCGTCGTCGCAGTTGTCAAACAGTTTATGCTATTGCTTTAGAAAATCTTGCTAAAGCGATCGCTCCGGTCCTGTCTCATCTAGCGGAAGATATCTGGCAATTTCTACCCTACAAAACTCCTTATTTATCGGTATTTGAGTCAGGATGGCTAAACATCGATCCTGCTTGGAATAATCGCCAATTGGCCGATAAATGGGCCAAATTCCGGCAGCTACGCACCGAAGTTAATAAGGTGATGGAAACTGCCAGAAATGATAAGGCGATCGGTGCTTCTTTAGAGGCAAAAGTTTTACTTTATGTTCCCGATGAAACCTTACAACAGGAGTTAGAATTATTCAACAATTGTGATAGTTTAACGGGAAATAAAGTTGATGAATTGCGTTATCTATTTCTCTCTTCCCAAGTGGAATTAGTCAGTGATATTAGCGCGATTCAAACCGCAGAATATAAAGGAGAATCCGACTTTGTTTCGGTGGGAATCGTCAAAGCAGACGGCGAAAAATGCGATCGCTGTTGGAATTATTCCACTCAAGTGGGAAAATTTGCCGATGATCCCACTATTTGCGAGCGCTGTAATGCCGCTTTAAAAGGAGAGTTCTAAGCTAAATTAAAAGGGTGCTTTATTGTTTAATAAAGTACCCTTGTTTAATACTCAGCTAAAAACTTATTCACAGGTATTAACTCTAGGGAATAGATAATTAGGGATGGAAGATTACCAATCAGCTTTTTTACAACGTCATCAAGATACAGAAATACTGTGTAAATCTAATAGGAAAATAGCTGCTATGCACTTTGGAGGTATTACGATCGAATGTTTGCTGAAATCTATGATCTTAGCTTCGGTATCCAATAAAGAATGGAAAACTAAGTCCAATAACCCCGGACATACCATAACTAATCCGGGTCACAGTTTGACAGCTGCTCTAAAAAGTAATAATCGTCTCTATTCGAGAGTTCAAAATTATCCAGACGTGATAAAATGGATTAATATAGTAGAAAATCCTAGTCAAAATTTTATAGATATGCGTTATTCCAGCAGTGAACCGAATGACGATAAATACAAAGAGTGGTTATCAGCTTATACAGGTCTGAAAAGATGGCTTCAGAAACAAGCTACTCAACTTTAAGGAGATAGTTATGTCAGAAACTTGGTTAAGATCACTGAAACAAAAATTAACAGATATATATGTTCAAAAAGAAGCACAAGAATGGGTTGATCTCAATGTATCTACTGCTGGACTTTTGAATATAACTATCGTCAGTGATAAGTTTGAAAATTTATCAACAACTCAGCGAAGAGAAGCAGTTAAAAATGACATAGAACAACAGCATAAATCTTTAGGTTTTATATCTTTATATACTATTCAGGAGGCAGCCTCTCTCGATCTAAAAGCTCCACAACTTCTGGACGAAAAATCAATTCACACTTGGCAAGATTTAGCCTTGTGGTCAGCTAATCCACAAAATCAATCACCGTCTTCTCCTGAACTTTGTCTTCCTAGAACCGTAACTTTTTATTCTTTTAAAGGGGGAGTAGGTAGGACAACTGCTTTAATTCATGTTGCTTGGATTTTAGCGATGCGAGGTCGTAAAGTAGTAGCTGTTGACTTGGATTTAGAAGCACCGGGGTTAAGCACAGCTTTCCCCTTAAATCCCTCACCGAAATACGGAATTGTGGACTATTTTTATGAAAAATCCTATTTACCAAAAGGTGTAACAGCAAAGATTAATATCACTGAAATATTTGGAGAAGTTAATATTCCCGATGCAACGGGAAGACTATTTATTGTTCCTGCGGGTGATTTGAGTCTTGATTACATTACTAAAGTTGATGATCTGCGAGCAACAACAATTCTCGATAATGGGGAAACACTCTGGTCAAATTTTAGTCGAGAGATTCAAAATCAGTTAAAACCTGATCTTATCTTAGTAGATTCGTGTACTGGAATCAATGAATGGGGAGCTTTATCTTTACTACAGGCAGCCAACGAAGCAATTATTTTTTTATTTCCTAACGAACAAAATCAAAAAGGAATCGAGCTTCTTTTGCAATCTTTGACTTCTTTTGGCCGACTTTCGCTTAATTTTGTTTTTTCACCCGTTCCTGATTTAAGTGATACAGGAATAACTAAAGTTACTCATGCTTGGCAAATTTTACAAAAACATATTGACAAAAATATAGATATAGATGAAACTACCGATCATGATTTAGATATAGATTCAGAAGACTATCTAATCATACCTTATATTCCCTCGATCGCTCTAGCAGACCGTTATCCTGTCACTGGATTACTGGATTATTATACTCCCATTGCTAACTTAATCGATGAAGATACCAATTTTCAGTAGATAGCATCCGAGGGAACCTTGATTCCTTCTTAATTCTCGCTTTGGTCGTGCTTTGATGACATCCCAGCTGCCATTTGCCATTGAGATAAATTTCCCTCTTGACCAATTTGATAGAGCAAGTTTCTTTGTTCTATGTTAAGATGTTGGCGGCTTCGTTTTTGGGTCTGATCTGTTGTTGTATTGATCAGACAGTACCTGATGAGCCTTTTTCTGTCAACTCTTAAGGAGTCGTGCGTTTCATTTTTGAATTGGCAATATTAGGACGGATAAAAATTATGGTTAATTATCTCAGTCAAGAAGAGAAATTACTAGCAGCCGAAGAAGAAAAGTATCTAGAGGAAGAAGATGATGTGGATTTTCCTCCTGTAGATATTATTGCTTACAATGAGCAGCGATCCTGCTCTGATCTAGTTAGAATGTATCAAAAAAAACAATTGGTTATCGATCCATATTTTCAAAGAGATGTGGTGTGGACTGATCCACAACAAACTCGTTTTATTGATAGTTTAATGAAACAGTTACCGATTCCTAGTATGTGTATTAGTCTTGACTATAAGACAGATAAACGCTATATCATCGATGGATTACAACGAATTACTACCATCGTCAAATTTTTAACTACTGAAGATTGGAAGCTATCAAAATTACCCGATGTAGATTCGTCTATTTCTGGAAAAACAGTTGAGGAAATAAAAACTCAGCATGAAGAATTATATGAACGCGTAGAAAATATGACTATTCCCATCACCATGATTCGCTATGACTCCAGCAAAAAAGCTCATAATAATTATATTTTTAACATTTTCCATCGCTTAAATACCGGTGGAGTAAAACTTAATAATCAGGAGATCAGAAATTGTATCTATAATGGCGAGTTTAATACTTTTTTAAAAGAATGCGCTCAATATGAAAACTGGCTTTTGCTGATGGATCGAAAGCATCAAAAAGCATCTCGATTTGAAGATGAAGAATTAGTGCTTCGTTTCTTTGCTTTTTATGATGGATACCACAACTACAAGGGGAAATTGACCAGATTTTTAAATGATTATATGTATAAACATAGATTGGCTCATGAAGATTTTATTCAATCTAAAGATAGATTATTTAAGCAAACTGTTGACTTAATTTATGATAAAATTTCCACAGGAGAACCAATCAAAACCAGTAAAGTTATTACAGAAGGAATTCTTTTAGGAGTTGCCAAAAATTTAGATACTTTAGTCAATCTCTCCAATGATGAATTACAAGACAAGTATTCTAGATTAATAAAATCTGAACCATTTTTAACTAAAAATTTAGCTAGTGGTATTTATCAAAAAGATAAGGCTTTAGAGAGAATTAATACATCTATCAAAATTTTTTCATCTACTGGTAATGATTACTAAAAGTTATTTATTCAAGACGTTAAACAGGCTTGATCAACTCTATAATGACCCTACAGCTGATAATCAAAAAACTTCTTCTTATTCCAAACTAGCTCTTATAGAATTATGTGGCTGGATCGAGGAAACTATGGATGATATAGTTTTAAGATGTGCTAAACGATGCTTAAAGTCCCCAGCTAACCAAAAATTCATCAAAGACGAGATTATTAAGCCTAACTCTAACTTTCAATATGAAGCTTTTAGAAAAATGTTGATTATGGTTATTGGTTTAGCAACATTAGAAAAAATCGAAAAAAAGTTAGAAAAAACCGGTAAAATTAGTGCTTTAAAAGGTGATCTTGTTAATCTAAAGAGAAGTCGCAATCGAGCGGCTCATACTCATACTAAAGGTACTTTGAGAACCTATGACGCTCCTTCTAAAACTCAACATGATTTTGATAGAATATATGCTTTGTTAACAGAGTTAGATGCAGAATTGCAACGTCATAAATGTTGACTTATTTCTCGTACAATCGCTTTTAGCGCACCTTCGACAAAGACAATCAGTCAAAATTAAACCCCCTAACCGGCGAAAATTAACTGCAAGCGATCGAAAAACTGGGAAAATATTCAATTGATTCAATGTCATCTTTTTTAACTATCCTGCCCATGAATAATCAGGTCATCCGTACTGATAAAGCTCCGGCCCCTGTGGGTCCCTATAATCAAGCGATCGCCGCTACCGGTCCTTTTCTCTTTGTTGCGGGACAAATTCCCCTAGATCCCGTCACGGGTGAAATCGTCTCCGGGGAAATTAGCGCCCAAACCGAACAAGTTATGGCCAATCTAGAGGGCATTTTAACCGCTGCCGGGGCTAATTGGTCAAATGTGGTGAAAACTACCGTCTTTCTCTCGGATTTAGCCAATTTCGGGGCGATGAATCAAGTTTATGCCCGTTATTTCCCCCCGGAAACTGCCCCGGCCCGGGCCTGTGTGGAGGTGGCCCGTCTTCCCAAAGATGTGCTAGTGGAAATAGAATGTATTGCCGCTTTAGCCTAAAAATTAAGGTGGGCATTGCCCACCCTAACCTAATCTCTCTCTAGACCACCAAAGCTTCTAGAATCGTCTTATTGTAGATAATTCGCCCTACAGTAGTACGCACATACTGAGAAATTATCTCACCATCCTTCTCCCGGGTTTTGCGCTCCCGATAATATTTCCAGATGCTGCCATCGGGGAGAGTTTCCGTTTCCAGGACTTCCTCATCGGGTTTATTGGTTTTCACCTTTTCTCCGACTGGTAAACGCAACCACACAGAAGCGTGCAGATCCACCAATCCCTGATCAAAAGCGCGAATAGCGTCATCCATGCTGGCGAAATAACGACCTCCACCCTTTTGGGCCTTGGGATTTTCGGCCGTGAGATAATAACAACCCAAAACCATATCCTGAGAAGGGGCAACAATCGGGCGACCGGTCGCCGGTGAGAGAATATTATGACAGGCCAACATCAATAAGCGCGCTTCCGATTGTGCCTCCAGGGAGAGGGGAATATGTACGGCCATTTGGTCCCCGTCAAAGTCAGCGTTAAAAGCGGGACAGACGAGGGGATGTAACTGAATCGCCCGGCCCTCCACCAGTATCGGTTCAAACGCTTGAATGCCCAAACGGTGCAGGGTGGGGGCGCGGTTTAACATCACCGGGTGTCCCGTGATTACTTCATCCAAGACGTGCCAAACATTGGCATCCCCCCGTTGGATCATTTTCTTGGCTGCCTTGATATTATTGACGATGCCTAATTTAATTAAACGATGGATAACGAAGGGTTGGAACAATTCGATCGCCATTTCCCGGGGTAAACCGCATTGATAGATCTTCAATTTCGGACCGACAACGATAACCGAACGTCCCGAATAGTCAACCCGTTTACCGAGGAGATTTTGACGGAAACGCCCCTGTTTACCCTCGATAATATCCGATAAAGACTTCAGGGCGCGATTATTGGCCCCCACCACCGTGCGACCGCGACGACCGTTATCAATTAAAGCATCGACGGCCTCCTGTAACATCCGTTTTTCGTTGCGGACGATAATTTCCGGGGCGAGAATTTCTTGCAGACGGGATAAACGGTTATTGCGGTTAATCACCCGACGGTAGAGATCGTTCAGGTCAGAGGTGGCAAAACGGCCGCCGTCCAACTGCACCATCGGGCGTAAATCGGGAGGAATCACGGGAATTACGCTTAAAACCATCCATTCTGCCTGAGAACCCGTGGCGATAAAGTTATCGATTACCCGGAGACGTTTAATTAATTTTGCCCGTTTTTGCCCTTTACTTTCGACAATTTCCGTCCGCAGTCTTTCCGCTTCTTCTTCCAGGTTAATTTCCTGTAAGAGTCTTTGGATAGCCTCGGCCCCGATACCCACTTCAATGCCGACTAATTCCGAATCCTCCGCGTAGATTTCTTCTTCGATCTCTAACCATTGATCTTCGCTGAGGAGTTGTTTATAACTAAGATTGCCCGCGTTACCCGGATCGAGAACCACATAGGCATTAAAATAGACGATCTGCTCCACGTCCCGCAGGGGCATATCGAGCAGGATACTGAGATAACTGGGAATACCTTTGAGATACCAAACGTGGGTGACGGGGGCAGCTAATTTGATAAAACCCATGCGATGACGACGTACCCGGGACTCGGTGACTTCTACCCCGCAACGTTCACAGACAATCCCCCGGTGACGGACGCGTTTGTATTTACCGCACCAACATTCCCAGTCTTTGGAGGGGCCAAAAATTTTCTCGCAGAATAACCCATCCATTTCCGGTTTGAGAGTCCGATAGTTGATCGTTTCTGGTTTGGTTACTTCTCCGACGACTTGACCGTTAGGTAGAGTTCTTTCTCCCCATTGCCGAATTCTCTCGGGGGACGCTAAACCGATTTTGACGTAATCAAATCTTTGATCTGTTGGAGTCTTCATTCTGAATTTTTTACTATGGGTAATGATTCTGGTATAAGCGATCGCTCTCGCGTTCTCGATGCCCCGATGACAACTATTAGGCAGAAACGACAGTTAACTCAGTCACTTTTTCTTCGGGTCAAACTGGCCTGATCGAGTCCGGGACATTACATTATACAATTTTTCTAGTTCGATCGACCATTAAGTGATATTTTCCCAGATGGTGATGCTGCCGTCGGCCGCGGCCGCCGCTAGGTGGCAATAATCGGGGCTGAGAACTAAACTGGAGATCGGCGATAATCGCCCATCGGCAGGGGTGAGAGTTGCGATCGCCTGTTGAGAATTGGCTAACCAGATTTTAATCTCTCCGTCGGTTCCCCCAGTAAATAACCATTGACCCTCCTCTGCAAATACCAAGCTTGTCACCTGACCATTATGGGCATTAATCACCCGAATTGGCGCAAAATGACCGCTTTTCTCCGGGTGGTAGTGCCAGATCTTCACCGTCCCATCCACACAACCGGCGGCAATAATCTGACTATCGGCTGCGATCGCAATACTCTGCACCGAAGAAACGTTACCTGATAAGACGGCGATTTTTTCTCCCGATCCTAATTGCCAGAGGGTGACAGTGCCATCACCTCCAGCTGCGGCGATAAAATCTTGATTAGGAGCCACTGCTAGGGCATAAATTGCCCCCAGACTGTCATAGGAGCTAAATTCTTCGTTTTCCTGCTCTAAATTCCACTGTTTTAGGGTTTGATCGTAACTACCACTAACCAAAAAATGCCACCGAGGGGCAAAATCTAGGCCGTGAATCGAACCGAGATGACCGAGGAAAATTTGATCTAATTCCAGATTACTGCCATCGCTGGCTAAAGTCCATAATTTAACGGTTTGATCGAATCCCCCCGTCGCTAGGTGATAATCGCCCTTTCCGGTGACTGCTAGGGCTAAAATGCCCTGATCATGAGCTTCCACCGTATTAATCAGGGTTCCTCTCGCAAAATCCCAGATTTTTAGGGTACGATCCCAACTAACGCTAATTAAAAACCGTTGATCCTCGGTAATTGCGATCGCTGTAATCATTTCCCGATGGGCGGTCAGACGGCGATAATAGTGCCAATGGGGGACAGGGGGGGAAGTGGGAGTTAAATTAAGGGTAGGTAGGGTGATTTGTGGCTCATTTTCCGCTTTGGTGGCGGGAATATCCGCCGATTCTTCCTTAAGCGGCAAAATCTCTCTTTGTAAGCGACTGTAGGATTTTTCCAGATGTTCGATGCGTTCCAGCAGCGCGTTACGGTTGATGTATTGAATAATTTGATTGTAGGACTGTTCGAGGGCGAGAATATTCTCCTCTAATTCTGCGATCTCGCGTAGCGAGCGCGTTGCGACCGCAAGGTCGTTATCGCTGGCCACTGCGGGATCGAGGGACTGTATTTGGGCCGATAAAGCTTCTTTTTCTTCTTCCCACTGCTCCTGTAAATGACCGGTTATCTCGGTTAAGCGTTGACTTTGCAGGGTTCTTTCTCGGAGACGATTGAGAATATTCAACCCGAAAGTCACGACTAGGAGGAACAAAGGCAAAAACCCCGCACCCATGGCGATAAGGGTAAGCAGGGTTAATCCTAGGGCGATATATTCCGCTAATTCTAGCCCATGGAGGCGATGGTCGGTCATTTTGCAGTTACCGGTAAAGGGATTTTGATCATCTCCTGATTTCAGACTCATGGTAACGCTAATTGCCGCCTTGGGATTGACTAAAATTAATTTTTAAGCAGGAATTAAGACTTTTTCCTTAGTTTCTATCGGTGCGGTTAAAGCGGATTCTAAATCGGCCTTCCCTAGTCTTGCTTCCAAAATTTTCAGCACTTCCCGTCCAAAATCATCGGGATTTTGTCGCCATGCTTGCAGACAAACTTCGCCAAAGAATGACCCCAAAGGTTCGGGATTCCAGAGCAGTTTTTTGGCTGTCCAGGGCATTAAACTCATGGGATCGTAGTCGGGTTTAAGAATTTCTTTTTTCAAGGCGTATTCTTCTAGATGGGTGTGGGGTTGTAGTCCGATAAAAAAGATGGCTGGTTCCACTTTATCGACTCCAAAAATATTTTCTAATTCCCGATGATAGGCGATAGTTTGACGAATAGTTTCCAGGGTTTCATCAATAACATTAAAGGAATAATTTACCGAAACCAGATCATTAAAACCCGCCGCTTTTAAGTCTCGACAATTTTGTAGAACTGTCCGCAAATTATAGCCCATCCGCATTTTGCGGACTAATTCCTGAGAACCACTGGTGATGCCAATTTCAAAGTAGTTCATGCCTGTTTTTACCATTAAATCGCACAGTTTCGGGGTGAGATTATCGGCACGAATATAGGCAGCCCAATGGATATCTTTCATCCCATCGGCGAGGATTTTTTCTAATAGTTCTTCTACATCGTCGATAAATTTTCTGGCGGGGATAAATTGGGCATCGGTAAACCAAAAATTGCGAATGCCGCGGTCGTATAATTGGCGTATTTCCTTAACTACTTCATCGGCAGGATTAATGCGTACTTGTTTCCCTTCGACGACGGTATAGATGCAGTAGCAGCAGTTATGGGGACAGCCGCGCTTGGTTTGTACCCCGATATAAAAGTCGTTTTCTTGGAAATAGTAGGAAAATTCCGGCCAAATACTGGCGATGTAGTCGTAGTTACAAGCGGATTTTTCTAACGGGGTGGGGGATTCGTGGATTAAACGCGGCCGGGGTGTGGTTTCTCCGACCACATAACAACGTTCATCGCTAAAGTCCCGGCCAGAGAGGAATTTTTCTAGCAGGGTTTCCCCTTCTCCTACTGATACAATTGTTCCTGTGGGCAGTTTGGTTTTTAGTTGTTCGTAGAAAACACTGACGGCACCACCCCCGACGATAACTCGCGCTTCGGGATGGTATTTTTTGGCCCGCTGCAGCCCACGGCGAATTAGTCCCTGATTGCGCCATAATTCGCCGTAGTAGGCGGTTGTCACCTTTAAACCTCCTAAAGCACCTCGCAGCTTGATTAGGGGGTTTTTAGCGTAGTAAAATTCAAAGGCGTTTTGCAGGGGATTACCACCGCGACCACCGACGGGGGCATATATTTGAATATCCCGCCAGGAGAATACTAGCAGGGTGGGCCGAAATTCGTCAACACAGCGATCGAGTGCCTGGTTAAAGTCTAAGGGGGGGACGGTGCCAAGGTCAAAAATCCTTTGTTCGATGTCGGGGAATAGTTTATGAACGTGGTCGGAAAGATAAACCACACCGATGGGGAAAATGGGGTTACAGGGGAGTCTAACGTAGAGGATGCGTTGTGCTTGCGGTTGAGTCATGAGATTTCTGAATGGGACGAGGACGCATTCTGAGTAATCTTAATATAACTTAACTTTGTCCGGCTTGTCTGGCAGTTATCAGTTATCAGTTATCAGTTATCAGTTATCAGTTATCAGTTATCAGATGTGAGTTTTCAGTTCACTGTTTACTGTTTACTGAAAAGCTTCCCACACCCCACACCCCACTTCCCCACTTCCCCACACCCCACACCCCACACCCCACACCCCACTTCCCCACTTCCCCACACCCCACACCCCACTTCCCCACACCCCAATTCATAATTCATAATTCATAATTCATAATTCATAATTCATAATTCATAATTCCCACACCCCACTTGCGTCTAAGGTTAAACTTTAATTCCTAGTACCTGTGTATGGGTTCCCCGCGCTTGGGTGACACCGATGGTTCTTTCCGATGCTTCAATCATCGGCCGACGCAAACTAACGACAATAAACTGCGCTTGTTGTGCTTGTTTTTGAATCATTTTAGCCAATTTTTCTACATTGGCCCCATCTAAAAACATATCCACTTCATCAAACGCATAAAAGGGAGAAGGACGATATCTTTGTAGGGAAAAAATAAAGCTTAAAGCGGTTAAAGATTTTTCACCTCCAGACATGGAACTTAATCGCTGTACGGGTTTTCCTTTCGGATGTGCCACCAGATTTAAGCCACCATTAAAGGGGTCATTTTCGTCTTCTAGTTGTAAGTAACCATCGCCATCGGACAGGGTGGCAAATATGGTCTTAAAGTTTTCGTTCACAGCAGTAAATGCTTCCTGAAAAGCATTAAATCTGAGGGTGGTAAAGTTTTCTATCCGTAAAAGTAGTTCGGTTCTTTCTCCTTCTAGAGTTTGCAGTTTTTCTGATAGTTCATCTAATCTCTCTTTAGTTTTTTGGTATTCTTCTAAAGCTAACATATTCACAGGTTCTAAAGCTGCCAATTTCTTTTGTAACTGCCGAATATCGCTTTGAATTTTCTCGAAATCTCGCTCACTTTCGGGAATTTCTGGCAAGGGATTAGGTAAGTCGCTTTCTAGTTGACTAATTTCTGTCTGTAAAGTGGTTAGTAATGCTTGTCTTTCCTCTTGATTGTTGACTAACTTTTCCGATTGCCAGATAGCCTGTTGTTGCTGGTTTTGTTGTTGTCGCAAAACTGTCTCTAATTGGTCTCTTTTTTGCTTGGTTTCCCCTAGTTGTCGGGATAATTGCTGTAAAGCTTGATTGATTTCTAAAATATGGTGATCAAGTTTTTCTATCTCCAGATTACCGATATTTCTCTGATTAACTGCATCGGTGATTATTTTCTCAATCTCAATAATTCTATCCGCAGACTCTTGACTTTTTTCCTCTAGTCTGATTTGTTGACTTTGCAGGTCTTTTAACTGTTCGCGGACTGTAGCGAGGTGATTTTCTTGGGTTTTTAACTGCAATTCTTGACTGCGAATTATTCCCTGTACCTGTTGCCATTCGCTATGGGTATGATTGGCCTCTAAAGCAGTTAATTTTTCCTGTTCTTGCTGTAAGGATAACTCTAAATCAGGAATTTCTCTGGTTAATATTTCTAACCGTTGACGAGAAATAGTCATTTCCTCTTGCTGACCCGATAATTGACGGGTTAAATCCTCTTTTTCTGTGGTTAAACGTTGTAAATCCTTGCTTAATTGTTGTAGAGATAATTGATTTTCCCGATGACTTTGACGGGTTTCGGTTAACTGTTGGGTTAACTGACTGATAAGATTATTAACTTGAGTAATTTTTTCTTCGTTGCGGGTAAGAATGCGATCGATTTCTGCTAATCTTTCCCGTAAAGATTCCGCTTCACTAGACTCCTTGGGAGAAATTTTACCAAAACGTAGCCCCGATCGCGTCGGTTGGCTGCCTCCGGTCATAGCGCCAGTCAT
This sequence comes from Microcystis sp. MC19, assembly GCF_003019735.1. Lineage (NCBI taxonomy): Bacteria > Bacillati > Cyanobacteriota > Cyanophyceae > Chroococcales > Microcystaceae > Microcystis > Microcystis sp. MC19. The sequence continues at coordinate 1,771,384 of NZ_CP020664.1, read as the reverse complement.
CTCTAATAACTCGCCATCCAAAGTAACGATGCGATATTGATTGATATAATAACGGGCAGAATCTATATCCTCGAAAACCACGGTACTGCCAAAAATATAGTTAAAAACCTCCCGATACTGGGGTTGAAACTTAACCAAATTCACCGCTAAATCCAGATAACCCCGCGCATGACGCAGAGAGGAAATATCCTGGGGACGGGGAGGACGAATTTTATTCAGGGGTAAAAAAGTGGCCCTACCGATGCGACGCTGTTTTAGCAAGGCAATTCCGGCAGCCGCAACGCTATCATCTTGGACGACTACATGACCTAAACGACCTCCGGCGGCGATTTCCAGAGCAATTTGATAACGTTCCTCTACTTCCCCCAATTGTGCCACTAATCCGCAGATTCCGGGCAAATCTGACTGTAACAATATTTGAGTAGCATAGGTTCCCTGGGCCTCCTGTTGCGCTTGCTTGGTCGCTTCCAGTTTATCTAATTCCCTCTGTTTGTCCCGTTGTTCCTTGAGCAGACGTTTTTGGGTGTCCTGACTGATGACGCGATTTTGTTCGGCAATGGTGAGTTTTTGGGCTAAATTTTGGATATCGGGTTCCGATTGATTAATTTTTTGTAATATTTCTTGACTTTCTTCTGTTTTTGTGCTAATAACTTGCTCTAATTCTTGCAGACGTTGACCAGCTTCTACTATATTAGTTTGCAATCGATCGCATCTTTCGGTCAATTGGGCCCGTTGGCTACGGTAGGGGTTTAATTGTTCCTGAAGACGGGTAATATTGCGGGAAAGGTCACTTTGTTCTTTTACCCAAGCTTCTGACGCTTCCGCGAGACTACTTGCTTGCAGACGATGGGTTTCTAGGGTTTCCCTTGCGGTTTGGGTTGTCCGTAGGAGATTGGGTAAAATTTCAGTTTCTAAACGGCTTTTTTGGGCAGTAATCTGGTTTAATTCGCGATTATAGCGATTAATTTCCTCTAAAAGTCTGGTTTTCTGTGCCTGAGATTCTTTTTCGAGGTTTTCTAACTCTTTTTGTCGTTGTTGCTGTTGTTGTCGTTTGGCCTGTTGACTCGCTAATCGGGAAGTTAGGGACAGGTGTTCATCTTCCCCGAAAGCTTTGACCTGTTGATTGAGTTTCTCTAATTCTTGACTATTTTGGGCGATTTGTTCGGATAAATTGGCGATAGTCTCCGTTAAAACCTGTTTTTCCCTTTCCCCAGCTTGAATTTGTCCTTGTACTTGCTGGCAGCGCTGCTGGAGATTTTGCCAATGCAGGACAATTTCCCATTGTTGTTTTTCTTGGACTTGGGCCTTGAGTTTTTGGTATTTTTCGGCTTTAATGCGATCGAGTGCTAATTTCTCCAGAGATTTTTGCAATTCTGTGGCAATAATTTGGCAGCGTTCTTCCCTTTCTTTAACCGAATCGATATTCTCCTTAGTTTTCTCAATTTTGCGGTCAAATTCGGCTACTCCTGCCAATTCGTCGATAATTTCTCGTCTTTCCTTGGCATTCATGCTGATAATTCTGGTTACGTCCCCCTGTAACACCACGTTATACCCTTCGGGATAGATGCGTAAACGGTTTAATTGGTCGTGAAGTTCGCTAACCGTACAGGTTTCCCCATTGATATAGTAGGTAGAAGTATAGCTGCCACCCTTAGCCACTTTTAAGCGTCGGGAAACCGTCCAATCCCTATCGGTTGCGTCAGGAATATCGGCAATATCAAAAGTCACCGAGACACTCGCTTCGGTACTATGACGTTGACTGTTATAGCTGTGATTGACTAAATCCGGTAATCTTTCGGCCCGCATTCCCTTGGAAGTAGCTAATCCCAAGCAAAATAGCAATGCGTCGAGAATATTCGACTTTCCCGAACCATTTGGACCAGAAACCACCGTAAACCCCGGTAAAAAGGGTATAGGAGTCGTTCCCCCGAAGGATTTGAAGTGTGAGAGTTCGACCTTTTTGATGTAAACCATGGCGATAAGCAAAAAGTAGGAAAGCTGTCAGCTGTCAGCTGGAATCGATAAGGGATAACTCCGGTTTATCCTTGACAATATCCTCAGACTTGACCGGAGATGACAACACCCTTATAGAAAAATATAGCTGATAGTCCCCTTAGATGGCTTGAATCCATTCTTTGACTTGGTACTCTGTCCAGATGCCATTTTGCCAGTAGGGATCCGCTTCGATTAATTCTCGCACTTCTGACTCGCTGGCTGCCTGATAAATTGCGAAAACTTGGCTTAAATCTGCCGTTGGTCCGATAGTAATGAGAATTCCCCGTTCTTTCTGTTGATTTAATCCCTCTAGATGCGCTTGACGATAGGGTGCGCGTTTTTCCAGCACGTTTTCACAATAACTACCCCAGATAACAAATTTCGGCATATTTGACCTGTACTCTCTTGATCTGTTGCTATTTTACGATCGAATCGTCAATCAGACTAAATCGCTATGGAAAAGTGGGGGGGTACACAGAATCTACATTTTACTATAGCGGTTTTCACAGAAGTGAGTCCCGATTGAAACGCTGAAACGCCTATCTATCGATGGATTTACTATACCTCATTAGACTGAAAAACGCTATATATAGATTAGCTAATCCAGATAGGTTTTCTATTGTATTTAAGTAGGTGGGTGGAATTAAATATAAGATGAAAGTAGGTTGGGTTGAAGCATGAAACCCAACGCCTAACCATTACCATTTGTCCTCCAAGATTGAGTTAGTATAACAAATACAGTCACTCACTCAAAGTTAATCCGTTCTCGTTCGACAACTAAAGGCCTTTTTAAAATTCTCATGTGCATTAAGCCAATGTATTCCCCAATAATACCGATAAAAAATAGTTGCACAGAAGCGAGTAAAAATAGTCCGATCATGATTGGTGCGGTTCCTAAAGGGAAATAATCCCAGAACAACAATTTGGCGATTAAATAACCTAACGCCACTACCAGACTCAAGAGGGACAAAGCAAAGCCTAACATGGTGGCCAGTCTGAGGGGAACTTGGGAGTGACTGGTAATACCCAGCATCGCCTCGCTATAGTATCGATAGAAGTTGTAACTACTAATACCCCGTTTTCGCCGTTGTTGTTGATACTCAAAAGAGAAACTTTCAAAACCCAACTCTTCGATCAGTCCCCTAAAATAGGGATAGGGATCATTAACCTCTCGTAGAACATCGATGACTTTGCGATCGTATAAACCGAAACCTGTAAAATTTCTAGTAATTTTTATATCTGAAAGATTGTCCATTAAATAATAAAAAATTTGTCTGGCAAAATAGAAAAAAGATCCTTCTTTCATCGGCGTTTTAAACGCCTTAACAACTTTATAGCCTTCTTCCCACTTCTTGACAAATTCTAGGATTAATTCGGGAGGATCTTGCAGATCTGCTACAATAGGAATAACCGCATCTCCGTAACACTGAAGAATCCCATAGTAACCAGAACGAACGGGACCGAAATTTCTAGCATTGACGATGACCTTTACCCCGGGGTCTTTTTGAGCAATTTTTTTTAATTCATCTACAGTTTTATCTTGGGAAGCGTTATCGATAAAAAGATGTTCATACTCATAGTTAGGTAACTGATTAAAGACTTCTTTAACTCGCAGGTAAAGGTCTTCAATATTTCCTTCTTCATTATAACAAGGGGTCATAATCGTAATTTTCTTCATTATTTCGAGCCTTCCCTAAAAACAAATAGTTTCATTAGAATAAAAGAGATGACAGCCAAGGGAAGAACCAAGATAGCACCCGCGATTAACATTTTAGTTTTTTGCTCGATGCCAATATCAATAGCATCAACAATTCTCAGGGCCTCAACGTTCAACAAGAAAGTCACCACATAAACTAAGACAAAACGAAAAATCAATTTGTTGTTTTTGCTACCAAAAACTAACTTTCCCGTGGTTTGAAAGTTAAATAAAACTCCCAGAATGGTAGCCAGCAAGACAGCGTACTTATAATTCAGTCCTATCAGTATAAGACTACCATATAAAAAATAACCAAACAGGGTATTTAGTGCGCCAACCAGCAAAAAACGGGCAAATTTATGTTTTTTAATCAGGTTAACCAATTTAGCCTTTTTGATCAGATACATTAATTTACAGGTAAACCCCCCATAACATGACAATGGTTTGGCAACATAATCGGCAAGGCAGCTATAAGAACTGTTTTGATGCCATAATTGCTACTCTATATTTTATCATTATAACTCCACTGAGCAATTTTGCAAATTATCCTTGACAAAGATAGCAATATGGTGTAACATGGCTAAAAACATTCTTTAGACCGAGATATATGAGCACCTGTAGGCACGCCAGTGGGATTTATAGTTGAGAGAAAAGGGTTCATTTCCCGTATCGATTACTTACCTGATGCTCAAGATGATGGTCGGGAGGGAGTTGGGATTATTGCCTATAAACCTTAAAACTGATATGAAAATCCAAAACATATTTTTTGATCTAGATGGTACATTGATTAATTCGTCAAGGGGAATTAAATATTCTCTAACAAAGGCGTTGTCATCTGTACTTCCAGACTTTGCTCTAGATCAGATTTCTACAAGCTTAATTGGCCCCCCTGTGGCCGAAATGTTCAAACAGATGATCGGCAATGCTGATCCAGATCTGATTGATGATTTAACCCGGGAGTTTCGCAAAAGCTACGATAGTGAAGGTTGGGAAAAAACTGATATCTATGAAGGAGTTGTAGAAACTCTTTGCCAATTGTCCGACTTTAATATTACAATGTTTATTGTTACTAACAAGCCTAGCCACCCAACCTTTAAGATTTTAGATCATCTCCAGATGCTACATTTTTTTGCCGATGTTGTATCTCCAGATACGGGAACTCATCCCTATTCCTCTAAATCGGCAATTTGTCAACATATCTTGACAAAGTATCAAATCAATCAACAATCTGCTATGTTGGTGGGAGATTCTCGTGATGATGCTCAGGCAGCCAAATCCTGTGGACTTAGTTTCATTGCCGCCACCTATGGCTATGGAAAAGTACACGAATCTGAAACTTCCGAGCAGTTATGTAAAATTTATAGTTTTCCCGAATTGATAGGTCTAATCAAGCATTAGCTTTTCATGCAAGGGAATAATAGAGTCTAATTTTAAGGAGGATTATCCAATGTCTATTAACCGCGATATTTTTGACGAACTCTTTGTTTTAGAACTTGCCAATAATCATTGGGGTAGTTTAGAGAGAGGATTAAAAATCATCACCGACTTCTCTAGAATTGTTAGGTTTAATAATGTCAGAGCATCGATCAAGCTTCAATTCAGAGATGTGGACAATTTCATTCATCGAGATTTTCGGGACAGGGCTGATATTCGCTATATCAAAAAAACTCTCGATACAAAAATGACAGAAGATGATTACGCAACTCTAGTGAAAGCAGTACGTCAAAGTGGCTGTATTCCGATGGCAACTCCTTTTGATGAAAAGTCTGTTAATCTTTGTGCCGAACTGGGGATCCCCATTATTAAAATCGCTAGTTCAGATCTCAACGACTGGTTTTTAATTGAGAAAATTGCCGATACTCGCAAACCAGTAATTGTGTCAACCGGAGGTTCTTCTCTCAAGGATATAGATGATTTAGTCATCTTCTTTGAAAATCGTAATGTTCCTTTGGCTATTAACCATTGTGTTTCTCTCTACCCTTCCGAAGATTCTGAGCTAGAGATGAATCAAATCGATTATTTAAAAAATCGCTACCCCAATCATGTCATTGGTTTTTCAACCCATGAATATACTGATTGGACATCCTCAATGCTGATAGCCTACGCTAAAGGTGCGAGAACTTTTGAAAGGCATATCGATATTGAGATGGATGGAGTCCCTGTCTCTCCTTATTGTTCCCTACCTGAACAAGTCGATATTTGGTTTAAAGCTTTTCAAAAAGCTAAAGAAATGTGTGGCGCGCCGGGTACTCAAAAAAGAATGCCCCCTGAAAGAGAAATTAAGTATCTTGATGCGCTGGTTCGAGGGGTTTACGCTAAAAGGGATTTGCCAGAAGGTTACATTCTCAACCATGACCGCATCAATGAAGATCTATACTTGGCGGTTCCTCTCCAGAAAGGACAGATTTCTTGCCGGGAGTTAATGTCAGGAGAAATATTAACTAGGGCCTGCAACAAGGATGAACCGATTATGATTGACTCCATTGATAGCCCTTATTCAACTAACGATAATCTCAGAAAGATTATCTATCAACGGGGTATTTAAAATTATGACTATTCTGGACTTTGTTTGATATAGCGGTAAGCGCTTGAGTGAGATACAGACCAAGCTTTGCCTAGCATGGTTTATAGCTTGTGACACTGTACCTAATACGACTGCACACCGCTATAATCTTTGATAATCAGTGCTTGTCATTCGTAGGAGTCTTGCTAGGCAAGGCTTTGGGGACTGTATTTCTGGACAATTTCCCTATTCTTCTTACCCTGCACACAGAAACGAGAAGAGCCAACCCCCCGAACGGTTCAGATTAGGCTATAATTGCGATTGACCTCCGTAAACCATTCAAAGAGTCATGACAAAAACAGCTTTAGTCACTGGTGCCTCTCGGGGAATCGGCGAAGCCATTGCTATTGAGTTAGAGGTGAGAGGAATATTGGTACTGAGACCTAAAAGGGAAGATTTAGATCTTTGTGACATGGAATCCGTTCAGGGTGGTGATTCTGTAGTAGTGATGGCGGCTTAATCCTTTGCCAGTTGTGCATTGTAGTCATGGATAAAATACCAAACAGCCCCAACGTGATTCTCCATTTTTTTAGAGAAAGATAGACTCTCTCTCACCAACCGAGAAATCCTTTGTCGAAAGGTATTATTTAATCTTTCAATATGATTAGTTTGACCAGTTTCTTTCCCGACTGGTCGATGACGTTTACTGGGAATTACTGTCTTATATGACTCCCAAAAGTCTGTGTAAGCAACTGCACATTGTCGGTAAACACCTGGTAAACTAGCCCAAAGTTTTTTGGCTGATTGACGACTCCTATCTCCTAAATAGCAACCAATAATTTCTCTTGTATTTCTATCAATTGCCAGCCAAATATAGACCTTTATCGTCTTAGAAAAAACAAAAGACCACATTTCATCACATTCTATAACCAATTTACCTTTTGGTTTGTCCGAAACCTTTATTTGACGGGGGACAGCCGCCAGTTTATTGTTGACATAATTTTGTAACCATGACCAACTTACCCCTGTTACTCTAGCAATTCCTCGTAAGGAAATTCGTTCGAGCAAGAGTTTATCAATTAATTGTTTGGTTTCGTCAGAGACGGTTTTATTAGTGGGATTGATCACAAACTGACGACCACATTCTTTACATTGACGTTTGGGTTTTCCATTATGAATAGAACCATTCTTGATCGTATGGTGAGAACCACAATTAGGACAGGGGAACGGAGGTGAACTAGGGGGGGGACTTTGTTCGGTGCTAGACTGATATTTCAGTAAGCCAGACAGGAGCCAGAAAAAGATATTTATCAGAAAAGTCATGATCAAGCTAGAGGTTTAAAGACTGATTCGAGCCAATTATTTTTATTAATAAATATTTTACACAATTCATACCAGGTAAGCAAGAGAGCTACGCCACTACTACCGAATCATTACCCCGTTCAGAAGTTCGTCGCCGAGCATTCTTCGGATTCTGTGGACATTCTGGTCAATAATGCCGGAGAAAATGTGGTTCAACCCCTAGCTGAAGTTGATTTTCAAACTTGGTCGACAATTCAGAATATCAACTTAAATGCTCCCTTTCTATTGATGCAGCACTTTGGAGTTGGAATGTGCCAAAAAAGAAATGGCCGTATTCTCAATATCGCATCTTTGTTTAGCTTTTTATCGAAAGCGGGCAGAGCCTCATACACATCTTCAAAGTCGGGACTTCTAGGTTTGACACGAACGGCGGCTATTGAATGGGCGCCCTACAACGTCATGGTGAACTGTCTGAGTCCTGGTTTCGTGAACACGGAACTCACGCGCAAGAACAATACTGATGAAAAAATTAAGGAAATTTCATCGTTGATTCCAGCTGGAAGAATGGCTGAACCCAGTGAAATTGCGAAAACAGCCGCTTTTTTAGTGTCAGAAGAAAATTCCTATCTTACGGGTCAAAACATCGTTGTGGATGGTGGAATTTCGATTCTTTAGATTGTTTAGAGAAAGAGGAACTATGAACGAAAAAATGATTTTTCCAACCCCAAGTAGCTTTAAAATTAAGTCAGCCCAGAGGGAATATCCAGTTGAGTTTTCCCCTACAGTTGAAGATATTGCCCAAAAAGTATCTCAGATCAAAAATCGGCTCTTTATCATTGATCAGAACGTCCGCAAGCTTTATGGTCAGACTCTTGAACCAATCATGAACGGGTTTCCAGTTTTAGAAATTGAGGCCACCGAAGACGCAAAAACTTTTGGTGGAATTGAAAAAGTTTTAAACTGGCTGAGTGAAAACAAATGCACAAAAGCCAACCACTTGGTCGCCATTGGTGGCGGAATTATTCAGGATATTACCACGTTTTCAACCTGCATTTTTTTCCGAGGCATTCCTTGGACATTAGTTCCAACGACCCTATTGAGTATGTCTGACAGTAGTATTGGAGCTAAATGCGGAATTAACCTGAAAACTTTTAAGAACCAGTTGGGGGTTTTCAATTCGCCCTATGCAATTCTGATTACACCAGAGTTCTTAAAAACTCTGTCAATCGATGATATCAAGTCAGGATACGGTGAAATATTAAAGTTGCATTTAACTGGAGGGTTTGAAAAGTTCGTGGAGCTTGAAAAAGATCTAGAACAACAAGAGGAGCTGCTATCACCTGCCACTGCCAAACATATTTACGATAGTTTGATGGTTAAAAAGAAGGTCATTGAAGAAGATGAGTATGAATCTGATCTCCGTCGAATCCTTAACTACGGGCATACTTTTGGCCACGCTCTGGAAGCTGAAACCAATCATTTCGTACCCCATGGACTTGGAGTCATGTGGGGAATTGATTTCGTAAATTTCTTTGCCTTTGAAAAAGGCTGGCTTGAGAAAAGTAAATACAGCCGTATTAAGAAGGTTATTCTCAATCACTTTGGATTTAAGAACACCAAGTTTGTCTCAGCAGAAGGGCTTTTAACGGCCGCTCGTCGAGATAAAAAGGCGGCGAGTGCTTCCGAAGTAAACATGGTGTACTTCACCGAGAACAATTGTCTTGAGATTAAAAAAACTGCATTGGACGAAGAATTTAAGTCTCTACTGGAAAGGTATTTGTTGAATGAAGATGTTTTTTATCGGTCTTGATCTAGGGGCGACTTATATTAAGTCAGCCCGGATTGATGCTGAAGAATTTTCAATGAATGGAATCGAGCGAATTCCTTTTCCTTCGTTTGACGGAAACTATGGAAAAACTGTTTCCATGCGTCGAATCCTTGACAGCGTTTCGCAAGCCATTCAAGTCCAGTTAAGTAGCCATCCCGAAAAGTGCCAGGGCGTTCTTCTTAGCAACCAGATGCACGGACTTGTTCTCATGAGAGAGAAAGACTTTTGTTCTCCCTTTATCTCTTGGCAAGACCTGCGATGTCTGGAGAGCGAGGATGGTGTAAGCTCGTTTCAAAAATTGAAAAATCGCTTGGGGATATTTTCTGTTCTTCATGAGACCGGTGAGTACCTGCGGCCAGGATTTCCGATCACGCAGCTTTTTCGGCTCCAAGGTATGGGAGAGAAGCTAGGAGTTGTTTGTGATCTGGGATCGGCGATCGTGTCGGCTCTCATCGAGAATCCTGTTCAGCAGCTCCACATAAGCAATGCCGCAGCTACAGGATGTTGGGACATTAAGAAGGGCGATTGGCATCGGGATATTATTCGAACTGCTAAGATTGATTGCTTCGACTGGCCTGGTGTAGTGGTCGGAGAAGAAGTACTTGGATACCTGAAATGGGGGGGGCGCACAATACCCGTATATCCTTCCGTTGGAGATCAGCAAGTGAGTCTTTTAGGAGCGGGTTTATGGCGAGATGATCAAGTTTCATTCAACATCGCAACAGGCAGTCAAGTGAGTCGCCTGAGTTCTGAATTTCAGGTTGGAGATTTTCAAACGCGCCCCTATTTTCAGGGACGCTATCTTCAAACAATTACACATCTTCCAGCTGGACGCGCTCTGAATGCTCTGCTCAAGCTATTCACTGAGTTGAGTCCCCAACTCGATTTGGATCTAGCTTGGACAGAGGTGACTCGAAAAGTTGATCATGATCTTAGCTTTTCATCTCGATTGAAAGTCAATCTGGGGTTTTTCCCAAGTGCGATCGGCAATGAAGGCTCACTGACGGGACTGACTGAGGAAAATCTAAATGTCTCTTCAGTCCTTAAGGCTTGCTTCGTTTCGATCGTCCAGAACCATATCGAAGCACTCAAGCGAATCAATCACGACTCTCGTCAGATTTCTGAGTATATTGGTTCAGGGGGAATCATGCAAAAAAGTAGATTTTTACAGTCGGCCTTTTACAATTATCTGGGCGAGCCCATTAGGCTTTCCGAGCAATCAGAAGATGCCCTTTGGGGTTTAGCCAGTCGGGCGCGAGAAATAGCCCGTTAACTCAACCTGTATTTGGGCTTGCAACCTCTTTGTCACCTCTTGAGAGCCGTCCCACATTGATGATGAGTCATTCAGTCAAGGGCGCAACAATCATATTACTCATAAACTCATCTCGATCTAGGAAGGGGGATAAATCTTCTAAGGGAGAAGATACCATGCGCCCATCATCCAAGCGACGAGAAGACAACTTAGGAGCAAAGGGTTGATTGAGGTCAAGAAACACCTCGCAGATCTGAGAACCTTCCCCGGCAAGGGTTTCTTGAATAGCTTCCCGCATAGTTGCGTGTTCTCGGCAAAGTCGGTAAGGAATCCCATAGGCCGCCGCCAACTTTTCAAAACTGGGAAAGGTCACGCCACTTTCCGGTCCACAACCGACAATATTATCGGCAAAGAAATTCTGCTGAGTTTGACGAATCGAGTGATAGCCTTGATTATTGAGGACAAAAATCTTGATAGGCAGTTGATATCCCACCAGGGTTTGTAATTCTTGTAGGTTTAATTGAATGCTGCCATCTCCCGCAATACAAATCACTCGCCGCTTACCACTGGCAATACAGGCCCCAATCGCCGCGGGTAGATCGTATCCCATGGAGGCACAACCAGAGTTAGTATAGAGGCGCTGTCCCTCTTTGATTGATGCCGCTTGAAATGTCGTCACACAAGCAGTTCCATCACCGGTCACGACTATTTCTCCCGGGGGGAGTTCCTTAAAGAGTGCTTGAGCAAAGCAATAAGGGTTAACTGCCCCTTGTGTTAGCCAATATTCGGGTAAGACAGTAGGATATTTTTCCTTACGAATCAAACACCAGTCTAGCCACTGTTGATGGTGTTGTGTTGGCTCAACTTGATGTTGCAGTAAATGCGCCAAGAAGTCGGCTACATCGGCATGAACAGGTAAATCTGGCTTGAGCGTTGGCTTTTTCAGTTCTGATTCGTCAATATCCACGATAATTTTATAGGCTTCCCGGGCAAAATTTTCCCAGTTATAGCTCACCTGGCGGATGTTGAGCCGGCAACCTAAAACTAATAGGAAATCAGAATTTTGGACGGCAAAATTACCAGGGCGATCGCCGACCGTGCCTGGCCTACCAATATAGTAAGGATGATCGTTCCAGATCAGATCGTGAGCGTTCCAAGCTGTAACTACGGGGATTTTCCAAGTATTCACTAAGCGCAGGAAGTCTTCATAAGCCCTCCCTAAACGAATTCCCGATCCGGCGTAGATAACCGGGCGTTCGGCGGTTTTCAGTCGGTTGATAACTTGTTCACAGGTGGCTGCTAGATTGGTAGTAGTATATCTGATCGCATCTTCTTTAGGGTCGTAGCCCGGTAGAGATGTGGGATCAATCTTAGCTCCTTGAACATTCATCGGGATATCCAACCAGCACGGACCAGGACGGCCAGATTGAGCCAGATGTAATGCTCTTTCGAGATGGTAGCGAATTGACTGGGGGTCTGTCACCATCACCGCGTATTTGGTGATCGGTTCCACCAATTTAACAATGTCAATTTCCTGATCTCCCAATTGTCTGAGGGGTAAGTCTGTACTTCTGACCACGGTTTCCCATTTCACCTGTCCGGAAATAACGATCATACCGACGGAATCTGTCCACGCTCCATAGACTCCGGTAATGGCATTAGTTCCCCCCGGTCCTGTGGTTACATTCAGGGCGGCTAGGCGATTGGTTAACCGATAGTAGCTTTCGGCGGCCATGGCACAAGCTTGTTCGTGATGGCAACAGGTGTAGGATAGTCCTGAACAGCGCCCGAAAGCATCATTCAGGTGCATCGCCCCACCACCAGTAAGCAAGAAAACATCATGGATGCCATGTTCTACAAGGGTTTGGGCGATATAGTCGGCAACTCTCATCGGGGTTTCGCTCTTAGATTCGCTAATTTGGTTGACATCATTATATAGGATGTAAGTAGATTAACACCCAGTATAATAATTTTAGCGATATTAAAGATATCGATTGACATTTTTTTTGAAACCCATGCTAGTCAATGATTTCAGAATTATAATTTTTACCTTGATATACTCGACAAGATTAATAAAAAGAAATTTCACCGATAAAATAGAGCTAAGTTCGCCTTTGCTCATCTCAATAAAATAACTGGGTTAGGCAGCTGCATTTTTTGGATAGCATTGTAAATAGCTTCTTGAGATAAAATTGAGGTTACAATAATCGGCTGTCTCATCTCTCTCAATTGAATTTGATGGGGTGATAGCACCGTAATCCCTGAAATAACACTACCTTGATTAATGGGATTTCCATCAACAAAAGCAACTATATTGGCTTTTGCCAGTGAAGTTTCGGCCAGTAGTTTCATGGCTAATTGTCCCGTTCCCCAAACAATAACATCGGCAGCATCCTCTAACACTGACTGTAATTTAAGATCAATATCAGTCATAATTTTTTTTGAGCTTTCAATATAAAGCAGGATTCTTTGTTTGAGCATTTTGTCCTGAGCAATTACCAATTCCGATGAATTAGACTCTTGCTTCTGCCAAAAGCTATAAATGGCTGGATAAGACATCCCTGGAGAAACCTCAAAGACTTTTTCGCCGATTAACTTATTGGTCAATCCAAATTGAATTAATAAATTTGATAAATGGGGATGATAAAAATGATTAATATGTTCAGTATTAAAATCTTGAAAAGGGGCAAAAACATGATCAACATATCCCGAAGCATTGGGAACTTCTACATATAGATATCCCCCGACTTTGATTAATTGTTCTATTAATTTTACAGAAAATTTCAGATCCTGTATATGCTCTAACACATGAGAAAGAATGACAAGATCAAAATCTCCTAAATCTTGAGGCGGCGTAAAAATAGAACCAGCATAAGCTTCTATTCCGTAAAGCTGTTTTGTATTCTCAACACAAGCAGGAGATGGATCTAAACCACATAAATTGTTATATCCTAGTTTTTTAAGATAGCCTAATAAACCACCATTGGCACAGCCAATATCTAAAATGCGAATGCTCTTATCTGGTAAAAATTCAGCAATACATTCAGCCGTTTTTTGAAGTCGGGCGGCATCATAGGGAGACTCCCCTCCTCCCGTAGCTGTTTTTTTGTCCTCGTATTTGGATAATTTGGCGTAAAAAACATCATAATCTTTCTGACTTACTGTTGTATCAGCATAGACGAAACCACATCGATCGCAACATAGTATATCATATCCATTTGAGAGGGGATGACCTTCAGGTAAAACAAAATTTTGTGTGTGAAGAATCTCCCCATTTTCTTCTTGACAAATTGGACAATTCCGCAGTGATTTTTTCTGATTCATGGTGTAAATCCTAAAATTTCGATGAATTATAACTAGCTGTTCGGATAATTGATTCCCCTAGGGAAATCAAGGGTTTAAGTTGTAACTCAGAAAAGGCTCGTTTTACTGAAGGAACGTAACGTTCAGCAGGTTTACCCGGGATAGGTTCTTTAGCTATAATTACCTCAACTTTTGATGCAAATGTACTGGCAACAACTTTTGCTAATTCAGCGATAGTTAAATCCTCATCTGAACCGACATTGTAAGGGTAGCATGATTTTCCCTTAAACAAAATTGTCCACAGCCAAATCGCCAAATCTGCCGCATAGAGGTAAGAACGATAAGGACTACCATCCCCCTGGATGAGAATCGGCCCCTCCGTCATACCATCTCGAATGAAATTACCAATAGCAAAATGGGTATCCAGTGGCAAATAGGGACCGACAAAGGCAAAGCAACGAGCAATTTTCGTTTCTAATCCCTGTTGTTTAGCATAAAGAGTACAGAGCATTTCTGCTGCCCGTTTTCCTTCTGCATAAGCATAACCCGGATTAGTTAAATCAGGAGAGCCTAAATAGTCTTCAGAAACATGGGTTATCTCAGGGGGTTGTTTGCCATAAACGGCACCAGAACTGGTTAATAAGAACTTTTTAGCCTGACAAAATTTAGCAAATTCTAAAGTATGCCTTGTTCCCTCAATAATCGTATCAAACATTAGTAAGGGATCTTCTTGATTGAGCTTGGCACTCGCTTCAGTGGCACCATGAATAATATAAGAAAACTCTCCTTCAGGAAACTGAAATGACCTAACATCACCGCTATGGAATTGAATAGCGGTATGATTGGCTAAATGAGGAGCTTTTTGCCTGAAACTATCAGGATTCCTGGTTAAAACCACTGCCGATGCTTTTAAGTCTAGCTGATCATTGGCCCAGATAAAACTCTCTAAAAGCCAGCAGCCAAAAAAGCCTGTACCTCCGGTAATAAATATCCGCTGTCCCCGCAATTCCTCCCACAGGGTTTTAGTATGGGCAAGAATGTGATTTAAGTCATTTGTTAGGTTAGGTTGCATCTTCAGCCCCGAATCATTACCAAGATTCCTTCCATGATTTTATCAGCATTTGACAAGTCTCCTACAAGGTTTCTGGTTCAACGCCTAATTCTCTTAATTTTTCAGCTAATTTTTGCCGTAACATTCGCTCCTGTTCGAGTTGATATTCAGTTTGTGCGACTCGTTCACTCCCCCATAATAACAGATTGCCCGACTTATCCCACCAGCGCAACCAATAGGCTGTTACTTCCGCTTTTTTTCCCTGCCAGACTCCCAAAAATAAGTTAATCTCTGCTATCCAATAACGATTGTTTTCATTAGGTTTTTGTTGTTCATATCTTCCTTGATTCAATCGATAAATTTCTAATTCTCCGGTTTTTGGCTGAAATATTCCATAGACAGGTACTTGTAAGATTTGCTCGTAAAAATACCATTTTCCATAGGGATAGTGAGGATTGATGGAATACTCACCCCCTTCGGTTTCCGAGATAAACTCTAGGACAATTTCTGGAATTTCTCCTTCGAGGTGGGGAGTGTAACTGCGCCGAATTTCTCCACTAGCAATGGGTTTTACTGAGGGAATATAAACCCAATCAGGTGCTTTGACAACTGTTTGAGTTTTAACGGTAGCACACAAGCCAAAATTAGAGGCAATTAGCATCGATTCTAGAATTAGTCCTGCTAATTCTAGGGATTCCCGTAAAGCTGCTGCTAATAGGGGTTGCAAGTTGTTGTCCACAGGTTCGTCAGGTAGAATAAAATCATCTGGCAGTTTTTCCCAGGTGATTGTCGTTGATTTTTTGAACAAATTAATTGTAGATGGTGTCATTGTCGTAAACAGTCCCTCCTATATTTAATAAGCTCTCATAAACTGTCCACGACTAAGTAGGTGCATTAAATTAATTATCAAATAGACCTGTAGGTGGACAATGCCTGCAATTAGTTCATACACTATCATCAACTTCAACTCCTAGCGCTCTTAATTGTGCCGCCAAGCGTTCGGCCCGTTGCTTTTCTTGCTCGGCCTTCAGTTTTTCCTGTTCGGCCCGTAGTTTTTCCTGCTCGGCCCGTTGCTTTTCCTGCTCGGCCCGTTGCTTTTCCTGCTCGGCTCGTTGCCTTTCTTGCTCTACTAACTCACTCCCCCATAATAGCAAATTTCCCGACTTATCCCACCAGCGCAACCAATAGGCTGTTACTTCCGCTTTTTTTCCCTGCCAGACTCCCAAAAATAAGTTAATCTCTACTATCCAATAACGATTGTTTTCATTAGGTTTTTGTTGTTCATATCTTCCTTGATTCAATCGATAAATTTCTAATTCTCCGGTTTTTGGCTGAAATATTCCATAGACAGGTACTTGTAAGATTTGCTCGTAAAAATACCATTTTCCATAGGGATAGTGAGGATTGATGGAATACTCACCCCCTTCGGTTTCCGAGATAAACTCTAGGACGATGGTAGGAATTTCTCCTTGGAGGTGGGGAGTGTAACTGCGCCGAATTTCTCCACTAGCAATCGGTTTTACTGAGGGAATATAAACCCAATCAGGTGCTTTGACAACAGTTTGAGTTTTAACGGTAGCACACAAGCCAAAATTAGAGGCAATTAGCATCGATTCTAGAATTAGTCCTGCTAATTCTAGGGATTCGCGTAAAGCTGCTGCTAAGAGGGGTTGCAGGTTATTGTCCACAGGTTCGTCAGGTAGAATAAAATCATCTGGCAGTTTTTCCCAGGTGATTATCGTTGATTTTGTCGGTAAATCAATGGCAGATGGTGTCATTGTCGTAAACAGTCCTTCCTAATATTTAATAAGCTCTCATAAACTGCCCGCAACTAAGTAGGTGCATTAAATTAATTATCAAATAGACATCTAGGTGGACAATGCCTGCAATTAGTTCATACACTATCATCAACTTCAACCCCTAGCGCTCTTAATTTTGCTGCCAAGCGTTCGGCTCGTTGCCTTTCTTGCTCTACTAACTCACTCCCCCATAATAGCAAATTTCCCGACTTATCCCACCAGCGCAACCAATTAGTAGTAAATTCAGCTTTGCTTCCTTGCCAGACTCCCAAAAATAAGTTAATCTCTGCTATCCAATAACGATTGTTTTCATTAGGTTTTTGTTGTTCATACCTTCCTTGATTCAATCGATAAATTTCTAATTCTCCGGTTTTTGGCTGAAATATTCCATAGACAGGTACTTGTAAGATTTGCTCGTAAAAATACCATTTTCCATAGGGATAGTGAGGATTGATGGAATACTCACCCCCTTCGGTTTCCGAGATAAACTCTAGGACAATTGCTGGAATTTCTCCTTGGAGGTGGGGAGTGTAACTGCGCCGAATTTCTCCACTAGCAATGGGTTTTACTGAGGGAATATAAACCCAATCAGGTGCCTTGACAACTGTTTGAGTTTTAACGGTAGCACACAAGCCAAAATTAGAGGCAATTAGCATCGATTCTAGAATTAGTCCTGCTAATTCTAGGGATTCGCGTAAAGCTGCTGCTAAGAGGGGTTGCAGGTTATTGTCCACAGGTTCGTCAGGTAGAATAAAATCATCGGGCAGTTTTTCCCAGGTAATAGTTGGTAAGGGGTTTGACTGAAGTAGTTGCATGGCTGTCATAAGTAATTTCACTAATTCAAATATCTAAAATGGGCTATAGATTTTCAGGATTGACTCCCAACTCTTTTAACTTTTGCACCAAACGTTGGCGAGCAATTTGTTCTTGCTCAAGTTCTAACTCAGCTTGTTCGGCCCGTTGACGCTCTTGCTCGGTTCGTTGCCGCTCTTGCTCGGCTCGTTGCCGCTCTTGTTCGGCTCGTTGACGCTCTTGCTCGGCTCGTTGCCTTTCTTGCTCTACTAACTCACTGCCCCATAATAGCAAATTTCCCGACTTATCCCACCAGCGCAACCAATTAGTAGTAAATTCAGCTTTGCTTCCTTGCCAGACTCCCAAAAATAAGTTAATCTCTGCTATCCAATAACGATTGTTTTCATCAGGTTTTTGTTGTTCATACCTTCCTTGATTCAATCGATAAATTTCTAATTCTCCGGTTTTTGGCTGAAATATTCCATAGACAGGTACTTGTAAGATTTGCTCGTAAAAATACCATTTTCCATAGGGATAGTGAGGATTGATGGAATATTCACCCCCTTCGGTTTCCGAGATAAACTCTAGGACAATTGCTGGAATTTCTCCTTGGAGGTGGGGAGTGTAACTGCGCCGAATTTCTCCACTAGCAATGGGTTTTACTGAGGGAATATAAACCCAATCAGGTGCCTTGACAACTGTTTGAGTTTTAACGGTAGCACACAAGCCAAAATTAGAGGCAATTAGCATCGATTCTAGAATTAGTCCTGCTAATTCTAACGATTCTCGTAAAGCTGCTGCTAATAGGGGTTGCAAGTTGTTGTCCACAGGTTCGTCAGGTAGAATAAAATCATCTGGCAGTTTTTCCCAGGTAATAGTTGGTAAGGGGTTTGACTGAAGTAGTTGCATGGCTGTCATAAGTAATTTCACTAATTCAAATATCTAAAATGGCCTATAGATTTTCAGGATTGACTCCCAACTCTTTTAACTTTTGCACCAAACGTTGGCGAGCAATTTGTTCTTGCTCAAGTTCTAACTCAGCTTGTTCGGCTCGTTGACGCTCTTGCGCGGCTCGTTGCTTTTCTTGCTCTGCCCGTTGCTTTTCCTGTTGTACTAACTCACTCCCCCACAATAACAGATTGCCCGACTTATCCCACCAACGTAACCAATAGGCTGTTACTTCCGCTTTTTTTCCCTGCCAGACTCCCAAAAATAAGTTAATCTCTGCTATCCAATAACGATTGTTTTCATCAGGTTTTTGTTGTTCATACCTTCCTTGATTCAATCGATAAATTTCTAATTCTCCGGTTTTTGGCTGAAATATTCCATAGACAGGTACTTGTAAGATTTGCTCGTAAAAATACCATTTTCCATAGGGATAGTGAGGATTGATGGAATACTCACCCCCTTCGGTTTCCGAGATAAACTCTAGGACGATGGTAGGAATTTCTCCTTGGAGGTGGGGAGTGTAACTGCGCCGAATTTCTCCACTAGCAATCGGTTTTACTGAGGGAATATAAACCCAATCAGGTGCTTTGACAACAGTTTGAGTTTTAACGGTAGCACACAAGCCAAAATTAGAGGCAATTAGCATCGATTCTAGAATTAGTCCTGCTAATTCTAGGGATTCCCGTAAAGCTGCTGCTAATAGGGGTTGCAAGTTGTTGTCCACAGGTTCGTCAGGTAGAATAAAATCATCTGGCAGTTTTTCCCAGGTGATTGGCGGTGATTTTTTGAACAAATTAATTGTAGATGGTGTCATTGTCGTAAACAGTCCTTCCTATATTTAATAAGCTCTCATAAACTGTCCACGACTAAGTAGGTGCATTAAATTAATTATAAAATAGACCTGTAGGTGGACAATGCCTGCAATTAGTTCATACACTATCATCAACTTCAACCCCTAGCGCTCTTAATTTTGCTGCCAAGCGTTCGGCCCGTTGCTTTTCTTGCTCGGCCCGTTGCTTTTCCTGCTCGGCCAACTCCTCTATGGTGGGGAGCAATTGCCCCTCTGCTGTTGCCCAACGTAGCCAAGTAATCGGCTCTTGTTCATCCCCATAAATTCCCTGCCACCGCACTAACACTAGCCCTAATATTTTGCTGCTGAATCTGCCTTGAGCATCTGGGTTTAAAGATTTATAAACACCCCCTTCTAAGCGATGTCCCGCTAAATCTTCTGGGTCAAAGGGATCATACCAAAAGTATTCTGTCACCCGCAAACGATTCTGATAGATGAGTTTTTTCTCTTCTTTATCTTTTTTGGCTGTACTTTCAGAGAGCAACTCAATCACCACATCAGGGGCTTTCTCTTCTTCCCAGACGACCCAGCTTTTCCTTTCTTTTCGAGGCACGTCCACAACGACAAATAAATCAGGCCCGCGATAATCCTCGTTCCGCACTTGATTGGGGCTAAAGTAAACAAACATATTGCCTCCGACAAACGCTTCTCGTCCCTGAGTTTTTAACCACCGGGAGAGAGGTCTGACTAATAACTGCATTTGCAGTCCGTGTCGCTGGGTTTCCATGGGAATACCATCATCAGAAGGTAGCTCATCTTGGGTTGGTGGTAGCTTGATCCCTTGTGGGTTAGCTGCAATTAGGAGGGTTTCTTCAGCCATTGGATTAGTTGGGGTGAACAACTGGTGCTACTTTCCTATCATAAACTATCATCAATGTCAACCCCTAGCGCTATCAATCTTGATGCCAAGCGCTCGGCTCATTTTAGGTTATGGGATTTTGTCAAGATTCTCGGCTCTCCGGGACTTGGTATGGTTTGACATGGGGGCATAAATCGACTAAATCCTTATCTGGCAAGAGATTTAATTGATTAGTTCGCTTCATATCCCAAACAATTGACAAAAATTGCGGCAATGTCTGTCTCTATAAGTACCTAAGCAAAATTAATTACACATATCTAACCACCTCTTGCCTCCTGCCTTTTGCCTTTTGCCTATCTTCACTAGGAAATTAATTTTGCACGACTACTTAAGGGTTTCATTCCTTATAGAGACAGACATTGCATAAGACAAACCGAAGAACCAGATTCTCTGACTCTATTACAGTTCTAATCTTTTACATAAATATCACAACTTCGCTTTATAGTAGAATCTATGCTTTTCCGGGATTCTAGAAGTTTATAATTGTTCTGATAGAGTAATTCTAAAAACGTGCCACGAAGATTGTAATTGAAAACTTTCCTTAAGGGGCAGACCGTGACAATTGGATTAAATTTATTGAGAGCATCAATAAAACGGGGCTGAAAAGAATTGTCCCCAGATAAAATAGAAGTTGTCTCGGGATAGAACAAGACTTTTCTGTTTTTGTCAAGATAATAATAGGATTCAAATGAATCTGAAAGGAGAATTGATGGACGGTTTAATTGCTGTTCTAATGTAGCCACTCTCTCAGACAAGCTGGCTAAAGCAGACATTTGCGAATAGCTTTTAGGGCTTTGAAAATTGGATATCGTTGCGGGGATAAATTTTACACAAGCGATTAGGGACATAATAATAAAGGGCATGACTAATACACTGATAAGGGAGAGCCTTAACAAATCAAACGAATCGGGCAATAAGATTGGTAAAAACTCCCTAAATGCCATTTTATTCTGCATCAATTCTGGTTCAGATTCAGACATTTTTTTCGATAAGAACTAAAGGCATAATCAATCAAACAACCATAGGAAAGAAAAAATGGAAGTGATACAGATATCAAATTCCAAGGATGACTTCTATTGACAAAATAAAAGAGGCTAACTATTCCCCAGATGGCAATTACAAAACGATACTTAGCGTTTTTATCCTCAATGGGACTCTGAAAAGATTGTATGATATTAAAACCGTAAACAACCATATATATCATCCATATATTATCTGGAAAAGGCAAACCAAAAAAGCCAGAGCCAAATTTAAGAGTAAAACCTATATAATTATAAAAATTGATAAATTCTCCAGCAATAATTCTAAAGCCAAAAATAATTATGAAAATGATAATTATGAGATTTATACTAAATCCCGTTAATTTTTTAATCATGTTTTTTGCGCTAAAACCATCTATTTTAAACTCATTCCAAATGTAAATAAAAAAGTACATAATCAAGACAGAGATACCAGAATCAAAATTACTTAATAGAGCCATTGCCACTATAAAATCTAGAAGTAAATCTCGTAAGTTAATTGTTAAAAAATTCAAGGAAAAAGTAGCTTTATCGAGAAATTTTCTTTCAGATATATACAACAAAGTAACCATCAAAAGACAAGGGAATAAAGTTCTTAAAGGAAAATATTGAAAGTATAAATCTTGGCTTACTACCTTACCATGAAAATAACTCCAAAATAGGCAACTAATGAATACCAAAATTCTGATCAACGAATTTTTGTAGATGGCTTTAACTATTAAATAGTAAAGAATAATCTGAAGAGCAATCAAACTACATACAACAATTTTGATAGACAATAGACTATTTCCCATTAATCGTGATAGTAGGCCAAGCCAAAGGTAGTATCCGCCATATAAACTTTTAAATCCATCGTCAACAAGGGGAATAAAAGGGGAATCACCATTAATGGCAGCTAATGGGAAGAGAACCACATTAAAATGGTAGTTCGATGGATCAGTATAAACCAGACTCCAAGCAACTGATGTCACCGTCACTAAAACTCCAATAAAAACTATATTTTCAATCAATAATGTTCTCACAAATTTACGAAGGGAAAATAAATGTAATAGAAAAAAGAAAATAACTGTTAAAATTAATGCAACTGGAATTAGCAACGAAAAATTCAAGCTTGATAAATAAGTTGTCAGCTTATCTGAGTTGGATGACATCTCGGGTCTGATATATAACCCGAGACTTTGACTAGATCCTTGGGTAAAGATTCTTTGAATTGCTATCGTGTTGAAAACAAGACCAAGTCCCCACGAAAGTAAAAACTCAAGATTGTGACTTTGATTTGTGACTTGCCAATTATTGATTATTTTTGATAAAATAGAACTCAAATAGTTCAAAACTTTACCCAAGAATATAGGTAAAACAACAATTGAAGTTAAAACCAATAGATACCACATTGCTTCATAACTTTCATTTCCTTTCAAGCTCTCAAATCTTGTGGTAAGAAGATAATTTACATCAATAAAAATAAGTAGGAACGCCCCTACTCCTTTAAGCCATTGATCGATCATATTTTTGTTCATTTGATACATTTTATTTTCCTCTTTATTTATTGTCTTTTACAATTTGGATTAAAGAACATCGCTAGGTAACTCTTAATCAAAGTTGACTCGCGCTCTCTCTACCACTAGAGGTCTTTTTAAGCTTCGTCTATTTATCAAACCAATGTATTCTCCTAAAATACCTATAAAAAATAACTGTACAGAAGAAAAAAGAAACAATCCGATAATGATCGCCGCTATTCCTATGGGGAAAAGGTTCCAAAACAGAAGCTTCAAAATCAAAGTCACCAGACCGACCAGAAAACTCACTAGAGATAGAGCGAACCCGATCATTGTCGCCAATCTTAGCGGAAAATTAGAATAGGTAGTGATGCCCAGCATTGCCAGATCGTACATTCGATAAAAATTAAAACTACTCTTACCTCGTTTTCGGACTTTCTGATGATACTCGATTTTAGCACTCTTAAAACCGACTTCTGAAATAAGACCCTTTAAGTAGGGATAAGGATCATCGATCAAACGCAATGCTTCTATCACTTTGTGATCATATAAACCGAAGCCGGTAAAATTAGAAGTTAAGTCAATCTCTTCTGATAGGGTTCTAACTAAAAAATAATAAAATCTTCTCACACTATAGACCAAAGAGTTCTCTTGACTAGATCTTTTAATTCCTTTAACAACTTGATAGCCTTCCTCCCATTTTTCTAAAAAATCGACGATTAGTTCGGGAGGATCTTGACAATCGGCGAAGACTAAAATAACCGCATCTCCAGTTCCTTGTAAGAGGCCGTAATAGGTAGAACGAACAAAGCCAAAATTCCTAGCGTTAATGATAATTTTGACTCTAGAGTCGCTTTGAGAGATTTGCTCTAATATACTTACTGTTTTATCTTGAGAGTCATTATCGATAAAAATATGCTCGTATTCATATTTTCCTAATCTTGCAAAAATCTCTTTGACCTCAGTATATGAAAACTCAACATTATCTTGTTCATTGTAGCAGGGAGTAACAACACTAATTAATTTTTTACTCATCTTAAATTTCCTCAATTTTATTTATGTTTAAATGGTCTTTATACCATTCAATTGTATTTTTTAATCCCGTCGTTAAATTATATTTTTGTGTCCAATCAGTCTTTCTCCTAAGCAACTCATTATTAGCACAAATAAACATGGGATCATTGGGACGGTAAGGTAAAGCACCCAGATGAATTAAATCAGGTTTACCTAATAAATTACCAAGTTCAAGTGCTATTTGTCCAACGGTTACAGGTTGACCAGAACCAACATTAACTACACCTGAAACGTTGCTCTTAGCAACTGCCCAAATTGCCGATGCTATATCCTCAACATGAAGGAAATCCAGAACTTGTTCACCTTTAGTTGTTTTTACCACTTCATCCCGCAGCAGTGAACAAATAACCGACGGAATTAACCGTCGCTCATCCTCCATTGGACCATACTGATAAAACAAACGAACCCATGTTAACTCTACTTCGGCGCTCTGGGCTAGTTGTTGTAAAATAGTGAATAGTGCCACCTTGCTCGCTGCATATAAGGTGATGGGTTTTGTCGGACTTGATTCAGAAAAATATCCTAGATTGAAATCATACTCAAAACAAGTCCCTATACCCACAAACCGCTTACAACCTACTTCAGCTAGTTGAGAGAATAAATTGAGACTTGCCTGGAATGAATTCAAGTTTTCCCGAGAATTTAGTTGTTTTCCTGACCCAACATACCAAGCTAAGTGAATACACAATTCAGGCTTGATTTTCTGTAAATAAGCATTCACTGTTTCAAATGCTACTAAGTCAGATTGCCATAAATGTAGTGATGGGAGAATATCTTGAATTCGCCATTGTTCGCCGTTTTCTCGCACAAGTGCGTGTACCTCACACCCTTCGGCTATTAAAAGCCTTGCTACATGGGAACCAACAAAACCACTTGCACCGGTAATCAATACTTTCATATTTTGGGTCTTCTCGACTTTCTGTAATAATCAGGGCGCACCATTCCTAGAAGTCTTGCCTAGCAAAACTTTGAACATTATACTTCTGGAAAATTATCCCTATTCTTCTTCCTTCCACACAGAAACGAGAAGAGCCGCCATATTTTCCTTAACCTGAAATTTTGTCCCAAAAGTTCGGTAATTTTATTGGCCATGACAAAATTCTCGGATAGTCGTTACTACATAGGTTAACATCTCCTCCGTTAATCCAGGATAAATGCCCAGCCAAAAAACACTACTCATGATTTTATCGGCATTACTTAAATCCCCAACGACTCGATAATTTAACCCCTTATAAAGAGGCTGTCGCAATAAATTTCCTCCAAATAATAGCCTTGTGCCGATGCGTTTTTCCTCCAAATGCTTAACCAAATCATTGCGGCTAAAAGGAGCATTTTCCTTGACAAAAATCGGAAACCCGAACCAACTCGGTTCAGAATCGGGGCTGGCTTCAGGCAGAATTAAAACATCTTGAAGCTCCTGTAACTTTTGATGCAAAAAGTCGAAATTTTCCCGGCGCTTTTTGATAAATCCTGGCAATTTATCCAGTTGCGCTACCCCGACGGCTGCTTGCATATCCGTCATCTTTAGGTTATAACCCACATGAGAATAGGTGTACTTATGGTCATAACCAAAGGGTAAATCTCCTAACTGCCAACCAAAGCGCTTATTACAGGTATTATCTACACCCGGAGGACACCAACAATCTCTCCCCCAGTCACGGAATGACTCGACAATCTTTTTCAAGCGGGTATCGCTGGTTAAAACCGCACCCCCTTCTCCCATAGTCATGTGATGAGCAGGATAAAAGCTAACCGTTGCTAAATGCCCAAAGGTGCCAGTTTTTTGCCCTTTATAGAGACTTCCCACCGCGTCACAGTTATCCTCAACTACCCAGAGGTCATGTTTTTCGGCAAAAGCCATCACCGTTTCTAAATTAAACGGATTTCCCAAGGTATGAGCGATCATAATCGCTTTAGTCTTCTCTGACAAGGCCGATTCCAGTTGATCAATATCAAGGTCATAACCGGGTAATTTAACGTCTAAAAAGACGGGAATTAGCTGATTTTGAAAGATGGGATTAACTGTAGTCGGGAAACCTGCGGCGACGGTAATCACTTCATCCCCCGGTTTAAGTTGTTTTTCCCCCAATTTAGGGGAAGTTAAGGCACTTAAGGCCACTAAATTGGCCGAAGAGCCGGAATTGACTAATAAACAATGTTTTACCCCCATCCACTGGGCAAAACGTTCCTCAAATTCTGCCGCATATCTGCCCGTCGTTAACCAGAAATCTAGGGAAGAATCCACTAATTTGACTAATTCTTGCTCATCAAATACTTTACCCGATGCCGGAATATAGGTCTGCCCCGCCACAAAAGCCCGGGGTTGAAATTTGTGCTTATAGTATTCTTGTACGGCTTGAAAGACTTGCTCTCGCAGTTCTGCTTCAGTATTGGTATTGAGGGGAGAAATAGATTGAGTCATGGTTAATTTCCTTTCAGGGGAGAAATTTGTACTTAATTATTACTTAATTTGCACTATTATCAGCCTTGAGTTCGCTAATCGCTCAGACAACTTTGATAATATTCGATTTGTTGGCGGGTAAGTTCCTGGAATTGTGCCTTATCTTGAGAGTCCATTTGGGCCGCTTGATAATACCATGTCACGGTTTCCTTGAGGGTTTGCCGAAAATCCCAGACGGGTTGCCATTTTAGGGTATGAAAAGCCTTATCTGTGACTAGATTAAGCAATTTAGCCTCATGAACAGCATTCGGATCACTTTGATCGAGCCAAGTCCCCGGCCAAAGTTGTAGGATAGACTCAACTAACTCTTTAACCGGACGATTAGAAGTCAGAGACGGACCGAAATTAAACGCCCCATATAACCCCCGGCTGTCTTGCTGCCAATTAGCCGTCATCAACTGCTCATAAATCGACTCAGCTAACCGTAAATAGCCACCTAAAGGCTCTAAAACGTGCTGCCAAGGGCGAGTCGCTAGAGGGTTCCGCACCGGAATCGCTTCGGACTTCATCAAGGCCCGCATTGCATCGGGTACAATCCGGTCTAGGGACCAGTCTCCACCACCGATGACATTTCCTGCCCTGGCGCTGGCAATGCCGATGGCGGTTTGAGGAGTTTTAAAGAAGGAACTGCGCCAAGATGCGATCGCCAATTCCGCCCCCGCTTTACTAGAACTATAGGGATCGTAACCCCCTAGGGGGTCATTTTCCCGATAACCATAGACCCATTCCCGATTCTCATAGCACTTATCGCTAGTAATAAACACGGCGGCACAGGGATGATTCAGGCTTTTGAGGGCTTCTAAAACGTGAATAGTCCCCATGACATTTGTGTTCCAGGTTTCCACCGACTCCAGATAAGAAAGCCGCACTAAGGGTTGTGCCGCTAAATGCAAGACTACATCCGGCTGCCATGAAGCGATTAAACGAGTCACTAACTCAGGCTCTCGAATATCTCCTATATGATGACTCAGGTTTTGAGCTAAGTCCAATTGCTCAAATAAGGCGGGGGTGGTATTGGGAGCTAAACTGAGGCCTTTTACCTCTGCTCCTAGATGGAGTAACCAAAACGCCAGCCAAGACCCCTTAAAGCCCGTATGACCCGTGATAAAGACCTTTTTGCCCCGCCAAAATGCTTTCTTTACCATATTTTCCATCTAGCTTGTCCAGTGTCATAAAGGTGATTGAGCATTTCCATTTCTCGATAAGTATCCATACACTGCCAAAACCCATCAGGCTCATCCCAGAAGGAGAGGGGAGCTACGATTGTTCACAAGTCAAATAGACTCGCTATACTGGGTTTTCAGTTAATTGCAGCAGCTTTGTGCAAGTAATCGCTCCCAAAGAGTTTTCGTCAAGGCTTAAACCCATCACCCTAACTCTTTGGGAGCTACTATACATGAACTTGACGGAGGATGTCAATTGCTTAAGGGGATTTGACAATTCATTTAATTTTGCTATATATTAGCCCGGGGTTAAACTTTTATACGGAAAATTTGCCAGATAATCTCCTATGGACTAAACTTTTTAGCCATTCAGGCATAGAGAGAAGTGAAATGTATAATAGATTGAAAAATAAGAGCAAATTGATAATTTCATCAATTGCCCAAGGATGTAACAATGGACTTGCGTAAAAGGTTGTCACCATAGCGACTAAAGCTATACTGGAAGACAAGCTTAATTGATTTTCTTGCTTAATCCAATCCAAAATTTGAGGAAGGGCAAAGATTAGAAAAGTTAATTTGTAATCCATAACAAGGCCAATAACTAGAAAATTTCCTAAATAAAGGCCTGCTGCAAGACGGAAATAATCAATATATTGGCTTTTATCCAAAGATTTGCCCGAATCCATTGACACAAAATCGGAACTAAGCCATTCTCGAAAAATTTTAAATTTCGACAGTAAAAATCTGGTCAAGATTAACAGCGTCAATAGAATCACAATTATATAAATTATATATCTGAGCATCTTTTTAATATCAGTTTCGCCGCCAGTAAATAGAGAAAGATTTGATAGAAAAGGTTTGACTTTCAAAAAGAGGGCTTGATGGCCAAAACGAAACCAAACACGCTCAACATCAAATGCTTGTGAGATAGTTTTCATCTCCCCTATACTAGCGAGAAAATAAGTAATAAAAGCAGTGGTAAAAATAGCCGACAAGAACAGAAATAGATTTCTTTTCTCTTTAATAATTACCGTCAGACCAAAAATGGGAAATAGTTTAACAACTCCCCAAAAAAATATTAATAAGTAGGCACACAACCTAAAAATTAATGCTCGGCTATTCTTAATTATCATTAGTGCGACACCCAGCCAAGAATAGATAACAATATCTACGTTGCCACGTTCCACTAAAAGCATTACCGGAGGTGAGCATAAAATTAGGGCATAAACTACAGCTTCTTGATAATTTAATCGGCCAATGATAATTAAAGTTATCCCATAAAAGATTAAAGCAAAGAAAACTCCCCAAAATATAGTATCACGCTGCTCTAACCCCAGCCAAGTTAATAAAGACCAACTACTAGGATAAGATATTTGATTGAAGCAAGAATTATTTGTTAGGGAAACTTCTCCTGTCAATCGATCACAATCAAAACCACCTAATACGAGTCCAAGATCCATAAAAGGGTTTTTAAGCGCAGGAACCCCAAGTCTCCTCCAAAACTTGTGATAGGGAACAAAAAAATTAGCTACATACAATAACCCAAAATATCCTAAGACTGCAGCAATTACCAAAAATCTGCCATCAATTTTTGATTGCTGTTTGAGCATTTTCCTAATCTGGAGATGTATTGAATTTACTATGTCCACTTTGTACCTCCTGCTATTAAAGGATTGACTATCTGTCAATGACTTGAGTTCGGTATAAGACGCTCATTGCGCCGCTAAATGAAAGACTACATCCGGCTGCCATGAAGCGATTAAACGAGTCACTAACTCAGCCTCTCGAATATCTCCTAGATGGTGACTCAAAATTTTAGCTAAGTCTAATTGCTCAAATAAGGCGGGGGTGGTATTGGGAGCTAAACTGAGGCCTTTTACCGCTGCCCCTCGATGGAGTAACCAAAACCCCAGCCAAGACCCCTTAAAGCCAGTATGACCAGTAATAAAGACCTTTTTGCCCAGCCAAAATGCTTTCTTTACCATATTTTCCATCTAGCTTGTCCAGTGTCATAAAGGTGATTGAGCATTTCCATTTCTCGGTAAGTATCCATACACTGCCAAAACCCTTCATGCTTATAGACGGCGAGTTCTCCTAAAGCAGCCAGGGTTCTTAGGGGTTGTGCTTCAAAAGTCGTCGTATCTCCCTCAATTAAATCCAAAACCTTGCGATTTAAGACAAAATAACCCCCATTAATCCATCCTTCAGCCGTTTGGGGCTTTTCTTGGAATTGAGTGACTAAATTACCCTCAATGATTAACTCGCCAAAGCGAGAAGAAGGACGAACCGCCGTCATCGTGGCTAATTTCCCATGGGAGTAATGGAAATCCAACAGATCCGCAATATTCACATCACAAACCCCGTCCCCATAGGTGGCCAAAAAGATCTCGCTTCCACTTCTCTCTATGTAAGGGGTGAGACGTTTAAGACGGCCTCCCGTCATGGTTTCGGGTCCCGTATCAATTAACCAAATACGCCAGTCTTCCTCCTGGTGTCCACTATCGAGTTTGGTCACTTTTTTATTGCCTAACTCTAAGAGTACATCACTTTGATTCCAATCATAGTTAAAGAAATAGTCCCGGATTATTTCCCCTTTGTACCCTAGACAGAGCATAAAGTCAGTTAACCCATATTGGGCATAAGTTTTCATGATATGCCAAATAATCGGTCGATTTCCGATGGCAATCATCGGCTTAGGTCGAAATTCGGTTTCTTCCCGCAGTCGGGTTCCTTTGCCACCACACAAGATGGCCACGGGAATGTTAGACTTATAGTCCTTAACTGTTAAACTGATCGATTGTATTACCATTGGATTATATAGTGAAAGGCTTTGAGAGTGAGATCATCTTATCGAGGCAGTTTAACACGGGGTTCCCGATCTTGTCCAATATTCTGTCTAAAAAAAATTTTGTTAAGCGAGTGTACCCAGTTTATTGCTAAACAGTCCCTTAAATCTTATGGCAGTTGTCCTCATGGTGAGGTACGAAGTTTTCGTTTTCGGGAGTCCCTCTTCGGTAGGCGATGCTAAATCAGGTTATACTTCATCTTGATCGGCAACGCTATAATTCTGACCGAGTAGGACTAGAAATTTGCGCTACCATGCCAAGATAAATATTCGGGGATACGGTCGCAAAGCTACTAGACAATTTTAGGATAAAAATACCGACACTTATGGGGAAATCAATCAATAAAGTCCGAGTAACAGCACTGATTTTAGGGATTCTAGCGATCGCCTTTGCCTTTTTCACCAGGATTGTCAGTATTTTTGAATATGTTACCTTCGATATCGGACCCGATCCCGATCAGATTAGCGGTGGTTACTTTTGGATGGATATGTGGAAGGGAAACTTTCCTCAATTGGGACTCGCAGGGGGGGGAAGATATGGATTCGCAATTCCCCCCCTCTATATTTATTTAGGGTTTCCCCTGACAATTTTCGGTACCGCTCCCGAATTTCAAGTCCTTACTAATGGTCTATTTTCTTTTCTATCGATTCCGCTCTTAATCTACTTTGTTTATCAACTTTTAGAAAATGTAGAACAAGATAAACGTCTTCTCCTGTCCAGTTTGGCAGGATTTCGGTATAGCACGATTTATGCGGACTATTTTATTAATAATTTTTCCTGGGCCCCTAGCCCAATACCCTTTTTCCTGCTCGTTTTTGCTTTACTCTATCGATTCCAGATGGAAACGAGTAAGCCGCTGCTCTATCAGACTATAGCTTGGATATTCTTCGGGATTACCGTCGCTATATTGGTGAGTTTACACACCACCACGATGTTAATTATCCCAGTGACTTGTGTTATTGCCTGTCTATGGTTTGTTTATCGCAATCGCAAGAATACTCGTAAATGTCTTTTGCCTTTTCTATCGATTCTCTCGGCAAATCTCGCCTTATTTATGTATTGGCACAGTGAGATCGTTCGGAATTTCGCTAATACGAGGGGAATCGTGAGAGCAATCACGGCGAAGGGGGCGAGCGGTGAACCATCGAGCAATCTGTTCACTCGTCTATTTAAAGCGATTTGGGAAACGGTTTATCTGGGCAATCAAGTATTTTTTTGAATGACAAAATATCGATTTTCAATGTCGTAGTTTCGGTTATTTTTTCGGCGTTTCTCTATACATAGTCATCAAAAAATATCGAGGCAATAAAACGCTGATTGGCTTTTTGGCGATTACTTGGGTAATTTTTCTCTACGCTTCCTCCAATTATCCTGATGAGCATTTTTATTCCCATCGTAAAATCCGGCTCTGGTTTGCTCCTATCCTCTTGGCGATCGCTAGTCTGGCCTATCTAAACTTTACTAAGACTTTCCACAGGATCCTCGCTCTATTTCTAGCAATTATCATCGGCTATTCTATCGCAACTAATCTCTATTTCAATCAACGTTATCTTGCCAGTAAATACGGTTCCGAAAGGCTCCTATCCGTGGCCGATACAGTGGCAATTATCAATCAGATTCCGGTCGGTTCAACCCTTTGCGATCCAGCCAAGAAACGCAGAAGAAAAGAGCGTGGTCAGTACGATTATATCGATACCTTTATGACCAAAAGAGAGCTAAAGATCACCAATGCTTGCCCATCGGGTAGTTATTACATACAGCCGAAATTTAAAATGGCTATCCAAATGAACGATTTATTTCCAATTTTTACCCTCGTCAAAACTCCCCCTCTCGATCGCCCGATGACTTCCCTTCTTGAAACCCCGGAAGCCTATCTCTATAAAATCGAGTAGCAATAGTCTGATAGTTTCATGTCTATAAGTGGTCGGACAAAAGTAAAGTTAACCGTGGGAGTCGGTCGTCGGTCGTCGGTCCCGATGAAAAAATTTTCACCCCCACAGATGAAAGAGGTTTCTTTCCGTACACCCCACACCCCACGCCCTGCCCCCACCAACAAACTTTTTCAGCAGACCCTAGTTAGGGACTTTTGCGAAAGACAAGACCTATTCCTCCTAAGGTAATTAAACCGATAACGATAGAAGGTTCAGGAACTTTGCTAAAAGTTAGGCTACCTTGTCCTGCAATACCCAAGCGAGGACTATAGGTAAAAGCCGCTTCACTTAGTTCAAAAAATCCGCTAGTCAGGGCAAAATTAGCGATAGGAAAGAAGGCATTAGTAGAGGTGACACTATAATCGATGCCAATAAAAGTCCCATCGAAATAATTAGCCACAGGGTTGGCATCGGCCGAAGCGAGATTAAAGCTATGGTCGAGGAGATTAAAACTAATATTGGTCAAGGGGATAGATTCAAAATCTACGCCTGTAATCGCCCCATCATCGAAACTGGCCGAACCAGAATAACTCCCATTCAGACTTCCAGAAGTTATAACACCTTGAAAATTGTAGGTAATATTTGCCGCTTGTAAACTATTGACATTGGAACCAAAATATGCTAGGGCTAAACCTGTGATTACAGCAACTTTATTCATGGCAATTACTCCTTAAAAAAAACTTTGGTGGGCATTGATAGCCCACCCAAAAAAACTAGAACAGGAAATTGGCAAGGTTATTCAAGGCCGCCACCGCAACGTTATTAATTAACGCTAGGGATAAAGGACTTGCGGCAGTTCCAAAACCATCAGTATCGATATTGAGAACCGTACTACTACCACGAGCAGTAAAAGTGATATAACCATCAGCAATGGGATTACTGCCGGTGTAATTCAAACTATTAAGCAGTTGCGTGAGAACAATTTTGTCGCTGCCGACGGTAAAATCAGTAATAGTATCACTGCGATCGCTCAAACTGACATAAACAAACAAATCATTACCACCTAAACCAGTTAGGGTGTCGCGACCTTGAAACCCGACTAAGACATCATCACCGGTAGTACCCACTAGATTATCAATGCCGGCCGTACCCGAACGAGTGGAACGCAAAACTTCATCACTGCGGAAATTGAGGTTTTGCAGACGGGTATCAAATTCTCTGCTCACATCTTCCCCTAAAAAGGGTTGATTGAAGAAATTCGCCCGTAAATACTCCGCAAAAGCGTCCTGTTCCGTACCATCGGGGGCAAAAGTTGCGTTACCAGTGAAGTTGGGTGTACTGCCTAGCAAATTGACGCGATTGCGCTGGGGAATGGTATAACCATCACCGCCACCAAGAAGAAAAGAAAGCGTCACCATGCGGAAGCTACGATTAGCATCACCGACAATTGCGCCATTTTGCACCACCACATCGATAACTGTGCCGTTTTCATCCTTGATTACCAAAGATTTTATCCGACTGCCAGCGGGGTCATCAAGGTCGAAACTGAAGGCCATTCCTCCCACTTGCGGGAAACGGCCTTGGGAATTAGCAGGGTCGTTTGTACTAGCTGCCAGACCGTACTCCAAAATCCCCTTTAATTCACTAGCGGTGACAGTGGTGAGACTAAGGGAATTATTAAAACTGAGGGCATTTTTAATCGCTACTTCTGAAATTCCCCCGGCCGGTTTCACTCCAGGTACTTCTTCTGGTGCTACCCGTACTGCTTCCGTACCGGTGGGAACGATGATACTGCCAATGCTATTGCGAATACCACCGCCATTTTTCAGGGAAATAACCACGTTAGCATCGGTTTTTTTGGCCTCAGCTAGGTTAGCATCGGCGGTAATATTGCCGAGGTTGGTTTCCTGTTGGCGAACTCCATCTAATCCTGTCCCCGACCGTTGACCGTTGAGGAAAACTCGCGTAAAACCGAAGAAATTGCCTTCTTGAGCGTTAATAACCCCTCTGAGGGAATTGGTAATCCCCCGAATTTCGGGGTCTTCTAATCCTGTTCCCCCCACTTCCGTCACCCCTTGGGCATCGGTGGCGTAAGCACCGCTAATATTGGGATTGTAGCTTTCGGGAATGATATGACCACTGCTATCAAAATCGAGAACTAAGCGCCCGACGTACTTATAATTGGCATCGGTATTAACTACCGCTACCGGTTTTCCCTCCGGGTTAGTTTTGACAATGGGGTAAACGCCCTGGAAGGTGTCTCCGGCGCGTAAACGGTCATTTTCGTCGGTTAAACGAGTATGGGAACCACCAGCGACAATAATATCGACATTGCGTAAACGTTCCGCTAGGGTCTGTTCGATCGATAATTGTTGCATATGGGCTAACAAAACGACCTTATTCATCCCCGGATTAGCAGCCAAAAGTGCATCGACGGAAGCTTGAATAATGGCCGCTAAAGCATCAAGGTCATTTGGATTAGCAGGAGAAACTCCCACGTTACCCGGACTGGAAATTGAGCGTAAAATCGGGGTAGTTGCCCCAACAATGCCAATTTTCTCGCCATCGGGCAGAGTAATCACCGTACTCTTAGCGATTTTATTAGCAATGGTACTCGCTTCCTGACCATCGGCAGTCACTAAACTGGCTAAGTTGGTATCGGGGGCAAAATTAAGATTAGAACTGAGATAGGGGAAATTTGTACCCGGATAGTTGCCATTGGCAAGAATTAGATTACGGACAACTGCTGTACCTTGATCAAATTCATGATTGCCAAAAGCGTTCGCTTGTACTCCCAAATTGTTGAGAATCTGGATATCGCCGCGGCCAACTGCCCCGAATACCTGTTCGCTGGCCCCGAAAAATAGCCCCGGAATGTAGGCATCTCCAGACGCAAGGGTGAGGGTATTGGCAAAACCTGCTACACCATCGTTATCGATGTCCTGCTGTTTGAGGGCATTTAACACCGCACTCATGCGCGGGGCATCATCAAGGGCTGAAATTCCGCCTTCGTTGTCGGAAAAATGGAATAATTGCAGTTTAAAGGGTTGAGGGGTGGTTAAATTTAAACCAATTAAAACGGGATCATGATCGCTGGTACGATAGGGGTTAACTTGGTAGAGTGCAGAGGGGTTTAAGGGAGGATTGGAGGGATTTTCCCCGGGGTCAACGATATTGTCATCGTAGTCGAAAACACTAGGTTCATCGGCGTTAATGTGCCATTCTGTCACTCCCGTTACCTGGGAGGCTAAACTAGCATTAGCGAGAGCATGGTCAAGATAACCAGCTTGACCGTCAAAAACGTAGGAATAAGCGTTAATACCCCCAAATTGACCCACTAAATTTGTATATCCGGCGGATTCGAGCGCTCGAATTGGGTCTTCTTGGGCGTAGGCATTGAGATCCCCGATAATTAAATAATCCCTATCACCGCTATTAGTGGGATCCGTGGCTATCCAATCCCTTAAGGCTAAGGCCGCATTGGTGCGACTGGCATTCCAGAAACCTTGACCATCCCCTCGATCGAAGTTAGGATCACTTGTATTAGTTAAACCCGATTGACCTTTTGATTTTAGGTGATTGACGACTAAATTAAATTTGGCACCGGTATTGACTTCTTGGAAGGCTTGTGCTAGGGCGGGACGATTGCGAGTATCATCGAAACGAGCATCAACGCTACTGTCTAAGATCTTAAAATCACCTACAGGGGTAACTTTAGCGGGTTTGTAGATGATTCCCACCTTAATCGCATCAGTGCCAATTGTACCTGTGGGGATAAAAGCGTAGGTTCCTGCACCTGCAACGGCATTTAAAGCGTTAACAAGCTTAGATATCGCCCCATCGCCGTTATTTTCCAATTCTATCAACCCGAAAACATCGGCATCAAGACCGATAAGTGCCGTGACTAATTTCTCCTCTTGACGCTGGAATTCGTTGATACTATTGGCACCCCGGGCATTATTAGTGCCATTGGCGATGGTGGTAAAGTAATTAAGGACGTTATAACTGGCAATTTTTAGGCGACCACCCACATTAGTGGGCGTTTCTGAGCGATTATTGACCGCTTGGAAGTCCACACCTTGGTTATTCTGGATGCGATAGACTCCAAAACGTTGGTCTAAAACTCCGGTTAATCCCGTTACTGTGTCCCCGGCCCGTAAAATATTACTGGTACTGAGGGGATTGCCACCACGTCCGAATAGAGTCGTCGGAAAAGTGAGATTACTACCATCATCTAGGGTAATTCGTCGCAGATTATTACTCGCTTGTAAAGTATTGGCATCTGTCCCCGGATTGGTAACGTTAGTGGGTTGCTGTAAACGTCCCCCGGAGGATAAAACCACACTACCAAAACGACCAAGTTGGAAATATTCGGTTAAAGAGAGAGTTTCGGCGAAAGTTGTCCGCATTCCCTCAAAAGCTTCTAAAACTTGCGGTTGAGCATTCGCGTTCGAGAGATTGCTAATAGTGGCGGCCGTGGGTAAGGGATTATTATTAGAAATAATTAACGCTTCTGTGATGCTGCTCAGTTGGGTTAAGGATACCCCCGCGTTACCAAATTCACTAACTGTTCCTGTAATTCTAACTTTATCGCCGATAGTAAGGTTAATAATCGGGATATTGCCTTCAAAAATAAATAAACCTTCGGAAGTCAGAGGATTACTATCGCTATCGCTATCTTCCTCCTGAAGATAAAAACCACTTAATCCCGTATTACCCTGGAAATCTCCCACCACGATCGCCTCTACAGTCACCAATTGATTTAAAATTGGACTGACTAAACCCGTGCCTTGAATTTCATGGATTTTTACGAGGGTAGGAGTGGGTAGAATATATGTACTGGGGGCAGCTAAACCAGTCACGGCAATATCATCAATTGCGTATTCATCGCGACTACCGCTACCACTAACATCATCTCCTGTCCAACGCAGGAAAAAATTACTATTAGCGGCGATACTTAATCCAGAAAGGGTAATAGAACGAGTTACCGACTGCCAACCGGAACTGTCCAGCTTATCCGGGGTGATAAAGTCTAAACTGCTAACAGCAGTAAAAGTATTTCCGTCCCCAGAATAGGAAAAATTCAGAGAATTAGCCCGATTTTGGTCGTTGCGAAAGCGGATGATATAGGAAAGAGTAATCGAATCCACTAAGCTATTAGTGACATTCTGTAAGCGTAGGGTGATAGCGCCGGGGGTAAAATCATCTCCTGTGGGTTGTACCCCAAAAGCATTATTTCCCGAAGCGATGCTGAAAGCATAAACTCCCCCAGTGGTGACAGGGTTAGATGTCTGTCCTCTGGCAAAATCTCCTGAAGAAGTACGGGTGTCCCCATGGGTCATGCTGCCATCGGAAAGACCGGAAATAATCCAAAGGTCGGAATCTAGCTGACCTAGACTCGGAATCGGGGCGAATCCCGAACCAGTAAAAGCATTAAAATTTTCTGTAAAGGTAGCGTTACTCATACTGTAGTGATCAAGATGCCTTTACTACCTTAGAGTCCAGAAATTAATCTGGGGTAAACCTGTAGTTAAGGGACAGTGTTAGTTCAATTAAGCAATATTTATCGGTGATTTATCGAATGGGGTGCATTGTCAACTGTATTGCCTTTAAACTGAGTAGGGGTCGAGAAGGTCGTCGTCCCCATCCCCTGCCATTCCGAACCGTACATGAGACTTTCACCTCATAGGGCCTCTAGTTTGACTGTTCCCTTTGTCAAGTTAAGGAAGTTACAGTGAGTTGGATGCTATCTCGATTATTGCCATAGGCGATGATCACATCGTTAGCAAAGCAGTAAAGCCGTCCTGTTTTTGGGGCTATAAACTGTTTATTTGTGCCGATGAGGAAGAAACTATCTTGATCTTTATCAATTGAACCAATCAGTGAAAACCAAGCTGAATTAGGCATTCGTCGTAGTCCTTCACATAGTTTCAGCAAGAAATTAGGACTTTCATAACCATCAGCATTAGAGGTAATTGTCCAGTCTGTCCATTGACCTGTTGCTTGAAAATGATATTCTTGTCCAGCGACAATACGCTTAAATTCTATAGGGGAGGAAAAGCGCAGGATTTTCCCATGTATCGCCTTTCCTCCTTAAAGATTTCAACTTTGCCATCACTTCAAGAGTTGCACATTATCTGAGATTATTTTTAATAACCACAAACCAAGGTCTGAAATCAGGTTTGGTGACTTTGATGTGTCCCTGATCGTCTAGAGAAACAATCGTTTTTGCCACACTATCTCCTACATTCCCACCGATGACTTCTAATTGATTGTTATTTTTGGCAACCACAATATCACAATGAGATTCAAAATCTCCTTGATCAATAATCTTCCAATAGGTTAAACCCGCATTTTCTCCTCATCACAATGAGATTCAAAATCTCCTTGATCAATAATCTTCCAATAGGTTAAACCCGCATTTTCTCCTCGCGGCGCACAGATTAGATCGCCAACAGATGGACGAATCCAATCAATGGGATAGCCTCGAAAAGAAGCATTAGGATTGTCCCGATTTTTGACGGCATCAACGATGTAAGTAGCGTGACGGACACTATATTTAAACTGATCACCTGCCCGTGATTGTTTCATAATAAAAGAAATAAAAGCGGCTGACCAAGGATAATTATCCCAGCCTCCTTGATTTTTATCTGCTATTCTGGGTAATCTACAAAAGTCACCTCTAGGGGGTGTTTTTACACTGCGCCAGTAACGATTAACTATGTTACATTGAGCATATTCTAGAGGTCTTTCAGCTGGGGAGCATCCCAATTATGTAATGAGTATAAATGCTCGGAAGGGGGAGAAGGCTTTTGTAGTAACGATTCTGGTTTGAATCACACAATTTAGAGAACCGTTAAAAATCTATGAACTCCCGAAAAGGCTTGCCATCTAAGCATTTCGCATCTAAGTACAATTTCTTATTGCAAAAGTGGGATGCTCCCTTTCAGCTGTTCCTGTATCTCTGCGTATTTCAGTATCTGCTTTAGCTCTGACAACAATGGGTGGATTATGAAAATTTCGCCATTCTTTAACAGCGTTTTCAGCCACTTTTTCTTGAAAGATATGAGCTTTTGTTGCCCCAGTAATGACTAAAAAGCTAATAGTTAATAATCCACCAGCAATTAGAGTATTGAAAAGTTTCATAACTCCCTCCTTTCCCTTATTTGAGAGATAGAAAAAAAGATAATTAAAACAATGAACAAAGATTCAATTGATCAACAATCTTCTGAACCTCCTGTAACAGAGCATCAGCTTCAGGACAAATTTCAGCTTCTAGGCGGTTAATTGGTCCCCAATGTTTTCGGAGATTTCTTAAGCCAATAGCAGCAAATTCGGCGGCAAAAGCCGGACAAGCTTTCGACAAGCGTTGAAATTCTTTTCCTTTCCCTTCTCCATAGTTTTCCCAGTCTTGAGGAGGACAAGTAACCCCTTCCTTAAAGATTTCGATAAACCCTGATGAATTGGCTAAATACTGTTCAAATAACTGAGGTAACAATAGATGAGAATTTCGGGCATTATAGCTTGTTTGAAATAATCCCGCTTCCGCCGTTTCAGCAGTGGTATTGCTGGCTGAACGATCACGTCCTTCACAGTGTTTTCCAGAACTTTCTCGCATTCCTAAACCTATCAGCAAGACAAATAAATGTCTGAGGGTATCAACCCCTGCCACGCTATTATTCATCCCTAAATCACGGAATTTCTGAGCGTAGTGTGCTAAGGCATCTTTATCGGAGTTTCCTGTGTTAGCTTTCGCCATTTCTTTGGCAAAGGGATTAGCTGCTTTCAACTGGCAATAAACCTTAGCGTAGACAACTGCCATCCCTTTAATGTAACCTTTGGGTGCAACTCCTCGATCGAGCCAGTGATAACGGGCTATTTGGGAATTAGCGGCAACCTCAATAATTTTATCAAGTCCATCCGTGGCGTAAACAACATTAATATAGATACTGGTTTCTGCCTTTTTTTGATTTCCTTGCTCAAAACCGATGGCGGTAATTTTGCGCTCACCGATATTGGTAAATCCTGAATAAGTAATCGACCAAGAACCATCCGCTTTAACCTGACCACTGCCTAGGGAATATTGTTCGTCTGCTTTTAGTTCTACAGTGACTATTCCAGGATCGACTTTGCCTGTAAAAGTAACAGGTTTTAGACATTCAAATCGAGCATCATTAGTGGGGCTAAGAATTTGTAAGGTACTCATACAGTTCTCCTTTAAAGTTGACCTAAGATTGAATTTCTAAACAGTCATCAATAGATTATCTAACTGATTGACTAAGTTAATTAGCGTTGCAGGGGTTCCTAGCTTAACTGCCAAGATTACTGCTCCAGCGAGATTGACAACACACTTGACAATATCGATCAATTTGTTGGTATTTTCGACTCTTTGAATAGCTTCCTGCGCTTCCTGAATAGATGTTTGAATTCGAGTCGCTGGGGCTTCTAAATCGGTTAGAATTTGTTGAAAGATAATCAGGCTCAAATCATCCACAAATTCTAATAATCTTCTCTCATAGCGAGCAATCATTAAAAATTCTTCAGGAGTTAACTCACCTGCGTTAAATAATTCATAGCGTTTTTGCTGGAGAAAAGGGACTAAGTTTAGGATTTTCTGAGCAAGGTATTTAGCGTCTGAGCGAGTCATTGTGTTCATCATTTCACCTCAAATTAAATAGGATAAATAGTAAGCATCTCTAGTGAGCTTTTTGGTTGAGTTTATCCACTAAGGGTTTAGCTTCTTTGAGATAGTTATCTAAAACTTTTTGAGCTTCTTTTAATTGTTCCTGAGAAGGAGGCTCTAAGTTTTGATAGATTTCAGCCGTTGTGGCCGTAGAATTCTGAGGACAGAAGGATTGAATTGCTTTTTTATCCATATTATTTCCGAAAATTATGGCTAGTTTATGATGATTTTGAGCCGTGAGAGATAATAATGCAATATAAGCGTCTGCTTGCTCTTTTCGACCGTTTAATTGAGCCTTTTCTTGGGTATATTGTTGGGTAATTGTTTGAATTTCATTGGCCAACTCTTGCATATTATTGCGATAGCGAGTGGGGGCTTGTTGAAATCGCTCTTCAAAGTAACGATAGAGTCCACCTTTTTCACTTTCTAACCAAGTATCTCGGTAAAGTTGATTAACTTCATTGAGCAACAAAATATATTGTTGAAAATTTTCATCTTGGCAAACAATAACAGATTTAAGGTTTTTACGCTGAATGGGCTTAACAACAAAATTATCCAGTAAAAAGCAGCAATTCTCATTTTAAAAAGTAACAAGTGATACAGACAGAAACAAAGCTTTAAGCAATCTACAAAATGCGCTCCCGCGAGTGCGACTGCATCGCAGAGAAGTGAGTATATAGAGTATTTATACTCAAAATATTTGAAAGATGGGAGA
This sequence comes from Microcystis sp. MC19, assembly GCF_003019735.1. Taxonomy (NCBI): domain Bacteria; kingdom Bacillati; phylum Cyanobacteriota; class Cyanophyceae; order Chroococcales; family Microcystaceae; genus Microcystis; species Microcystis sp. MC19. The sequence goes on along the minus strand of NZ_CP020664.1, from coordinate 1,729,878 downwards.
AATCTAGAACAAAAGTTCTCTACATCAGAAAGAGAACCAAATAAAAATTGATGATTGTTGTCTGTTGAGGTAAAATTATTAAGTTGGAAATATTAATTAATCAAACTGTTCTGCGATGACGAAAAAGGCTGTGACTTTAGAAATTCCTGAATTAATACAATTTTTAGTTCAAGAATTACATGACTTACCCGATGACAGAAAACCAGGAAACAATACCAAATATCAGGTAGAAGATGCAGTTAAGGCGGCTTTTTCGGTTTTTTTTACTCAGTCACCTTCTTTTTTAGAGCATCAACGTTTGATGAAAAGTAGTAAGGGAAAAGATAATGCTTCAAGTTTATTTGGTATCAAAAAAATACCTTGTGATAATCAAATCAGAAAGCTGTTAGATCCTATCCCAGCTGCCACAATATTTGGCTCTTTTCAACAAGTCTATCAATGGTTAAAAAAACAGGGAGTTATTAAAAAATTTTTCTACTTAGATGAGGAAATTTTAATAGCTTTAGATGGTACGGAATATTTTTCTTCAAAGAAAATTAGTTGTCCCCATTGTAATTGCCGCAATGCTCGTAATGGAACGACAACTTATTTTCATGGTTGCGTCACGCCAATTGTGGTTTCTCCTGAGCAAAAACAAGTGATTAATTTAGAACCAGAATTTATTAAAAAACAAGATGGGCAGCAAAAACAAGATTGTGAAAATGCGGCTGTTAAAAGATGGTTAGATAAGAATCATCAAAAGAAGTATGGTTATCCTGTAACCCTGTTAGGAGATGACTTATACTCTCGCCAACCTATCTGTGAGTTAGCTCTAAAACAAGGTTATAATTTTATTTTTGTTTGTCTTGAAACTTCTCATAAAACCTTATATGAATGGCTAGAATTTTTAAAAAAAAGTGGAGAAGTTAAAGCCGTAGAAAAGAAACAATGGGATGGAGGAAAGAATCTCATTTATCGTTATCGTTATGTTTCTAGAGTTCCTCTGAGAGAGGTCGAGTCAAGTCTCGAAGTTAATTGGTGTGAAGTCACGGTCATTAATGAAAAAACACAGAAAATTATCTATCAAAATAATTGGATTACCAATCATGAAATTACTGAAAATAATGTTGAAAAAATTGTCAAAGCTGGACGCAGCAGATGGAAAGTTGAGAATGAAGGAAATAACGTTCTTAAAAATCACGGTTATAATTTAGAACATAATTTTGGTCATGGTCAAAGTCATTTATGCGAGTTCTTGTTGTCTTTAAATTTACTAGCTTTTTTATTTCATACCGTTTTAGATTTAGTTAATCATACTTATCAAAAGATTCGTGAGTTATTAGTTACTCGCACCAGTTTTTTTAATGATATTCGTACTTTATTAAAATATTTTTGGTTTAAGAATTGGTCAGAGTTTTTCTTGTTTATTCTTACCGAATATGTCCCGCTTAAAAAAATAAATTCTAGTTAAAAATGTCAATTTTTCGAGAGAAGGAAAGATTATTTTATTCATTGAAAAAACCAGAAATTAGGTCAGAATTTCAGCTAAATTTATGAGTTGAGATAAGTTTTTTATGGGCAGATATTTTAAAACTGTCTCTTGAAGCTAATTATGATGATTATCTTGAAAAAAAATGATAATTAGACAGAAGTTCTCTTGTTCACATAGAGAACTTTATCTTCTTTTGTTTTCAAAATGAGAATTGCTGAGTAAAAAGCCAACAATATTTTCTCCCGCTTTAACATAATCTGAATTGATCTGCACGGATATTTTAGCTTTTTCAAAGATGGAATTGAGATTGGTAATGGCACTCCCAATATCCGTGAGACTTTGGTTCAGTGAAACCCGTTGATCACCTGCCAATTGTCCGAGGGATTCTAAATAATTGACGGCAAGAAGATTGGCTTGAATGGTAGATTTAGCGACGGGTTTAAAGCGATCGCATCGTTCATCCATTCTAATCGGGGGAAACTTATAAGGATTAGAATCTCCCGTGACTGGAAATTCTTCAAATCCTTCTAATGTTCTTGTCCGACTATTTTCACGAGTTAAAACGCCAGAAGGAGACGGAAATTGAGTTTGAGCAAAGGATGATTGGAGTTTCTCGGTTTCATCCAGTCGGTTTTCTCGTCTAAGACAGGATTCATATATATCTTTTCCCAGCTTTTCAGATGTTTCTTGAATTGTTCCTGATACCTTACTAAATTCTCGGACTTGGCTTAAATCCTCATGGCAACCACTGGTTATTAGAGTCAGCGAAATCAGAGAAATCCAAAGACTTGATTGCCGAAGATTCCCTTTGACATTTTTACGGTGAAGTTTCATATAAAACAACCTCCTTTTGAGTTGATTTCTCTAACTTTTACTCAATCGACATTTTTGTAGAACAAATGATTACCAATTGTTTTTGTTAAGGTTGCACCGTGAGTCCAAGAAGGTTTAACGGATTTTGCATGATAATGAGTTGCTCCATTCGTTGGATCAGGGATAGTGCGGGTAAGAACTTTTCTAGCACTTTCACGACAATTATCGAACACTGGGTCGCCTATTTTAACCGACTTGATTTTTGCTCGATTTGCATCTGAAGGATTCCAACAGGAAAACTGCCAAGATTTAAGACATACGTTTACAACATCCTTGCCATACCATGTTTGTTTAGCAACACGATTAAGAATGACCCAACCTACTGCAATTTGTCCCAGTTCAGATTCTCCGCGTGCTTCCCCATAAATTGTTCGAGCCATAATATCCGAAGCGTCTGGGGCCACCTCACCGCTATCACTTCCAGAATCAGGTAAATTAATGGGATCGCCAATTTGAATTAGATTGGGATTAGAAATTTGTGGATTAAGATTAAGCAATCTTGTGAGGGATAAATTATGGTTTTGGGCAATTTTGTAGAGGCTATCTCCTGCCTTAACTTTGTATTGATTCGCCATGAGCTTTTCTCCTGATAAATTTGGGAAACATCGGTTAGGTAAAATTGAAGCCAAACCTAACTAATTTAAGATCACTTAATTTGACAATGCCCTTTTAACGGCTTGACGAATTTGCTCTAAACGCACAGTTGTGCCATTCGGTGTTCCAGGGCAAGAATTATAATCACGATCGCGGTGTCCTAAAATACGAGGAAGGTTGCGATTGGGGTTTCCAGAAAAATAGGTGGGAGTAGAAACAAGAACAGTAGGATCATTAATGCCCATCCGTTTACACAACTGAGTGCAAAGAGCAACCGCAGAATTGAATTGTGCGTCTGTAATACTGCTTGATACATAGTTGCCATCAAAAGCAATACCAAAACCGTCATTAACTTTGTCATGCGCCCCTCGTTTGCGGTCATAACGACCTTCATAAATACGACCACTGGGCATAATGACATAGTGATAGCCAATGTCAGACCATTGGAGGGAATTTACATGATAATCGCGAATACTTCTCATGCGCTGAAATTCGCTGGTTTGGTTTGCACTCGGAGACAAAGCAGGATTAGTAGTGTGATGAATGGTAATGCGTTGGGCATTAAGATTGGGAAGGCTAGAAGGAGTAGGCGGTGCGCCCCAAACTTGACGAGTGATAATGTTAAGGGTAGGAGAACTTTCTTGAATATCGATCTCTTTTTGGAGCTTTTCTTGATCTGATGCAATGACTTCTAGCAATCGCCGTCCACCTTGAGAAAGGACAATCTGTGCATCCCACTTCCCCCCTTCAACGATGGGTTTAGCCACATCAAATTGCCCATCAATACGAATTAGTAATTCTTCACCATTAGCAAGGTTATCGACTTCTCCCTTAATGACAAAAGGTTCTGATGTTTTGATAGTTGTAGGTAGATGGGTGATGCGAATAGTGGGAACAGCTTCCACTACTTGAATATTGGCGTATGCTGTATTATCTGTGGGATCCCCAATGACAATTTTTAAGCGGCGATCACCCGCAGACAGAAAGACAAAGTTAATTTGCCAAGTTCCGTCATCTGCAACGTTTCCCCCTGAGACTTTATACTGATAATCAATGATTAATTCAACGGGTTTTTCTCGTAGATCATCTGATGCTGTTCCTTTAATGAAAAAATTCTGATTAGTTTCGATTGTTTCAGGAACACTGGTAATAGTAATCATGATGACTTCCTCCAATTTAGTAAATGGTTGAAATCGTAAAACTTTAATTGTTTAAATGAGGGTAATTAATCCTCATCTAAAATCAAACCAAATTCGATAGTTTGTAAGAGATTTCCATCTCGATCTAAAGCACGGAATTTGAATAAATTCTCCTCTGTACTATCCAGTTGAATCTCAAATTTCCATTGTCCATCCATCGGTTCAACTTCCCCGATAATGAACATTACCTCTGCACTAACAGTCGTAATAATCTTGGTGACAGAAGCATTTGCCATCCCTGAAAAAGTAAGCGGTTTACTAATATTATGAACCGTTTCAGGGGTTGGGGACTCTACTGTAAAAACAGATTCTGATAAGGATATTGGCGCAGGTTTTGCAATATTATTGTATTCAACAATTAAATCAATTGATTCAAATCCTTGCTGATGATAGTCAGCCATAAATGCTTTAAGTTTTTGCCAATCTTGAGCATTAATTAAGCCAATCGATCCAGCAGAACCAGGAGGATTATCATCAAATTGAATGGCAAAACTTCCCCGTTTAACACCATCTGCATCTACAGTATTTGGCTCAATCAAATAAAAGTTTTCCTCACTCTTGGCTTCTGAAGTTAAGTCAAAAGGTAGGGTCGAAACAGTATAAGCAGGAATACCCACTTTACCACAGCAGGGAATCGGACCCCGACCAATCAAGCTTTGAGCAGAGATAAACTGATAGAGAGGAAACCCTGATGTTGCCTCATAAATATTTTTTGCTTCATCTTCTTCCATAATCGCCAATTGACCTTTCACTAAGGTCTGATAACTATCATGTATCTCCTCTAAAGATGAGGGATCGTCATTCAAATTCATCGTAAACCGTAGCCAACTCATAATATTATCCTCCTAGAAATAGGTAAATTAGGCACAATTTTCACTCGAAATAAATCTAGATAATGGTGAGTCTGAATGAAATTGTTTGCAGTAAACGGCCAGACGAATTGTAGGCTTGAAAAGTGAAAGGACGATTGACTCCACGGTTTAAAAACTTGTAATCAAAACGCCATGTTGCACCTGCACTGGTCAGTTCAGCAATTTTGAAAGGACCACCGGGACCGACTAAGGCGATGATTTTTGAGACTTCTGGTTTTGCCGTTCCTGAAAAGGTAATAGAGGTATTAACAGGTTGGTTTTGACCTGAAGTGGGTTGCTGTACGGTGAAAACTTGAGATTGAGGTAGCAGCGGAGAACTACCGTTGTACTGAACAATTAAGTCAATACGATTATGTCCTCGTTGACGATAGGCTTTAAGATATTGATCGTAATCATTCCACTCAGAACGAGTTCGGATGACAATACAACCAGCAGAACCAGGACTGCGATCATCAAAATGAATACCAAATTGACTTCTTGCAATACCATTAACAAATATCCTTCCCTCAGACCATCGCGAATTGAGAATATGATAAAAATTGCTACGGATTCCAGGTGTATTGGCATGATTAATTGGAGAGGTACTAACAGAATAATTGGTTATGCCAACCTTGCTGCAGGATGGAATCGGTCCTTTAGCCCTTGTAGATTGATCATTGAGGCATTGATACGGAGCATATCCTGATGTTGCTGTCCAAGATTTAATGGAAGTGTTTCCTTCCATGACATGAAGTTTGCCTTGACGGAACTGATTAGTTCGTGATGTTGGCAAATCCATTTTAAAGAGTAAATAAGCCATAATTGATTCTCCTTTCTAATCAAAAGTGTTTTTCGATCATTTAAGCAATTACTGTTGTCCCGGTGATTAAATCTTTAAACTTTGCTGCAACCTGATTTTCCCAAGCCTGAAAAATCAGATCATCTTCAAATAATTTTTGAGGATTAATGGTAGAATTAGGATTGATCAGAACTCCGATATCTCGGTATTCAGGTTGCTCATCTAAAGCGTAAGCTGCTAACTCACTACAAATCCATTTATCAGGACAGTTGAGAGCTTCAGACAGTAACTTTTTGATTTTTTGCCGTGATAAAAGATTGAGTATTTGACCAGGTAAACTTCCAGAAAAGGCATGAGCTAGGATTAGTTTATAGTCATATTTTTTACCTACTTCTGGTTTGAGAATCTCAACAATACGCTCTGCAATCTCATCAGTTAAATCTTTGGGTTTGCGGAAGAAAATTTGGCAATTAGAAGGTTGAAAATAGGGTTCTAGAGGATTTTCTTCTACCATATTCGTGCCAGCATTCGCTTCAATACAGGTATTTTCACCCGTAACGATGAGAGCGTGAGTAGCATAAATATTGCTCATTTTATCCCACTTAGTAAAATAAGCAATTCCTCGACCAACTGGATTTGTTCCGTCATAGGTAAAACCGATGTAACCCTTGTTATAGTTAACTCCGTAAACAGGGTTCAAGGTGACGATTTCAAGTTCGGCTTTTTGTTGTAGTTGAGTAGTCATTTTTTTGCCTCTCAGAACGTAACAAAGGAAGTTCTAACTCTGTTCGGAAGTGAAATAGATGAGTTAGATAGCTGGCGTGACTAGGTAAAATTAGATGCGGTACTTATACTTAACACTCTAGATTATTTATCAGAACTTACTGCCCTTAAAGACTGCCAATTAATATATTTCTTTAGGTTTCTGTATATAAGTTTACAGAATATTGTTGAGCTATTTATTAACAAAAAAAGTTGAGTTTGATGGCAAAGTATCTTAACACCTAAGCTCGCCAACCTGAACTTTAGCCGATTCTCGATCGCAATTTTAGGCCACCCTAGCACTGCGCTCTTTTGCCACGAGGATTTTTACCGAGAAAAATGATCTGTCTGCCTGAGAACAGGCTATAGTGATCATCAAACCCTCAGTGAAAAACTTCCCGTGTCTTCAGTATTCCGCCTTCCTCGCTATTTTTCTCCCGCTCTGCAGCGTCGAGTCATCAAAACTCTCGCAGCAAAAAAAACCCGTCAATTCTTGACATGGGCGGCAGCTTGTGCTAGTTTTTTGATCCTCTGGGCGTGGAATTGGCAGTTAGTTTTGGCCACTTTAACCGGAGTGGGGGCGATGATTGGAGTTTACCATCTCCAGGGTCAAAACTGGCCATCGCTGTGGCTGTGGGGGCGTGCTTTTTTCACTGCCGATAGCGGTAAGTTAACTTTAGCGGTAGTCTGTGGCGGTTTGGGCAGTTTAGCCACCTATCTCGCTGTCGCCATTTGGACCTATGCCGAAAATCGCTGGTTAGCTCTAGCCTCAATTTTGCAAGGAATTGGCACGGTTTTGACTTTAATCCTGCTAGGATGGCATTTTCTCGACCATCGCGGTCAAAATGAGTCAAAAAACTTTGATCGCTGGTTAGAAAAATTAACAGTCAATGATCCCTTAATGCGCTTAATGGCAGTCCGACGTTTAAGTGAAATGGAACTTTCCCCCAGTCGTCGAGAACAATGCCAAGAATACTTCCGTTATCTTCTCTCGCGAGAAACCGACACGCAAGTGCGATCGGCTTTACTCGATAGTTTTTCCGGCCAAGAAACAATCAAACCGCAACCTTTACAAATACCCCTACAGGTGAAAAAATCCCTCTTGAAATATGATTAATACTAAATCCTGTTTAAAAAGTATAGGGAAGTGGGGGAGTGGGGAAATTGAACTAAAACCCCAAAACCCCAAAACCTAAAACCTGTCTCCTAACGACCGGCTCCTGACTCGGAGAATACTGACGACCGACGACCTGCGCCTGAATCCTAGGCCACCATTTAAGATAACTGCTATAGTTAAAGCTAAAGGCTGACTGTAGAGATTGAAGAGGATATTTTTTTACACCAAAGTTAACTCGCGCTCCTCGATATTTTGGAACATCAGTGTACTCAGATAACGTTCTCCAAAACTAGGCTGAATCACCACAATTAATTTACCCTCATTTTCCGGTCGTTGGGCCAGTTGAATCGCAGCGCAAAGATTGGCACCGGAAGAAATCCCCGAAAGTAAACCCTCTTCTTTTGCCAGACGACGACCAAATTGAAAAGCTTCCTCATCACTGACGGTAATTACCTCATCAATCAGATCTGTGCGTAAAACTTCCGGAATAAAACCCGCACCGATACCCTGAATTTTATGGGGACCGGGATTACCACCAGAAATCACCGGACTATTGAAAGGTTCCACCGCGACTACTTGAAAACTAGGTTTACGAGATTTAATCACTTCAGCGACTCCCGTAATCGTGCCTCCAGTACCCACACCTGCAACAATAAAATCTACCTGTCCCTCCGTATCTTGCCAAATTTCCTCAGCAGTGGTGAGACGGTGAATTTCTGGGTTAGAAGGGTTGCGAAATTGTTGCAACATATAAGCGCCGGGGATACTATCAACGATTTCCTGAGCGCGTAAAATTGCCCCTTTCATGCCTTGGGAACCGGGGGTAAGTTCTAGGGTAGCACCGTAGGCTTTTAACATCGCCCGGCGCTCTAAACTCATCGTTTCCGGCATAGTTAAAATTAAGCGATAACCCTTAGCTGCCGCAGTCATCGCGAGGGCAATTCCCGTATTGCCGGAAGTGGGTTCCACTAAAACCGTGGTTTCTGGATTGATTAAACCCGCTTTTTCGGCGCTATTAATCATGTGGGTGCCAATACGGTCTTTGACGGAAGCAGCGGGATTCATCCCTTCTAATTTCATCACAATTCGGCCAAGACAGCCCTCTGTTTGGGGAATCCGATTCAATTGTACTAAAGGAGTGCGGCCAACCAATTCGGTGACATCGTGAGCGATACGCATGATATTTTCTCAGTCTGGGTGATTTGTGTGCTTAGTTATAGCGTTGACATACTCCCCCGCGTGAACGACGGGGGATTCTTATTCATAGTTCATAGAAATCCACTTGCTATCTCTGGTTTCCCTTCAATAGTAGAGGCGGTTTTCTCCCCATGCTTTCGGTCTTCCGACCCAGATTCCCAATGCCCTTGGGTACTGTTTTGCCATTCCATCCCGAGAACTTCCATTCCTCTTTTAAGAATATTTAAAGCCGCATTTGTATCACGACAGATTTTAATTCCACAGTGAGGACAAGAGTGAGTTCTAGTGCTTAGTGACTTTTTCACCCGATGACCACAATTAGAGCAATCTTGGGAAGTATAGTTGGGTGCAACCGCAACTATTGCTTTATCCCAAATTTTGCCATAGTAGTCTAGCCATTGAGTGAATTGATACCAACCTGCATCAGAAATAGACTTAGCCAAGTTATGATTCTTGACCAGATTCGACACTTTTAAAGCCTCATACACCACAACATCGTTAGATGCCACTACGTTTCGGGCTAACTTAATCGCCCAATCTTTCCGCTGGCGTTGAACTTTCAGGTGGAGTTTACCCAGTCTTTTTCTGGTTCGATGGTAGCTCTTGGATTGAGGTTTTGCCCCTTTCCTATACTTTTTACTTAATCGTTTTTGTTGACGTTTTAGCCTTTTTTCTGCTTTTCGCAAATACTTAGGATAAACTACAGCATTGTCGTTTTGGTCTTTGTAAAAATATTGCAATCCCAGGTCAAGACCGATAACATTGCCTGTATAGTTTCCCTGCTCTTTGCGGTCAGCATCAAAGCAAAATTGGGCATAATACCCGTCGGCTCGGCGTACAACACGAACACGATTAATCTTTAGTCGAAAGAGGTCTTCTCTTGTTTCCTTGTCGCAATAAAGAGAAAAAGCACCGGCATTAAAACCGTCAGTGAAAGTAATATACATACAATCCTCTGAGAGTTTCCATCCCGAAACCTTATACTCAACAGAGCGACAATGCTTTTTGAATTTTGGATAGCCTTTTTTCTTTTCTCCTTTTCGACAACGAGTATAGAAGTTAGAAATAGAAGCCCAAGCTCTTTCTGCACTGGCTTGACGAGCGGCAGAGTTTAACTTTTTGGCAAAAGAGAACTCTTGAGCAAGGACTTTGCACAGTGCATATAAATCATTTCTTCCTACCCCCGAATTATCCATCCAGTATCTAACCGCTTTGTTACGAATAAATTGGGCGGTACGGATGGCTTCATCCAGAGCTTGGTATTGCTCTTTAGTGGCGTTTAGTAGCTTGGCTTCTCTAACTATCATGTCTTGATTTTATCACAAGAGGTGGTTGATAAGCAACTATTGAGAAGAAAAAGCCGCCCGGTCGGGCGGGGAACCTTAAACCCAATTTTTCGGTAAGTTCTCAGCTTTAGCGTTTGAGAATTTCCTCACTAGCCAAGGATGCGCTATATAGCTCACTTATAGCAAAGGCCAGCCCTAGATCAGCAAAATTTCCGTTTTCTTTTGTTTCTTCAATCAGTCCGCCTAGCTTGAGAGGATGTACTCTAGAATCTAGATTTGATAGGAATGGGATTTTTCTGACCAACTGAAGGTTTTCCCACTGGTGAAAGAGGCTAATCCGTCTTATCCCCCGAAGAACAAGCTTTATCCCTAGAGCAAGGTCTGGCTTTTCTCAAGTTACCATTGATTGGGCGCAGGCGTATCCTTGAAAGGCAGACTGAGTCTATGCTTGACCACTATCAGCCTGGTTCTGAATGGCAGGAGTTGATGTCAGATGATATGATCAGCTACTAATCGGTCGGGAGAGATTATCAAAGAGCAAGGATTAACTAAATAATATTGGTCTTCGGCATGGGTAGAGTCTTGGCAAATGTTTGCTATTGAAACTCAGGAATTAATGAATTTAATCCCCCCTAAGTGTGCTAATTATCCTAAATCCTGTTTAAAAAGTTGATAACAATCGGTCATAAGTTAGCCAATGATAGTTAGTCAAGCTTTTAATTTCATTAGTCATGGTTTCGAGATACTGACAACGAGTTATCAGAATTTCTGACCTTTCTTCAATCGTTTTAACCCACATTCCGCACCCTAAGCTGTCACAGAGAGAAATTACGGAGAGAAAAAATCAAAGTGAGCATAAAAATAAACATAAGGAGCGAAAAAAGGCATTTGAGAAACAGTAAAGCACCAAAAATGGCATCAAAACCTATTCTCAATAAGGAGCAATAAGAATTAACACCACCTAGAGGAGTCAACAGATAAATAAAAGAAGAAATCCAAGAGATAAATCATAATTTAGACTAATCAATTAAAGTAAAAAACTAAATTATAGACATAGTAAAGTGGAGCTATAAATCAAAGATATTAGCTCATGTTCACTCATAGAAATTAAATTGATAGAGATAATAATTAGGTGGCTAATTGATAGTAACGTAAACAATCATCTGGTAAAAGACGCAAGATAAAATCTCTGTCCTTATTCCAATTAGAAATATGTTCCTCCTGATTAAGTGTAATCAAATGAATACAATGAAAGCATTGAAAAATCCAGCGTAAAGTAGGGGAATTAGTTGCTTTACCTAATTGATTTTTAATTGTTGATTTAGACTCTTTCAGAGCATTTCTAATTTGACGTTGAGCCAATGTATAAACCAAGAGACATAAACCCATAATCATTCCCATAGACTCTATTCTCTCAGGACTTTTAAGGAAAATACTATCGGCAAAAAATAATGGGTCTTTGAGAAAACCAAACCCCCGTTCACATGATTGTTGAGCTTTATATTCCCTGAGCATAGAATCATCACTAAGTTCCTGTGAATCTAAAACATTCGTAGCAATAATAAAACATCCTGCACTCAGCAATTCTGTATTAATTTTACTTTCATCCTGGCAGACTGTAGCTGATATTTGGTAGGATATTTCATTTAGAGAATCTTTTTTATTAGATTTGGCTGGAGTAACCTTACTTTCGTTAATTTGGTGATATTTGAACTGGGTTGATAATTTTGATAATGCCTTGATAGCATCTGCTTCACAAGCAAATCTCTCTTGTGATAACTTTTTCAAATCAAGAACCGCTTTTGATTCGGCTTTGGTAATTTTTTGGGTTAGTTTACGCAGGTCTGATTCTCTTCTTTCTTGACTTTGTACTACTAACCATCTTTGTTCTATTCCTGCATAATTTTCGGTTTTTGATACTAATTTATATCCTGGTATTGTACTATCAATAAATTCTGATTCTGGTATTGTTGATATTAATGATTTTGCTGCTTTTATGCTTAATGGTACTCGACATAACCACTGTAAATCTGACATCATTTTCAGGTTTGATTCTGTATATAAGGCAGAGTCAGCAACCATGAGACTATTAACTTCTAATTGTTTGTGATATTCTACTGCTATTTGACCAAAACATGATGAGTCTGCTTGGTTTCCTGATGCTAGTTTCAAAAATATTGGGATGTCTCCATCTCCTGAACATATCATTTCTATGATGAACTGTTTTAAGTCCGGCCGATGGTCACGAGAATAACCATAAGTGATGGTTATTTCTTTTGGTGATTTTACTGCTATTTCTTCTAATTCTTGGTTATTTCCTATTTTTTGATTCTCAAATATTACTTCTGGTAAGCTAGTGTTATACTGCCCATGTACGTGGATTGATGATGAGTCTAGATGTGATGTTGATAGTGATACTCCAAATTTTTGGGCGGCTTTTACTGCGATGATGAAAAATATTGTATCTAATCCTTTTATAAATAGTTTATCCATGACTCTCCCCAATTTATCGTCGTTGAGATATTCTGGTTTTACTCCTGTTCCTATTAGATGTTCACAGGCGATTGTTTCAAAATATTCGGGAAACATATATAAGGGTTTGGAAACAAATCCTAACCCGTTGATTATCATGGCTTTTACTACTTGACCTGCATTTACTTTTTCGTCTTTTTCGACTCCTATCAATTCGTTTATTATTTCTACTATTCCGATTGAGTCTATTATTCCTGCCACTATCCCTAGATGGTCTATGTTCTGAATTTCTATTTCTTGGGGTTTTAATTTCACAACAGATTCCTCCACTACTTCTAAGTACCTAAGCAAAATTAATTACACATATCTAACCCCGCTCTTGCCTCTTGCCTATCTTCACTAGGAAATTAATTTTGCACGACTACTTATTGTAATCAATTATTTCTTGTTTTCTGAACAATTATTTTTTTCTCTTGAATTTTCTCTTTCTCGCTCCATACCCCTTTTAATGCTATATATTCTCATTAACCCTTTTAACCTTTGAATTAATTTTAGTTATTATGTACTACTTTAATGGCTTTTTTGATCTGTGACAGTTGAGGGTGCGGAATGTGGGTTTTAAAATGCTCATTAACCAGAGGTGCATCTACTAGAGACCACAATCTCTCGGCTGGCTGTAGTTCTGGTGAATAAGCAAAGTAGAAAATCGAGCAGGATTCCATGGGGAACTTCAAGTTTTTGACTTCTATGCCACCCAGCATTATCTTGTACTAATAGGACAATTTTTTCTGCCGATAACCCGACATCTTCTGCAAAAGATTGAGAGACTAAGTAGGTGGGTGGAATTAAATATATAGCAATTCTCTGACTCATGAGGTACAGTAGCAACAGTGAGTAAACCAATTGCGAATATCTTTTTGAGTAACTTCTAACATAGCTAATTCAATCCCTTCTATTAAGTCTTTGTAAGTTCTCGCCTTCAGTTTTCTTAATATCGCTTTGACTTTTGACCAAAAGTTTTCAATAGGAGAGAATTCGGGAGAATAAGGAGGTAAATAGATGAGTCTAGCTTTTTCTTGTTCAATTATTTCTCTGACCATTTCTCCGAGATGAATCTTGGCGTTATCCATGAGCAAACAGTCTCCTTCTTTAATTTTTGGCAGCACTTCCTTCAGAATAAATCCTTCAAATGTTACCGCATCCACTGCACCGTATATGTTGACTGATGCCACAACTTTTTCTAAGCTTATAGCACTAATTATTGAAATATTTCTCCCTCTTTTTTGTGGTTTTCTTCCCCGAGCTCTTTGGCCAATTAAGGCTCTAGCATAGAGTCTCAAAAGGGCTAAATTTACCCCCGATTCATCGATGAAAATTAGTTTTGATGCCTCAATTTCCCTAACTTCTGACCAGTATTCCACTCTTTTTTGCTGCACCCTGTCACTTTCTTTTTCCGCCGCGTGTAGTGTTTTTTTTTGAAACTGTAATTGAGTTTTTGCGTAAGCCGCCCCAGGGTGGCTCTACTGACTTTCACCTGTGTCTTTTCATATAGTAAGTCCGATAATTCTTCGAGAGTTGCATCATTGTTAGATTCGATGATTTCTATTAAAATTATCAGTTGTTCACTATTTAACTTGGTTGGCGGACTTCCCCCTTGTGGACGAGGACGGATATCCCCTGTTTCTTTATGTTGCTTCAATAACTTCTGAATAAAGCTTTTAGCCACGTCAAATCTCTGGGCTAGTCCTCGAATAGAAATTTTTTCTTTCTTCCAGACATCGATAATTTTTTGGCGAAAATCTACGGAATAGGGTCTCATAGGAAGCTGGCGAGTTCTATTATTTGTCTATTTGCTTTTCATTGTACCTCATAGCTCCAAGAAGTGCTATAAGATGAACGTAGGTTGGGTTGAACGATAGTGAAACCCAACGCCCGATTATGTTACGCTACCTCAGCAAGCCCTAAATAGTCCCCTGTCTCCTCTGAGGTTAGGAGCGTCTGGCTAGTGGAAAAGAACGCTCGGCTTCTCTTATCTGATAACTTTCCTTTCTGATTATCTGGTGAGGATTTAATATATGGCTGGCTTCAACGACATCTACTTCTCTTATACCTACTACTACGGTAACGGCGACCATTACACTGGCTACGGTTTCGGTGATAGTTCCCTCGGTTACTATAGTGGTCAGTACAAATACACCGACGAATACGGTTACTCCAACTACAACGAAACCTACAACAACGGCTACTACTACATCGATTACGTTTATAACTACGGCTATGACCAAGGTTTTGGTATTGGAGAGAGTAACATCTATCTGACTAGCTACACCGATTGGGGTTACGATTACGACGGTCTCGGAACGGCGAGCTTCACCACCACCTACAATGTTTCTAGCTACGAAGGTTATTCAGGTCTAGGGTCAGAGTATGGCTATGCCTACAACTCCTCCTACAACAACAGCGATGCCTATGTTAGCAACTACTACTCGGCCGATTTAGTATTCTAACTGTTAAATTCAAATTCAAAGATAAAAACGGCGACTCTAGAATACACTGTCAAGGTGGTATAGCACTGAGCTTTGAGATGAGGTGGTTCCAAACTCTAAAAGCTAGGAATAGTAATGAAAAGCAGATTGCCGAGCGGTGCGATCTGCTTAATGCTTGCCTCTATAACTATTTGCTATTGCTCTAAACTCCCCCTTACTGATACAGCCGATCAAGTTGAGATTGTCAGAAAAAGTTGGGTTAGTATGAGGGGAGATACCCTCTGAGGGTAAAAGGGGGATCAAATAACCAATTTAGCGATTTAAATGGCTATCTAGGACAAGAAAGCGATTATTTATCATTTTGTTCAAATTACAGACTTACAGAGTAAAGTTCAACTATAATTGAATTGAGCTAATCTGATTCAAAATGAATAACTTGTTGGCTTTAAGGCCAAATAATAGACCAAGAAACCCCACTGCCTCATGTCTAAAAGAGAGAATTTACACCTATCATTACGTCGCACTTTAGCAAAGGAGTGTATGACAAAAGGTGCTAATTTTTCCGACAATTATCAGGGGTTTTTGATGAAATCATCACAAATTACTGGCAAGTTTAATAGACCTCTTGTAAAAATCAAAAATTGTTGTTGGGGTTAGGAGCCAGTAGTCAGTAGTCAGTAGTCAGGAGAATTAAGAATGAATAATAATTAATTAAATGGTCTATTTACAGATTTTATGCAATTTAATCCTTATTTTTGCCGTTTTTGAACCCTCAAAAATTAATTATGCAAGAGGTTTGATTATGAAAAGAGGTAGAGCGCCCAGGGACAAATTCAAAACCTAGCTGCTAACAACCGAAAAAGTTGGGTTAGTATGAGGGGAGATACCCTCTGAGGAGTTGCACTAATTATATGGACATCAAATTAATCCTGTTGGCATTAACGGCTGTATTCACCGTCTCTTGTCTCTTTTTCGGCACCCGCAACGGTTTTTACGATAGCGATAACTACGATGGCAATGGTTCGGCTCACTAACCAGTCATCATAATCAGGGTTGCCATGGTTCAACGCTCTACTGCTGTCTGGGGGTCAAAATCCCTTTTATCCTGTTTACCTTTTGGTGTCGGTCACGCGTCGGAAGGGGTTTGTCTCCTCCTGAAAATCGGTCCCTATCGCCTACTTTTAGATTGCGGTTTGGCCGATATGCAACCCCTGACCCAAAACAAAAAACCACCCGTGGATCTGGTGTTCTGTAGTCATGCCCACAGCGATCACATCCGTGGGTTAATGGCTCTCCATCAGACCTATCCCCAATTGCCAGTTTATGCCAGCGAGGTGACAGTACAACTGCTGCCCCTACAATGGCCCGATTCTGTCGAGGAAATCGGCAGTTTCTGTCAGGGTTGGCCATGGCGATCGCCGATCACTCTCTTCGATGATCTCACCGTCGAGATTTTTCCGGCCGGCCACCTACCTGGGGCTGCTGTAGTTCTCTTCACCTACAAAACCCCCAAACGCACCTATAAGGTCCTCTATACCGGCGATTTTTCCCTATCTAATTTTCAACTGGTGGAAGGATTATCGATCGATCTGCTGCGGGGAATATCCCCCGATGTACTGATTATTGAAGGCAGTTACGGCACAGAGCGCCATCCCCACCGACGACAGCAGGAAAAACAGTTGATGAATCGCATCTATCATGCGATCGCTGAGGGGCAAAATGTCTTACTACCCGTCCCCGCTTTGGGATTGGGTCAAGAAATTTTAAAATTACTGAGATCGCACCACCAATTCACGGGCCGCGACATTGATATCTGGGTTGGGGGCAAGATCGCTAAAGCTTGCGATGCCTACCTAGAAATTTTACCACAATTTCCCGCATCTGTCCAGAATTTTGCCAAACATCAGCCCTTATTTTGGGATGAGCGCATCTGTCCCCGGTTGCGAAGGTTGCCAGAAAAACCGACACCTCTAGGGGGAACCACTCCGATAATTTTACTAATTGATCGCCTAGAGGAGGTGAGTAAATATCTGCAAGGGGATAAACCTTGGTTAATGTTAGCTCCCCAACACCTGCACGATATCAACCTGGAGAATCCCCGATTAAAAGCGGCACAGCGTTCGGGATTAATTAGCCAAGAAACCTATCTACTGGCCGAACATAGCGATAGTCGCAACACCACCCAACTAATCCATAACCTGCGACCGCAGCATATCATGTTCGTCCATGGCTCGCCCCTATATCTAGCGGATTTGACCAGTTTAGAAGAATTACAAAGCCGTTATCAACTCCATTCTCCGGCCGTGGGAACCCTGGTGGAATTGCCTATTGGCGATCGCTTTTTGCAACCGACACCCCCGGCCCCCAGTCACTATGAGGGAGAATTAAATGAATCGGATTCGATCATCACTATCACCTTACCAGAGCCGATCACCCGGGATCCCCGGTGGAGTAATTTCGCCGATACGGGACTGGTGGAAGCGCGCTGGCAAGGGGAAGAATTATTATTGCGGGGAGTCTCCCAACGGGAATTATTAAGCGAGATTCCCAATCGCACCACCAAAGCTTTAGAGGAGATGGATTGCTGTCGTGTCTGTGTCCACTACAAAAGTCAGCGCTGTTGGAATCCCGCTTCTCCTCTCTACGGTTTTAAAGTGGTTGCCGAAGGCTATTGTCCCGTTTTTGAGGCCAATATATAGTTAGGGTCTGCTGAAAAAGTTTGGGGGTTAGGAGTCGGTATTCGGGAGTCAGTATTCTTGGACTTCCTCCATACAGAAATACTAAAAAATTAAATTTTAACCCAGGCTCTCCAAGACTTTTAGCCCTAGCTAGTATAATTCCCCAGCTGCTGTTCTTCGACCTGATTCTTGCCGAGAAGGAGATCAAGTCAAAAAAAGAACCCTTGCCAAAATCTGAAACTGGCTCTCAAAGGGTAAGTGCAGTCATAACTTCTACTGTTTCTCCCGCTTGTATGGTAGTTTTACCCTGGGGAATTATGGCTAAAGCATTAGTACCCGCTAAATTAATTAAATTAGCCGAATTGTGTTGTCCGGGAGCAAGTTGAAATTGATAAACTCCCTCGATAATTTCTATTTTTCCCCAGAGATAAACTTCTCTTTGCCCCTTAGATTTGAGAGTATCGCGGGTGACA
This sequence comes from Microcystis sp. MC19, assembly GCF_003019735.1. NCBI lineage: Bacteria > Bacillati > Cyanobacteriota > Cyanophyceae > Chroococcales > Microcystaceae > Microcystis > Microcystis sp. MC19. The sequence continues at coordinate 1,711,620 of NZ_CP020664.1, read as the reverse complement.
ACTCGCAGAAATTTGTTCTGATAATCTGTCAATCCCGATAATTTTTTAATGGCCATTTGCACGAAGCGCCAACAGCAAACTAAAGCAGAGACGGGATTACCGGGGATACCAAAGTAAATACAACCGTTAGGAAAAGTAGCAAAGGTTAAGGGTTTACCCGGTTGAATAGCAACGCTGCCAATCAGAATTTCTCCCCCTAATTCCCCTAAAATTCCCTCGATATAATCGTAATCTCCCACAGAAACGCCTCCAGTGGAAAGGACGATAGCACTAGAATTAATGGCTTTTTTGATAGTTTCTCTGAGAAGATCAGGATTATCTTTTATTATACCTAAAGGCCTGGGAATTGCCCCTAAACTGGCGACAAATGCCGTTAAAGCATAGCGATTCGAGTCAATAATTTGACCTTTTTGTAGGGTTTCATCGGGATTAATTAATTCATCTCCCGTGGAGAAAATTGCCACTTGGGGACGGGAAAAAACTGTCAATTCGGTAGCTTGTGCCGTGGCTAAAACCGCCATTTCTGGGGAATTAAGGGCAATACCGGCTTTTAATAGGGTATTTCCCGCTCGATAGAATGTGCCGCGTTGACGCACGAAAAGACCTATTTTTTCGGGAGGGATAAGAATCGCCACTCGCTCCCCTTGTTTTTGAGTATTTTCCTGCATAATAATCGTATCACTGCCGGCGGGTAACATCGCTCCGGTAAATATTCGCGCTGTTTCTCCCGGTTGAATAATTTTTTCGGGGACTTTGCCGGCGGGAATTTCGGCGATAATCTTTAAAGTAACGGGATTTTCTGGGTTAGTGTCTTTGACATCTTCGTAGCGGACAGCATAGCCATCCATAGCGGAATTATCCCAATAGGGAAAGTCTAAATCACTGCTGATATCTTCGGCTAAAATGCGCCCAAAAGCTGCCCCTAGAGAAACTTTTTCGGTTGGGTGTTGGGGTTGAATTTGAGTTAAGATTATAGATTCTGCTTCTTTGACTGAGTACATGGATTAAAAAAATGAACCGATTAGCTAGATTAAGGGTGGAAGATATACAAGCTTGGCTCGGGGAAGTGCATTTATCGGATAGGAAGGGTCAGACTCCCTATTATATACCGGTTTTGAAGCAAGTTAATCCTGAGGTTTTCGCTCTCCAGATTCACTGTCTTGAGGGGGAGATTTTGTCTTGGGGAGATGAAACTGTAACTTTTCCTTTGATGAGTGTGATTAAACCTTTTTTGTTATTATATCTTTTAACTCATTTAGGGGAAGATGCTGTTTTTCGTCGCGTGGGAAAACAAGCTTCTAGTTATCCTTTTAATTCCTTAACTCAACTGCAAGAGGATCGAGGTTTTCCCCGTAATCCTATGATTAATAGTGGTGCGATCGCATTAGCGGATTTATTAGCAGGAGAAACGCCAGAATCTCGCTGTAAAAATTTGCTTTTATGGTTAAATGAAATGGGTAATTGTCAATTATTTATTGATCGCTCTGTCCTTGATTCTGTCCACTCCTATCCTAATACCCACAATCAGGCTTTAAGCTTAGAATTAGAAAAAAATGGTTATATCAGTCATCGTTATTTAGCTCTAGAAACCTACAATCAAATCTGTTGTTTATCTGGAAAAATTGCCGATCTTGCTAATTTAGGTAAGTTGATTTTAGCTGCTCCTTTTGGCGAAATTATTCTAGAAATTATGACTAATTGTGGACTCTATGAAGCTTCCCAACAATTCGCCCTTGAGGTAGGGTTTCCCACTAAATCGGGAGTTAGTGGAGCTTTGTTATCAATTGTACCAAAACAGGGAGCGATCGCTTGTTATAGTCCCCTGTTAAATGAGCAAGGTAATTCAATTTTAGGACTTAATTTATTAACACACATAAGTCATTTTGTCAAGTAAATTTAATCTATGAAAATAAGCTTTAATTCCTCAAAAAAATACCGATACTTTTTCTGATTTTTCTGGTCAAGTACCGTGAAACCCCGGAGGGATAAAGTTCATTTTGTCAAGGATTGTTAAGATGCGCTTACCCTGATAATTCCAGTGATCAATTGGCTATCCTGATCATCTCTGGTGATTTTCCCGCAGCATAAATATCCCACATTGTCCGATAAGCTTTTTCTAAATTGCGGGTAAAACGAAGGGTATCAAATAACGGATAAGTCAGACGATTTTGTGCTAGTTTCTGTTTAATTTCGTGCAATTTATCAGGAGATTTTGCTAAATTAATCGCTAAATTTTTATACTCCTCTAAATTCTTAGTAATTAATTCAGGTAGGCCAATAGCTGTCAGTAAACTAGCACCAACACGGGAAGGAAAAGTCTCCTCCAAACAAGTTATAATCGGTAAACCTGCCCATAAAGCATCACTCCCAGTAGTATGAGCATTATAGTATAAAGTATCAAGAAATAAATCAGCTAGTTGATGCCGCGCCAAATGTTCCGACTTAGGTTCGAGATGGGCAAAAATTAAGCGATCGCCTTCAATTCCTCGCGCTTTTGCTTCCCGACGTAGATTTGCTTCAGCTTCAGCTACTCTCGAAAATAACCATAATACACTACCTGGAACATTGGCCAGAATTTCCATCCAGACAGTGAATATTTGCGGCTCAATTTTATAGGTATGGTTGAAACAACAAAAGACAAAACCCGATTCAGGAAGACCATACTGGGAACGAGTAACCGGTTTAGATGATATGATTTGTTGATAATCATTAGCCTGATAACTATCTGGTAAAATTACCAATTTTTCAGTAAAATTATCAGCAGATTCCGGTGGGGTAACTATGGCATCACCAATAATATAGTCGATAAAATCTGCTCCCATTGTCCCCGGATAAACCAAATAATTAACTTGAATCGGTGCCGGTTTTAAAGCCAATATTTGCGTCCGCGCTTTATCAATATATCCCATCAAATCAACTAAAATATGCACCCCATCATCAAAAATCCGTTGTGCAGATTCCGTAATTGATAAAGTAGCAATATCATAAAAGTGATCGCAATCATTGGCAATGCGACGACGATACTCACTACCATCATCAGGACCATAGGAATAGGCAATTATTTCAAAGTTATTGCGATCATGTAAACCAAAGACACTTTGCATCAAATGACTGGTAGGATGATTACGAAAATCATGGCATAAATAACCTATTTTTAATCGTCCAGATCGGGTGCGTGAATGGTTAAAATTGAGTGGTTTAGTCACTAAGGCTAATTGTCTTTTAACCTCTTGAGCATAGTTACAAGCTACTTTTAACTGTTGACTAGCAGACCAAGGTTTATATAAGCTATCAAAGGGAGTTACTGCGGTAGATTTTCCCTCTTGTAACTGGTTTTCGGTTAATTGCCAAAGTTGGATTAAATCAGCTTCTCTTGTCTCCCAATTACAAGTCATTTACTTCATGGAAAATAAGCAAGCGAAAGCCTCTGGTGAATTGGGTTGAATGGCTAAAGCTTGCTTAAATACGCTCATAGCTGCTTCTACTTGGTTCTGTCTTCCTAACGCTAAAGCTAAACTATTATAAGCTTTAATATACTTAGGATTAAGTTTAATTGCTGTTTGAAAATAAGCGATCGCTTCTTCAGTCTTTCCCTGGAGTTGTAACACATTGCCTAAATTAAAGTGTGCCTCTGGATAATTAGGGTTTTTCCTGATTGCTTCTTGAAACTTTACCGCAGCATCCCCTAACTTATCCTGCATTTGTAAGACTAAACCTAAATTATTCTCAGCAAAAGCATAGTTTTGATTGCTACGAATAGCTTGGTTAAAGCAAATAATAGCCTCGTCTAAATTTCCCTTGCTAACTGCTATTATTCCTAAATTATTGTGAGTTTCTGCATAATTAGGGTTAATAAGTAAAGCTTGTTTATAAGCTAAAATAGCCTGATCAATTTGTCCTAAACTATCCATAATTACCCCCAACTGATGCCAAGCGGCTGCATATTGGGGAGATTGATTAATTAATTGTTGATAGAGAGCGATCGCTTCTTCAAGCTTAACCTGTTTTTGCAAGGTGTATGCTTGCTGATAAAGGGTATCTGCTGGCGAAGTATCAGGCTGATTATTTGCTAGATTTCCTCCAACTAAAGGAGAAATAGGATCAAGAGTAATAATTTTACTGATGTCATCATTTTGAAATCCTAAAGCTTGGGGACGTTTAACTCCTTCTAAGACTTGTATATCATAAAGTTCAGTCACTTCACCTTCTAAGCGTATCCAGTGAACAACTTCACCTGTTTTCAAGTCAATAATTAGCAGACCACAGCGAGGATCTGCTTCTTTAGCCATTAAATTATCATCTAAGATTAACCCCGAAAAAGTCTTATCTACCCCACGATTTTTAGATAATCCAACAATGGCATAATTTCCGACAAATGCTAAACCACGCAGAAAACCAGGACAAAAAGTAACAGGCTCAAAAATGCCTTTGTCTTGATCAATATAACCAAAGTAACCCGTACCCGCATTTAATAACCATAACTTACCCTGATAAAATCGGGGAGAATGAGGCATAGATAAACCAGTAGCAATCACTTCATTAGACTGAATATCAATGACACAACCGCCAGTTTGTCTTCTGTCTCTCCACCCATCCACCACATCTGATTGACTACAAGCGGTAACATAACGCGCCTTCCCATCTACCAAAGCTAAACCATTGAGATGACAACGATCTTCATTGACTAAAGCGGAAATAAACGACGGTTTCCATAGAGGAATGCAACTATGGCGATCGCTGACTGTTGCCAGACAATTTAACATGGTACTGATAAATATAATTCTTTTAGATAGATTTTCTATTGCCAAATCGTGAATATCTAAATCCCCAGTAGTATAACTAATGCGGGGGATATAAAGTTTATCGTAACCATCATAAAGTTGTTCGGATAATAGCACATTATCTAGTTGCCAGATTTGATAGCGGGAACTAAGATAAATCCTTTCTGGGGTAGCATATAAACCCATGGCGCGGTCAAATATACGCTCAAATCCGGACATCCCCCTTTGAGGGTTAACTCCTAAAAACATCAGTCGAGAACTTTGATAGGTAGTAAAAGCCAGACTAATCTGCTGAGACTCTAACCAATCGATGAAGTTACGGGAAGCAATTATCTCTACGGGAATAGATTGATTAGTATTGGGAGTTGATTGATTAATCATAACCACAAAGACACAAAGATTAGTCAGTAGGGTGTGAAGCGCGATAGCATAACGCACCAATTTAATGATAGAGGTGGTGCGTTACGGCGGCTTGTTAATTTTGGTTTTTTGACGGAATTGATAGCCGCAAATACGCACAGTGAAGCCTGTAGGGTATGAAGCGCGATAGCGTAACGCACCAATTTAATGATAGAGGTGGTGCGTTACGGCGGCTTGTTAATTTTGGTTTTTTGACGGAATTGATAGCCGCAAATACGCACCCTACACCTAAATTAGGTGTGTCAGTCCACTACGATTTATGTTTTTGTTTGAGTGCGATCGTTTATAATCAAAATATCATTATTTTGGGGTAAAAGAAAAATGCGTAAACAGACCATTCAATATACATCATCTTTAGATGCTTTGATTGCTGTTGCCAAGCGACTTAGCGTTTATGAGAACCAACATAAAATGGATTCCGAAGATTTTTATAACCAATACAATCAGGGAACATTATCAGATGATATAATATTTATAGAATGGGCAAACGATTATCGTCATTACCTTGCTTTGCGTCAAGAATTAGAACAAATATTAAATCATGCTGCTTAAACTTTTATCTGATTACCTCAATCAAGTAGAGCAAGCAATTGTGCAGTCAGTAGGGTGTGAAGCGCGATAGCGTAACGCACCAATTTAATAATAGAGGTGGTGCGTTACGGCGGCTTGTTAATTTTGGTTTTTTGACGGAATTGATAGCCGCAAATACGCACCCTACGCCTACTTAATTAAACAAAGAAATTACCCACTGTAATGCTCCCTAAAGCAGGTAAAGTACCAGTAAATCCAGTGATATTTATTAATAAATCATTGCTGGATTGGAAGCCAGCCGTGCTATCATTAATAACGAGGTAAGTTCCAGCTATCGCACCGCTTGTTACTTGCACTAAGGCGGCACTATTAACCGCTAATTCTTGATTACCTGTAGTGGCTCCATTGGCATCAGTAAATACCTGATTGATTAAATTCTGTAAAGTGGTGACAGTGCTATCAGCAGCGCGACTGAAACTACTAGGCGCATTCATGGCGAGTCCGCCTTGAGTTAATAAGTCAATTTTATCACTATTGATGGCAAAATCCGTAATTTGATCGCTTGCTGCTATGGTAGATTGGCCAAATTGGAAGATGAAGATATCTGCACCTAAACCACCTACCAAAGTATCAATTCCGGCTGCCCCATTGAGGGTATTATTACCACTATTACCAGTAATAATATTGTTGCTATTGTTACCTGTACCGTTAATATTGCTAGTATCAATTAGTGTGAGGTTTTCTATATCCGGGTAGTCAAGTAAAGTCCGATTATCACTGCTTTTCAAAGTATCAGTAATGATAACTTCTGCCTGCCCTCCCTCAGGATTAATGATAGCATTAGTCGGATTAGACAAGGTTACTTTAAAGGCTTCATCAGGTTCATTGAGGTCATCATTGAGTATGGGAATTTCAATAGTAGCAGCAGAAGTATTAGCGCGAATTTCCAGATTTCCGGTTGTGCTAGTGTAATCTAACCCGGCGGTAGCGTTAACGGGTGTAGTAGTATAGTTGACGGCAATTGGATGTAAACTGGGAGTTTCGACTATGACGGTGAGAATTGCCTTAGTATAATTTTGATCTTTGACAATATCTTTACCTTCTACAACAGTGATAATGATGCTGCTTATAGATATTTGGGAAAACTCGTCATTAGTAATCGTTCCCGTTGCAGTTTTCGTCGTACCTACTGTATAACCAGTCCCAGAAGCAACAGTTAATACGACGTTTTCATCCAGTTCAATAACAGAATCCGTCATCGGGTCTATTATTACTGTCGCAGTATCAGAACCAGCAGCGAAGGTGACAGTATTATTAGTCCCAGTGCGAGTGTAGTCGGTATTGAGAGTAGCAGTCCCTCCGAGGGTGTAATTGACTGTTAAAGCATTACTGGTTACTCCAGTACGGGTGAAGGTATAAACGAGATTACCTGTCCCGTCTTCAGTAACACTTGCAGGAGAGACAGCAATAGTGATACTGGGAGTGTTATCATTATCTTTAATTGTTCCCGTTGCAGTTTTCGTCGTACCTACTGTATAACCAGTCCCAGAAGCAACAGTTAATATGACGGTTTCATCCAGTTCACCGATGGTGTCAGCCTTGGGAGCAACAGTTACTGTCGCAGTATCAGAACCAGCAGCGAAGGTGACAGTATTGTTAGTTCCGGTGCGAGTGTAGTCGGTATTGAGAATAGCAGTCCCCCCGACCGTGTAATTGACTGTCAACGCATCAGTTGTTGGTCCAGTACGGGTGAAGGTATAAACTAAGTTGGTTGTCCCGTCTTCGTTAACAATGGTGGTAACGATGGGAGTATTATCATCATCATCATCAACAGCAAGAGTAATACTAGGGACATCGTTATCCTTAATTGTTCCCGTCACTGCGGTGGTCGTACCTACTGTATAACCGGTCTCAGAAGTAAGAGTTAAAGCGACGGTTTCATCCGGTTCAATAATGGTGTCAGGAGTGGGGAGGACGATTAAGGTGGCAGTCGCTAAATTCGCCGCAAATATGATACCTGTAGGAAGAGGATTGTAATCAGTTCCATTAGTTGCTGTCCCACCAATACTGTAGTTAACCGTTAAAGGATTTGTTGTCGGACCTGTACGAGTGAAAGTGTAGATTAATAATTCGGTTCTCCCGTCTTCGATAACACTACTGGGAGAAACCTCAAGAGTAATATAAGGAAGACTTTCATCGGCTTTAATCGTCCCCGTCACTGCGGTGGTCGTACCTACTCTATAACCGGTCCCAGAAGTAAGAGTTAAAGCGACGGTTTCATCCGGTTCAGCAGTTGTGTCAGCAGTGGGGTCAACCGTTACGGTAGCAGTCGCTGAACCAGCAGCAAAGGTGACAGTATTGTTAGTCCCAGTACGGGTGTAGTCGGTATTGAGAGTAGCTGTTCCTCCGAGGGTGTAATTGACTGTTAAAGCATTACTGGTTACTCCGGTACGGGTGAAGGTATAAACGAGATTACCTGTCCCGTCTTCAGTAACGCTTGCGGGAGAAACTGCTAAGGTGACATTGGTATCATCATTGGTAATTGTCCCGGTAACTGCGGTGGTCGTACCTACCGTATAACCTGTCCCCGCAGCGATGGTTAAAATGACAGTTTCATCTGGTTCAACTGTTGTATCAGCAGTCGGATTTACAGTTACGGTCGCAGTAGTAGCATTAGCTGCGAAATTCACTGTCCCTGTTGTACTGGTATAACTGGCTGCACCAGTTTGAGTGTAATCTGTGCTAAAAGTAGCTGTTCCCCCAACTGTATAGTTAGCGGTTAAGGCGCTGGTAGTAGAACCGGTACGAGTGAAGGTATAAACTAGATTTGTTGTCCCATCTTCTGTCACACTACTGGGAGCAACCGCAAGGGTGATACTGGGAGTGACAGGACTATTCGTAATTGTCCCGGTAACTGCGGTAGTTGTCCCAACTGTATAACCTGTCCCAGAAGCAAGAGTTAAAGCAACAGTTTCATCACTTTCTACTGTTGTATCAGCAGTGGGGTCAACGGTTACCGTCGCAGTCGCTGAATTAGCAGCAAAGGTGACGCTGGTGGGAATAGAAGCGTAATCGGTTCCATTGGTTGCTGTCCCACTAATACTGTAGTTGACGGTTAAGGCGCTGGTAGTAGAACCGGTACGAGTGAAGGTATAGATGAGATTAGCTGTCCCGTCTTCTGTCACGCTTGCCGGAGAGACAGTAAGCGTAATACTGGGAAGGGTGGTGGAGGGTTGACCGATGATTCCATCACCATTAAAGTCTTGTTGGAAGTTGGTTTCTTGGCTGAAAGCTTGGGTTGAGTTTAATCCCCACCCTCCAGTGGAAGATTGCCAATTCCAATTGCTATCTAAATTCCATATATATAGAAGGTTTTGTGATGTATTCCTCAAGAGGACTTGGTTAATTCCATTAACGGTTTCTGCGGCTAAGATTTGCCAACCAGGGTAGGTATTTGTGGTAATATGAGTGGCACCATTTTTGATGGCGATGGGGTTATTATTGCCAATTTGGGTGTAAAGTTTATTAGTTGTGTCTTGGACTAATTTGGTGTTACCGAAGGCTTCGATTGGGGTGACACTGGTAGCGGGGACATTAGTAATCGTCCCGGTAACTGCGGTAGTTGTCCCTACTGTATAACCTGTCCCAGAAGCAAGAGTTAAAGCAACAGTTTCATCACTTTCTACTGTTGTATCAGCAGTGGGGTCAACGGTTACGGTAGCAGTGGATGAACCAGCAAGGAAATTCACTGTCCCGGTTGTACTGGTGAAAGTTGCTGCACCGGTTTGAGTGTAATCTGTGCTAAAAGTAGCTGTTCCCCCAACTGTATAGTTAGCGGTTAAGGCGCTGGTAGTAGAACCAGTACGAGTGAAGGTATAGATGAGATTAGCTGTCCCGTCTTCTGTCACGCTTGCCGGAGAGACAGTAAGCGTAATACTGGGAAAGGTGGTGGGTTGACCGATAATTCCATCACCGTTAAAGTCTTGTTGGAAATTAGTTTCTTGGTTGAAAGCTTGGGTTGAGTTTAATCCCCACCCTCCAGTGGAAGATTGCCAACTCCAATTGCTATCTAAATTCCATATATATAGAAGGTTTTGTGATGTATTCCTCAAGAGGACTTGGTTAATTCCATTAACGGTTTCTGCGGCTAAGATTTGCCAACCAGGGTAGGTATTTGTGGCAATATGAGTGGCACCATTTTTGATGGCGATGGGGTTATTATTGCCAATTTGGGTGTAAAGTTTATTAGTTGTGTCTTGGACTAATTTGGTGTTACCGAAGGCTTCGATTGGGGTGACACTGGTAGCGGGGACATTAGTAATCGTCCCGGTAACTGCGGTGGTTGTCCCAACTGTATAACCAGTACCCGCAGTAAGAGTTAAAATAACAGTTTCATTACTTTCAATAGTTGTGTCAGCAGTGGGGTCAACGATTACCGTCGCAGTCGCTGAACCAGCAGCAAAGGTGACACTGGTGGGAATAGAAGCGTAATCGGTTCCATTGGTTGCTGTCCCACTAACTGTATAGTTAACAGTTAAAGCATCAGTGGTTACTCCGGTACGGGTGAAGGTATAGACTAAGTTAGCTGTCCCGTCTTCGGTAACACTTGCGGGAGAAACTGCAAGAGTAATACTGGGAAGAGTCGGACTAGAAACATAGCCAAAATAACTAGCAGTTAGACTTAATGCTGTTTGATTGTTGATAACCGCAATCAGTTCATCTGGTTCGCTGCCAGGTTTGTTGATGTAGAGTTTAGTATTAGAACCAGAAACCGATAACAGATAGTCACCACTTGAACCCCGTAGTTGAATTATATCATCAGTGGTGTTAAAGTCGGCAATTGTCGCGTAGTCGTTATCACCGGGAAGGGTGCTATTACCGTCATCATAGAAGGTCTTTGTCGTATCTGCAAGGATAAAGCGATCGTTTCCCGTTCCTCCTTGTAGATAATCAGATTCTCCTGTACCGTTATTGGTTCCTTGTAGAGTATCATTACCATTACCCCCATAAATTCCACCGTAAAAGTTTCCAGTCCAACCTTGCTCATTTCCTGCTCCTCCCAACAACACATCATCGCCATCTCCACCTTCTAGGAGATCCTGTCCATCATTGCCATTTAAAGTATCATTGTCATCACTACCATTTAAACGATCATTACCAAGTCCAGAGATGATAGAGTCATTACCACTACCGCTATCAATTATACTATTATTGCCACTGATAGCACTGAGGTTAAGAACATCATTGCCACTACCAGTGGTAAGATTAATAATTTCAATAGATTGGAAGGTGTCACCAACTGAAGATGTGCCGTTTGTAGTAGTTGTATAGGTGACAGTAACAGTTGTCGTTTGACTACCATAGTTTAATAACAGGGTGTCAATACCTGAACTACCGTTAATAGTATCGTTCCCGTCTCCGGGATCGAGATAATCATCTCCTGAACCCCCGTCTAAGCTATCATTACCATTACCCCCATAAATTCCACCGTAAAAGTTTCCAGTCCAACCTTGCTCATTTCCTGCTCCTCCCAACAACACATCATCGCCATCTCCACCTTCTAGGAGATCCTGTCCATCATTGCCATTTAAAGTATCATTGTCATCACTACCATTTAAACGATCATTACCAAGTCCAGAGATGATAGAGTCATTACCACTACCGCTATTAATTATACTATTATTGCCACTGATAGCACTGAGGTTAAGAACATCATTGCCACTACCAGTGGTAAGATTAATAATTTCAATAGATTGGAAGGTGTCACCAACTGAAGATGTGCCGTTTGTAGTAGTTGTATAGGTGACAGTAACAGTTGTCGTTTGACTACCATAGTTTAATAACAGGGTGTCAATACCTGAACTACCGTTAATAGTATCGTTCCCGTCTCCGGGATCGAGATAATCATCTCCTGAACCCCCGTCTAAGCTATCATTACCATTACCCCCATAAATTCCACCGTAAAAGTTTCCAGTCCAACCTTGCTCATTTCCTGCTCCTCCCAACAACACATCATCGCCATCTCCACCTTCTAGGAGATCCTGTCCATCATTGCCATTTAAAGTATCATTGTCATCACTACCATTTAAACGATCATTACCAAGTCCAGAGATGATAGAGTCATTACCACTACCGCTATTAATTATACTATTATTGCCACTGATAGCACTGAGGTTAAGAACATCATTGCCACTACCAGTGGTAAGATTAATAATTTCAATAGATTGGAAGGTGTCACCAACTGAAGATGTGCCGTTTGTAGTAGTTGTATAGGTGACAGTAACAGTTGTCGTTTGACTACCATAGTTTAATAACAGGGTGTCAATACCTGAACTACCGTTAATAGTATCGTTCCCGTCTCCGGGATCGAGATAATCATCTCCTGAACCCCCGTCTAAGCTATCATTACCATTACCCCCATAAATTCCACCGTAAAAGTTTCCAGTCCAACCTTGCTCATTTCCTGCTCCTCCCAACAACACATCATCGCCATCTCCACCTTCTAGGAGATCCTGTCCATCATTGCCATTTAAAGTATCATTTCCATCTAACCCGTAGAGACGATCATTTCCTGATGTACCTGTAATATCGTCATTCCCTGGCGTTCCTGTAAAATCCGCCTGTTCTACTTGAATACTTTCCCCATTTACTATAATTGTTGTCTGGTCATTCTCTGCTCGTAAAGCCTCCAAGATTGCCACATCCAGACTGTTACCTTGAACCAACTCCGCAAAAATTGCCCCCTCATCTCCGGCGCTATCCACCTGATTAATTTGAGCATCCACATAATGCCCAATTTCTTCTAAAATTACGTTAATTATCGTTGCTGACGAAGCTGTATTTAAAAAAGATGCTGATAGATAAATCTTATTCTTACTGCTGGAATAGGCACCATTCGCCGTTCCCAAAACTTCATCACTGAGTACCTCAATCGGGGGAATTTGACTAAAATTTCGGCTTTTCCACTGCTGTCGTAATTGCGTCGCCTTAACCACATCATAACTTGTGCCAAAAGCGGTGACCAAATTCGCCCAAAAACCATCAGATTGAGCAAAATCGAACAAAACATCGTAAACAGCAGGAAAAATCGGCAAAAGAGAAGAAGTCATGACATTAACTGTAAAGGTTTATTGCTAACAGTTTTAGCTCAACAATCCCCAATCTTTCAAGACCCCTGTAACAGAAATTAACATTTATACAGAAAACGGGTTTCTCAAAGAAAACGGGTTTCTCAAAGAAAACGGGTTTCTCAAAGAAAACGGGTTTTCTAAATAGAACGTAGGTTGGGTTGAAGCATGAAACCCAACGCCCGCATGGGTTACGCTACCGCTAACCCATCCTACAAATAATTGTGCCTCCCTACTTAACCAACAAGAGCAAGACTGCTGAGAGGAGAAGTATCGCTAATAATAATCATAGCCAACCTTTCTCTTTTAAATGCTTAATATCTTGCTGAAACTCAGCAACATCATAGTGAATACAAATTCCTCGTTCAGAAAGCATCCGTTGAAACTTGATTTGATTAATACCTAATAACTCACTTGCTTTTCCTAAGCTAATCTTATCTTGTTGGAATAACATAACAACAATTTCCTTCAACAGTTCATCCTCTGATAAACCACTTGCTTTAATCACTTCTTGGGAAATAACTAGAGTCATATTTTCTCCGTATTTTGATAAGAATTATACAAATGCTATCCTATGTTTTGCGGTCTGTCAATTCCCTTTGGCAGACCTCACTTCTAACTGTTAACTGTTAACTGAAATTCCCTTTCCGAAGCAATCTTACCCCTTGTCATGGCGAAGATGCGATCACTAACACAAACTAAGCAGTTAAAGTATTTAACCAATTGATTAAATCTTCAACCGTAGAGAAATCGAATAAAGCTTCTCTCTCACAAGTCCAGAAAACGGGTTTCTCAAAGAAACCCGTTTTCTAAATAGCGCCTTTTTCTGATTTTTCTTGCCAAGTACCGTGAAACCCCGGAGGGATAACACTGGGTAATTGCAGACAACAAAGGGGTTCTTTTTCTAGCTGCTGACTATCATAGATTCTCACTTGGCTGCTGTGATTATTGCCGTCGTAAACTACGACGATTAACCATCCCGTTTCTGGAGATAAACCATCGCAGACAAAAATCGGTTCAGTACCATAACAGTTATTTTCTAGATAAGCAATAGTTAACTTACCTGTGGAGTGATTATAACAAGCGGGAAGTCCGATAATTTCCCGACGAATATCGCTATCGGGACGATGGACAGCTAAAAAAGTATTTTGCCATTTTTGTCCCACCAGTTGCGGGGAAACCACGGGAAAATCACAGCTTAAATCCGAGAGAATTTCCTGATTAATCACCTTTGCTGATAGGGGATTAATGGTAATACTTGCCAATTTTCCAATGGCTAAGGTTTCGGTTTCACCCGTGGCAACTTCTTTTAAAAATTGATTAGTCTTAAAGTCATCATAACGGACAAAAACAATTTCAAGATTGCCTTGGTCATTTACACAACCATTAGCAAAGTGCCATTGAAACCATGAATCTGTAACACTTTCACTGACTAATTGCAGAGAATCTCTCTCAAAAATTAGTATTCTTGTTCCTAATTCTGGCTGCCACTGCATGGCATCACTAAAAGTTTTAAATCCCAACAGTATCGATAACTTATCCGCTTTTATCGGTGGGACAAAAAAGACGAGATACTGTCCTGCTAAAACAAAGTCATGCAGCAGCGACAATCTATCTAAATCAAAAGTGTTTTTCTGGATAATTTGACCAGTGGAGTCAGACTTATAGAGATTTAAACTAACTTTAGCACTGATTGTCACCCCGAAATTAAAAATCTCTCCTCTGGACAAATCTACTTTAGGATGAGCGGAAAAAGTTTCCTTTGCTTGTAACCTAGATAAATTATCTAAACCTAGGGTTTCTAAAGATTGTAAATCTAATTTATGGGGAAAACCCCCTTCCCAGAGAGCTAATAATTTATCGGGTAAAGCTAAAACCGAGGTATTAGCGGCATTTTTTACCTCTTTTCCCCAATTATTCCAAAAGAAGCCGGGGGCATTCATGCCATAATTAGGAAATAAATATTGATTAGCGGCGCTTTCTTGCTGATAACCAGCAGTCTGAACATAACGATAGGTGGCACTGGCTCCATTATCATGAAAATGTACAGCTAAAACTGCCCCATCTCCGTCAAACCAATGACCAACTTTTTGCTTACCTCTTTCTAATCTCCCCGGACCATTGCGATAGAGACTCCCTCGCAATCCATCGGGAATTTTCCCCGATAATAAGGTTAATTGCGTTTCAGAAAATTCCACTGCTGGTTTTTCTAGAGATTTTGCCCAAGCTTTCATAGATTTGTTTTTTTACTGATTACATAGTTAAGTATAGCCCTAGACTGGGTTCAATGACGATAACTTAGGCAGTTAACCAGTTAATTAGTATTCACCGCAACCCATCGATTATGTCATTATAAAGTATCGGGATCAATTCCCAGAGAACGGATATATTCAGCTAAACGTTCAGCTTTAAGACGCTCTTGTTCTAACCTTTGAGATAACTCGATAGAAGTCAAAAATTTCTGACCATCTAAACTATAAATTTCTAACCCATCTTCTCTCAATTCAAATCGGATCTTTAACCGAGGACTAATCCATCCCTTAATCTCAGGTATAGAACTTAATAGTCCTTCCTGTCTCCACCATCCTTGAAAACTATGAGAATCGGGATCATAGAGATAGTATTCTTCCACTCCATAACGTTGATAAAAGAGTAGTTTTCGCTCCATTTCTTCTAAACTATTAGAAGGGGAGAGAATTTCAAAGACCACTTGAGGAGCAATGTTATCTTCTTGCCATTGTTTATAGGAACCCCGTCTTCCTTTCGGACGACCAAATACTACCATAACATCGGGAGCAACTGGTCCAGTAATTTTCTTATCTTGGACAGGATACCAGAGCAGATCCCCAGCAATAAAAACGTTAGGAGAAGTGGCAAAGAGAATCTCAAGATTTTCTTTGATTTTAACGATCCATTCGTATTGTTCGGTATTATCGGCCATGGGTTTACCGTCACTATCGGGGTATTCAATATCTGGATCAATAGCTGGTGTAAAGGTCATAATTTCTGCTCCTTGAAATATTCATAAAGTATCGGGATCAATTCCCAGAGAACGGATATATTCAGCTAAACGTTCAGCTTTAAGACGTTCTTGTTCTAATTGTAAACTTGCTTCTTCAGCTTTAAGACGCTCTTGTTCTAATTGTAAACTTGCTTCTTCAGCTTTAAGACGCTCTTGTTCTAACTGTAAACTCGCTTCTTCAGCTTTAAGACGCTCTTGTTCTAACCTTTGAGATAACTCGATAGAACTTAAAAATTTCTGACCATCTAAACTATAAATTTCTAACCCATCTTCTCTCAATTCAAATCGGATATTTAACCGAGGACTAACCCATCCCTTAATCTCAGGTATAGAACTTAATAGTCCTTCCCGTCTCCACCATCCTTGAAAACTATGAGAATCGGGATCATAGAGATAGTATTCTTCCACTCCATAACGTTGATAAAAGAGTAGTTTTCGCTCCATTTCTTCTAAACTATTAGAAGGGGAGAGAATTTCAAAGACCACTTGAGGAGCAATGTTATCTTCTTGCCATTGTTTATAGGAACCCCGTCTTCCTTTCGGACGACCAAATACTACCATAACATCGGGAGCAACTGGTCCAGTAATTTTCTTATCTTGGACAGGATACCAGAGCAGATCCCCAGCAATAAAAACGTTAGGAGAAGTGGCAAAGAGAATCTCAAGATTTTCTTTGATTTTAACGATCCATTCGTATTGTTCGGTATTATCGGCCATGGGTTTACCGTCACTATCGGGGTATTCAATATCTGGATCAATAGCTGGTGTAAAGGTCATAATTTCTGCTCCTTGAAATATTCATAAAGTATCGGGATCAATTCCTAGAGAACGGATATATTCAGCTAAACGTTCAGCTTTTTGAGATAACTCAAGAGAAGTTAAAAATTTCTGACCATCTAAACTATAAATTTCTAACTCCTTTTCTGTCAATTCAAATCGGATCTTTAACCGAGGACTAACCCATCCCTTAATCTCAGGTATAGAACTTAATAGTCCTTCCTGTCTCCACCATCCCTGAAAATTATGAGAATCTGGATCATAGAGATAGTATTCTTCCACTCCATAACGTTGATAAAAGAGTAGTTTTCGCTCCATTTCTTCTAAACTATTAGAAGGTGAAAGAATTTCAAAAACCACTTGAGGAGCAATGTTATCTTCTTGCCATTGTTTATAGGAACCCCTTCTTCCTTTCGGACGACCAAATACTACCATAACATCGGGAGCAACTGGTCCGGTAATTTTCTTATCTTGGACGGGATACCAGAGCAAATCCCCCGCAATAAAAACGTTAGGAGAATTAGCAAAGAGAATCTCAAGATTTTCTTTGATTTTAACGATCCATTCGTATTGTTCGGTATTATCGGCCATCGGTTTACCGTCACTATCGGGGTATTCAATATCTGGATCAATAGCTGGTGTAAAGGTCATAATTTCTGCTCCTTGAAATATTCATAAAGTATCGGGATCAATTCCTAGAGAACGGATGTATTCAGCTAAACGTTCAGCTTTAAGACGCTCTTGTTCTAATTGTAAACTCGCTTCTTCAGCTTTAAGACGCTCTTGTTCTAACCTTTGAGATAACTCGATAGAACTTAAAAATTTCTGACCATCTAAACTATAAATTTCTAACCCATCTTCTCTCAATTCAAATCGGATATTTAACCGAGGACTAACCCATCCCTTAATCTCAGGTATAGAACTTAATAGTCCTTCCCGTCTCCACCATCCTTGAAAACTATGAGAATCGGGATCATAGAGATAGTATTCCTCCACTCCATAACGTTGATAAAAGAGTAGTTTTCGCTCCATTTCTTCTAAACTATTAGAAGGGGAGAGAATTTCAAAGACCACTTGAGGAGCAATGTTATCTTCTTGCCATTGTTTATAGGAACCCCGTCTTCCTTTCGGACGACCAAATACTACCATAACATCGGGAGCAACTGGTCCGGTAATTTTCTTATCTTGGACAGGATACCAGAGCAAATCCCCCGCAATAAAAACCTGAGGAGAATTAGCAAAGAGAATCTCAAGATTTTCTTTGATTTTAACGATCCATTCGTATTGTTCGGTATTATCGGCCATGGGTTTACCGTCACTGTCGGGGTATTCAATATCTGGATCAATAGCTGGTGTAAAGGTCATAATTTCTGCTCTGAGGTTATTTGTCTGAAAATTAAATTCTAGCAGTGAGGTTATCTTTCCCCTGTAGTCCCAAAATAACATCGCCAATAACGTTGATCAAAATGTTTGTGTACTTTTGTTAAAAAGAAAAAGTTTTCTTGACAAAAAGAACAACTTGTGCTGCAGGATAAATCTCTAACTTGGCAACAATTACCCGGACGAGAAGCTGATCGAAGATAGCGATCGAGGGTTATAATCGAGCCATTACCCCGCGCTCCCAGTCGGGAAGATAAATCTATGATGACCGCTCTCTACGAGGAAGATTTTGTTCTCTGGACAGAAAAAACCGCCGAACTGTTAAAGCGAAAAGAGTTTGACCTGGTGGACTGGGAAAACCTGATCGAAGAGGTGGAGTGCATGGGAAAAAGTGACAGACGGGCTGTAGAGAGTTTGTTAACTCAATTATTAATCCATCTCCTGAAACTATCCTATTGGGAATCGGAAAAAGAACGGAATGCCCGTCATTGGCTCGAAGAAATCGCCAATTTTAGGGTTCAATTGGAAAGAAAGGTAGATAGTCCGACTCTCACCAATCACCTGCGGGATACTTTCGAGACAGCCTACTCCGATGCCAGAAAAACCCTGATCAGAGCTAGAATCGTCGATAAAAATGCGATTCCCCTAGAGTCTATATTCACTCTCCAACAGGTATTAGACGGGGATTGGTTCCCCATCGATATCGAACCTTTTTTGGAAACCCGTCTATAAATTGCAGCCATCTCACCGCCAAAAGATTAGGATTATCAGCGAATATAACCGAATATGAACGATATCGAGCAACTCCGCCGCCAACTCATCGAACGCTACCAACAATTATCGGCACTCGATCAGGTGATCGTCCGTCTTTTTTCCCTAATCTATGAACCGATCGCCCGCAGCACTTTTCTAGACTGTTTAAATCAAGCCCATTACCGCGACGAGAACAACCGGCGATTTAACGGCCAAACCCTGAAATCCCATTTAGATCGCCTCCTAGAAGCGGAAGTAATCATCCAGGACAAAGGCTATGGGCCGCGCTGTCATCCCCTCCTCGTCGAGATTGCCAGCCGTGATAGCGTTAGCAAGGGGGAATTCAAGCGTTTTGCCGAGATCATCAAGGACAAACTGCCGCAACCCCGAACTCGTTGGGATGAAAGCCTAGTTTTTCAGGGAAAAGAGCAATTAATCCGAGAAATCCGTCTGGCCATCTATCGTCAGGATTTCGACTCGATCGAACAACAAATCGCCGATTATCAGAAAACCAGCTATTCTTCCTCAAAAATCAGCCTGGAAGACCTTCTGGTTCTCATCTACGATAACCCCTTCGATGGGGATTGGTTACGGACGCAACCGACCAAATTTCAAGCCCTAGCACTAAATAGCATTCTTGTCAAGGCTTTTGAAAAAATAACTCGCGCCGATGGAGCTTTTTCCCTCCTAGAAGAACTCTGTCAAGACCAGACCAGTGTTTCCGAAGGCCATTTGTGGCTCGAACAGGCAATCATCCGAGGACAAAGCGATAAAGTGCGTCGGTATCTCGATCGCCCCTTCCCGGAAAGCCAAGCAGCAGAAATCGGAGCGCTCCGGGGTTGGATTGCCTTTCTAGAGGGGAAAAACAGCAAAGCGATCCAAGAATACACCCTCGCCCTTAAAGCCCTAAAAAAAGCTAAAGGAAAACAAAAAATCTATTTTTCTTCAATTAGCGGCTTCTCCTTTATTTTCGCCCTCCTCAAAGAAGGAACCCCCGAACGTCTCGCCGAAGCCGCCAGCTATACCAATTGGGTGACGCGTCAAAACGATCATCCTTTCAGTCCTATCTATGCCCGTCTGGAAAAAATCATCGCTGCCCGTCAGGGAGATATGCAGGCCAAAGACGCAATCATCGACGCGACGATCAATCCCTACCAAATGGGCCAGGGTCTAGAGACTCTTCTCTATAGTATCTGTCTCTACTGGATGAGTAGCGACATCGCTAAAAAACATCTGCCCCGCCTACTCTTGCCCCTCTACAAAGATGCCAAGGCGGCTGGCTACCATTGGTTAGCCCTGGAAACCGGGGCCCTACTGTCCCGACTCGATCGAGCGCCGGAAGCGGAGGTGGTTATAAACTGGCATCTCCCTTCCCCCCTGGTGGATGCGATCGAACCCCAAGAAGCTTGGCAACTGTGCCTGAATGCCTTGACTAATCTGTGCGCGCCAACACCAACCCCGGGTAAATCTAACCCCGTCGTCCGCCTTGCTTGGTTTATCACTATCCATTCCGAGGATTATTTCCTGCAAGCAAAAGAACAAAAACTCGACGCGCGGGGTAATTGGAGTCGTGGCCGTCCCGTCTCCCTGAAACGTCTGCGAAAAACTGGGGAAATTGACTATTTAACCCCGCAAGACCTGAAAATTTGCGCCCATATCTTCGTGGAATCCAGTTACTATGGCCAGAACGAGTATCACTTTGAGCGCCGGGCCATTATCGAACTGATCGGTCATCCCCTGGTGTTTTGGGAAGATTCCCCCGGAACGCGGGTAGAAATCGTCGCCGGGGAACCGGAATTGCGAGTAAGAAAGGAAAAATCGGGTAAATTAATCCTCTCTTTACTACCCGATCTCAGCGATCGCCAAGAAGTGCTGATTTGGAAAGAAACCCCCACTCGCATTAAGGTAATCGAAGTCAAGCCAGAACACCGAAGCATCGCCGACATTATCGGCAAAAGCAACCGCCTAGAAGTCCCCGACAAGGGCCGGGAAAAAGTCCTGGCCGCGATCAATTCCCTCTCCGGGATAGTGACAGTACATTCCGATATCGGCGGAGGAAAAGCAGCCCGGTCAGTGGCGGCCGATAGTCAACCCCGGATTCATCTCTTACCGGCTGGGGAGGGTCTAAAAGTGGCGGTTCTCAGCCGTCCTTTTGGGGCAGCCGGTCCCTATTTCCAGCCTGGAAAAGGGGGCGAAACAGTGATCGCCGAGATCGAGGGGGAACGGCTGCAAACAACTAGGGATTTAGCCCTGGAGAAAAAACTGGCCCAAACAGCGATCGATTCTTGTCCGATCCTGATCAGTTTTGAGGAAGAAGATGGGGAATGGCGGCTAGAAAATCCAGAGGATTGTCTAGATCTACTGCTGGAATTGCGGGAATTAAGCGATAGTGTCCTCGTGGAATGGCCGGAAGGGGAAAAATGGCGGGTGTCGCGTCAGGTGCGATTACAGGACCTACACCTAAATATCCACAGTCAACGGGATTGGTTTGCGGTCAGTGGGGAACTGCACCTAGAGGAGAAATCAGTCCTGAGTATGCAGGAGTTGATGAAATTGCTAGAGGGATCGCCGGGGCGGTTTATTCCCCTCGGAGATGGTCAATTTCTCGCCCTAACCGAGGCATTTCGGGAACGGTTACAGGAAATGCGCGCTTTCTCGGAAAAGTCCGGCGACGGTTTGCGGTTTCATCCCTTCGCTGCCCCGATTCTCTCGGAACTCAGCGAGGAAGTGGGACAACTCAAGGCCGATAAACGTTGGCGCGATAATTTACAACGCTTTCAGGAGAGTCAGGATTTTACCCCAGAAGTCCCCTCAACTCTACAGGCAGAATTGCGCGACTATCAACTGGAAGGCTTTCGCTGGTTAGCTAGGCTGGCCCAGTGGGGGGCCGGGGCCTGTTTGGCCGATGATATGGGATTAGGGAAAACTTTACAGGCCCTGGCAGTGATCCTTACCCGCGCCTCGGAGGGACCGACTTTAGCGATCGCTCCTACTTCAGTATGTTTGAACTGGATTAGTGAGGCGGAAAGGTTCGCACCTACCTTAAATATCATCCAATTGGGAACAGGCGATCGGCAAGCACTACTCGATCGACTGCAACCTTTTGATCTGTTGGTCTGTAGCTATGGGTTATTACAGCAGGAAGAAGTGGCCACCATGTTGGCCGGGGTAGAATGGCGGACAATCGTTCTCGATGAGGCCCAAGCGATTAAGAATTTCTCCACCAAGCGATCGAAAGCGGCGATGAATCTGCGGGGGGATTTTAAACTAATCACCACAGGAACACCGATCGAGAATCATTTAGGGGAATTATGGAATCTTTTCCGTTTTATTAACCCCGGATTGTTGGGATCCTTGGAAAGTTTTGATCGCCGTTTCGCCACCCCGATCGAAAAATACGGCGATAAAACCGCTCGCGAACAGTTAAAAAAACTGGTGCGGCCTTTCCTTCTCCGGCGCACCAAAAACCAAGTTCTGGCGGAATTACCGCCCCGTACCGAGATTTTAGTCCCGATCGAGTTAAGCGTCGAGGAGAAGGCGTTTTACGAGGCCTTACGGCGGCGCGCTTTGGAGAAATTAAGCGAGAGTGACAGTACCGCCGGGGCAAAACATCTCCAGGTACTGGCAGAGATCATGAAATTACGCCGGGCCTGCTGTCACCCGCAGTTAGTGGCTCCAGATTTGGATTTAGCCGGCTCGAAATTGTCCCGTTTCGGGGAAATTCTGGATGATTTATTGGATAATCAGCATAAAGCGTTGGTATTTAGTCAATTTGTCGATCATTTAGCGATTGTCCGCAGTTATCTCGAGCAACGGCAGATAAAATATCAATACCTCGATGGTAGTACCCCAGCCAGCGATCGGCAGAAACAGGTGAAAGCGTTTCAAGCGGGGGAAGGGGACGTATTTTTAATTAGTTTAAAAGCTGGGGGGACAGGATTAAATCTCACCGCGGCCGATTATGTTATCCATCTTGATCCCTGGTGGAATCCCGCAGTGGAGGATCAGGCCTCCGATCGCGCCCACCGCATCGGCCAAAAACGTCCGGTGACGATTTATCGCTTAGTGGCCAAGGATACGATCGAGGAAAAAATCGTCGATCTGCACCACCATAAACGCGATCTCGCCGATAGTTTATTGGAGGGAACCGACGCCAGCGGCAAGCTATCCACTGACGAATTATTGCGCTTAATGGCCGAGGGATAGTAGGACCGCACGGGAGAGGGGAAAGGCGGTTTCACACCAAATCCGTTTTTAATAGTGTGATTAACTGCCAAGTTATCAATTGTTTCTCCCTGCTACCCACTCTCTGCTCTTTTATACTTTTTAAACAGGATTTGGTATTATATAAGCATTTTTTATCAATACACCATTAATACTTGAGAAGATTTCAATTTACATTTGGCAATATTTATTTTTTCTCAAGAATTAATTGAGAATTATTTTTATTTATCGACGAGATAGCAATAGTTACAGCGATTCTGGTATAATTTTACTCTATGCAATGATGGGTTTTTCTGTGCTTTTTGTGTTTTTAGCTGTTGAGCCATCCTGGAAACCCTCTCTCAATCCCCACTGCCTACTTAAACAATATTAGTGACCTTCTCTCTTTCTCCCCTTTTTAGCCCAGAGCGTTGATCAAAATGTTTGTGTACTTTTGTTAAAAAGGAAAAGTTTTTTTGACAAAAAGAACAACTTGTGCTGCAGGATAAATCTCTAACTTGGCAAAAATTCCCCGCACTAGAAGCGGATCGAGGATAGCGATCGAGGGTTATAATCGAGCCATTACCCTGCGCTCCCGGTCGGGAAGATAAATCTATGATGACCGCTCTCTACGAGGAAGATTTTGTTCTCTGGACGGAAAAAACCGCCGAACTGTTAAAGCGAAAAGAGTTTGACAGGGTGGACTGGGAAAACCTGATCGAAGAGGTGGAGTGCATGGGAAAAAGCGAGAGACAGGCAATAACGAGTTTATTAACTGTTTTAATTGAACATCTGCTAAAACTATCCTATTGGGAATCGGAAAAAGAACAGAATGCCCGTCACTGGATAGTGGAGATCGCCGCTTTCCGAGCGCAATTAGAACAAAAAATAGATAGTGCCACCCTCGCCAACCACGCCCGCGATTCTTTGGAAAAAGCCTATTTAACCGCCAGAAAATCCCTGATTAATGCGCGGATAGTCGATAAAAATGCGATTCCCCTAGAGTCTATATTCACTCTCGAACAAGTATTAGACGGGGATTGGTTCCCCATCGATATCGAACCTTTTCTGGAAACCCACCCATAAAAAATTTTCGCTATTTTATCCAAATTCAACTAACTTTATCTACCCTAGAGATAGAGACTTTTCCTAGTAATTAGCATCCTTGGGATAACTACCTGAGATCGATCAAAATGGGATTTAATAAGAATAAGGCCGCATGATTAGCCATTGCTTCTGATAAATAAATCTTTTTATATTTAATAATCCCCGTTTCCAGAAAAGAATCCCTTAACATGGCTTTTGTCCCACTATTAAAATCCGCTTCGTAAAAAACTTCTTTAATTCCCGAAGAAATAATTAGTTTTAAACAGGAAATACAGGGTTCTAAAGTAACGTAAATACTAGCGCCTTGGGTAGAAATACCGTGTTTGGCCGCTTGAGCGATCGCATTAGCTTCGGCATGAATTGCCCGAGAGGGAATTTCTCCGGATTCTCGACAGGTTCCCAAACCGGGATAACAAAAACCCTGGGCAGTACAATGAACCGTTCCCGATGGAGAACCATTGTACCCCGTAGCTAAAACCTGCCGATCTTTGACAATTACCGCACCGACGGGAAAAGCTAAACAGGTAGATCTGGTGGCGGCTAATTTAGCGATCATTAAAAAATATTCGTCCCAAGTCGGTCTTTTTTCTTCAGAGTTGATCACGGTTTCATACCAAGCTAGAAAAAGCGAAAAAGAGGGGGTTATCTCTGATAGCTTATCATTAGATAACCTCTAAAAGTTAGGAACGGGATCAGGTTAATAACGCCAATTCAAAAATGAAACGCATCAACCTCAAAAGTTGACAAAGAAAGGCTCATCAGGTAGTGTCTGATCAATACAAAAACAAATCAGACCTAAAAACGAAGCCCTCAACATCTTAACATAGAACAAAGAAACCCGCTCTACCAACTTAGTCAAGAGGGAAATTTATCTCAACGGCAAATGGATCTCTGGCTCGGATGTCATCAAAGCACGATATCACGGGAATTAATACTAAATCCGTTGAGTATAAGCTACATATCAGGACAGGCAAAAGGCAAAAGGCTTCGGCCGTGAGACTTCGGCGTGAGCTTTTGTCGAACGCTCAGCCGAGCCGTGGAGGAAAAAGTAAACGTGGACGGATTCCTAGTCCTGTGGATATCTGCGAGCGACCAGCAATTGCTGACCAGAAAACCGCAATCGTTCATTGGGAAAGTGACACAATGATTGGAGGAAATCATCTAGGAGTTCTCGTTGCATATATAGACAAAGCCTCGAAATTTCTAGTAGCAGGATTGGTCAAAAACAAAACCGCATCGGAAATCAACCCTTGTCACCGAAAAACTTTTCCCAGAGATTCCCCCTGACCAAAGAAAAACCTTTACTTGTGACAAGGTCAAAGAATTTTATGGACATCAAGAGTTGAGCCAGACACTAGGCTCAGATTTTTATTTTGCTACTCCTTATCATTCTTGGGAAAGGGGATTAAACGAGCCTAATAATAGACCATTAAGACAATTTTCCCAAGGGAACGCATTAGAAAATCCTTAAACCAGAGCAGATAAAAAGAGCCGTAAACTTAATTAATAATCGTCCTCGAAAATGTCTTGACTATCCTACCCCGAATGAGGTATTCTGTGAAGGTAGATCAGACAGTGATGCAATTCAGACTTGAATTGGCGGATTGTATAATATGAATTCTCCTGCACCTGCGCCGACCCCCTTTCAAGTGGTTTTAGAGCGTTACCAGAATGCTCTAAATTATTTAGATACTTCTCATAATAAATCTCTGAAAAAAGCACAGGCTTTAAAAATTATTGCCGCCAGAGATGCTCTTCATAAACAAATGGAAGCTGAGGCGGAAATTTCCGTTGATATGTCGTCAAAATTAATCGAACAAGATAATAGATTAAAACAGAAAAGTTACAAAATTACTCAAGTTCTTGACTTAGCTGAATATCGGGAGACTTTACCTATTTCTGCTCAGGCTTGGTGGTGGCATTTAGAAAGTAGGGAATCTCTGCATCCTTGCAATCGCTTTGATTGGCTATTGAGAATCGTTAAACTGGTTTTATTAGGGGTTAATTTTACATTAATCGGAACGATTGCTACTCGGTTTCTTAGTGGTGGTTCAGGTTTGCTAGAAATAGGAGGTGTTATTTTTTCGACTTTCATTTCTTTATTACAAACTGAAAATGCTCTCACACGGACGCGCCAGAAGGGTTTTGTTAAGTTAATGAAATTGCTTGGGATTGCTGAACATTGGTATGAAGAAATACAGTTTTCTGTAACAGTAATAGTCTTTGCTATTCTCTTGGGAATTTATCTAAATTTCTCTTGGTTTTCTGAGTTTTATAAGCAAGAAGGCAACCGTTTACAATCTCCTCCGCCAGCAAGTCAAGAATTTCCTAATTTAGCTTCAGCCGAAGAGAAGTATTTAAAAGCGATTGAGTTAGATCCAGATAATCTAGATGCTCATTATAAGTTGGCAACACTTTATGAAGAGTTACAGGATTTGACTAATGGGAAGAAACACTATTTAATTGCGGCAAAAGGTGGTTTTATAGATGCTTATAATAATCTCGCTTATTGGTATCTGCGCGATAATAAGAATGCAGAAGCAGTAGAGTTACTGGAAAAAGCTAAGAGATTATTAGCAGAAAAAGATGAAAAACTAGACCAATTTACTGAAGAGGAGAAACGCAATTTAGCAGTACAAAAATATAGTATTTATAAAAATCTAGGCTGGGCCAGATTTAAGCAAAATCGCAGTGAAGATGCAGTTCCTAATCTTTTAGTTGCTATTGGTATCGCTGAAAATCCAGCTTATCAGAAATTTATCCGCAATCCCGGTGCTGCTTTTTGTATTTATGCTCAACTTTTAGAAAAAGAAGACAAGAAATTATCTCAGGAAAATTGGCGTAAATGTCTTAAATTAGCCGAAGGGAGGGAAATTAATACAGAGGAAGAACAATGGTTATATGAAGCGAGAAAAAAATTAAAGTGAAGTAAAGTTTAGTGACTATTCTCTGAGTAATGCGCTAAATCCTTCTTGCTGAAAATGCTTATCAAAGGTTAATATTTCAGAGATTTCCAGTTGTCTCATAATCTGCATGGAAGCACAATCAGTTAAACTGTATCCTTTATCTAATCGTCTTTGGTAAAAATCAAAAGCTTGCTGAAATTGTTCACTGGTTTGGGGAATGATTATGGTTTTGCTGTCATTGCGTAAATCATGAGTTAGACGAATAGCTGATTTACGCAAAAATTCCCCTCTACTGCATAAAGCATTGAGTAATTCTGTCAGAACCATTTCACTGGTAACACCTCTAAAGTTACGGAGTCGTCCTGTCATAGCTGTAGCTAATGGATTAAGATTATCGCCAAAATCAGCAAGAGCCTGTAAATAGGATGTATCTAAGAAAATTGTTCTCATTCTTCCTCATCTTCTCTCGGTGCGCCGTACATATAGTGTTCAAAATTACGCGCAAAGTCTCTGGGAAAGTGTTTTCGCCATTCTGATTGGGGAACAACGTTACCAATCTCAACAATTCTTTGCCAAAAAGGTTTTTTGCGAAATTCTGGGTCATTTTCTAGTGCATCCCATTTAGCATCGAGTTCTTCCATTGATAACTCAGGCTCTTCGGATGTGTTAGAGGTTGAATGATTGTTTAAGTTAGTCATGATTAAAGGTTCCTTTTAGATTAAAGAGAATAAGTTAATGATAACCTAAATTATCTGGTCAGGTAAATGTTTTGCGAAAATTTGTTTCATTCTTCCTCATCTTCTCTCGGTGCGCCGTACATATAATGTTCAAAATTACGCGCAAAGTCTGTAGGTAAGTGTTTTCGCCATTCTGATTGGGGAACAACTTTACCAATCTCAACAATTTTTTGCCAAAAAGGTTTTGCTAAAAATTCTGGGTCATTTTCTAGTGCATCCCATTTAGCATCGAGTTCTTCCATTGATAACTCAGGCTCTTCGGATGTGTTAGAGGTTGAATGATTGTTTAAGTTAGTCATGATTAAAGGTTCCTTAGTGATAATAGGTTACTTTTATCATAGCATTTTCGAGTTGGAGCGAGGTACGGAGATTATCGAGGGTAATTAACCACAGAGACACAAAGAACACAGAGATTATTCACCGATGTTATAATTTATAATGATGATGGCAAGAGAGCCGAATGTTTAACTGAAAGCTTGACATTATTTTATGTACAGACTATATTATATTTATGGAATAGAATATTATATTTGATCCAGATTTTAGGTTCTGGTTTTATCAACAAGAACAGGGACTTCAAAATGAAGTATTTGCTGTTTTAACTGTATTGATGAAACTTGGACCAGCACTGGGGAGACCACGAGTTGATACCATTGAAGGAGCTTCTTTTAAGAATATGAAAGAGCTTCGTATTCAGTATAAAGGTGAACCTTGGCGTGTTTTATTTGCCTTTGATCCTCATCGACAAGCAATTTTACTTGTTGGGGGGAACAAGTCAGGTAACAAAAGATGGTACAAAGAAAATATTCCTATAGCAGATCAACGTTATCAAAAATATCTGGAAAAACTTAAGGAAGAAAAGTCATGAAAGAATATACCAACTTCTCGGAAGAATTTAATAAACTTTGTGGAGAACGACAAGCAATTATTAAAGCAAGAGCTTCCCAAATTTATCTGGAGGAACTTACGCTTAAGTATTTGCAGGAAAAACTAGGTTTATCTTTATCAGAATTGGCAGAGCATCTTGAAGTACAGCAATCAATAGTACCTAAACTTAAACAAGAGCAAAATCTAGAGCTAAATACACTGCGCGAAGTAGTTAACGCCTTAGGTGGAATTGTCAAAATTCCCAACAAAGAACCTATAATTATTGGTGACTATTCAGAAACGAAGTGTAATTAACCACAGAGACACAGAGGACAGGGAGATTATTTGCCAATGTTATAATTTGTACTCAATAATAAAGGTGTTCGCTTTTGGAACACAATATTTAAGATGGAATTAACGGGAAGACTCCATGAACGCTATAAAGCAAAAAT
The DNA here is from genome assembly GCF_003019735.1 of Microcystis sp. MC19. NCBI lineage: Bacteria > Bacillati > Cyanobacteriota > Cyanophyceae > Chroococcales > Microcystaceae > Microcystis > Microcystis sp. MC19. The sequence goes on along the minus strand of NZ_CP020664.1, from coordinate 1,682,557 downwards.
CTTAAATTGATAAAAGTCTAATCCGAAAAATACGATCTGTCACTGACACAATTGCTCCCGTCTTTAATGCTTTTGTACAATCTCGTAAAACTATAGTTAAACGCTGATTAATTAGATTGTAGTTTTCATTGCCTAAACGGAATAGGATGACACTTGGTAAATTATCACCACTAATAGCGAGAAGTTGAGAAAAATCTAGATCGACAGTTAAAATTATCCGCTTTTCTCTTTTTGCTTTGGCAAGAATTTACTGATCAGATAAAGTTTGTAAGCCTTCATCTCGAAGATGAACGACATCATAACCTTGTTCTCTTAACCATGAGACTGTACGCAGAGAAATCCCCATATCGGCTAGAAACTCTATCTCCATTGCTCGATTAATTCAAAATAATGAACTTGTTCTCTGGCTAACCAAGAAGCATATAATAAACATTGGTGAATATCTTCTCTTTCTAGGTCAGGGTATTCCTCTAATATTTCCTCTATCGGCTTTTCGTTAGCAAGTAGATTAAGAATTAAAGAAACAGGAATACGCATTCCTCGAATACAGGCTTGACCTGCCATAATTTTGGAGTTAAAAGTAATTCGGTCTAATTGTTTTAAGGTCATATAGTTTCCAGAAATATGAAGATGATACCTGTGGTAATTTTATTATAGCTAATTCTATAGTTGCGAGTGGAAGTGGGAAATTACTCCTTCAGTGAGGGTGCAAAGCTTGTCTCCAACCCCGTAGGGAAGATTAGGGAATGGTGAGGTTTTAAGTTGTAGTAGTATAGTATAACAAGTTAGACGAGAAAACGGGTTTTTTGAAAAACCCCGTTTTCTGAAATCAATAGGTTGAAAAAAACCGGTTTCTGAAATCTTAAAACTGAGAGCCATGATTTTACCTAATCCAGACATATCATCCACACCGCTCGATGTATTTATTTCTTACTCTCACCGGGATGAGAAACTGCGGGAAACTTTGGGACTTCACCTCGCGTCATTACAAAGACAGGGAGTAATTAAATCATGGCACGATCGCAAAATTAGTGCTGGAACAGAGTGGAGACAAGCCATTGATGAAAATCTCAATTCAGCCGAGATTATTCTGTTGTTGATTAGTGAAAACTTTATCGCTTCTGACTACTGTTATGATCTTGAAATGGAACGGGCGATCGCACGGCATGATGCGGGGGAGGCGCGGGTGATTCCGATTATTTTGAAGCCGGTGGATTGGAGTGGTGCGCCTTTTGGTAAGTTGCAAGCTTTGCCAAAAAATGCCAAGCCTGTGACGACTTGGAGTAATCGGGGTGAGGCGTTTTTAAATATTGCTGAGGGGATTCGGCAGGCGGCAATGGAAATGGCGACAGTGTTAACTGACAAACAGCCCACTGTCTTGCCAGAGCCGCAACAATCCGCAAAAGCCACTGAGATGCCAACGCAATCGGAACCCCTCAAGCCAACAGTTACTCCAGACAAGATACAACAGGAAATTAGCTTGGAATCTCCAGAAGGACAAGTTAGCATTGACTCTCGCTTTTATATTACTTCCCCTTACGAAGAACGGTGCTATGAGGAAATTCAAAGGCCTGGCTCCCTGATTCGGATTAAATCGCCCCACAATATGGGCAAATCGTCCCTGATGGCGAAGGTACTTGCCCAAGCATCTCAACTAGGCTATCGTGCGGTAACGATCGATCTGGAACAGACCAATCAAAAGTTCTTTGACGATCTCGACAAGTTCATGCAGTGGTTTTGTGCGTCGGTGGGTAAACCACTGGGAGTAAGGGTCAAGATTGAAGAGTATTGGGATGATAAGCTTTTACGCATTTAAGTTACATTGACAGCATTACCCTTATTTTTAAGTTTTCTACTCCATTTAATAATCAATCCCCCTTCATTTAAAAGCTGATTGACTACTTTTTCCAGTTCTTCTTTATTTTCAAATTCTCGATTAGCTATGTATTCTTTAGCGGAATGCCACACTAATTCTATTAGGTTGTAATCTGGACTATAAGCTGGTAAAAACTCTAGCCTAATATTGGGCAACTCTTTTTCCACCTGCTCAATAACATCTTTCTTTTTGTGATAACTAGCATTGTCTAATATAATGATAATCTTCGTCCCCTTTTCTCGAAAATCTTCGGGCAGATTTCCCAAGTTTATCCATTCTTGACGAATCTCTTCATGAAGTTTCTTTAATTGTTCATGGAAAGTTTCTGAATTTCCTTTTTTGATCATAAAACAGACTCTTTTTTTATCATTATATCTTAAGGCTCCCATCACATTCACCCTTCCTCTTTTTCTTTGCCCATTCACTTTTTTTCGCTTTCCTTTTTTTGTCCAAGCTCTCCTTCTTATTACTCTCAAACTAAATCCACATTCATGAGGGGCTGTGTGGCGAACCTGCGTCGCCACCTTGAAAGCCCCGTCCCAAAACCATACCTGGATTGACTCTGGCTTTTCTTTCGCTAACTTTAAATATTCATCTAATTTTTCTTTAAATGCTTTTCTTAATTTCTTGTCTTGCTTATCTTCTAGACTATATTTTGCCCAGATATACACATACTTTTTTCTTCTCAATATTCTTCTCACTTGCGAGCCACTCAGTTTAATTCCTGTTTCCTTTTCTAGATGCTCTGCTAATCTTGCCGCTGTCCATCTCCCGAATTCATATCCCAATTCCTTCGGGTCTTCATCAACTATTTTCAATAGTAAATTAATATATTCCTCTGTGGCTTTTTTATGATTTCCATTTTTTCTCCCATCTTCTAGACTTTCTATATTGTTAGGATCGCCCTGAACACACCAATGGGCGACTGTTTTGAGTGAACAGCCAATAAACTCAGCTATTTCTCGTTGAGTTTTTCCGTCGTTTAGCAAGAGAAACATTAAAATTCTTTCCCTAACCTCTGCTCTTTCTTCTTCTTTAAGAGCTTTTTGTAAGTTTTTCTTTTCTTCTAAGTCTAGGAAATCTTTGGCTGGCATAAGTAGGAATTTTCTCAAGTTACTATTTCTATTTTAGGTGGTTTAAGTGCGTTTTAGCTTATTTTTGGAGCGAACGATAACAGTACGGATTATTTTGAGAAGTATTTATTAGAGGGGAACGATCGCCCGTTAGTGTTGGCGATCGATAACTTTGATCGCATCTTTAAATACGCAGATATCGAGACGGATTTATGCGGATTATTGCGCGGCTGGCATGAAAGTTCCAAGATTAAAAAACTGTGGCAGAAATTGCGGCTGATCATCGTCCATTCTCAAGAGTCCTATGCCCAACGGGATATCAATCAATCGCCTTTTAATGTGGGGTTGCCCATCGAATTGGGAGAGTTTACGCCTGAACAGGTACAGGAGTTGGTAGCACGGCACGGATTAACTTGGACAGAGGGGGAACTCGAACAATTTATGGGGTTAATTGGAGGGCATCCCTACATGGTGCGCTCGGCACTCTATCACATTGCAGCGGGGGATCTTTCTTTGGCGGAATTTTTGCGGACGGCTCCCACAGAAGCGGGAATTTACAGCGATTATCTGCGGGGACATTTGAAGACTTTGGAAGATTATCCTGAACTGGGGGCAGCCATGAAATTGGTTATTACTTCTGAAGCGCCGGTACGTTTGCGGTCTGAGGAGTCGTTTAAACTGGACAGTATGGGATTAGTGGTGCGGGTTGATAATAATGTGAAACCTCGCTGCGATCTTTATCGTCAGTATTTTTGCGATCGCTTGGGAGGAAATTAAATAAAAACACTTTATTGTAAACTAGATTTGGCGATTAGAGATGTGATTTATAATTCATTTTTTGAAGAGCCAATCGGACAAATTTTAATCGAAGATGAAAATCTCAAGTTTATTGTTTTTGATGCTGAAAAGGAGGTCATTTCGCAATGGAAAAATTAGATCAGTATCGTCATATTATTAAATCGGTTTTGATTCCTTATACTGAAATCCCTTATTCTCACGGCGAATTGATTTGTAAGCCGATTTTTGATGAAGTTCGAGATAGCTATCTTTTGATGACGCTCGGATGGGATCGCAAAACTCGCGTGCATGGCTGTTTAATTCATTTGGATATTATCAACGAGAAAATCTGGGTACAACGAGATGAAACCGAAGACGGAGTAACCCATGAGCTAGTGGCAGCGGGTGTTCCCCAGCAGGATATTGTCCTCGCTTTTCATCCGGCGGATGTACGCGGTTACACGGGCTACGCGATCGCCTAACCTCTTAGAAAACGGGTTTCTTAAAGAAATCCGTTTTCTGGGACATATTTTTAGCAATTTGGTATCAGATGACAAACCCAACTTCCTCGACTCCTTTTAGCTATCAAGTAGGCGGGAGCTTACCTGCCGAATATCGTGGGTATGTAGAGCGACAGGCCGATCGCGAATTGTACGATCGCCTGAAATCAGGAGAATATTGTTTTGTCTTTAACTCGCGGCAGATGGGCAAGTCTAGTTTGCGGGTGCGGGTGATGCAGAAGTTAGCGGCAGAGGGGGTGGCTTGTGCGGTCATTGACCCGCAAACCCGGGGAACCAGTTTGAGCGAGGATCAGTGGTATGCCGGAACCATAAAACGCTTGATCGATGATTTGCATTTACAAGAGAAAATCGATTTTTCGAGTTGGTGGAAGGATCTGGCGGCTCAGTCGATTTCGGCGGTCGAACGCTTTACTTATTTTATCGATCGCGTATTGCTGGCAGAACTCTCGCAAGATGTCGTCATTTTTGTCGAAGAAATTGATAACCTGCTCAGTCTCAAGTTTGATACCGATGGTTTTTTCATTCTGATTCGCTCTTTCTTTGAGCGGCGGGCGGAAGATCTGCGTTATCGGCGGCTGACTTTTGCGTTTTTAGGGGTGGCAACACCTTCCGATCTGATTGTCAGTAAGCGTAGTTCGGCGTTTAATATCGGTCGGGCGGTGGAGATGAGTGGCTTTCAACTCCAGGAAGCTCAACCGTTGATGCAGGGTTTGGTGGGCAAGGTGGACGATCCGCAGGCGGTGCTGCAAGCGGTGTTGTATTGGACGGGGGGACAGCCAGCAATTCTCATTTTGAAAACAAAAGAAGATAAAGTTCTCTATGTGAACAAGAGAACTTCTGTCTAATTATCATTTTTTTTCAAGATAATCATCATAATTAGCTTCAAGAGACAGTTTTAAAATATCTGCCCATAAAAAACTTATCTCAACTCATAAATTTAGCTGAAATTCTGACCTAATTTGTGGTTTTTTCAATGAATAAAATAATCTTTCCTTCTCTCGAAAAATTGACATTTTTAACTAGAATTTATTTTTTTGAGCGGGACATATTCGGTAAGAATAAACAAGAAAAACTCTGACCAATTCTTAAACCAAAAATATTTTAATAAAGTACGAATATCATTAAAAAAACTGGTGCGAGTAACTAATAACTCACGAATCTTTTGATAAGTATGATTAACTAAATCTAAAACGGTATGAAATAAAAAAGCTAGTAAATTTAAAGACAACAAGAACTCGCATAAATGACTTTGACCATGACCAAAATTATGTTCTAAATTATAACCGTGATTTTTAAGAACGTTATTTCCTTCATTCTCAACTTTCCATCTGCTGCGTCCAGCTTTGACAATTTTTTCAACATTATTTTCAGTAATTTCATGATTGGTAATCCAATTATTTTGATAGATAATTTTCTGTGTTTTTTCATTAATGACCGTGACTTCACACCAATTAACTTCGAGACTTGACTCGACCTCTCTCAGAGGAACTCTAGAAACATAACGATAACGATAAATGAGATTCTTTCCTCCATCCCATTGTTTCTTTTCTACGGCTTTAACTTCTCCACTTTTTTTTAAAAATTCTAGCCATTCATATAAGGTTTTATGAGAAGTTTCAAGACAAACAAAAATAAAATTATAACCTTGTTTTAGAGCTAACTCACAGATAGGTTGACGAGAGTATAAGTCATCTCCTAACAGGGTTACAGGATAACCATACTTCTTTTGATGATTCTTATCTAACCATCTTTTAACAGCCGCATTTTCACAATCTTGTTTTTGCTGCCCATCTTGTTTTTTAATAAATTCTGGTTCTAAATTAATCACTTGTTTTTGCTCAGGAGAAACCACAATTGGCGTGACGCAACCATGAAAATAAGTTGTCGTTCCATTACGAGCATTGCGGCAATTACAATGGGGACAACTAATTTTCTTTGAAGAAAAATATTCCGTACCATCTAAAGCTATTAAAATTTCCTCATCTAAGTAGAAAAATTTTTTAATAACTCCCTGTTTTTTTAACCATTGATAGACTTGTTGAAAAGAGCCAAATATTGTGGCAGCTGGGATAGGATCTAACAGGTTTCTGATTTGATTATCACAAGGTATTTTTTTGATACCAAATAAACTTGAAGCATTATCTTTTCCCTTACTACTTTTCATCAAACGTTGATGCTCTAAAAAAGAAGGTGACTGAGTAAAAAAAACCGAAAAAGCCGCCTTAACTGCATCTTCTACCTGATATTTGGTATTGTTTCCTGGTTTTCTGTCATCGGGTAAGTCATGTAATTCTTGAACTAAAAATTGTATTAATTCAGGAATTTCTAAAGTCACAGCCTTTTTCGTCATCGCAGAACAGTTTGATTAATTAATATTTCCAACTTAATAATTTTACCTCAACAGACAACAATCATCAATTTTTATTTGGTTCTCTTTCTGATGTAGAGAACTTTTGTTCTAGATTTCTCCCATCTTTCAAATATTTTGAGTATAAATACTCTATATACTCACTTCTCTGCGATGCAGTCGCACTCGCGGGAGCGCATTTTGTAGCTTGCTTAAAGCTTTGTTTCTGTCTGTATCACTTGTTACTTTTTAAAATGAGAATTGCTGGGGGACAGCCGTTTTTGACGCAGCGGGTCTTGAATTTGGTAGTGCAGGAGGCAGATTTGCGCCTATCGCCCCCAGATTTGGTGGCGCAGGTGGTGACGAGCCAGCTTATCGATAATTGGGAGGCGCAGGACGTGCCGCCGCATTTGAAAACGATTCGAGACAGGATTTTACGCAGTGACGAACGGCTACGGGGGCGACTGCTAGGGATTTATCAGCAAGTTTTGGATGCTGAACCCCCCCCTCTCTCATCCAGAAAGGAAGGGGGGATCATTGCCGATGAGAGCTACGAGCAACTGCAACTGCGGCTGACGGGTTTGGTGGTGAAGCGAGAGGGCAGGTTGAAAGTCTATAACCCCATCTACGCGCAGGTGTTTAATGGGCAGTGGGTGGCTCGCGCTTTGGCGGATTTGCGTCCGGGGTTTTATGGGGAGGCGTTTAAGGCTTGGCAGGAGGCACAAGAAGAGCAGAAAGAGTCGTTTTTGTTGCGGGGACAGGCGTTGCGGGAGGCGGAGACTTGGGCAAAAGGAAAGCGCTTGAGTAAAGAAGATGAACGCTTTTTAGATGATAGCCAGGATGTCGAAAAACGGGATATGGAAAGGCGATTGGCGGCGGAAACGGAAGCGAATCAGATTTTGACGGCGGCGAGGGAACAGGCGGAAACAGAATTAGAAACAGCGAACCAAGCATTATTAGAAACAAGGGAGGAATCCGGCAGAATCATCAAAAAAGCTAATCGACGGAATAAGCTTAGTTTGTTGGGGGCATTGGGAGCTATTGCCATTGCTGCTATTGCCGTTCCTATTTCGATAAAGGCGGTAGATGATTTGAAAATAGCACGGCAGGATGTACAAGAAGCGGAGGGAGAGAAAAAACAACTTGAACAAGATAAAGACCAACTTAATAAGGATAAAATCAGTCTCAATCGCAGTTTAGCGCAAACTAAAATTAACGAAAAGAAGGCGAACGATAATCTCAAAAGAGCCAATCTAAACACGATAAAAGCACAAGAAAAGTATCTGCAAGCGCAGACAAAAGAAAGAGCCGCCCAACAGCAATACCTGCAAGCACACCGACAAGTACAGAAAGCAACGCTTCGGTTAAACCAAGTAAATCAGGACAAAATTCAAGCAGAAGAGGCAACGGCGGCTGCCAAAGAGCAATTACAATTAGCCACTACCCAAAAGCTACAAGCTGAAACTGCTGCCAAAAATGCTCAAGCAGATGTAGAAACGGCGAACAAAACCTTAGTCGCAGCAGAAGTTAGCCTAAAGATCGCCCAACAGGGAACCCAGATCGAACAACGCGGAAGTGCTGCCTTGCAGCAGTTTGACAAAAATCAGACCGCTGGGCTACTGAAGGCAATGGAAGCCGGACAGGAATTGCAAACCCTAGTAAGGCAAAAAGCCAAAATCAAGGGAGCCAAGCTAATCAATCAAAAACTCGCCCTGATTGACTACCCTGCCATTAGCCCGGTAGGGGCGTTGCAGCAGATTTTGACCCAAATTCAGGAACGCACTATCCCCACCCGTCAAGGCAGTGTCTGGAGTGTAAGTTGGACGAACGATGGACAAACCCTCGCCACGGCAGGAGATGATGGCAGCGTCAAGCTCTGGAAGCGAGATGGCACCCCGATTACCCGCCTCAATACCGGCGGTGTCTGGAGTGTAAGTTGGACGAGCGATGGACAAACCCTCGCCACAGGAGGATCTGATGGCAGCGTCAAGCTCTGGAAGCGAGATGGCACCCTGATTACCCGCCTCGATGCCGAGCAAAGCAGTGTTGTGAGTGTAAGTTGGACGAGCGATGGACAAACCCTCGCCACAGGAGCAGTTGATGGCAGCGTCAAGCTCTGGAAGCGAGATGGCACCCCGATTACCCGCCTCAATACCGAGCAAGTCAGTGTTAATAGCGTAAGTTGGACGAGCGATGGACAAACCCTCGCCACAGGAGGATCTGATGGCAGCGTCAAGCTCTGGAAGCGAGATGGCACCCTGATTACCCGCCTCGATGCCGAGCAAAGCAGTGTTGTGAGTGTAAGTTGGACGAGCGATGGACAAACCCTCGCTACGGGAGGAAATGATGGCAGCGTCAAGCTCTGGAAGCGAGATGGCACCCCGATTACCCGCCTCAATACCGAGCAAGTCAGTGTTAATAGCGTAAGTTGGACGAGCGATGGACAAACCCTCGCTACGGGAGGAAATGATGGCAGCGTCAAGCTCTGGAAGCGAGATGGCACCCTGATTACCCGCCTGAATACCGAGCAAGCCAGTGTCTGGAGTGTAAGTTGGACGAGCGATGGACAAACCCTCGCTACGGGAGGAGGTGATGGCAGCGTCAAGCTCTGGAAGCGAGATGGCACCCCGATTACCCGCTTCAATACCGAGCAAGGCAGTGTTAATAGCGTAAGTTGGACGAGCGATGGACAAACCCTCGCTACGGGAGGAAATGATGGCAGCGTCAAGCTCTGGAAGCGAGATGGCACCCCGATTACCCGCTTCAATACCGAGCAAGGCAGTGTTAATAGCGTAAGTTGGACGAGCGATGGACAAACCCTCGCTACGGGAGGAAATGATGGCAGAGTCAAGCCCTGGAGCAGCGTCAAGCTCTGGAAGCGAGATGGCACCCCGATTACCAGCCTCAATGCCGAACAAGGCAGTGTCTGGAGTGTAAGTTGGACGAGCGATGGACAAACCCTCGCCACGGGAGGAGATGATGGCAGCGATGGCAGCGTCAAGCTCTGGCCGATCCCAAATCTGGATACCTTGCTGGTGGGGGGCTGCAACTGGCTCGAAGGTTATCTGATCCAAAGCCCGCGAGATTTGCAAAAGCTGAAGGTTTGCCAAACAACCGAGCTTCTCCTTGCCGGCGCCCCTAACCTGGTTGCGGATAGCGAAGCCTTAGCTAGGGAAGGCAAAATCAACGAAGCAATTGAAGGCTTTAAAACCGCCCAAAAGTGGAATCCTAGCCTCCGTTTTGATCCCGTCAGCCGCGCCAACCAACTCGCCAACGACGCTAAAAAGGGAAAATAAAGTCAAAAGTCAAAAGTATAATCTGAGAGAGAAGGAGAAAAGTTCAAGGGGTGACAGAGGGGCTACAAGCTAGATAGAGCGGGGAGTCTAGCCAAACGACCCCCTAAAGAAATAGAGTGGTTAGGACAACCACTCAAAAATTAAAAATGTTACCTTCATTCTATCAGGCTTGCTTACAGGCAAACCTTAGCGAGGCGAGCTATTTGACCTTACAGATAGTAATCCTGCTCTTACAAAGTCATCGGATAGTCCAACTAGAGAAACTGGCCGCTCTTTTCCCGCAACCGATAACCTTTGAAAGTAGAAGACGGAATTTGCAGAGATTTCTTAAGCTCCCGCAACTAAACGTGAAACTCTTGTGGTTTCCCTTGATCAAACAGATTGTCAAGCTAGAGTTTAGTGGGAAAAACAAAAATCGAGAGCAAAGAAGAAGGCTTCAAAAACTGAAACAGGCGGGACGATTATTAGTCGTCATAGATAGAACCGATTGGAAAGGAAGAAATTTATTCGTTGCCAGTGTGATTTGTGGTCGGAGAGCCTTGCCCGTATCTTGGGTGTTACTGAATAAAAAAGGAAGTAGCGATCTGGGCGAACAGAAAAAATTTATCAAGCCGGTCTTGCGGTTATTGAAACCCTATCCGCTCGTCGTAATGGGAGATCGTGAATTTCAGTCGGTGCAGTTAGGGAAGTGGCTAGACGACAGAGGTGTAGCTTTTATCTTCCGTCAAAAGAAAAGTACCTACACGCGATTGAAAGAAGAAGAAAACTATCAAGCCCTTTCGGAGCTAGAACCGAACCGGGGAGAACGAAAATTCTTTCGAGGAGTGACCCACACGAAAAGCCATCAGATCGGTGGGTTTAATCTGGCAATTTATTGGAAAAGGCGCTATCGAAGTAAAGGGTCTAAAGAGCCTTGGTATTTATTGACTAATCTAGAATCTTTAGAGTTAACCCTCAAATTATATCGAGCCAGATTCGGGATTGAGGCGATGTTCAAAGATTGTAAAACGGGAGGATATAATCTGGAAAAAACGAAAGTGAGCGAGCCTCGCTTTCTCGCCTTAGTTTTATTAATCGCTATCGCTTACTCTTTGAATACAACCCGGGGTCAAAATCTCAAGAAATCGGGAACTCGGGATTATATTTGTCGCTCCAAAGAAGCAAAACGCGGTCCAGAAAGACATAGCGATTTTTGGATAGGTACTTATGGGACTTTTTGGGTCAAGTCGATGGACGCATACTCGGAACTCGCTTTTTCTTTGATTCGACTCAAGCCTGGAAAACACCCGAATTTTTCTAGGGGTCTAACGGCTATGCGCCTTATCCAGCAAGCCTTTTAGTCGCCTTGTCACCCCTTGAAGGAGAAAAGAGAAAAAATGAACCCAAAAATTGACCATAGATCAAAAGGACTTCAGCCCTTAGTTTGACAATTATTGGAGAGGTCTAGTGTAGTGGCGCAAGGAACCTGCGCCCTCTGGATATCTTAGCAATTGTCTATAATGCAAAAGTAGCTACAAGACTTCCTATTATGAAGGAACTCAAACTCATCTCTCATCACTCCGGCTCCCTCAAACCTCTAATCGAAGGCGCAATCGCTGAAGCCCTACGTTCCACTGAAGCGGGTATCCAGCGTACCGAACAACGACTGCGAGAATTTGAGGACAAATATCAACTGTCCACAGCAGAATTTCTGCATCGCTACGAAAACGACGAATTTCAGGAAACCCTGGAACTTGACGAATGGATTGGCGAATTGCGAATGCTACAATGCCTACAGGAAAAAGCAGAAAGACTCAGAGGAATTGAATTTGTTAATTGAAGATTATTTTCAACAGATTCAAACAATTATCGCAACCTGTTCAGTAGTAAAATTTTTTACGCTAGATTGTGAAAAACGCGATACTTATGAAGGATTTATTCGAGCCGAAATTAAATTCATTGATAATTCAGTTCTGCATATTCGAGAGTTTGTCAATATCGAAACAATTATTAATCGTAATATGTACGCTTATCAGTATATGAATACCATGAATACCTTAATTTTCCGTTATGATAATACTCCACATCATAAAAAGCTGAACCTCCCAACCTATCCCCATCACAAACATGACAGCAGTGAAGAAAATGTAATCTCGTCCGCTGCTCCAACGCTCTTAGAAGTTCTTCAGGAAATTACCGCCAGAATCAGGAGTTTTCTATGAATGAACTAAAAGGAATCAGTATCAATAAACTGATTGAATATCTTTCCACCAACACTTTAGCCGAATTTAATGCCTATACTAGATTTAAGGAAATGGCAGCTAATGGCAACCCAGAAGAAGGATTGAAAATCTTGGCTAAATTTGATAAGTAGGTAGGCGTTAAAAGTTGTCAGATGCCCCCCTTATTAAGGGGGGATTAAAGGGGGGACTAAGGGGGGATCGGCACCCCCCTTATCAAGGGGGGCAGGGGGGATCAAACCTAAAATCCATTTTTAATTTAATTATAACCAGCTACTTAATTAATATACAGTATAAAGCATTAATTATCATCAAAAAATCACCAAACTAGAAGCGTAGGTGAAGGGATTTATGGATTGCGCTGCGCTTTAGTTATTGCGGGAAGTGAAAGCCAATTAATTAGCCTTTGGAAAGTATCTGATGACGCAACTAAAGATTTAATGGTCGCCTATTATGGACGCTTACAAAAAGGAGAAGGACGCAGTGAAGCTTTACGACAAATTCAACTAGGAATGCTCAAGGGTGAGAAGCAAAAACATCCTTTTTATTGGGTCAGTTTTATTCCTTCTGGTGATGCAACTTCGATGCAATTTGACTGATTAAGGGTTAGGAGTTAAACTTAGGGGTAAAATTATTGGTATCACAAACAATTACTAGGAGAGTCACACAATGGCAACATTTACAGAAAACGACCTCAAAGAATTAAAAGACTTTATTGTAGGACAATTCAAAGAAGTTAATGACAAAATAGACAAGTCATCTGAACAACTTAATGGCAAAATAGACAGATTATCTGAACAACTTAATAGCAAAATAGACAAGCTATCTGAAGAAGTGAATAACTTAAGAGTTGACATAGCAAATATTAAAGGAGAATTAACAGGCGTGAATAAACGACTAGATAACTTGGAATTTACTAATCGAACCATCTTTGTTGCCATTGTTACTGCACTAATGGCAGGATTGGTTAAGTTATTTTTCCCAAATTTTCCTACTAATCCTTAACTGTGATTCAAAAAGAAAACGGGTTTTTTGAAAAAACCCGTTTCCTGAAATCGAATTCAAAATAGGAAATAGCGTTGGGCCATAGGTAAAACCGTAGCGGGTTCACAGATTAATAATTCCCCGTCAGCACGCACCTCGTAGGTTTCGGGATTAACTTCCATGCGCGGTAAAGCGTCATTTAGCTTCATACTAGCCTTACTGATATTGCGCGTATTCGACACGGCCACGGCGGTTTTTTTCAGCTTTAACTTCTCAGGAATGCCCGCTTTCATAGCATATTTAGAAACAAATGTCAAGGAAGTTTTGGCGATCACACCACCAAAAGAGGCAAACATGGGACGCATATAAACCGGTTGGGGTGTGGGAATACTGGCATTAGCATCGCCCATTTGCGCCCAGGCGATTAAACCGCCTTTCAGGACAATTTCCGGTTTTACGCCAAAAAATGCCGGTTTCCAGAGAACCAAGTCGGCTAATTTGCCCACCTCGATGGAACCGACATAATCGGAGACACCATGGGTAATAGCAGGATTAATCGTATATTTAGCAATATATCGTCTTGCCCGCAGATTATCATTCTCTCCCGTTTCCCCGGTCAGTCTGCCTCGTTGTACCCGCATTTTGTGGGCAGTTTGCCAAGTGCGGATAATTACTTCCCCCACCCGTCCCATAGCTTGAGAATCGGAGGAAATGATGCTAAAAGCCCCTAAATCGTGGAGAATATCCTCGGCGGCAATAGTTTCGCGGCGGATGCGGGATTCAGCAAAAGCCACATCTTCGGGAATACTCCGGTCTAAATGATGACAAACCATCAACATATCGAGGTGTTCCTCTAAGGTATTCGTCGTATAGGGACGGGTGGGATTAGTAGAGGAGGGTAAAACGTTCATTTCCCCGCAAACCCTGATAATATCGGGAGCATGACCACCGCCGGCCCCTTCCGTGTGGTAGGTGTGAATGACGCGATTTTTAAAAGCGGCGATAGTGGCCTCAACAAAACCGGCCTCATTGAGAGTATCGGTATGAATCGCCACCTGCACATCGTACTTATCGGCCACGCTTAAACAGGTATCAATGGCTGCCGGAGTGGTTCCCCAATCTTCATGGAGTTTTAAGCCAATTACCCCCGCTTTTACCTGTTCCGCTAGTCCTTCCGGCTGACTGCTATTGCCTTTACCCAAAAAACCCAAATTCATCGGGAAAGCTTCGGCGGCCTCTAGCATTCGATAGATGTTCCATTCTCCCGGGGTGCAGGTGGTGGCATTAGTTCCCGTCGCAGGTCCAGTCCCACCACCAATCATCGTGGTAATCCCCGACGCAATCGCTGTCTCAATTTGTTGGGGACAGATAAAATGAATATGAGCATCAATCCCCCCTGCTGTCAAAATCATCCCTTCCCCGGCTAATGCCTCGGTAGCAGGACCGATAATAATATCGACATTATCTTGAATGTGGGGATTGCCCGCTTTACCGATTTTATAAATTTTGCCGTCTTTAATGCCCACATCAGCTTTAACGATGCCCCACCAGTCGAGAATTAAGGCATTAGTAATCACTAAATCCACCGCTCCATCTTCCCTAGAAATGGGGGATTGGCCCATCCCATCGCGAATTACTTTACCGCCGCCGAATTTTACCTCATCGCCGTAGGTGGTGAAATCTTTTTCGACTTCGATAAATAATTCCGTGTCTGCCAGGCGAACTTGATCTCCGACGGTGGGGCCGTAGGTTTCTGCATAGGTGCGGCGATCGATGCGATAATTCATAGGGGTAATTCTCTCAAATCGACATTGATTATACGATCGATTTTCCGGCAATTATCGCTTTTTCGGGATTTTCTTCCATTTTTAATCTGGCTCATTTTCCAGGATTTCTTTGGCTTTCAGTAAAGCTTGGTGATGTTCTTCGGTAACGGTGGGATATTTTAAACCAAGGGATTCGAGGGTGTGATAAATAACCGCCCCCACAGCTAAACGGGTAAACCATTTGCGATCAGCCGGGATAATATACCAAGGGGCCCATTCGGTACTGGTATGATTGAATACCTCCTCGTAGGCTTTCATGTAATCACCCCAAAAAGCCCTTTCTTTGACATCATTTTCGGAAAACTTCCAGTTTTTTTCGGGGCGATCAATTCTTTCTAAAAATCGTTTTTTCTGTTCTCCTTTAGAAACATTGAGAAAGAATTTCAGGACAATAACCCCATTGTTAACCAGATATTTTTCAAAATTATTAATCTCCTCAAAACGTCGCTGCCAAACTTTCTTGGTTCTGTCTTCTGGGGGGAGTTTTTGCCGTTCCAATAAATTTTGATGGACGCGCACAACTAATAATTCTTCGTAGTAAGAACGATTAAAAATACCGATACGACCCCGCTCCGGTAAAGCTTTATAATATCGCCAGAGATAATCGTGATCTAGTTCTTCGGCCGAGGGAACTTTAAAGCTAAATACCTGACAGCCTTGGGGATTTAAGCCCGACATAACGTGTCTGATCGTACCATCTTTACCCGCCGCATCCATGGCTTGCAGATTAATTAAGAGGGCATAGGTATCCTGGGCATAGAGTTTATCTTGAAACTCGGCCATTTTTTCGATTCCCTGTTGCAGCAGCAAAGTGGCATCTTCTTTGGTAATATAGTCTGGCTTAAACCCGGGATCGTAGTCTTTGTGTAGAGAAATTTCTTTACCCGGTGGCACGATTAAGGATTGTAAAAATGCTTGGCGATCAATTTTGCTGACCATGCTCTTCTCCTTGATTGTTTTGACCCTTAAGATTACATTGTAGCACTTTTGCTCGGAAAATATCTAACTCTTGAACCGGCGAGTCAAGGATGAACTGGCAGAAATGACCTAGAAACAAGTATATTTAAATACTCGATTTTAGCGACTCCTCATCTGACGAGAAAGTAAAGAATAATTTTTAGGCGATCGCAAATTCGGTAAACTGACGCACTTCGGGAGGTTGAAAAGCTAAAACTATCTCACTGCTGGGAATTCCTAAGCGCATTAATTCCGTGGCGATACCTGCTTCTGTCCAATCTTCTTCAATATAAATTTTGTCATTTTTTAGACGAAGATAAACGGAAATCGCTTTAATTCGTTTGCCATTTTTCCAGCCAATATTAAACCAAAGATATTGGCTTCTATTATGGTCAAACATCAATATTTCTTCTATGTCTTGATCGGGTACTTGTGAGAAAATTTCTGCATATTCTGTGAGAATTTTCTTGATTATGTTTTGATAATAATTTAGTTTATTCATTGAACTATTCCTCCTGATTAGTGTCAACAATTAACAATAAAATTTGATACTTTTGCAAGATTATTTGTATGGCAGCTTGAGCGAAAAACTTTTCATAAATTTCTTGTCCGATTAAAAAAATAAAGAAATTAATACATACAAGATATTTATTACAATTTCAACAATAATTGTCCGAACCACAGGTAAGACATGTACCATCATCAGGATCTATGACATTACCCAGACAATCTTCAGCTGTGCAATCTTCCCGCAATACTTCATAAGATTCATTACATACAAGGCAATAAATAGTGTTGCTAGTTGGTTCATTAGGTATTAGTTGAGCTAATCTTGGAATCTGTTCGTCTTCGTAATCTTCCCTAAAACCACTATAACAACTAGGACATAAATAACGTCTTGTTTTTTTATTAAAATTAAAATATTTATTATTTTCTGAAGGTGTTAATAAATCAATTACAAGGTTTATTTCTAAAGGCAGCAAATTATATAATTCTCTGGTTTCAGGGCTATATAGAACAGATTCAGGTTCATTTTGAATGAATTGTCCTCGAATTTTTATCCACGAGTTTGGCTCTATCAAATAATGACAAATTTCTAGAATTTCAACAAACAGATCTTTAGTTTTTATATATAATTCAGGATCTACAGTGTGCATAATTATATTTCGCTTGCTTCTCAAATCTTCAAATCTTTGTCGAAAGTTATCTGGTAATCGATCAGTCGATACGGTATTATAAACTTTGACTAAATCCTGTGCATCAATTGTTTTAAATTCACTAAAACGGATATTGCGCTCATGAGATTTACTGGGATAATTACTCGGATCTCCTGAAATTAGTAAATACGGGCTAACTGTAGCAATATGACCTTTTAAGAGAAATTCGGTTCCTTGTTGAATAAGGGAAAGGGCTGTACTCAATGGACGTTGTGCTTGTTTCCAATATTGCTCAGATGACAATTGATCGATTACTTCTTCATTCTCATCGCTATAATACACATTATAAAAATATTCCGCATCCTTAAGTTTTGTAGATAAACTTATCAGCGTATCCCAAGCCAGATTTAAAAAATCAATGCCAGCGGATTTAAAATCATCTCCAGTCGGTACATCTATAATCATAATTTTTCGTACTCACTTTTATCATTTCATTTAAGGCGATTTATTGGTAAATGAGATTGTGTGGCTTTTCATCCCGCTCAAAATGATAGCGAACTTTTTTATTGTGTGGCTTGTACCCGAACTAAACTTGACTATACTTTGTGAGCCTCCGCATAAATCCGTAAAGCGGCGGACATTTTTTGTTCACAATCCTCGCCCTGTGATTGAAACCAAGCTAGGGTTTCGGTATCTACTTGAACAAGAACATTTACTTTCTCTACAGGTTTCCACCACCGCGATTTACTAAAAAACTCCTCGGTTAAGGGCGGAATATCGGATGTGTCGATTTCCTCTTCCGTAAGAGCGTCAACTTTCTCCCAATTCGTCTCGGAGGTATTGTTCATATCGTTTTCGTTCATAGGGTAAAGCTTTACGAAGTGAAATAATACGAATTGTATCTCTACTCGGTTCTGTAAAAACGACAACTACCACTCGGCCATCGAGCGTACCGATTCCTATCAATCGATCTTCGCCATAATTTTCTCGTTCGTCAAGGGAAACTCGAATGGGATGTTCAAATATCCGCTGCGCGTCCGCGAAGTCTAGATCGTGCTTGATGATATTCGCTCGGTTCTTTTGTCGATCCCACTCGAATTTCATATTTTTATTTTATCGAGTTGTCATTCCGTATATCGAAAAAAATCCTATAATTGTCGAAAATTCGATCGTTAGAGGGGTCATCTTGATCGAAATCAAAAGAAATCTTTCGCCTCGATCGAAATGACCCATAACCGGTCAACTAACTCAAAACACCAGAAGGAATCCCTAAGATATCCTCAATCTTAGGTAAATCTTCTAGGGGAATTACCCGGCCTTCATCCTCAAAACCAGCGATTTCAATTAAGATTGAGAATATTAATACTAGACAGGATAAGAGCTTCATGTATCTAGAATGTATCAAACTAATCGGTCATGACTATAAAAACAAATCAGGGGGTAGATAACCCCCTTGTGTACAAATGATCTGGCAAATACATAAGAACTAATTAGCTGATGGTCGGAATTTTTGTTGTATTTTAGCCTTTATTCGAGCAATAAAGCTGGATTTGCTCTTTTTTTCGGGATCTTCGTAGATAAAAGTTTTGGCACTACCATCTTCTAATATTTCAATTAACTTTAAACTAGGTGCTTGTCTCTGTTGTTTTAGTGACTCAGACATAATAGTTTCCTCTGTGGTTTAGGTCTTAACCCTACTGTTATCAAGTGCCTCTAGTTCCCTATCAGATACATTGCTAGTTTTACATACCATTTGGAGATTCCAAGTAAATAACTTTTGTCTCACTGGTATCCACAAGGATACTCTGATATTGCCTTTTAGATTAAATTTTTGTTTTATATTAACAGATAATTCTTCTAAAGAACTACTGATTGCTGGCACAATGTTTAAGCGAATTGTTTCTAAAAGTTCAACAGTATCTTGTCCAGTCTGTGTTTGAGAGAGTAGAACAGGAATTCCTAAGATAATAATAGATATAATCGTAACTATTTGAGGACTTTTTAATAATTTCCATTCCCTAGGTATAGGACTATTCTCTCCTGTAAAAAATGAACTTGCATCCCCTAAACCTGTCACAATCGCTACTATTAAGTATAACAAAAATATGAGCTTTTCCCAAGGCTTGAATTTTCTGAGAAAATAATCAAATTCATACTTAAGTAGGTGGGTGGAATTAAATATAAAATGAACGTAGGTTGGGTTGAAGCATGAAACCCAACGCCCGCATGGGTTACGCTACCGCTAACCCATCCTACAAATAATTGTGCCTACCTACTTAATAATTCTTGCAATAATTATTCGTTGTTGATCCTTCATCTAATTTCAAGTTTCTTTGACAATAAAAGGGACTGGATAAATCCTATCAATTCTAAATAAAACTGTTGTTTGACGATTTTCCCAAACTAATTTTTCAATGATAACATCTGCGTAGGCGACCCAATGTTCATTTACCAAAGGAATGGGAACATCAACAGGAATAATTCTATAATCTTCTTTGCTCCCTTGATACTGTTTAGATAATTCCAAACTTTCTGGATAACCTTGAGATGGTTTTAACTTTAAAATACTATTCACTTCACAGGGCATCCCCATAAATTTTACCTCTTTATTTTCTGAACAAAAGGTGAGCTTTTCATAGCTCACCCTCAACTTCATACTAACTCAAAACACCAGAAGGAATCCCTAAGATATCCTCAATCTTAGGTAAATCTTCTAGGGGAATTACCCGGCCTTCATCCTCAAAACCAGCGATTTCATTAAAGTTCAAATAGCGGTATAAATTGCTGGCAAAAGGATTAATTTTCTCGGTGACAATTGCGAGGTATTCCTCAACGGTGGGAATGCGTCCTAGCAGCGCACAAACTGCCGCTAATTCGGCGGAACCGAGATAGACTCGCGCATCTTTTCCCATGCGATTATTGAAGTTACGAGTCGAGGTAGAAAATACCGTCGCTCTGTCTTCAACCCGCGCTTGATTACCCATACAAAGGGAACATCCAGGCATCTCGGTACGGGCCCCAGAAGCGGCAAAAATGCCATACATTCCCTCCTCGCGCAATTGTTTTTCATCCATGCGGGTGGGGGGACAAATCCACAGTTTAGCCTTAGCAACTCCTGCACCTTCTAATATCTTAGCGGCGGCGCGATAATGACCAATATTAGTCATACAAGAACCGATGAACACCTCATCAATTGTATCCCCAGCGCATTCCGACATTAACTTGATATTATCGGGGTCATTGGGTGCAGCAACAATTGGTTCTTTAATCTCGTTTAAGTTGACGGTGATAATATCCGCATATTCGGCATCCTTATCCGCCTCCATCAGAACAGGATTAGCTAACCATTGTTCCATTTTTGCTACCCGACGTAGGATAGTTTTGGCATCACTATAACCCCGGGCCGCCATATTTTTTAACAGGGCCACATTAGAGCGTAAATATTCCGCCACTGTCTCGGTACTTAACTTAATCGTACAACCAGCACAGGAACGTTCCGCCGTGGCATCGGTTAACTCAAAAGCCTGTTCTAATTTCAAATCCGGCAGCCCTTCCATCTCCATAATGCGACCGTTAAAAACATTTTTTTTGTTCTGTTTTTCCACGGTTAATTTGCCTTCTTGGATGGCGACGTAGGGAATAGCATTAACAATATCGCGCAGAGTTACACCTGGTTGTAATTCCCCCGTAAAACGCACTAAAACCGATTCCGGCATATCCAAAGGCATTACTCCCAAAGCGGCGGCAAATGCCACTAAACCCGACCCCGCAGGAAAGGAAATTCCCAGGGGAAAACGAGTATGAGAATCGCCTCCAGTCCCCACCGTATCCGGCAATAACATCCGATTTAACCAGGAGTGAATAATGCCATCTCCCGGACGTAAAGCCACCCCACCCCGGGTAGAGAAAAAGTCCGGTAATTGGTGATGAGTTTGAATATCAACCGGTTTGGGATAGGCTGCCGTGTGACAGAAACTCTGCATGACTAAATCGGCGCTAAAACCTAAACAGGCTAACTCTTTTAACTCGTCTCTGGTCATCGGGCCGGTGGTATCCTGAGACCCTACCGTAGTCATAATTGGGTCACAGGAAGTACCCGGCCGCACCCCGGGTAAACCGCAAGCTTTGCCGACCATTTTTTGCGCTAGGGTGTAACCTTTACCCGTGTCATTAGGCATAGTGGGACGGGTAAATAGGGTACTAGCCTCAAGTCCCAAGGCGTGACGGGTTTTATCGGTGAGACTGCGACCGATTAAGAGGGGAATACGACCGCCGGCCCGCACTTCATCCAGAATTGTCTCAGGTTTGAGGCTAAAAGTGCTAATAGTTGCGCCCGCTTCGTTGGTGATTTTGCCTTCGTAGGGATAAATTTTAATCACATCCCCCGTGTTCATTTGGCTAACATCGCATTCAAGCGGTAAAGCACCGGAATCTTCAGCAGTATTAAAGAAGATAGGGGCGATTTTACTGCCTAAAATATAGCCACCAGCACGTTTATTAGGTACAAAGGAAATATCATCGCCAATATGCCAGAGAACCGAGTTAATTGCCGATTTTCGGCTGGAACCAGTCCCAACCACATCCCCCACATAGGCGACCGGATGGCCTAATTTTTTCAATTCGGCAATGGTTTCTAAAGACCCCGGTTGACGGGTTTCTAACATTACCAAAGCATGAAGGGGAATATCGGGCCGGGTGGTGGCGTGGGGAGCGGGAGATAGGTCATCTGTATTGGTTTCTCCCGGGACTTTGAAGACGGTGACGGTAATTTCTTTAGCAAGTTTCGGTTTAGCGATAAACCAAGCGCCATTGGCCCAAGCATCGATAACCTGTTTAGCATAGGGATTGGTGTCGGATAATTCCAAAACCTCGTTAAATGCGTCGAATACCAGCAGGGTTTTACTTAAAGCACTGGCAGCGGCGGCGGCGATATTAATATCTCTGGATTTCAGTATTTCAATCAGAGAATGAACGTTATAACCACCGACCATGGTTCCCAGTAAGCTAACCGCACCCTGGGGGGAGATAACGCTAGATTTTATTTCACCTTTGGCAATTCCTGTTAAAAATCCCGCTTTAACGTAGGCCGCTTCATCAACTCCGGGGGGAACACGGTCACGCAGCAGGGTCAGCAATTCTCCCTTGAGTTCTTCGGACGGATTTTTGAGCATTTCGCATAATTCCGCCGTTTGTTGAGCATTGAGGGGAAGGGGAGGGATACCTAATTTCGCTCGGTCGGCAACGTGGCGGTGATACGCTTCTAACATAGGTCTATTTTCTCCTAGTCTTCACTTGTGACGGTTTCTTCCTAGGTTACTGGATCTTTGCTAGTCTCGGAATTTCTAGGTTAGCGAGAGATGACTTTATTGTGTGAATTCCATAAAATGAGAAAATAGCGATCGATTGACTATATTGAGGCTTAGATAATGGCTATCACCGATTCTGATCTAGATTTAGCACAATATATCGACCATTCTCTCCTCATCCCCACCGCCACCAGTGAACAATTAGAGGCTTACTGTCAACAGGCTGATCAATATCGTTTTCCCACCGTCTGCGTTTATCCCGCCGCCGTTAAGCAAGCTGTGCAGTTACTCCACGGCAAAAAAACTTTAGTTTCTACCGTGATTGGTTTTCCCGCAGGGGCCACTACCTCCGCAGTTAAACGTTATGAGGCTTTAGAAGCTGTAGATAATGGCGCTAAGGAGTTAGATGTGGTTATTAATCTCGGTTGGCTAAAAGATGGGAAATCCGAGGAATTATTCCAAGAAATTGCTAGTATTTGTCAGGAAACTGGCCAGACGATAAAAGCGATTCTGGAAACCTCGCAACTGACGGACACCGAGAAACGTTTAGCGGCGGAGATTTGCATGGATGCAGGAGTCAGTTATCTAAAAACCAGTACCGGCTGGTTTGGGGGTGCAACGGTTAGCGATGTCAAGTTTCTCAAGGAAATTAGCAAAGGCCGGGTAGGAATTAAAGCATCCGGCGGAATTCGCACCCTAGAACAAGCGATCGCTCTTATCCGGGCCGGGGCCACCCGTCTGGGAACTTCCCGTGGTGTCGATTTAGTCCGTCAGCAAAAAGCCGCCTTTGAGGAGTAATACTAAATCCTGTTTTAAAAATATAGGAAAGTGGGGTGTGGGGTGTGGGGTAGTGGGGTGTAGGGTAGTGGGGTAGTGGGGGGAGGGGGAAATTATGAATTATGAATTATGAATTATGAATTGGGGTGTGGGGTGTGGGGTAGTGGGGTAGTGGGGGGAGGTGGAAATTATGAATTATGAATTATGAATTATGAATTGGGGTGTGGGGTGTGGGGTGTGGGGTGTGGGGTGTGGGGTAGTGGGGGGAGGTGGAAATTATGAATTATGAATTATGAATTATGAATTGGGGTGTGGGGTGTGGGGTGTGGGGGGAGGTGGAAATTATGAATTATGAATTATGAATTGGGGTGTGGGGAGAATAAATAGAAATAATCTCCTGTCTCCTTAATCCTGTCTCCTGAGAGCTAAAATGATGACTGACAATATAGATAAAAATAAGGGGGTTTATTTGCCGATAATTCGCTGTGGTAATCGAGAATTTAGAGATATTCAAGGGATTGTTTTTGATAAGGACGGTACGCTAGAGGATTCGCGAGCTTTCTGGTACGATCGAGCTATAGCCCGGATACAAGCCATTGAATCGCAAATCCCTGGTTTAGAGTCTTTATTAACTAAAACTTTCGGTATTGGGGCAAATAGTCTCAATCCTGCTGGTTTAATGGCAGTGGGCAGCCGCAGAGATAATCATATCGTCGCTGCCGGTTGTATTGCTTCCACCGGCCGGGATTGGTTAACGGCTATGGCGATCGCAAAAGTAGCCTTTCAAGCGGCCGATGAAAAGGTTCCCCCCCGCTTCAATCCCCTCTATCCCCAATGTTTAGAAGTAATTCGTTATCTGCACGCGGCCGGTTTACAATTGGCGATTCTTTCCTCCGATACCACAGCACGAGTGGAGCAATTTGTCAAGGAAAATGGCCTATTAAATTATATTAAAATTGCCCGGGGCTGCGATCGAGGTTTAAGTAAACCCGATCCCTTATTATTGCAAGAAACCTGTCAAGCTTTGGGGACCGCAGTGGACAAAACCCTGATGGTGGGGGACACTAGGGCCGATTGGGAAATGGCTAAACAGGCAAAATCAGCAGCTGCGATCGCAATTAGTTGGCAACCGGAAACCCATCCAGATTTACAATTAGCTGATATGGTCATTAGAGAACTTACTGCCATCTCGGTTATCAGTTATGATTTTAGCTGTTAGGAGTCAGGAGTCAGGAGTCAGAATTCAGGAGTCAGGAGTCAGGAGATAGGAGATAGGAGTCAGGAGACTATTTTTATTTGTTTTCCCTGCTCCCTTCTCCCCATTCCCCACTCCCCACTTCATAATTCATAATTCATAATTCATAATTCATAATTTCCACTTCCCCCCACCTCCCCACTTCCCAATTCATAATTCCCTCTATGCTAACAATTGCCTTACCGAAGGGTGCTTTACTAAACGAAAGTATCCAAATATTTCAGAAAATTGGCTTAGATTTTAGTGCCTTTCTTGACTCAAAAAATCGCCAATTACAGATTACTGAACCCACTAACCAAGCGAAAGCGTTATTAGTCAGAGCAACAGATGTACCAGTTTATGTAGAATACGGTCAGGCACAATTAGGCATCGCCGGTTATGATGTTTTATTGGAAAAATCTCCCGATGTGGCTAATTTAATTGACCTAAAATTTGGTTACTGTCGGATGTCGGTAGCTGTCCCTGCTGATAGTCCCTATCAAAGTCCCTTAGATATTCCCCATCACGGTAAAGTTGCCTCAAAATTTGTCAATTGTGCTAAGGATTATTTTCGTCGTTTAGATATTCCCGTCGAGATTATACCTCTCTATGGTTCCGTAGAATTAGGCCCGATTACGGGGATGTCAGAAGCGATAGTTGACCTAGTTTCCACCGGTCGAACTTTACGGGAAAATGGTTTAGTAGAAATTGCCGAATTATTTGCTAGTAGCGCTCGATTAATCGCTCATCCCCTCAGCTATCGACTAAATCGCGATCAGATTTATAACTGGGTAGAAAAGCTCAGAGAACCAACTACATCAATGGCAAAAGTTTAACGAATCACCGCCCCCCTTATTAAGCTGTCCTTTAGTCACATCTTTCTTAACATTTCAAACCTTTGTAGCACAAGGCTTTCAAGACTCGGTTAACAATCTGTAATATTCCTTGTTGACACCCTTACTGACAAGGAAAAAACTGAAATCAAGTCAGGATAAGGGTTGGAGTGCTTACTGAAAAAATTGTTAAGAAAGATCCCTATAAGGGATAGCTTATTAAGGGGGGATCAAGGGGGGATCAACCCTTATTAAGGGGGGATCAAGGGGGAATCAAAGGCAAAATATATCTTAATATTTAATTAGAACCATTTACTTATTTCCCCCTAACCTAATTGTTTTAAGAGCAAACCAATAAGCGCACCAGCAAGAATTAACCAAGTAGAATTAACCTGAAAACGTAGTAAAAGAATAGCAGAAATAAGAGATAGAATGATAGCCAATAAATTAAAAGGTAAATTCCCGTAGGGTTGTAACCAAGTAGCTAGAGCTAAATTAAAAATTACCGCTACCATTAAAGCCACGGCACTAGCATTAATTGCATCTAAAAAAGCACCCGCCCAAACCGATTCTCTCAGCTTAGGAATAAGAGGATTAAGTAATAAAACAAAGATAAAAGAAGGAAAGAAAATCGCTAGAGTCGCCACAATTGCCCCCGATACTCCTAATATTTGATAACCGATAAAAGTGGCTGTGGATAATACCGGACCTGGGGTAAATTGACCCACAGCAATAGCATCTAATAATTGTTGCTGGGTTAACCATCCTCTCCCCTGCACTAAATCCCCTTCTAAAAAGGCAACTAACACATAACCACTACCAAATAAAACACTACCCACCTTGAGAAAAAATAGCCCTAATCCTGTTAATGTCGGTGGGATATTGCTAGGAGTAGCAACCGCCGTCGCACCGCCTATTCCTGCCACAATCAGGGGGAAAGTAGCGAATTTTTTGAGGATAAACATCCCGATAATTCCCCCTAACAGTAAAGCGATAATTTCATTTAAACCTAAGATTAATAATCCGATAACTCCCAATCCGATGAAGAGTAATTGACGGGTTTTCAGTGCCTTTTTGCCTAAGCGCCAGAGGGCCTGAAAAATCACCGCAATTACTACCGGTTTAATCCCCGCAAAAATCGGAGCCACATCCGGTAAAGTCCCGTAGGTAGTATAAATCCAAGCTAGAAAACCCGTAATTAACACCGCAGGAGTAATAAAACAAACCCCCGTGATTATTAAACCCGCTAAACCCCCAAAAATATAACCGATATGGATGGCCATTTCCGTGGAATTAGGACCAGGAATCAGATTAGTGGCCCCCACCAAATCGAGAAATCGCTCCTTAGTCATCCAACCGCGACGCTTAACCACTTCTTCCTCCATTAAAGCGATATGGGCAGCCGGACCACCAAAACCGATAAGGCCGATTTTGAGAAATAAAAGGGCAAGTTGCGAGAGATTGGGAGGCGATGAAGTCAGCATTTTCTGATTACCAATAGTTTTTCTAGAATCAAGTTTATATCCAAAAGAATAGGCTTAAGCTAAATTCTTAGCTAGCTCTGGTCAATTCCATAATTGCAAAAGTGTTTTACACAAACTCAATCATAAATATTTAATGCTCCCGTTCAAGTAAATTTGATACAAAAAAAGTTAAGAAAAGTTTATAAATAATATTGATTAATTTGTTTATAATAGACCCCATTAATACCAACTGAAACCAGAATAAACCATAGACAATAATCAATTATCACAATCGATGTTAATCTATGCAAAAAAACTCTATGGACAGCTTGCCGCCCAAGACTAACCAGTTTTCAGATACCCAAGCGCCGGCAGCGAGTCCATCTCAGCGCCAAGCAGTGCCGGTAAATTATGAGTACAGCCTCAATCTGCCGGAATTACTCAACCAGCTTGACCTCTCAGTGTTGATTTCCACCTACCAAGCGGGACGAGTGGTCAGCATTGGCACTTATCAAGGACAAATACGGGTGAGTTTCGCCCATTTTGACCAAGCAATGGGTTTAACCCGAACCGCTACCGGAATTGCTGTGGGCGCTCGTCAGGCAATTTGGCATTTACCCGCTAATCGAGAGATTGCCCCCCAGATTAAACCCGAAGGGGAACAGGATATCGCCTTTTTAGCTCGTTCCTCCCACCTCACCGGCCCGATTATGGGTCATGATTTGGCCTTTGGCAGTAATCGCCTTTGGGTGGTCAATACCCTATTTAACTGTCTGGCAACCATCGAAGGAAATTGGAGTTTTCTCCCCCAGTGGAAACCGCTCTTTATTACCGAGTTAGTCCCCGGAGACCGCTGCCACCTCAATGGCTTGGCTATGGCTGAAAATAGCGGCACTCCCACTTATGTGACGGCATTGGGGGAAACCAACGAGGAAAGCCTCTGGCGAGAGAATAAGGCCCAGGGCGGATGCTTAATTGATGTGGCTAGGGGAGAGGTGATTCTGCGGGGTTTAGCTATGCCCCATTCTCCCCGCCTTTATCAGGGTAATCTCTATTTCCTCAATTCCGGTTATGGAACCTTGAACTGTTGGCATCCCCAAACTGGCAGCACGGAAATCATCGCCGAGTTGCCCGGTTTTACCCGGGGTTTAGACTGTTGGGAAGGTCACGCCTTTGTCGGGTTGTCCCAAGTGCGGGAAACGGCGATTTTTGGCGGTTTACCCCTGGATGAGCGGCGTAATCAATTGCGGTGCGGGTTGGCTATTGTCAACCTAGCTACCTGTCAACTGGTGGCAACTTTTTGGTTCAATAGCGGCGTGGAGGAGGTTTTTGCCGTCTCTGTCCTGCCGGGCTACCGCAACCCGGCGCTAATTGGACCAGACACCGACCTCGATGGCTCTCAATCCGTCTGGATGGTGCCTTCTTTGGCGACTTAAGTAGGGAGGCACAATTATTTGTAGGATGGGTTAGCGGTAGCGTAACCCATGCAGGCGTTGGGTTTCATGCTTCAACCCAACCTACGTTCATCTTATATTTAATTCCACCCACCCACTTAATTGTTTAATTTTTACTCTTTAATTCAGGAAAAAATCATGTCAACTCCTTTTTTAGTTAAGGATATCTTCCCCGGTTCCGTTGGTTCCGACCCCCTTTATCTGACGGCATTATATAGTTTTAGCAATAAATGTTAAAACAAAGATGTAGATGTAGGTTGCTCTCATGGGAAGTTTTGTGACGACAAGTGGCATTGATGATATTTATGGGGAATAATAGATTTAGATGAGTGCCTAACTTTCCAATTGGTAGCGACTTGCCATGAAACAACCAACCGCCAATTATGATGAACACTGGAAAGAAGCATTAAGCGAGTATTTTGAAGCGTTTTTATACTTCTTTTTTCCCGAAGTTCACCAACTTATCAGTTATCAGTTATCAGTTATCAGTTATCAGTTATCAGTTATCAGTTACGAGTTATCAGTTATCAGTGACTAATTGGAAACAAGTAGCAATCCCTTTGCTATAATCGTCATGGCACACCTGAAAACAAAAGCGACTACTGGAAAGCTGCCACAACGGGAACAGTGGAAGTGGAAGTTAATCAGGGGATTATATGAAAAGGAGTTCGAGAGAGAACAGATAATTAAACTGTTTGAAATCATCGACAATATGATGACTTTATCCCCTGAATTACAGTCAAGCTTAGAGAGTAAAATCAAACAATTTGAGGAGGAAAGAACCATGCCTTTAATGAGTAATATGGAGTTACGAGGGATAGAACGCGGTAAGGAAATCGGTAAGGAAATTGGTAAGGAAATTGGTAAGGAAATTGGAGCATTACAAAAAAGCCGTGATGCCATAAAAACAGTTTTAACTGTGCGTTTTGGACAGATTTCTTCAGAAATTGAAGAGATAATCGGCAAAATGACTAACCCTACTATCTTAGAAGAGCTACTAAAATTAGCAGCTACCGCTAATTCTCTCGCAGAATTTAAGCAGTCTTTGGCAAAAATCAATATCTAGAAAACGGGTTTCTGCGAGAAACCATGAGAAAACGGGTTTCTTTGGTATTTAGAAACCGGGTTTCTTTGAGAACCTATTTAGAAAACGGGTTTCTTTGAGAAACCCGTTTTCTTGTAATAAATGTTAATTTCTGTTACAGGGGTCTTGAAAGATTGGGGATTGTTGAGCTAAAACTGTTAGCAATAAACCTTTACAGTTAATGTCATGACTTCTTCTCTTTTGCCGATTCTTCCTGCTGTTTACGATGTTTTGTTTAATTTCGCTCAATCTGATGGTTTTTGGGCGAATTTGGCCATCGCTTTTGGCACAAGTTATGATGTGGTTAAGGCGACGCAATTACGACAACAGTGGCAAAGCCGAAATTTTAGTCAAATTCCCCCAATTGAGGTACTTAGTGATGAGGTTTTAGGAACGGCGAATGGTGCATATTCCAGTAGTAAGAATAAGATTTATCTATCAGCATCTTTTTTAAATACAGCTTCGTCAGCAACGATAATTAACGTAATTTTAGAAGAGATTGGGCATTATGTGGATGCTCAAATTAATCAGGTGGATAGCGCCGGAGATGAGGGGGCAATTTTTGCGGAGTTGGTTCAAGGTAACAGTCTGGATGTGGCAATCTTGGACGCTTTACGAGCAGAGAATGACCAGACAACAATTATAGTAAATGGGGAAAGTATTCAAGTAGAACAGGCAGATTTTACAGGAACGCCAGGGAATGATAATATTACGGGAACATCTGGGGATGATAGGATTTATGGGTTAGATGGCAATGATACTTTAAGTGGTTTGGGGGGAGACGATAAGATTTATGGGGGTAATGGTAATGACTCTCTTGACGGTGGGGATGGATATGATTACTTCACCAACGATGCAGGTAATGACACGATAAATGGTGGTAGTGGGACTGATCGCTATGAGGTTGACTACAGTAGTGCTAGTAGTGGTTTAACCATGACCTACAATACCACTACCGGGAGTGGGACGATTACTGTCGGTACGGAAACTGATACCTTTACTTCGATTGAGAGTTTTGGTGGGTTTAATGGCACTGAGTATAATGATGTCATTTTTGGCGGTACAGCAAGTGAATATGATTATGGTGGACTCGCAGGTGGAGGTGGTAACGATACTATTTCAGGTAATGCTGGTAGTGACTACATTTATGGGGAGGATGGAAATGATGTCCTCAATGGTGGTGCTGATAATGATCAACTTTATGGTGGTAGTGGGAATGATAGCCTCAATGGTGATTTAGGGAATGATGACTTTACCAATGAGGACGGTAATGACACGATAAATGGTGGTAGTGGGATTGATCACTATGAGGCTGACTACAGTAGTGCTAGTAGTGGTTTAACCATGACCTACAATACCGCTACCGGGAGTGGGACGATTACTGTCGGTACGGAAACTGATACCTTTACTTCGATTGAGAGTTTTGGTGGGTTTAAGGGAACTGAGTATAATGATGTCATTTTTGGCGGTACGGAAAGTGAACAGTTATTTAATGGTTTTGGTTATGGTCAACTCAAAGGTGGAAGTGGTAACGATACTATTTCAGGTAATGCTGGTGATGACCAAATTTATGGAGAGGACGGGAATGATGTCCTCAATGGTGGGGATGGGAAGGATAGCCTTTTTGGTGGTAATGGGAATGATGTCCTCAATGGTGATTTAGGGAATGATAAATTTACCAATGATGCAGGTAATGACACGATCAATGGTGGTGCTGGTAGTGATATATATGAGGCTGACTACAGCTATGCTAGTAGTGGTTTAACCATGACCTACGACACCGCTACCGCGAGTGGGACGATTACTGTCGGCACGGAAACTGATACCTTTACTTCGATTGAGAGTTTTGGCCAGACTTCTCCATTTAAGGGAACTGAGTATAATGATGTTATCTTTGGCGGGATAGAAGGAGATAGACTCTCTGGTGGAAGGGGCAATGATACTATTTCAGGTAATGCTGGTAATGACGAAATTTATGGAGATGATGGGAATGATGTCCTCAATGGGGGTGCTGGTTATGATGATCTGAGAGGGGGTAATGGGAATGACACCCTACAAGGAACAAATAGCGGTATAGGAGAATCGGATGCGCTAAGAGGGGGAACAGAAAACGATCTCTTTATCCTTGGAGATACGACAAGGGTCTTCTATGATGACGGTTTTTCAACTACTCAAGGTACTAGCGACTACGCGATAATCTATGACTTTAACCCCACTGATGACACAATTCAGCTACGGGGTTCAAGCAGTGACTATCTCTTAACAGTTTCTAGTTCCATTACTAATCTCTACATCAACAAACCCGGAACCGAACCAGATGAACTGATTGCTTATATCACTGATCAAACAGCATTAAGTCTAACTGCTAGTTATTTTAGCTATGTTTCTAGTCCGACTCTTCCCAGTATTACTCTTGCAGTTTCTCCCAGTAGTGTTACTGAAGATGGGACAACAAATCTGATTTATACCTTCACTCGTACCGGTTCTACTACCAGCGCCTTAACCGCTAACTATACAGTTGGGGGAACAGCGACATTTAGCACAGATTACACTCAAACCGGTGCAGCCAGTTTTACCAGTACAACCGGGACAGTGAATTTCCTTGCTGGTTCATCCACTGCGACTGTAACAGTTGACCCCACTGCTGATACAACAGTAGAAAGTGATGAAACTGTTATTTTAACTCTTGCTTCTGGGACAGGTTATACAGTAGGGACTACCACCGCAGTGACGGGGACAATTACTAATGTCCCCGCTACCAGTGTCACCCCAATCGAAGCTTTCGGTAACACCAAATTAGTCCAAGACGCGACTAATAAACTTTACGCACAAATTGGCAATAATAACCCCATCGCCATCAAAAATGGTGCCACTCATATTGCCACAAATACCTACCCTGGTTGGCAAATATTAGCCGCAGAAACCGTTAATGGAATTAACCAAGTCCTCCTGAGGAATACATCACAAAACCTTCTATATATATGGAATTTAGATAGCAATTGGAATTGGCAATCTTCCACTGGAGGGTGGGGATTAAACTCAACCCAAGCTTTCAGCCAAGAAACCAACTTCCAACAAGACTTTAACGGTGATGGAATCATCGGTCAACCCTCCACCACCCTTCCCACCATCACTCTTGCTGTCTCTCCCAGTAGTGTTACTGAAGATGGGACAACTAACTTAGTCTATACCTTCACCCGTAACGGTTCTACTACCAGCGCCTTAACCGCTAACTATACAGTTGGGGGGACAGCTACTAATGGAACCGATTACGCTTCTATTCCCACCAGTGTCACCTTTGCTGCTGGTTCATCCACTGCGACTGTAACCGTTGACCCCACTGCTGATACAACAGTAGAAAGTGATGAAACTGTTGCTTTAACTCTTGCTTCTGGGACAGGTTATACAGTAGGGACTACCACCGCAGCCACGGGGACGATTACCAATGACGATAGCACTTTCACCTCGCAACTCTCCATCAACGACATCACCGTGGTGGAAGGTCAAAATAGTAATGCCATCCTCACCGTCACAGTTGATAACCCCAATTCTCAACCAATTAGCGTCAACTATACCACTGCACCCATTGATGCTACCGCTAATGTAGATTACACTAGCCAGACAGGAACCCTCACCATTGCGGCGAATACTGCCACCGCTACTATTAGCATTCCCATCCTCAATGATAACCTCAACGAAGCCGATGAAGCCTTTACAGTAACCCTGTCAAATGCGGTTAATGCTACCATTAATCCCGAAGGAGGAATAGGAGAAGTTATCATTACTGATACTTGGCAAAGCAGTCTCACTCGCACCCTACCCAATAATGTCGAAAACCTCAGACTAATTGGCACTAATAATATTAACGGTACGGGTAACGCTGGTGACAATAAAATCACTGGAAATAGCGGTAACAATATCCTCGCTGGTGCTAATGGTAACGATATTTACTGTTTCAATGCTTCAACCCCATTAGGAAGCGATACCATCCAAGAAACTACCACCGGTGGTATCGATACCCTCGACTTTACTGGGACAAATACCGCAGTAAGAGTTAACTTAGGGATTACTACTGTCCAAACCGTCGTCACCAATAATCTAAAATTGACTTTTTCGGCCAATAACACCATCGAAAATATTATTAGCGATAGCGGTAATGACCGACTAACTGGGAATAGCCTTAATAATACTCTAACTGGTGGTGGTGGCAACGATCAATTAACCGGTCAAGACGGAAACGATAGTTTAATTGGTGGTTCTGGCGATGATTTACTCACTGGTGGTAATGGTAGCGATAACTTTATCTTCAACAGTAGTAATTTAGGAATCGATGCCATCAGCGATTTCACCCCAAGTAGTGATAAAATAGTATTAAGTAAAGCCATATTTACCGCCTTACAAAGTGTCATTGGCAATGGCTTCAGTCAACCAGCAGAATTTGCCAGCGTCGATGATGATGATTTAGTCGCTATTAGCAGCGCCTTTATCGTTTACAGTAAGTACCTAAGCAAAATTAATTACACATATCTAACCCCGCTCTTGCCTATTGCCTTTTGCCTCTTGCCTATCTTCACTAGGAAATTAATTTTGCACGACTACTTACCAGTAGTGGCAGTATTTACTACAATCAAAATGGTAGTGCTGCTGGCTTAGGAAGTGGCTCTGAATTTGCCAATTTGTTGACTGTTCCTACCCTGATAGCGGCTGATTTCACACTGATAAATTGACCTAGCCACACAGAGAAAACGGGGGTTCTTCGGTTTGTGTTATGTAATGGACGGGGGTTATAAGAGATGGAACCCTTATAGAGAAAGACATTGGACGATTTTTGTCAATTGTTTTTGATCTAGAGCGAGCTAATCAGTTAAATCTTTTGCCAGATAAGGACTTAGTCGATTTATGCCCCCCTATCGAACCATAACAAGTAACGAAGAGCCAAAACGGGTTTCTTGAAGAAACCCGTTTTCTGGACTTGTGTTAAGGGTTACAGGTTCACTCATAGACTGACATCGAAAACAAAACACCCCAAGAGAGCGAGAGAGCAAAAACGAGGGAAATATTAAGAATTGTGTAAAAAGCTTGACAAATAGGCAAAAGTGCAGTAAGTGAAACCGAGGACTAAGCCAACCGGTGGATACAATGCACAATCAGTATTCAGAGCTTGATTCGGCAGGGCCGGCACTCAAATTAATATCCGCAACCATAGAGAAAAGGTTATATAAATCTAGCTAATCATTGACTTGAGTAATTGGTATTTTACAAATCCCTGAAAGCAAGTCACCATAGGAATTAAGCAAATGCAGTTCCGAATCAAATCCTGTGGGAGATAGAAATTATGGTTGCTTTAATCACCCCAAAACCTGCTAAAACCAGCCGTTTAACCACACAAATCCAAGAAATTGCCGAAAATACTTTTACCTTGCGCTGTTTGGATTGGGACCGCGATCGTTTTGATATCGAATTTGGTTTAGAAAACGGTACCACTTATAACTCTTTTGTTATTCAAGGGGAAAAAACCGCTCTCATTGATACATCTCACCGCAAATTCGATCGCCTTTATCTGGAGGAATTAACTAAACTAATCCACATCAATCATCTTGATTATTTAATTATCAGTCACACCGAACCCGACCACAGTGGTTTAGTCAAAGAAGTTTTAGAATTAGTCCCAGAAGTTACCGTGGTGGGGGCAAAAGTTGCTATGCAATTCCTCGAAAACATGGTACACAGACCCTTTAAACAGTTAATAGTTAAAAGTGGTGATACTTTAGATTTAGGTAATGGCCATGTTTTAGAATTTGTTGCGGCCCCTAATCTTCATTGGCCTGATACTATCTTCACTTTTGATGCTAAAACTGCCACCCTTTTTACCTGTGATGCCTTCGGAATGCACTTTTGTGATGATCAAACCTACGATCAAGAAAAAGAGCTGCTAGAAGCCGATTTTCACACCTATTATGACTGTCTGATGCGACCGAATGCTCGTTCGGTTTTAGGGGCAATTAAAAGAATCGAGAAATTTGAAATTAATCTCATTGCCACTGGTCACGGCCCCCTATTAAAACACCATATTTCTGATTGGGTGGGACGCTATCAAACTTGGAGTCAAGAACAAACTTCTGCTGATACTTTAGTAGCTGTATTTTTTACCCAAGATTACGGACAAAGTGAACATTTAGCTACTATGATTAGTCAGGGTTTGAATAAAAATGATGTGGTGACAGAATTAGTCGATATGAATAATGCTGATCCCCACGAAGTCAGAGAATTGATCAATCAATCTAAGGGAGTTATCATCGGAATGCCTCCCCAATCTTCCCCGATTAACCAGACGATTTTAAGCACGATTATTGCTTCAATTAATGGCAAACAAGCAGTGGGATTATTTGAGTCAGGAGGTGGGGAAGATGAACCAATTTTTCCCTTAAGAAATAAATTACAGGAAATCGGGGCGATCGAAGCTTTTCCTCCTCTTTTAGTTAAAGACAATTCCAATCAATCCCTCGATTTGATTGCCGATGAAGCAGGAACCGACCTCGGCCAATGGTTAAGCCGAGAAAAAACGATTAAACAAATTAAGTCGATTAACAACGACTTAGAAAAGGCTCTAGGTCGTATTAGCACCGGATTATACCTAATTACTTCCCAAAAAGCCGATTTATCTAGTGCCATGATTGCCTCTTGGGTGACACAAGCAAGTTTAAATCCTTTAGGTGTGGCGATTGCAGTGGCCAAAGATCGGGCAATGGTATCCTTTTTACAGCCTAGCGATACCTTTGTTTTAAATGTTTTGGCTGAGGATAATTATCAGAAATTAATGTAACATTTCCTCAAGCGTTTCTCTCCCGGTGCCAATCGTTTTGAAGGCATTAAAACCTATACTGCTAATAACGGATCACCAATTAACGGATCACCAATTTTAGCCGATGCCTTGGCTTACATAGAATGTCAAGTCGCCAGTCGTTTAGATTGCGGTGATCATTGGGTAGTTTATTGTACCGTTAATAGCGGACGAGTTGCTCGTTTAGATGTCTTAACTGCTGTCCATCATCGCAAAGTTGGCAATCATTATTAACAGTTATCAGTTATCAGTTATCAGTTATCAGTTATCAGTTATCAGTTATCAGTTATCAGTTATCAGTTATCAGTTATCAGTTATCAGTTATCAGTTATCAGTTATCAGTTATCAGTTATCAGTTATCAGTTATCAGTTATCAGTTATCAGTTATCAGTTATCAGTTATCAGTTATCAGTTATCAGTTATCAGTTATCAGTTATCAGTTATCAGTTATCAGGAGGCAGGAGATTATTTTTATTTATTCTTCCCATCACCCTACTTCCCCACTTTCCTAACACCAAATTCTATCAATCTTAGGAGCAATAAAATGTACGAACCAATTAAAACCCCGTCCCCAATGATGGTGCGAGTAGTGCAAGTCTTAGAAATGATTCAAGATTTAATTGTCATTTCTCTCTGTATCGGTTTATTTAGCTTCATGGTGTTAGAAGTCAGAGAAATGTTTATGTCTCTACTGCCACCGATTCAATTTCGGATTATTACCGCCGATATTTTATTCCTCTTAATTCTAGTAGAATTGTTCCGACTGTTAATTATTTATTTGCAAGAAAAACGAGTTTCTATCGGTGTTGCTGTGGAAGTTTCTATCGTCTCGGTTTTGCGAGAATTAATTGTCAGAGGAGTCCTAGAAACTAATTGGACACAAGTATTAGCTGCCTGTGCTTTTCTAATAGTTCTCGGCACATTAATGGTATTAAGAGTTTGGCTTCCTCCCACCTTTGAAGGTATCGATCCCGAACAAAAAGTTTCGGAACGTTATCGTCAACATTTAGTTAAAGACTTAACTGAAATAAACAGCAAAACTTAATCAGTTATCAGTTATCAGTTATCAGTTATCAGTTATCAGTTATCAGTTATCAGTTATCAGTTATCAGTTATCAGTTATCAGTTATCAGTTATCAGTTATCAGTTATCAGTTATCAGTTATCAGTTATCAGTTATCAGTTATCAGTTATCAGTTATCAGTTATCAGTTATCATTTATCAGTTATCAGTTATCAGTTATCAGTTATCAGTTATCAGTTATCAGTTATCAGTTATCAGTTATCAGTTATCAGTTATCAGTTATCAGTTATCAGTTATCAGTTATCAGTTATCAGTTATCAGTTATCAGTTATCAGTTATCAGTTATCAGTTATCAGTTATCAGTTATCAGTTATCAGTTATCAGTTATCAGTTATCAGTTATCAGTTATCAGTTATCAGTTATCAGTTATCAGTTATCAGTTATTTTTTTTTTTTTTTTTTTTTTTTTTTTTTTTTTTTTTTTATCAGTTATCAGTTATCAGTTATCAGTTATCAGTTATCAGTTATCAGTTATCAGTTATCAGTTATCAGTTATCAGTTATCAGTTATCAGTTATCAGTTATCAGTTATCAGTACAACTAATAACCAAATTAACAACTATGACCACTACTACCTTAATTCCCAATCCTGCTATCAATAATCGCTCCCGCGATGTTCAAACCGCAGAAATTGCCGATCAAACTTGGGTTTTTCGCTCTCGTACTTGGGACAGATTAAAATTTGAAATAGAATATGGTCGTCAACGGGGAACCACCGCTAATTCCTATCTTATCTCTGGCGATAAAACCGCATTAATCGATCCTCCCGGAGAATCCTTCACCGAAATTTATTTAGAAGAAATTCGTCAATATGTCCCCTTACATCGTCTCGATTATCTAATTCTCAGTCACGTTAATCCCAACCGTATCGTCACTTTAAAGGCATTATTAGCCGCAACCCATCAAATCACCATCCTCTGTTCTAAAGCTGCCGTCAATACCCTGAAAAATGCCTTGCCTGATGCCCAAATTGTGGGCATACGAACCGATGAAATCCTTGATTTAGGGCAGGGTCATCAACTCAGTTTTATTAATGTCCCTACCCCACGCTGGTCTGATGGAATCTGCACTTTTGACCAAAAAACCCAAATTTTATACAGCGATAAATTCTTTAGTGTGCATCTGTGCAGTGATGAGCTTTGGGATAAAAATTGGAAAGAATTAGACGCAGATCGTCGTTATTATTTTGATTGTCTCCATGCCGTGCAATCAAAACCAGTAGAAACGGCCCTCGACAAAATTAAAGAATTTCCTGCCCAATATTATGCACCTGCCCATGGTCCGATAATTCGTTATAGTCTTAGTCGTCTTGCCCACGATTATCGTTATTGGTGTCAAGAACAAAAAACTCGACCCCTACAAGTGGCTTTATTATATGCTTCTGCCTACGGAAATACTGCCACCCTGGCCCGCTCGATCGAACGAGGATTACTAGAAAATGATCTGGCCGTAGAATCAATAAATTGTGAGTTTGCCACCCCCGCCGAAATTAGTCAAGCGATCGAAAATTGTGACGGATTTATTATCGGTTCTCCCACCTTAGCCGGTCACGCTCCCACCCAGATCCAAACCGCTTTAGGAATCGTTCTTTCCACGGCAGCAAAAACTAAATTAGCTGGGGTTTTTGGTTCCTATGGTTGGAGTGGGGAAGCGGTAGATTTAATTGAAACTAAACTCAAAGATGCCAATTATCGCCTCGGTTTTGAATCCTTGCGCGTGCGTTTTAACCCCACAGAAAGCAGTTTACAGGCAGGTTATTTAGCCGGAGAAACCTTCGCCCACACCTTGAAAAAAACCAAAAAATTTCGGGTTCCCCAACAGGGAATGACCGAAACACAGATTGATCGCACTGCCCAGGCCGTTGGTCGGATCGTCGGTTCCCTCTGTGTTCTCACCAGTCGTCAGGGCGAGGCTCATGCTGGTTTCTTGACCTCTTGGGTATCCCAAGCCAGTTTTAACCCCCCGGGGCTAATTATCGCCGTTGCTGACGAACAAGCCGCCGATCGCCTAATTAACTCCGGAACCACTTTTACCTTGAATATTCTTAAGGAAGGGCGCAATTTACGCCGCCATTTTTCCAATTGCATCAAATCCGGCGGCGATGTCTTTATGGGATTAGAAACCCAAGTCGGGGAAAATGGCTGTCTGATTTTAAGCGAAAGTCTCGCCTATCTAGAGTGTACGGTCAAAGAGCGACAACTCTGTGGCGATCGCTGGTTAGTCTATGCCACCGTCGAGCGGGGTCAAGTTTTGGATGGTAACGGTGTCACCGCCATCGGTCATCGCAAATCCGGTAGTCAGTATTAAAACTGGACTGGGGGGGTCAAGTTCCTGACTTTCCCCCTATCATCGGCCTAGATTTCTGGGGAACAAATGTTATGTTAGTATCCAAGGTTGCCCGACCGGGCCATTTTGTCTTTGTTTCCCCATGAAAAAATTGCCGCTACTCCTATCGGTGGGGAGTGTTGCCTTATTGTTGGTGGGATGTCCAGCTTCCAACCAAGCTAATCAATCCCCACCACCCAGCCAAGAAACCCCCACCCCCCCTCCTAGTCCCCCAGCTGCCCCACCTGCCACCTTTAGGGGTGCCATGAAACCAGCCACCAAACCAACCCCCCCAAGGGTAGCAGCGGGATTGATTCCCGCTACCGATCCCGACCAAAAACGGGCAGAAATTAATCGCGGTCGCAGCGATCCCTTTGCCCCCTTTCCCCTACAACCAAATATTACAATTACAGTGGCGGAAAAACCCCCAGCTGGGACTCCGGCGGCCACCGCACCCGCAGCAATGGGCAATCGTTCCACCCCCGCAGCCGCAGCCACGGGCAATCGTTCCACCCCCGCAGCCGCACCCAGGGGCAATCCTCCCAACCCCGAACCACCGATAGTTAAAGGGCCGCCACCACCACCGCAACCGACAGAAGCGGAAGCAGTGCAAGTATCGGGCATCGTCCAGTTACCTACCACTGCCATGGCGATCGTGAAAGCCCCCGGAGAAGCCACGGAACGTCGAGTTATCCCCGGTTCTAGCCTCTCTAATGGTTTAATTTTAGTTAAAGCGATCAATACTAATCCCGACAATCCCTATATTGTCTTAGAACAATACGGTCAAACTATTACCCGTCGTTTAGGGGATGGTGTCCCCGAACCAGCCACCGCACCGCAAGCCTCGATCAGCTATAATGTTTCCGAATCAGGAGAATAAAACCCGTGCGATCGATTGCTATTCAACAAAAACAAACCATTATTTATCCCCAAATGCCCTTGGCTATCTATCGGGAGTTAGCCAGCCATTTACAACAGGTTCAGGGTGTGGAAACCCATCTAACTGCCCAGCAGTTCCAACAATTCGATTATCATCAAAGTCAGATCGGTAGTCTCGAAATTAACTATACTGAGACTTTTCAGGAAAGCGATCGCACTCTGGTTGCGGCAATTCTCGATTATTATGCCCAACGTCACGGCCCCTATCAGCTTTCCTAAGCTTTCTCTCCTCACCTTTTCCCCGATTACCGACTTTCTTCTTAAAAACTAAAAATATCTTATAGGATTTATCTTAATGCTGGGGATGATGCCAAATCTCCTCACACTTCATATAAACTTAAGTAGGGTTTGCGGCAAAAAGTACGGGCGAAGCATTCGGATAGAAAATCTACGGTTTCACCGATAGGTTATTGCCCGAATGCTTCGCCCCTACAGGACGTAGGGTTCATTCATGAATCAACCCTGCCTTTTATAAAAATTAAAATCTTTCTGATTTTAAGCCACCGACGCAGAGGTAGTCACTGATAACTGCTCACTGCTCACTGATAACTGCTCACTGCTCACTGATAACTGAAATGACCCTACCCAATTCCCTAGAAGAAACGATCCTGCAAGCGAAAGCCGCCACCCAACTGGCTCTAGAATCGGGAGCTAGATGCGTACAAGTGGAATTAGTTATCCCAGAAATTGCCCTGCAAGCGCAAGCTTTAGCCCTTGATTTTACCTCTATTTTTGACAGTTATGGTTCTGGTTTAAGGGTAATTTTTCCCGATACCGGGGCCGCCATGTTAGCTCGACGGGATTGGGGAGAAACAGTTTTTCAACTGGGAGATTTAGGTAGTCGTTTTATTCCCATCGAAAACAAAATTAAGCCCGAAGATGAAGCTTTTTTAGTTGTTTGTCCCTCCTCGGTGGAGATTAATTCCGTAGAAAAACTCTGTAACTTGGCCGAAGATCGCCCCGTAGTTCTTCTAATTCCCCAATTGGAAGATGTATCGGTGGTGGGTATCGGTTACGCAGCCCGACAATTGCGAGAAAGATTTTTAAGTACCCTAGAAAGTTGTTATTATTTTCGTCCCTTGGAATCAGCGATCGTGTATCGTTCCTATCCTTCCTTGTGGCAAGTTTGGCTGGAAAAAGAAGACGGTTACGAGTTAATTTCCGAACAATCCACTAAACCCATGGGCGAAGCTTTAGAAAATCTGATTCTGAAAGCTTCTAGTAATAATCCTAATGATAGTTCTAATCCTGTTAATAAAGCCAAAAAGTCCGGTTTATTTGCCACTATGGGACGCTTCTTAAAAGCATTACAACAGTGACATACTCCCCCCGTCAAGCTAGGCTGTGACGGGGGATTTTTTCCCCATTGCTGTTAGAAATTCTTGGCTTCTACAGATTGACCTCGATTGCAACTTTTATCCTTCTATTTTAACCGATCATTTGGCAATGCTATAATTAAAATTAATCGGTAGTTTCCCTAGAGGTAAACTTTTATGATTGTCAATAAGCGAGAACTCAAACAAGCCTTAAATCGGGTGTACTTGAAAATCAAGCCTGAGGCTGAAACAATTCAGGTTTTTCAAGCTAATTTGACGCGCTTGTTGGAGCAATGTGACAGCAAAAAGTCCGAAGAGTTTAATAAAAATTTGCTGATAGATTTAAAAAAAAATACCTATTATACCGATCGCTATTTTATCAATACAAAAGAGCGCATTGATCTGGTGATTC
Source organism: Microcystis sp. MC19 (assembly GCF_003019735.1). Classification (NCBI taxonomy): domain Bacteria; kingdom Bacillati; phylum Cyanobacteriota; class Cyanophyceae; order Chroococcales; family Microcystaceae; genus Microcystis; species Microcystis sp. MC19. The sequence goes on along the minus strand of NZ_CP020664.1, from coordinate 1,640,460 downwards.
ATAATAACCAGGATGTTAAAAGTCCAGTGGGGGTCATTTTTGAGACTAAGAAGCCTACTCGGACAATAAATGCAGAAATGCCAAGACTGGATAATCTCAACACTAAGGCTTTTCAGCAGTTAGGGCTTGCTGAATAAAGGTCAAATGTAGGCAAGGTAAGGGTTTTGTGGCTTTTCTCGCTCCCACAGGTGCAAGATTTTGAGAGAATCGTGCTTCAAAACCTTGCGTCTTCATCGGCCCGCGTCCTGTAGGGGCGAAGCATTCGGACAATAACCTATCGGTGAAAAGGTAGATTTTCTATCCGAATGCTTCGCCCGTACTTATTCAGCAAACCCTAATTGTGGTTCTCACCATAGGATTAAGAATGGTTCTATTCATAATGGAAAACCCAAACGTCAATGTAAAGAGTGTGGTCGTCAGTTTGTGATCAATCCCACTAATAAAACCGTCTCTGACGAAACCAAACAATTAATTGATAAACTCGGTTCTTCGGTTTGTGTTATGCAATGGACGGGAGTTATAAGGGGTGAAACCCTTATATAGAAAGACATGGCTGCGATTTTTGCCAATTGTTTTCAATCTAGAACGAGCTAATCAATTAAGTCCCTTGCCAGATAAGGATTTAGCCGATTTCTGCCCCCTGATCGAACCATACGAAGTAACGAAGAACCATAAACTCTTGCTCGAACGAATTTCCTTGCGAGGAATTGCTAGAGTAACAGGGGTAAGTTGGTCATGGTTACAAAACTATGTCAAGAATAAACTGGCGGCTGTCCCCCGTCAAATAAAGGTTTCGGACAAACCAAAAGGTAAATTGGTTAGAGAATGTGATGAGATGTGGTCTTTGGTTTTTTCTAAGACGATAAAGTTTTATATTTGGCTGGCAATTGATAGAAAAACAAGGGAAATTATTGGTTGCTATGCGCGGAGATAGGAGTCGTCAATCAGCTAAAAAACTTTGAGGCCAGTTTACCAGGTGTTTACCGACAATGCGCGGTTGCTTACACAGACTTTTGGGAGTCCTATAAGACAGTAATTCCTAGTAAACGTCATCGACCCGTCGGAAAAGAAACTGGTCAAACTAATCATATTGAAAGATTAAATAATACCTTTCGACAAAGGATTTCTCAGCTGGTGAGAGAGAGTCTATCTTTCTCTAAAAAAATGGAGAATCACGTTGGGGAACCCTTTGGTATTTTATCCATGACTACAATGCACAGCAAAGCAAAGGATTAAGCCGCCATCACTACTACCGAATCACCACCCAATAATTGACGAATTTCTTCTGCCCAATCTATTCGGGTTCGACTATCTCGGTTACTCACCCGTCTCCATCCTCGATGGGGGTCAAAAAACATGAACAAGGCTTGAACCCCTTCACGACTATAGTGATAGTCTTCTTTTTTATCTTGTCCAGGTTGCATGGGTATCGGGGGGTAAACTTCTCCAAGTAGTTGCTTTGATGCCTCATCCATCGCGATTAACGGTTCTTCTTCCGATGGCTGAGTGCCATACAGGTCAAGGACAACTTCCATCTGGGCAACAAATCGGGCTAAATCCTGTTCCGGAATACAGTATCTTTGGGTTTTCCAAGGGCGTAATTGGTTTTTTTTAGAGTACGCCACACCGTTGGACTGGAAATCTCGGTGATAATTTGTCTTTGTTTGAGTTCCGAGGTTAATAGTCGGATTGTCCACTCGGCTCGGCCAGATGGTGGCTCCGAACAGCACAGGGCAATGATTTGGGCGGCGGCGGCTCCATCAACTTTTGCCGGAGTGGGGGGAGTTTTTCTCAATTTCCGTTCTAATGCTGGTTTTTCGCCTTTTTGAAGAAATCTTTGACGAATACGTCCCACTGTATTTCTATGGACCTCTAAAGCTTCGGCTATTTCTTCATCTGTCCATTTTCTTTTCGCCTGTTCTCCCTCGTCACACATCAGCAAAATCCGAGCGCAGAGAATTTTTTTAGCCGGTGCATAGCCATTACGACTGATTTGTTCGAGGTTTTCTCTTTGTTCCCCTGTTAGATTGACTTTATCTCACCGACCTCTTCCCATGATTGATGTCCTCTGCTTGTTCGAGCTATTGCCCTATTTTAGCTGAAACAGTCCACTAGGCTGTGAAGCGCGATAGCGTAACGCACCGATTTAATAATAGAGGTGGTGCTTTAGGGCAGATGGTTAATTTTGTTTTTTTGACGGAATTGATAGCCGCAAACACGCAGCCTACACTCTAAATACCTCAATCTCAGGACGTTGACTAAAATCTCGACTTTGCCACTGCTTTTGCCAAAAGCCACTGCCAAATTTTCCCAAAATAGATCAGATTCAGCAAAATTAAACAAAACACCGTCAACAGCAGGAAGAATCGACAAAAGTGAAGAATTCATGACATTCACCGCAAAGGATGGCTGCGACTATTTTGTGCAAACAATCCCCAATCTTTCAAGACTTCCATAACAGAAATTAACATTGATCGGGAAAACTATATAATACGGTTTACCGTCTGTCAGATCAAAATCATCGGCTAACTGCTGTTTTATTCACGATAACCCTATTATGCCTAAGATCTACCGTTTTGCCCAAGGTCATTTAAACCTATTGGAAACTTGTCCACCCAGATTTCAAAAAGTCTATCTAGAGCAACTTAACACACCGGCTGACCCCGGACAATTACAGGGGCAAGAATGGGGCAGTCAGTTTCACCTATTATTACAGCAGCGGGAATTAGGGCTGCCGATTGCGTCTTTATTAGGGGAAAATGAACAGTTAGAACATTGTTTAACAGCCCTATTAAAGGCTGCCCCGGCCATTGCCCAAAATCCGGGAGAAGACAATCGAGAAGCGGAACATTGTCGCAGTTTAACTGTGGGTAATTATTTATTAACGGTTATCTATGATTTAATTTTATTAGAGAGTGATCGAGCGGTAATTTTTGACTGGAAAACCTACTTAAAGCCGATCGATGCCGACAAACTAGCCAAAAATTGGCAGACGAGACTTTATCTGTATGTGTTGGCAGAAACTTCTGCTTATCCTCTTGATAGTTTATCGATGACCTATTGGTTTGTGCAGTTACCCCGCAGCCCCGAACAAATTACTTTTAACTATAATCGCAAACTACACCAACGGACAGGGCGGGATTTACGCCGTTTATTGAAGGCTCTCGATCGCTATCTATCAGCATACCAAAATGATTTAGTTGATTTTCCCCATCGTCCCGATTGTCAGCTTCATTGTCCCTATTATCTTAGACAAGAGCGATCGGACCCAATAGACTTACCCTCGATCAATGATATCCCTGAAATCAATCCTTTTGTCTAATTATTGCCGATGTCGTCAGTATTCTCAATTCTAAACTCTGAATTCTGAAGATTATTTTTATTACTGGACTTCCCCGTTGACAAAAAGCCATAAGCTGTGCTGTAGAAGGGATTAAGAGAATTTACAGCGCCCCGTTACTGGGTACAAATCAGGGAAACTCCCAATAAATCTAACGCTTTTTGTTGCAGTTGGGTCGGTCGAGTTATCTTAGAAAAACGATAACTTCCCTCTCTAATCGTACATTCCACTGTATTCAAGCAAATTGTCCCCAGGTCTTCCAACAAAGTCCGAAAACTATGCACAGGAAAGTTCTCTTGATTCCGTTTTTTTCTCTCCTTAGATTGCACCGATTCACTGCGACTCGCCTTAATCACATTCAGAGAACTATCATCAATTTCTTCATCCTCAAATAACAAAGGAGCCAAAGACTGTTTTAAATGCCATTCCACATAATAAGCCAACATACATAAAAAGATATGAGCTTTGACTCTATCATCCTTATAATGATAGATAGGACGTACCTTTAAATCAATTGACTTATAACAGCGAAATGCCTCCTCCACTTGAGATAAACTTTAGACCTCTTGCATAATTTTTTTATGGTACAATATAAGGTTTTGCTTTTTTCTCAATTCTTAGATTGAAGTGGAAAAAAGAATAAAATGTGATCTTAGGTCAGGAAATCATCTATAATTTTGCTATGTTTATTAGCAAAATTATGGATTATCAAAACTTATCAGATGAACAATTCAAACGCCGTTTCGGTGTGTATAAACAAACATATAGAAAGATGGTAGAATCAGTAAAAAGTGTTGAAGCCGACTCTAATTCACCATCTAAAAGGGGACCGAAACCTAAACTATCTATAGAAGAACAAGTTTTAGTAACGTTAGAATATTGGCGAGAATATAGAACATATTTTCACATTGGTACAAGCTGGGAACTATCAGAATCAACTATATGTCGGATTGTAAATAAGACGGAAAAAATGCTTTTACAATCGGGAAACTTCCGTTTAAAAGGAAAAAAAGCTTTACTCAATCAAGCAGAGATACCGGTCATAACGGTAATGGATGTAACGGAAACTCCCATTGAACGCCCCCAAAAGAAACAGAAAGATTTTTTTTCGGGTAAAAGAGGTTATCATACTTTAAAATCCCAATTAGTAGCTGATCAAAATACCGAGGAAATTATCTGTGTCTTTTGTGGGAAAGGCAGAGGTCATGATTTTAGTTTATTTAAAAAAAGTCGAGTTCGTTTTCATCCTTTAACTACCAGCATAGAAGACAGTGGTTATCAGGGAATAGCTGCATACCATAGTAATAGTTATACACCGAAAAAGAAACCGAAAAATAGAAAATTAACAGAGTTAGAAAAAGAGTATAACAAGGCTTTAGCCAAAGAAAGGATTATCATTGAACATATAAATAGGAAACTCAAAACCTTTAAAATCTTATCCTGTAAATATCGGAATCGTCGTCGAAGATATAGTTTAAGAGTTAACTTGTTGGCGGCTATTTATAACTGTGAGTTAGGGATAGGTATAGCAGCTTCTTAAAAGTTGCCTAAAGATTAATCAAGTCAAGGAGAATTTATTCTCAATTATAAAAATTGAGATAGTTTGTGCTGCTTAAATAAAGAGGTTTTGATAACCAAATTAAAGCAGCTCTAAAGAGTTTTGAGTTAAAAGTTAAACTTCAAGTTTTCATTCAGGACGAATGTACTGATTAACTAATTTTTTGGGGAAAATTAGTTAACCCATTATTATAACATATAATTAATTTGCAAGAGTTCTATTTAAGTAGCTGGTTATAATTAAATTAAAAATGAATTTTAGGTTCGATCCCCCCTGCCGGCTCTTCTAGGTTCTGTGTGATAAGTTTAATTGACATAGGATCGATCGATCTTTGTGTCCTTTGTGTCTTTGTGGTTCGTTCCACCCCCTCGCTCTTGAGAAATGTATCTTAGAATACATTTTACCCATCAAAGCTGGGAGAGCCCCCTGCCCCCCTTGCTGTCCTTTAGTCACATCTTTCTTAACATTTCAAACCTTTGTAGCACAAGGCTTTCAAGACTCGGTTAACAATCTGTAATATTCCTTGTTGACACCCTTACTGACAAGGAAAAAACTGAAATCAAGTCAGGATAAGGGTTGGAGTGCTTACTGAAAAAATTGTTAAGAAAGATCCCTATAAGGGATAGCTTGATAAGGGGGGTGCCGATAGGTGGGGGGATCTGATAACTTTTAACGCCTACCTACTTAAAACACTTTCTAAAGCCGATAATAATCGTTGATTTTCTGCCGGTAAACGGACAGCAACCCGAAAATAATTGCTGCCCAATTCGGGGAAACTGAGACAATCGCGGATAAAAATTCGATGATATTTTAATAAAGCTTCCTGTAGGGGTAAACAGGAAGATTGAGATTGTACTAAGAGGAAGTTAGCGGCACTGGTTTGGGGCTGTAATTGCGAAAAATTAGCTAATCCCTGCCATAAATCCTGGCGGGCTGCCGTTAACCAATCCCAGGTTTGTTGTTGAAAATCCCTATCTTCAATTGCCGCAATAGCGGCAACCACAGCCAAATTATTCACCGACCAAGGATCGCGCCATTTTTGCCATTGTAACAGGCGATCGGGATGGGCGAGGACGTATCCTAGACGTAAACCGGGGAGACTGTAAAATTTAGTTAGGGAACGCAAAATCACGAGATTGGGATATTCCGGCAACAGAGATATTAAACTCTCCTGTTGTTGGGGGGGTAAAAAATCCATAAAAGCTTCATCCACTACCACCAAACCAAATTGCGATAGATAGGGACGAATGGCCGCCACCGTCCAGAGTTTCCCCGTAGGATTGTGGGGATTATTGAGTAATAAGCCTTGTTTTTCGGGATTAACCGGCTTTAAACTGGTTAAATCGAGGGAATGTTGGCAGATTTTCCCGCCAAAACTTTTTAAGGCCCGTTCGTAATCGTTAAAAGCAGGTGTTAGTACATAAACACTATCAAATGAGGCTAATTCCCGACCGGCCCAAGTTAATAACTCGGCCGCACCATTGCCAGGGAGAATCCAATCTGGCCCGATATTGTGCCATTGACCGAGGGCGGAACGCAACTGCCAATACTCGGGGTCAGGATAACGAGTCAGACTGGTTAAATGGCTTTTAATAGCGGTTAGGGTGCTTTCCGGCGGACCGAGGGGGTTGATACTGGCAGAAAAATCGAGAATAGAGGAAACCGGACAGCCGGCAATGGCGGCCGCCCAGTCAAGATTACCACCATGTTTAGGTCTAGGCAAAAGACTTACAGCGATCCAAGCTTAACAGTAATTATTCCTTATCCGGGGCCACTCTGTCTTTAAACAGTTTACCCGCCGAGAAAGCCGGGACGCGAGTGGCCGGAATCTCCATCTTATCGCCGGTTTTTGGGTTGCGTCCTTCCCTGGCCTGACGCTCCCGGGCCTCGAAGGAACCGAATCCTACTAGGGTTACTTTGTCCCCCTCAGAAACCGCTTCGATAATGGTTTCGATGGCGGCAGTGAGAACAGCATCTGCTTGTTTTTTGGTGACAGAGGCTTTGAGAGCGATTTGATCGATTAATTCACCTTTATTCATGCGCTAACTCCTTGTTTTGCGGTTTTTCTGAGTTTAGGGTGGTTGTCAGTAGTTTATGGTTCTCCTGTTGAGGACTCGCCAGAATCGAGAGCAATAAATAATGCCTCAAATCCCCATTGGCTATATATTCCACTGCATTATTCTAAGCGGGAATTGTCTCGATCGGAATCGCTGAAACCTTTAATTTATCTAGATTTCCTCCCGATTCCCCGCCAAGGCGAGTGACAAAAGGGAATAAGCGAGAGATTTACAGCGATATAAGCTAATAAAAAGAGATTAGCTGGCTAAATTGCCGATAAATATTCTCTAAAAGCGATAGGCATCCTAACTTCCCAAAAATCGTTCATCGGTTCTCTCAAAGATTTTTGACTAATTTTGCCCCTAGAAACGTTAAAAAAGTTTACCAAAGCAATTTCTGACCAAAAATTAAGGTTCAGGCCCAGGAGATATTCGCTAGAATTGGAACTTATGATCGTTAAAAATATTCAAAAAAGCAGGATTTAACTGGAAAGTTTGCTATCATTATCTATTCAGCGACAAACTCGCATGGTGATTTACTGCTATCCCCTAGCCGATCTAGGTCAAAGCTTAAGACGTTCTTTTATCGTGACTTTTTTGGCAGTAATCGCCATTCTTGGCGGTCTGATTCCCGAATTTTCTTGGACGACGGAGGTGGTTAGTTTCCAGTCCTCCGCTTATACTCAAGATTTTACGGCTGACCAAATCAAACGTTATGCGACCGCAGTTTTGTTGATCGAAATCCAAAGAAAACAAGCTTATCAGGAAATTTCGCGAATTTTAGGGAAAAGTCCCCCGGCAATTACCTGTAACCAACGGGAAAGCTTTAATAATCTTCCAGCTAATGCCCAAAGAATTGCCGTAGATTATTGTAATAACTCAAAAAAGATTGTCCAAGATAGCGGTCTAACTGCCGCTCAATTTAACGCAATCACTAACCGGATTAGTAGTGATGATAACTTGAGACGACGGGTGCAAAATGAGATGATTCGTCTGCAACGGGAAAATAAATAGAAAAAGTTCCTCAGTTTTTCGGGTCAAGCTGGAGTCGGGGCTACAATTAAGAATGTTTTTTTCCATTGACCACTACCATGTTAACTTTTACCGAGCGCTTACCCCCCCGTCATACCGCTAGTCCACCTCCCCCAGAAACGGTACTTTTTAGCCTTCTACTCACGGCCGAAGAACGCACCCGCAGCCGTTATCGTCTCGACAGTCCCGAAGGTTTTTCCCTCTGTTTTCGTTTACCCCGGGGTACCATTCTACAGGATCGCGATTTCCTGCGGGGGGAAAACGGCGAAATTATTCAAATTATTGCTAAACCAGAACCAGTTATCACTATTACCGCTCCTTCAACCGATTTACTCCTCAAAGCTGCCTATCATCTCGGTAATCGTCATGTAGCCTTAGAAATTAATCCCGATTATCTCCGTCTGGTCCCCGATTCTGTCCTACAAGCAATGTTAGAAGGTTTGGGATTAACTGTAAATGAAGAAATCGCCCCTTTTAACCCCGAAATCGGCGCTTATCAGCATTATCATGACCTGGAAGAGGCAAAAAAGGGATAGTTTAAAAAGAACGGAATCCGGTATCGGTCGCAGTTCCTAGAAAAGCCCTAGGGATAGCTTGAGTATTTATACTTATTGCAAAATAGGTATGCTTTTCCTAAAATAAAGTTGACTGGTAATCGTGCCGAACTAATTACCGAAAATTTGGGTTTAAAACCCTTGGAATGATGTTTTTATTGTATTCAGGAAGTTGAAAAAATGAAGACCAAATCGATCATAAGCTTACTATCCCTTAGCATTATAGGAATGTCAATCTATGCAGGTCAAGCTAATAGTAGTGATTATCGAGCTTTGACCCCGGAAGAGAAATCACGGTTGACCGATGCTCTGCTAAAACAGGGTTGTAGGAATCCTAAAGCGATGAAATTTGATGTTGAGACTAACCTATTTGAAGCAGAAGATGCTGTGTGTGAGGGAGGAAGAAAGTATGATATTTACCTTGATAGAAACTTTAGGATTGTTTCAATGAAACCAGACTAAAAGAGCAAATCCCTGAGAAGCTTTTACCGGTCGCCGCGAAGATTACCAATGAGGTATAACAAAGCCATTCTGACAGCGACACCACTGGTAACTTGTTGGGAAATCAGACTAAAATCGGGATCGTCCATTAAATCGGAACTAATTTCCACTCCCCGATTCACAGGCCCCGGATGAAGCACCTTCACCCCCGGTTGACAGGATTGCAAACGAGGACGAGTAATGCCAAAACTTTGATGATATTCCCGTAAACTGGGCAAAAGATTGGCAGTCATGCGTTCTTTTTGCAGTCGCAGGGTCATGACAAAATCGGCCTTTTCTAAAGCTGGTTCTAAATCCCAGTGGAGAAATAGGCGATCGCACAGTTCCCCAAAATATTTCGGCAGTAGGGTGGGGGGTGCGGACAAATGTACTTCCGCCCCTGCCGTGGTTAAACTCCAGATATTGGAACGCGCCACACGAGAATGGAGTATATCCCCGACAATAGCGATTTTTTTGCCCTCTAACAATTCTAAACGGGGATTTTCTTCATCTAACAGACAACAGATCGTAAACAGGTCTAAAAGTCCCTGAGAGGGGTGTTCGTGTTGACCGTCCCCAGCATTAAGAATACTGACCCCCGACTGCAAACGATCCATTTCTGCGGCAATTAAATCGGGAACTCCCGACTGTTGATGTCGGATGACAAAGATATCCGTACCCATGGCCACATAGGTTAAAGCGGTATCGAGAATCGTTTCCCCCTTAGTCAAACTGGAACTACCCGGGGCAAAATTAAGAACATCGGCCGAGAGACGTTTCGCCGCTAGTTCAAAACTACTACGGGTGCGGGTGGAGGGTTCAAAAAAAAGATTTGTCACCACTTGTCCCTGTAGGGCCGGCACTTTCTTGGTGCGTCGGGAAAGAACTTCACGAAAACTAGAGGCCGTTTGTAGCAGGGTTTGGTATTCTTCCGGTTGCCAGTCTTGCAATCCCAAAATGTGGTGTCGAGTCCAAGTGAAAGCCATAGGAGTTAAGGAGGCGGTAAAAACGGCAAATTTCGTCTATGCTATTCTAGGATTTCTTTGCATCAGGTTAATAAATAGGGTTTATGAGAATTAATTTTTCCTTCTGTCAGATCACTCTTGCGATCGCTTTATTTCTCAATCCCTTGCCGGCGATCGTTGCCCAGACTACCACCTCTGGGGAAATGGTATCACCGACCACGGGCATTAATTACACTCGGCTGAAAAATTTCCTCGCTCAACAAAATTGGCGACAAGCTAACGATGAAACCCGTAATTTAATGCTGAAAGCAACTGGACGGGAATTACAGGGCTGGTTTACCATGGAAGACCTGCAAAAATTGGCCTGTTGGGATCTGCAAAAGATGGATCAACTCTGGAAAGAAGCTTCCGGGGGTCGTTTTAGTTTCAGTACCCAATTTCGCATTTTTATCGAGACGGGTAATCGACCGGGGCGCTTAGTGGCGATCGAAAATTTTCAAACTTTTGGCGATCGCATCGGTTGGCGTAAAGGTGGTGATTGGATTATCTTTAAAGAAAATCTTAACTATACCCTCAATGCTCCCGTTGGTCATCTACCGGCGCCCCGGGACGAATATCAGATCGCCGGTGGTCGCCTAGAATACTCCACCCTCGCCCAAAGATTAGTCACCTGTAATATTGTTAGCTTAGGGCAAAGCAAACAATAGACCTCTGGTAAAAATCAACAATTGTTGTTAGGGTTAGGAGTCAGTAGTCAGTAGTCAGTAGCCAGGAGAATTAAGAATGAACAATAATCAATTAAATAGTCTATTTAAGGATTTTAGGCAATTTAATCCTTATTTTTGCCGTTTTTGAACCCTCAAAAATTAATTATGCCAGAGGTTTAATAATCACGGCGATCAATTCTGTAGAGTAAAATTTAAGGAAAAGCTTCTCTCCTCATCTTCCTCTTCCTTTTCCGATTTCCTAGCACTTTTTCCGCTAAAAACCCGTAAATTTAACAATGATTAAACGATCCGTTAACGTATCGAGAGCGATCGGTTCGTCGATCGCCGTTTCCCTAATTGTCGCTGGTTGCGCCCCCCAAACCCCCCAGGCCACTGGACCGGCGGCTGTTCCCGTCAAACTGCAAACCCTCGGCACCGACAAATTAGTGCAAAGTAGCGAATTTGTGGGTACTTTGATCGCCCAAGAGCGTGTTAGCGTCTCCCCTCAGATTACCGGTCGGATTCGGACTATTTTCGTTAAATCTGGCGATCAGGTAACTCAGGGACAAAAAATCGCCGAATTGGATCCCGAACAACAACAGCAACAGGTAAACGCCAGTATCGGCCAGGTAAATTCGGCCAAAGCGAACCTCAACGGGTCTGAAGCAGATTTAAGGCAAAGACAAGCGCAAGCGAGGGCAAATAAAGCCCAAATTGCCCAGAATCGGGCAAATGTGGCCAATGCGGAAGCTAATGTTAAAAGTCAGATCGCCACCTTGAGCGCCGCCGAAGCCGATTTGCAGAGAGCGAGAGCTAATTTAGATTTAGCGGAAAAAAACCTAACAAGAGCCGAATTTCTGGTTAAACAAGGCGCACAGCCCCAACAGGACTTAGATGATCGCCGCCGCGACATTCAGGCCGCCAGGGCGGAAGTAGAGGCCCGGTCTAAAAATCGTGATGCGGCCCGTCAACAGGTGACGGCGGCTAGGGCTACCCTACAGGCAAACCAAGAAGCATTAAATATCGCCATTCAAAACGAATTAGCCTCACGGCAACAGGTGGCGGCGGCGGCGGCAACAGTGAACAGTCGTCAAGCGGCAGTAGCCAGCGCTGAGGGGCAATTAGGGGCGACGCGTCAGAATTTAGTTTTTAACACCATTACCGCCCCGATTGATGGTTTTGTCGGCGATTTTAATCAAAGAAAAGTCGGCGATATTATCTCCCTGGGTGAAGAATTAACCTCGTTGACTAATAATAAAACTTTGGAACTAAATGTGCAGATTCCCGTGGAATTACAACCGCGTCTGCGCGTCGGTTTGCCCGTGGAAATTATTAATCCCGATGGCAGCCCGGGGGTTCGCGGTCAAGTAACTTTTATTTCCCCCACCGTTTCCCAAGCTACCCAATCGGTTTTAGTCAAATTTGCCTTTACTAATGATGGCAGTCTTCGCAATAACCAATATGTGCGGACGCGGTTAATTTGGGATCAAAAACCGGGGGTATTAGTTCCCACCACGGCAGTGACTAGCATCGGAGCGCAAAATTTTGTTTTTGTGGCCGAGAAAGAAAAGGCTAAAGAAGGTCAAGAAAATGCCAAGGAGCGTTTAGTGGTTAGACAAAAACCCATTCAAGTCGGAACGATTCAAGGGCAAGCTTATCAGGTTATCTCTGGAGTAAATGCCGGGGAAAGAATTGCTATTAATAATATTCTTTCTCTCCGAGATGGTACAGCTATAACTGTTAGTCAGCAGTAATTTTTATGAGTAATTCGATTACCGTTCGTCCCCTGTCAGCGCAACTAATTACCGCCGAAAGTTTCCGTCCCTACGGTCAATTAATAACCCCTAGCCATGACGGGAAACTGTTTGATGAAAGCGATGCACAACTACATTTAAAAAACGGTGTGCCACGCTTTTATATTATGCGTTTACAGACTCGCGGACGTAAATTTAATCGAATTACTCGCCATAGTCAATGTACCCAATGTCTTGGTTCTTTGGGGGGACAAGAGTGGTTTTTAGGAGTGGCCCCCCCTAGTCCTCATCCTCAACCGGATTTGGAAAAATTAAAGGTTTTTCGCATCCCCGGGGACTGTTTTATTAAATTAGAGGTGGGAACTTGGCACGCTGGCCCACTTTTTGATCAACCAGCGATCAATTTTTATAATCTTGAATTGAGCGATACTAATATTGTCGATCATTTTACCTATAATTTTGACCAAGAGCAGTCAATAGAATTCGAGATTGTTGATTGAAACAATTAATTTTTTTACTTAACTTTTCGCAATCCTTTAGAAAGATAGGCAACGAAAAAAGCTAACACTCCTGTCATTCCTACCTCAAAATAATTGGCCATGAGAATAGCGGTAAAAAAAAGGAGCAAGATAATTAATATAGTCCGCTTTTGTTCAGATAATTTCATCTCTAATTGCCTCTAATTCGGTTTTAATACTTAATGGTTGATAACCTAAAGAAAAAGCAAGAGAACTATCAAGAGAAACATCCTGGGGACGGGGCGCACTCATGGGAACATCGGACTGTAAACAGGGTTTTATTTGTTCTCTGGGAATATTAAAAACTGCCGCCATTAGTAAACCAAATTGATAACGAGAAACTCTTTCTTTACCTCCCAGATGAATAATCCCTTGCACTTTTTCTAGGGCTAAAAGTAACCCATCCACCGCACTATTAACCCCAACAGCTGTACGATATTCATCGGTAAATAGAGATAATTCTTTTCCCTCTTGCAGGGTTTTTAAAAAGGGTTGCAAAAAACTATTAGCGCTGGGAGAAGGGGAACCAAACATCAAAGGCATTCGACAAATGGCTGCCCGAGGATATATTGCTAAAATACCCTTTTCCGCCGCTACTTTTTGCTCACCATAGACACTGACGGGAGAAACGGGACCATGTTCGGAATAGGGGGCATTTTTACCATCAAAAACTAAATCGGTAGAGGTAAAAACTAGCGGTATGTGATATTGACTACACAATCGGGCAATTTCTAGAGAAGCTGTCAGATTAATTGCCTCGGATGCTTGGGGAAATTCTTGACAGAGATTCGGTTTTGATTGGGCAGCCCCATGAATTACTGCGTCGGGTTTAATCCGTTGAAAAATTTCTTTAACTGCGGCTAAGTCTGTTAAGTTAACTTTAATTAGGGTCTGCTGAAAAAGTCATTGAAAAGTACAGGTCTCTTAATCAATGATTTCACTTAGCTACAAGCATAAGCTTTAGTTGTTGATTAATTTTTAAGTTATAACTTATCCTAATCATTGACCGAGAAAAAGTGCTGTTTTTCCATTTCAGACATAAAAAAGCCCAAAAAACCTGCCTCAACAGGTTAGAAAGATTCATGACTAAAAAAGTAATAGCAATCGCTGAAAAGGAAGTATGAGGAAGTTTAGCCATCACTTTACCTAAGCTAAATCTTCTTTTCCCCTGTCCAAATTTGCCCTCTATACAATTCCGAATCCTCTCATCATCGGTAGCTTGTTTCTTTTGTTCTTTACTAACATTTTTGGCTGGTCTTCCTAATGGGGGACCACTGATTCTGATTCCCCTTTCTTTACACCAAGCTCGGTTTTCTCTGGTTCGATAAATTTTGTCCACATGAACTGATTCTGGATAGTATCCTGTATAGTCATAATAAGCTTCTATTTGTGCTTTTAAATCTCCCGATTCATTAAAGTTATCCCAACTAATCCGGTCTAAAAATATGTAACCATCTATACAGCTTGCTGAGAATTTAGCCCCAAATTCTACGGGTTTTCCAGCTTTTCCTCTGACTATCGGACGGATATGGGGTTGAGTTAAGCTGACAATTCTGTCTTCAATACTCTGTTTGTTATTTTGGTACATCCAGAGTTGTTGGCGATAAACTTCTGTGACTACTAATAACAGTTTATAGTCTCTTTTTTTCAAGCTTTGTAGCGAGGCTCCTTCTGCTAAAAGTTGTTCAATATGGTCGAGATTTCTTTTTAGATATTGCAGTTGTCTTTTCAGAGCTTTTCGTCTTTGTTTGACGGTAGGTTTTCTTTTTTTTGCTACTTCTAAATAACTTTTTCTGGCTAGGAGACGATAGGTTCTCGGTTTTTGAACAAGTTTTCCTTTTAAAGTTTCATAGAGAATATCAATAATTTTTTCGGTTTGTTTTCTTCCTTGATTTAACAGGTTTAAATCCGTAGGATAACTAATATCTGCGGGCGCACAACTGGCATCTAAAATTAATTTACCTCGATTTTCTGGTTGACTTTGGGTTTCGCTCTCTAACTTTTTTTCGGTGTTTTCTTCTTCTTTTATTTCTCTCGAATTTTTGACCATAAAGCGATTCACTTTATTAATTAGTTCCAGAGTGATTCTTTCTCGAAAGTGAACCAACATTGACGCTTCAAACCGGGGTTCATTGCTGTAGGATGAAAACCCCAAGAAGTATTGTAAATAAGGATTTTCTTTGATTTGTTCTACCGTTTCTCTATCGCTTGTTCCTAATTTTTCTTTAATAATTAATGCTCCGAGTGCTGTCCTGAATGTTTTGGCGGGTGTGCCCATTTCTTCTGAAAAAAGTGATGCGTATTCCGCTTCAAATTCTGACCAGGGAATGAGGTTGGCCATAATTACCCAACGATTGTCTTGGGATAATTTCCCCTCAAAGGGCAGCTCGAAGTTTTCTGGTGGGGTTGAGGGTAACTCGCTTTTACGGTACATTAGCACTAATTAGAGAAGATGCAAGGGTGATGCAAGGGTGATGCAAGGGTTTTAAGAGATTCTAGCAGATTTAAGTGCATTTGGGAAGCTCTCAATCAAGCTAAAAGCCCTTTCCTGTAAGGTTTTTACCATTATTCAGCAAACCCTAATTAAATTCGGGTCATTACTATTGACATTGTGATTAAAATATGTACCAAAACTTGCCCAAGATGAGCGAGTTTTTTGGTAAATATGCCAACCTAAAAACCCACTAACTCCAGTGATTAACAGCGTTTTCATAGTTTAGAGATTAAATCCTTTTTCGTAGGCTAAAAACTGCACTTGCGGTTCCAAAGGTTCACTAACTAAACCAATTCCTGCAAATCCCCATCGCTGCATTAGTCCCTTTAATTGTGTTCCTGAGAGAGTTTCCACAGAAAAATTATTGGCTAAATCCTGAGCATGGGTATTGATATAACTTAAAGCATCATAGGATTCTTTAAACAGAAGCAGATAACTAGCTGGAGTTTCGCTTTCACCTTTTCTCAGACGCGCTACTAGGTATTGTCCGTCTTGTTTTGACCTGAGTAAATAATGTGTAGTTGCTAACATAGTTGGTTAAGTGGGTGGGTGGAATTAAATATAAGATGAACGTAGGTTGGGTTGAAGCATGAAACCCAACGCCTGCATGGGTTACGCTACCGCTAACCCATCCTACAAATAATTGTGCCTCCCTACTTGAGTAAAAAGTGAAAAGGAAAAAAGGGGTTGGGGGTTAGGGGTTGGGTTTTGGTGTTTTAGGGTTTTAGTTGAAATTTACCCCATCTCCCCCCGCAACGCGCACGAAGTGGTCTCCCCCCGCAACGCGCACGCAGTGGTCTCCCCATCTCCCCACTGATAACTGATAACTGATTACTGATAACTGATAAAATTTCCCTATCACCCTACTTTAAATCCTCCAATTTAATCCTAGGATCTACAGCTTTGAGAAGTAAATCAGCCAGGAGATTACCGATAATCAACATAGTAGCCCCCATCATTAAACTGCCCATAACTAAATATAAATCTTTAGCCGTCACAGCTTGCAGAATTAAACGACCTAATCCGGGCCAGTTAAAGAAAAATTCGGCGATAAATGCCCCACTTAGCAAACTAGAAAATTCAAAGCCCAAAAGAGTTATCAGGGGATTAATAGCATTGCGTAAAGCGTGGACATAGATAACTTTATTTTCCGGTAAACCTTTCGCCCTCGCAGTTTGAATATAATCCTGTCGCAGAACATCTAATAATTGTCCCCGCATCAATCTTTGTAATCCAGCAAAACTGGTAACTGTTAGGGCAATAGTTGGTAAAATCATGTGCCAACCAATATCCAAAACTTTACCGATAGGGGAATATTCCGAATAGTTAATACTGGTCATATCACCCACTGGTAAAAGCGGCGAGACATTTTGGGCGAGAATTAGCAGTAAAAGGGCAGTGATAAAACTGGGGAAACCTTGACCAAGATAACTGATAACTCGGAAAAATTTATCGATAAATTGGTTTTGTTTGACGGCGCTGACAATGCCCAAGGGAATCGCAATCGCCCAGGTTAAAATGATGGAAGTCAAAGACATTAACAACGTCGCTGGAATTCTCTCTAATAATAGGGAAGACACGGGACGAAAATAGGTAAAACTCAGACCAAAATTAAACTGAGTTATCACTTGCCACAACCACTTAAAATACTGGACAATCGGCGGGTCTTTTAAACCAAAAAGGGCAATATATTGTTCTTTAGTTTCCTGACTAATCTTGGGATTAAGGTCAAGCAAAGCTAGAAAACCACCGGGGGTTAATTGGATAATAGCGAAACTCAACGCCGAGGCCAACAACAGAGTTAATAAACCCTGGAGAACACGCTTGACAATATATAAAAAAGTTTCGCTAGTTAGGAGAGATTGTAACCCATTAGCACTCGATCGAGCGGTTGCATCCTTATAATTATCATCAGTCGCCGTCATAAGTAATCGTGCCAAGTTAATTTCCTAGTGGGGACTCCAATTCAGGAGACAGGAGATAAATAGTGGTGCAGAATTAATTGCCATTTTTGAGATAGGCACTCTTGCCAGAGTGTTAGCAAAATGTGTAATTAATTCTGCTTGGGTACTTAGAAAAAACCTAATAATCGATGAGGGTAATAATCGGTAAATCGGGTAATTTTTCCCGACCACCGAGGTCGATTAACTCGATGATAAAGGCAAATCCTAACACCTCACAACCAATTTTTTCTAATAAATCGGCCGTCGCTTTCGCCGTCCCTCCCGTCGCGATTAAATCATCGACAATTAAGACTTTGTGATGGGCCGCCACCGCGTCCTGATGAATTTCCAGGCTATCGCTTCCGTATTCCAAATCATACTCGATACTATGGACGGCGGCGGGTAATTTACCCGGTTTCCGGACAGGAATAAATCCCGCTTCTAATTGGTATGCTAAAGGAACACCAAAGAGAAAACCCCGCGATTCCATACCGACAATGTAATCGGGGGATAAACCGTAATCGCGACACTTTGCCGTTAGGGTATCGATGGTGTAACGTAATCCTTGGGGATGATTGAGTAGGGTAGTAATATCGCGGAAGACAATACCCGGTTTGGGAAAGTCGGGAATATCGCGAATCAGTGATTTCAGATCCATTCGGTTTCCGTGTCTCGTAAAATGGGGGACAGCTATCTATACAATTTACAATATCCTGACTCGATCGCCCTTGTGTTCTAGTTATCCTATATCATGACCCCTACTAGCCTAACGCCCGAATCTACAGCATCAGCCCCAGAAAAACCAGTTATTTTAAGCGTTTTACCAGATTTTCCGATTGCCAGTCAGCAATGCGCCCTACATATCCAACAGCATATCGATTTAATGCTATTAGCGTTGGAATCCTTAGAAGTCGGCGCCGGGGAGGCCCTGTTAGCCCTCTGTAAAGAACTAGGACTCGATAAAAT
Source organism: Microcystis sp. MC19 (assembly GCF_003019735.1). Lineage (NCBI taxonomy): Bacteria > Bacillati > Cyanobacteriota > Cyanophyceae > Chroococcales > Microcystaceae > Microcystis > Microcystis sp. MC19. Next base: position 1,622,092 of record NZ_CP020664.1, on the reverse strand, counting down.
TGTTAAAAACCGGATTATTTTCTGGCGCCTGCGCTGTACCAATCCGTGGCGAATTTCTTACACTCTCGACCGTCTCACCCTTGACCAAGCAAAAGCTTTAGTTATCATTGCCAGTTATCGGGCCAAACCCCTGGCTATATCCATCCGACAATTACTGTTAGCGCGGCAACAGATGGAATCAAAGGGTTTACCCGTGGATAATAATTTTCTTTTATCAGAATACCTAGAACGATTTCGCTCCAATTTTCGCAGTCGCATGAACCCCCGTCGGGCCAAAGTATCGGTTTATCTAGCGGATGAAAATGCTTTAAATGAACTGGCTTTATCCCTCCTCGATCGGTTATTATTTTGTACTGGTACGACGGGAATGCAGCGGCTTTGGATTAGTTTATTTGATGGGGAGATCGTGTAAAGATGAGAAGACAGTATAGCCTGCCCAATTGTACCCTGATTCTCGATGGTTTCGGCGATGATTTCGCCCCAGCTAAACCCGGGGATAGCCGACCTTTACTCTCAATTTTGACTAACGTAGAATGTCGGTTAATCGGGGCTAATAAAGTCCTGCAAGGTGGTCGGGTTTTCTTGGAAAATTTAGTCCAAGCGGTCAGTCAGTATGCCCAAGAATTTTTAAGTGGTGTTCGTCATCCCCAAGACCCCGTCCAGGAACCAGATCATGTGTACTTAGAAAAGATTGACCAGAATCTCCATCGTCTGGTCTGGTATCCATCAACGGACTTGAACATCCCAGAAAGTCCGGTCAAGATAGAAATCAGTACCGTGCAGTTATTCGATTTAATAGAAGCGATTGACCAATTTTTTGCCGATACTCGCACTTTACCTGACCTAACCCTAAAATTACAGCCAGTTTCCCGTCGCTACCATAAGGTGAATGAATCGGTGGCCAGTCGAACAGTGCCTTTTTTGGCAGGATTAGGCAGTCTTGTCGCTTGCGCCCTACTTTTCTATCTGTTACCCGTCCCCCAAGTCCGTAAACCCGAAAATCCCCCCATTCCTGCCGCTTCTCCCAGTCCCACCGTCCCCACTAATCCTGTCCCCCCTCCCAGATAAAATTAGGCCCTTGCGCTTTTCCCAACACCCCACACCCCACACCCCACACTGTCTCAGTTTTTTAGAAAAAGTAACCGAGAAAAACTGGATCTTTTTTGCACAAGTTAGAAAAATTGTGTTACACTGGTAATTCTGTGAAGGTTTTTCGATAGGGAGTATTGAAAAAAAAATGACCAAACTGGGAACCCATTTGATTGTCGATGCTTGGCAAGTACCTGCTGACCTCCTCAACGATCCCGAGCGCATTCGTCGCGCTATCCTCGATGGAATTACGGCAGGAGAAGCAACGCTGATCGATTTGTGTGTCCACCAGTTCAGTCCCCACGGAGTTACCGCGACGGCGACTTTAGCTGAATCTCATATCGCGATCCACACCTGGCCTGAACACGGCTATTTCGCCGCCGATTTATTCTTCTGTGGTGCCGGTAAACCCGTGGTTGCCATGGAAATTTTGACCAAATCCCTGCAAGCAGGTGAGATTAAAGTCCGGGAACTAACCAGAGGATTCCCCGGTACTGGGGCAGTTTATGAAAGCAAAAAGGAAGAACCCCTGAAGTCTTCCTTGGTTATGGCCTAATTTTTAGGGCCGGCCTTAATAATAAGTTAGCATCACTGGCGATCGCCTAAACTGAAATCGTGATCAGGATAACCTTTGTTTTTATCCTCGCCCTCTTTCCCTCTCTGGTTAGTCTCTGGTTAATTAACCGATTCCAACAGAGATTAAGTAACCGTTTGAGAGGGATTCGCCATCGTCACGAATACAGCACGGTGAGGGCCAGTGGTTTTTTGTCAATCCCTCTAGGGACAGAAAATAAACCGGCATTTATAGGTGATCTTAGTTGTCGTTTTAATGCGTATTCCCCCCACTTGCGTTGTGCGGTTAATCCCCCAGGTCCCTGTGAAGGTTGTCGGCAGTACGAAGCTAAAACTGGCACAGTGTAAGCGGCTTGAGCTTCCAAAAAGTTCCCTATTTGCTATCCTTAAAAATTATCGCTATCGCAATTGAGGAGTGTGGGAATAATGGCGTTCAAACGAAATTTGACCCTCTTAATCATCGGATTAGGATTAACTTGTTTACCCGTATATCCGGCCCAAGCTAACCAAATCAGCACCGTCACCCCGAATACCGCAGCCAATCAAACTCTCGCTACCCATCTGATCCTAAAACTGAAAGAGAGAAAAGTTTACGTTTATCAAGATAGTAAAGTTTTAGCCCAATTTACCGTCGCCGTCGGCAAAAAAGGCTGGGAAACCCCCACAGGTAAATTTGAAGTGCGGGAATTAGTTCGCAATCCCGTCTGGAAAAGTCCCTGGACGGGAAAAGTCAGCACCCCCGGTCCCAATAGTCCCCTAGGGGAAAGATGGATCGGTTTTTGGAGTGACGGCAAAAATTCCATCGGTTTTCACGGCACCCCCGCGGAAAATTCCCTCGGTCGCGCCGCTTCCCATGGTTGTGTGCGGATGCGGAATCAGGATGTGAAAGTGTTGTTTGATTTAGTCCGCATGGGAACCCCCGTCATCGTTCAACCTTAATTCTGGCAGGTACTTTTTTAAGATAGGCAGGTCTTCCGGGCGATCAATATCGGCTAATTTAGGCAGATAAGCGGTCTTTAAAGCTAGTTTAGCGGCGATTGTCTGGGTTTTTGCCAAGACTTCCCCCGTCCCCCAGGGAATACCGTCAAAAAGCTCTGGAAAGACCTGTTTTAAAGCAATTAGGTAGTATCCTCCATCTAACGCCGGCCCTAAAACCATATCGTGGGTTTTTAGGGCCTCAAAGGCTGCTAAAATCTCTTTTTCCCCGATTTCTGGGCAATCTGTGCCAATCATAGCGATCGCTGTCATCCCTTGAGCAAAACCATCGGCAAAAGCGTTTTGCATCTTTTCTCCTAAGTCTTTTCCCCGTTGAGAATGATAGGAATAATGCACACCTAACCAAGTACGCATTTTTTCCTCGCTGCCGCCATGGTAGTAAATGATCAGAGAGAGAAAATTCCTCAAACCCGCTAATTTACTGAGAGTATATTCGGCCAGTTTGCGGTGTAATTCTTCGGCTCCCTTGGCTGCCAAAGCTGGAATCATACGGGTTTTTACTTTCCCCAATTCCGGATAACGGGTAAAAATAATTAGTTGTTGTCTCCAGTCCACGAGTGATTGCGAAGATGATATTAAGTAGGGTTTGCTGAATAATGGTAAAACCCTTTTAAAATAAGGCTTTTGACCTGTTAAAATCCGATGTTCATGCTGCGAAAATCGGATTGGGACCTTCAAAAACCTTGCCTTATCCTTATAATAGTACATAAGTTGGTACAAAAAAGAGAGGGCAACAAAGCCTGAAACTCCCGACTCCTGACTCCTGACTCCTGACTTCTGACTCCTAACCCCACCAACAAACTTTTTGCCGCAAACCCTAATTATTAGTTTTAGCATACTGTAACAAACTTGTTCTCATTGACTCCCTGCAATCACCTATTCATACAAATCTGTTAAGTCTTTTCCCCCTTGAGAATGATAGCAATAATCCTCACCTAACCAAGTAGGCATTTTCTCCTCGCTGCCGCCATAGTGGGACTTAGACAAAAAACAAATCGAGAAAAGCCTTAACCCGAATCCCTGCTTGGGATTTACTTCGAGAAGCCAAATCGCTGAAACCCAGATATATTAACCCCTTGTCCCGTAATAGTTTGAGCCTTTTTTGCTGAACGAAAACGTCTAAGTCTCACTAAAACTAATTTCTGATCCCCCGCCGGCTCTTCTAGGGTCTGTGTGATAAGTTTAATTGACATAGGATCGATCGATCTTTGTGTCCTTTGTGTCTTTGTGGTTCGTTCCACCCCCTCGCTCTTGAGAAATGTATCTTAGAATACATTTTACCCACCAAAGCTGGGAGAGCCCCCCGCCCAAGCCGTCACTAAATGCAAAGCTTTAATTCCTTGATTACGGTCGTAAGAACCACTGAGACTTTGCCCATGTATGGGAACTATTTCGCCAGAAAGAGAGAAGAATCCCCACACCTTTAGGCAACGGGATTGTCAACTAACATGATTTAATAACTTATCTCGTAATTGCTTAATCCGATCACGATATTTAGCTGCTGACTCGAATTCTAGATTTTTCGCCGCTTCTTTCATTTGCGCTTCTAGTTGTTGAATTAATTCAGGAATTTGTTCTAAAGAAATTTCTTCTATATTCTCACAAACCTCCTCTAATTGTTGGGAATTTAGGCGACGGGAAATATCCAGAAAAGCCAAAATTGAATTACTCGACCTTTTAACAATCGGTTGCGGAATAATCCCATGTTTTTGGTTATGTTCCTGTTGAATAGTGCGCCGTCTCTTGGTTTCTTCGATCGCATTAATCATACTATCGGTGAGATTATCTCCGTAAAGAATTGCCTGACCCCGAATATGACGAGCAGCCCGGCCAATAGTTTGAATTAAAGAGCGGGTAGCCCTTAAAAATCCTTCCTTATCTGCGTCTAAAATCGCCACTAAAGACACTTCCGGCAGGTCTAACCCCTCGCGAAGCAAATTCACCCCGATCAGCACGTCAAAGACCCCTTCTCGCAGGTCTTGGATAATTTCAATCCGTTGAATTGATTGAATTTCCGAATGTAGATATCTAACTTTAATTCCCCTTTCTTGCAAGTATTCGGTTAAATCTTCCGCCATGCGTTTAGTTAAAGTGGTAATCAAAACCCGTTCATTTAAACGCACTCGCTCCTTAATTTCCCCTAATAAATCATCCACTTGTCCCTCGGTTGGTCGCACAAAAATCTCTGGGTCTAAAACTCCCGTCGGTCGGATAATTTGTTCAACAATGCGATTTTCTGACTGTGCTAATTCCCAATCTCCCGGGGTGGCCGAAACAAAAATACATTGATTAACTTTCTGCCAGAATTCTTCCGACTTCAAAGGACGATTATCCGCCGCACTCGGTAAACGAAACCCGTGATCGATCAAAACTTTTTTTCGTGATTGATCGCCATTATACATCCCGCGAATCTGCGGCACACTGACATGGGATTCATCCACAACTAATAACCAATCTTGAGGAAAATAATCCACCAAACATTCCGGCGGTTCCCCCGCTAATCTACCCGCTAAATGCCGCGAATAATTTTCCACGCCATTACAATAACCCACTTCCTGCAACATTTCTAAATCATAACGAGTCCGCTGATCCAACCGTTGCGCTTCCAGTAATTTGCCCGCTTTTTCTAACTCCAATAAACGGTTATCTAACTCGGTTTTAATATCCCGACAGGCCACCTCTAAACGCTCCTCCGGGGTAACAAAGTGACGGGCCGGATAAATACTAATTCGCTCTAATTTTTGCAAAACTTCCCCCGTCAGGGGATCGAGATAACGAATACTTTCAATCTCATCGCCAAAAAAATCAATTTTAATCACCCGATCCTCGTAAGCGGGGACAATTTCCAAAATATCGCCCTTCAGACGAAAACGACCGCGAGTTAACTCCAAATCATTGCGATTGTACTGCACTGACACCAAGGCCCGTAATAATTGCCTTTGGTCGAACTCTTGACCAACTGTTAAGGAAATCGCCGCTTTTAGGTATTCCGCCGGCATTCCCAAACCATAAATACAACTAATGGAAGCGACGACGATCACATCCCTGCGTTCAAACAGCGATCGCGTGGCCGAATGGCGCAGCATATCGATCTCATCATTAATCGAAGAACTCTTTTCGATGTAGGTATCGCTGACGGGAATATAAGCCTCCGGTTGATAGTAGTCGTAATAGCTGATAAAGTACTCCACGGCGTTATTAGGGAAAAATTGCCGCAATTCGTTACATAATTGGGCGGCCAGGGTCTTATTATGGGCGAGGACAAGGGTAGGCCTGCCGATTTTCTCGATCACAGCGGCAATGGTGAAGGTTTTGCCGGTGCCAGTTGCCCCCAAGAGGGTTTGGAAACGCTGCCGGTTTTGCAGGAAATCTACCAATTGTTCGATCGCTGCCGGTTGATCCCCGGTGGGTTGAAAGGGTGCTTGTAGTTGAAAAGCGGACATTAGCGGCTAGGTGTAGAGAACAGGCAAAATAAATTATCAATCAAATTACCAACACTTATAGGGTTTTGGGAAAGAAAGATGTATCTTAATATTAGAGAGGATTTTAAAAAAAGATTAAAAGTCTTCGAGAATACCCTAAACTTAAATCTTATCGTTTCCCCGAAGCTATTAACGGAAAGGAGTATCAGGTTATGACGGTGGAAAATCTAGAAACGAACGGGACTCAAACCCCAGCAACCACAGAAGAAAAGACCAGCAGCTCACGCGGTAAAGCTACTACGGCTAAAACCGCCAAAGATAAAGAAGTGGTCGCCCTTTCGGTGAAAAACAACGCTGAATCGGCTTCCAAAGCCTTAAAATTCTATCAACCTGAACATCGCTTACCCGAAAATCGTCCTGTTGGTACTAGCCATCTTCACTTCACGGAAGATGAAATGTTACCCGGAGGCCGTCCCGTGGAAGTTAGCCATCTGAAAGTGGTTAGTACCTATTCTTCCGTCGGTGGATTGCGTCCTGTCGGCTCTAGTGGTATGGAAGTTAGCAGCACTCTAGCGATTTCTGGCAATCGTCCGATTGCTCTCAGTCATCTGCACATTAGCGAAACTTATACAGTCATGGGTAATCGTCCCGTTGCTTCCAATGAAATCGATGATCCCGAAACTTTAATGGGATTTTTAGACTAATTGTTTTGTTGACCAAGATAGATTTTTTCCCTGTCCCAGACGGGGAATTTATTTTTTCTAGCCCACCGTTTTTAATCCCGATGCTGTTTAAGCAAAAATTTTTCTTAATTGTCTCGTTTCTAATAGTGGTTTTTTGTGGTTTCGGATTATTAAATCTTACCTACGATGCTTCAGTTTTAGCGCCGCAGCAATATTATCAGATTCGATCGCTTCATAGTCGCGATGGTATCGGTAAATTTTATCTAGGACGGGAAATCGCTAAGGTTATGGGACACCAAGAAATGTTATGGTTAGAACGTCCTAGTCGCCGTTTCACAGAAAAACCCGATGATCTGATCACTGCACTACATCTAAAACCCACAGATCTAGTAGCAGATATCGGCGCAGGGACAGGTTATTTTAGTTTTCCTCTGGCGAATTTAGTAGAACAAGTTTTCGCCGTTGATGTGCAACCGGAAATGTTAGGGGCAATTGATTTTTTAGCCGAGGAAAATCAAGTGAAGAATATCACCACAATTCTCGCCACAGAAACCGATCCCCAATTGCCTATAAATGCGATCGATTTAGCTTTAATGGTCGATGCTTATCACGAGTTTTCCTCTCCCCGCGAGATGATGGAGAATCTGCTCAAATCCTTAAAACCCGATGGTAGGGTGGTATTAGTAGAATACCGTCGTGAAAATCCCCTGATTCCCATCAAAGCCCTTCATAAAATGACCCGCAGACAGGTAGAAAAAGAAATGGCTGCTGTCGGTTTAGTGCCAGCAGAAATTATCGAGACTTTGCCCCAACAACATTTAATGATTTTCCAAAAGGCTGGTTCTTCGGGTTAATTTTATCGGTAAGCTTGGGTATCATAAGATTATCTAGGCAAAGAGGTAGATAAAAATGGATATCGACGATCGAGTAGATTCTCTCTATAAACTAGCCAGAAATTATCCAGATAATCGGGAGTTACAAGAAGCTGTTGCTGTAATTAAGTCCCTGCGAAGCTCTCAAGGACAATATAAACGATGGAATCAGCAATATAGAGATGATAACAGTCATTTAAAAGACCAAATTGTTGAAATATCTGCCACTAATGTTGACCTGCAAAAAGAATTAGATTCTTTAATTTCAGAAATGCGGAATTTAACTGAAGAAAAAGCCAAAATTACGGCGGAGCGAGAGAAAGTTATTGCTGAATTAAAGCAGATTGAAATGGAAGTAAAAGTGGCGGCCCATAATGTCCGTAGTACCAAGTCTGTATATGGAAAGCTAACTATTTTATGGACTTTAGTGAAATCTCTATTTCTCGATGATAACTGGGAAGATTTTGGTTCGATAGATAATAACTTGCCCTCCGATCCTGACCGGCCACAAATGGGGAGTGGTCAGTCAAATATCAACAAATCTTTGCTAGATAAATAAATCAGTTAAGGAGTAAAATCAATCATGTCTAGAATCAGTAAATTAATTGCTAACCTAGAAGATTTGCACCAGCAGGATCTAAAAAATGCCGCCCAAGTTTACGGAATTACGGCCACTTTGACTGTCCGCTTGCAAGAAGTTTTAAATAGTTTAAGCGAGCAAAATTTGAATATTGCCCATAAGTCTTTGCCTGAAGGAAATTTAACTAAAGATGATATTATCTCCCTTTACGGTAACTATAATAATGCCTATAAAGCCTATAAAGAAGCCTACAATATTAAATGCTCAAAGGGATGGGAGGCATTTTTGCAAGCGATTCATGGTTTAAAACCTCCCGGTCTTTCTCTTAGTTTAGAGCAGCGCGTCGAACAGTTAGAGACAACGGTAAAAACCTTAGTGGAAATTCTCCTCGATAAAACTTAACTCCAACTGAACTTAATCCGCGGGACTTTGTTTTTGGATTAACACCTCACCAGCGATTAAACGTTGGGCTGCCGACAGTAAAACATCCTCAATATAGGGCTTGACAAAATAACCTTTTGCCCCTTGAGCGGCGGCGAGATGCTGCATTTTTTGCGCCCCGCACGAGGTAATCATCGCCACCGGTATTCCCTGAAGTTGTTCATCCTCTTGCAGACGAGAGAGCAATTCTAACCCATTCAGGCGAGGCATTTCGATATCGCAGAGAAACTGTCAATAATCGTTGTATCGGGGGATCAAGACGGGTTAGGAGTCGCTTTAATACTATTAGCTAGTAACACTTCCCCCGCAATCATTCTTTCAGCTGCCGAGAGTAAATCTCTTTCCGTGTAGGGCTTGGTAAAATAACCACTAGCCCCTAATGTCGCCGCCACCTGACGATGACGTTCCGCTCCTCGGGAAGTCAATAAAGCGACGGGAATCGAGGCTAATTGGGGGTCTTTTTGCAAATTATAGAGTAATTCTAGGCCATTCATGCGGGGCATCTCGATATCGCAGAAAACGATATCACAGGGCAAACCGCCGCGTAATTTTTCCCAAGCTTCTTGACCATCCCGGGCCTGTTCCACACGATAACCAGCTTTACTAAAGCTTAAAGAGAGCAATTCCCGGACAGTAATCGAATCATCGACAATCAGAACCATAGCCCCCGATTTTTGCCTAGTTTTCACCGCTACGGGGGGGAGAGGTTGGCGCCAAGGACCACCGTTATCGGTACGCAGACGACCCCTGGCGATGTCGATTAACTCCAACACATCGCCGATCGGCATCACCGTACCATCGCCCAAAACCGTCGCCCCAGCAATCCCAGCCGTTTTCGGAATCGGTCCTTCGATCTGTTTGATGACGATTTCCAGTTCACCGATCACTTGATCCACCTGTACCGCGAGGAGATTATTACCACCGCGCAGGATCACGATCGAAAAAGAGTCTTCCTCCTGTTTGCCAGTGTAAAAACTACCGCGACTTAGTTGCCGATTGTAGGAAAGCAATTCGCTTAAGGGTTGGAAGGGTAGTAAAGTATTTTGCCAGAAAACGCAGCGACGTCCCTCCCGATCGATTTGTATCTCCCTGGCCCGGAAATCCTTCATATCCTCCACTCCGTCCATGGAGAAACCGATGCGCGCATGATTACTAACACAACACAGGGCCTTACAGATACTCAGGGTGAGGGGTAAACGGATGGTAAAAGTGGTTCCTTTGTCCAGTAGCGAGTCAATAGTAACAGTCCCGCGCACATCGATTAAACTTGTCCGCACCACATCTAAACCCACCCCACGACCGGCAAAATCATCGGCCTGATCTTTGGTACTAAAACCGGGGTGAAAGAGCAGTTCATAGACTTCTTGGGGACTGAGGTTTTGAGCTTCCGGATCGCTGATCAGGCCTTTTTCGATCGCCTTAAGTTTAACCAGATTAGCATCAATACCGGCCCCATCATCACTAACGGTGATCACGGTTTGATTGCCCTGTAGGAATGCCCGGACGGAGATGGTACCGAGGGCCGGTTTCCCTTTGGCCATGCGTTCTTGGGGTGATTCAATGCCGTGGGTGATCGCATTGTTGACCAGATGGGTCATGGGACTATTGAGATGTTCGAGGATCATCTTATCGATGAGCACATCACCCCCCTCCACTTTTAATTTGGCTTGTTTATCCAGTTTCAGGGAAATATCGCGAATTGCCCGGGGTAGGCGATCGGCGGTTTGACTAAAGGGAACCATGCGCGATTTGGTCATCCCTTCCTGTAGTTGGGTGGTGGCCTGTCGCAGACTGCGCGTCACCTGATCGGTTTCATCGACGACAAATTGAATATCAGAGGCCGATTCTCGCACTCGCACGATCAATTCGATCATCTCTTGGGATAATAAATGGAAATCGGTAAAGCGGTCGATCTCTAGGGCATCTAGTTGGCCTGTCATAGCCGAACTGCCCTGATTTTCTCCCTTAACTCTACCGTAACCGATGGTATCGCCAGCATTGCGACTGGCCAGTAAAGCCCCTTCTAGGAGGGTTCTTTCATAGAGATCCTGCATCCGACTGCCCACATCGCTGAGATTTTGGACTTGGTTGAGCAAATTATCTAAAAAGAGACGCAGGCGATCCTGTTCCTCTTCCAGGCGATTGCGTTTAACCACCAGTTCCCCGATCAGATTGCTGAGGTTATCCAACTGTTTGATCGGCACCCGCATCGTCTGTTCAAAAGCTTTACTGACAAGGGGACGCAGGTTATTTGACCCGACCGGTGAACCGAAACTGGCGGCCGGATTTGCTGCCATCACCTGATCAGTTTCTGCGAGGAGTTTTTCTAAATCCCTGAATTCATCCTCTAGGAGGCTTTCTGGGGCAATTTCCAGGGATTCTAACCCTTGTGGATGGTCCCCTTCTGTGGATTCCCAGAGGAGGACTTCTAAAGATTCAAAGATGTCTGGCAGTGGTGATTGGGCCGGTAGAGTCGGTTTTTCCAGAAAAGCTTCTAAGTCTTCGAGGCTGTCGTAAAAATTGGGGTGGCCGATGGTTATAACTGCTTCTGATTCCTGAACCGCCACATTTTCCAGCAGCAGAGATGCTAGATCATCCCCATCTTCCGGTTCTAACTTGGGAGCAGCCCCGCGGGTAGAATAAAGATCATTACTGGGGGCTTCTTCCCCATTGATACTACCGCCAAAAAGTTCTTCTAATTCCTGTTCCCAGGTCCAGGAAGACAGGGTTTGCCGAAGAGAGGCCCCGGACGCTGGAGGGGAACTCTGCTCCCATAAAAAGCTGAGTTCCTCTAGAGCCTCGTCACCGTCGCTGTCTTTGTCTTCTAAACTCTCTAACAGCTGTTCGAGATCCTCGTTAAAGAGATGGTCTGAGTCGGGTTTGATCATGATTTGCTCCCTGCCAAGTCTTCCTTTTTGGTCAACCAATACGCTCTCTCTAGCTTCAGATTACCGAAAATTTTACTCGATAACTCTATCCACTAGCAATTTTTTTATGGCTAATCAAACTCTTGGACTCGATCAACAATTTTATGCCTACTATCAATCTATCTGTCTGCGAGAGTCTCCTATTCTAGCTCAATTACGTCAAGAAACTGCCTCTCAACCCCTGGCAGTCATGCAGATTGCCCCCGAACAAGGTCAATTTATGGCTTTTTTGGTACAGGCGATCGGGGCGAAAAAAACCCTAGAAATCGGGGTTTTTACCGGTTATAGTGCTTTAGTGGTGGCCTTAGCTTTACCCCCAGAAGGCAAGCTCATCGCTTGTGATCTGAGCGCAGAATATACCAGTATAGCCCGCCGTTATTGGCAGCAGGCCGGTGTCGCCGCTAAAATCGATTTAAGAATTGCCCCGGCCCTGGATACTTTAGATCAATTAATCGCCGCAGGAGAAAGTAATAGTTTTGATTTTGTCTTTATCGATGCCGATAAAAGTAATTATGATCCCTACTACGAACGGGCGTTACAATTGGTTAGAAGCGGCGGAATTATCGCTATCGATAATGTTTTTTGGTCGGGACGGGTAGCGGCGGCCGATAGCACCGATAATCGCACCAAAATTATCCGTTCACTTAATGCCAAAATTCAGCAGGATGAACGGGTTAATATCAGTATTATTCCTATTGGTGATGGTTTGACCCTAGCCATGAAAAAGTGAAGAAGTTAAGGGAGATTAGAAAAGCTTTTGCTCTTAACAATTAGGGTGGATTTTTCTTGTCTAAATTTAGTCACCGGGCCAAAACCAGCCACGGCAAGGCTATAAATTATCAGTTCCACGGAGAGGGTGGGATTTGAACCCACGTTAGGTATGACCCTAAAGCAGATTTCGAGTCTGCCGCATTCAACCACTCTGCCACCTCTCCACAGGTTTTCAGTCTGGATTATCATTTTAACAGATTACTTGCCCTAGGATTGATTTTTTTTAATCGACCTCTGGCATAATTGATTTTTGAGGTTTTTAAACCCTCAAAAATCAGGATTAAGTGGCATAAAATAGCTAAATAGACCATTTAATCGATTATTGTTCATTCCTAATCCTCCTGACGACCGACGACCGAATCCTCAGCCACCACGACAATTTTTGATTTTTACCAGAGGTCCGATGAATCAAGCTCCTTTTCTTCCAGTTAACCATCCCCAGCCTAACTTTCTCCACCGGTTAGGGAGTCTCTGGAAATTTTCTCGTCCCCATACGATTATCGGCACTTCTTTGAGTGTTTTAAGTCTGTATTTAATTGCTTTAGGCAATATTAGCGATTTTTTTAGCCATTGGTCGGTTTTATTGCTCACTTGGGTCGCTTGTCTCGCAGGTAATGTCTATATCGTCGGTTTAAATCAGTTGGAAGACATCGACATCGATAAAATCAATAAACCTCATCTTCCCCTCGCCAAGGGCGAATTTTCTCGGTTGACAGGCGGGTTAATCGTGGGTTTTAGCGGTATTTTAGCGATTATACTGGCTTTTATCGGTGGTTTTTGGCTGTTAATCACCGTGGGGATTAGTTTAATCATCGGTACTGCCTATTCCTTGCCTCCAGTGCGTTTGAAACGCTTTCCCCTCTGGTCCGCCTTCTGTATTTTTACCGTCCGGGGTGTCATCGTCAATTTAGGTCTTTTTCGCCACTACAACACAGTTATTAATCAAAATCAGTCTATCTATCCCTCGATCTGGGTTTTAACAGCTTTTGTTCTCGTTTTCACCGTTGCGATCGCTATTTTTAAGGATGTTCCCGACCTAGAAGGCGATCGCATTTACCAAATTACCACTTTTACCCTGCTGCTTGGTCCTCAAAAAATCTTAATAATTTCCCTCTTGACAATTTCCCTTTGTTATGCGGGTATGATTGCCGTCGGACTCTTGGGGATAAGGGGAATTAATTCTCCTCTGGCCATTGTCGCCCATCTGCTCCTACTTGTTCTTCTTTGGTGGCGTAGTCGCGGAGTGAATTTAGAAGATAAAAGCGAAATCAGCCAATTTTACCAATTTATTTGGAAATTATTCTTCCTAGAATACCTGATATTTCCCCTTGCTTGTTTACTATGAAAATATCTCCTTTTTTAGCGGCGATTCCCTTACTTTTGCTAGGTGGTACAAGCGCACCTAGTCAAGAAACCATCGATCCGCAATTATTAACCGGCAACCTTCGTTTAACCCTGAAACATGGCGTTTGGAAACTGTGGCAAGATCAACCCGTTTATCAAGATCTTACCCTAGATCTAAGCTGCGATCGCGCTGTTTGTCAGCCATCGGTGTGGGGATACGCACCGAAATTCAATCAAGAAGTGGATCACCAAGGTACAGTAAAAACGATTAAATTAGACAATGCTTGGCGATTACAGGTGAAAATGATGATTCAAAGTCACCCTTGGCAAGCGGAAGTCAGGGAAGCTATTTATAATATCGAAATTGTCCCCTACCAAGACCAACTTATCGGCAGTTATCAAGGCACTTTAGGGGGAAGAAGACGACATAGCCAAGTTAATGGCACAATTTCGCCTTTATGGCCTAATCCCGTCCCTAATTACCACCCCCTACAAGCGCGAGAACATCCCCGTTTAATCTTTCGCAAGTCAGAATTAACTAATCTCAGAGAAAAAGCGAAAACTCCCATCGGTCAGACTATTATCGCCCAATTAAACAACAGTTTACAAGAAAAAATTTATTACGATGGTTATGTTCCTAATGGGGGTTATCATGCCACAGGCCATTGTTTTTTAGCAATTTTAAATCAAGATAGAAAATCAGCAGAAACCGCCTGGGAAATTCTCGAAAAAACCCGTAAAAATCGGGGCAGGAGAATCTTAGAACAATCTCCGATTGTCGCCGGAGTCGCTCTCGCCTACGATCTTTGTTATGATTTTTGGGGAGAAAAGCGCCAACAGGAAATTACTGGCTGGTTATTCAGTGAAAGTAAAAAACTTCTCAAAGGCGATTCACCCAAAAATGACTGGAATGGAGACACAGTTAGTAACTGGAATGCGCGGGCCAGAGGTGCGGCAGGATTAGCCAGTTTAGCGATTCTCAAGGAAGATTTACCGCCCGATCCTCTCTATTATCCCCCTGCACAGGTGGAAATGGCCAAACGTCACATCGAACGCTATTTTACCACAGCTATCGGCGATCGAGGATTTGGCACGGAGGGAGATTTATACACCACCGAACCCATGGTTCTCGCTGTTTTTCCTTTTCTGCAAGGGTATCGAAATAGTCTCGGATTAGACTTAGTAACTGGTTCCTCGGCAGCCCAATTAATCCCCCATTATTTAACCAGAATTGTCCCTAAAAATGGTCAATTATTGATTCCTGCTTATGGCAGACATCAGATGTTTGTAGGAGTATCTTTATTAACTATCGGATTGGGAATTACCGATAAATCATGGCTACCAGCAATAAAATGGCGATTACAAGGTCAAGAAAAACAACTTTTTCACCCCCATTATCCCCATATTGCCCCTTTTCTTCTCGCTGCTTATCCATCTAATCTTACTCCAGAAAATCCCGAACGCCAACTTTCCAGGGTTTTAGTTGATCAACAAAAGGGATTTTATGCTTTTCGTAATCGCTGGCAAAATGAAGAGGATTTTGTCGCTAGTATCTATCTTAAACAGCAACCTTTTGTGAGGGGATGGTCTTTTCCCGATGTCGCTAGTGTGAGAATTTGGGGATTAGGAGGACATTGGGCGAGTTTTGAGGGGTCAGAAGGCGACTGGAACTCGGAAAATACAGTTACTTTCCCGAAAACACCGCCTTGGCGACAGGCAAAACCGATATCTTTTCAATCTAGTCCCGATGGTTCGGGAATAATTACGTTAAAAACTGATAAAATTAGGGTTAAGGGAGCTAATAAACCGGCAGAAGTGGCTCTAGTTCGTTCTTTCGCCGTCGATTACAGTCTATCCTCTGGTTCCCCCGGATTATTCGTCTTGATGGATAAATTATTAGGTGAAGTCGAGCAACCAGAATTTATTAATAAAACTTGGGTGATGAATACCCAGGGAAATGTAACTCTCGGAAAAAATAGTTTTACTATCACTCAAAATCGGGCAACTATGCAGGGAACTTTTATCACTCCCGTGACTTTAAAAGTTGAGAAAACTAATACAGGTGAGCGCATTTTAGCCACGGGTAGTGAGGAATTTTTTCTGGTGATGACCGTGCAGAAAAGTCGCCCCCCAGCAGTTAAAATTATCGGTAAGGGATTAGATGCGATCGTGCAAATTGGCTCTCAGGAAATCTCAATTATCAACGGTGCAGTTAGATTAAAAGAGATCAATTTTCAAGAGCCATAAAAATTGGCAAGTGACCACAAAAAAGTTAACAGTTATCAAGAAGCATTTGTCAAAATGATGACTATTTGAGCAATTATTGATGATATAATCAAGATAGCAGACTAAAATAGCCCTAGATTCAGAACTACGGCTCTTCGGTTTTTGTTATGCAATGGACGGGATTATAAGGAATGAAACCCTTATAGAGACAGACATTGCTGCTATTTTTGTCAACTGTTTTCGCTCTAGAGCGAACTAATCAATTAAATCTCTTGCCAGATAAGGATTGAGTCGATTTATGCCCCCCTATCGAACCATAGCAAGTAACGAAGAGCCAGAACTACCTAGAATTGCATCTATAATTTACGACTAACTAAACTATGACTAAATATTATCAAATCACCGTTCACAATCGTCAGACGGGCGAAAAATTTGTCACCACCGTTCCAGAGGATAAATATATACTGCACAGTCTGGAAAAACAGGGTCATCAATTACCCTTTTCCTGTCGCAATGGAGCTTGTACCAGCTGCGCGGTCAGGGTATTATCGGGAGATATCGATCAACCAGAAGCGATTGGACTATCGCCGGAATTAAAAGCCAGAGGTTATGCTTTACTTTGTGTCAGTTATGCCCGTAGCGATATGGAAGTAGCCACCCAAGACGAAGATGAAGTCTATGAATTGCAATTCGGTCGCTTTTTTGCCCGTGGGAAAGTGCGTTTTGGTTTACCCTTAGATGAAGAATAGATTCGGGATTAATCGTGCCAGATACTAGCAGCCAATTAGAAAAATACCTAGACATTGCCAGTGAAGCCGCCCTAGCGGCAGGAACAATTATCGAGGATAATTGGGGTAAAATCGAGAAAATAGAAGAGAAAGGGCGATCGGGCGATTTAGTGACGGAAATAGATCGTCGAGCAGAAACAGAAATTCTCAAAATTATTGGCCGTCACTTTCCCGAACATGGGATTTTAGCGGAAGAATCGGGAAAACTGCAAAGGACCGATAGCGAGTATCTCTGGGCGATCGATCCTCTCGATGGAACCACCAACTATGCCCATGGTTATCCCGTAGCCGTCGTCTCCATCGGACTACTGATCGCAGGGAAAGCAGCAGTGGGAGTCATCTATAATCCCTTTAGAAAGGAACTATTTCGGGCTGCCAGGGGTTTGGGGGCCACCCTGAACCGTCGTGCCATCCATGTCTCCCGGACGAGTGAACTAGAAAAAAGTTTACTGGTGACGGGCTTTGCCTATGATCGCTGTCAAACCCCCGATAATAATTATGCCGAATTCTGTTATCTGACCCATCTGACCCAAGGGGTACGCCGCAGCGGGTCTGCCGCCAAAGACTTAACCGATGTGGCCTGTGGGCGCTTAGATGGTTATTGGGAACGAGGGATTAATCCCTGGGATCTGGCCGCGGGAGTTATTCTGATCGAAGAAGCTGGGGGTAAAATTACCGCCTACGATGAGAGTCCTTTTCTGATAGAAACGGGGCGAATCCTAGCCACTAATGGACAGATTCACACCCCCTTAAGCCAAGCTCTGCAAAAAGCGGCTTCTTGGAGCTTTCAGTTTTAATTATTTTAACATTGATTGCGATTATCATTTTGATTGGAGATAAGATCTTCCGTATGCCTTTTCCAATTTCCAGGGGTTTATTTCAATTTGATTTAATCGATCACTTCGCTATTTTAGGAGTCTCGATCGATGCCGAACAGGAGGAGATTCGCGAGCGTTACTTAAAAATCGCCTATAAACTCCATCCCGATACCTGTCGCATTCACACCCCCGCCGCCAGGGAACAGGCTAATCAGTTACTGGCAAAATTAGTTAACCCGGCCTACGAACATCTGGGCCGCGACCTATCTCGGGAAGAATTCCGGCTGGTTTTAGCACAAATGGGCAAGGCAATGGCGAGAGATTTGAGTAAAATCACCATCAATAGCGAACCGGCTAGAAAACTAGCCCAATCTAGTGCTAACTATCAATTAGCCTATCAAAAAATCCTGCAATCTTTGGCGATCGATCAATATACCGCCCTAGAAAATGCCTATGAGAAAATCGCCCAACTCAGTGAACTCAATCTGGTTTATCTGATCTTAACCGAAGGTCGGGGCAACAAGAAAGCCACCCCGAAAGTCTTTATCTCCCAGGGCAATTCTAACCAGTCCGAGTTAGGGGCAGCTGCTGCCACCACGGCAGCCCAGGCTAAAGCCAACGAATCGCCCCTAGAAGCTTATATTCGCCGCGCTCAAGCCTCTCTTGACCAAAATAATCCCGCCCAAGCTGTGCGAGAATTGCGCGATGCCCTGCGGCAAGAACCGGATAATAGCATCTGTCACGCCCTGCTCGGTTTGGCCTACCTGCAACAAAATCAACTCTCCATGGCCCGGGTTCATATCAATCGGGCATGGAAAGCCAGCCCCAAAGATGCGACGGTGATTAGGTGCAAACGGGAACTAGATAAAGTGGTTAATCCTAACACTGAAAGGCAAGATCAGAAGGGACAAAAAAAGGAAGGGGAGCGCAAGGGCGGTTTTTGGTCTCTATTTGGTGGTAAAAAGAATAAATAGGACTACCAGTGCCACCGATTTTGATTAGCAAACTCCCATGATTCATCAACCCCCGGCGGGGACAAGGGATTTATTACCCCTAGAAGTTACCCAAAAAGGCTGGATTAACGATCGCCTTCAGTCTGTCTTTCAGCGTTGGGGCTATCAAAGGATCGTCACCTCCACCATTGAATGGCTCGATACCCTCACCGCAGGCGGTGCGATCGATCCCAGCGCCGTGATCCAACTGCACGGGGATAGTCAAGGACTATCGGGATTACGCCCCGAATTAACCGCTTCCATTGCCCGTAGTGCCGTCACCCGCATGAGTGGGGAGTCCTATCCCCAACGTCTCTGTTATCGGGCTAACGTTTTTCGTCGCCCTAGCGCCGGTTATCACGGTCGTCAAGTGGAATTCTATCAAGCGGGGGTAGAACTGCTCTTTTCTGGCGGTTTACTAGCTGATGCCGAGATTCTACTGCTCCTGGCCGACTGTTTCGATAGTTTGGCCGTCCCTAACTGGCAGATTATTTTAGGAGAAGCCGGTTTGACTCGTTCCCTACTTTCCCCCTTTCCGGATCCCTTACGCGAACAGGTGAAACGCTGTTTAGCCCTCCTCGACTACGTTAGCCTCGAAAATCTTCCCTATCCTAACGAAACCCTCCGGCAGCAAGCCCGACAATTATTTCACCTGCGCGGTAATCCCGAGGATGTCCTCGCACAAGTGGCCGTATTAGCCCAGGAAGAATCAGCCCAAAAAGCCGTTAATAACCTTAAATCCCTAGTAGAGCTGCTTAATGCCGATCGCTCTGAACCCTTTCCCCTAATTCTCGATTTAAGTCTGATTCAAACCTTTGATTACTACACCGGCATCGTTTTTAAAGCCGTTAGTTATCACCGGCAAAATCTCAGTGTTTTAGGCCAGGGCGGACGCTACGATCAATTATTGGGCGTTTTTCATCCCCAGGGGCAATCGGCTCCGGGTATCGGTTTTTCCCTGAATATCGAAGAACTCCACGACAGTTTATTATCAGGCGAGACTTTACCCAGTCAAGCTCCCCCCCTCGACTGGTTGCTTATCCCTTTGGGTAATAACGCCCAGATAGCGACTTTTGCTAAGGCTCGCTCCCTTCGCACCGGTGATCCGAATCTGAGAGTGGCGATCGATTTAGGGGGTCGCAGCGAGGCACAACTTCGTACCTATGCCCGCGATCGGATGATTAAAAATCTCGCCTGGGTGCAAGAAGATGGTTCCGTGAGGGAAGAATCTCTCTAAAAAGGGGGCAAAAGCAGCGAAAATACTGCTTTCTGCCCGCTGCTATAGAACTCTATCTAGGGTTTGCGGCAAAAAGTACGGGCGAAGCATTCGGGCAATAACCTATCGGTGAAACCGTAGATTTTTTATCCGAATGCTTCGCCACTACAGGACGCGGGCCGATAAAGACGCAAGGTTTTGAAGCACGATTCTCTGAAAATCTTGCACCTGTTTCGCAAGAATAGACCTCGTTTCCAAACATAAACCAGAAGAGCCGTTCAAAAAACTTTATAAATAATATTGATTGGTTTGTTTATAATAACCCCCATTAATACCCACTGAAACCATAATAAATCATAAGCAAAAATCAATGTTAATAATCGATTCTAATCTATACCAGAGGTGAACTTAGGTTGGATTGAAGAATGAAACCTAACGCCCGCATGGGTTACGCTACCGCTAACCCATCCTACAAATAATTGTACTGTAGAACTTGTTTTTCGCCTTAAACCAGAATACTTGACAATCTTTCACACACAGCAGTTTAAATGTACTAAAATGACAGAACAACAGCATAATGACACTCTAGCTAATGCGATCAACACGGGAATCAATTCTCAAGGAAATGCCAGCGTATCACTGACAGGATCCATTGGAGATAACTACTTTCTCGCCGATCTGAGAGATGATATGGATTTTTATCGCTTTCAGGGAGGAGCGGGAGATCGCATCGAATGGAAGATTACAGCCGATGGCTTTCCTTGGTACTTAGCAGATTTGGTTTTTGGTGGAGTTTTATACAATGCTAATGGCAATAGAATACAAAATTCTTCCCAGAGTGGTTCGGGTACCTATGCGTTTATTTTGCCGGCTAATGGACTGTACTACCTAGCCGTATGGGGAGGACTGGGGCGTCCATTTTCTGGGACGTTTGCTGATGTTAATCCCAACCTGTTCCCTCGCAGTATTGATAATGCCGTTAGGACAGGAACCTATACTCTGTCCCTCAATCTGTTTGATAATACGCCTAATTATCCGTCTCCTCCTCCTGCCACCCTCGCTATTGCGGCCACCAATGCCAGTCAAACCGAGGGCAACAGTGGCAGTAAAGCCTTTACTTTCACCGTCACTCGTGCGGTTAATACCACCGGAAGCAATAACGTTGACTGGGCAGTTACCGGTACGGGAACCAATCCTGCCAATGCCACTGATTTTGTCGGAGGAGTGTTCCCGTCAGGAACCTTGAGTTTTGCCGCCGGGGAAACCTCAAAAGTAATTACTGTTGACGTTCAGGGAGATACAACGGTAGAACTGAACGAAAACTTTACCGTCACCCTCTCCAATGCCACCAACGGCGCTACTATCACCACCGCTACTGCCACGGGAACCATTGAAAATGATGATGTAGCAGTTCCCACCCTCGCCATTGCCGCCACCAGTGCCAATCAAACCGAGGGCAACAGTGGCAGTAAAGCCTTTACTTTCACCGTCACTCGTTCGGTTAATACCACGGGAACCAATAACGTCAGTTGGGCAGTTACCGGCACTGGAACCAATCCTGCCAATGCCACTGATTTTGTCGGAGGAGTCTTACCCTCAGGAACCTTGAGTTTTGCGGTGGGGGAAACCAGTCAAGTAATTACTGTTAACGTTCAGGGGGATACAACGGTAGAACTGAACGAAAACTTTACCGTCACCCTCTCCAATGCCACCAACGGCGCTACTATCACCACCGCTACTGCCACGGGAACCATTGAAAATGATGATATCAGTGTCACCCCAATCGAAGCCTTCGGTAACACCAAATTAGTCCAAGACACAACTAATAAACTTTACGCACAAATTGGCAATAATAACCCCATCGCCATCAAAAATGGTGCCACTCATATTGCCACAAATACCTACCCTGGTTGGCAAATCTTAGCCGCAGAAACCGTTAATGGAATTAACCAAGTCCTCTTGAGGAATACATCACAAAACCTTCTATATATATGGAATTTAGATAGCAATTGGAGTTGGCAATCTTCCCAGGGAGGGTGGGGATTAAACTCAACCCAAGCTTTCAGCCAAGAAACCAACTTCCAACAAGACTTTAACGGTGATGGAATCATCGGTCAACCCTCCACCCCAATCGAAGCCTTCGGTAACACCAAATTAGTCCAAGACACAACTAATAAACTTTACGCACAAATTGGCAATAATAACCCCATCGCCATCAAAAATGGTGCCACTCATATTGCCACAAATACCTACCCAGGTTGGCAAATCTTAGCCGCAGAAACCGTTAATGGAATTAACCAAGTCCTCCTGAGGAATACATCACAAAACCTTCTATATATATGGAATTTAGATAGCAATTGGAATTGGCAATCTTCCACTGGAGGGTGGGGATTAAACTCAACCCAAGCTTTCAGCCAAGAAACCAACTTCCAACAAGACTTTAACGGTGATGGATTCATCGGTCAACCCTTCACCCCAATTGAAGCCTTTGGTAACACCAAATTAGTCCAAGACACAACTAATAAACTTTACGCACAAATTGGCAATAATAACCCCATCGCCATCAAAAATGGTGCCACTCATATTGCCACAAATACCTACCCTGGTTGGCAAATATTAGCCGCAGAAACCGTTAATGGAATTAACCAAGTCCTCCTGAGGAATACATCACAAAACCTTCTATATATATGGAATTTAGATAGCAATTGGAATTGGCAATCTTCCACTGGAGGGTGGGGATTAAACTCAACGCCAGCATTCAGCCAAGAAACCAACTTTCAACAAGACTTTAACGGTGATAATCAGATTGGTAATCCCTCCCCAAGTAGTCTAGTTGGTGGCTTAGGTAATGATATTCTAGTGGGTGGCGCTGGTAACGATACCCTCAATGGTGCTGCTGGAACCGATACTTTAACCGGTGGGACGGGGACAGACATCTTCATTTTCCAATTTAGTCAGTCCACCGCAGCAGCCCTAGACCGAGTTACGGATTTTGCTATCGGTACTGATAAGATTGACCTGCTTAGTCAAGCTGGTGCGGCAATTAATGCCCCTCTCGCTTTTACCCGGGCAACAGATAGCACCACGACCAATATTAACACTATTGTTACTAACGTCTTCATTGATGCTAATGGGGCAACAGCCGGAAATCAAGCTCTCGGAATTAACAGTGCTGTTTTAGTACGGGACAATAGTTCTTCTACTTACCTAATTATCAACGACGGTACGGGGGGTTTCCAAAGTGCTAATGATTTGGTGATTAATCTTACTGGGTTAACGGGTAGTTTACCGGCGCTCGGCACTATTGCGGTCAATAGTTTCTTTGTCTAAATTGATGGGGGGGATTAATTCTCCCCTTTTCATGCTCCCGTTCAAGTAATTTTGATATAAAAAAAGTTAAGAGGCTCTTCTCGACTTTGTGTTATGATTTTTGCTTATG
Source organism: Microcystis sp. MC19 (assembly GCF_003019735.1). Taxonomy (NCBI): domain Bacteria; kingdom Bacillati; phylum Cyanobacteriota; class Cyanophyceae; order Chroococcales; family Microcystaceae; genus Microcystis; species Microcystis sp. MC19. The sequence goes on along the minus strand of NZ_CP020664.1, from coordinate 1,598,915 downwards.
AAACCGTGAAATACCTATCAAGCAAGACTTTTAGGGCTATTTTGACGTTCGGCGACGCTCAGTCGAGCCGCAGAAGAAACTAGAAAATATCAGTATAGACCTCGTTTCCACACATAAACCAGAAGAGCCCAAATACTGATGGGCAGTCAGGAGTTTAAGCTTGTGGAGAGACTGTAAGACTCGTTGGGATTCGTCTCAAAAAGCAGGTTTCTGTGAAGCAAGAATCTCCCATCACACCGCAAAGCTGTGTGATGGCGAGAGTGTCAAAATTGTGTTCAATTACCCGTTATCCCAGTTATGCCTTCCAGCGGTCAAGTGAAATCGATTTTTTTTCTTATCCTCTTTCTCCTCAGTATTCTAGGGGGTATTCTACTGGCTTCGCTACTTCAACAACCAGCGATCGCCCAATCTACTTCCTCGGATACAGTGCTGAATCGTTATCAAATTGGACAGCAAACCTATCTAGAAAATTGTGCCAGCTGCCATATTGCCATTGCTCCCAGTATCCTACCGAGTCAAACTTGGAAAAAAATCCTAGAAAATCCTAATTCTCACTATGGTATCCGTTTAAAACCAATTGTCGGCATTACTCAGCGTCTTATCTGGGATTATCTCAGTTATTCTTCCCGCCCTCTTAGGGAGACTACTTTTGTTCCCCTCCTAATTGAACAGTCCAGCTATGTAAAGGTTTTGCATCCTAGGGTCAATTTACCCACTCCTCTCGGTCACACCACCTGTGTCACCTGTCATCCCAACGCTTCCCGCTACGATTATCAAACCCTTACCCCCATCTGGGATGATGCAGCCTAATCAGTTATCAGTTATCAGTTATCAGTTATCAGTTATCAGTTATCAGTTTTCAGTTTTCAGTTTTCAGCTTCTGAAGGCAAGGGGCAACAGGCAAGAGGCAAAAGACAGAATCTGACAATTCTCCTACCTAAAAAGAAGGTTAGAAACTAAGCACATCAAAGCTTTTAGCTTAACCAATTAGGTCTTAGATTCGGCCCTTGTTTTCAGATGTGAGTTTTTAGTTCACTGATTACTGATTACTGTTTACTGATCACTGAGAGGGGGTGCAGTTAGGGTGATTTCGCCGATTTGGCCAGCTTTACCCATTAATTGGGCAGGGTTTTCGTTAAGAGAGATTTTAACAGCACCAGCATTGCCCGATCGAATAGTTAAACTCTTTTGGGCTGTCCAAGTTCGTTTGGTCCCGGGTTGGAGATTGCCTTCATGGACTTTTTTGCCATCGGCAATTACCCTTACCCAAGCGGCCTGTTCAATAGTTACTTCGGCTGAGAGAGGAACTTTTGGCTGAGGAGAAAGGGAAGGAGAGGCTACCAGCGCAGGAGAGACTACCGGTGCGAGGGAACCCATGGGGGAAGGAGAGGGAGTAACGGCAGGGGGGTTAGAGAGAGGGGGACGAAGAAAAAGATAGCCAATACCGCAAAATATACCCGCCAGCAAGCCTAGCCAGAGATAAATTCCGAAAAAGGTTGATTTAGTTGGTTGGGGGCTAGTTTCTGGGGCTGGTTTTTCTGGTTTCACCCGTTCCACTTTTGGGGCAGCGGGTTCAGCCTTGGGGAGAGGGGTAACTTTTGTGGGCAGTGTTTTCGGGATAGTTACCTCTTGGGCTAATTGTTCCGCACTAGGAGACAAGCGATCAGCTAAAGCTTTACCATCAATTTTTAGGGCATCACCGTAGCGTTTGATAAATCCCTTGACATAAATTAATTCTGGTAATTTCTCCCAATTCCCCGTTTCCAACGCTTCTAGCATTGGTACTCTAATCATCGTCAGGGCGGCGATATCTTCTATGCTCAGGCAGCTTTCTTCTCGTTTTTGACGTAAATAAGTCCCGATTTCCTTGATTTGTTCGGCTTGTAGGGGACTGAGTTGACTCATAATTCCAGTCATAATCTATACCAATTAGATGATAATCTCGATTTTGTTATTTTGGGATAATCTGTTCTCTAGAAGCTCCTTTTACTTTGTCGTCATTACCAGCGAAAAAGTGCCAAAAACTGGCAAAAATCGGCAATATTTGCCAAAGTTAAGTTTTTTATTCTAGGGTGACTGCACTGACCAGCCAATACATACATTTGTTCTCAATGCTTGTTTTTCTCCAACTCTCAGCTTATCCCTAATTAGGGCTGGCTAAATAAATCTAAAAACCTTGTTGGGTAAGACTTTTAGACCTTTTGTCAATCAAAAAGTACTGGATATGGGAGTGATCGGGGGGAAATTTAGGCACTTTTTCCCTGAAAATTAGGTAATTGGCCACCTCAAAACTGGTAAAACCCCACACCCCACACCCCACCCCCCCGATGTCGGGGGGGTTGGGGGGGCCACACCCTGCCCCCAGGAAAAACTTTTTGCCGCAAACCCTAATTATGACCTTTATTCCCCATCCCGACACCACCCCCCTTCACCTTACCTGTGCCGTAGTCACGGTGAGCGATACTCGTACCCCAGAGACGGATAGGAGTGGCCAAATAATTCAAGAGTTACTAACTCGATCGGGTCATGATATCGGCCTATACTTAATTATCCCCGATGAACCCTTACAAATTCAAGCAATCTTACCAGAGATTAGCCATCAAAATCGGATAAAAGTCTTAATTCTCAATGGGGGTACGGGTATTGCTCCCAGAGACACCACCTATGATGCTTTAGTGCCTTTATTAAGGATTACTTTGCCCAGTTTTGGCGAATTATTTCGTTATCTCAGCTATCAGGAAATTGGCTCCCGTGCCATGGCATCAAGGGCAATAGCTGGGGTTTATCAAAACTTATTGGTCTTTTCTCTCCCCGGTTCCACTAATGCCGTTAAATTAGCCCTAGAAAAACTGATTCTTCCCGAAATCTCACATCTGGTTAAACAGTTGAATGGATAATTTATTGGAATTTGAGCTTGGCGGCAATTTCTTGAAAACATACATCCCAAAAATAGCCAGCTAGATTCACGGCGCTTAACAGTTTGGGAATTCCTTCACTTAGACTGGCAAAACCTCGATTTTTAATCGGGAGAAAATCGATAGTAATCGCCAAAGTTAAAAGTGCTAAAGCGATGATTAAGATTTGGTAATAAGTTTGTCTTATTTGCCGCCAAAATACTAAACCATAAATCAGAATTACCAAAGCATAAACAGAGATAGTCAAGAATTTGGGAATATCAAAATAGAGGAGAATGATATGAATTCTGAAGATTTCATTGATGGCAAAAAGTCCCGTTATTATAGCAGAAACAAGTAAAAAATGGCGAGAATTACGGAAACTTGCCTTCCGGGACAATAAAGCATAACTAAAAAGGCAAACAATCGGGGGTAAACAACAAAGCAATTGAAAAGAATGGGTTAATAAACCAGCGATCGGACTTGGGGGAGTAGCGGGGGGATAAAATAAAAGACTAGCGGGTAATTTTGCCCGATCAACCCCGGCAATCAAAGCTAAAACCAAGAGAAGAACGACAAGATTTATTTTCAGCAAATGCTGTGCTCGTGAGGACATAAGTAGGGCAGTTTATAATTGTGGCTATTAATCACGGTATAATTGAGAGAGTGCCGCTTTTTATTGGCTCGATCTACATACCGAAGCACCAAGCATTTCCCTAATTGTGTTAAGGACAATTTTCTCGGTTTTCTATGCTCGCTCAAAAAGAACTTTTGTGTTTATTACAATTGGCTAGTCCGATTTTACCCGTCGGGGCCTATAGTTATTCCGAAGGGCTAGAAACCCTCGTCGAAAAGGGGATTATCTCCAATAGTGCCAGCTTAAATGATTGGTTAGAGCGATCGCTTGGTCAAGGCTCGATTCGCTTAGAAACGGCCGTTTTGCTAAGAGTATATCGTTGTTTTTGTCAAGAGGATTTTACAAAACTTAATTATTGGGACAATTGGTTATCGGCAACGCGAGAAACGGCCGAATTAAGACAACAAAGCTGGCAAATGGGGCGATCGCTGTTAAACCTATTGCGGGAGTTAGCAGCCGACAGAGATAATCTACCGGAACAGGCTAATTATGCCACCGCCTTTGCGATCGGGGCAAGTCATTGGCAAATTGGAGAAGAATTAGCGGTTTTAGGCTATTTACACAGTTGGGCAAGTAATTTAATCAATGCAGGACTGCGTTTAATTCCCCTTGGGCAAACCCTAGGACAATCGCTTCTGATCGGTTTACAGCCCAGTTTATTAACAGCAACAGCAGATATTATCAGTTTAGCCGATGAAAACCTGAGCAGTTGGAGTTGGGGGCTAGGTTTTGCCAGTATGAACCACGAAACCCAGTATAGTCGTCTATTTCGCAGTTAGAAATTTAGAGAGAAGAGCAGGAAAATGACGGAAAAAAGCAGATAAGGTATAGTATGATTGAAAAAAATCTTAAGCCCTAGTTCTCCCTTTCTGAGTAACTAAGGGTTTTAAGGAAAGGTGCGAACACTCTACCTAGCCACAGTGTACCAATGTTTAGTCAATCAGAAAAAATTCCCGTTTCGGTGTTAATTCCCGCCAAAAACGAGGAATCTAACCTTCCCGCCTGTTTAGAGAGTGTTGCTAGGGCTGATGAAGTGTTTGTCGTCGATTCCCAAAGTAGCGATCGCTCGATCGAAATATCTACCAACTATGGTGCTAATGTAGTCCAATTTCATTTTAATGGTCGTTGGCCGAAAAAGAAAAACTGGTCCCTCGATAACCTGCCCTTTCGCAATGAATGGGTATTAATCGTCGATTGTGATGAGAGAATCACCCCCGAACTATGGGACGAAATCGCCACCGTCATCCAAGATGCCAACTATAACGGTTATTATCTCAATCGTCGCGTCTTCTTCCTCGGACAATGGATTCGTTATGGCGGCAAGTATCCCGACTGGAATCTGCGTTTATTTAAACATAAGTCTGGCAGATACGAGAATTTAAACACGGAAGATATACCCAACACGGGAGATAACGAGGTTCACGAACACGTTATCCTTAATGGCAAGGTGGGCTATCTGAAAAATGATATGCTACACATCGATTTCCGCGATATCTATCATTGGTTAGAAAGACATAATCGTTATTCCAACTGGGAGGCGCGGGTTTATTACAATATTCTCACGGGTAATGACGAAAGCGGCACGATCGGAGGGAACTTCTTCGGTGATGCGGTGCAGAGAAAACGTTTTTTAAAGAAAATTTGGGTAAAATTGCCCTTTAAGCCGCTGCTGCGCTTTATTCTCTTTTATTTTATCCGTCTCGGTTTCTTAGATGGCAAAGCTGGTTATATTTACGGTCGTCTTTTGAGTCAGTACGAATACCAAATTGGGGTTAAATTGTACGAACTACGGCGATTTGGCGGTAAATTAAACGTTAATGCCCATGTTAATCCCGCGGTTAAACCCTCGGAACCTCAACCCGCAGAAATGATTAAATAAGTCCTATGTCCCCAGAAATCCGCACCGATGAGGAAGCGTGGCTAGATCTGCGTACCTACGATCAATCTTGGTTTGATCGCGGTCGTTCTAATCCGATTATCCTACTTTGGTGGTTAGTACAAGGAATTCTTTTTCCCCTCAGTTTACATCAGATGGATAGCTTTCGCTGCGCTGTTTTGCGGCTATTCGGGGCTAAAATCGGCCTTGGGGTGAAAATTCGCCCGACGGCAAGGGTTACTTATCCTTGGAAAGTGGCGATCGGCGATTATACTTGGATCGGCGATGATGTGGTGATTTATAGTTTAGATAACGTTACCATCGGCAGTCATTGTGTGATTTCTCAAAAATGCTATCTTTGCACTGGCAGTCACGATCCCGGTGATCGCTCTTTTGGCTTAAAAACCACTCCCATCCTCATTGGTAATGGTACATGGATCGCAGCCGATTGTTTTTTGGCTCCGGGGGTAAAAATTGGCTCTAATGTTGTTATTGGGGCAAGAAGTAGCGTATTTGCCGATATTCCCGCTCAAAAGGTTGCTTGGGGCAGTCCCTGTCGTCCTCAATACGATAGAAAGATGAATCCTTATAGCAGTTAAGCTAAGAGTCATTTTATTATAATCATAGCGCACCAATTTAATAGACCTCTCCAGAAAACATTTTTGCTAGGCTTGTAGTAAGCGCTTCAGCCCTTATTTTGGCAATTATTGGAGAGGTCTACAGCCTTTCTGGTAAAGGTGAAGCATACAGTAATCCTTGCTAATCAAGTGTTTTAGACGCAAGAACGAACCTCATCTATCTGAGAAACGCTGTAATGATCAAGTTAGTGCGTGGCGCGCCGATTGTTGATTGGGGTTTTTTAACAGAATTGGTAGCCGCCTAAGGCACCCGCCCCAATCAGCGATCGCAATGAATATATCGGACGCAAGAGAAAAGTTAAGCAGAAGGCCAATAAAAATAGGGCTCTTCTAGGTTCTGTGTGATAAGTTTAATTGACATAGGATCGATCGATCTTTGTGTCCTTTGTGTCTTTGTGGTTCGTTCCACCCCCTCGCTCTTGAGAAATGTATCTTAGAATACATTTTACCCACCAAAGCTGGGAGAGCCAAAATAGTAATTTTTTGATAGGTTTGTACGGTAGTAATTGGGGAGCAACTTATAATTTTGTCAGGGATTGGGTGTAGGATTGAATAAGAATTAATAGCAACAAGCTCCCCTTTTACCAGAGAGGTCAACGAGCGATGGCTATTATACAGCAAGCTGTCTAGCCACATCGTCACCCCGTCAGCCCCAGAGGGTTGCTTCTCTCACGGGATTTCCCTTCATCCTTGATGCTCTATCTGCACTGAATACAATTTAATTTTGTATTATAATCAAAAAGGAAGAGGAAGAAAAACCAAGTTAAATGAACAGCAGCGAAGGGTAAATTAAGTCCTCGCCACGCCGCACACCAACCGCAGACCGACATCGTAGAAGTCGAGGACTGGACTGTTGCTATAGCGGGATGCCGAACGGCAGTTCCCCGGATTAAAGTCCCAAGACCCACCGCGCAGCAGCCGATAATCATTCTCATATTGACTCAGCCAAGCACTGCCATCCGTTGGCGCACCGTTGTAACTGTAGTGCCAATGGTCGGCACACCATTCCATAATATTTCCGTGCATATCATAGAGACCAAAAGCATTGGGGGGAAATGTCCCGACTGGAGTTGTTTCTTTGCGAAATTGCCCTTTTGCTGCATTGCCGTAAGTAGAGTTGCCGTTAAAATTTACTAAATCTGTCGTAATGGTTTCCCCGAAGTAAAAAGGTGGATAGGGAAGGTTTTGACTTGCTTCTTTACTGGTAACTGCTCTACAAGCATATTCCCACTCCGATTCGCTGGGCAAGCGATACTCCCGTCCCGTCTTCTTCGACAGTCGCTGACAAAATTCGATCGCCTCGTACCAAGTGATACTTTCGACCGGTCGATCATCCCCCTTAAAACGCGATGGCTCTAATCTGAGTGGGCGCTCAATTTTCGGGAGAGAAGCAACAGCTATCCAGAGTTTTTGGGTAACTGGAAATTTGCCCATAGAGAAAGCAGGAATAGTCACTTGATGTTGGGGGCGTTCCTCATCGCTACTTCCTTCTTCTGTCGCTGGCGCACCCATCATGAAAGTCCCGCCAGGAATGGCTACCATCTGGAATTTTACCCCATTGCCCAAGTCTTCAGTAAAGTATTCAGCTTGCTTGCGACTACGGCTAATTTCTTCTCCTTTGCTGTTTACTGTTAAGGTCTCAAACTCAAATTTACTGAAGCTTGGTTGCGTTGCTAATTGATAAACCGATCTTCCGATTATTGTTGCGCCGAAACCTGCACCTGTCCAACCGATCAATTGCAACAATTTTCGCCGATTTATTGCTACTGATAAAGGCGGAATACGAGGTGATTTTGGAGCAAGAATAACCGGAGTAGATACTGTGTAAGGTTTTGTTTCTCTAGGTAAATTTGATATTTCTTCTTCAAGTTTAACTTGCTGCGATTGAGAAGAGGAAGACGGTTTAACACTTAGTTTGCTGCCAGTAATTCCCCAAATTAATTGTCCTATTGGGTCAGCCTGAGAGCCGCGAAAATCTACCCAAGTCATTCCTTCAAGAAAAATTGGCAATTCAGGTTTTTGAGGCGCATTAGGCAATAAAACTGGAATTACTGGACTGCGTTTGTTCACAAACCGTCGCAAATAGGCTTCAATTTCCATCTCTTGCCAAGGACCAATCCCATTTTCACCGACAAAAACCGCCGCTGCGTTGATGTGTTCAATTTGCCGTTCCAATTCCCGCTGCCAAGGCAATCCGGGGCGCAATTCCCAGACATCCAGCCAAGGGTTTAATCCTTGTTGTTTCAGGGTTTGGGCAATCTTGATAACTTCAGGCTTGTCCTGGCTGTTGTGACAGAGGAAGACATGGAACTCTGACGACTCAGGCATCTGTAATACTCCCGCTTTGGCAACACTTTTGCTTCTATTTTACTCTGATTGCCAAGTTTTAATCAGCCAATGCAAAAGCTTAACTCATCCGGCCCATACCTTATAAGCAACCAACCAATAACAACACCCAATCCGCCCAAATGTACCGCTTGTCAAAAAGGACGTTTTGGCACCTCTTTAATAAGCGGGATAAACTTAAGATAATTGGTTCTTCCAAACTTACACTGTAGAAAATTCCTCAAGCTCCCTCTCTGCACAGCAATGCTCTAAAGTTGATAAATATCAATCTGACAAAAACTCAAAGCCTTAGTATATAAACTTTACAAGCATGAGTTGTTGATAGTTTTACATGACAGGTTCGGTAGAGCCAGATAATTCAAGGCTTCTTGATTCATGACCATATCTGAATCCTCCTGTTTAGTGAATTTAAGCGACGGGCATGAGTGCGCCTTCATTGCTATCAAGAATGGGAGCTATAGTTCTTATCGGCTGCTTAATTGGCAGCCCCAATCAGGATAAAAGACGACCAACAATAAGGATGGGGATATTTTTTGATCAGGCTTAGTTTTGCCTCTCTCATCCCTGGGCTTTTGTTCATTTCTGTCTGGAGATTTCGATAGAATTTAGCCATCATAATTAAAGTAATTATCTCAGGGAATTTGTCTGCTAATTCTTTGTCATCGGCCGCGGGACAAAGACTGGTAATTACTGATGATGTAAGCCAGTCCCGATATTTCTCTGCTATCAGCCTTGGCTTCTTTGGTGGTTTGGCAAGCACTCAGAGTGATTAATTCGCTGTTTTCTAATCCTAATAATGCGGCATCGGCGATGTTATATTAAACCTCTTGCACAATTAACTTTTGATAGTTCAAAAACGGCAAAAATAAGGATTAAATTGCCTAAAATCTGTCAAGAGATTATGGAATTAATTATTATTCATTCTTAATTCTCCTGACTACTGGCTACTTACTCCTAACAACAACTTTTGATTTTTACCAGAGGTCTATTAATAATCCGTCAACAGTGAGTGCTTAAAAACGGATTTGGTGTCAAAATGTGTTGTTTTCTTGATTGTCTGAAGATTGAACACGAAAGGGAGGCGCAACATAATCGGAAGGTAAATAATTTTCGGGAATGGTTGTTGTATTTCCATCTCGTAGGGAAGTGTAACTGGGAGAGAGAATCTCAATCCCAGCTTCATTACACTTATCTTGAATATTTTGATGGAGTTCTGAATAAATTATTACCATCAAATTGGGTTGGTTAGTGTAAGCGTTTAATTGATAACTGATGTAAAAATTATCTAGGCTAGTTTGCAGGACAAAAGGTGCGGGTTCTTTGAGAATATGCACAGTTTCTAGAGCAGCTTCAATTAAGGTTTTGTGGGCTTTTCGCCAAGGCAGATCGTACCCTAGGGTAATCGTTGTCTGAATAATTAGATTTCTGTTTAATTCCCGCGAGGAAATACTAAAGTTAATCACATTACTACTTAATAAAGATGAGTTAGGAATAGTAATGATTTTATTAGTGGGAGTGCAAATGCGAATTACTAGGAAGTTTTTTTCAATTAGATCGCCAATTACATCTCCCACTTGAATGTGATCTCCGATGCGAAATGCCCGGGTATAGATAAGAATAATTCCCCCGATGACATTGGCGATCGCTGAAGTAGAACCAAGGGATAAAAGAAGACCAAGAAAAACAGAAACACCGCGGAAAGCAGGGGAATCAAAACCGGGCAAATAGGGAAAAGCCATTATTGCCGCTAAGGCAATAATTATGACTAATAGGAGATTGTAAGTAGGTTTAGCCCAATCAGTATAAAAACCAGGAATAATCAGATTTCCTCTTTCTATTGCTGTAAAAAATGGCTTGATTAGCCGGATTAAGTAGTAGGTTATAAAAATGATTATGGCAATAATAAAGGCATTGGGAAGATATTTACCAATAGAGGATAAAACCAGTTCTAATGATTGAGAAAAATAAACTAAAATACTCTCGCCAAAAACTCTTGTCCAGGGAAATAAACGGAGTACAAATGTAGTATAATTAAATAATAATAAAAAGAGAACAAGTAAGCGAATTATACGCAGAAATCGCAGCCCCAAAAAGCTGATCTTAGAGGAAGATATGATCTCAACATTCCCGATTTGAATGCCTGGTGTCAAGGATTCAATCAAACGTCGAATAAAGGGAAATAGCTTCCCTGAAATTTTGATAACTGCAAAGCTAATAATCAAGAAAACAAAGGTAGCTATAACCGTATAAATGACGTTCTTAAGTAGTTGTTCTGGTTTTCGATCTTGGCGATATTGAGCGATAGCGACCTGAATTTTTTGTAAAGCTTGTTGAGCTAAAACCTCCGGCGTTGAACGATAGGCTTTTGCGTCTCCCTCAGTCACCGTTAGAATTACTTCTTGATCTACACTTAAATAAAGTGAGTTATCATCAGGAATCTGCTTAATTGTCAGGTTCTCAACAGGAATAGAATCATTGTGAGCAATTCTTTCAATTCTCCGGGTAATAGCGTTAGCTCTCTCCTCCGCCGAAAATGAAGAAACTCCCCGTCGGATAAAAAAGAGGGGTTTTCCATCTAACATAACTGGAAAGCCGTCAATTTTGTTTTCCAGTTGTGTCGGATTTTGAGCTATTCCCAAAAGAGGGGAGGTAAGAGTCAGTAGTAAAACTACAGCAAATATTAGCAGAGTATCCCCAATTTTTTTCATCCATCCTCTAGCTCTAGATGCTGTAGTTAGCATTAAATATCTTTGATTAATATCGACAACTGGTACAAATTGCATAGTGGGACTTAAACGATCAACAAGAGTATAATAGAGTATAATCGTTAAAGAGTAAGCACTTTACGTTGAAAGATCAGCGATGAAAGAGACAACCCCAGCTGCGATGCCTCCCTGCTTTGACCGATGGTGTCGGCGGTTTGACAATTGCTTCAAAAACGAAGCGCAAAAAAACGGCTTCAGACAATATTTAGGAGGATTATTAGGGGAAAGTGAGAGGAAAAACCTCACTCAAATCGCCAATAATGCCGTCGGAGTAGTTTATAACCGATTACATCACTTTTTGACCGAATCTCCTTGGTCAGACCGTCAGGTGAATGAATGTCGGTTGCAAGTGATGAACCAATGCCGCCGGACGCAAATACCCCGAGGATTTTCCCTGATTGTCGATGACTCAGGACATCGAAAAAGTGGCAATCTGACCGCCGGAGTTGAGAGGCAGTACTTGGGAGAAATTGGCAAGACAGACAACGGAATAGTCGCCGTCACTACTCATCTCTACGACGGCAAAAAAAGTGTACCCCTAGACATTGAAATTTATCAACCAGCTAGTTCCTTAGCCGAGGGGAAAGAAGACAAAGAATTTAAGAAGAAACCGGAGATAGCGATAGATTTAATTGACTGGAGCTTAACCAGAGGCTATCGACCGAAAATCGTGTTAATAGATGCTGGTTATGGCAACAAGACAAATTTTCTAAAAGCCCTGGAAGAAAGAAAGCTAAAATACTTAGGAGGATTGGCAAAAAATCGAAAAGTAATTATTGAAAAAGAAGGGGGTGTGGAAGAAACAATCCAGCTTGAGCAACTAGCAAAAAGCCTATCAGAAAAGGATTGGGAGAAAATCACCCTAAATCTAGATCAAGAAAAAACGGTTTGGGTAGTGGTATTCAGAGCGAAAATATCTCAACTAGAAGGAGAAAGGAACTTGGCTATCGTCATGAATGCAAGTTCAATTGAAAAAGCAACAGAGGTGGACTATTTCATCACCAATGTAGTCGAGGCAGATACAGTAACAGCGTCGTGGATAGTCAAGACTTACACCGAAAGAAATTGGTTGGAAGTATTCTACAGAGAAGCCAAAGGATGGTTAGGGTTAAGGGAATACCAAGTCAGGGATAAACGAAGCTTACTTCGTCATTTTATCTTGGTGTTTTGTGCCTATACATTTATCCTGTGGCATCAGTTAACTGGGGGATTGCAAAGGCGGTGGGCGAATCGACCTTTAAACACTTTTGTGGAAGCCTTGGCAGCTTTTCGGACAGCGATGTCTTTCCGTTTCTTTGAGTGGCTGACCGAGAATCGGGATGTGTTTGCCGCTTACAAAGCCAGTTTAGGCTTTGTTTGGGCTTGAAATTTGTTTAAGTCCCATTAACTATCTCTGCCATTACTTTAGAAAAATGGTAGTATGCCACTTTTCCGATCAACCCCTGGCAAAACTGAAAAAATAGTTAATAATAATATACAAGGGTTGATTATTGCTACTATGGCAAGAGTGCCTTTTGTCTGACTTGCAGCAGAAGTCTATTGATAGCTTCGGGAATTGTCAAAACCGAGATGTAGTTACTCATTGAACACCACAAAGGCTAAAATATGGAGTGTTATTTATGAGTCATTTATCCCTATCTGAACAGATTACCTGGGAACTTCTGGCAATCCTGATTGAAGAAGAAGTCACCTATCCCTGGGATGTAACCGATGTGGAGAGTAATCATCCCTTAGACGTGACAGAAACGCCTTTTTCTCTGTGTGAAGGACTAGAAGCGACGGTGCTTGAAGCACAAGCTCATCGATTCTTTAGCAGTTTACAGCAAAAATTCCCGACTGTTTCCGTTTCACCCCAGTCTAATATCTTTGATAAATTTGCCTCTTTACTGCCGGCCGAACATTTAAATCGTCTAATAGAAAGTGCTGAAAATCTAGTTAATAGTCAACTAGATAAATTTGAGCGCCTTGTTGTTTGTCTTAGCGAGCTTTTTCCCCAATGGTCTCCAGAAGATTTAGAGGTTTTTGCCCGTCCCTACGCCTATACTATGCGTAATGGCCAGAGCGAAACCACTATCGAAACCGAAAATTGGCAAAGTCTTTCCGAAATTGAACAAATTCGCCGCAGTGCAGCCATCGCCAGCCAGATTTTCCGCGACTTGTCTTCTCCTCAATAGTCATCTCATTTTATTTTGTACGACTACATTAGGTTACACTTCATCTTTATGAGAAACTCCATATCTCTTTATTTTGATTTTTTGGTTTTTGTTTCTACCCGTCAGAAAGATTCTATAACTTGTGATTAATTTTGAAAGCACTTTTTAGAGTTAGATGCGTCTGATGACGCATCCTATCTGTTCAGAGTTTCTTACATTTTGCTGAGAATACGCTGGACTATATCCATTCCCGTGAAGGCTTGCCAGCCAAAAAGACCTAAAATGACGACATTAAGGGTAATATGAGTGATTCTGGCCAATTCATTCCCTTTTTGCATTAAAGGTACTAAAGCGGCACTGATCGAGATTAAACCCACCATCCCTAAACCGGCCAGCAGATGGGGACCGACAAATAATTTACCGTTATTAATATAAGTCACCGCCATACCCCCGATCGTCCCCAAGACCATTAAAGCGAGGATTAGGGAGCCAATTTGATAGTGTTTAGTGCGAAAATCCTTGGGCAATAATTGTTTTTTTAGGTCCTTATCTGCTGTACGCGTCCGTCGCCATTGTAGCCCCGAATAGAGGGCATAGATAGTTAATCCTAATAAAACCCACATGAGAATGGGATGGCCAAATTGTGACCAAGTTTTTACGGCACTGGGAATCTCGAAGTTCATAGTTGTCTGTTCTCATCAAAGATCTCTTCTTAATAAAAATTAACATGAATCGCTCACTCTTCCTTATTTTTCGGGTCATTAGACTTGTCAGACTAGATCAGCAACATAGCTCACCATCACCACTACGCGCCACTTCCCCCTCTCCTATAGCTTTTAAACAGGATTTAGTAAGAATAATGCCAGAAGCGGCAAAACTAAGGGTTTCAACCTAGACGCGGTTTAGTGATAATTCTTTGACAATAGAGTTGAATTCCTTCTAACTTAGCTAGGGAGAATTTTGGTTTAATAGGAAGGATCAGTAAAGACATAAAACTCATCCGCAGCAAGCGATAAACAAGGATAGTTAAAGTTGTATGTTTTTCGAGACTGAGAAGATAACTATAGATATTATGAGTTAGTCTTAGATAACCATAGCGACGGGTGATAGAAGATGGTTCATGAATAATTTTAATCTGATTGGTAACAACAACTAAATAGCCTTGATTTGCGTATCTTCGGGAAAAATCAAAGTCTTCGTAGTAGAGAAAGTAATCGGGATCAAAATGGGGACAAGTGGAAAAATTCGAGAAATTAATTAATAAACTGCATCCCGTCACCCAGTCAGGAATAAGATAGGGTTTATCTCCATAGTCTAAGGATTCCTCCACCACGTTAATTGTGCCGATTTTGGCATTAAATTTTCCCCAACCAAACCAGATTTTACCATCCGGTTCGTAAATTTCTGTACCAGCGATGGCAACTTCCGGATATTGCTGAAAAAATTTGCTTGCTTTCTCCAGAGAGTCGGGTAATAAGTAAGCGTCAGGATTAACTAACCAAACGATAGCTTCTCTGTCTTGTTGATAAATCCAATCAAGTCCCAGATTACATCCTTTCCCAAATCCTAAATTTTCCCCCGCTTCAATAATCTTGACTCTTTGCGCTGCTAAAGATTGGATATTTTTATCTTCAGTGGAATTGTTAACAATGATGAGAGTAGCAGATAAGTCATCGTCGAGGGAAGCGATTAAACGCTTAATTAATTCCGCGCAATTGTAGTTAACAGTTAATATATAAATCATTACAGATAAAAGGTAGGAGTCACTGGCAATTAACAATTGTTAGAGCATAGCTTTCCCGTGAGGATTACTTTTTCTGAAGACGACAGAGATTAAATTTTTCGATTTTGGTGGGAAAGGGTTGACAACTTTGGAAATCAATAACGAGATTTTCCTTCGCTAAATCCCCCACTATATCAGGAGATTTTTTATTAAAGTCCGTCTGGAGAATGTAGAGAGATTCTGGGGGAGTATTAGCAATAAATGTCTCGGCATTTTTTCGCATTAAAGTTCCCTCACTGACTCCAGTATTGCCTTTGAGTCTCACAAAACGAGTCGAAGCGGGAAAATAAGGGACGATAAAAGATGTTCCTTCATCTCCCCAGATAACAATCGTGGAATTTTCGTAGGGTTTTAATGCTTGACTATCGATACCAAAATAATTATCTGACCATCCCATTCTCCACCAATCCATCGGTTTAACCGTAGTGACAATTAAGGAAAATATTAGCAGATTTATGATTAATAAAGGTTTCTTGCGAGGATAAAGATAGGCAATAATCAAGATAATTAAAGTGGGACTGATTAATTCTAATGGCATCAGATAACGATAGATAGAAAATCCCACTAACCAAATAGAGTAAGCGGTCAGATAAAAAGGTAGTAAAAAACCTAAAACTGCACCGTAGATTAAGTCAGGTTCAGAGGATAGATTGCGCTTAGAAATAGCACAAAAAATAATTACTAATATTAGTAAAATTATCAATAAATAGGTGATAGCTAATCGGCTATCTTGGAAAGGAACCTCAGAGACAAGAGTTTGTCTATGGATAAAATAAACAGGATAAAACAACCATTGCCAGATATCTTTAGGCAAATATTGTATCCCTTTAAAATTGTAGTCGGTCTCAATATAAGGAGATTGAAATATTTTATTATAGAAGGGAAAAAGAGGATTAGCAAACTTTGTCCACATTAAGATTATCCAATAACCAGCAGTGAGACTAAAACCCACGGCCATTGAGAGAATTGATAACAGGAGGTTACGCAATTTATCAGACCAAGAATTAGGTAAAAAATTAATAGCTACCAAAAAGCTAATACTATATAAAGCATTGGTTAATTTCAACCCCGTTGCTAATCCTAGTAAGAATCCAGCTAAAAGAGTATTTTTAGAGGGAATTGGCAGATTTTTCCCTAAACTACTAACTATAAAAAATAATCCTCCCAGAACAAAAACACTGGTGGTATTATCACCAATACTGGTTCCTAACTCCGAGATATAGGCTGCCCCAAAAATACTGGTAATCGCTGCCGCTATGCTTAGAGTTATCTTGTATCTTTCGGAAACTTTATCGAGGGAATGATAGGTAATTAGGTGAACTAAGCATTGATTTAACCCGTGAAATCCTCCCATTAAAAACCCCACGACAATCGGAGGCAGTTTCAGATAATAAACAGCGACGAAAAAGGGAACATCAACCAGGGGATTAAAAAAAGTTTGTATCTGCGCGGGTAGGACATCATACTTGAACCTTCCTGTCAATAACATATAGGGATTATAGAAATGATAATTGCGTAAATCCCAACTAACATCTTGACCTAAAATAACCGAGATAATCCCCAAAGCAATAAAGTAGGTAATTGCCCAAAATAAGGGATGAGAAAGTGGAAAACGTTTGAGGTTTGTCATAATTGAAAATTCAAGATTTATTTGTTTAGTTTTACTCGCTTAACTTGGCAATTTATAGTTAAGGATAAGATTAAGATTACCTAGTAACAATCCCAAAAAGACGATCAGCATGATTATCTTGACAAAATTAGTTAAAATTTTCGATTTTTTCTCAGTTAAATCATTAAAGAAAAATCCCCCTAAAATAATTGCCGTTCCGATAATAAAGTAATATCTACCGTAAGGAGAACTAAAAACCCAATCCTTAATATTTAAATTCACCGACCAAACGACAAGAAAAATAAAGATAGTGGCAGCACCGATAAAATCAGAGTTTTTACGAAAATCGTCTAAGAATATACCAAGCACTAGCAAGAGAAATCCATAGTAAGGAATTACATACCAAGCATAGTAATGGCTTTGAGCGCCAGAAAAAATAAGAAGAATTGTATAGATTAATATAGGAAAAATAACTAATCGTATTTTAGATATTTTTAAAGGAAATCTGGCAACTAACAGTAGAGTAATCCAACTAAAAATTAACCAACCATCCTCAAAAAAAACTGTAGGTAAAACTAGATTTTTTAACATAGCAAAATCCGTAAAGCGATTTTTATGTTCTTGGAGAGTAGTTAAAAACCAACTAAAATCATAAAACCAACCGTAAAGGTAATACAAACCTAGGGATAAAACTGCCGTCAGAGAAGCGATTAAGCTATCTCGCCAATTTTTTTGGAATAATAGTAAAGCGACTAGAGAAGCTAGAATATATAATCCTGTCACCTTAACTAAAGGTGCTAAACCACCTAGAACTATAGCCAAATATAGATACTTGTTTTGAGACTTTTCATGGTACTGAAGGAATAAAAGTGCTACCGCTAAACTTAGACATAATAATAAATTTTCACTAACTGCTAAACGAGATAAAAAAACCGTATTGGGGTTAGTGGCAAAAATTAAAGAAGTTATAATCGCCACCCCGGTATTAGTCAAACGTAAAGCTAATAAATAAAGTAAGAAAATAGAGAGAGTGCCAAAAACCAAAGAAGGAATCCTAATTACTGTTAAACTACAGTCAAAAAATTCCTTTGCTCCCGATAAAATAGCCGTCATACCCACAATTAATCCAAACAAGGGAGGATGATCGAACCAAGGGGTAACAAAACGATAACGAACAGCAGTTTTTTCCCAAACTGTCACCAAAAAATCATCCGTGGGACTGAGGAAAGACCAACTGGTAGGAACTCCATCTTGAATCAAACTCATGCCACTCCAAGCAAAAGCAAATTCATCTTGAGTCCAGTTATAGGGAGGCAAGGAATCATACTGATAATATCTTAAGATTAAACCTAATCCAGTAATTAAGAGACCCAGACAGAGACGAAAATTAAACTTGCTAAAACTTTTTAATAAAAACTCTTGTCGGGTCATTATCTTGTATCTTTTTGTTGTTTGTACTTAACCAGTGCCATTGTAGCATGGTCAATGAGGGAGCCTCTCGAAAAACAGCCCTCACTTAAATACAAAGATTGTCGCCCCAGATAGCACCACTCTAGACTGAGATAGAACCCGATCGCCGACATTTTTGGTAAAGGGGGAAAGTCGTTACCCTAGTCGATCGGCTATCGTGGGAAAGAATAGCGCAAAAAATCATGAAAAACTTAGAGTACCATCAGCCTCGATCGTTACCAAGACGGCGTTTTCTCAAATTAACCGTCCTAGCCACAGGAGGAGTGGGTATTGCCACCATCTTAGCCCCTCGACGCACTAATTCCCTGACGCAGGCAGATCAAGCCAATCTCGCTCGGTTTTTAACCGAGAGTGTTGCCATCGAAGCCAAGAGCCTAGAATTTAGCGAATATTCGTTTGAAACCGTAACAATAGCTCGTAATGGTGAAATTAACTCTCGCTCTCTCCACACTGCTCGCTCTACTCGCCAACCCCTCGCTCCTGGCATCGACCTAGAAATGGTGTATATTCCGGGCGGCAGTTTCCTACAAGGTTCGCCTCCAGAAGAAAGAGGAGATCGCACCGGCAGCGAAAAACCCCAGCGTTCAGTGACAAACAAAGCCTTTTTACTGTCAAAATACCCAATCACTCAAGCCCAATGGCTGGCGATCGCATCTTTACCGCCTGTTAATATAGACATCAATCCCGATCCCGCTTTTTTCACTGGCTCAAATCATCCCATTGAAAGGGTATCTTGGTACGAAGCGATCGAATTCTGTCAACGCCTTTCTAGAGCTACTGGCAGAGATTATCGTCTACCGAGCGAGTCGCGCTGGGAATACGCCTGTCGCGCTGGAACTACCACCCCCTTTTATGGGGGCGAAACCTTAACCGCCGCCCAAGCTAACTATTATGCCGCCTTCAATCCCTACGCCGACGAACCGCCGGGTAATTACATAACTCGCACTACCCCTGTGGGCAGTTATCCACCCAACGCCTTCGGTCTCTACGATATTCACGGCAATGTTGCAGAATGGTGCGCCGATGTTTGGCACCGAAACTATAATCGGAATCCCCCCCTCGATGGTCAACCTTGGCTGACTCTCGATGAGAGAATCCATCCCCGTCATCAAAAAGCCCGTCTTGTGCGCGGGGGCAGTTGGGGTGATGAAGCCAATCACTGTCGCAGCGCTAACCGAACCTTCTGTTTGCCGGAAAAACGTTACAGCGTCTTGGGGTTCCGCGTCATGGCCGAGATTAGCCAGTAAAGCAGCAGTGAAGGAATTACAACCCTGTGTGATTTAATGGGAAGAAGTCTCACTTATCCCCAATGATCTAGAAACTTTTCTCCTAGGCAGCCTATCCAAAGATTAATTCTCTATGTGAGCGAGTCAAAAGATTTTTCATGACCATCCCACAAATCCCCTCCCTTCTCCCCTGCCCGAACGGTCCTCTGCAAGTACCTTTTTCCACCCCATTTGGGGAAACAAACGGTCAGGAGGATGGTCGTCTGGAGAATTCTCTCCCCCGTCCCCTCTCCCTGTCTCTGATCATCCCCACCTATAACGAAAAGCCGAATATTATTTCCCTAATCGCTATCCTAGACGATTTGCTCGCTCAAACTCTCCCCGAAGATTATCAATTAATCCTTGTTGATGATGATAGCCCCGATCGCACCTGGGAAATCGCCGCCACTTTGATGACTCACTATCCCCGACTACGGGTTATGCGCCGGCAAGGGGAAAAAGGACTCTCCTCGGCAGTGGTAAGGGGTTGGCAGCTGGCCGAGGGGGAAATCCTCGGTGTCATCGATGCAGATCTGCAGCATCCCCCCGAAATTTTGCTGCAACTCCTCGGGCAAATCCAAGCAGGAGCCGACCTCGCCGTCGCTAGTCGTCATCTGGCTGGTGGGGGAGTCAGCGAGTGGAGTCTCACCCGACGTTTTCTCTCCAGGGGCGCGCAACTTTTGGGATTATTAATTCTTCCTAGTGTGGTTGGCCGGGTATCGGACCCGATGAGTGGTTATTTTATGGTTCGACGATCAGCGATCGCTGGACCCGTCCTCAACCCGATGGGTTATAAAATTCTGCTAGAAGTCATCGGCCGCGGTCAGATCAGGACAATTGCTGAGGTTGGCTACGTTTTCCAAGAACGTCAGCAAGGGGAAAGCAAAGTAACTTGGAAACAATACATCGAATACGTCCTACATCTGCTAAAATTACGCTCTAAAGGTGGTTTCGTTCGTCTGGAAGGGCAATTCCCCCTCGATCGCTTTCTGCGCTTCTGTGTGGTGGGATTGAGCGGGGTATTCGTCGATATGGCTATTTTCTATCTCCTGAGCGATCCCAGCACCCTCGCTTGGGGAGTAACTCGCAGTAAGATTATCGCCGCCGAGGTGGCCATTATTAATAATTTTCTCTGGAACGACCGTTGGACTTTCGGCGATTTGTCCACCGGTCAAAATCAGTGGCAGCAACGTCTGAAACGTTTTCTGAAATTTAATCTGATCTGTTTAGCTGGTTTGCTCCTCAATGTGCTGCTGTTAAACTTTTTCTTTAATGTCTTACATATCAATCGTTATATTGCTAACTTAATTGCGATCGCCATGGTGACAATCTGGAATTTCTGGATCAATCTCAAACTTAGTTGGCGAGTAACCGAGGTAAAATTAGACCCCCCCCCCGAAAAATAACTGGTTAATACTATTATTCCCCGTTCTTGATTTTTTCCTAATTCTTGTATACTAAATTGTAAAATTTTTACCCTACCTTATCCCGATAATGAAATTCCTAGGTCACAGATTTTCTATCCCTAGAGATTATCTAAAAATTATCGCCACTATCTTCTCTATTGCTACCATCGGTCTGGCGGTTGTCGGTAACTACGGCATCACTTGGGACGAACCGATCGAAGTGGATATGGTCAATCATAATCTCGAACATATCCGAGAAAACAAGCCCATATCAGAAATGTCACGTCATTACGGCTTTTATTTTAACTACATATCCCAACTTATCTACGAAACCAAAGAAAAATTTTTCCCCGCTACTGCCAATCTTCCCCCCAATCCCACCGATAAGGATGAATGGCTATCGAGGATCTGGCAAATAACCCGGGTTAAGCACGTCGTCACCTTTCTTTTTTCCCTGATTACCTATCTATCGGTGGTGGGAATCGTCGCTATCCTAGCAGGAATCGAATCTGCTTGGTTAGGTGCGCTAATTTTAGCCCTATTTCCCGCTTTTTGGGGCCATAGCTTCTTTAATCCCAAAGATATCCCCTTTGCCGCCATGTTCACCCTCGGAACCTTCACAGGTTCCCTATTGCTGGATCAATATTTTCAGTCCGAAAATCAGGCTATTAAACTAGGATTTAACCGTTTAACCGTTTATTCTTGTCTCTACGGGATTATCGTTGGTTTAATCACTGGAATTCGCATCGGTGGCTTTTTTATCCTCTTTTATCTCATCTTCGCCCATCTGGTGGCCCGATGGGATCTCAAAACCCTCCCCAAAACCCTCTGGCGTTTTCTGCCCTTATACGCAGTTATTATATTTTTTTGGGCAATAACCACCTATATTGTCCACCCCGCCGCTTGGAGAGACCCGATTACTTGGTTTATCGAAGCGATAACCCTCATGTCCAAGTATAACATCTGGGATAATACGGTTCTCTTTGACGGTCAAAATATCCCCGGTCGTTCCCTGCCTTGGTACTATCTACCCCGGCTATTTTCCCTCACCACCCCCGTCCTCCTGCAAATCGCCGTCCTGGTCGGTGTCATGGGTATTTTGACAAAAATGACCAAATTAACGCCAACCCAGCGTGCATGCGCCCTAATCACCGTACTCCAAGCTTTTTTACTGCCTACCGTTGCTATCCTGCGTCAATCTACCCTCTACGACGGCATCCGTCACTTTTTATTTGTCATTCCCGCCCTAGCAGCGATCGCAACTACGGCTATTATTTGGACACACCATAAACTCAAGCGAAAGTCAATAAAAATCTTTCTAACGACCCTGCTAATCCTCAACTTTAGCGTCATCGTCTATGACATGATCAGTCTGCATCCCTACGAATACACCTACTATAACCGCGCCTACGGGGGCTTAAAAGCTGCTCACGGTCAACAGGAAACCGATTACTGGGGATTAAGTCTCAAAGAGGGGATGGAATGGCTTAATCAAAATGCCGCCGCTAACTCTACCATCGTCGTTGCCGGTCCGATGTTTGCGGCGGAAATGGTAGAGGATCAGCAACGAAACTTGACAATGATCTATCGAGATGACTTTGCTTGGGGAAAGGCCGCCGACCCCGATTATTATCTAGCTATATCCCGATACGATTACTTCCAGGCTTTCCCCCATTGTACCCTTGTTCATGCCGTCCAACGCCAAGAAACCCCCCTAACTATCATTAAACATTGTCGTCAGCCATGATCGAAATGACTGCTATTCCGCCGATTTCCCTGAAAAACTACCGTATCGCCGCCATCATTCCCTGTCACAATGAAGAACTAACGATCGCTAAAGTTGTCTCCCAATTCCAAACTTTTTTGCCAGAAGCGGCAATTTATGTCTATAACAACCGCTCTAGCGATGATACCGTGACGGAGGCACTCAAAGCCGGGGCGATCGTGCGTCAGGAAACCCAACCGGGGAAAGGCAATGTTGTCCGGCGAATGTTTGCTGATATCGAGGCCGATATCTATATTCTTATCGATGGTGATGATACCTACGAAATTGCGGCAGTACGACGCTTAATTGAACGAATGCTGCGAGAACAGTTAGATATGGTGGTCGGTGCGCGTCGGGAAGCGGCAAAATCCTCCCAGGCTTATCGCCGGGGTCATCGCGCCGGTAATCTATTTTTAACGGGATTCGTGAAATTTCTGTTTGGAGCGCGTTTAATCGATATGCTCTCCGGTTATCGCATCTTTTCTCGTCGTTTCGTCAAATCTTTTCCCGCTTTGTCCAATGGTTTCGAGATTGAAACCGAGTTAACTATCCACGCTTTAGAATTAAAAATTCCCTTCGCTGAAGAACCAACCCTCTACGGGGAACGTCCCGAGGGTTCCCAAAGTAAGTTAAAAACCTTTCAAGATGGCTGGCGGGTATTGGGAACCGCTATCCTACTATTTAAAGAAATTCGTCCTTTTCTCTTTTTTAGCCTTGTTTCGCTGATTTTGGCGGTTATTGCCCTCTTGTTAGCGATCCCCGTCCTGTTTGAATACCTCGAAACTGGCTTAGTACCACGTTTTCCCACCGCTATTTTATCGGCCTCGATCATGCTTTTAGCCTTTTTAGGTTTGACCTGTGGCATGATCCTCGATTCCGTCTCCCGGGGACGAAAAGAGATGAAACGAATGGCTTATCTAGCTAACAGTTGGCTGAAAGCTTAGGGAAAAAAGCTCCCTAAACATACAAGTCTAGGTCACATCTCCGTTTAAACCGTCTCCAACCGTTGCAGCACGGAGGCGGGTTTTTTGCCAATAAATTCCGCTGGCGAAATTTGATATTTAATCAGATTGGCTAATTCCTCTAGTTGGCTGATGGCTTCCGCACCTTCGAGTTTCATTAACTCTCGATCGTCGCGCATTTCTGTCCAGGTGATGCCGTAATCAGACACGAGAAACCGAATTAGATGGGTTTCCCCCAATCCCACCATAAAGGATGCGCTGTTCATTTGACCGCCACAGGTGTAGCAAGATGCTAGATAACCTTGATTTTCTAGTGCGATCGCTAAGGCCTGTAAATCCATGACTAAGTCTTTGACCAGTTGGCGATGCTGTTCTGCAAGTCGTTTAAACACAATTTTCCTCCTGATAACACTCCTCAATTATAAAACCTTAATACTTTTTTAAGATTCTTGCTTGAGAAAATAAGGTATGTGAACCAAGTTTTTTTACGGATGTTAAGTAACAAAATGTAAAGAACCCGAGGCCTAGGGTAGCGTGAATTCCTGAGTTCGCCAAGTATATATAACTACAAAGCCACCAGTTTATCCGTCTTTCCACCCCCTCGATCCCAACTATTCCCATCATGCCTATTTTTAAAGTTTAAGATCCGGTTTCGACAAAAAAGTTCGTAAATCTATATTGACAATTACATAAAGCTATGGCTCTATTGCAGATAGGGAGGGAGATGGGAGCTTGTTTCAGCGATCGGTAAACAGTAACCGGTAATTAGGGTTGGCTGAATAAATCTAAAAACCTTGTGGGGTAAGACTTTTAGACTTTTTGTCAACCAAAAAGTACCAGATCCCGGAGTGATCGGGGGGAAAATTCAGGTACTTTTTCCCTGAAAATTAGGTAATTGACCCCCTCAAAATCGCTAAAACCCTACACCCTACACCCTACACCCACCGAAAAACTTTTTGCCGCAAACCCTACTTAATAGTGACGTGGAGTATAAACCCACTGCTTGGTTTTACCCTGCTCAATCAGGCGAGTTTTACTCGATCCGATCAAAATTATGGTTCGCATATCCCCATCGTTAATAGTCATATCCTCTAGGAATTTTACCGTCACTGTTTCCCCTTTTCGCCCTAAATTACGCGCTAATACCACGGGAGTTTGCGGCGATCGCCATTGTAATAAAATCTCTTTTGCCTTCTCCAATTGCCAAGTGCGCTCTTGAGACACAGGATTATAAAATGCGATCGCTAAATCTGCTCGGGCTGCTAACTCAATGCGCTGAGAAATCACCTGCCAAGATTTGAGAATATCTGATAGGGAAATCGCACAAAAATCATGGCCTAAAGGCGCGCCAACCCTAGCAGCCGCCGCTTGCATGGCCGAAATCCCTGGACAGACCTGAATGGCCACCTGCTGCCATGCTGGTTTTGCTTTTTTTTCTAATACCTCAAACACGGCCGCGGCCATGGCATAAATGCCGGGATCTCCAGAGGAAACTAAGACAACCGATCGCCCCTTAGCCGCTAAATCTAGGGCAATTTCCGCTCGATCGAGTTCCACCCGATTATCCGATTCATGGCGGACAATTTCTGGTTTTCTCAGGGATTCTACCAAATCCAAATAAGTTTTATAACCCACCCAATCCGTGGCTTTTTCCAACACTTCTCGAACTTCTGGCGACATCCAATTTAGCGCACCCGGTCCAGTTCCAACTATGGCTAATTTACCTTGACTTTCCAGGTCTAAATCCCCCAGTAGTAAACCAGATTTTTCCTTAATTTCCTGGCTTTCTTCCCAGAGATAAACTAAACAGTCACTGCTAGGTTTTGCTAAGTTTAAGTTATTTTTATCGGTAATCTCAATGCTCAGTTTTGCATCTGATGAAATCGGTAAATTACTATTTTTTAACCAGTCCGCTTCACCGATTAATTTTACTTTTTCACCAGCCAATAAATCGGCAAGAAACTTCTTAGAATCATCGGGATTAACTAACTGATAACCCGGTGGTGGCGATAATAAAGTCGTTTTAAATCTAATATCACCAGTGGTGGTAATTGCGGGGGAAATTTGCAAAACCGAGGCAATTTGACGAGCGAGATCATTAACCCCTTGTAAACCCCCCAACAAAGGCACTACGGCGCTGCCATCTTCTGCGATTGCTAATACAGGCGGTTCTTGCCATTTATTAGTTAATAAAGGTGCTAAAGTGCGAATCAAAATACCCGCCGCACAAATGCCAATAATTGGCGTTCCCGTCTGGAAAAATTCTCGCACCGTTTCACCAAAATTAGTATAGGTAAAATCTGCCGAATGGGTACGATTTATTAACCCATAAACCACTGCTTCCGGTAGGGCCATTTGCACTTGACGAGCCACGGGAATACTGGTTTCTCCTAAAATGAGAATAGCTGGAGGTTTCATTTGGCTTCCCCTGACTGCGTTGCAGTTAACTTTTGGATAAATTCTTGATGCTCTACCGAGTTAATTCCAGCCTTTAAGATGTCCAACACCCGTGACATATTGCCGTTGAGCATGGCTGAAATATCTAACCACAAACCCGGAAATACTAGAGAGCAAATCACCCCTTCTTGGTTGGGTAACAAAGAAATATAATCGCCATTTTCTAAACTAAACCAATCAATCTTTTGATCAAATACCTGCCAAATAAGGTATTCTTGAATGCCACTGCGACGATAAGCACGTTTTTTATCCCCTAAATCTATGGCGGCACTACTAGCGGCAATTTCTACCACTAATTCCGGCGCTCCTTCTAGGTATCCCTCTACAGTTAGGGTTGATTTTCCCCCGCTTTCTTGACTAATTAATAACACCCCATCCGGCTGTAGTTCGTTGTCGATATCCAAGCGGACTGTTGGCTCAATACCCATTTGTACTTGGGGGGTAGCAACTTTGTATGTCCATAGCCAACCCACAAGATTGCCATGGGGTTCAGCATGAAATTTAAACCTTAATGGGGATGCCATATATACAACTCCTTCGATCAGTTCGGCTTTTTTTAATCCTGGCATAGCTTGATAACGGCGCTCGAATTCGGGACGAATTAAGCGATCCCCATTTTCTAACGGGGGTAAATGTTGAGTGGTTACAATCTGAGAAGTTAAGGATTTAACCGGAGAAGAAGTCATGGTGGCAGTCTTTGGGAACAAAACAGCATTGATTTTATTATAGATTGTTTCATTGGACTTCTTGAGGGATTTAATTTTTAACTGAAATTTTCCCGGAATTCCTGAGCTTTTAGCGATGGAATGAATGGCGACCAACAGATAGACAATTACTCAAAACTATACCATTTATCTTAGTGATGAGGTACAAAATTTTCCTTTTGGGAAGTCGGTAGTCGATACCAAATTAGGTTACACTTCATCTAGTTATGAGAAACGCTGTCATAACTGATATAGCGCACCTAAATGAAATGTAAACGTCCTCTTCTAGAGCCTACCCATTCACGAGTCAATTAGGCACACTATAACTAATAACTGATAATCGATAACTGATAATGTTGGTTCCCCTTACCCGTCAATCGATCGAGCAAATTGTCCCGATTATCGCCACAGGTCCCCAGTACGCTCACTATTGGGGTAAATGGTCTGATTTTCTGCGCCGTTTATTCATTTCTATCATCGCTCTCACCGCAGCTTGGTTAATCGGTAATTTATTCGGTCCCGGTGGTTTAACAATTAAACTGATTTTCGACATTATCGCCGGTTTATATTGGCTCTGGGGTCCGGTTTATTGGGCCAGTGTTCGCAATAATACCTATCGTCGTCTTCCCTACGGGGGGTTTTGGCGCGGTCGCGTTTTCGATGCTTTTGTCACCGAGGAATTAATCGGGGAAGAAGAAAGGGTCAATAAACGCGGGGAATTAGAGATTATCGAAAATCGCCAACGCTGTATTAATCTAGAAATCGGTGATCAAACTGGCTTTTCGGCGATCGTTCGCGCTCCCCTCAAACGCATCCATAAATCGATCCGTCCCGGGATGGTGGCCGAAGCTTTGTTAATGTCTCGAGACCCCGATTTAGGGGATATCAATCAGCTTTCTGATGTCCATCTTCCCCAACTCGACCAGTGGATAGGGGAATATCCTGTGCTGCGACGGGATATTTTTCAGCAAGTTAGTCGCGAATTGGGAGGGGGAAAAGAACCCCGGCCAAAACCTTCTCGTTATTCTAATAATGTCATCCGAAGACGCAAAACCCGTTAATGGTTCGGCGATCTTTGAAAAGATACCAGTTTCTCAGTCATCAATGAATAATAATTTACAGATTTTGGCTAATTTAATCCTTGTTTTTGCTGTTTTTGAACCATCAAAAATTAATTATGCAAGAGGTTTAATATAATGTTAATTAAGCTTAGAAGGAGATAAATTGATGACGGCATCCTATGAGCAAGACTTTGGACTTTGGGCCGAACAAATGGCCGATTTATTAGCTTCCGGTCGGTTTTCCGAGTTAGATATTGAGAATTTAGTCGAAGAGGTGCGGGATTTGTCGAAACGGGAGCGCGATCGCTTACTTGCTAGTCTCAGATTAATTTTGCATCATTTATTAAAGTGGGACTATCAACCTCAACGGCGATCCAGGGGTTGGTTGGGAACTATTCAGCGAGAAAGAGCTAATATTAGGCTTTATTTGGACGATAGCCCCAGTTTAAAGCGATATTTAACCGATGAAAGCCTATTTAAACTCTATGCTGTTGCTTGTTCCGATGCCTTTAGAGAGACGGGATTAGAGTTTCCCCCCGTTTGTCCCTACGGTATTGAGGATATTTTAAATCGTTCTCTTCATTTGTCGGAACGATAGACGAATCTCCTCACCTAACGACTGTATCTTAGAATACATTGTGCCTACCAAAACCAGCCGAAACCCCTAGTGATTTTCTTCTTCTCTATTTTCAATATTTATTGCTGACATTTCTGAAGGCAAAGGAGTTGCTAAACGAATATTGACATCAATCATCAATTGATTTTTTTCAATCTTTATATTCGCTCTTTTCACAACAATGAAAGCAGAAATAGAATCACTGGCATCGTATTCAAGAGAAAAATCTTTTTTATAACCAGCATCCTCTAACCATTCAGCAATATTACGCCAATTCTCTACCTTGCCATTATTATTACCAACCAGTTCTTTAACGTATTGATAGAGCGTAGTACATAAATCTACCTCAACTCCTTTACGACTCTTATTGAGTTTTTCAGCAATTTCTGTGGGACTATAACCGCAGAGTAATCCTTGTAAATGTTTTTTTTCAGTAGGAGTCAGTCGCTTTCCCTTAACAGAAGCAAGATCAAGATAAAGAGTTTCTAAGTCCCACTGACTCATAGCTCGGGAAAAAGGGTCATTATTGGTATCCATAAATTTTTGCCTAAAAATTTCCTAGTCAGATTCTAGCATAATTCCTAGTGTTGACTAATTGAATGATGTAGAACTATAACTTATTGTAAATGATTAGTAAACAACCACTTTTTAATTGAGGTAATTAAATATGCCTAGTTATACTCTTCCTACCAGTTATACTGGTACTAAAAATGGCGATAGAATCTACGGATCTGCTCAAAATGATTATATTTTTGGGGCTGGTGGGGATGATAAATTATATGGCGGTCGTGGAAATGATACTCTTGCGGGAGGTGAAGGAAATGACTATCTTGATGGAGGCGATGGTGACGATATTTTGCAAGGATCGGACACTCTTAATTATTACTACGGCATCCCCGGTCTAACTGTCCCAGAATATGATACTTTAGTTGGAGGTGCGGGTCGTGATACATTTGTAATTGGGAATAATCGAGGTAATCTTAATATGGGACCAGGTTATGCAGTAATAGCTGATTTTACCTCTTTTGTTGATCGCATTCAAGTTAAACGAAGTGGAGTATCTGCAGTAACTGGTATTACTCTTAAAAAACAAAATATGGTTGGAGGAGGTGCTTCAGATACACTTATTTATAATGGTACAGATTTGATAGCAGTTGTTCAAGATAATAGTAGTTTACAATTAAATAGTAGTTATTTTAACTTTGTTTAATGCAACTATCAGATTTTGTAGGGTGCGTGTTTGCGGCTACCAATTCTGATCAAAAACCAAAATCAATAATCCGCGCCCCACGCACCAAATTTATTATTAAATTGGTGCGTTACGCTTTCGCACTTTACACCCTAAGAGTGGTACGAAGTTGAAGGGTGATCGTTCTTGTCGGTGGGGTGGAGTGCGATCTCTGTCATCGAATAAGATATAATTGGGAAAGTCCAAATAATTAAAGCATTATGAGTTACCAAAACATTATTACCATTGAACCTGGAAAACGAAGCGGAAAACCCTGCATTCGAGGAATGCGTATAACTGTGTACGATATTCTAGAATATTTAGCAGCAGGAATGACAGAAGCAGAAATTCTTGAGGATTTTTCAGAATTAACTTCCGAGGATATCAAAGCTTGTTTGGCTTTTGCTGCTGATCGAGAGAAAAAATTATTTATCACCTCTTTATGAAACTGTTATTAGATGAAAATTTGTTAGATCGGATTATTGATAAAATAATTGATTTATATTCTGATTCTCAGCACGTCAAGACTTTAGGACTGATCAATACTGATGATGCACTTATCTGGGAATTTGCCAAATTCAACGATTTTGTAATTGTCTCTAAAGATGCCGATTTTCATCAGCGCAGTCTATTATATGGTCATCCACCCAAATTTATCTATCTTCGTATTGGCAATAGTCCAACTGCAAAGATTATCGAAATTTTAAGAGTTTATTTTTTAATTATTGTTGAATTTTTTGATAGTGAAACAGAAAGTCTGTTGATATTAAGTTGAGTGTGATCGCTGATCTTGTAGGGTGTGTGTTTGCGGTTACTAATTCTGTTAAAAAACCAAAATCAATAATCCGCTCCCCACGCAGCAAATTTATTATTAAATTGGTGTGTTACGCTATCGCTAACACACCCTACTGGATTGTTTCAGTTAATTTGGTGTATTAGAAAAATGCTATAAATTCTATAATTTAAGACTTTAAGCCGAAATCTATTGCCCTATTTTAGCTGAAACAGTCCACTGCGTTTAATTTTCCAACCTATGCTTTTTAATGCTTTTAAAACTTGTTTGGCTTTCGTTGCTGACCATTGACTCATAGAGCAACAAATGATAAATTTAGGTGATTTTCTGGAAGTTCTCCCTGTTCAAGTTGATCGGCTAAGACACGCAAAGCAAGTGCTTGAACTTTAGCAATAGCTTCCTGTTGACTATTGCCATAGACTAAAACTCCCGGAAGTTCGACGATTTCAGCAATATATCGTCCATCTTCTTCTTGTTCTATTTCAATCTTATAATTCATTTGAGAATTACCTATGGGATGACCTGCTGTCTTGATTATATTAGATTTTATAGCCGCTCTTGTCGGTTGGATTGACCCAAGGAAACCCAACATACATTAGATAGGGTTTGCCGAAAAAGCTTTTCGTGGGGTTAGGAGTCAGTCCCAACGAAAAAATTTTCACCACCACAGATGAAAGAGGTTTCTTTCCCTACACCCCACACCCTACACCCTACACCCTCTTTCCAGTCAGTCCCAACGAAAAAATTTTCACCACCACAGATGAAAGAGGTTTCTTTCCCTACACCCCACACCCGTTCGGACCTCGGCCATCTATATATATAGGGTTTGCCGAAAAAGCGTTTCGTGGGGTTAGGAGTGAGTATTCAGTATTCAGATGCGGGTTTTCAGTTCACTGTTCACAGCAAAATACTCCCCACTTCCCCACTTCCCCACTTCCCTATCCCTTTTAAACAGGATTTATTATTAGCCTGTATCAGCATTTCTGATTCTATAGTTAAGTTTGGCTAATAACAGCTTATTTTTAGTTGCCTGTCAAGCCCCTATTATAATTTTTAATCTCTGATCCTTGGTCTGATTTAACATTGATCTTAAAAATTTAGTTTTTTGTATCGAAGAAAACAGTTTTATTAACCATTATCTGCTGCTATAGAGGGAAATCGCGGGGGGCTGATAATCCTTGAAACCCTTGTCAATACTAGCATTATTCCCCCTCAAAATTTCACTAATTCCCCAAGTTTTCCTAACCTTGACCCCCTCTAGGACACAAAAAATTAAAAACCTTTTATCCTAACCTGGTTTTTAGCGCACGTCAACCCTTTATTTAAATTTTTGATTCTCTTGCCCGATAACGATATAAATTCTCGTAATGACCAACCAATTTTCCGTGATACGGTTGAACAGAACGCAACCAAGTTAGCTCTGCAAACTCAAAGGAATGTTAGCAAATTCCTTCAGCTTTGCATTGGGAACTTGCTAACGCACAATAAGAAAGTCTATGAACAAACAACAATTGAACAAACTACAAGCTATAACCGCCCTCACCGTAGTGGGGACTACAGCGTCGATAATTTGTTCCCAGACAGCGGGACTCAGCAACAGCCTGACGGACATTAGCATAGATCGTCAAACTGTCATCGAGTCCACTTCTCAAACCGTTCTGTCCGCTTTTTCCAATAGTCGAACATTCGATTCAGATATCAAAGTATCACGTTCGCCTCAAAATAATGCTAACGAAATTCTAAAAACTTTGGAGTCCCTAGTGGACAAAGAAAATACCGTCCCTGCAAGCGTTACACCCCGGCCCCAAGAGGCCATTCCTTCGACGATACAACCCCAATCACAACCCAATCAAGTCAAACCGGTTCCGGCCAGCAATCCTGCCTCAGTCACACCGCCAGAGAAGCCAAAAACAACCCAAGGGACAAAAACCAGCAGCCGGCCTCGTAAACAGGGAATGGCCTCTTGGTATGGTCCTGGTTTCCACGGTCGTCGCACCGCTAGTGGTGAGACTTTTAACTCTGGTGGTTTAACTGCCGCTCATCGCTATCTACCTTTCGGCACTAGGGTTAGGGTAACTAATCTGCGTAATGGGCGCTCGGTGGTGGTGCGAATTAACGATCGCGGTCCGTTTACTGGTGGTCGCGTCATCGACCTATCCAGAGGTGCGGCAGCGATTATCGGTGTCTTCCAATCGGGAGTTGCCCCGGTGGTCTTGGAAGTTTTAGGCAGATAATCAGTAAACAGTTATCAGTAAACAGTTATCAGTAAACAGTAAGCAGTGAAAAGACAGCACTGTTAATGCTACTCAATACCCCTCACTCAATAATGCGTCTTGGAAAATTCAGTACAAATGTTCAGGCTTCCTCCTTATCCCTGACTAAAAACTCACATCTGATCACTGGTAACTGGTAACTGATAACTGATCACTGGTAACTGATCACTGGTAACTGATCACTGATAACTGGTAACGGATCACTGCTATAGTGATCCTATTGGGATTTGACGGGGTTTATGTTAGAAATTAACGATTTATCGGTTAATTATGGCGGAATAAAGGCATTACAGCAGGTTAGCCTAAGGGTAGAAACGGGGGAAATTGTCACCCTGATTGGAGCGAACGGAGCGGGAAAAACGACGACTCTAAAGACAATATCTCGGCTTTTAACGGCAAAGACGGGGCGAATAATCTATCAGGGTCAAGATATTACCCATTTACCGCCCCATGAAATCGTTAAGCGGGGAATTGCCCATAGTCCGGAAGGGAGAAGAATCTTAGCGCGTCAAACAGTCTTGACAAATTTGCAGTTAGGTGCTTATACCAGAAGCGATCGCCTAGCAGTAAAAAGCGATATCGAAGAGCAGTGGCAACTTTTTCCCCGACTATCGGAGCGCCGAGAGCAGTTAGCGGGAACCCTAAGCGGTGGGGAACAACAGATGCTGGCGATCGCCAGAGCTTTAATGAGTCGTCCCAAGTTATTGTTACTAGACGAACCCAGTTTAGGACTAGCGCCGCAGATAGTGAGAGAAATCTTCAGTATTATCCGTCAATTAAACGAATCGGGAGTAACTATCCTGTTAGTGGAACAAAACGCCCATTTAGCCCTAGAAACTGCCAATCGCGGCTATGTTTTGGCAGCGGGACGCTTGACTATCGCGGGAGAAGCCGGGGATTTACTCAGGGATGAGCGGGTCAAACAAGCTTATTTGGGTTAATCGATGATGATGCGGCAACTATAGATAAAATCCTATGGTAAAGGTAGGAGAAAAAATATTTACAAAATTTTACAAAGTCGCATAAAATGAACACATAACGAAATAGGTATTTTTTCTTACTGCCATGCTAACGGCTAACTTCCCCTGGCTCACTGCCATCATTTTGCTCCCCTTGCTTGCCTCTTTCCTAATCCCTGTAATCCCCGACAAGGAAGGAAAAACCGTTCGTTGGTTCGCTCTTGGAGTCGGACTAGCAGACTTTATATTAATGTGCTACGTCTTTTTACAAAAATATGATTTAAGCAACCCCAACCTACAATTAGTAGAAAAAATCGATTGGGTTCCCCAAATAGGTTTAAGTTGGGCGGTGTCGGTAGATGGTATCTCGGCACCGTTAGTTTTATTAGCAGGATTAGTGACAACCCTTTCTATCTTGGCCGCATGGCAAGTGGACCGCAAACCCCGTTTATTCTACTTCCTGATGCTGTTGCTCTACGCCGCTCAGATTGGTGTTTTCGTCGCCCAAGACTTATTATTATTTTTCTTAATGTGGGAAATCGAGTTAATTCCCGTTTATCTACTCGTTTCCATCTGGGGTGGTCAAAAACGTCGTTATGCCGCCACTAAATTCTTACTCTACACCGCCGCCGCTTCTATCTTCATCCTCGTTGCCGGTCTAGCCATGGCCCTTTACGGTGGTGGTGCAATGACCTTTGATATGGCGGAATTAGGATTTAAAGATTATCCCCTCGCTTTAGAATTAGTCCTTTACGCTGGTTTATTAATCGCTTTCGGAGTCAAACTGGCCATCTTCCCCCTCCATACTTGGCTCCCCGATGCTCACGGTGAAGCTTCTGCACCTGTATCGATGATTCTTGCTGGTGTTCTCCTCAAAATGGGTGGTTATGGTTTAATACGCCTTAATATGGAGCTTCTCCCCGATGCACACATCTACTTTGCCCCGATTCTAGCGATTCTCGGTGTCGTCAATATTATCTACGGTGCTTTCGCTTCCTTCGGTCAACAAAACATGAAACGCCGTCTCGCTTATTCCTCGGTTTCACACATGGGATTCGTCCTTTTAGGGATTGCTTCCTTTACCGATGTGGGTATTAGCGGCGCTATGTTACAAATGCTCTCCCACGGTTTAATTGCCGCCGTCCTATTCTTCCTTGCTGGTGTCACCTATGACCGCACCCATACCTTAGCTTTAAACGAGATGGGTGGGATTGCTCAAGCGATGCCGAAAGTCTTCGCTCTCTTTACTGCCGGGGCCATGGCTTCCCTAGCGTTGCCTGGAATGAGCGGTTTTGCCAGCGAAATTACCGTATTCATCGGTGTCACTAGCAGTGACGTTTATAGCCAAACCTTCCGGGTTGTGACTGTTTTCCTCGCTTCCGTTGGTTTAATCCTCACCCCGATTTATCTACTCTCCATGCTTCGTCAAGTTTTCTACGGAGATGGTTCTTCCTGCGATATTACTAACATTCTCCCCAACAAAAGTAACGAACAAGCAGTTTGTTTCGGTACTAGCTGTGTCCTTCCTGACGAATCAGAATATATTGACGCTAAACCCAGAGAAATCTTTATCGCTGTCTCTTTCCTCGCTTTGATTGTCGCTATCGGTTTCTATCCCCAACTGGCTACCCGTATCTACGATGTGAAAACGGTGGCAGTTAACTCGGAAGTGCGTCAAGCTTACACAGAAATCGCCGCTACTCGTCAAAATATCTACGCTGAAACTCAACCGGACGTAAGCGCCAAAGTTGCCAGTATCTTCCAATAAATTGGCAAGTCTAAAGTGAATAGGTTATCGGGAGTAGAAATTCTGCTCCTGATTTTTTTTTCGAGGAGATAATTAATTAGGGTTTGCTGAATAATGGTAAAACCCTTTTAAAATAAGGCTTTTGACCTGTTAAAATCCGATGTTAGTCCCAGAAAATCGGATTGGGACTCTCAAAAACCTTGCATTAGACCTCTTGTAGTACATAAATTGGTATAAAAAGAGAGGGCAACAAAGCCTGAAACTCTCGACGACCGGCTACTGACGACCGACTCCTTAACCCCACCAACAAACTTTTTCAGCAAACCCTAATTAAGCGGTATTTTTGTAGGCACTGAAAGAGGATTCTTGCCAAATTTAATAGAGAAAAGATTCCAGTCGTTTCCTGAAAGTGCAGATAAAAATTCCCTGTTCTTTGTCTTCCCTGCGGGTAATCCAAGTAAATTGCAGGACCGCGTTAAAAGGTATAGGAGAGTGGGTAGCGGGGAGAAACAATTTATAGGAGTGTTAATCACGCTATTAAAAACGGATTTAGTATAACTTCTGCTGATCATCATGAGTGACAGAAAGTCACAAATATGAGATACACCAGCTTGATAGTGAACACTCATTATATATTAATAAATATAAATAAATATGAAGTAATTTAAGTTTCAAGAAGAATGAACCCGATCTTTTTTAGGATGGGGGTAAAAGTGATTTTCAATTTCTCAGGTGGAAAGATGAATCCAGATTAAGCTATCTGAACGATAAGAGGACAAGCCCATGTTTGAAGATTTTACCTATATTACCGATGAGGCTTTTTTAGAGGATTATTGGTGGGAAGAACAGGTTATCTGTACCCACTGCCAAGGCAAGAGAAGAATCTATCTAGAGACGGAGAATGAATCCGTCCCCTGTAAATTCTGTGAAGGTGAAGGCATTATTAAACGAAAACAAGAGGAGGCTAACTATTCCTAAAAATCTGTAAAATTAGATACATAAACTAACAATCTTCTTGGGTTAAAACCTCTGGCTGACATTGTTTAATTTCGCTGTTAATTCCCAGGGCAGATTCCGATTGGAGGTCTTCGATATAACCGGATTGATGGGATAAAGCTTCCGAAAAACTCTCAAAAGGACCGAAATAATAGAGACATTTCGGCTGACTGGTGGTGATCTCTATCCACCAGGGTTGAGGTGGTAAACTAGGCTTGATCGAGACAGTTTCCAGGTCCAGAGGCCTTATACTGAGAATCTTGGCACCTTGGCGCAGGAGGCGCTGTGTTTCTTGACTCATGCGGCTTTTAGGTACTCGCAGGACTGTCTGGGAGAAGCGTTGAGGCAAAGAGCCAGAAGAACCCGAAAAAACAACTTCATAGAGAAATATTTGATTCTCTCCCTGATTATTAGCCTCTAGCATACAGAAAAGATTCTCTTTTGGGGTAAGGGTTAAAAAAACAGACGCTACTTTGAGCAGATGACTCAAGCAAAATCATCTCCTAACAGAGTAGCGCATCTTGATACCATAGCATAGAGCGGCAAAAAGTTAGGTTTTGACCTACTCTCCCCTCACGGCATAGCTTGACAGGAGATGCTTCCACAGCAAGAACCTGATCGAGTCCTTTATTCAAGATGCTGTAGCCGAATATATAGCAGTTATCTTAATGGTGAAGTACAAAGTTTTCGTTTGTTGGAATCGGTTGTCGATGCCAAACCCTCTTATACTTCATCTTTATGATAAACCCTGTCAATAACATTGACGACTAATAGAGTTTTTTAACAAATATGCAGCCACCAAAATTAAGCTTAGGAACCAGATTATTTTTATCCCATCTCCTCGTTATGGTGGTGGGATTGAGTAGCTTTATTATCATTGCTAAATTATCTTCTCCGCGAATGTTTGTTTTGCGTTTGGAACAGTTAGAAAGGCAGGGATTTTTTACCGTGCGATCAGCGAGAACTTTCTTGGTTAGGGGTTTTGAGACAGCTTGGGATAGTAGTGCCATTTGGTCATTCATTGCGGGAGGAAGTGCGGCTGGTTATCTTAGTTTTTTGGTTTCTCAACGCATTATAAAACCGGTAAAACAAATAAAACAAATCACTAAAAATTTTGCCGAAGGGGATTTATCGGCGAGAGTTCCAGAAAGCGAAATACCGGAATTAAATCAATTAGCCATTAGTTTTAATCAGATGGCGATTAGTTTAGCCGATGTGGAAAAAAGGCGACAGGAATTAATCGGTGATCTTACCCACGAATTACGCACCCCTTTAACTGTGGTACGGGGATATTTAGAAGAATTAGCCGATGGTGCGATCGAACCTAATCCAGAACTTTATCAGAAATTAGTGAAAGAAACCCGCAGGTTAGAACGTTTAACCCACGATCTACAGGAACTATCACGAGCGGAATCTGGTTATCTTTCGATTAAACTGCAACCTGTTAATTTATTACCTTTGTTAAATTCTCTCATCGAAAAATTTGCCGATCAACTATTAGAAGATGGACCGACTTTACAGTTAGATTGTCCCCCCAATTTACCAGCTGTCATGGCCGATCCCGATCGCCTCGAACAAATCCTAGTTAATCTGCTCGGTAATGCCATTCGTTACACTGATAATGGCACAATTACCCTGCAAGTGACAAGGGACAAAAATCGCCTACAAATTGCCGTTATCGATACGGGAATCGGCATTGCAGCAGCGGATTTACCCTTTATTTTCGAGCGCTTTTGGCGGGCTGATCGCTCTCGTTCCCGTTATTCTGGGGGTAGTGGTATCGGTTTAGCGATTACCCGTCGTTTAGTGGAATTACACCAAAGTCAAATCGAGGTGGAAAGTGCATTAGGTAAAGGCAGCACTTTTCGTTTTTCCCTCACCATATCTGCCAATTTTCAGTGAACAGTGAACAGTAATCAGTAATCAGTAAACTGAAAACTCACATCTGATAACTGATCACTGATTAAATGCCGTGACTTTTGCCGATTACCCAATGACGACGGAAGAAGCGAGCGAGGGAAGTTTCTTCTAAGGATAAGTAAATCGGTCTTCCGTGGGGACAGGTGCGGGGATTACGGGTATTTTGCCAATCATCGAGTAAATTCTGCATTTCTTCTAAACTTAAAGCTGTACCGTTGCGGATAGCACTCCGGCAAGCGGTAGCAACCTGAGCAGTTTGTAAATCGCCTCCTAAACTTAATTCTAGTAAAGCATCAGCCCGATCCTCGCGTTCTTTGAGTAGAACAGGAATACTACGAATTGCCCAAGAGCGATCGCCAAAACTGGCAATTTCTAATCCTAAACGTTGTAATTGTTCGATTTGTCGAGTAGTTAACTGATTTAAGATGATCGGAGTATCTAACGGCACAATTTCCCAGTTATCCTCTAAACGTTCGTACAAAACCCGCTCATGGGCAATATGTTGTTCCACTAACCATAATCCGTTAGGATGTTCGGCAACTATGTAAGTTTGGTGAATTTGGGCCAATGCCTTTAATTCCAGCCGATTTTTCGAGGATTTTTCCCCTATTGTATAGGTGCTTTTTTCCTCGGCAGCCTTGAGAATTTGACTGATGCGCTGATTTTGCGCTTTTTCAGGTATATGTTCGGGATTTAGTCCTAACGCCTTGTCTATGGCTGAAATTATCTGTTCTTGCCAAAAAATGAGGTTATGCAGGTATATTTCCGCTTTAGCTGGGTGACGATTCCAATCGATCGAACGGGGGTTAAGATGTAGATGGAGAAAACAAACGGGATAGCGATCTTTAGGGACTGTGCGAGCGAAAGCTTTAAATATTGCCTGTTCTAACTCCGATGAGCGCACCATTCGCCCATTAACAGCAATTCTAACCCAATCCGGTTGATGGCGAGAAATGCGATCGGGCAACCCAATGACTAATTCAATTTGAGCCGATTCTGCGTCAGGAGTCGTTAAGTCAAGTTTTAGCGATGCTAAATCGTTAAAATGCAGAGATTTAACTAATTGGGGTAATATTTGACTGGCATCCTTACCAGGACTAATGCGTAACCAATCTTGATGATCTTGGAAAACCTGCCAAGTAATTTGAGGATGACAGAGAGCAAAATTATGAATTAAAGTCTGTATATCCTTTAATTGTTTGCTAATTGACGGTAAAGCTTGACGACGCACAGGAAAGTTACCAAAGAGATTCTCTACCGTGACGATAGTGCCGATAGCTATAGGAATCGTTTCTAAATTATCCGGCTCGCCTTGGTGATTGTAAAGACAATAACAACCTAAATCATCATCATGGCGACTGGCAACCCGCAGACGCGCCACCTGTGCGATACTGTGCAAAGCTTCACCACGGAATCCGAGACTGGTAATCTGCCAAAGATCGTCCCGTTGGCGGATTTTGCTGGTACTGTGGGCATAGCTACACAGTTGCAAATCCTCTCTAGACATTCCCCTCCCGTTATCCGATACTTGTATTCGCCAGTTTTGGGGAGATATATCGATGTTAATCCTATCCGCCCCCGCATCAATGGCATTTTCGACTAATTCTCGCACCACAGCGCCTAAAGAGTCGATTACCTCTCCTGCGGCAATTAAATCGATTACGTCTTGGGGTAAAACTTCTATGGGCAAAGTCATCAATTAATGGTTTTAGCCAAGGGCAAACTCGGTATATTGTCGCACATGGGGCCCATGGTAAGCTAAAACGATGTTTTGTTTGGGGACTCCCCTCGCTACCAATTTATCAGCGATCGCTGCTGCCGTGCCGTCCTGCTGCACTCAGATTTTATCTCAAATGTCGGGGTGAAGACCCTCGCGCTTAGCGACGGGATGAAACCCCGACCAATATAAAACAGCGAAGCACGACTAAAATCTTGACAATCTATGCTGTATAGGTTAAGACAAAATAAGTTGTTTGAGGTCGATAAGCAATGATTGTCTTAGAAATGAAAGCCGTGGTCAAACCAAGTCAGTGTTCTGCCATTGATGAAGCTATTCGTACAGTACAATTCATCCGTAATAAGGCTTTAAGGCTTTGGATGGATGCCAAGAGGGAAGACAAAATCGATAAATATTCTCTCAATAAATATTGTGCAGTTCTCGCCAAACAGTTCAAGTTTGTCGATACTCTAAATTCTATGGCTAGACAAGCATCGGCCGAACGGGCCTGGTCAGCTATTGCCCATTTCTATGACAATTGTAAGAAAAAAATAAAAGGTAAAAAGGGTTATCCCAAGTTTCAGAAAAATAATCGTTCTGTGGAATATAAAAACTGTGGATGGAAACTATCGGATGATAGAAAGAAAATTACTTTCACAGATAAGAAAAATATTGGCACGATTAAACTGAAAGGAACTAGAGACCTAAACTTTTATCCTATTGACCAAATTAAACGAGTTAGGATTGTTAAACGAGCGGATGGTTATTATGTCCAATTCTGCCTTAGCGTTGATATTCGGGAATACGCAAAACCACTAGAACCGACTAAAAGATGTGTGGGATTGGATGTAGGTTTAAAAGTTTTCTACGCTAACAGTGATGGGGAAACGGTAGAGATACCGCAATACTATCGCAAAGCGGAAAAAAGATTAAACCGTTTGAATCGGAAAAAATCCAAAAAGTTTAGAAAAGGTCAACCTCAATCAAACAACTACCAAAAGGCTAGAAAGAGATATGCTAGAAAGCATTTAAGAGTAAGTAGGCACAATTATTTGTAGGATGGGTTAGCGGTAGCGTAACCCATGCGGGCGTTGGGTTTCATGCTTCAACCCAACCTACGTTTATTTTATATTTAATTCCACCCACCTACTTAAGAGTAAGTAGGCAACGTAAAGGCTTTGTTGAAAAAGAGGCATGGGAGCATCCCAATTATGTAATGAGTATAAATGCTCGGAAGGGGGAGAAGGCTTTTGTAGTAACGATTCTGGTTTGAATCACACAATTTAGAGAACCGTTAAAAATCTATGAACTCCCGAAAAGGCTTGCCATCTAAGCATTTCGCATCTAAGTACAATTTCTTATTGCAAAAGTGGGATGCTCCCAAGAGGCATTGCGCGTCATTAAATCTAACGATTTCATCGCTTACGAAAACTTAAATATTCAAGGCATGGGAAAAAACTCTAAACTAGCTAAATCTATTAATGATGTGGCTTGGTCAACTTTTCGGCAATGGTTAGAATATTTTGGGTTTAAATATGGTAAGGCTACGGTAGCAGTAGCCCCCCATAACACGAGTCAAAACTGTTCTAATTGTGGTCAAAAAGTCTCTAAATCTCTATCTACAAGAACCCATATTGGTCCCGATTGTGGCTATGTAG
Source organism: Microcystis sp. MC19 (assembly GCF_003019735.1). NCBI lineage: Bacteria > Bacillati > Cyanobacteriota > Cyanophyceae > Chroococcales > Microcystaceae > Microcystis > Microcystis sp. MC19. The sequence goes on along the minus strand of NZ_CP020664.1, from coordinate 1,557,217 downwards.
AAGATAGAGACATTAACGCCGCTATCAACATTCTCAAAAAGGGACTAAGTACGGTAGGGCATACCGAAACTAATACGCTTGGGGAGAGATTCCCTCTGGTTTGGTTGGATACGTCCTGTCAGATTAAGGAAACTCGATGAACCAAGAATCCCTCGCATAAGCGCGACGGGAGTGTCAATATTAATAATATCAACCTGAATTATACAGCCATAAATGCGCGTGATGCTGTCCCTGCAACCCAGATGAACCAAGAGATAAAGAGCCGGTTCGGTATCAAAAACTGTTTCAGTTTTGACGGGATCACTAGGCGCTCTCAGTAGGGAATCTGATTTTTGTGAATTACTGTTGGTAAGAGTGCGCGACCGAGAAAATATTGATAGAGTATTGATGAGGAGACCAGGAAAAATTCAACTTTAAGAGGATTTTCACTGATGACAGCAGTTACCGAAAATGATCTGAAAAGGTTAGAAGATTTAATCGTTAGCGGACAGAAAGCGATCGAATCCCGACTGACAAACCGAGAAAATGGACAGAAGGCGATCAAAAACAGTCCACTAGGAGAAATTAAAGGAGATATTAAGGCCTTGCATGCCAAAGTTACGGGACTAGAAAAGCGGGTTGACGATCTCAACGCACAAGTCAACATTACCACCATTGGATTCCTTAGCATTGTCGGCATTTTGGTGACAGGAATGCTGACTATTGCCGGCAAAACAGTCTTTTTCCACAGTCCCTAGAATAAGTCGGTATATGGTTCTGCTCGCTGTCTATCCCGGGGAGAAATCCCTCTGGCGTTTCTCCAGTGCGAAATCTGGGCTAAAAATTGGCCCGGTCAGGAAATCTTGATCTTAAATTCCCCAAAAATTGCGCTAGGATCGGCTTAATAGCACAGGAGAGGCGATCGATTGGGATAACCGATCCTGTGGTTTGAAAACGTGACTGTATAATTGTTAGAGTGTCAATAGATAAATTCCAGAGGAATCATGAGCAATATCCAAGATAAAATTCAAGAAGAGCGAAAAAACGCCAGAGCCGTCTGTAGTACGGAAGGTGCCACCTCTGGCGAATGCGCCGCCGCTTGGGATGCGGTGGAAGAATTACAAGCAGAAGCCGCTCACCAACGTCAAGACCACCCCCAAAAAACCTACTTCGAACAGTATTGTGATGATAATCCCGATGCCGCCGAGTGTCGCGTTTATGACGATTAATGGAGTCGGGCAGCGGTTTTTTCTCTCCTGACAGTAGAATCCTAGCTTTAGGGCGATCTCAACTATAAAGAGATCGCCCCTCGTTGCTAGATGAATAATCGTGGTGTTAAGTAGTCGTGCAAAATTAATTTCCTAGTGAAGATAGGCAAGAGGCAAAAGGCAGGAGGCAAGAGGTGGTTAGATATGTGTAATTAATTTTGCTTAGGTACTTAGCAAAACAGAGTTATTTCCCTACACCACAGCACTAAGAAAAGAGTTTAAATTTGTTGATCATTTACATTCCCATACTTGCCAGACTGCTGTAGAACGACAAAATAATAATAAAAACAATTAACCGTTATTTTTGATGGTAAAGTCTTTCATTCTGAGACAGGCAAAATCTCATACCCGTTACCTGATTTCCATCGTCTCAGAAGCAGAAATACCAGAAAAACCTTGAGGAGATGCTCGGGACATTTTAGAAGATATGGCTGGAACTATTCAAGTCCCAGAAGACTGGTCAAAAGAAGAGGACTTTTATCTTGATGGAACACCGCACCGATGTCTTTAAGAATGTTGGGTTTCTCTCGAACCATTGCATCGAGCAGTTTTATCCTAGTAAAACTATTTATTGAATTTTGACATTTAATTTATAGCTGGCATTGCCGCGAGTTCCCCCTACAATTATTTCATAATTTCCAGTGGCTGGTAATTTTAAACTAGATTGGGTGGCTTCTGTTTTCAATATTTCCCCATTCGGTGCAATCACATCAAATACGGCATTATTTTCTAACGATGTAATTTTCAGATCCATTCTCTGTCCTTGATTCGCTCTTAATAAATAAATATCTCTACTCCCTCGAACAACCGATTGATTAACGGTGGCGCTATTAGTTCCTGGTGCAAACCGGATTTGAGACACTAAACAAGGTTCTTTTCGATAAACTTCTCGTCCCGTATTCAAAGAATCTGCGGTTAACGTCCAGATTTCTCGAGTTTTTTGGGTGTCTAACTCAATTTTTGTCGTGATATTTAAGTTTAACTGATTTCCCTTTTTTGTTCCTTGTAAGGTTTGAGTATAGGAAGTATAATAAGATGCTTGTTCATTATGAATTGTAGCTTCTACCCGACCCGTGACTTGATTTCCCTGAATATAAATCCTTGCGGTAGAATCCAGATCATCATTAGCGACCGAAAAACAATAACCTTGAATCGAAGAAGTTCTAGACGCTTGGGCAATTTGTCGGGGGAAATAATTTGCCATTCCTGGTGTAACATTCACTAAACTTGTAAAAATGACTACACATCCTAATAATTTCATCATAATCACGACCATTCCAAATTTTCACTAATGCTAAACTAATCATCACCCCAGCCACCCTATTTATGGGAAGTTCATTTATGAACTATTTTAGCCGATTTTAAAGCATTTTGGTCTGGTTTTTTGCGATGTTGATCAAGATTCGTCGATTTTACTATTATAGCTCCTAACCCTAGAAAAATTAGAGCGGTTGTTACCGAAGGTTCAAAAATAGTTACAGGTGAATTTTGGATTAGATGTAATGTGCTTTCTTTTTGGATATTATAATCAGCTAAAGTTCGCCACTCTTCTAAAACCTTACCAGCAAATATCAAAGTTTGCTGCTCTGGGAGAATACCTTCTTTGTCTTGAATCTTATCTTTTATATTGTCAATTGTATCAGATGGCTCAACCTCTAAAGTTATGGTTTTGCCAGTTATCGTTTTGACAAAAATTTGCATCGCTATTGCTGATGTAGCTCCTAAAGCTAAAAAGGTAATGGTTAACAAAATAACAATTGTACTCTTAGATTTTTTAAGCATTGATATTCTCTCGGGTATTTTTCAATACTGTACAATATCTCTCATAATTATTCAACGCAACAAGGGAGCCTTATTGACAAAGACAATCCTTGAAACCTGATAAGCTGTACTGAATTTAAACTGGGTAGGGAAAATTTTAGTACAAATGCTCGAACTGCTTCTCCCTGCTCCGCAGCTCCGGCGCTCCCCGACAATCTTAACGAGTAATTTATATAGTCAACAGCTTAACCCCGATTCAAAAGCAGATGAAAAATGGCAGCAATTGAATGATAAGGAAAGGAGTTTTAAGCTTTAATAGCGGTAGTAGTGATTATAAATGAAATTAAAAGATATTGTCAACAAAGTCAAAATAGATTCTAGGAAATTAACTCAATATACTCTTAATTTAGACAATCCAAAAGGATTAAATAAAGCCCTCATGTTTCAACGGCACTTAGGATATACTCAAGATAATCATGAGCCACTCCTACAACAAATTGCCGACAAAGCTCTTGAAGCAAACGCTGTTTATCAAAGTACAGATAACCATGGACAACGTTATCAAGTCGATCTAGAAATTACAGGAATTGAACCGGGACAAAAAGAAATAGTCAGGACTGGATGGATTGTTGAGCATGATAGTGATACAGCTAGATTAGTAACTTTATATGTGAGAAAAAGACCATGATTAAACCAGAATTATTTGACCTTGTTGAATTATTAGTTGACTTGCCTGAATATAACTTAATAATGGGAGAACAAGGGACAATCGTTGAAGACTACAATGATGGTTGTTACGAAATTGAATTTAGTAATGATCGAGGGGAAACTATAGCTCTTTGTCCTCTGCCAATGCAGCAATTTATTGTCATCTGGAAAGCTAAGAGCAAAACGTGGTTATCTTTAATTAGTTAGGTGTTAAAAGTTGTCAGACACCGCCCTTATCAAGGGGGCAGGGGGGATCAGAGGCAAAATCTATCTTCAATTTAATTATAACTACTTACTTAACAGCTAACAGCTTTAATTAATAAATTACCCAAGGAAAAGCAACAAAAAATTTTAGATTTCACTCGCTCTTTACTGGACTTTCCGGTTGACAAAAGACCCTAAACTGTGGTGTATCCGCTATGGGGTGGCAGGGGGGATTAGGCCGCGTCTTCTAAGTAGAGATAAGGCTGAAAACTGATAAATACCCCGCTAATTTCTTGAATGTCTCCCAATTGGGAGATCGCCTCGTTAATGGTGTGATATTTAATCTCGATCAGTTTTGGCAATTTCTCCCGGTCAAGCTCGCCAACGCCAGAGCGAATATACTGATCAAGGATAAAGTCGAGAAACTCCCCTTGTTTTCCCGTGTATTTCGAGAAAATTAAATCTTTGTGCTTGATTACCCGCTCTTCTCTGGTCAGGGGTCTGGCTGCGTAGGCGATATAGGTCAGCACGTCGTAAATATCACTGTTTTCCGTGTTGGTGATACGGGCGATCGCCTGTAGATGCTCCTCGCCGTAGCCTTTTTCCGCGAGTCCAGTTAGCAGGGATTTGCGGGTGTCGGGTCGGCCCCAGAGAAGGCGTAATTCCGCTTCATCTTGAAAAAGATCGGGAATATCCCCGAAAAGCTGCTGGATAAACTCCTCGGCCGAGATCAGGTTTCCGTCAGCGTTCCAGAAAGTTGTTTTCTGGGTGTGTTCCAGTTCTCGTTCCTTGCCGTCGGCCAGTTTGATTTTAATTTTCTGGCGTATCGGCAGAGGATCCGGCTCGTCGAGAGGAGCTTCGATCGCGTCAGGTGGTTCGGGGCGCGGCCTCGGATCGATGACCACGGGTTCCTGCGGTTCCCCGTCCCATTCGGGATCGTTAAAGTTTTCATGGGCTTTAACAAAATCGTAGATAGTGAAATAGTCCTTATTATCGAAAAGGCGCGTCCCCCGGCCGATAATCTGTTTGAACTCGATCATCGATTTGACCGGACGCAGTAGAACGATATTTCTCAGGTTTCTAGCATCCACCCCGGTGGAGAGTTTGCGAGAGGTGGTGAGGATGGTGGGGAGCCTTTTCTCGTTATCTTGAAACTTTTTTAAGTGGGTGTCTCCCAAGCTGCCATCGTTGGCGGTAACGCGAGCGCAGTAGTTAGGATCGCTGCTGATGGCCATTTGATTGATCAGATCGCGAATGGCTAGGGCGTGGTCTTGATTGGCGCAGAAAACCAGGGTTTTCTCGTTTTGGTTGATCGCCTCCATAAAAATTTTTACCCTTTGGCGCTCCCGTTCCTCGATCTCGATAATCCGGTTAAAGTCGGATTCAGTATAAACCTTGTTTTCGTCGATATCGCCCTCGATCAGTTCATCGGCGGGATCATATTGGTACTCGTCGAGGCTGGTGGTGAATTCAACCACCTTAAAGGGGGTTAGGTAGCCCTCGTTAATGCCTTCTTTCAGGAAATAGGTGTAGAGGGGTTCGCCGAAATATTTGTAGGTGTCGCCGTTGAGATCCCGTTTCGGGGTGGCGGTTAATCCCAGTTGTACAGCAGGGGCGAAGTATTCGAGGATTTTTCGCCAAGTGCTTTCGTCGTTGGCCCCGCCCCGATGACATTCATCCACGATCACCAAGTCGAAAAAGTCGGGAGCGTATTCGAGGAAGTTAGGGGCCAGTTCCTCGCCGTTTTGGGTCATAAAGGTTTGAAAGATCGAAAAAAAGACACTGCCGTTTTTAGGGACTTTCTTTGTTTTCTGGATTTCCTTCGGTTCGATCCTAACGAGCGCATCTTCGGGGAAGGCGGTAAACTCGGTTAAAGCTTGATTAGCCAGAATATTCCGATCCGTAAGGAAGAGAATACAGGGCCGGTGGGTCGGTTCACCAGTGAGGTTCCAACTACTATAAAAGAGTTTCCATGCGATTTGAAGGGCGATCGTTGTTTTGCCGGTGCCGGTAGCCATGGTCAGGAGCATCCGTTTTTGACCAGCTGCGATCGCTCCTAGAAACGCCTGGATGGCGTTGTGTTGGTAGTAGCGGGCCTCCCGCATCCCGCTTTTATTATCGGGGGGGACGGTGGCGAAACGGTCGCGCCAGTGGTTGGAATCGGGGTAGGTGGCCGCCCAGAGTTCTTCCGGGGTGGGGTAGCGATCGATATAGCCTTCTTTTCCGGCGCGGGTATCCACTTGATAAATGCGGAGGCCGTTGCTACAGAGGGCGAAGGGGGTTTGCAGGCGCTCGGCGTAGTCCTTGGCCTGCCCAAGTCCCTCGGTGGGGTGCGCGTCGCGTTTTTTGGCTTCCAAGGTGGCGAGTTTGTGACCGCGATAGACTAAGACATAATCGCAGGTTTTCGATGAACTGCGCCGGCCGGAACCGATTAGACGACCGGGGGCAATAACCTCGCGACGAATTTTACTGTCGGGAATGACTCCCCATCCGGCGGCTTTGAGGGCAGGGTCAACCAGTTCGGCTCTGGTTTCGGCTTCGTTCATGGGCTAGAAATCAAGTTGGCTGATGGCTTCCGCCATCGCTCGATCGGTTATGTCGGTTTGGTCGGTTTTGGAGTAGAGGGTGATGAGGACGATGGCGGTCTGGGTTTGCAGGTAGTAGATAACTCGATAACCGCCGCTTGGCTCTTCTAGGTTCTGTGTGATAAGTTTAATTGACATAGGATCGATCAATCTTTGTGTCCTTTGTGTCTTTGTGGTTCGTTCCACCCCCTCGCTCTTGAGAAATGTATCTTAGAATACATTTTACCCACCAAAGCTGGGAGAGCCGCCGCTTTTCCCCTTTTTAATATCACTGTTTTTGAGGCGAACTTTGAAAACGGGGAAATTGAATCCTTGAATGCGATCGCCGGGGGTTTGTCCTGTCTGAAGGGTCTGAAGTAGGGGTTGTAAGTCTTGGCGGATGGATCGATAGCGTTTGGCGAGGATTTTGAGATCTTTTTGAAAGCGGGGGGTGAGTCTAATTTCGATGGGGTTTTCGTTAATCGACATCAATGTCTTCCCACATTCGATCTAGGGGGATGGTATTTCCCGCTAGGGCTTCTTGCATTCCTTGTTTAAGGTTGGCAACGATTTCCTCGTCTGGGGTGTCGTCTGGGTTGTGCGATCGTTCCCGTTCTAATTCAAGGCGAAAGGATCGAACGATCTCGTAAATCTGAGTCAGGTGGTCTTCAGGGATTTCGTGGAGTTCGTCGATGATTTTTTGGATGATCATGGAGCTACGGGAAGACGCTATTTACATTTTAACGGTTCTACTGGCTAAGAGAGCGTTCGTAAATTAATGTAAAAAAGGTGGACAGAATCGAAAAAGAGGTTGTAAGCAAGAAATAGAGACAAGGAGAGTACAAGTAAATGGAAAGACAACCCTATCCATCCGACCTGACTGATGATGAGTGGGAAATCCTTAAACCCTTGATTCCCGAGCATCAAGGAGTCGGTCGTCCGCGCACCGTAAATATTCGAGAAATTCTCAACGCGATTTTCTATTGGGTCGATAACGGGATCAAGTGGCGAGCCATGCCCCACGATCTACCACCGTGGTCAACGGTATACGATTACTACCAGACCTCTTGCAAAAGTCTTAAGTCGATCCTTGTACAGCAACATTTTTGAAGATTATCAACTACTAATAAATAATTAACTGAAAGTCCCTCCCATTATTGTTTCTATCGTTTGTTTTCGGATTTATGCAAGAGGTCTATTGTAGCTTGGAGATTACTCTGGTTAACCTATCAAGCACGCTTACACGGAGAGGAGAGTTGTGAAAGTTTTTTGGAAGAACATGAATGGCAATCTTTGTGTGCCACTATTCATAAAAAGAGTCCGCCACCTGAAAAGCCGCCCTCCTTGGCCAGAAGCGGTCAGAATGATTGCTTCTCTTGGGGGGTTTTTAGGTAGAAAAGGTGACGGTGAACCAGGTGTTAAAACTATTTGGTTGGGACTGCGAAGGTTACATGATATCAGCCAGACTTGGAAACTATCTCATCAAATTAGTCCCCCCATAGAACCCCCTTGAGCCATCTGGCACACTTTTCTCTTTTTGTCAAATTTTATGTTAAGAAAGATGTGACTAATGGATAGGTTATCAAGGGGGGCATCTGATAATTTTTAACGCCTACATACTTATCGAAAAATTATTGGCTGATTATCGTATCAACTGGCTTTTGTCTGTGATTTTACTCACAGTGTTATCCCTGTATTATCACAGTTGTCACTTGACCAAAACTTGATCAGTAGTTAGGTGTTAAAAACTGTCAGATACCGCGCTTAATAAGGGAGAATCTGCACCCCCGTTATCAAGGGAGGCAGGGAGGATACATCTTCAATTTAATTATAACCAGCTACTTGTTAGTATAATAAAGGTAACCATTCTTAGATGGACTGGCTTATGAACAATCGTTTATGCCTTCACCTGATGGCTAATAGGGAAAAAGGGTTTGCCTTGCCCCTTGCCGTGTTAATTGGACTTATCCTGATGGTGACAGGAATGACTATGATCATGCGCGCCCAAGGGGACCAATCGAAAGTAATTGCCCAAAAAGTCCGGGCTGATGCTTTAACAAGTTCCGAAACTGGAGTGGCTCGCGTACAGGATTTACTTAATAGCGTGCGAGTTATGGCGACGGTTGATAGTAATTGTACTTCCGGTGGCGATTGTTGGCAGAACGCCGAAGTGGTTGCTAATCCCAGTACCAATTTACAAAGACATTTAAAAAAATTAGTCGACGCCGCTTCCTCCTGCAGTAATCCCAACGATGCTGATACCTTGACGGCAAAAATCAATGAATTAAGAGGTTTGAGCGCAAATACATGGTTTGAGCTCGGTAATAATCGTTATTATCGCGTGGTTGGATACGATTATAGTACTGGTCCTGGTAAGGGAGTTCTCACCCTCGAAGGACGTTCTCGCATCAGTACCGCAACAGACCTAACTAACACTGGTCCGGATATAGATAGTGACGATAATGCCGCCTCCCGTAACCGCGTGGTGGTAACTATCCCTATTCTTGATGCCCCTACCCGCGCATTTAACCGCAGCACGGTCCCAGCTTTATGGATAAGTGAGGGAACGGCGGACGATGGTGCTAGTAGATTTCAAGGGGATGTGGTGGAGGAGGTGGTGAGTCCAGAATGTGAGGCTGAACAAGATAAGATTCAACAGCCCACACCCGCACTCAATCCCCCCTACACGGCACAACCACAATTTGTCGGTGTGTTTTTCCCCAATTTACCGCCGATTCCCACTGGCCTTCGCGATGAGCAGAAAAACCTGGCACTTACCAGTTCTGAAACTTTTCCCAGAACGGGAGACACAGCATCTCCCAGCGGAGTGTACGAGTATATCGTTAATAATATCAACTTGAGTAGCGGTCAGATTACCATTACTCCGGGGCAACGGGTAGTTTTTTATGTTAGAGGTAATATTAACGGTGCCATCGGACACGACTGTGGTAGTGTGACTGGCTGTAAACCGGGCAATCTACAAATTTATGCCGATAATGGATTAGGTTCCGCTGCGCCGCAAATTTGTCTGAGAGGAGACCAAACACTACAAGCGTTTATCTTTGCTCCTGACTATTCCCTCGGTAAAACCGGTACTGGTACTTTCATCGGTGCTGCCTGGGGTAAAAATTGGGGCGAAATTACAGACTGTCCCTCAAGTATCGGTGCTGTGGCTGTTACCCAAGGGGTAGAATGGACTGACTTAATCCAAGACTTGAAACCCCAATTTCCCCAACTTGATAAGATTGCCAATTGGTGTGAGGAACCCATCGATACCGCTCCGGATGAATCTGAGTGTGATTAATTTCCCGACTCCTTCACCCTCTCCCAGTCCCTAAAAAAGTTTAACTTATCGGGTTGATGGGGGGGGTTGAGGATTTCGGTTCAGGACAGGTTTTATTGGTGAAATCACAGCGATAAATTGCCGGTTTTTGCCAACTGAGGGGAATTTCCAGCAAATCCCTCGAACCAGTCATGGCTTGTCCCAGAAAGAGAGCCAGAGCGATACAATTGAGAATTGTATGGGCGATGCGCCAACGATGGGAACGGTCTTTATAGATATCTTCGACAATGGCCAGAGAGAAAATCATCAGTAATGATGCCGCCATGCCGATATAGTAGTGAGACCAGTACCATTGGTCCGAGAGTCGCCAGACCCCATCCTGAGAACCGATAATAATTAAACCGATGCCAGTCAAGGTGGCAAAAATTCCGCGCCAGAGAGCTTGTCTAGCGCGGTAGAGACAGACCAAAGAGGCAATGGTGACAAAAAACATCAAAATCACAAAAATGACCTGAAAGGAGTCTAATTTTCCGTCTTTTTGTTTATCGACAAAACCATTAAAACCGTAAACGACCGAGTAAGCTAGTGCTAACAGGTTAACCCCTACCACTGTACCCGTTAACCAGCGGCCTAAGCGTAGATGTTCTGGCCCGACCATTGGGGGAATTTTACTTTTATTTCCCGCGTTGGTTTCTAGGCGACGTTGACGGGTTTGCCAAGCAAAGTTAACTACGAGGCCGATAATAGGGAAAACGACCACTATCGCTAGGATAGGATGAATGAGAGCCAGAAAATCGACGAATTGCATATAAGTATCCCGAAAATCGTCAGCAGAAAATCGTCAACAGTTGACAAGCTATAGCCTTGTTTTTTTTAGCTTATCGCAGATATCAGGAGGCAGGAGATAGGGTGATAGGGTGATAGGGTTTTGGGGTGATAGGGTGATAGGGTTTTGGGGTGATAGGGTGATAGGGTTTTGGGGTGATAGGGTGATGGGACAGCTTCCCCACTTCCCCATTTCCCCACTTCCCCATCTCCCCACTTCCCACTCCCTTCTCCCCAATTCATAATTCATAATTCATAATTCCCATTTCCCCACTACCCCACTACCCCACTACCCCACTTCCCCATCTCCCCACTTCCCACTCCCTTCTCCCCAATTCATAATTCATAATTCATAATTCATAATTCCCATCTCCCCACTACCCCATTTCCCCACTACCCCACTTCCCCATCTCCCCACTTCCCACTCCCTTCTCCCCAATTCATAATTCATAATTCATAATTCCCATCTCCCCACTTCCCCACTTCCCACTCCCTTCTCCCCAATTCATAATTCATAATTCATAATTCATAATTCATAATTCCCATCTCCCCACTTCCCCACTACCCCACTTCCCCACTACCCCACTTCCCACTCCCTTCTCCCCAATTCATAATTCATAATTCATAATTCATAATTCCCATCTCCCCACTACCCCACTACCCCACTTCCCCATTTCGGACTAGGAACCTCTTTGATAATCGGCTAATCTAAAAGCAGCAATCCCTAGATTCAATCCTGACTATGAAACTACAAGAACTTTTAACAACTATCCCTCTGGTTTCCCCGATTTCTTCTCCTATCGCTTCTATTACCGAGATTACAGGAATTTCTACCAATTCCCATGCTTGTCAACCGGGAGATTTATTTATCGGTTTACCCGGTACTCGCGTCGATGGCGGCGAATTTTGGCGTTCTGCTTTGGAAAGCGGGGCCGTAGCGGCGCTTATCTCCCCGGCAGCCGCTGCTAAATTTCCCCCCCCGGAGGATGCTTGCGTAATCGTTGTGGCAGATTTAGTTACTGCTACTGCTGCGATCGCTGCTAAATTCTATCATTATCCGGCCCTTACCCTAAAATTAATCGGTGTGACGGGAACCAACGGCAAAACCACCACCACCCATTTAATTGAATATTTTCTCAGCCAAGCGGGGATTGCCACCGCGTTATTCGGGACTCTTTACACCCGTTGGCAAGGATTCCAAGAAACCGCCAATCATACCACCCCTTTCGCTAACGAGTTACAAGCTAGTTTAGCCAAAGCGGTGAGCGCCGGCAATGAAATCGCCGTCATGGAAGTTAGTTCCCATGCACTGGCCCAGGGACGGGTACAGGGTTGTACTTTTCCCGTGACGGTATTTACTAATCTCACCCGGGACCATCTCGATTATCACCTCGACATGGAGGATTATTTTGCCGCTAAAGCTAAATTATTTAGTCCCGATTATCTGCAAGGTAAGGCGATTATTAACCTTGATGATGAATATGGTCAACGTTTAGCGGCCTCCCTGTCTCCCCAACAGGTTTTAACCTATAGTGTGTCCGATGCTAGTGCCGATTTTTATACTAAGGATTTACACTATCAACCCACGGGAGTGGAAGGGGTGATGGTGACTCCCCAAGGAGAAATAGCCTTTGCTTCCCCTCTGGTGGGTCAATATAATCTAGCTAACCTCTTAGCGGCGGTGGCGGCAGTGTTAGAATGTGGTGTAGATTTAGAGACAGTAATCGCCCAAATTCCCCAGTTTTCAGGAGTACCGGGGCGGATGGAACGGGTTAGCATCGCGCCTGACCAAGATATCAGCGTCATTGTCGATTATGCCCATACTCCCGACAGTTTAGAGAATGTTTTAAAAGCTTCCCGGCCTTTTATTTCCGGTCGGATGATTTGTGTTTTTGGTTGTGGCGGCGATCGAGATCGGACAAAACGACCGTTAATGGGGAAAATAGCGGCAGAATTAGCAGATTTAGCCATAGTTACCTCCGATAATCCCCGCACAGAGTCTCCCGAACGAATCCTTGAGGATATTATCGCTGGCATTCCCCCAGAAATTACCGTGCAGGTAATTAGCGATCGCGCTTTGGCCATTGACACGGCGATTCAAGCAGCACAACCGGGAGACGGGGTAATTATTGCGGGTAAAGGTCATGAAGATTATCAAATTTTGGGGACGGAAAAAATCCATTTCGATGACCGCGAACAGGCCCGGGCCGCTTTGATGAAAGTGAAAAGGTGATTAGCGGTGATGAATTATCAACAAAAGCTAACATTAGTTGACAATTGACACCAGTAGCCAATTTTAAAATCTGTGATAAACTGGGGAGGATTAGGTAAGAATCCCAGTTAAGGAGCAACCCCTGTCTTGATAAGTTGCCCCTGCGTTAACTAAGCAATGACACAAAAAAGGCGCTGTTTTAGTCGATAACCAAAACGACACAAGCGCTTTGATTGTCTCAGTCCTCTGGTTTGAGACTTTGGGAGATGCCCCCTCTCGAGGAGAATGAGAATCTCCTAAAAGTGCATTGTTAGTAAGCTAAGACGCATTTAAAGTGCTTATTCTTAAGATTAGCCGAATCTCCCTCAATCCCTTTACTGTTGCCTCTTGCCTGTTGCCTCTTGCCTCGTCTCAACAAGCAATTTAAATTACGAACAGCTTATCTGTTAGCCAAAAAGTATCGGTCAATTGGTGACTCTCGATGACCTACTGCCTTAATCCCAACTGTTCTCAACCGAAAAACGACCCGACAGCGTTAATCTGCGAGAGTTGCGGCTCAAAACTTCTTCTGCACGACCGCTATCAAACCCTAGGCATTTTGGCGAAAGGAGGGTTTGGGACAACTTTTGTCTCATCGGATTTGTCCCTACCGGGTAAACCCCTATGTGTGGTCAAACAACTGCGACCTTCCACTGACGATCCTAATGTTTTTGCCATGGCCAGGGAACTTTTTGACCGAGAAGCCGAAACCTTGGCAAAACTGGGCGTTCATCCGCAGATTCCCCGATTATTGGACTATTTTGAAGATAATCAACAGTTTTATCTAGTTCAAGAATACGTTAAAGGTCATAACCTGCACCAAGAGGTAAAAAAACGCGGACCGTTTAGCGAAGCGGGAGTCAAACAGTTTTTAAGTGAACTGTTGCCAATTTTGCAATATGTCCACGAGCGAAAGGTAATTCATCGGGATATCAAACCCGCTAACCTAATTCGTCGGCAAACAGACCGAAAATTGGTTCTGATTGACTTTGGGGCCGTCAAAAATCAAGTTAATACCGTCATTGCCAATGCCGATTCTCAAACCGCTTTGACTAATTTTGCCGTGGGGACCCAAGGTTTTGCCCCTCCCGAACAGATGGCTATGCGTCCCGTCTATGCTAGTGATATCTACGCAGTGGGAGTTACCTGTCTCTATCTACTCACGGGCAAATCCCCTAAAGCGATCGAAGTTGATGTTAATACAGGTGAATTACTCTGGGAAAAATTAGTCCAGGTGAGTCCCCAGTTTGCTAAAGTCCTGAAAAGAATGCTGGAAGTCTCTGTCCGTCATCGCTACAAATCCGCCCAAGAGGTAATGGATGCTTTAGACATGACCGCTTATGCCGATAGTCTAGCCCAAAGTTTAATCGCTGCTCCAGTGGGGACTCCCCTGAAACCTCCAGAAGATTCAAGTCCGATGGGTAATTTCTCCGTTTCTGCCCCTCTCAATTCTAAATTTCGCCCCAAAAATAAAAATCGGGAGGCCTCTCCAAATAATATGCTGGACGGACAGATGGCTCTTCAAATAATTAATACAAATGTATTATCCAGGGGTCAAGCCCGCAGCAGCACAGATATAACCTTACTGAAGAAAAAACGTCGCTTAGATGAAAAAGCGATTCTCGATGCTTACAATAACGGCCGGCGCAATTTCGCCCAAGAGGAATTACCGAATCTCAATCTTGCCAAAGCAAAACTTTTGGGCGTAAATTTCTGTCAATCCAAATTAACAGGAGCTAATTTACAAGGGGCAGATCTGTCCAAGGCGGATCTAGGCCGGGCTAATCTCAGTCAAGCTATTCTCAAAAGTACCAATTTAAATAATGCCTATCTCGGTTATGCAGACCTCGAAGGAGCCGATTTACGCGGGGCGAATCTTATCGGAGCCAATCTTCGCTATGCTCATCTCAAAAACGCTAATCTTTGCGGTGCTAATCTCTCTGATGCCCAAGTAACTCCAGAACAAATCGCCCTAGCAAAAACCAATTGGTTAACAGTTATGCCCAATGGTAAACGCAGTTCCTGGTAATCTTTCCTTATGAATTATGAATTATGAATTATGAATTATAAATTGGGGAGCAGGGAGCTTTTTTCAGTGCTCAGTCAACAGTAATCAGTGAAAAGACAGGAGGAAACTTCTATTTAATACTGTCACTTAAAACTCAAATCTGATCACTGACAACTGATACTAAATCCGTTGAGTATATGCTACATATCAGGAGAGGCAAGAGGCAGAAGGCAAGAGGCAAAAGGGGGAATAAATAATCAGTTTTTAATAACCGAATTTAGTATGATAACTGATAACTGATATTTAATACTGTCACTTAAAACTCAAATCTGATCACTGATAACTGATAACTGATAACTGATATTTAATACTGTCACTTAAAACTCAAATCTGATCACTGACAACTTACCCACTGATAACTGATAACTGATAACTGATAACTGATAACTGATAACTGATTTAACCGCGGCTTTCCTTAAAGGTTTTGTAGGCGGTTTCGGAGTCGAAAATATGGCAATAATCAACAATTCGTTTCATTAATGGCCAAGAAAACTCAGTTTCTTTTAGGTGACTACCCCAATTTTCTTGGAGACTAGCGTGAACTTTGCGGAGGTTATAGGAAGGAATCGCCGTCGAGATATGATGGGGGATATGGACATTAATATCGTGACAGAGAATTTCTACCCAACGGGGATAGCTACAGTGAACCGTTCCTTCTAGTTGCGCTAAAGCTTGATTCCAGTCCTCGGGATGGAAAAATTGAATATCGGGATCCGTGTGATGGACAAGGGTAAAGGTACTCATCCAAAAATGATAGACAAACCAAGGCACCACCCAAAATTTAACCAATCCCCAGACACCAGTGTAGAAAATGAGGGTTGGGAAAAAAATAGCGCCAAAAACCAGAACTACAATCATCGAAAAGCGCGCTTTTTCCCGTTCGTTCTCCTTGAATTGTTCGATATTGAAGTGTAGAATAGCCCAGTGGGCGATCGAACCGAGCCACCAGAAACGTCCGCGAATGCCGCGATAAAAGAGACGCACTAGGGGATTGGCCGAGTTAAAAGCTTCTAATTCCCACGGATCCCAAGCATTATCTATAGTTACCATGTTAGTTTTAGCATGATGGCGATCGTGCAGGAAACGCCAGCAGTGGAAGGGATAGATAAGCGGTAACAGGAAAATATGACCGACAAGATCATTAACCCAGCGTCGATTAGAAAAAGACCGATGACCGCAATCATGCGCGATCACAAAAAATCCCGTTAAGGCTGTACCAGTGAAAATCCAAGCTAAAGGCAGTAAATACCAGGGAGAATAAACTAGCATCGCATAACCCGCAATTACCGCCAAAATATTCATAATCACTCCCAACCAAGCCTTAACAGGGTCTTTCTGGAAATATTCTTTGGGAATGCTTTTAATAATATCTTTCAGTTTAAAGTCTGGCTCGATCGAGGTGATCAACTCCCCAGGCAATTTATCCGTCGTTGCCGTCATGAAATCTCCAATTACACTTAGGTGAACCTTTGACAAGAAATCAGCTAGGAGGTTTGGCTAAATTCTGCTCCATACCACAAGCCAATTTTTTTGTCAATATATTTTGAACTTTAATTAATAAACTTCTGCGAAGCTTAATAATCCTTTACTTTATATACCATAAGAGGAGATTTTCTGTTTTGGCAAAATTTGACTTTTGCCTCTTGCCTCTTGCCTTTTGCCTCCTGACTGGAAAGAGGGTGTAGGGTGTGGGGTGTCGGGTGTAGGGAAGGAAATCTCTTTCCTCTGTGGGGGTGAAAATTTTTTCATCGGGACTGACTAGAAAATGATAACGCAACTAAAAAGCGTTATGAACGATTTGGCCGCTGTCTTCAAGGATAACAGCCAGATTTACCCGTATTTTAGACCAATTTAAGAAACAACCGCCAAAGACTCAAGAGTAACTTGATAACCAAGCTTCTCCAAACTTTTAACCAGACGTTTTTTCGCACTTTCGGGTCGTTATTGGTCAAAATAATCAGCCCCTAAATCTAGGGAAGGTTCTTGACGAGAGATAAGATGATACTAAATCTGGTTATTAAAAACTGATTAAGTACCTAAGCAAAATTAATTACACATATCTAAACACCTCTTGCCTCTTGCATGAGTGCCTATCTTCACTAGGAAATTAATTTTGCACGACTACTTATTTATTCTCCGTTTTGCATGAGTGCCTCTTGCATGAGTGCCTGTCCTGATATGTAGCCTATACTCAAAGGATTTAGTATGATAAGCAATCACCAGGATAGAATGAGCGACAGCAACGGCAGCAGGTTTTTGCCCCGACGCGCACTCAGACGGCAATACTGGGCAGCTAAGCTAAGTAGGGGCTGCTGAAAAACTTTTTCAGCAGCCCCTACTTATGACTAATGTTCTCTCACCTGATCTGATGGCTGATTACTGATAACTGATTACTGGTCTTTGTTTCCTGAACCAGCGCCGCGATATTTGAGAGATGAGGAGCGAATTGGGTTAGCTACCCTGGGATTATTGGTGATTTTAACCTCCGCACCGCGATATTTACCCCCTCGCTCCTTGACAGGAGCCTCGGCGACTGTTGGCTCCCTATAGGTGGCGCCACGGTACTTTTTCTCGCCGGCGGTTTCTGGAGTGGAGACGAGGACATTTTTTTGCTCTTCTCGTCCTTGCCATAAAAATGTGACGACAATCACAACTGTCAAGAGAATTAATAGCTGAATCTGCCAAGGGGCTAAAACCAGACTCAACACTAAACTAATTACCGTGGCGGCACTGGCGAGATAAGCGATCTCATCGCTGGACTTCTGCCAGAAATAGGCAGCCAAGGCAGCGGTGAACAGTGGTAATAAAAACAAATAGGACATTCTGGATACACCTTGTCACGCTAGTGAACCAATCTCCCTATATATTACCTCCCTAGCTTCGATCGGCGAAAAATATTAACTCAGCTTATGCAACATATAAGTTTTATTTTGTCAATCCTTCTTTACAATTTGTAAAAATATTGTTACATTTATTTACATGAACTAAAAGTTAAAGCAAAACAGCCAAGACAGCAAGCCAGTTCAGATTGTCTCGAGGAGTATCGGACAGAATATGATTCCTTGAGTCCGAGACAACGGTAAAAAACTTGGCCTACTAGCTTAAAAAAGTTTTCGGGGTTTGGGTTTGCCCCATTGACAGATTTGCTTGAGTTCTCCTACATAACTTAGCGCTACCTCGGCTGGACACCGAGGTTTTTTATTTTGTTACGGCGTTTTCGACTAAGTAAAACGTAGGCTCTCTTATTCTTTGTGTGATAAGTTTAGATTATCTAGAAGCGATCAATCTTTGTGTCCTTTGGGTCTTTGTGGTTCGTTCCAGTTGGTCTCGCGTAGCGAGCGCGTTGCGACCGCCAGCAGGAATGTACCCTATAATACATTTTACCCACCAAACCCAAGAGAGCCAAACGTAGATAAATTAATTGAGATTACCTACTTAATTAAAAATTAACTTCATTTTGATGCACGGAATCCAAATAAAACTTGATTACATCTTCCGATGCACCCTGACATTGCAACTGGCCTTTATTCAGCCAAATTGCTTGGTTACAGGACTCTTGAATTAAAGTCAAATCGTGGGAAACTACTAAAATAGTAGCGTTAGAATTCCAGAATTTTTTTAAACGTCGTTTACACTTATTTTTAAAACTTTCATCCCCGACGGAAAGGACTTCATCAAGAATAAGAATATCGGGGTGAACCTCTGTTGCGATCGCAAATCCTAAACGAGCCACCATCCCGGAAGAAAGAGATTTCACCGGCGCTCCCATGTATTCTTCTAATTCAGCAAAGTCGAGGATATCTTTGGTTTTTTCCTTCATTTCCTGACGAGAAAATCCCAGCATTACCCCATAGAGAATAATATTATCTTTTACTGGTAGATCTGGATCGAAACCCGCTCCTAATTCAATTAGAGAAGCAATTTGTCCCCTAACTCTCACCTGTCCCTTTGTCGGTTCCAGAATACCACAAATAACTTTTAAGAGAGTAGATTTTCCTGCGCCATTAGCTCCAATGATACCTAACTTTGCTCCAGAATTAATGACTAAATCTATATCATCTAGCACTAATTTTTTGGCCGGTTGACGATATTTACCTTCAAGAATAGAGAAGATTGTCCTTTTTAGATCGTAGGAAAATTCTTCTTGAGTGCGTCTTTGGAGAGACACTTGATCGAGTCGAATTACTTCTGTCATTTATAATAAATCCATAAATAAATGTCGCCAGAGTCGGAAGCAAGTCCAACCAATTCCTAAGATGATGATCCCACCGAGTAGAGATTGAAATATCAAACCAAAATCTGGTAATCCGGGAGAAAGGGACAATTGGCGAATACTTTCAATTACCGGTAATAATGGGTTTAATAGCAGAAATGGTTGTACGGAAGGAGGAATAATTTCCGGGGGATAGAAAATCGGGCTGCTAATCCAAGCGACAAAACAAACAATTTCGTAAAAATAGGGTAAATCTCTGAAGAAAACGTAGAGGGTACTGACAAAGAAACCCACTCCCGTGCAAACCAGAGAAAGACCGATCACAGGAAAAATCAGAGCAATTACATTAATTAAACTTTGAGATTTCCAGAGAGTCACTATAGCCAAAAGGGGAAAGATACTAATAGCAAATTGAAAAATATTTGCCACTACCATGGAAAGGGGAAAAATGCTAACCGGCAGACGAATTTTATTTAAAATACTGCCATTACTAACGATGCTAGGTAAAGCTTGGTTAGTGGAAGCATTAAAGAAATTTATTACTACTAAACCAGTGAAAGCCGCTAGGACATAGTTAACTAGAGAATTATCAAAATAAGAGGCGAAAACCGTGCCGAAAATTGCCGTGTATAGTGCAGTCATAATCAGGGGATTTAACAAGGACCAGTAAACCCCCAGAAAAGAACCCCGATAGCGTCCCTTGAGATTACGTTCCACTAAAACACTAAGCAATTCGTAATATCGCCGCGCTGTTGACCATCTAGTTTTTGCTTGGAGATCGGTCATAGGGATAATTGTCATCTCGTCAGTATTCAGTGCCTCATTCTAAACGATTACCGTCAATTTTGTCTATCGATCAACGGGGGACTCTAGTTTTTATCCAGTTTCCGACGACTCTCCCTCTAGGAAAAAAGTTCCCCCACTAGGTCATTTATCTGGCTCAAAAAGCTTAAAAACCGCTAAAAGCCTCTTTTTTTAGGGTTGAATTCGGTTTTTAGGCACAGCCTCAGCTAATTGACCTAGACTCTAAGTTGTTAAGTATTTAAATTGCTTGTTGAGACGAGGCAAGAGGCAAAAGGCAACAGTAAAGCGATTGGGGGAGGTTCGGATAATCTAAGAATAAGCGGTTTAAATGCGTCTTAGCTTAAAAGTCAATAAATGCCAATTTAAACACAGCTAATCTCCGAAAAACCGCAGTCAAAAACCGAACGCCGAATAATTTCCCAACAGCTAAAACCAGAATTTAATCTAATTGATGTCCCGTCAGTTCCACAAAGATATCTTCGAGGTTGGAAGGGCGGCACATTACTCCAGTTTTATCACTCAAAGTGTCCAGATAAGAGTTAGCATCGGCCACAGTGGGGAAGAATTTATAATCGATTTTATCGCCAACTTGTTTGATAACTAAACCCTCGCCATACTTAGCACGAAAATCCGCTAGAGTTCCTAATTCGATTAATTTGCCCCCATCCATAATGCCAATTCTGCCTGGTTTTCCTGCGGCGTTATCCTGACAGAGAAATTCCACTTCTTCCATGTAGTGAGTGGTTAACAAAATTGTCATTCCTTGCTGGTTTAAATCGCGAATTACTTCCCACAAACGACGACGATTTTGGGGATCTAAACCCACAGTTGGTTCATCGAGAAAGAGGATTTTTGGTTCGTGAAGAAGGGCGCGAGCAATCTGTAAACGTCGTTTCATCCCTCCGGACAGAGTTTTGGCCAGGGCAGATTTTCGATCGCTTAAACTGACATAATCTAAATAGCGATCGATTAATTCCTGTCTCTGGGGATTGGGGATATGGTGCATCCGGCCGTGAAATTCCAGATTTTCCCAGACGGTTAATTCCCCATCAACGCTAATCTGTTGCAAGACTACCCCTATATTTCTTTTCACCTGATCGCGGTATTTTTTCACATTATACCCCGCCACTTCGATTTCTCCTTGACTTGCTTCGGTTAGGGTGATAATCATGCGGATTGTCGTCGATTTTCCCGCACCGTTGGGACCGAGTAAACCAAAGATTTCCCCTTTTTCGATGGCAAAGGAAAGCTCGTTAACTACTGGCAGATTGTTATAGATTTTAGAAACGCGATCGAGAGCAATAGCGGCGGTCATAGTTACAAAAGTTAATATTCCAGCTATGGATTAGTGTAACCGAATTAGTCTAACTCGACGGCGATTTTATCCTCCCCCCTCGGGTTCATCCTATCGACTTTGGTTTGACATCTTCACAATCAGATTAGAATACGAATGAAAAATCTTGACTTTGCCGGTATCCGATGGGAGTTTTTCTGCCAATTCTCTGTTTATGTCTAGGAATAGGGGAATTTTTCCTCAATCCCCCCATTAGTCTCGGTAATTCCCCCCCCGCAACCACGGTAATCCGAACGGAAACCCGTTTGCTGCTGAATTTAAAAAAAAGACGGGTTTTTGTTTACCAAGGACAGAAAATAATTGCATCTTACCCAGTGGCGATCGGTCGTCCGGGTTGGGAAACCCCGACGGGACAATTTAGGGTGATTCAGATGGTGCGGGAACCGGTCTGGGAACATCCTTTCACCGGGCAACTGGTCCCATCGGGAAAAAACAACCCCTTAGGGGCGCGTTGGATCGGATTTTGGACTGATGGTGCCAATTTTATCGGTTTTCACGGTACACCCCAAGAAAATCTCATCGGCCGGGCCGTCTCCCACGGTTGCGTTAGGATGCGCGATCGAGATATAAAGGCTTTATTTGAAAAGGTACAAATCGGCACTTCGGTGATAGTAGTCGCTCAATAGAAACAATGGGAAATTTTTTCCCATTCACCAACACTTTACCCGATGATGTGGAGAGAGCCGTCTTAACCAGTAATTTAGATAGTCAACAGTTTAAAATGAGAGAAACTGAGCAAAGAGGATAATCGGTGAATATTATTGAACTAATCGGGATCGTGGCGGGAATATTAACCACTGTCTCCTTTTTACCCCAAGTGATTAAAACTTGGCGTTATCGTTCGGCTAAGGACTTGTCCCTAACTATGTTTATTTGCTTTTGTCTGGGGGTTTTTCTTTGGCTCATCTACGGTCTTTATATGAGCAGTAAACCGATTATTATCGCTAATTTTGTGACTTTTATCTTAGCGGGGACAATTCTCTATTTTAAGATTAAATATGATTAAAATAACTGACAATCCCTTGCGGCCCTATTGGCTCACGTCATGACAATTCTACAATTTATTGGGCCATCTAGGGGCGCGGATAGGATTTTTAGGTTAATTTATTGTTAAGATAATCATCTTTGACCATTGAGACCAAATTTGGGGTCAAGAAACATGAGCAATCGCATCGAGTGGATTAATGCCCTATCAACCCGTCCCTCCCTAGAAGCGGCGGTGACGGAGGTAGTAGAAAAAGTGCAAGATAAGCTAGTTGGATCGGCAGATCTAGCCATAATTTTTATTTCTTCTGCCTATGCCAGCGACTATCCCCGTTTAGTTCCCTTAATCTTGGATAAACTCCCCGTTCCTGTGCTGATCGGCTGCGGTGGGGCGGGGATTGTCGGCATGGGTGAGAGGGAAAAAGCGCGAGAAATCGAAGCGAGTCCGGCTTTAAGTCTCACCGTCGCCCATTTGCCGGATGTGGAAGTGCAGCCCTTTTATATCGAAGCGGCGGAAATGCCCGATCTCGACAGTTCCCCCTCTAGTTGGACAGAATTATTAGGGGTAGAAGCGGCCAAAAATCCCCAATTTATCCTTTTAGCCGATCCTTTTTCCAGTCGCATCAATGATCTGTTAGAGGGTTTGGATTTTGCCTACCCCGGTTCGGCCAAAATCGGCGGTTTAGTCAGTGGCGGCATGATCGAACGTTCTGGGGGTCTATTCTACCACGATCAACAAAAACCCCGTAATAGCTATCTCTATCGTCAGGGAACCGTAGGAATTGCCCTTTCTGGCAATATTATCGTCGAAACTATCGTCGCCCAGGGTTGTCGTCCCATTGGACCGATTTATCAGGTAAGTGAGGGAGAACGCAATATTATCATCTCCATGACCGGTAAAGGGGCCGATGGGACTCCCCAACCACCTTTAAATCTACTGCGGGATTTAATTGCCTCCTTGAGCGAAAAAGACCGAGAATTAGCGCAACACTCCCTTTTTATCGGTATTGCTAGGGATGAGTTTAAAATGCAGTTGCGGGCCGGGGATTTCTTAATTCGCAATGTTTTGGGAGTAGATCCTCGCCAAGGTGCGATCGCAATTGGCGATCGAGTGCGTCCGGGGCAGCGGGTACAATTTCACCTGCGCGATGCCGACACTTCCGCTCTAGATTTAGAATTACTTCTGCAAGCTTTTCCCCGAGAAAAAACCGACAGTTCAGAGGTACTAGGTGCTTTAATCTTTTCCTGTCTCGGCCGCGGGGAAAATCTCTACGAAAAACCGGACTTTGATTCGGGTCTTTTTCAGCGTTATTTCGCCAATGTTCCCCTCGCTGGCTTCTTTTGCAACGGAGAAATCGGGCCGGTGGCCGGTCGCACTTTTTTACACGGTTATACCTCGGCTTTTGCCCTCTTTCGTCAGGGAATTTAATGCTATACTAAATATTTAGTACGCTAGGGAGTAGAACGATGATAAAGGCGATATCTTTCTCTGAGTCGGAGATTATCTATCCCGATAGTGATGGTAAACCGATGGCCGATAATACCAAACAGTTTCGCTGGATTGTGACGATTAAGGAAAATCTCGAATGTTTATTCGCAGACAATGACCATGTGTTTATCGCCGGCGATCTGTTGTGGTATCCCGTCGAGGGGGATAATAAAACCTGTCAAGCGCCGGATGCTATGGTGGTGTTTGGCAGACCCAAGGGCGATCGAGGTTCCTATAAGCAATGGTTAGAGGACGAGATTGCGCCGCAGGTGGTCTTTGAAATTCTCTCTCCGGGCAACACAAAAGCGGAAATGCGCCGAAAATGGCAATTTTATCAGCGTTTTGGCGTAGAAGAATATTATCTCTACGATCCCGATGCTAATGATCTACAGGGTTGGTGGCGCAGGGGTGATCAATTGGAGATGATTGCCGCGATCGATAATTGGCAGAGTCCGCTTCTACAGATTCGTTTTCAACTGGAGAGTCCCCAGTTAGCTATTTTTTATCCCGATGGCTCGCGGTTTTTGACCACCCTAGAAATCAAGCAAAAAGCGGAATTAGCCGAACAAAGGGCTAGGACCGCCGAACAGCAAGCCCAACAGGAACGGCAACGGGCCCGGGAAGCTGAGGCAAAATTAGCCCGCATAGAGGCGCAATTACGGGCAATAGGGATTAATCTAGAGGAAAGCTAACGAGAGGTGGGAAGGACGGGATTTAACCAGTGGAGAATCTCATCTTTGAGACGGGAATTATCCCGGGCAAGTCCCTGTTTTAACCATTGGCCGATCGCATCAAGGGGAGTAAATACTTCTCCGGTTTGCCAACTGACATCTTGACTCAAGGGAGTGAGATGATTACCCGGGAGAGTTCGCAGGGCAATTAAATCATTAAAGCGTTTTTTTAGCAGGGGATTTAATACCAGAGATTGATCGATCGTGTCGTCTTGAAAACGGATTAAAAGATTGCGACGAATGGCATAATCTTGGAAAATTAACTCGTTTGTTTCTTCGGGGGAAGGGGTAAATTCAAGGTTAAAAGTGGTGTCAATTTGCAAAGGTTCGATAAAGGGAATAGCCCGACGAATCGGATAATTATTAAAGGAAATGAGGATATTTCCTTCCCGTTCCACTTCGTAGAGACTACCGATTAATAAATGCAGTTTACACCCCATACTGTGACCCAATCCGTAGATGGGGAGATAACCTTGGGGCAGACTATGATTCCAGCGCAGACGTTCAATAATATTATCAAAACGGTTTAAAACTGTGCGGGCGATCGATTTGTGATCGAGGGTATTAACAAAGGGAGTGGCAACAATAGCATATCCTGAATTCCCAAGACTTTCTAATAACCAACGATAGGTAATATTGGGGGCTGCCGCTACAAATGCCCCCCCTAAAAAGTGAATGATACCCCGGGGACGACGGGGGAGAAAAACCCAATTACCCGCTATTTCTTGCCAATTCATAATTAGTTATCAGTGAATTAATAAATTAGTCACTCACCAAATAAACACCACTTCATATTATAGTAAATCCTGTGGAAAAGGGATAGGAGATTAGCCAGAGATTGGCCCGGCTGGATAAGGATAACTGCTTGCCCAAGTCATCAAAGATCGGGATGAATAGTTCTAGGCCAGTTTTTTCTTAATAAAAGCCACTAATTGAGACATTTGTTTTTTGATAGTTTCCATTTCTGTTTGCATTTGGGCAATTTGGGACTGGAGAGTCTGAATATCGGTGCTATAATCCCCGGTGAGTTCCTCTAGTTTCGGGTTAGAAACTGTTGGTTTGGGAGAATATTGTTTGGCCTTGGCCATCGCTTCTTTAATCGCTTGTAGCAATTGTTTTTGGTCGAAAGGCTTCTCAATAAAGGCAAAATGCTGGAAAGGTTCGGGGATTTTCTCTACTACCTCCTCTTTCCGTCCCGACATCAACACTAGGGGGATACTTTTGAGATTATCTTCGGTTTGGATTTGCTGAAACACCTCCCAACCGCTCATTTTTGGGAGAAGGAAGTCCAAAATAATCAAATTCGGGTTTTCGGTGCGGATGAGATGATAGCCATCTAATCCGTCTTTCGCTTCGAGGAATTCAAAGTTACCCTCCGGTAACATATCGCGAACGTGCATCCTGATCACTTTACTGTCATCGATAACGAGAATTTTATGATTTGACACGATAGACACCATAGAAAAGAGACAATGGATAAACTCGATGATTCGAGGGGATATTGGGGGAAACTTTCGGGATAGGGATTGAGGATTCCCCAAAAACCCTTAGAAACTAAGATACACCATAAAGAAAAAACCTCGGTTAATGTCCGAGGCTGCTGTTGTAGGAGAACTCAATGCAAAACAAAAGGAAGATACCAAAACCAAAGAGGTTTTCATCGGTAGATCACCTTTGTTGTCCCATTGTAACCCCTGTTTAAGCGTATCGGGATGAACTAGCACTTTTTAGGGCTAAATAACCTAAACCGAGACATAAAAGCGCATTTACGCCCAAAAATGCCTGGGCGATCCTACCAGAACCTAACCAGACCAGAGTAGGATCGATAACGGCGCTGATCCCTAAAGTCACCGCCATGGCTAAACTTACCCCCACCGCTAACCATTTTGCTTGAGTATGACCTAAAAGCAGGGCAATCAGGACAAAAGGCAGGATAACACTGGCAAAAAGCGGATTAAGGGCAGAACTGCCCTGAATAACGCCTCCTAGGTCAGAAAGAGAACTCCCCATGACTCGGAAAGGCCATTGGGGTAAATCGAAGATATAAAGACCTCTGAGGAAAAATAAGCCAGAACTACCAAAAATTAGACCAGCATTCAAAAATCCGTTCCAGGAGAAGGGAAAATAATTTCTCAGCCACCAAGCGAGGAGATAAGAACCCAAAACCATGGCCATTTTGGGCAAAACCGCCACCGCACCGCCATCAATCCAGAAACGGGGATTGAGATAACCGTTATCGCGCAACCAACGCCAAAAATCCCGGAAAGTAATCTGTCCTTTGAGGGCCAATTGTAGGGCATTGCCCGCGTCTAATTGTCCGGCCCCAAAATGATTAAAGGGATCATCATTGATCTTACGGGCTGACTGTTGCAAAACCTCTAAAACTGCACTGGGTTCTTTAATTCCCGCAGCTTTGATTAAAGCTACCACCCCAGCAACGTGAGGGGCTGCCATGCTGGTTCCCTGAAAACCGAGGAACGCCGGTTCCCCCCCGTTAGCGGGATCGATGGTTTCTTGGATAATTTTACCCGTATCGGAGCCGCCTGGGGCAGCAATATCGACTCCGGCCCCGAAATTAGAATAGGGGGCTTTATTTCCGGAGGCATCTACCGCAGAAACGCCGATAACGTGGGGAAAACGGGCAGGATAGGCGGCGGAATTATCATCGGCATTACCGGCGGCGGCGACGATTACCACACCTTTACTATAGGCATATTCGATCGCCTCTTTCATTACTTGGGTTTCCCCTCCACCCCCTAAACTCATATTGATGACATCGGCTTTATTATCGACGGCAAAACGGATCGCTTCGGCGATATCTGCCACGGTTCCCCCACCCGTCCCGGAAAGCACCTTGAGGGGCATAATTTTGGCTTTGTAGGCGATGCCAGCCACCCCGTAGTTATTATTGGTCGATTGAGCAATTGTTCCCGCTACATGGGTTCCGTGACCGTTATCGTCCTCGGCATTGCTGCGATCGTTGACGAAGTCGTAGCCTTCCACAAACTCGGTTTCTCGCAGATCGGGAACTTTTGATACACCTGTATCAATAACGGCGACGGTGATCCCCTGTCCCTGATTTTCTTCCCAAGCGCGTTCGATGTTTATCCCCCTTAGGTTCCACTGTTTGCTATAGTTGGGGTCGTTAGGGGCGATAAAAGCATGATAAATATAATCGGGTTCGATCGATTCGGTGTATTTTTTTAGGTCGGAATTGCGGAGAGTTTTCAGAAGTTTGCTATCTCCTTCCACGGTGTAAAGATGTTCATCGATGGAAAAAATACTATTTAAACTGGTGGTTTTTCCCGCTTTTTTGTTGATAGCATTTAACTGCTCATCGAGGACGCTGACGGGTACATCGTCCTTAAAGTCGATTAAAATTGATTGATATTCGCCCCGATTGGCTAATCCAGTAAAGTTAAAGAGAGCAAATCCTAGACCGATAATGAATAGGGTTAACAATAAAAGTTTTTTCATAGATTTCCTAAGAATTGAGCATTGCCAGCCAAGGTTTTTGGGGTTTTGATGAGAGAATCTGAGGGAAGTTCCCCTGACAAAAAAGTCCCCTGTTGTTTATTTTAAGCTCGATCGCCGATCGCTGTTAATTGCCGACTGGCAAAAATAGCTTCATAGTGGCGATAATGTTTAAATTCGAGGAGGTTATAGAAGGGATCCTCCAGAAAGAAGGTTTTATGTTCGGTTATCTCCCCATGAAAGCGAGTTTTTGGTTCTAGATAAAATTTTAGTTGCTTGACTCGTGCTTGTGCGAGAAGATTGTCCCAATCCCTGGCATCCGGCAGAATTAGACCAAAATGGCGAGGATAAATGCTATTTTGGCGAGTAAGAGGCATTTCAGTGACGTGAGCGACTACCTGATGACCATAGAAATTTAAGATTATCGCTTTCTCGGTTTCCCTTCCCGCTAAACAACCTAAACCATCACAGTAAAAGCTTTTAGCGGTGGACACATCGGTGATCGGAATAGCGAGATGAAAAATTGCAGGTTGATTCATGGCGATCGAGTTTATCGGCATTCTAATAGGTTCCATTGTAGCGATCGAGGGGCGACTCTTCCAGGAATTTTTTTTAATTGGCAATTACCTAGGATTGGCCGAATAAATCTCAAGACATCAAAAAGTGCTGGCCTTTGCAGTAATCGGGGGGGGAAATTAGGCACTTTTTCCCTGAAAATTAGGTAATTGACCCCCTGAAAATGGGTAAAACCCCACACCCCACACCCCACACCCCACCTAAAGACTTTGCGCGATTCTAAAACCAGCGTGTTGATAAAAATTCCGGCGAAACCAATTGCGATAGTAGGGTAGGATTTCTGTGCCGTTAGTCACCCAAGCTCCTCCTAACATCATTTTATGTTGACTATTAAAGAAAGGAGTGGAATTGTCAGCATATAGGTAATGGGGTTGAAAGTCAGTTAAGGGATTAAAATCATCTTCTAGCCATTCCCAGACGTTACCGCGTAAATCATAAATTTCTGAGTTATTACCAGCATTTTTTAACATTCCTACGGGAGTGGGAGAACAGAATTTTAAATTGAGGTTATAGTCCTCAAAGTTATCCTTTTCTAGGGTGTAATCTCGATTTTTTTGACTGCCATAGGTGACTAAATTCCACTCAGCTTCGGTCATTAAACGTATTCCTTGACCTTGAAAACGACAGTAGGCTATTGCTTCATAATAGTTAACTTCTACTGGCCAATCCAGAGGTAAATCGAAAACATCAAACATGGCTCGATATTGATAATTTCCTCCCTCATCTACCAGCCAAAATTTAGGATATTTGACTTGATAATGATTTTTCCATTGCCAAGCTTCCTCATCCCAATAGCAGGGATTTTCGTAGCCACCATCATGGACAAATTCTTTAAATTCTCCGTTGGTAATCATATATTTACTCACCAGAAAATTGTTAACTTGAACTTGACGATAACCATACTCGTTATCCCAACCATAAATAGGAGAATTTTGGGGTTTACCAATTTCTACCATTCCCCCAGAAACCTCCACCATTTGATTAGGATAAGCTTGACCAAAAGAAGGAGCATAATGCCAACCTGGAGGACGTTGCAGACAATCTAAGGGCAGTTGTCTGAGTAACATTGAAGATGTTTCAAAGTGAACACGCTGATGCTCAATTCCCATCATTAATGCCCAGAGAGAATGCCGAGGATGAATAGGAAGATTAAGGGGGATATTTTTAATTATTTCGACCACAATTTCCGAGACTTGTTGCCGATATTCCCAAACCTTAGCCACCCCAGGCCACTGAATTTGGGCGATAGCAGAGTTTAATTCTTCAGGAGTTGCTGGATCTACTCCCACTCCAAACAATAATTCGTAGTCAGGATTAGGGCTTTTTTTTAATAGGTTAACCAGCTGCAATTTATTCAGATAAAAAGCGGCAGCATGACCTAAATAAAAAATGAGGGGATTTCTTAAATCGTCAGGGTTACAGTAAAAAGCTTCTTCTTTGATGATGCTTTTTAACAGCATATCTTCTAATTGCCAAGCATTTTCAAAATAGTCTAGTATATTTTCTCGACTACAGTTGTTTAGAGAGATAGGAGCCTGTGCTTGCATCTTTTCCATGTTTTTATGCCTTTATTGCTGACCACAATGTTTTCATGATTTACAGAGATAATTGACAGAGAATTAAACCGAAGAAATTTTCAGTATCACTGAAAACCTTGAGGGGTTTTAATCCCTTTGATTCTAGGTCTTTTTCCATAGTTTCTAGGTTAAATTTACGGGAAATTTCCGTTAAAATACTTTCCGACGCTTGAAAATTAACCGTTAAATCGAGTTTTTTAAGATGAACAGAGTGAGTTTTTTGACAAATTAAATACATTTCAATTTGAGATTGATCTTGATTATAGATAGCTTGATGACTAAATAAATCAAGATTAAAATCAGCTTGAAAACGCCAATTTAAATGGGAAAGCATATTTAAATTAAAAGCGGCTGTCACCCCTTGAGCATCATTATAAGCTGCTTCTAAAATTGCCACTGGTTTTTGCAGATCAATCCCCAATAAAAAATAATCTCCAGCTTTTAAAACAGTAGCAATTTTTTCTAAGAATTTATCACATTCAGCCGCAGAAAAATTACCGATCGAACTTCCTAAGAAAAAAATCATTCTGGTCTTATAGGAAGGGTTTTGACAATAGGCTAGGGCCTGTTCATAGGTTCCAATTAACCCCTGAATGGGTAAATTAGGATATTCTTTTTGTAATTCTATGGCACTAGCTTTGAGAATAGTTTCACTAACATCAATAGGTAGATATTTAGAGGATTTTTGCTGGTGATAATAAGCATCCAATAACAGACGAGTTTTAGTGGAACTACCACTACCTAATTCGATCAATTCGCAAGCCCCTGTATAGGCGACAATTTCTTGAGCATATTCTTGGAGAATAGCCGCTTCTGTCCTAGTGGGATAGTATTCTGGCAATTGACAGATTGCTTCAAAAAGTTGGGAACCTTGCTGATCATAAAAATATTTAGATGGTAAACTTTTGGGGGTTTTAGTTAATCCTTCAATCACATCTTTTCCCTGATGTTTAACCATATTTTGACCAGTGGCAGCGGTAGCTAAATACTCAATTTGTAATAGTTCTTGGTTAGATGGGTTAAGTTGCATAGATTCTCCAGATTACTCTCCAGTTTTTTAATTGTTCTCGATCAATGCCGGGGAGAAAATCCACTTTGACAGCTTGAATACTGGCAGGGATTATCGTTCCCTGGTAATTTTACCACTAAAACGCCGCAAATTTACCTTTTGTCTAGATAGACAAAGTTTATGGATGGTCAATAAAAGCTGTTAAATTGATCCCTAGTAAGTTGATGTTATCTAAGCAAAATTACCAATTTAAGTAATCAGTAAAGACTGTATTTCCTCTAAAGTAAGATTTTCTTGAATATAGCGAGGGTTAAGGGGATGATAGGGACTGGCAAGACGATCTATCCTAATAATTGTCGCCGTTTCAGGAATAATCGGAATATCGGGATCGTAGGGGGTGCTGCGGGTAAGGGAACTAGAAAAACCTTTAAAAATAGAGATTTCTTCCTCCTCCCCATCCACAGTAATAGTCACCAATAAAACCTCCTGGGGATTTTTGAGGGTGTATTGTTCGAGTTGTTTACCAATATTCATAGAAAAATGGCTAATTATCGATAGCTAAAAACTTATTGTTGTAAAGCTGAACGGCCCTGTTTGCCGAGGCGAATAAGAAGAAAATGGGCAAAATAGAGAGTATAAAAAGAGAGACCAACCAAACCAAAAAAGCCCAAAACGTTAGCAGTAGCTTCTGAATGAAAAATCTCGCGAAACTGCCAGGGGGCTTCTTGCCAAACCTGGCAATAGGGAGAATTTAGCAATTCCCCTGACATAGCACAGGAGAGAAAAGGTAAGGTAGAAATCGCACCCAAAGGAGAATAGATAGTTACTGCCCAACGCCAAGCAGTGGTGACAAATTTAATCGGACTGGCGGGTAAATCTTTAATTTCATCGTTAATATCCACCCAAAACCAGAGGGAAATCGGGATTAAAATCTTCGCCAAAAAACTGGTGACAAAACCAATCGGCCAGGAAGCGATCATTAAATATACGGTAATTAATAAAAGACTAGCCACTCGCCAATAGATAATCAACAATTTCTGCAATGATTCGATTTTTGCAAATAAAGACCAAATCAACAAAATTGCCGGGATAATCACCGTAAATAGCACGGCTAAACGATAATCTATCCAAACGAGAGGACGAAACCAAAGCTGATTCATAAATTATTTAGACATAATGACAATTTGACGATCTCCGCTCTAAAGAGACAGGGATTTTTTATCGATTGAGTTTCCGTTAGCTGGCAGATTTCTCCAACTAGCCGAGAGGGAATCCCTCCCCCCCCTTGCCCCCCCGACGTCGGGGGGGCAAGGGGGGTGCGCGCGCCCCAGGCTACTTAATCCCTTTTGCAGAATGTTTACAGGGGCATTCCCGTCCCGACAAGACAGCTACAGTTAGCTTGCCATATTTATCCCCCAAATACTCCAGCCATTGCCTAAAAACAGACCATCCTGCAGCTGTTATTGACTTGGCTAAATGACGATTTTTGACCATGCCTCTAAGATTTAAGCCTGCATAGACTAAATAAGTGTTTCTAATTAAATTCCTTCATTAATGGCTTCTATCTGATTAGGTGTTGGCTTAACTTTGTATTCAAGGACAAACATTTTGACAATGCCTGACCGATTGTCAACATTTTAGCGCCAAAGAAATAGTAATGACAATATCACATCTTCAATCCCTCTTTACCCTGGCATGACCGGGAACCAGAAGTGGATTGTTATGATCGCTATCGGGTTTAGAACTACTTGACTATCGAAGCGGTGGTGCCGCTTTGAGTTGACAGTTAATTTGTACTTATTTGGCGATCGCGTTTCAGAGAAAGCGGCCCATCCATCCTCGCTATAACCGTCAGGTTTCCTAGATTCTAAGTGGCGCTCTGGATTAGCGCAAGCCAGAACTAGACCCGCAGTCATCGAGGGAAAAAAGGCAAAACGGAGAATAAAAAATCACTTTTTAATAACCAGATTGAGCATGAAATCCCTATTAGGGATTGAAAGACAATCAGCGATCGCAAGCTAACCCCTAAATAAGCCCCACAGTTTGCCTAATAGCTAGTGTATTCATAAGACCTCTTGTAAAAATCAAAAATTGTTGTTAGGGTTAGGAGTCAGGAGTCAGTAGTCAGTAGTCAGGAGAATTAAGAATGAATAATAGTTAACTAAATGGTCTATTGACAGATTTCAGGCAGTTTAATTCTTGTTTTTGCCGTTTTTGAACCCTCAAAAATTAATTATGCAAGAGGTCTAATGAAGTTGTACTTTATGTTGATGAGAAAGGCTGTAACCAAAAAATTTATAAGACTAAATCCGTTTTTAATAGTGTGATTAACTCTCAAGTTATCAATTGTTTCTCCCCACTTCCCCCCGCAACGGCTCGACTGAGCGTCGCCGAACGTCGCGTACGCAGTGACCCCCCCACTATCCTATACTTTTTAAACAGGATTTAAGTAGGTAGGCGTTAAAAGTTATCAGACACCCCCCTTATCAAGGGGGCTATCCATTAGTCAGATCTTTCTTAACAAAAAGAGAAGAAACTTAAAAAAAGGGGAAACGATTGATAGGTATAGTTTTGAAAGAAGGAATTAAGGTGGAGGTAAGCAAAAAAATGGAGAAATGGGCAGCCCAAGAATTACAGTATGCAGACCTAGGGGACACCAGAAGAAAGAAAAGGTTAATCAGTATCGTAGAAAACTTGGCCAGTCAACCTAGTACAAGTGTGCCACAAGCTTCGGGAAATCTAGCCGCCGCCAGTGCCACCTACGACTTTTGGAATTCCCCCTATTTTCACCCCTCAGATCTAATTGCCGCCCAAGCCAAAAGTACAGTAGAAAGAATCAAAGAACATCCAATAGTTTTGGCAGTGCAAGACACAACAAGTTTAGACTTTACGACGCAAAAAGCCAAAAAAGGAATGGGTTATCTAGATTGTAAAACATCCTTTGGTCTCAAAGTTCATACCACCTTAGGAGTCTCAGCGCAAGGAGTACCTTTAGGACTGATTAATCAATATGTCTGGGCAAGAGAAGAAAAGAATTTAGGGATTGCCAAGCAAAGAAAAAAAAGAGAAACTCAAGAAAAAGAAAGTCAAAGATGGTTAGATTCTTTGTCAGAAACACAACAACAAATACCCGAAGAAATTCAAGTAGTAACAATCGGAGATTCTGAGGCAGACATATTTGATTTATTTGCCCAGTCAAGAAATCCTAACTCTCATTTATTAATTCGAGGAACTCATAACCGAAAAGTTAACTATCTCGAAGACAAGCAAAGGTCAGGGCATCCAGAGACTAAATATTTACATCAATCCATCAGAGAAATAAAAGCCTGTGGTAGCCTAGATGTGCAAGTAAAACGCAATCCTAATCACGAGGCTAGACTAGCTAAACTAACAGTTAGATTTGCCAGTTTTGAAATACAAGTACCTAAGCATCACTCGAAAGCGAACCCTCGTCAACCGGTCAAATTACAGGTAATTTTAGCAGCAATTCTCATTTTAAAAAGTAACAAGTGATACAGACAGAAACAAAGCTTTAAGCAAGCTACAAAATGCGCTCCCGCGAGTGCGACTGCATCGCAGAGAAGTGAGTATATAGAGTATTTATACTCAAAATATTTGAAAGATGGGAGAAATCTAGAACAAAAGTTCTCTACATCAGAAAGAGAACCAAATAAAAATTGATGATTGTTGTCTGTTGAGGTAAAATTATTAAGTTGGAAATATTAATTAATCAAACTGTTCTGCGATGACGAAAAAGGCTGTGACTTTAGAAATTCCTGAATTAATACAATTTTTAGTTCAAGAATTACATGACTTACCCGATGACAGAAAACCAGGAAACAATACCAAATATCAGGTAGAAGATGCAGTTAAGGCGGCTTTTTCGGTTTTTTTTACTCAGTCACCTTCTTTTTTAGAGCATCAACGTTTGATGAAAAGTAGTAAGGGAAAAGATAATGCTTCAAGTTTATTTGGTATCAAAAAAATACCTTGTGATAATCAAATCAGAAACCTGTTAGATCCTATCCCAGCTGCCACAATATTTGGCTCTTTTCAACAAGTCTATCAATGGTTAAAAAAACAGGGAGTTATTAAAAAATTTTTCTACTTAGATGAGGAAATTTTAATAGCTTTAGATGGTACGGAATATTTTTCTTCAAAGAAAATTAGTTGTCCCCATTGTAATTGCCGCAATGCTCGTAATGGAACGACAACTTATTTTCATGGTTGCGTCACGCCAATTGTGGTTTCTCCTGAGCAAAAACAAGTGATTAATTTAGAACCAGAATTTATTAAAAAACAAGATGGGCAGCAAAAACAAGATTGTGAAAATGCGGCTGTTAAAAGATGGTTAGATAAGAATCATCAAAAGAAGTATGGTTATCCTGTAACCCTGTTAGGAGATGACTTATACTCTCGCCAACCTATCTGTGAGTTAGCTCTAAAACAAGGTTATAATTTTATTTTTGTTTGTCTTGAAACTTCTCATAAAACCTTATATGAATGGCTAGAATTTTTAAAAAAAAGTGGAGAAGTTAAAGCCGTAGAAAAGAAACAATGGGATGGAGGAAAGAATCTCATTTATCGTTATCGTTATGTTTCTAGAGTTCCTCTGAGAGAGGTCGAGTCAAGTCTCGAAGTTAATTGGTGTGAAGTCACGGTCATTAATGAAAAAACACAGAAAATTATCTATCAAAATAATTGGATTACCAATCATGAAATTACTGAAAATAATGTTGAAAAAATTGTCAAAGCTGGACGCAGCAGATGGAAAGTTGAGAATGAAGGAAATAACGTTCTTAAAAATCACGGTTATAATTTAGAACATAATTTTGGTCATGGTCAAAGTCATTTATGCGAGTTCTTGTTGTCTTTAAATTTACTAGCTTTTTTATTTCATACCGTTTTAGATTTAGTTAATCATACTTATCAAAAGATTCGTGAGTTATTAGTTACTCGCACCAGTTTTTTTAATGATATTCGTACTTTATTAAAATATTTTTGGTTTAAGAATTGGTCAGAGTTTTTCTTGTTTATTCTTACCGAATATGTCCCGCTCAAAAAAATAAATTCTAGTTAAAAATGTCAATTTTTCGAGAGAAGGAAAGATTATTTTATTCATTGAAAAAACCAGAAATTAGGTCAGAATTTCAGCTAAATTTATGAGTTGAGATAAGTTTTTTATGGGCAGATATTTTAAAACTGTCTCTTGAAGCTAATTATGATGATTATCTTGAAAAAAAATGATAATTAGACAGAAGTTCTCTTGTTCACATAGAGAACTTTATCTTCTTTTGTTTTCAAAATGAGAATTGCTGTAATTTTAGCTGAAGAAGAAAATCCGCGTCCTGGAGTTAATCCTATCAGTTGGCTCCTCTTAACTAGCCTAGACATTAGTAGCTTTGAATCAGCGATAACCTGTGTGCGCTGGTATAGTTATCGCTGGTTAATAGAACGCTATCATTTTGTTTTAAAAAGTGGTTGTGGATTAGAAAAACTGCAATTAGAAACGGGTCGGAGAATTGAGATGGCCTTAGCTACCTATTCAATTAGACCTCTTGCAAAAGTCTTAAGTCGATCCTTGTACAGCAACATTTTTGAAGATTATCAACTACTAATAAATAATTAACTGAAAGTCCCTCCCATTATTGTTTCTATCGTTTGTTTTCGGATTTATGCAAGAGGTCTATTGTAGCTTGGAGATTACTCTGGTTAACCTATCAAGCACGCTTACACGGAGAGGAGAGTTGTGAAAGTTTTTTGGAAGAACATGAATGGCAATCTTTGTGTGCCACTATTCATAAAAAGAGTCCGCCACCTAAAAAGCCGCCCTCCTTGGCCAGAAGCGGTCAGAATGATTGCTTCTCTTGGGGGGTTTTTAGGTAGAAAAGGTGGCGGTGAACCAGGTGTTAAAACTATTTGGTTGGGACTGCGAAGGTTACATGATATCAGCCAGACTTGGAAACTATCTCATCAAATTAGTTCCCCCATAGAACCCCCTTGAGCCATCTGGCACACTTTTCTCTTTTTGTCAAATTTTATGTTAAGAAAGATGTGACTAATGGATAGCTTATCAAGGGGGAATTAAGGGGGGATCGAACCTAAAATCCATTTTTAATTTAATTATAACCAGCTACTTAAGTATTTTCGACTTTTGACTAAACTAAAGGGCTGTTTTTCGATTCAAAAATGCCCGCCAAATCAAGCCTATTCCCCGAAAAAAGCTGATAATTAACAACCAAAGTGATTGTAATTCTCCTGCCGTATTTTTCGGTTGCCAGCACTGGGGACGACAGAATAAAAAAGTAATTATCTTTCTCTGGTCTGATAGGCTAAGTGGCTGAAATTTAAGGGTCGCTTGCCAGATTTTTCCTCGTTTTTCTAGATTGACTAGATGGGCCGATAAGCACAAATATTCGCCTAAAATATCTAGGAGTAATTGTTCTGAGTAGATGGGTTCCTTCAGGTGAATTTCTGCTCCTATTTCCGAAAGTTTTTTCAGATTGCCCTGTATAATTATATCCGATTCTGTGATCAATTTAACAGGAGATTCCAGTGCTTGGTATTGAGTTTCTAGGGCGAGGGGAGCTTCCAATAAAGCCACTAAAGCAGTCATGATAATAACCACATTATATATAGCCAAAATCAAGCCAAAATTTAGGGGATTTTCTTGATAATTGTGATGGTGTAAATTAAAGAAAATACTAATTAAAGTAATGGTGAGAAAAAACAGCAATGGGTAGGATAAGTGCCAATTATATTGATAATTTTGGCGAGCAATTCCCTTCGGTGTCACCTGAAATCCTTTGTCAAAGGGTTTCCAAAGAATATGGAGAACTGTTAGGGCTGTAGGTATACAAATAATCATCGATAGTACCTCAGAAAAAATAATCGAGCGCGAGCGACAATTTAACCAGTGATAAGTGGCTAACTGCAGCATCATGTAGGGTAAAAATATATAGATTGTCTCATCGATAGTAATGTTCAAAGGTACGATATAACCAAAGGTATAAAGGAGAGGAATCAGCAGAGAAAATAAACGAGCTAAGGGAGAAAACCAAGATAAAAGTCCTTCTAAGTGTGCCAATCTTTGGGGTAGGGTTAGTCCCGCAATTTTTAGGGGATTAGCTTTGATAAAAAATGCCTGTAAAGTTCCCCTTGCCCAGCGCAATCTTTGCCGCAAATAAGCTGATAAACTTTCGGCAGATAAACCAGCGCTGAGTTTTTCATTTAAGTAAATAACTTCATAACCTTGGGCAGAGATAGCAATTCCAGTAAAATAGTCTTCACTAATAGATTCTATATTAAAGTAGCCCACTTCTTCTAAGGCCTTTCTTCTGACAATAAAAGAAGTGCCAGCACAGACAGGACTACCCACCCCATCTTTAGCTGGTTGGATATGACGATAAAATAATTCTTCGTCGGGAGTAACGATATTTTCTAAACCTAAGTTATGGGCGATAGGATCGGCATTATAAAAGCTTTGGGGCGTTTGCACTAGGGCAATTTTGGGGTTTTGAAACCAGCCAACAGTTCTTTCTAGAAAGTTCCGACAAGGGATAAAATCCGCATCAAAAACTACCACTAATTCCCCTTGTGTTTGTCTGAGAGCATTGTTTAAATTACCTGCTTTAGCGTTTTTTCTATCCTCACGAGTCAGATAATGACAATTTAATTTTTCTGCCAATTGATGAATTTCTGACCTCTGGGTGTCATCGAGAATATAAATATTTTTATGGGGATAATTAAGGGCTTGACAACCGATAATAGTTCTTTTTAAGATGAAGGCTGGCTCATTATAGGTGGGAATCAGAATATCTACCGTCGGTAAATACTGTTTATCGATTACCCCTTGGCTATAAAAATCAGCTTCTTTGTGTCTATCCTTCGTGGTTAAGACTAAAACTAACTGAATCACGCTACTACTTAAAACCATCATCTCAAGGCCTAAAAGTAGTAAACTAAAAAAGCCATTAATAGGGGTGGAAAGATTTAAGGTTTCCAGAATCCTCCAGACTAGATAGCGCAGGGTGATAGCGAGAGTGATGGAAATAATAACTAATCTTGACCAAACTTGCGGACGCGGAGACAAGAAAATGATTAACTGCGTAAAAATTAGCAGGATAACCGTGGGTAATAATAATTGATAGCTATGAGCAACCGTGGGAACTTTAATCCAAGCAAATGGGTTAAAAAATTCTTCTACTAAGCCAAGGATTAATCGATAAATACTGTCTTCTGGCCAAGATAATGAGAAACTGACCATCATTAGCCCGCCGATCACTGCCAAAATAATTAAAAGAACCGATATTATCGCTAAAATGGATTTGAATACGGAGGAATATGCTGGTTTTTGAGGGAACGGAAAAATCGATTCTCGGTTAGACATAAATCCCCTTCTGAGTAAATAAATCTAACTACATTTTACAATTCTTAACAAAAACCCGGGCATTTTTGGCAATGACAGGAGCGCTCTCCACCAAAATGCTACATTTTGTATCAAGCCGAAGATGAAACTAGCAAGAAAAAGTCTAGAAATAGTATACTCTGGTTAACCGTGAGGAAAAATTAATCTATGATAGCCGTCAAAATCGCCGTTGTTAGCGCTCTCGTTTTAGTTGTGGTCAAATTCGTCGCTTCTGTTCTAGGTAAAGGCAATATACCCCTACTTAATCAGGCTGTCACCGTGATTTTAAGCCTTTTTATCGGTTTTGAGTTGATTCAACTGGGACAAGCGGTGATTGAAAAGATTAATTAAGGGCTAAACGGGCCAGATAGAAGCTAGTAATAGTTTTAGCATCGATCGATTCTCCCTTGGCGATCGCCGATTCCATTTCCTCAAAACTCATAAAAACCACTTCTAGATCTTCATCGGCATCTTGAGCGGGGGGCAAGCTTAATTTTTCCAGATCCCGGGCCAGAAAAGCATAGATATATTCATCGGAATAACCCGGTGCCAGGGCAAATTTACCCAAAGATTGCCAATTGTGGGCCCGATAGCCCGCTTCTTCCTCTAATTCTCGTTTTACCGTTGTAGCAGGGTCTTCTCCTTCATCAATCGTCCCGGCGGGAAATTCCAGAATGCGAGCTTGCAAACTAAATCGATACTGACGTACTAAAACCAATTGACCTTCCTTGGTGATTGGAACTGCTAAAGCGCCCCCCGGATGACGCACACATTCCCATTCTCCTTCGACACCGTTAGGTAAACGCAGTTTCGAGACTTCAAATTGAAAGACGCGACCCTGATAAAAAAGACGTTGTTGGAGAAATTGAGGCGGTTCAGACATAGAAAATTTGCAACTAGGACTTTAAGAATTAATATCAACAAATGTCACCTTTGTCACCGGTGTTTCAGGTTATAATAGAAAATGCTGTCTTTACAGGTTAAATCTTTTTCGAGAAACCCCCATGGCAAAAAAATCGATGGTAGAACGCGAGAAAAAACGCGCTCGTCTCAGACAAAAATACGAAGCTAAACGGGCGGAACTAAAAGAACAATTCCGCACCGCCGAAGATTTTGAAGAAAAACTGGCAATTCACCAAAAATTACAGGAATTACCCCGCAATAGCGCCCCCAGTCGTCACCGCAACCGTTGCTTAACGACCGGCAGACCGAGAGGATACTATCGCGATTTTGGTTTATCCCGCAACGTTTTACGCGAATGGGCCCACCAAGGTCTTTTACCCGGTGTGGTCAAGTCTAGCTGGTAGTCAGAAACAATATCTAGGGAAAATACCGGGATAGAGGCGTGGTTTTTGCGTCTCTATTGCCGTTTTTAGGTAGGGTTTGCGGCAAAAAGTACGGGCGAAGCATTCGGATAGAAAATCTACGGTTTCACCGATAGGTTATTGCCCGAATGCTTCGCCCCTACAGGACGCGATCGCCGCTCAAGATGCCAGGTTTTGAAGCACGATTCTCTCAAAATCTTGCACCTGTTTCGCCAGAAAAGCCACAAAACCCTTACCTTGCCTACATTTCACATTTATTCAGCAAGCCCTAAACAAAAACTCTTGATCGAGCGATCAAGAGTTAACCATGAACAAAAAATTCACCTAGACTACAGTAGCAGCCTTACGGGCAGCGGCGGCCTCATCGGGATGAATACCGAGACGGGTAAGATTGAGACGACCTTTACTGTCGATCTCCCGTACCTTAACTAACACCTCATCCCCGACGGCCACTTCATCCTCCACCTTACCGACGCGTCCCTCGGCCAATTGGGAAATATGGATCATTCCCTCTTTCCCCGGCAAAACTTCCACAAAAGCGCCGATTTGGATAATGCGAGTCACGCGACCGAGATAAACCTCACCCTCATTGAGTTTGCGGGTCATATTGTAGATCAGTCGTTTAGCTTTTTCGGCCTGTTCCCCATCGGTAGAGGAAATGGTGACAGTACCATCGTCATCGATATCGATTTTCGTGCCGGTCTGTTCAGTAATCCCTTTCACCGTCTTACCACCTGGCCCGATTACTAACCCGATCAGATCCGGATCGATCTTGATCGTCAATAACCGGGGTGCGTGGGGAGATAATTCCGTGCGGGGTTTTTCTAGGGTTGCTAACATCTTCTCGAGGATATGTTTGCGGGCCGGTAAAGCTTGTTCGATCGCCTTGGCCACCACTTCCATGCTTAAACCGGGGATTTTCATATCCATCTGAAGAGCGGTGATGCCGGAATCAGTGCCAGCCACCTTAAAGTCCATATCTCCCAGAAAATCCTCGATACCCTGGATATCGGTCAAAATCCGCACTTCTTCCCCTTCTTTAATTAAACCCATGGCCGCACCGCTAACGGGTTTTTTCAGGGGAACACCGGCATCCATCAGCGCCAGGGTGGAACCGCACACGGAACCCATGGAGGTGGAACCATTAGAAGAGAGGACTTCCGACACTACCCGCAGCACATAGGGAAATTCCTCCTGGGGGGGAAGGACAGGTACGATCGCTCTTTCCGCTAAAGCACCGTGACCAATTTCTCGACGGCCGGGAGAACGCATGGGACGGGTTTCACCGACGGAAAAGGGTGGAAAATTGTAGTGATGAAGATAGCGCTTTTCATCTTCGGGATGGAGATCGTCCCCTAAATCCTGAGCATCACCGGGGGTGCCCAGGGTGGCGATCGAAAGCACTTGGGTTAAACCGCGATTAAACAGGCCGCTACCATGAACCCGGCGGGGTAAAACTCCCACCCGGCAAGAAATCGGGCGTACTTCGTCCAGTTGGCGACCATCAACCCGCACCCCATCCTCAATAATTTGGGCGCGCATCAGTTTTTTGGTCAGATCCTTGAAGAGATTACCGATTAACTTGGGTTCTTCCAGCGTTGGAGCTTTTAAGGGATCTTCATCGGGGAGAGCGGTTATAGTTTCCTTGAGCCGATTTTCGATCGCCGCTAATTTCTCATCCCGTTCGGTTTTGCTGAGGGTAAACTGAGAGAGAATCTGTTTAATTTCCTCTTTAGCTTGTTCTTTCAGGAAATTATGCACGGTTTCGTTTACTACCGGCGCTTCTCGGGTGACGAGGGGAATACCCAACTGATCGATCAATTCCCGTTGAGCGGTGATCAGGTCGCGGACCGCTTCATAACCAAAATCGATCGCCTCAATAATATCCCGTTCTGGTAACTGATTAGCTCCCGCTTCGATCATCACCACCCCTTCGGGACTACCGGCCACCACTAGATCCAATTCTCCGTTATGGATTTCCTTGTAGGTGGGATTGATGATAAATTCATCCCCCAGTAAACCGACGCGCACCGCTGCCATCGGTCCTTGGAAGGGAATCCCTGCCAACAGAACCGCCACGGAGGCTCCGGTAACGGCCAAAACATCCGGGGGTACTTCCTCATCCATCGAGAGGGTCGTAGCGACCACCTGAATATCATCCCGTAGCCAACTGGGGAATAGAGGCCGCAGGGGGCGATCAATCAAACGACCGGTCAGAATTGCTTTTTCCGGGGGACGACCTTCACGACGCAAAAATCCTCCCGGGATGCGCCCGGCGGCGTATAATCTTTCTTCGTAATCAACGGTTAAGGGCAGGAAATCTACTCCTTCTCTGGCCTTGGCTGTGGTTGCTGTCACTAAAACTGCCGTTTCTCCCGATTGGATCAGAACGCTACCGCCAGCTTGGGGGGCTAAAAGCCCTATTTTTAGTCGAATATCCCTGCCATCAAAGGATATTGACTTATCAAACTCTTCCATGTAAAGCTATATTCCTTTCTTTCACTTTTCTCTGTGCTGTCGCCATCCTAGCATTTTTTGTCCCCCTTTCCGACAGGTTTAATATTCAGTGATCAGTGATCACTGATCAGTTATCAGTGATCACTGATCAGTGATCAGTTATCGGTTATC
The DNA here is from genome assembly GCF_003019735.1 of Microcystis sp. MC19. Taxonomy (NCBI): domain Bacteria; kingdom Bacillati; phylum Cyanobacteriota; class Cyanophyceae; order Chroococcales; family Microcystaceae; genus Microcystis; species Microcystis sp. MC19. The sequence continues at coordinate 1,513,735 of NZ_CP020664.1, read as the reverse complement.
AGCTTTTTTCTCCCTGCTTCCATCTCCCATCTCCCCACTTCCCCAATTTCCCACACCCCACTACCCCACTACCCCACACCCCAATTCCCCACTACCCCACTACCCCACTACCCCACACCCCAATTCCTGCTTTTAAACAGGATTTAAGATTACTTGCTCAAACCGGCCAAAAAATGATACTTTCAGATATAGGAATAATCTGGTTAAGAAAAAAAATGTCTTCCCTTGCCGCTTGCTGGCCTAAAAATATTTCTAAGTATTAGCAAAACTGACTGACTCTCAGCAGTTGAGCGGGATTTTTCCTAGCTCAAAGAACCCCAGACAAAGAAAATTAAGACAATTAAAAGGATTGCGTCTCTATTATCTGTCAGACGCTTCTAATCCAGTGAATTTGCGGGTTATCTTCAAATTAACCCCGTTTAACCCTATTTATTATCGATCATGGCTGAAAGTTATTTATTAAACAAACTGCAATCTGTAGAACAGACGTACAAAGAATTAACCCGTCGTCTAGCGGATCCCGATGTCACCAGTAATCCGGGTGAATTGCATCGTCTGGCCAAATCCCGCGCTTCCCTAGAGGAAACGGTCAACACTTACGAAATTTGGCAAAAAAGTCAAGAGGATTTAATCGGGGCGAAACAAATCTTCAAAGAATCCGCCAGCGATCCCGAATTACGCGAAATCGCCGCCCTAGAAGTGGCAGAATTAGAGGCAAAAATCGCCACTTTGGAAGACCAATTAACAATTCTGCTGCTGCCCCGGGATCCCCTCGATGAAAAGAATATCATGCTGGAAATTCGCGCCGGGACTGGAGGTGATGAGGCCAGTATTTGGGCGGGGGATTTAGTTCGCTTGTACTCAAAATATGCCGAAACTCAAAAATGGAAAGTTAGCCTTTTGAGTGAATCTCCGGCGGATATGGGAGGATTTAAAGAGGCAATTTTAGAGATTAAAGGCGATAACGTCTATAGTAAGCTGAAATTTGAGGCAGGAGTCCATCGGGTGCAGCGGGTTCCTCTGACGGAAGCAAGTGGTCGCGTCCACACTTCCACCGCTACCGTGGCGATTATGCCAGAAGTGGACGATGTGGAAGTGCATATCGATCCCAAGGATATTGAGTTAACCACGGCTAGATCTGGGGGAGCAGGCGGTCAAAATGTCAATAAAGTGGAAACTGCGGTCGATTTAATCCATAAACCCACGGGAATCCGGGTTTTCTGCACCGAAGAGCGATCGCAATTGCAAAACCGGGAACGGGCCATGCAGATTCTCCGGGCGAAACTGTACGATATGAAGTTACAGGAACAACAGGAAGCGGTCAGTTCCATGCGACGCTCTCAGGTGGGAACCGGTTCCCGTTCGGAAAAAATTCGCACCTATAACTATAAGGATAATCGTCTCACCGATCATCGCTTAAATCAGAATTTTTCCCTCGAGCGCATTTTAGACGGCGATATCGAAGAGGTGATCCAATCCTGTATCGCCAGGGATCAACAGGGAAAACTGGCGGAATTAGCCGCTGCCCAAGAGACAGCTTAATTAGGACACAGGAGACTCCGAGACTCCTGGATTATTTTTATTTATGCTCCCCGCTCCCCTCTCCCCAACCCGCAACGGTCAAACCCCGTGCATGATTAATTTTTCGCAGTTCAAAATTGATTATTATTCATTAAACCTCTTGCATAATTAATTTTTGAGGATTCAAAAACGGCAAAAATAAGGATTAAATTGCCTAGAATCTGTGAATTATTCATTCTTAATTCTCCTGACTACTGACTACTGACTCCTGACTCCTCACCTAACCGAAGATTTTTGATTTTTACAACAGGTGTTTTTTACTTGCTATAATCGAGTGTCGAATTTGAGTAGGAGACGGGAGAAAATGGCCGATTGGCAGGAAATAGAGGGGGGGATCACGGCCCCAAAAGGATTTAAATCCGCAGGGATGGCCGCGGGGCTAAAACCGTCCGGTTTGCCCGATTTAGCCCTCATTGTCTCGGAAACAGAAGCGATCGCCGCAGGCGTCTTTACCACCAGTCAAGTGCGCGCCGCTTGCGTCGATTATTGCCGTCAACGCCTCCAAACTAAAGCCAGCGCCAGGGCGATTTTGTGTAATGCTGGCCAAGCAAACGCCGCCACGGGGGAAGCCGGATGGCAAGACGCTCTCGATAGTGCCGCCGCCTTGAGCCAAGTTTTAGGGATTCCCGCCGATGCAATTTTGCTGGCATCTACGGGAGTGATCGGGCAACGGATTCGCATGGATGCGTTAACCGCCGCTTTACCGACCTTAGCGGGTTTATTGTCGGAAAATGGTGGCGAAAGCACGGCCCGGGCGATTATGACCACGGATCTAGTCCCCAAATCGATCGCCTTGCAAACCACCATCGATGGTCGTCCGGTCACAATTGGGGGAATTGCCAAGGGATCGGGGATGATTCACCCGAATATGGCGACGATGCTCTCCTTTATCACCTGTGATGCCGCAGTATCGACGGTTCTCTGGCAAAGTATGTTAAGTCGGGCGGCTAATAAAAGTTTTAATCAGATTACGGTGGATGGGGACACCAGTACCAATGACAGTCTGATCGCCTTGGCTAATGGTCAATCGCGCACCACGGCGATCACAGAAATGGGCCGGGATGCCCAAAAGTTAGAGGCCATGTTAACGGAAGTTTGTCAATACTTGGCTAAAGCGATCGCCCGGGATGGGGAAGGGGCCACCTGTTTAATAGAAGTGCGGGTTTCGGGGGCGGCCGATGATCAGTCCGCTCGTCAGATTGCTCGCACCATTGCCGGCTCTTCCTTGGTAAAATCGGCGGTTTTCGGTCGAGATCCCAACTGGGGACGAATTGCGGCGGCCGCGGGCCGGGCCGGGGTTGTCTTCCATCAAGAAGACCTGCAAATCAAGTTAGGCGACTTCGTGATGATGGAAAATGGTCAACCTCTGGCGTTCGATCGAGCTAGTGCCAGTAATTACCTGAAAGCGGCAGCAAGCGGGGCTTATTTACGAGAAGATACCGTTTTAATGTCTATCTGTATCGGTAACGGTTCGGGAACAGGTACGGCCTGGGGTTGCGATCTTAGTTACGATTACGTCAAAATTAACGCCGAGTACACCACTTAGGGTTTGCTGAAAAAGCTTTTCCTAGGGGCAGGGTGTGGGGTGTGGGGTATGGGGTGTGGGGTTTTACCGATTTTCAGGAGGTCAATTAGCTAATTTTCAGGGAAAAAGTACCTGAATTTTTCCCCCAATCACTCCAAAGGTCGGCACTTTTTGAGGGAAAAAAAGTCTAAAAGTCTGATCCAACAAGGTTTTTAGATTTATTCAGCAAGCCCTACTTAAAGCGATCGATTCTGTAAATAGGCTCTCTTGTCCTTGCTGGATTGTATCGCAACAGCTTGATCAAAGGTTGACGTTAGGCTCTAGTCTATACCGACAATCTCGATGATCGATCCTGTTGATTACACAGCAGCCAAGAGAGCCGATTACTCGATTAACAGATAAACTTTAATGGTTGGATTTTACTGAATTTCAACCAACCTCGAAAACAGTTTTGTCAGTCCCTCAGTTTCTTGGCAAAATCCATCTATTGGTGGGGAAAACGCTGCATGGTTCCGAAAAAATCACCACGAATTCCTTTAGAATTGCACCAGATCAAAGCTCACGAGTTTTATCAAAAACGGCTGGCATCGGGTAAAGAAGGCAATGAGATAGATGACTGGCAGCAAGCGAAAGAATATTTGAGCCAACATCCCAGAGCGATTCTTGCTTGGAATCTAAAGATGCCCTATCGCGGGGGAAAAAGGCTAATTAAAAGATTGTTGCTATCGCTCCAGTCTCTTGTCAGAGTTGCTTGGAAACTGCTAATCTTTCCCTTCTGGCTATTTCAGCAAATACCGGGGCTTTTTGCCCGTGAAGACAAAGACAGCCGCACCTTTGCCATTGATGTGGTCAAAACGATTATTTCTGCCCTGGGATTAATTGCTACCCTTTCGGCAGGAATCGGACTTTTTGTCAATTATCGCAATTCTCAAGCGGAAATACAACTGATTCAGGAACGTCTCATCACTGAGCGCTTCTCGAAAGCTGTCGAGCAAATCGGTAATACTAAAGAGGAGGTGGTAATTGGCGGCATTTACTCCCTAGAGCGAATTGCCAAAGATTCTCCCAAGGATCAATGGACAATTATGGAAGTCCTGACTTCCTACATTCGTAAAAATTCCCCCATTCCCTCGAATATTGAACAACTGGAGCCAGAGGAAAGACAGAAAGCCCTAGAAAAGCTCCCTTCCGTGAGTATTCTAGTTCAGGCCGCTTTAACGGTAATCGGCCGGCGTAAAGTTGAGAATGACCAAGCTGGGGATAATTTGGCTGAAACAACTGACCCTAATAAAATTAAAATTCTTGATTTAAGTCGGACAAATTTGAGGGGAGCCAACCTCAACGGAGCCAACCTCGACGGAGCCAACCTCAACCGAGCCAACCTCAACGGAGCCAACCTCGACGGAGCCAACCTCGACGGAGCCAACCTCTACGGAGCCAACCTCAACGGAGCCAACCTCAACGGAGCCAACCTCAAGGGAGCCGACCTCTGGGTAGCCTACCTCAACGGAGCCTACCTCAACGGAGCCTACCTCAACGGAGCCGAACTCATCAGAGCCGAACTCATCGGAGCCATCCTCTACAGAGCCAACCTCAACGGAGCCAACCTCAACGGAGCCAACCTCAACGGAGCCATCCTCATCGGAGCCATCCTCTACAGAGCCAACCTCAACGGAGCCAACCTCAACGGAGCCAACCTCAACGGAGCCATCCTCATCGAAGCCAACCTCTACCGAGCCAACCTCAAGGGAGCCAACCTCAAGGGAGCCAACCTCTACGGAGCCGAGGATCTTTATCCAGAACAAATTAAATCGGCCTGCTTTTGGGAAAAAGCAATATACACGGAACCCAAGTGGGATGAAGATACAGAATTATGGGTGGCTGCTGACCGGGAAGCCAATCAACGAGAAATCGAGAAACTCAAAAGGGACAAAAACTCAGATCCGCGAAATCCGATCGATTGTAATACTAAATAGGGTCTGCTGAAAAAGTACGGGCGAAGCATTCGGATAGAAAATCTCCGGTTTCACCGATAGGTTATACTAAATCCGCTGAGTATAGGCTACATATCAGGAGAGGCACTTCTGCAAGGGGAGTGACTGTTAAATTATGACAGATGTATTGGCAGCTGCGTGTAAGCATCCCACCGAAAAACTAATGCGCGGGGGGTTTGGGGGCGGCGCCACGCCCCCAACGGGGGGTTTGGGGGGTAGAACCCCCCAAAAGCTTGGATTGAGAGATAAAAAAGGAATTTAACCCTCGGTTTCCTCTCTGGTTTGGATAAACAGAATCAAGAGGAAAACAGTGGGGACTAGGACGAATAGAATACTAGCGATAAAGCCGAGATTATTTACCTGCATGAGTTAACTCCCTTAAGTGACAACGGATTTGCATTAAAGATTAACTCCTAGAATATCATCCCAGAGGGCGTTGCTGATTTGAGAGGGGAAGTGGGAATTATGAATTATGAATTATGAATTGGGAATTGGGAGGTGGGGAAGTGGGGAAGTGGGGAAGTGGGGGAGTGGGAGAAAGGTGGTTATCTTTTCACCCCCTTGGCTCGCGCGTCTTTAATTGGTACTTTTGGATCGGTGGCGATGATGTGAAGATCGATATTTTTCTGCCAGATCAGGCGCATGAGTTTTTGGGTGAAAGAACCTTTGATGAAATTCTTCCAGCGCGATTGAAGGCTCTCCCCGATCACAATCTGGGTGATTCGTTCGCGCTCGGCCACTTCGGCGATCGCTGCGGCCACCTGATAGCTTTTAATCCTTAAGAATTTACCCTCGAATTCCCGACATAAACGTTCGCAGGTTTCGATATGTAAAGCCTCCTCTTTCGTGAGAAAGCGCTCGGGTTTATCGACGAAAATCACGAAAAATTCCGCGTTCATATACCCCGCTATCCGCGCTCCCCGACGTAATAATCGTAAAGAGTTGGGATAGGTGGAAATACAGACTAATACCCGTTCGTGAACGGGACAGGATTGACCGATAAATTTTGTTGAATTACTCGCTTCTTCTTCCACCGTATCGGCCACTTCGCGCAGGGCGAGTTCCCGGAGGGCGATTAAATTACGCCATTGAAAGAAATTATTTAAAGATGGTTGGATCTTTTCGGGAGCGTAGATTTTTCCCGCTAATAATCTTTCCTCTAGGGTTTCGGGAGTAACATCTACCACGATCACTTCATCAGCTTCCTCCAAAATTCGATCGGGTATTCGCTCTCGCACCACCACCCCAGTGATTCGGGCAACCAGATCGTTTAAACTCTCAATATGCTGGATATTCACGGTCGAGTAAACATCGATTCCCTGGGATAAAATTATCTCTACATCCTGAAAACGTTTCTCTCGCTCGGAACCTGGTGCATTCGTGTGGGCTAATTCATCGATCAGACACAGCTGGGGTGAGCGGGCGATAATCGCTTCTGTATCCATTTCCGAGAGAGTAAACCCCTCTTTCTCTAGGATTTTTCTCGGTACGATTTCCAACCCCTCGGCTTTTGCGGCGGTCTCTTTCCGGCCGTGGGTTTCGAGCAGTCCAATCACCACGTCGGTTCCCTGCTTTCTGAGGCTATGGCCCTCCTCCAGCATCTTGTAGGTTTTCCCGACCCCCGGGGCCATCCCGATAAAAATTTTATGTCTTCCCCGTCGCACGGTCGTCTCCTTTTTGGCAACTTCCCCTGTAGATTAATAGTTAGTAAAAGTATAGTCAAATATAGACAGACTGAATTCCATTTCAGAAATTCCCTTCACTTTTACTTCGAGAGATTGATTCTCCTTGGGTGAACTACGCATCTTTCTATCCCATAGCGGTTAAACGCATTTGGGAATGCTTTTCGTAAAATATTGTAGGAACCCATGACATCAGATTGGCAAAGAAATCCTCTATCTATACGATATAACCCTCGTAAAATTCAGTTTCCTGAAAATACTAGCCTTTCAGTTGTTTGTCCATACAGTGGTAGTGATCGTTACAGGCGTTCAGTAGCGAGTTTGGCAGTTTTAGGTGATGACAATGTAGATTTACGCTACCTAGATTATCATGTTTGACATCCCGACAACGTCCCGTTGTCAGAAAACGGGGTCGCAGACGCTCGACGGTCGGGGAATGACGACGAACGAGGTCAAACAGCATCTAGAGGGAAAACATTTGACGTGATGGACAATCAGGTATGCTATTTAAACGGGCTTCCACAGATTAAAACATGACCTTTGTATTGTACTCCCTTCGATTGATTCAAGAGATTTTGGTAACATTCGGTCGGGGTACGGTAAGATAAATATTTAAAGGGAGTCTGATTAATTATTTCTGCAAATCTTTCGTTATCAACCGCATTGTACTGATCTAATTTAGCGATTAAATTCTTCATGTTATTCATGGAGCTTACCAGACTCCTATTCTCGGATTTGAGATAATGAATTTCAGGGGAATCGCCCTCATGCCGATCAATGGTGGTAATTTGAGCGATAATTCCCTTAATTCCCTGCTTGTACGAAGAAATTAAGGTGTATAAACTCTTTTCCTGAGTAATGAGAAAAATACCTCTCTTCCTGAGATCGAGGACATCAATTCGCCAAGTATTAATATCGGCGATAAAATCTTCTCTTGACCTCACTTCCCCTTGGATTCTTGCGGCTGCTTTACTTGATAAAATCAGAAGATGGGCGTTCGCATGACATGGCTTGAACCCCGTTAAAAACCCTATTACGATAAAAATTGTTCACACCTAGTTAAGGCCGCCTAATGGAGCTAGGTGGAACTCATTTATCCGTACACACTATACTCAAAAGAAGAAAAAATGATGAAAACCTTCATTCAAGTAGCTTCTTCTCTGTTCGTTAGTGCGATCGTTTCTTCGGGTCAACTGGATCTGATGATAGTAGGAACAGCGCTCGCGACCGCCACTTCTACCTCTGCGATCATTGTTACTAAAGAAAAAAAGAAAATCAAGACTCTGATTGAAGGAAGTCTGACTAACTCCCAAACTATGATTAAGGGGATCGAAAAAATCGAAAAAGAGGTTAAAGCTGTCACACACACAACAGAAAAAGTGGCTAAAGAAGTCAGAACCCTGAAAACCAATAGCCGTTTACTGGTAGGCGCAACCCAAAAAGTTCAACATCAACAAAAGCTAACGACTGCAACTCTAAATCAGCAACAACAACAGTTAAATCAACTTACTCCCCAAGAGAAGCCAACCCCAGAGATAGAAACTGAGAAGCGAGTCATTCCCCTACCCCAAAAAAGACAGACGGTGACTCACATCTACATCGATGGTAACAATTTCAGCAAAACGACCGAAACACTAGGCTTAGAAATTGACTGGAAAGCCTTAAAAATTGCTCTGGTGGAACCAGCAAAACAGACAGATACTTTTACTTTAAAGTATTATACTGGACTCCATGAGCATCTTTCTCCGAATCAAAAACAATGGCTTCATCACTTAAAACAACTTAACTACGAGGTAATCACCTTCCCTTTATCACAACGGGAAAACGGATGGAAAACTCTTGGCGATGATTTAGCGATGGGGTTGGATTTAATAGAGGCGGTTAAACCAGGTGATCGCGTTATCTTAGTCACTAGTGATGGAGATTTCATTCCCTTGATTGAGAGACTACAAGCACGCAACGTTGATGTCAATGTGGTTGGTGCTTCTGTAAACACTAATTCTCGCTTACAAGCATTACTAAAACAGGACTTTATCCCCCTAGAATCTATCAGTGACCAGATTGTTAAACTTAAGAGACTAACCGCTTAAAAGTCACATCTTCCACCGCTTCTAAAGCTGGTCTTGAAATTAGTCTTGTCCCCGCCTTTGCGGGGATTCAAGGGTTAAATCAATTGTTGACAAATTTCATCTCGTAATTCGCTATAGAGATAATAGGGAGTGTTTTTATCCCAACCGACATAAGGAGATGATTTTTGTCCAAGTAACTGATAAGTGTGGACAGCAATATTGAGAACTTCCCCTAAAATATTGTTAGGATGACAAGCTTTATGGGGATTAGCTTTATATTTATCTTTGTCGTCAGTCCAATTTCGTTTGTCTTCTTGCAATTGATCAATCATCGTTTGTACTGATACTCCTCTGCCACTATGAATGAGTGCATTTCGATTATCAAACCAATAATCTAATTTTACCAAAGAGGCTAGAATCTGTTGCCATAATTCAAGGCGATCTCGCGTAGCGAGCGCTTTGCGTTCAGGATGATCAATTTCTATTAAGGTTTGAACAAAATTTCTCTTACTATAACGATTTCCTAATTTGTAGAAATCCCTCCTTTCAAAATCCTGTTCTAATTCCTGAAACTTATTATAAAATTCTTGAGATGCTTTGTTTCTGGCAAATGCCCAATCTTGATTTTGATTATTATTTCTCAAGTATTTTTGTCCGCGTAAGCCCATAATTAATTCATTTAAAGTGACTTCATAAAAAGAACTTAATCGGATTAGAAAGTTAGCGATTTCATCTAGTTCCCAATAAATCCGACATTGAGTATAAAGATTTAACCAAAAGTTATGCTCCATTTTATCATTATCTCTCACGGCATTTTTATCAAGGTTAAAACAGCTAACGGCAAAATCAAGTCTTGTGAGAATTTCTGTTAACTTTTCTTGCTCTTTTTGGGTGTCACTGGCTATTGCAGAAACTTGTTTTGCTAAATAAATCAAAGTTTCTTGCCAATCTTTAACAATCACTCTTGCTCCGTCAAAATCCCATCTTTTTTGTAACAGTAACTTAACGGTTTGATATTTTTGATTCCGTTGATAAAGCCAATAAGAAGTTAGTTGACATTCAGAGTTTTTGCCCTCTAAAAGTTGATTAAGGTCTAAAATGGGGTCAATGAACAGAATATTTTTAAAATCACTGGCAATTGCTTGAATTTTGAGTGCAGTTTTTTGGTGCAATGTTCCCCCTTTAACATTGACTAAAATAGTTGATTCTTGGGATAAATTTTCTTCTAAATAAATCTCATTCAACTGATTATAGTAGTATTCAAGAACTAAATCTTCAAGGTTAGGATTTTGCGGATCTAAATTAAGTTGTAGCTCTTTTTGAATTAATTCAAAATCAGGATATTCCTGTTGTACCCACTGTTGAATAATCTGGAACAAATAAATGGTATCTTGAGGGTGTGAAGTCGGTTGATTGGTGACGAAAATATAGGCTTTAGATGCTCCCATTGCTACTGCTTTTTGGATTACACTTCCAATTCGAGTTGGTCGAATAAGAGAATGCCATTTAGGGGACTCTTTTTGATAGCTTGATTGTAGAGCTTTGGTTAATTCACGAACTGGTTGTTTTTGGTTAGGCAATCCTAAATCTTGGTAAACTTGACTATTAGGAACATAGTTAAAACCTTGATACATATTGTCCCAAATAGTTCGACGATCATTATCTAAGTCTTTAAGTTTTTTATTTAGATTAGATTCATTCGAGAGAAAATCAATAGGAAGATAATAATTCTTGCTATCTACTGTTACTTTAATAGATAAGTCAGAAGTCCCAAGGTTCGCAAGAAGAATAGTCATATTTGTTAACTGTAAATTAATGGCTAATGACGACGTTACCCTAAATTAAAGCTTATGAGAGTGTATTTGGTGCGAACACCGATATCTTCTCTGGGTTGAGTTAAGAAACTCCATATTGAAAAATTTCAGCAAGGGGTGGGAGTTCGCATGAAATGGTCATTATTTCTCGTTAGGGATTATTAAGCTTAATTCAGGACATTAGCCCACCGTCTATTATATCAGGGCAAGCCCATCTTAACAATCCTTGACAAAAGGGACTTTGTGGGGGTTGCTTACCCACGATTCAGGCATATTTGAGGAGAATTTGCCATCTCAATTGTTAAGCAAAAATCGACCCATTTGGTCAATTTGGTAACTATTCTGATTGGCTGGTATCGGCTGAAAGCCCATGCGGATCACAAAATTGACCAATTGTCAATAGCTTTTGAGATGCTCTCACCCTGTACATAAGACAATTCCAGACATCTTAAACATTATTCTCAATCATCCTTTATTGCAATTGAGGAGAGACTATAAAGAACAGTTTATTAACACCGATCAATACTATATCTATTCTGCGGTTAAAACACAGGTGATTGCTATTTTACTGAGCGATCTTAAATGGCTAGAAAATGTACGGCGATAGAACGTACTTATATGATAGGATTGACTCAGATAGATATACTTTAATTCTTTATTCTTCTGCTGTGGAGGTTTAGATGAGTCCAGAACGAGTCACAGATTCAACCAGAATATGGGAGCATCTCATTTATGCAAGCGAGTAATTATACTTGTCGCTAAAACTTGCTTCTGGTAAGGCTTTCAAAATAGCTTGACATAAAGCTTAATTTAGGAGTTACAGATGCTCCCTAGAATATCAACTTCCTGAATCAGAAAAGGGAGCGATTGGACAAACTGAACTTACCCATAGTAACGAATCAATCAATTCTTTGACTCAAATTGAACAATTACACCGTTATTTTACGGCCTTTCAAACTAATGATGAAAAAGCTTGTAATTTGTCACTTTTTGATTGGACTTCCTGCAAGCGGTAAATCAACGTTTGCTCAAGTTTTGGCAGAAGAAATTAATGCTGTCGTGGTTTCAACCGATGAAATTCGGGCGCAACTTTACGGAGATGCTGCAAATCAAGGAATTTGGGCGGATATTGAGGTAGAAGTCTTAGATCAAATTAAAACCGCCGTTGAAAAAGATCAACCTGTCATTTATGATGCCACTAATGTCATGCGCCCGTGGCGACTTGATTTTCTGTATAAAACGGTTAATTTATTTAATATTCAATGGATAGGATGGCATCTACAGACTTCTGTGGAAAAATGTAAACAAAGAAATCAACAACGTGATCGCCAAGTTCCTGACGAAGTGATTGATAAGATGAACGCTAATTTACAAGAAAATCCCCCAGAGTCTAACGAAGGACTGTTAAAAATCTATCCTGTTCCTGTTAAAGACAATAACTTTGATCTTGACGAAATTTGTACAATTCTCACAGGATTCAAGCGTCTTTTAGCTAACATAGCTAACTTGAATAAGAATAAAGTTTTTCACCCATATTCTCGTTTATTAGACTTTGAACGATTAATGCACTTAATGTCCGTCATTATTAACTACCCAGGGATTGGGAATTTAGCGGAAACTGAACCAGAAAACCTGAAAGAAATTTTAGAAGTCGAAGAATTACCTCAGTTTAGCACTTCAATTGAGGAAATTTGTGCAGTAATTACTAAAAAGTATCATGCTATTTATGCCCATCCTGAAGCAATAGAAAAAGACTTATATTGGTTAGAAAAGAATGGGATTTTAGCCAGAGGAGATATAGCGGCTGATTTAGTTGATATTGAAACCATTCAAGTTCCTGATGTAATGACTCATCGCTATTCTAACTTAGAACAATTTGAGCGATTAATCAAAACCATTCGTTTTATTGTTCATCGTCCTTTTCTTAATAGTCCTATTAAGGGAACCCAAAAATTCTTTATTGAAAATATGCTTAAATTAGGGTTATTTGACGAAAATAAATATAACTTATATATACTCAGAAAAGACATCGAATTTGTACTAAATCCTTATCAAATTCTCCCAGAGATTTCTATGAAAAAAGGCTACTTTGCAGGAACAGGTATTTTATCTCAATATGAGTTAAATAAGCTCTATCAATCTCTCCGATCCCATTCAGTAGAGAAATATTTTAAAGATCCTCTTGCTGCCGAAATTTATGATATATTTGAACAACGATTAGTGAATTCCAAACTTTTAGAAGAAGAAGCTCCTTATTCTACTCGCTTAATTGGCACAAAATCCATTGTTGATGTGGAGAAATATCAACAACAATTTGAACAGTTAGAAGAAGCGATAAAAAAAGGAGAGCTTTTGAAATTTAGTCATATTCAAGGAAGTGCTAAATGGCCAAAAGATCAACCACACTTTACCGCTTATCCTTTACAAATTGTTTTTCATAATATTGCATGGTATTTAGGGTATGAAATAGGTGAAGGAGACAAAAAAGGTTTATTTGCTTTCGCAAGAATTGATAGAATTCGATTTCAACAAGTAAATACTCAGAGAGATATAAATGAGCAAAAGAAAGCATTAGATAAGCTCCATAAACTTTATGATGCAAGTGCAGGAATTTATTTAGGCGATGATGTTGCAAAACAGCGTCAGTATTTAGATTCCCAACAAGGAAAGAAATTAAATGTTACTGTCATTCTCTACGCCACAGAACTTGCGTTTAAATTTATTTGTGAAGGAAATCAAAGATTTCAGAAAATAGAAATGTCTTTACCTGATTGGTTAAAAGGAACGAGTTATGAACGCAAAGCGCTCGCTACGCGAGATCGTGGAATTTTTAAGTTAGACCAAAATATTCCTCCCTATCAATATACTATTAAAGTTACTGTACCCGAATGGTCTTTAATGGACATTGATCTCATTCGTTGGATTTCGGGTTGGGGAAAAGAAGTTAAGGTGATTGAACCTCAATCATTAGTTGACAGAATTTATAGTATTGGAGAGGGAATTACTAATATTTATCAAGATATTGAACTGATTTGTTGTGACTTAGAAAAAGTCAATGACTTAGTTAAAAATAAGGAGGGAAGCAACTATCGATTTATTTCAATTAAAACCCCTAATGGCAATGCTGAACCTCAATCTGTTCAATCTGAACTTAACATGAATCCTGGGCATATTCACCCCTTTATAATAAATGATATAACTCAATTCAATCAGGAAGATATTAAAAAAACAGTGGCTTTCATCAAAAAAAAGAAAAAAGCTTCAAAAATAGTGGATGGTTTGCGGTTTTTGATCTACTCCCATTCAGGAATTAACCTTGCTAGTGAAGTGGCGATCACTATCTATAGAGAGTTAAAGCAAGATACTGAATTAACTAACTTAAGAATATCATTAAATTATCTTTAGATCACCGTCAATAGATAAAGATTTAACAGTGTTAAATCCCTACAAAGGTTAATAAATTCCTAATTGTAGGGACATAATATCATTATGTTTTAATATTACTGTGCTGAAACGATAAAAAAATTGATGGTGGGCAATCATTTAGGCTATACCATGCAGAATTAATAGAAAAAAGGGATTGGCAATCAAGAAAACTGTGCAATCCCTTAATTGATTTTAAAGCCAAAATTAGACTTTATTTTTTACAACTGTTTTAGTTCAGCTATTGACCAAATTATTTATTGTTGTAGTAGCATTATTTTGCTGAAGAATGACTGGTTTTGGCTGTTTATTAACCATTTGTTGTTGGCGAAGTTTTTTAGTTTTTCTGGCTTTTTGGCGCGGGTTAGAATAGAGGAGATAAAAACGCTTGGCGGTTGAGCTTTGAGGACGTTCAAGAGCTTTTGACTTTGACTTCATTCAAAGGCATCATCAACATAATCTTCCACAGAGTCATAGACATCAGAAACATAATCTTCAACAGAGTCATAGTAGGATTCCACAGAGGTAGCAAAGGCTTCTCCACCGTTTTGCCAGATTCCCCCACTATCGTTATAGAAATGGTTCCATAGTTCTGAACTATCGCCCTTATGTCCATCGTATTCATTGGCGGTTCCTCTCATTCCTGCGTATTGATGGTTTTCGTCGATTAGATTACCTGAATCATCGTAGAAACACTCTTGTTGTGGACTTTCAGGAGAAGGGTCTTTATTTTCTAAGTATCCCTCCATTCCCCCGTGAAATGCGTATTTGCCAAAGGGATTGTCATAAGAACTCCATATATCTTTATCTTGTAGTTCTGGACTATCTATTGTGCTGGGACAAGAAGTATTAGTCTCACCGTTAGTAGATGTGTTTTGGTCAGCCATATTACTATTTCCTTTTTTTGAGATGATTGATTACTGCCAAGAGCCTGGAATATCAGGTCGATTTCTATGTCGCTCAATGTTGACTTGCTGTTGAAGAATTTCATGCAGCTTCAAGGCATCTGTAAGCGAAATTGCCTGAATAACCACGAGTTTGTTATTTCTATCTGTAGAGTAAATGTAAAGATTTGCTATTCCAAATAAACGATAAAGAAATGGCTTTAAAATGCGTAAATCTGTCACACGAAATAGCCAAACTTCGTCAATTTCTTGGTTAAAAAGTCCCGTAATAGTCCTAAACCGTTGAGTTGTAAACATATATTCGGTTCGTTGTAGAGTTAGGTACTGCCAGGCTATAGAAAAAAGAGGAATTATGAAAATTATTCCACGGAGGTTTTTCCAACTCAAAAATACTGACCAAGCTTTAGGTTTCAAGGCCACGATTGGTTTTTCCGGACGAGGAGCATAGCTCGCTGCAAAAGGGTATTCATTCAATGTCATGGTGAGCAGCTCCATTTTGATATTGAAAATCTTCTACTCTTGATTCGCCGTAGACAGTAACGATGGAGAACTTGGTTAATTCAAGGCTAAATTTTTTAACCTGTTCCTGCAATTCTCTCAGTCTTTGCTCTAAATCGTGCATTAGCTCTTTTACTCCCATTTCATTCAGTATTTCTTCAATTTTATTGCTATCGGCTAATGAACCTGACCAATATGATGATGTTCTTAGTACTGATTTGAATTCCAATTCTAAGTTATTTAATCTGCTGATGGATTTTTCATGATTTCTGACTTGAGCTTCAGCAAATTCTAAGTCTTCTTTAACTGTATTTATTGCCAAGAAATAGGAGGGATTTGGAGCGTTAACAGCCCGGGGATAACTGTGTAGAGATTCTGCTTGTTTCCGAATTTCTTCAAGCTTTTTATCTCTCTCTGATAAACAGTTTTCAAAAGACCGTCGGTGGTCTTCCTGAATTAATTTTATGGATTTATGGAGAGAGCGGCAAGCGACTCTTTGCTGAAGGATTTCAACCATTTTAGATGGTGACAGACTTGCATCTGAGACATAAATAGTCGTCAGTTCGTTTAAATCCTGAGAATTCATCTCGTTAATATTTATCAATCTAATAGTCATTTTATACCTCCTCATAGTACTGCTGATATTTTTTTCTAAGTTGTGTAAGCGCTTTTGGGTACACAATAAGACGTCCTTTGAGGATTCCCGTTGCTAAGTTCAATAATCCTGCTAGAATGGGAGCAATAGACATGAACCAGGGCAAATCCTCTCGTTCTAGTAATAAATAAGCACTCACAATAAACTCAGTGATTAAGTAAATGATACAGCCAAGACGATTAATAATTGAGATGACTGATGTTTCTAAGAAAGGTGCTTCAAAAAGTTGAAACAGATAGATATATGTTTCCAGTCTAATTGACCCTAATCGAGTTTGAGTCAGTCTTTCTCTCTGAATATTAATCCAATTTAAGGTCGCTTTCGCAAATCCTTTGAGGCGTTCACGCATATACTCCTCGCTAACTTTGTTGTCGAAAAGAATACAGGCTATCAAGGAAACTGGAATGGCAAACCATATTTTTATATCGTCCCAATCCCCCGGCACTAAAACCATAGCCGTGTTAAAATTTAAAAATGCGATGATGGTCGTGGCAAACAAAGAAAAGAAATTATCTTTCAAAGAAGAGAAAGTACCTCTATCCATAATACTCCTTTAGTACAATTCATCAATTTTAATAAGTTGAGATCGACAAAACTCCGCAGCAGCAACTCTCCTCTGTGCGATTGCATAGCAGGGGAAGCGTTGTAAGAGATCTTCCTGGTCTTGGGGATGAAGATCCTCAGCAATTAGCCGATGACATTCCTTTGATTGATTGATATTGACTCTTGCTTCCGACTCTGGCCACGGGTTAGATTCTGATTCTCGTTCGGTGTGGCCACTGGCATTAGATACATGGGAACTATTCCAACCGTTGCCCTCAAAGTGAGGGAAACTATCTGATTTTTTCATAATTTTGCCTCGACTCTGACTTGTTTTCTGGCCTCTTCGATTGCGTTTTTAATGGCAAATTCGACGTCAGTATGAGCATATTTCACGGGAAGGCCTTCCAATGCAGTCTCTAGCTCTAAGCGAAATGATTCGCCGCCGTTGTTTGTAGCATTCAAAATGACTACAGAGCCACCTTTTTCAATGACATTTTTAACGGTAGTTCTCCAATCTTGAGGGCAAGGTGATTCCCGCTCGTTGGTCTCTATAAGGACTAACAATACACCAGGTTTTTTTGATGACTGAAAAATTTTATGGGCTGTGCGAACAGCTGGACAGGCCAAAGTTCCCTGTTTTTGGGTGGTTCTTACGGCTCCACACTGTTTTTTCGCATCAGTTGGATTGGTGGGGGTAAGCTGTTCAAAAAAGTCCTGCTCGCCATTGACTTGAATAACTTTCAATTCATCACCACGCGAAATGGATTCTGTTATACCCTTACAGGCTTTCTTGGTTGTCGTCTTAAACTCTTCGTTATTTTGTCCGCTTATAGATGTGTCTTTTAAGAGAACAAGAGCGATCGGATTCTTTTGTGAACAAGATGGCAAAACGATAAGTATGGAGACAGTCATAAATCGAAGAAACGATCGTTTCAAACTATTTTTCATAAAATTACACGGTAGTACACTTTTCAGACTCAGGGAACTCTATCTTCCCCTGCGTCTTGATTTCGATTCTAGAACCTATCTGAAGAAAAATCGGAGTGCTGATGCGAACACCGAAAGGATGATGAGAGATCAACCCTGAGCAACAAATACAGAGCTACCAGAGTCTGCTGCTATTAAGGTAAAGCAACTAAAATATCGGGAGCATCTCATTTATGCAAGTGAGTAATTATACTTGTCCTAACACTGATTTCTAGCAAGGCTTTCAAAATAGCTTGACATAAAGATTTAGGGGTTATAAAGGTGAGATGCTCCCGATCGCATAGGCATTAACGTGGAACAAATTCTATTGTTTTATGCCGATGGAATGGGGGGGTTCTCAACATTTTTCGCGGGTTAGACACAATGCCTGAAAATCTAGAGTTTTCGTTGAGGTGCGTCGATGCCTTGGCCAGCAAGACTTTGAGCCTTATGACTGAGGTAACTATTGAGAATTATTATTAATAATGTCTATGCTTTTCAATATCCCACGAAAAATTGCTGTACAATCCTTATACAGCCTAGTTTTGCCAAGCTAGTCTTTTAACTTCTTAGCAAGTTTAATTAATGGAAACTTGGAGGCATAAAAATTCCTCCAAAGATTTAACGATTTCATCTTTTAACTTCTTAGCAAGTTTAATTAATGGAAACATAGTCCAACTCACGCAGTCCCCAGTCACGAAGCTGGAAATGACTTTTAACTTCTTAGCAAGTTTAATTAATGGAAACCACCCTCCCGCTGGATTACAGAGGCAGGGCTTTTCTTGCTTTTAACTTCTTAGCAAGTTTAATTAATGGAAACGCCAGGAGCCAGCGAGGTTTTCACCCAACTCGGCTTTTAACTTCTTAGCAAGTTTAATTAATGGAAACCATGTAAGTACCCCCTGTCATCAACCGAGCCACCTTTTAACTTCTTAGCAAGTTTAATTAATGGAAACGTAAATACCACACTGCTCGCCGCATATGATTTGTTTGCACGCATCTTTTAACTTCTTAGCAAGTTTAATTAATGGAAACAGTCAAAATCGCCTTCTTCAAAGGCTTCTTTGATTCTTTTAACTTCTTAGCAAGTTTAATTAATGGAAACTCGATAGTCATTTTGATAGATGGCTACCGTTGCTCTTTTAACTTCTTAGCAAGTTTAATTAATGGAAACTTTGCTTTTTAAAGGGGGGGGTTATTCCCCGAAAGTCTTTTAACTTCTTAGCAAGTTTAATTAATGGAAACGCGGATCTCTGCTGTTGCCATAATTTGAATGCTCCTTTTAACTTCTTAGCAAGTTTAATTAATGGAAACAGCGACAGAGTCGCAATCGAGACGAGTGGTGAACACTTTTAACTTCTTAGCAAGTTTAATTAATGGAAACTTGATCCAGAAGATCAAATAGTCCCAATCGTGTTTTTCTTTTAACTTCTTAGCAAGTTTAATTAATGGAAACCTCGTACTTCACCCCTTTTGCTATGACTTTAATGTCATCTTTTAACTTCTTAGCAAGTTTAATTAATGGAAACCAAAAGGATTTTAGGATTTGTTCGGCCCTCCTCATAAAACTTTTAACTTCTTAGCAAGTTTAATTAATGGAAACAGTTTCAGCACGCCAATCAAACCATCGCTTTGCCACACCCTTTTAACTTCTTAGCAAGTTTAATTAATGGAAACCCCTTCATGTCCAACATCTCGATGAGATTGAGATGTTGTTCTTCTTTTAACTTCTTAGCAAGTTTAATTAATGGAAACGCCGCAAGTACCCAGAAAAAGGGATACCCACAAACTCAAGCCTTTTAACTTCTTAGCAAGTTTAATTAATGGAAACAACAATCGCGGCGATGATTTTGATCTGAATTTCAGCTTTTAACTTCTTAGCAAGTTTAATTAATGGAAACCTTCTGATGTATCGCCGTCGCACCTTTTTAGGGGTGTTGGGGCTGAGTTTATCAAAAAAAGTTTTTGACAAACAAAAAATTCATCTTTTAACTTCTTAGCAAGTTTAATTAATGGAAACGGTGTAGCCTCGGGGAAAAGGTTACGCATTTTAAGCTTTTAACTTCTTAGCAAGTTTAATTAATGGAAACACCAGCACTTTACGCAACAGCACAATTTCACTCGAAACTTTTAACTTCTTAGCAAGTTTAATTAATGGAAACGCAGTTGGCCGGCGTAAAGGATGGTTTGTGCCAACTTTTAACTTCTTAGCAAGTTTAATTAATGGAAACCATAGACCACTACGAGGTAGTCTATTAGATTTCCCCCTTTTAACTTCTTAGCAAGTTTAATTAATGGAAACGCGAAGTGCACAGGCTATGGTGGGCTTGTCAAATAACTTTTAACTTCTTAGCAAGTTTAATTAATGGAAACGACAGAGTCTCCCGAAACCTTCACGGACTTGCCATCTCTTTTAACTTCTTAGCAAGTTTAATTAATGGAAACGTCACATGGTCACCAGCATGGGCGGCCTGATGATCCACTTTTAACTTCTTAGCAAGTTTAATTAATGGAAACGGGACGTCACCCAGAAGCTGGGGAGCTTCGTTCAAGGCTTTTAACTTCTTAGCAAGTTTAATTAATGGAAACATCATATAGTGACGCAAAAGGATCTTGCCCTCGGGGACAACTTTTAACTTCTTAGCAAGTTTAATTAATGGAAACTTCTTCTTTTCCAACTCCTCTTGGAGAAGGATGTTTCTTTTAACTTCTTAGCAAGTTTAATTAATGGAAACAAAACACCATCATGGAAGTCAAGGCTGTTGCAAACCTCTTTTAACTTCTTAGCAAGTTTAATTAATGGAAACGGAGAAGTCTACCCAGAATAGAAACCCAAAAAATACTCCACTTTTAACTTCTTAGCAAGTTTAATTAATGGAAACCCTGGAGAGATCGCCACCGTGGCTTTACTCTTTGAAATGATCATCTTTTAACTTCTTAGCAAGTTTAATTAATGGAAACCTCGAGACAGTTTGTAAAGCTAACGTTTCCAATGCACTTTCTTTTAACTTCTTAGCAAGTTTAATTAATGGAAACGCTTTAGGCAGAATACTTCCTCAGCGCGGAGCTGGGCTTTTCTTTTAACTTCTTAGCAAGTTTAATTAATGGAAACGAGGCTCCTCGCAAGCACCAAGAAGGGGTGCACAACTTTTAACTTCTTAGCAAGTTTAATTAATGGAAACTCTTTTGGGGTCTGCTGTTCGCAGGCGAACAATCCCATCTTTTAACTTCTTAGCAAGTTTAATTAATGGAAACCCAGGATTCGAGCGCGTTGTAACTCACGGAACGGATTGAAACTATCTTTTAACTTCTTAGCAAGTTTAATTAATGGAAACAACTCACAAAGTAGAAAGCAGCACGCGCTTCTTTCTTTTCTTTTAACTTCTTAGCAAGTTTAATTAATGGAAACAATTCGTGCAGAACAGTGGCGATTTCTTTGAGCTTGGCGCTTCTTTTAACTTCTTAGCAAGTTTAATTAATGGAAACGGTGATGTTGCTATCCTTGAAGAATAACAACATTTCTTTTAACTTCTTAGCAAGTTTAATTAATGGAAACGGACTTGTAGGAGCTCTAAAAACTCCTCTAGCAATCTTTTAACTTCTTAGCAAGTTTAATTAATGGAAACTTTTGTGGCCACTTCATCTCGGAGGCGATCCACCTCCGCCTTTTAACTTCTTAGCAAGTTTAATTAATGGAAACGCTAGGTAGTCCTCAATAATCGTCGTAAGGTAGCTTCTTTTAACTTCTTAGCAAGTTTAATTAATGGAAACACGGTGTCAGTACTTTTTGTATTGTCTCACAAGCCTTTTAACTTCTTAGCAAGTTTAATTAATGGAAACCTCATCCTTACTACTCACCGTGATAATCCCTCTGCTTTTAACTTCTTAGCAAGTTTAATTAATGGAAACAACGTCAGAGGCCGAATCACCTGCGGCATTTTTAAATCTTTTAACTTCTTAGCAAGTTTAATTAATGGAAACACTGGAGTCAGCGGCAGGGAAGGAGATCTCGAAAGCCGAGGGCTTTTAACTTCTTAGCAAGTTTAATTAATGGAAACATTCCTCCCCTACGATGCATACCCCTGTAACCTCCTTCTTTTAACTTCTTAGCAAGTTTAATTAATGGAAACGGATGCCCCGAACACCACTGAAAAGATCCAGGTTAATCTTTTAACTTCTTAGCAAGTTTAATTAATGGAAACCCAAAGCCCCTCTCTTGGGACAACTAATGCCCGTAACTTTTAACTTCTTAGCAAGTTTAATTAATGGAAACGTCTGATTTCAGACGGTATAAGGTTTCTGCGAGAAACTTTTAACTTCTTAGCAAGTTTAATTAATGGAAACTTTGGTAGGTTTGTGGCGTCTTTTCCGCAGAATATTCTTTTAACTTCTTAGCAAGTTTAATTAATGGAAACGGAAGATCAGCTGGGTCGGTGTGCCAAGCCAGCAACTTGAGAGACATCCTTTTAACTTCTTAGCAAGTTTAATTAATGGAAACGCTCAATAGGCGGTTTAGACATTTTAGACATTTTTTTTAAAATCTTTTAACTTCTTAGCAAGTTTAATTAATGGAAACGACATAAATTTCTATGACTGCATTGACTGCATTTGTCTTTTAACTTCTTAGCAAGTTTAATTAATGGAAACCGCTTGATGTCAAATACTTTTACGGTTTGTTCTTTTTGGGTTACGCTTTTAACTTCTTAGCAAGTTTAATTAATGGAAACTCGAACCATTGAGCGAAGGTTTCGAGTAGTTTTTTCTTTTAACTTCTTAGCAAGTTTAATTAATGGAAACTTAAACTCATGCGAAATGCACAAATTCCCCCTGTACGTTTACTTTTAACTTCTTAGCAAGTTTAATTAATGGAAACCAAAGGTAAATCACTCCAATGGGACCGAAGGCACAGCCTTTTAACTTCTTAGCAAGTTTAATTAATGGAAACGATGACTTCCTTAACTTGCGCCAAGAATTCTATTTCTTCTTTTAACTTCTTAGCAAGTTTAATTAATGGAAACGTCAATGCAACCCATTCACCTGTCGCATAGTCACGACTTTTAACTTCTTAGCAAGTTTAATTAATGGAAACGTCAGTAAGGCGCATAATTTTCTCCTTTTTTTATTGTGTAAACTCTTTTAACTTCTTAGCAAGTTTAATTAGGGTCTGCTGAAAAAGTAGGGGCGAAGCATTCGGGCAATAACCTATCGGTGAAACCGGAGATTTTCTATCCGAATGCTTCGCCCCTACAGGACGCGGGCCGATGAAGACGCCAGGTTTTGAAGCACGATTCTCTCAAAATCTTGCACCTGTGGGAGCAAGAAAAGCCACAAAACCCTTACCATGCCTACATTTCACATTTATTCAGCCAGCCCTAATTAATGGAAACGTTTTTGCTAACCAATTGTTAGCTTTAGGAACCCTCCAGACTTTTAACTTCTTAGCAAGTTTAATTTTTAAAAAATCTCTGAGTTGGTTGGCATCGGGCCAATTTACTGAATTTGCATAGGGTTTAATGAGTTTAATTGTTGAATAAATGTAGCGCGATCGCGCTGGTTAACTCCAAAAATTGTTACTGTTTGATAAGGTTTCTGTTGTGGGGGAAAATTAGATTTAATTAACACATAAGAAGGTGTAGAAGCAGTTTCTCCTCGTTGGCTGATTCGTCCGCCAACATTAGCATTTCCATTTCCTTCTTGATTGACACCTTTAAAGCCACTACTATAAAGGAAATCTAAACCTTCTCCCCGTACTTTTAACCCCAATCCTTCGTTTTGCCAATTATTGACAGTTCCAGGATATTTTAAACTAGGACAAGAAATTAAATAAATTTGAGTCTGACTATTCAAAACGTCTTGAGAGCGATTGCCAGGATTTCCGGGAGGACAATTAGCAGGATTTCCTATGGCAGACTGTAGGGCAAGCAAAGAATCTCTTACCTCTCTAAGAAACTGCTGCCATAGTTCTTGATTACGAGGTAGTTTTTTAGTGTCAATTTCCCAATGGCATCCCCTTAATCCTATTGTATTATTCCAATGCAACGATCGTCTCGATCCTCTCCCAATTCCTGCTAAATGAGAAGATAATTGCAATAACTTTTCTGCTAAGTTGAGAGCATCCTGATTTTTAGCTTCTAGTAGAATATTACCTTCACAAAAATAAGGACGATTGCGATCACCTTTTTCCTCTTTCCAATCTACAGAAATACGAATTAGTCCTTCTTGAGCTTGCGGTTCAATAGTACCAAATAACCTACCTTCTAAATCTTTACATTGCTGCGGTGAATAAATACTTAATCCTACTGCACGAAACCAATAACGCAGCATCCCTCGCACTGCTACGGGACGAAATTCATTATTTCCCTGATATTGATTATCTTTAGCGGGAGGATTTGCGCCATATATCCCTTGCGTCCATAATTTAAAAGCATGGGAAGAGTGATGAGACAAACTAGAAGCAACAGATGTTCTACCATACCCCGCACTAACCCGCGAACCAATTCCTGCTGATAAAGCTAGTTGTAACCAATCTTTGACTGTGCTGACATCTTCTAATTTACCTCTGCTGGTACGAGTCAACCCAATTAAAATCTCAGGTTCTTCCATTGACAACAGATAATGGGGGACAGGTTGATAGCATACTCGGTTATTTTCCCAACTCCATTGAGGATTAGCGATATCTACAGTCAAACAAGGTGCAGTGGGAAAAGCATCAAGAAATTGAACGCAACCGATACCATCCTCTAGTGTCCCCAGAAGTCGATTTACCTCAGCTTCTGGTCGATGTTGTCTTGCCCAAGCTCTTACTACACCTTTTAAACTACTAGAAGGGATATAAGGTACACCATAGACTGGATGAAATACAGGAAGAAGTAACTCCTGAAAACCGCGCATTCCTCCTACACGCAGCCTCCAGATGAATTCAACAGTCAGAGTTTCATCAGCTAATCGTTTAGTTTTCTCAGTTAATTGTTGGTATAAAGACTGACAAGTTTTATCCGCCGCCGCCGCTTCTATTAGAACTGGTTTAGCTGTGTCATTATTATTAAATAATCGATGATTCAGTGCTTGTAGAGGACTGGTTAATTTCCGACTGGTTGGATTATTTGTTCTTGCTGTCGATCTTGTCATTGCAGTAATGGAGGAAGGGGCTAACTGTCCAACTTTGAAATTAATCTTTTGATTTTTCCAGTGTGGCGGAAACTTGGCTTGTAATTTCTGCCATTTAGCACTTGCTTTTTTTTTCGCTTCTTCGTCAGAAAAATAAATAGTTATTTCTGTACCTATTTCTAACTGACTATCTTTATACAAGTCATAAAGAGGATTTTTATCTTTTTGGAGTTTTTTCAAAAATTTCTGCCATTCTTGTTGTGCCGTCATGATTGTTCTGCCTCTCCTAAGACTGCTGGCGACCAAAAAGACCACTCTTTTGCTAATTTAATTGCCAAGTGATTGAGGGCGGTATATTTTCTTAAAGGCATATGAATTAATGTGCCTTGATCATTAACATCAAAATCTGCCTCGCTAAACTCTTTGAGCTTAGTAAGAAATTTTTGATAAACTTTCCCTTTATAGCGTGTATCTTCGGCAGTTCCACCGAGAAATTTTTGCATATCTCCACTAAGTCGATGCAATCCCCAAGTAGATATATAAGTGCTTAATCCTTGAACTAATCCACTAGCTTTTTTGTGGTAATTTACTGCTAACTCACTTTTTATTTCAACTAAAGCGTTATGTGCTTGTTTGCTAAATTGACGCGAATCTAATTTCATTTTTGGCTTCCTGTAGTAGTTTCAGTAGTTTCAATTGTTTTTAGATCGCACCAACCGCGACCTAATCCTTCTAGACCTCCAAATTGTAGTTTATTTTTAAGTAATTCGCTAGTTTTTGCTCGAATATTCTGAGTATTTTCGGTTTGTTTGACAGGTTTCATTCCCCAAGGAAAGAAAAGTACAGTTTCAGGGGGAATGGCTTCTTCCGAGCGAAAAGAACCACCTTTAACAGTTTTTTCGCCTTCATTAAGAGCAACGCGCACTTCTCGCTGCAATCCCGTTTCTACCAAAGCAATACAGTCTTCATCATCCACAATGACTAGCTTTTTCAGAAGCTGATTAATCATCCCATTAGCATTAGTAAGATTTTGAAGAGATTGTGAGAGGCTATTAGAATCATTAGTATTTAGTTGCCCTAGGGCATTTTGTTGCAGAATTGCAGTTTGCAAGTAAAGGGGTTCGGGTGTAAAGCTAACTAAAGCTGGTCTTGCTTCTGTAATTTGCTCTCGACAGTTTTGAATTAATTGAGTTAAAGGGGAATTTTTCAACCAACGATTCCAACGTTCTAGCCAGAGAGGACAGGTAATCCAGACTAAGTGATGACTTAAGGATGCGATCGGAAAAAACAGGAGAGTTGCCTCAGCAAACCAAACTTCTCCTTCTGTGGGTTGTTGTCCATCTTTGATTTTTTGACCGAAAAACTGAGAGACTTCTTTTGCTAATGCTTTTTCTTCTTCACTTTGAGGATTGCTCGGTTCTAAGGCAGAGCGAATTTTACCTCTCAAGGAGGAAGCAGGAAGATAGGGAAACTCGGTATGGACTTCGCGGGCGATTCCCATTAAATTGCCCTCATCAGCACTTCCGCCCGTGTGTAAAGGGGTCAGCAGATATAGATATGTTAAATAAGTATTCATAATGGTGTATTACCCCATAATAATTTACCATAGTTGAGTTTTTGAAAACTGGTTAACCAATTCCCCGTCGATTCAGGTTTAGGTAAGAGTGCCTCAGTTTCAGATGGAATCTGGTTAAAGATATAGACAGTCCCAGGTGGAACAAAGGCTCGTTGTGGCAATAAAGCAAATTCCTCATCTCCTTTTGCTTCTGAGTTAGGGGATGATGATCCCGAAGAAATCTGCGAAGCTGTGCGCTCCTGATTCTCTTTACCAAAGGAAATAACTAACTTGCGCCTAATTTGAGAAACACCACCCCACAATAAAGGACGATCGCTAACACATCCTGCTAAGATGGGTTGCCAATCACAGGGATAAACCCCATAAACGGCTTCCTCCTTAACCGCTAGTCCGGGGGTGAGTAAATAAGCAAAATCACCTGTTGTATTGGTCTTAGGATTAAGCAGTGTTTGATCAGCATCGGACAAAGTAAATGGGATGACAATCGCCCGATGTCCTTCTCCTCCCAACCGTACTACTGTTTCCCCTAACTTTATACTAATTCCCGCTACTAATCGCCAACCTGGTTTAAGACGAATCGCTACTTCAGTAAAATAGCCATCTTCATCTTTTACTTGTCGCTTATCCGCTTGCATTTGAATATGAGGCATAATCTGCACATTCCAAGGATCATCCTGAAATTGTGTAGGATCTTTAAGTTCTTTTCCTTGTAGATATTCGCTTAAAGCTTCTGCTGTAATCCAAGGATAGGGACGACAGAAAAATTCTCTTCTGTTCTCTTCTTCAACTAGCTCTCTAAAAGGAGCTACCATTGGAGCTAATCCCGCCTCGTCGAACAACAAATGTTCCCAAGCTTTATCTGTTCGATCAACAGGTTGAAGACGTAAAGTTCGATGCCATTCGGGGGCTTGCTTTTCTAAATTATCTTCTTCTCTTTCCTCTTCTTTTGTTTCCTCATCTTTTGGCTGACTCTTTTTGCTCCAACTCACTGCAACTAAATCCTTAGGAGTGGGAAAACATAATCTATCTTG
Source organism: Microcystis sp. MC19 (assembly GCF_003019735.1). Classification (NCBI taxonomy): domain Bacteria; kingdom Bacillati; phylum Cyanobacteriota; class Cyanophyceae; order Chroococcales; family Microcystaceae; genus Microcystis; species Microcystis sp. MC19. Next base: position 1,486,366 of record NZ_CP020664.1, on the reverse strand, counting down.
GGGACTTAAGAGAAATGGGCCTATAAAATCTAAATCTTTGACATCTTTGGATAAAGTCGAGCGCAATGCTTGAAAAACTGTACTGGGAAACGGGGGAAATAGTCCTTTTGCCCAAGCACTCTCCCCTGGACTAAAAGGTTTAGCTTCCCGAAATAACAATACATCTAAAGGAGCGATCTCATACCAATACATTTGCTGTTCACCCATAGTTTATTACTCAGTTTCTCCCCATTTCATTTGTTGCATCCTTTTGTTATTCCAGAAAGCACTAAACCGCAAAAGATTAGCTAAATCCTTTTCGGTCGTACCTAAAGGGACTTCTTTTTCAGTTTTATTTTTATTTACTTGATTATAGGTTTGATAAGCCCAGTTTTCCCACTGATCCAACCAATTTAGCAAGTTTTCTTGAATATGAGACTCTAGTGTTTGATCTCGACGGTTGATGATCACTTGTGCGGCTTTTCTCAATAAGCGATCGCTTTCAGTAACACAAGCATGACGGGGTAATTCTTCGGCTAATCGATAGAACAACGCACTCAAATCTTGCTGATCATACTGCATAAAATTCCACCATAAGTCTAATAACTCCCCTTTCATCAAGGCTTCTAAAGTGTTACCCGAACCATAAATCACCCGAAAACAGAGTCCATCTTTTCCATATAACTTTTTAGCACGGTCTTTTTCAGCCGTCCACAGGCTTTCTAATACGGTAGGAAGAGGTACACTTTTATGAGCGATAACAATGCCTAGACTCATGGTTGCCCCATCTCCCATCGTAAAATAGGGACGTTTTTGTAATCCTTGCAGAGATTGTTTAGGAGTCCAGTAACCCCCCTCTGTGCTGAATTCTCTTTCTGGATCTGGGTCAGCACACCAAGCAGCACGAAGCGATCGCAAATATCCCGGTAAATCTGCTAGAGGTAACACTGCCATCACATCATCACCGCCACTATAGACGACTTTACCACAATAACGTTCTTCCGTAAGGTAGGGTACTAAGCGATTAGAAAAGTCTAATAAGGCGCGATTTAACCCGACATGGGTTGCTGGCCCCATGCGTTTTTGCGTTGCTAGTAAATCTGGATAATCTTGATGATTTTTGACATTTTCTGCGATCGCATCTGTGATTAAATACTCTTTGTATTTCTTTAATTTTGACCCAGAGACATATTTCCCCATCCCATCCCCATCACCGAGGACAATTACCCACCAATCGGCTGGACTTCCTTCGCCAAATTTTGCTTTTTTATGCGCTTCTTCAACTAAACTTCTTAATGTTGCTGTTTCTTGAGCGTTACAATTCATGTCATCAGCTAACCATTTACTGGAAAACATGACTCCATTAAAATTCTGTCCATTCCTATTTTCTGGATTAATTTGCCGATCAACTTTTGATATCTGATAAGGACGACCACGAGTACGGGAGGCAAAAGTGTCTGCTTTGTTAGGTAATTGTTGGTTAATAAGTGTGTTAAGACAATTCCAATAGTTGCGTGTTTTTTGTCCTCCTTTTTTAAAATCTTCGTAAGCAAATCTTGCAGCAGCAATAGAACTTAAATTGGGAAACCGAATTAAATTATCATAGTTAGTATCATCTTCTTGCCCTAGATTAATTCCCAAAGATTCAGCAACTCCCCCATATCGCCAAGCCATGCGTTTTGTTAATTCGATCGCATTCAATTTTTCTGAACCATTAAATAACCCTGGATAAACTTCAGCCATTAATCGCCAAAATAGACCCATTGATCGAGCCGAAAGTCCACCTCCATTTTTAAACTGCCCATGATAATGTAATTGGGGATGAACTGCGCTAAACTGACCCGATAAAGTGGAACGTTCCCCAGGTGCTGTAGGAATTGCCCAAGTGCGAGTATTTTTTACGGCTTGAGTAGACTGTCCCAAACGAGCTTGTAATGCCCCCCACCAAGTACCAGTATTTATCTGTTCGTAAAGGTTTTCTTCGGCTGTTGTAGGTAGAGATTCAGCTAAATGAGGAGGGGCGATCGCATTTTGAGCTTGTTTCCATTGCTGATAATTTTCCTCTGTGGGATTAATAGTTAATGGCTGCTCTGGATTGCCTAGAGGCATTGCAGTCCAGTAAGTTTCCCAAGTTTTGTCTATTTGTGCTTCCCAGAGTTTATTCCACTCCCAACAACTACCATGATGTCCTATCTGCCATTTTTTTAAATCTCGTTTACATATTTCTTGTTCGCTTAAAAACTCCTTTAATAATATTTCATCTATTTTCTGCTGATTTTTAGTATCTTTAAGAAACTCTAGGGTTCGTTTTTTGATATCTTCCCTAACTTTTTTGGCAATCTCTGACCATTCTTTTATTAAACATTTTTTTAATTTCTCTCCCAATTCTCTAGCTGCTTCTTTACCAGGAACTAAAGCCATAATCACATTAGGAAATCCAGCCGTACTTAAACTTGTAGAGATGCCATTATCAAATCTACCAACTGGAGATGTTCCGTCTTGAAAAGAAGCAAAATTAGCCGCAAAATCTGGATATTTTTTAATAATTAAAGCATCGATAATTTCTTGACTCCAAAGAGAAGGAGTAATCACAGCATCAGACCCATAAGTTTCGGCAATATACCAACAGAGTTTAACACTGAGATAGTGCAGTAGATAGGAACCTGCCCAAAAATCGACAAATTTTCGGGATGCTTTGATAAATTCTTGTACTGGGGAGAAGGTAAAGAGAAAAAGATAAGGATGTTGGGATTTACCTCCTTCTTGCCAATGTTCGGGATACATCGCCCCAACTAGAGCGGAAACTGTACTTTTGTAGCTATGTAGGGGACAATCAGGAAGGATGCTGTGAGCAGGATAGAGGAAAAAATCATTCTGGTTTTGTCGGATGAGTTCGGGATAAAATCGCCAAAACCACCAAAATAGTTTTTCTATATCCGTTTCTGAGGTAATTTCTGCGGGAATTTCTGGTCTTAAGTCTTGTGAAGTAATATTTCGAGTTTGTCCACTGATGGGATGTTTCACGCTATTAATATTAGTGCCTTGAGCCTCTCCTAGATTAACGCGATCAGATGAACTAGCTATTTGCAGGGGTAACTCTTCTGGGTGAATAGACTGTAATTGTTGCAAAATAGATTTGTCTTCTAGCAAGGCACAAAGTTTACGAGAATAGAAATTTTTTGAATTAATAGGGGACTCTGATTCTGGCATAATCATAAATTGCTAAGGCCTCTCTTTAAACTTTATCACGAAAACAAAGATAGTTAAGCAAAATAATTGATTAACTATACTGACAGGGGGACAAGCGAGCTAGAAAACTTGCCAACAAAGGCTTCTGGCTTCTCTCGCTAGAAATAGATCGAGCGATTCTAGGCAAAAAACTAACGAAAGAATTAGGGATAGGAGCGAGCTTACTAGGAATTATTATTAATAAGTGAGAGATGGTGCGGCGAACTTTTTCGAGCTAAAACCATGAAAAGCTTACGATATATGAATTTTAGCTTTCTTGTCCCCCTGTTAGCAGATATACACATACTTTTTTCTTCTCAATATTCTTCTCACTTGCGAGCCACTCAGTTTAATTCCTGTTTCCTTTTCTAGATGCTCTGCTAATCTTGCCGCTGTCCATCTCCCGAATTCATATCCCAATTCCTTCGGGTCTTCATCAACTATTTTCAATAGTAAATTAATATATTCCTCTGTGGCTTTTTTATGATTTCCATTTTTTCTCCCATCTTCTAGACTTTCTATATTGTTAGGATCGCCATGAACACACCAATGGGCGACTGTTTTGAGTGAACAGCCAATAAACTCAGCTATTTCTCGTTGAGTTTTTCCGTCGTTTAGCAAGAGAAACCTTAAAATTCTTTCCCTAACCTCTGCTCTTTCTTCTTCTTTAAGAGCTTTTTGTAAGTTTTTCTTTTCTTCTAAGTCTAGGAAATCTTTGGCTGGCATAAGTAGGAATTTTCTCAAGTTACTATGGCTCTTCGTTACTTGTTATGGTTCGATAGGGGGACATAAATCGACTAAATCCTTATCTGGCAAAAGATTTAACTGATTAGCTCGCTCTAGATCAAAAACAATTGACAAAAATCGTCCAATGTCTTTCTCTATAAGGGTTCCATCTCTTATAACCCCCGTCCATTACATAACACAAACCGAAGAACCGTTACTATTTCTATTTTAGGTGGTTTAAGTGCGTTTTAGCTTATGTAAAAACGGAAGAGCCTAAAAAACTAACAGAGTCACTAGCAGTAACAGTGCCAGATTAGTCGGCCAATAAAGTAGCTTTGGGATTAAGTTGTTTTTATAATGAATCCAATCAAGTTTGATGTTAGAAGCAAAAAGGATGGCATTAATTGCCACTAAAATGATCATTATATATAGTATGAAATAGAAATAATCTAAATAAATAATACCTGCTGTGACAATTTTTTGTCTGAGATTAATCTGGTCGATAATGATAATAAAAAGAAAAGCCCCACAAGCAGAAACGATCTCTAAAGCGGTAAAATCTTGATTTTCACCACTCTCTTTATGTTTGATGATCAGTATTTGAATACAAAAAAGCAGTAATAGGACAACAATAATTATCATCATATTGCTGATCAGTACATTGATAAAATTTCGTTGGACAATAACCGTAAAATAGAGTTCGGGAAAATTGTCCTGGCCGATATAGCTGTTAATGCCAAAATTGGTATTATAGTTATTGAGTTTGTACTGGAAAAAACTACTCTTAATATCCCAACCAGGCAAAACAAAATTCTCTGCTAAACCGGGTAGGGAAGTAGGAATCATCAAATCGTAGGCATCAAAATCTGGAGTGAGGATGATATTTTTGTAGAAGTCTTTAGGCCAGAGGCGAATCCAGACATCTTTAACATCAAAGGGATACTTAGAATAATCAAAGTTTTCCCGGAGTTTAGCTTCAAAATACCAGAGGATCACTTCAAAATTTTGGTCTTGATGACGATAAATTTCAGTCACATTGGGATCAACTGCTTCGGGAAGGATAAAACCCCGACTGACGCTTTGAGGGATATTCTTATCATACTTTTGCCAAATATAGCCCGTGATAAACACATCATTAGCATCTTCAAATTCTAGAGACTGCACAAAAACTCCTGTGGGAATATAGAGGGGGGAGTCTTTAGGGTTTTCGGATTTACGAGATCGCAGGAATTTATTTAAACCCGCTTTTTTCAGAAGCACTATATTGTTTTTCTGTTCGATTTTATGTTCAGAGATTTGGAGATACCAAATAAATCCGATTCCCGCCAGCAAGACAACAGAAGTGGAAGAAGAGACAGCCCAAAGACTGCGAACACTGCCTTTATAAGCGCGAAATAGTAGGATAAATAGAAAAAAGAAAAAGCTAATTATTTGTAAGTTAATCAGGATAAGTTTATTATGTAAGCTCTTGGTGTTTACTAAAATTTCATCTTGAATGAAGACAGCAGCTAATGTCCAACCTGTAGTAGGAATAGGTTCAAAAAATATCCAGCTAGATTGTCCCGTTAAGGGATTTTCAAAATCCATTTCAATCTTAGATCCTTTGAGAGCTTTTTCGGCTGGAACTCGCAATTTTTCGGGTTTATACCCTTGAGAAATTATTTGAAAGATAGTTTTTTGCTCTTTAACCCAATCTTCTCTAGGACTATAGATCAAAGTTCCTTTTTTAGATAGGATAAATCCGTAGCCAGTCTTACCTAGTTTGAGCGAGTTCATTAAGTTTTTCAACCCATCTAGGGAATAGTTGGCGAAGACTACCCCAGAGGGAATCTTTTTTTTTGTTTTTGGATTAAGGCGATAAAAAGGAGTGCCAAATTCTGCGAGGAAAGTGTTAGTTGCCGCTCCAAAATAAGGTTCTAGCCAAACTGAACCGGAGGCTAAGGACTGGATATACCGATCCCCCTTTCCGGGTTGAGTATAATCGTAAAAAGATTCCAGTTGCAGTAATTGCAGTTTACCCTGTTTTCTGATGTAGTAGGGAGCATACAGACGCATCTGGGAATTGTAAGTATAGGGAGTATAAGCCGCACCGACACCGAACCAATTGGGATTTTGTTCTATCGTGCTTTTTAATCGCTCAAGCAACTGTTGATCTTTAAGTTTTCCTTTACTGATATCGTGGGCGATAGAATTGGCACTATTCTGGAGTTTACGAAGCTGGGTATCGATTTCTTTAGCGGCGCGGACAGCTTCTTGTCGGGCATTATTTTTCGCTGTTTCTCTGGTTTGATTTTTCTCCCGCCAGTAAGCATAAATGGTGAAGGTTGCCAACAAGAAACTGATGACGCAGAGAGACAGGGACAGTCTAAAGATTCGTTTTTGCCAAGGATTGGTTTGAGTTTGCATTTTGACTTAACCTTATTTTATTTCAATAATCTTTGTCGAGAATCCGATCACAAAGACGGCGATCGCTCTCTGTCACCTCAGAGTTATGCTGTAAATAATCCTTTAACCACTTGCAAGCGTATCTTTGGATATCTTTAGGTGTTACATGGCGAGCCAAATCCCAAATAATTATTGTTTTGTTGCTGCTCCCGGAGACAAGAGTTTTACCGTCTTGACTAAAATGGATGGCGTTAACATCAGCCCCAAACCCCGGCAGCATATTCACTAAAGTACCGTCAAGTTGCCAAATTTTAATGGTATCATCACTACTAGCCGAAGCAATTTGTTGTCCGTCGGGGCTAAATTTAACGTCCAACACCGAATTAGAATGTCCTTCGATGGTTTTAACAGAGGAAGGAAGCCATTGTCCCTTTTCATCAGTCTTCCAGAGTTTAATAGTATTGTCGCCACTTCCAGAAACGAGCATTCTACCGTCTGGGCTGAAATCAATCGCTAAAATGGGACTTAGATGTTCTTTAAGAGTGAGAATACTTATCAAAGTGCCATGGCCATCTAGCCGCCAGATTTTGATCCTATTATCGGCACTTCCAGAAGCAATAAACTTACCATCTGGGCTAATCGCCACTGTCTCAACCACCTCAGTGTGTCCTCTCAGGGTATTGAGCAATTTACCATCTCGCCGCCAGATTTTCAGTGTTTTGTCCCAATTCCCTGAGACAATAAACTTACTGTCGGGGCTAATTACGAGGTCGTTAATACCACCAGTGCCTCCTTTCAGGCTATTGAGCAATTTACCATCTCGCCGCCAGATGTTCACCTTTCCGTCTGGACTTCCTGAAACAATAAATTGACCATTAGGACTAATCTTGACAGAGCTAACTGAACCTTTATGTCCTAGTAGGGTACTCAGGGTGCCATCGCGTTTCCAGAGTTTGAGTGTTTTATCCCAACTTCCTGAGACAATTAGATCAGCATTCCAATCTATAGCCGACACCACATCGCTATGGCCAAAAAGAGTCGTTGCTAATTCATTGTAAGGTTTCCAGAGTCTAACCTCGTTGTCGTCACTCCCCGAGGCAATTTGCAGATTTTTACCGTCGTTATGGACATCAACCGTATTAACTGCATCGCTATGTCCCCGGAGAGTCATCAATAAAGTGCCGTCAAGTTTCCAGAGTCTGACCGTTTTGTCATCACTTCCCGAAACGATTTGCTCACCATCTGGGGTGAAGGTAAGCCCATAAATAGGATCTTCCTGGCCGTAAAAGGTGATAGTCGGCGAGGTACCGTCTAGCTTCCAGAGTTTGAGCGTTTTGTCATAACTTCCTGAAGCAATCCACTGACCGTCAGGGCTGAAAACCACTAGGTTTACCGGTCCCTCGTGTTCTTCCAGCGTCTTCAACAAGGTCCCGTCTCGCCTCCAGATTCGGATTATTTTGTCCCTATGACCTGAGGCAATCAACTGACCATCGGGGCTGAAAGCGACTGTATAAACATAACTCCAATTCTGATTACCTTTCAGTGTCTTCAATAAGGTCCCGTCTCGTTTCCAGAGTTTAACAGTGGTATCGTTACCAGCAGAGGCAATCAACTGACCATCCGGGCTGAAAGCCACTGCGTTAACTCTATCCCGATGTCCCTTCAGTGTCTTTAATAGGGTCCCGTCTGTTTTCCAAAGTTTGATTGTCTTGTCTGTACTAGCGGAGGCGATCAACTGACCATCGGGGCTGAAAGCCACTGCATTTACTGAACCTTTGTGTCCACCACGCTTTTCATCAAGAGTGGCTAATAAACTTCCGTCTCTTTTCCAGAGTTTGAGCGTATTGTCTGCACTAGCGGAGGCAATCATCTCACCATCGGGGCTAAATTTGACTCCTAAAACATCGCCATAATGTCCTGAGAAGATATTAGCTTGTTTGATGCCATAGAGGGCTATCTTTAGGATATCTTTCAGATTGTTTTTTAGCTTGGGCGGTAGATTAACGAAAGGTCTTGACTCTAAATCTATTTCTAGCCGCTTGGCTTTGATGGCTGCTGTCAACGCTTCCAATTGTTCATTTAAGGCAAAGGAAGCTTGACTGGTTCGACCGACCGCGACAATCTCGCTAATGGCTGCTTGGCGATACTCCTTGGCGGCAAAAAAACCCAAGCAAGTCGCCACTCCCCCAAGCAAACTTACTACGATTAGCAATTGCTTTTGCCGTCTGGCATTTTTTTTCTCTTGTTCTAGGCGTTTTTCTACCTCTTGGGTTCGTTCTTGCTGAAGCTTGAGTAAATGTTGTTGTCGTTCTTTTTCTGCTGTTTCCGCCGCTTCAATGGCTGTCTGACTAGCTTGAATAAATTCCTTATGTAACTCGGTTGCCGGGGGTTGTTTATTTTGTTCCTCAATTTTCTTTAACCAAGTTTGAGCGAGGACAAATTCACTGCCCCGGAGTAGTAAGTCAGCATTTTCTTGGCTATTTTCCCATTCTTTTGCTCTCTGTAACCATTTGCTATGGTTATGAACGTGATCTCTGTCTGTATGTATGGTTCTAACTAACTGAGTAAAATTGGTCAGAAAGTCCCCACCATGCTGACTAAAATCAAGCCACTGAATACTAGCTAAGGCAGCGGGCAAATCTTTGGCTGCAACTTTTTGGTGTAAGATCGGGATAATTCGCTTATTTAATTTTTGGGCATATTCCACCTCATCAGAACAATAAGGTGAATTGATTGATTGGGGAGAAATGATAAATACAAAGTTGTCGGAAATTTCAATGCCTTGATAAATTTCTCGCCGAAAATCTTCTCCAGAAGCTATACTTTCTTGATCGAACCAAGTGAGCTTACCGAGTGAAGACAGAGCCTCATTTAATCTTCTTGCTAAATCTGAATCGGCACGAGAATAAGAGATAAAAACTTCTAAAGAAGATGGTTTATGTTGATTGAGACTAGCGATAATAAATTCTTCCTGTATCGGTAAGGGAGGGGATTCTTTTCGCTGTTTAGCTACCTTCAGCCAAGCTTCAAAATGTTGGAGATTATAGCCCCGGAATAGGACACTAGGGTTGTGGGTTTGCTGCTGCCATTTCAAGGCTTTGACTAACAGCACTTTATGACTTTCATAATAAGCAACATCACTGTTTAATTCCCTCAACAATTTATCGATACTACTGCGATATTTGTCCCGATCTTCATGTTCAGTTAAGTCAATAAATTGTAATTTCTGTAGCTGGGATGGTATTAACTCAATATCGGTCTTTTCAATCAGCAAAGGAATAATGCGTTTGTTGGTAGCAAAAGCGTGAGCAAGTTCGAGATTACAGTATGATGATTGCAGGGCTTCTGGAGATATTAAATAAACAAAGTTATCCGCCCCTTCAATACCTTTATTAATTTGCTCCTGAAAGGCAGTTCCCGTTTTAATATCTGTCTGATTAGTCCAGATGGTAAAGCCTTCTCGCATCAAAGCCTTGCCAATTTTCTCCTTGATGACATTATCTTTTTCTGACGATGACAGGAAAACCTGTGTCATCAAATTATTAGCATTTTTACTGCTTTCGCTAATAAATTCGCAGTGTAAATCTGTAGGCAGACAGGGCGGCTGTTCCTCAGTAAATCTATGTTTTAACCACTTTTCTGCTGCCTGTCTCTCTTCGCCAATTAACAGATAATTAGTTTGCTGCTGATTCCTCAACCAATTTAAGGCTTTAACCAAAAGAATACTGTGGTTTTCCACATAATGTTGTTGCTGATAAATTGCGCTAATCAAGCCAGCAAAAGAACTTTCAAAATCATCAATTTCTTCTCGGAAATAGATCCAGTTAATTTTGCCGATCACTGGGTGCATATTCGGAAAACTAGAATGCCTTCCCTCAGCTTGATATTCTTGCCAGTCAGCTTCAGTTTTATCTGTATTTCTTTGCCGCCAAGTTTCTTGGCTAATTTGTTCAACATGAAGCAGCGGAATAATGCGCTTGTTGTACTTAATCGCTAGATTAATTTCTTTCAGGCAATATGGGGAATTAACTGAATGAGGGGCGATGATAAAAATAAAGTTATGTGTCCTCTCGATGCCATCATTAATCTGTTCTTGATAGTCCACAGCCAAGGGAATATCTTCTTGGTCGAACCAGACGTTTAAGCCTTCTGCTGCCAACCTTTGATTAAGTTTGATAGCAAAAGCTTTACTATCAGCACGTCCATAGGAGATAAAGACATCAAAGAAATTTTTCATTTTACTCTCCCTGTGGACTTTAGAGAAAAAGAAAAGTTATTTGCCTCCGCGCGCGCGCGCGGAGTAAGTAGTCGGACAAAGGCCCTATCTGGTCAGGACTAAAGCCCAACTACAAACCTAATTTTATTTTTTACTGGGTTGCACCGAGTAGGCCCCCGTTTCCAAGTTGACAGTAAATGTGTACCAACCACTGGCTGTAGGAGTGAATTGGAGAGGGGGAGGATTGCCGTGAGTGGTAAGCTGTCCGTACACTTTCAAGTCTTCAATTCGGGCATGAGCGGGGTCGGGGTTTCTTCCCAGAAAGTCCCGTCCGTAGCCGTCCAATTCGTAATCGGCAAATACCCAGAGCCAACCCCAATTATTGGCATTGTACTTATACTCATACTTGCGATTGGCTTCCAGCTGGACATCTTTGCTAAAGATGTGCGGGCCAATTTGTTGCATATTGTTGGCGGTACTGGTTGGCTCCCAAGCTTGCAGAGGTTCAGGGAAATTCCCCACTAACTGTAAGGTTTCAATCACGGCCGGCGGTTGCAAAGGGGCATTGCTTAAGGATTCAATTGAGAATTGATCTTGAGCGCCGTCGTAGGTGAATCGGTAGGCTCCAGTTTCTTTGACTTCAAAGAAAATATTAGGCTCGTTAGGCTTGCCATGCCAGCCGCGACCAATCAGTTTGTTGGGGTGATCGGATTCCAGCCAAGCACCGAGGGCCATTGTATCCAAAAAAAGCTCCCCAGAAATGGCAAAATTTGCCCCGTAAATACCCGGTTTTAATTGCAAAGTTTTCGTCCAGATCTTGTCACCAACAGGTTCCATATTGTGTTCTGCCTTGGTGGGATCGAATTGAACATCGGGATAAAAGGTGCCGAGTAATTGAAAGGAGTTTACGTCGTTCCAGATTTTAACAGGTCTTACCCCCTCAGGAGCTTTGACTTGAAACTTATATTCCAAGGGATTCATCTGGAGGGTGTAATTACCATCTTCAAAGACTTGAATCGTGATTGCGGAGTGCCGGCTCTGTCCCCCGCTGCTGCCAAAGCCAGTTCCTCCGGTGAGAGTATTTTTGCCGTTATTATAGGCGCCAAATCCCCAGTCCTCGTTGTGGTTGGCAGAGAATAAAAATTGATAGACTCCATCGGCTCTAAAATCAATACCCCCATTCGCCTTGAGGGGGATTGTTTTCTCCCACCAATCCCCGTTTTTTGTGATTTCGTGGTTGGCACGGGTTTCATCAAATTTCTGGAACATATCTTCGTCATCCCAGACAAATCCATTTAGTTGTACCGATTCAATTTTTGTTAGGTAGGTGGGATGAGGCGTGACATCAAAGGTTAAGTTTGAAGGGTTAAAGCTAATTTTATAAACATCGTCACGGTCAACTTTGATGATAATATTCTGGGCTTGGTGAGCGAGTTCTCCTGCCACCAATTTAGGTTTACCTGTACTATCCGTTCGGTTGTGATCGGCCTTGAAGGTCTGTTGCAAGTTTTGATTAGTAACAAAACGGAAAGCATAGATTCCGTTACCGTGGCGGCCTCCATTCGCCTTGAGTTCTAATTCCTTGTAATAGAGCGGGCCGTCTTCAATCATGTTGTTTTCTGGTAAAAAGGGATTCCAGTGTCCTCGGTTGTTGTTAACCGTTCCCAGTAACTGGGCACTGGCGGGACATTGAGAAATGTCCGGGTTACACAGCACTGGAATCGCCATTCCCTCGGTTTTTTGATTGACAATTGGAGTAGAAAAAACCTGATTGCTCACATCAGCCTTAACTGGGTTAACAAACACCACAAAAAAGGCCATGATAAGGGTTAGCAATGTTTTCAGCCCTACAGAGAGTGAATTCGTCATCATTTTTTCTCCATGATTTAAAGTAGAGAACTCCCATTAGCATCATCGAACACAGATGTTATCGGAAGTTTTGACAAAAAACATGGCATCTCTAGGTTGAATTGAAATGCCCCCTCTTTCGTTATTACCCCAGCGAGTTATCTGTTTCTGTCCATCCCCACCAACACTGACAGACATGGGGAAATTGTAGTGCAGTTCTTGATAGCAACCTACGTCTAAACCAGGCATTCTAGCATCGGCAACATCAAATGGATTGCCAGATTTATTGATCATGGCAATACCTAAATCGCCTCTTTCAATAAAGAGTAAATTTGGGCTATCTCCCCCTGTGGCAATCTCATTACCATTCGGGAAAGACTGAGGTTGTCCCATCATTTGCTCATGGAATCCCACCCCCGCTTTAACAATGGGATCTGAAGCATCCTCCCCATAAATTAAAGGTAATCCATCGGCACGGGAAAGCACGAAAGCATTAGCTAAGATACTATCCCTTGAATCTAATCCATAACCCCCATAAAGCAGGCTGCCCGGAACGGTATCATGGGTTTTAGCAAAGGTGACAGCATTGGGACCGGGTAAAGCTCCATTTCCACTTCTGGGATCTTTGAGAATACGCAAATCACCCCCCAGACTAAAAGCCCTTTTAAGAGTATTTAATAGGGGGTAATCCGTAACATCAAGATCGTGAATAGAAGTATAGGAAAAAGCCATTCTTGGACTATCTTCGACAATTTCCCCATAGAGATAGACATCGGCGGCTACTCCCGCAAGCACTTCTTGGAAAAAGCCCGGTTCAATATGTTTAAGCGCATCAAAACGGAACCCATCAGCACCAAGGTCTAAAAGCTTATTAATGTAATTTTTCGCCTCTTGACGGACATAGGAAGATTCAGTGTTTAAATCAGGCAGTCCCCCTTGACCACTAGCACAGTCTAGTCCTAACCATCCGTGAGTAGCTTGATAGGAATCATCATAGTTTTGAATGCAAGCCCTGCCGTGAAAATCTTGAGGAGAAAAGCGTGGATATTGCAGGGTATTGGGATAATTTTCATAGTTGGCCATGTGATTAAGCACCACATCGACAATAATTTTTTCTCCCTGTTGATGGGCCGTGTCAATAAGTTCTTTTAGCTCATTTTCATTGCCTAAAGGACTATCAATCACAGTAAAATCAATCGGTTGATATCTGCCCCACCATTCAGGGGAAGGGTTACTCAATTGAGGGGGTGAAATTTGAATGTAGGTAAAGCCATCTGCTTTAAGTTCAGGAAGTTCCCTTTCAATCTCCCGAAAAGGAACATTAAAGGCATGATAGATCACATCGGCCCTCACTGGGTTAACAAACACGACAAAAAAGGCCATGATGACAGTGAGTAACGTTTTCAACCCTATAGAGAGGGAATTAGTCATTATTTTTGCTCCATGATTTTAGAAATTTTCAACGGATATCGGTGAAGATTACTTCTTGGATAGAACTAGAATTGTCTTGAGTTGAGTGATTAATGATCTGGCTAACCTTGCCCTCATAAAAATAAGGATAGATGAATTTATCCTCTGGTTTCTCTTTAAAGGCATAATAAAGCTGGACGGGTTGATTATGAATTTGCTGCATGGTGATATATCCTACTAAAGCGTGTTCAAATGAATGGAGGGCATTTTTCCAAGAATGCTGTTTCGGAAAACATTTAGACTCGTTTAATGGTTGAGTGGCCAGACAAGGATAAGGTTTATTCGTCTTAGCACTTACCATGTGCCAGATTTCCTTATTTTCTGGATCGACCATATAATTAAACCAATAGTTATAGGTTTTCGGCAAGTAAACTGCATAGCTTGGATCGACTAACCCTAAAGTTGCACTCACCTGATCCAATTCTGCTAAACTCCACCATTCTTTATCTGGATCTATTTTGCCATTTTCATCAAACCCCCTGGCCCAAGAGCCAGTTTTTTTCAAGTAAGCTGTTTCCAGAATTTCTGCGGCATGATTCTCCCCAAACAAGGTTAATTCTAAATCATCGGTTAGCTTACCGATTTGATAAATTAACCACATAGTTTTAACGGAATGGCCAAAATCTGTATGCGGTGTCCCTAAATGTTTGATGTTACTATTGGTAACAGCACCCCAAAACAGATTTTGTTGAGGACTATAAAACTGATTGATGATAATGTGGGCTAAATGATTCAGATCTTGCTTCCATTGAGTTTGATCTGGTTCAGCTAATGTCGGGGTTAACCACAACATATAACCATAAATTTGATCCAGTTGGGAGACTAATTCTTTTTGGTTGGCTTGATCTCCATCCGGAGAAGGTTCTTTGACCCAATTAATCAGATCCAGAGTCGGCTCGTAATAGGTGTCAAAAATGTAGTTTTTAACCTGGATGATGTCCTTTAAAACAGCAGCATCGCGGGTGAGATAATAGTAAAATCCCATCCCACTCAGAGCATAAGCTAAATCTTGACTGGTTCTTTGTAGTTTTTCTGGTCCGGGTAAATGTTCGGGTTCATGCCAATAGCTATAGGCCCCCCCATTTTGGGAATCTAAAGCATATTTTCGCAGATAATTGGCTCCGGCTCGAGCATAGTTTAAATAAGTCTCATCACCGGTTACATGGAAAGCTACTCCATAGGCATAAACTTGTCGAGATTTGGCGCGGACATAGTCTCGATAATCCGGCTCAACCCAAACAATACCAGGTGCGGCATATTTTAATTCTGGACAAGGTGACTGAGAGTTATATAAGGAACCATCATTACAGCGATAAGTCGGAAAATTCCCCAGCGGTTGACCTAAAGCTGTCTCCATTTCCCAGAAAGGTAGCAGCTCTTCCGTCATGTGTTTCTTCCAGCGATCACCATTGGGTAACAGCTTCAGCAATTGTTCTACATTAACTGTATTAACGTTTTTATCAGCTAATACCTGAGAGGGATAAGCAACTAAAATTCCGCAACTAAAGAGGAAAGCTAAAACAATAATAGCGATCCTTTTTCCCGTGATTTGTGTTGGCCATGACTGAGTTTGAGCTAACATGATTATTGCCTCAATAAATGTTGACAACAGGCAGGATGCCTAGATTAAATGTTTCAGGAATCACACCCCCTCGGTGGTTGAGGATTTATTTAATCAAATTGCAGTTAGTATCTTTCTTGATCGCTGTTTGTACGATGGCCTGAAAATAAGCTTCTATATCAGCAAAAGAGCGTCCAGTTATTAAATCATCATCAATGACAACTTTTTCGGGAGCCGGAACAAAAATCGCCCCAGCATTATGAACATCTGCCAAAACCACCGTATGACAAATAACCTTACGCCCCTTTAATAAGGCTGGAATGGGAGTTAAAATCCATAAAGCATGACACAAAGCACCTTTGACGATTTTTTTATTTAACATGGCCTTGGCAAAAAAATCCACTGCCGGGGGAGTAGCAAGTAAATCCGGACTTCCTAAACTGCCCATTGGCGGAATTTCTCGCAATCTCACACTGCAATAATTTGCCGCCATAACCACAATATCGTAATTATTCGCCTCCCGATCTGCGACATCAACATCTACTACTAGAGTATGAATATCTTTAACCGGACGCTCTGGACTATCGATATCACAAACTAACTGTCTGCTTTTTGCTCCCCATAAATAGGACAGTAGCTCAACTTCTGCCCCCAGCTGCGAGAACTCCCTTTGATAATACTCAATCTCGGCGGCAATATACTCTGTCTCAAGAAGGACAGCGACTTTTTTTCCGGCTAAAGGTTTATTCACAGCTATTTTCTGGCTAAGGGTTGATTCACATTTAGCGGAGTGGGCTAGGCCACTGTCAAACATTTTCCGACAAGACCTAGCCACTCAATGTCGATAGAATGCTCCTACTTCTCAATTAATAAAACTAGGGAACGCCCATTGACATCATAGGTTGAACCTGTCAGTAATTCTTCCGCACCGGGAGCATTAAAATTGTCCTGACTTTCCATAAAGCCGGCGGTATCGGCGACTCGATACCATTGCTTACCCGGAAGATTCGGGGGCAGTGTTGCCTGGATATTCCCCGACCAACTATTGTAGGCGACATAAATAGATTGTCCGCCGTCTCCCAATTCCGAGCCATCCAAACGATAGGCCAGAAAATGCTGGTTCGGATCCGAGAAATAATTGCTATCCGGTTCATTTCCATCACTTCGCAACCAAGTGAGGTCTTTTAAGCCATTGCCATTATTATCTGTCCCTCGAAAGAAATCGGCGGGACGTAAAGCCGGATGGGCATTGCGAAAAGCCAGTAACTTCTGACTGTAGTTAAAGAAATGGGGATACTCCTTGATATTGTCATAGTCGAGCCAATTGGCGGCAGAATCGACGTTGTACATATTGTTATTGCAGTACTGGGTACGATACATCTCATCTCCTCCCGTCATCATTGGAACACCTGCCGAAAGCATCTCAAGGGCGAGAGCAGTGCGAGTGGCTTGTCGCTGAAGTGAGGGATCTCCTCCCTGATCCCAGGACAAATTATTATCGGTTCCTCCGTCAGATGGTCCCTGATCCCAAGTTAGTTGGCTGTTGGTTTTCTGGTTACAGTTATAGACATCCCGCAAGGTAAATCCATCATGGGCGACGATAAAGTTGACCGAATGCCAAGGCTTACGACCATCATCCTGAAATAGATCCCTCGAGCCGGCAAAACGGGTTGCCAATTCGTTAGGGGGAACGTTTTCAACTCCTAAGCGGTTTTGGACTTTACGGAAACTATCGCGGAACTTATCATTCCATTCTGCCCAACCACTAGGGAAGTTCCCCATCTGGTAGTTAGTGACGGCCCAAGGTTCTGCAATCAAGTCCGCCCCATTTCCTCCATTGGCAGGACGTACCGGCAATTCCTTAACCATGCGATTGAGGGCATTTTCCGGGTTGAATTTGTTAAATTGAAAACATCCCCGCTGGCAGTCGTTGCCAATCACCGGCGCGAGGTCAAATCGGAATCCATCTACTCCCAGAGTATCTTTCCAGTAGGCCAGGGAATCAATAATCAAATCCCGCACCACAGGATTGCCCGTGTTCAAATTCGGCCCGACCCCGTTATCACTGTAGTAGTAACGCACGTCGTTGCTGAGTTCGTAATAGGTGGGGTTGTCTAAACCTCGCATCGTGAAAATGGGGGAAATATTTCCCGTTGAATCTACGCCTTCTTCCCCTGTATGGTTATAGACTACATCCACATAGACTTTCAGTCCCTGTTCGTGGAAGGCTTTAGTCATCTGCTGAAATTCTTGGGTCGGCCCCCCCGGAGTTTTATCGGCAGCATAGCGGCGATCCGCGGCAAAGTAGTTATAGGGGTCATATCCCCAGTAATTATCTCCAGCCGTAGAAGCGATCACATCATTGGTGTCATTTTGCATCGATTGCAGGGGCAGAAACTCCACGGCTGTCACCCCTAAATCTTTGAGATATTTGGCCTTGAGTGCCGCTCCGGCATAAGTTCCCCGCAGGTTTTCGGGAATGTCCGGATCGTTTTCCGTTAACCCCCGCAGGTGAACTTCATAGATAATCTCATCTTTGAAGGGACGAGTCGGTTTATTGCCGATGTCAGCTTGAGCGAGCGGCAGGACAATCCCTTTCGGTGCTTGGCTTCCCGTGTCAAAGGCCCGGTATTCTGGACCTGAGACATAAATCCCCCCATTGGTCTGCCCGGTGGCGGTGGGAATTAGGCGATCGTGGCTTACCTCCACTGCATAAGGATCTAAGAGGAGTTTATTCGGGTTAAAGCGGTTTCCTTGACCGTCCACATCCCGCACAAACCCAACGGTCGATCCTTGAGTCCAAGAGGGATCGTAAGTCCAATTCGGACCCCAAGCGCGATAGCCGTAGTAGATGGTATCTGTTATCCCGTTGGCTTTCAGGGTTGATACGGGTACGCTAACAGACCAAATTTTGCTACTGCTATCTTGGGTTAAAGGAAGTTTAAATTTTTCCGCTGCGCCCAAATTCTGGTCGTAGAGCCAAACTTCCAGGTGAGTGGCGGCATTAGAATAGACGCGAAAGGTGACATTATTTTGGGTCGCGTCGAAAGTCGCCCCCAGGTTGTTAGCTCCCACTGCTAGAGCCGGTTCGATGAGAGAGGGGATGGCAAAACTTAACACCAGGGATAACAGTGCTGCTAAGAGCCAATGCTTGGGGGAGGAAAATTTCCCTCTGTTATTTGAGTGAGGATGCCATGCCAATGAGAGTCGAGCGTAATTCATGTTTTTCCACCTCGAGCTAATCTTTTTCAACGCCTAAGAGATTTGGTCTGGCTCAACGACATTAGCGTCTAGGAAAGCCTTTTTCACCTGCTCGTTAGCTCCCTCGACGGAGAGGGTAAAGCTGCCGCCTGTTTCACGAGTACGCCGACGAATGTAATAGGTTAAGTAGCGCAGGGCTTCGTCAGAGATGGATGTCAAACTTGAGGCGACGAGAACTACTTTTTGTGCCTGTTGGATTTCTAGGCGGTTAAACTCTTGTTCCAGTTCGCCGATTGCCCACGAGTCTCCTTGATCGATTTCTCCGGTTAAATCCACTTTGGCAACGCCCTCGCTGAAGTCTAACAGAGCCGCTTCAAAAGTAATACCTGTCGGATAGATCAGCACCCGGATTTTCTTGTTGTCGTAGTTGCTCGGAAGCTTGACAGTCAATGCTTTGGCATCAAAGTCATCATAGCGCGCCCCCTCAATCCAGACTTGTTTAATATAAATACTGTCGGGAGGCAGGATATCGGGAGCTACCCGCAGAATGCGATCGGGGAAGCCGCCGGGGACGGGCTTGAAGTAGAAATCCATCGGCTCTTTGAACAGCAGCAAATTGGTATAGACGGCCGCTAAATAGCACAATTCAAAGGAGTGATAGCCGGACATGGAGTGGCTGCCTTTGCCCCATTCTGTTCCCAGCAAATACGGGATTCCATTAGCCAAGACATTGAAATAGACTCCTCCCGCTTCGTGATCGAGGAAGTAGGCATTATAGAAGGCTGTTCCTTCCCGGGCATAGCGTAAAAATTCGGCATTTTCCCGATAGACTCCCGACAAAATGTAATAGGCTAAAATGCCCTGTTCCATTTGCCACCAAGCTTTGCGATCGTGCCAGAAGTATTTATAGAAATTGCCCGCTTTTTCTTGCCGATCCTGCATATCGTACCAACCGCCCCGTTGACGGTCAGAGCCGACTTCAGCAATGCTGGTGGCAATCTTGTTAGCAAAGTCTTTATATTCTTGCTTGTTTTTTAGTCCGTACATCCGGGTTAAATTCCAAGCAATCTTGAGGTTGTGACCAATAACGCCTTTGTTTGGCTGCTCTTGCTTACTGTAATCTGGCGACCAGTCATCATTGAATTTTTCTTGCACAAAGGGACTGTTCTGGTAATCTTGAAAATGCTCGGTTATAGTATCAAAGGTTTCTTCGAGAAACTCCGCGTATTCTTCTTTGCCAGTTCCCAGCCAGAGGTTAATTAAATAAGCGGGAGCGTGGTCGCCCACAGAGTTCCAATTCTTCTTGGCTTCATTGTTGCGCGCTTTTAAGATCTGGCCGTAGGGCTTAAGGGTAATGGGATCGATATGGGAATAGTAGCCCCCTAGTTTGGGATCTCGGAAGTAATCCTTAAATAACTTAACCGTTGCTTGAGCATCGGCGAGGATTTTCGGATCGCCCGTGACTCGGTAAGTCTGAACAGGACCTGCTAAGGCATAAATCTGCTCATAGCAAGGAATGGCATCAAAATCTTGCCAAAACTCCGAGGCAAAGACTTTATCCTCCCGTCCGTTCGCTTGGCGATCAACGGCATGATACCAGTAAACAATACCGGCATTTTTATCTTCAAACCGCAGGTGATCCCGCAGGTATTCAGTTCCCTTGTTAGCGGCTTCCAGATAGCGATCGTCCCCCGTCATTAAAAAGGCTGTGGCAAAACCATAGACGAGGCGAGAAATTGTATCGGTTTCTTGTCGGCCACTTTTTTGTTTTTCTCCCGTAACCCCTAAATTAGTGCGGTAGAGAGAATAGTCAATATTAAGCTTGCCGTCAGGAGTGCCAAACTGAGACTTGAGATAAAAGTCTCCTAATTGCTTGATTTGAGTGATCCACCAGTTTGGTTGTTCAAAGACATAGTCATTGCTATAGTCATCGGAGCGTCCAATAAAGTTGATCTGTTTGGCCTCAAACCGATACTGATGGTTATCGAGGGGATAAAAGATCCCATAAGCAAAAATAAACCGCCCCCGCTGACCTTGTTGCTTGGGTTGGCCTGATTCAATCAGGTCTCGCATCGCCCCCGTTGCATCCTGATAGGCTTGTCCAAGATTGCGAATCAGTTGCGAGTAGGTATTCGAGGTCAGATAGATGGTATATTCGCGATCATCGGAAGTTTTCAGACCAAAGGAATCGGTGGTTTTGTCATAGCTGGTAATGTAGCCAGCGATCAGGTCTGAGAAGGTAAAATCAACAGCGTTAGCCATGGTGATTGCTCCTAAAAATAGAGGGTGGATAATTGATAAATTGATAGGCGGTGAAGGATCTCATGATTTACCAAATACCGCTATATTCTTGATCAGCGAAATTCAGGTCCGATAATCCAGTGTTCATCAGTCACCATTGTGTGGATGTATTTAGATTCAAAAAGATCGGCAAAGTCGGGCAAGATTTTCTGTTCATACTCGGTGGATTTATAGGCTTTTTCCAGTTTTTGAATGTCATCAAACCAGAGCATTGAAACACAATCTAGTAAGGATTCTCCAATCCCATAAAAACTATCCCTGACATGGCATTGAAAATAACGGCGAAGCCCTGGAATTTTCATGACTTTGGCGCTATGACTTCCTAGCATTTTCTGGCGAAATTCTTCTAAAGGCATTCCCGCTTTGCGTTTAACGAGTATCAAGAGTTTTACCATCGTGGATTCCTTTTGTAAAGGCGGCCCCTCCATCAAGACGTGAGTATTAGTATCTAATCCTACGGTACGCCAGAAGGCAGCCCAGTTGGGTTCATCTAGTCGGGCTCCTGCTAAGAACTCTTTTGACTGGAGAGATGCGAGTTGTTCTTGTTCGTTCTCTAGCCAAATTTCAGCAACACCACTAAAGAGCGGCTCTTCTGGTTCCGAACCAAAAGGAATACGAGTATCGACCATATAACGCCTGATTTGAGGGATTTTGCTGGCGTAATAAACTGCGTGGAAATTAACCCAGTAGTTTTGAAATTCCTTTTCACTCATACCGGGCTTGGGATGAGCAAAGATCAGTTGATGAATCATATTCCTATTCTCATAGTACAGGACAAAAAGTTGGAAAAGTAGGTGAGGGTTAGCATTCATTCATAGGCTGTTTTTCCGGCCAGATTCTCCCAAGCGGCAATATCCTCTTGCAGTTTGGCGATTTTACCCCGCATCACACCGATGGCATCACCACCTAATGGTAAGTGTAGAGGAGAATGATCAGATTTCAGAACTTGGACAATAAGGTCTGCCCCCTTATCAGGATCATTAGTCCGCCTGCAAATAGTGCTGGCAAGATAATAAAGTATTTACGCGGGTCAAGAGGACGATTTTCGCCAATATACATCTCTAAAGAGTCTGGAGAACCCGCCAAAAAATGGGGAAAAAGAATAGCATTATGGTTCTTCGGTTTGTCTTATGCAACGTACAGGATTATAAGGAATGAAACTCTTATAGAGAAAGACATTTGGCGATTTTTGTCAATTGTTTTTGATCTAGAGCGAACTAATCAATTAAGTCTCTTGCCAGATAAGGATTTAGTCGATTTATGCTCCCCTATCGAACCATACCAAGTAACGAAGAGCCAGCATTATCCTTAGCTTCGTTTAACGTCCCATGAGTTCTATAGGCGAGTTTAGCGTTAGGAAGTGTCAGTCCACTGATTAGGCGGAAGTCTCCTAAATCAAAGATTTCCAGGGATTTTTGCTCTGTCATGTTTTTACTTATTGTCAGTTAGTGAATTTGTTGTTTGATTAAATCTGCTGCTTTTTCCCCAATCATGATGATGGAGGTGTGAGGGTTAGCGGATGGAACGGTAGGGATAATCGAACCATCTGCTACTCGTAAACCTTCTACTCCATAGACCTTTAAACAAGGATCAACAACGGACATATTGTCGATTCCCATTTTGCAAGAACCAACAAAGTGATAGTAAGAACCGAGATTATTAATGATCCAAGTTCTCAATTCTTCATCGGTTCGCACATCCCGACCTGGATTGATTTCTGTGAGTCCTAATTTGGCAAAGGCTTGGGTTTGGTAAATATCCCGGGCAATTTTAACCATAGTCACAATCCGATCAATATCTGCTCTTTCCGCTCCATAGTTGGGATTAACTAAAGGATTTACTAAAGGATCACTACTGGCTAGACGAATCCACCCACGAGATAAGGGAGAAACTAACCCAGGCAAGGCTAAAATGATCCTTGGATCAACTAATTGAGCCACTGAGGGAACGGGTTGATTTGTTTGAACCCTTTCAATAACATTTTGAAAAAATCCTTCTCCAAAGGGGGCCCGGTGAACAATACAGATCTCCAAGTCAGGCACAATTAAATCGGGTTGAGATCCCCAGAAAAGAGCTGCTTCTGTCATATTTTCTTGGGGATCTGAGCCAGGTTCTGCCATCATTCCCATCGGTCCAATCATCAGAGGATGATCATGAAAGTTTTCCCCTACACCGGGTAAATCTACGACCACTGGAATGTTAAATTGAGCTAGATGCTCAGGTTGGCCAATTCCCGAAAGCATTAGCAGTTTAGGTGATTGAATCGCTCCAGCACAGACAATCACTTCTTGATTAGCTCTAGCGGTCTTTAGGATGCCATCTTGCCAATATTCAACCCCAACACAACGATTATTTTCGATTAATAGCCTTGTGGTTTGGGAATTAGCACTTAGGGTGACATTGGAGCGTATTAAGGCTGGCTCTAGATAAGCATTTCTCGCTCCACAGCGCTTGCCATCCTTGATGTCTATATGATGCCAACCTGCGCCAAATTCCTGGACATTAAAATCTTCCACTAATGGATAACCCATTTCTACACAGGCATCAATAAAAGTTTGTGAGACTGGGTTGCCTTCAACTTGGGCATTGATAACATTAATGGGTCCCTGTTTTCCCGCCGTTGGATTGGTGTTATCTTGTTGATTTTCTAGTTTTTGCAGATAGGGCAAGACATCTTTAAAAGACCAACCAGCACAACCATTATAAGCCCAGTTATCGTAATCTTGAGGTCTGCCTCTGGTATGGATCATGTGATAAATGTTAGAGCTGCCGCCGATGAGTTTCCCTGATGCACAATAAACTTGTCTGTTATTCAGACCAGGCTGAGGAACACTCATATAAGCCCAGTCTATTTCTGTGAGCAAGAGTTCATTCCAACGATAGGGAATGTCAACGGCTTCTATAATTTTAGTTCCTCCAGCTTCAAGAATTAAGACGGTGGCATCAGCAATTTCGCTTAAACGATAGGCAATGGTGGAACCTGCTGTCCCTGAACCGACAATAATGAAATCAAAACTATCTGCCATAAATTTATTCCTTGTATCTTGAGATTTTTTTGAGATTTAATATTTATTTTGATTACTGCTTCTGAAGAGTAATAATCATATCAGCAGCTTTTTCTCCAATCATAATGACAGGAGCGTTAGTATTTCCACTGGTAATAGTTGGCATAATTGAAGCATCAGCAACTCTTAGTCCTTCTATTCCATAAACTTGCAATTGAGGATTGACTACCGCTAAGTGATCCCTACCCATTTTACAGGTTCCAACTGGATGCCAAACTGTTGAGCAAACTCGCCGAATATATGCGCTCAAATCTGAGGAACTTGTCACCGATGGTCCGGGGGCTAATTCTCGTCCTCGAAACTCATTAAAGGGAGAAGTATCAACTAATTCTCGGGCTAGTTGTATTCCTCTAATGAAAACATTGATATCTGTTTCACATTGTAAATAATTGGCCTGAATAACTGCTAAGTCTTGAGGATTATTAGACCTCAAAGAGATAGTGCCTCGACTTTGGGGTTGGGCAACAATGGGAGCAAAGGTAAATCCAGGCCCGTCTGTGCGATATTCTGGTTCGATAAATTGAACTGGACCGAAAAAGAACTGAAGATCTGGTGAAGCGGAAGTGATTCCACTCCGAGTCCAAGTAAACAAACCAGCTTCAGAAAGTAGGTTCGGTAAAGGTTGTTCTTGTTTACATTCATATCCAACTCCTAATAAAAGATGATCTTGTAAATTTTGTCCGACTCCAGGTAAATCGACAATGACTGGGATGTGATGGGCTTTTAAGTGTTCAGCCGGGCCGATTCCAGAGAGCATTAATAGTTTAGGAGACTCGAAAGAACCACTACTAATAATGATTTCTGATTGGGCTTTAACTTGATGAAGTTTCCCCTCTTGCAAGTATTCAAGCCCGATCGCTTTATTTGCCGATATTAAAATCCGAGTGACTAAAGCTTTTGTTTCTACGGTTAAATTGGGGTTCCCTAAAATTGGGGTAATAAAAGCTACAGCAGTGCTACAACGTTGATTATCTTTGGTTCGGGTGGATTGATAGAAAAATGCTCCGTTTTCCTGTTGTTGACCATTACAGTCCCATCCGTTACCCTGATAACCTAGTTCCACTGCTGCGGCGACAAAAGCCTGAGAAACGGGGGAAGGATTGGCATAATCGATCACGTTTAATACGCCACCACTGCCCCTATATTCTGGTGATCCACCTTGATAATTTTCTGACTTTTTGAAGTAGGGTAAGACATCTTGATAACTCCAGTTTTCATTGCCCAAACCATTCCAGTGATCATAGTTACGACGATTTCCCCTGATGTACATCATGGCATTAACTGATGTACCACCGCCAAGAACTTTTCCCTGAGCAATAGAGATTTTACGATTATTCAAATAGGGTTCTTCTTCTGTTGAGTATCCCCAGTCTGTTGTGCCACTCCACAGGGAAGTCATTGACTGAATATCTGTGTTATGGATAGTAGGGTTATTATCAGCATCTCCTGCTTCTAATAGTAGAACGTGACAATCAAGGTTTTCAATAAGTCGATTGGCAATCACACATCCAGATGCCCCAGCACCGACAATAATATAATCAAAGGCCTTTTCAAAGTTCATTTTTTAGCTCCCTATCACTTTTTCCAGATCTTGGTCAGATAAACTACCAATCACATTATCAACCACAAATTCCAGATAATATTTACCCCACATAGTTTCCCACAAGCTAAAAGCTAAGTCAAACTTTTCTCCTCGTTTATCTGCGAGTAAGTTTTCCAGAACCCACACAAAATCATCAAACTCTCTTTGAGTAAAATCATATCTTTGCTGGGCATACCTCATCACTTCGTCTTTTTCTTTTACCTTCAACTCATTTTTTAACAAAGAATCTTCAGCAAGAGCTTTTAAAAAGTTGCAAACTTCTCTTTTAGACATAGATTAACTCCTTAATCAATAACAATTGTATGATCAATAGGTTGAATTAACTGCTCTAATTCTTCCTCACTTAAGCCACTAAGAAGATTGTCTATTATGTATTCTAAACGATATTTACCCCACATTTTTACCCATAAACTACTATAGGGGCCAAAGTCTTCTCCTAATTTCTCTCTAATTATCTTTATTTCCATTGCCGCTATCACCTGAGACAATTGCTCAAACGTAAACCTTTGTCCGATATTTTCAGCATGAAACAGCAATTCTGCTAAATTTCTTGTCTTAAACTTTTCTCTCAATTCAGAATCGTTGAGTAGTAAGTTCAAAAAGGAGGCTACATTTTCCTGAGACATAAATACTCCCTATCGATAAAATTTGATTGTTCTTTGTTGTTACCCAAAGTTAATCTCAATACCTAGTCTCCTTGGCGTGACTTTAACTTAGAGCATCAGTGATTTTAGGGTCATTCCCCATCCCCTGCATCCATCCAGGATAGATAGGAGAATGTGTCGTCATTTCATCAATCGCCACTACCTCTTCTGCTGTCAGGTTAACCTCAACGGACTTCAAATTGTCCTCTAATTGCTTCATGTTATTAGCTCCAATGATGACAGAGCTTATGAAGGGCATTGACGTACCCAGCCAGAGCTTGAACCTATTTGACCCCAATTTTTTCAGGATGGACATTTGCTTCTAAAACCACATCTATCAGAAACGGTCCTGGATGGTTTAACATCTGTTCAATAGCACTAGCTATATCAGCAGGTTTTTCGACTCGAACCCCCGGTACTCCCAGAGATTGGGCGATAGAGGCAAAGTGAATATCTGGCTTAGATAAGTCGAAACTCAAGGGATAGTCTCGCTCTGGAATATTTCTTTCCTGCCAGTAAGCGTCTATGTTCTCCTGTAAAATGCGATAAGAGCGGTTATTGCAGATCACAAACTTGACATCAATGTTATGACGGGCGGCCGTCCAGAGTGCCTGAATGGTGTACATGGCTCCCCCATCCCCGGCAAATCCAATCACGGTTTTATCGGGATGAGCTAATTTAGCCCCAATCGCCCCCGGAATGCCGACTCCCAATGATCCCCCACGGGTGACAAAGTAGTGTCTTGGTTTGGTAGGTGGGAAATAACGGGTTATAGCAGGGGAGTTAGTAATTGCTTCATCAAAGATGACTGCATCTTCGGGAAGTTTGGCGGCTAACTCTTCCATAAAGCGAGATAGATGTAAGGGGACATGATCTCGAATTTGGCGATCAGCGTCTAATTGGCGTTGATGGTTTTGGGCTTTAGCTTGGCCGATAGCTTCTGTTCTCGCTTTGGCTGCCGCTTTCTGTTCTGGGTTGAGTATTGACTCTAACATGATTGCCAATTTAGCCAAGGTCAATTTGGGATCACTAACTACCCCTATATCTACAGGGTGGTTCTTGGCAATTTCGTAAGCATTGAGATCAATGTGCAGAACTTTGGCTCCAGGTGCAAAGATATCGCCTAAGTCAGGAAAGACTTCGGGCAACATATAAGTGCCAACAACTAAGTTGACATCACCCTTCGTAGTAATAGGTTTACTGGAATAGCCAAACATATGGCCAGTAGAACCTTGATAAAGGGGATGAGTATAACTCATGTTTAAGTCGCCAATATCAGCCCCCCAGACTTCGGATCCTAAGAGTTCAGCCACTTGGGTAAGTTCAGCCTGTGCCTCCGAAAAAGACACCCCATCTCCGACAAAAATCATCGGTTTTTGGCTTGAGGCCAAAATCTCCGCCATTTCTTTGACCAAAACCTCATCGGGGATTACCCGGGTCGAGGGTAAAGAAGTCGGTCTGACCGGTTCCACTGTAGGTGCGTCTAAAATATCTACGGGAAGGCAGACATACACCGGCCCCATGGGGGGAGTGGTGGCAATTTTGACCGCTCTTCGCAGTACCCGCAATAGAGAGGAGGGTTCCATCACTAGGGTTGACCATTTGGTGACAGGTTCGGCAAAGGCTAATAAATCCCCTGCCATTTGGGCATCCATTGCCTGATATTTAATTCCTGCATCCCCACCAATAACCACTAGGGGAGAATGCCCCCGTTTGGCTTGATATAAGGCGCCGATCGCATTTCCCAAACCTGGTGTACTGTGAATTTGCACTAGGGCAGGTTTTCCTGTTGCCCTTGCATAACCATCGGCCGTCATGACCGCTACGGATTCTTGCAAAGTGAGGATATATTTGAGGTCTGGATAATCGCCAAGGGCATCGAGAAACCCTTCTTCCGATGTACCCGGATTACCAAACATATAAGTGAATCCATCTGCCAGAAATTGTTCTAGTATGGCGAAACGCCCTGTTTTCCCTGCCATGATTTTCTCCAAGTCTGTTTTGAGTTATCAGGTAGATGATTACCAACCGTAACGCCTTAGACCATGCTCCAGAACCTGGATAATTAGTTCTCCTACGAGTTTTGAATCCTGGGTAGAGCGACCGGTTAAAAATGGGTAATCAAGGATTGTTGAAAGAGTATGCCCAACCCCTCCGTGATACTGTCCCTCTGGTCCAACCGCATCTCGGAGAATATATTCTAGGGGATAGAAGGGAGGTCCAAAATTAGCGGAGGTATTCATCGGCTTTCCATCGAAGCCATACATCTGGGCAAATCCTGTACTGTCTTTATAGTCGTATTCACGAGCATGACCCGTAACGTGTTTACCCCAAATAATGCTTTTTCTTTCCGTCCAATCGCGAGCGAAGGCTAAACAAGTCACAGCGTAACATTCGGCGGTGATTAACTTACCCTGAGAGAGAAATCCGAGAATCACGTCATGTACTCTCTCATTGTTCACCATATCGACCATCGGGCCAGACCCACCCACCATCACCAGTGCGTCGTACTGTTCTAATTCTTTCCAACACTGCTCCCGTTTATTATAGTAAGCTTCTAGCTCATGCCCAAAATTGGGGCTGTTGAAATAGGGCATTGCCGGAAACCAGTTAGAAAGATCGATCGGCTTTGCCAACAAATCCGACTGTTCAATTTCTCTTGTCCGTTTGGCGTAGTGAGCACTCGTGACATACTTATCCAAGGGGGGATCGATAAAAGTTTCATCCATACTGGGGGGTAAGGCCACAGGTTTGCGCCCTTTGGGGGTGGCAAAGTCGATGATGTAACCAGCTTCGTTCAATACATCATAGGGACCGACCAATTCTTCACCCCAATATCCCCATTCGGAGAGGATAACTAGAACTTTTTTTGACATGAATTTTTCTCCTTTTCTGCCGACGAGGGAACTGATAAAAGCCACAACCCGATGTAGCCTTGGCTAGACAAGGGGTAGCGATCATTCCTGTGAGCTTCAGGTCTAGATAAACTAATTTATGGACTCAGACTAACACAGAGAACCGAGGAAGCGTAGAGAGTTTAGGTAAATTTTTGTAACCTGTCTATGAACTTTAATAAATAACCGTTAAGTTATACTAAATCTTGTTTTGAAAAGCTGATAACAATGGTTCTTCGGTTTGTCCTATGCAATGGAGGGGGTTATAAGGAATGAAACCCTTATAGAGACAGGCGTTGCTGCGATTTTTGTCAACTGTTTTCGATCTAGAGCGAACTAATCAATTAAATCTATTGCCAGATAAGGATTGAGTCGATTTATGTTACCCTATCGAACCATACCAAGTAACGAAGAACCATAATAATCAATCATAAGTTAGCCAAGCACAGTTAGTCAACTTTTTAATTTCATTAGTCATCGTTCCGAGATAAGTAGGTGGGTGGAATTAAATATAAAATAAACGTAGCGACTGTCTTGATTGTCAAGGGGTAACTCAAAAAACAATCAAGGAGTTGCTGTCGAACCTAAAATCTCAAGCCAGAAAAAAAGCGCAGCAAAAACTAAGTCGCTCAGGTTAAACCAAAGCAAGCGCAACCCTTGATCAGAGATAACAAAAAGTGTGAATCTCTAGGAACAAGGTGGTAAATTGTCAGCAAGCTGCCAAGGCTGATTTTGGCGAACCATTGCATTAAGAATAACTAAGATTTTCCGCACACAAGCAGTCAGAGCCAGTTTTTTTTGATTTACCTCGTCCGACTAGGTGTTTGTAAAAGGTTTTAATCACCGGATTATGACGCATAGCTACCACCGCTCCCATGTAAAGAGTCGCCCGAATCTGAGCGCGACCTCCCTGAATCATTCGCTTACCTTTATGTTGACCACTATCAGGATTAATCGGTGCGACACCGACTAAGCGAGAGATTTGTTTGGCGATTAATTGACCGAGTTCTGGTAAGTCGGAGACGAGAGTAGTAGAAATTACTTGACCAATCCCCGGCACGGTTTTGAGTAAATTAACTTTCTCGAGCCATTGTTGGTTAGCTTGGGTCAATTCCTCAATTTCTTGATTGAGTTTTTCGAGGCAGTTATCGAGATACTCAAGATGGGCTTCGATATCGACCAAAGCTTTACCGCGAGCGCGTTCCCGTCGGTTTTTTTCGGCAGTCCGCATCTCGACAAGTTGCCGGCGACGACTAATTAAGTCGCCCAATTGACGAGATTCTTCCGACTCAACCGCTAATATTTGCGGTTGCATTGCTTCGCCAAAATGAGCTAAAATTTGAGCGTCAATGGCATCGGTTTTGGCTAATTTACCAGTGGCTTTAGCAAAGTCTCTTCCTTGACGGGGATTGATTAAGGCTACAGGTAAATCCGCTTCTTGTAATTGAATCACCAGTTCAGTTTCTAAACCTCCTGTTGCTTCCAGAACGATGAGGTTGACAGTGTAGGATTTTAGGGTTTCGACCAGTTTAGATATGTCCTCCTTTGTGTTAGCAACTTTCATCGCTTTACTGAGGGGACGAAGGTAAACATCTAGGGTCGCTTTACTAATGTCAATGCCTACCCATTGAGAGATATTTTCCATGATTAAACCTGAGAAATTGGCGGGATTAATGGTTCTTTTGGAGAGCATCCCCTTGATTTTACTCATCCTTGCCCGATACGGTCTCTTAGCTTAACAATTGATTGTTTTCGCCACGACCCCGGCGACTGTTCGAGTTTTGTCAGGGAGATTATGGTGGTGACCCTTGCTACGAAGCGGTCTTTTCCGACCAAGGTTGGGACGGTCTACCACCTCTCTCAATATACAAGGTTGGGTTGAAGCATGAAACCCAACGCCCGCATGGGTTACGCTACCGCTAACCCATCCTACAAATAATTGTGCCTACCTACTTAGTGACAAAGGGTTATCGGAATTTCTGACCTTTCTTCAATCGTTTCAAAATCTTCATTAAAGAGAGGTTCATCTTCCGTCTCAGAGAGGATGCTCTATTATGAAAAGCCAGTTATGATCTCCCGGGAGCAATTGGGTGACATTAGCACTGGGAGAGGAAGGCTATGCTTTCAGATTTACTCAACAAGGGGCAAAAGAGTTTTGGTACAAAATACCAAAACAATAGGGATTGGCAAAATTCTTGAAAAGAAAAAGAATGGTTAGGGGAAGTCTCAGCTATTCCCTGACAACAATCTTTAAGAGACTTAGAACCAGCCTACTCTAAATTTTTTGCCGCCTGTAAAGCGGAAATATAGACAATCAGCAAAATTTACAAAAATTGATAAATTAAAAGTAGTTTAGAGTCGTCCTTTACCATCGGAACCTGGGAAGGTTAAACTTTCTCGTTTTAAAAAGCGGAAATATAGACAATCAGCAAAATGTACAAAAATTGATAAATTAAAAGTAGTTTAGAGTCGTCCTTTACCATCGGAACCTGGGTCGGTCACGGTAATTAAAGACGCAACGGACTGCTATTTTATAAGTTTTGTTGTTGAGATTCAACCCGAAAACTTGCCGACAATGGGCGATTTCTAGGGATTGACTTAAGGATTGCCAGATTTGCAACTCTCTCAACAGGAGAAAAGATAGACGCACCAAAACCTTTAAAGAAACGATTAAAACGATTAAAGAAAGCCCAAAGAAATCTTTGTAGAAAGAAAAAAGGGAGCAAGAGAAGAGAGAAAGCCAGAAAACGAGTAGTTAAAATCCACGCTAAGATTAAAGATACTCAGGCTGATTTCTGGCAGAAACTATTCAATAAAATTGTTCGTGAAAACCAGAGGATAATTTTGGAGTATTTAAATACATCGGGAATGGTTAAAAATTCCAGTGTTCCTAGACTGGTTATAGCAAATTAGTAGTTTCAATGAGCCTAATCCCTTACATAGCCTAGAATCCAACAAAGCAAAAAGCTTTTTTTATTAAAATTGTTTTTTTGAATTCTAGTGAGCCTTACTTGGCAAGACTTGCGTGGATTATTTTCTGCTAAAATATCATGACTACTCTAGAAGAGCCAAAATTCCGAACTATCCCTTGCTATAGACTGTGTCAAGATTAAGACCTGGGCGGATAAATGTCCCGGTTCGGATGCAAGCAAAATAAACTAGAAAGAGCCTGGTTAAACTGGCGAAAAAGTATTCCTACCGCTAGTTGAGCCGGTGGCGAGATTTTCGGGACATTTGCGATGACAGGAGAAGAGATGAGGATGGCGACTCGATTAAATTTTTCTAGCGAGCGGTTTTCCCTACCCGGGTTAAAGCGTCTGCGGTCCTATCGCTCGGCCTGGTTGCGGGGAGATATCATTGCGGGGATCACCGTGGCGGCCTATCTCGTTCCCCAATGTCTGGCCTACGCGGAACTGGCCGGAGTACAACCGATCGCCGGATTATGGGCGATCCTACCGCCGCTGCTTATCTATGCGCTGCTCGGTTCCTCACCACAACTCTCCGTCGGGCCAGAATCGACGACGGCAGTAATGACCGCCGCCGCTATCATGCCCCTCGTCGCCGGGGATAGTAGCAACTACGCCAGTCTCTGTAGTCTATTAGCCCTACTCGTGGGGAGCGTCTGCTGCGTCGCCGCTTTCGCCCGGTTGGGGTTTCTCGCCGATCTCCTTTCCAAACCGATCCTCGTCGGCTACATGGCCGGGGTAGCGGTGATCATGATCGTCGGTCAGTTGGGAAAAATTAGCGGGATGTCACTGAAAGCGGAATCGCTTTTCGGACAGATCGGGGAATTTTCCCGACATTTATCGGAGATTCACCCACCAACTCTGATTCTTGCCGCCGGTGTTTTAATTTTTCTGCTAGTGGTACAACGTCGCTTTCCCAATGCCCCCGGTCCTTTACTGGCGGTTCTACTGGCCACATCGGCAGTATATTTGTTTCATCTGAACGAGCGAGGCATCGCCGTGATCGGGGAAATTCCCGCCGGTTTACCGAGTTTGAAAGTACCGATCGGCTTTTCTCCCCAGCAGTTCGTCTATTTACTCTCCTCGGCCATCGGTATCGCCCTCGTCGGCTATTCCGATAACGTCTTGACCGCGCGGGCCTTCGGGGCGAAAAACGACTATCGCATCGATGGCAATCAGGAATTACTCGCCCTGGGAGCGCTGAATATCGGTAACGGCATCATGCAGGGCTTTCCCGTCAGCAGTAGCGGCAGTCGCACGGCGATCGGCGATTCCCTGGGCAGTCGCTCGCAACTGTTTTCCCTGGTGGCTTTTCTGATCGTAATTTTGGTACTCTTGTTCTTGCGACCGATGCTATCCCTGTTTCCGAAAGCGGCCCTGGGGGCGATCGTGATTTATGCCGCACTCCGTCTGATCGAGATCTCGGAGTTCAACCGTCTGCGTTGTTTCAAAACCAGTGAGTTCCGATTGGCGCTCGTCACCATGTTCGGTGTCCTGGCCACCGATATCCTCGTCGGGGTGGGCGTTGCCGTGGGGTTATCGGTGGTCGATCTGTTCGCACGGCTGATGCGACCACACGATGCGGTTTTGGGGGAAGTGCCGAATCTGGCGGGCCTGCACGACATCGAGGATTGGCAGGGCGCGACGACGATCCCCGGATTGGTTCTCTACCGTTACGACGCGCCCCTCTGTTTCGCCAACGCCGAGAATTTTCGCAAACGGGCAATAGCGGCGATCGAAGCGGAGAAAGTCCCCGTCGAGTGGTTCGTTCTCAATGCCGAAGCAATTCTAGATATCGATATTACGGCGGTCGATATGTTGAAAGAATTACATCGAGAATTAATCGGCCGTGGTATTACTTTTGCCATGGCGCGGGTGAAGCAAGATTTATATCAGCAATTAAAAAAAGGAGACCTATCCGAGACGATCTCGACCGAACGTATTTATGCAACCCTAGAGGAAGCGATCGAGGCGTTTCATCGGAAATTTTGGGTCTGAAACCCCGCCGTTCTAGGTTGGCTTTACGTTAGAATTAAAAGGCCAGTCTCGAAAACCAAGTGGACGGCGCAGCACCTTGAAAACTCGGCTTAGGGGGTTCCGACCAGAAAAGCTTGGCCGGGTAAAAAGTCGCGCGCAACAAGTACAAGAAGCTATAGGCGGTCAACGTACCGTGGGACACACGGAATCGGGCTTCTGAAATGGGGCGAAAGTCTGTGGACTCTGTGTAAGACAGTACATGGTTTTTTAACTGTGGTATGCGACGGTGGTGGAAGCAGAAACTTAAATCGTGAGGTTTAGGAATCGCCGCACTTTTAGGGCGGCGAGGATGTCAACATCGTAACCCACCCCCATCATCCCCTGCTCAAGATTGACACTTTCATCGCTCATTTCTAGACAATCTAGGGGTAAATTCTCGGTTCACAGACCTAAACTAATACTACCAAATCATCACCCAAAAAAATAAACAGAAAACTTCCTACAGAACTGGGCCAAGGAGAAAATTTTCACCTTTAACCCAGAATAAGACCCCTTTTCCCGACAAAAGAGCCAGATTTTAGCTCCTGGCTGAAGGCTGACCATTAGATAAAATTTTGTTACGATTATTCCACTGGCAATTTTTGAGCAAGATATAATCGAGATAGTAGGGCTGCCATTGGGCTAAAAGTTAAGCAAATTTAAGAGATAGCCATTTCAGAAAAAATCGATCATCGATGATGTTGATCTTCCCCAGATAAGAAACGAGTGAAGATTAATTGTTGAACCGAGCATCAGAAGCTATCTCTAAAGGGGGAAATGTTAGAAAGTTATCCCAGAAGGGGAACCATCACTATTGACTTATCTATTTCCTATTGCTTGTATTCATTTAGTCATCTAACAGCAAGGGATGTAATCTCATTCAGGGGAAAAAGTCGTTATGAACCACCAAATAGAAACCCCTATCCGGTCACCCTCTCAAGCTCGATTCCGTTCACGGGAAGAACGCATCCAGATGGGTAAATCCCTGCGGGAGCGATTGCCGCGTTCTCGCCACGCTATCTGGCAACCCCCCGCAGCTGGTCGAGAGCCGATCGAGATCATCGAAGCATCAAATCGAGGGCGATTACAGGAATTGATTCCCATCCGCTACGGGCGAATGTTGCGGAGTCCCTTTACCTTTCTGCGCGGTTCCGCTGCTTTGATGGCCTACGATCTGGCCACCACTCCCAAAACTGACATTATCGTGCAGGCCTGCGGAGATTGCCACCTGTTGAACTTCGGATTTTTTGCCACCCCCGAACGCAATTTAGTCTTCGATATTAACGATTTCGACGAAACCCTGCCCGCACCTTGGGAATGGGATCTCAAGCGTCTGGTGGTCAGCTTTGTCATCGCCGGCAGGGATAGCGATCTATCCGATCGAGAATCGAAAGCAGCGGCGATCGATTGCACTCGTTCCTATCGGGAACACCTGCGGGAATATTCTCGCCTCAGTCCCTTAGAGGTATGGTACACGCGCATAGGAGTGGAACAGGTGCTCGAGATGGCTCCCGACGAAAAGACGCGCAAGATACGGGAACAGATGATGACAAAGGCCCGCGAGCGCATCATCGAACATCTCTACCCCAAGATCGTCACCCAAAGCGGGGGACGCAATCGCTTTGTCGATCAGCCGCCCATTCTCTACCATGTCAACGAACCGGATTGGGAGACTCTCGTGCGCGAGGGTCTGGAAGATTATCGCCAATCCCTGCCGGAGGAACGCCGGGTCCTGTTCGATCGCTACCAGTTAGAGGACTTTGCCCTGAAAGTGGTGGGCATTGGCAGTGTCGGCACCAGATGTTATATCGCCCTATTGTTCTCGGAAGATAACCATCCCCTCATCCTACAAGTTAAGGAGGCTTGCCCTTCGGTTCTGGAACCCTATACCGCCAAGGGCCAGTATGAAAATCAGGGACAACGGGTGGTTACAGGCCAGAGATTGATGCAATCCTCTAGCGACATATTTTTAGGCTGGACCCAGGGAAGACGGGGCAATAACTTCTATTTACGGCAACTGCGGGATATGAAGTTTTCCCTACCCATTGAGGGAGTATCGGCCGTCCAACTGCAACGCTACGCCGAGTTCTGCGGCTGGACCTTGGCCCGCGCCCACGCCAAATCTGGAGACGCAGCCACCATTAGCGGTTATTTAGGAAAAGGAGATCAGTTCGATCTAGCCCTGGGCGAATTTGCGATCGCTTATGCCGAGCAGACAGAACAAGATCACGCCGCTTTGGTGGAAGCAGTCAAAACAGGACGGGTCGAGGCTTTGGTGGAAGAAAATTTATAGGGTTAACCTCTCAGCTATCAGCCTGTTATTTTTCGACCTTAGATTAGGGGCGCGAGCTTTGCGCCCCCAGATGGCAGCTGGTGTGATACTAAATCCGTTTATCAAAAACTGATTACTTATTTTCTGAGTAGAAAACGGGTTTCTCCGAGAAACCCGTTTTCTGTGCGTTATACCAATTCTCCAAAGTCTGACTACAGAAGTTTAATCCCCCTAAATCCCCCTTTTTAAGGGGTACTTAAATTCGATGTGTAGTTTTCATTTAGAGAAATGGTATTACTCAATAGTCCAAACCTAAATCCGTTTATTAAATACTGATTATCTATTGCCTCTATTGTCTCTTTCCTCTTGCCTCCGCTCCCCACTATCCTATACTTTTTAAACAGGATTTAGTATTATTGCTCAGTAGGTCAGATTTGCTCACAGAAAATAGTGCTTATCTCGACAAAATACTCTAGAACAAGGATGATGGTATGTGATATAATTTGCTCTTGCTTTCAACTACATATTTAAGTAATTTTGTCAAGAAAATGAGCGAATTAAAATCCCAAATCACAGCTATTGATAATCAACTTTCCAAACGTCCGATCGCTCTCGATCCCGCAGGATATTTTATTATTTATCTAGACCGAGAAGCAGGGTTAATCTGTGCCAAACATTACAGCAATATTATCAACGAAAAAGGTTTAGCCGTCGATCCAGAAACGGGAAAAGTTATCGGTGTTAGGCAAAAACTTGATCGCAATCCTGAGACTATTTACACCGCCAGGACTGCCAAAGAATTAGCCGTCAAAGTGATCGAAGAAACCCAACCTTGTCCGATTACTATGTTCGATCATGCTGCTTATTTAGGTCGAGAATTTACCCGCGCTGAATACGCTTTAATCACCGGGGAAGAATATATTCAGGATTAAAGATTGGGCTTTTCAGTGTTGCCAAAGGTACGGCGTAGCCGTCCAGTAAACAGTAAACAGGGATAAAGATGAAGATAAATAAATAAATAACTTAAAACTTACATCTGATAACTGATAACTGATAACTGATAACTGTTAAACCGTGCCTTTAAATAAACCTTGAGGACGGAATAATAACAGCAAGATCATAATTAATAAAGCCACGCCTAATTTATAATTGGAACCAATTAAGGGGACACTAATTTCTTGGGCAAAACCAATAATTAAAGCCCCAGCAATCGCTCCGTAGGGATTACCAATACCACCTAAAATCACGGACGCAAACATGGGTAAGATTAAAAACCAGCCCATATTGGGACGCACTCCCCCAGTAATTAACCCGAACATCCCTCCGGCTAAAGCAGTTAAAACTCCCGTAATTATCCATGTCCAGAAAACAACCCATTCGACGTTAATTCCGGTTACTCTAGCTAAATCGGTGCTGTCAGCTACGGCGCGCATCGCCTTACCGATTTTGGTTTTTTGTAATAACAAATGGAGGGCAATAATAACTATAATTGCCAAACCAATGACTAACAAGCGATCGAAAGCTACTTTAATCCCAAAAATTTCTGTAGCGGTCATCACAGGCAGATCGTAGCGTTGATTACTGCCGCCCCAGATCATTAAAATACCATTGCGAAGAAATAAAGCCAAACCGATCGAAATAATAATTAAAGTGGTAGAATCGGCCCGTCGATCGCGCATAGGTTTCCATAATAATCTCTCGGCAATGAGCATGGCAATAGCTGTCACTGCTGCCCCCACCAGCATCGCTAACCAGAGATTAATCCCTTGAGCATTTACCACCCAAGTTATGTAAGCACCCAAAGTCATAAAATCGCCGTGGGCAAAATTAGACAGACGCAAAATGCCACAGGTAAGGGTTAACCCGACGGCAGCCAGAGCAATAATACTGCCGACGGCTAAACCATTGAATAAAAGTTGTGGTGTATCCATCAAACCTCTTGTATAAATCAAAAATTGTCCTTAGAAATAGGAGTCAGGAGAGAGAAAATTAATTAACTTTTGTCTTTTACTTTATTTAACTGAAAGCTGAGGGCCTGTGGCTTAAATATTTTTGTTTAGACCAAATTGCATGGCAGTATAAGCCTAGACAGCCATTATAAAGGTTTGTGTGCCAGCAATTTCTCGCGGCCGGTGAAAAGCTGACGGCTGATGACTTACTGCTATAAAATCAAGAATGCCCACTGATGGAATTTTCCGCCAATGAAGACTATCTTTCGACTAGCGATCGCTTTTTTTGCCACACTATTTATCCTATCTCCTGTCAATGCCTTAGCTGCCAGTTCTGCTGCTGTCACAGGAGCCAATGCCAGTTATGAAAACCAGAATCTGACAGGAAAGGATTTTTCAGGACAAAATTTGCAATCTGCCCAATTTACTAACGTTAATCTGCAAGATTCTAACTTTAGCTCTGCCGATTTGCGCGGGGCAGTGTTTAACGGAGCCTCTATCATCGAAGGCAACTTTCATGGGGCGGACTTAACCAATGGATTAGCCTATCTGAGTACCTTTAAAAATTCCGATTTAAGCGATGCCATTTTTGCCGAAGCGATCATGCTGCGCACCATTTTCGAGGGAGTCAATATCAACGGTGCTGATTTTAGTTTTGCCGTGCTTGACGCTCAACAAATCAAAAATCTCTGTGAAAGAGCCGAGGGTGTCAACTCAAAAACCGGCGTCTCTACCCCGGAATCTTTAGGATGTGATCAATGATGCAAACAAGGGTTGGTGTTATTGGTGGTGGACAATTAGCTTGGATGATGGCACAGGAAGCCAAGAAATTAGGCATTTCTCTAATTGTACAAACACCACACCCCGATGATCCCGCCGTTGCTTTAGCTGACGGGGTTGTCTTTGCGGAAATAGCTGACGTGGAAGGCACAAAAAAACTAGCTCAACATTGTGATCTGATCACTTTTGAAAATGAGTTTGTTAATTTAGATGCCCTAGAAGAATTAGCGGCCACAGGAGTTAAATTCTATCCTAGTTTGGCAAATCTGCGCCCCCTATTGGATAAATACGAGCAAAGATGTTATTTACGCTCCCTAGGGTTGCCTGTGCCTGATTTTTGGGCGATAGATAATTTATCCCAACTAGAAAATTATCCTTTTCCGCTAGTGCTGAAAGCGCGACGACACGGTTATGATGGTCAAGGAACCTTTATTATCCGCACTCCTGAAGAATTAAACGCCAAAAAGCCGCAATTAGAGCGTCTTGACTTGATGTTAGAAGCTTATATTCCCTACGAGCGAGAATTAGCCATCGTTGCCGCTAGGGGATTAACCGGGGAAATCGTCACCTATCCCGTGGTGGAAACCTATCAAGAGGAGCAAGTCTGTCACTGGGTGATTGCTCCCGCCGCTCTTAACCAATCATTACAGGCTCAAACCGAATCTATCGCCCATCATCTGTTAAGTAGTTTGTCGGCGGTGGGTGTTTTCGGGATGGAGTTATTTGTCACTCCCCAGGGAGAGGTATTGATTAATGAAATCGCTCCCCGTACCCATAATTCTGGTCATTACAGCCTCTCTGCCTGTCTTACCTCCCAATTTGCCCTACAACTGCAAGCAGTGGCTAATTTGCCCCTCGGAGCCACGGACTTAAAATCTGCTGGGGCAGTCATGGTTAATTTATTGGGTTTTGAGGATAGTGACGGCGATTATGGGGAAAAAAGAGCAGTTTTAGCGGCAATCCCCGGCGCTCACGTTTTTTGGTATGGTAAAAAGTCCCGTCCCGGTCGAAAATTAGGCCATGTCACCCTGTTAAGGGATACAAGCGATCGCTCTGAGTTATCGGATCTGGCAAGGCAGATAGAAAAGCTTTGGTATGGTTGTTAGGGAATTATGAATTATGAATTATGAATTATGAATTGGGCTCTTCGGTTTTTGTTATGCAATGGACGGGATTATAAGGAATGAAACCCTTATAGAGACAGACATTGCTGCTATTTTTGTCAACTGTTTTCGCTCTAGAGAGAACTAATCAATTAAATCTCTTGCCAGATAAGGATTGAGTCGATTTATGCCCCCCTATCGAACCATAGCAAGTAACGAAGAGCCATGAATTGGGGAGTGGGGAGTATTTTCAGTAAACAGTGAACAGTAAACAGTGAACCGATAACTGTTTACTTATAAGGATGTGAACTGATAACTGATTCAGTAAGCCCTAATTAAAAGACCTTTTTGATTGCCTCGGCCAGTTTTTGACTAATTAACTCGTTACCGTCTCCACTGAGATGAATATTATCGCGATAGAGAGAATCAGGATTAGGATTGGCCTGAAAAATGGGCAGAAAATCTAGATAAAAAATCTGCTGGTTGCTGGTGAAATCCGCTAGTCTTTGACGGGCTTTCGATTCATAATCTCGTCCCTGTTTTTGAGCTTCGCGAATGAGGGGGGTAATAGCGATAATTAAACGGGCTTGATGAGCCTGAGCAAGGGCTTGAATTTGGGCAAGAGCGGTTAAATTATTGCCCACTCGATCGCCTCCTTCTCGCACCGGTGGCAGGGGAGGATAACGCTTAAAATATCGATCGTACAATTCGATTAAAGCTAAAGCAGGCCGGCGAGCGGGATAATTAATTTCTCGTCCCACCACCGCCGAACTAGGAGCTAAAGCGAACAGATCATCGGTGTTCATTAATAACACAATCACCTGAGATTCAAAGGTGCCGAAACGTCGCAGATAGGCCAATTGATTGCGCGGTCCCCAAGAATTAGCCGAAGCATTGAGAACTTGCACCGAATCCGTCAGATTTTGGCCTAAATTTTTGGTGATTAAAGCAGCAATGGTCTCTTTTTGATCTGTCCACCAGGAGCCATTAGCGATCGAATCACCGATTAACATGATTCTCGTCGTCTCTGGAGGCCGTTGGGGTGTAATCGGATCGCTCCGCATCGAATACTGATTAACGGCGATAAAATTGGAAAAACGGCGCGTTTGTTGATTAGGAGCCAAAAGATAGCCAATTTCGGCATCAGCTTTGTAAATAAGCGGATTACCGAAGCCGAAGACAATTCTTAAAATAGCCTCAAGG
The DNA here is from genome assembly GCF_003019735.1 of Microcystis sp. MC19. NCBI lineage: Bacteria > Bacillati > Cyanobacteriota > Cyanophyceae > Chroococcales > Microcystaceae > Microcystis > Microcystis sp. MC19. Next base: position 1,444,956 of record NZ_CP020664.1, on the reverse strand, counting down.
AGAAGGCCAAGAACGAAAAGAACGCCTAGAATGATTAAAGACAGCCGAATGATACCAATTTCTAATAACACGGATAGATGAGAGTTAGCTAATTTATGATCCTAAAGTGTCTCATACTTTCCACATCCATCTCATGAAAAGGAGTTAAGGGCAATGTCAGACTTAAATCGTGGCATTATGAAATTTGAGGGAGCCGATAAACCGGCAGTAGTGGCGATATCGTCGATTATTGTTATCGGCAGTATTATTGCTCTGATCCTTTGGGCCATGAAAGTCGCCTACACCTAGTTAGGGTTTGCGGCAAAAAGTTTCTCGTGGGGGCAGGGTGTGGCCCCCCCAACCCCCCCGACATCGGGGGGGCAGGTGGGGTGTAGGGTTTTACCCATTTTCATCTGGTAAATTACCTAATTTTCAGGGAAAAAGTCCCTAAATTTTCCCCCCGATCCCTCCAATCGCGGGTACTTTTTGATTTCCCAAAAGTCTAAAAGTCTTACCCAACAAGGTTTAGATTTATTCAGCAACATCTAGTTAACTAGATTAATTTCGCTCACTTTTGGCATCACTCGGTTTCAGTTTCTTGCCATCACGATCTCACCTCATTGTCCCCTTGAGCCTGTAGGATAGGGTCAAGGGAAAAATTGCTAGTTCCCTCTATCGCACCTGCTAGTTACACCCGACTCGAAACAGATCATCGATGAGCAGATCAACTTCTGTTTTAACAGAACTGTTGCAGTTACTCCCCCAATGGCGATCGCAGATGTACTTCAAAGCATCCCTGACCGCGCTATCCCACGCCATGGAGGATCAGGTTTTAGCGGAAGACGATCAACCGTTAGTGATTGCCAGTTTTCAGCGTGAGCGCTTTTATCGTCAAGAGGCCCATCGCTATCGACGCATTGCCCACAAAAGCGGGCAAGTTTATGTTTTGTCGGCCCCGGAAACCGATTTTAAGCATAGTTCCAACATTTACGAGACGATCGCTTTTCAACCGGAGGACAGTTTAGCCCAAGAATGGCATCTAGTGGTTATCGGTCGCCATTATGCTAGTTGTTTGATCTGTCGGGAACGAACCCATCTGGTAGCCGAAGGGGAAAATAGGGCAGCTATGGATAATAATCGCCGTTTTGAGGGGATTTGGACGAGCGATCGCCATGTAAGTCAACAGGCGGCCCAAATTCTTTTAAATCATATTCTCGATTATCGTCCCGAACTGGCGGACAAAATTAGGCGCGCCCAAGAAGAATACCTAGTCTGTGAACTGACGGACAGGGACCATCAAGAGGAACCAGATCCCTTTGTCCAGCGATTGGTCACTTATTTGCAAGCGGGACAGTATAAACTGCTGAAAGCCAATCGTTCCTTGGCATCGAAAGAACACAAGGAAAGACTGATCAACTCGGTGACAGCGGCGATCCGTCGTTCCCTCGATCCGGAAGATATCCTCCAGGTGGCAGTGCGGAAATTGGGCGAAGGATTGGGGGTCTGTCGCTGCGTGGTCTATCGTTGTAAGGAAGCCGACATTAACGCCACCATCGAACACGAATTTTTAAACTCCGGCATTAGTTCCATCAAAGGACAAAAATGGCCCCTGAAAAATAATCCTCTTTTTCAGGAAGTGCTGGAATTGAGAGAATCCCTGAAAATCGAAGACGCTATTCACGATCCCCGTCTCCCCGGCGATTCCATTCAAAATCTCGTGCGGGAATGTTCCATCTATTCCTGGTTATTAGTGCCGATTTTTTACCAAAGTCGTCTCCTGGGAATGTTGGAACTGCATCACTGTGGACCCGATACCACCACTTGGAAAAGCGAGGATGTCGCCCTGGTGGACGCGGTGGCCACTCAAATCGGAGTCGCCCTCATTCAAGCAGAAGCCTACGCTAATTTACAGGATTTAAATGAACAATTAGCCGCCCTCGATCGCACTCGTTCTAATTTAGTCGCCATTACCGGCCACGAATTACGCACCCCCCTCTCCACCATTCAAGTCTGTCTAGAAAGTTTGGCCTCGGAACCGGATATGCCGGCGGAAATGCGCCAAATTATGCTTGATACTGCCCTGAAAGATGCGGAACGAATGCGTAAATTAATCCAAGATTTTTTAACTCTGTCCAGGTTAGAAAGTGGCCGGGTTAATTGGAATCCTGAGGCTTTATCCCTATCGGAATGTGTGGAATTAGCCATCAGTCACGTTCACTCCCGCAATCTCGACAACGAAAACCCAAAAATTATCAATCTTGTCCCCCCTAATCTGCCCTTTGTTTTAGCCGATGGCGAGTGGTTAGTGGAATTACTCTCCAAACTTCTCGATAATGCCTGTAAGTTTACCGGCCGGGAGGGAAATGTCTCGATCGAAGTCGCTTCGGGAAAACCAAAAACCCTAGAAGTAACCATTTCTGACACCGGACGGGGCATCGAACCCAATCTTTTAGAACAGGTTTTTGATCGCTTTTACCAAGAGGAAGGGGCCCTGCGACGCAGTGCCGGGGGAACCGGTTTAGGACTGGCTATCTGTCGTCAGATCGTTAATGGTTGGGGCGGCGAAATTTGGGCAGAATCGAGGGGCAAAAATAACGGCAGTCAGTTTCATTTTACTATTCCAATATTTAAAGATAAAACTAACGATAATCCCCCAAATACCGCTCCGAAAAAATCCTCCCGTCGTCCTGCTAGTAAACGTAAATAGCGGCCAGTTGCCCGTTTAGTTTTGGCTCTTTGCTCGTGATACTAAATCCAGTTATTAAAAACTGATTATGTATTCCCCCTTTTGCCTCTTGCCTCTTGCCTTTTGCCTGTCCTGATATGTAGCATATACTTAACGGATTTAGTATGACTTCCTATTCCTTTTCTTCATCAAAAAATAAATAAAAAAGCATTAAAAAAGAAGCATCAAATCCCCAAGATATATAATAAACTTAAAAGAGTAATCAATTAGTCGTTTTTAGGTGAAAAAATTATGGGACGCGCCAAGAGAGTGGTTTTAGCTTATTCCGGAGGAGTCGATACTTCCGTTTGTATTCCCTATCTCAAACAGGAATGGGGAGTGGAAGAAGTGATTACCCTAGCCGCCGATTTAGGACAGGGAGACGAGTTAGGACCAATTCAAGAAAAGGCCCTGCGCTGCGGAGCGATCGAATCCTTAGTCGTCAATGCTCAGGAAGAATTCGTCAAAGAATACGCTTTTCCCTCAATTCAAGCTAATGCTCTCTATGAAAATCGTTATCCCCTTTCTACCGCCCTGGCTCGTCCTTTAATCGCTAAATTATTAGTAGAGGCCGCCGAGAAATACGGGGCCGATGCCGTCGCTCACGGTTGCACCGGCAAAGGTAATGATCAAGTGCGTTTTGATGTGGGCATTATGGCCCTCAATCCTAGTTTAAAAGTTCTCGCTCCCGCCAGGGAATGGGGCATGAGCCGGGAAGAAACCATCGCCTACGGGGAAAAATTCGGGATCGAGTCCCCCGTGAAAAAATCTTCGCCTTTTAGTATCGATCGTAACCTGTTGGGCCGCAGTATTGAAGCCGGTCCCTTGGAAGATCCGATGACGGAACCCCCGGAAGAAATCTATCTCATGACCAAAGCGATCGCCGATACTCCCAACGAGCCGGAATACGTCGATATCGGTTTTAATCAGGGAATTCCCGTCAGTTTAAACGGAGAAAATCTCGCTCCCGTCACGCTAATTAGTCAATTAAATGACCTAGTGGGTAAACACGGTGTTGGTCGGTTAGATATGATCGAAAACCGGGTAGTGGGAATTAAATCGCGAGAAATTTACGAGGCCCCGGCTTTATTAGTTTTAATTGATGCTCACCGGGACTTAGAAAGTTTGACTTTAACTGGAGATGTTACCCAATATAAACGGGGAATTGAAGAGACCTACGGACAGTTAATTTATAAAGGATTGTGGTACAGTCCCTTAAAGGAAGCGATCGATGCTTTTATCATCAAAACTCAAGAACAGGTAACGGGATCGGTGCGAGTGAAACTGTTTAAAGGTAACGCTAAAGTGGTCGGTCGTCAGTCAGTCAATTCTATCTATTCTCCCGATTTAGCTACCTACGGAGCCGAGGATCAATTTGATCATAAAGCTGCCGAAGGTTTCATCTATGTTTGGGGATTACCCAGCAAAGTTTGGGCTGAAAAAACTAGAGGTAAGTAATCAACAATTCTCCCCTAAGTAAGTGGTTTTTAATTCAGATCCTCCCAGCGATCAACACCCCCCTTATCAAGGGGGGAAGGGGGGATCAGCACCCCCCAAGGTAGGGTTAATTCATGAATTAACCCTACCTTAATAAGGAGGGATCAGCACCCTTATTAAGGGGGGAATCAACAAAAATTAAATTTCAACCAGACTCGATAACTGATTTAAATTTGATCACCGATTTTATCAGACTTAGGATTGTTAATAAAATTAAATATAACTAATGAAATTACTTTTTTAGAACCATGCCAGCAAAAGATATTTACCATGAAGCCGTGAAAAATGCCTTAATTAAAGACGGTTGGAGTATTTTAGCTGATCCTTATAAAATTAAATATAAAGATGTTGAATTTTTGCTGATTTAGCAGCAGAAAAACCTTTGGCTGCTGAAAGAAATGGACGTAAAATTGTTGTGGAAATCAAAAGCTTTTTAAGTCCCTCACCTATGAGATATTTTGAAATAGCTTTAGGACAAGATATTTTATATCGAAATTTAATCAGTCTTACCGAACCAGAATATCAAATTTATCTAGCCATTAAAGACAGCATTTATGAAAATTTTTTCCAACGAGAATCAATTCAGGATATTGTGAAAATAAGTAGGTAGGCACAATTATTTGTAGGATGGGTTAGCGGTAGCGTAACCCATGCGGGCGTTGGGTTTCATGCTTCAACCCAACCTACGTTCATTTTATATTTAATTCCACCCACCTACTTAAATCAATTACTTTTGCTGGTTGTTGAGATGGAAAAGGAGAAAATTTTACAATGGATAGACTAGAAAAATATCGCAATGCCATTAAAAAAGTATTAACAGAATATCACGAATGGGTTTCTGGTTCTGCTAATTTAGATCAAGAAAGTTGTCTGGTTTTTGACGAGATACATGATCAGTATTTTTGGCTTTTTATGGGTTGGGAAGGCAAGAAAAAAATCAGGAATATTCAAGTCCATATTAGGATTAAAAATGAGAAGATTTATATTGAGGAGGATTGGACAGAGGAAGGTATCGCTACGGAATTATTAAGGGAGGGTATTTCTAAAGAAGATATAGTTTGGGAGCATCTCACTTATGCAATGAGTATTAATACTTATAGCAGTCAAAAACTAGAAAATCTTCAACTTGATCACAAAGAGAAATGAGATTATAATAGTTATAACTTACAATTCAGAATAGCTCTCGATGGGAGGAATAATTCAATGTTATCAGAAAATGAAAAAAGAATTAAAGAGTTATGTCAAGAGTTAGGGCAATGTCTCTATGAGCAATCCCAAATTAAGAAATTTAATAACTTGGGAGAGATAGAGGAGACAGTCAGAGATTTAATGATTCATTATGTTAACCCAGAAATCGGTATTTTTTTGTCAAAACAAGCACAGAAGAAACTGCCGGTCGGACGAGAAAAGTGAAAAGTATTTTGGGGGAATTACCAATTACAGAAAAACAAGCGAAAAAATTAGAAATAAAGTCTCGGACTCAGATGAGTCCAATGTTAGAGAAGAACTGTTTGCTATTAAGTGGCGATGAATCCTACGAAAAATCGGCGCAGAAAATCAAATCATTGACAGGGATTGCTGTTTCTCACAGTACCCAACAACGCCTCGTACATCGATATGCTTTTGAAGAATTACCGTCTAACCCAGAAGTGGAAGTGGAAGAAATGAGCCTAGATGGCGGTAAGGTACGACTAAGAACTGCCAAGGGAAAAGCCTTAATTTGGCGTGATTATAAAGCAGTGAGTTTTCATCAACTGGGGGTAGCGGCTTTTTTTCAAGATAACTCAGCTTTATTAGATTTGGTTAATTCTCAAGTTTTGGCCAAGCCTTTAATTTGTTTAGGAGATGGACATGATGGTATCTGGAATTTATTTCGTGAGATCGGAGAGAAACAGGAAAGAATTGAAATATTGGATTGGTATCATTTAATCGAAAACCTCTATAAAGTTGGCGGGTCATTCCAGCGAATTGAGGAGGTAAAATGTTTTCTATGGAAGGGGGACGTGGACGCCGCTATCTCTTGTTGTGAAGGATGGTCAGAGCCGCAAGTTGAGAATTTTATTACTTATTTAAACAAGCATAAACATCGAATTGTCAATTATGGTTATTTGCAGGCAGAGGGGATTTCCATTGGCTCTGGCTCCGTCGAATCAAAAATTAAACAAATTGCTCATCGTCTTAAAATTACTGGTGCAAGTTGGCAATCTTGTAATGTACCGCAAGTCCTTCGTCATCGCTGTGCTTATCTAAATGGTTGCCTTTTTTAACTTTTTTATTGATCTCATTAAGCATTTCTACTTATTGCAAAGGTGAGATGCTCCCTATAGTTTTAGCTTTTTACGATCTGGAAACTCGTAAGTTAACTGGGTTTGCTGTGAGTTAAGTTATCGGTAAATCTTGCCTGGAAATATGAGGTTGATAAAAGAAGCTTAAAGGAGCTATTTTGTTACTTTTGAACCAGTTTATCCCTATGGGTAACAAGAATTTGAGCTATAATCATAATATCTCTATAACCCCACATAAAAAAGGCTTATGGCTATTTCAATTACTTTAACCCTACCTGATGAGATTTTTAATCTAGCTCAATCCTTAGCCCATTCAATTAACCGTGATCTTAATGATATATTAGTAGAAGCGATCGCTTTTTCTATTAGTCCCAATTATCAAGGCGAAAAAATCTCATCCCTAAATTCATTATCAGATGAAGAAATTATCAAATTAACTCAATTACAAATGGCATCAGAACAGGATCAAAGATTAAGCGAGTTGCTCAATCAACAACAAGAGAGGGATTTATCAACCTTTGAAAATAGGGAACTTTGGTCATTGATGCAAATTTATCAAATAAACTTGTTAAAGAAGTCTCAAGGATTAAATGAAGCGGTTAAAAGAGGATTAATTTCACCATTAGAAGCATGAATCCTGTCCCTATTCCCGACTATATTAAAGATAAAATTCGCCAACAAGCTAATACTAAATCTGGTTATTAAAAACTGATTATTTATTCCCCCTTTTGCATGAGGTTCTCTCCTTTATAAGTAGCCTATACTCAACGGATTTAGTATAATTGCTGATTGTCGGTATTCCTGCAAATGTGAGATGCACCAGGTCAATTTATTGCGGGGGAACCTAGGAGCGAAGGTGATCATTTCGGTCAAAGAAACTAAGTAGAGGTAGAACCTCGCTTATCTGCGTTGCCAGCTATAACCTTGCAACCAGTCAAAAATATTTATATAACCCAAAACTATCTTAAATATAAAAATCAATAAAAAATTATGATTAAATAACCCTTGACTTCCCCCCCCCCTTGTGATATTTTTTGCTGTGGGATATTGGCGCAAAACTAGCGTTAAATATGACCATAGTTCTGTCCTATTACTGTCATCGAATCCATGAAAAAATTACTGACAATTTTAACCCCCTTGACTCTGATGGGGTTAGTAGCTGGGGTTACTCCTGCTCAAGCGGCAATAGTAGCTGGTTGGAATCAATTTGATGCTTCTACGGCAACCTATCCCAAAGCGGCGGATAATGTAGGTGCGAATATAACCAGCACTGGGTTAGATACTGCTGGGTTAATTCAGGTGACTACTTCTAATTTCGCGTTGGCTCTGTGGAATACAGGTAGCACTGTTAATACCAACCAATACGTGGAATTTGCCGTGCAACCCGGTGCAGGTTTTCAAGTCGATTTTACTAACTTGCAACTCAATGCGAAGCAGGATGACGCGCGGCTAGATTTGGTCTTGCGCTCTAGTGTTGATGGGTTCACCAGTGATTTAGGGACACAAGTTAGCCTAACAACTAGCTATAATACCTACAGCTTTGACCTAAGCAGTTTAGCACCCCAAACCGGACCAGTGCAGTTCCGTCTCTATGGACTGAATGCTTCTGGAGCTGGTGTCTGGTTCATTGGTGAAAACTCCGCTAATGTTACCGGTGGTGGGTTTGTGGCTCTTAATGGGGATATTACTCCTACTCCAACGGTTTCAACCCCGGAACCTAGTGGTATAGTGAGTTTAATCGCTGTTGGTGCGTTGGGTGCTGCTTCCCTTCGTCGTCGGGGATAAATTATCCTTGGCAGGGGCAACTACAGAGGGGTTGCCCCGATATCTTGATATAATCGGGAGTGATAGGTCAATTATCTTTTCTGAATAGGGGCAAATATGCAGATAAAAGACATGACTCCCCAAGAGTTACAAAGTTTAATCCGTAATACAGTAGATGATACTCTAGATGAATACTTTGGTGATCCAGATGAGGGAAAACAAGTTAAGGAATCTTTTAAAGAAAAGTTATTAGAAATCCGACAAAAAAGACTACAAGGAAGAGCGACTATTCCCGCAGCTGAGGTGGATAAAAGATATGGGATAGAACCTTAAATGAGCTATTCTGTTACTTTTGAACCAGAGTCGATAACTGATTTAGATTTGATCACAGATTTTAAGTAGCTGGTTATAATTAAATTAAAAATGGATTTTAGGTTCGATCCCCCCTGCCCCCCTTGATAAGGGGGGTGCCGATAGGCGGGGGGATCTGAAAGTTTTTAATACCTACCTACTTATCAGACTGAGGATTCTTAATAAAATTAAATGGTTAGCTATCAACTTTGAACAGATAACTCCCCTACCTCTTACGAGAGAATGGTCAGGGTTTTACAAATTAAGAGTAGGAGATTATCGGGTTATTTATGAATTTGATCGAGAGAGTAGGATAATTATTATTGTTAGAGTAGGTCATAGAAGTGAAGTTTATGACTAAATACCTACTAAAATAATTGGGATCAGCAATAAGCTAAGATACATTTTAAACGCCTATCCTTAGAATAGCGAGATTATTTTCTAGTAAAAATTGCCAAAAATAGCCCAATTATTGACAAAATTATGGCAGCATAAATCGAGGGGTAGCCCTGATTAATTACGGCACGGCATATAATGAAAAACGGTCTCCCTAAACCAGTTGCCAAAATCGCCGCCATGGACAGTCAATTACTCGATAAACTCGGACAATTACAAAACCTCTTAAAAACCAGCGAAAAAGCTCTGATTGCCTATTCTGGGGGCGTGGATAGTACCCTAGTGGCAAAAGTGGCCTATGATTTGCTAGGGAGTCAAGCATTGGCAATTACGGCGGTTTCCCCTTCCCTACTGCCGGAAGAATTGGAAGAAGCGATCGCTCAGGCCGATTATATCGGTATTCGACATGAATTGGTGGAAACCGAGGAAATGAATAACCCCAATTACACCAGTAATCCCGTTAATCGCTGTTATTTCTGCAAAAGTGAGCTACACGACACCCTTAAACCCCTCGCTCTCGCTCGTGGTTATTCCTACGTCATCGATGGCGTTAATGCTGATGATTTAAGGGATTATCGTCCCGGGATCCAAGCCGCTAGGGAGCGCGGCGCTCGTTCACCTTTGGCGGAAATTGCTATCACAAAAAGCGAAGTTCGTCAACTATCTCGTTACTTAAATTTACCTTGGTGGGATAAACCAGCGCAACCCTGTTTAAGTTCCCGTTTTCCCTACGGGGAGGAAATTAACCTGGAGAAATTGCAAAGAGTCGGACGGGCGGAGATTTATCTGCGAAAATTAGGTTATCGTCAATTACGGGTGCGATCGAGCGGCGATACGGCACGGATTGAATTACCAGCAGCAGAAATCCCCGACTTTATTAATCGGACAAATTTAAGCGAATTAGTCGCTGATCTGCAAAAATTAGGCTTTATCTATGTCACCCTCGATCTAGAAGGTTATCAAAGCGGCAAGCTTAATCGAGTCCTCTAGTTCAGTGATCAGTAAACAGTAATCAGTGGACTGAAAACTCAAATCTGCTCTAACAGCGTTGGGTTTCATGCTTCAACCCAACCTACGTTCTCAAATCTGCTCTAACAGCGTTGGGTTTCATGCTTCAACCCAACCTACGTTCTCAAATCTGCTCTAACAGTTATCTTAATGGTGAGGTACGAAGTTTTCCTTTTGGGGAGCCGGTCGCTGGTCGTCAATACCAAATTGAGTTATACTTCATCTTGACGAGAAAGGCTGTAACGGATAACGGATAACGGATAACTGGTCACTGATAACTGATAACTGGTCACTGATAACTGATAACCGGTCACTCGATCGGATATATTAAAAAAATGTTAAAAAGCCGGGGAGCGGACTGATGAACCTTTTTCTAGGGTTCCTAAGTCTTTACCCTTAAACCTCTAATTGCCAAGGCGAGGATAGATGAGTCAACTACAAAATGCCTTTACCCTATTCCTGAGCCTGTTGGTGGAAGCGATGCCTTTCTTACTGCTAGGGGTGATTCTCTCTAGTATTCTTTTAATATTTGTCGATGAACGTCGCCTAGTTGCCTTGATGCCTCGAAATGCTGTTTTAGGAGCATTTGTGGGGGGATGTATTGGGTTTTTGTTCCCCGTCTGCGAGTGTGGCAATGTGCCAGTGGCGCGACGTTTACTTGTGCAAGGAATGCCGAATGCAGTAGCGGTTAGTTTTCTCTTAGCAGCGCCAACAATTAACCCGATTGTTATCTGGTCCACTTGGGTAGCTTTTCGCGATCAACCGGAAATTGTTTTCTATCGAGTTATCTTTTCCTTGTTCATCGCTACGGTTATCGGGATTATCTTTAGTATCCAAAAAGATCCCCGACCACTCCTCCAAACCTCTTTGGCAAAAAGCCTCAATTGGCAACCGGAAACACCGGAAAAAGAATCTATCCCACTACTACTACAATCCGGTTCTTTTCTGATCGGTAATTCTGGCAAAACTTTGCGCTTAGACGAAAGTTTTGCCGCTACTGCTGTCCTACCGGCGGTGCAAGCTATCCCGATGAAAAGGCGCTGGTTAACTTTTCTGGAAAACGTGGTGATGGAATTACGCGAATTAGGAGGAGTGTTAATCTTAGGAAGTGCTATAGCGGCCGGTTTACAGGTGTTTGTTCCCCGGGAATTTGTGCTTAATTTGGGTCAGGATCCGATTACTTCGATCTTGGCCATGATGCTGTTAGCTGTCATTGTTTCGATTTGTTCCACGGTTGATTCTTTTTTTGCCCTCTCCTTTGCCTCTAGTTTTACCAGTAGTTCCCTGCTGGCTTTTCTAGTGTTCGGTCCGATGATTGACCTGAAAGGGATTGGTTTAATGTTGTCTATTTTTAAACCGAGAATGTTAATTTATCTCTTTGCTTTAGCAGCGCAAATGACTTTTTTACTCACCTTGGCTCACAGTTATTTATTTTAGGTCAGTTCCTTGACATTTTTTCCCATGAATTCATCACGTCTAAAAATAATCGCCCCGCAATTTATCGATATTATTGCCCTCATCGGTTGGGGTTCGTTACTATTTAAATACTGGATAACTGGACAATTAAATTTACTGATCCATCCTAATTATTTTTTTCTGGTTCTCATCACCAGCATCGCTTTATTTATTCTGGGAATAGTCAAGCTTTGGACATTATTAAAGCAGTGGCAAAAAAAGATTAATTTAGATAGTAACGATAATCGATCGCATATTACCATTCTTCCCCAACATTTTGGCTCAGGTTTATTAGTAATAACTGCCATTTTAGGCCTATTTATCGCCCCGCAGCCCCTCAGTAGTCAAATCGCATTACAGAGGGGAATTAGTGAATCTTTACCCCTAACTCGCGTGCAAACTCAATCCTTTGGCACTACCGTTAAACCAGAGGAAAAAAGTTTAATTGAATGGGTAAGAACTTTGAATGCTTACCCCGAACCTGATGCCTACACAGGACAACCGGTAAAAGTCACAGGTTTTGTGGTACAATTACCACAACTACCCGATAATTATTTATTAATTAGTCGCTTTATTCTTACCTGTTGTGCCGTGGATGCTTATCCCGTGGGTTTGCCGGTGAAACTATCAGGAAGTCGCAGTCAATATCCCAATGACACTTGGTTAGAAATCACTGGAGAAATGACCACGGAATCCTTACCCGTAGAGGTGGGAAAATCAACCACCAGAAGACAATTAGTAATTAAGGCTAAATCGGTGAAATCTATACCCACTCCTGTGAATCCCTACGGATATTAACAGTTAACTGTTATCAGTTGTTTCTAACCATCTACTATAATGATCAAGACCTTACAACTACAACCGATTGATAAATTAGCGATAACATTAATTGTATCCCTAACTTTAGTAATTGGTGGCTTAATTTGGTTGGGTAATAGCTGTGGTAATCAATGTCTTTTACAAACTGGTCCAAGAGTCAAGGAATTTAGCTGGGAAAATCGAGAAATTGGTGCGGAAGATCAAGCATTTATTATCACTTTTGATCGCCCCATGGATCATGCTAGTGTAGAAAAAAATCTCGTGATCGATCCTGCGCTGCCGGGTAAGTTTAGTTGGGCCGGAAGACGATTAGCTTATACCCTTACTTCTCCCATTCCCTACGGAGAAAAATATCATCTGCAAATTGAGGGTGCGCGGGAACAATTTCCCAGCGGTAATCGATTAGGACAAACCCTGGCAATTTTTGAGAGAGAATTTAAAAGTCGGGATCGTGCTTTTGCCTATATTGGCACTAATGGGGAAGAACAGGGAAGATTAATTTTTTATAACTTGACCGAGGAGAAAAAAACCCTCTTAACCCCTGCAAATTTGACCGTTATGGCTTTTGAATTTTACCCTGATGGTAAAAAAATTCTCTTTTCGGCCGTGGCGAAAAATCAGGGGATAGAGGGAATTCGTGAACTGCAGCTTTATCAAGTTGATAGCAGTCAATCGCCAGCAAAAATTGAGTTAGTGCTAGACAATAAAGATTATCAAAATAATCATTTTGATTTAGCTAAAGATGGGAAAACCATTGTCGTGCAGAGAATTGAGCGCCGCAATCCGATTAACTTCGATTTATGGGCAGTTAAATCTGAAGAAAAACCCCAACAATTAAACATCCAAGGCGGGGAATTTTTGATTGCACCTGATAGTAAAACTTTGGCTGTCACCCAGGGGGAAGGAATCGCCCTTTTGCCTTTAAAAACCGAAACAAAACCCCTAGATTTTTTACCAAAATTTGGGCGAATTTTGAATTTTTCTGCTGATGGTACGGCCGCAGCAATGGTTAATTTTAATACTGATAATGCCAAAATGCGTTATATTCGATCGCTTTTTTATGTCAATAATCAAGGATTACAAAAACGCTTACTCAATCTACAAGGTTCGATTATAGATTGTCAATTTAATGCCACTGGTAGTGATTTATATTGTTTGTTAACTGAGTTAGTTACTAACAGTCAAGAGTACAAAGAAAAACCCTATTTTGCTAAAATAGATGTGAAGACCGGTCAAGTGACTCCCCTACTGGAATTAGCCGATTATCGTGATATTCACATTAGTTTATCTCCCGATAGTTTAGCAATTATTTTTGATCAACTTCTCACCAGTTATGATACTAATACGACTAATCCCCTAACTACCGATTCAGGAGAAACAATTATCGGTGGTCGTTTGTGGATGTTAATTCCTCCCCTACAAGATGGAGTAAAAGCAAGTAAATCTGATTTAATTGAATTACCTCTAGCGGGAATTCGTCCCCAGTGGATGCCATAGAATTTCATCATTAAGTTAGGAATTATTTCGATGCTGTCAAACTCAGAAAAATTAGCCAAATTGCGTCAGTATTTTGTTAGTGGTGCCACTCGTTCCTATCAATTCCGTCGTCAGCAGTTAGAGAAGTTAAAACAGGCAATCATTAAATATGAAGCGGAGATCTATGAAGCTTTATATAGCGATTTAAAGAAAAGTCCCGAAGATTGTTGGATTACTGAAAATGGTTTCCTTTTGGTGGAAATTAATACCGCTTTAAAAAATTTGCGCTCATGGATGCAACCCAAAACTGTTAAAACTAATCTCTTAAATTTTCCCTCCTCCAGTCAGATTATTCAGGAACCTTTAGGAGTGGTTTTAATTATTGGTGCTTGGAATTATCCCCTCCAATTGTTATTAGTGCCTTTAGTTGGTGCTATTGCTGCCGGTAACTGCGCGGTATTAAAACCGAGTGAATTTGCCTCAGCGACGGAAAAATTGGTAGTTAAAATAATTCAGGAAATATTCCCTGAAGAATATGTGTTAATTGTCTCGGGAGATGGTGCGGAAGTAATTCCGAATATCTTAGACAATTTTACCTTTGATCATATATTTTTTACTGGCAGTACCAGGGTAGGAAAAATTATTTATCAACTAGCGGCAGCAAAGTTAATTCCCGTTACTCTAGAATTAGGGGGAAAAAGTCCCTGTGTTATCGAAGCTGATGCTAATATTTCCGTGGCAACCCGTCGCATTGCCGTGACAAAATTCTCTAATTGTGGTCAAATGTGTATCGCAGCTGATTATGTTTTAGTACACCAATCGCAGCAGGAGAATTTGATCAGAGAATTAGCTAATACTATTGTTAATTTTTTCGGTAAAGATGCCAGATTAAGTCCTGATTATGGTAGGATAGTTAATGAGAAACAATTTGATCGCTTGATTGAATTTCTCCAAGATGGTGAGATTGTTTTTGGAGGCAAAACCGATCGAGAAAATTTATATATTCAACCAACTTTATTAATTAACGTTTCCCTCGATGCTCCTATTATGCAAGGGGAAATATTCGGACCAATTTTACCGATCATTGCCTTTAGCACTTTTGAGGAAGCTTTAGCAATTATTGCTAAAAACCCTAACCCTCTAGCTTTTTATCTGTTTACTACCAAGGCAAAAACCGAAAATAAATGGTTAGAATCAGTTCAGTTTGGGGGAGGTTGTATTAACAACAATAGTTTTCATTTTACTAATCCTAGTTTACCCTTTGGTGGTCGGGGAAATAGCGGTATTGGTAGCTATCATGGTCGTTTTTCCTTTGAGAATTTTAGTCACCAAAAAGCGATTATGAAAACACCTCTTTGGTTCAATCCCGCTTTAAAATATCCGCCTTTTAAGGGTAAATTAGGCTTATTTAAGTTATTGGTTCGGTGAAAAGCTATAGTTTAAGTTAAAGCTTTTAAGAGAGCTTGAAATTTAAGCTGAATTTCTGCTAGTTCTTTTTCTGGATCGGAACCGGCAACAATACCCGCACCGGCGTATAATCGCGCTTGATCACCTTTAATTAATGCCGAACGAATACCAACAATAAACTCACTATTATTGTGACAATCAATCCAACCCAAAGGAGCGGCATAAAGAGAGCGATCAAAGGTTTCATAATGACGAATTTGTGCTAAAGCGATCTCGGTGGGAACCCCCGCAACAGCAGGAGTGGGGTGTAGTTGGGCAACAATTTCGAGGGGATGGATGGAGGGTTTTAGTTTAGCATGGATAGGAGTCCAGAGATGTTGAATATTGGAGAGTTTTAACAATCTAGAGGGAGATTTTTGAGGATTTAAGCCAATTTGTCGCAGTTTTTGGTTAATAAAGTCACTAACAGCCCGATGTTCCCGTTGTTCTTTTTCACTAGCTAGGAGTTTATTGGCTAAAAGAGCATCTTCGAGCGCATTTTCTCCCCGGGGAGCGGATCCCGCTAAAGCATCGGTGATTAATTGCCCCTGATGGACGGTTAACAAGCGTTCGGGACTGGCGCCGATAAAATGATCTCCCCGTCCATTACCGAGGGAAAAAGTGTAGCAATCGGGATGACGCTGACGCAAATTATCAAGACAGTTTACCAGATGAAAGGGACGGGGAGAAATCACGTCAAGAGCGTGAGCGAGGACAATTTTACTAAAATTTTGAGCCTGTATCCATTCGAGTGCATCGGCAACAGCTGCTTGAAAATTATAGGTAGGATGAATATAATAACTACAGGGATCCTGGTGGGGATTTTGTCGGCAATTGCCGGAGTTATTTTGAACAATTTTGAGGTTATTAAGAGTTTCTTCGAGGGAGTTTTCTATTTCTTTTTCGCCAGTGATTAAGAGATTGGTCAGGAAAAAATATTCCGACTGTTTTTTGATAATTTGAAACTTAGGCAGGGTTAGGGTAGCTGAGGGAAAGGGGGTAGCTGTTGCCGAGTCGAAAAAAGTGAAACTGCAAAAGATACGGGGAGTAATCTCGCTATAGTTATCAATTTTAATAATTCTTTGTTGACAGTTTTCGATAAATTTTTGAGCTTTTAAAAAACGTTGTTTGCCGTGGAAAGTGGTAGTAAAGGCGATGCCGTAGCCGAGAAAAGCGGTTTCTCGTTCGGGATTTTCCCAATAATAATGGGTGGGATAGCTAGGGGCAATCCGAGAGAGAATTTCTAGGGGATCAAGGGGGGAAATTTTTTGACAAAAACTGATGATCGACGGATTTCCCTTTTCTGCGGCTAACAGTTGCGGGTTGAGGATAAAGTTATAGAGGCCGCGAAGATCAGCAATCGGACTATCAGGATAGGAAAGGCGAGGAACGGCAGAAGTCATGTCAAGTTTTTTGTATTTTTTGCAAAAAAACCATGATTAATGGTATGTAATCCCCACAGATGTGGCCAGAGTCAAGGAGCTCTTTTTAACTATGGTATCGGAGAAAGGGTCTTTAGGCAGAAAGGGAGCGAGATATTTATGACGATTAACCGCCTTGGCGACAAATCAAGGCTTAAAATCTCCAGCGATGGCTATTATTTAAATGGGCAAAAAAATTAATTTAATAACTGCTACTTTACAAGTTTGTGGAAATTGCCGCCACGGGACAAGTGGGGATACATTGTTCACAAACCACACAACGGGAACGCAAAAACTTAAGACGAAAACTTTCCGGATCAAGGGTTAAAGCTTCCGTGGGACAAACTCCCGTACATAAGCCACAATCGACGCATTTTTCTTCATCAATAACGATTTCGCGACTAACTTGGGAAACGCCAATATTTTGTAATTGTAACCATTCGATCGCCGCTTCTAACTCATCGATATCTCCCGATAATTCTAATACTAATGTTCCCACTTGATTGGGGGCAACTTGGGCGCGGATAATATTAGCGGCGACGTTAAAATCCTTTGCCAGTCGATAGGTAACGGGCATATGGACGGCTTTTTTGGGAAAAGTGAGAGTAACGCGTTTTTTCATTAGGATAGGATAGGAATAATTTTTGAGAGACTATCCATGACAGCCACCACACCCACCAATAAAATCAGAAATCTGCTGCTGGCAGTAACGGCAGTTATCCTTAGTGTAGCGATTTTCTTGGGGTTTCAAACCACCGCTAGTTCCGTATCTTTGGAAGCGCAAGCGGAAAAAGCGACACCTTTCGAGCTTGCCCTCAGCAATGGTAAACCCACCCTGACAGAATTTTATGCTAATTGGTGTAGCAGTTGTCAGGCGATGGCCCCTGAAATTGCTGAAATTAAAAAACAATACGGTAATGCCATTAATTTTGTTATGCTCAACGTTGATAATAATAAATGGTTGCCAGAAATTCTCCGTTATCGTGTGGATGGTATTCCCCATTTTGTCTTTTTAAATAATCAAGGACAACCGGTTGCCCAAGCGATCGGAGAACAACCAAAATCAATTTTAACTGCTAATTTAGAGGCACTTTTAACTAATTCTACCCTACCCTATGCCACCACTACGGGACAGACTTCTGATTTTAATGTCCTTGCGGGTGCTAGTCAAACCGATCCCCGCAGTCACGGCAGTCAAGTTAAGCAGTAATCAGGCTCTTCTAGGTTCTGTGTGATAAGTTTAATTGACATAGGATCGATCAATCTTTGTGTCCTTTGTGTCTTTGTGGTTCGTTCCACCCCCTCGCTCTTGAGAAATGTATCTTAGAATACATTTTACCCACCAAAGCTGGGAGAGCCGTAATCAGTAATCAGTAATCAGTTATCAGTGCAAAGCTTAGGGCTGAAAGCTATCATTCAAAAGTTAACTATCAATATAGCGCTTTTCACGTTACTGAGGTATCGACAAGTTTTGCCAACAAAGGGTTTAAGTACCTTGCCCATGCCTCATTCTGATGAAAACTGCTATAAGTACATTTCATTGACTGAATTATTTTAACTATGGCGATTATTGTCCAACATTTGACCACAGGTAACGAATATATATTCCTAGGAGTTAGTGGGGGTGAAAGTAAGAATATTTTACCCACCAAAATGTTAGGAGATTTCTTTGCAATGGAGGATGCAGATAAATCTCGAACGCTGACGGTTTGTGACGATCAAGGCCGCATACTTTGGTTTCCCGTCACAGAAATGATTGTGGTGGAGGTAGATGGTCAAAAACCCGAAGAATTATTACCAGAAATTATCCCCCCCGAACCAATACCTTTACAATTAGATAAAGAGCATCAACCTCAGTCCCCGGAAAATCAAGGAAACATCGATGAATTTGCCGAAGATGACGATTGGATCTAAAATTAAATACCTAATTTTAGCGGGAATAATTGCCCTATTTACTATTGGCTTTAATTCCCTCTATTCGGTTTCTCAAAACTCGATCGCTACTTCTTAGAAAAAGATGATAATATCTGGTTTATTCAATCAGAAAAAACTTGGTTAGCCCTGAGATTAATTAATCTTTCTTCTCCTGAAATGATCGAGATTCCTAATTCCCCTTATCCCGATGATAATACCTACCAAGCTTTACCCACAGGTAACAATTATGCGGGTTTTGCTCTGGAAGTGGGGGAAGCGGCAACCCAGGGTAGTTATGAGAATTTCAAGAGCATATTTAAGCAAAAAAGTCAAGTAAATTTAACTCAAATTAAGCAAGGCAGCCTCTTATTTAAAGGCAGTCAAGGGCAGAGTTTACAATTTACCTATAATCAAATCAATCTACTGCCGATTTTAATTCGTAACGGTCAAAAGCACGATTGGTCAAAAAATTTCGCCCTTTATAACAGTTTAAGTCGAGATAACTCTCCTGTTTCTTTGGGTTGGAAAAAGGGCAAATTAACCGTCAAAGCAGGGAAATACCAGTTTTCCAATGCTTTGATCCTATCCTCTCCTTAAGTTAGTTCTTCTCGACTATTTATTCAGCAAACCCTAGTTATGAGGAGAGGCAAAAGGCAAAAGGCAAAAGGCAAAAGGCAAAAGGCAAAAGGCAAAAGGCAAAAGGCAGCTTTGTTCTCCCCACTTCCCCACTTCCCCACTTCCCCACGAAAAACTTTTTCAGCAGACCCTATTTATGGGGATTGATCAGACCATTTGCGCTTGATTTAAGAATTCTTGCAATTCTTCTCCTTCGATTACTTCGGTGGTCAAAAGATTAGCGGTAATGGACTCTAATAAATTGCGGTTGTGACTGAGAATTGCTAGGGCTTTTTGGTAACTAGCGTCGATAATTTGTTTAACTTCTTCATCGATCACTTTGGCCGTATTTTCCCCGATCGAACGGCGGGGACTACCCTGATTATTACCTAAAAAATTAGCCTGTCCTGTTTTATCGTAGGCTAGGGGTCCTAGGGATTTACTCATACCATAAATTGTCACCATTCTTTCCGCAATATCCGTCGCCCTTTGTAAATCATCGGAAGCGCCATTAGTGACACTGCCAAAGATTAATTCTTCAGCAGCCCGACCGCCCAATAACATAGTAATTTGTTCTTTAAATTCGGTTTCTGTCATCAAAAAACGGTCTTCCGTGGGAATTTTCAGGGTATAACCCAAAGCGGATAAACCCCGGGGAACGATCGAAATTTTCTCCACCCGACCACCTCCCGGCATGACAGCACCGACTAAAGCATGGCCGACCTCGTGATAAGCGACGATTTTCTTTTCTTTTTCCGATAAAACGCGACTTTTCTTTTCTAAGCCAGCGATAACTCTTTCGATCGCTTCTTTAAAATCAATTTGACTGACTTTTTCCCGATTATTACGGGCAGCCAAGAGAGCAGCCTCATTGACGAGGTTGGCTAAATCGGCCCCGGCAAAACCGGGGGTTTGGGTGGCGATCGCTTTGAGGTTAACATCTTCACCCATCTGGACTCGTTGGGCGTATATTTGCAAAATTGCCAATCGTCCCGCTAAATCGGGACGATCCACCAGAACTTGGCGATCAAAGCGCCCCGGACGCAATAAAGCGGCATCAAGAGTCTCTGGGCGATTGGTGGCGGCTAAAACGATGACTACGGCTTCTTTGGGACTAAAACCGTCCATTTCTGTCAAAAGTTGGTTTAAAGTCTGCTCGCGCTCATCATTACTGCCGCTAGTTCCCGATCCCGAACTTCTCGATTTACCGATCGCGTCCAATTCATCAATAAAAATGATGCTAGGGGCATTTTTCTTCGCTTGGGCAAATAGATCCCGCACCCGGGCTGCCCCGGTCCCGACAAATAACTCCACGAATTCCGAGGCCGAAATGCTAAAAAAAGTCACTCCCGCTTCTCCCGCGACCGCTTTTGCTAAGAGAGTTTTCCCCGTCCCAGGCGGTCCGACTAAGAGAACACCCTTAGGAATACGCGCCCCAATTTTATTAAAGCGCTCGGCATCCTTGAGAAATTCGACAATTTCCTTTAACTCGGTTTTTGCTTCCTCGGCCCCGGCCACATCAGTGAAGGTAATCGGATATTTTTCGTTGTCTCCGTAAACTTTAGCGAGATTTTTGTTAAAAAGCAGCGATTTACGCGTGTCATCGTTGCGATACAACAGAAACTGCATGGCGGCGACTAAAATTAAGGGAGGAACCACCCAAGCGAGGAGAGTGCTGATCCAACTGTTTTCGGCCACGGGAATCGCCTCGAAGATTACGCCTTTTTGCTGTAATAGTTGGGGTAATTGGGGGTTATAGACTGGAATCGTGGCAAAAACTCGTGCGGGGACTAGATTACTGCTTGGTTTGTTGTCCAGAGAACCAGAATCACCGTAAAGGGGGTTACTTGATTCCGGGGGATTAACGGGGGGATTACCCGGAATAGGCAGGGATTCTAAAGGATTTTTTAATTGATAATAGATGACTTGATTGCCAATTCTGACCCTACTGATGTCGCCCCGTTCCACTCTACTGATAAATTCGCTGTAGGGTTCGAGGGGAATATTGGATAATTCTGAGGGACGAGGGATAAGAAAATAGCCTAAAGCGGCAACACCGGAACAAATAAGCAGAATTTTGCCTAACCGCGGCAACCGCGACCAGGAAAATTTATTATCTTCTTGATTAGCCATAATTTTTAGGGTAGGTCACAGTGAAAATACAAAGTTGATACCAATAATTACCTAATTTTTAGGGTAGGTGAGAGTGAAAATACAAAGTTCATACTAACAATTCCCTGTCTTGATCGCCTTACCGATGGGATAGGATAGAGGATGGAATACTTGGTAGCGAGCGACAAACGAGAGAAATCCCATGAATTTAGTTAGCTTAGAGAACTTTCTCGATAACACTTCTTTTTTAGTCCTGTTTTTAACCATGCTGGTTTATTGGGCCGGGGCAGCCTTTCCCAGCATACCTTTGTTGCAGGGCCTGGGCAGCACGGGAGTGGCCATCGCAAACCTCTGTATCGCCGCTTTATTGGGGGCGCGCTGGTTAGAAGCGGGTTATTTCCCCATTAGCAATCTTTACGAATCTTTATTCTTTCTCGCTTGGGGTGTAACTGCGGTTCATTTAATTGCTGAGTACACTAGCCGCAGTCGCCTGGTGGGGGTGGTGACGACTCCTGTGGCCATGGGGATTACCGCTTTTGCCACTTTGTCCTTACCTGGAGAAATGCAAACTTCGGCGCCCTTGGTTCCGGCTTTAAAATCGAATTGGTTGATGATGCACGTTAGCGTCATGATGTTAAGTTATGCTGCTTTGATGGTGGGTTCCCTGATGGCGATCGCTTTTCTGATCGTCACTAGAGGTCAAAATATCGAGTTAAAAGGCAGTTCCGTGGGTACGGGGGCCTATCGTCTCCAAAATAAGTTATCTACCACCCTTTCGGCCCCAATTTTCATGGAAACGGCTAACGGTGGCCCAACCGCCCTTTTAACTCCCACCTTAACAGCCATGGCAACTCTTTCGCCCCAACGTCTCAGCTTGGCGGAAACCCTCGATAATATCAGTTATCGGGTCATCGGTCTCGGTTTTCCCCTTCTCACTATCGGTATCATCGCCGGCGCAGTTTGGGCCAATGAAGCTTGGGGTTCCTATTGGAGTTGGGATCCGAAAGAAACTTGGGCGCTAATTACTTGGTTAGTTTTTGCCGCTTATCTCCATGCCCGCATTACCCGGGGATGGCAGGGAAGAAAACCGGCTATTCTAGCAGCCAGCGGTTTTGTTGTGGTTTGGGTATGTTATTTAGGGGTGAATCTTTTAGGTAAAGGTCTTCATTCCTACGGCTGGTTTTTCTAAATCGGTTATAGGGGTGGGTTGGTAAACCTGCCCCTCCTGACTTGAAAGAGGGTGTAGGAATTATAAATTATGAATTATGAATTATGAATTATGAATTGGGGTGTGGGGTGTGGGGAGTTTTCTCAGTGAACTGATAACTGATAACTGATAACTGATAACTGATAACTGTCTCTTAACCCCACCAACAAACTTTTTGCCGCAAACCATAAATAATTACCACTTCTCAAAACTTATAAAAAATGATCGAGCAGAAAACTACTATTAAAAATCTGGCTTTAATTGCCGGTGTGCATGGCAATGAACTAACTCCCGCTTATCTGGTTAAATACCTGCAAAACTCAGCTAATCTCCTGGCCCGCAGCAGTTTTCAATCCCACACTCTCATCGCTAACCCCTTGGCCCTAAAGCAACGGGTTAGATATGTCGATACGGATTTAAATCGTTGTTTTAACCGAGCAGATTTAGCCAATCCTAATTATCAGCAATACGAGCAACTAATAGCGAAAGATATCTATCAACAAATCCGAGAAAAATCCATTGATTTATTAATCGATATTCACAGCACCACATCTAACATGATGCTGGCGATTATTTATTCTAACCCCCATCCTTGGCTATTAAAACTCTTTACCTATCTAACTAAAATTAACCCTGATGTGCGCTTAATTTATCATCCCGTCAGCGAGGAAGAAAATCATTTTCTTAAAGGAATTTGTCCCCTAGCTTTTACCCTAGAAATCGGTCCGGTTAACCACGGTGTCATCTGTCCCTATCTTTTTCGTCAAACCGAAACACTCATCTATCAAATCCTAGACTATATCGAACAGGAAAATTATCTGGCTGCCCGTCTCGATACTTTCGGCGAATCCCTAACAGTTTACCAACGTTTAGGCTCGATCGATTATCCTAGGGATAAACAGGGTGAAATTAAAGCCATGTTACATCCTCAGATTCTCCAACGAGATTATCAGGCAATTCAACCCAATCAACCGATTTTTCTAACATTTGATGGTCAAGAAATTATCTATCGTGGGGAATCTACATTATATCCTATCTTTGTTGGAGAATCTTCCTATAAAGAAAAAGGAATCGCCCTTTGTTGGACAGCAAAAAAACAAATCGATGTTAATTAGGGTTTGCGGCAAAAAGTTTGTTGGTGGGGTTAGGAGTCAGTAGCCGGTCGTCAGGAGGCAGGGTGATAGGGGTTTAGGGTGTTAGGGTTTTAGGGTTTTAGGGTTTTAGTTGAAATTCCCCCACTTCCCACTTCCCACTTCCCACTTCCCACTTCCCACACCCCACACCCCAATTCATAATTCATAATTTATAATTCCTATACCCCACTTCCCACACCCTGTCCCCACGAAAAACTTTTTCAGCAGACCCTAAATAAGGGAAAAGCCACTATGACCTTTACTTCTGATTCTCTTTTAGCTGAACGTTACCAACTGCAACAACGTCTAGGCAATACCGCTATCGGTCGTCAAACTTGGTTAGCTACCGATATATTATCCCAAGAATCGGTAATTATTAAACTCCTCGCTTTTAGTCCCCAGATGGAGTGGGAAGAATTAAAATTATTTGAAAGAGAGGCAGCCGTCTTAGCTTCTCTCCATCATCCCCGTATTCCCCGCTATCGCGATTATTTTTCCCTCGATAAAAATCAAGGTGACGGGATTCCTTGGTTTGTACTCGTACAAGATTATATACCGGGAGAATCCCTAAGCGATCGCTTAGAAAGGGGGCAACGTTTCACCCCTACGGTAATTCGGACTATTGCCCAAGAAGTTCTCGAAATTCTCATCTATTTGCATGAATTATCGCCCCCAGTATTACATCGAGATATTAAACCTAGTAATTTAATTATTAACTCGGAAAATAACGTTTATTTAGTAGATTTTGGCGCAGTCCAGTCCAGGGGTGCAGTGACAGGAGTTACTTTTACCGTGGTGGGGACGAGTGGTTATGCACCCCTAGAACAATTTTGGGGCCGAGCAGTTCCGGGTTCTGATTTATATGCCTTGGGTATGACTTTAATTCATTTATTGACGGGAATTGTGCCGATAGAATTGCCCCACCGCGAGTCTAAAATTCAATTTCGTCAACTGGTGACAATCGATGATGATTTAATCGATTGGTTAGAAACTATGACCGATATGGCAGTAGAAAAGCGGTTTAAAAGTGCCAGAGAATCTCTGAAATTTCTCCAACATCCCTACCATCGCCAAGCCTCAAGTTTAATCGATCCTAAGAAATTACCAAAACCTCCCCACAGTTCCATCCGTATCGCTAAACACCGGGATAATTTCGAGATTAATTTACCCCCCAAAATTAAGCTACCTTCTGATGGGCCTACTCTCTGGTCTTTGGCGATTGTCCTTACTGTCAGTATCTTTATCTCCCCGATTCTTACTTTTATTATAGCTCTAATTGGTTTTATTTGTTTGCGGGAGATGCAATTAATTTTTACCCCTCAAGAAGTTTTAATTAAATATAAACTCTTCAATTTTATCTATAAAAAATTTGCTTTCAAAACTCAAGATTTATGGGGTATTTTTCTCCATAGCAACGGCACAGAAGGTAACTATCAGATTCGTCTGCGGACGGCTAAAAATTACTATCTTATCGGTCAGAATCTCCGGGAGGATGAATGTCTCTGGTTAGGACAGGAAATCCAAGATTGGTTAAATTTTATTAAATATAACGTTTCTCATCAAGAGGAAGTGTAGCCTGACAGGGTATCTTCTCCCGACTCCCCAAAACGAAAACCTTGTACCTCATCATCAAGATAACTGAGAATCAATTGAAGAAATCCTAGGAATTAGTCGGTGGGCATTTTTCCTTTTTTAACCTTAATCTTGCAGAGATTACCCTATCTTGATAGAATAATAACTGATTTACATTTCCTCAGCTAGAAGACGGCAATTATTAAATCGGATTAGGAATGGCAAAAAGGCGGCTGTGAAATGTTAGTTATTAGTGGGGAATAAAAAATGATCTCTGAAATTTACCAAAAAGTCAGTTTGTTAGTTTTGTATCAAGGAGTTTTTGATAATGCTATTGGCAAGGCATTTATTACCCTATTATCTACGGATAATGTTGCCGATTTTCTCAAAGCCTATGGTCAATGGTTTCAAGCTTTAGCATCTAAAAATATCAGTTGGAATGATTTTCTAGTCGAACAAATTTTATTAGATGATAATCCCTTTAGTCAACAGGTACAGAAAAAAAGTGTTTGGGAGTTACCCGAATCTTTAATTAATGGCGTGAAACAGGATTTATCTATCCTGCAATCTCTCTATAATTCTAGCATTTATACCTTAAGTAATTCGACAGTTTTTGAACAAATTAAATTTCTCAGTTTCCCCGCTTGGGAAGTGGATAATAAATTAGAAAGTTTTCTACATTCCGGTTTAGATTGGACGGAATTAGTCGAAGATTTAGCCGATTATTATCGCCAATGTGGTACAGGAATTTTTGCCCGTTATCAAGCTTTAAGGTGGCAAGAAGGCCGATTACAGGGAATTACTCATCCCGATCCTGTGCAGATTCAAGAAATAGTCGGTTATGAAATGCCCAAGGAAACCTTGATTAAAAACACCGAGTTTTTATTAGCAGGTTATCCCGCTTTAAATGTCCTACTCTATGGCAGCCGTGGTTCAGGAAAATCCTCTCTAGTCAAGGGATTATTGCAAAAATACCATAGTCAAGGATTGCGCTTAATTGAAGTGGCCAAATCCCAATTAAAAGACCTACCATTAATTATGGAAATTCTGCGAGATTTACCGCAAAAATTTATTATCTTTGTCGATGATTTATCCTTTGAAGAAGACGATGAAGCTTTTAAAGCTTTAAAGGTTATTTTAGAGGGAAGTGTCACCGCTAGACCGAAAAATGTCGTAGTTTATGCCACTTCTAACCGCCGACATTTAGTCAGAGAATTTTTTGCCGATCGACCCCAACCAAAAGATGGGGATGAAGTGCATAATTGGGACACAGTACAAGAAAAATTATCCTTTAGTGATCGCTTTGGTTTAACCCTAACTTTTGAACCAGCTAATCAAGAAAAATATTTGGAAATAGTTCGTCATTTGGCCGCTTTAGCTAAATTAGAAATTAGCCTAGAAGACTTGGAATTTCGTGCCAAACAATGGGCAACCCAACATAATGGGCGATCGGGAAGAACTGCCAGACAATTTATTGATTTTCTCCAAGGGGAATTAGAATTAAATAGTTAGCATTAATTGTGTTATGATTGAATAAAAGAGGCTCTAATCTAGAAAAATGTTGACTTCATCTCTTCCTAAAACCCTCAGCTTAGAAGCATATCGTGATTTAGAAACCATTGCCGAGGTTAAACACGAATATCACGCTGGTAAAATTATCGAGATGACGGGGGGAAGCATCAATCATAATAGTATTCTCATATTAACCAAAAGTTGTCAAACAATCCGAAACTGGTTTGGAGAAATCATTAGCTATTTCGAGGGAAGGACAAAGAATGGAGTGGTCGAGGGAATCAACAATAAACTTAAACTAATAAAAGGGAGCGGCTATGGGTTGAGAAACTTTCAGGATTTTTTGGTTATACCAAATCCGTTTTTAATAGTGCGATTAACTCTCAAGTTATGAATTGTTTCTCCCCACACCCCACACCCGTTCGGACCTCGGACGTTCGGTGAGATCAGTCGAGCGGACGGTGAGCCTGTCGAACCGCGGCGTGAGCTTTTGTCGAACGCTGAGCTCACGGCGGAAGCCCACACCCCACTATTCTATACTTTTTAAACAGGATTTAGTATTAGAAGTATGTTGTCTTGGCATTTTGTATGTTAATTTAGCATAAAGAGTAACAAAGAGCGAAAATTACCTGCTTTATCCTTAGATTATGAAAAACATCAATTTTCCTTTGATTTCTGTGATTATTCCGACATACGGTCGCGAGAAAACTCTGCAAGATACTTTGGCAGACGTAATCAAGCAGGACTACCCTAGTTTTGAAGTTTTGGTTATCGACCAAACTCCCCTACATACTCCTGAAACCCAAGCCTATCTAGAAGAATTAAAAACCCAAGCTAAATTTCGCTGGTTTCGGGTTAATTGGGCTAGTCTGCCAAGAGCGCGCAATTACGGAGTGCGTCGGGCTACAGGTGAGATCATTTTATTCATCGATGATGACGTGCGGCTAACCGAGGAGTTTTTAAAGGCTCATGCTCGTAATTACTTAGAACGACCTGATGTCGGGGCGGTAGCGGGTCGGGTTCTCAACCCAAAAAGCCTAGAAGAAGGAGATAAAATATTGACCATTGAATACCTTCCCACTGAAGCCATGGATCCGGGAATTGCTTGGTACTACATTGATTTAACTCATACGGTAAAGCCTCAGCAAGTCATAACATCAAGGGGTTGCAATATGTCTTTTCGTAGCGAGATCTTTAACAAGTACCTACTATGGTTTGATGAGCGGTTTCGAGGGAGTGCCGTGCGAGAAGAATCCGATCTTTGTCTGCGTATTCGGCAGACAGGCTATAAGATTTGGTATGACCCAGAGGCAGTGTTGGTTCATTTGGAAGAACCGACAGGAGGCTGTCATGACATTAGCACACGAACTCTAGAATATCAAATTACACACTATCATAACCACTTTTGGATGGCCTTTAAAAATCTGACCTTTTCCGAATCTCTAAGACTTTTTATGCGTTTATTTGACTGTCATGTTTTAGGAAATCCTCCTTGTCATAAAAGCGGTTCTCTTCCCAAGATTTTTGTCAGAGGAGTATTATATATGCTGGGATTTTTCAGTGCTTTAGTGACCCTCGTTCAATCTATCTGGAGCGATGGTCAAATCTACAATGAATAAACTTTTAAGAAACACATTCACCAGTAGTTAATCCCTAATAGTCTTTTAGTTTGTTTCGGATATTTTTGAAGGTATTTCCAAGGGTAGTTTCTCCGTTTTTTTGAGTTACTATTTGTTTTATTATATCCTATTATTGTGATTTTATTGAATGGTAATGATTGGTTATTATTGCCGTGCCAGGCATTGTTGTCAACTTCAGGGAATAGCTCCCCAAATTTGTTGATGGGGAGCATCCTTTTCCCTATGTGGTTTCCTTTCAGCTATAAACTGAGAAAAACCATCGCCACTGAAATTTTTTCGATGATATTAATGCAAGATTCCCTGGCTCTTGCCACCATAAAATTAATTATTGCCAAAGAAAATCAAGCGATGGCAACAGCCAAACAACTCATTCAACGAGTGAGAACTGACTTTACCCAACCGCGAAACCTCCTACAATTAATAGAAACGATCCTTATTTATAGCGTTTCCTAAGCTAGTGAGGTACACCTATTTTTCTTCCCTTTTGCCTAAAACCCATAACTTTTGTGCCTCAGCAAACTGAAAAACGCTATATATAAATTACTAAGTCTGAGTCGAACGAGAAGAAGGTAAACTGGAAGATAAACTGGAATCTCTGGGAGATGTGGCACGTTTATTGGCTTTAGGTTTAACTGTAGGACAAATGACTCAAGCCTTGCACTTAAGTGGCGATCAATACAAGAAAACCATTAATATAATCTAGCAGTAAGCTATTAGCTTGATCTGGTTCTTGCCGAGAAACCCTATTTTGTTTAGATTAGCTAAAACTAACCGGTTATTGGCAAGACTTACTGCTAGAAAATTAGGGAGCTAATCGGGGTATTAGCCTGAGTAACACAACCCAAAGTTACGGTTTAAATGTCCAAATCCGTAAGATTTAAACGCGATCCGTGGGTTTCGATAAATTCTCGCCGGGGGGCAACTCGATCGCCCATAAGAATGGTAAATAATTCCTCAGCTTTGGCTGCATCTTCGATTTCCACCCGTTTTAAAGTGCGCGTTTCAGGATTCATGGTAGTATCCCAAAGTTGTTGGGGCATCATTTCTCCTAACCCTTTAAAACGTTGGATTGTGTAGTTAGCATTAGAGGGAAATTCCGCTATCTTTTGCTGTAATTCTCGATCGCTATAGCAGTAGGAATGATTTTTACCGCGTTCCAATTTATAGAGAGGAGGACAGGCGATATATACATAACCTTGATCAATTAAATTCTTCTGATAACGATAGAAGAAAGTTAACAACAAAGTTCGGATGTGCGCGCCATCCACATCAGCGTCAGTCATTAAAACAATGCGATGATAGCGCAATTGTGAGGGATCGAAATCTTCTCCTTTAATTCCTAAACCGAGGGCTGTAATTAAGGATTGAATTTCCGTATTTTTGTAGATTTTGGCATCATCGGTTTTTTCGATATTGAGGATTTTTCCCCGCAGAGGTAGAATCGCTTGAAAACGACGATCGCGCCCCTGTTTGGCACTTCCGCCAGCGCTGTCCCCTTCGACGATGTAAATTTCTGACTTTTCTGGGTCTCTTTCGCTACAATCAGCCAATTTACCCGGTAAAGGTGAGGATTCCAAGACCGATTTCCGTCGTACTAAGTCCCGGGCCCGTCGGGCTGCTTCCGCCGCTTTGTACGCTTGTACTGCTTTTTCGATAATCGTGTCGGCCACTTGGGGATTTTGTTCTAGGTATTCGTTGAGAGTTTCCCCCACCAGGGAATCGACGATACCCCGGACTTCAGTGTTACCTAATTTGGTCTTGGTTTGTCCCTCAAATTCCGGTTCGGGGACTTTTACGGAAATAACGGCGGTTAAACCCTCACGGACGTTTTCCCCCGCTAGATTAGGCTCGTTTTCTTTAATTTTATTGCGTTTACGAGCAACATTATTTAAAGTACGAGTTAGGACTGCCTTTAATCCTTCTAGATGGGTTCCCCCGTCAATGGTGCGGATATTATTAGCAAAACCGAGAATATTGTCGCTATAGGCATCTATACACCACTGAAACGCCACTTCGATATTAATTCCGTTCTTTTCCCCCGATACATAGATAATATCTTTGTGCAGGGTTTCTTTTTCCCGACACATATAGGCGACGTATTCTTTAATACCCCCCTCATAACAATAGGTTTCGATGTGGGGTTCTTCGGGACGGTAATCGCTAAAGGTGATTTTAACACCGGCATTTAAGTAGGCTAGTTCTCGTAAACGTCCGGAGAGGGTACTGTAATCAAATTCGATGCCTTGGCTAAAAATTTCGGTATCCGGCAGGAAATTAACCCTAGTTCCCGTTTTTTCCTCTTGACTGGGACTGCTGACCAATTCTGTGACGGGGATACCTCTTTCGTAGCGTTGGGTATGTACTTTATGATCGCGCCAGACGGTGACATCGACCCATGCAGAAAGAGCATTAACGACGGAAATTCCGACTCCGTGTAACCCTCCCGACACTTTATAACCACCACTGCCAAATTTACCGCCGGCATGAAGTATAGTGAGAACGGTTTCGAGGGCAGATTTACCCGTGGTGGGGTGAACATCGGTGGGAATACCCCGGCCATCGTCAGTGACGCTGACGGAACCATCGGCCTTGATATCCACTTCGATATGAGTACAGTAACCCGCTAGGGCCTCATCGATCGAGTTGTCCACCACTTCATAGACTAAATGATGTAGTCCCCGCGGCCCGGTCGTACCGATATACATCCCCGGCCGCTTCCTGACTGGTTCTAACCCTTCGAGAACTTGTATCTGTTCCGCGCCGTAGTTACTTGTCATAAAATTTCCCTGAAAAGGCTGTGATCCCTGATTGAACCTAAATGAATGGCAAAATCTTCAAAAATTGTAGCACATAAGGGTTAAAGACTGCTTAAATGCCTTTAGAGAGAATTTTTTATTAGGGATAGGACATAGGGAGACATTTTTGTTACAAGCTAAACCACTGGAAGGCAGCAAGGAGAGGAAATTCAATACCGTGTCTTTCTTCCCTGTCATTAGACCTCTTGCATAAATCGGAATTTCCGATGCCTGATTGAATAAAAGTTACAGCCATATTCAGCTTTAGAAAAAAGATCATTTGAAGAGGCTAAAAACCGCTAAGATGGGTGGGAACCTGTTGCACCTCTTTGTCTAGAATAAATGTATCGCCAATCTGAATTCGTTTCTCAGAAGACAAACATATCTCACGGAGCGGTACCTTCCTTCTCAGAAATCACCTAAAGAACACTATCGGTAGAAAATGAGCGAACCGTTAGTTCTAAGCGTTCTAAGCACTTCTGCTTATTGTAATTATGGGATGCTCTCCTGTACAATTACGGTAGCAGTATGTGTACAGATGAAGTTGAATCGTGGGTTGGGCAGGACGAGGCTTAACCGTGGTCTCCCCAAGGTCTTCAGTCCTTTTTTCTGATTTTACCTTGCCCACTTTAACAGAATTACATACACTACCAAGCAATGTTGCCAAACTAATCACCTTGAGATCAGGGGGTAGCAACTTCATCATGACAAATACTTCTCCACAATCTTGGACTTGTACAGGACATTCAGGTAAAACACACGATGAAATCGAGAATTGGGGAGATACCTGCTCTTTCCCTGGATGTCCAATGGTTCGTGGGCAAGACGGAAAAGCAACTTTACCCCAGAAACCAACACCTACTATACCAGTCAACCCTATCATAATAGGGGCAGCATTATTATTGTTAAGCGCATTGGGTGTGGGTGTAGTT
Source organism: Microcystis sp. MC19 (assembly GCF_003019735.1). NCBI lineage: Bacteria > Bacillati > Cyanobacteriota > Cyanophyceae > Chroococcales > Microcystaceae > Microcystis > Microcystis sp. MC19. Next base: position 1,412,902 of record NZ_CP020664.1, on the reverse strand, counting down.
TTTTTAAAAGATATAATTACTGGTGGTGGGGGATCTAACCCTATCCCTACCCCTAGTATTTCATCTCCAACCCCTAGCATTTCTCCTTCCTCTACTCCAACTAGCTTTGACCCCACTTGGATCAGTGCTGGTGAGCGCACCTTAAATAGAACACAAGCCAATCCCTTTCGAGATCGAGGCGTAGAAGCATTTATAGCAGGGAATTTTGCTGAGGCAGTTACTCAGTTCGAGAAAGCAGTTTTAGGAAATCGCAACGATCCAGAAGTACAAATTTACCTCAACAATGCCAAAGCACGTCTTAAAGGCTCTCCTTTAGTTGTGGCAACTGTCGTTCCTATCGATAATCGATTGAATATTGCCCAAGATATGTTACGCGGAATGGCTGATGCTCAAACTCGCTTTAACGACGCAGGAGGAGCAGGGGGGCGTTTAGTCGAGATAATGATCGCTAATGATGGTAATGAACCGGCAAGAGCGCAAATGATTGCTCAAAATCTGGCTAATAACCCGAATGTCTTAGGAGTGATTGGGCATAACTCTAGCAAAGCAAGTCAAGCAGCCCTTCCTGAATACGAAAAGGTAGGACTAGCCATGATTTCACCAACCAGTACCAGTGATTATCTATCGGGTAATGTTTTCTTGAGAACGGTGCCTTCAGACGGAGAGAGCGTAAAAATACTAGCAGAGTACGCTAAAAATAAACTGTCGGTTCAAAAGATAGCAGTTTTCTACGATCCCAATAGCCCATTTAGCAAGAACTTATTTGAGGTTTTTGAAAACGCCTTTAAGCAATTAGGAGGTGAAGTCTACACGGCGATCGATCTAACTCGACAAAATTTAGATGTTAAGCAAGAAATACAATCCCTTCGCAATCAAGTCACTGCGATCATCTTGTTTCCAGACCCTAGTAACATTTCCAATGCTATTTCTCTCGCCCAAGCTAATGCTCAAGTCCCTGGAACGAAGTTTCAGCTTTTGGGAGGAAATTCACTGTATGGTTCTGATATCCTCACAAGTGGGGGAAATGCTATAGAGGGTCTAATCATAGCGGTTCCTTGGGTTGCCAATAATCAACCCTATGCCCAAGCTGCATATCAGCGTTGGGGTGGAGCTATTAACTGGCGAACAGCAAGTAGTTTTGATGCGACTATCGCACTGCTTAAAGCCTTGTCTGAAAATCCGACTCGCGCTAGTGTCTTACAAGACTTAAAAGCAACTAATCTACCAGCTTCAGAAACCTCTGGACAGCAGCTTCAATTTAATGCTCAAGGAGAACGACAAGAAGAATCAATGTTAGTCAAAGTCACCAAAGGGGCTCCTAATCGTCCTCCAAATGTTGATTACGGATTTCAATTAATTCAATAACAAATGATTTTACACACTCCTCAACCTGTTTGGCGTTATCCCTATTTTCAAATCCCAGCCATTTTGACAGGATTGTTTCTGATTCTTGCTTTATTAACTAGCTCTCTTAAATGGTTTCCTCCAAGTGTATCAGTACAAATAATGCTCGATCTGAGTTCAAGCACCTATCAATCAACGAATATTTTTCGAGGAACAGGAACAATTATGGCTGCAGAAATCGAAGCGGTTAAAGAGTACGCTCGCCAAAATGCTAGAGCAGAAAACCCTATTCTGCTATCTTTGTATGGGTTTGCCGATCAAGTAATTCCTATTACCCAAAACTTCTCTAATAACCCCAGAGAAATCGAGCAGTCTTTAGATCGAGTCGTGCAACCTAGTATAGCTTCTCTGATTGGAGGTGGAACGAACTTAAATATAGCTGTAGAAAAAGGACTAGAATCGCTCAAACTCCAAGTTGGAAGATGCAAAGAAATGTTAATTATTACCGACGGTCAGACTGAATTGGAGGAAAACTTGATTTCTCAAACTGTCAATAATGATGTTCGGCTTAATTTTCTGATTATAGGGCAAAACATTCCCACCAATTTAGCAGATATTTCCTCAAAAACTGGCGGTATTGCTTTACTTGCTAACGTTTCTAATATCCAAAAGTTAGTCAGCGAAGATTTTCGTAAAAAATTTAGTTCTAATTCCAAGCAAGTCAATTTTTTTCTGGGAGCAGCTTTCATTTCCTTGATGTGGATGTTGGTACTACCTCTAGATCGATTTCTGCAAAACTATAGAAAAATGCCTTTTGATTGGACGGGAAGAATTGCCTTATGCAATGCCCTATTTTGGACAGTTTTTATCCTTTTGAGGATAGGCTTTCCTTTCTGGAGTGAATGTTAGAGTTACCAACTTTTATTAATGACGGAGAACATTATGTATAGCGTTACCCAAACAGATAGAAAAGATATTGTTCCTACTTTAGTTATTGGAGTAGGGGGAACCGGATTAGAAGTAATTTTGCGAGTTCGTCGTTTAATTACTGAATCCTATGGCAGTTTAAAAAATTTTCCCATTGTTGAATTTTTATATATTGATACTGATTCGGGTTATAAACCTTCAAATCCTCTGATGATTGGTCCTCCTTTAGAAGAAGGAGAAAAATACTATTCAAAAGTTACGCTTCCACAAGTTCAAACAATTGTCCAAGATCCCAGTGGATGGGACTGGTATCATGAGTGGCTGCCTCCTGAACTCATAAGTAATCCCCAGTTATTAGCCTCGCAAGAAGGTGCTGGGCAGATTCGAGCTTGTGGGCGCTTTTCCTTCTTTTTTAATCGTGACAAGATTGGAGCCGCTTGTCAAAGACTAAAAAAAGAGATTCGCAAAAGTGAACATATATCATTCATGCAAGAAAACTATCAATTAAAAGTTAAGTCTGAACTAAATGTTTTTGTAGCTTGTTCAATTGCTGGAGGAACAGGCAGTGGAATGTTAATCGATCTGGGATATTCTCTGCAAAACTGGTTATTTGGTAGAAAAGAAAAAGAACAAGGAGAAAAAGGAGACCTGACAGCAATTATTTGCACTCCTGATGCTTTTAGTAATGTCAATTCTAATGACAAAGTTCACTGTAACGGTTATGCTGCTTTAGCAGAATTAAACTATTTTTCTGATCGAGGCGACGATCCAAAAACCAGATTTAGTGTTCGTTACGCACCAAATGAAGGTTCTCGTATTGAAAACGATCAAGCTCCCTATGATTATACTTATCTGATAGGTTCAACTAATGGATCTGGCGTGAATCTGAGCTTAGATCAAGTCAGAGAAGTGATGGCTCAAAACATCTTTTTAGATTTAGTTTCAGATTTTTCACCTTATAAACGCTCAATTCGAGATAATATCAAACGAGCAGCTTCGGGGAGCAACGATAAACCTCCAATTGGACGTAGCTATCCTCGTAATTTCATGAGTTTTGGTTTAGCCAGCATTGAAGTTCCTATTCATCATATTCGCTCCTATCTAGCTTCTCGACTAGCAACTGATTTATACAAGTGGTGGCAAAATTCTGAAATTAAATTGCCAGCACAACCTGAAACAGTGATTACTTCGCAATTGCGAGAAATTAATCTTTTAAGAGATGAACTTCGTAAAGCAATTTTACGCGCTAAAGATCAATCTTTTCCTTATCAAGCAGTTGTACAAACTTGGCTTAGTCAATTACGTCAAGACATCATTACTAATAACCAATTGCAATGTTCCCAGGAAGGAATTGTTGGTTTCTTTTCTAAGGAAAAAGGTAAGATTGTTAACTTTATTGATCAATATCTCCGTCCTCAAGTTGAGGATTACAAGCGCCATTTTGATGATTCATCACCCGATGCAAGGACTCATGGTGATTACTTGCGCGTGATGTATGATAATCAAGCAATGGTAATTAAAAAAGCCGAAACTGAACTTCGAGAACAAATATACGCCAACTTAGCAGATCGTAATTTAGGACCCAAATTTGTTCAGCTAAAAATTGAGGAAATTAAGCGCAGCTTTGATGCTGATATTGAAAGACTTTCCAAAGAAGCAGAGAAGAATTGGCTAGTCATCGAGGAAGAGGCTCGTAAGCAGTATGAGGCTAGTTTATCTCGAATGAACGAATTGAGAGATCGTTGGGGATTGCAAAAAGAATCGCAAATGAATAAAGAATGTGACGATATTTTAAAATACTTAGGACAGAATTTAAATGCTTTCTTGGAAAGAAAATCAAGAATTTTAGCAGTTGAAGTTCTCCGTCGCATGAAAGAATATATTAATCAACTCGAAAGACAGTTTAATAAATGGCAAACTCGGATCGAACGGTTAAAAATTGAATCTGACACTCAAGCTAAAAATTTTATGAACCAAGCAGATGCTTTAGAAATTGTTGGAATTAAATTGTTTAAACGTCAGGAACTCAACGAATGGTACGAAGATTTTCTCGCTAACGTAGTCAATACAAACGAGATAAACCTCAAGGTTGCGGCGCAAAAAGGTTTAAATGTATTGTGCGAAAGATTGACAGAAATAGTTCTGGCAAACAGCAGTTCTTTATGGGTAGAAGATAGACCTGCTAACGCTTATTTCCGTCTTTTTGATATTGAGAAAATTAAAGACATTCAATATCCTGATTTTTCTCAAATTGTTTATCAGCAGACGCAGACTACTATCAAAAATGCTGGGAATAATACAAGGCTTGTCCAAAATATGGATGCTTGTACTTACTTTATGCAAGATTATCCCGACGAATTAGAGCAGAAAGCCAAGATTCAGGAGTTGTTTGAACAATCGAAACCTCTAGTAAGATTAGACCAAAATATTCCTCAAAACTCTGGATTTGACTATATTAATTTTGCAAAAGCTGGTTTGCTAGGAGGTGATAATCCCCAAGAGCCAGGAGCAAGAAAACAAGCTGATATTTTAAGGATATATTTTAATGAGCAGCAAGCGATCGCACCCCTGACAGAAAAAGAACGCCACAAAATTTTAGCCATTCATGAAGTGGGAGGATTTTCCCTGCGGTGTATTCAAGGAATGGATAAAATGCGCGAGTCATATCAACTCTGGCGAGGGCAACGTATTGAAGCCGAACGAAAAAGACTACGAGGGCAAAGGGCTGATCTTCCTCCTTCGGTTCATATTCAAAAGGATCTCGTTTTTTGGGACTTTATCCCCCCCGACTCTCAAATAGAAGAATTAGTAGTAATTTATCGAGCTTTAGAAATTTTGCTCGATGAGATTAACCAGAGTAACAATCAGCGTGTTATTCGTTACACAATAGAAGTTCACGGAGAACAAGAAAAAGTGACCCTGGCTGCTAATTGGGAAGATGCAGTTCAGGTTTTACAACTTCCTGATTGTCGCAATGATAAAGAGGAATTAAAACGCCAACTTGATGAATTAATCTATGCAGCGGAAACACCAGCCCAAAAGCAGCAAATCCAAGAAAAATTAGAATCATATCTTCAAAAACGGTTGTCTGATTTTCGCAGACAGGGAGCAGAAGATAATCCCAGATATTTACGAGAAAGAAATATTATTCGTGAATTCAGTACCGCTAATCGATTGAAACCCTCTCCTTCTTCTGATGCTCAATCGCCTACTAAAACTGAACGTCAACAAGAGAGTACCTCTTCATCTAATCCAGTTCTAGGTTTTGAGATTGACTCTGGCTACGAAAAATACGAACAATATCTCGCTCAACTATGGAATCTCAAAGTACCTCTGGACGCATTTATCAGTGCCGCTCGCTCCAAAGCTTCTGAATTACAGCTAGATGGGCAAAAAGCAGAGGCTATCTGGAATAAGTTTATCAACCCATCTCCGCCTCCTCTCACTCCTCAAGAAGTCGAATATGAAAAATATCTCGGTGACTTATCAAATCTGAATGTTCCCCCAGAGGCTTTTATGAGTTCTGCGGAAGCCAAAGCATCTGCTTTAGGGTTGGATTCACAAAAAGCAGATGCCATCCGAAATAGGTTTTTGAGCTAACCCTTGTTTTACTCAGATTATTGCATCAGACTGCTTAAATGCCCTTAGGGAGAATTTTTTATTGGGGTTGGGGGGTGAGGGTTAGGGAAGTGGAGTGTGGGGTGTGGGGTGTCGGGAAAGAAACCTCTTTCATCTGTGATGGTAAAAATTTTTTTATCGGGGCTGCCCCCTGACTCCTGAATACTGACTCCTGATAGCTGACGGCTGAGATTTTAACAAAACCTTAAGATGAGACAGAAAATTTTCTGTCATATCATAAAATAAACTTAACCTAGCCAAGAAGCACGTTGGAATAGAATGTGATTATAATTCAGGCTGAGTACATAGTCTGTTTGTATCCATATTCCATTCAATCCATCAAATAAGGTGTGAGGATTGACCCCATGTCAAAACTATTCAAGAACTTAGTAAAGGTAACTCCTTTAGTATTAGGTGCTTCTGTGGCGGCTGCTGGCGGTGCAGTGGCTCAAACCATGCCCAGTACGCCTCAACTTAAAATTGATCCAGCGGCGCCACAACAACTCGATCGCATTCAGCGCGCCCAAAATAGTCAGCAGATTAATAGGAGTGTTGATCAGGGTTCCATGTCCCAGGTGACTAGCGTTAACCAACTGCGGGACGTATCTCCCACCGCTTGGGCTTATGAGGCATTAAGAAGCCTTGTGGAGCGTTATGGTTGTATTGTAGGTTATCCTGACCGGACTTTCAAGGGCGCTCAAGCTTTGACTCGTTGGGAGTTTGCCGTCGGTTTAAATGCTTGTCTCAATAGTATGGAAAAATTGCTGCAAGAGGGAATTAAAATTACCCAAGCGGATTTAGAAACAATCAAAAAACTTGCCCAAGATTTCCGGACAGAATTAGCCACTTTAGGCACAAGAATTGATAACTTAGAACAGAGAACAGCTTTTATCGAAGATCATAGTTTTTCAATCACGACAAAACTGCAAGGGGAAGTTATTTTTGCTCTCAGTAATGCTTGGTCGGATGATTTTGCTGTCGATAGTAATTTTCCCAATTTATCACCGAGTCAACAGGAGAGTTTAAGAAATCGTCCCATCGGTAATCAAACTACTTTTAGTGATCGAGTTAGACTAAATTTAAATACCAGTTTGACTGGCAAAGATTTACTGCGAATGCGTCTGCAAGCTAGTAGTATTCCGAATTTAGCTAGGGCAACAGGTAGCGATATGGCGCGTCTTTCTTTTGATGCGGGTTCTCTCTACGATAATAACAATATTGCTCTTGACGACTTATATTATATTAGCAATATTGATCGAGTTAAAGTCTGGATGGGAGCAAGAGGATTAGACCTTGATGATGTTTTTGATGTGGTTAATCCTTTCCTAGAAAGTAGTGCTACAGGTGCTTTATCTCGTTTTAATCGTCGTAATCCTTTGGTTTATCGCGGTCCAGAAGGGGCGGGTTTAGGAGTGAGATATAATTTTTCATCTCAGTTAGCGGTGACAGCTTTGTATTTAGCAGAACAAGATACTGTCAGTAATCCTAATTCTGGTAATGGTTTGTTTAATGGTAATTACAGTACAGGGCTACAATTTAATGTTAAACCTGTTCCTAACTTACATTTTGCTGTCACCTATCTTCACGCTTATTTTACTCAAGGTTCGGTGAATTTATCGGGAAGTACAGGCAGTCCTATTACCCGCGATCCGTTTAACAATTTAGGGGCTGCTACCCGTGATAGTGTCGGTTTACAAAGTCATTGGAATATTAATGATACTTTTAGCTTAGGTGGTTGGATAGGTTACGCTAAAGCTTACGCTCAAGGGATAGATTCTTCGGCGGATTTATGGACATGGCAAGGCAATTTTTCTATTAGAGATTTTGTTAAAGAAGGGGCAACTTTTACCATTGCTGGTGGACAGTTACCCAGGGTCAGTTATGTGGAGGGGTTTACAGCAGATCGAGATACTTCTCACATTTTAGAAGTGGAATATTCCTATCCCATTAGTCGCTATATTTTGCTAACTCCGGGGTTTTACGTTATTTTTGACCCTAATAATTTTAGTGAAAATGGTAATATCTGGGTGGGGGTAATTCGGACAACTTTTCGGTTTTAAACACTGTCATCCTCAAATTTATAACCGACACCGACCACAGTTTTGATAAAGATAGGATTAGCAGGATCGGGTTCTACTTTTTTGCGTAAGCGTCGGATATGGGTATCTACTACCCTTTCATCGCCAAAAAAATCATTTCCCCAGAGATTATCGATTAATTGGGTGCGACTCCAGACGCGATTGGGATAACTGACAAAGGTAGCGAGTAGATTAAATTCTAAGGTGGTTAAATCGAGGGTTTCCTCTGGCATTCCCTCCAATTTACGAACAGCAGAATGTTGATCTAAGTCGATAATAAAATGACGGCTGCGATGGAGTTGTTGGGGTTGACTATCGTGTCTTAAACTACGTCTTAATAATGCCCTTACCCGCGCGGTTAATTCCCGGGGACTAAAGGGTTTGACCATATAATCGTCGGCTCCCGTAGATAGACCGATAATGCGATCAATTTCTTCTCCCCTAGCGGTTAACATTAAGATATAGGGGTCTTTTGTCCCCGGTTTTTGGCGGATTCTAGCACACAATTCTAGTCCGTCTAATTCCGGTAACATTAAATCTAAAATCACTAATTCTGGTTGCTTTTGATAAAATAGTTCTAGTCCTACCCTACCATTATAAGCCAGATGACAAGTAAAGGACTCCCGCTCTAAAGTTTGCTGAATCAAATGGGCGATTTCAATTTCATCTTCGATAATAACGATATCCATAAGTAAGTAGTTATAATTTAATTGAAGATAGATTTTGCCTTTGATCCCCCCAGCCCCCCTTAATAAGGGTGGTGCAGATGCCCCCTTAATAAGGGGGCATGGGGGCATCTGACAATTTTTAAAACCTACCTACTTAGGCATATTTTAACATATTAGTCATTCATTTCTCGCTCAAGGTTGAACATTGAAATAATTGTAATTTTTGCTCATTTTTTGGGGGGAGAGTTGGCAACTCTCCCGACTTTGGTGGACTGGGGACTTTTCAAGGTAAAGGGACAAACTGCTCACCGGAGGGAGTTGATCGCACTTGAATTAAGACCGGCTGACCAATGCGATCGCCAGTATTAGGATCAAAGCTAATTTTTCCGGTGGCCTCTGTTCGATGAAAATTGCCAGAACGCAGCCTGAATTGTAGGCCATGACGCTGAGGATTTTCCCTTAAACCGGCAATAATCACCCGTGTAGCGTCAAAACTGGTGACTGTGCGCCAACTAACCGGACTGCGCCACTGTTCCTGCATAAGATTGGCAAAAGTCTGGTTAAGCGATGGGTGCCAGGGTACGGCAACGGTTAAACCTTGGACGTTTTTGCCGCCATCTTCGAGGATGCGAATATTGTAGAAGGTGGGACTACTAAACAGAGGTAAACGCTGACGATTGAAGCGAATAACCTCAAAAACGGGATCGAGACGATCAACATGAGCGACGACAAATAGGCCGTTAGCACCCCCAGAAATCGCCTGATTAAGGGCTTGATCGGCCTTAAAATTGGGGACACTTAGATCACAGACAATCGGCACAATTTGACCGCCTTTTTTCGCCACATTAGCCATCAACTCATCTTTAAAGGAAACATTATCAGGAGCTTGAGAATCGTAGCAAAAAGCAATTTTCTGGACTTTAGCAGTATTTACTATGTAATTTGCTAATTTTTCCGTAATGTTGCTCTTAGAAGCCACCAGACGAAAGATATAATTTCCCGCACTGGAGAGATTATTGGCCGGGGAGGTGGAAGAAATCATCAGCAAACCGCCTTTTTCGTAGATAGGAGCGGCACTGGCATCGGGGGCATTATGACCGATAACAGCGATAATATCGGGATTTTTGACTAATTCACTGGCTACCTCTTTCGATATCTGCGGCTGATTATCGTCATTAACCACGATAACCATCAGTTTTCTGCCGTTGATCCCTCCCTGTTGATTGATCTGGGTTTGTGCGCTGGCGACTCCTCGCAATATTTCCTGAGCGACGTTGGGATTAGTTGTTGCTGGCACAACAACGGCGATTTTAAAGGGATTTGAGCCAGTTTGCAGGTTGCTGAGATAAATTACGCTTTCGGGATCGTTGGGACGTTGAGCGAGGGATTTTTGCAGGAGTTGCTCTGCTTCTTGGTGATCACCTTGAGCAATGGCAGCGATCGCTGATTCTTTGGCGGTGTTAGAATTAGTTTTGATCAGGAGATGATTGCCGTAACTGATGCTGGGATTATTATCGGCTTTTGGGGCAAATATTGCCAATATTTGCGGAAAAAGAAACCAACCGATCAATCCCAGTAAAACCTAGGAAATTGGCGGTAAACCCGCTTTTTTGCTGGTCTTTGTCATCGCTTTACTCCTTAACTTTGCTGATTGAATTCAGCTAAACAGCGGTTAATTTCGTCATCAAGGCTTAAGAAATCGATTTATTGAGCTAATTTCTCGCTATGGTTCTCGCTTAATTCACTATAAGCGTTTTCTTTTCGATAACGGTCGTTAATCGCTCCATTGGCATCCTCAAAGCGATCGCGGGAGTTATTGAGGTTGAGACTACTATCAAATTCGTTTATTTTGCCTAAAGCCTCATTCATGGAACTAAGCGCTTTTAAGTTGCTCATTTCTAATTTATAATGCTCGATTTTTTCCTGCTCTTGGCGAAGTTTTTCCTTAGCAGCAATGACCACTTTTTCGGCATTATCGACACGATCTTTCATGGCGGGTAGAATTTTTTCTAGGGAGATAACCTTAACCATAGCTTGTCTTGCCGCTTCTTGAAGTCCTTTTTTTTGAGCGGTGACAGCTAGGCTTGACAAAAGGTTCTCAGCACAGCCATCATATAGGGAGCATCTCACCTTTGCAATGAGCATAAATACTTAGTGGAAAAATAGGCTTTTCGAGGGTAATTCTTGTTTTAATTCTCCATGTACGCAGTCTTTAAAAGCCTCTATTTCGTTCCAAGACACGATTAAGAGTGGCTTTTAGGCTAAGTATAATTACTTATCGCGTAAGTGAGATGCTCCCCATCATATAGTTATTATCCATGCCCGCCCGTTTACTTTTTTGTGCCAGACTATGTCGGTAAGTCGATCGGGTTAATCCGTTCAAAAACCCGACAAAAAGTATCATCAGAAGGAATGCCATTAGGTAATTCTAAAAACTCAGATAACCAAGGCTGCTTACTGAGTCCACAATTTTCGATGTCTTCCCAACCTTCGGCTCCGGCTATAACTGCTAAAATAGCAATGACTAAAATATCGGTTAATAAATGTTTTTGGGTTCGGGACACTCTTGAAGATAAGTCAATAAACTAGCTTGAATTTCATTGATTGATGTTAAAGGAAGCTCAGGTTTTAGTTGAGCTTTATTTCCAGTGGGGAGAACGGGGGCAAAACCTTTACCCATGAGCTATTTCCTGATTAATTTTCATCAACAACAGTGAGACTAAGGCTAATGATAAATTATACAGAGGTAGCAGCGACTAAGTCTGGGTACTGGCAGCGCGGGACGGTGCTACAGCGAGTTCCACACCCTATTTAGAAATCTTTGTCAAGTACAATTTATACCAAATTAGATGAGCTTACCTTGGTATAATTTGCTACATTTTTAGATGCGCTTACCCTGACAGTTAACCGAACACAAAAGGATAAAACCTTGTTTCTGGTTAACCGGATTTCCTCATTGCTTATTTCCCAATACAAAAACGGCTAAAAATGCGATCAAGTACCGATTCAGTCACTTCTTCGCCGGTAATTTCTCCTAAAGCTTGAATGGCAGTACGCAGATCGATCGACCAAAAATCAAAAGGCAAATTTTCGTCAATTGTTTTTTTTACCTGTTGCAAAGCAATTTTCGCCCTAGTTAAAGCGGCCGCCTGTCGTTGATTAATGGCTAAATCCAAATTAGCCGCCTGTATTTCTTGATTTTGGACAGTATTAATAATAGTTTTTTCTAAGTCTTCAATACCCTGATTTTGGGCGGCGGAAAGCTTGACAACTCGCTCAATTTCTGCTGGATAAATTACCGTTTCGGGATGAGCTAAATCAATTTTATTAATCACTAAAATTAATCGGCGATCGCTGACAGAGCGGTAAATTTCCTCGTCTTCCTCGGTCCATCCTGACTCTGCGGAGACGGTTAAGAGAACTAAATCAGCAGACCGGGCCGTTTGGCGGGAACGTTCCACCCCAATTTGTTCGACTCGATCGCTGGCCGAGCGAATTCCTGCCGTATCGAGGACTTGTACGGGGATTCCCGCCACAACTAGCTGAGATTCGACGATATCGCGGGTAGTGCCGGGTAAATCGGTGACAATCGCTCGATCGCTCCGACTCCAAGCATTTAACAAACTGGATTTCCCCACATTCGGCCGTCCCACGATCGCCACTTTCAGACCACTACGCAGCAATTCCCCGCGCTCGGCAGTAGCTAAAATTAAATTTACTTGACAAAAAACCTGTTCTATGCTATGGAGAACCGCCTCATGATCCAAGGGCGGTAAATCCTCTTCAAAGTCAATACGGGCCTCAATTTCAGCCAAAATATCGAGACAGGTGGCACGCAAATGCCGAATCGGTTGCGCGAGTTTTCCCTGTAAACCAGCGAGGGCAAATTGTGCCGCTTGGGGAGAACGCGCCCCAACGAGATCGACGACGCTTTCGGCTTGAGTTAGGTCAATTCTGCCGTTAAGAAAGGCACGCAGGCTAAATTCCCCCGCTTGGGCCAAACGCGCCCCATTTTCTAGACATAACTGTAACACCTGTTGTACGGGCATAATGCCGCCATGACAGTGAAATTCCACCACATCCTCGCGGGTGAAAGAGCGGGGAGCCAACATGAGCAGCAGCAAAGCTTCATCGATAATTGCTTGACTTTGGGGATGCCGGATATAACCGTAGAGAAGACGATGACTTTCCCAGGGTTGACGATTGCGGGTATGGAACAGCCGACGAGCGATCGCCACTGCCTGACTACCGGATAAACGGACAATACCGATGCTACCCTGTTCTGGAACGATCGCCGTAGCGATGGCGGCGATCGTATCCCCTGTGTTTAACATCTCTTAATCACTCCTTGCTAAAATTGAAGTTGGTATCAATTTTGTCAGCATTTATGCCCGAAAATATGCGCTCACGGTCATTAAAAGCGAAAAATAAAGAAAATAGCCTAATTAATCGTCTGACGCGCTCCTGTCGCTACTGGTGGGTTCGCTTGGTGCGATTGCAGGGACATCCGATCGAAATCGCTCGCGGGTTAGCGGTGGGGGTGTTTTCTGGGGCTTTTCCTTGGATGGGATTACAGATCATTATTGCGATTTTTTTAGCTTTCTGTGTGCGGGGCAATAAAATTGCGGCAGCGGCAGCCACTTGGGTGAGTAATCCTTTTACCTATATTCCCCTGTTTTTGTTTAATTATAAATTGGGAGAATTATTTTTAGGTCAAGGAAATCAAGCGATCGATAGTCGTATTTTTGCCTCTAACCAAAGTTGGGCGGAAAATTGGGCAAGTTTGAGCGGTGAATTTTTATTAACGCTATTTTTTGGTAGTTTGATTACAGGTCTGTTGGCGAGCATTATCACTTATTTTGTTAGTTATCGTCTCCTCAGTCAATGGCATCACCGGCGACAAACAAGGAGAAAACGCTGATAAATTGTCACCGTTCGGGGGGGACAAAATCTGGTAATCTAAGAGGCATCGATGAGAAGCACCTACGGTAATCCCATAATAAGTCTAAACTGTTATTTGAATGATTGAATGAATACTATGATTGTGTTGTATTCAGCAAGTCTTCATCAATGATCAATTATAGTCCATCCCATAATCCCATCAATCACAGTTAAGACGATGGATGTGACTGTCGCATCATTTGTAAATTATTACGAATCATTTGTGTATTGAGATGCTCTTTACTTAATGTATTGCCATACAATACTTTTGTCATTTAATCAGTAGGAAGCAGATCTGAAATTATATTTAAAAAATCTCTCACTTTTGCAATAAAAGGAAGAACTTGTAATTCATCAAAATCTGCAAAGTCTGTATAATCTGCTTCGAGACGGTATTCAAACAATTCGTTATAAACTGCACCAAAGTCTTTTGAAATAATTTCGCTACGGATGTAGTTTTTGTTGAAGAGACTACGGACACCTGTATGTTTTGGAGATGAGAGATTATCATAAGCAAGTAAAGCCGTAACAGCATAAAAGCAACTATAGTACAGACGATTGATACAACTATTCCATCTTGCACCATCAGCAAGAGAACAAGCATCTTGATAAGCTTCCTCTGCACGATTTAAACGATACCTAATTAGTTGATCGTGAGGGGAATTTTTACTCATAGCATAATAGCTTCTTTGTTAACTGATTGCCAGAAAGGAGTAGTTTGTAATAAGGGATGTTCCCATTGATTTTTGCTGCGAACAATGGTACAAATAACTTCTTCTGTTTCCCATTCGATTTCATAAATTTGACGACGGATTTGAGATGTGCGAGTAGGGTTAGTGATCCCATCAACTAATACTAATATATCCCAATCAGAGTCTGGTTGAGCATCGTTTCGCGCCCGTGAACCATAAAGAAATATTTGCGCTTGTGGTTCGATCGCTTGTACTGCTTGTTTAATTTTATTGAGTAATAGTTGTTTGTCCATGATTTTTTATGACCTTTTTGTACTGCAAAACAATATTAACAATATAGTCCATCCCATAATCCCATAATAAGTCTAAACTGTTATTTGATTGAATGAATACTATGATTGTGTTGTATTCAGCAAGTCTTCATCAATGATCAATTATAGTCCATCCCATAATCCCATAATAAGTCCAAACTATGATTGAAATGATTGAATGAATACTATGATTGTGTTGTATTCAGCAAGTCTTCATCAATGATCAATTATAGTCCATCCCATAATCCCATAAATCACAGTTAAGACGATGGATATTGCTGTTGTCGCATCATTTGTAAACTTTTCCCGAATCTTAACAGTAGTAGAGTGATTTTTCCTAATAGTCGTTGACTCCATTTTATAGTAGTTCTATTGTTTAAAAAAGAATAATAAAACCTTCTTGGGTAAAGTGCTTGTCATGGGTAAGCACTTCAAAAATATCCATTTGTTGCATAATTATCATTGATATGCAGTCTGTAATACTATAACCTTTGTCTGACCGTTGTTTATATAATTCAAAACCTAATTGACGTAATTCTGGTGTATAGGAAATAACTTGTATTGTTTTTTCCCGTAGCATTTGCGTACACATTAAGAGTGCTTTCTGTCTCATAATAGTTCCTCTACATGAAGCATAGTTCAGTATCTCATCAATAATGCCATCCGTTGTTATTAGTTGATCATTGATACAATTATGAGCATAGTTGAGTGCGATTTGATGCCAGTCATCTTTGGGGTTGAGTAAAGCGATCCAATAAAAGGTGTCGGCAAAAATTTGCTTCATGGTTAATGTTTAGGAGTACCGTAGATGTAATGATCATGTTGCTCTGCACTATCGGTTGGTAAGGTATCTAAAACTTCTTGAGGAATATCAGCAGTGAGTTCTTCGATAAATCGCGCGAAAGGTTTAGATTGTTCTTGCGATCGATGATGTTTGATTTTGGCTAACAATAAAAAGTCAAAAACTTCTTCTATTACCTCATCGGATACTGTTTCAATTTCATGAATTAGTTGTTCTTTAATGGTCATAATTTTACCTTTGTAAGTTCTTCAACTATAGCCTATATCAGTTATCAGTGATTAATTCAATTATAGTCCATCCCATAATCCCATCAATCACAGTTAAGACGATGGATGTTGCTGTTGTCGCAGCGTTTGTAAGTTTTCCCGAATCTTAACAGTAGTAGGATGATTCTCCCCTAATAGTCGTTTTCTCAATTCTAAAGCTTGTATTAAGAGTGGTTCAGTTTCTTCGTATCTTCCTTGAGAGTGGTAGAGTTTTGCTAAATTATTAAGATTTTTAGTGATATTGGGATAGTTATCGCCTTCAAAAATTTCTGGACAGTATTTTTTTTGATTTGCCAGAAATTCCTGTGAGGTAACTTCAGTAAAATATTGGTGGATAATATTGCGAAATTCTTTAGGATCTAGCATGGTTAATTTTCTCCTTCTATTTAATTAACTCTTCATACTCATCATGAGAACCAATCCAAAACCAGTAATAATCTTCACCTTTTTTCAATGCTAAAGCTCTATAATTCTCAGTTATTCGGACTGACCAAACATTTTTCCCTACTTTCTTGAAATGTAATGATCGATGGAAAACATTACTAATCCAGAGACGATAGGCTTTTTTTGCCTGTTGCTTAATGTAGGGAGATAAGTTGGCATAACATTGCCAAAAATCAGGAGTTGTTAAGGATTTCATCTAAAGGCTTAACTTGATTGTTACTGATATCATTGTTGACTTTTTGTAATAGTCGATCGAGTTTCCCTGATTCGAGATCGTTTTTTATCTGTTTGTCCCAACTATCATCAAGATAGTCTTGTAACCAAGCTGATAATTGATGGATTTCTTCGTCAGGCAACTGGAGAATCGCGGATTCAATATCTTTGAGTGTAGTCATGATTGTTTGGTTGATTGAAGGTGATTGTATTATTTTATATTGTTGTATTATCGGATGGGTTAATAACCCATCCTACGGGAGCGACTCTAAGTTTTCCCGAATCCTAACAGTAGTAGGATGATTCTCCCCTAAAGCTTGCTCGGCAATTGCTAAAGCTTCTAGATAGAGGGGTTCAGCTTCTTCGTACTTTCCTTGGGAATTGTACAATCTTGCTAAATTGTTGAGGGATCGTGCCACATCGGGATGATTGTCTCCTAATAGTCGTTTAAACAATTCTAATGCTTCTAGATAGAGGGGTTCTGCTTCTGTGTACCTGCCTTGGGATTCGTACAATCCTGCTAAATTGTTGAGGGATCGTGCCACATCGGGATGATTGTCTCCTAATAGTCGTTTAAACAATTCTAATGCTTCTAGATAGAGGGGTTCTGCTTCTGTGTACCTGCCTTGGGATTCGTACAATCCTGCTAAATTGTTGAGGGATTGTGCCACATCGGGATGATTGTCTCCTAAGAGTCGTTTTCTCAAATCTAATGCTTCTAGAAGGAGAGGTTCTGCTTCTTTGTACCTGCCTTGGGATTCGTACAATCCTGCTAAATTGTTGAGGGATTGTGCCACATGGGGATGATTGTCTCCTAAGAGTCGTTTTCTCAAATCTAATGCTTCTAGAAGGAGAGGTTCTGCTTCTTTGTACCTGCCTTGGGAATTGTACAATAGTGCTAAATTGTTGAGGGAATTTGCCACATTGGGATGATTGTCTCCTAAGAGTCTTTTTTTCAAATCCAATGCTTCTAGATAGAGAGGTTCCGCTTCTTTGTACCTGCCTTGGGAACGGTACAATACTGCTAAATTGTTGAGGGATTGTGCCACATCGGGATGATTGTCTCCTAAGAGTCGTTTTCTCAAATCTAAAGCTTCTAGATAGAGAGGTTCCGCTTCTTTGTACCTGCCTTGGGAATTGTACAATGCTGCTAAATTGTTGAGGGAAGTTGCCACATCGGGATGATTGTCTCCTAAGAGTCGTTTACACAAATCTAAAGCTTCTAGATAGAGAGGTTCCGCTTCTTTGTACCTGCCTTGAAAATTGTACAATGCTGCTAAATTGTTGAGGGAAGTTGCCACATCGGGATGATTGTCTCCTAAGCGGCGGCGAGTTACTTCTCGACATTGCTCATGCCAAGGTTCAGCTTGTTCGTATAATCCTTGTCCTTCATAAAACTTCCATAATCCTCCAAAGGGCGAGGTTAAATCCTCCTCCTCCAGCCATTGTTCCAACTCCGTCGCTGACTCCGCAATATGGGGAATAGATAAAGCAACAGCTTCCACTTGCTCCTTGGTGGGAGTCTCAGGAATAGTCTTTGCCTCCTCAACCATACCCCGACAAAACAGGCGTTTCAACTCATCCCCATCCTCTCGCAGTGCTAACTTAGCTTGAAAAAACTGTCGCACCAACGGATGAAACTGATAAACTTCTCCCTCTACCGCTTGCAACAGATGAAGATTGAGTAATTGCTCCTCCCTAATATCTTCCAACTCCTCCTCATCCTCAGCAGACAAACACCGCTCTATCACCAACCGCCAAGGAATAGGAGCCAAAGCAAAGAGACTGAGAAAACAGCCTAAATCTCGCGCTGGCTGATTCAACGCCTCCCAACTCACCTCAAAAGCTGCCTCTACCCCTCTTTGCGCCGTCATATCTCCCGAAGGATTCTGCAAAGCAGACAACTGTAAACCCTTATCTATCAACTGCTGCTGCATCCTTGCCAATGTCCAATTATTACGCCGCTTGAGGAAACGCCCCACCAATTCCAACCCTAAAGGCAAATAACCCAACCACGCACATAACCCCTTCCCTACCTCTAATTCAGCTTGCAGACGCGACGCACCAATCAGAGATTCCAGTAAAGCAAGGGCGGCTGATTCGCTTAAAACTGGTAAGCGCAACTGCTCAAAAGATGCCGCCAGCCAATGTTGCCTCGTCGTAATCAATACCTTAAATCGTTGTTCTTGGGGAGGCAAATAATCTTGAATTTCCTCATACTGATGCACATCATCTAAAATTAGCAGTACATCCCCCGGCGGTTGCCATCTCGCCCAACAATAATCCAATTGCCCCCGCAAATTCAAATCTTCAGGGGGAAACAAACCCAACAGCGACTTAGCAAAATTTAATAGTTGTACCCCCACTGTTTCCCCTTGTACCCCTACCCAGCAAATACCGCCGGGATAAGTCGATTTTTTCTTATGATATAGGGCATACTGGAGTGCTAATTCTGTCTTGCCGACTCCTGCCATTCCCGTAACGACGGCGGTAATCGCAATTCTTTCTTGTTGCTGTAACTGGTGGTGCATTTGTACCATTGCATCTTCACGCCCCACGAAATTAACCGCCCCAGTACGCGCTCGATTGAGATTATTCGGCGATTCTGCTGGTTTTTCCGCTTGGGGAGTTTGAGGAGGATTGATAATTTGGTCGCCCTGTACAACTCCAGCAACTCCATAGGCTGCGTTGAAGTTTTGCTCAATCTTGGACTCTTCTGCCATTGCTCGGATGCCTCCTTTGCCACATTGTAGGATGAGTTCGTAACCCATCCCAATATCACTCTGCTGTTTTCCAACCTTCAATTAAAGCCATTGTTACATTGAGGTAAGGATTATCTAGAAATTCCTCAAGGGCAGCTTTTCCCCCTGATGTCACCGCGCCTAGTAATCGCTTTCTGACAGGAGTTGACACCGCCGCATTGATGTAAGCTTCCTTTTGTTTTTCCGTCGCAGTGGGATTTGTCTCTTCCAGTTGTTTGAGCAATCGCTGAATTTCTGCGGCAGCTTCGGCTAAATCTTGCTTCTGAGAAGAGGGGTAGATAATTTGGTCTCCGGCAACTTTTCCGGCTACTCCGTAAACGGTTGCATTAAAGTTCTGTTGTACTTCTGGTGAATCAGGCATAGCTCATACTCTCACCGATTAAAACGAGGGACAATTTCATCGCCAATCTTTTCAGATTTCTGTTCAGGATATCGTAGCAAAAATGGCTCTCTTGGATTTGGTGGGTAAAATGTATTCTAAGATAAATTTCTCCTAGCGAGGGGGTGGAACGAACCACAAAGACACAGAGGACACAAAGATCGACCCTATGTAAGTTAAACTGATTACACAGAACCTAGAAGATTTCGAGAAAAAGCTAAACCTACCAAACCCGGGGCGTAAACTCTGCATCATTTAAAATTATTACATTTTCCCCTGACTGCACCAACACAAATAAACCCTGACGACAAGCGTAACTCGCCACCTCATTGGGAACAATCATCGCTGCCACCGCTCCCAAAGCCTTTACATCTCGAAAACGAGGCATTAACCGCTTAAACTTAGCCAAACGTTGTAAATGCTCATCCACATCCCTTTGAGTTAACTTACTTTTGACCTCCACTAAAATGGCATCCGTATCATTCACTACCAATAGATCAATCTCTAAACCCTCATTATCCCGTTTTACCGAAATACCGGGGTGAAACTCATGCACATCAATACCCCGCTCCTGAAAAAGACGCACCACCGCAGGACGTACTTGCCACTCGACAAACTCTCCTAAACGATTGCCCAACTCCCCAATCTGCTTACTAACCCTGTTAATTTGCTTATCTGTTTCCTTGATTTGTTTATCCGTTTCTTTTTGAGCTTGGGATAACTCTTGTTGGGATTGGGATAACTCTTGTTGGGATTGAGCTAATTGCTTTAGTATTGCCCGAATCTCTTCAATAGTGGCTGTCATAATGAATTTTCTCAGGTTAAAGTGATGTAGCCTATACTCAAGGGATTTAGTATAATTTTAGCGTTGATTATTGGCAGGAATGGAATCGGCTCTCTTGGATTTGGTGGGTAAAATGTATTTTAAGATATATTTCTCAAGAGCGAGGGGGTGGAAGGAACCACTACAGACACAAAGGACACAAAGATCGATCCTATGTAAGTTAAACTGATCACACAGAACCTAGAAGATTTCGAGAAAAAGCTAAACCTACCAAACCCGGGGCGTAAACTCTGCATCATTTAAAATTATTACATTTTCCCCTGACTGCACCAACACAAATAAACCCTGACGACAAGCGTAACTCGCCACCTCATTGGGAACAATCATCGCTGCCACCGCTCCCAAAGCCTTTACATCTCGAAAACGAGGCATTAACCGCTTAAACTTAGCCAAACGTTGTAAATGCTCATCCACATCCCTTTGAGTTAACTTACTTTTGACCTCCACTAAAATGGCATCCGTATCATTCACTACCAATAGATCAATCTCTAAACCCTCATTATCCCGTTTTACCGAAATACCGGGGTGAAACTCATGGACATCAATACCCCGCTCTTGAAACAGACGCACCACCGCAGGACGTACTTGCCACTCGACAAACTCTCCTAAACGATTGCCCAACTCCCCAATCTGCTTACTAACCCTGTTAATTTGCTTATCTGTTTCCTTGATTTGTTTATCCGTTTCTTTTTGAGCTTGGGATAACTCTTTTTGAGCTTGGGATAACTCTTGTTGGGATTGGGATAACTCTTGTTGGGATTGAGCTAATTGCTTTAGTATTGCCCGAATCTCTTCAATAGTGGCTGTCATAATGAATTTTCTCAGGTTAAAGTGATGTAGCCTATACTCAAGGGATTTAGTATAATTTTAGCGTTGATTATTGGCAGGAATGGAATCGGCTCTCTTGGATTTGGTGGGTAAAATGTATTCTAAGATACATCTCTCCTAGCGAGGGAGTGGAACGAACCACAGAGACACAAAGGACACAAAGATCGCTCATAATGTAAGTTAAACTGATCACACAGAACCTATAAAATTTCGAGAAAAAGCTAAACCTACCAAACCCGGGGCGTAAACTCTGCATCATTCAAAATTATTACATTTTCCCCTGACTGCACCAACACAAATAAACCCTGACGACAAGCGTAACTCGCCACCTCATTGGGAACAATCATCGCTGCCACCGCTCCCAAAGCCTTTACATCTCGAAAACGAGGCATTAACCGCTTAAACTTAGCCAAACGTTGTAAATGCTCATCCACATCCCTTTGAGTTAACTTACTTTTGACCTCCACTAAAATGGCATCCGTATCATTCACTACCAATAGATCAATCTCTAAACCCTCATTATCCCGTTTTACCGAAATACCGGGGTGAAACTCATGGACATCAATACCCCGCTCCTGAAACAGACGCACCACCGCAGGACGTACTTGCCACTCGACAAACTCTCCTAAACGATTGCCCAACTCCCCAATCTGCTTACTAACTCTGTTAATTTGCTTATCTGTTTCTTTTTGAGCTTGGGATAACTCTTGTTGGGATTGAGCTAATTGCTTTAGTATTGCCCGAATCTCTTCAATAGTGGCTGTCATAATGAATTTTCTCAGGTTAAAATGAAATTTTCTTTATTATAGCCCGATCGCTTTTTCTCCCTTGAAGTAACCGTTCAGGGGGTAGGGTTGATTCATGAATCAACCCTACAATGAATCAACCCTAGTTCAGGGGGGGACAAAATCTAGTAATCTAAAAAGACTTAGAAAAGAGCGGCTACTGTGAAAGAGTAGTATCCATCTCGGTGCTGCCCCAGGAGAGTCCTTCCACTGAGTCAATGCCACTGGCGGCTTGACATCCCCCCCCCTGAACGGTTACAATGAGACTATACGCCTTATGTAAGTTAGAAGTTGGAATAGTGTAAACTCGTTCGATAGATTATCTCTCTAGTCGGAGCGTTGGACTCAAACACTTGATCCCTAATTAGGTTGTTTTAGGTCACATCAAGAGTAATACTTTATTAGGTTTCTTACAGGAAATTTTAAAGGTTTGAGCCTTCGGTAAATCTTTCGAGGTAGCCTAGTTATCTTATGTCAAAAATAGCTTGAGCGATTTTTTCAGAGGATTTTCCTAGTCTAAAGTAATATCCTCTGAATGTTTATCATGTTACAAATTAAGTGATTTTTACTCATTTCAGTACAATGGCAAAGAATCAAGCCGAATCTATGTCTGATCAGAATCATCAGCAGCCAGATATGGGTGCGAAGAAAACAACGCAGGCTAGGATAGAAGGTCAGGATGATAATCAAATAAAAACGGGAATTGCTCCTAAAATTGATTCGGAAAAACCGTTTAAATATTCGGAGCCAACAGGAAGATTAGGGGAGATAATCCTGCGCTTAATGCCGGTGGGTCTTTTGCTCGGAGGACTGAGTTATTGGGCGATAGTTGGTAAGATTCCGACTCCTGTTCAAGGACGAGCGGTCATTTTGATTCCTCGTTCTATTGTTAATATCGAACCCCGTCAAGGTGGGCGGGTGTTAACCCTCCTGATTCAACCGGGAGATTCTGTCAAAAAAGGGCAGTTACTGGCAACTTTAGAGTTTCCTGAATTAGAAACAGAATTAAAGGATAAAAAGGATAGACTAGCAGATCTCAAGCAGCAGGATAAAAGAGTTGACTCTATTGAAGTGAGTCGTCGCCAATTGAATGCAGCCTCAATAGATCGCCAGCAAAAGGCGAATCAGCTTCAGATTAAAGCACTTCAAGTTCAATTATCCAGTAATCAAAAACAGCGAGAAGCCTATCTCTCCCATGCTCGATACCTTAAAAATTTCCAGAACTCAACGGATGAAAGACTAGCCGCCTACGATAAACTTATCGAAGAGGGGGCTGTCGCCAAGCTAGATTTTCCCTCCTATTTGTTTCAGTTCAATAATCTAGAGGCTTCTAATAGTATCAATCGCGTCCAAATAGAACTTGATCGCCTGAAGGGGGTTGATGAAAGCCTGCGAGCGCAGATGAACGCATTGACGGCCCAGAATAATATACTAAACACAGAAAAACGGCAAATAGACCTCCAAGATACAGCCAGTGATATTCTTCGTTACAATGCGATCGCTGACCAGCAACGAGAGATTAATACGTTAAGAACCACTATTCAAGCCAACAAAAATGTAGTGAGTCTGTACAACGGCCAGATTTTAGACTTATCTGTTAATCCGGGGGAAGTCCTGGCTCCGGGGGGGCGCATAGGTACGTTAGAAGTCTCCAATCTAAAGGCCAAGACCAACGTGGTGGCATTGTTTAAGAGTGGTGATGCCAAACGATTAGAACCGGGCAAGGAAGTAGAAGTCGTTCCCGATCTCTATGATCGCGAACGCTATGGGGGTATCGTTGCTAAGGTA
The DNA here is from genome assembly GCF_003019735.1 of Microcystis sp. MC19. NCBI lineage: Bacteria > Bacillati > Cyanobacteriota > Cyanophyceae > Chroococcales > Microcystaceae > Microcystis > Microcystis sp. MC19. The sequence continues at coordinate 1,389,212 of NZ_CP020664.1, read as the reverse complement.
ATTACCGTCGATCAGCAGCCAGTAACTGTGGCAGAACTGGCAAATATAGTGGGAAGTCATGAACTCGCCAGCAAGCTGTTTCTGGGTAGAGATGAAGACGATCGCGATAAGCCTATACCCGTCAATGCAAGTGTTATCAAAGCCACTTTAGCGCTGAAGGTCGATCGCAATACACCCAGTGGTTTTTACTGGACTCAAGCCAAGGGAGCGCCCCAAAGAATTACCAACGGGACTACCGCAGATGTCCATGCTGTGGTAGAAGAGCGTTCTTTAGTGAGTTACATAACCCCTGCTTTTCGCTGGATTACAGGGGTGTACGATCGTTAACCACAATCTTGCGAGCGTAAGTAGCTGAAAGAAACAACGACTAGAATAAACGGTTAAACCTAATATGGAAAATCCGAAAAGACGTTCTCAATGGTGGACTTGGTGGTTTAAGTGGTGGATTATCGCCGCAGCGTTTGTCTTAGTAATCTTGATCCATAGTGAGCCTCCTCAGCTTTGGTTTTGGTTGGTGACGTTTTTGGCACTAATTTTATATGGGATTGAGCGAGCGATTAATGGGTAACAATGAGTAGTCGAAAAAGGATATAGAGATACCTTGGACAGTAAAAACGGGCTAATGATCAGACAGGGATTGAAGTTTTCCCTGGGTGCTGCTCTCTTAACGAGTTTCTTTTGGCACCGGGGAAATGTATTAGACAACTTTGTCTATCCCGTCTTTGGGTATGTATCTGTACTGATTGAGCCATCCATGGGAGGTGCGATCGCCGCAGGTTTGGGGCGTTTGGGGGGAAGTGCTTTGGGGGGAATCATTGCGGCTATCCTGGTGAACGCCTACGGAATCCAAGGCTCAAGTTTTTTTGTCATTCCCTCTCTCACCTACATTTTAGCCGCCCTGATCTGTGAAACTTACCGATGGCAAGCCGCTTATTCCCAAGCCACACTCTTGGGCGCTTTAATTGCCATGAGAGTGGTAGGAACATCAGCACAACAAGATATCTGGCTTTATTTGCGATCGCGCCTCATCGATAACTGGATCGGAATCGCTGTGGGAGTTGCTGTCGCTTTACTATTTTGGCCCCAGAATACTCGATCCGATCTCAACCGGAACTTGATGGGAATCCTTCAAGATATACCGCACTTGTTCCAAAAAATCCTCGATCGCCACTTAAAAACTGAGGTCGAGGAGCGGGATTATTCTCTTTCTATTGAGCAGAACGAGCTTAACTTACTCAATCAGATTAAAAAATCAACACAAACTAGCCTTTCAACACTCACAAAAGCAACCCATGAATTCGGTAGTGAGATATTGGTGGCAGAAAATTGGAGTGAAATCTTGGCAATTCAGAACCAATTGACTCGACAATTAGCTGATCTGATGGCTTTTAAGGGCGAAAAGCATGAACAAAATTTAGTGGGTCAGTTCAGGGCGGAATTTCACCAATTGGCGACTCATCTTACCGACAGCTTTGATAGCTTGAGGGATCTGAGTAACGGCAAAAAAATCTTAGCTACCCCTTACCTGACAGAATTAGAAGAAGATTTAGCGAATATTGGGGGTAAACTTGATCATCTCCGAACAAGTGGAGAGATTGATCGGTATGATGTTCAAGAATCACTACAGTTTTATCAATTTATTCAACTTGTATCTCGATTTATCCAACAATGCGAGGGATTAGGAGGCAGGATAATCGATAAAACCAAAGTAACTGCAACTTTCAGGCGAAGACACCTGATTACCTTTCCCAAATGGGCCCCTATATCCCTAAAACGCCTGAGAGAAATTGTCAGTCTTGGCGTGGTTATTGGTTTGTTACTGGCTATTATTCGTCACATCGAGTTTCCCTATCCTTCTGCTTACGAAAAAGTGGCAGATATTGTGATCATAGGTGCAGTGGTCACTGTCATTCAACCGACAAGGGGGCGAGCGATCGCGATCGGTTGGGCGGCAACTGTTTCGTTGAGTTTGACGATTCTCTGTATTTACCTGTTGGTCAAGTCCTTTGGTTATAATCCTTTTAGTAGCAGTCTGGCTTATTTTTTCGCCTACTTCAGTTGTGCTTGGCTGGGGTTTACGCCAATCGCTCGCATCGGTGCGATTGTAGCAGCCGATGCCATCGGGAAGGATATTTTTCCTTTTTTCGAGCAAGGAATTTGGGCCGCACTGATTTCAGTTCCCGTAGGTGCGTTTCTGGGGGTGTTGCTGACCACTGTATTTATGACAAAATCGGCTACAAACCAACTGGAAACAGATTTTTCTGTGACTTTTAAGAAAATGGGACAGCTATATCAAAAACTGCTGTCAGGCTATTTTCAGGATACGATACCACCGTCAGATATCGCCCAACTGAAGCAGGCCATCACAGTGGCGATCGCTCAACATCCAGCCTCGGTTAAGATTGCCAGTCTCGAACAAATTTCCACAGTTTTAGCAACCAAACACCAAAATTTTTGGAATTTCTCCATCGGCTACGAACAAAAACTCTGGGCTCAACTGGATGCTTTACAAGATGTGCTACAGCAACCGCTTCCTGAACCGATACGACAAAAGTTTTTACCTGAATTACAAGCGATCGCACAACAGACTGCGATCGCTTTTGATCAAATGGCTGAGGCGATCGCTGCCCAGGTAATTCTCAACCCACCAAAGTTAGGATTGCTCATCCAAGAAATTGAATCTCTTGAGAAGCAATTACTGAGCTTGCGGGTTGAGAGTCGAAGTTATCCCTTAAATGAGCTAATCGCCTTTAGCTCGGCTTTTATGACGATGAAAGCCATTGCCAGCAACTTAAATCAAATGAGTCAAGACTTACCTGCCTACACCCAATAGGTAATAGGCAAATATTATCAGCCTGAAGGATCTCTGCTCTCAGGGCTGTATATTCAGTAGTGGATTGTTTCAGCTAAAATAGGGCAATAGATTTCGGCTTAAAGTCTTAGATTATAGAATTTATAGCATTTTTCTAATACACCAAATTAGCTGAAACAGTCCAGTAGGGTGCGTTAGGCGGCTATCAATTTAGTCAAAAAACTAAAATTAATAATTCGCCGTAACGCACCCTACAAGATCGGCGTGCTGCTACGCAGTGCCTTTGGCATCGCACTCAACCAAGTGACGGCGTTCTGGTGCAGCGACTTGTTATACCTGAACTTCCCCCATACATATATACTATAATAGCCGAAAACCCTTATCCATCAATGGATGCACCCCCTTAACTTTTCTTAATGTACCCATGTAATTTGTAACATTTCTTAATGGACAAGAATTCTCTCCATTTGCTAAAATAATAGCCATGTATATAGAAAAAGTTCCTAACCGTAATTCTCCCCCCGCTGTTCTTCTTCGAGAATCCTACCGAGAAGGAGATCAAGTCAAAAAAAGAACCCTTGCCAATCTCTCAAAATTACCCGATGATATTATCGAAAATCTGAAACTGGCTCTTAAAGGAGCAACACTGTCCATGAATGAAGGCATTCCCAATCATTTTGAAGTGATTAGAAGTCTTCCTCATGGTCATGTAATGGCTATTTTAGAGACGATTAAAAAATTGGGTTTAGATAAAATAATCAGTGAAAAATCCTCACGAATCAGAAACTTAGTGGTGGCGATGATTGTGGCAAGAATCATCAATCCTAAATCGAAACTAGCCACAGCGAGAGGGTTTAATAGTGAGACTTGTAGTCAGAGTTTAGGACAATTGTTAGACTTAGAGAAAGGCGATGAAGACGAATTATATAACGCCTTAGATTGGTTATTAGAAAAACAAGAGAAAATTGAGAAGCACCTAGCAATTAAACACTTAGAATCAGGAACATTAGTCTTGTATGATGTCACTTCTACCTACCTAGAAGGAAATGGTTGTGAACTGGGAAAATATGGGTATAATCGAGATAAAAAGAAGGGGAAAACTCAGATAGTGTTTGGTTTGCTCTGTTCAGCTAAGGGTTGTCCGATAGCGGTAGAAGTATTTGAAGGAAACACTTCAGATGGTGCTACTTTAAGCGGACAAATTGAGAAAGTCAGAAAGGGTTGGGAGATTGAGAATGTGGTCTGGGTAAGTGATAGAGGAATTTTAACTAACTCGAAAATCAAGGAATTAGTAAAACCGATAGAAGGATTAGACTATATTACTGGTTTAACTAAGCCTCAAATTCGGAAACTGGCTGAGGTGGAAGTGATTCAATTAGGATTATTTGATCAGGTAAACTTGGTGGAATTTGAGAGTGAAGATTATCCCGAAGAAAGATTAATTGCTTGTCGTAATCCCTTCATTGCCCAGAAAAATCAACTACAAAGAGAGGCATTATTAGAAGCGGTAGAGAAGGAACTAGATTTGATTGTTCAGGCGACTCAAAGGGAGAAAAGAGCTTTAAAGGGCCAAGATAAGATAGCTTTGAGAGTGGGCAAGGTTCTTAATCAGTTTAAGGTCAATAAATACTATAACCTAGAGATAACAGAAGAAGGCTTTTCTTATCAGCGTAAGCGGGAATTAATCGCTCAAGAAACGGCCTTGGATGGTGTCAGGGTAAGAGCATCTCAATTAGGCTTGACAAAAGGCTTTCAGCACAGCCATCATATAGTTATTATCCATGGCCGCCCGTTTACTTTTTTGTGCCAGACTACGTCGGTAAGTGGATTCCTGGTTAAGAGCGTTAAGTGCTACTCGTCTCAAGAAGGCTCCCATTACGAGGGCTGTGACCAGAGCGAATCCGACATTGATCCTCATTAAAAGTAACATCTAAAATCCAATGAGCCTGATTTTCAATGCCCCAATGTTTACGAATAGCATTACCTATTTTTTGAGCATCAGCAGGGAGAGAACTGAGATAAAATTGGACTTCACAAGTGGTTTTATTCCAAAGATGACGAACTCGTTTAACCATGATAATACTTTGAAGTCCTTGCCATTGAGCCTGTTGATAAAGACCGCCGAAAGCTTCTAAAGGTACAGCCCAACACCAACGTTTTTCGAGGCGATGATGACCTTTTTCCAGACGGTAATCATAACTAAATTGAATACCATCAAATTGATGTGCTTGAGCTTGCTCAAACCAGTTTTTGACCTGAGTATAAAGAGTCGGATGATTAGCTTTAAGGGCGACAACGTAGTCAGCTTTTTTGGCTTGAATATGATTAATAATCGCCGTTTGAGTTCCCATAGCATCTAGGGTGATAATTGCCCCTTGAAGGTCTAACAGTTCTAGTAAAGCGGGAATAGCAGTAATCTCATTGGATTTATCTTCCACCTTGACTTGTCCTAAAACTAATTTCTGCTCCCCCGCCCAAGCCGTCACTAAATGCAAGGCTTTAATTCCTTGATTACGGTCGTAAGAACCTCTGAGACTTTTCCCGTCTATGGGAACTATTTCCCCCGAAAGAGAACCGATTAAATGGGGCAGCCATTGAGACAAAACTTTGTCCAAAACTTCCGGGTTAATCCGTTCAAAAACCCGCCGAAAAGTGTCATCAGAAGGAATGCCATTAGGTAATTCTAAAAACTCAGATAACCAAGACTGCTTACTGAGTCCATAATTTTCCATGTCTTCCCAACCTTTGGCTCCTGCTATAACTGCTAAAACAGCAATGACTAAAATATCAGTTAATAAATGTTTTTGGGTTCGGGACGCTCTTGGGTCAGGAATATCTTGAAGATAAGTCAATAAACTAGCTTGAATTTCATTTATTGATGTTAAAGGAAGCTCAGGTTTTAGTTGAGCTTTATTTCCGGTGGGGAGAACGGGAGCAAAACCTTTACCCATGAGCTATTTCCTCATTAATTTTCATCAACAACAGTGAGACTAAGGCTAATTATAAATTATACAGAGGTAGCAGCGGCTAAGTCTGGGTACTGGCAGTGCGGGACGGTGCTATGGCGATTTGATTACCCTATTCAGAAATCTTTGTCAAGTACAATTTATACCAAATTAGATGAGCTTACCCTGTGGATGGTGTGTATGTGTTAAGAACTTCTCTGGAGTCAACCTTGATGGATGCAGCGACGACGGTTAAAGCTTATAAAAGTTTATCTCAAGTGGAGGAGGCATTTCGCTGTTATAAGTCAATTGATTTAAAGGTACGTCCTATCTATCATTATAAGGGTGATAGAGTCAAAGCTCATATCTTTTTATGTATGTTGGCTTATTATGTGGAATGGCATTTAAAACAGTGCTTGGCTCCTTTATTATTTGAGGATGAAGAAATTGATGATGGTTCTCTGAATGTGATTAAGGCGAGTCGGAGTGAATCGGTGCAATCTAAGGAGAGAAAAAAACGGAATCAAGAGAACTTTCCTGTGCATAGTTTTCGGACTTTGTTGGAAGACTTGGGGACAATTTGCTTGAATACAGTGGAATGTACGATTAGAGAGGGAAGTTATCGTTTTTCTAAGATAACTCGACCGACCCAACTGCAACAAAAAGCGTTAGATTTATTGGGAGTTTCCCTGATTTGTACCCAGTAACGGGGCGGCGTAAATTCTCTTAATCCCTTCTACAGCACAGCTTATGGCTTTTTGTCAACGGGGAAGTCCAGAAATATGATGTAGTAGAGCATCAATTTTGTTTTGAGGGATAAAAAAAGAGCTAATCTGGAAGAAGTTATCCAACTTCAGACAAAAAAATGCCGAAGAAAAAATATATTGTAGATCTAACAGACTCCGAAAGAACTGAACTCGAGCAGCTAACCAAGAAAGGAAAAATAGCAGCTTACAAAATGAACCATGCCAGAATACTGCTTTTAGCAGACGTCAATCAACAGGAAGGTGGTTGGACTGACTCGAAAATTAGTGAAGCCTTAAATGTTGCTCAAGCCACCATTGAGAGAGTACGACAAAGATTTGTCGAGTCAGGAATTGAATCATCATTAACTCGAAAAAAGCAAGAACATCGCCGTGCCAAAATTATCGATGGGGAAAAGGAAGCAGATCTGATTGCCATCGCTTGTAGTGAAACACCAACGGGACGAGCAAAATGGACACTTCAAATGCTGGCAGATAAAATGGTCGAACTTGAATATGTGGAAAAAATATCACGAGAAACCATCAGAAAAACCTTAAAAAAAATGAATTGAAACCATGGCTGAATCAATCATGGGTCATTCCCCCAAAAGAATCAGCGGAGTTTGTCTGTGCCATGGAAGATGTCTTGGATATTTATCATAGTGAGTATGACCAGCAAAATCCCTGGCTGTGTTTTGATGAGAGTTGTAAACAATTAGTCAAAGAAACAAAAGAGAAAATACCAGCCGAACCGAGAGAACCAGAAAGGTATGACTATCAATATGAGCGTAATGGTGTAGCCAATATGTTTATGTTTTTTGAACCATTACAAGGTTGGCGACATGTAGAAGTTACACAACAAAGGACGGCGAGCGATTATGCACACCAAATGAAATATTTGGTTGATGAGCGTTATCCGGATGCCCAGAAAATTAGAGTAATTCAAGACAACTTAAATACTCATGTAAAAGCCTCATTATATAAAGCCTTTGAACCGGAAGAGGCCAAGAGAATTTTAGATAAACTCGAATTTCATTACACTCCCAAACATGGCAGCTGGTTAAATATGGCAGAAATTGAGTTGAGCGTTTTGAATCGTCAATGTCTCGATCGTCGTATCCCAGACATGGATAGTTTAAAACAAGAAATTAAGGCATGGGAAGAAAATCGAAATGAAAAGTCAAATTCAGTTGACTGGAGATTTACTAATGCTGATGCTCGTATTAAATTAAAAAAACTCTATCCCTCAATTCAAACTTGACAGACTAGTAGCCTGTGTTAGCGTTAGCGTAAAGCGTAACGCACGGATTTTGAACATTAGATAAGGTGCGTTACATTTCATTAACGCACCCTACCAGATCGGCGATCGCACTCCTATTCCTCAGATTCAAGAGTTAGAGAAGTATCAAATGCTAAATTTACATTCAAAGATCCGTGCAACTCACCATCTGCCGCAGAACTAATAAAGCCAATTTCTAGAGGATCACCTGTTTTGATCGTGATTGGCATACCACTTGCTACTACATGAGATTGAACCAAACTTGCTGCAACTTGAGATAATGTAGGTTCAGTTAACTTGTATTTTTCCTTCAACCATTGATGTAGATAAGCAAATTGATTTTGAATACCCTGAATTTCCATAGTGGTCTACCTCTATTGATTAACATTATTCCAATCAACACATTACTAATGGCTTTAATGCGATGCTTTACCGGTGGTCTTGTAATAATCTACTTTTCGCCTTTAGCCAACAAATTTAGTACACGCCCCAACCTAAAACCTAGAGGGCTAACTATATATATATTATGCGGAAATTTTCCGTATATCACGCCAAATACGCATTTTTTTAAGAATCTTTCCGTATATTACGCTCAAATGGAGTGATCGCAAGAAGTTTTCCGTATAATAAGCTTTTACGCATTTAAGTTACATTGACAGCATTACCCTTATTTTTAAGTTTTCTACTCCATTTAATAATCAATCCCCCTTCATTTAAAAGCTGATTGACTACTTTTTCCAGTTCTTCTTTATTTTCAAATTCTCGATTAGCTATGTATTCTTTAGCGGAATGCCACACTAATTCTATTAGGTTGTAATCTGGACTATAAGCTGGTAAAAACTCTAGCCTAATATTGGGCAACTCTTTTTCCACCTGCTCAATAACATCTTTCTTTTTGTGATAACTAGCATTGTCTAATATAATGATAATCTTCGTCCCCTTTTCTCGAAAATCTTCGGGCAGATTTCCCAAGTTTATCCATTCTTGACGAATCTCTTCATGAAGTTTCTTTAATTGTTCATGGAAAGTTTCTGAATTTCCTTTTTTGATCATAAAACAGACTCTTTTTTTATCATTATATCTTAAGGCTCCCATCACATTCACCCTTCCTCTTTTTCTTTGCCCATTCACTTTTTTTCGCTTTCCTTTTTTTGTCCAAGCTCTCCTTCTTATTACTCTCAAACTAAATCCACATTCATGAGGGGCTGTGTGGCGAACCTGCGTCGCCACCTTGAAAGCCCCGTCCCAAAACCATACCTGGATTGACTCTGGCTTTTCTTTCGCTAACTTTAAATATTCATCTAATTTTTCTTTAAATGCTTTTCTTAATTTCTTGTCTTGCTTATCTTCTAGACTATATTTTGCCCAGATATACACATACTTTTTTCTTCTCAATATTCTTCTCACTTGCGAGCCACTCAGTTTAATTCCTGTTTCCTTTTCTAGATGCTCTGCTAATCTTGCCGCTGTCCATCTCCCGAATTCATATCCCAATTCCTTCGGGTCTTCATCAACTATTTTCAATAGTAAATTAATATATTCCTCTGTGGCTTTTTTATGATTTCCATTTTTTCTCCCATCTTCTAGACTTTCTATATTGTTAGGATCGCCCTGAACACACCAATGGGCGACTGTTTTGAGTGAACAGCCAATAAACTCAGCTATTTCTCGTTGAGTTTTTCCGTCGTTTAGCAAGAGAAACATTAAAATTCTTTCCCTAACCTCTGCTCTTTCTTCTTCTTTAAGAGCTTTTTGTAAGTTTTTCTTTTCTTCTAAGTCTAGGAAATCTTTGGCTGGCATAAGTAGGAATTTTCTCAAGTTACTATTTCTATTTTAGGTGGTTTAAGTGCGTTTTAGCTTATTACGATAAGCGTGTTATGCCGATTAGCTTACTCTGTGATGAACCCTCCCCCACCCCGAAAACTCCTAGACGTAGTGCGTGAAACCATTCGCCTCAAACACTACTCCTACCGCACCGAACAAACATATCTGGACTGGATTAAGCGTTATCTGCTCTTCCATCAGAAAAAACATCCCCGTGAGATGGGAAAAGAAGAGATCAAGTCCTTTTTGAGCCATCTTGCCGTTGATAAAAACGTTGCCACCGCCACCCAAAACCAAGCCCTCAACGCCATCCTCTTCCTTTATCGAGAAGTTCTTAAAATTGAACTGGAAAATATCGGTGCATATTTACGGGCAAAACGCTCCAAACGCCTGCCCACCGTCCTCACCAAAGAAGTAAAAATGGCTGATGATTTTAGCGATCGCACAACAAGATGCGATCGCTGCCCAGGTCATTCTCAACCCACCAAAGTTAGGATTGCTCATCGAAGAAATTGAATCTCTTGAGAAGCAGTTACTGAGCTTGCGGGTTGAGAGTCGAAGTTATCCCTTAAATGAGCTAATCGCCTTTAGCTCGGCTTTTATGACGATGAAAGCCATTGCCAGCAACTTAAATCAAATGAGTCAAGACTTAGCTGCCTACACCCAATAGGGGCTAAATCCCTTCTTTTCTAGCTAAAAGGACGGGACAATTGACATTAACCCGCACATAATCCGAGAGGGAAGTACCGAGAAGGCGATCGAGATCTGGTAAACTCTTAGCCACGGAAGGACGGCGATCGGGCGACCCCAACAGTAAGAGATCGACACCATAATCATCGACGAGTTTGCAGAGTTGTTCTCCCGGTTTACCCCCCGTCACCACGCAGCGATAGGGTATATTCATCCGTTTCGCTTTTGCCACTGCCGGCCCTATAATCGGGTTTTCTTCCATTTCTTTGGGGGAAGTGGGGGCAAATTCTGGCTTTAAGTCGGGGTTGACGCGGGCCAGAATTAACTCTGCTGAAGGATAGTCTCGCAGGAGATAAATGGCCAGATCGAGAGCTAAATCAGCCGAGCTAGACTTATCGAGAGCTACCATCACCTTTTTGATTTTTTTGACGTAAATATCGTCTTTTACCAATAACATCGGGTGATTAGTCAGTTGAAAGACGTATTGACTGACGGAATTTTCTAGAATTGCCTCCAGTCGCTTCAGTCCTCGGGAACCCATCAGGATCAAGTCTGCACCGATTTCGTCGGCAACTTGACAGACGGTATCTTTGGGATCTCCTTGACGCAGAATCGTGGAAACTTTGCTGGGTTCAATTTTGACTTCTTGCAGGATTTTAGTCAGCATTTGGGTCCCCTCTTCCCATTTACTGGCCAGAGCTTCGGTGGTAATCTGAGGGGGAACAACCCGGAGAATGGTAATCGACGCTTTCCGGATAGCGGGGAGATCCATCAATGCTTGTAGCATTTCTTGGGTTTGACCTGCGCCGGAATCAGCGTATAGTATTTTCTCTAGCATAAGATTAAACTCGGTCTATGATCTTAATAGTTTTAGCCAATTTTCAGCATACTGCTAATGTTGTTCTCGAAATTTAACAACTTATTAAGCGCTTTTTCTTCGGTAAATGCGATGCCGAAGGCACTGCGTAGCAGCTCGCATTTGAGGGTATTTTAAGTATTTATGCTTAATTGATTAGAAATACTTGGCTCAAAATCATCGGGTAAAGCGTTCATTTGTATTATATTTTGGCTGCAATGCTGGCGCTCTCTTTTAATCATACTAAATCCGTTGAGCATAGGCTACTTATAAGGACAGGCAAGAGGCAAAAGGGGGTATAGATAATCAGTCTTTAATAAACGGATTTAGTATCACTGCCGCTGCTCACCATTAAATCGACCATTTCATTGATGATTATTCATGGTTAATTCTCCAGCAACCACAAGAATTTTTGATTTTTACAAGAGGTCTAGTTATGTCTTTATCAATTCGAGTAATTCTCCTAGTAGCGACCACAGTTTATCAGACGTTATCTGTTTGGATAGAAGAACAAAAAGCACCGCCGGGTAATTTGATTAATCTAGGTAAATATCGCCTACATTTTTGTCTAGCGGGATCGGCTAGTCCCACTATTATTATTGACCATAGTTTAGGGGGAATTGAGGGATATTTTTTGATAGAAGAATTGTCACAATTGGCTAGGGTTTGTATTTATGATCGAGCCGGTTATGGTTGGAGTGATCCTAGTCCCCATCCACGAACTAGCTACCAAATTGTTCAGGAATTAGATCAATTACTAACCCAGGCAAAAATAGAACCACCTTATATTTTAGTTGGTGATTCTTTTGGCAGTTATAATGTTCGACTGTATGCTCATCTGTTCCCAGAAAAAGTAGTAGGTTTGGTACTCACCGATGGTTTACACGACAAAGGAATGCTGAAAATGTCGCCAGCATTAAAGGCATTAAAATTATTTTTCATCTCTGGATTTTGGATGTCGATTATCGGCTCAATTTTAGGCATTATCCGAGTTTTGAGAGTTCTAGGAGTTTTTGAATTATTAAAACCAGAATTACGTCGCTTTTCCCCAGATTCTTGTGATCGAGTTAAGCGTTCTTTCTGTCGCGCTAAACACTGGATGACGATGAGTAGAGAAATGTTTAATCTCGACCAAAGCGCTCGTCAGCTGAGTGAGGCTAACAATTTCGGTAATTTACCGATAGTTAGTATTAAAGCTAATTCTTTTTTTAAACCTTCCCTTTGGACTCGCTTTATTCCCCTCAAAAGTGCCAACCAACTCCGGGAGGAGATGCACCTAGAATTAGGCAAATTATCCAGAGATTTTAGGGAAATACAAGCGGATAAAAGTGGCCATTTTGTCTGGATGGATCAACCGGATGTTATGATCGATGCGGTCAGAATTTTGCTTGACAAAATTAACTCTGTGTGCTAAGTAATAGGGCAAAATTAACTTCTTGGTGAGGATAGGCAAGAGGCAACAGGCAAGAGATAGTTAGATAAGTAGGTAGGCGTTAAAAATTATCAGACACCACCCTTATCAAGGGTAGGGTTGATTCATGAATCAACCCTACCTTATCAAGGGGAGCAGGGGGGATCGAACCTAAAATCCATTTTTAATTTAATTATAACCAGCTACTTATGTGTAATTAATTGTGTCTAGCTACTTAAGAACTTCCCCTCAAAATTAATTTTTGATAATTTTAATTAATATTGTGTCTCCCCACTCTCCTATACCTTTTAAACAGGATTTAGTATTACAAGCGGTTTTATTAACCCGCAGCAGGGCAAGGGTTAAGGAGAATTAGGGATAATTCCCAGACCTGAACCCGGATTATTATTAATATTTTCAACCCTAACTTTACTAATTATTGAGGGTAATAATCTGAGCGCTAAAACCCTGTTTAGTTAACTCTTGTACTCTTTGCTTTGCTTGGTATTGTTGCTGAAATAACCCCACTTGAATAACATTTTCTCCCGTACGGATAAATGCGAGGGGTTCAATTTCTTTAATTTTTGCCAACGCTTCCGCACTATTAGTCCTAACTTCAACGCGAAAGAGTTGATTAGCGGCAATAACCCGCTGCTGTGGTGCGGGGGGTTTATTGGCGCGATTTTGAGGTCTGGGTGCTGGTGGATTGACAGTTTGACGATGATTATTAATCACCGTAGCATCGGCAGGACGCACGGTAGCGGGAGCTTGAAAAACGTATTCTCTCAGGGGTTGATTACCAGAAACTGGGTCCGCCACCAGAGGACGAACTGAAGGAGAATTAACTGGGGGTAAATTTAAGGGTGGACATTGGGAACAATTAACAGCACTGGGACTGTCTGAACGTTTAGTTGGTTGTCTCACCGCCGGCGGTGGGGGCAAACGACGACCGGGATAAAGATTCTGGGCAAAAGATAAGTTTGCTTTTAGCAGTAGCGTTGCTTGAGCGATTATCCCGACTTTTAACCAAAATAAAGCCGAGAAAAACAGTAGATTTGTTCTCATCATGCTGGTTTGTCCTCACACGAAATTTGGGTACACCATGTCCAAATTTTAAAGGAGGAGATGCTAGTCTAGAAAGTATATTGGTTAAAAATCATTACAAAGTTTATGGGGAAAGTTGTTGTCGGTCTATCGGGGGGAGTAGATAGCTCTGTCGCCGCTGCCGCCTTACACGCTCAAGGTTATGATGTTATTGGCTTGACCCTGTGGTTAATGAAGGGTAAAGGTCAATGCTGCTCCGAGGGAATGGTGGATGCGGCCTTTATTTGTGAGCAGTTGGGGGTTCCCCATCATATCGTCGATAGTCGCGAGCTTTTCCAAAAGGAAATTATTGATTATCTAGTTTCCGGTTACGAAGCGGGAATCACACCGCTGCCCTGTTCTCAGTGCAATAAAGCGGTAAAATTTGGCCCGATGCTGCATTATGCTAGGGAAACCTTGCAAACGGACACTATTGCCACTGGTCACTACGCTAGAATTCGTTTTTCTCCTGAAAATAACCGTTATCAACTGCTGCGCGCCGTCGATAAAAATAAAGATCAATCCTATTTTCTCTATGATCTAACTCAAGATGTACTGCGTGGGACTTTATTTCCCTTGGGAGAACAAACCAAGGCAGAAACCCGCAGGATTGCCCAGGAATTCGGCTTAAAAACAGCAGATAAACCCGATAGTCAGGATTTATGCTTGATTGAAGCTCACGGAACGATGCGATCGTTCTTGGATAAGTATATCGCGGTTAGTGAGGGCGATATCGTCGATCTCGATGGCAAAGTTTTGGGTAAACATAGCGGTATCCATCATTATACGATCGGACAACGCAAAGGCATCGGCATCGCCGCCGCCGAACCCCTGTATGTGGTAAAACTGGATCCCGTCATGAATCGGGTTATCGTCGGTAATCGCGAAAGTGCCGTTAGTGCCGCTTGTCTTGTCGGACGGATGAACTGGGTTTCTATTGCCGAACCCACCACCCCTATCCGCGCGCAAGTACAGGTACGTTATCGTTCTCCGGCCGTTCCCGTCAATGTTATTCCCCTAGAAAATGAGCAAGTGAAGCTGGTTTTTGATCAACCACAATTTAGCATCACCCCGGGCCAAGCAGCCGTGATTTATGAAGGGGAGATTGTCCTCGGTGGGGGGATTATTTCAGGAGCCACCCCATAGGGAGAGCCACCAATTCACAGAATAACCTGATTATGGTTCGGGGGTCATTCTGCCAATTAGGGACTCTCCCCAGCAGGTTGAGCTAAAAATTAACGACGGGGTACAGAAGCCTCGATGTTAATATTCATAGCGGAGACTCTTGGTACAGGATTGCCTTTGGCGCTACCGAGACCCCGGGCCATAGCCAAGAAGCTGGAAGGATCGCCAGCTTTGGGTTATGGTAAATATTATGAAAACTTTTCTGACTTTTCTTCAGCTATTTATGAATGTCTGAATGATGTCCATCTGAAACATAAAAAAGAACTGGATTCCTTGCTCACTCTACGATTTCAGAAGTTTAATAAATCTCAGATTATGAACGTCTAAAGTATATACAAGATCTGCGATCGCCCTTAAAAAGGGGGACTTTGAATCCGGTTCCCCCCTTTTTAAGGGGGACTAGGGGGGATCAATCAATGCTATAATAACCGCTATTTATCAGCAGGTAAGATAAGGGTGAATTTATTAGTCCATCGTTATCAAATTGTGCGATCGCTTGCTTCTGGTGCATTTGGTGAAACTTTTCTAGCTAAAGATACCCAATTACCAGATCATCCTTGGTGTGTTGTCAAGCAACTTAAACCCCAATCTGATCCCCAATCTTGGCAAATAGCAATGCGTTTATTTGATACAGAAGCAAGAAGTCTTTATCAATTGGGAAAACACGCTCAAATCCCCCAATTATTTGCCCATTTTTCTGAAAATAATCAATTTTATCTCGTTCAAGAATATATTAAGGGACATCCTTTAGGTGAGGAAACTATACTAGGGAAACAATGGGAAGAAATAGCAGTAATTGAATTTTTAGAAGATGTATTATCAACTTTAGCTTTTGTACATCAGCATAACGTTATTCATCGGGATATTAAACCTGATAACTTAATTAGACGCAAACGAGATAATAAAATTATTTTAATTGATTTTGGTGCGGTAAAACAGATTATTAATTTAAGTAATCCTCAAAACCAACCTAAGACAATTGGAATAGGAACACCAGGATATATGTCAAATGAACAAAATCTAGGAAAACCTACCTTTAGCAGTGATATTTATTCTGTGGGAATGATTGCTATTCAGATGTTAACGGGATATTATCCTACCCAATTAGTTGATAGTCAAACAGGAGAAATACATTGGCAAAATAAAGTCAAAATAACACCTAAATTTACTGATATTTTAGTTAAAATGAGTCATCCAGATTTTCAACAACGCTATCCCTCAGCTACAGAAGCTTTGCAAGCAATTCAAGGTTTACAGGGAGTCTCCCCTACCATGGCGCCAACAGTTTCTATGTCTCATTCTTCATCTATACAAAATAAAGGGGGTAAAATGACCGTTATTCCCCTAATTTTAATGTTACTTTTAGGAGGAGTAATTGGTATTGGGGTGATCAATTTATCTGAGAGACAACAAAACAATGAGACACAACATCAACCTGCTTTTTAAGCTATAAAGGTAATAGGAACAAGTTTAACAGGAGTAAGTAAGATTTATGAAGCGTCAGACTTCGGGAATAGCAGTCTCACTTTTATTTGGTTTGCTAATGCTGACCTCAGGATGTCAAGGAAATTCTAATGCTGCAACAAAATCTAAGTTTTTTTGTGGAAATGCTCAATATTTAGGTAAAAATGTGCCAGCTACTATTGTCCATAATCCAAATTCAGACAGAGATTTTACTATAATTATTTGGAAACCAGATAATTATTATTTTGGTAATCAATGGAATCCTCGAAAACGATGTGATCAAGTTTCTAGACGATTCCAAGATATTTATGATCGGGATGGACTACAGTATGTCACGGCTACGGTAGCAAGTTGGATTAATGATCGAGAAGTTCCCGTTGTCTGTGGAGTAAAATCCAAAAGTGCTACTTGTGATCAAGATGATTTACTCTTTACTTTGGAAACTAAGGATGAGCCTTATGCAGTATTAGATGATCTTATGGAAATTCGTCAAGCACCTGATAACAATACACCCTTAACTAGAGGAGTAAATGATTCTAAAAATTCTGGTAAAAAGCAGCAAGTTTTTTATGATTTATCTGAGGTTTTGAAAGTAGAAAAATCCCCAAAACAGCAATCTAATCCAAACAATGGTGCAGCGTTTTAGACTCAAAATATACCTTTGTTTACGGGATTAGGAGTGTTTTGGGTTTTGCTTCTCCATTTTTCTGCTAGAATTGTGGCATAATCGCTCATTTCTCTGAGTTTATTTTCTCCTTGCTGAGCGATTTTTAAGATTTCTGCTAATTCCTGTTCAGTAACCGGTTTTGAATTCATCGTTAATTCTCCAATCGGATTCTAATTCCATTGACTACTATTTTAGCTTCTAAAACTCGACCTAACTGCTCTGAGAAATCCTCCCCTGCTTCTTGAATATCTTCATAAGATAACTCATCCTCCATAGAACGTAGGTTGGGTTGAAGCATGAAACCCAACGCCCGCATGGGTTACGCTACCGCTAACCCATCCTACAAATAATTGTGCCTACCTACTTAACTGCTCTGAGAAATCCTCCCCTGCTTCTTGAATATCTTCATAAGATAACTCATCCTCCATAGTAATATACTGGACAGTTGCTTGCATCCGCCGTCTAGTGTTGTCAGCAAATAATAAATAATTGTTAAGTATAGCAAATATTTGAATAGATATGATATTGTCGGGAAAGAATTTTATCCTTTCCCTAATCAGTTCAATCCCATTATTATCCTCCAATGCTTATCTGAATTGCCATGAAACCGCAATTATTGAAACTTTGCCTAATTTTATCCCTATTTCCCCTAATTTTCTCCCTCGTATCCTGTCAAAACCAGCAAACTCAAGATCGTGGAATTACTATTACCACAAATCAGTCACAAAGTCAACAAAAACAACGACGCACAGCCTTAGTCATTGGAAATGCGAGTTATCAGGATAATCCTCTCAAAAACTCGATTAATGATGCAGAAGCGATGGCGAATGCGCTTAAAGATGTTGGTTTTGACGTAATTTTGCTGGAAAATGCTGATTTAAAGCAGATTGAAAATGCTATTGACACATTTCACCACCAACTTAAGGCAGGAGGAGTGGGATTATTTTATTATGCGGGACATGGTACACAAGTGGATGGCGAAAATTATCTTATTCCGGTAAATGCGAAGCTGGATGTGGCAGAAGATGTGCGCTATGAGGCGATTCCGGTAGGAAAAGTCTTAGCTAGGATGGAAGATGCGGCAAATCAGATGAATATTGTCATTCTTGATGCTTGTCGCAATAATCCCTTTGCTCGAAAATGGCGCTCTAGTCAACGGGGTTTGGCTCCGATACAATCAGCTAGGGGTGCCTTGATTGCTTTTGCGACGGAACCAGGAGGGGTTGCTGCTGATGGAGAGGGAGAAAATGGGTTATATACGTCTTTTTTATTAAAGCATCTGAAAACACCGAATTTAGATGTGGAGTTGATGTTTAAACGGGTACGGGAGGATGTTGTACAAGCTACTCAAAATAAGCAAGTTCCTTGGGAGTCTTCCTCTTTGGTGGGGGATTTTTCTTTTAATCCTGTTACGGTAGCGCAATCATCTCAACCTAATTCTACCACTGCTGAAACCTATTTTAAGCAAGGGGAAGACTACCGTAATAATAATCAATATGATAAAGCGATTGCGGCATATACTAAGGCCATTGAAATTAATCCTCAATATGCCGAAGCTTACAAGAATCGAGGGATTGTTTACCTTGATTTAAAAGACTATGATAAAGCAATGGCAGATAACAATAAAGCCATTGAAATTAATCCTCAATATTCTAATGCTTACAATAATCGAGGGAATGTTTACCGTGAATTAAAAGAATATGAGAAAGCAATGGCAGATTATAATAAAGCCATTGAAATTAATCCTCAATTATTTCAAGCTTACTTTAATCGAGGGAATGTTTACTATAATTTAAAAGAATATGATAAAGCTATTAAAGATTATAACAAAGCCATTGAAATTAATCCTCAATTATTTCAAGCTTACGGTAATCGAGGGAGTTTTTACTATAATTTAAAAGAATATGATAAAGCTATTAAAGATTATAACAAAGCTCTGGAAATTAATCCTCAATATGCTGATGTTTACAATAAGCGAGGGATTGTTTACTCTGATTTAAAAGAATATGAGAAAGCAATGGCAGATTATAATAAAGCCATTGAAATTAATCCTCAAGATGCTGATGCTTACAATAATCGAGGGATTGTTTACCGTGAATTAAAAGAATATGAGAAAGCAATGGCAGATTATAATAAAGCCATTGAAATTAATCCTCAATATGCTTATGCTTACAATAATCGAGGGATTGTTTACTCTGATTTAAAAGAATATGATAAAGCTATTAAAGATTATAATAAAGCCATTGAAATTAATCCTCAATATGATAATGCTTACAATGGTCGAGGGAATGTTTACTATAATTTAAAAGAATATGATAAAGCTATTAAAGATTATAACAAAGCCATTGAAATTAATCCTCAAAATCCTTATGCTTCTAATAACAAAAAGTTAGCGGAGGAAGCAAAAAGAAATCAATAACCATATCCTTGTTCCAAGACAGAGCCTTGGAATATGATATGATTAGTGCGATCGCTCTTATTTTTGTCTGGGGTTAACCACAGAAACCAAAAACCTACCTAAAGCTTTTTAAAGCTACTCATTTCTGTAGCTAGATAGCTAAAATAAGTAACTTTGGCCACCGATAGATTTTAAGAACGTTATCAGGTATAATCAAGATATGAAGCTAGTTGAACGTCATATTATCAGTCAAAACCATCCCTTATGGTCAGAAATCGACCATTATGCCTTCTTGTCAAAAAATTTGTTCAATCTAGCTAACTACCATTATCGCCAATATTTCTTTGAAAACTCCCAAAAACTGAGTTTTAATCAACTCTATCATCTGGTATCTAAAACCTCAGATTATTTAGCTTTACCCACGAAACCGAAGCACGCAGATAATCAGAAGATTAGATCAGGCTTGGATTAGTTATTTTGCCGCTTTTAGAGCTTGGAAAAAACACCCTGAAAAATTTTTAGGAAAACCTAAAATTATTAAGTATAAGGACAAAACCAAAGGAAGAAACCTGCTAATATATTCTCAGGAATCAATTTATAAAAAACCTTTAAAAGAAGACCCCCCCAACCCCCCCGACGTCGGGGGGGCAAGGGGGGGTGTCACTTGTCTATGAGCGACGTAAAATTGACCACTTCCCGAAGAGAAATAATTGAAGTGAGAATTGTCCCCAAAAGTAGCTGTTATGTCATTGAAATAGTCTATGAAAGACGGTCGGAAACCACAGATAAACAAGAGATAGCTGGGATAGATTTAGGAGTTAATAACTTAATGGCTGTAACTACAAATCAAACAGGTGTAGCACCTCTTTTGGTAAATGGCAGACCGTTAAAAGCAATTAACACCTTCTACAACAAACAACGTTCCCGCTTACAATCTCAACTGAAAACCAGAAATAATCAACCCTCATCTAAGAGATTGATATTCCTAACCCATAAACGAAACTGTCGAGTAGAAAATTATCTACACACAGCCAGTAAAAGAGTAATAGATTGGTGTATTCTTCATGAAATAGGGACGTTAATAATTGGGCATAATGAGCGGATGAAACAATCTCTTAATCTAGGAAAAAGGAATAATCAACAATTTGTTAATATTCCCCATTATAGATTAATAGAAATGTTAACCTACAAAGCTCAATTAAAAGGAATAAAAGTCATAATAACTGAAGAATCCTATACCTCACAATCCAGTGCTTTAGATAGGGATGAGTTACCTAAATATGGTGAAGAAAAACCATTATTTAAGGGAAAAAGGTTAGCTAGGGGACTTTATAAAATGGGAACAAATCAGTTGTTAAATGCCGATGTCAATGGATCATTTAACATCATTAGAAAAGTAATTCCTGATGTCATTGACCAGGGAATAAAGGGTTTGCCGTTTAATCCGCTCCGTGCTTGACCCACTACGAATGACTAAGCTTTCAGGCTTTTAAGTAAGTTTGAGTAAGTTTAGTTGAGCGGTTTCTCCAAACGCAATGTTTTAGATCTGGTACAAAAAGAAGATTAACACAAATTGTATAGTGCGATGCCGAAGGCACTGCGTAGCAGTACACCGATCTTGTCGGTTGGGTTGAGGCAACGAAACCCAACACTACCTTTTCCTATCTTTCACTTAATCGGACAACGCAAAGGCATCGGCATCGCCGCCGCCGAACCTCTCTATGTGGTAAAACTCGATCCCGTCATGAATCGGGTTATCGTCGGTAATCGCGAAAGTGCCGTTAGTGCCGCTTGTCTTGTCGGACGGATGAACTGGGTTTCTATTGCTGAACCTACCACCCCTATCCGCGCGCAGGTACAGGTACGTTATCGTTCTCCGGCTGTTCCCGTCAATGTTATTCCCCTAGAAAATAATCAAGTGAAGCTGGTTTTCGATGAACCACAATTTAGCATCACCCCGGGCCAAGCAGCCGTGATTTATGAAGGGGAGATTGTCCTCGGTGGGGGGATTATCTCAGGAGCAACCCCATAGGGAGAGCCACCAATTCACAAAATAACCTGATTATGGTTCGGGGGTCATTCTGCCAATTAGGGACTCTCCCCAGCAGATTTAGCTAAAAATTAACGACGGGGTACAGAAGCCTCGATGTTAATATTCATAGCGGAGACTCTTGGTACAGGATTGCCTTTGGCGCTACCGAGACCCCGGGCCATAGCCAAGAAGCTGGAAGGATCGCCGGCTTTGGGTTTTTGCTCTTGGGGAACATAGCGACGGACAGCATTCTGCCAAACGATTTGGGGGAAGCCCAAAATACCACGATAGTAGCCATCGTAGCGAGGCGAGGTGATGTTGAATGGACGTTCACCGATTTCGCGGCTCGCCAGGGTGCGACGACGTTGGTAGGGAACGGTATCATAACCAAAGCTTTGCAGATACTCGTCACTGTTGAGAAGTTGATCGACAAAACCTTGAATGCCTTTGGTGGCAACGACAATCGACCAAGCAATTTTTTCTCTTTCGCTATAGACATCGCGACCGAGAACTCTTTGTACTACCTGTTCGACAAAGCGATAGTTGCTGTTTTTCTCGTAGAAGCTGTTATAGAAGGTTTTCGATAACAGTAAACCACGAATGAAATCCCGCACCGATAATTGTCCATTGCGTAATTGGGATTCGAGGAAGGGTTCCCGATCCCATTTAAAGGCATGGAAGAAAATCTGACGGTAAGCGGCTTCGATTAAATCGTCCAGGTCGCTAGGGGAGAGGACATTTTCCGTCGTGTAAACTCTCGGTTTTTCGTCTCCACCGACATCATAACCAGCTACCCGCACGTTTTGGGACTTGGGGGCGTAATTTAAAAGAGGAATGGCCAAGGGTAAACCTCCGTATCCTTAGAAATGCTTAAAAAACTTTCCTCCTAATGATAAGGGAGTAGGTGCCAACTAGAAAAGAAATATTAAAAATTCTTACAATTGTTAAGAAAACTTGCTTACCATCCGGGGTGTTGGGGAGCGCCGGAGCAGGGAGAGGGGAGAAAAAAGCTGATGACTGATAACTGATAACTGATAACTGAATTTACCAGCCACTAATCGAATAGGATGATGGTTCGGGGGAATCACTAGAGACTGACTCCGATGACTGATTGCGGGATTCAGCACAAAAAGTGGCCGTATTAAAACCGCCAAAACGTTGAACTGTGCTAGTGCGGAGACGTAAATCGGCATCGGCAAACCAAAAACGCTCGATCGAGGTCATAGTTTCGTATTCTGTAATTAAGACTAAACCTTCCTGTTCATCAATGTGATAACGGCCCGCCACGGGAATGATTTCCGCATAACCTCGCTCCCGCAGGAGAACACCCGCTTGGGGATTATCTTCGTCGGGAATTAGCGCAAAAACGGTGGTTCCTTGATGATTTTCGTTTTCTTTGTCCCACTGCATCGAACCATCCCAACTGACAAAGGCACCCCCCACAGTCTTAGCGGGATCGACTTCGTGCATTTCACAGATAGCGATAATTTTCGGGTTATCGGCGCTTAAAGCTTCCACATAAATCTCGGAATCGCCGGTTTCTGCTCGTCGAAAGGGTAAATGATGGGTGGTGCGCTGAGATTTCCACTGTCCCGCACTTTTCTGAAAAAAGGTCATCCCGTCCATAGTTTTTATCCTCTGTTTTCCCTATCTATTTTAACGCCATGGCCGTTTCCTGTAACCCTTGTCCCCCTCTCTCTCTCATTCATCCCCAAAATAATCATGATCAATTCTCTTGATTTCATAGATTTCTTTTGTCGATACACCTAAGTTATAAGTAGGGAGGCACAATTATTTGTAGGATGAGTTAGCGGTAGCGTAAACTATGCGGGCGTTGGGTTTCATGCTTCAACCCAACCTACGTTATTATTCATCCCCAAAATAATCATGATCAATTCTCTTGATTTCATAGATTTTTTGGGTCGATACACCTAAATTATAATCAATCATCAATTGACCTAATTCTTCCCCATCAATCAGCACTATTTTTATCTCATTTCTGGGGGCATATTCTAAAGCTTCTTTGGTAAAATAGGAAGTAGTGATAAAAATACCTTTTTTGGCTCCTTGTCCCGCTAATGCCCCGACAAATTTCTGGATTTCTGGACGACCAACGGCATTATTATCAGCCCATCTTTTGGCTTGAATATAGATTATATCTAAACCGAGTCTATCTTCTTTTATTATCCCATCAATCCCTTGATCCCCGCTCTTACCCACTGCTTTGCCAGCATCTCTAATCGAGCCACCATAACCCATTTTTACCAGTAATTCTACTACTAATTTTTCAAAAGCATCTGGGGATAATTTTCGCAGAATAGAAAGTAAGTCTGTCGCTAATGCTTGACGAATTTCTTGATAGGAGTTTTCTAGTAATTCCTCTGGGTTTTGTTCTTGATCAGAAGTTGATAAATTGCTTTCAAGAGTAATAGTTTCATTTTGCTTATTGACTCTAGTAAATTCTTGAAACTCAGGAAATTGCCTGAGAAATTTGGTATCAATTCGAGTAGGATTTTGAGATAAGATTTCTTTTCCTTTCTCAGAAATTACAAAAGTTGCCCTTTGGGGTGAGTCAATTAATCCCGCTTTCTTTAAATAGGTTTTTGCCCAACCGACTCGATTAGCAAAAATTTCTTGTTGTCCACTGGGAAGCATTTCTTTTCTTTCCGCTTCCGTGACTTGAAACTCTCTGACCAAGGCTTCAAAAATTTCTCGATATTTATAAACTTTGCCATCTGCAAGTATTTTTAATAGCGGCAACATAATCGATTGAAAATCGGGAATGGGCATAGTTCAGATGAAAAGCGGGGTCAGTCATTCCGATTATACAGCAACAATCTCCAAGAATTTAGATAGATAATAATACACATAAAATTATGAATAATCGAGAGGCATTCCTAAAGAATTTGAGAGAGAAATTATCGCCATTGATAATCGTCTTGATACTCAAAAATAAGCTGTTGACTATCTAAATTACTTGTTAAGACTGTCTATGAGCGCCAGAGCTGCGGAGCAGGGAGAGCTTTTTTGGTGATAGCTAAAAAACCCCCTATCCCTGCTATTCATACAAAATCTCATCAAAACAAGCTTCTCCCACACTCGCTAAAGTCCTAGCGGCAGCTTTATCGGTTTTCGACTTCTGCACGAGGGCGCGGAATTGCTGTAGATTGTAACGAGCTTGGAATTTTTTAATCGTGCAGTCGCATAGATCTTTTGCCACATCAGCAGCTAACCCCTCCGCACGCGCTCTTTGTAAACATTCTTGACGATAACTGTCGAAAGTCGTGGCAATATTAGAACTTTGGCTAAGGTACACGGCATTATTAGCCTGTACTGGCAAGGATAAAGCTAATAAACCGATAAAAGTTAGTAAATATCTTTGATTTCCGATCATAATCGCTTTTTTAAGCCTAAAATCCCCCACTAGATTAGAGAACCGCTCCATAAATTATAGATCGATCGCTTGACTCTTGGGTTCCACTCTTGGCAAACTGTCAACTGTTATGCTACGATAAATACTGCTTGATCGGCGCCATCGCCAAGTGGTAAGGCAGAGGTCTGCAAAACCTTTACCCCCAGTTCGAATCTGGGTGGCGCCTTGGAAAATATCGGCATCTTTCTTTTATTGCCTTGTCTAAATGAAAGGTTCCGCCAGCATAGAACAGCGAAGCACGACAGTGTCAACTGATAGGCTGCCACTAGATAGCGAAGCTGTTCGTAATTTAAATTGGTTGTTGAGACGAGGCAAAAGGCAAGAGGCAAAAGGCAACAGTAAAGGGATTGGGGGAAGTTCGGCTAATCTAAGAATAAGCGGTTTAAATCTCTCTTAACACTATTAGCAAAGATCGGGGTGGTTAGGACAATCAATCGCTGAAACCCTTGACCGATAAGAGTTTGAAAATTGAAAGCGTCCTAAACAGACCATCTGTTGCTAATATAACGAAAAATATACTCAACTATCTCTAAATAATTCTCGGTAGTTTCTAGAGACTCACCCCACACCGTCACGCCATGGTCAGAAATCAGTAAAGCGGGAATTTCTGGGGGGAAAGTTGAGAATCTACTTTCTATTTCTGCGGCAATTTTCGGCACATCGAGATAGTTATCAAAAACTGGCATAAATACTTGAGGATTTTCTACCCAAATACCTAAACCTTTCAACATTTCTAAGGGAGGTAACGATAACTTACCCATAGGAGCAAAACGGCAAACTAAATTCGCTTCCACCGAGTGAACATGATAACAAGCTTGCGCTTGGGGAAAGAGACGATAAATCACCTGATGAATGCTAGTTTCTGCCGAAGGACGATTATCCCGATGAGCTAATTCTCTGACTTTTCCCGTCAGATCTACGCGCACAAAATCCTCTTCTGTGAGTTTACCTTTACTTTTGCCACTGGCAGTAATCCAAAAACTATGATCATCAACTTTAGCGGATAAATTACCTGCCGTGCCAAGCATCCAACCCAGTTGATAAAATCTTCGGGCAGCTGCCACTAGAGATGGACGAGGATCGCTCATGGTTTTTAGAGATATGGTGGATAGGAAATAACCATTATAACAAGTTGAAGCCCGCAGACGATCCACTCCCCAGCAGATTTGCTGAGGATGTCAGTCAAGATCATCTCGCTCAAAACTAAACCCAAGGTAGAAGAGAGCGAGGAACCGGTGAGCAAAAAGGAAGATTTAATCGTGGCAATGTGTTAGGAATGTGTTAGGTTAAAGATAATTGCAGCTTTGATGAATCGAGGGTTGAGCCGTGAATAACAACTTTTTCCGCAGCTATTCTGTCAATGATTCTGGTTTGGGTTGTTTCTTATCTTTGATTTTAGTCGGATTGTTGTTAGGCTCGATCGGACTGGGTTGGTTAGTCAATGGTTTTTTAATTCTCGTCGCATTTCTAATCATTTCCCCCGTCATTGCTTGGGGAATTTTTCGCTGGTGGTTGCGACGCAATTTAGTTGAAGATAGCTGTCCCGTCTGTAGCTACGAATTTACGGGTTTTAACCGCATGGAATGCCAATGTCCTAACTGTGGTGAACCGTTAAAAGTGGAAGGGGGTAAGTTTATTATTCTCACCCCTCCCGGTACGATCGATGTCCAAGCGATCGAAGTACCTACCGGACAGTTGGAAGATTAGAGTCAAACCATCACCATCTAGGCACGCGCACCAAACTGAAAGCGGGGGTTCTGAATTTTAACAATAACAGCAGTCCCAACAGGTGAATTGACCAATGAACGAGAATTAAGCCCCAAATAATTGCAAAAATCAAACTACTAACGGCAAGAGCTTTAAAAATATCATTATCGGTCTTTTGATACCAGAGAAGACTAAGGAAGGAAATCAGTAGGAGTAGAAGCGGAAAAAGTGGGGAGAACATGGGGATCACCATTGGGTGAGGGGACTGTCTTCACATCCATAGCCTATCATTTTCCCTTTGCAGTTATGCGTAGCAGCGGCTACATACCCCCCTATTTGTCATAAATCTTTAGAATTAAATTAAAAAGTTGACCGAAAAATTGGGTTTAAAGCCTCGCCCTTTTAGGGCGACTTTATATGATCTATGATATTAAGAATAGCGGGCCGGGTAAGCAACCGCTTAAAAAACCCAGTCATCGCAGGATGAACGCACCTTGAAAACTAGAGTTATGGGGTTCTATAGGGGAATGCTCCTATAGGTAAAAGCTCTAAGCGTCAAGTACCAGAGAAACCAATTATTTTAGAGGTTTTGAACTGTATCGTAGGGCATACGAAAACAGGCTTCTGTAAGGGAGCGAAAGTCTGAGGAGAGAACCACCTCTGGGTGGGATTTCGCCAGGAATCTAATTCAAGTGGACTCGTTGAGCCAGAAATTCTCAGCAGTGATGCTAGAAGAATCCACGTCCGTTTACGGCGTGGGGTATGTCAAAAGCCAATCTTTTAGTATAAAGGTGGCGCGACAATCATCCTCATTGTAACGTAAAATAGCCGCCAATAAAGTCCGATCTCCTGTTTTTAACCACTGGTCATACCACCAAACGCATTGATCCCCGCTTACTCCTCGATCGCGCCATTGAAAGCCAATCCAGTTAGCGAGGGATTTTAAAGAATAACTTTCCACGGGAAAAGTTACCGAGTTAACTACATGATAGTGCAGATCAAAACAGCGAGAAACTAACTGATTAATCAAAGAAGAAGGGGTTTTATAAAGATAACCTAATCGCTTAATTGTTTCCACTTCGTACTCAGAAAAGTGAAAAATTGGTGCTTGATAATCCTGCATGACTAAGGTTAAGAATTCCTGCCAAATCCTGCCTTCATCTTCTGGCTTTTCTGCCAAAAAGGGATAAAATTGCTGGGTATTAACTCGATGGTCAACCCGTAAAACCCCCAAAAGATAATCTAAATTCTGTTCTGGTTCCGCTTCGATGTCAAAATAAAATTCAATCTCGGCCCTCGGTAGGGGGGGCAAATAGGCAGTTTTGCCGTTGCTTTTGCGAAAGGCCCGATTTTCAATAATTGCTTGGGCCTGTAGTTGTAACTGATTAGCCACCTCTACCCCCATCCCCTCCCCCATACGGGTAGGACAGGTAAGCGCCAGGGATTCCATGGTGAAAACTCCCAAAGACTGTAAAAATTGGTAACGACTGGGAGTCACCCCCGGAACTAAAGAAAGATGTTGACTCGCTTGGGCGATATCATAACAGTGACTATACCAATGACATAAACTGCAACGCTGACGCGAGATAAAAACTTCTGGTTCTTGGCGATTAATCACCATTTCGCCGAACTTTTTGATTATTTCCTCTAGTTTAGTTAACCAGAGATTCAATTCCACCCGATAGCGATTATGACGACGTAGGACAATTTCCGCATAACTGGGAAAAACTCCCTGCATACTGGCTAATAAATAGGCGTAAAAAGTAGCCAGCAGCTTATATTCAGGCTTAGGACGGCGACCGAGTTGAATATTGAGGGGATAATAAACCCAATCGCCAAATTTAGACTCTCCTGCCTTTTTAATCAATAAATGCGGGGAACCAGTTAAAGAGACGGGATAGCCAGATTGTAACAGGACTCCGTGATAAATACAGGATACCCCCTGACGCATCAAAGCTTCCGTTTCCCTAGCGGCGGCTAAAATATCGCTGGTGGGAGTAGTCAGGGAATAATAATCGGGATAGGAGTCTTGCAGGACTTTTTTAACGTGACTTTGACTCTCTTGGCGCAATTTAAGCAAAAAATCTCGCTCAGGGTCTTTTTCTTGGCTATTGCCGTAGAGATTTAAAAACGCACGGCGTTGACAACGTTGGTAGTCTAGAAGTAGATCATCGGTCAGTAGCATTCTATCAAGGAGAAAAGTTAAGCTTTCCTGGACCTGTGAGGTAAAGTAAAAAATAATAAACTTAAAAAAAGAAAACATTCCCAAGTATGTTTCCTCTACTTTAATACTATTGTGACAATTGTGACTTAATCCGTCGATAGAATTCAGCCTTCGGTCGTCGGTCGTCAGGAAGTGGGGAATTCAACTAAAACCCGAAAACCCCAAAACCCAACACCTTCTAACTGATAACTGATAACTGATAACTGATAACTGATAACTGATAACTGATAACTGATAACTGATAACTGATAACTGACCCCCCATCTCCTCGCTTATGCAGAATTTAGACGAAAATAGCCTCGATTGCGCCGTTAGTAAACCGGATTTAGCCGAACAAAGACAGGAATTTCGGGGACTTAGCAATAAAGTTTACTTTAATTTCGGTGGTCAGGGAACCTTGCCCAAGGCCGGATTAGAAGCGATTATCGATGCCCATAATTTTCTCCAACAACAGGGTCCTTTTTCAGGACGGGTAAACGATTGGATTACCGGAAAAACGGAACTTCTCAGGCAAGAAATGGCTCAGGAGTTGGGAATTAGCCCCAGTAATCTCTCTATCACCGAGGATGTCACTGTGGGCTGTAATATCGCCCTCTGGGGGGTTGATTGGCAAGCGGGGGAACATATTTTACTAACCGATTGTGAACACCCCGGAATTATGGCCACAGTTCGGGAAATTGCCCGTCGTTATCATCTGGAAATTTCCACTTGTCCTATTCGGGAAACTTTAAACGGTGGCAACCCGATAGAAGTGATTTCCGGTCATTTACGTCCAAAAACTAGGGTTTTGGTGGTTAGTCACGTTCTCTGGAATACCGGACAGGTTTTACCCCTCAAGGAAATCTCGCAGCTTTGTCATGATAATTCTGTCACCGAAAAACCCGTTTTAGTGGTGGTGGATGCTGCCCAATCCGTGGGTTGTTTGCCCTTGGATTTAAGCGCTACTGCCGCCGATTGTTATGCTTTTACGGGTCATAAATGGTGGTGTGGACCAGCTGGTGTGGGAGGATTGTATATTCGTCCCGAAATTTTCCCTAGTTTACAGCCCACTTTTATCGGTTGGCGCGGTATTGAAACAGATAACCGAGGACAGCCTATCGGTTGGAAACCGGATGCCAGACGCTTTGAAGTGGCCACTTCTGCCTATCCTCAATTTGAGGGTTTAAGGGCAACTATTGCGGTACATAACGCCTGGGGTGATGGGGGACAAAGATACGAAAAAATCTGTCAATTAGCGGCTTATCTCTGGGAAGAATTAAAGACGATTAAAGGGGTGAAATGTTTAAAAAATTCTCCGCCGGAATCCGGTTTAGTTTCCTTTCAAATTGACTCGGCCATCAGCCCACAAAATTTAGTGCAACAGCTAGAAAAACAAGGGTTTTTACTGCGAACTCTCCTCGACCCCCTCTGTGTGCGTGCCTGTGTCCATTATTTCACTTTGCCATCAGAAATCGAGCAGTTAGTAGCAGCTATCCAAAAGTTAGTTTAAAATCGGATTATAGGCGATCGACTATCGATAATGACGACCCCGCAACTTTTCGAGTGGGATGAAAATAAGCGTCAGGCCAATATAGAAAAACACCGCATAGATTTCGCCGACCTGGAAGCGATTTTTAGCGGGCCGATAATCGAGCGCGTGGATAACCGTCAGAATTACGGCGAAATTCGAGTGATTCTAGTGGGTACAATCGATAATATCGTTTTGGTGGTGGTTTATACATGGCGTGGCTCGGTTCGTCGAATAATTAGTGCTAGGAGGGCTAACAACCGTGAACGAAGAACATATTACCAGAGTCACCCGCGAACAGTGGGCGAAGTTGAAAGGCAAAACGAACTGGGAGAAAGTTAAAGGGATGAGTGAGGCGGAAATTGAAAAAAACGCCCTAGAAGACCCCGATAATCCACCGCTGCCGGCTGATTTTTTCGATAAAAGCGAGTGCGGTTAATTTGATTTTCTAAAATTCATAAGCTATTATATCATCTAAGCGACTTGCGCTTTGATAATGTACTGTTTAGGGCTAGTCTGATTCTTCTACAGAGCGATTGTCTGGCAGGGATATTATTCCTACGCAAGTCCCTAATGTTCAGTCAGCTTTCAAAAATCTACCCGATTCACCCTAAATCTATGCTGAAAAAAAATCAAAAAACAGCAGTTTTGCCGTAGAACGGCAAAACTGCTGTTATCCTTGCTACTGGAACTCTCCTCGCAACCTCCTTTGCTCATTCCGCATCCGCAGCGGTACTAACCTTCGATATTACGGGAATCAATAACTTTGACTCTCTAAACTCCCCTTCCTTTGCGGGATACGGTGATCGTATTACCAGCTTCACGAATGGTATTTTCAGTTACGGTAGCGCTGGGGGCTTGACACCGAACGTGGTCGTGGACTATCCGAACAACCGGACGTTATGGTGGTCATTGGAATATGGAAATCTTACCAATGTTATCTATGCCGAGGAGTCTGGAACCAGTATTCTTGATGTCACCCTAACCGCCGATCCAGGGTTTGAGGTGGTGCTAGATTCTTTCGATCTCGCGGGTTGGCGCGGAGACTACACGATTAACTCCGTACAAGTCCTGAGCGGTGGCACTTCTGTGTTTAGTCAAAGTAATGTATTCATCAGTGGAACCACGCGAACCAGTTTCAATACCTCGAATCTCGGTTCCCTCGCCGCTTCAACACTAACGATCCGTTTTGACGCCGCTAATCTCGGTAGTGATTCAGATAATATTGGCTTGGATAACATTCAATTTTCTCAAAGAAGTACGACCCCTCCCCCGGTGAGAACTTCTGAACCTTCCGCTCTAGTGGCGATCAGCGCAGTTGCGGGGATCGCCACTTTTCTAAAACGAGCGAGAAAAGATCGATAATCAATCTTTAGTAACTGGATTTGGGGATTTTATCGGGGGCTGTATTAGCCTAGACTAACACAGCCCAAAGTTACCGTTTAAATGTCCAAATCCGTAAGATTTAAACGTGATCCGTGGGTTTCGATAAATTCTCGCCGGGGGGCAACTCGATCGCCCAATGGTAGTGGGCTTTATGGACTTGTGTGACTAGATGATTTTGATAACTTTCTGCTCACATTTGGTTAATTCTTCTGAAGTTGCTATCATGGCAAGTTCTTTTTTTAGCAATATTTTGCTACACTTCGCTTATCATAGGGATTTCAGGCTTCTTTGTCACCCCGTCAGTTCTTCGGGTTGAATTCCCTGGCGCTTGCGGTGTATGATGGAATTGTCTTGACCACCATTCCTTAAGCGATCACCAAGTTCAACATACTTGAGCCAAAGCGGTTTGAGGTTAACCTCTATCCTCACAACCACAACGTTGGGGCTGGGGCTTTGCAAGGAAACTAGGGTCGAGCTAAGTTTCGCGGGCGTTTGTTATGGCGACTCTCCGGTATCAACCTAAATTCTCCAGAAGCGGCTATGCCTCTAATGTGTATTGCCATTAGGAAGACCTAAATAGAATGAAAATCTTATTACTAGCGAACCATCTTCCGGATCAAAGACAAAGTATCAACAGGTTTGCTCAAATACTTGAAACTGGCTTGACCGAATTAGGTCATCAAGTCCGTTTAATCCGTTCTCAGCCGTGCATAGGTCGTCTTCAGCTATCTTTAAAAGGTTTAGGAAAATGGTTAAGCTATATTGATAAATATCTTCTTTTCGCCCACATACTCCCACAAGAATTGTCTTGGCCGGACATTCCCTGTGGTTGTCCTGTAATCACATCTAAACGCCCTCCGATGACTGAGGTAGGAGGAGAGGCCGCTATCTACATCAATCCAACTAACCCTGAAGAGGCAGCAGAAACAATAGCTGCTTGTCTCCCTATACTCAAATTCCTTAAACAGAAGGCAATTTTCAATGCCCAGTACTGTACTGCCGACAAAATGATTGCTTCTGATCTTGAGCTTTATCAAACAGCTATTTTTCAAAAAAATAGCGGGCGGGTTGACTACATTAAGTGTTTTTACCTCAAAAACGACAGCCAATAGAATATCGGGAACATAAAATAATGAAAATATTGCATATAATTCCATCTATTACTTTATTGGGAGGCGGCAGTAATGTAGCCGCTATCAACATTGTTAAAGCACTCAGAATTGCCAGTATTGATGCGGAAATCGTCACCACTAATGACAATTTTGGTACTGTCCTAGACGTTCCTGTAAATAGGTGGATTGAATACGATCAGGGACTTCCTGTTTTATTTTTTTCTAAAATCTATACAGGGATAAAATTTATCTCAGAATATACCCTAGCCTTAGATTATCATAATTGGCTGTGGAACAATATAGAAAACTATGATCTAGTACACATTCATTCATTCTTTTCCTATCTCTGCACTTTGGGAGCAATTATAGCTCGTCTTAAAAAGGTTAAGTATATCATCTCTCCTCACGGTCAGCTAGATTCCTGGGTTATCAACCAAAAAAAAATAAAAAAAATGGTTTATTATACTCTACTTGAGCAACAAAATTTGGAAAATGCTTCTGCAATTTACTGTACAACTAACCAAGAAGCTCAAGATGTCAAAAATTTTGGAATCAAATCTCCTACTTTTATACTTCCTCTCGGCGTGACACCGCTAGTTGATTTACCTGATGCGAAAATTAACATACGCACAATTTATCATATTGCTTCTAACATTCCTATTGTTTTATTTATGTCGCGTTTTCATCCCAAAAAACACATGGAATTACTTTTATATGCTGCCCACAATTTAGCCAAGCGACACAATTTTCATCTTATTCTGGCTGGTTCAGGAAATCCAGAGTACGAGCAGTATATCTTCAATTTAGTTTTATCTTTAAATCTTAACGAGGTTACTACTTTTTCGGGCTTCGTTCATGGAGAGAACAAAACCTTATTACTACAAGGAGCAGACATTTTTGTTCTCCCATCTTACGGAGAAAACTTTGCGATAACGGTGGCAGAAGCAATGGCATATGGGCTGCCTGTAATTGTTACCCCAGAGGTGCAAATTTCTCCAGAGATTGAGGCTAATAAGACAGGAATTGTCGTCTCAGGAAAACTGGAAGCTTGGGTACAGGCAATTGAGAAATTATTGATCTCAGAAGAACTACGAACGGAAATGGGAGAAAATGGTAGGCTTTTAGCTAGGACGAAATATGACTGGGATGTTATAGCAAAAGAATTAAGTATTATCTATCAAGATATCATTGATAATAAGCCTTTAGCTTCACTTTAAAAATATTACTCCACAGGGTAAGCTCATCTAATGTGGTATAAATTGTACTTGACAAAGATTGCTGAATAGGGTACTGAAATCACTGTAGCACCGTCCCGCACTGCCAGTACCCAGACTTAGCCGCTGCTACCTCTGTATAATACTAAATCCGTTGAGTATAGGCTACTTAAGGCAAAAGGGGAAATAAATAATCAGTTTTTAATAACCAGATGTAGTATAATTTATCATTAGCCTTAGTCTCACTGTTGTTCATGAAAATTAATGAGGAAATAGCTCATGGGTAAAGGTTTTGCCTCCCCACCGGAAATAAAGCTCAACTAAAACCTGAGCTTCCTTTAACATCAATCAATGACATTCAAGCTAGTTTATTGACTTATCTTCAAGATATTCCTGACTCGATAGTGTCCCGAAACCAAAAACATTTATTAACCGATATTTTAGTCATTGCTATTTTAGCAGTTATAGCAGCAAATGAGATTACCGCTATTCCCGCTTTACTGGAACTGTTAGCTCTTCAAGGGGCAATTATCACCCTAGATGCTATGGGAACTCAAACGGCGATTATTAATCATATTCAAGCCAAAAAAGCTGACTACGTTATCGCCCTTAAAGCTAATCATCCGACTCTTTATACTCAGGTCAAAAACTGGTTTGAGCAAGCTCAAGCACATCAATTTGATGGTATTCAATTTATTTATGATTACCGTCTGGAAAAAGGTCATCATCGCCTCGAAAAACGTTGGTGTTCGGCTGTCTCCTTAGAAGCTTTCGGCGGTCTTTATCAACAAGCTCAATCGCTAGTAATTCAAAGTATTATCATGGTTAAACGAGTTCGTCATCCCAGTCATAAAACCACTTATGAAGTCCAATTTTATCTCAGTTATCTTGCTGCTGATGCTCAAAAAATAGGTAATGCTATTCGTAAACATTGAGGCATTGAAAATCAGTCTCATTGGATTTTAGATGTTACTTTTCATGAGGATCAATGTCGGATTCGCTCCGGCCACAGCCCTCGTAATGGGAGCCTTCTTGAGACGACTAGCACTTAACGCTCTTAACCAAGAATCGACTTACCGACGTAGTCTGGCACAAAAAAGTAAACGGGCGGCCATGGATAATAACTATATGATCGCTGTGCTGAAAGCCTTTTGTCAAGCCTAATTGAGATGGTCTTACCCTGATATTACTGGAAAAAAATACTTTCCAACCGGCCGTAAAAATGGCACTCCCCAAAAGGATAATCAATGTCCAGACCTGATTTTTTTGGGTTCCCTCTACCGATATTAGCCGATTGTCCATGCCTTCGATTTTCTCGTCTAACACTTTAATATCCCCTTTGAGATCGGTTAATCCTATTTCTACTTTGGTTTACCGGTCTTCTACCTTATCAAATCTTTCGTTAACCCGCTTCTCAAGCGAGTCGATCTTTCCCTCAATCCTTGTGAGGACAGCTTCTAGGGAATAAGTAACAGTTTCGTTAGACATTGGGTAAACTCCTATACTGCATCCGTTTGGATATAATTTTATGTTAGTCTAGGCTTTGAAAACATTTTCTTTCAGGAGCGGTTAACTGTAGTCTTGTTGAGAATTGAAGAACTCAGATATTGCTGGAAAAAAATACTTTCCAAGCGGCCGTAAAAATGGCACTCCCCAAAAGGATAATCAATGTCCAGACCTGATTTTTTTGGGTTCCCTCTACTGATATTAGCCGATTGTCCATGCCTTCGATTTTCTCGTCTAACACTTTAATATCCCCTTTGAGATCGGTTAATCCTATTTCTACTTTTGTCAAGCGCTCATCAATCTTATCGATCTTTCCCTCAATCCTTGTGAGGACAGCTTCTAGGGAATAAGTAACAGTTTCGTTAGACATTGGGTAAACTCCTATACTGCATCCAGTTGGATATAATTTTATCTTAAAGTCTAGGCTGTAAAAACATTTTCCTTCAAGTCTCACTGGCAAGCTGACAAAACCGTTTAGTTTCTCTCCAGTTGCGAAAGCGAGGAAGAGAGGCTATCCAGTCTCTACCCTATAGTTAACTTCACTTTTGTCCAAGGGAGACAGTGTTAGGTGAAAACTTTGCTACTTTCTTGTCACTGATTACCCGTTACTGTTCATTCTCTACGAAAAAACCCTAACCCCTAACACCGATAACCCTAACTGCCAATTTTTTCGGGAACTTCCTAACATCCCATTCATCTTAAAACCCAGATTCCGCCTGGAAAAAGGAGGAAATCCAGAGGAGTTTCCGGCTTTTTTCCTAGCCCTCTCGGTTTTCTTTTGGTTTGACACTCCCATCGCACTCATGCGAGGGATTCTTCGTTCACGGGGAGATGCCTTGCAAAAGCAGTGCCTTTACTTGGTCTTACTCTCCCTCCAGAAGCAGTAGCGGTATGCCCTACCGCCAAAATTCGTAAACCTTCATCCCGAATATTCTTAGCGGCATTGATATCTCTATCGTGGGTTTCTCCACACTTAGGACATTGCCAACTACGAATATCTAAACTCAAACTATCAACAGGATTTAAACAGTTACTACAAGTCTTAGAGCTAGGAAAGAATCTATCTACTTCTATATAGATTTTTCCTTCCCATTCAGCCTTGTATTTTAACATAGTACAGAATTGACCCCAACTAGCATCACTAATTGATTTTGCTAGTTTAGGGTTTTTGACCATGTTTCTGACTGCCAGATTTTCTACCACTATGACTTGGTTTTCGTCAACTAATTTACGACTTAGTTTGTGGAGGAAGTCTTCACGACAACGAACGATTTTAGAGTGAACTTTAGCCACTTTAACTCTAGCTTTATTTCGGTTGTTAGAGCCTTTTTGCTTGCGGCTTAGTTTCTTTTGTCTCCTCGCTAATCTTTGTTCGTACTTACGATAGTATTGAGGATTCCCATGTTGAGTCCCATCTGATGTAATAGCAAAATGGGTTAGTCCAACATCTATCCCGATAGCTTTTCCTTCTGATGATTTTTGGGGTAAATCCTGACCATCATCATAAAGACAAGATGCGAAATATTCTCCTGATGGATTAACTGAAACCGTAACAGACTTTAAGTCTCCCTCTGGTTGCCGTGAAACTTGGCAATAGACTTCACCAATTTTAGGCAATACCAGAACATCATTTTTTAACTTACAGTGTTGAGGAAATCTAATCGACTGCCTATTTTGCTTTTTCTTGAAGTTAGGATATTTAGCTCTACCTTCAAAGAAATTAAGGAAAGCACTAGAAAGATTTAAAGCGGCTTGCTGTAATACCTGCGATGGTACTTCGCTTAACCACTCATGCTCTTTTTTTAGGGAAGGCAGCAGCTTAATTATTTCGTCTCTGCTTAATCCTTTTCCAGTTTGCTTGTAAGTTTCAGATGTCAAGTTTAGGGCGTAATTGTAAAACCATCTAGCACAGCCAAACGACTTGGCAAGCAAAACTGATTGCTCGCTTGTCGGTTGCCCTAAGCCAGATATGTCACCATTCTGGCTCGGCTTCAAAACGGTGCGTGAGACTTTCACCTCACACCGCTCCTCTCTCCAATGGCTCTTTGTCATGAGTACCAGTTTTATCTAATGCAGTTTTAGAATCGTGGCAATGTCGATGGAGTAACTGTTTATTATCTCGATTGTTTTTACCCCCTTTTGATTTAGGGATAATGTGGTCGGTTTCGAGTATGTCTCCATCTTGGAAATATAGTCCACAATATGCACAACGTCCTTGCTGTCTTTTGAGTAGAACAGCTTTTTCTGGTGGCATTTCTGGGTGTTTACCCATTCGTTTAGGGGTCGAGAAGGTCGTCGCCGACCTCCCCTCCCATTCAGAACCGTGCATGAGACTTTCACCTCACACGGCTCCTAGTTTGACTGTTCCCTTGTTAAGGGTACAGCTTGACTTCTTTTGGTTGACCTTATATTATCTACATTAACATCGGGTGATGTCGAATTAGATGATTTTAGGCTTCCATCAGATGCCGATTTATCATCGTGACAGTGGCGGTGTAGTAATTGAAGGTTTTTATATTCATCCTTTCCACCTAAGCTGATAGGGTGAATGTGGTCAACTTCAATTAAATCTGACGGGGTAAAGTATTGCCCGCATCGGCTACACTTGCCTTGTTGCTTCTTAAGTAGTTTGGCTACTCTTGTAGGTGTGTCGATTGCTTGTCCTCGTCTGGTCGCCCAGTAAGTCCAATTTCCGTCGTAGGGTGAAGCGTCGGCGCGTACTAGGGTATGTCTGACAATGGGTGTCCAATTATGTTTCCATAATTGATGACCGTCTTTGGTTTGGAATAACCAAGATTCTTGTCTTTCTTTCCCATTACTGAGTTTAACTGTACCCGGTTTAAAGTAGTTTCTCAGTTTTTCGTAATCCGCTTTACCGCATCTTGATACTGTCCATGCCCTTAACATTAACCAGATTGTATTATCTAGTTTTTTGAAGGTATCCATAGATACTACTCCTGAATAGTAGTTTGCCCAACCTCTAATGACTGGATTTAGTTGACTAATCAGGGCTGCTTGAGGTGCTGTTCTGTGTTTTTTAATTACACCTTTTATCGCTTCTGTGTGGGCTTTAACTGCTTTTTGGCTAGGTTTAATGTGAGTTAGGAATGTTTTAGGTATTCCTTTGGCTATTTTACCTGCTTTGTATTTTCCGGCTGGGTATTGTCTGATATTGAATCCTAGAAAATCAAAGCCGGGTTCTTCCGTTTTTCCATTATATTCAATGGGTTTGAGTGTATGACACACTCTGGTTTTTTCTGGTTTGAGTTCTAATCCTATCGGTTTTAACCATTCGGAAATAGCAGTTTTGCACTGTTCAATGATTTCGAGTGAAGGTGAAATCACTACGAAGTCATCTGCGTATCTTATTAATACAGCTTGATTTGTTTTATCACTCTTTTTGGGGAATAGTGTTTCAATCAACCTTGCCATTCCATCCAGTGCGATGTTAGCAAGTAGTGGACTTATTACCCCTCCTTGTGGTGTCCCTGTTTCTGTTTCTTCAAATACGCCGTTATCCAATACTCCTGCTTTGAGCCATTGTTTTATGTCTCTTTTCAGGGAACTTGGACAATGAATTTTAGACAGTAAGGAGTCATGATTAATTCGGTCAAAACATTTGGCAATATCAGCATCTAATACAAAGTAGCTACCTCGATTAATGGTGATGTATATTCTTGATATTGCGTCATGGGCAGACCTTCCGGGTCGGAAACCATAGCTGGTTCCTTCCATTTTTGCTTCCCATTCTGGTTCAAGTGCCGATTTAATCAACGCTTGTCTAGCTCTGTCTTTGATGGTCGGTATTCCTAGTGGGCGTTTCTCGTCCCTGCCGGGTTTAGGAATCCATACCCTTCTTAGCGGTTTTGCCTTCAGTGTTCCCTTGATTTCTTCGGTTAGATTTAGCCTTTGTTCTGGGGATATTACTATCTTCCCATCAACTCCCGCTGTTTTCTTTCCTTGATTATCTTGGGTTACTTTACGAACCGCTAATAGCCGAGCGTAGTACGATTTCACCAATAGACGTTGTAACTTTCTAACCTTTGCATCCTGTCCCGATTTAGCCGCTTGGTATATCCTCTTTTGGAGCTTGAAAACGTATCTTTGGATTTTCCCCCAATTGATAGCTTTCCATACATTCGTAGTCTTAGTGGTTTTCGGTTTCCCGAATCCTTTACTTTCTCAAGGGTTTCGTCATATAGACTCCTACTAGACTCTATCCTTACAATCAAACCGTAACCCGTTAGCATATCCTGACTATTACAGTCAAGCGTTGGCTTTTGGTTACATCACACACCCTTAGAGGCTTGCGCTTACACTTATCGCTACTGGGTATTTCGACCAATACTCAGAGCCTAAAAGGGTTTATCACGTTCCGTTTATATGGGCGTTCCATCTTTAGATTTGTCCTCTCCACCGGGGTACTTTAAAGGTCTGTGTAAGTGAAAGTAATATTTCCTCACTATTCCCCTTATTCTTTTGAACGCAGTGTGTCAACCTATTTCACTGCTATACAATTACGATGGTTCACGTCAGACATTTGGCTTACGCCTAATCATGGATGGTTGGCAGTGGTTTCGATTCTGGTGTTAGGTTACACCTCGGAGCCTTCCGTTCCCCGCTTCAGTCCCAGAGTTGTGACTTCTGAATCTGGGGGTGGCTATCGCCGTTACTCTCACCTTGTAAAGATTTATTACAAGTGTATTGACCTTGAGTCCCTTTGCCTAGTTTGGTATCGGGTGATACTAAACGTCGGGACATATAAACAGTTATAAGGTTGGTCGTGGTTGACCTCTTAGATTCAGTCGGGGGACTGAAGACCTTACTAGGCGGTTATTTCAGGCATTTCAGCCTTATTTCATGCCTAAACGTTTCGCACACTACTCCAGTATATTAAATCCCCATCATAGGGACTTTTATCCCCTTTCACCTTGACGTATCTTACGATTTTTGTATCTAGGTGTCTTGCCAGTTTGAAGGGGTTTTTACCTCCTCTTGTGCTGAATACCCAATTATCTTTTCCCTCAGTATGCCAATATTTACGCATTATCCAAGTTTTGTTTTTCATTGGGTGTCGTCTGTATGCCCATCTCTTGAGTTTTTCAAAGAAGTAGTAATCACAATCTGTGAATGTTTTTGAGCTTACTACTGATGAATAGTAATTGCTCCATCCTCTAATGATTGGATTGAGTCGTTTGATTAAGGCATCCTGTGGGGATGACTTCTGACTATTTACTACTTCTCCCAATTTCTTTAGATGGGACTTGACTTTTTCAGCACTAGGCTTGATTAGGGTTTTAAAACCTAGTTTGACTCCTTTACTACTTTTTGCCCCGTGATGTTTTCCGACTTGGTATTGCCTGATGTTGAATCCGAGAAAATCAAATCCAACGTAATCATCATAAGTTTCAAGAGTATGGGATATTCTTGTTTTACTAGGCTTCAGTTCTAGCCCCATTTCTGCTAACCATTGTTTAATGATTTCTTGACATTCCTTTATTACCTTTAAATCTTCGTGCAGGATAACAAAATCATCTGCATATCTGATTAGGGTTAAGGCTTGTTCATTTTTGGATTTATTGCCTTTCAGAGTTCTTGCATATTGCTTAACTCTTTCTTCCATGCCGTGTAAGGCTATGTTAGCTAGTAAAGGGGAGATTACACCTCCCTGTGGTGTGCCTTCATTGGTAGGGAATAGGTTTTTTCCATCCATGACTCCACTCTTTAGCCATGCTTTGATTTGTTGTCTTAGCTTGGGGTAAGTTTGAAGTTTTGTCAGTAGTTTCTGGTGGTTTATTTTATCAAAGCATTTACTTATGTCCGCATCTAGCACATATTTGGGCTTTTTGTTGATGCTTATGTAGATTGCTCCGATTGCGTCATGGGCTGAACGTGCTGGTCTAAATCCATAACTGTTAGGTTCAAATTTTGCTTCCCATTCGGGTTCTAATGCCAGTTTTACTAAAGCTTGTAATGCCCGTTCGTACATGGTGGGAATCCCTAGAGGTCGCTTTTCATCCGTATTGGGTTTTGGTATCCATACTCTACGAGTTGGTTTTGATTTATTGCCAGGTTTTAGATTATTGACAAGTGCCATTCTTTGTTTGGGTGTTAAGGATTTTATCCCATCTACCCCTGCGGTTTTCTTGCCTTGATTATCTTGGCTAACCCGTCTGACGGCTATCAGTTTGGCGTACCAGCTTTTTAGGAGTAGCCTTTGTAATTTGTGGACTAATTTGACATCACCCCGTTGACTGGCTTTGAATATTCTTTTTGATAACTTAAAAACACATCTTTCAGCTTTTCGCCAGTTGATGTCCTTCCATTCATACATCGGTTTTGTTGCCGTGTTCATAACTTTTTCATTACTACTTAAGACCATTCATTCCATTGAACAGTGTGTACGTCAGCATATCCTTATCTATTACAGATAGGCGTTGGCTTCTTACACAATCCTTTCCTATATGAGTCTTACGCTGGTTACTACTTAGATTTCGACCTATCTAAGAGATTCATAAGGATTACTTCGTTCCCAACAACCGTATTCCTAACTTTAGTGTCTTCCTCTATACCGAAGCTGTGTAGATGATTCTGGTTGAACTCTATCTTTTCCCAGTACGTTAGCTTGTTAACATTTTGTTGCCAGCCAATAATCTGTGTAGGCTAGGTTTCAG
Source organism: Microcystis sp. MC19 (assembly GCF_003019735.1). Classification (NCBI taxonomy): domain Bacteria; kingdom Bacillati; phylum Cyanobacteriota; class Cyanophyceae; order Chroococcales; family Microcystaceae; genus Microcystis; species Microcystis sp. MC19. The sequence goes on along the minus strand of NZ_CP020664.1, from coordinate 1,347,060 downwards.
TGACGATACTTCTGACGGAAGTTCTTATTCATACACATAGTTAGATGCTAGACAGGTTTTGATGTCAGACTCATCTTTACTGCCATTTAACCCCGCTTTTCCCATTTTGATGACCGTTCTCCACAGGAAGGGGTTATGCTGTCACTCCATCATCTGGAGGAAAGGACTTTCACCTTCACGGTTATTGAGTTATCAAGGTTCTCAACCTTGTCCTACCCACGTCTGTTAGACTTTTGGTAGGAACGAGTCGCACGATAGATTCTGTACTTAAACGCTTTTAATATCTTGTTTACCAAACTAAATTTACTATGGTAAGCTATGCAAGGCTAAATTGTCAAGGATTTAATCGTGCTTCGCTGTTTTATATTGGTCGGGGTTTCATCCTGTCAGTACGAGGGTCTTCACCCCGACATCTGTGATAAATTGGGTTATGTGTGCAAAGGAGTGAGCGAGTGGTGTTTAGCATCGAACCAAAAATTATCAATCCGCCCAAAAACCGTCATGATTATCAATTGTCGGAAGCAATTCGCTATCGTGCTTGGGTAGAGATTGATCGCTCGGCATTACAACAAAACGTGCGAAAAGTCAAGGCCTTATTAGCCCCAAAAACGGAATTAATGGCGGTAATTAAAGCCGATGCTTACGGACACGGGGCAGTTAAGGTGGCTAACAGCGTTTTAGAAGCTGGAGCGCAATCTTTAGCCATCGCGACTATCGGGGAAGGTATCGAACTACGGGAAGCGGGAATCGTTGCCCCAATTATGATTTTAGGGGCAGTCAATACCCCAGAAGAAGTGGCAGCCTTAGCCCATTGGCAATTGCAACCCACCCTGGTGCAAATCGAACAGGTACAAATTTTTGCCAGCGTGATGAGACGCTTAGAGCAGCGGCTGCCGGTTCATATCAAACTAGATACGGGAATGTCTCGCTTAGGCACACCATGGCAAAACGGCACCAAATTCGTCGAACAGGTTTTAGAGGCTCCTAACCTGAAAATTGCCAGTATATACTCGCATTTTGCCACGGCTGACGATCCCAATCCCGAGATCATGCAGTTACAACGGCAAAGATTCCAACAAGCGATCGCCGAGTTAAGATCAAAAGGTTATCATCCTCCCTGTCTGCATTTAGCCAACTCTGCCGCTACCCTAAGCGATCGATCTCTGCACTACGATCGAGTTAGAGTCGGATTAGCTCTCTACGGTCTTTATCCCGCCGATCATCTCACCGATAAAGTCCCTTTGCAACCCGTCCTACAAGTAAAAGCGCGCATTGCTCAAGTCAAAACCATTGCCGCCGGCTCCGGAGTGAGTTATGGTCATCAGTACATAGCGGCAAAAGACACCCGTATTGCTGTGGTCGGTATCGGTTACGCCGATGGAATTCCCCGCAATCTCTCCAATCGTTTAAAAGTATCCCTGAGAGGACGTTTAGTACCCCAAATCGGCGCGATAACCATGGATCAGTTAATGATTGACGTGAGCGAGATTCCAGAGGTAAAAACAGGGGAAATCGTCACACTTATCGGTAAAGACGGTCCACAGTGCATTACCGCCGACGATTGGGCGCGGGATTTAGGTACAATATCCTGGGAAATTCTCTGCGGGTTTAAGCATCGTTTGCCGCGAATTACTATTAGCAATGGGTGATTATGGAGGTGATCTTAAAAAATGTCAATTGGCGGCAATTATCACTGTTGACTGGTGATATCTGTAATTAATTTTGCTTAGGTACTTACCGTTGTTAAGTGCGATCGCTGATCGCCAGGCTAGATGAGGGGATGAATTCTCCGGTGCTTTAGGTTAAAATAAACGGGGTTAATCGACGGCAAATGATTAGTTTTACCCTAGAGGCAGCGATGACTATAAGCAAAGATTTACCCTTACCCCCCGGCAGTTTCGGATTACCCCTATTAGGAGAAACAATCGCTTTTTTGACCGATGGGGATTTTGCCAGTAAACGTCATAATAAATATGGTCAACTTTTCCGCACTCATATTTTTGGCAGTCCCACGATTATTTTATCCGGTGCCGAAGCTAACCGGTTTCTCCTCAGCAACGAGAATAAATACTTTGCGGCAACTTGGCCTAAAAGTACCAAAACTCTCCTAGGTAGCGCATCTTTAGCGGTGCATACGGGAGATGTTCACGCTTCCCGTCGTCGTTTAATCTATCAAGCTTTTCAACCCCGGTCCCTAGCAAGTTATATCCCTACGGTAGAAACAATTACCGCTCACTATTTAGAGCGTTGGCAAACCGCAACAACCCTGTCATGGTATCCTGAATTAAGAAACTATACTCTCGATATCGCCTGTAAATTATTTGTCGGTCTTGACCAGGGTTCTGCTACCAAATTAGGAGAAGCTTTTGATACTTGGTGCGCGGGACTATTTACCCTTCCTCTTCCCCTTCCCTGGACAGCTTTCGGCAAAGCATTACGCTGTCGAGAAGAATTACTAGAAGCCATAGAAACTATCATTTTAGAAAGACAAAAAAATGATGACCCTGGCCAGGATGCTCTGGCTATCCTTTTACAAGCTAAAGACGAAAACGGTCAAAGTTTATCCCTAGCGGAATTAAAGGATCAAGTGCTATTATTACTCTTTGCTGGTCATGAAACTTTAACCTCTGCTATCGCCACTTTCTGCCTACAAATGGCACTGCATCCCGATATTTTTCAGCTTGTCCTTGAGGAAATAACTAATTTTGATCTATCCACTCCTTTAAGCGTCGATACCCTCAAACAGATGACCTATTTAGATCGCGTTTTAAAGGAAGCTTTACGTTTTACTCCACCCGTGGGAGGAGGATTCCGTCGGGTAATAGAAGACTGTCAATTTAACGGTTATCATTTGCCGAAAGGATGGGTAGTGCAGTATCAAATCACCAATACCCATAAAGATAATAATATTTATTCCCATCCTGAAACCTTCGATCCCGATCGCTTTTTAACCGAGGAAAAATCCTACGGATATATCCCCTTTGGTGCGGGATTGCGCGAATGTATCGGCAAGGAATTCGCTCGTTTAGAGATGAAAATTTTAGCCGTCCGTTTAGTAGAAAAATACGATTGGCAATTACTCCCCAATCAAGATCTGACCCTCACCTCTATCCCCACTCCCCACCCCCGGGACGGTTTACAAGTTACCTTTAAACCCCGTTAACCGGCTAGGATAAAAAAACTTTAAAAAAGTTTAGCGTTCTTCTCGTAGCCGTGAAATTTATTTCACGGCATTTATTGACCGAACAGAGGTTAATCGGCAGCGGGTAAAGCTTTCGGTAATTCTCCATTTTGCTGATGATTTGGTGTATCGAATTCGAGAACTAGGTAACGAATCAAACGCGCTAGGGATTTTTGCAGTAAACCTTCAGCAATTTTTTGTCCCATCTGTTGGGTTTCCGGTTTAGCGATTAGTTTAGTCATCACTGGCACCATAGCCATGGCATCGAATCCTTTTGTTTCCTGTAAAATACTAAAGATGTTGCGAAGATGCTCAAAAGTCTTGGCATCACCTAATAATTCTGGGGGAGTTTCTTGCACCGCTAAACCCACCTGTTCCCGGAAATTAACCGTGAGATTAAACCAAGTTCGACGACCGAAGTTATCGAGCGCATTGACTAACTCATTAACTAATTTTTCGCGGATAAATATACCCCTGTCTGAAAGGAGAAAATCTAACGCTTGATCGGTGACTTTCTCGAAGTTAAAATCATTAGAATCTTTAGCATTACGCAAGAGATTTTCTAAACGATTCCAGCGAAAAGTACCATCTTTAAATAATAAATCCCGCAGGGAATCTCGCAACTCCGTGGAAGGATCGGTGAGCAGACGTTTAGCAATGTAAGGATAGGCTTTACTCAGTACCTTAAAATTAGGATCGATGCCAATCGCTATTCCCTCTAAAGTCACCATTGAGCGAATAATCAGGGCATAATAGGCAGGAACTCGAAAGGGAAACTCATACATCATCGCCGACATTTTATCGGTGATACTTTTAAAGTTTAATTCTGCCACACTCGCCCCTAAAGCATTACCGAAAACTTCCGAAAAAGCGGGAACAATTGGCTCTAAATTGGTAGTTGGTGACAGGAAGTCTAACTTAACGTAATCCTTGGCCAAAGACTCAAAATCCCGGTTGACTAAATGCACCACCGCTTCGATTAAACCGTAGCGTTGATAGGGTTCAATATTGCTCATCATGCCGAAATCAAGATAAGCTAATTTACCGTCGGGAGTCGCTAATAAATTACCCGGATGGGGATCTGCATGGAAAAATCCGTGTTCAAGTAATTGACGCAAAGAACACTGCACCCCCACATTAACTAAGTGGGTGGCATCAATACCCTGAGCTTGAATTTCTTTGATATTAGTTAATTTTGTGCCGTCCACCCACTCCATGGTTAAAACCCGTCTCCCGGTATATTTCCAGTAGATTTTGGGGATGTAAATTTCGGCAATGTGACCATAAAGTTGAGCGAATTTTTCGGCGTTTTGTCCTTCGTGAAGATAATTAATTTCTTCAAAAATACGAGCGGCTAATTCGTCGGTAATTGCCACTAAATCGGAGCGAAGTCTTTTAATATTACCTTTCACCCAAGTCGCCAAACTACGCATGATATACACATCTAAAGTTATACAGCGAATCAAATCGGGACGCTGTACTTTAACGGCGACTTTCTCTCCGGTTTTTAATTTACCTTTATAAACTTGTCCTAGGGAAGCGGCCGCTATGGGATTGGGGGATAATTCTGCATAAATTTCTTCGGGAGAATAACCTAATTCTTCTTCGATAAAACGATAGGCAATTTCGTTAGGAAAAGAGGGAATTTGATCCTGGAGAGTGGTTAATTCTTCTAAATATAAAGGTGGTACTAAATCGGGCCGGGTAGAGAGAGCTTGACCGATCTTAATATAGGTGGGTCCCAATTTGGTCAAGATTTCCCGCAATTGTACAGCCCGTCTAATTTCATTTTTCGGCGATTTTCCCCGCAGTTTATCCCACCAGATAGCGATGACAAAAGATAAAACCGGCAGGGCAATTTCGATTAATCTCCCCACAACTTCTAGAGGTCGCCGACGGTAATAGTCGTTAATAACTTGGGGATTGTAGCGCCAACTCTCGGCTACGTTGTCATCCATGGGGCCGGTATCTTCCCGATGTTCTTCGGGAATATGGACCGGCTGCACTTCAACAGTAATCGCTTCTGGGGTTTGCGTCTCCGGGGAGATCATCTGTTCGGACATAGTTCGGTGACGGGGCAGGGTGATTTGTAAACTATTGTAACAAGTATCGGCTTTCTGCCCGATCTTGTTTCTGTCTCCCTAGTTCTAGGTTCAGGTTGGCCGTCAACTTTCCCCGGGAGGGTTATTGCCTCTCAAAGTATTCTACGATAGCTCTCGCTATCGATTCTGCACCATCTTTAGCCAGTTTAACCTTTAATCTGGGCGGTTGGGGAGCTTGGCGTAAAAAGTCCCAATTACCTTGAAAAAATTCTTCACTGCTAATAATTTGATGATAACTATAATCTTGGATTCCAGCCAATAAAATCGCTGATTCGGCGAAACCTTCTCGCATCAGGGAAACAATCGGAACCTCTAATTTTAAAGCCTCGGCAAAGGTACTATATCCCGGTTTGGAAATAATTCGATCGCATAGGGGCATAAAATCCACAGGACGATAGCTCCGATCTGGTTTATCCTGTAGGCGGATTAAATTGGGCAATTCGGGCGCGTTTTTTTCAAAAGTGATAAATTGCCAATCGGGAAAACTGGCGAGATTATTATATGGAATTGCTTCTAATCCTAACCCACCAAAACTCAATAAAATAGTTTTTTCTTTAGGGGCATTTAGCTTAAATTCCTGTCGTAATTGTTCTTCACTGTAGCGAGGTGTCCCCCCGGTTAAATTCGCTTCTGTAACGTGAGGAAATGCTGTCATTGCTTCCGCTAAAGGCAGTTTAAACAAGCGATCACATTGATTATAACAACGACTAATCCAATCACTAATACTGGCAAATTCTTCACCCCAATCACGATAGATAAAATCCCAGCCAAAGTTACCGATCATCCAACAAGGAAGCCCCGCACTTTTGGCAATTAGTGCCGCTAAGGGCGGTAAATCGGCCACAACTAAACCCACACGATTAGTTTTAATAAAATTAACTTCACTGGCAATAATTGACCTAGATTGAGCAATTATTTGTTCTAATTTTTCTTTGGTAGCTAATTTATCCATCGTTAAACTATCCGATTGGATTACTCCCACATCAAACCCCCGATGTCTTTGAATATATTCTCCGGATATATAGGAATCTAATAACCAGCGCGGAGCAGTGGTGACTAATATCGGCAAAATTTCGGGATTAAGTTCAATAATATTAGCTACTACCGAAGCACTGCGGACGGCATGGCCAAAACCATGATTAGTAACGGCAAAATAAACAACAGGACGAGACATAAATATCAAGTAGGGTGAGAATAATAAGCAAGAAATTTTGTTTTTCAGACTGTAGATAATAATTACCCCTGATTTTAGGGAGGCAAATGAGGCAGTATATAAATACTAGCAAAAGCATAATATTCCGCTCCCGATTGACAAGCTTCTTGCAGTAAAGATAAAGCCTCCGAGTCTCCTTGTTTTGCGAAACGTAATAATGCTAACAACCTTTTAATATATTGACTACGATAGTTAATTAATTCTTTTCGTCCACGCATACCATTGAGATCGAACAAATCTTCAACAATTTGACCACGTCGATCCCGACCATAAACACTGGCCAATTTTGCCATTTCATCCCAAACAAATTCAAGATGTGTATTCGGATCGGTTACTCCATCCGTGGGGTCTATTAACAGAGGATTTCCTGTGATATCATCGAGAGGAAAATTTGTGCCTTTGTGATTGGCATCATTACATTTATCACAAGAAAGCAGTAAATTCTCCCAAGTAAAAGTCAGATCAGGATACTGGCTTTTTGGATAAAAATGTTCGATCGCTCCGTAAGTTACCACTATAATCTTACTTTCACAGTAAGCGCATTTCCCATTAAACATTTTAACTAATGCGTCTTTAACTTGCGGATGACTGTATTTATTTTGTGCTTGGTTAATTTGAGCTTTAGTTGCCTTGTTGTTTGATTTTATTGATTCTAAAGCCTCTAGCCAACGAGCGGCATTTTTAGCTAATACGGGTGGCTCTGATATTCTGGTGACAGCAATCAAGATAAACGCTCCTCTAGTAAGGCATCAATTCGGGATTCTAAACTATTAGGTTGACTGATTTCGCCAAAGGGTTTAACTTCTCCAACAAATAATGACAGTTGTTCATATTCTTGCTTTTCTGCTGCCGCCAGATTTTTCTTTTTACGATTTAGTTGGTGGTAACGCTTAATTTTATTTTCTGTATCAGTGGGATAGGTTGATTTCAGACCAAAAGCAGAACTTGTTAAAGTACGATCAACATTAGCCGCTAATTCTTTATAATGAATTTCTACAATCTCTAATTCACACGCTACCAGATCGATTCGTAGGGTTAAAGAATTTGGCCCCGCACCGGCAGCGATTAAAGGACTATGAGTAGCGACAAAGAATTGAAGCTTGGGAAAAACTTCCTGTAACCATCCAGCAATTTCCCTTTGCCAAGAAGGATGTAAATGAATATCTAACTCATCGATTAAGACGACTCCAGAAGCCTCTGTGGGGTTATCTAGATCGGGGAAGGATTGTAATAATCGCCAAATTAAATCCCCAGCTAAAGCAATCATACTCCGAAAACCATCGGATAAACTAATGGTTGGAACTTTTTGGCCGTTAACTAGAAACTGAATCAAGCCATCGGCAGTTACTTCAGCAATTTCTACATTACCAGGTAACAGTTTAGTAATTGCTTCTTCACCGATTTTTTTCATTTGTTTGGCTTGAATATCTGTGGGATTTTTGGCTATTCGATAATCTAAATACACCATCCATCTCTCAAAAGAACTTAAAGATGTATCCTCATTAAATTGGCTGAAAAAGTTGCTAGAGCGTTTCGGAGGTTCAAGACTAGGAATAATCACTTGACTCACTCGTGTCAAACGACGGAAAGCTCCATAACCGACGGCAAACCAACCATGATTATCGGAGGCAAAAGCATTGGCTCGCAACCAACTCAAAATTTTAGTATTTTCTTCGATTAATGCTGGTTCTGTATAGGTTTGTTTGTCCTTACTGCCTCCTAACTCTAACCTTTCCTTGCCTGTAACAAAATAGGAATAAGCAAAAGTTTTTCGAGTTTTATCCGTACCAAATTTTCCCGCATCCCCATCTTCTTGATGAAGCACTGCGGTTAATTTACCCGGTGTCTTGGGATTACATATCCAACCAGTCGGACGTGGTAATAATTCTTTGGCTGCTTCTGGTCCGGCGAGCAGCAAAGCTAAAGCCTGTAAAATCGTGCTTTTTCCTACTCCATTTTCTCCCAATAAAGTGATCCAACGACAAGGTTTAGCATCCTGACGACGTTTATTATCGGGATTACTAATAAATTTAATCTCTTGATTCTGGAAGCATTTAATGTTTTCGAGTTTTATACTTTCAACCCACATGGACATTCCCCCAGAGAATAACAGCGATCGATAAAATTCTAGCTTATTTGGCCACATCTAGCCCTTTTTGGCCTTCATCTCTAAATCCAGTCAAAAACCCTCTCTTCGCAGAGAGGGTGAATTAGATTTAGGAATTTTCTTCTAATCCAAAGACGCGATTAAAAGCTTTCAAGACTTTATAACCAGAATCGATCGATTCTAGCGGATCTTTCCGCAAACGGTGACGTAAACAGAGAACAATTACCCGACGGATATCATCTACCGTCACAGTTGTCCGTCCTTCTAAAGCGGCCAGAGCTTTGGCGGCGCGATTGGTAACGATATCGCCGCGCAATCCGTCCACGTCTAACTCGGAACAAACCTCGGAAATTTTCACCCGCAGATCATAATCAAGCTCCACGGAAGGCAAAAGATTCTGGGCCTCCACTAGCTTTCTTTGCAGTTCTTCCTGTTCTAAGTTATATTTCTCTAAAAACGAGAGGGGATTGCCATCAAATTCCGCACGCTGTTCCACGATTTTGACCCGTAGAGGTGGTTCTTTGACGGTGTGTATCTCGGCGTGCATTCCGAAGCGATCGAGCAGTTGTGGGCGCAATTCTCCCTCTTCTGGGTTGCCCGATCCCACCAAAACAAACCGGGCCGGGTGACGGATGGAAATTCCTTCCCGTTCCACCGTATTCCAACCACTAGCGGCCGAATCCAATAGCACATCGACGAGGTGATCGTCAAGTAAATTGACTTCATCCACATAGAGAATGCCGCGGTTAGCTTTGGCCAGCAATCCTGGTTCAAAAGCTTTTACCCCTTCTGACAGGGCTTTTTCGATGTCAATCGTGCCACAGACCCGATCCTCCGTCGCACCGAGGGGCAGATCTACCATAGTGACTTTTTTCTTGGCAATGGTCAAGGGGATGGCCTCGTCCACCCTTTGCCGCACCTCATCGCTCATTAAATCGGGATCATTGGGGTCAGAATTAAAGGGATCGTTAGCAACTACGTCAATTTCTGGTAAAAGGTCGGCTAAAGCCCTAATGGTGGTCGATTTTCCCGTACCTCGATCTCCCATAATCATCACCCCGCCAATTTTGGGGTCGATGACGTTGAGCATTAGGGCCAATTTCATTTCTTCCTGGCCGACAATAGCGGTGAAGGGAAAAACCACGCGGCGAGTTTTCGGAGGAGCTTGGGGAGTCACGGTCATAGGTGGATTCAAAAGTCAATAGTTTTTGCGTTAAGAATTATATCTAGTGGGGATTCTAGTCGTCAGCTTTCAGCAAAGCTTTATTGTAAGTCTTTTTTTCTGCTTTTTAAGATCCAGCACCAGAGGGGATGACCTGGCCCTTTGTCCCGGATTTTCTGCACCCGTTGTTCTAAGCGCAGTTTTTCTCTGGGGGAAAGTCCTAAAATAATGTTGCGACTTTGCCAGACTAGCACTGCTCCTGTCATGGCAACACAAAAGGCTAGACCGATAGAGGGCCAGTAATTGAAAGCTAAAGCGTATCTTAGGGCTGTCCAAGTAAAATACTGCCGTATTAAGGCTATATCATCGCGTAAAACCCATAAACTAGCCGAACCAATCCCTAACCAACAACCCAACACGAACAACCAACGACCCCATACCGTCAGTCGATGTAATCTTTTGACCTGTTGCTGTAGTTCAAAATCGGCCATTTTAGTTATCAGTGAGCAGTAATCAGTGGAGGTGTGGGGTGTGGGGTGTGGGGTGTGGGGTGTAGGGTGTAGGGTGTGGGGTGTAGGGTGTGGGGTGATGGGGAGAATCAATAAAGGGGCTCTTCTAGGTTCTGTGTGATCAGTTTAACTTACAATATGATCGATCAATCTTTGTGTCCTTTGTGTCTTTGTGGTTCGTTCCACTCACTCGCCAGCAGGACTGTATCCTAGAATACATTTTACCCACCAAACCTGGGAGAGCCATAAAGGTAGTCTATTGACAACTGCTCACTGATTACCACTGTCCACTGAAAACTCAAATCTGATAACTGATAACTGATAACTGATAACTGATAACTGATAACTGATAACTGATAACTGATAACTGATAACTGATAACTGATAACTGATAACTGAATTATCCCTTGACAATTGCCCCAAAATCTGCTAGGACTCGGGCGTGATTTCGCAGTAAACCCAACAGATTTAAACGATTGCGACGGACAGATTCTTTTTCTGCCATGACTAACACACTATTTTCGCCATCAAAAAAGTCAGCCACCACGGGAGAAATTGCCGTTAAAGCGGTGACAAGACGCTGATAATCTCTTTGCTCTCTGGCACTGATAGTTTCGGGAATTAGGGCAATTAAAGCGTCATAAAATGCCTGTTCCGAGGATTGTTCAAATAACTCCGTATTGATGATTGCCTTGGCTTCTAGGGTAGTTGTATCTAAATCTCCTTTTTGTGCTAAACGGGTGGAGCGATTGACGGTTTCATAGATGTTGGCTAACTGACCATCCTGACGAATTTGGCATAAAAAGCGGGCGCGTTCACGGGTATCTAATAAATTTTCTAAAGCGCGAGACTTATACTCCAGATCGTTTTCCCCCAAAACTGCATTAACGAGATCGTAATCTATCCTCAAATCATCAATTAGGAGAGTTTGCAGACGTTGTAAAAAGAAATCTTTAATCAGATTGGCTGGGTTGGGTTTATCGGGATGACTGGTGACAAAATCCTCAGCTATTTGCTCAATTAATGCCAAAAGATTGATATTAAAATCGGCCGACCAGATAATACTAATTATTGCATTGGCAGCCCGACGGAGAGCGAAGGGATCTGAGGAACCAGTGGGCAGCATTCCCAGTCCAAAAATACCGACCAAAGTATCCAATCTGTCGGCAAGTCCCACCACTTGACCGGTGATTGTTTCCGGGAGTAAATCCCCAGCATTGCGAGGCAGATAATGTTCAAAAATGCCCCGGGCAACTACGGCCGATTCACCACTAATTAAAGCATATTTTTCGGCCATTACTCCCTGTAATTCTGGAAATTCATAGACCATTTGGGTAACTAAATCCGCTTTACAAAGCATGGCAGTGGATTCTATATCACTGCGACTTTGTTCATCGAGATTTAACTGTTCGACGATCATCTGGGCAATTTCCATAATCCGATCGACTTTATCGCGCATGGTTCCCAATTCTTCTTGAAAAGTGACGGTTTCCAGTTGGGGAAGGAAACTATCTAAGGGTTCATCACAATCGGCAGTATAGAAAAATCTGGCATCAGCTAACCGTGCGCGGATAACCCTTTCATTTCCTGCGGAGATAATCTCAGATTTTTGGGGATCGCCATTGGAAATAGTGATAAAATAGGGTGACAAACCCTGGGGAGTTTTCACTGGGAAATAACGCTGATGTGTCACCATCACGGTAATAATTACTTCTGGGGGTAATTCCAGAAATTCATCGTCAAATTTACCGACAATTGCCGTGGGATATTCGACTAAGTTAGTCACTTCTGCTAATAAATCGGCGGGAATTTCTGCCACTCCCTGGAGTTTTTTGGCCAGGGTGGTAATCTGATCAGTAATTATCTGTTGACGCACTTGCGGATCCGCTTCCACAAAAATTGATCGCAAACTGGTTAAATATGCTTGGGGGTGACTAATGGCTAAGGATTGCGGGTGTAGAATGCGATGACCAAAAGTTAAGCGATCGCTGGTTAAAGTGGTGGAGCCATTAATTAATTCTAGGGGTAAAACTTCCCCATCCACTAAAGTTAATAACCAACGAATTGGCCGGGGAAATCTTAAATCGCCATCTCCCCAACGCATAAAACGTCTTCCTTCTAAACGGGTAATCCATTGGGGAATTAATTCAGTTAAAATCTCGGCTGTTGGACGACCCGGAATCGTTTTTTCAACATAGACAAATTGTCCTTTGTCCGTGGCACGAATGGAGAAAGCAGCGGTGCTAACTCCCTGTTTTCGAGCAAAACCCTCACCTGCGGCGGTAATTTGGCCATTTTTGTAGGCGGCACTAACTGGCGGTCCTTTGATCTCCTCGCTGCGCGCTTCTTGCTCCCTCGGTAATCCTGTGATTAACACGGCCAAACGGCGCGGGGTTGCGTAAACTTGAATAGCAGTCGCGTCCAGAGATTCCGTCTCTAAACTCTTGCTAACTCTTTCCTGCAATTGTGCGATCGCGCTATCGACAAAATCTGCGGGTAGTTCTTCTGTACCGACTTCCAGTAAAAAATCCATCTGATTGATTGGCCGTGTTTATGCTTCACCAATCATCTAGGCTATCACAGAAGCCGTGTCCTTAGTTTTTGACTGGTGTTGTTCGACTTTTTGGGTTAGGGTGAAAGAGGCAGCAAATTGGAATCAGCGACGATGGGAAAGATTAATTTATTAGTCAGTGCCACCTCTGAGGATTGGATAGAACAGGCAATTAATAATTTAGAGATTATTCTGCTCGATCATTCCCATTGTGAGCGAAAAGCGGCAGGAGTGGCCTTAAATCTCATGTTTCGTTATCCTTCCTACGCTTCCCTCGTGCGGAAATTAACAGCGATCGCACAAGAGGAATTAGAACATTTTGAACAGGTCAATCAATGGTTAGATAAATGGGGAATTCCCCTCGCTCCCTTAAATTCTCCCCCCTATGGTGCTAAATTAAAGGCCCAGATTCGTCACCAAGAACCCGATCGCCTTTTGGATTCTCTGTTAATATCAGCTTTAATTGAGGCGCGTTCCCACGAAAGATTGGGTTTATTGGCAGAATATTGTCCCGATCCTCAATTAGGTCAATTTTATCGCGGTTTAATGGCTTCCGAAGCCCGTCATTATGGTATTTATTGGCTATTAGCAGCGGATTATTTTGAACGGACAGTGATCGAGGAACGCTTAGAAACCCTAGCGGCGATCGAAAGTGAGATTTTAGCCAATCTGCACCCGGAACCTCGTATTCATAGTTGATTGCACTAATAGAGACAATGGCTGCAGCTCACATTTGCAGAAATACGGACAATTAGCAATTATCAGTGACTCTTAAATTATTACAAATATATCAGCAGCTGCCTGTAAGCATCCCACCAAAAAACTAATGCGCGAGGGGTTTGGGGACGGCGCTTGCGTCCCCAACGGGGGGTTTGGGGGGTAGAACCCCCCAAAAGCTTGGATTGAGTGATCAAATCGGAAGTAATGACCAATTTTAGAAGATAGTTTCCCCGTAAAAATCCCAACTTAGTAGATTTACAAAAATCAGATGCACCCAGGGACAAACCCTATCTAGGGTTTGCTGAATAATGGTAAAAACCTTACAGGAAAGGGCTTTTAGCTTGATTGAGAGCTTCCCAAATGCACTTAAATCTGCTAGAATCTCTTAAAACCCTTGCATCACCCTTGCATCACCCTTGCATCTTCTCTAATTAGTGCTAATGTACCGTAAAAGCGAGTTACCCTCAACCCCACCAGAAAAATTCGAGCTGCCCTTTGAGGGGAAATTATCCCAAGACAATCGTTGGGTAATTATGGCCAACCTCATTCCCTGGTCAGAATTTGAAGCGGAATACGCATCACTTTTTTCAGAAGAAATGGGCACACCCGCCAAAACATTCAGGACAGCACTCGGAGCATTAATTATTAAAGAAAAATTAGGAACAAGCGATAGAGAAACGGTAGAACAAATCAAAGAAAATCCTTATTTACAATACTTCTTGGGGTTTTCATCCTACAGCAATGAACCCCGGTTTGAAGCGTCAATGTTGGTTCACTTTCGAGAAAGAATTACTCTGGAACTAATTAATAAAGTGAATCGCTTTATGGTCAAAAATTCGAGAGAAATAAAAGAAGAAGAAAACACCGAAAAAAAGTTAGAGAGCGAAACCCAAAGTCAACCAGAAAATCGAGGTAAATTAATTTTAGATGCCAGTTGTGCGCCCGCAGATATTAGTTATCCTACGGATTTAAACCTGTTAAATCAAGGAAGAAAACAAACCGAAAAAATTATTGATATTCTCTATGAAACTTTAAAAGGAAAACTTGTTCAAAAACCGAGAACCTATCGTCTCCTAGCCAGAAAAAGTTATTTAGAAGTAGCAAAAAAAAGAAAACCTACCGTCAAACAAAGACGAAAAGCTCTGAAAAGACAACTGCAATATCTAAAAAGAAATCTCGACCATATTGAACAACTTTTAGCAGAAGGAGCCTCGCTACAAAGCTTGAAAAAAAGAGACTATAAGCTGTTATTAGTAGTCACAGAAGTTTATCGCCAACAACTCTGGATGTACCAAAATAACAAACAGAGTATTGAAGACAGAATTGTCAGCTTAACTCAACCCCATATCCGTCCGATAGTCAGAGGAAAAGCTGGAAAACCCGTAGAATTTGGGGCTAAATTCTCAGCAAGCTGTATAGATGGTTACATATTTTTAGACCGGATTAGTTGGGATAACTTTAATGAATCGGGAGATTTAAAAGCACAAATAGAAGCTTATTATGACTATACAGGATACTATCCAGAATCAGTTCATGTGGACAAAATTTATCGAACCAGAGAAAACCGAGCTTGGTGTAAAGAAAGGGGAATCAGAATCAGTGGTCCCCCATTAGGAAGACCAGCCAAAAATGTTAGTAAAGAACAAAAGAAACAAGCTACCGATGATGAGAGGATTCGGAATTGTATAGAGGGCAAATTTGGACAGGGGAAAAGAAGATTTAGCTTAGGTAAAGTGATGGCTAAACTTCCTCATACTTCCTTTTCAGCGATTGCTATTACTTTTTTAGTCATGAATCTTTCTAACCTGTTGAGGCAGGTTTTTTGGGCTTTTTTATGTCTGAAATGGAAAAACAGCACTTTTTCTCGGTCAATGATTAGGATAAGTTATAACTTAAAAATTAATCAACAACTAAAGCTTATGCTTGTAGCTAAGTGAAATCATTGATTAAGAGACCTGTACTTTTCAATGACTTTTTCAGCAGACCCTATCTATAGCGTTTCTGATTCACAAGAGGTACATTCCTGATCCTGAACAGCTTAATCAGCAAAGGTTTAAGTGTGCCGCACAGATGCGAGAACCGCTATAAATTACTCATTGAACTCAATTTCTCTCTTAGAAAAGGGTAAATCTTGATTGATTGCATCAATTTCTTCCTGTTCCATTTGATTAATTTCCTGGATATAATTGCGGAGAATTTGAGTCATTTTCCCATGATAAAAACGGTGTAAACTGTGATTAGCAGTAGCGGGAAAACCCCGTCTTTTTTTATGTTGTCCTCCCGCACCGGGGTCAAACATGGTAATACCTTGACTAATTGCCCAATCGATCGGTTGATAGTAACAAGCTTCAAAATGTAAACAGTCGTACTCTTGAAAACTGCCCCAGTAACGACCATAAAGATTAGTATCTTTGCGAATACAAAAAGATAAACCCACCGGTTTAGTATCCTTTTCATTTTGGTAGGCAGTAATCAAAACCACTCGCTGACGATAATTCGGATATAATTGTTCAAAAAATTTCTGTGTCAGATATTTACTTCCCCAGTAAAATTTATCACAGGTACTGCTATAAAACCGATAAATTAACGGGAATAAATGATGGGGAATTTCTTCGGCGGCCAGAGTTTTAATAATTAACCCCGCATTAGTCACCGCTTTCCGTTCCCGTTTAATATTGCGCCGTTGATTAGCATTAAAAACCGTCAGATAATCTTCAAAACTTTGAAAACCCTTGTTATTCCAAATATAACTATGATGTAACCAGGGAGTAAAGCCAAAATTTTCCATTAAAATTCGCCATTGGGGATCGACAAAAAGAAAATGACAACCCGACAGATTATTTTGATCACAAAAATGATCAATCGCCCCTATCATTAAAGCAGTAATCTCTGGTTCATTTTCCCCCGGAGCAATTAAAAAACGATAACCCACTGCTGGAGTAAAAGGGGTCATTCCTAACAGTTTTGGATAGTATCTAATCCCCAAACGACGGGAAAGATCGGCCCATTGGTGGTCAAAGACAAATTCACCGTAACTATGACTTTTAATATACAAAGGAGCGGCGGCAATTAACTCAGTACCGCGCCAAACTGTGAGATGAGCAGGTTGCCACCCCGTGCGTCCTGTGGCGCTGCCGGAAGTTTCGATATTATGTAACCATTCCCACTCTAGAAAGGGAGTAGTTAGGGGTTGAGCGAGAGCATCCCATTTTTGTTGGGGAATCTCACTCATTTTATCAATCCAAGCCACAGAGTATTGGGGTTTAAGCTGTTCTACCATGGGACAAGATAAGTCAACCTTTTTATTTAAGGTAATCTAGTTTTGAGATTTATGGGACTGCCGTTCCAGGGAATAATGTAGGAAAATTTCTGCTTCCACGGTTTCCACGCTCAAAAGTTGTAATTTTCTGGCAGAATCAGCCAGAAATCCAGTTCCTCCCAGGGGAGTTGCCGCTTTATTGCCTCCTAACAGCAACGGACAAATAGTTAGATAGATTTCATCGATTAAATCTTCAGCTAAAAGAGAGGCAATTAATTCACCTCCTCCCAGAATCGCCAGCTTTTTGATACCTAGGGCGGTAAATTGTCTAAAAATAGCCTTCCAATCGCCGCAGACTAAGACAATCTCAAATAAACCCCGATTTTCCCATGCCGCCACTTTTTCCGCTGCCGTGATTAACCAGCGCGGGAAAGGCTGCTGAAAAAATTTCATCCGGGGATCAAGCTGGCCTGAATAAGAACAAACGATCTGTATCGGTTGCGGGGATAATCCCCGTTGTTGACGGTATGCGAGAAAATCGGGATGACGGATAGGAAGACTGGTGTGATAAGCGCGTAGGGTGTTAGCACCGAATAAAGCGGCATCCATGCGCGATAAATGTTGTTCTAGACGCATTTTATCGGTAGCAGAGGCAAATCTGGCCGCTGACTGGTAGGCGTCGGCAATTTTACCATCGGCACTCATGGCTAAAATAACGGTGGTGTGAGGACGATTCATGGCAAATGCTCGGGGATATCACCCGGTCCGATTGGTTAATAGGCTAGTATAGTCTGGAGTTTGATAGCAAGAATCAAACCAATTTCTGCCTATGTCTATCGGTCAATCCTCTTTTCGTCGTATTCTGCTCTCTCGCTTACTCCTAATCAGTGTACCTGTACTACTGATGGGAGTTTATATCACCTATCGTAAAGCGAGATCGGCTTTTTTGGAAACGGCCCGTCAAAATCTCACCGAAAGTGCTATCAGAAAAGCAGATAATATTAATCAATCAATTCAATTTTTGCAGGCTAATCTGATCACTGCGGGGGAAAGTCTGGTTTTAAAACAGGGAACCTTAGCCGAAAAAGAAGCTTTTTTACAACAATTCACGGCGCAGCTTCCCCATGAGATTAACTGTGTGGAATTAATTGATATTAAAACCAAGAAACCTTTATTAAATCGAGCCTGTAAACCAGAAATTATCAAGGTTTTGCCTCTGGAAAGATGTCCAGAAAAACGGACTAGCTTTGCCAGAAATATCGAAAATATCTTAGTTAGAAGTTTACCCCGAGAACTTTTGACCAAATCTCCCGATAATAATCGTCAATTAGAGTTAGTTTTTGCCGTTCCCATCTACGATAATCAAGGACAATTACAATCTAGTCTAATTCTGCAAGCTTCTCTACTTTACAGTGAGAAGGTTTTACCCGGTTCTTTGTCAGGTTATCCCGTGGTTATTTCTGAAAATGGCATTATTCTCGCTCATCCCTATTTTGATCGCATTGGTAGCCATATCAGTCAAGAAGCTGATGCTGAACGCCTCAAGATAATCATCAGTAATGCTGTTAAAGGTCGGCAGAGATTTCTCCATTTATTTTCTTTCGAGAAAGATGGCCAAGAATTAGTCGCTGGTTATAGTTCTCTCCCCAGTCCAGTTACGGGAGAATCATCCCAAAAATGGGTAGTTCTAGCCATTAGTTCCCTCTCCCAAGCTCTAGTTCCTCTACAACAAATTTGGGAGGCAATTTTTTATCTGATTTCTGGTTTATTATTAGCTTATTTAGTAGCTATTGCACTGATCGCTAGGGATTTGGCCATACCTTTAGAAAAACTGCGAGATTATGCCTTAAATATTCAGCAAATTCCTTCCCAAAAGATTAGACCAGAAAACTTTAATATTCGAGAAATTAATCAGTTAGCCTCGGCCTTAGAGGAAATGCTCGAACGCTTACGCCTTTGGGGAGAAGAAATAGTTAAGAGTCGGCAAGAAGCGGAAAATGCTAATCAATTAAAAAACCAATTTTTGGCCAATACTTCCCACGAATTACGCACCCCTCTCAATGGTATTATTGGCTCAATTCGTTGTGTTATGGATGGATTTTGTAATAGTGAGGAGGAGGAAAAAGAATATCTGCAACAAGCGGATAATGCCGCCATACATCTTTTGGAAATTATTGATGATATTCTCAGTATTGCTAAAATAGAATCGGGCAAAGTTTCCGTTAATCCTGAACCAGTAGATTTACACCAAATTATCAATGAAGTTATTAATTTACAAACAGCATCGCTACAACGTAAGTGCTTAAAATTAAATTTGCTTTTCTGTCCAGAAAATCCGATAGTCTATGCTGATCCCACTAAATTAAAACAGGTAATTTTGAATGTTATTTCTAACTCAATTAAATTTACCGAGACGGGAACTATTTCTCTGATAACTCACCTAGAACATCCACAGGCTATTATTACTGTAATCGATACAGGAATCGGTATAGACCCCCAGCAGCAATCAAAATTATTTCGCCCTTTTGTGATGATTGATGGTTCCACAACTAGAAAATTTAGCGGTACGGGTTTAGGATTAGCTATTTCTAAGAATTTGATGAAAATGATGGGGGGAGATATTACTATCTCTAGTCAAGGTCAAGGTTTAGGAACAACTGTGGAAATTATTCTTCCCCTAGGGGGGGAAAAAAAGCTTGATTCTACCCCAGAGGAAAACTCATCTTTGCCGATTCTTCCCTTGTCTTAAAACCCAAAAATATCTCTATTTAACTTCTGTAATTTCCAGTGAATTTAGTTTATAATTCCTCTAAACTTTCTACAGGTAAATTAACCACCTGATAAGCACCAAAAACCTCGATCGCATCGGTATAATTGGTTAATTCTTCTAAAGTTTCTGCGATTAAATGCTGTTGCTCTGGATTAATTTCTAGATCAATAAAAAATATGTATTCCCCTAAAGATCGTTTCGTTGGTCGCGATTCGATCCGAGATAAATTAAGCTGACGTTTGGCAAAAACTTCTAAGGGTTTGACTAAAGCACCGGGTTGATCTAAAACTTGAAAAGCGAGGGACATTCGCTCCCCTTGGGGATGGGAAGTTAAAGCCATTACCCAAAAACGGGTACAATTATCGGGATAATCATTAATTGGTTGTATTAATATTGGCACATGATAGAGTTTGGCCGCCCGGGGAGAAGCAATCGCAGCCGAATTAGTCTCTCGATCGAGAATTTGAATCGCTTCTGTGGTAGAATTAGTAGGAATAATCGGCACGGTAGGCAAATTATTTTCTAGCCATTTTTGACATTGGGCTAAAGCTTGGGGATGGGAATAAACGGTTTTAATTTCTGTTAGCGATTGACTGGGAGATAGCAGTGCATGGGAAATCGGTAAAACTAATTCTTGTTGAATCTGTAACCCGGGTAATTGCCATAAAGCATCAAGCGTCATTACCACACTTCCCTCGGTGGAATTTTCCACCGGGACTACTGCTAAATCGGCCTGATTTTGGACAACCGATCGCAGGGCCAGGGCAATGCTAGGATAGGGTATTAATTGACGAGGCTGGGGTGGTAAACTGTTAGCAAATGCTAAAGCGGCTGTTTCTGAATAGGTTCCCACCGGCCCCAGATAAGCGATCTTTACAGTCATTGAAATTATCCCCGCAAGCAATTTTTTCTAGCTATTACAGCCTTTTTCATAAATATCAAGTATAACCTAATTTGGTATTGACTCCTATTCTGCTATAATCATCTCAAGTCAGCTTCACTTTCTTGGATGGTCAATTGACTGATTTTTTGGCGAGTTTCCTCGATGGTTAACCCTTGGGCTAAATCCCCCAATCCCTTGAGCAGATCATTAGTTAAGGAAAGAGATATTTGGCTATCCTGGCCCGATAAATAGACAACCTTGGCTAATTCGGCCAGTTTAACTTTTTTGCTGGTGCGATTTTGGTAACTGACCGAAAACCCGTTAATCTCTGCAGCTTCTTGCTCAATCATTGCCGACTTTAAACGTTCCTTGAGATGTTCCATCTCTGTGTCTAAAATCTTCCATTGCTGGTAAATTTCCCAATAACGATTAGTTAATCTTTCCAGATTCTCACCAGCGGGATCGGGAGTAATTAAATGGGAAAGCTGCAAAAGACGATGATGGATTTGGGCCGTATATACAGGGTCTTTTTGTGCATATTCTAGCTGGGCCGCAGTTAAAGGTCTTTTGCCCCAATTCCCCCCCTGTTCAGTCTTATCAATAGGGGGAAAATGACAAAGACATTCAGCCAGGGTTTTCAGTTGATAATTGGGTAAGGGAGCAATATAGTAGGGAACCTTTTTAGCTAACTCTAGGGTACAGGTAATTTTTTTAACTTGTCCCTTACCGCCCAAAAATTTACAATCATAACTAGCATTGTGAAAAACCTTTTCTATCCGGTCAACCAGCATGATTTTAGTGATAAAATAGTTAGTAAGATCGGGTCGATCGAGAACATCCAAAATTGTCACCCGCTCACCCGTTAAGTCCGTGGAATCGGCAAGAATTTGAATCAGAGACAAACGGGGGGTCTTGCTATCGTAATCGGCTACTTCCGTATCTAACCAAAGAATGGGAAAATGGCAAAAGTGATCGATCGCATTCCTAATAGCGTCGGATTCCGTTAAATAAGGCATGGTTGCAGAGGTGGAAAAATGTATCAAAAAATCTTGATAGCAATAGATTTATCAGAGATGGGGGAGAGTGTCTTTAAGGAGGCTGTATCCTTAGCCAGTAAGTACGAAGCTAACCTGCTACTACTGCACGTCCTTTCCCCTGAAGAAGATTATAGCCCTTTACCGATTCCGCCCAATTTAGCCGATATTTACCCCGCCCAGGGTAATGATCTCACTCTCGATTTTTGGCGGCAACAATGGGAAGAATTCGAGCAGAAAGGGGTAGAAATGTTGCAAAAAAGAGCTAATCAGGCGGGAGAAATGGGTGTAAAGGGAGAATACCAGCAAATTTACGGTCATGCCGCCAAAACTATCTGTAAAGTGGCGCGAGAGGAAAATATTGATTTAATTGTCATCGGTCGGCGTGGGCGATCGGGTCTAGGAGAGTTATTCTTAGGTAGTGTGAGTAATTATGTTCTCCATCATGCCCCCTGTTCCGTCTTAATTGTTCAACATCCTCAGGACTAAAAATTGCTGATTAGCTATTCCCCCCTAAAATCCCCAAACGATTAAAAGGAAAAAAGCGAAAAACCGCCCTACCAATCACGTTATTTTCCGGTAAAAACCCCCAGATATGGGAGTCATTGCTATTATTGCGATTATCTCCCATGACAAATAAGTTATTTTCCGGCACGAGCAAAGGCATGAAATTATATTGGGGGGGTTCGAGAATATAATCCTCTGCCAAGGGTTGATTATTCAGGTAAATTTTGCCCTCCTTAACAGCAATCACATCCCCTGCGGTGGCAATCACCCTTTTAATAAAAGCTTGGTTCTTTTGATATCCCTGTAATTGTAATTGTGCTGGCGGTTCAAAGACGACGATATCCCCCCGTCGAGGAGGATGGAAATCGTAGGAAAGTTTTTCCACCACTAAGCGATCGCCCTGTTCTAAAGTGGGTAACATAGAATCAGAGGGGATAAAACGAGGTTCCGCCACAAAAGTGCGGATTAGTAGGGCTAAAACTAAAGCTATAGCGATAATTTGCAGATTTTCTCGAATAGAAGCCCAAAAACTTTTAGATTTGTCTTTATTAATTTCTTGCTCTTGCATTATTGCCCAGATGATGGTTGGTGTAACTTAGCTTTCGCTTGCTGCCAAAAAACTGTTAATTCCTCTAGTGTATAGTCATGGAGAGGCTTTTCCGCCACGGATTCCACCAGGGAAAAACGTTGAATAAAACGCAGATTAGTCTCTTGTAAAGCGATGCTGGGGTCTAAATTATACCAGCGAGCAAGATTGACAATAGTAAAGAGTAAATCGCCTAATTCGGCCTGTTGATGCTCTTTATCGCAGGATTCTAGGGACTCTTGCCATTCTGCCAACTCTTCGCCGAATTTTTCCCACACTCCTGCGATATTTTCCCAGTCAAAACCGACCCGCGCCGCTTGCCGAGAAATTTTCATCGCTCCCATCAAGGGTGGCAAAGTTTGGGCATAACGGGTTAATTTGCCGCTAACAGTCGGGTCATTTTTTTCCTCAGCCTTGATTTTCTCCCAATTTTGACGCACCTGTTCGGGATTTTCTAGGGATAGCTCCCCGAAAACGTGGGGATGACGACGAATTAATTTATCGGTGATGCCTCTAGCCACTTCTTCTAGGCTAAAATTACCCTCATCGCTGGCAATTTGGGCTTGTAAAACCACCTGTAGCAGTAAATCGCCTAATTCCTCGGCAATGGCAGTTTTATCACCGCTTTTAATCGCCGCTACCACCTCATAAGCTTCTTCGATAACGTAGGGAATTAGGGTTTCCGGGGTTTGGGCTAAATCCCAAGGACAGCCGCTTTCTGGGTCTCGTAAACGGGCAACAACGCTGATTAAATGGTTTAATGCCGCTAAGATGGCCTTGTAGCTGGGATTGTCGGTTTCTGGAGGGCTAGACATCGATTTTTTCTGGTTTTCTCGCCCATTATACCGGTTAGTTATCAGTGATCAGTGATCAGTTATCAGTGATCAGTTATCAGTGATCAGTTATCAGTTATCAGTTATCAGTTATCAGTTATCAGTTATCAGTTATCAAAAGCTCTCATCTCCCTGTCTTCTAATATTCAGTTACAGCCTTTCTGATAATAGATGAAGTTTAACCTAATTTGAGCGAAGACCGACTCCCCATTATTCAGATAACTGCTTGGCTCTCTTATTCTTTGTGTGATCTCGCGTAGCGAGCGCGTTGCGACCAGTTTAACTTATATAGTAGTGATCGATCTCTGTGTCCTTTGTGTCTCTGTGGTTCCCCTTCCACTCACTTGCCCGCAAAAATGTATCTTAGAATACATTTTACCCACCAAATCGGGGAGAGCCACTGCTTTAGCTCAATAATGATGAAAAAACCCGGTAAAACCGGGTTGCACTAGCTTGGATTGTGTATAGTCAACCAATCAAGCAGTTGAAAACTTAAATAAATCTAAATAGAAAAAAGGTAAGTAATTCCACTGTAAGAAAATCAGATTTAATGAACTACCCCGCAAGTTAGGGGACAAGAAGCATAAACAGCTTGATGAGAGGTTTTTACCTCACCGTGTAACCAGTGCAACCAGCTAACTTCATGGGGATGAACACCTTTTGCTGTTAATAAAGCGGCACTAATTAGGATAGCCAAAATATTGATACCAATAATCATTCCCGCCACTAAAAGCACGGAACTAATCGGTAAAACTGACTGTAAGATAATCGCCGACAATGCTCCCACTGTCATCATTAATACTACTAAAGGAAATCCCACTACTAATAAACAGACAGTGAGGACGAAACTCCAGAGAAGAAAGCTTTTTAGCATTGCTAAAGAAACGTAGCCCCAGTTATTTCTTGCGGTTAATTGCATCTTCCTGACCTCTTACAAACTTGGTGGTCTAACTTTTCTGCACGTCGGCTCAAAGTTGATGAAAACCAGTATAGGGAAAACACCGAAGAAGATGAGCTATTCGCAATATAAATTTACAATCATCGCCGATCATCTATGTTATATGTATCGAACTATTACAAGAATCGGCCAGAGGTATCGAAAACTTTACAATCAGTTTCCCTTGATCCCCAATCCAGTTTCCTGCTGAAATCCTTGATCCCCGTCGATAATCCTTTCTTCTGTCCCTGTCCTCAGATTTTTCAGCGTCTCCTTGTAACAAATATTTACAATTACTTCTAGAATTCTCAGAAAATAGGTGGACGGGAGTGGAAATTATGAATTATGAATTATGAATTATAAATTAGGCTCTTCGTTACTTGGTATGGTTCGATAGGGGAGCATAAATCGACTAAATCCTTATCTGGCAAGAGACTTAATTGATTAGTTCGCTCTAGATCAAAAACAATTGACAAAAATCGCCAAATGTCTTTCTCTATAAGAGTTTCATTCCTTATAATCCTGTACGTTGCATAAGACAAACCGAAGAACCATAAATTACGAATTGGCAGGTGGGGAGAGGGGAGAGCGGAGAACAAATAAAAATAATCTCCTGAATAAGCTAAGACGCATTTTAACGGCCTATCCTGAGATTAGCTGAATCTCCCCCAATCCCTTTCCTGTTGCAAGAGTGCAAGAGTGCCTCATCTCAACCAGCAATTTAGATGCGGGGGCAGCTTATGAGCGGCTTTTCTTTGTCATAGAATTGACATCTGGCTGTTATAGTCCTGACAAATCAGAGTTATATGCTAGAGTTAATCCAGCAAAGGAATAAATTATTTCCCCTAGCCCAGCTTTCCTCAAGCTTCCCACACAGGGTCTAGGGGGAGTTTATTTTTCTGCCATGGAGGAAAACCGCTACCCGGCCGGAAAAGAAAATTTTTCTATAACTTGAGTAGCCTTGACAACAGGGAAGACAGTCAGGCAGACTGACCTAAACAGGTTTTTGGGGCGAAAATATAGTTTCTTGCCCTTCTGTCCCCCTAAACACTGTCTTAGCTCTGATGGCGAGCATAATCATCCTGAAAACGGACTATATCATCCTCTCCTAAATATTCCCCATTTTGCACTTCAATTAACACCAATTTGATCACCCCGGGGTTTTCCAGACGGTGAGCGGTACACTGCGGCACATAGGTGGACTGATTAGCACCGAGAATTTCCTCGTTATCTCCACAGGTGACTTTTGCCGTCCCCGAAACCACAATCCAGTGTTCACTGCGATGGTAGTGCATCTGTAAACTGAGACGATGACCCGGATTTACTTCAATCCGCTTGATTTTATAACCGGGACCTTCTTCTAGGGTGGTGAAAGAACCCCAAGGCCTAAATTCTGTTGCTGCCGATTCTACGGTCGAAAT
Organism: Microcystis sp. MC19; assembly: GCF_003019735.1. Classification (NCBI taxonomy): domain Bacteria; kingdom Bacillati; phylum Cyanobacteriota; class Cyanophyceae; order Chroococcales; family Microcystaceae; genus Microcystis; species Microcystis sp. MC19. The sequence continues at coordinate 1,321,285 of NZ_CP020664.1, read as the reverse complement.
AAGCTGAAATGGTGCCACATCTTGGGATGCGATCATTATATTATGTCTCCATTGCTAGGTCTGATCTTAGTCCAAGATAGCAGCAAAAACCCTAGATGGCATCTAAATCAGTGATCAGTAAACAGTAAATAGTGGTCACTGATTTACTCTTCGTCGGTGTTGAGAATACGGGGAACGCGGAAATAATCCCCTTCTGGGGCCGGCGATTCTTGCACTAAGACCTCGTGATCGGGATAAAGTCTATTACTATCGGCGCGAGTGATATTTTGAATTTCGATCGCTCGCGTGGTGGGTGGCACATTTTCCGTGTCTAATTCGCTTAACTGCTCGAAATAATCCAGTATTCCGCTTAATTGCGCCGCAAATTGTTCTTCTTCGCCGCTATCAATCTCTAAACGGGCTAAATGGGCGATTTTTTCAACTGTTGCTCGATCGATCATGGGGGAAATGGGGTAATGATGAATTATGAATGATCAATTGGGGGGTGAGGGAGTGGAAATTATGAATTATCAATTATGAATTATCAATTGGGGAGAATAAATAAAAGCAATTTCCTGACTCCTGACTCCTGAATCCTGTCTCCTCAATTTAGAAGAACACATCAATTTCCGATCGCCCGGTGATCTTCAGCCAGTTTTGGGCTTCAATGTAGTTATTGGGGGCTAATCGGATGGCTTGTTTCCAGTATTCTGCCGCTTTGTCGTAGAGTGCTTCTGCTTCCGCTTGTCGGCCGTCTTCTCTGGCTTTTTCCCCTTGAAAATGGTAAATAACAGCGATATTATTCAAGGCGGAGGGCATTCTAGGATTAAGTTGGATAGCTTCTTCGTAGTATTCCAGAGCCTTTTCATGCTCGCCGTTACTAGCGTGGATAATGCCGATATTGTAGAGGATATAACTGCGATCGTTAGGATCCTCTTCTAAGGTTAACGCTTCATAGTAGTTATCTAGGGCTTCGGCGTATTCGCCGTCAGCTTGGGCAGACATCCCATCACGGTAATAAACAAAGGCTTCCTTGGCTTTTTTATTGGCGGGCAGTATCTTTAAAATGATATCCGCCATGACGGTAAAAGATTTATCAATAAAGTTATCGTTACGTTGGGTGCGCGGCATAGTTAGGACAAGTAGGCGATCAAAATGACTATTTACCTTTATAGCACTCGCCAGAAACTCTAGGGCTGTTTTTCTAATTTTTCTCGACCATGGGTGCCATGTAGAGGTCCTCGGCTGGGCTGGGGGCGAACGTTATTTTCCAGCAAAAAAATTCCCCTAGCAAGGGGCAACTATGGGGCTTACTAATCTTTATCCTTTGCGTCCCGATTGGAAAAATGTCAAATCTGCTAGGGACGAGCGACAGTTCCTAGAACTTTCCTGACACCCTTGTTGCTCCAACCACCATTGACGCAACTTTACCTAAGATTTAGATTTCTCCCTGTTGGTTGCTCTAAGTGAGTAGATTGGTTACCCAGTGTTATCCCATAACCCCACCTACCATCCAAAAATTAAATTCTTTTTCTCAGACCAACAGCCGCTAAACCGAAGGCTAACAGAGCCAGGGTGGTGGAAGGTTCGGGGATTGATCTAAACTGAATCTCATTGAAACCAACACGAGCGTTAGAGCCAGTGTCAGCGCCTGAATGGATAGTCATGTTACTAAATCTAACATTAGTCGCCAAGACTGGGCTAAAACTGAACTGCTGCACGGCTATAGTAGAACCCGCGCCTGAAGGTCCTTGGGCGAAGGAAGTTGGAACGCCAAGGCCAGTCAGAGGAGTCCAATTTGTTCCACCGTCGCTGGAGTATTCAATCCTCACGGCGTTAATCCCCTGACCGGCTGTTGTTGTACTACCGCCAAAGTTCCAGAAACTAAACCCAGCGAGATTATAGACACGACCAAAAGCAAAGTTGATCCTAAGTGATGAAAGAGGAGTACCAGAGACTCCCGAAGCTGACCGCCAAGCATTAGAGTTAGCAGGAGTAAGCGTATCAATGATCGTCGATGAGTGATTTCCCGTCAGACTTGGGGTGTTAGCTGGCGGACCTACCAGCCCTTTTCCGTTGGTAGTAAAATTTATGTCACCCTGTCCACTCCCCATAAATGATTGTGTGGCAGTGACATTACGGATCAGGCCTGCGGCTTGGGCGTTCTGCGGCACAGCCAACATTAGGCCGAAAGTGGCGGTGGATAAAACAAGATGTGTAATAGCGAGTTTCACAGGGAAATCTCCTTAAAATAAGATTTAGCTAGAGTCAAGTGGGCGCATAGCACCCTTTTCTATCCTATTTGTTTTTTTTGCCAGCTTCTGTTACTTTTGATACAATTTTTTTATTTTTTTATGTTAGAGGAATAGGTGGACAGGGGGACATCGCCCACATATTGAGAAAGTCAGAAGCCAGAAATCGGGTGGAGAAGAAATTCTGTCTTCTGCCTTCATAGCGGGCAATCGGCCTACTGATGAGATTCTAGCGTCGTGGTTTTGCTATTGTCCCCATCGGAGAATAAATCATCGCTAAATAGATCATCAAGGGACAGTTCTTCCTCAAGGGATTCTAGATTGCCAATTTCTTCATTATCCAACATACTGAAGAAATCTAGTTCTTCTTGGTCACTCGCAACAGAAGCAACATTTCGTCCCTTAGATGCAACTGTAGGGGTTTCTTCGGCAAAAGAATCGAAGAATTCGAGTCCATTGCCGTCAGCAGTATCGGCAAATAAGTCATCTAGAAAATTTTGGTTATCGGCGAATTTGTCTGGGTCGGTGGCTAATAAATCGGAGTAACTGGTGTTACTGCTAACGGTTTCTTGACTGAAGCTCTGATCGTAATTACCCGATAATTCTTCTAGACTAGCGATCGTTCTAGTTTCTTCCTCTAATGTTAGACTGTTGAAAAATTCTATCTCAGCAGCGGACATTTCCCAGCTAGAGATTGCTGGTTCTTCCATGACGGGAAAATCTTCGCTCTCGGTCATTTCTGGAGAAACTAAGGTTTCTTCCCTGCTGTTTAAACCCTCAAATGTCTCCATTACTGGGGCGAATTCTGAGGGGGAAACGGGCGTTTCTAGGGGTGTTTCGGGGGCAAATTCCGGTTCTAATCCCAGGGTTTCTTCCGTGATAAAACCATCAAAGGGATTCATTTCCCCAGTGAATTCTGAGGGGGAAACGGGCGTTTCTAGGGGTGTTTCGGGGGCAAATTCTGGTTCTAATCCTAGGGTTTCTTCCGTGATAAAACCCTCAAAAGGATTGATTTCTTCGGCACTGGGGTTATCGGGGAAATCATCCCAGGGTTCGACAATTTCAGGGGTTCGCTCATCCAATACGGTTTGGCGGGCGTTTTCTAGTTCTAACAGTTGACTTTGATAACCCTGTTCTAGTTGTTGAATTTGCCACTGATAGCCATTTTCTAATTCTAGAATCTGCTCCTGTTGACTTTGACGCAGGGCTTCTATTTCCGCTTGCTTGCCTTCTATAATCCCTTCTATTTGACTTTGATAGCTTTGGCGCAATTCCTCGATTCTAGCTTCGTATTGCCGTTGAAGTTCCTGAATTTCGGTTGTATGGGCAGTTTCCACGGCTGGAGCGGCAGTTGCGCTGGCTGCCTCTGCTAAACGTCCTTGGCTATCTTCTAACTCTTTTTGCAATTTAGCCAATTCTTCTCTATAGGTGGCTTCGATATTGCCAAACTGTCCTTTGCTGTCTTTTAACTCTGCTTCGGTTTCACCTAAAGCCGCCCGAATTTTCTCATATTTTTGCAGTGCTTCCCTGATTTTTCCCTCTTGCAGGGCATATAAAGCCCCACCCCCGATCGCACCGCCACCGACAAAACCGATTAAAATATCGAAGATATTCATGATGGGATTCCTCCTCTAGGAAAATTTACTTCTAATATGCCCAATCTCAGAGGATAATTCACAAGGGGCAAATGTGGTCGGTATTTTCCGCCGCTCTCTATGGCGATTGCTTTTGATTGTGGCAGCAATTATCGGAAAAAGAAAGCCAATATTAACTTTTTTATCAGCCAATGTTCACCTTTACGGCAGTTATCTTGATGGTGAGGTACAAAGTCTCTAGTTTTAGGGGGTCGGTTGTCAATGCTAAATGCTGTCACACCGCATCGGTGTTTGGCAAGACATTTCACTGAGGCTGCATTTCCCGATAAGCTTGATAAACGCCGCGCACGTTGTACCAATTGAGAAAAATGCGGGCAATTTCTAGGGCTAATTGCGGTTTACCTCGATCGATTAACCATTGTAACAGCGGGGAGAGGCTGCGTTCATTCAGGGTTCCGCCTAGGGAAAGTAAACCCCACAAAAGTCGGTGAATCCAAGTCATTTGAATCATCATCCGCACTTCCCAGGTGGGATGTTTTTGATAAAAAAGCACTCCCATCCGTCCCCGTTGAATTTCCTTATCGATGAGATTGGGAATTTGGGCGAGATTAAAGGGGGGATGCCAATGATAACCGACCGCTTCCGGACATTTGATTAATTTTAGTCCTAATTGCTTCAATCTCACCCCTAATTCCAAGTCTTCCCAACCGTAGAGTTGAAACTGCGTATCGAATAATCCCGCCGCTAATAACCATTTTTTGGCGATCGCCACGTTGCCCGTGGCAAAATAGGCGGCGGAGAAGTCGGTGATTTTATAGGGTTCACTGGTGGGATGCTCGAAGTTACAGGTATTAATGACGCTGCCGTAGGTAAATAAGCGATCGCTGCCGAGACTGGCTGCCCCGGCGGTTAAAGCGTCGGCGTGGGCTTGCAAAAAATTTTCTGTCACTACCAGATCGCTATCGATAAAAATAATCGTATCACCGCGAGCTTTTTCTACCCCCAGATTCCTAGCGATCGCTGGTCCGCCGTGATCCTGTGGCCACAGTTGCAGATGGGGTAAATTGGCTTTCTGACTTTCTAGCCAGGCGAGCGTCCCATCGCTAGAACCATCATCGACAAGGACTATTTCGTAGTTTTCCACCTTATTATCGGTTAAACGCTGATTTTCTAGGGCGAGTAAACATTTTTTTAAGATTGCTTGGCGATTGTAGGTAGGGATGACAACACTGATCAGCACGGGCATTCGGGGGTCAAGATTACCGTTTTAGCTTACCAAATAACCTCGGTTCCTTGCTTAGACCTCCGGCAAAAATCCACAATCTTGATTCAGGATTCAGGAGACAGGAGATAGGAGATAGGGTTTTGGGGTGATAGGGTTTTGGGGTGATAGGGTTTTGGGGTGATAGGGTGATGAGACAGCTTCCCCACTTCCCCACACCCCAATTCATAATTCATAATTCAGGTTCTTCCGAACTTACACTGTAGAAAATTCCTCAAGCACCCTCTCTGCCCAGCAATGCTCTAAAGTTGATAAATATCAATCTAACAAAAACTCAAAGCCCTGCTATACAAGCTTTACAAGCATGAGTTGTTGATAGTTTTGCATGACAGGTTCGGTAGAGCCATAATTCATAATTCATAATTCATAATTTATAATTCCCACACCCCACACCCTACAGTGTCAGGAACTCCGGGAGGAGGATTAAGGTCAACTGGGAACATTAATTTTAAAAAATCGGTGATCATGTTATCCTCTGATTGTGTTGTGTGAGGAAAAGAATCGGCCATGGTAGCGTCTCTATCGTATCAAAATGGACAAAAAACTCGATCGCATCCTCTGTTATCCTTAGGGGGTTTGATCGAATTGCCGCCATCCCCCCTGTTTGGCACGGACGGAATTCGCGGCCAGGTGGGAGAATTATTAACTGCCCCCCTAGCGCTACAAATCGGATTTTGGGCGGGACAGGTATTAAAAAATCAGGCTGGTGTCACCAAACCGGTAATTATCGGTCAAGATTCGCGTAATTCCAGTGATATGTTAGCCAATGCTATCACTGCGGGGTTAACTTGGGCGGGAATAGAAGTCTGGCAACTGGGATTATGTCCCACTCCCTGCGTCGCCTATTTAACCAGAGAAAGCGAAGCGATGGGGGGGATAATGATTTCTGCCAGTCATAATCCTCCCGAAGATAACGGCATTAAATTTTTTGACAGTAGCGGTTTAAAATTATCCGGCACTTTAGCGGCACAGATAGAAGCGGGTTTAAGGGGCAATTTAGAATTAGCGGATAAACCGGAAAATTGGGGAAAAGCGACTTTTTGTCCCGAATTAATCCAAAAGTATTATCAAGCTGTCATTGATTCCGTCGGGACGGATATTAACCTATCGGGATTAAAAATAGTTTTAGATCTAGCTTGGGGGGCAGCTGTTAACCTAGCACCTTTAGTATTCCAAGCTTTGGGGGCGGAAGTTATCTGCCTACACGAGCGAGCCGATGGCGATCGCATTAACGTTAATTGTGGTTCTACCCATTTAGAAAGCCTACAGGCGGCGGTAATCAATCAGCAAGCGGATTTGGGGTTTGCCTTCGATGGCGATGCCGATCGGGTCCTGGCCGTGGATAGTCAAGGTAGAGTGGTAGATGGCGATTATATCCTCTATTTTTGGGGTCGTTCCCTCTTAGAAGCCGGACGGCTACCGGATGGGTTATTAGTGGCAACGGTGATGGCTAATTTAGGCTTTGAACGCGCTTGGCAAAAACTGGGGGGGCAATTCTTGCGTACTGCCGTGGGCGATCAGCACGTTCAGGCGCAGATGTGGGAAACTGGAGCCATGCTAGGGGGTGAACAATCCGGTCATATCCTCTGCCATCATTACGGGGTTTCTGGGGATGGAATGCAAACCGCCCTACATTTAGCGGCTTTAGTGCGGAAATCGGGGGTTTCCTTGGCTAATCTAGTCGACCATAGCTTTGTCACCTATCCGCAGATTTTACGCAATGTGCGGGTGGAGGATAGAGAAGTGCGACGTAATTGGCAGCAATGTGAACCTTTGCACCGAGAGATCCGCCAAGCGGAGACAGCTATGGCAGAAAAAGGCAGGATTTTGGTACGAGCTTCCGGGACAGAACCGTTAATTCGGGTGATGGTGGAAGCAGAAACCCTAGAATTAGCCAATTTTTGGACAGAAAGGCTAGTAGCAGCGGTGCGAAGCTATCTTTTGTAGTCGATCGAGCGAGATAGGGATTATAATGCTCTTAGTCTGGCGTAGCAAGGGATAATTGTCACTAACCCCGCCCTAAAAGCGACGGGGCTTGCCTAAACCAATTTAGGCGACGCAAGTAGAGACTACCGCATCGAGACGCAATCTGGCCCAGACTTCCGAATACTTCCCTAGTTCGGATTACCTCTCAGCTTTATTGGTAAAGCGTTGTTAGACAAGACATCTGGATTGTGTTGCGGAAAGGGACTTTAACTTTACTCTTAAGGATTATCTCCATGGCAAGAGTTCCTGTTATCTCAAAAGACGGAAAACCGTTGATGCCCACTAAACCCAGTCGGGCCAGGCGGTGGATTAAGGAAGGAAAAGCTATCGGTAAATTCAACGACTTAGATATTTTCTATGTCCAGCTAACCGATGAACCTTCCGATAACAAAACCCAACCGATTGCTATTGGTATTGACCCAGGTAAATTATTCTCTGGAATTGGCGTTCAATCCTCTCTTTTTACTCTTTGGAAGACTCACTTAGAACTTCCTTTTAATCTAAGAGCGCATCGACAAAAACGATTCTCAAATAGAAAACAAGGAAAATTAGCTCCCTCAATCAAAGCTAATCGTCAACTTGAACTTCGAGTCGTTTCCGAACTAACCAAAATCTATCCAATTACCGATATTTACTTTGAGTACATCAAAGCCGATGTTGATTTAACTTCTGGTAGAAAAGGGGCTAAGTCTGGAAAAGGTTTCTCGTCGGTCATGGTTGGACAAAAATGGACTATTGAGCAACTGTCTAAATTGGCAACAGTCCATACTCGCTTTGGTTGGCAAACCTCTAATCTCAGAAAACATTTGCGACTAGAAAAGTCCAAAAATAAAGCAGAACAATCACCAGAAAGCCATGCTAACGATGGAATTGCTCTTGCCTGTTTTCAGTTTTTAGACTATTTGCCATTCCACAATTCTAATAGTCATGGATATGATTGGAAGGGTTATGTTAAAGTAACAAACGCTCCCTTTGCTGTCATCAAACGTCCTCCTATTAGTCGTCGTCAACTTCACCTGATGGTTTTTTCTAACGGTGGTAAACGACGTAAATATGGTGGCTCGACCACAAGACATGGGTTCCGTAAAGGAGATTTAGTTTCTTCTCCCAAAGGAATTGGTTATGTCAGTGGAGATACCGAAAAACAGCTATCTGTAAGCGATACCAATGGTCAACGATTGGGACAGATAGCTGTTAGCAAGATTCAGTTAATTCGTCGTTCTAACGGTTTAATTGTTTCTCGCTAACTTATATAAAGCCGCCCTCCGCTATCGCTAAAGGGCGGGGTTTCAGACCCAGTTTTTCGATGACCGGACTAAGTATTGATCGCCAGAAAAAAAAGCATAAACAAGGCCAAACAAAAGCTGATAGTCCCCCGCTTAACATCAAAGAGAAACTTGCCCTCAAAAAAGAAGAAAGGCAAAAGAAACAAAAGTTAACGGGGTTGATTATTTTTGCCATTTGTGTAGCAATTTTGCTCGGATTACCCCTCAGCTTATTATTTGATCCCAAGATAGGGTCTGCAGTAAGTTTAGCCTTAATTTTAGGAGTTTTCTCCTTTAGCTATCCTCGCGCGGCTCTTTGGGCATTTATTATCTATGTCCCCTTCACTGGCACTATTATCTATTGGTTGGGAGGTAATCAAATCCTCCAGCTTAGTAAAGATATCTTTTATCTACCCGCTTTAATCGCCTTAGTTTTAGAATGTCGAAAAAAGCGATTACCGATCATTGTCCCGAAACAATTAGGTACAACCCTATTATTAATCTTTGTTTTCTGTGTAGTCTGTCTATTAGCCGTCAATTTACACAGACAATTTCTGCCTACTTGTACATCTGTAGAAGAAGTGAGAGTTTTCAGAGATGGCGTTTTGGTTTGGGTTCCCTGTCGGGAAAGTGAGACTTTTCTGCAAGGACTATTAGGATTTAAAGTTTTGCTAGGTTATGTCCCCTTGATCTTCTGCACTTATTACTTAATAAAAGACAAACCCACCCTATTATTTTTTGGTCGTCTTTTAGTGACTTTAGTAATTATTTGTTGTGTTCTAGGGTTAATGCAATACTGGATGCTGAAAACAGGCCGTTGTGTGGGAACTAGAGGCTACGTGGCTGATGCACTTTTCCAAGCCACCTTAGAGGCAAGGTGTTTTGTCGGCGGGGCATTGGCCTATAGTCCAGAAGTAAATATGATCCGCCTACCTGGTACCTTTGTTTCTCCCTGGCACTGGGCTTGGTTTTTAGTCTCTGGTGCCGTAATTTGTTATGCCAGCGCCTTTAGTGAAACTTCCCAAAAATGGCGACTAGCAGCCCTAGTGGGTTTAACCCTAGTTTTTATTAATGCAGTGATCTCCGGGCAAAGATTAGCTTTCTTTGCTGTACCGATGATTGTTGGTCTGATGACGGTTATTACGGGACAAATCGCTAACTTAAAACGATTTTTGCCGATCATTTTTGCCGCCACTTTACTTATAGCTATCGGTTTTTCTTTCCTTAACCCCGATTTTGTCCAACAACGCTACGATAGTGCTGTCAGTCGTTGGCAACAGGCTCCCCCCACCGCTTTTATTCAAGAACAGTTGGATTTTGCTATCCGTAATCAGGGCGGTATTTTAGGTCGTGGACTTGGTGTGGCCACAGCTTCTGCTAGGGTTTTCGGTGATATTTCCTTTGTGGAAACCTATCACAGTAAAGTTTTATTCGAGTTGGGATACATCGGTTTTGCCTTGTACATGATATTTATGACCCATCTGGTTTATCTGAGCTTTCGCATCTATCGTTCCCTCAAAGACCCGACTCTGCGAGGTTTTGCCGGTAGTTATTGGGTTTTCCTGCTCTTTGTTGCCTATCTTCCCTATTGGTATGCCCTCGATACGGATCCTGTGGGCGTTTATTACTGGATATTCGCGGGGGTAATTTTTAAATTACCAGTGATCGAAAAACAGGAAAAAGAAGCCAAAATTCTGGCGGGGGAAACCGCCACAAAATCCTCCAAAAAGGGCTTAAAATTTAAACGCAAAGGTGTTTCTCTCGCTTGAAATATGGAATCGGGCTATAGGGATTGGGTTTTAGGGTTTTAGTGGAAATTCCCCCATTCCCTGCTATGAATTTTCCCTCGATTTCCGTCATCATACCCACCTATCGGCTCTTCTCAACTTTGTGTGATAATTTTTGCTTATGGAACCCTGAAGTGCTTATTGGGCAAAACTTTTAGGACTATTTTGCGGATATTCTATCAGTATAGACCTCGTTTCCACACAGAAACCAGAAGAGCCACCTATCGAGGCAAAGAACCCCTTAAAGATACCCTCGATGACCTGCTCAAACAAGATTACCCCGAAATTGCGACTCTATGCTAAATTATTTGATTGTCAGGTTCTTGGTAATCCTCCCTGTAATAAAGGTGGTTTCCCGATTAAAATCCTTTCTAGGGGAGTTTTTTATAGTTTAGGTTTTCTGGATGCTCTGAAAACTCAAGTTAATTCCCTCTGGAATGATGGCCAAATTTATACAAAACTAGATAATCTATGAGAATTTTAGTCGCTAGTCATACATATATAGTTGATCTCAACTGTGAGAAACTGCGCGCCCTGACAAGATTACATCCCAATCTGGAAGTTACTATTGTTGTTCCCCAACGTTGGCAACCGGGAGGAGTCCAAAATAAAATCATTGAAAGTCAACCGAAAATAGCCGACAATTTCCGAGTCATTCCTATCTCTAATTTTAGCCAGAATAACCAAGCTTTATTAACTTTTGGCACTGATATAATTCCTTTGCTGCAAAAATTTAGACCCGATATTATTCAAGTAGAACAGGGTTCTAAATCTCTCGCTTATGCACAATTTATTACTCTGAATCGCCTCTTAAATCTCCGGGCTAAAAATGTATTTTTTACTTGGTGGAATCTTCCCTATAATCTTAAATTTCCCATCTCTTGGTTAGAAGCTTATAACCTGAAAAATACCGATGGTTTAATCGCTGGTAATCAGGACGGGGTAGATGTTTTAAAAGAACGGGGTTACAGGGGTAAGTACACCGTTTTACCACAATTAGGCGTGGATGAAGTTCTTTTTTCCCCCAGCAAGCAACCCGATTTAGCCCGCTCTTTAGGCATTGAAACCGATGAATTTGTGATTGGTTTTGTCGGTCGTTTTGTGGAAGAGAAAGGCATTTTGACGCTGATTAAAGCTGTAGCTAAGTTAACAGGTAACTGGAGATTATTACTGTTAGGTCGGGGCATCCTGAAAGATAAAATAGTCAGCGAAGCTGCCGCCGCAGGAATAAGAGATCGCTTGATTATTGCAGAAAGTGTTCCCCACGATCAAGTAGTTAATTATATTAACCTGATGAACACTTTAGTTTTGCCTTCAGAAATCACCTATCGGGTCAAAACTTTAACGGCCGTCGGTTGGAAAGAACAATTCGGTCATGTTTTAATTGAAGCCATGGCCTGTCAGATTCCTGTTATTGGTTCCGATTCGGGAGAAATTCCCTTTGTTATTGCCGATACGGGGTTAATTTTTCCCGAAAAAGATGGGGAGGCACTGGCTAAATCTATACAAACTCTCTTGGATAATCCCAGCTTCGCTCAAGAATTAGGCCAGAGGGGTTATCAGAGAGTAATGAACAATTATACTAATAAAGCGCTCGCTCAAAAACAATTGGATTTCTATCAACAATTACTCCCTCGGTGATGGAAGTGGCAATTATGAATTATGAATTATGAATTATGAATTATAGTTCTTCGGTTTGTGTTATGCAATGGACGGGAGTTATAAGGGGTGAAACCCTTATATAGAAAGACATGGCTGCGATTTTTGCCAATTGTTTTCAATCTAGAACGAGCTAATCAATTAAGTCCCTTGCCAGATAAGGATTTAGCCGATTTATGCCCCCTGATCGAACCATACCAAGTAACGAAGAACCTGAATTATGAATTATGGCTCTACCGAACCTGTCATGCAAAACTATCAACAACTCATGCTTGTAAAGCTTGTATAGCAGGGCTTTGAGTTTTTGTTAGATTGATATTTATCAACTTTAGAGCATTGCTGGGCAGAGGGCTCTCCCAGCTTTGGTGGGTAAAATGTATTCTAAGATACATTTCTCAAGAGCGAGGGGGTGGAACGAACCACAAAGACACAAAGGACACAAAGATCGATCGATCCTATGTCAATTAAACTTATCACACAGAACCTAGAAGAGCCGGCAGAGAGGGAGCTTGAGGAATTTTCTACAGTGTAAGTTCGGAAGAACCTGAATTATGAATTATGAATTATATATAGTGCGCCTAATTGATTTGTGAACGGGTAGGCTCTAGAAGTCAAGTGTAGCACGACGGCAAACGGAGGGTTTTTACATTTCATTTAGGTGCGCTATAACGGTTTTCAGTCTAATGAGGTATAGTAAATCCCTTGATAGATATGCGTTTCAGCGTTTCAATCGGGACTCACCTCTGTGAAAACCGCTATAATTGAATCACTGATAACTGCTCACTGATAACTGATAACTGGTTATGAACCATTGTTGACACCCCCTAGTCTAAACGAACAAGTAGCTAGGGGTAAGGGGAATGATCGAGGTGATAACCGATAAGCAAACAAGTGTGAGCGATCGAGAGTTAATCTTAAAATGTCAAAGGGGTGATCGGGGTGCTTTTCGTCACCTTTACCGTCTTTATCAACCAAAAATCCGCTCTACTCTCTATCAACTCTGTGGACAGGAATTCCTAGAGGATTTTGTCCAAGAGGTATTTTTAAGAGTGTGGCGCGGGTTGCCGAAATTGCGTTCCCCTGAATACTTTTCCACTTGGGTTTATCGGATCACCTGGAATGTGGCGATCGATGGTCGGCGACAATTAGCCAAAAGACAAATGAGGATCACCAAAAGCACTGATCAGGAAAACTCCCTTGATCACGAATCCCGTCCCCAAGATAGTCCTGATTTGATGCAACTGCATTATGAGGAGGTGGTCCGACAAGGGTTGGAAATTCTCAGTTTAGAACATCGCGGTGTCCTTGTCCTTCACGATCTAGAGGACTTACCCCAAAAGGAAATCGCCCAAATCTTAGAAATTCCCCTCGGTACGGTGAAATCACGTCTTCATTATGCGCGTAAAACCATGGGTCAATTTTTGCAAAAACAAGGAGTTCTCTAATGTCCCCAGAAGATGACAAAGTGGTTAATTTTCTGCGTCGCTATCGTCCATCGCTGCCACCTCGACCGATAGATGAAGAAGAGCAGTTAATGCAAATGATTAGGGGAGAAAGGCCGGTAACTTGCCCAAAATTGCTGCCTTTATTGGGGTGGATAACTGGTATTACTGCCTTATCGGCCCTGATTTTTGCTTCCTCTCGTTGGTCTCATCCTCATCCACAACTGGGCCAAATTTCCGACGAGGAGTTAGAAGCTTTTTTAGTGGAGAGTTGGAACCATAGCATCGCTCCACCGATTGCTGCTCCTAGCGTTTATAGTTCCCCTTGGATGACCTTAAACGAGCCTCAACTCACCTATTCTACCTATAATCCTTAATTTCTTTGTCGAGGTCAATTATGTCCCTTTCTACTGTCTCGATTCTTGGCACGACCATGGTTTTAACTCTGGCCGCTAACTTGGCCCCAAGTGCCACTGTGCTATCCTATCCCCAAGATGGTCTATTTATTGCTCAAACTAGCTCTCCCCAGCGGCCTGAAAATCGTCCCCGTGGGATGGATAATTCTAGAGAAAGACTAATCGAACAATTGAACCTTAGCGATGACCAAAAGTCAAAAGTTGCCGCTATTCGTCAGAAATATCAGGAAAAAACCAAAAAGTTGCGAGAAACCCTGAGAAGCAACGAACAAGAATTGAATAGTTTATTATCGAATAATGCCTCCGATCGAGATATCCGTGCTAAACATCAGCAAATCTCCCGGAATCGCCAAGAAATCAGTAACCTGCAATTTGAAAGTTTTTTGGAAATTCGCCAAGTCCTAACTCCTGCTCAAAGAACCGAATTTTCCCAGTTAATGCAGGAACGTTGCCCTAATTCCCGCAATTGCAGACGATAATAATTCCCATCAGTGCGGATTAAGAGCGAGTTTGATGCCGATACATTAGAAAAACGCAAAGGATGGGTTAATACCCCATCCTCAACTGATCATTTACTAATAAATTATCGTTTCCAAGTGACTTTTGGTAGGATATGATTCATATCTACCCGATTTTTATACTTGGTGGCGAAGTTTAGGAGGGAATCGAGGAGAGAATCGGAGAGATAGTGAGGTTGTAGGCCTAGATCGAGTAATTTCGTGTTTTTAGCCTTAAAATAATGTTCCTCTAACTCGATGCGCGGGTTGTCAAGATGGTTAATCTCCACATTTAACCCTAATGCGGAACCAGCTTTTTTAACCATCAGTGCCAAGTCACCGACGCTGAATAGTTCTGTAAATTGGTTAAAAACGCGGAATTCCCCCGATTGAGCGGGATTGGCGATCGCTAATTCCAAACAACGCACGGTATCGCGGATATCTAAAAATCCTCGCGTTTGACCACCTTTACCGTACACTGTCAGGGGATGACCGATCGCCGCTTGAATACAAAAACGGTTTAAAGCAGTACCAAAAACCCCATCGTAATCGAGACGGTTAATCAACATCTCATCCATTCCCGTTTCTTCGGTGAGGACTCCATAAACCACCCCTTGATTGAGATCCGTGGCTTTTAAACCCCACATCCGACAGGCAAAATGGATATTATGGCTATCGTGGACTTTGCTGAGATGGTACATACTACCGGGCTGTTTGGGATAGGGTAAAGTATCCTTACGACCGTTATGTTCGATCGTGATGTAGCCTTCTTCAATATCTATATTCGGTGTCCCATACTCACCCATAGTTCCCAGTTTCACTAGGTGTGCGTCGGGAAATTCCTCTTTCATCGCGTAGAGGATGTTTAAATTGCCAACAACGTTATTAACTTGGGTTAAAACCGCGTGTTCGCGATCGATCATGGAGAAGGGTGCAGATCTCTGTTCTCCGAAGTGAACAATCGCATCCGGTTGAAACTGTCGCAGGGATTGAATCAAAAAGTCGTAGTTATTGATATCCCCGACAAAAAGATCGATCGATTTTCCCGTTAGATCTTGCCAGCGTTCAATCCGATGAGATATGGGTGCGATCGGTGTTAAGGTATCGCAGCCTAATTGTAAGTCCCAATAGCGACGAACTAAACTATCAAGTATGCCTACTTCGTAACCTCTATTTGATAGATGGAGTGCCGTTGCCCAACCACAATAGCCGTCTCCGCCAATAACCAAAACTCTCATACAATATCTGTAAAGTTTATATACTCGTCTTTGGTAACTCTAGCAGTTTTGTGTCACGCTTTACCAGTTTAATCCCCGTGAATATAGCGGGGTGTGGGGTGTGGGGTGTGGGGTGTGGGGTTTTTCAGTGTTGCCAAAGGCACGGCGTAGCCGTCCAGTAAACAGTAACCAGTTATCAGTGGGGGGAATGGGAAATTATAAATTATGAATTATAAATTATGAATTGGGGAGAGGGGAGTGGGGAGAAGGGAGATGGGAGAATCAATAAAGGTAGTCTATTGACAACTGCTCACTGATTACCACTGTCCACTGCTCACTGCTCACTGATAACTGATAACTGATAACTGATAACTGATAACTGATGAGGGTGTTCTAGAAAACTTGACAAGGGAACGAATTATGGAGAAACTCAGCTTGGGGAGAGGGGAGTGGGGAGAAGGGAGATGGGAGAATCAATAAAGGTAGTCTATTGACAACTGCTCACTGATTACCACTGTCCACTGCTCACTGCTCACTGATAACTGATAACTGATAACTGATAACTGATAACTGATAACTGATGAGGGTGTTCTAGAAAACTTGACAAGGGAACGAATTATGGAGAAACTCAGCTTGTAATCAGTGGGCTTTGCTGACGAGAAAACAAAAGCCAAAAATCTAGATAAAAGGCAGTTTTTTCGGTAACTCAAGGACTATCTGCTTTTTTACTTTTTACTTTTTACTTTATTACTTGATCTTATGCGTTGGCAAGCTCGGCAAAAATCTTCCTTTTCTTTCCTTCCCCTATACGGATTTTTGGCATTTATCGTCGTTTGTCTGATTATTTGGGCAAGTTCTCTCTATCCTCGTTCTAATGCTCTGGTGGGGGGTGATTCTCTCCCCGCACCTTTTAGGGAGTTTCAACCGGAATGCGCGGATTATGTTCTAGAAAATAGTTCTTTTAAGGATATATCGAGAGTTTTTGACTGTAAAACCTATAAAAACCTCTCCGATCGCGTGATTGTTTCCCTATCTCTCCAAAAAAACGATATTAGTCTCGATAATTGGCAAAATAACTCGGCAACGGCGATCGATTTGGCCCCCTGGCCGGCAATTCATCCCCGCGCGCAAGAGACAAAAGTACCTATTTTAATGTATCACGACATTTTACCAGAAAAAGAGGTATTCTTTGACGTTACTCCAGGCGAATTAGAGGCACATTTTCAATTTTTGCAGGAAATCGGGGCAACTCCTATCAGTATCGATTGGTTAATTTCCCATCTGCGGACAGGTATCCCCCTTCCCGCTAAACCGGTTTTATTAACTTTTGATGATGGTTATGGGGGACATTACCAGTATGTCTATCCTTTATTGAGAAAATATAACTATCCCGCCGTTTTCTCGATTTATATCAATAAAATGACTCAAAAAACCGGCAGAACCAGTGTCACTTGGCAACAACTCCAGGAAATGGCCGCCGATCCTCTAGTACAAATTGTCTCCCATAGTGTTAGTCATCCCCGGGATTTAAGGTTATTATCCGATGCAGATTTGGAGCAAGAAGTCAAGCAATCGAAACAAATCTTAGAAAAAGAATTGGGCATTCCGATTAATTATTTCACCTATCCGGAAGGGAAGGCGGACGATCGAGTGAAGGAATTCGTCAAAAAAGCGGGTTATCGGGCGGCTTTATCGATGAATGACCTCGATGAGCATTTTGCTGGACAATCCCCCGATTTACTCACTATTGGACGCTTTGGGCAATCGCGCACGCGAGAAGTTGTCCCGCAAGCTTGGGGAGGTGATCCCTTACCCCGTACCGATGGCGGTTTTAACTTTGCCACCACCATCCAAAAACGGGAAGTGGAATTCCCAACTAATACACTTGTATTAATTAGTGGCGGGATTCCCAAAACCATCCACGCTGATAGTCGCTATCAAGTGGAGGAAATTATCGCCGGTACAGAAGCAGTCGCGGCTGTAGATGGCGGTTTTTTCTCCCTCAAGGAATTGGACTCAAATCAGATGATCGGGCCGGTTTTAAGCGAAAATGGCGGCTTTATCCCGGGATATGAGGGAGAAATCGGCAAGTTAGAGGGTCGTCCTTTAGTAATCATTACCGAGCGATGGGTGCGTTATCTTCCCTTCGATCCTGTCCGTCATAATACCCTAGAAGGAATCGCAGCGGAGGCTGGAGATGATCTCAAGGTGACGGATGCTTTTGTCGCGGCCGCTTGGTTAGTCAAAGATGGACAACCACAATCGCGAGAGTCCTTTGGTACACTTTACGGTTTTGATGCCCTGCGTCACCGGGCTTTTTGGGGGATTAATCAGGCAGGACAGCCAGTAATCGGGGTTTCCAGAGAGCCGATCGATTCCATGGCTTTGGGAGAATTATTAGTACAGGCAGGTTTTCGGGAGGCGGTGATGTTGGATTCAGGAGCAAGTACTTCCCTCGCTTATCAGGGTCAATCGCAAGTGCATTATACTCCCCGTCCCGTTCCCCACGTTGTCGCTTTATTTCCCCCCACAGAACCCGATATTGTTCCCGTTAGTCATGTGGGGATTCCCTGCGTAATTTTCGCCGATTCCTGTCCTGCGGGGAGTTAGGGGACAAAAACTTGTTAACCAGAAAACGGCTGAAGCTATGTATCTAAGAAAGCTCTAAGAGCAATTTTGTACTTGTTTTTCAGCCGTCGAGAAACTAGACCACCTTGCTGAATCTGTGCGAGAATTGTGGCTGAACAGGAGCCTTTTGGAATCGGACTACCCGCAGTGATTAAACTGGCTAATTCCGTGGCATCCATCTCCCGGGCAAATTGATAGGCAATCACGGATTCACAGACGATAAAATTCGGGACACCAAGGCCGGGCAAAAGCACACAAGTAGCTTCCGAACTGCTTCTTCGAGTTGTAACATTGACAAATAAATATCTATTTTCAGAAGTCTTTGCGATCGCAATATAGAGATGTTGCTTATTAGGGGGTGTATCGATTAAAAAGGCATCCCCCAGCTTGACTACCAGACTAGCCATGTAAAGCTCCATCTAAATAGGCTTCTCGCTGGGCTTCTTGGCTAATATCTTCGATTTCCTCCTCCGTTTTACCCATAGATCGCAAAACATCCTCCACTAAAATTGGAATAGCCGAACCATGGGGATCCTTCCATTCTGGTAAATCGTGAGTCCATTCGGCTACAAGAAAGGGATTGAGATGGCCAAAAGTCTTGTAAACCTGTTTAAGAATCATTTCTTCTTCTTCACAGAGTTCTTCATTGCCGGGATATTGCAGCAGGTCAACATAATTAGAATCCCGGGGAGAAATATATTTCGACCACAGGGGTAAAGCAGAGTCCACGGGCTGTCCTTTAATCAAATCATAAACACCACTGAGAACCGGTCCATAATCCATTGATACATATCTATCCCCAGTAATTGGTTGATCCATGGTTTTTAAAGCAAGACGGTCAGCTATATAGAGCATTTTCAGCAACCCTAAATACTTCATCGGTTTGCCGTGCAGCTTTAAGAGTATAGCAGCGGCTTCAACTGCTTTCTCTGGATGAAACCGAAATTTGATCGTCATAACTACTATAAATTCACTGCTTTTTTATGACACTTTTATTATAGTTATTATTCTACATCGGCCATATTTAAGATTTTGTCCCAGTGGTTGAGGTTTCTAGCCTGATTTCTCAAAGATGCTGCTATAGGTATGATCGAGTTAAACCTTAGCCCAAAATTCTACCATGGAGATCGAACGTCTTAACGCCCTTTCCGATAATTATATTTTCCTCCTCTACGATCGAGCGCAAAAAATCGCGGCCGTGGTGGATCCGGCGGAACCTGAACCCGTTTTCAGGCGATTAGAGGCTTTACAGGTGGATTTAGTCGCTATTTTTAATACTCATCACCACGGCGACCATGTGGGGGCTAATCAGGCTTTAATTAATCGTTATCCCCATCTTTGTGTTTATGGGGGAAAGGAGGATCGCGGTCGCATTCCGGGCCAGCAGCTGTTTTTAGAGGAGGGGGATCGGGTGGAATTTGCCGGTCGCTGGGCCGAGGTTTTCTTTGTCCCCGGCCACACTCGCGCTCATATTGCCTATTATTTTCCCCCGGTTAACCCCGGAGATTACGGTGAGTTATTCTGTGGTGATACCCTGTTTTCGGGGGGGTGTGGTCGTTTATTTGAGGGAACACCGGGCCAAATGGTGGCTTCTTTAACCAAATTGCGATCGCTGCCTGACCAGACTAGGGTTTGGTGCGCTCACGAATATACGTTAAATAATTTAAAGTTTGCCTTGACAGTTGACCCTAATAATGCTGCTTTGCAGCAGCGTTATCGGGAAGTGGAAAAACATCGCGCTGAAGATATTCCCACGATTCCGGCAATTTTGGGGACGGAAAAGCTGACTAATCCTTTTTTGCGCTGGGATAGTCCCGCTTTGGCCATGACCATGGATAGCAATGAACCAGTACAAGTGTTTGCGCGGCTGCGGGGGAAAAAAGATAATTTTTAAGTAGTCGTGCAAAGTAAATTTCCCAGTGAAGAAAGGCAAAAGGCAATAGGCAAAAGGCAAGAAGTAGGGTTGATTCATGAATCAACCCTACAGGGGGTAGGGGGAATCAAAGGCAAAATCTATCCCTACAAGCTCAACGGTTGCGGCTCTAACTTCAAATCGGCAAGACTGACATCACCGTGACCATTTACCGCCACCTCTAGGGGCAAATTGCCGTGATAAGCTTGGATTAACAGGGTTTTTAAGTCCTCAATCAGGGGATAACGGGGATTGGCTCCGGTACACTGATCATCGAAAGCTTGTTCGGCTAAATGGTCTAATTTGGCCATAAATTCGGCTTCAGTTTCGGGAATTACCTCTTTAATACTGGCCGGAATACCGATTTCCCGTTTTAAACATTCGATCGCTAATACCAATCTTTCCACACTTTCGGTCTCGCTTTCTCCGCCCAATCCCAAGGAATGAGCGATCCTGGCATAGCGCCACTTCACGTTAGGATATTTGTACTGAGAGAAAGTGGCCTGTTTAAAGGGGGCATCGGTGGCATTATAGAGGATGACGTGGGAAATCATCAAGGCATTGGCTAGACCGTGGGGAATGTGGAAAATTGCCCCCAATTGGTGGGCCATGGAGTGACAGATGCCTAAAAAGCCATTAGCGAAGGCCATTCCTGCCATTGTCGCCGCGTAATGGACTTTTTCCCGCGCTTTCGGGTCTTTAGCTCCGTTATGATAGGAACTGGGCAGATATTTAAACAGCAGTCGGATGGCATCTTGAGCAAGAGCATTAGTATATTCTGAGGCTAAAACCGAGACGTAGGCCTCAAGAGCGTGAGTTAAAGCGTCAATTCCGCCGTAGGCTGTTAATTTTTTCGGCATATTCAGCACTAATTCCGGATCGACGATGGCCATGCTGGGAGTTAGAGCATAATCTGCCAAAGGATACTTAATATTATTACGGCGATCGGTCACGACGGCGAAGGGAGTCACTTCTGATCCTGTTCCCGAAGTGGTGGGAATACAAACCATCAGAGCTTTTTCGCCTAAAGGAGGCAATTCATAGACTCGTTTGCGGATATCCATAAAACGCATGGCCAAGCTCTCGAATTCTATCTCTGGATGCTCGTAGAGTAGCCACATAATTTTAGCGGCATCCATGGGGGAACCACCACCGATAGCGATAATCACATCGGGATTGAAGGTATTAATGACATTTAACCCCCGTTCGACGGTTTCTAGGGAAGGATCGGGTTCCACATCATAAAAGATATTAATCGTGATGCCGATTTCTTCTAAAACCTCCTCTAAAGCTGCGGTAACTCCTAGGTCAAAAAGAGGTTTATCGGTGACAATAAAGGCCCGTTTTTTGCCGGCTAATTCCCGAATAGCGACGGGTAATGCTCCGTATTTAAAATATACTTTTGGTGGTACTCGGAACCAAAGCATATTTTCCCGGCGCTCGGCTACGGTTTTAATATTTAATAGGTGGGTAGGTTCGACGTTTTCGCTGATGGAATTACCGCCCCAAGTGCCACAACCGAGGGTTAAACTAGGATCGAGACGGAAGTTATAGATATCACCAATTGCACCCTGGGAGGAAGGGGTATTAATTAATACCCGGGCCGTTTGTACGTTGTCTTGAAAGTGCTTAATATGTTCCCGATTGGAGGGTGCGGTATAAAGCACGGCCGTATGACCTCGACCGGCAAATAAGACCAGTTTTTCGGCTTTTTTGACCCCATCTTCAAAGTCTTTGGCCCGGTACATGGCTAAAATTGGCGAGAGTTTTTCGTAGGAAAATGGTTCCTCTAAGCCAATATTTTCTACTTCTCCGATTAGTAAGCGGGTATCTTCGGGAACGGAAATTCCGGCCATGGTGGCTAATTTTTCTACCGGTTGTCCGACGATATCGGGGTTGATATGACCATCTTTGAGGAGAATCCCGACGACTTTTTTCCTTTCTTCGGGGGAAAGAAGATAGGCCCCGCGAGCAATAAATTCCTGTCGAACTTCTTCATAGATGCTATCGACAACGATTACCGATTGTTCGGAAGCGCAAATCATGCCGTTATCA
The DNA here is from genome assembly GCF_003019735.1 of Microcystis sp. MC19. Lineage (NCBI taxonomy): Bacteria > Bacillati > Cyanobacteriota > Cyanophyceae > Chroococcales > Microcystaceae > Microcystis > Microcystis sp. MC19. Next base: position 1,299,313 of record NZ_CP020664.1, on the reverse strand, counting down.
AAGGTTTTACTGAGAATAATCGAGGAAACGGCCATTTTTATGTGAGCAGTTTCGTCCACTAAAGCGGGGGTATTGCCGGCACCGACTCCTAGGGAAGGTCTTCCGGAAGAATAGGCCGCTTTTACCATACCAGGACCGCCGGTAGCAAGGATTAAATTAATGCTGGGATGTTGCATTAATGCTTGGGAAAGTTCCACCGATGGCTGATCGATCCAACCAATAATACCGGCCGGTGCGCCCGCTTTCACGGCCGCTTCTAAGACTATTTTGGCCGCCGCGATCGTGCAGTCTTTGGCTCGCGGATGGGGGGAAAAAATGATGCCGTTGCGGGTTTTCAGGGCAATTAGGGCTTTAAAAATGGCTGTGGAGGTGGGATTTGTGGTGGGTACGATCCCCGCTAAAATGCCCACGGGTTCGGCGATTTTTTGCAATCCAAAGGATTTATCTTCTTCGATAATGCCGCAGGTTTTGCTGTGTTTATATTTGTTGTAGATGATTTCTGAGGCAAAATGGTTTTTAATCACTTTATCTTCTATTACTCCCATCCCTGTCTCTTGTACTGCCATTTTAGCTAGGGGAATGCGCGCGTTGTTGGCTGCTAATGCGGCTTTTTTGAAGATAAGATCTACTTGTTCTTGGTTATAGTTGGCAAATTGTTGTTGAGCTTTTTTTACCTGTTGTATCAGTTCTTCTAGCTCTTGTCTATTGGTAACTATCATAACAATTTTGTCGAAAAAATTAGGCACTTTATTCTATTATAGCGTTTTTTGGCAAGGGATTCGCTCAATCTTGGGATTTTCTTGATAGTTTCCTAAGCATTGGTATTATAGAATACTAATAATCCTAGGTAATACTAAATCTGGTTATTAAAGACTGATTATTTATTCCCATTTTTGCATGAGTGCATGAGTAGAAAACGGGTTTCTCGGAGAAACCCGTTTTCTGTGCGTTACTCAGTGGGGAGATGGGAGATGGGTTTTAAAGTTCGATTGGGAGTTCATCATACTATTAAAAACAGAATTTATCATGAGAACTAATGTATCAAATTTAAGTCCCCCTTAAAAAGGGGGATTTAGGGGGATCAAATTTTTTAAGGGGGATTTAGGGGGAGCAAATTTTTTAAGGGGGATTTAGGGGGAGCAAATTTTTTTTAGTCCTTTGGGATGCTTTTGGGTGCGTTACGCTTCGCTAACACACCCTACATTTATATTTATTTTATTTCCCCCTCTATTATCCCGATTTCTTCCTCACTTAATCCATACAATTCATACACTATTTGGTTAATCTCTTTTTCTAACTCGCTGGTGTCAGCTTTGGGATTAGATTTTTTAGCCGTGAGAATTTGATCTACAAGTGCAATTATAGGTTGCTGTTGTTCTTGACTAATTTCTCTTACTGGAATACTTTTTACCGAGACAAGCTTTATTTCTAGATCAGTATCAAAATTTTTATACCAAATATTTATTAAATGAGAATTTAAAATTCCCAATAAATACTTTAAATCTAAATTTACCGTATTTAAATTGTTCTTATAAATAACAGAACAAGTATATAATCCATGAATTCCATCCCTATCATAACAAGCAACTATTCTAGGAAATAATGATATTTTTCGCATTCTCTGAAAATAAATTTTTTCAGTATCTACTATTTCTTTTGGCAAACAACTATGTAATTCTTTGCTTCTCTTAACGTATAAGTTTTCAAATACTATACTATAGGAAGCAATATTTCTTCCATTAATTGCTGGTTCCCAGCTTTGATCTATTTGATTATTAGATAATAGGTCAGTATTTTTATTTTCCTTATCTCCATAGGGTTTTGTACCTTGTTTCAGTTGAAAAAGCTCGCCTAATTTTCTAAATTTGTTCATATTGTTTATAATTTCATCTAATATAAGTTTTCTTCTGAGATTAATTTTCTTCTCTCTATCATTTATAAAAATTGAGTATGGTATTTCTTGAATAATTTCCCATTCATCATCATATAGATTATTATATTTATAATCTGGATAGGCAACCATCGCAGAAGTAGTTGAGTCTTTTTTCGGTTTAATATATTGGGAAATATTTATTACAGTGACTACATCAGGAGCATCTTCAAAAATATTCTTTCTCAACTCAATAGCTTTAATAATATGTGTATTTTGAATAAGAAAACTTCTTAGAGATTCAGATTGAGTGTTATAAAGAAATGTATTAGGAGCAATATAGCATTGATAGTATTGAGATTTTAAAAGTTGATAAGCTCTTTCATAAAATAATTTAAAAGAATCGATTTTCCCTTGACTCGAAATAGGATATTTTGTTTTATAAAAACTCTTTTCCATTTCCTTGAATTTCACTCCATAAGGAGGATTGCCAATTACCACATCAAAACCGATAAAATTCCCCTTATCGTCTAGAACTTCGGGGAACTCGAAGCGCCATTCAAAAGCATTATGATAAATCTTACCGCTTTCAATCTCCTCTAGTTGCGGACGTAACTTATCAATCTCATTCCTTAACTGACTAATCTTCCTTTCCCGCGCTTTCTTTTCCTTGGGTGACTCCTCAAATAACAAAATTTGATTCTCTAGACTATATAAATCCGTTTCCAAACCCCGCAAGCGCTTTTTCAGAGGATTATCTAACTGTAAAGTCTGACGAAAACTACTCTTAATCTCACTTATCAATCTCTCCATCTCACGCTTTTGCGATTTATCCTCCGCATTGCGATAGACTCTCACCGCATCCTTATAACTCTCGATACTTAAACGACTTTTGCGGGAAAAGACTTGTAAATCATTGGATAACCCAAAGCGACTAATCAGAGAATTGCCAACCTTGATATTAATATCGATATTCGGTAACGTCTCTAACTCGTTATCTGCTTTGTAGTAAGCATTCTTGAGTAACTCAATCCATAAACGCAGACGACAGATTTTCACCGAGTTGGGATTGATATCAACTCCAAAGAGACACCCCTCAATCAGACGCTGTTTTTCCTGAAATAAAGTCTCCTGTACTCGCTGACTTTCTCGACTGCGGGGATTATATTCAAACAGATTACCGTCATCATCGGTGACGATTAACTCATCGTTCACCACCTCAACCCGATAATCCCTGAGAGTTTTACCCTCTTTATCCACTAAAATCTGTAACTCACTCTTAATCGCGATTATCTCGTTCAAAGCAGAAACAAGAAAATGTCCCGAACCCACCGCAGGATCACAAATTTTGAGACTATTGATAATAGCATTGGCTGCCGTTTTATCTTTGATGCGGTTATACACATCCTCGATTGTCTGACAATCCCATCCCTGACTCTGGTTAAATTTCTCTATCACTGCGCGTCGAATCGTTTCCCGACACATATACATAGTGATGAAACCGGGGGTGAAAAAGGAACCATCCTTATATCCGTTGATTTTCTCGAAGATTAATCCCAACACTGACGCATTGATAAGAGTCTTATTATCCTCCTGTATCGCTTCCCCACCTTCGCTGCTAAAATCGTAGGCATTGAGAAACTCAAATAGGTATGCTAAAGCGTTGATTTCTCCTGTTCGCTTTTTCCCCTGACTATCCTTTAAGACTGTTCCTGCAAAAATCTCTATATTCTCCGAACGCAGGTTACTGATGACTATGGTTGACTGTTCTAAGTCTGTCGGTTCAAATAGGGAACTGTTGAGATAGGGAACCTGAGTATGGGTATTCTGGATGTCTTTGCTTCTTTCTGTCTGTTTTTTGGCCAAAACGCTGAAAAATAAGCGATTTAAGTCGTCATAGTTGGCAATTTTGCTTAAATTGAGAAACCCTAGGGATTTATCCCCCCGATGATACCTAATTATCTGCGCTTCCAATAGTTTGAGGAAGAGGATTCTATTTATCCAGGTTATCCCCAACTCTAAACCGATATTCAATAGTCTCTCCTCTTCCGTCTCCCCAAATTCTTCGGGATTGGGTAAACGAGAGATTTTATCTAAACTCTCCACTTGACTGATAGCGTTCTCTAGCAGCGAACCGGGTTGTCGCGCTGCTGGTTGCAGACGTTGGATGAGTTTTTTTCCTCCCTCTTTTATCTCTGTCAATCCGATGATATGCAGCAGTTCACTATAAAAGTTTTTGTCGAGACTGTTGCTATCGTTCGCAAAGGGGAGTTTTAAGAGGTGTTCGGGAGAAAAGATTTTATAGAGACTGATGAGGTTATGTTCATCCTCCCGGATGGTTTGGGAGTATTCCCGCAAGTCAAAATGGGTGTATGTCAGGGAATCGAGTATGGAGTTCAGGAAGGGTTCCCCTATCTGTTTGTAGAAGAAGTCGGTGGTTTTTCCCGTTAGTCTCCCCGTCTCAAAGTCATTAAACTGTCTGACAAGTTCCTGATTTTGTGCGAATAGTCTCTCGAAGATATTCCCATCGAAGATAAACCACTCATATATATTGGTAGCAATCAGGTGTTTTATCTCTAGGTTTTTCTCGGTTATCCTTTCCCGTAGGAAGTAGAGGAGTAATTCCTGTAATGCTTTACAGTTGAGTTTGTCTCTCCGCAGCATCTCGCTTTTATTGCTGGGTTTCTTGACTTCCAGTATTACCCCCACGGAATCCCGCGATTCTTTCCCATTATGGATGACTAAATCATTCCTTCCCTTGGTGTTGATGAAATGTTGGGGACTATAGTAGCTGTGTTTGAGAAAGTCTGCAAGCAGGTTTTTATGGAACTCCTCCGATTCTGTCTCGTTTATACTCCCCAAAAGTTGTCCTAGGTGGGTTTGAAACTTCTCTACCTGACTACGACTCGGTTTGACTCTTAGGAATGCTTTGTTTAATGCTTGTCGGGGAGAGAAATTTTCTGTCTTCATACCTTTATCCCTATTCCTACTCAACCCGATTTTGGGGTCTATTTTTTTCTCTCTTATCTTTGCTCAAAAACTATATATATATTTGCGCACGGATTCCCATTATCTAAAAAGTCTAAAGCAAGTCTCGTCATTTGTCAAGGGTTTTCAGAAAAAAAATCAGGCCGATTTTATAATCACCGTAACAACAATTCAGATCGTAGGGATAATTCCGTAGGGATAATTCCGTAGGGATAATTCCGTAGGGATAATTCCGTAGGGATAATTCCGTAGGGATAATTCCGTAGGGATAATTCATGAATTATCCCTACGATATTATGTGAAATTTTCCGTCTTCATACCTTTATCCCTACTCCTACTCAACCCGATTTTGGGGTCTATTTTTTTCTCTCTTATCTTTGCTCAAAAACTATATATATATTTGCGCACGGATTCCCATTATCTAAAAATTCTAAAGCAAGTCTCGTCATTTGTCAAGGGTTTTGAGAAAAAAAATCGAGCCGATTTTATATCCATCAGCAGTCAGCTTTGGATTCTGTCTCGTTTATACTTCCTAAGAATTGTAGTTAGTCCCGATGAAAAAATTTTCACCCCCACAGATGAAAGATGTTTCCTTCCCTACACCCCACACCCTACACCCCATACCCTCTTTCCAGTCAGGTGGGTTTGAAACTTCTCTACCTGACTACGACTCGGTTTGACTCTCAGAAATGCTTTGTTTAATGCTTGTCGGGGAGAGAAATTGGCTCTTCTAGGTTCTGTGTGATAAGTTTAACTTATATAGGATCGATCAATCTTTGTGTCCTTTGTGTCTTTGTGGTTCCTTCCACTCGCTCGCTAGGAAGAATGTATCTTAGAATACATTTTGCCCACCAAACCTAAGAGAGCCGAGAAATTTTCCGTCTTCATACCTTTATCCCTATTCCTACTCAACCCGGTTTTGGAGTCTATTTTTTTCTCTCTTATCTTCGCTCAAAAACCCTATATATATTTGCGCACGGATTCCCATTATCTAAAAAGTCTAAAGCAAGTCTCGCCATTTGTCAAGGGTTTTTCTGAAAATCTCCCCACTTCCCCAGTTCCTGGAAGATTTTGAACATTTGCCCCCCGAACAGTTACTGAGTGCTATTATGAAAAAGGATGCAAGAATCAGGTGGTTGATGGCTGAGATTAAGGGGGTTTTAAATCAGGATAAAGAAAATGTTGTTAGGCATCAGGGTCAGATTAACGTTTCTGCTATATTCAAGCTTTATCTAATCTTCAAACTATTTGGTAATTATGATACAAATTACGTTAACCCCTGAACAGGAACAGTTTTTAGAAAGACAACTGAAAACTGGTAAATATAATACCCCTCAAGAGGTTATCTCTAAAGCGTTTCAGCTATTAGAAGAACAGGAGGATGAAATTATATTACCCGATTATGTTAAAGGGACAGAATCCGCAAAAGCTTTATTAAAAGAAAAGATTAGGAAGTATCGAAAAGAACGGGAACAAAATAAGGACAAACCGATTGATCCTGAAAAAGTAAGGTTAGCAGAAGAATTTAAGCGTTTATGCCAAGAAACCCAAGCTTTACACGCTGATAATCCGTTAACCGATGAAGAAATTGCGGCAGAAATTGAAGCTTATCGGAGAGGAGAATGAGAGTTATTATTGATACAAATATCCTTATTTCTGCGGCGGTTGCTGATGGAAAACCAGAAAAGGTGATTAATTTTATTATTAGTCATGCTGATTATGATTGGATAGTATCACAGGAAATTTTAGATGAGTATAGAGAAGTTTTACAGCGAAAGAAGTTAAAACTACGTGATACCAAGAAAGCAGAATGGTTAACTTTAATTGAAAATAGCACAAAGTTAATAGAAGTTAATGTTAATGTTGACTTTACAAGGGATCCGAAAGATGCTAAGTTTATCGCTTTAGCAAGGGTTAGTGAGGCGGATTTTTTGATTACTGGTGATCGGGATTTTGAGGAGATGATAGAATTAGAACAAACGGTTATTATTTCGGTTTCTTTGTTTTATGATTTGTTTATAGGTGAGGGTGAATATGAGTGAAAGTGGGGATTTAGAATAAGAAATCGTCATCAACGAGATGAAACAACTCAGAAAAAAAGCCATTCAAGAATTAGACGCACTGTTTCCCAGTATCCTAGATAAAACCTTCAAAGGAGAACTATAAATCCTCGATAATTGCCATAATCCCCTGATTAGAGGTATTTGGATAATATTCATCCCCACATAACATTAAAATTAAATCTGCCCTTTCCTCAATCTGTCGCGAATCTCGAATAATGCTTTGTTTAATGCTTGTCGGGGAGAGAAATTTTCTGTCTTCATACCTTCCTTATATCCTCTTCCTACTCAACCCGATTTTGGGGTCTATTTTTTTCTCTCTTATCTTTGCTCAAAAACCCTATATATATGGGCGCACGGATTCCCACTATATAAAAAGTTTAAAGCAAGTCTCGTCATTTGTCAAGGGTTTTTAGAAAAAAAATCGAGCCGATTTTATAATCACCGTAACAACAATTCAGATCGTAGGGATAATTCCGTAGGGATAATTCCGTAAGGATAATTCCGTAGGGATAATTCATGAATTATCCCTACTCAGGAATGCTTTGTTTAATGCTTGTCGGGGAGAGAAATTTTCTGTCTTCATACCTTTATCCTCTTCCTACTCAACCCGATTTTTGAGTCTATTTTTTTCTCTCTTATCTTTGCTCAAAAACCCTATATATATGGGCGCACGGATTCCCACTATATAAAAAGTTTAAAGCAAGTCTCGTCATTTGTCAAGGGTTTTTAGAAAATCTCCCCACTGGCCAAGATGTGAAGGAAATTGCCAGTAAGTTGGGAGGGTTAGAAAGGTGAGAAGGAAGCGGTCGCAACGCGCTCGCTACGCGAGACCGAGCAGTTACAATGATTGTTAAACTTTCGGGCGCACAGGGGAAAAATGAGAAGGTTTCTTCTATTCTATTTTGACGTTGTGTTTATCTTAATGGTGTCTTGTCTAGAGGAGATTTTTGCCAATAGGATATGCCCCTGGCGATTCTCTGCGCTGCTGATAAGTAGTCGGACATAAATTCTGTTGTCTATCTTAAGAAATGTAAATTGCCGCAATTCTTACTGACGACCGACTCCTTACCCCACAGTTAACTTTACCTTTGTCCAACTACTTATCAAACTTGAGGGGATTGATTAGAGAAAGAACTTAATTCCAAAGCTCCTTTATTAACGGAATAATCTGGCACTGTTACTGCTAGTGACTCAGTTAGTTTTTTATTGAAAAAACTGCCGAGGATTGAATCTAACTAAAATAAGTTATGATCGATCTTGCTTGAGTCAGAAAGATTAATATGCCCAGTCAAGAAATTATTAACCAGAAAAATGCTGCCGCCAACGACGAACAAGTTTCTGAGTCTAACGTAGAGCTAGTTTCCCAACTGAAACAAGAGCATGATAGCGCTGCCAGCCCCCAGGGATTGCCCCATGCCTTCGTCGTCATGCCCTTTGGTAAGAAAAAAGGGGCAGATGACCGCTGGATAGATTTTAATAGCATCTATCAGGATTTAATTAAACCAGCCTTAATCGAAGCCGGATTTGAGCCGTTTCGAGCCGATGAAGAAAGCGTCAGTGGCGATATTCTCACCGATATGTTTCAGGAACTATTGCTCGCGGATCTGGTGATTGCCGACATCAGCATTGATAATGCCAACGTTTTTTATGAGTTAGGAGTGCGCCACGCCCTACGCAAGCGAGGACTAATTCATATCCAGTCGGGACGAGGTCGTATGCCTTTCGATATTTTTAACGTTCGCACTCTCCCCTATCATTGTGACGAGAATGGCTGGCCCGATCGCCAATACTTGGAAAAGGACAAACAGGCGATCGCTAAAATGGCGCGCGCTACCTGGGAATCAGATCCTCATCGCATTCACAGCCCCATTTTCAATTTACTCGACGGCTTGGAAGAACCCGATCGCCGGTCGCTGCAAACCCCCCTAGCCATTGGCTACTGGGATGAGTACAATAATTGGCGGAAAAGGGTAGTGATTGCCCAACGGCAAGATCGCATAGGTGACGTTTTGCTGTTGACTGAAGAAGTGAGCAACCCCCTAATCAAATGCGAGGCGATCGCCGAAGCGGGGAAAGCCTTAAGAAACCTAGGAAATTATCAACTTGCGCTCCAGCAATATCGCAACGGACTGGCACTGCAGCCGAAAAATGCCGAATTCCGGCGCGAGGAAGCCTTTCACCTGATCCGACTGAAGCGATATGATGAGGCAGTGGTGCAATTGGAGTTGCTGCTGCGGGATGAACCGGCCAATATCGATGCCCTTTCCTACTTAGCTCGCATTTACAAAGAAATGTGGAAGGAGCGATGGGTAGGCATCTCCAATGAAGCAGAGCGCCGCCAAATAGCTTACGCATCGGCCCACTTACTGCAAAAAGCGATTGAGACTTACCTGCAAGGCTACCGCCTCGATCAGAATCATTACTATTCCGGCATCAACGCCCTGACCTTATCGTCTCTACTAAAGCATTTAGCACCACTGGCTGGCAAGGATAGCGATCCAGAAGAGAAAGGGATTAAAGAGCAGTTGCCGGCGCTGTCTGGAGCCGTTAAATTTAGTCTGGAAAGTGCCGCTATCAAGGATAACAACGATGTTTGGGTCTTCCTCTCCCTCGGCGATCTGGCCATCTGTACCGCCAGCAACCCGCAACAGGTGGCCAGAGCCTATAAAAGGGCGCTCAACCGGCTCTGGAACAATAAATTTGCTTTACTTTCAACCCTAGAACAGTTGAAACTTTTAGAATCCCTGAATTTCCGCCTTGAATATGTCAAGTCAGGCCTCGATGTCCTCGAGGCAGAATTGAAGAGAATAGAACATCAAGAAGCAGCGATCGCATCCCCAACGGTGAAGGAACCTCCGCAAGTTTTCCTCTTCTCCGGCCACATGATGGACAAGCCAGACCGGCCGCGGCCTCGGTTTCCCCCAGCCATGGCAACCGAGGCGCAACAAAAAATTAAGGAGGTACTCGATAATCTCAAAGCTGATGCCACGGCTCTGGCGATCACATCGGGGATAGCCTGTGGGGGCGATATCCTCTTTCTAGAAGCCTGTTTAGAGCGGCAGATGAAAGTGGAGGTCTATCTGCCCTTCGAGTCAGCCCAATTTATTGAAAAGTCGGTCGACTTTGCGGGCGATGATTGGGTAGAGCGTTTCTATGGAATTAAGAATCATCCCCAGGTGGAACTCAACCTACAACCAGAAAGAATCGGACCGGTCCCGCAAGGAAGCAATTCCTTTGAGCGCAACAATCGTTGGGCGCTCTATTCCAGTTTGATCTACGGAATCGATCGGGTGCGGTTGATTGTCCTCTGGGATGGCAAAGGCGGTGATGGACGTGGCGGGACTGGCGATATGGTCAAGCAAGTACGTCAATTGGGGGGGATTGTCGAGCATCTAGACACAACTAAGTTTGATTATTGGAAAGCCCAAGGAGCGGGAATCGGGAAGCGGAAAGCTTGAGCCACCAGAGCCGAAATTTTTTTCTACTAACGGAGTAAGAGAACCATGCCAGATAGCACCTTAGAACTCAAAAGCCTAGAGAAAACCTCAGAGCCAAAAAAGTCCCAATCTTATCGCAATCAGTTCCAGCAAGAAATCTGTGGCTTGATCGAGCAGATTGACTTGCCAGATTTACAAAAGCAGTTTATGAAAGCCCGCTGGCTCGAGCAATTACTCTGGCTAGAAGGCCGGGCCCAGACAAGTCGCAACCAATACTATTTTCTCCGACTGATCACAATTATCGGGGGGGTGATCGTTCCAGCCTTGGTCAGTCTGAACATCAACGCCAATGATGTCCAAGTCCTGGTCGGTTGGCTCGCCTTTGGCTTGAGTCAGGTGGTGGCTATCAGTGCTGCCGTTGAAGAGTTCTTTCATTATGGCGAACGCTACCGCCACTATCGGAACACGGCCGAGGCCATGAAAATTGAGGGCTGGCAATTTTTCCAGTTGAGTGGTTCTTATCGCCATGCCCAAAATCACGCCGAAGTCTATCCTGATTTTGCTCAAAGGGTAGAAAGCATCATCCAGCGCGATGTGGAAGGATATCTCAGCGAGGTTGTCAAGGAAAAAGAAAAGCCAAAACAGCCCACAGAAATAGCTAAAACACCACTTCAGTAAGCTCTAGGCCGACAAAAAGAGATTAGGGGTGGAGAATAGAGTCAGCCCCATTCCCAGGGGGCCTCCCAGAAAAAATTGGCTGTACCGTTGACTGTATCTAGGACTGGCTGAATAATTATCATTTTTCTTTATTTGTGGCAGGCATTCCACTCCCTTCTCCCGCCCACCAACCCCCCGATCCCTCCCATGTCGGGGGGTTAGGGGTGAGGGAAATTAACCATCTCTGCCATTACTTTAGAAAAATGGTTTGAGATATTTTGACCCGATAGCGTCTCGAGAAATTACTTTTGCGGGAGGTCTAATGACATTTCTAGATATATAGATCATAATTGAATTAATTGGCTAATTTAAGCTTATTTTTCCATGGCTACTAACGAATTACAAAACCTCGAACACAATATTCAACGTTGAAAACAACAATTAGCGGGAAAGCGAAACACTTTAGTTACAATCGCACCGGAAGAAAAAGTTAGGATCGAGCAGCAGAGCGAAGATTTACGCCGAAAAATTTGGGATTTTGAACGAGAAAAATGGGATTTAATCGCCAGCGACAGTCAAGAAGCATCTTTTCCTGATGCGGAGGTAATGGTAGCAGAAATTGTCACAGAATTGACGGCAATTACCAAAGAACCACCCGATCAACTTGCTTCTCCACAAATCTTAGAATTATTAAATCAAATTCTAGCTAAACTCAATCGGCTCTCCCAGGTTTGGTGGGTAAAATGTATTCTAAGATACATTCCTCCTAGCGAGGGGGTGGAACGAACCACAAAGACACAAAGGACACAAAGATCGATCCTATGTAAGTTAAACTCATCACACAGAACCTAGAAGAGCCCTCAATCAACCAGAGCGATCAGCAGCAGCCAAATTAAAAGCGGCTATATCTACTATACCCCCTTTTGTTTCCCTCACCCACGAGGCGGAATTAGATACTGATAGCAATTCTCTAAATACCAACTACAGATAGAGCATCCAGGATATAACCTCGTCCAACAATTGAAGCAATTACCTCTTTGTTCATTTCTTCGAGTCGTTGACCAATTAACAAACGTAATTCCTCTAAGTCTCTAGGTAGTTTCCATCTCAATCCTTTTTTTAGATATTGCCAAATCTGTTCAATTGGATTAGATTCTGGGCAATGTGGTGGCTGAAACATGAGAATAATGTTGTCAGATATTTTCAGGTTTTTTGCCTTATGAAACCTGCCATTATCTAACTGTATTATCAAAATACTATCGGCAAAATATTCAGAAACTAATTCTAAAAATATTTGAAAACATTGACTGTTTAAATGAGTGAATTCGTAAAAAAAATGCTCTCCTGTCTTCGGCTCTACCACCCCATAGATATAGGTCGCTTGAAATTGACCCTGCACTTTCCCGTAAAGTTTTACCCCTTTTGCTGTTATTTTTCTCCCGCTGATTGTTTTCAGTTCCAGACGAGTTTCATCTTCACATAAAAAGCGAATTTTTCCTGTATTACTCATCATTGTTATCGCCACTCAACTCAGCATTGCCAAATTTTCTAGAAGTTTTTTTTAAAATCCTCTAACCTTTCTTCTGATTGTTCTAGGCTTTTTGGTCTGGCTATTTTTGGAGACGCTTTTAGCCGATAATATACTAATTTGTGTACAGTTTTGTACTTGGCTTCTCTCCCTAATTTTTCCTCTAACCATTCACAAATTTCCCCATAACTATCAAATCCTTCCTTTTCTTTTAATCTTTTTTCTAAGGCTTTTTCTGCCCACTGAGGAACTTTTCTTGGTCTTCCTGTACTGACTTTTTTAGACAATAATTTTTCGAGTCCTCCTTGACGATATTTTCCTAACCAATCTTGTACAGTGACTCTATTTCTTCCTAGCATTTCCGCAGCTTCTGTCACCGTTTTTGCCTTTTTTGTCTTTAACAAGTACAATACCTGTATTCTTTCTTTTCCTGAACCAGTTTTTTCTTTTCTAAGCAGTTCCTTGAGTTCTGCTTCACTTTCAGATATTTCTATCTTATAAACTCCTGCCATATTTTTCCTTAAACTCTACTAATATGATATTCTAGCCTATCTGTAGTCACATTTTGGAGAATTGGTATTATGAATTGTTTCTCCCCACACCCCACACCCCACTATCCTATACTTTTTAAACAGGATTTAGTATGACCCTACCAGCCTAAAAATAGCAAAAAACCCGGCGGGAAAATTTCCCCACCGGGTCAAAAAGGCAAAAGTAAAGAATTATTTCTGATCAGCCTTTTTGCTTGACTTATCGCCCATTTTGTACTTACGCAAGAAGCGATCGACCCGGCCCTCGGTATCGATCATCTTCTGGGTTCCGGTATAAAAAGGATGATTACCAGACCAAACCTCCACATGAATTTCTGGTTTTGTCGAACCCACCGTCATCACCAGTTCACCATTACAGATCACCTTAGCGTCCGGATACCAAGTAGGATGAATTTTTTTCGGCATAATAAACCTCTCTATTAACCTAACGTTTCGAGTATTGAGGCGCCTTGCGCGCTTTGTGAAGACCGTATTTTTTCCGTTCCTTCGCCCGGGGATCCCGAGTCAGATAACCTTCACTCTTGAGGGGAGGACGATTTTCCGGGGCCAATTGACATAAAGCTCTAGCGACACCCAATTTCACCGCGTCCGCTTGGCCGGTCAAACCACCGCCCTCGGCCTTAACGATGATATCATACTCGTTTTCCAGTCCCAAAGTCTCCAGAGGAGCCTTAATCGTCTGGATATAGGTGGGAATGCGGTTAAAATGGGTTTCCCCATCGCGACCGTTAACGGTAATTGCCCCCGTCCCCGGCACCAGACGCACGGAAGCGACCGCCGATTTGCGTCGTCCCGTTCCCCAATAAACTACCTTATTTTTACTGTCCGTGGCTTGCATTGACTTAATTTCCTCCTGCGGGAATCGTATTAATCGCTAAAACTTCCGGTTGTTGTGCCTGATGGGGATGTTCCGCACCGGCATAAACTTTCAGTTTCGTGAACAATTTCCGACCTAAGCTATTTTTCGGGAGCATTCCCTTAACAGCGTGTTCGATAATCCGTTCGGGAATGCGTTTTTGCAGTTTATCGAAGCTTTCTACCTTCATCCCACCCGGTCTGCCGGAGTCGCGGCGATAAACTTTCTGTTGGCGTTTTTTGCCCGTCACCGTCACTTTTTCGGCGTTAATAACAATGACAAAATCCCCCGTATCCAGATGGGGGGTGAAGGTGGCTTTATTTTTGCCCCGTAGAATCATGGCGATTTCGGTGGCCAGACGACCTAGACGCTGATCGGCCGCATCGATGACGTACCATTTCTGCTCTAGAGTCTCTAAATTTGGTAGAGGTGTTTTGTTCATGGTCAGTTTGCCTTGGTTTACAAAAATAATTTTTTTTATTGCCGACCCAGGTGTTGGGGTGTTGGGGTGTTGGGGTTTTAGTTGAAATTCCCCCACTTCCCTATTCCCCATTCCCCCACTTCCCTATTCCCCTATCCCCTCTGCTCGGAAATAATAAAGAGGCTGAGTCTCGCACCAGACGCTATCGGCAAAGGGAAAATCGGCGTAACCCACCCGCAGTAAACATAGTCCTTTAGCTGGTGCGGCGTATTTGACCAATTCTCGGCGCTGATTGACCCAGATGTCGGTAAAGTTTTCTAGCGATCGCTCACCAGTTCCCACCTCCACCAACATTCCCACCAATAGGCGCACCATCCCGTACAAAAAGCCATTGGCTTGAATTTCCATCTGTACAAACGGCCCTTGACGGTAGCATTCCACCCCCTGTACTTCTACCCAAGAATGGTCACGACTAGAGTTAGCACGGTGAAAGGCGGCCAGATGGTGCTTACCCAATAGGGGAGCCAGGGCCCTGGCCATCAAATCGGCATCGAGGGGACGATGGTAGTAGTGCCAACTAAAGGGGCTAACAAAGAGATTGGGGATGGGGTCGGTATAGAGGGTGTAACGATAACGTCGCCAGAGGGCCGAGAAACGGGCGTGCCAGCGATCGGGGACCCGGGCCGAGGCCCGAATGACGATATCGTCATCTAGCCGAGCATTGAGAACCTTGGCCCAATGGGCAGGTGGGATCGGACTCTGCTGCTGGAAATGGGCAACTTGGGCGGCGGCGTGAACACCGCTATCGGTACGTCCGGCCCCGTGCAGAGTGACGGCATGACCGAGAATATCGGCCAGAGCCTTCTCGATTTCTTCCTGCACGCTCCTGTGATGGGGTTGCCGTTGCCAGCCGTGGAAATTAGTTCCCACATACTGGATAACTAGGGCGATCCGCGACTGGGGGCAAGCTGTCATCGTTACATCAGTTCGATAATCGCCATGGGGGCATTATCCCCGCGACGGCGCAGGGTACGCACCACCCTGGTATAACCGCCGTTACGACTGCCATAACGGGTCTGGGCTCCTTCAAAGAGGGCATGAACCAGTTGTTTATCGTAGATGTAGCCCATAGCTTGGCGACGGGCGCTCAGGGAACCGTCTTTAGCTAGGGTGATAATGTGGTCTACCTCTGCTCGCACCGCTTTCGCTTTCGCTAGGGTGGTGGTGATCTGACCGTGGCGAATTAGCTGGGTGGCTAAGCTGCGCAGCAGTGCCTTTCTTTGGTCAGCCGGCAGACCCAATTGAGGCACTTTACACCGATGTCTCATGGTATTTTCCTGGAATTGGGTTTACTTGCTTTTTTCTTGGGGTAGGGTGATTCCTAACCGTTTTTGTAGGGCTTCAATGACTTCTTCGGCCGATTTCTGCCCAAAGTTTTTGATTTCTAAGAGATCTTCTTGGCTGTAATCGAGGAGGTCGGCTACGGTGTTGATCTGCGCTCGCTTTAGGCAATTGTAGGCGCGCACGGATAATTGTAGTTCCTCGATCGGAATTTGGTTTTCCTGGTTGATCTCTTGGTCGTCAAAGTTACTGGAGGATTCGAGGGCGTTGAGATCCTTGAGCGGGTTAAAGAGATTAACCAGCATATCGGCCGCTTGGGAAAGGGCTTCTTTGGGGTTAATGCTCCCGTTTGTCCAAATTTCTAAGAGCAGACGATCCCTAGCTTGACCGCTTTCGGAACGGATATCTTCGACGCTGTAGTTGACTTTGGTTACGGGCATAAAAATCGAGTCGATTTGCAGAAAGTCTAGCGAAGTGGCTTCGTCTTTACTGCGATCGATCGCCCGATAGCCTTTGCCTTTTTCCACGCGAAATTCCATCTCTAGCTTCGCCCCTTCGGCCAGGGTAGCGACGTACTGATTGCGATCGACTATCTCGACTTCCGAGGGTAAATCGAATTGTGCCGCCACTACTGTCGCCGGTCCAGTTGCCACTAAACGCCCGATCTGGGTTTGATTGGTGTAACTTTTGAGGATGATTTCTTTCATGTTGAGCATGAGTTCCATCACGTCCTCCCGTACCCCCTCGACGGTGGCAAATTCGTGATTGACTCCCGCGATCCGCAGGGCCGTCACGGCCGCCCCTTCCAGATTGGAAATGAGAATCCGTCTCAGGGCATTACCTACGGTTGTACCCTGGCCCCTTTCTAGGGGTTCTAGTACAAATTTACTGTACTGACTCTGATTCTTGTAAGTTTTTGCTTCTACACACTCGATTTGAAATTGCGCCACCGATTGACCTCCCTTGTTCAGTTATCAGTTTTCAGTTATCAGTTTTCAGTTTTCTTTAGCGTTCAGCCTTTAGCGTTCGGCGTTCAGTTTTTTGAGCAGATGGTCTTTGACGACCCGATGCTGCTGCTGATGCGCGCAAAGCTAACGGCTGTCGGCCTCAAGCTCCCTGTCACCTGAAAAAGCTGTTCACTGTTTACACTCTCCGGCGTTTGGGAGGACGACAACCATTGTGGGGGATGGGGGTCACGTCCCGGATCAGGGTGATTTCTAATCCTGCTCCTTGCAGGGCCCGGATTGCGGTTTCCCGTCCTGCCCCGGGGCCGCTCACCATCACCTCTAGTTGACGCATTCCCTGTTCGATTGCTCGGCGGGCGGCGTTATCGGCGGCGGTTTGGGCGGCGAAGGGGGTTCCTTTTTTGGCTCCTTTAAAACCACTCGATCCCGCCGATGCCCAAGAGATCACATCGCCTTTGGTATCGGCGATCGTGACAATGGTATTGTTGAAGGTCGATTGAATGTGAGCGACTCCGGTAGGAATATTTTTCTTCTGTTTTTTCGGTCCGGTTTTTTTGGTTGGTCGCGCCATAGTTTTTCTTGATTGGGGGATATCGCAATGAATAAAAAATTATTTCTTGGAGGGGGCTTTTTTCTTCCCTGCCACTGTCACCCGACGACCGCGACGGGTGCGCGCATTGGTTCGCGTCCGTTGCCCGCGCACGGGTAATCCTAGCCGATGCCGACGACCTCGATAGGTGCCGATATCGGCCAGGCGTTTGATGTTCATCGCCTCCCAGCGTCTCAAATCCCCCTCGATTTGATAATTTGTCTCGATATAAGTCCGTAGCGCCGCCACGTCTTCATCGCTGAGATCCTTGACCCGAGTGTCAGGGTTAACACCCGTCGCAGATAAGACTTCTTGGGAACGCGATAGACCCACTCCGTAGAGGTAGGTCAGGGCGATTTCCACACGCTTATCGCGAGGTAGGTCTACACCAGCTATCCTTGCCACGCTTTTTTTTTCTCCCTATGAACGATTTTTTTTCCAAAAACGACTACAATTAACGGTAACGATTCTCTGCCCCAAGACAGTGACTTTGGTGGTTTAACCTTGTCTCTGCTTGTGTTTGGGGTTAGAACAAATTACCATGACTCGGCCGCGCCGACGGATGACGCGGCACTTTTCGCACATTTTTTTGACAGACGCTCTAACTTTCATGCCTAACTATTCTGGCAACACTGCAAGCTTATTATTATATCAGATTTCTTTTACTCGTGTCACCTATCTTTTTAAAATAAATTTGGCTGCTTATTAGGCTTTTTGGCTTCTCTGCCCGTCTTTATCGCTATTTTTTCTGATTTTTCAGGCGATAGGTAATTCTTCCTTTGGTTAGGTCGTAGGGGGTCAGTTCCACTTTGACGCGATCGCCAGGGAGGATTTTGATATAATTACGGCGGATTTTGCCAGATATATGGGCTAAGACGTTGAAACCGTTATCTAAATCCACCCTAAACATGGCGTTGGGTAAAGATTCCGTGACGGTTCCTTCCATTTCGATGAGATCTTGTTTAGACAAAGTTAATTCCTCAAATTCACTGGGGACAATTTATTTAATGATTCGGGGCTCTCTTGGGTTTGGTGGTTAAAATGTATTCTAAGATACATTCCTCCCAGCGGGGGGTGGAACGAACCACAAAGACACAAAGGACACAAAGATTGATCAATCCTATGTAAGTTAAACTTATCACACAGAACCTAGTAGGAGAGCCGATTCGGCAGCAGCAACCGTGCTGTCACCACAGTTCCCCCAGTATAGCTTATCAGTGATCAGTGATCAGATGCGAGTTTTCAGTTCACAGCAAAAAAGCTCCCCATCTTCCCACTCCCCCCGCAACGCGCACGAAGTGGTCTCCTGATTCCACTCTCCACCCCCATCTCCCCACTACTAGGCAGTATTAGGGAGTAATATTTAGATAATCAACAGCTTAACATTGCCGTCTTTTCACTGATTACTGATTACTGTTCCCTGAAAAGCTGGATTACTCGACGACAATTCGCCATTCATGGAGTTCGTATTCCACACAACCATTCTCGATTAAAGGATCGCGAACTATAATTGCTTGGGCTTCCTCAAGGGAATCGGCCTTAAATAATAACATTCCGCCGCCCCTTTCTGCCCAATAACCGGTTTTTGCTGCTCGTCCTTGGCTAATTAAATCACGCACATAGTCCTTATGGGCGCTGACATAGCGATCAAAGGTAGTTTTATCAACAATGCCTTTTTCTATCTTGACAAACCAGGGCATAAATTCTCAGGAGGCTAGGACTGATTAACAATCATATAATTATACCGATTAATCTTGACCGTCGAGGGTGCAATATAACAGAGATATACAATTAGCTAGAGTTGTGGAAGACTGCTAGAATCGATGTGACAGCTTAATTTCTGTAGCTTTGCTTGTTTCTATGAATCAACCCCAGGGATCTCTATTTTTTATTGCGCTTTTGCCGCCGCCAGAAGTACAGGAAATTGCCACAAAAATCAAGTTAGAGTTTGCAGAAATTTACAATAGTCGCGCCGCCCTGAAATCGCCTCCCCACGTCACTCTCCAACCCCCTTTCCGGTGGAATTTAGGACAATTAACGGATTTAGAAAGATGTTTAGAGGAATTTGCCCGCTTGCACTCTCCTATTCCCCTGATTCTCCGAGATTTTGCCGCCTTTAAACCGCGAGTCATTTATATTAATGTCCAGAAAACCCCAGAATTATTAACCCTGCAAAAACGGCTTTTACAGCAGCTAGAATCTTCCTTGAACATCAGCGATAATGCCTCAAAAAGCCGAGCTTTTTCGCCTCATTTAACCGTTGGCTTCCGAGATTTAACTAAAGATAATTTCTGGAAAGCTTGGTCAAAATATGCTAATCAAGAGCTATTTTTTGAGGTGATAATCGATGAAATTACCCTCCTAATCCATAACGGTAAGCACTGGGAAATTTATCGGCAATTTCCGGGAGCATCCCAATTATGTAATGAGTATAAATGCTCGGAAGGGGGAGAAGGCTTTTGTAGTAACGATTCTGGTTTGAATCACACAATTTAGAGAACCGTTAAAAATCTATGAACTCCCGAAAAGGCTTGCCATCTAAGCATTTCGCATCTAAGTACAATTTCTTATTGCAAAAGTGGGATGCTCCCCAATTTCCTCTATAATCCAGACCCTTGGGGGTTTCTGCGGGTGCATATCATTTTTGTAAATCTACTAAGTTGGGATTTTTAAGGGGAAACTCTCTGCTAAAATCGGGCGTTACTTTCGATTTTATCACTCAATCCAAGCTTTTGGGGGGTTCTACCCCCCAAACCCCCCGTTGGGGGCGTGGCGCCGCCCCCAAACCCCGGAGCGCATTAGTTTTTCGGTGAGATGCTTACAGACAGCTGCTGATATATCTGTAATAATTTAGGCTCTTCGTTACTTGTTATGGTTCGATAGGGGGCATAAATCGACTAAATCCTTATCTGGCAAAAGATTTAACTGATTAGCTCGCTCTAGATCAAAAACAATTGACAAAAATCGTCCAATGTCTTTCTCTATAAGGGTTCCATCTCTTATAACCCCCGTCCATTACATAACACAAACCGAAGAACCATAATTTAAAAGTCACTGATAATTGCTGATTGTCGGTATTGCTGCAAGCGCGAGATAGACCCGATTTCTAGAGAGGAAGGGGTTATAGTGCTAAAATAGGAGAGAGCAGTTTTTAAAGCTTCATTTCTGGCTTTTTTGCGATATTTTCACCTATAGAGCGATTTTATGGCGACTCCGCCGCCCTGAAACCTATGTTACTCAAAAATCCCCCGAAAATCTCCCCCAATCTGATCAAAGAGCTAGAAACGATCCTCGGTAAAGATGGAGTCATCCGTCGCAAAGATGAATTATTAACCTATGAGTGCGATGGTATCACAGGATACAGACAAAGACCCGCTCTTGTGGTACTGCCCCGCAGCACCGCAGAAATTGCGGCGGTGGTGAAACTCTGTCACGATAACGAGATTGCCTGGGTAGCAAGGGGTGCAGGTACGGGCCTATCGGGAGGGGCGTTACCCTTAGAAGAGGGGATTCTCATCGTCACGGCGCGGATGAATCAGATTCTCGGGGTTGATTTAGATAATCAAAGGGTGGTGGTGCAGCCCGGGGTGATTAATAATTGGGTGACGCAAGCGGTAAGCGGGGCGGGATTTTATTACGCACCGGATCCCTCTAGTCAAATTATCTGCTCGATCGGCGGTAATGTGGCGGAAAATTCCGGCGGGGTTCACTGTTTAAAATACGGTGTCACTACCAATCACGTTATGGGCTTAAAAATCGTCCTTCCCGATGGTTCAATTATCGATGTGGGGGGGGCAGTACCGGAACAACCGGGCTATGATTTAACCGGTTTATTTGTGGGTTCCGAGGGAACTTTAGGCATCGCCACGGAAATCACCCTAAGAATCCTGAAAACTCCGGAATCTATCTGTGTTTTACTGGCTGATTTTACCAGTATCGAGGCGGCGGGCCGAGCGGTGGCGGATATTATTAAATCGGGAATGATTCCGGCGGGGATGGAGATTATGGATAATCTCAGTATCAACGCCGTGGAAGATGTGGTAGCTACCGGCTGTTATCCCCGGGATGCCGAGTCAGTTTTATTAGTGGAATTGGATGGTTTAGGGGTAGAAGTCGCCAGGAATAAACATCGGGTTGCCGAGATTTGCCGTCAAAATGGGGCGAGAAACATCACCACGGCTAATGATGCCGAAACCCGCTTAAAACTCTGGAAGGGCAGAAAAGCGGCTTTTGCGGCGGCGGGGAAAATTAGCCCTAATTATTTTGTGCAAGATGGGGTGATTCCCCGCACTCAATTGGTCTATGTTCTTCAGGAAATTAAGGCTTTAAGTGAAAAATATGGCTATAAAATCGCCAATGTTTTCCACGCCGGGGATGGCAATTTACACCCGTTGATTCTCTACGATAACAAGGTGGAGGGTGCCTGGGAAGAAGTGGAGGAATTAGGCGGTGAAATTCTCAAACTTTGTGTGCGGGTTGGCGGCAGTTTATCGGGGGAACACGGTATCGGCATCGATAAAAATTGTTATATGCCCGCCATGTTCAACGAGATTGACTTAGAAACTATGGGCTATGTGCGGGACTGTTTTAATCCCAAAGGTTTAGCTAACCCGGGAAAATTATTCCCCACCCCGCGCAGCTGTGGGGAAGCCGCTAATGCCAAAATACAAGGCTTTGCGGGGGTGGATGTGTTTTAGGTTATCGGCAAGTATTGACTGATTACTGATTACAGTCCACCTTGGGTCATGAGGGCAGATTGATATTAGAGGGGAAAACTGGGACTTGTCTTTCCAGAAAACGCTGGGTGACTAATTCTCGGAAAATCTCTAGATCTTTTTGCCATTGTCCCAGATATTGTTTGAGCAGATTTAATCGATTGCTGCCCTCGGCCAGATTATAGTTAAAGTTACCGGCAAATAACAATGCTCCCAAAGTTTTGCCATCGGGTAATTGCAATTTTGCCTCGTTAATCGCCACGGATAGCTGAGAGGTTTCTAACTGATAAAGTAGATTTATGCTGGCTTGTAGGGGGGCTGTGCCGAAATTGTGCCAGGGACCGGGGGCCAGAAGGGTTTCGGTGATATATTTTTTAGCTGCATCGGGGCTACTAGGGAGAGGAACAATGCTTTTCGGGGCGATACTCAGGGCTTGATATTCGGCCAAAGGGAGTTTATCTAGATATAAACCAACAATTTCTGGCAGTTTCAGGTTCAGGCTATCGGGAGAGTTAATTATCTCCACAAAGGTAATTTTCCGAGGTTGGGCGACGATGCTGATACCATTTTGAAAATTAACTTGAGCGTAATTAGGATTGAGTGCCGGCTGGCCATTTAATTCCCAGTCGGGGGGAACTATTCCCGAATATTTGAGGAAATCAACCGTTAGCATGGCGGGATTGAGGCTTTTGGCGGTAATTGCCATGGAAAGTTCTTGTATTTCCCGCAAACTAACGAGAGGTTGATTGGAATTATTGTCAGTCGTGGCAGTCATGAATTTTCTCCTTGGATATTTAAGTTTTATCTTTAGGGCTACAGCTAAATTATTCCGGGTCTCGGTGGCCTAGTCACTAATCAAGCCATTCCAGATAAGTAGGGTTTGCGGCAAAAAGTTTTTTCTGGGTGTAGGGTGTAGGGTGTAGGGTGTAGGGTGTAGGGTTTTACAGATTTTCATCTGGTCAATTATCTAATTTTCAGGGAAAAAGTACCTGAATTTTCCCCCCAATCACTCCAAGGGTCGGCACTTTTTGATGGGCAAAAGGTCTAAAAGTTTTACCCAACAAGGTTTTCACATTTATTCAGCAAACCCTAAGTATTACTCAATTCTTTCACAGCTAATTCATAGAACCTCTGACCGTGTTCGGGAGTCGCTAAAGCAGGATTGGACCCCATACGACCATCGGGGTAATTTTGGCGAAAATTAGCCGCACCGTAAATATCATGACCAGAAGCCACTTTTTCGGATAAAAAGGCGTTTTTAAGGCTCTCATGGTAAAGATACTGAGTTAACGCCACTTCGCTCGGTGTAGCGTGGGAACCCTCCTGCTCGACCTGCAATTCTTTGGCTAAAAGATAAACTTCTCGCACCATAAACCAATTGGCCACTTGACATTTAACCTCGTTTGTGTTAGGCAAATTGAGGGAATCCAAATGATAATAGGTTGCCGAAAAAGCGGCTTTTAGGGTGGCAATATTGCCCCCATGACCATTAATAAAGAAAAATCGACGAAAACCGGCTCTAGCTAAACAAGTCACATAGTCGAGGATGACTTGAATCAAAGTGCTGGGACGAAGGCTAATCGTACCTGGAAAAGCCGTATGATGTAGGGCCATACCCACATTTAAGGTGGGTGCTACCATTGCTCCTACCCGTGTCCCTACTCCTTTAGCGATCGCCTCTGCACACAGAGCATCTGTACCAATCAGTCCCGTCGGCCCGTGTTGTTCCGTGGAACCAATGGGAATAATAATTCCCTGAGATTGTTCTAGATAGGATTCCACCTCTAACCAGGTAGATAACTGTAATAACATTCGGCTCTACCCCCAAAACGATTGCCAGTTGACAAATTGAGATAAAATCAAGATGAATAATCAAGTATTTTTATGTTAACCCTTGACAACCCCCCCTTGTCGGCGAGTACGGATTTCGTTCCCAATCATCGGATTTTAATCGTTGAAGATGAAGAAGTGATTCGGGATATGATTATTTTGGCTTTGGAAGAAGAAGGTTACGAGGCGCTCGGTGTTAGTGATGGTCGCGCTGCCCTAGAATTACTGCAAAGTCAGGAATCCAATCACGGTCAGTCTCGGTTTGATTTGGTCGTTTTGGACTTAATGCTACCCCAAATCAACGGTCTTGATATCTGCCGTCTGTTGCGCTATCACGGCAATATTATCCCGATTTTAATCTTAAGTGCTAAGGCCAGCGAAACCGATCGAGTTTTGGGTTTAGAAGTGGGTGCTGATGATTATCTGACTAAACCTTTTAGTATGCGAGAATTAGTCGCTCGTTGTCGCGCTCTCATTCGTCGTCAAGGATTTACTTCTCTAGCGGCTGCTCCCGTGCGGAAATTCCGCGATGTTTTTCTCTATACCCAAGAATGTCGGGTGACAGTGCGAGATGAAGAAATTAACCTTTCTCCTAAAGAATTCCGTCTCCTCGACCTATTTATGAGTTATCCGCGCCGAGTTTGGTCAAGAGAGCAGTTAATTGAACAAATTTGGGGACCAGATTTTTTAGGAGACACCAAAACCGTCGATGTTCACATTCGCTGGTTACGCGAAAAACTAGAAATCGATCCCAGTCAACCGGAATACCTGATTACTGTACGCGGTTTCGGTTATCGTTTTGGCTAGGTGAGCGATTATATTTTCCCGATTAGCGATCGCCGCTCGCGCAGACAATGACTATTTTCGCTTTTATTTTGGGAGTAGTTTTAGGTTTGAGTATTTGTTACTGGCAAGTCTCACGCTTAAATAGAGAGTTAAAGCGAACCCTGAGCGCTCTCTCGGATTCGGCGGATTTGTCGGCTTCTTTTCCCGTTACCTCCCTAGTGCGTCGAGAATTACAGTTTCTCTCCCAAAGTCTGCAAGAGCGAGAAAAGAGCTTAGAAATTCAGAAATCCTTGCTAGAAATAGCGCCGATCGCCTATCTTCATGTGGATGCCGATAATCAACTGCTCTGGTGCAATCAACAGGCAATAACCCTCTTAAAACTCGATCGCTGGCAGCCAGATCAGGTACGTCTGCTGCTAGAATTGGTGCGCTCCTACGAATTAGATCAATTAATTCAAGAAACTCGCCAAAAACAGAGTCCACAGGTGCAAACTTGGACTTTTTACCCGACTAATTATCCTGTCACCCCTATTAGCGATCGCCAAGTGATTGCTCCTAAATCGATTGCCTTGAAGGGTTACGGTTATCCCTTGCCAGAAGGTCAAATCGCTGTATTTATCGAAAATAGACAGCCTTTAGTGGAATTATCGCAAAATCGCGAGCGAGCTTTCTCTGACTTAACTCACGAGTTACGCACTCCCTTAACCTCCATTTCTCTCCTTACCGAAGCTTTACAAAAACGCCTCCAAGCTCCCGAAAGACGCTGGTTAGAACAAATGGGGAAAGAAGTGGAGCGTTTGAGTCAATTAGTCTGCGATTGGCTAGAAATCAGTGAATTACAAGCGGATGCGGGGCGATCTTTACAATACCAGATAATTAATCTAGAGGAATTAATCAGCGCTGCTTGGCAGACTGTCACCCCAATAGCCGCCCAAAAACAGATTAGCTTAGATTATTCCTCTCCGGTGGATTGGACGCTGGAAGTGGATCATTCTCGTCTGCTGCAAGTTTTCCTGAATCTCTTTGATAATGCCATTAAGTATAGTCCCGATCAGGGGAAAATTCGCCTAGAAATTCGGGAAATATCCGATACTATCGGGGAAAAATGGCTGAAAATTGACGTTATCGACAGCGGGAAAGGATTTAACGAAGCGGATCTCCCCTACGTTTTTGATCGCCTCTTTCGCGGTGATCCTTCCCGCACCCGTCAAAAACAAGGCACAAAGGATTATAGTACCGGTTTAGGTTTATCGATTGCCAAAGAGATTATTCAAGCCCATGGCGGTTCGATCGTCGCTCAAAATGATCCTAACACCGGCGGCGCTCGCCTACAAGTCACTCTCCCCCGTCAAAAAAATTAGGTGGGAATTATGAATTATGAATTATGAATTATGAATTGGGGAGAGGGGAGAAAAAAATCTGTCAAGTTCTCTAGACAACCGTGTAAAATCGAAAATTTTCTTGTTATGACTGTAGAGAAAGAGTAGTTTTATGTTAAGCGAATCTGACCGTGAGCCTATCCAAAGAAACCAATCATCGCGATCGCACCTATTTCGCTCTTCGCTCGGGAGCATCTCACCTTTGCAATGAGCATAAATACTTAGTGGAAAAATAGGCTTTTCGAGGGTAATTCTTGTTTTAATTCTCCATGTACGCAGTCTTTAAAAGCCTCTATTTCGTTCCAAGACACGATTAAGAGTGGCTTTTAGGCTAAGTATAATTACTTATCGCGTAAGTGAGATGCTCCCTTTCGCTCGTTCTCTCCAGCGATATGAATTATGAATTATGAATTATGAATTATGAATTGGGGAGAGGGGAGAAAAAAATCTGTCAAGTTCTCTAGACAACCGTGTAAAATCTAAAATTTTCTTGTTATGACTGTAGAGAAAGAGTAGTTTTATGTTAAGCGAATCCGACCGTGAGCCTATCCAAAGAAACCAATCATCGCGATCGCACCTATTTCGCTCGTTCTCTCCAGCGATTGGAACAGGATGTGCTGAGAATGGGAACCTTGGTCGAAGAATCCTTTCGTCTTAGCCATCAATCCCTTTTTGCTAGGGATTTGGAAATGGCGAAAAAAATCCCCCCCCTTGACAAGGAAATCGATCGCTACTATCGTCAAATCGAGTTAGATTGTGCCACTCTCATGACTCTACAGGCTCCCGTAGCCCAAGATTTGCGGCTTTTAAGTGCTTTTATGCAATTAGTGCGCGATTTGGAACGGATCGGCGATTATGCCAAGGATTTAGCCGAAATAGCGCTCAAGTTATTCGCCTATACTCCCCACGATTGTATGAGTGAGATCGAGGCCATGTCCCACCATGCTCAGTATATGTTAGCCACGAGCCTGGTCGCCCTGGCTGACCTCGATCAAGAAGCTGGTCCAAAGGTCAAAGAGCTAGATAATACGGTCGATCGAGCCTATGACTATCTTTACCACACTCTCGCCCATCAAAGAGATATTAAGGGTGTGGTGGAACCGATCCTGCTGATGGCTTTACTAATCCGTCATCTAGAACGTATGGCCGATCATGCCACCAATATCGCCCAAAGGGTATCCTACATCGTTACTGGACAGAGAGGCTGAGGGTGCGGGGTCCTGAGTTGATTTCCCCCGAACTCTGGCCCGCGCTTTTAGCGTTTACGACTCAGGGGGTTAAAAATTTCACTTAACCCCTCTCCCAAGAGAGATAAACCCACCACCATCGTGGTCATCGCTAATCCGGGAAATAAAGTGGTCCACCAGATACCCGTAGATAAATCCGCCAAAGCTTCCTTGAGATCATGACCCCATTCCGGCACTTCTTCTGGTAATCCTAAGCCTAAAAAGCCTAAACCGCCTAAAACCAAGATCGCATCCGCCGCGTTGAGGGTAAAAAGAACCGGGACACTCTGGACGACATTAAAGAAAAGATATTTTGATAGTATCCGGCTAGGACTAGCGCCGATCGCTCGGGCCGCTTCGATAAATAACTCATTTTTAACGCTGGCGGTTTGATTTCTGACCACGCGAAAATATTGGGGAATATAGGCAATGCTAACAGCGATGGCGACATTGACGATACCACGACCCAAAACGAAAGCGAGAGCCACCGATAATAATAACCCCGGCAAGGTGTAGAGGGTATCCATGAGAAAGAGGAGAACGCGATCGATCTTACCCCCCAAATAACCGCTAATTAACCCTAAAGGAACCCCGATGACTAAAGATAATCCTGTGGCCAAAAATACCACGGACAAGGCCGCCCGGGCCCCGAATAGGGTGCGGGAAAAGACATCATAACCGCGCACATTCGTCCCGAACCAATGGGCAAAACTGGGGGCTTGTAGGGGATAATTGCTTAAAATGTCGGTTGGATCCTGAACCAGGCCGATCGCTTGCAGAAGGGGCGAAAACAGGGCAATCAGGATAAAAATAATTGTCAATACCAACCCAACCCCTAGGAGTTTAGTGGTTAGGTTGGGTTTCAGAAAAGGAGCGATCGGCAATTTAACAGGAGTCATCGGCAAAATTTAGCCATTGCATAGAACGCTAATTGTAGAAGACAAGGCTAACCTGAGACAAGAGCAGCATCTTTTCAGACAGCTGGGGCCGAAACGACCATAAACCAGAGCAAGACTGCTAAAGCTAAAACAGTTAGTTTAATCAGGATATAAAGCAGTCCGTTGGGATAAAGGAGATCGTGAAACATATTGCCTCCTCGGGAGAGAGTAGCGATTGTCCCCCTCTATCTTTGATCTTAAGTCTTTCTCTGTTCACCTGACCCACAACTTAACAAAACGTGCGATTATAGGGAAAAAGATTTTTTTACTAGCTATGGCACTACTGACCACAGGAAAACCATTTATTCGCGATCTGGAACAATACGGTGCTTTAGGGGTTTACGCACCCTTAGAAGGGGGTTACGAGGGACGCTATCAAAGACGTTTGCGGGCCACTGGTTACAATGTCCTGCATATCACCGCTAGAGGTCTGGGGGATTTAAGTGCCTATCTTACCGGCATTCATGGAGTCCGTCCCCCCCATTTAGGTAAAAAAAATATTGGTCGGGAAGCAGCCGTGGGACCGGTTTATTTTATTCCTCCCATTGCTACCTATCAATTGGAAAATTTACCACCCAAATCTAAAGGTTTAGTGATTTGGATTATTGAAAGTTTTGTTTTATCCTCGGAAGAAAAACAATACTTAATTAGTCTTAGTCAACAGGAACCCCGGTTAAAATTTGTCCTCGAATTGGGTGGGGAAAGATATTTCCGTTGGCAACCTTTGAGCAAATCTTTAATCGCTGCCTAAATTACCGAAATAACAGGGTTATTGAAATATCTCATCCTCAAACCCTCTCCCCAGAGAGGGAAACTTCAATTCTTGAGAGTTTGTTGTTCCTTTCTCACCCTTTGGTGGCTATTCATTTTTAGAACTGATATTATCTCAAGATATAGCTAGAATCCCCTAGATTCCCAGCGCTGAAAGCGCCAAGGCTTTAACCAATAGGCTTTTATCTGTCTATTTCCTTCTTTCCAAGTGCATTGAATCTGAGAATTAGCAGGATTCGCACCACATTGGGGCTGAAGATTCAAAATACTAGAGATTTCCCTAGGATTAATCTGAGGATCGGAAACAAAACTTTTTTCGGCAATTCTTCTCTCCACTGCCACCTTATTAGTGGGAGTCAGATGGAAATAATCAGACTGGGTAAGCAAAATCGAAGATAATAGAGTTTCAAACATTGTGATTAATCGCAACATCAGAGATAAAACCAATAGATATCTCCAAAGTTTATAACCGACATTCCGCAAATCTTCACATACTTTTATATATTTTTACATTCCCCAAGATGTTTTATTGTTCTTCGATTCCCCAGTGCGGTTACTCAGGGCTAACACTCCGAGCTTAATCGGTACAAAAGAACTGATAATTGCGGCTGGCAACCCTGGCTAAAAACTGTCTTAATTTCGCCAGTTGGCCTAGGTGAATTTGCAATAATATGGGATATCGTTGCCGCAAAAAACCTAGGAGTTAAATCGTGACAGTTAGAGTTCGTATTGCCCCCAGTCCCACGGGAAATTTACACATTGGAACCGCACGCACAGCCGTGTTTAACTGGCTTTTTGCCCATCATCACCGGGGTAAATTTATCTTGCGCGTGGAAGATACAGATTTAGAACGTTCTCGACCAGAATATACGGAAAATATTCAAGCGGGCCTACAATGGTTAGGACTGAATTGGGATGAAGGTCCTTTTTTTCAAACTCAACGCCTTAATTATTATCGTCAGGCTATTCAAACCCTGCTCGATCGAGGTTTAGCCTATCGTTGTTATTGTACCCCGGAAGAATTGGAAAAAATGCGGGAAGAACAAAAAGCCCGCAATCTTGCCCCCCGTTACGATAATCGTCATCGTTATCTCACCCCCGAACAACAAGCTCAATTCGAGCAAGGGGGGAGAAAAGCAGTAATTCGTTTTATTATTGACGATGATCGAGAAATTATTTGGCAGGATTTAATCCGGGAAAAAGTTATCTGGAAAGGTAGTGATTTGGGGGGGGATATGGTGATCGCTCGTACCTCGGAAAATGCCGAGGAAAACTTCGGTCAGCCTCTCTATAATTTAGCGGTAGTTGTTGATGATATCGATATGGAAATTACCCATGTTATTCGTGGGGAAGATCACATCGCTAATACGGCTAAACAAATTCTTTTATACGAAGCTTTGGGGGCAAAAGTGCCTGAGTTTGCCCACACTCCTTTGATCTTAAATCAGGAGGGTCGTAAGTTATCTAAACGGGATGGAGTCACTTCGATCGATGATTTCCGAAAACTGGGTTTTTTGCCGCAAGCTTTGGTTAATTACATGACTCTCCTCGGTTGGACTCCTCCCGATTCCACTGAAGAAATTTTTACCCTTGAAGCGGCCGCTGAAGTGTTTAGTTTAGAACGGGTAAATAAAGCGGGGGCAAAATTTGACTGGACTAAATTAGATTGGATTAATAGTCAATATCTCCATCGTTTAACCGGTGAGGAATTAGTGCCTTTACTTCTCCCCTACTGGCAAGAAGCAGGGTATAATTTTGCTGCTGAAACCGATCGAGCTTGGTTGATCGGTTTGGCTACTCTCATCGGTCCGAGTTTAACTCGTTTAAGCGATGCTGTTGCTGAAAGTCGCTTACTTTTAACCCCTCTGGCTAATTATAATCAGGAGGCTTTAAGTCAATTACAATTAGAGGGAGTTAAGGATATTATCAAGGATATTCTCGCCGCTATTACTCCCGATTTGACTGGAGAAGTTGCTAAGGGAATTGTGGAGACCACAACTAAAGCCCATCGGGTTAAAAAAGGTCTGGTGATGAAGTCTCTACGCGCCGCTTTGATGGGGGAGTTACACGGTCCGGATTTAATGCAGTCTTGGCTACTTCTCAATCAAAAAGGTTGGGATCTATCCCGTCTTCAGCAAGCAGTAAATAGTTAAATTGATTGGCTATCAGTTATCAGAAAATTTTCTGTATATTAGGGTTGACAAATGCCCTAAGATTGCTATATACTTTCTAGTATAATGGGGATCCGTGTCGCCCTGCATACCCTGCTAGGGGGACTGAGGGGACGGGGGTGAATTTTTCCCCTAGCTGTCAGGGACGATCTAGAAACTTTCTTAATTTTCAGGCATTATCCGCAACTTTTCCCTAAATATAGATTTGTTGATCTCCTGACAAAAACCTATGGGTGAAAAAAAACGAATTGGAATTCTCACCAGTGGTGGCGACTGTGCGGGTTTAAATGCCGCCATTCGTGCCGTTGTCCACCATGCCAGTGGCAATTATGGCTGGGAAGTGGTGGGTATTCGAGAAGCAACGAACGGATTAGTTAACCGTCCCCCCAAAACCACTATCTTTGACATTGAAGGAGTCGATCGCCTGTTGGTGATGGGAGGAACAATTCTCGGTACTACCAATAAGGGGGATCCCTTTGCTTTCCCGATGCCGGATGGAACCCTGATCGATCGCTCTCAGGACATCATCGACGGCTATCATAGTCTGGGACTGGATGCCCTGATCGGCATCGGTGGCGATGGTAGTCTGGCGATTTTGCGCCGTATTGCCCAACAGGGAGGCATTAATCTGATCGGTATCCCCAAAACCATCGATAATGATGTGGGAGCTACAGAAGTCTCCATTGGCTTCGATACAGCTACTAATATCGCCACAGAAGCCCTCGATCGCCTCCATTTTACCGCCGCTAGTCATAACCGGGTGATGATTCTAGAAGTTATGGGTAGAGATGCCGGCCATATCGCCCTGGCTGCCGGTATTGCGGGGGGGGCTCATATCATTCTCATTCCCGAAATTCCCTACCGATTAGAGAAGATCTGCGAGAAGATCCGGCAACGGCAGCGTCTGGATAAACAGTTTTCTCTGATTATTGTCTCCGAGGCTGTGCGTACCGAAACTGGCAATCGCCTAGTGCAAAAGGAAGCCCTAGGGGAAGATCGTCTCGGGGGTATCGGTCGCTATTTAGCGGAAGAAGTTGCCAGGGAAACCGGGGCCGAAACGAGAGTGACTTTCCTGGGCCACATTCAACGGGGGGGTATTCCTTCTCCGATCGATCGCTTACTGGGGGCGGCTTTTGGCGTGGCGGCCGTGGATTTGATCGCTCGGGAAGAATTCGATCGCATGGTGGCCTGGCAAAATCGGCAAGTGGTCAGTGTTCCCATTGAGGAGGCGATTAAAACCTATCGCGTCGTCGATCCCGAAGAAACTTTAGTCAAAACCGCCAGGGGTTTGGGTATTTGTCTAGGGGATTGAGATTAAATCTAGGGGAATCGGTGCGAGAATTAATCCTTAAGTATCGCCCTTTCCCCACCGATTAAAATTACCAATCAAATAAAGAAGTTATTTCACCATTAAGGTAACTGCTGTAATTAACTTCCGTTATGGCATAGAATTACAATATCTATTAAATTTTACGCTATCGATCCAAAAAATCTTTTTCTACCACAAGAAACTACTTTTGAGCAATTAATTAATAAAATTTAATAAGTAGAAGCACAGGCAAAACAT
Source organism: Microcystis sp. MC19 (assembly GCF_003019735.1). NCBI lineage: Bacteria > Bacillati > Cyanobacteriota > Cyanophyceae > Chroococcales > Microcystaceae > Microcystis > Microcystis sp. MC19. Next base: position 1,266,664 of record NZ_CP020664.1, on the reverse strand, counting down.
AAAACCCCCTCAACTGACTGAATGAAGGGGCATTTATGGTATTTTTGTAAGCAATTTAGCCTACTTTTGTGGTTTCTTTTTCGGTGGATTTGGATAGCTTCAGTTTGCGCTTGAGGGTTGAAGCTGCGCCTAAAGTGCCGAGAGCGAGGAAACTCAGGATGGAAGAAGGTTCTGGTACAGACTTGAAGAGACCGTCTTTGTCCGTTACTTCAAGGATTGGCTGTGGATCGGACACTGAATCTGGCGCAATCTGGAAATTTGGGGTTACGAGTTCTTCTAGCAATGATACATCCCAGATGCCTTCAAGTGGTCCTAAGAAACTAACAGATGATGATAAAGGTGTGGGCGAGTAAGTACGAACTCTAAAATCTCCTAAAGTTACCGCAAGACCAGAAGATTTCTCGATGGCAATTGGCAGGCTAGAAGATCCAGAAAAGTCGTATTGAAATCTTGTGATGGTAGAAGGACCTGATAGTGGATCTGAAGGAACGTCAATATCCAAAGAAAACAAACCTTCATACGAAACATCAACTGAATACCAAGTGAATTCAGGTATGGCCGTGTTCAAGCCAGTAAAGTCATATGTAACAGTCAGATCACTAAGGTTCTGATAACCTTCAATAGTTACCAAAGGATCTCCAACGACAACTACGACAGTTGCAATACTAGAACTTGAAGTTTTTTTCTGGTTCTTAAATGTAAATTCGGTAGATGTAACCCCTTCAAAAGTCGATCCGTCCTCTTTGATTATTTTATATTTTGCCCCAGCAGGAACTGTTTGCTCCGATTTTATTTCGTTTCGTTCCCATTTAATTTTTGTTCCTACAGGTATAATGGCGGCGTTAACTGGAACCCAAGAAGAAAAACAGGTTAACAGGGCTACCGTTATCAAAGTTTTTTTCATAAACTTTTACGACTCCATAACTAAAACTAAATTTTGCGATCGCCCCCCTCGCAGCCAGGTCAAGCAACAGCCCAACCCAACACCAAAGGCAGATGACAAAACGATACACACTCCCCCCCCACAACTGTATTAAAAGCTACAATTTAATAAATCTTTACATTCTTCTCCCCCTAGTCCCTCGCCTTCGGGAGCGATAGGTTAGTATAGAGTGGGTGAAAACAATTTTTCTCCATTGATTTCGGGTATCTCATGCGTATTCAATGGGATGAAGCCAAACGACAGCGAGTTTTAACAGAACGTGACATTGACTTCACTCGGTTAAACGATCTGCTTTACAAACCTTACATCGAAGACCAACGCTCTGAGCAGCCAGAACAATATCGGATTGTTGGCTTTGCGGGCGGAACGTTAACAACATTCATCGTAGAATACAGAGTCGATGAAGTCGGTGATTACATTTGGGTTGTCACCGCTTGGAAATCAACTAAACAGGAGCGCAAAAGCTATGAGGAAACAGTCAACTGAAATTAAAGATATTGAGGAAATTGCTCAACAAGCACATCTAGGGAAAGATGTCTCTGAGCATTTCACAGGTAATTTTCAGGTTAAGCAACAGATTAATCTTGATTTTCCCCCGGAATTACTACGAAGCATAGATGTAGAGTGTCAATTGCAGAACATGAATCGTCAGGATTGGATCAAGATGGTTTGCGTTGAAAAACTCCGTGCAATTCAATCTAGCAGAATAGCCAATACTGTTTAGTGGGGTCAAAGTATCCTACGCTACAATTTAATAAATCTTTACATTCCTCTCCCTAGCTTAGGGATTGAAACAAACCTTACAATCTCCTGATTTATACATTGCTTTGGGAGAATTAAAAGGTGGAATTGATCCCGATCGAGCAGATGAACATTGGAAAACTGCTCGTACTGCTTTGCAGAGAATTGATGATGCTTTTAGAAAAATATCTAAGCATCCTTATACTTTTTTTATCGGCGCTGCTATTGAAACAAAAATGGCCAGGGAAATTTATCAGCAATTAGAGACGAAAAAACTCACCAATGCCGCTAACTTAACCAATGATAATCAACTGGTTTCAATTATGCGTTGGCTATGCCATCTTTAACCTAGTTAACATCTAGAACATTACCCCTCAAATAAAGTCCAGTTGGGTTGGTTAGCAATGCATAAACCACCCAATTCTGATTAGATGGCAAGAAGAATTAACCAGCCTAATCTTCGTGTCTTTGTGTCTTTGTGTCTTTGTGGTTATTCTCTGCGATCGCTTATTGATTTTGCCTCAATCTTTGTCCCACTATTTGTGATAGCATATAGTTAGACTTCGACCATTTGGGAGAGGCAAACTATGATAGATTATAATTTAGACGCGGCGCATAGCATTCTCTATATGCAACCTAAATCTGCACTTGCGGCGGAAGATTTTGTCAAGATTGCGGAGGCAGTGGATCCCCACATTGAAGCCACTGGTGGCCTTGCTGGCGTAATCATCGAAGTACCTACTTTCACCGGCTGGGAGAGTTTTGGTGCCTTGATTGCTCATTTCCGGCTGATACGCGACCATCACAAGTACGTCAGTAAAGTTGCCGTGGTGACTGATTCCACTCTGGTTAAACTGATTGAAAGTCTGGCTTCCCACTTTGTCGCCGCTGAAGTCAGGCAGTTCCCATGGGGGGAAACTGAGGTGGCGAACCAATGGCTCTTGGGTGGCTCCTGATTCCCTTGCAGTATAATAGACATCTCCAGCAATTAACCTCAATCTGGCCTGAATTTTGGAGATGTCTAATACAGGTTTAGACCGATGGAGAGAGAAACGGAATCAAGAAAGAGCAAGGGTTCTCCTGTCCATTGACCAACTCTCTCAACAGCTAAAAAAGCAGCAAGAAAGAATCGCTCAACTCGAAGCCGAACTTAGAAAACAAAAAAGCCCACAGGCCGACCCAAGATAGGGGCCAGTCAACTCAACGAAAAAAAACCCAAGTCACAAGGGCAAAGAAAACGGCCAGGCTCGGCCAAGAAAAGCAAAAAAGCCAGCTTTGAAATCGAAGCAGAAAAAATCATCCAACCCGCATAAATCCCCGCCAAAGCCAAATTCAACGGCAATAAAAAGCGAATTCTTAAAAAATATGATTAATACTAAATCCAGTTATTAAAAACTGATTATTTATTTCCCCTTTTGCCTCTTGCCGGTTGCATGAGTGCCTCTCCTCTATAAGTAGCCTATACTCAACGGATTTGGTATAATATAGCAGTTTTTATCAGAATGAGGTATAGGCAAGGGGCTTAAACCCCTTGTTGGCAAAACTTGTCGATACCTCAGTAACGTGAAAAGTGCTATAATAACTTCTGCTGCTCACCTATATGTGAGAGAAAGTCACAGATAGGAGATGCACCTAATCTGATCACCGATTAGTGATAATTGTCTATTCTCAAGATTAGGATTTGTTTAAGGGATTGAGAGTAAGACAAGTTTTAATTAATTCCTCCACTCCCAGGACTGGATAAATAGGGACTCCTAACTGATTAATAACAGTTTCTAGGGTGATATCATCTAAAAATACCGCTTCCCCATGCTTGAGCATGAGGGAGGGTAATAAAACCCCATCCCCAAGATTTTTACCTTGTAATCCCTTGAGAATATCTTGCCCGGTTAATAAACCCGTAACCGTGATTTCCTGCCCCCAATAATCACTATTTAAAGCCACTAATTCCACGGTTAAACCCCGCACCTTATTTAACTGTTTAACTAGGGGTTTAAAAGCTTGTTCTACCGCATTGCCCACTAGCCATATTAACCGTCTAGAGGGGGTAATTTGAGCAGGTAATAACTTCTTAGCTGTCTTCTGGAAATCCCTAATAAATTGACGAATCGAGCCAACCCCGTTACCGATTTGGGGATAGTCTTCGTAGTGAGATTGAGGGGGTAAATCGACTCGGGCAATTAAAAACCATTCATCGGCTAACCAGACCACATTACTGCCAAATTCTTGACGAAATTTTTTCTGTAAAGTTTGGACTTGTTCGATCACTTCTCGCGCTTTTTCTTGGCTAACGGGAATTAATTCATCTTCTTGGGGACGAAAGCGGGTTAATCCCACGGGAACTACGGCAATCGACTCCACACAGGGAATATCTCCCCGATGAAAAGAAACCAGATCTAACAGGGTTCTTTCGAGATGAATTCCATCATTAATATTGGGACAAACTACCACTTGGGCGTGAATTTGTAATTGTCTGGCTTGTAGCCATTTTAAATGGTCTACAATTTGACCAGCGCGGGGATTTTTTAAGAGACGAATCCTCAGATCGGGTTCCGTGGCATGAACGGACACAAAAAGCGGTGAGATTCGCATCTTTTCGATCCGTTGCCATTCTTTTGAGGTGAGATTAGTTAAGGTTAAATAACTGCCATAGAGAAAACTTAGGCGATAGTCATCATCTTTATAGTATAAAGTTTCTCTTTTGCCCTCTGGTTGTTGGTCAATAAAGCAAAAAGGACATTTATTATTGCACTGAATTAAGCCATCAAAAAGGGCAGTTTCAAACTCTAAACCTAAGTCTTCATGATAATCTTTTTCGATTTTTACTTGGTGAGTTTTGCCCTGACTATCAAGCACTTCTAGGGTTAAAAATTCATCGGCACATAAAAATTGATAATCGATTAAGTCCCGGGGACGATTACCATTAATAGAGACGAGCGCATCCCCGATTTCAAAACCCACCTCGGCGGCGATCGAATCTGGGATGACACCACTAATTTTAGCTGGACGAATAGTTAATTCACTCATGTTTTTAGGTTGCCATCCAATTATTTAACTGCATTTCCCAGAGAGTCTTCGGCTGCGTTTTTATATTTGTCAAGTTAATTCTACAGCAGCTTAGGGCGATCGCTGTTAGGGATTGGGGCAAAAACCAAAAAGTTTAGCAGCCCCTCCTAAAATGGCCACAACCAGAGCGATGAGAATCCCCCAATTGGTAAATTCCTGATAGGCGACTCTTGCAGTTAACCCTTTAATTTCTGTGGTTAGTCGCTCATCTAAGGCTTTAATCTCCCCTTTGAGTTCGACTTGTCCTATTTCCACTTTCGTCAACCGTTCTTCTATCTTATCAAATCTCTTATCTACCTTATCGGCTCTTCTCGACTTTGTGTGATAATTTTTGCTTATGGAATCGTGAAATGCTTACTAGGCAACACTTTTAGGACTATTTTATGGAAAAACCCATCAGTATAGACCTCATTTCCACACAGAAACCAGAAGAGCCAAAAACTTTGGGGCCAGTTTACCAGGTGTTTACCGACAATGCGCGGTTGCTTACACAGACTTTTGGGAGTCCTATAAGACAGTAATTCCTAGTAAACGTCATCGACCCGTCGGAAAAGAAACTGGTCAAACTAATCATATTGAAAGATTAAATAATACCTTTCGACAAAGGATTTCTCGGCTGGTGAGAGAGAGTCTATCTTTCTCTAAAAAAATGGAGAATCACGTTGGGGAACCCTTTGGTATTTTATCCATGACTACAATGCACAGCAAAGCAAAGGATTAAGCAGCCATCACTACTACCCAATCACCACCGCCAGTTTGAACGATAAGCTGAATTAACCTTTCTATGGCTAATTGACGTTCTCTCAATGTACGATAATCCTCTAAGGTGATCGAACCGTACTCGCTAAGTTCGGCGAGGTATTGATTCATGAGGTTTAATTCGTCTATCGCAATCAGAGGTTCAATAGCATTTACACTCCTTTTTCTCGTAGAGAAATCTCTAGATTATTCCGTAATTGACGGTATAACGCTTTCGATTCTTCAGGATTCATGATAAATTTTTCTTTAAATCCCTCGAATAGTCCCGTTTCCCGTTCGTATAGAACTCGACCGGCTCTCTTGGATTTGGTGGGTAAAATGTATTCTAAGATACATTCCTGCTGGCGAGGGAGTGGAAGGAACCACTCCAGACACAGAGGACACAAAGATCGATCGATCCTATGGTAAGTTAAGCTGATCACACAGAACCTAGAAGAGCCCTCGACCATCCCGCGCAACATAATGAGCGAGGATCGGCGAACATTCTTTTAAATCAACCACATCAATTTTGTCCTCGGGAATCTCTAAAGCTTGTTCGAGCAGTGTATAAATTTTCAATAGACTCGAAATATCCTTTTGAGCGCTTCTTTCCTCGTATAAAACAGCGAAATCCCAATCGCTATCAGGTCTATGCTCTCCACGCGCTCTAGAACCGAAGAGAATTAATAGTTTTAAATTCGGTAGTTTTTCGACAATAGCCGTAATTTTTTCTACTAGCCTATTCATATTTAGCTCCTATCAAAAAAATGGCGAGAATCCGATGGAGATATCGATCGATCTCCCTAGCGTCTGTCTATGTTTATTATCAAATGCGGAGGAAGCAAAGAGCAACTAAATCCCAGAAAAAGTGTCCGTACACTTTAACATACTCATCTCTTGGTAGCCTCAAACGGCATCAACAGATCCACACCTCACCCCCTTTACCTTTGAACCGATGAGCGAGAGAACAACAAAGCCGATTGACCGCTCGCTATAGAATAGGGTGACAGGGAAGAATGAAGACTACTCTCGTCACTAATCGGATAAATACTAAATCCTGTTTAAAAAGTATAGGAGAGTGGGGAGTGGGGAGTGGAAAGTGGGTCTTTAAACTTGGATTGGGAATTAATCGCACAAAAACAGATTTGGTATCAGTTTATACTTTATTTTGATCAGAAAAGCTGTACAAAACTGGTCTTCGCTTAACCCGGTCTATCGATTGTGTAAAACCGTGTGGGTAGCAGGAATAGGATAGCCCGCTTCACCGAAGGATTCATAGATAACCTTATTAGTGTCAAAATAGACCTGCCAATAGTTATCGTTACTGCAATAGGGACGTACTGCTAAGAGAAGTCCGGAGGGATTAAATTCTAAAATTTCCACATCGGGAGCGGGATCAGTCAAAACATTGGGGATACGGCTAATTTTATCCTTTAACAGAGCGATCGCTTCTGGGACATTTACCCCGTGACTTAATTGAGCGGTCAACTCCACACGACGATAGGGATTAGCGGAAAAATTTTGAATACTCCCAGAAAAAATGCTGTTATTGCCGACTACAGTTTTAATGTTGTCAGGAGTGTTAATAGTAGTGGCAAATAAACCCAATTCGTCCACCGTGCCAGTTATACCTCCCGCAGAGACAAAATCGCCCACCTTGAAGGGACGGAACATAACTAGAAAAGCCCCGGCGGCAAAATTGGCCAACAGCCCCCCCAAGCGGCCCTGATCGCAATACCAGTAGCGGCTAAAAGTGCGGCAAAAGAGGTGGTTTCAACGCCAAAAAAGCCCAAAATCGCCACGATCAGGACAACTTGCAGGGCAATGAGGATGAAAGAAATGATATATCTAATGATGGTAGGATCGACGTTGCCCTTAGCCAAACTGGTTTTGAGCAGATTAATCGCTAGATTAATTAATCATTTACCGATAAACCAGAGTAGGATCGCCCCGATTAATTTCGCCCCGAAGCTGATCGCTAAATCCCTGATAAAGTACACTTGATTGCTAACTTGAGCCGGATCCATAGTTATTATCCTCGCAAAGAAATCAAGCTAATTTACACACAGATTATAGGGGCGAGAGCAAAAACCGAGAACCATCTCAAGGAAAAAACCCGATTTGCTGATGGGGGGATTTTTCAGTGAACAGTAAACAATAAACTGAAAACTTACATCTGATTACTGATTACTGATAACTGATTACTGATTTGACATTTGGGCGGTGATTACGGTGAGATCGATCGCCCTTTCCCCCCTTCTGATTCTGAGGGGTAAAGATTGACCGATTCCAGTTTTTTCCACCATTTCCTGTAACTGACCGCCATCGCTAACCGGTTGATTATTAGCTTTGACAATCACATCCCCGCGACGGATGCCGGCTTTTTCGGCGGGGGTATTGGGTAGGACTTTCACCACCAAAATTCCCGACACTTCCGGCACGATCATGGGAGGATTGGGGTTTTGATTATTAGCCCGGGCTAAATCGGGAGTTAGGTTAACCATCTGCACACCGATATAGGGATGGGCCACCTTTTGACCTGATTCTAGGGTCGCTTGTAACTGCTTGGCCCGGTCGATGGGAATGGCAAAACCGATGCCCATGGCATCAGCACGAATGGCCGTATTGATGCCGATGACTTCCCCTTGGGCGTTGAGTAAAGGACCGCCGGAATTGCCGGGGTTAATAGCGGCATCGGTTTGGATAAAATCAATGCGTTTATCGGGAATACCCACCTTAGCCGCCGAGCGCCCGATCGTGCTAATAATTCCTAAAGTTACCGTATTATCTAGACCGACGGGATTGCCTACTGCGATCGCCCAGTCCCCCACTTGTATGGATGAGGAATTGCCGAGGACGGCTACAGGTAAATTTTCCCCTTGGGGATTAATTTTCACTACGGCTAAATCAGTGATCTCATCAGTACCGCGTACTTCTCCTTTAAAGCTACGACCATCTTTTAAAGTTACCGTTACCTTATCGGCATTATCGACCACATGGGCATTAGTTAAGATTAAACCGCTGCCATCGATAATAAAACCCGATCCCTGGCCCGCCACTCGCTGCTGGGTGGGAACACGAAACTGTTCCCCAAAAAACTGCTGAAAAAAAGGATCATCAAAAAAGGGGCTATTGGGACGAGTAATGATCGCTTCGGTGTCAATTCGCACCACTGCCGCACCTGTGCGGGCCACTGCCTTAGCGACAAAACTTTCCGCCGTCATCTCTGGGGGGATTCTGGCCAGATCGGTGGCAGCAGTGGGCAGATTTTGAGCATTTACCGCCGCTAAACTGCTAAAACCGAGCATAACTCCCAGAAAAGTTGCCAAAGCGTGGGTAATAGTTCGCCGTAACCCTGTAGGAAGTTTCATACTTTGATCTCTGATTCTGATGTTTTAACTATTTCTGTCTATCGGTTGACAGACCGACTATTAAAAATCTAACAAATCCATCGCTCCGATTAAATCCAGAAATAAGCTAAGACGTATTTAAATCGCTTATTTTTAGATTAGCCGAATCTCCCCCAATCCCTTTACTGTTGCCTCTTGCCTCATCTCAACAGGCAATTTAAATTACGAACAGCTTAACCAATGAGTTGACACCAAATCCGTCTGCTGGCGGATTTGGTGATGGTTTGCCGTTTACTAATCTCTGATCACTAGGGGCGATTGCAGGGTAATATTTAAATCTCGATCAGGGTTAACAGAGTATAACTGCGCGGAACTACCACCGACAATTCCCGCCGTCGGTAAACCCCATCCTGCAAGGGTTCCCACGGCTGCCCCCGCTAAGACATCGAGAACTTCAATCTTGCGATCGCCTGTGAGAGCAGCAATCGCTGTGGCTGCCCCCGCACCGGCGACGGTTCCCGCTAAGATATCTTGAGTTTTTGCCCCTTTACGCACGGTTTCAGTGGTAGTAATTAATCGCGAAGTGGCATTGAGGGGAATAGTACGATTACCCCCATCGAGGGCAATTTCATCGGCAATAAAGCGCACACCTCGGCCCGCCGCTTCTAAAGTACCCTTAACTTCACTTCCCGCTGCAATCACCACACTCCCATTCCGGTCACGAATATCTCTGGCTACGGTTAAAGTCAGAGGAATAACATCACTTTTAGAAACTAAAATTTTATCGGCTTTCTCGTAATTCAAAGGGATAACTGTTCCCGCCGGAATCGAGATTTGTTGAGCGATCAGACGTGGCCGATTAACATTACTTTGAGCGAGGACGGGAAAAGTACCGGACATCGACCCCATGAGCAGGGTAATTAGTAAAGCTGTGCCGGCTCTAGTAACAGGATTGATAGACATAGCGGTTATCCTCTCAAAAAACAACAGTGAACCTTCTCTGTTTCTAGATTATTTTTTTCTGTCTGTCATGTCAGTCCCCTCCACAGGGAATTTTTTCCCTCTCTATAGGGAAAAAAGTAGAATGGGAGAGTTGCCGCATTTTGTCCAGCGACCGCAAAAGAAAGCCGAAAAGCCTAGAATAGTAAAAAACCTTGGATTGCCATCGTCTATGGAACTCGCTGCCGGAAAAATCCTTAGTCATCGCTACCAGATTATCCGTCAATTGGGAAAAGGGGGATTCGGACAGACTTTCTTAGCCTGCGATCGCCAGTTACCCAATCAAAATCGCTGTGTGATCAAACAATTTCAACCCCAGTGCCGGGATGCCGAAACTGTAGCCATCGCTAGACGACTCTTTGAAACCGAGGCGAAAATCCTGCAAGAATTGGGCATTCATCGTCATATTCCCCGTTTATTTGCTTATTTTGAGGAAAATGGGCAATTTTTTCTCGTGCAGGAATACATTGAAGGGGAAGATTTAGCCAGAGAAATTACTGCCGGTGTCTATAGGCAAAATGAAGGGAAAGTGGTGGCTTTATTAACAGAAATTCTCTCAATTCTCGAATTTGTCCATCAGAAACAGGTGATCCATCGCGATGTTAATCCCTTCAATCTTATTCGTCGCCGTCAAGATGATCAATTGGTTTTAATTGATTTTGGTGCTGTCAAACAAATTAGCACTCAAGTGGTTAAAGAAGGTAAAACCGTTTCTACAGTCGCTATCGGAACCCCCGGTTATTTCCCCAGTGAACAGGCCCAAGGTTATCCGCGTTTTAGTAGCGATATCTATGCCACTGGTATTATTGGATTACAAGCTTTAACCGCTAAAAATCCCGAAGAGATTCCACTGGATGATCGCACGGGGGAAATTCTCTGGCAACATTTGGCCATGACTAGCGCCGAGTTTAGTTATGTTATCGAGCGCATGATCCGCTATGATTTTCGTCAGCGTTATACCAGTGCCAGTGAAGCATTAATCGATCTGAGAAAATTAGGTAAAATTCATCATCTCGAGCCGAAAACTACCTATGTGAAACCTCAAGGTCAGGTTGCTCGTCAAGGGAAATCTTGGCTAACAAAAATCTTGTTTGTCTCCGGGACAATTGGCTTAATAGCTGGTGCTTATCTAGGTTTTAATTATTGGCAAAATTCCCGTAATTCTCTTGATTACTATCAACAAGGTCAGACTTTTTATCAACTTAAACGCTATACCGATGCCCTCAATTACTATGGTCAAGCCTTAAAAATTAATCCCGATTATCTTGAGGCATGGCAAGGAAAAGCCGATACTTTATTGGCTTTACAAAGATACTCGGAAGCTTTAAATACCTACGAGAAAGCTATTCAAATTAACCCAGATTCCGCTTGGCAAGCTTGGCTCGGTCGCGGAGAAGCTTTAGATAAATTAGGCAAAAATCAGGAGGCCTTAGAAAGTTTTGAGCGGGTCCTATCTCTTAATGCTGCCGCTAGTCAAGCTTGGCAAGGTAAGGCCGATATCTATCTAGAACTGCAACAATATTCCGCCGCCCAAAAAGCTCTGGAAAAATTGTTAACTTTTCAACAAAATGATGCCAAAATCTGGTATAAAAAAGGCTGGTCATTACAGAATCTTGAGGATTATGAAGGGGCAGTTAAAGCCTACGATCAGGCTCTGGTGATCGAACCAGATAATGCCTTAATTTGGTATCAAAAAGGTAATAGTTTCTATCAATTAAATAGAATTAATGATGCCTTAGAAAGTTATAGCAAAGCTGGACAATTTAATCCCCAATTTTCCCAAGCTCACTATAGTCAAGGGATTATTCTGCAAAAATTAGGCCGCAAGTCAGAAGCTTTGCAGGCATTTACGCAAGCAACTGAGGCCAATTCTAATTATTATCAAGCTTGGTTAAATCAAGGGGCATTACTTCATCAAATGGAAAGATTTCAAGAAGCGATCGTCTCCTACGAAAAAGCTCGCCGTATTTCTTCCCAAAAAGCCGAAGTTTTTATCGGTATCGGTAACGCTTGGTATCGTTTAGGCGACTATTCCCAAGCCATAAACGCCTATCAACAGGCGATTCAAAGACAAAAAGATAACCCCGAAACCTGGAAAAGTTTAGGCAATAGTTGCTTTAAACTCGGTCAATACGAGCGAGCGATTCAAGCTTATCAAGAATCACTGCGTTATCGTTCCAATGACCGAGAAGTGCAAACACAAAAACAACTGGCAGAAACTCGCTGGCAAGAACTTCAGCAATCTCTCCAAAACCAAACCCCGAAAGTGGATAGTGAGGAACCAGTTCCCTAACTTCCGCTCTTTTTCGGCAGCTTTATCACTTTTTACCAGTATTTCTCGGCAATAATTCCCGTCCTTGATAAAACTGTTTTATCAGTTCTCCCAAGCGCCAATAAACTGCCACCATAAGGACAGTTAATGCTGTCAGCACTGTCACGGGAAGGAGGGCCGATTGAGCGAAAATTAGGGCTAAAAGTGGTAAAGATAGACCAAGAATAATGGCGATCGCTAATGTTAACCCCCGGAGACGATTAATATTTTTTAAAGCCCCTTGACAAACAGCACAATTTTTGGTATGGGAGTGATAGCGTTCCAGGAGAATCTCTTTTGATTGTAGGGGGGGGAAAGGTTGACCGGCAAAAGGATCAGCTTGGTATTGATTAACCCAATTGCGATACTCGAACACGAATAAATCCGCTTTGGTGGGGAGATAACAAGCTTGACTAAAATTCCGACTATCCCCCCGAGCTTGCAGATAACGCTCTTGATAGTAGAGAAAAATCTGATCATCTTCGAGAATAGCATTTTGATTGATGTGGGAATACCAAGTGGGAGTAAGCTTAATGAAGAATTTCGGCAGCTTAGAGTTAAATTTAAAAGGAAAACGAGCAAAGAGACGACATTCTCCCTGACGGATGGGGGTTGCATAGACTGCTGTTAAAGTCCGTCCGAACTTTTCCGAGGTGAGATCGTGGTAAATTAATCCGGGGGCGATAAAATTGCTGTATTGCTGACCTAATTGACCTTTACGCGGTCCTTCGGGCCAAATTCCCTTAAATCCCTGACGATTGGACTCGATAATTTCTAATTCCATAGGAGCGGCATTGGCCCGATTACCGATGGTGAGATGATGGGTATAGGGAACATGACTAGAATCAATAATATTTTCGATTAAAGTGACGGCCGAGTAGGGTAGATCTCGGAAGGTATCCAAACAAATCCAAGCATCAGCATCCTCCTCCAGGGGTTCAATAATTGGAATCGCAGTCAGGGGAGCATTTTCGGGATTACCCGCATAAACGAATAATAATCCCTGACGGATAGCCGTGGGTAAAGACCGCACACAAGCGCGTCGAGAGGTGTTAGCTTGACTGTTTTCTGGTTGTTGGGGAATAAATTCACAGTTTCCTCCCCCGGAAAAAGACCAACCGTGATAGGGACATTCTAGATGTCCGCTTTCGTTAAGACGACCTTCTGAGAGAGGAGCGAGGCGATGGGGACATTTATCCTCAAAAACTCGCCATTCTTGCTGATTTTTGTCCCACCAAATCACTAAATCCTCTTCTAGTAGGGTAAAGCGTTGGGGCTGCTTTTTGTCTAAATCTTTGACGTAGTAGATAGGATACCAAACTTGACGACAATCAAAGCGATCGATATCTGTTCCCCCGACGGGATGGGCAGCAGTGCTGGTCAGCATAAATTTTAAAATAAGTTAACATTTCTCCTCCAAAATCTAACAAATTTAATCGACAAAAGGGGACAGATGCCGGTATCTGCTGGGGAAACAAACACTGGCACTACATTTTGGGGTGATAATTAAAGGGTAGTCTCCCATGGATAAAGCGAGAATGGGAGAAGGATCAAGATAAAACTAAGGGGAGTTTACCAGAATGTCCGGAGAAACCGTCACTTATTCCCTAGAAACTATTCTGACCAGGATCGAGGGAAAAATAGATAATCTACAAAGGGACGTTAATCAAAAATTTGACAAGATTGATGAGCGCTTTGACAGAATCGATGAAAGATTAAATAAAGTAGAGATAGGATTAGCTACTTTAACCGAGAAAGTCGTAGGGATGGATAAACGACTCGAAAAGGTGGAAAACGAACAAGTTAAATCGATAGGATTGGTCGCTTTAACCGAGAAAGTCGGAGGGATGGATAAACGACTCGAAAAGGTGGAAAGTGAACAGGCTACCATGATTAAAGCTATTTCTGACCTCCAGGGATTCCGAGGTCTGATTCTGCCGATCATTGTCGGTGCGCTCAGTGCTACTATTGGTGCAGTGATTACCGTAGCGGCAAAAATTTTCTTGATCGGCAATAGTCCCTGATCGAGATAAGATTAATTCTCGTGGTCTAGATGGGGGAGATTGGTGAATAAACTAAGCATTCTGGTTCTGCACGGACCGAATTTAAACCTATTGGGGAAAAGAGAGCCGAATCTCTACGGTAACGTTAATTTAGAGACGATTAACCAGTTTTTAAGCGAAGAAGCTACCCGTTTAGGGGTGAATTTAACTGCCCATCAGTCCAATCAGGAAGGGGAATTAGTGGACTGGATTCAGCAAGCATGGGGTCAGCAGCACGGTATTTTGATTAATGCGGGAGCTTATACTCATACCAGTATCGCCATCCGCGACGCACTATTAGGCACAAAAATGGCCTGTGTGGAAGTACACTTAAGCAATATTTACAAACGTGAGTCTTTTCGTCATCATTCCTACATTGCCGATATAGCCATCGGACAGATTAGCGGTTTTGGGTCCGAAAGTTATCGCCTAGGATTATGGGCCTTAGTCGATTATCTGCAAAAGAATAGAGAAGGCTAATTAGGGCTTGCTCAATAAATCTAAAAACCTTGTTGGGTAAGACTTTTAGACTTTTTGGTTTCCAAAAAGTACCAGATCCCGGAGTGATCGGGTGGAAAATTCAGGGACTTTTTCCCTGAAAATTAGGTAATTGACCCCCTCAAAATCTCTAAAACCCTACACCCCCCCTGCCCCCACCGAAAAACTTTTTGCCGCAAACCCTAATTAGGCAAGGGATTCTACCACTTCTAAGAGGGGACAAAAGGGAAAATAGGGGGAAACCGTCCAACGATAGAACTTTTTGCTGCCGGTGGACTGGAGATTAAAACGCAGGGAAACAAAGGGAAAAAAGGGAGATACGGAACAATTCCAACTGAAAGCTGGCTTAGAAATGCTATTATCGCCCTGCAAAGACCAAGCAGGGTATTGAAAAACCTCCCGGACAAGGGATTTTCCTTCATCGGTAACTTGAGCGCAGCTGCGACTAATGCCCGAAACCAAACAGAGACTATTACCAGTACAATTGTCATTAGAAGCCACGATCAGGAGATCTTCCCCGGTGGTGGTTAGTTCAAAAGTGATAAAATCTCCAGCTTGCCAACGACTAAGCACTTGTCCTTGGGCATTCTGGTAGATAGCGCTGCAGTTTTCGGGATCAAGAAGACGATTACTATCGGGGTCTAAGTAACCGCAAACCTTGCCCATCAGACGAGTTCCATCCTGAAACTCATACATCCAATCAAAGGTATCGG
Source organism: Microcystis sp. MC19 (assembly GCF_003019735.1). NCBI lineage: Bacteria > Bacillati > Cyanobacteriota > Cyanophyceae > Chroococcales > Microcystaceae > Microcystis > Microcystis sp. MC19. Next base: position 1,251,263 of record NZ_CP020664.1, on the reverse strand, counting down.
TTTTAGCGTCCCTTTGATTGTTTTTGTTAACCAATAGTAATCGATCGCTGACCACGGTTATTAATTCTCAATAAAACTAAGCTTCCCTTAATAACAAAGGTATCACTAAATACTAATTTCCCAAGGAAAAGATTTATTAATCTTAACTTGTCGGCCCCGGGGGAGAGTAAACTGGTCAGCTTAAATCAAGGCCAAAACCTGCTATCTTATGGGGAGACAAAAATTATCTAGATCTTGTTTTAGCGAGTGGTAGTAAGGGCATGGCGTACAAGCGGGTATTATTAAAACTGAGTGGGGAGGCCCTGATGGGCAATCTCGGCTATGGGATCGACCCGATGGTGGTTTCCGCTATCGCCCAGGAAATCTCCGAAGTGGTTGACCAAGGCATCCAATTGGCGATCGTGGTCGGTGGGGGCAATATTTTTCGCGGGGTGAAAGCCGCCTCGGCCGGCATGGATCGGGCTACGGCCGATTATATTGGTATGATAGCAACAGTCATGAACGCTATGACCTTGCAGGATGCCCTAGAACGAGCGCAAGTACCGACCAGGGTATTAACGGCGATCGCTATGCAGGAATTAGCTGAACCCTACATCCGCCGGCGGGCCATCCGTCATCTGGAAAAAGGTCGGGTGGTGGTTTTCGGTGCGGGATCGGGTAATCCTTTCTTTACCACCGATACCACGGCAGCCCTGCGCGCTGCCGAAATCGATGCGGAAGTGGTGTTTAAAGCGACGAAAGTGGATGGGGTTTATGATTCCGATCCCTCTCACAACCCTAATGCGCGACGCTTTCAAAGTCTCACCTACGGTCATGTGCTGACCCATGATCTGCGGGTGATGGACGGAACTGCGATCGCTCTGTGCAAGGAAAATAATATCCCGATAGTCGTTTTCGATCTGTCGGTAGCAGGTAATATTGTTCGCGCTGTCAAAGGTGAACCCGTTGGAACATTGGTAGGAGGATTCTGTGAAGTTAGCTGAAGTTCAAGACCATATGCAGAAAACCGTCGAATCAACCCAGAGAGCTTTTAATACGATTCGTACTGGCCGGGCAAATGCTTCTCTTTTAGATCGGATCGTGGTGGAGTATTATGGCATGGAAACTCCCCTCAAGTCCCTGGCGACCATTAGCACTCCCGACGCAACCACGATCGCCATTCAACCCTTCGACCGTACCAGTATGGGGGCGATCGAAAAGGCGATTTCTCTCTCGGACGTGGGTTTAACCCCCAGTAATGACGGTCAGACCATTCGTTTGAATATCCCTCCCCTCACTAGCGATCGCCGCAAGGACTTGGTCAAATTAGCGGCGAAATTAGCCGAAGAGGGAAAGGTGGCGATCCGCAATATTCGCCGGGATGCGATCGATGCTATCCGTAAACAGGAAAAAAGTCACGAAATTTCTGAGGATGAATCCAGGGATTTACAGGATCAGGTGCAGAAATCCACCGATAAATTTATCGCCAAAATCGAGGATTTATTAGCGACAAAAGAAAAAGATATCATGACCGTTTAAGTTTTTTTCTCCTAATTGATAGAACAGGCTTTTTGTCTGTTCTATTTGGCTTTTTGTCCCTATTTAGGGGCTGCTGAATAAATGGGAAATATAGACGAGGTAAGGGTTTTATACTAAATCCGCTGAGTATAGGCTATTTATGAGGACAGGCAATAGGCAATAGGCAAAAGAGGGAATAAATAATCATTTTTTAAAAATGGATTTGGTATCAGATCAGAATATGAAAGATGGCATGCAATCCTTGCTATCAAAGTAATTTCAGTTCCAAGCTGATTCGGATCATCTTTCAATTTGACAACGCCTATTGGAAGATTAAACGTCCGAAGTAACCGTGAGCGGCGATGCTGTACGCTTTTTTTATGTTAATGGATTCTTTAAATCCTTTTATAACCCCCTATTATTCGAGTTCTTGATGTTCAATAACCAACTTAATTCCCTGAATAATTAATTTGATTTTTTCCTGAGAAAGTCTTCCGATAGACTCCGTTAAAAGACGTTTATCAACCGTGAAAACCTGTGAAACATTAACAACACTGGATTCAGGTAAATTCCCTTCACCCTCATTCAATAAAACATTACCAATGGCTTTTGCTCGTCTCAAATTGGTTGTTAATGGACACACAATAACCGTCCCAATTTGTGACTGATTCAGAGCATCATTTTGCACCACAACACAAGGACGAAGGCTCTCCCAGCTTTGGTGGGTAAAATGTATTCTAAGATACATTTCTCAAGAGCGAGGGGGTGGAACGAACCACAAAGACACAAAGGACACAAAGGACACAAAGATCGATCGATCCTATGTCAATTAAACTTATCACACAGAACCTAGAAGAGCCGGACGAAGATAAGCAGGTTCAGAACCTTGTGGTTCTCCTAAATCAATCCAATAAATATCACCTTGAAAAATCGTCATATTTACTCAGATAATTGGCGTTGATGATGGCGTATTCCCTCTAACATCAAAGTTTCTGATTCATCCGATCTATCACTATAAGCTTCATTCCAACTATCCATTAATACCTGTTTAGTTATTTTTTGATTATTCAATCCTAATTATTGATGTAACTTCTCCAATAACCATTGTTTATCTTCATCTCCCCTGATTCAACGCCTAAGACAACTAAAAATAAAACAGAAACAGCAAGTAGTATTTATAAAGGAATATGAGTAATCCGGTCTTGATAATCTTGGGCATCGCCTAATAAAGCAATGAGAATTAAATTCTCAATAATCTCTTTGATTGTTGCTTTAGGACGCAAGACAAAAATCCCTGGACTATGACGACTTTGTGCCAGATGATCAGCTAAATGAACAGGCATATAAGTCCGATTATTTGTGACTAAAATAAAGTGATTTGCTTCGCACCAAATTAAAATTTCTGGGTCTAAGGTGCTTTTCGACGGAACACCAGGTTCGCCAATCATCCAAACCGTTAAATCAGAGTGACGGCGCAATAATTGCTCCCGATACAGCGGCGGTAAATTTTCATCAATTAGATACTGAATACTCATTGATATTTTCTGCTGCTATTTCCGCCTTGAATTTCCGCATTTTCTCCACAAAAGCGGGAGGGTTCAAATCCTGTTCTTGTTCTCCTTTTTGACAATGTTCTAGCCATTCTGCCAGATATTGACTAACTCGGTCTTTTTCGTGCAGGTAATAGAGAATAGTGGCATGGATTTGTTCTAGGGTAAGGGTAGGATAAATTTGCCCGATTTCTTCAGGGGTACGGGCGCGGTAAATGTATTCATATAAGATAGTTTCAATGCCAATGCGGGAGTTTTTTAAGCGAATGTCATTGGGAGTCAAAAAATTAAAGTAGTCTTCGAGTTGCATCGGTTAATACTCCTATTGATAAATTCGTACTTTTTTGTATCATCAATCAAGCCAATAAATCTCTCCTTGAATATTATGATTCTAACAACAAAAAAGCACCCCCTTGCGGGAGTGCCTTTTCGTTCAGACTAGGAATTAACCATTGATAGCAGGAGCAGTCAGAGCTACAGGAGCCTGTTCACCACTAGCTAAGTCTAAGGGGAAGTTGTGAGCATTGCGCTCGTGCATTACTTCCATACCGATACCAGCGCGGTTTAACACATCGGCCCAAGTACCGATTACACGACCTTGAGAATCGAGAATCGACTGGTTGAAGTTAAAACCGTTGAGGTTAAACGCCATGGTGCTAACACCCATTGCCGTAAACCAGATACCGATTACCGGCCAAGCACCCAAGAAGAAGTGCAGAGAGCGGCTATTGTTGAAAGAAGCGTATTGGAAGATTAAGCGTCCGAAGTAACCGTGAGCGGCAACGATATTGTAGGTTTCTTCTTCTTGACCGAATTTGTAACCGTAGTTCTGAGATTCGATTTCAGTGGTTTCACGCACTAAGGAGGAAGTTACTAACGAACCGTGCATCGCGGAGAAAAGAGAACCGCCGAACACACCAGCAACACCTAACATATGGAAGGGGTGCATCAGAATGTTATGTTCTGCTTGGAACACGAACATAAAGTTGAAGGTTCCAGAGATTCCTAAAGGCATACCATCAGAGAAAGAACCTTGTCCGATGGGGTAGATTAAGAATACAGCAGTAGCGGCGGATACGGGTGCAGAGTAAGCTACACAGATCCAAGGACGCATTCCTAAACGGAAAGACAGTTCCCACTGACGACCGAGGTAGCAGAAGACACCTAGTAAGAAGTGGAAAATGACTAACTGGTAGGGACCACCGTTGTATAACCACTCATCTAAGGAAGCAGCTTCCCAGATGGGGTAAAAGTGGAGTCCAATCGCGTTGGAAGAGGGAACAACTGCACCGGAGATGATGTTGTTTCCGTAGAGTAGAGAACCAGCTACAGGCTCGCGGATACCGTCGATATCTACAGGAGGAGCGGCGATAAAGGCGATGATGAAGCAGGTGGTGGCGGTGAGCAGGGTGGGGATCATGATCACACCGAACCAGCCGACATAAAGACGGTTGTTGGTGCTGGTGATCCACTGGCAGAACTGCTCCCACAGGGAAGCGCTCTCGCGCTGTTGTAAGGTGGTGGTCATTGGTTTATGATTCCTATTAAGTTATCGAGGTACGATTGATGATGTCTCTATCTTAGAGAGTTTGTATCGGTTTGTAAAGGGGTTTGACAAAAGTATTTCTTGTTGGGGTGATAAGGTGGGCTTATGCTTGTTAGTCGGTCGTTTGTAGTGGCTCTTTGCAGAATTCGATCGCCCGAAGGTGATCGATTTGCCGATGATAAACTATAAAGAGCCTTTTCTTTTGAGCCAGAGAATGCCGTCGCTCTATAGCCTAAGAACCGAGAATCCCCCGCTAACCGCGCGAGCGGTTAGCGGGGGAAAGTCAATGTTGTGACAATCCATAAGCATCTGAGGGGGTAAGGCAATCACTAAAATCCTTTTTTTTTCCCTTTTTACCCTTTTTCTCTATTTTTTCTCTTTCTTTTCTTTCCCGCCTCACGGCGGGTCGATTTTGTAGGGGCGAACTGCGTTCGCCCACCGGCAATAATTATCCCACCGGCAATAATTAAGGCTTGCTGAATAAATGTGAAATATAGACGAAGTAAGGGTTTTAGGGTTCTGTTTCGCCCCCACCGGTGCAAGATTTTGAGAGAATCGTGGTTCAAAACCTTGTGTCTTCATCGGCCCGCGTCCTGTAAGGGCGAAGCATTCGGATAGGAAATATACGGTTTCAGCGATAGGTTATTGCCCGAATGCTTCGCCCCTACTTTCTCTCTTTAACGGCTGATTCCGCGAAGTTGCTCCAGAAGTTGATCAAGAATGTCTTCCATCTCTTCCGGGCTTCTGCCCATCCTGACCGGTCCGCGCAGAAACTCTTTAACCGTTATCTTTTTATCGCGGAAGTCACGGACAAAATTATAGATTTTTTCGGTGGATTGAACTTGTAATTTCATCTCCTCTAGCATTTGCTCAATCGGGTCGATGCCATCCTTCTCACAAGCGCGGCTGGCCCTCACCATCTCGCCTTCCGGGGTATTTCGCACCGAGCGCAGTTCTCTTTTCAGGTTCTCGTATTGCTTTTTAAGTAGTTCGTTATTGGTTTCAACCCTCTCGCACTGTCGTTTAAGGTCGCTTTCCGATGAGCCTTCAACCGCGAAAGAGTCCCCCATTTGATGCTGTCGTTCGATTTCCAGCAGTCTGGCAATATCTCCCTCTTTATAGGCACGGTTGACCTCCTTCATGATCTCATTGTGACGCATCCGAGTTTCGGGATCCGTAACCTTGTCGGGGTGAAAAATCTCAGCCATTCTCAGGAAAGTGCGGCGTATTTGTCTAGATTCAGGAGATTTAGGCGAGCTTTCAGGTGATAGCTCTGTTCCATCATCGTGACGGTTATAGGAGTCTCCCCCAGAGAAGAAATCCTGCGCGGATTGCTCCGATGCTCCTTCTGGTTCTTCGTCTCCGAAAAGTTCGTCAAGTTCTTCATCTCCATCCTCAAATTTTGGGCTAATCACCCCCGTTAACTGAAGTGTCTCGTAAATTCCGAGAATCCTTTTTTTTGTTTGCTGCCCCATTTTTCTAGCAGTGAGGATTTCGTCAAAAAGGGCGTGTATTTCGCGGTCGAGGTCGGTAAGTTTTTGATAGAGGGGTTGCCCTCTCTGGAAAATCTCCGTCGCTAAGGAACGCATCTGGTCGAGGAATTTCTTCAGTTCGTTGCGTTTTCTGCCAATCTGCTTGAGGAGCCACTGATGCTCCTCCTCTAAAGCTTGGAGACGAAAATGTAGGGAAGACAGAGCCAAGGCAGGAGAGGTAGGCGAATCAGAGGAGTTCGGTGATTTCGGCTTTTTAGATCTGGTCATTACTTTGGGGTGAAAGCATATTGTCCATTCTACCAAGCCGCAAGGAACCGCATTCCTAAAACTCACCCTTGGCTCGTTTTGTTGTTTCTCCCCACCTCCCTGCTCCCCATCACCCCTCTCCCCTCTCCCCAATTCATAATTCATAATTCATAATTCATAATTCCCCACTCCCCTGCGCCGGCGCTCCTACGGAAACCTTTTTAAGTGGCTAGAAGCTAGATATATCAATGGTCTTAATTAATTCTTATCAATCGAATTAAATTTTTGTAAATAAAATTCTCGATCAGATTAATTATTTTTTCCAAATTCCGCTAGACTTATTTAGTAAGTTCAATCGAGATTCAATATTCCATAGCTAAATTTCTATAGCACGGGCTAGAAGGGAAGTTTAGCGAGGGATTCCTTTACCCATAATTCAGCACACATATTTGCTTTAGCAAGCAGGTAGGAGATTCTATGTCAAATTTTTCGAGACGGAAATTTTTAACCACGGCGGCGGTTTCAGCGGCAGGGGCTGTTGTCCTCAAAGGTTGTGTGGGTAATCCCCCCGACAGTACGGGTGGAACCACCACCACCGCGCCCGCTTCCCCGGCAGCCTCTCCCGTCGCCATCGCCCCGGAACAAGCTCCTGAAACCACCAAAATTAAATTAGGTTATATTCCTATCGTTGAGGCCGCACCCTTAATTATTGCCAAGGAAAAAGGCTTTTTCGCTAAATACGGGATGGCCGATGTGGAAGTCTCCAAACAAGCAAACTGGGGATCTGCTAGAGATAACGTCGAAATTGGGGCAGATGCGGGCGGAATTGACGGAGGACAGTGGCAAATGCCCATGCCTTACCTAATTTCCGAGGGACTAATCACCAAAAATAACGTTAAAGTCCCCATGTATGTGTTAGCGCAGTTAAACACCCAGGGTAACGGAATTGCGATCGCAGGTAAACACGAGGGCAAAAATATCGGTTTAGACCTGAAACCCGCCAAAGATTACATCCTCGGCATGAAAACGACGGGAACTCCCTTTAAAGCCGCCTATACTTTCCCGAAAGCTAATCAAGACTTCTGGATTCGTTACTGGTTAGCCGCCGGTGGTATTAACCCCGATATGGATATTAACCTAATTGCGGTTCCTGCCGCCCAAACCGTGGCCAACATGAAAACGGGAACCATGGATGCGTTTAGTACCGGCGATCCTTGGCCGGCGCGAATTGTGGCTGATCAGATCGGTTTTATGTCAGCTTTAACCGCAGAAATCTGGCCCTATCACCCGGAAGAATACCTCGCTATCCGTGCCGATTGGGTGGATAAAAACCCAAAAGCCACCAAGGCCCTATTAAAAGGAATTATGGAAGCGCAGCAATGGCTCGATCAAGAGGCAAATCGGGCAGAAGCGGCAGCAATTCTCGCTAAACCGGCTTATTTCAACCTCAAAGAAGAAATTATCGCCGGTCCCCTCAAAGGAATGCAGAAAATGGGTGACAGTAAACCGGAAATCACCGACAAAAATAAAGGGGTTTTCTACTGGAAAGATCCCGCCGGTAGCGTTTCCTATCCCTACAAGAGTCATGATCTCTGGTTTTTAACCGAAAGTGTTCGTTGGGGTTTCTTGCCGAAAGAAACTTTAACCACTGCCTCCGCATTAATCGACAAAGTTAACCGCGAGGATCTTTGGAAAGCGGCAGCTACAGAATTAGGAGTTCCCGCAGCCGATATTCCCACCACTACCTCCCGGGGTGTCGAAAAATTCTTTGATGGCAAGACTTTTGACCCTGCCAATCCCCAAGCTTATCTCGATAGTTTGGCGATCAAAAAATAGCGAGCTTTTAACGATAGGCTAGGTGGATAAAATATCTAGTCTATCAATCCCAAAAATGTTTTCTTCTCTTCCCAATCAAGTAACTTTATCTTCAACAAAGGAAAACGGCAAAATGGCAAGTAGCGTCAGCAGAACAGGTAAAGGTGGTTTCAACTTCGGTAAATTCTGGAAAAAGCATTCCCATGACATTCTTCCCCCCATTATCGGTATCTTAGGTTTTCTGATTGTTTGGCAATTAGTCTCGATGGTGGGATTAATCAAATTACCCCCCCCATCCGACCTAATCACCAATGAGCGTACCCGTACTTATTTAATGTATCCTTTCTTTGATCGTGGAGGCATTGATAAAGGACTATTCTGGCAAACTTTAGCCAGTCTGCAACGGGTATTAATCGGTTATTCTTTTGCCGCAGTGGTTGGTATTGGTGTTGGGATTATGGTCGGTTTAAATTCCTTCTTAAATAAGGCCCTCGATCCCCTTTTCCAATTCCTGAGAACAGTTCCTCCTCTTGCTTGGGTTCCCCTATCTTTGGCCGCTTTACAACAAAACCAACCTGCTGCTTTATTCGTTATCTTTATTACCGCAGTTTGGCCGATTTTGATTAATACTACCGTCGGTGTCCAACAAATTCCCCAAGACTATATCAACGTTAAACAAGTCTTGCAATTGTCCAGCAAAAAATTCTTTTTCAAGATATTAATTCCCTCGGCTCTTCCCTACATCTTCACTGGTTTGAGAATTGCGATCGGTTTAGCTTGGTTAGCGATTATTGCGGCGGAAATCGTTATGTCGGGTATTGTCGGTATCGGTTTCTTTATCTGGGATGCCTACCAAAATAACTACATCAGCGATATTATTCTTGCGCTGTTTTATATCGGTGGTGTGGGTTTATTACTCGATCGCTTTATGGCTTGGTTGCAAACTCAAATCGTTCGTCAATAGGGAATCAATGGGGAAACTTTCCCCATTTCTAAATAACTGAAAATTGAGCAAATTTAAGGAGAAAAAAACTATGAGTTTGTTTGTCGCTGTCGATAACATCGATAAAGTATTCCCCCTCAGTGGTGGCGGTGAATATGTGGCCTTAAAAGGGATCGATTTACAGATCAAAAAAGGGGAATTTATCTCCCTCATCGGTCACTCTGGTTGTGGAAAATCTACCCTCTTAAACATGATCGCTGGTTTAGATTTGCCCACAGAAGGGGTGGTGACTTTGCAAGGTCAAAGCATTAAAAAACCAGGACCAGATCGCATGGTAGTCTTCCAAAACTATTCCCTTTTACCCTGGTTAACCGTCAAAGAAAATATCACTCTGGCCGTCGATCAAGTTCTCACCCAACTGTCAGAAGACGAAAGAAAAGCCGAAGTCGAAAAATATATCGATCTGGTCAATCTTCGTCATGCAGTGGATAAACGTCCCAACGAATTATCGGGGGGGATGAAACAACGGGTAGCGATCGCTCGCGCCCTAGCCATTCGTCCGAAAGTCCTACTTTTAGATGAACCCTTTGGGGCGTTAGATGCCCTGACTAGAGGTAATCTACAGGAACAGTTAATGCAGCTGTGCGAAGAATACCAAATGACCTCGGTAATGGTGACGCACGATGTGGATGAAGCGGTGCTATTATCCGATCGCATCGTCATGCTCACCAACGGTCCCGGCTCAAAAATTGGCGGTATTTTGGAAGTAGATATCCCCCGTCCCCGCAAACGCATGGAAGTGGTGGAACACCCCAGTTACTACAGTCTCCGGAGTGAGATTATCTATTTCCTCAACCAACAAAAACGGATCAAAAAACTACGCGCTCGCAAAGTCGAAGTAATTGCCCGTCACGGTTTAGAAAAAGTCAATCTAGAAATCGGTTTTGTTCCCCTCACCGCTTGCGCGCCCCTAGCAGTGGCCAAAGAAAAGGGATTCTTTACTAAACATGGTCTAGATGAGGTGAATTTAGTCCGGGAAACCAGTTGGCGAGGCATTGTGGACGGGATCGCAGGGGGATTCCTCGACGGGGCGCAAATGCCTTCGGGAATGCCCACCTGGTTAACCGTCGGTGGTTATCAGGAGCAACCTTTGCCGATTGTCAGCGCCCTGACTATGACGCGTAACGGTAACGGTGTCACCCTCGCTAAACGCTTCTATGACGAGGGAGTGATTGACGGTAACGCTTTAAGACAGATGCTATTGGAATCGAAGGAGCAGCGCCATATTTTTGGCATTGTTCACCCCTCCTCCATGCACAATTTGCTCCTACGTTACTGGTTAGCGGCAGCGGGAATTGACCCCGATAAAGACGTTCACCTCGAAACTATTCCCCCGGCCCAAATGGTGGCCGACCTGAAAACCGGTAGTATTGACGGTTACTGTGTCGGTGAACCCTGGAACCTACGGGCCGCCATGGAAGGCATCGGTTACACCGTCGCCACCGACTTAGAAATCTGGCAGGGCCACCCAGGTAAGGCCCTGGGAGTTCGGGAAGATTGGGCCAATAAATACCCTAATACCCATGTCGCTTTAGTCAAAGCACTGCTGGAAGGTTGTCGCTACTGTGCCGAGGAAGGGAATCAGGAAGAAATTCGTCAAATCCTCGCTAGTCGTCAGTACCTTAGTACCAATATAGATTATATCCAACTGGGTGATCCCAACTCCTACGCGTGCAGTCTCGATCGACCGATGAAAGAATATGCACACCATCTGTTCTATGGAGATGGGGTAAATCGTCCCAGTCGTACCGAACACCTCTGGATGATGACCCAAATGGCACGCTGGGGCCACATTCCTTTCCCGCGTAACTGGGTAGAAATTCTCGAACGCGTCTGTCGGGTGGGTGTCTTCAGTACCGCAGCCCGGGAATTGGGTCTAGGGGATATTAAATATCGTCGCACACCGATCCTTTTATTCGATGGTATCGAGTTTGATGCCGAGGATCCGATCGGTTATCTCAATAGTTTAGAGATCAAACAAAACGTCACTATGGCCGAAGTGGCTATTGATGCTCGTCCTAGTGCCAGCGAATCTCGCAAAATTGCCTAAAAATCGACTAAGGGGATAATTCCTAGCCAATTATCCCCGGTCATTGCTCCTATTATCTAATTTCCCCCAAAGACTAATCATGTACACCACCACCGACACCGTTAACCGAGCAACCCAGGCCCCCACTAAAGAAGCTTTTGTTACCATTGAAGGAGTTTCTAAGGTTTATCCCACTCCTAGAGGCCCCTACACTGTCCTCAAGGACGTTAATCTCAGCATCAATGAAGGTGAATTTATCTGTGTGATCGGTCACTCCGGTTGCGGTAAATCGACCCTATTAAATATGGTGTCGGGTTTTTCTTCTCCCACCGATGGCATTGTTAAAGTTAACGGCAAGAAAATTACTAAACCCGGGCCCGATCGCATGGTAGTGTTTCAAAACTATGCTTTATTGCCTTGGTTAAGTGTTTTTGAAAATGTCTATCTCGCGGTAGATGCGGTGTCTCCCAATGCTCCAGAGGCACAAAAACGCTCGATCGTGCGCGATCATTTAGCTATGGTGGGTTTAACCGAAGCTATGGATAAAACCCCTCCCCAAATCTCCGGGGGGATGAAACAACGGGTTTCGATCGCTCGCGCTCTTTCTATCCGTCCGGAAGTGTTGATTCTTGATGAACCTTTCGGTGCGTTGGATGCGATTACCAAAGAGGAATTACAGGAAGAATTGCTGAAAATCTGGCAAGATAAACGCTGTACGGTGTTGATGATTACCCACGATATCGATGAGGCCCTTTTCCTCGCTGATAAGCTGGTAATGATGACCAATGGACCGGAAGCGAAAATCGGCGAAGTGATGAATATTCATTTCTCCCGTCCCCGCGATCGAGAGAGAATTATGGAGGATCCGGAATATTATCGTCTGCGTAACTATGCCCTCGACTTCCTCTATAATCGTTTCGCTCACGATGATGTTAGCTAGATGTGAGCATTTGTATTAGTTTGGGGTGCGGTTGACTTAATAGCGATCGCACCTAGATTTTTTTTTTAGGGAAGCCTTCTTCAAGTAAGATTATTTCTAAGTAGGTAGATGTTAAAAAGCGATCGCACCTAGATTTTTTTTTTAGGGAAGCCTTCTTCAAGTAAGATTATTTCTAAGTAGGTAGATGTTAAAAATTGTCAGATACCCCCCTTATTAAGGGGGGATCAGCACCCCCTTATCAAGGGGGGATCGACTTACTTATTGACTAAATAGAACAATTAGCAATCAAATACAATAACAATTTTTACTTTTTACTTAATCGATCATGCTCAAACAGATACGGAAACTACTTATCAATTTCGGTCAACAATGGCGCGATGAAGATTTCATGAGGTCGATTCATCTCATTGAAAACATAGTTTCTAAGGTTTTATCCGTAGCCTTAATTGTTGTTATTATTGTTTCTCTTTATGATCTAGTAGTTATCCTAATCAAAGACCTATTTACTACGGAACCCGTCGGTTTTTTTAGTAAAACTTTAATTGAAATATTCGGATTATTTCTCAATATTTTGATTGCCTTAGAGTTATTAGAAAACGTCACTGCTTACTTAAGAAAACACATCGTACAGGTTGAATTAGTAGTAGTTACGGCTTTAATTGCCATCTCTCGAAAAATTATTATTTTCGACCCCAATAAATACAGTAAAGATGATTTAATTGCCCTCACCGTGGGAACCTTAGCTTTAGCGGCAAGTTATTGGTTAATCAGAAAAGTTAATCGCGATAATCGTTCTTGAAGTAGTGATTAAGTCCCCAGACAGAATTAATCACAGATATTTTTTACTTCTGGAGTTGAGCAGTTCTGGGGTTCTCTCCTGCCAGAGTGTCAATTTAACTTTGTCCAATTACTGATTAAGGAAAGGGGTAGATTTAGAAAACCTAACCCTTATAAATATTTACTCGACTCTGGAAATATTACCCGCTTTAATCCAACCTTCGCGACCATCGGACAGACGCACGCGATGCCATTGGCCATCGCTGCTGGTTCCCACCACACTGACTTTAGTATTATAATCCAGACCGCCGAGACGAGTCGATTCACTGGTAGGTTCAGAGCGCAAACTTAAACCGCTTTGCCATGTCACCCGCGCTTGATAACCCTCGGATTTGGTTTCTCTTTTTGTTTCTTCGGGACTGGGTTTCGGGGAAGCTTTTGGTGTTGGGGTATTAGGAGACTCTTTCACCTCAGCTTGGGGTTGTTCTTGGACGGGAGTAGTAGGGATGGATTTAGCAGCTTTTTCCTCCTTAGTTTCCTCTTTTTTCTCCTCGGTAAAGACAGGTTTAGGAGGATTAGAATTCATGCCAGAGAGAAGCATATAGGCGACAGCAGTAGCCCCACCGACCAGAATCGCCACTCCCATGACAAAACCGACCATAAATTGCAATAAACCAGATAAACGCTTCATATTGGTGCTAAATTAACTGTTAGGATTGACATTAAAACGATCATCGCGAGAGGCTAAACGAGCTTTACCGGACTTAGCCCAATCCTGTAGAAATTGAATCTGTTCTTGGGCAGTGCGGGCCAGGGGTATAATCTGACTAGCGGCCTCAAGCACATCATCGGTGCTAAAGTCGCGATTTTGACTAAAACCGATGTGCATCGCTTCCACGATGGTTTGTTCGATTTCTGCCCCCGAAAAATCGGGAGTTTCGTAGGCTAGTCGCTTTATATCATAACTTTTTAGATTATGGGGCCGGACTTTCCCTAAATGAACGCTAAAAATCTCCTCGCGGGACTTTTGGCTAGGTAGTCCGACAAAAAATATCTCATCGAAGCGTCCTTTTCGCAACATTTCCGGGGGCAAAGATTGGATGTTATTAGCTGTAGCGACGACAAAAACGGGCGATTGTTTCTCCGCTAACCAAGTGATAAAAGTCCCGAAAACCCGCCCGGTGGTTCCTCCGTCGCCTTTCCCATCCACTCCGGCGAAAGCTTTATCAATTTCGTCTATCCACAGCACACAGGGAGCTAAAGCTTCGGCGAGATTAATCATCTGACGGGTACGCGATTCCGATTCCCCCACCAATCCGCCAAATAAACGCCCCACGTCTAGACGCAGTAGGGGTAAGTGCCAATGATGGGAAATAGCTTTCGCTGTCAGGGATTTACCCGTCCCTTGAATTCCCACCAATAGTAAACCCCGGGGATTGGGTAAACCGTAGGCGCGGGCGCGTTCACTAAAGGCACCACCGCGACGAATCAGCCAATCTTTGAGGTTATCTAGGCCCCCGATGTCAGAAATCTGCTCTGTGGCGGGATAAAAGTCCAATATCTGGGTTTGACGAATCGATTGGCGTTTTTCTGCCAAAATTAATTCCACGTCCTCTGGCTCAATTTTGCCGTGACTGGCTAAACATTTGGCTAAAACCCGACGAATTCTCTCTAGGGATAATCCTTGAGCAGAAAGCACTAATTCATCCAGGAGTGGTTCTTTGACGGGTTGTCCGGTGGCGGCGATTAATCGCTGGATTTCCTGTTTGATTTCTTCGCCACTGGGAAGGGGAAAATCGACGACGGTGATTACTTCGGTTAGATCCGAGGGGATAGACAGTTCGGGAGCGACGATAATTAGGTTTTTGGGCTGAGATTTCAGGGAACGGGCCAGATTTCGCAATTTTCTGGCGATGGCAATATCTTCTAAAAAGCGCTGGAAATCCCGTAAGATTATGATGGCGGCGATGTTAGTCGGCAGCTTTTCGACGAATTCAAGAGCTTGCAGGGGATTACGCCGAGCAAAGTTCTCATTATTGGGATTATCTTGATAACCATCCACGAAATCCCAGACATAGACAGCACGGTTATGGCTCTGTTTGGCAATATCGGCGATCGCTTTTTCGAGACGTTCTTCTTCTAGGGTGCTAACATAGATGAGAGGATAACGGGCCCGCAGCAGTAATTCAAATTCTTCACCAAAGCTCATAGCTATTCGTCTATAGTTTTTGCTATTTATATCGTCATCAGAAAATATAGCAGTTAGCCGTCCCTTGGATATTTTAGTACAAATGCTCGAACTGCCTCGCCCCCCTCTTAACCAGTAATTTAGCGCATTTATCCTCAAGATGAAGTGTAGCCTCATTTTGCTATCGACGACCGGCGACCGACTCCCCCAAAGGACAACTTCCTATCTCACCATTAGGTTAACTGCTAAGTACCTAAGCAAAATTAATTACACATATCTAACCACCTCTTGCCTCTTGCCTCTTGCCTCTTGCCTATCTTCACTAGGAAATTAATTTTGCACGACTACTTATGTATGAATAATATTATTGACCATGATCGTTTATTTAAGGAATTAATTGCGACTTTTTTTGTTGAATTTATTCAGTTGTTTTTTCCTGAGATTATTAATTATTTAGAGCCTAATCAGATCACATTTTTAGATAAAGAAGTCTTTACCGATGTCACGGAAGGAGAAAAGTATGAAAGTGATTTAGTCGCCCAAGTTCAATTTCGAGGACAATCATCATTTTTCTTAATTCATCTAGAAGCACAGTCTAGCTCTCAACCAGAATTTAATCGGCGAATGTTTACTTATTTTGCTCGTCTGCATCAAAAATTTGCCTTGCCAGTTTATCCGATTGTCATATTTTCCTATGAGCGTCCGCAAAAAGAAGCAATTCGTCAATATAAAATCCAGTTTCCCGACTTAAAAGTGTTAGAATTTAACTATCAAGTTGTCCAGTTAAATCGCTTGAATTGGCGGGATTTTCTCAATCAAGCTAATCCCGTCGCCACCGCTTTGATGGCCAAGATGAAAATTGCCCCTCGGGATAGGGCAAAAGTTAAGGCACAATGTCTAAGATTATTGGTAACATTAAGATTAGATGCCGCTAGAATGCAATTGATTTCAGGTTTTGTCGATACCTATCTCAATCTCAACTCGTCCGAGGAGATAGAATTTCAACAGGAGATTAGCACATTTATTCAACCCGAACAGGAGGGAGTTATGCAGATTACCACCAGTTGGATGCGCCGCGGTTTAGAACAGGGTTTAGAACAGGGTTTAGAACAGGGTTTAGAACAGGGTTTAGAACAGGGTTTAGAACAGGGTTTAGAACAGGGTTTAGCAAGAGAAAGAAATCTAATTATTCGTCTGATTAAACGTAAGCTAGGAGCTATTGATGTGGCTCTAGAGAGTCGGATTATGACCTTGAATATTGATGATCTGGAACGACTGGGGGAAGCTTTATTTGATTTTTCGACAGGGGAGGATTTAACTAATTGGTTAAAGGCTTTAGATGCTTAGTATTTTTCTCTTAAACTTCACAGAAGGCTAGGGATGATTACGAGTATAACTTTTGCAAATGCTATCATCCAACAAACTCAAGATTTACTAAGTCAAATTGAGTTTTTAGATGTCGATACAATCACTCAAAAGCTTACTGATGTCGCTTGGGATAGGGCAAAAGTTAAGGCACAATGTCTAAGATTATTGGTAACATTAAGATTAGATGCCGCTAGAATGCAATTGATTTCAGGTTTTGTCGATACCTATCTCAATCTCAACTCGTCCGAGGAGATAGAATTTCAACAGGAGATTAGCACATTTATTCAACCCGAACAGGAGGGAGTTATGCAGATTACCACCAGTTGGATGCGCCGCGGTTTAGAACAGGGTTTAGAACAGGGTTTAGAACAGGGTTTAGAACAGGGTTTAGAACAGGGTTTAGAACAGGGTTTAGAACAGGGTTTAGCAAGAGAAAGAAATCTAATTATTCGTCTGATTAAACGTAAGCTAGGAGCTATTGATGTGGCTCTAGAGAGTCGGATTATCACCTTGAACATTGATGATATGGAACGACTGGGGGAAGCTTTATTTGATTTTTCGACAGGGGAGGATTTAACTAATTGGTTAAAGGCTTTAGATGCTTAGTATTTTTCTCTTAAACTTCACAGAAGGCTATTGATTTTTATGGGTATAACTTTTGAAAATGCTATCCAACAAACTCAAGATTTACTAAGTAAAATTGAGTTTTTAGATACCGATACAATCACTGAAAAACTTACCAATCTAGTCTCAACAGAAAATGGAGCTAGAGGATTTTTTGTTACTTACTTAACCAGCGATTTATCCTATAGGGAATATCCTAGTTTAGAAGTAATCACTGCTTTAAAAACTTCTCCGACATTGGTAAATGAATTATTAGTTAAAAATCTGGCTATGTCCACGGCAATGGTCATCTATCATCGCCGTCAAGGAGACGAAGAAAACGCTCGAGGTTCCGAGAAAGTCCAAGAAAAAACTGGTCAACTAATTAAGCAGTTATTATCGCCAGCCTTGGGGGAAAAATTACAACAACTAGCCACCAGTTTAAACAGCGGACAAGGAGAATATCAAGTCTTTCTAGAACGCTGGGGATATGACGATTGCCAACGTCAGGCGATCGCAGAAATCATTCAACCTTTTCTTCAGTAACTAGCTGATCTTTTCCCACAGCTTTGGACAGAAAGAGGGACTGATCGTCCCGGTCAATTAACTATTTTACCTCTTGTTTAGTGCTAAAATAGTCTGTTTAAGCAAATCCCTAGCAAAGGCGTTAGCCTAGGAGGGTTTTGGCATAGCCGCAACAAAATCAAGGCATTTAACCACTGTACTGGTATTTCTGAGTCAACTTCCGGGAGGTAAAACCCCAAGCCGATGATGGGATTTGAACCCACGACCAATTGATTACGAATCAACTACTCTACCACTGAGCTACATCGGCACATTGCCAGTTTCCGATTATATCACGGAGAATAGATACACAGCTAGAAAAATTTTTTTATGAGCAAATCCCCTCGACTCGATCCCCAAAAATACGCCCGCTTGAAAGCGGAGGCGGCCAATCCCTACCGAGGACTGCGGCAGTTTATCTATCTCGGTTTAGGTGCTTCTGGTTTTATTGGTGCGGTGGTTTTTCTGGCCCAATTAGCGGCAGCAAGGGACGTAGCCACCGCCTTACCCAATTTTGCCCTACAAATCGGGGTGGTGGCCCTGATGATTTGGTTATTTCGTCGGGAAAAAAAAGCTGGCGGTTGAGGTAGTAGCGGCTGATAGCCAAAACGGTCTCTTTCCCCGGAGAATAAAAGTTAACATTAACTCCAATATTTCTGTGTTATGATCGGAGGGAGAGTCAAGATTGGTGTTCAAGTTCGTTTTCAGTATTAATTCGGTAAGTCTTTTACTTTAGTATTGTTCGGCTTCTCCCTGAATTTTGTGTCTCCACACCGTTTCGAGTATTGATCGAGGATTCAAGTATTATGTCTATTTTTGTTGGTAATCTCTCTTACGAGATTTCCCAAGAGGATCTAACCGACGTCTTTGCGGAGTACGGTACGGTTCAAAGGGTTCATATTCCCGTGGATCGCGAGACGGGCCGCAAACGCGGTTTCGCCTTCGTGGAAATGGAAAATAAAGCCCAGGAAACCGCCGCAATTGAGGCACTGGATGGTGCTGACTGGATGGGGCGATCAATTAAAGTTAACGAGGCCCGCGAGCGGGAAGCGCGCGCGCCCTTCAGTGGTGGTGGTGGTGACAGAAAAAAACGCTATTAAGCTTTTTTTGTGAATAATTGTCGGGGGTGGACAGGGTTCACCCTTTTTTTGTCGGCAATTGCGATCACCGTTCCCCTCAAAACCAATAGAAATCTAAATGTCTGGGTCTCTCTCAAAGCTAACAAGTAAACTATAAAGGATATCGTCATCAGAATCTGAGCGGCGATCGACTCCCGAATATATGGACAAGAAAAACCCATGGAGACAACCTATACTCTAGCTGATGGGCTTGAAGCACTTCAATGCCCCACTTTAGTCGAAGACGATCGCACGGGCATGAGTCCCGAAACCCTAAAACGGGCTTTTCTGGACAATCTATTTTATTTGCAAGGGGTTAACCGCAGCAATGCCAGTCCCTACAATTACTATGTCGCCCTTGCCTACACCGTTCGCGATCGTCTCCTGCGTCGTTTTCTGAAATCCACCGACACCTACAAACAAGAAAAAGTTAAACTCGTCTGCTATTTCTCCGCCGAATTTCTCATGGGGCGGTATTTAGGTAATAATCTCGCTAATTTGGGTATTTACGACCTAATCAAAGAGACGATCGAGGAATTAGGTCTTGATTTTGAGGAAATTATCGAACAGGAACCGGATCCCGGCCTCGGAAACGGCGGTTTAGGGCGTTTAGCGGCCTGTTTCCTCGATTCCCTCGCTTCCCTAGAAATTCCCGCCATCGGTTACGGTATCCGCTACGAATTTGGCATTTTCCATCAAATCATCCAAGACGGTTGGCAGGTGGAAATCCCCGATAACTGGCTACGCTTCGGCAATCCTTGGGAACTACCCCGTCCCGATGAAAGTGTGGAAGTAAAACTGGGGGGCCGGACGGAAATCTATCACGATGATAAGGGACAGGAACGGGTACAATGGCTGCCGGAACGTCGGGTTTTAGCCATTCCCCACGATACCCCGGTCCCGGGGTACAAAACCAACACGGTTAATGCCTTGCGTCTCTGGAAAGCAGAAGCGAGTGAATCCTTTAATTTTGAAGCTTTTAACGCTGGGTTATACGATCAATCCGTGGCCGAAAAAATGGACGCGGAAACCATTTCTAAAGTCCTTTATCCCAACGATAACACCCCCGCCGGTCGCGAATTACGTCTCGCCCAACAATACTTTTTTGTGGCCGCTTCCCTGCAGGATTTAATTCGCATTCACCTAAAAAACCACAAAAATCTGCAAAACTTCCACGAAACGGCCGCTATTCAACTGAACGACACTCACCCCGCCATTGCCATCGCTGAGTTAATGCGTTTGTTAGTGGATGAAAACGGCTTAGAATGGTCAAAAGCTTGGACAATTACCCAAAAAACCTTCGCTTATACCAATCATACCCTCTTGCCAGAAGCCCTAGAACGTTGGTCGGCGGATCTGATCGGGAAATTGCTGCCCCGACATCTAGAAATTATCTATCTGATCAATCACTTTTTCCTCGACGATGTGCGGACTTGGTTTCCCGATAACGAGGAATTATTGGGCAAATTGTCGATAGTTGAAGAAGCTGGTTGGGGTAATAAACAAATTCGCATGGCTAATTTAGCCTGTGTGGGTAGTCACTCGATTAATGGAGTCGCCGCTTTACACACGGAGTTGCTGCAAAAAGACACCCTGAAAGAGTTTGCCATGCTCTGGCCGGAAAAATTCTACAATAAAACCAATGGTGTCACCCCGCGCCGCTGGATTTTATTGAGCAATCCCCAATTATCGGCACTATTTACCGAAAAAATCGGCGATGATTGGTTAAAAGACCTGAAGGAATTGCGAAAACTGGAACAATACCTTGATGATCCCGCATTTCGTCAGCGTTGGTATGAAATTAAACAGGCGAATAAGGCTGATTTAGCGGCTTATATGCTGAAAACCCGCAATATCGAGGTGGATGTTAATTCGATTTTCGATGTACAGGTAAAACGGATTCACGAATACAAACGCCAACATCTGGCAGTTCTGCACATTATCGCCCTTTACAATCGCATTAAACAGAACCCTCAGATCGATATTGTGCCGCGCACTTTTATCTTTGGTGGTAAGGCAGCCCCCGGCTACTTTATGGCGAAGTTAATTATTAAGTTAACTAATGCTGTGGCTGAAATTGTGAATAAGGATCCTGATGTCAGAGGTCGTTTAAAAGTGGTTTTCCTGCCTAACTTTAACGTTTCTTTGGGTCAGCGCATCTATCCGGCGGCGGATCTTTCCGAACAAATTTCCACGGCGGGTAAGGAAGCTTCTGGAACCGGTAACATGAAGTTTGCCATGAATGGCTCCCTCACCATCGGGACTCTGGACGGTGCTAATATCGAAATTCGCGAGGAAGCAGGGGCAGAAAATTTCTTCCTTTTTGGCTTGACAGCAGAAGAAGTTTATGCTAAGAAAGCCCACGGTTATGAACCGATGAGCTATTACAAAAATAATCGCGAATTGAAGGGAGTGATCGATCGAATCAAGAGTGGTTATTTTAGCCATGGTGACACGCAATTATTCAGACCGATCGTCGATTCTCTCCTCTACGATGACCAGTATATGCTTTTAGCTGATTATCAATCCTACGCTGATTGTCAAGAACAGGTAAGTGAAGCTTATCGCGATCGGGACAAGTGGACGCGGATGTCGATTCTCAACTCGGTTCGTATGGCCAAATTCTCTAGTGATCGCACGATCAGGGAATATTGTCAAGAGATTTGGAAAGTTAATCCGGTCAAGATTAGTTTAGAGGATTAAAAAACTCGGTCAAGTTCGGGTTTAGTCCTTGACTAGCCCGAATTCGGCTCTTCTCGACTTTGTGTGATAATTTTTGCTTATGGAGTCGTGAAATGCTTATCGAGCAAGACTTTTAGGGCTATTTCGCGGATATTCTATCAGTATAGACCTCGTTTCCACACAGAAACCAGAAGAGCCCGAATTCTAGAACCGTCGCCCCAAAAATGCTTTGTGAAAACGATGAAATTTATTATTCTTTGCTATCCAAAAACTCGGTCAACACTTTTGCGTTTTAGGGAGGAGGAAAAATACAAATGTCGGTGATAATTGAACAAAACCTAGGGGAAATTTTAGCCCAAATTAATCACAAATTAGAGAATTTACAAAAAGATGTTACAGACATCAAAATTGAGTTAACAGAAGCTAAGGGGGAAAGACAGGTATTAAAGGTGGAGATTAATTCCCTCCGAGGAGAGATCAATGCGGTTAAGGAAGATGTTAAGGCAATTAAAGGTTCACAACAGGCTCAAATTTGGACATTAATTGGTATTTTAATTACGGCGGTAGGAGGGTTTTTAGTGGCAGTGGGTAGGTTTGTTATTTCGGGTAATCCTTAATTGCCACCCCGATTCCGCAACCTAAGTGTCAGAACGTCTCATTCCAAATCCTGTTATAATAAAACCAGTAAAGACGAGGATATAAAATGCCCAAAAAAGCTTACTTAGCCGAACATCTAAGTTCAGAGGAACTGAAAGATAGATACAGAAGCAGTCAAGACTCAGTGGAAACAAGAAGATGGCAGTTATTGGCTCAAATATCGTTAGGATAGACAGTCAAAAATGCCCCAGTAGCTCTGGGGTTAGATTATCAATATAGTTTGAGAATTCTCAAAAGCTCTAATGAATTAGGAGAAGAAGACGTTAAAAATCTCAAGTTTTTGAGCAACTTTACTACCCATAATATAACACCACCTTCCCAACTGATAACCGATAATTCTTGAGTAACGCACAGAAAACGGGTTTCTCGGAGAAACCCGTTTTCTACTCATGCAAACGACAAAAGGGGAATAAATAATCAGTCTTTAATAACCAGATTTAGTATAGAATTTAACATTAACGCCATTTTCTCAAAAAAATCGACCCGCCTAAGGGCGGGAAAGAAAAGGAAAAAGAAAAAATAGGGAATGAGGGTAAAAAGGGAAAAAAAGGGAAAAAGGGTTACAGAGTCCTCCCAGCACCGCACACCACCCGAAAACCGACATTGTAGTAGCGGCTGACGCGGCGGACGTCGTAGTAGCGAAACGCGGAACGGCAGACATAAGGATTGAGGCCCCAAGAACCGCCCCGCAGATGAGAACGATTATCATCCCCATTTTCTATCCAAGCACTGCCATCCGTCGGCGCACCATCATAATTATCATGCCAAGTATCGGCGCACGATTCCCAGACATTGCCGTGCATATCGTACAGTCCGAAGGCATTGGGGGGAAATTGTCCCACGGGAGTCGTTTGTTGTCGATATTCTCCTTTGTATTCATCGGCGTAGGTTTCCCTGGACCTGTAGTTGGCCAATTCCCCCGTAATGGTTTCCCCAAAGTAAAACGGGGTGGTAGTTCCAGCACGACAAGCGTATTCCCATTCCGCTTCACTCGGTAGTCGGTATTCCTGTTTTGTTTCCCTTGATAGTCGTTTACAGAATTCCGTTGCTTGATACCAGTTGACACTTTCTACGGGTAGCTCATCCCCTTTGAAGTTAGAAGGGTTTGTCTCTAGGTCGATGTCTATTTTAGCGGTTGCGGCGATCGCTTTCCACTGGGACTGGGTGATGGGATAACGTCCCATGTAGAAAGAAGAAACGGTTACTCGATGTTGAGGTCTTTCACTTCTAAATCCGTCCCAGTTAAATTTTTTCACCAGTCTTTCGATTTCCTCGTCTTCCGTTCCCATCGTGAATGTGCCACCGGGGATGGCAATCATTTCTAAGGTGATGTCGTTGCCCAAATCTTCGCTGAAATATTGGGACTGTTTCGACTCTTTTCTAATTTGCTCACCCTTCGCATTTACTCGCACCACCTCAAAGTTAAATACTGATAACAGTTGTTTTGGCTCTTCTGGAACGATTACCGATTGTTTTGGCTCTTTTGGAACGATTACCGATTGTTTTAGCTCTTCTGGTTCAAGCTTGAACTGATAGGTAATTGCTCTTTCTAGTTGCTCAAATCCGTTTTCTTTCCAATAATCAAGCCGGTGAATATCTCGCAGATTCAAGCCAACTTCTGCACTTCGCAGATCAGGAATTTCGCATTCTTCTAACCTCATAGGAATAAAAAAAATTGTCCCCGGTAGCATCTGTCCCAAGGTATCAAGTGCAATCCTCAACTCCCGTTGGATGTATCCCTGTTTAGCCGATTTCGCTGACAGACAGGCCAGAAAAATCTGACTAGCTTTAATCGCTTTCGGAATTTCATCTCGCCAAATTTGACCCGGAATCAGGTCTTCTTCATCCAACCAAGGTTTATACCCCGCTTGCTTGAGGCGGTTATACAGTGCCAAAACTGCTGGTTTATCCTCACTAGCGTGAGCTAGGAAAATTTGGATCTCTGACTTCTTCTTCACTTTGGTTTCTACCAGTGTAGTCGCTACTGATTTACTAGGTAACTTAGCAGATTCTAGGGGTTAGAGGTTTAGTCTGGTGAGGAACTAGGGGAATTCCGATAGAGATTTGTGGTTTGCCCATAATAAGCACATTTTTCCCGCCGCCATGCTACCAAATCCATAGCCAAGTATCAACCTTCCAGTTATTTGGCTCTTCTAGGTTCTGTGTGATCAGTTTAACTTACAATATGATCGATCAATCTTTGTGTCCTTTGTGTCTTTGTGGTTCGTTCCACTCACTCGCCAGCAGGACTGTATCCTAGAATACATTTTACCCACCAAACCTGGGAGAGCCGATACTAGAAAAAAATCAAGCCACTACAGTGGCACCCCTGAGATAATCTTCTAGTTGGCGATCGTTATCGTGGCTGAGATTGCCTAGAGGTAAAGTTTCGACGCTAAAAGCTCTCACCTCGCTAACTTCTAATGTATCTTTGATCTGAAAATTACCCGCAGCTGTCACTTCAATTAACACTGAAATGGAGTGAATACGCGGATCACGCTCAAAAGAGGAATAAACCCCCACTAAACGCCCTAAACTGACTAAATTTAATCCTGTTTCCTCTTTTAATTCCCTTTGAGCAGTATTAAAAATATCTTCCCCCCAATCGACCATTCCCCCCGGTAGGGCCCATTTGCCGGTGTCTCTGCGTCGGATTAAAACAATTGTACCATCAGCAAGCAGCGGAATCATTGTCACCCCAGTTACAGGATGACGAAAGATAATTCCCATCACACTTTTAATAAAATGCCAAACACGACCCATAGGAATTAGGAGATAGGAAGATAGGAAGATAGGGAGATAGGGAGATAGGGAAATTTTAACTAATACCCCAAAACCCCAAAACCCCTAACAATATCAATCTTGACATCCTCACCGCCGTAAACGGACGGTGATTCCCAAACCTCACGATTTGGGTTTCTGCTTCTGTCCCGAAGGATTTTTCGCACCTGCCTTAACAGATTTACTCTGTTCTGGTCTTATGGTCGCTCTACAGACTGACACCGCAAGCCCTGCGGCCAAAATATTTTTACTAGCGTTAACATCTCGGTCATGGTGAGTCCCACAGTCTGGACAGTCCCATTCTCGAACATTTAACGGCATTTTCTCAGCAATATACCCGCAATTACTACACCTTTTAGAGCTAGGAAACCATCTATCTATTTCGATGTAATTTCTGCCATACCAACGGCATTTATAGGCTAATTGTCGCCCCCCCCAACCCCCACCCCCCCTGCCCCCCCGACATCGGGGGGGTCGGGGGGGCAAGGGGGGGCAGCTTACATCAGATATTGCCTGAGATAACTTGGGGTTTTTGACCATATTCTTGACGGCTAAATTCTCAACCACAATCGTTTGGTTTTCACGAACTAATTGAGTGGTTAGCTTGTGTAAATGGTCTTTTCTACTATCGTTAATTTGAGCGTGAATCTTGGCTACTTTGATTCTTGCTTTTTCCCGATTTTTTGACCCTTTCTGTTTTCTAGAAAGATTTTTTTGTGCTTTTCGCAGTCTCCGATAATGCTTTTTAAAATGCTTGGGATTAGACACTTTGTCACCATCGCTGGTAATCACGAGGCTACTAATTCCTAAGTCAATTCCGATGGCTTTATCTGTTACTGGTAGAGGCTTAATCGTTGGGTCATCAAATCTAATTGAAATATGCCAACGTCCTGAGGGATGTAATCTGACCGTTACTGTACTTGGGTCACAAGCTTCTGGTATTTGTCTTGACCATCGAATAGGTAAAGGTTCTGTGCATTTAGCTAAATAGATTTGTCTGTCTTTGAACTTAAAAGCAGATTTGGTAAATTCGGCACTTCCTCCCTGATGTTTTTTCTTAAAGTTAGGATACTTAGTACGACCAGCAAAGAAGTTAGTAAAAGCTGTTTGTAGGTGTCTTAACCCTTGTTGTAAAGGTACACAGCTAACTTCGTTTAAAAAGTCTAATTCTTCTTGTTTTTTCCAATCGGTTAGCATTGAAGAAGTTTCAGTATATCCTACTCTTTCTTGTCTTTCGTACCATGCTTGTGTTCTGAGATGGAGTGCCTTATTGTAAACCAATCTTACACAGCCCAAAGTGCGCCGCAATAGCGACTCTTGTTCGGGTGTGGGGTAAAATCGAAACGAATAGGCTTTCTCCATATCTCACATTCTAGCATATATCGTGTAAATGCGCTAATATTTCACAGGAAAGCCAACCTAGAACGACGGGGTTTCAGACCCAAATTTTCGATGATCGAGAATGGCTTTAGCTTGAATTAAAGCCGATCGCACTTGTTCAAAACCTGTGCCACCATAGCTATTACGGGCCGCCACCACCTGACGAGGAGCGATCGCGTCATAGATATCGGCCTCAAAAGCTGGATGTAATTCTTGCCATTCCGTCAGGGTTAAATCTTTTAATAACTTACCCGCTGCCAAACTGCTTTTAACGACTTTCCCGACTAAATTATAAGCTTCTCGGAAGGGAATTCCCTTACTGGCTAAATAATCCGCCACATCCGTCGCATTAGAAAAATCTTCCGCCACCGCATTAGCTAATCGGTCAGTTTTAAATTGAATCCCAGTGGCTAAAAGTACCGTCATCGCTTGCAAACAAATCCGCACGGTTTTAACGCCATCAAATAACGCCTCCTTGTCCTCCTGCAAGTCTTTGTTATAGGCCAGGGGTAAACCCTTCATTAAGGTCAATAACGCCTGTAAATGCCCAAAAACCCGCCCTGTTTTGCCGCGCACTAATTCGGGAACATCGGGATTTTTTTTCTGGGGCATAATGCTGGATCCAGTGGCACAACTATCGGTGAGAGTGATAAAACTAAATTCTTGGGAAGACCAGAGAATCATTTCTTCGCTCAAACGGCTCAGGTGGACCATAATCAGACTAGCGGCCGTCATAAATTCAATGGCAAAATCTCGATCGCTAACTCCATCGAGACTATTGTTATACACCTGCTCAAAATCGAGTAAATTGGCACTGTAATGACGATCAATCGGAAAAGTCGTCCCCGCTAAAGCGCCACATCCTAGGGGCGAAATATTAGTCCTGGCGCGAATTTGCCCTAATCTTTGGTGATCCCGTTCGGCCATTTGAAAATAAGCGAGGAGATGATGGGCTAAACTAATCGGTTGAGCGCGCTGTAGGTGGGTATAACCGGGGATCAGGGTTTCCAGATGGTTTTCGGCGTGATTGACTAAAGCTTGCTGAAAATTGCGAATTTCTTGCCTAATATCATCAATTTGTTGTCTAAGATACAGACGAATATCCGTTCCTACCTGATCATTCCGCGAACGGGCCGTGTGCAGTTTTTTGCCCACATCTCCCACAATCTCGGTTAAACGACGTTCTACGGCAAAATGCACGTCCTCTTGATCGATGCCGGGGTTAAAGTTGCCGGTGCGGTATTCTTGACGAATTTGTTCCAATCCAGAGACGAGACTATCTGCTTCTTCGGGGCTGATAATACCCGTATAGGCGAGCATTTTAGCGTGAGCGATCGATCCGGTGAGATCATACTCGATTAATTCGATATCAAAGCCAATACTGGCGTTAAATTCTACGATCGTAGGATGGAGGCTACCTTCAAAGCGATCGCTCCAAGTTTTCTTTGCTGTCACTGTTTTCGTTAGATGATTGTGGATAAAGTTAACCAAAATATGCTGGACAATTTTGGGGAATAATCCAGCGCTGATAGCATTACCGCTTCAGGTTAGAAAAATCTCCAACCCTACAAACATAAGAATAGCAAGAATTGCTCACTCTGGCTGAATGCCGATAGGCGAAAAGCTAATAATGAAGAAGATCGATTTTGCCTTCGATCCCCCCCTGCCTATCCATTAGTCAGATATTTCTTAACAAAAAGAGAAGAAACTTAAAAAAAGGGGAAACGATTGATAGGTATAGTTTTGAAAGAAGGAATCAAGGTTGGGGTGAGCCAAAAAAAATGGAGAAATGGGCAACCCAAGAATTACAGTATGCAGACCTAGGGGACACGAGAAGAAAGAAAAGGTTAATCAGTATCGTGGAAAACTTGGCCAGCCAATCTAGTACAAAAGTTCGGCAAGCTTGGGGAAATCTAGCCGCAGCGAGTGCCACATCCGACTTTTGGAATTCACCCTATTTTCAACCTTTAATGTGACTCATGGATAGGGTAGGGCTGTTTCATTCTCCCATCAGAATAAGCTGCCTGCGTATTTAAATTGCTTGTTGAGATGAGGCAATAGGCACCCTTGCAAGAGGTAACAGTAAAGGGATTGGGGGAGATGTAGCTCATCTAAGGATAAGCGATCTAAATACGTCTTAGCTTATCACCGTTAAAGGAAATCAGAAAAATCTTTATCAGCGAATACAAGACCTAAGTAATTCCTCAAAGGCAGAAAGTTGCTTTATCGAACAAGATAATAGTCATGGACGAAAAATATCAAGAAAAATAGAAGTTTTTAAAGTGAGTAAAAATGAAAGACAAGGGTTTGAAAATCTACGAAGAGTTATTAAAGTAGAAAGAAGGGGTAGTCGCGGGGATAAAACTTATGAAGAAACAGCTTACTATATCAGTAGCCTAACCGAATCCGCCCAAGTATTTGCTAAAATTATTCGAGGACATTGGAAAATAGAAAATCAGTTACATTGGGTAAAAGATGTAATTTTTGAGGAAGATAAAAGCGAGATAAGTGATTTTCAAGCAGCAAGCAATTGGTCAATTCTCACAACTATAGGATTGAATCTTTTCAGAGGTTTGGGTTTTCTCTCAATAACGGAGGGACAGAGGTGGTTAGCTGAACGTTAGGAAAAACTGATAGTTTTATCGACGTAAGAAGCAGAAAAATTAGCTAAATTAACAGAATTTACTCTCAGACAATTTCAGGAGAGATAGGCTTTTAGTAGCTTGAGAACAAGCTTTATCAATCTATTCATAATAAATATTGGCAGAAGACTAAAGATTAATTATTGTGGCTAACTCTTTTGGTTAGAAAAAGGTAAACTTGAGAATCTTCAGTCAAATTTATTGACTGAAGATCATCTGTACTTAATTTAAATGAATCAGCCCGGCTCTCCCAGGTTTGGTGGGTAAAATGTATTCTAAGATACATTTCTCAAGAGCGAGGGGGTGGAACGAACCACAAAGACACAAAGGACACAAAGATCGATCGATCCTATGTCAATTAAACTTATCACACAGAACCTAGAAGAGCCTCAGCCCTAGGAGGCAGGAGGGATCAAAGACAAAATTTATCTTCTACTTAATTAGAACCAGTTACTTAGACTAGGTAATTACTATCCTAGAAATGGTGTTAAATTAACCTTATTTTTCCTGTTTTTCTAAAGCTAATTGTACCAACTTATCGACCAATTTATCAAACTCTAAACCAGTGGCTTTCCAGAGTTGGGGATACATACTAAAATTAGTAAACCCCGGCAGAGTATTAATTTCATTGAGCAACACTTCCCCAGTCTTCTCCACATAGAAAAAATCCACCCGCGACAATCCCGCAGCATCCACAGCTTTAAATGCTTCTACAGCCATTTCTCGCACTTGATTAGCAATTTTATCAGGAATATTAGCGGGAATCACCATACTTGATCGCCCATCAGTATATTTAGTTTCATAGTCATAAAAATCACTATCAAAAGTAATTTCTCCCACCAAAGAAGCTTGGGGATTATCATTACCTAAAACTGCACATTCGATTTCCCTTGCGGTTACTCCTGCTTCAACAATAATCCGTCGATCATAACTAGCAGCGCTATCTAAAGCAGCCTCTAATTCTTGCCGGTTGCGTGCTTTACTAATACCCACCGAAGAACCTAAATTAGCCGGTTTAATAAAACAAGGATAACCTATTTCCTCGGCGATTTGATCGCACAATTGCGGAAAAACACAGGCATTTGACCACACTTGCGAGCGGGTTATGGCCTTATACTTAACTTGGGGTAATCCAGCGGCTGCAAAAGCAGTTTTCATGGCAATTTTATCCATGCCTAGGCATGAACCCAGAACCCCACTACCCACAAAAGCAACCCGCATGAGAGTGAGTAATCCTTGCAAAGTTCCATCTTCTCCATTCGGTCCGTGGAGAATTGGAAACCAAACCTCAATTTCGCTCACTTCTGGAGGAAATTGCCAGATATTGACTTTTATATCACTCTCAATAGCTAGGGGTTGCCCAGAGGTTAAAATTTGTCTAGCAGTTGCTGCCGAATGCCAACAGCCATTTTTATCGATATAGAAGGGGATAACGGCGTATTTGTCAAGATTTTCGGGATAATTAAAAGCTTGCAGGATCGATCGAGCCGAATTGATAGATACCTCGTGTTCTCCCGATCGACCACCAAACAACAATCCTACCTTGATCTTATCCATATTATCCTCTCTAGACCCAGCTAGATCCTAAATTAGAGTTCAACTATCATATATACTATGGGCGGAGTTGACAATAGTTGCCAATGATTTAGATGCGGCTGTCCCTCGTCAGATAGGAGTTTTAACCCAAATTCTCGATAAATTAATTATCGCTCATGATGAGATGTGGTCGTTCTTTCCCTCAAAAAATGGAGAATCACCTTGGAGCTATTCACCCCCCGAAATTGAATGATTATTTAGCTAATTTTTCCAGTTTTTTCTTAGTTTTCTGAAGTTTTAAGGCTAAATTACCATGATGTTCGGGATAGTAAACGTGCAAGAATTCGATAAAATCCTCGATTGTACAAGGTTGATGAAATCCCCCTAAATTACCGTGGAATTCTTGGTGAATTTCTTCTTTAATAGTCACCAAATTCAGATCTAATGTCGCTAGATGGGGATATTTCTGGGCAGAGTAAAGATGATGGACAGCGAGATTAAATTTATTATTTCTATCCGGTTTTTGCCCTGTCACCTGACAAGTGTTTTTATCTCTAGTTTTAGCTCGTTTTTTAGCCTTTTCAATCTCGATTTTTTGTTTGGTATCGTCATCTAGATTTTCCTGAATTTCTTTAAAGGCAAGAGGAAACTCGATTTCAATCATTTTACACATTTCTTGGCGCGATTTATTCGTCAAAGTTTCACTCATGGATTTAGAAATGCGAACAACTCCACTTTCAGAGAACCAAAACTCTCTTTTTTCATCTTCGTAAAAATCTACTCCTATTTTTAAAGGACGAACTTCTGTTTTAGTATTTTTGATTACCTTAGCAAGTTCTTCATCATCAACTTTCAAAGATGAAGATTCGTGGAGTTTAAGATTATTGAATGTTTGATTTAGCTTGGCTCCATTAGTTTTTAAAATTCGCCGCAAACTCTGTTTATGAATCATAGCCACTCCTTGATAAACTTTAATTTCGCCAGAGTCAGCCAATTCATTAAAAATTAATTTTCGTGCCAAAGAGCGACGAATTTTTTGATCGTGCTTAGTAAAAAATTCTCTAAATCTGTATATAATTCCTCGCTTTTCATGCTGATCAATATAGGAAGCAATTTTTAAAGCACCTTCAAAAGAAAACACTCTAACTTTATCTTTTTTGTTGACAAATTGATAATCGACACCTTCAACTAAATCCCAATCATCATTAGGATCAGCATCAAAAATATCAACAATTTTGTCTAGTTTTTCAAGAGTAATAGAAAACCATTGAGCTAATTCGGTATCTCGGATCAGGAAGGTATTTGCTTTCTGAGGCATGATTATTTTATCTCCGTGGTGATAGACTTATACATGACAGTTAAACAATCAAAAACTTCTGCGTCTCCTGTTTCTTGGTTATCAGGATGATAGATTTTAGAAAGACGATAATAGGCATTTTTAATGTCTTCCTTGCTGGCAGTTTTTGGATCAAGCTCGA
The DNA here is from genome assembly GCF_003019735.1 of Microcystis sp. MC19. Classification (NCBI taxonomy): domain Bacteria; kingdom Bacillati; phylum Cyanobacteriota; class Cyanophyceae; order Chroococcales; family Microcystaceae; genus Microcystis; species Microcystis sp. MC19. Next base: position 1,219,370 of record NZ_CP020664.1, on the reverse strand, counting down.
AAACACGATAGGGATAAAAATACTTAAATATATTAATACCATTAATACAATGCTTACCAGTTTCTCCATCTTCTTCTGGTAAAATACCTACATACTCTCTGTAAATTTTTTCCCAACTTTCTCGCTGAGATAAATTGATGTTATCAAAGGCTCTAGTAGCCATTTGAAACATACTCGATTTTTTTAATTCTGTGGTATTGCTAACCTCAAAATAGGCATAAACTGCCTGTTTAAGTTGCGTTAGAGTTAAAGGTTTAACTTTTGAGCTTGTGGTGGTGGTGGCTGTAGTTTTTGATTTAGTTAACGATGGTTTAGGAGACTTTTTACGGTGGTTTTTGATGACAAAATCGGCAAAATCTTCGAGAATACGACTTTCGATCGAGTATTGCTCACAGATATGACTAATCTGCTCTAAAATGAGCGAGTTAAGAGGATTAGTGGTCATAATTTCCCTAAGAAGCTGCAAAAAATCTAGCCTTTCTTATCAAGATGAAGTGTAGGCTAATTTGGTATTAACGACCGACGACTGACTCCCGAAAACTTCCTATCTTAAATTAATACCACTGCTGTGGCCACTTTATCAAGTGGGTAATCATAAAAAAAATTGCTGGGATATTATAGATTTAAGTCAATAACCCCTTGCCGCAGTGGCAATTGTCTTGCCTGTCCTGCGGCTCAAATGACTATGGTAAAATCAGTCAACTAGAAATGACGGGAAACGATTTTTTCGATGGTTGCTTGGGTATCCTGCAGCAGTTTCTCGCGACTATCTCTAGTATTAGTCAGACTAGGCACGAGATTACGAGCTTGTAAAGCCATGTGAAGTTGTAGTTGAGCTACATACTCGCGGATATCTTCACGGGGTTCCGATTGGTTGGGGTGAAACATAGAGAAACTGCAAGGGGCTTGTCTAGCTGATGGTGTCTTGTCGATAACTCCTATACAAGTTATCACGAGAGCTTAGGTTCCAGTCAAGGGTCGGCGGCAACTCTACACATTTCTCAACACAACTTACCGGAAATTTGGGTTTAACCCCGTCCTTTAAGGACGGCTTGGATGCTAGAATGCTTGTCAGTGGTTCCGACCGTGAGAACGAGAGGAAACAGGTTAAACGTCCTACTCCGTGATCTCAAAATTTAGGCTCTTCGTTACTTGTTATGGTTCGATAGGAGGGCATAAATCGACTAAATCCTTTAAATCCTTAGCTGGCCAGAGACATAATTGATGAGCTTGTTCTAGATAGAAAACAATTGACAAAAGGCGATACAGGAAACTAATTACTATCATCGCCTGATTATTAAGTAGTCGTGCAAAATTAATTGCCCATTCGTAAAATATTGGAGGGATAGGCAAGTCTCCGATTTTGTCAAGGGTTTTGGCCAAAAAAAACGCCTCTGGGAGGCGGGGGTGAAAGGTATCACCCCGGGAAAATATTAAACGCCAAAAGACTTACCACAGCCACAGGTTTGACTGGCGTTGGGATTAGTGAATTGGAAACCACCGCCGATCATCGCGTTGCTGTAATCTAACATGAGACCGTAGAGATAGAGCAGACTTTTTTTATCAGAGACGATTTTAAAGCCATCGTAATCGAAAACCTCATCTTGGGGGCCAATATTGCCAGGATGCTCAAAATCCATCATATAGGACATTCCCGAACAACCACCCTGACGCACACCCACGCGCAAACATAAATCCTTGCCCTGTTGCTCTTTGAGCATGGTAAGGTGTTTGAGGGCAGCCTCACTGAGTAAAATTCCTTTTCCTTGAATCTGAGTAGCTTGTGTCATCTTTAGCAGGAACTCCTAAACGCAGTTGAAGGGGACATATAAAACTTTACCTTCTCCTATCCATCTTAACGATAGTTGAGGGCTGATGACTGGATTACTGTTTACTTTTTCCAGCCTCGCAGGAGTTATAGAGCAAAAAGAAGCAAAAAACTGGGATTATTAATTAAATAGGGTTGCCAGAGACGACTAGATTCTTGAAACAAACCCTAGAGCCATTCTCAGCCGATTTTCATCACCCAACCCTGGGGGGACGATAATCAAATCAGGAAAACGCTACTTTGGGGATGCCGAAAAAGCAGCCGGAAAAGAGCCAAAGAAATTCACTTTTCTAAGCGGAGATTAGTGCCGCTGCTATCGGTGCGATAAACCCAAGTTTTTTGGTTATCAGTCAGAATAATTCGCCATCCTTGCACCAGTGCTTGAGTACAGAATTCTCCCGGTTTAGCTAATCCTAAACAACCATCGGGCCAGGTTTGTGGTTGTGCTGCTTGAATTTGCAAGCGATTAACGGATATCTTGGTTTTCCGACTCAAATCTTGACGGGTAGCGGCGATGACCGAATTGGGTGGCTCAGGAGATGCTAAACTGGGTGGCACTAAGAGGAGAGAAAGCAGAGTCATTAGCATTAAAGTGCCAGTTGCTCCCTGAATAATTCTCGTTTTACCGATTGGTACTTGCTGGCTTTGGCTAAAATTTTTTCTAGATATCATCTTTAGTGCTGCCTCTTTCCGGGGGGTGATAGTCTGAGCAAATTTTCCTGTTTATCATCAGTGTAACCGATAGTTAGTAAAAGTATAGTCAAATATAGACAGACTGAATTCCATTTCAGAAATTCCCTTCACTTTTACTTCGAGAGATTGATTCTCCTTGGGTGAACTACGCACCTCTCTATCCCATAGCGGTTAAACGCATTTGGGAATGCTTTTCGCAAAATGTTGTAGGAACCCATGACATCAGATTGAACCAGAATCCCCTTATCTGTACGATATAACCCTCGCGAAATTCTTTTTCCTGAAAACACTGGCTTTTCAGTTATCTGTCCATAAACGGGGAGAGGATCGTCATGCAAAAAATTAGAAGCTGAGGTATAGGATTCTTCTTGAAGAATCACAGAGATTCCTTCTAATTGACATTTATAAATAATCATCTCAATTAATCGAGCATGAGGGATGGTCCCAAATTTTTGATTGTTGACTTTTCCTAAGTTTACTTCTTGTTTCCAACCGTCATTTTTCCCAATTACTAAAGTTGTTATCTCTTGCTCAACTAAGAGATTGACTAAATAACGACTAGCTCGGTGAAGATAATTATCTATCTTCTGATTACGGCAACGGGTTAAACGGCGAATCCTCTGGGAACTCTGACGATTGCCTTTTAACAGAGATTGTAACTTAGCTCGACGTTGGTTATAAAATTGATTCAGGCTTTTTAACGGTCTGCCATTAATCAACAAAGGGATAAAATCTGGTTAATTTGAAGTTACAGCCATCAAATTATCTATGCCTAAATCTATCGCAGCTATCTTTTCATTAGGAGCTAAGAACTGTTCGGTTTTCTCATAAATTACCTCGATTACATAACAATCACATTTAGGAACTATTCTGACTTCTGCTATGCGCTCTGCTACTCTCGTCGGCAAGGCAATTGAAGTACCTGATAGTTTGACTAACCCTTGCCTAATACCTACTTTGCTTATAGCTTGAATCGTGTAAACTAAGAGATTTCTTCCTTTTTTTGGCTCTTTATAGCCAGGAATTTTGGGTTTTCCTAGAAATTTATCGGGGTGACTTTTAAACTCCGATGAAGCGGCAAAAAAATGATTGCCAGTTTTTGTCTAATCCTCTTAAAACTTGTTGGGAAACTTTAGCGGGTAAAGCTTGATACTGTTCTGTCTCTTTCATGAGAGAGGCCATCTGATTATAGGTCAAATAGCCATGGCCATAAATGAAGTTTTGTCGGATAAAATAATTGGCTGAGTTGTAGAGATTTTTAGACTGCCAAGATAAATTATCTATCTCAGCCCAAAATCGATGTCCTTTCTTGATAATGTGTCTTTCTGCTACTAACATTATTGTCCGTTGTCTTTTAACTCAGCGTCGGGTTTTGAAGGGTTGTCATCCGTTGTGATAATTGTACCAGAAGGCAATTGATAGCCTGTTAAATTTCCTTGTTTCCACCATCTCCAAGCCGTTCGATAACTTATTCCTGCTTTTTTTGCATAGTCTGATAGTTTCATGTCTATATATTACCATGCCTGACTATATCTGACTATATTTGTATTGAAACTTTACAATACTATGTTCCCGCTCTGGTTTTCGGGCAGCGGAAGCAGTCAATGTCGGTTTTCGTTGTCATCTCCTGAAAACTTCCGTCTCTTTAAGGGGCGATGGCGATTAAAATGGATGAGGATGAACTATCTTAGATGGATGGACTTATGTTATCTTTTTTCCTCCGTTGGTTGATTACCGCCGTCTCTTTATTGATTACAGCGCAAATAGTACCAGGTATAGAAATTAAAAATTTTACCGTGGCTTTGATAGCTGCTGTCGTCTTGGGTTTAATTAATGCTATTGTTAGACCCCTGTTGATTCTTTTTACCCTGCCTTTAACTATTTTGACCCTAGGGTTATTTATTTTTGTGGTTAATGCCATTTCCTTTTCTTTAGCCTCCTATTTTATCCCTGGTTTTCAGGTAGAATCATTCTTTGCTGCTTTATTCGGTTCGATCGTGGTTTCGATCGTTTCAGGAGTTTTAAATAGCATTTTCAGTGACTAAAGTGGGCAAAATTCGCTTGTTTAAAACAGCTTGGCTTACTCTGATTGATTAATTTCTGATCTAGAGACGTTGCTATAATCAACGTCTCTCTATTTTTTTGGGTATGAGTAAATCTCTACTGATTTGCTTTGGCTTTTGTCGTTAAAAATCAGGAAAATTTAATCCCAAGATTTCTATCTCAAGCAGCCAGAGCAAGTTCAATTACTGTTAAAATAACTGGAATTGTTGAGCTAAGTTTAAATAATCTCCAGTCAGTTTTTCTCGATTCTCCTAAACCTTACACCCTGATCACTAAAAATCGATGAAGCAATTAAACTTAGAAGTTGCGGGAAAAAAAGAACGTTTAGATGCTTGGATGGGGTCACAATTGCCCGATTTATCGAGATCGAGACTGCAAAAACTGATAGAACAGGGATATATACAGTTAAACGGTCAAATTTGCACTAATAAAAATACTAAAGTTGCTCAAGGGGATCGCCTAAAGATTACCATTCCCGACAGTCAACCCCTCGAATTAACCGCCGAGGCGATCGAGCTTGATATTCTTTACGAAGACGAATATCTGATTATTATCAATAAACCAGCCGATTTAGTGGTTCATCCGGCCCCCGGCCACGAATCGGGAACCTTGGTCAACGCTTTACTACATCACTGCCCAAATTTAGCCGGAATCGGTGGAGTTCAACGGCCCGGCATAGTTCACCGCCTAGATAAGGATACCACGGGTGCGATCGTTGTTGCCAAAACCGACCAGGCCCATCAACACCTACAGGCACAATTAAAAACCAAAACTGCCCGCCGGGAATACATGGCCCTCGTCCACGGTGTCCCCAAAAGCGAAACAGGTACAATTGATCTGCCGATCGGTCGTCACCGCAGCGATCGCCAAAAGATGGCTATTATTGCCGTGGAAAAAGGCGGTAGAAATGCCGTCACCCACTGGCAAGTCAAGGAAAGACTAGGCAACTACACCTTAATGGAATTTCGCCTAGAAACTGGCAGAACTCATCAAATTCGCGTTCATAGCAGCCACATTGGTCATCCGATTCTTGGGGATCCCCTCTATAGTTCTGGTCGTTCCATCGGGATTAATCTACCCGGGCAATTACTCCACGCCCATCGTTTAATTTTAATACATCCGGTCACGGGAGAGAGCCTAGAAGCGATCGCTCCCTTACCCGCTATTTTCCCGAAAGTTTTAGCTATTTTACGCCAGAGAAACCCCTAGCGCACAAATTGCGGCATAATCTCCGCTGCTGTCCATAATCCGTAGATACCGCGACGATGCAGGGAAACCCCCGCTTTCAGATAACCGAAAGCCGGCCCGCAGACATTAGCCGCCATACTGGTTTCATCGCCTAAAGTGAAGGTATGGGTGGAAATTTTGCCTTCAAAAGTCCGCCCCGTGACCTTAACATTGGTACTTAAGGGCTTTTTCGGGTTGCGCGTATCCACCACACCGCCGACGGAAACCCGATCTCGTCCACAGATTCCAGCCAATTCCAGCATAATATCGTCGGCGTGTTCCATATTTTCGAGGCTGAGAATGCCATTGGTTTTATTTAACAGCATTTCCACTTCCGCGTCACTCATCTGGTGGGCTGTTTCTGGGTCGTAACCGGGTAAATGGGCGATATCTTCGCGAATAGTGGCACGATAAGCCTCCCAGTTGGCGATTCCCACGCCAAAGGTGATTTTAACGCTGTGAATCTCTGCATAACTCTGGGCAGCTAGGGCAGCGGCCGCAGTTAACAGTCCGGGGGTAGCACCGCAGCCGGTCATGTAGGTGATGCCGGCGGCTTCTAGGTCTGTTTGTAGTGCTAAGATTTGTGCCATGGCGCTGGTACGTTTGAGAGCATCGACTAAAACCCCGCGCCAACCTAAGCGAATGAAAGTTTTAGCGATATCGGCCATGAAATTGTTAGGTAAATTCGGCAAGGCGAGAAAATAGCCCTCTACGTCGGCAGTTTTGATTAATTCCTCGATACTGTTCTCGCTGAGACTGCCGTAATTTTCCAGATAACCGATCGAACCCCGGTCATGATAAATTTTGTTACAGGTATTGACATCTAGACCGTCTTTGTGGTATGCAAAACCGGCTTTATCGGCGGCGGCAGTCCAAAGCATTTCCTGTTTGGGGGCGAGAATTCTAGCGGCAGCCTGTCCCAAACCACCAAAACCTAAAACACCAATCCGAAGGCGATCGCTGGCTGTTTGTTTATTCATATCTCTTCTGATTCCTATAGACAAAATTCTATGATCTCGGCGGTCGTGGTTCGCCGTTGCATCTCCTTTATTTTCAATTTATCGCTTCAGGTCGTCTTTTTTGTGTAGTTTTGTTAAATTATGCCCACTAGGTTAAAGTTCGCCCTTGACGGTAAAGAAAAGTTACGGGAAACTTACAAAACATGAAAGTGGTTGGTAGAGATAATATAAAGTTTTGCTAAAATTTTAACCAGATTGCTACGATTAGCAAACTATCGTAAATTAAAACGATAGGGAGCTTTGCAAACCCCAGATTACGCCGAGAAGACCTATGAGCATGGAAAGCCTAGAGTTTATCATCTATCCCGATGGTCGCGTCATGGAAAAGGTGACAGGCATAGTCGGTTCATCTTGTCAAGAGGTGACGGCGGCGATCGAGGCACAACTCGGGCAGCTGATGTCTCAAGAGAAAACCTCGGATTATTACCATCAAACCGTCAGCCAGTCAGAGAAAGTCAGCAACGCGGCCACTTTTAGCGACTGGTAATTTTTCATCTTTCCCGATCCCTTTATTTAAGCCACTGAAAAACCATGTCACACTTTAGCAATATCAAAACCAAAATCCGCGATCTATCCTACCTAAAAGCCGCCCTGAGCGATATGGGGATGGAATGGAAAGAGGGTTCCCACCCCGTCAAAGGTTATCAAGGTCAAACTTTAACCGCAGAGGTGGTAATCGAGCAAGATAACAATTACGATATCGGTTTTCGCTGGAATGGTAACGAGTACGAGTTAGTTGCCGATTTGCAATACTGGCAACAACCCCTAACCGTAGAAGGATTTTTAAGAAAAGTAAATCAAGGTTATGCCTACCACACCATTCTGGCAGAAACTGCTAAACAGGGTTTTCAGGTGGCAGCACAGGAAAAAAATACTGATGGTTCTATTCGTCTAGTGGTACAACGTTGGAGTGCCTAATGGCTGATTTTTCTCCCGAACGCTCTGGTTTTGAACCAGAGTTAGGGGGATTCCTAAGAGATTCCCCCGATCGCACTGGTTTTGAGCCTGAATTGGGTGGTTTACAGCGCCAGAAAGCGGTTTACGTCGATGAGGTCACTTGTATTGGTTGTAAACACTGCGCCCACGTTGCCCCCAATACCTTTTTTATTGAAGGCGAATACGGTCGCTCTCGCGTCTATAATCAGGACGGTGACGAAGAAGAAATTATTCAAGAAGCGATCGAGACTTGTCCAGTTAACTGTATTCACTGGGTTAATTATAATAATTTGCAATTCCTTGAGGAAGAACGCAAACATCAAGTGATTAAACAGTTAGGTTTTCCTCAGATTCACAAGAAATTTAGCCCCGCAGATTTAGATATCTAGGGTGGATAGGTGCAGCCTCATCCATCCATTATTTCCTAGAAGTCAAGTTTGTTAAGTAAAGAGCCGCTATGTACGTTTTAATTGGTGGGGCGGGAATGATGGGGCTAGGTTTAGCCCAACAACTTTTAGACTTGGGACACACCGTCGCCATCGTTGATGTGGACCCTTTAGCTTGTCGGTTTGCCCGGGAAAAAATTGGTGTCATGGCCTTTGAGGGGAGCGCTGTCAGCACGAAAGTTCTGCTAGAGGCGGGGATTCGACAAGCTAAGGCGGTTGTTGCCGCATTGAGGGACGATGCGATGAATCTAGCCCTAGTCACCTTGTCTAGAAGTTATGGCATTTCCCATATTGTGGTGAGAATGTGCGATCGCGAATTTCTCGAAGCCTATCGTCTTGCTAGAGCTAGTCACATCATCAGCACGATTGATTTAGCCGTTGTCACCATGGCCAATGCGATCGAATACCCCGAAGTAGAATCGATGATGCACTTTGAACAGGGACAAGTGGAGGTGCTAAAGCTGCCCGTCCCCAAGGATTGTTATGTAGCTGGGCGTACCGTTGCCCAAATTGCTCAAGATGCCAACTTTCCGACCGGTTCGCTCATTATTGGCTATCAGTGTCACCCTTCTGCCAGTTTAGAGATTCCCAACGGCAATACCGTCCTAGAAGCAGACTCAACTATTCTGGTGGTTACTCGTCCGGAATTCGTCAAACCTATGATCGATTACCTCGGCATTCAAACTAATCATCGTCCAACGATAGAAGTTTCTCATCCAAACCTTTAACGTAGGATTGTACCAAATCTTCTGGTACAATGCGTTTGCGAAGTGCATCCCCCAGGGCTGCCTTCTCGGCGAGGAACAATCGTCGTCGAATGGCATCTAACTGACCGTAGTTAGGCTCCATTTGCCCCGATCGAGACTGGTTATAAGCATCCCGCAGCACCCGTTCCGATACCGCCACTTTTGCCTGATAAGATGCCCACAGTTCTTCGTACACTGCTTTCGGTAAAACGCCAGATTTCAGTAAATTGGCTAACTCATCTTGTGCCGCTTTCGACGCGATCAACTGCAGCTGCAACTGGCCAATCTCCTGGGTTACTGCCGAAACCTGACTAATATTGAGCTTTTTAATTAACCAGGGTAAGGCTAATCCTTGGATAACCAGAGAAAATAACACAGAGCCAAAGACTAGCTCGATGATCAATTCCCTCCCTGTTAGAGCCAAAGGAATGGCAACCGCTAGGGCCATGGAGAGTGAACCCTTGATGTTGCCCAAAATCAGAATATGTTGCCAGCGTAAGGGGATTGGTCGATCGATCCAGCGAAGTACCGATAGTAACGAATATACTGACAGAATACGCCCCAATTGATAAGCCAAAATGACCAGCACAATCGATGGCAAGGTTTGCCATAGGGTCAAGGGATTGATTTCAATGCCAATCAGCAGAAAAATAAAAGTATTGACGATAAAACCGGCATATTCCCAAAAACTGATCAGGGTAATGCGATCGGATGCAGAGGCGCTGCGAGGCAGCCCCAAGTTACCAAAGACAAGTCCGGCAATAACTACCGCTACCGCTCCCGATACACCCAAAAACTGCCCGAGTTGAAAAGCTCCCAAGGCAAGCGCAACCGTAAGCAAAAGGCTACTAAGCGGATCCCGTAAGCGCACATAGATAGGCAGACACAGGTAGCCTAGGACAGCGCCCACTAATCCCCCACCCAGAGCAACGATCAACACTTCCTTGATGACTTGTGTGGTGCTGATGGTTCCAGTCGCGTAAATCACCAAGAGCAAATTAAAGGTGACGAGTGCGGCTGCATCATTAAATAGTGTTTCCCCTTCCACAATAGTCGAGAGCCTAGAGGGAACCCGAATTTCTTTAAAGACGGCAATCATCGAGACAGTATCGGTATTTGCCAGAATCACTCCCACCAGTAAGGCGGGAATCCAATCTAGCCCCAGCCCGAATTTTACCAAAACTGCAATAATCGCCGCAGAAAAAACCGAGCCGGGTCCTGCCAGCAGAGCGATCGGTTTAAAGGTGCTGCGAAGACGGCTGATATCGGTATTAATCGCCGCTTCAAAAATCAGAATCGGCAGAAAAAGGTTAAGCACTAAAAACGGATCTAAGCCAATACGACGAGATAACAGATCGGTAATCGGTAATCCTGCTAAGACTAAACCTGCCACATAGGAAATGCGTAATCGCTGGGTTACTAGAGCCACAGCAGTGGCAATCAGTAGCAGCAGGATCAAGACAAGAACCAGTTCAGGAATGTCTCCCACCGTTTGGCTGTTCACAGCAGAATTGCTATCGAAGGATTTTTGTTGTGCTGCCCAGGCTACTAATAATTCTCCCCTCATAAGACGATTTTACCGAGAATATAAGAACTTGACTATTGTTCATAATACAAGGTAGGTTATGGCAGTTAGAGCCTTTCTCAGAAAGATGAGGTTAGTTATTGTTGCTAAAATACTTGATGAGTAAGGATTAATTTGTACTTCATCTTTAGGAGAAAGAGTGAGAAATTTTCTATTTACCCGGTGATTACTGTGGGGAGGGGAAAGTTAGAGGCAATCGGGGCAAAATGATAAGTATTTTATATGCAAATACCTTCAATACTTAAAAATATTTAAATTTACAATTGGTAATATTTATTAACTAAAATTCTCTAAAGCTTCAAACTGACGTAAAGCAAGACTAGAACCTTGATTCCAGCCTAATTCTACATAATAGGGGAAAAGTTTCTTGATATTTATATCGGGAAAGAGACGACTATTTTCGCTTTCTTGATAACCGTCTTCTCTGAACAGATATATTTTTAATTCTTCCCGACGATAAACCCACAATTCGGGGATTTTTAGCAATTGATAAGCCTCTACATCAGTCAGAGAAGTAAAATCCACTTCTATAGCTAAATCGGGAGGAGGATCGACAGTTAAATCAATTCTCTCTTTGCCTAAAATTGACTGTCTATTATCAATATAAAAACAAGTATCTGGTTCTACTCCCGCTTCTCCAGGCATTTTCAAGGTAATCGGATCAAAACATTGCCAGTCTTTACCTTGACGACGGAGGATAATTTTTACTAAATCCCTTAATGTATCAACACGATTGCCATGACTTGGTAGGGGAGACATAAGCCGAATTTCTTGCGTTTTGCGATTAAAATAGAGTTTGGGATAGGTTTTTTGGAGACGTAAACTCAGCAATCTTTGGTAATCTTCCCAAGTCTGATGCGGAAAAATAACTTGACTGCCCGGAGATAAAGATAAAGTATTTTCGTTGAGAGTAATTAGTAGCATTTTGATAATTATTTTTAGTTTGTCAGATCCCCCCGCCTATCGGCATCCCCCTTATTAAGGGGGGCAGGGGGGATCAAGGGTAGGGCTGTTTCATTCTCCCATCAGAATATCAAAAGTAAAAGCGATAACTATCAGGTAAAATGAGAAGTGACCGCCAACTTTTGAAATATATGTTGAGCTTAATACAAAAACTGAAACAAGTCAAGGACTTTAGGAAAGATCAAGGAAAAAGACACCCTTTATGGATAGTATTAGTAGTAATAATCTGACAGGGGGACAAGCAGGCTGAAAAGCTTATGTAGCATGGAATACAGATACAGACTCAAAAAAAAGATAAGTCATATATAGTAAATATAACCTAGATAACGAAAATGATAAGTGAACTATACCAGAAAGTCTTAGAGAATGAACTGGGGCGAGCCAGATATCTACTGTTGTTAGTGATAGTTGGAACCTGGCAAATACTAAAGCAAGCCAAGTTAGAGATATTAGCAGAAGCACTACCAATACCAATCCTGTTTGAGAGTCGGAGAAAAAAACTAAAAAGATTTTTAAAGCTGGAAATTCTGAATATTGAAAAAATCTGGTTTGTCTGCCTAAAAGAGATGTTAAAACAGCAGGAGAGATTCACAATAAAAGGATTAGTATATATTGCCATAGACCGGACGAGTTGGGGAGCAATAAATATCTTGATGGTGAGTCTAATTTATGACAAGAGAGCCATACCAATCTATTGGGAGATATTAGATAAAAAAGGAAGTAGTAACCTCGAAGAACAGCAGCGAGTATTGGGGAAAATATTGACGGTGCTATCAGGTCATAAAATAGTGGTGTTAGGAGATAGAGAATTTTGCTCGGTCAGTCTTGGAAAGTGGCTTCAGAAGGAGAGTTTGTACTTTTGTTTAAGACAAAAACAAAGTACAAATGTGAAGAAAAAAGAAGGAATTTATCAAGAAATGAGAGCATTAGGTTTAAGTCGAGGAACTAAACTATTTTTGAATGATGTCAATGTTACAAAAGAGCAGGGGTTTGGAGAGTTTAACTTTAACTTAGCTGGTAAGTGGAAAAAAACCTATCGGGGTTTTAAAACAAAAGAACCTTGGTATATTCTGACGGTTCTTCGGTTTGTCTTATGCAATCGACGGGGGTTATAAGGGATGAAACCATTATATATAAAGACATTTGGAGATTTTTGTCAATTATTTTTGATCTAGAACGAACTAATCAATTAAATCTCTTGCCAGATAAGGATTTAGTCCATTTATGCCCCCCTATCGAATCATACCAAGTAACGAAGAACCATTCTGACTAACTTTGGAGATTTAGAGACGGCAATAATTGCCTATCAAAAAAGATTTGATATTGAGGAGATGTTTCGAGATTTTAAGTCGGGAGGCTATAGCTTAGAAGGTTCTCAATTAGCACCGCAATACCTATCAAAGCTGATAATTGTTATAGCTATCGCCTATACAAGTGCCACACTACAAGGTAAAAAAATTAAGGATATGGGAATCCAAAAATATGTCACAAGACCTGAAAAAAGATATAAAGGTCAACGCAGACACAGCAGTTTTTATGTGGGTCAACATCTCTATCATTGGCTCCAGCTACATCAAATGTTCCAAAAAAATATAGAAGAGCTAATGCAAATTAGCCGCTATCGGTTGAAGGATTACATCAAAGGACAAAGAGCGATATCGCTTGCCCTATCTACCTTCTAGCTCGCTTGTCCCCCTCTCAGAGTAATAATACTGGGAACAATGCTAGGATACTCAGGTTATAGAGAGCTAGGAGAGTTTGCTAAAAATAATCGGCACAGGCTCAGTCAAGAATTTAACATAATTCCAGAAAGAGTCCCATCCTATTCAACAATTAGAAGGGTAATGATGGGAGTTGAGTGGCAGATTTTGTTAAAAATGTTTAATGAATGGGCATTAGAAGAATATGGACAAAGAGATGATATAAATTGGCTAGGGATGGATGGAAAAAGTCTCAAAAACACCCTAAAGAATCCTAATGATGAACAACAAAATTTTATTATGTTTGTTTCATTGTTTAGTCAAGAAAGTGGCTTAGTATTACACTTAAAAAGAATCGAAAACAAAAAAGGGTCTGAAATCGAGGAAGGTCAAGCTATAATTGAAGATTGCTCTCTCCAAAATAAAGTTTTTACTGGCGATGCTTTACATTGTCAGAAAAAAACAATCAGCTTAATAGCCAAGAGTAAAAATGATTATGTTATCACCGTTAAAGGAAATCAGAAAAATCTTTATCAGCGAATACAAGACCTAAGTAATTCCTCAAAGGCAGAAAGTTGCTTTCTTGAACAAGACAATGGTCATGGTCGAAAAATATCAAGAAAAATAGAAGTTTTTAAAGTGAGTAAAAATGAAAGACAAGGGTTTGAAAATCTACGAAGAGTTATTAAAGTAGAAAGAAGGGGTAGTCGCGGGGATAAAACGTATGAAGAAACAGCTTACTATATCAGTAGCCTAACTGAATCCGCTCAAGTATTTGCTAAAATTATTCGAGGACACTGGAAAATAGAAAATCAGTTACATTGGGTAAAAGATGTAATTTTTGAGGAAGATAAAAGCGAGATAAGTGATTTTCAAGCGGCCAGCAATTGGTCAATTCTCACAACCATAGGATTGAATCTTTTCAGAGGTTTGGGTTTTCTCTCAATAACAGAGGGACAGAGGTGGTTAGCTGAACGTTGGGAAAAACTGATAGTTTTATCGACGTAAGAAGCAGAAAAATTAGCTAAATTAACAGGATGTACTCTCAGACAATTTCAAGAGAGATAAGCTTTTAGTGTCTTGGGAACAAGCTTTATCAATTTATTCATAATAAATATTGGCAGGGGATTAAAGATTAGTTATTGTGACTAACTCTTTTGATTAGAAAAAGATAAATTTGAGAATTTTCAGTCAAATTTATTGACTCAAAATCAGCTGTACTTAATTTAAATGAAACAACCCTAGGGATCAAGGGGGGATTAAGCTCACTTTTATACAAAAAGTGTTTTAACTAAAATTCTCTAAAGCTTCAAATTGACGTAAGGCAAGACTAGAACCTTGATTCCAGCCTAATTCAACATAATAGGGGAAAAGTTTCTTGATATTTATATCGGGAAAGAGACGACTATTTTCGCTTTCTTGATAACCGTCTTCTCTGAACAGATATATTTTTAATTCTTCCCGACGATAAACCCACAATTCGGGTATTTTTAGCAATTGATAAGCCTCTACATCAGTCAGGGAAGTAAAGTCCACTTCTATGGCTAAATCGGGAGGAGGATCGACAGTTAAATCAATTCTCTCTTTGCCTAAAATTGCCTCTCTATTATCAATATAAAAACAAGTATCTGGCTCTACTCCTGCTTCCCCCGGAATTTTCAAGGTAATCGGATCAAAACATTCCCAGTCTTTGCCTTGACGACGAAGGATAATTTTTACTAAATCACTTAAAAGATTGATACGTTTGCCATGACTTGGTAAGGGAGACATAAGCCGAATTTCTTGCGTTTTGCGATTAAAACAGAGTTTGGGATAGGTTTTTTGGAGACGTAAACTCAGTAATCTTTCGTAATCTTCCCAAGTCTGATGCGGAAAAATTACTTGACTGCCCGGAGATAAAGATAAAGTATTTTCGTTGAGAGTAATTAGGAGCATTTTGGTAATTATCCTTGATTTTTAGCTGTGGGATTTAACTAATTTCGCTCTGGCAACCAATGCCTATCAAGCATTTGTTCGAGAGAATAGGGACAATTTAGAGGGAAATTGTGAGGAGATATTTCAGTTTTTTGCCCGACAATAAAAACGGCATCTTGATAGATTTTTTCTTGGTTATCTAGGAGATATTTTTCTAGATTTGTGCTTAAATATCCATTTAGCTGAACTCTAAAAGTGGCTATTTCTCCTTGCCAATGGCGATGATTTAATTCAAATTCTTCTGACCAATATTGCCACAATAAAAGATGAATAATTATCTGTCTTAAAAAACTCTCAACTCGATTTTTATCCAGTTTGCTCAAAGCCTCCAACTCCTCGATTAAATGTTGAATATCCAACTCAGCTAGACGATTTTCCTTGAGAAGTTTAATTGTTTCAGTTAACCAGAGATGTTCATCTTGTTCGTATAGAAATTGTAACTGATTTAGCCAAGTATCTTTTTTCATATTTTTTTGGCTGAGGAGACTTCTAAAACTGCTTTCGGGTAGGCAATGCGTTGATGGTGGAATTGTTGCCAAACCTGCACAAAAACCTCGGCAATAATTGGTAATTCCTCCTGACGAATACCACTATCTACTAATTGTTGATCGCGCCATCGGGCCTGAAAAATCTTTTTGATCATATCCATGGCTTGTTCTGGGGATGCCTCCTTCAGCGATCGCAAAGCGGCCTCGCTACTATCGGCTAACATAACGATCGCCGTTTCTCGCGATTGGGGAATCGGACCATCGTAGCGAAAGACCGCCTCATCGACGAATTCTTGACCATTTTGGGCGGATTTTTGCAAAGCTTGCTGATAAAAATAGGAAATTAAGAGATTACCTTGGTGTTCGGGAATAAAATCGCGGACGACTCGCGGTAAACCGTGTCTGCGGGCCATGACTAACCCTTCGCTAACGTGCTTTTTAATAATCTCGGCGCTGACATAGGGATCATTAATTTCATCGTGTTTATTCGGGCCACCCATTTGATTTTCAATAAAACCGAGAGGATCGTGCATTTTCCCGATATCGTGATAGAGGGTTCCCGTGCGAATTAATTCCACATTACAGTGCAGTTTTCGGGCGGCCGCTTCAGCTAAACAGGCGACAAAAAGGGTATGTTGAAAAGTCCCCGGTGCTTCCGTGGCCAAACGTTTGAGCAAACTACAATTAGGATTGGACAACTCCACCAGACGAATGGGAGTGACCACATCGAAACAGCGTTCCAAATAGGGGGATAATCCTAGGGCGATTACCGTCCAAGCTATTCCCGATAGACCATAGACGAGCGCCGTGGGTAGTAGAGTATAGATGATCGTGCTGGCCGTGGCGCTAACGATTAGGTAAGTGAGCAGATAAACACCCCCTTGACTGACTCCGATTCCCATCCCTAGGAGCGATAATTCATCCCTGGAGCGCAATTTTGCCGCTATCATAGCCGCTAATAGTCCCCCTATCGTCCCGGCGATTAAATCGGCGCTGATACCTTGGATGCTGAATAGGGAAAGACCGGCAGTTAAGAGGACCTGGGTGACGGCCAGAGTCGGGCCGTAGAAACTGCTGACTAATAAACCCACGGCTGCCAGATTGGTAAAGGGAATATTGGCGATCGCTAGGATCGGTGTGGTAAAACTTAGCAAACCCAAGAGAAGAAAATCCCGGTGACGCAGAGGCCGATGGAGACGCTGGGCAACGAGGCAAAAAGTCCCGATCGCGCTGGTGACAAGGATTGCCGTTGACCCTAAACCCATCCAGTTAATGCCCCGTTCGCTCAAACCAAAGCCATCGATGAGAACAAACTGAGCTTGAGTAATTGTTTCGCCTGCTTTAACGATAATTTGACCTGCTTGAGCGTCAGACATAACCATATCTACCGCTTCCACCGCTTTAGTGGCTTGTTCTTTGGTTGCCTCCCGATCTTCTATCAGGTTCGTTTGTCCCTCCAGGGCTGCCAGAAGGATATTTTCGGCTAAAGACTGCTGGCGACCAGTTAGGCGATCGCTGCTAATCTGCACGGCGATGGTATCCTGTAGGTGACTGGTGGAAATCCCCGGGGGAATGCCTTGCACCCAAATCCGGCGCCCCGCTTGCAGGATGGCTTTTTCTAGGTTTTGCCACTCTC
The DNA here is from genome assembly GCF_003019735.1 of Microcystis sp. MC19. Classification (NCBI taxonomy): domain Bacteria; kingdom Bacillati; phylum Cyanobacteriota; class Cyanophyceae; order Chroococcales; family Microcystaceae; genus Microcystis; species Microcystis sp. MC19. The sequence continues at coordinate 1,202,065 of NZ_CP020664.1, read as the reverse complement.
GATCGCCCATTTGGGCCACTGTGATCAGATCGGCGTATTTGAGTTTATTTAAGCTGGAATGCCGATAATTTTGGCTGGTTTGCTCCTTTATTTGCCGTAATTGCCCTAATCGATCGATAAATTGCTCAAAGCTTCCCTTCGTCACGCGCTGACGATAGGCTTGGATTTCGCTAACAGCATATTCCTGCTCTTTTGTCAAGAGGTTTGTAAAAGATTCTTCATAGTTGAGGCGGCTCTGTAGAGTTGACCATTGAGGGGCAGAAAAGGTGAGCAGCGTTTCCATTGTGGCGTTGGAAATAGTCCTGCCCATTAAAATGGAATTTCTTCGCAAAATTGGGCGAATTTGACTTAATTGCCCTAAGGTGTCCTGCAGCGATCGCTCGATCTGGGCGGTGGTTTGGGGGTCTCTTTTCAGCCGGGGAAGCAGTCCAGCCCGAATTTTTTGGCGTTTGAGGGCGGTGGTTTCTTGGTCTTGAAAACGGGCATCTTCGGGGGCGATAATCGTGACGGGGGAAATAGTCCCGACGGCCAATTTCGGCTGATTATAGAAACGATAACCGACCACGCTAGTCAGACAACCGACGGTAAACAGGAAGATTAAGGGTCGTCGCAGTTTACCCAGGGAGTAAGAGCGAGATTTTCGGGCAGAATCAGGAAAAACAGTGAAAGAATGCAGAAAATGATTCATAAATTCCAGCTAAATTCTATAAACTGCGCCACCATGCCCAGAGGAAGAATACCAGCAACTTGGTTTTGGGTTCCCTCTTCTATTTTAAGGACTCCCTGTACAAAAAAATTTTTTCTCGAAAGGTATCTAGATTAGGGTTGGCTGAAAAAGTTTGTTGGTGGGGTGAGGAGTCGGTCGCCGGTCGGGGAAGAGAGAGGCAAAAGGCAAGGGTTTGGAACTACACAAGGGAGGGTCTTTCTCCGTTTCCTGATGGGTTAAGCAAGAGGTAGAACCTCTAGAAATGCGTTGCAAGGGAGACCCTTGCAACGAGGTACGAGGTAAATTATCAATAGCTCTAATCTATTTCTAGATTTTCTAAATCGGCTAAATCTTGTAATCTACCTGATGCTTTTTTGTTTTTTTTAAGATTTTCTAAGTCAATAAAGTTAACAATAATATCGTCAATTTTAACCTCAATTCTGGATAAGTAACAAGTTTGGAACTCTACCCCATCGGGGGTTGTAATTAAATCAATACGGTTAGGAGGATAACCTAATTGTATCACTTGATCTGGCGTTAAAAAGTCATCAATTGTTAATCCTAAAGAACCAAAACCGAACCCTTCTAAGGCTTTGATTAGATTATAGGCATTTAACGAACTCATTTCTATCCAAATATCAATATCTTTAGTATAACGAGGATAGCCATGTAAGGCAACGGCATAGCCGCCTAAGACGAGATAACGCACTTGATTATCGTTTAACAATTGTATAAACTCTTTGAAGTCTTGGTTCAGCATTATATTTATATTGATGATATTCTTGACGAATTTCTTCTAAGGCCGATAGTCTCGTTTGGTACGATTGACTACGCCAATAAGCTGTCTCCGTTTTGGGAGCTTTTAAGTTAACTTTTTGATAAGTGATTTTCATAGAGAGATTAAGTAGGTAGGCGTTAAAAACTATCAGACACCCCTTGATAAGGTAGGGTTGATTCATGAATCAACCCTACCTTATCAAGGGGGGCAGGGGGGATCGAACTTAAAATCCATTTTTAATTTAATTATAACCCAGCTACTTAAGTGTTATTTTTCGCCTTTATTGTTTAAAGAGGGATGGCAGTTTCTAGGGAAATTTTAAGATTCCTGTTCTCAGAAATCCTATAGTTAAGTTTTTCAAAACCAATAACTTCACCTTTTTGATTTTTCATTAAAATAACTTCGTCGCCGGTTTCTTCGCAGAGATATTCTGAAGAGCGATCGCCAAACCACACGGTTAAGGTATTGCCCATCGGATCATAATAAACGTTTACTTCTGCCATAAAATTTCCCCTTCTTTAATTGCATCGGTGGGATAAGTGGTAATTAGGAAGCCATCACCATTGAGTTTTCGGATAATGGCACAGAGCCAACGTTTTGGTCGTTGAAGTTGATAAAAAAGATAAACATTAGGGTCACTGCGGCTACGTCGAATTTCATCAGGTTGGCTAAGGGTTTCTTGGACTAATTTTTCTTGTCCTTTCATTATAGGATGTTTTATCTGGGTGATAATCCTAAATCCTTTGAGTATAGGCTACTTATGAAGACAGGCACTCATGCAAGAGGCAAAAGGCAAAAAGGGGAATAAATAATCAGTCTTTAATAACCGGATTTAGTATAACCTATCCCTGCGTCTTCATCGGCCCGCATCCTGTAGGGGCGAAGCATTCGGGCAATAACCTATTGCTGAAACCGTAGATTTTCTATCCGAATGCTTCGCCCGTACTTTTTCAGCACAGAAAACGGGTTTCTCCGAGAAACCCGTTTTCTACTCATGGACACCCCCCTTATCAATGGGGGCAGGGGGGATCGACACCCCCCTTATCAAGGGGAGCAGGGGGGATCGAACCCAAATAACCAGATTTAGTATAACTCCTAAACTAATACACTTGTTCTATAGCTTGCCCCAAAAAATTCCGGAAAAGGGAATGAGGGAAAAAAAAGGGAAAAAAAGAGAAAAAGGGTTACACAGTCCTCCCAGCACCGCACACCACCCGAAAACCGTAGTAGTTGTAGTAGCTGCCGCGGCGGTGGTAGCCGTCGCGGAAAGCAGAACGGCAGTAATACGGATAGTAGTACCAAGAAACGCCCCGCAACGGAGAACGATTATCATTCCCATTTTCTATCCAAGCACTGCCATCCGTCGGCGCACCGTCATAATTATCGTGCCAAGTATCGGCGCACCATTCCCAGACATTGCCGTGCATATCGTACAGTCCAAAAGCGTTTGGGGGAAACTGTCCCACGGGAGTCGTTTGTTGTCGATATTCTCCCTTCGCTTCCCCTGCGTAGGTATAGCCAGCATTGTAGTTAGCCAATTCCCCGGTAATGGTTTCCCCAAAATGAAAGGGTGTTTTTGTCCCCGCTCTACAGGCGTATTCCCATTCTGCCTCACTGGGAAGTCGGTATTCCCGTTTTGTTTCCCTTGATAGTCGTTTACAGAATTCTGTTGCTTGATACCAGTTGACTCTTTCTACGGGTAGCTCATCCCCTATGAAGCTAGAGGGGTTTGTCTCTAGGTCGATGTCTATTTTAGCGGTTGCGGCAATCGCTCTCCACTGAGCTTGGGTAATCGGGGTTTGACTCATGTAGAAAGCGGGGACTTTGACTAGGTGTTGTGGTCTTTCCCTTGTAAATACTTTCGAATCAAATTTTTTAACCAGTCTTTCGATTTCCTCATCTTCCGTTCCCATCCAGAATTCTCCTTGGGGAATATACATCATGCGGATATAGTTTTGAGCTTTTTTCCGGTTGCCAACTTCTGCAAGCTTTTCATCGTAAAAATAGGCTTTAACAGGTTTTCTCTCGATAACTTGGCCTGTTTTATTAACCAATACCGTTTCTGCGGTAAAAAGGTTTTCATTGTAGGGAACAATAGCGGCTACTTTGTCTATTAAACGTTTTTGTAGGGTTCCTTCGTCTTCTGGGGAAAGTTGAAGGACATTGCCAACGGTGTTTAAATCCCCTCTAGAATAGGCGGCAATCGGTTCATTAAGCAATAATAAGGGTTCATAATCGGCTAAAGCAGCCGATATATTTTTTAATAAAGCTGTCAATCTCACAAGACGCACTCGGTTATTATTTTTGATAGCTTCTGCTAGTACCTGTTTGATTTCATTGACTGCTTGACTGGGTTTTAGGTAGGCAAGAGCTAACCATTGTTGATTTTGCCAATAAACCGATTTTGAGCAATAATCACCGATTTGTTCCTGAATATAGGTTTGTAACTGATAGGCCAGAGATTTAAGTTCCTCTGGGGTTAATTTTTCTAATAGTAGTTTACGAACATCGGGAGACATTTCATAAAGTTCTCGATCTATTTTGCGGACTAAACTGGAGAGTAAAATATCAGCGATCGCATACCAGGGAGCTTGATTATTTTTATCTTGATGTTGACGCAGATAATAAAGTAAATTAGGGGATAAACTAAGGGGAAATGCCGCTCTTTTCGCTAGTTCTCTGGTGTTTGGTTCGTTTTCTTCTTCAAATAATCTTAAACGGCTTTTTGCGCTAAAAAAATCTTCATCCTCATCCCAATTATCCCCTTGGTGAAATTGATTAGGATTAAATGGAAAATGACGGGGTGGGATAGCTTCTTCTTTTAGCCATGTTATCAAGTTTTCCCAGTCCTCTGTGGTTAGTTCAAACATGGAAAAATTGGGTATATCTTCAGCTAAATCAGCAATATCGATCGCAGTTGTCCCATACCATCGATGATAGGGTAAGGGGTTTAACCATGCGACTCGGCTAAATCTTCGGCTAAATCGTCGGATAAGGGTTTCTGTTGCGCTCAAGCGCTCTTCTACATAACGTTTTCTAGCGGCACCCGCATCACTAAGAATTAGACAACTGGTTACTTCAGGAGAATAGTTAGAGAGAACTTTGGTTAAAGATTGACTTTCCCAACCGTTTTCTTGTCGTAAAACCTCGTCTCTAATCAGATTATCAAAGTAAAAATGGGGAACATTTGCCCAAGTTTGCTTCATTATTCGCCCAAATCCTGCAAAGGGAATCATCGAGTCAGAACAATCAATAAAAATTATAATTTCTCGGCGATAAAGTTGTTTCTTTTGGTAAATTATTTGATCAAAAAAACCTCGTTTAGCCGTTGCCATCACCGTGGCTTTTAGATCCCAAGTTTGTCGAGGACTTTCTAGGGGTAATGGACGCAGTTGCTGCCAACTTTCTTGTAACTTAGCGATGCCAATAGGATAATAATCAGGATTATCTAGGGATGTGATTTTTTTTCGCTTTTCAATAGCTGTGGCAATTTGTGGAAATGAAGTCTCCGGTGCTATTGGTGTATCCCCAGAAGGGGTAATTTCTAATGAGGGAGATTCCCTATCATCCATCGGGTTTATGATTTTGCTAATCGATTCTTCTGGATGGCGAATAGGTGTTTTTTTGGCTATTTCTATATTTATTTCTGGTTGTAACTGTAGCATCTCTGTCCAGGCCTGATCAAACTTTTCTTTTTCTTTCGGGGATTTAACCCATAAAGCTTGACAAAGAAGTTTAATTTTAGGATTGTCTAAGTTGGGATTCTCTTGAATAGCAATATCAGAATCATTGGCGAGTTTTTGAATTAGGTAATTTTCCACCCGATAATATTGTTCAATAGACAGCAGAAATCCTTGTTCGTCTCTGAGTTGATAAAATAGCTCAAGTAGGGGGGATGTCATTGGCTTTTTTAACCTCTTGTTCCATAATCTTGTAAATCGGTACGGCTTTTTAGTAAAACACTAGCGTGGGGTAATTTGTCCTCGTTTAATTTGGCGATAATTTCTTCAGTTTTGTACTTGAGCAACGATTTAAACCAGGCTATTAATTCACTGGTGCTAACTTTTTTTTCCCCTTCAGATTTAGTCTCGTCTTGTGATGTTCTCACTTCCAGAAAACGGTCCACTGCTTTGATGATAACCTCTTGTTCAGCGTCGGTAAACCGTTCGGTTAATATTTTTCTTAATCTTTCTTGGTTGGGTAGCTCAATATAGTGATAAATGCAACGTCTCAGAAAAGCATTGGGTAAGTTTTTTTCTTGATTACTGGTAATTATAATCAGAGGAAAAGCTTGATCATTTGCTTGAATTAATTCTCCTGTTTCTTTAATGAAAAAACGACGAGATTCAATGGCTAAAAGTAAATCATTAGGAAAATCTCGATCCGCTTTATCTATTTCATCAATTAATACTACCGATTGTTCTTGCTTATCTTGACTTTGTTTAAATGCTTTACCCAAGGGTTGTAAATCAACCCAATCTTTTGAAGTAGCTGGATTTTTTTGCTCAGAAGAAGATTCTCCTGCTCCTTTTTGGCTTAAAATTCCGCTAATTTGAGCAGCTTGTAAACGGCCAATATAATCATATTGATAGAGACTATCTTCCGCTTTACTTGTAGATTGAACTATCCACTCATAATATTTTATAGGATTACTTTCCTGACGATAATTAAATTCATAAACTAAGGCATGAGCTAGACGACTTTTGCCACATCCCGGCTCACCTTCTAGTAACAAAGGCATTCCCAATTCAATAGCCAAGTTAACAACTTCTATTAACTCATCACCTGCGTCATAGGGATAAATTTTCTGTTGAATCGGTTCATAATAAAGATCCGATTTGGGTTGAATTTTTCCCCTGTAGGTTAAGGATAGTTTAGCCATCTATGTTCCCTCGATAATTGTCCTTGAAATTGTTGATAAAAAGCTTTCAGTGTGTCTTCTATCTTGCCTTGATCGCTATTTTTCCATAATTGCTGCAAGGTAGATTTAAATAAGTCTGTGGTTTCATCCTGTAAGTCACAACCTAACTGAAGTTGTTGAGCAAAAGTAGGAATAATTTCCTGAAAAGACCGTTTTTCAAAGCAAGAGTCAATCTGTAAGCGGTGAATAGGACTTAATTCTGATAATTTGTCCTTATCTCTCCAATCATTACTGTTTCCATAATCTAACCAAATCATTAATAAAAAGCCTTTAATGGGACTATTTTGTATTTTACGAGCGTTGGTAATTAAGTTTTGCCAAAATGAATCAATGTCTTTTAAACGGGAAAAGTCTGCACAATCAATTCCTTCAAAAATCAAACAAAAATTATTAGCTTTTAAATTTTTAATTCCTCCAGAATTATCGAAAAAATGTTCATGAAGACTATAGCTATCCCATTCTTCCTGACCATCTCCTTGAAATTTAAAAACAATAGGTTTAACTGGCAAATTATTAGTGATCAAGATTTCTTTTTCTAAACGACGCAAACACAAAACACGATATTGATGAGGACAAGGCGGAATATAAATACTGCCTTCTCGTAAAGTTTTAGCGGCTATTGAACTGGTAAAATTTACTAGATTAGTATAATTAAATTTTGTCAAAACACGATAAATTTTTTCATTATTTGTTTGTTGATTTTTTGGGTTTTGATGATGAAGTTGACAACATTGTAAGCTTTCAAAATCTAGGACTAATACTTCGCAATAAGCTTGAACAATATAAGACTGTTTAGAGGTTCGCCCTTTTTTTCCTAGTCCATATTTTTGTTCAGTACAAAACCGCAAACTATCTCCAGATATGCCAATTACCTTTAAAATAGACGAATCTAATAAAAAATTCAGAACCTCATCAAAGGTTAAATGAATTAAATTATCATTAATATCTTCAATTCTGGTTGTATTTATTTTATTTTGAGTAATGTACTCCCTTTTCTTCTTATTTTCAAATCCTTTAAAATCAGATTTATTTTGTAAGTACAATTTCTTACCCTTTGGTTCTAAAACCTCTTTAGTTGCTCCAGATTGTGGCGATGATGTCATCCAAGCTTTCAAGACATTTAATGGAATGGTATAACTGGAAGTTTTTGTTCGACTACGGTATTCTTCGAGAAATGCCTCAAGTAACCATCGACTTGCTTCTATTAATATTTTCTCTGTTTTCTCCGAAGCACAAGAATAGTCTCCCTCATAAGCATCTTTAGCCTTACGAAGGGTTTCTACATCTTCATCCGATAATCTGATTTCGCCGGACTTTAACATAAATCTCGTCAAACGTCAACCTACGATCTGATCCACTTTTTGATCCCCTTTTGCCAGCATTTGCTGAAAGCATTTTAATCAACTTGTCCTCAAAAAACAAGCCCTAAGGCGACAGGAGCAAAATCTATGAATTTTTGGCAAAAACATAAAGCGGACATTGACGTGATTTGCCGCATCATCACCACTTTAACCGCCTTGGCTAGTTTGGGTGTTCAGGTGGGGGAGTTAAAGATTCCCGAAAGCAAGATTCTTCCCCCTATCCCTGAGGTTCAGGTGGAATTAAATATCAGATGAACGTAGGTTGGGTTGAAGCATGAAACCCAACTCCTGCATGGGTTACGCTACCGCTAACCCATCCTACAAATAATTTTGCCTCCCTACTTAAGACGTATTTAAATCGCTTATTCTTAGATTAGCCGAATCTCCTCCCCCCTTGCCCCCCCGATGTCGGGGGGGTTGGGGGGGTTGCCTCTTGCCTCATCTCAACAGGCAATTTAAATTACGAACAGCTTTTTTCATAAGACTGGACCAAAACGAGGGTGAGTTAGTTAAGATAACCCACCCTGAAAGAGATTTAGCGATCAACTGACCCCATAATAATATCAATACTGCCTAAAATCGCCATAATATCGGCAACTTTTACCCCTTTGAGGATATGAGGCAGAATTTGAAGATTATTAAAATCGGCGGCCCGAATTTTCCAACGCCAAGGGAAAACATCATCATTACCGACGATAAAGATACCTAATTCCCCTTTACCGCTTTCCAAGCGCACATAATGTTCACCTTTAGGAATCTTAAAAGTGGGGGCGACTTTTTTGGCGATATATTGATAGTCAAAATCATTCCAAGCTGATTTTTTCCCTTCTGCCATCCGTTTTGCTTCCAGATTTTCGTAGGGACCACCGGGTAAACCTTTCAGTGCTTGCCGGATAATTTTCACCGATTCGCGCATTTCCCGAATCCGCACCAGATAACGAGCAAAACAATCGCCGGCGGTTTCCCAATGCACTTCCCAGTCAAAATCGTCGTAACACTCGTAATGGTCAACTTTTCTTAAATCCCATTTCACCCCGGAAGCGCGCAACATCGGACCGGATAAACCCCAGTTAATCGCTTCGTCTCTGGTAATGCAGCCTATCCCTTCAATACGACGGCGGAAAATCGGGTTATTAGTGATTAATTTCTCGTATTCGTCCACTTTGGGGTCAAAATAGTCACAGAAATCCTCGCACTTATCCACCCATCCGTAGGGTAAATCCACCGCCACGCCACCAATACGGAAATAATTGTTATTAATTAACCGCATTCCCGTGGCAGCTTCCCAGAGGTCATAAATCATCTCCCGTTCCCGGAAAATGTAGAAAAAGGGAGTTTGTGCGCCTACATCCGCCATAAAGGGGCCTAACCAGAGTAAATGGTTAGCGATGCGGTTGAGTTCCAACATAATCACCCGGATATATTGCGCTCGTTTGGGAACGGCGATATCGGCTAATTTTTCGGGAGCATTGACCGTAATCGCCTCATTAAACATCCCTGCGGCGTAATCCCAACGACTAACGTAGGGAACGTACATGACATTAGTGCGATTTTCGGCAATTTTTTCCATGCCCCGATGAAGATAACCGATTACGGGTTCACAGTCAATCACGTCTTCCCCGTCAAGGGTGACGATTAAGCGCAAAACTCCGTGCATCGAAGGGTGATGGGGTCCCATGTTTAAAACCATGGGTTCTGTTCTCGTTTCAATTTTTGCCATAGGGCTACCGATGATCCCGAAAATCTTTTTAAAGTTATTATAGGTAAACGCTTCGACAATACACAAGGACTATCGGGTATCAGGAGGCGGCTGGCAGGATTTAGGAGGCAGTCACGATGCAACAAGTTACACTGTCAAGCATGAAAATATTCTGATCCTAAATCCAGTTATTAAAAACTGATTATTTATTCCCCCTTTTGCAGGAGTGCCTCTCCTGATATGTAGCCTATACTCAAGGGATTTAGTATTACTTGAGATCTGATTACTCAATCCAAGCTTTTGGGGGGTTCTACCCCCCAAACCCCCCGTTGGGGGCGTGGCGCCGCCCCCAAACCCCGGAGCGCATTAGTTTTTCGGTGGGATGCTTACACGCAGCCGCTGACACATCTGTAATGATTTGAGAGTCACTCCCCTTGCAGGAGTGTCTCTGCTGATATGTAGCTTATACTCAACAGATTTAGTATGATCGACGAATTGGCGTTATTTCAGCTTCTGTTTTCCAGTCAGTCAGGATTTAGGAGATTATTTTTATTTATACTTCCCACTTCCCCACACCCCACACCCCACACCCTCTTTGAAGTCAGGAGATTATTTTTATTTATTCTCCCCATTTCCTAATTCATAATTCATAATTCATAATTCATAATTCCCTCTCCCCGCTCGATCGAGTACAATAGAGTGTTCAGCAAAAGCGATCGGCTATTAGCTTTGATTAGTCCTTCGGTAAGAGTTATAAACCAGAGAAAAGAGCCATTAAGAGCGGCAATCAGCTGAAAAAGCTCAAAAACTGAATTTTAGGCCGAAGGCTGACCTTAGCTTGCTGAAAGCTGAATCCCGTTGATAATTTTTTTACTTGAATCGCCGTGGTTATCCAAATCGAATCAACTCAAAACTACGAAACTAAAACCCAAGAGATCGCTAGACAACTTTTAGCCGAAACTCGGGAAAAAAAAGGTCTTTGGTCTGCTTTACAGGATCAAATGCGTTGGGATGATAAATTACTCGATTGGGCAATGTCTAACCCCAATTTACGAGTACAATTATTCCGTTTTATTGACTGTTTACCCGCTTTACGCAGTAATGCCGAGATCGCTAATCATCTCCAACAATACCTCGGTGATGCTTCCGTAGAACTGCCCAGTGCGCTGAAAAGTATCCTCAACTTTAGTGATCCTAACTCCCTACCCGCTCAAACGGCCGCCAGTCTGATCAGTAAATCCGTAGAAACCTTAGCTCGTAAGTATATCGCCGGGGAAGACCTAGAGCAAATTACTCGCACTGTCACCCGTCTGCGGAAGGAAAAAATGGCTTTTACCATAGATCTTCTCGGTGAAGCGGTAATTACTGAAGCGGAAACCCAAGTTTATCTACAAAGTTATCTGGATTTAATGACCCATTTGGCTCAAGAAGCGAGCAAATGGAATAAAGTTAGCCAAATTGATGAAGCGGACGGCGAGTTACTACCACAAGTGCAGGTTTCTGTCAAGCTAACTGCCTTTTATTCTCAGTTTGATCCCATGGATCCCATTGGCAGTAAGGAGAAAGTTTGCGATCGCATTCGACTACTATTGCGACGCGCTCAGGAGTTAGGGGTGGCAGTCCATTTTGATATGGAACAGTACGTTTATAAAAACCTCACCCTGGCTATCCTGAAAGAATTACTCCTAGAAGAAGAATTTCGCAGTCGTACCGATATTGGCATCACCCTACAGGCATATTTAAGAGATTCTGCCCAAGATTTACAAGATTTAATTAATTGGGCCAAAAAGCGCGGTTATCCCCTTACTGTCCGGCTAGTCAAAGGCGCTTACTGGGATCAGGAAACAATTAAATCTCGCCAAAATCACTGGCCACAGCCGGTATATAACGAAAAATCAGCCACTGATGCCAATTATGAACGGATGACGCGGTTATTATTGGAAAATCATCAATATTTATACGCCGCCATCGGTAGTCATAACGTGCGATCGCAAGCCTTGGCCTGTGCGATCGCAGAAAGTTTAGAAATTCCCCGTCGTCGCTTTGAAATGCAGGTATTGTACGGCATGGGCGACCAATTAGCCAAAGCCTTAGTGAAGCGGGGTCATCGGGTGCGGGTTTATTCCCCCTACGGACAACTTTTACCCGGTATGGCCTACCTAATCCGCCGTTTATTAGAAAATACTGCTAATAGTTCCTTCCTACGGCAAAATTTGGAGGATCGTCCCGTGGAAGATTTAATCGCAGCCCCCCGGGTTTTAGGCAATGATAACCCGATTATCCCCGGTTTTCCTAATGCCCCCGATACAGATTATGCCAACGAGCAATTAAGAAATAAAGCGAGTCAAGCTCTTACTTTTGTCAAAAATTCCCTTGGTAAGACCTATTTACCCTTAATTAACGGCGAATACGTTGCCACCAATGTTCAAATTAATTCCGTCAATCCCTGTAACCCGCAGGAAATAGTGGGGAAAGTGGGCTTAATTGAGGTGGAACAGGCAGAAAAAGCGATCATAGCGGCGAAACAGGCTTTTCCTGCTTGGAAACGCACCCCAGTGGCTAAAAGAGCCGAAATACTGCGAAAAGCGGCAGATTTGATGGAAGCGCGACGACACGAGTTATCGGCCTGGATTTGTTTGGAAGTGGGCAAAGTTATCCAACAGGCGGATCCGGAAGTGTCAGAAGCGATCGATTTTTGCCGTTATTACGCCTCCGAGATGGAAAGACTGGATTTAGGGCATAATTTCGACGTAGCAGGCGAGAATAATCGTTATTTCTACCAACCACGGGGTATTACTTTAGTGATTTCTCCCTGGAATTTCCCCCTAGCCATTGCGGTGGGGATGACAGTAGCAGCTTTAGTAGCCGGTAACTGTACGCTATTGAAACCTGCCGAGACTTCCTCGGTGATTACGGCGAAATTTGCCGAGATTCTCCTAGAAGCGGGTATTCCTGCCGGAGTCTTCCAATATATCCCGGGTAAAGGTTCGCAAGTGGGGGCGCATTTAGTTAGCCATCCCGATGTTCACCTAATCGCCTTCACCGGTTCACGAGAAGTGGGCTGTCGCATCTATACAGATGCCTCTATCGTGCAAAAGGGTCAAAAACACCTAAAACGAGTTATCGCCGAAATGGGCGGCAAAAATGCCCTAATTGTCGATGAGAGTGCCGATTTAGATCAGGCCGTTGTCGGTGCGGTTAAGTCCGCTTTTGGCTACACCGGCCAGAAATGTTCGGCCTGTTCGCGGATAATCGTTCTGGAAAGCGTCTATGATAGCTTTGTAGATCGCTTTGTTGAGGCTACCAAGTCCCTCAATATCGGGCCGACGGATTTACCGAGTACGGAAGTAGGACCGGTTATCGACGAGAAAGCTCAAGCAAGAATTCGGGAATATATCGAAACTGGTAAAAAAGAGGCAGAATTGGCTCTAGAGATGCCAATTCCAGAAGTGGGTTACTTCGTCAGTCCCACCGTCTTTAAAAATGTTCCCCCTGATGCGGTAATAGCGATGGAGGAGATTTTTGGTCCGGTGGTGGCGATTATCAAAGTGAGCAATTTTGAGCAAGCTTTAGCTGTAGCTAACGGAACCGACTATGCTTTAACTGGTGGCTTATATTCTCGCACTCCTGCCCATATTAACCGAGCTATGCAGGAATTTGAAGTGGGAAACCTCTATATTAACCGGGGAATCACCGGTGCGATTGTCTCCCGTCAACCCTTCGGGGGTTTCAAGATGTCGGGGGTAGGTTCCAAAGCAGGGGGTCCCGATTATCTCTTGCAATTCCTCGAACCTCGTCACATCAGCGAGAATATTCAACGTCAGGGATTTGCACCGATTGAAGGGGCCGATTAAGCGATATAGCTAAAATTGGTTATTATTGGGGGTTTATACCCCCAAATCTGGTTCATTTATTGGCTAAGACTCATCTTAACCCCCTATCCTTAGATTAGCTCTCTTATTCTTTGTGTGATCTCGCGTAGCGAGCGCGTTGCGACCAGTTTAAATTATATAGGAGCGATCGATCTCTGTGTCCTTTGTGTCTCTGTGGTTCCTTCCACTCACTCACCAAACCTGGGAGAACCGTTGTCTTTCTTACCCAATTTCTTGGCTGTCAACCTACTGCTATATACTTAAGTTTACAATTGCGTCGGCCTATCAAGAAAAGACTATGACGATTGAAACTGTTGCCACAAAACCCTTTAGTGACCAAAAACCGGGGACTTCTGGATTGCGAAAATCCGTTCCCGTTTTTCAACAACCCCATTATCTGGAAAATTTTATTCAAGCTATCTTCAATACTTTAGACGGTATCGAGGGTCAAACCCTAGTTGTCGGTGGAGATGGTCGTTATTATAACCGTCAAGCTATTCAAACTATCCTGAAAATCGCCGCCGCTAACGGTATCGGTAGAATCCTCGTGGGAACCGATGGTATTGTCTCCACTCCCGCTATTTCTGGGTTAATTCGCGAAAATAACGCTTTTGGCGGTATTGTTCTCTCTGCTAGTCATAACCCCGGCGGTCCAGAGGGGGATTTTGGCATTAAGTACAATATTACTAACGGCGGACCGGCACCGGAAAATATCACCGATGCAATTTATGCTGAGACGAAGGTGATTAGCAGTTATAAAATCCTCTCAGGGGCCGATATTAACCTCGATCGCCCCGGTTCCTTTAAACTGGGAACTATGGATGTGGAAGTGATCGATGCGGTTACTCCCTACGTCAAAATGATGGAAAAGATTTTTGATTTCGATCGCATTCAAGCCCTACTCACTTCTGGTAAGTTTAAAATGTGCATGGATTCTCTCCATGCGGTAACCGGTCCCTACGCTTATGCTCTATTTGAACAGCGTTTAGGCGCGCCCAAAGGTACAGTATTAAATGGTATTCCCCTAGAGGACTTTGGTGGTGGTCATCCCGATCCTAACCTGGTCTATGCCCATGATCTGGTAGAAATTCTCTTCGGTCAAGAGGCCCCGGATTTTGGGGCTGCTTCCGATGGAGATGGCGATCGCAATATGATCCTCGGTCAGAATTTTTTTGTCACCCCCAGTGATAGTTTAGCGGTACTAACTGCCAACGCTCATCTAGTACCGGGCTATCAAAATGGTATCACGGGAGTGGCGCGATCGATGCCCACCAGTGCGGCGGCCGATCGCGTAGCAGCTAAACTGGGAATTGACTGTTATGAAACTCCCACCGGTTGGAAATTCTTCGGTAATTTGTTAGATGCGGGGAAAGCAACCCTTTGCGGTGAGGAAAGTTTCGGCACGGGTTCCAATCATATTCGCGAAAAAGATGGTTTATGGGCGGTTCTTTTCTGGTTAAATATTTTGGCAGTTAAAGGGGAATCTGTAGAGGAAATTGTTCGCAGTCATTGGCAAGAATTTGGCCGCAATTTCTATTCTCGTCATGACTATGAAGAAGTCGCCTTAGAACCGGCTAAAGAGATGATGGCACGTCTCCAGAAGCTGGTTTTAGACCTTAAGGGTAAACAATTTGGTAACTATGAAGTGGAATATGCCGATGATTTTAGCTATACAGATCCGGTGGATGGTAGTGTCAGTAAAAATCAAGGCATTCGCATTGGTTTTACCGATGGTTCTCGGATTATTTACCGTCTATCGGGTACGGGAACTAAAGGGGCAACTCTTCGGGTTTATCTAGAAAGTTATGAACCGGACGCAAGTAAACACGATATCGACACCCAAAAGGCCCTACAGCCGTTAATTGATTTAGCCGAAGAAATCGGTCAAATTCGTCAATCTACTGGACGGGAACAACCCACGGTTATTACCTAAAATCTAGGGAGCGGCTATCAGTTTTTATCGGGGAATTTTTTGACCTGCTGACCACTGATAGCTACTCCTTAATTACTTTCAGTAATTGCTTTGTGGTACAATTTTTGAATTCCCGTCACTAATTTATCTAAAATAGATCGATGGCTATCGTGAGTCGGATCAAGACTCTGCACTTTGGTTAATAATTTCGCTTCCTGTATATCCACGTCGTCATCGCTATAGATTAAGGTGCTAATCGATGTTATTAGATCTTGATAGGTTTCTGGACTAGGATTATCGCCTAAATAGGACTCTAACCATCGATAACATTCACCAGTTTTAACTGGTTTTAGTTCGGATAATAGTGGTTTAATCTCCGGATCATCATCAAGTTTTTCCCTCACAGCTACCTGTCTTAAATAGCTTCTTTCTGATGGTTGAATTACACCATCAATCCAGGCAACACCGATGAGAATTTTCAGTAATTGTTTATTTTTCATCTCACACTTCCTTGACTAACTTAGCCATAAAAAAACCGTCTTGATTATGCCGATGGGGTAACACTTCGATCGCTCCCGTTTCTGTATAGTATTCTGAGAAAGATGAATTAGAGTCAGGAGGGGCCATTTTCCAATCGGGATGAGCCGCTAAAAACTGCTCGATCACTCTTTCATTTTCTAACGGATCGAGAGTACAGGTGGCATAAACTAAGATTCCCTTCGGTTTTACCCAAGTAGCAGCCGAGGCTAAAAGTTCCCCCTGTCGTTTGGCTAGTACAGGTAAATTTTCTGGTGTTTGTCGCCAACGTATATCAGGACGCTTGTGCAGGGTTCCCAATCCTGAACAGGGAGCATCGATTAGTACACGATCAGCGATGCCGCACCACTGGGGACGATCGCGACTATCCCCCAGATGTATTTCGATCGCTTTTAAGTCTAATCTTTTAATATTGGCTTCTAACTGTCGTAAACGGGATGCCGTTTGATCACAGGCTAATATTCTACCCCGATCGCCCATTAATTCGGCAATATGAGTGGTTTTTCCCCCCGGTGCCGCGCAAGCGTCGATAATTGTCTCTCCGGGCTGGGGATCGAGGAGATAAGTGACTAATTGGGCGCTAATATCCTGTAGGGTGTAATTTCCGGCTCGAAATCCCTCTAAACGCTCAATATTGCCTAAACCAGAGGTTAAACGGCAAGCTAGAGGTAATTTAAGATGATTAAAAGTTATATTGGCTGATTCTAACTCATTTTCTAGGGCTTCTCGGCTAGTTTTCAGGGGATTAATCCGAATATCGAGGTCAGGAGAGCGATTAAACCATTGACACAGTTGTTCCGTTTCCGTAACACTAAAGCGATCTAACCACAATTGCACCAACCAATCGGGGAAACTGTGGAGAATACCCAATCTAGAAGCGGTATTTTCTGGCAAAATTAAAGGATCATCGCCATTAGCGGTTAAACGGAGATATTGCCGCAGCATTCCGTTAACCACCGCCGCTAATTTGCCTAAATGACTGATTTTAGTTAATTCTACCGCCGTATTCACCGCCGCCGATGGGGGAATCTGGGAGAGATAACGCAGTTGATAAAGACCAATATGGAGAATTCGCCGTAAATCCGGGGGTTGCTGGGCCGCGGTTTTTTTTCCCAGGCGATCGAGCAGCGCATCCAAAGTTCTTTGGCGGCGTATTATACCATAAACAATCTCCGTTGTCAAGGCTTTGTCAAGACAATTTAAGGAACTAGCGGACAAATGGCGATCAAGAGCGCGATCGGGATAGGCGGAGGAGCGATCGATATCGCGTAAAATCAGCAAAGCCAGCTGACGAGCATTATTCATGCGGTTTCTAGACGATTGCGGAGGAATTGGCGTAATATAGTCAGCGCCGGAATCGGGATTTCGTGGCCCATATTTAACTCGTGATATTCGACGTTAACCCCCAAACCAAGCAGTAAATCTCTGGCTTGACGAGCGGCAGCAATAGGAACGACGGGATCCTGCTTACCATGAACAATTAAGACATTTTGTGGACCTTGGGGATGGGGTTCACCGTGCAGATAACCACTCAGGGAACCCAATCCCGCCAAGGGTAAGGATAAACCCACATCCAGCGTCATCGCTCCTCCTTGGGAAAAACCGGTCAAAAAAGTCCGCTCTAGGGGAATGCCGGTAGTTGCTTCTAGGGAAATAATCCAATCCTGCAACTGTTGACGACTAGCGACTAAACCTTGATAATCGGAGGTTTCTAACGCATACCAGGCGCGTCCCCCCGGCACTTGGGGATGATCAAAGGGAGCATTAGGAAACAAAAATTGACAATCAGCCAGATCCAGCATCGATGCTAGGGGGGCCAGATCCATGGCATCCGCACCCCAACCGTGCAGCATGATCACTAGATAGCGAGCGGGATTTTCTGGGGAAGGGGGAATGACAATCGGGTTAAAAGACAGGGTTTTTTCCTCGCAATTCTCTTTTTTCTCTATTCTATAGCGGTTTTCTCCGGGATGAGATGGCTGTTGGGGAGTCTTTTCAGTAACCAGTAATCAGTGAAAAGAAAACCTTGCTCCTTGCCTCATGGCTCTCTTAGGTTTGGTGGGTAAAATGTATTCTAAGATACAGTTCTGCTGGCGGTCGCAACGCGCTCGCTACGCGAGACCGAGTGGAAGGAACCACAGAGACACAAAGGACACAAAGATCGCTCCTCTATAGGGTTTGCTGAAAAATTAATCTGTTCAAATTCTCAGTAACATGGCTGAAAGAGAAAGTTTGAAACTGGAAGGTTTAGCAGTATCAAAGGTCAGTAAATTAAGCTGTTCTGTACCCTGAATCAACCCCAGAATAAATTTTTGATCATCGAGTTGGCTTGGTTCACCGTCAGTGTAATCTTTGAGCAGTTTTTGCACTTTCTTCGTTTCTTTAGCTTGGCTCAATTTATTTAGGGTATTCTTAACTATTTTTCGGTTAACATCAGCAGGAAAAGCTGACATAATTTGGATGCGTTTTTGAATCCTACTTAGTCGTTCTGAATTGAGTTTGATATTTTCTAAAATAGCAGTTTCTTCTAGGTCTTGGCTTAATTGTTGTTTAACTTGAACCAGTTGTTCATAAAGCTGTTGGGCTAGGTTAATGATTCGTTTAGCGGGGACAATCTGGCTGGCTTGAGGAGTTTTGAAAGCTGTGGCGATTGCCACTCCAAAACCATCATTTTCTCTGCTTAGATTGTTCCAATAAATTAGTTGATTTTGTTCGGGAATTGGTTGACCATTAGGGTCAAAGTAATCGAGAGTTAAAGCGACTAAACTGGTGGGCAATTCCCAGGTAGTAAATTGACCGATAGTTAGGGGATTGGGCTGATAGTTTTTCCCTAATCTTTCGTAGAGCTTCCGCAATTCTTCACTATGCAAAAGCTCGTTTTGACTGTAGAGGTCGCGGCTAGTTTCTTGTTTTTGATAGGTTTGTTCTTGAAAACTTTCTTGTTCCAGTTGTCGGGCTTTAATTAGACTGTGGATGAAGTCAATATAACCGGGGAGAATTTCATCGTCAAAGTAGGTATCGCCATAAACGGAAGCGCCCAACTCCTCTACATTACTGATATGGGGAATTTTGTCATCTTTAGCCAGTTCCCCAATTAGTTTCTTATTCAGGTTAGCCAGTCGGCCAGCTTGTCTGAGTAGCTGACTTTCACTGTTGGCGTAATAGATGTAAATATATTGGCAAGGATGGGATTTGGGGCGATCGATTCTGCCGATGCGCTGTTCCAAGACCATGGGATTCCAGGGGAGGTCAATGTTAATTAGATAGTCGGCATCTTGCAGGTTTTGACCGACGGAGAGGGTTTCTGAACCGATGAGGACGGCTATTTCCTGTTCTGGTAAAGGGCGTTCGTTCGGGTTTTTACAAGTGGCTTCGGGGGCAAATAAACGGAATAATTGTTGGCGCTGGAGTCCGGTTTGCTTATTGTTTCCTCTGAGGGCGTTGTTTGGTGCAATCTTAACTGGGGTTTTTTCATCGGTGTAGTAAAGTTTGTGACTGCCCATTGCCATGCCAATTCCTTTGGAGGCAATGACCTGATTTTGGCTCATGTAGCGGTAGTAATCAATGACGGTATCGGAGAAAGTAGAAATTAGTAAAACTTTGTGACCATCAGCAACTAATTCCATGACTTTCCGGCTAACTTGCTGTCGTTTGTGGTCGGTGACAAATTCATTGGCTAAGAGGACTGAAATCTGCTGTAGTTGCTCTAAATCACTATGACAGTCAGCGAGAATGCGGTTATAGATATTTTTAGCTTCTAGGGGATTATTTTTCAGTTTATCGGTGGCCAGGTCAATAGAGCGGCGTAACTGTTGACGTTTTTCCCCTTTGTTGCTGTCAGTTTCTTCTTCATCTTCTTCGTCTTCCCAATAATCCTCATCCCCATTTTCTTCTATCCCCAACCAGTCGGTTTCTCTTCCTGTTTTTTCAGCTTGAAATTTGTAATGTTGTAAGAGAAATTGTTTTAACCCTTCGGCATCCGGGGTGACTTGTTCGAGTTGCTGTTTGAGTACGGAAATGCGATCGCTAAAGTTTTTAATGGTTCGTCTTAGAGCATACATACTAGACTCTGCCCGTTGTAAAAACATCCGGCGCTGGTTTTTCAGTAAAGAACGCTGTTCCACTGTGCTGGTTAAGTAACGGATCGGGTCGGCAAAGGGAATAAACAGATTATCTTCAAACTGACTGAAGATCCGTTCTAATGCTTGTTCGGTTTCTGGTTCAAATTGGACGGGCAGCCATTGGGCAAGGCGTTGGGCATAGAGTTGTAAGTCTGGGGTGGCTTCTCTCAACATCTTGCGGGTACGCTGTAAGAAGAGTTCTCGATAGGTGCGCCGGAAAATATTGGTGGTATCGGTAAAGTTTTCTATTCCTATTTCTCGGCTGGCAAACCATTGTTTGACTTCGGGAGGAAAGCCTAATTCTTGGAAGCCTTCGGGACGGGTGAGAAAGGGAGAAAGGATGTTATAGATGTCTTCACGGCGGTTGTTCCAAGGGGTTGCCGTCAGGAGCAGGTAATATCTTTGTCTTTCAATCTGGCGATCGTGTTCTTTAATTTGCAGGCAGGTTTTATGGATGCGGTTGTTATAGTTACGGATGCCTTCATGAGCTTCATCGATGATGACTAAATCTGCCGCACCCCCATGGCGGGTAAATTCATCATAAAAGCGATCGCCGCCACGACTCATTAGGTTTTTATTGTAGAGTTCGTAGTGTTTCTTGGCGAGCAATCCTAATTCTGCCATTTCTCTCTCCCAGTTCGGGTGGAGTTTTTTGGCAGCAATAATGGCAATTTTAGTTTGAGGATTTTCTTCTAGGTAGAGTTTTGTTACCGCAGCAGCAAGGCGGGTTTTTCCTAAGCCTACCGCATCGGCACAAACCACTACGCCAAAGTTCTGCATGACTCTCAAACAATGTTGTGCGCCGGATTTTTGATGTTCAAACAGGATGTCTTGATTAACCAGTCGATCTAAAATGTTACTGGATTGAATGTTGAGCAGGTGGGGGCGTTGTTGGGCTAACCAGTAGAGAAAATCATCGGGGGTTCCCTGTTTTCCCTGTAGGATTAGTTCAATCGCTTGTTTAAATCCAGCTATTTCTTCCCATTCAGGTAAGGTTATTTCTTGTTTAATAGTTGGGGCTTGAGTTGGCGTAATCTGATAAGTTACCTGTTTCTCTTTGACTCTAAAAGTTTTTAAAGAAGTGGAGGGATGTTCGGGATCAACGGTGACAGTTCCTGTTAGGAGATGGGGTTGTTTTTCCTCTATTTCTACTGCGATTAAGGGATTATCGGGAACCTCAATTTCTTCAATTTTGTCTAGGTTTTTACCCTGAATTTCTAGGCTGGTCGTTTCACCTGCGGGAAATTCATCAGGAGTAATTGTCTCTATTTGAGGTTGAATTTGTTGTTGTCGGCGCTGTTTTTCTGCTAAGACTTGTTGCAAAAATTCTTGAGTTAAATCAAAGCTTAATTCTGGCTCTTGCCATTCTTGGTCAAATTCGATTATTGACTGTTGAATTGTCTCTAAATCTAAGGAGTCTGAGTAATATAAAAAGGTGATACTCTCGGCGTTACTACTATGAGCAGCACCAGTGAAGTTATCTGAGCCTTCATGTAAAATAGAGTTACCTAAACTATCGGTTAAAATCCCTGTTTTTTTATGATAAATACCTCTAGTTTCTTGCATTTTGATGAGTTTTATGGTAAGGATTCCCAACCTAACTAATTCCGCTAGAATAGTGGTACTGCTAAAGGTTTTATCAGCTAGTCCTTGTAAACATTCGGTTAAAGTTCGGGTAATATATTGTTGACGATATTCGGGGTTGTGGAGTTTTTCTAATTCTTGAACGTCTCGTTTATTGGTGAAGCCTTGCCAGTCCATTAAGAGTTTAATCTGACCTTCATTTAAGACTAAATTAAAAAGAGGTTCTTCATAAAGTTTGAGAACTCCACTATTAAAGTAGGCGGTACTTCTTCTATAGATTTTAGTACGTTCTAAATAGGCGGCAATAAATTGATTGTATTTGTCTAGCTGTTCGGGTAAATTAAATCTACGTCTTTTTTTATGTTCTATTTCGATAAATGTTCCACGAATTAAGCTTTCTTCTTTGCTGGCATTTTCGAGGTTTAAGAATTGTTCAATAATGGTTAAGTTACTGGTGCGGAGTAAGGCAATGCTGGGGATATTCCCCTCTCGTTTAGGGGTATATTCAAAGATGTGAGCGGTGTTGAGTTCAATGCGGAACAGCTTATGAGTAGAATGTTTTTGTAGGCCCAAGAAACTCACTATATTTCGCAAGAGGTTCTCCGCATCTCGATGTTTAAAAACCAGCCAATAGTTATTATTGACACCTTTGATGTAATCCCCTTCGGGGTGGTAGTAGGGACGTTGTTTTTTTATCAAGTCTTGGATTACGGTTTCTAGCATAAATCTTGCTGGATATATTTACTTGATGGGAAAACTGGATATAGCAGCATCGATTAACTGCATTAACTTGATGGTTTCGGCTAAGGCTACTACTATTTTATGATAGTGCAGTATATCCTCGTCTGATAGGGTGCGTCCTTTTCTGTCTTTTAACCATTTCTGACAAACTTGATAACCGCCAAGATATGAGAAAAGAGGTAATCTGATTTAATAAATTATCGATATGTCTCCTTATCTCCCTCGGTATGTGAAATATTATTAAAGGTTTACTAAACTAATAAAACTTGGAACCCTGCTTGGATAAAATGACGATCAGTCGTTAGAGCATCGGTTAAATGTTGTTGCTCCATAACAACAAAAGAAATACAATCAACTAATCCCCAGTTTTTATCTAATCGAGATTCATAAAGAGTCAATCCTTGATGAAAAAGTTGAGGACTAATATTGACAACTCTCATGTTTTGTGTATGGTAACATTGTTTGATAAAATTAGCAGCTTTTTGACGATTAAATGTACTTAAAGCATTCCCTACCTCCATTAAAACTGCCTCAGTAGTCCAAACTTCTAACGCATTTTTAACCTTAGGTAATAATTTTAATGCTTGGGCATGATATTGGTCTTGCTTATTCAGAACTGCTTGAATAAATGCTGTGTCGATAAACAGTCTTTCTTTACTCATCATTTACCTCTCGTTTCGGTGTTCCATAAAGGTAATGATCATGTTCTTTTGACCAGTCTTCTGGAGCTTCAATAGTTCCAGCCATATCTTCTAAAATGTCCCAAGCATCTCCTGAAGGTTTTTCTGGTATTTCTGCTTCTGAGACGATGGAAATAAGGTAACGGGTATTAGATTTTAAGTCTATATCTGTCTCAGGATGAAAGACTTTACCATCAAAAATAACGGTTAATTGTTTTGTCATTTTTTTATCCTTTATCAATCTAAATTTACTCAATAGGAAAACCCGGAATCGCAGCATCGATTAACTGCATTAATTTGATGGTTTCGGCTAGGGCTACTACTATCTTATGATAGTGCAGTATATCCTCATCTGATAGGGTGCGTCCTTTTCTGTCTTTTAACCATTTCTGACAAACTTGATAACCGCCAATATAGAAGTTCCAAACTGCTTCAGGTACTCCTCTAAAACAGTCTCCTTGTTTGTTAATGTGGACTTCTCCTTTGCTATATTTGGGATGTCCTGCCGCTACAATTCTATCGCTTTTACTCACAAAAGATAGATCCCCCCAACCCCCCTTAATAAGCTATCCATTAGTCACATCTTTCTTAACATAAAATTTGACAAAAAGAGAAAAGTGTGCCAGATGGCTCAAGGGGGTTCTATGGGGGAACTAATTTGATGAGACAGTTTCCAAGTCTCGCTGATATCATGTAACCTTCGCAGTCCCAACCAAATAGTTTTAACACCTGGTTCACCGTCACCTTTTCTACCTAAAAACCCCCCAAGAGAAGCAATCATTCTGACCGCTTCTCGAAAGGAGGGCGGCTTTTTAGGTGGCGGACTCTTTTTATGAATAGTGGCACACAAAGATTGCCATTCATGTTCTTCCAAAAAACTTTCACAACTCTCCTCTCCGTGTAAGCGTGCTTGATAGGTTAACCAAAGTAATCTCCAAGCTACAATTGAATAGGTAGCTAAGGCCATCTCAATTCTCCGACCCGTTTCTAATTGCAGTTTTTCTAATCCACAACCACTTTTTAAAACAAAATGATAGCGTTCTATTAACCAGCGATAACTATACCAGCGCACACAGGTTATCGCTGATTCAAAGCTACTAATGTCTAGGCTAGTTAAGAGGAGCCAACTGATAGGATTAACTCCAGGACGCGGATTTTCTTCTTCAGCTAAAATTACCTGTAATTTGACCGGTTGACGAGGGTTCGCTTTCGAGTGATGCTTAGGTACTTGTATTTCAAAACTGGCAAATCTAACTGTTAGTTTAGCTAGTCTAGCCTCGTGATTAGGATTGCGTTTTACTTGCACATCTAGGCTACCACAGGCTTTTATTTCTCTGATGGATTGATGTAAATATTTAGTCTCTGGATGCCCTGACCTTTGCTTGTCTTCGAGATAGTTAACTTTTCGGTTATGAGTTCCTCGAATTAATAAATGAGAGTTAGGATTTCTTGACTGGGCAAATAAATCAAATATGTCTGCCTCAGAATCTCCGATTGTTACTACTTGAATTTCTTCGGGTATTTGTTGTTGTGTTTCTGACAAAGAATCTAACCATCTTTGACTTTCTTTTTCTTGAGTTTCTCTTTTTTTTCTTTGCTTGGCAATCCCTAAATTCTTTTCTTCTCTTGCCCAGACATATTGATTAATCAGTCCTAAAGGTACTCCTTGCGCTGAGACTCCTAAGGTGGTATGAACTTTGAGACCAAAGGATGTTTTACAATCTAGATAACCCATTCCTTTTTTGGCTTTTTGCGTCGTAAAGTCTAAACTTGTTGTGTCTTGCACTGCCAAAACTATTGGATGTTCTTTGATTCTTTCTACTGTACTTTTAGCTTGGGCGGCAATTATATCTGAGGGGTGAAAATAGGGGGAATTCCAAAAGTCGTAGGTGGCACTGGCGGCGGCTAGATTTCCCGAAGCTTGTGGCACACTTGTACTAGGTTGGCTGGCCAAGTTTTCTACGATACTGATTAACCTTTTCTTTCTTCTGGTGTCCCCTAGGTCTGCATACTGTAATTCTTGGGCTGCCCATTTCTCCATTTTTTTGCTTACCTCCACCTTAATTCCTTCTTTCAAAACTATACCTATCAATCGTTTCCCCTTTTTTTAAGTTTCTTCTCTTTTTGTTAAGAAAGATCTGACTAATGGATAGCTTAATAAGGGGGGCTTCCACTCCCCCCCTTTTTGAAGAGGGGGCTAAGGGAGGATCAAGTTTAGGAGATGTCATCAGGTGAAGCTGTACCAGTTGTTCTCCGTATTCTGCGAGTTGACGGAATAGGTTATCGTTGCTGGTGAGGGGTACTCTGGGAAAGTCTATCTTGAGAAATTCGGCGTAACGGCTGCGATAGGTGGGAGAATGAAAGACGGCGTAGATGTAGTAAAAGATGGTTTCTGGTGTGGGTAAGTAGCCGAGTTTTGTTTCTAGGGTTTTGAGGAAGTCTGGGGAGAAGTTGGGACGTTTTTCTTGTTGGAGTTCTTGAGCTTTATCGGAGTCGGGGTAGAGGTAGAGGGGAAATAAAGACTCACTTCCTTTATTATCTGATCTAATTGCTCCATCTGAAATAATATATTGACTAGCATAAAAATAAGATATTTTATCTCCTACCATTTGACGACGTGCGATTAGCCCAAAATTATCTCCCAACAACATATTTTTCATAACTTTTTTAACAGTTCGCCAAACCAAAGAATCATGATAAAAAATAAATCTATTATCAAAAGGACGATATAAAACAGGTGTAATATATTGTTCTAAATCCTCTTCTTTCCTAATTAGTTTTCTAGACTTTTCAAGATTCCAACCTTTTTTTAAAGGAATATTTAATTGATGGCAAACTTCCTCATCAGAATTATTAGAATTTCTAAAAATAGTTGCTCTCTCTAAAATCGGTTCTTTTTCAAAATCAATAACTACATGATCTCTAGCTGTTGTCATTCCTACACCATTAATAGGCATAATATCAGTAATCTTAAAATACTGTTCATATTCACCAAATAAATCAGTATCTTGAGGAATCAACAAATAAAAAGGAGATTGAGGGTTAACCTCCTGAAAATCAGTAGAGTTAACCGTATTTTCTTTTAATATTTGATATTTATCTTCTCTTAAACCGTATAAATGAGCGTGATAGATTTTAGCCATGATTAAACCTCCTCTTTTTATAAACGTTTAACTATATAACAATCAAATACCTGATCATAACTAATAACAGGAACATTTTCGGCTATTGCTTGAGCAATAATCATCCGGTCAAAAGGATCTTGATGCTGAAAAGGTAATTGAGCTACTTGTTCAAAATGTAGTAAATTAAGAGGCAAAATCTGAAAATCATTTATCTGAATTTGTGACTCAATAAATTCTCGAAAAGGCGAATCAAAAGTTAATTTTCTTAGACTATATTTGATAGCCATTTCCCAAATACTAGCTTGACTAAGATAAACCAGATTTTCTCTTTCATTAATCATAATTTTATGGTTATCTCGCAATTGTTTATTATTAGTGACATACCAAAGAAATACATGAGTATCTATTAAAACTTTGAGCATAATTACATATAATCCGCAAAATCAGTTAAAGGAGCATCAAAATCATCGGCTATCCAAACTTTTCCCGCAGCACTTCCGGGTTGACGCGGTGGTTTCTTGGCTAACTTGACAGGACTTAATTTAATTACAGGTTGATTATTTTCTGTAATAATAATTTCTTCACCTTTCAGGACAGCTTCCAATAAATCATTAAATTGATTTTTTGCTTGTTTTAATTCAACTGTATTCATTAGTGTACCCCACTGATAAACAATACAAACATTAGTTTAACCGAAAGGCTTTATACTTGCCTACGCTATGCTGAAAATTCAAACAATAACATTCTAGCTTATCTCCTAGTATAGCTCCTTCAGGGTTTGGTAGCTTCATGGTGTCATTAAGCTTTTTACCATTATACCAATACTAACCCCCTGCTGAATATCAAAGACATTTTCATCCTTACTACCATCAGGACAAATTTCTTTTTTCTTACTGTTACCATGTAAATCATAAATAAAAATCTCATCAAAAGTGTTAATTAACTGTTGTTTCGTGCCTCGAAAAGTAGGATTATCTAAAAAGCCATGATTATTATTAACTCCTCCATTTGGGGTAAAGCTAAAGTTAACTGCTGCTTTTCTTCCCTTAACTTAATATCCTCTAGAGTGTTAATTAAATAAACCCCCAACCGCTAATTAAGATATCATCACAATATAGCTTTAAACTACGAGACATAAATAGCCTCCTCTTTGATAGAGTTAATAACTTGGGTTTTTAACATTTTTTTTGTTACTAAATCTACAGACAAACCCAAATTATCTTCTAAAAAAACTTCCATATATTTATCAAAGGTAACTTTTCTTTGAAATTCTACTAATAAATCTAAATCACTTGTTGCTTTTGCTTCATCTCTAGCAAAAGAGCCAAATAATGCTAAGTAAGTCATACCATAACTTTTTATAATTGTTCTATTTACCTTGAGGAAATTTATCAAACTTTCTCTGTTCATATTTTTACTCCATTATATTAGAACATATTTGGGTTCTACCGAACTTGTCATACAAAAATAACACTAAAAAGAAACTGCTTGTTTTTTCGTTATCCCCATGGACACCAACTCAATTTGAGATTCAGACACTTCTACCGTATTTAGAGGAATTAACCCCTCTAAACTATAACCATCTTCTCCTTCAGGATTGGGATAATGTTCAACAATAGTACCCAAATCACCCTGACTTAAACCATACTCAGGTAAATCTTCAATTAAACGAACTTGGGTAAATAAACTAAATTTCATGCTCTAACCTCCTTCAAACGGAAATAAAGTAACAAATTTTGTTTCAGTAGGTGTAACCATCCAAATGGTTTTGACTGAGAGAATCTTATTATTAACTCCTCTTAAATTACCAATAATTTCATATTTTTGACCATATTTAGTTTTAGTGGTAGGAGTTGCTTCTAAAGTAAGGATTTGCTCTCTTAAATCTTTTTCTAACTTGTACCCAATTATCTTGATTATAACCAGCTTGAGCTAAATATTGTGATTTATCATCTTTAGGCAATAACACTAAAAGATAATCTTTCAATTTAGCTGGAGAAATAACCGTCTTAGGATCAAGCAAAGCCATGAGTTAACTTACATCCATGCTTTTTACCATTATACCAATACTAACCCCCTGCTGAATATCAAAAACATTTTCATCTTTACTACCGTCTAAAGCGGTTTCTTTTTTCTTACTGTTACCATGTAAATCATAAATAAAAATCTCATCAAAAGTATTAATTAACTGTTGTCTCATGCCTCGAAAAGTAGGATTATCTAAAAAACCATGATTATTAATAAAAGCTAAAATTCCCTTTTGACTTTTATCAATTCGCCACTGTGCAAACCTGATAAATTTAACATAATCATCCTGTAACCATTTCGTATTTTTCTCACCTAAACCCTTGCCATCAATAAAGTAATAATCATTAACTAAATTTTTGATCCACTCATTATTATTTTCCGAATGACCAGAATAAGGCGGATTGCCAATAACAACCATAATCGGTTCATTTTTCTTAATCCGAGAACCTGCTTTTGCTTCCTCTGCTATTAACTCCTCCATTTGGGGTAAAGCTAAAGTTAACTGCTGCTTTTCTTCCCTTAACTTAATATCCTCTAAAGTATTAATCAGATAAACCCCTAACCGCTTGCCACTCGCAAACTGATAACCCGTCTCCTCCAGAAATAACCCCAACTTTAGATGACAAATTGCATAGGGAGCCATCAACAATTCAAAGCCAAAAATCCGAGGTAATAACCTTTCCGAAACATACCCCGACCAAGACTTATTCGCTAACCCTGCCGTCAACGCGACTGGGTTCTCCTCAAACCGCTTATGAATCAACTGAAATACCCATAATAAAAACGTCCCCGTCCCACAAGCAGGGTCAAGAATCATCACCTCTGGGTCCGCAATTCCCAACGGTTTATTAAACTTATCCTTAATCAACTCATCAACGGAACGCACTATATAAGACACCACAGGTTCAGGAGTATAATAAACCCCCCTTTTCTCCCGCATTTGAGGCTTATAAGCTGCTAAAAAGTCCTCATAAAAGCGAATAACAATATCCTCGCGGTTCATCTTATTGCGAAAATCCGTTAAGATTGCCTCCATTTTTGCCGCTCTGAGGATGCCAAACGCCTCACCGATACTATCAATTAACTCATCCCCCAACTCCGCCGCCGGACGCTGGGAAACATCTTTAAATAACTGCCTTAAAAAAGGGTTAGTTTCTGGTAATTCTTGCCAAGTATGGTAGCGATTAAAATCTCGTTTCGGATTCTTGACATAACTAAATACCCGCGCCGTAAACAAACCATAAGCAATAGTTTGAGCGTAAATATCACTAAAACTATAATCTTTCTGATCCTCAGAATTTAGCTTGAGATTGGGCAATAACTCTTTCTGAAAACTCTCTAATAATTTATGTAAATAACCCCCTTGATTTTCCTGACTATAAACATCAGGTATCGCCCGTTCAATGCGTTGGGTAACTGCGGCTAATTCGTGGGCTAACTCCTGAGCAGTTTCAGCAGGTTTATAGAAAATCCAATCAACTTGCGGGATTAAATTAAGAGCTTTTTCAAGAATTTTATCTGCTAATTCATCCCAATGTAACCGTGCTAACCTCGCCATTAAATCCTCATCCTCAAAGGCAAAAGTTTGAATCCCCCGCTGCCGTAATCCCCCCTCAGTGGGTAAGATAAAAGCTACTCTAGCTTGATTTTTAATTCCCCCTAACTCCTCTTCAAAAGGCGAAAATGGGAAAAGTAAATACATGACAGGTTGATCCTCAGCAATTCTGCCAATATAGTGACCATAGATTTCCTGTTGCTGTGGCTCTGAAGTGAGAAACTGCTTAATTTCTTGGTCTGTCCCCCGATTTAATTCCTGATAAAAACCAACAGCAATAGGACAAGTTTCTGCGGCATCTTCTGGGTTGCCCCCCGGACGCAAATACCAAAACCTTGACCCTTGGGAGTCCCTTTCTAGTACGGGATAGTTAAGGATCGTTCGCAGAGATTCGGCTCTAGCGGACTCATCGCCAGTAACAATAGTTTTTAGTTGGGCGGTAGTGATAGGCATAAGACAATTATCCTATAAAATGACAATATTATGTCTTAAAATCGCCCGATCCTACGCGAGTATGACGGGGAACCTTAAGCCCAAATTTTCGGTCAGTAACTACTAAAATTAATTAATATATCCGCCGCTCACCGGGGAGCATCCCAATTATGTAATGAGTATAAATGCTCGGAAGGGGGAGAAGGCTTTTGTAGTAACGATTCTGGTTTGAATCACACAATTTAGAGAACCGTTAAAAATCTATGAACTCCCGAAAAGGCTTGCCATCTAAGCATTTCGCATCTAAGTACAATTTCTTATTGCAAAAGTGGGATGCTCCCGCTCACCGTCAAGCGGAAACTAGACAGAATGATCTGGCTATTATTGGCCAAACCAGCCTTTAGCTGGTGAAAATGCGGGCTAATTGGCAGTTTTTCGGCAAAAAAGTTATCTAGACCTGTTAACAGGCAATTTATCCCTCGAATGAGCTACAATTATCGGTTAAACGTGGTTAATAGCGAGCAGATGCGTCGCATTGAAGGGGCGATTTTTGCCTCCGGTATGCCTGTGGCCGCTTTGATGGAAAAGGCAGCCCTGTTAACGGCACAACAGTTTAAAAAGTCCTATTCTTTGGCTGATTTCCCCAAAATCGGCGTTATAGTTGGCCCTGGTCACAATGGCGGCGATGCTCTCGTAATTGCTAGGGAATTACATCTCGCTGGTTATCAAGTATCTCTTTTTTGTCCGATCGCCAAACTCAAGGATTTAACAGCACAACAGGCGAATTATGTCAAGCATTTAGGCTTAATTTTTCAGGAAACTTTAGAATGTTTGCGGGATTGTCAGTTAATTATCGATGGTCTTTTCGGTTTTGGTTTAGAAAGGACTTTATCGGGAGAGATTGCCGAATTAGTCGATAAAATTAATAGTTGGCAAAAACCGATAATTAGTATCGATATTGCTTCGGGAATTCACACCGACACCGGAGAGGTTTTAGGCACGGCAATTAAAGCCACTCATACCTTTTGTTTGGGACTCTGGAAGCGAGCTTTTTTCCAAGATTTGGCCTTACCCTATCTGGGTAAAGTGGAGTTAATTGATATAGGAATTAGTCCCCTTGACCTAGAAACAATTTTACAAGATTCACCGCCAATTCTGAGGGTTAATCCCGATCTAATTCGCCCTTATTTACCCTTACCCCGTCCTCTCCTTACCCATAAATATCAGCAGGGACATTTATTAATTATCTGTGGTTCTCGTCGTTATGCGGGGGGGGCAATTCTCGCCGGATTAGGAGCGCGAGGTAGTGGTGTGGGAATGCTTTCTATTGCTGTTCCTGCTGCCCTCAAATCTTTATTAATTAGTCATTTACCAGAAGCATTAATTATCGATTGTCCCGAAACTGCCACGGGAGCTATTGCCGAACTTCCCCTAGAATTAAATAATTATCATGTCCTCGCCTGTGGTCCTGGATTAACCACAGAAAATCCCGCTATTATCGAACAGGTTTTAGATAGTGATAAACCGATTATACTCGATGCCGATGCTTTAAATATTTTGGCTCAACTGGGCATAGAAAAATTATCATCTCGCCAGAATAAGACAATTTTAACGCCTCATTGGGGAGAATTTAAACGCTTATTTCCTAACTTATCAGATTCTCAAGATAGGATTAATATCACTCAAGAAGCATCTCAACAAAGTGGTGCAATTGTCTTATTAAAAGGAGCCAGAACTATAATCGCCTCCCCGGAAGGTAAAATGTATATAATCCCCGAAAGTACCTCCGCTTTAGCGCGAGGTGGTAGTGGTGATGTTTTAACGGGATTAATCGGCGGATTCTTAACCCAAATGCCGGATAATGCCCCGGAAGCAACCGCATTAGCGGCTTATTTACACGCTCAAGCCGGCATTTTAGCGGCCAAAGAAAGGACGGAATTAGGAGTAGATGGAGTGACTTTAGCTAATTATTTATTTGCTGCCCTTAAAGATTTGATCCCCCCTGCCCCCCTTGATAAGGGGGGTGCCGATAGGCGGGGGGATCAGAATTGATGATTTTTACTGTATCTAAATAGCTGGTTATAATTAAATTAAAAATGGATTTTAGATTCGATCCCCCCTGCCCACCTTGATAAGGGGGGTGCCGATAGGCGGGGGGATCAGAATTGATAATTATTACTGTATCTAACATTCAAATATCTTTCATAATACCCACCTAAGAAACGCAGAAATAAGTAGCGTTCTATCTTTGTGTCCTCTGTGTCTTTGTGGTTCGTTCCATTCACTCGCCAGCAGGACTATATCTTAGAATACATAATACCCACCAAACCTAAGAGAGCCAAAATATTATTAATAGCATAAATGTACTGTATTTAAACTGCCTATTGACATTTTAGTACAAATGCTCGGACTGCCTCCTTAAAGATTAATTCAGATAGTCGGCATTTGATAAAACATAAGGAATGTTAACCAAAACCACTTATCGTTAGGAATTTTGATAAGTTGGAGATTGAACAAAGATAGAAAGTCTCTGGCGCTGACAACTATGGCTGTAATTGTCCAAAAATACGGTGGTACATCGGTAGGTTCCGTGGAACGCATTCAATCGGTAGCTCAACGGGTCAAAAATACGGTAATAGCAGGAAACACCGTGGTGGTGGTCGTTTCTGCCATGGGTAAAACCACCGATGGATTGGTCAATTTAGCCAAACAAATCGCCGCCGAACCCTCGCGCCGGGAGATGGATATGTTATTATCCACGGGGGAACAGGTGACAATCGCCTTGATGAGTATGGCCCTAGAGGAAATCGGACAACCGGCCATCTCCCTAACCGGCGCTCAGGTGGGAATTGTCACGGAATCCGAACATAGTCGGGCCCGTATCTTAGAAATTAAAACCGATCGCCTTTCCCGTCATCTATCGGAGGGTAAAGTAGTTGTTGTCGCCGGTTTTCAAGGTGTCAGCGATAGTGATCAACTAGAGATTACCACCTTGGGGCGCGGTGGGTCCGATACCTCGGCCGTGGCCCTAGCAGCCGCCTTAAAAGCCGATTTTTGCGAAATTTACACCGATGTACCCGGTATTCTCACCACTGACCCCCGTTTAGTCCCCGAAGCGCGTCTTTTAGACCAAATTACCTGCGATGAGATGCTCGAATTAGCCAGTTTAGGGGCGAAAGTTCTCCACCCGCGAGCGGTGGAAATCGCTAAAAACTTCGGGGTTCCCTTGGTTGTCCGCTCCAGTTGGACAGAGGATCCGGGTACTTGGGTGACATCCCCGGCACCGAAACCGCGCACCCTGCAAGGATTGGAATTGACAAAAGCAGTGGATGCGGTGGAATTTGAGGGCAATCAGGCGAAAATCGCCCTTTTACGGGTTCCGGATCGTCCGGGTATCGCTGCCCGTTTATTCGGGGAAATTGCCCATCAACAGGTGGACGTGGATTTAATTATTCAATCGATTCACGAGGGTGACAGCAACGATATCGCCTTTACGGTGATGGGAAATGCCTTAAAAAAAGCCCAATCCGTGGCCGAAGCGATCGCGCCGGTTTTACGTTCCCATCCCACTAATACAGAGGAAGCGGAAGTGA
Organism: Microcystis sp. MC19; assembly: GCF_003019735.1. Taxonomy (NCBI): domain Bacteria; kingdom Bacillati; phylum Cyanobacteriota; class Cyanophyceae; order Chroococcales; family Microcystaceae; genus Microcystis; species Microcystis sp. MC19. The sequence continues at coordinate 1,168,420 of NZ_CP020664.1, read as the reverse complement.
TCATCGAATCCGGGGCCGCTAAAATCGCCATTACCGGCGCTGGTATGATCGGCCGGCCGGGAATTGCTGCCCAAATATTTAGCACTTTGGCCGCAGCGGCAATTAATATCGAAATGATCTCCACTTCTGAAGTAAAAGTCAGTTGTGTCATCGATGAAGCGGACGGAGAAAAAGCAATTAAAGTCCTTTGTGATGCTTTTCAAGTGGAGTATTCTGCTAAAGTTGCTCATTGCGAAATCCCTAAAAATTTAGTCCCAGTCAGGGGAGTGGCCCTAGATAATAATCAGGCCCAAATGGCCATTCGTAACGTCCCCGATCGCCCCGGGATGGCGGCGAGAATTTTCTCGGTTTTAGCGGCAAAAAATGTCAGTGTTGATATGATTATTCAATCCCAACGCTGTCGCATTGTCGATGGTATTCCCCGACGAGATATCGCTTTTACTTTACCCCAAGCTGATGCTAATTTAGCCCAAAAAATCCTCTTAGAACTATCGGAAAGTTTGGGTTTACAGGAAGTGGTGGTTAATAATGATGTAGCCAAAGTGAGCATTGTTGGTTCGGGAATGGAAGGACAACCGGGGGTAGCAGCACGCTTTTTTGAAGCTTTAGCAAAGGAGAAAATTAATATTTTGATGATTGCTACTTCTGATATAAAAATCAGTTGTGTGGTGAATCAGGAAGATGGAGTCAGGGCCCTACAAGTGGTTCATGCCGCTTTTGGATTAGCCGGACAGGGTAAAATTGAAGTACCCGCCTAAATGAAATTACAAGTTCTATGATGGGGGTAAGAGTTGTTTATATTGTTGGCAACTTAACCCCCAAAAACCAGTTAAGTAAGTTAACCCTCATCACCCCGATTTTATCTATGGAACCGATAACAGTGGCGACAATTGTTGCTTTGGTATTTCAGACTACTGTAGAAAAATTTACCGAAGCTGCTCTAGAAAAAATTAATACTTTGCGGCAAATCATCTGGAATAAACTTAAAGCTAATCCTAATGCTGAAAAAGCTTTACAAGCTGCTGAAAAAGGGTCAAAAACTGATCTAGAAAAAGTAGCAGATTATTTAAAGGTTGCCATGAATGATGAAGCAGATTTTGCCGAAAAAGTCAAGGGTTTAGCAACAGAAATTCAATCCTTGAAAATTCAGGATAATAGTAGTATAAACCAGACTAATTATGGAGGGACAAATTTCCAGAATAAGGTTGAGGGTGGTGAAGTTTATCAAGCAGCAACTATAAACATCAATAAACCCTGACTGCAGCCGCCTGTTCAGGAACAGGTTAAACAACATCCTCACAATTTATCTAATAGTAATATCCCTAGATTTGTTGGTAGGGATCAGGAATTAATTGACTTAAAAAAGCAATTACAACAATCCCAAAAGCTTGCTATATCTACCTTAACGGGAATGGGAGGCATAGGTAAAACCGAACTAGCCAGACAGTTTGGCTGGCAAGAATGGCAGGAAAAAACCTATCCGGGGGGTATATGTTGGTTAAATGTGGCAGAAAGTGACGGCGGTTTTATCGGTACTTCTATTTTAGATTTTGCGCGGGTACATCTCAAATTAACTTTACCGGATGAGGGAGAATTAGACGTAAAAATTCGTTATTGTTGGCAAAATTGGTTAGCGGGAAATGTCCTAATTATTTTTGATGATGTGCGGGATTATCAGCAAATTAGGGATTATTTACCACCGCAAGAAGACAAACGCTTTCAGGTTTTAATTACCACTCGCAAGGAATATTTATCAGCGACAATTGAGACTTTTCGGGTAGAAGTATTAAAAGAAAAAGATGCACTTGATTTATTGCGTTCCTACCTTGAAGACAACAGAATTGACACACAAATCGAGGCAGCTAAATTATTATGTCAGGATTTAGGTTATTTACCCTTAGGGTTAGAATTGGTGGCAAGGTTACTGGTACGACGACAGGATTGGAAAATTAGCAAAATACGGCAGAAATTAGCCGAAAAAGGCTTAGATGAGCCAATTTTAGACAAAAATCCCAAGTTTCATGGGGAAATGACTGCGGAAAGAGGGTTAAAAGCTGCCTTTAATCTCAGTTGGGAGGAGTTGCATAGCGAACCAGAAGCGCAAATTTTGGCACTTTACCTCAGTTTATTCGCTCTTGCGCCCTTTCCCAAGGGGATGATTCTGGATTTATTTCCCGATGAGGATGGGGATACAGTGGAGGAATGGTTAACCGATAGTTTAGTTCACCTGAGTTTAGTTCAGGATAATCGTGATGGTTGGTATGAAATTCATCCCCTGTTGCGTCGCTACTTTCGGGATAAGTTAGAAGCATCACCCCACGCAGAACCAGCAAAACGCCGTTATTGTGGGATTATGGCCAAAAAATCGGCAGAAATGCCACAGGATACGACTGTAGAAATCGTTAAAGAATTTAAACCTTTCCTTCTCCATCTACAAGCATCTGTCGGGGAATATCCCCAATATATCGCTGATGAGGATTTATTTTGGTCCTATACGGGTTTAGCTTGGTACTATAACGGACAAGGATTGTATGCTATTGCTGAACCTTACTGTCAAGCTTGTTTAACCGCAACTCGAACCCACTTAGGAGACAATCATCCCCATGTGGCAACTTCCCTCAACAATTTAGCACTATTGTACTATTCCCAAGGCAGGTACACAGAAGCAGAACCTCTCCTTCTAGAAGCATTAGATTTGACAAAACGACTCTTAGGAGACAATCATCCCGATGTGGCAACTTCCCTCAACAATTTAGCAGAATTGTACCGTTCCCAAGGCAGGTACACAGAAGCGGAACCTCTCTATCTAGAAGCTTTAGATTTGAGAAAACGACTCTTAGGAGACAATCATCCCGATGTGGCAACTTCCCTCAACAATTTAGCAGGATTGTACTATTCCCAAGGCAGGTACACAGAAGCGGAACCTCTCTATCTAGAAGCATTAGATTTGTGTAAACGACTCTTAGGAGACAATCATCCCGATGTGGCAACTTCCCTCAACAATTTAGCAGAATTGTACCGTTCCCAAGGCAGGTACACAGAAGCGGAACCTCTCTATCTAGAAGCATTAGATTTGTGTAAACGACTCTTAGGAGACAATCATCCCCATGTGGCACAATCCCTCAACAATTTAGCACTATTGTACGAATCCCAAGGCAGGTACACAGAAGCGGAACCTCTTTATTCTGAAGCATTACAAATTTGTGAACAATCATTAGGAATAGCGCATCCAAAAACAATGACGGTTCGAGGAAATTATGCTATCTGCCTTCGTCGTGGGAGATAGCGTCTTAACTGTGATTTATGGGATTATGGGATAGACTATAATTGATCATTGATAAAGACTTGCCAAATACAACACAATCATAGTATTCACTCAATCATTCAAATCACAGCTTAGACTTATTATAGGAATCTTCCAGACTCTGTGCGATAAGCTTAACCTACAACATAATCGATCTTTGTGTCCTTTGTGCCTTTGTGGTTCCTTCCATTCCCTCGCCAGTAGGACTGTATCTTAGAATACATTTTACCCACCAAATCCAAGAGAGCCTTGAATAAACCAATCATAGTTAAGAGCGTTGGAAAATAGGGTCTGTAGGCGCACGGATTTTCCATTATGAATATAGTATCCTGTCAAGTCGCCTTTGTCAAGAGAAAATTTAACAACATCCAGACAAACGTTATTGTAGGGGTAATTCATGAATTACCCCTACACCTATTACCTAGTCCAGTAGTCCACCACCACCATTGACAGTGATTGGAATGATTGAATGATGGACTATAATTGAATTAATCACTGCTCACTGATCACTGATCACTGATAATAACCCTTGACCGCCAAAACGGACAACATCGGTACAAAATAACCCCGTTTCCTCCTGCACAGTTTCTATAGCTTTAACTGCCGCCTCCGGACTAAGATGAAAAGTATTTAAACTAATCCCTTTTACCTTCACCTCCCCGAAACTTCCCCCAGCACTGGCAGTCATTTCGTAGAGTTTAATCACTTCCGTTAGGGGAGGGATGAGAATATCGGGTAAATCTTTGATATGAATTTGTCCGGCACGATGGACGAGAATTAACCCCGTTGGTTGAGTGCCACGCATTAAGGGTAAGGTAGCGGTGGAGCCAGGGTGTAAAAGGGAGCCTTGACCCTCAATAAACAGAATATCATTATTTTCTGCCGATTCTAACACCAAAGCCTCGATCGCACCAGCAGCATAATCGACGCGCACTGCATCCAAGGGTACACCTTTTCCCGCGATCATAATTCCCCCCTGTCCAGTGGCTAAAAATTGCGATTTTAGCCCTTTTTCTCGGGCAAATCGGTGTAATTCGATGCTAGTGGACATTTTGCCCACACTCATATCCGTCCCTACCGTTAGAATACGCTGACAGGTTAAATTTTTCGCCCGCGCTTGCCCAATTTTTAAGCCTTGGGGTTCCAGACGGATATCCCAAATCCATTGATCTGGTTTAAGCTGAGAAAAAAGGGGTTTTAGGGGTGTATGGAGACCATTAACGAGGGATAACCCCGCATTTACCGCCTCTTTGATTTCTTCTAGCCAATGGGGTGGTAAAATGCCTCCTGAGGGTGCGATACCAATTAACAGGGTATCGGGATGATAGGTTAGAGCTTCCCTAACAGTAGCAACAATCGGCAAGGGGCGATCGATTCCGGCCACTTCTTTTAAGGTACTGCCGGCGCTTTCTGCGTCAATAATCGCCACTACCTGCGCTTTTCCGTAACGCAGATAACTTAACCCAGTTTTGCCGCGAGTTCCTTTGATTCCTTCGTGGAGAAGAATCGCTACTTTCTTGTCAGGAGTCAAATAATTAGTCATCTTTTATCCGTAAACTAACACCCAAACCGGGCAAATTATTTGTTTGTAAATGTCCCCTTTCCAAGCTTAAACCCGTAAAGGGATCATCGCGTAAATTTAAATGACTATCTAGGTCAAGATAGTTGACAAGCGGGCCAAGATGTGCTAGGGCAGTATTGGCTAAACTGCTATCAGAGTAACATCCGAACATAATTTGCAGTCGGCAAGCTTGGGCAATATGAATCATTCTCTGCACTTCGGCTAATCCGCCAGCTTTCATTAGTTTAATATTAATGCCGTGGACTCGATCGGCCAGTTTCGGGATATCTTGACTAGAAAAACAGCTTTCATCGACGAAGATAGGTAGGGGCGATTTTTGGTATAAATCAATTAAATCTCGTTCTTGTCCCGCGGATAGGGGTTGTTCCACATAAATAACGCCTTTTTCCTTTAACCATTGGCACATTTTCACCGCATCCCTAAATGTCCAACCACCATTAGCATCGACAGTTAGGGGCAAATGGGGGACAATTGCTTTAATAGCCAGAATTATAGCTCGATCGGCTTCTATCCCGTCCGGTGAGCCTAATTTGATTTTTAATAAGCTAAAATCGCCAATTTCTAGCCAATCTAACAGCCTTTTCTGCACATTTTCTGGAGAATTTAAACCGATAGTAACAGAAACCGGCGGAATTAAAGAGCGATCGAGTCCAAAAATTTGCCAGAGAGGTAAATTAGCTTTTTTGCCTAACCAGTCGTGCAGTGCCGTGTCAATAGCGGCACGAGTAGCCGAAGATATCTGATTTTGCCATAAAATTTTTTCAATTTCTTGGCGTTGACAGGGGTGAAAAGATTGTAAAATAGGAGCGATCGAGTTTAATTCTTGCAGGATTTTATCGGGTTTTTTCTCCTCGCTGGTAATATCAAAAGGAGATGCCTCTCCCCACCCTTCGATATTTTCCTCGCTAATTTGCAGCCATATATTAGTATTTTCGCTGGTAGTGCCGCGACTAATCGTTAAAGGTACTCGTTTATGAATAGTAAAAGTTTGCCAGTTTAGCAGCATAATTCACCTGGGGATGATCGGGGAATAGGAACAGAAAAATTATCTACACTTACCCAAATCCTTACTTCTGTCCACTCTCCCCGCAATCATACAACTTCCGGCGGTGTTTTTCGTCAAAGACAAAATATGATAGGCTAACCGAAGGGATAGGCAAGACGGCTGCGGGTTAGGAAATGGGATAAAAGAGGAGTGAGTTAACCAAAATCAATGATTAAGAAAAAGATTTCTTACTGGGTAAATGGAGGTATTGCCCTCATTGATCGCTATCTGATCAGCCAACTACTACCCCCATTTTTATTTAGTGTTGGTTTATTTGCCTCTTTGGGAGTAGCTATCGGCAATCTTTCCGATTTGGCTAATCAGGTAGTTGATGCCAATCTACCCCTCGCTTCCGCCCTAGAAATTCTCCTGTTAAAAGTGCCAGAATTTGTCACCTATTCCCTGCCAGTTTCTCTTTTATTGGCCACTTTAATCACCTACGGACGTTTAAGTAGTGATAGCGAAACCGTTGCCCTGCAAAGCTGTGGAGTCACTCTTTATCGTCTTTTTATACCAACTTTTTGCCTGAGTTTAATAGTTACAGTGGTGACATTTTTATTAAATGAATATGTGGTTCCCAATGCTAATTATCGAGCTACAGAAATTTTAGTACAGAAAATTAATAAAGAGGCAAGCTTTTGGCAAAACAAAGACTTTTATTATCCCGATTATGAAATAAAAACCCTAGAGAACGGTACGATTAATCGCAATTTAAGAAGTTTATTTTATGCCGAACAATTTGACGGCGAAAAAATGAAAACCGTCACCGTTATCCGTTGGCTAAAACAAGAATTAAATCAAATTATTATCGCCGATTCGGCCCGTTGGAATGCCGTCGATAACGTCTGGGACTTTTTTAACGGCATTATCTATGAATTAACCCCCCCTAACGCCTCCTATAGTCAAGTTATCCCCTTTAAAGCCGAAAAAATCGCTTTATCTCGCTCCGCTTTCGATTTTGCTCGTCAAAGCCGCGATCCCTACGAGATGAACATACCACAGGCGATCGAATATGTGCAACTGCTCAAACTCAGTGGCGATGATAAAAGAGTCAGATTTTTTCAAGTGCGAATCCAGCAAAAAATCGCCTTTCCCTTTGTCTGCATCGTCTTTGCTACCATCGGCTGTGCCTTGGGTTCTCTACCGCAAAGAATCGGTCGGGGAACCGGTTTCGGTCTCAGCGTCGCTATTGTTTTTCTCTACTATCTTTTAAACTTCTTAGTGGGCAGCTTGGGACTAACCGCCACCCTTTCCCCTTTCCTGGCTGCCTGGCTGCCTAACTTTTTCGGTTTTGGGTTGGGTCTATGGTTATTATGGCGACTTAACGGTTAGACTTTTTGGGAAATTTTCGTCAAGATAGGAGACGTAGAGTTATAGCAGGCCCCTTAGATCTATGTTTCCCTTTTTCTTTAACACTTGTGGCAGCACTTCCCGCCAAGAATATCAAGAGCGTAAGTTAACATTCCTTAAATGGATGCGCGACGACCTCGAAACCCGTCTAGCGGGATTAAATGCCGCTATCGAAACTATCGAGCGTCAAATCAGTCGGGAAGGTCAATAAACCCTGAAAATAGGCGAGTTTTACCCTCGCCTTCTCCCCGCAATTAGCGAAGAGAGATAACTTGACAGTTGTATTGGCCAAGAGAGATAATAGGAGTTTGTGTGAACTTTAGCTAGACTAAAATACCTTGGCTAACGTTATTGTAATCGGCGCTCAATGGGGCGACGAAGGAAAAGGAAAAATCACGGATCTGCTGAGTCGATCGGCGGATGTGGTGGTGCGTTCTCAAGGTGGCGTAAATGCGGGTCATACCGTCGTCGTCGATGATCAAACGTTCAAACTCCATCTAATTCCCTCCGGGATTCTCTACCCGGATACGGAATGTATAATCGGCTCGGGAACAGTCATAGATCCCTCGGTGTTACTAAAAGAGATGGCGCAATTACACGCCCTCAATGTTACCACGGACAATCTCTATATCTCGCAAACGGCTCATGTCACTATGCCCTATCACCGGCTGCTCGATCAAGCATCCGAGGAAAAACGGGGTAAATATAAAATCGGCACCACGGGAAGGGGTATCGGCCCCACCTATGCCGACAAATCCGAGCGCATCGGCATTCGAGTCATCGACTTGATGAATACCGAGAATCTGCGGCAAAAACTAGAATGGACGACCAATTATAAAAACGTCATTTTAGAAAAGTTATATAACTTACCGCCTTTAGATCCGAAGACGGTGATCGAGGAATATCTAGAATATGCCGAGAAACTACGTCCCCATGTGGTCGATAGTTCCCTAAAAATCTACGAAGCAATCCGCAAGCGTAAGAATATTCTTTTTGAAGGGGCCCAAGGCACCCTACTTGACCTCGATCACGGAACCTATCCCTACGTTACCTCCTCCAATCCGATCGCTGGGGGTGCTTGTGTGGGTTCTGGTATCGGTCCGACGGTAATCGATCGAGTGATCGGTGTGGCCAAAGCTTACACCACTAGGGTGGGGGAAGGGCCATTTCCCACGGAATTAGAGGGGGAGATCGAGCAGTTATTGTGTGATCGGGGGGCGGAATTCGGGACCACCACCGGCCGTCGTCGTCGCTGTGGTTGGTTTGACGCGGTGATCGGTCGTTATGCGGTGCGAATCAATGGTTTAGACTGTCTAGCGATCACCAAGTTGGATGTTCTCGATACCCTAGAGGAAATCAAAGTCTGTGTGGCCTACCAATTGGACGGCAAAACCTGTCGCCATTTACCCAGTAGTGCCGGGGAATTCGCCCGTTGTCAACCGATTTACCGAACGATGCCGGGGTGGCAACAACCCACCAGTGATTGTCGCAGTCTGGAAGACCTGCCTAAACAGGCCCTCGATTATCTAAAATTCCTAGGGGCGATTATGGAAGTACCGATCGCGATTATCTCCCTAGGAGCTAGTCGCGACCAAACTATTATCGTTGAAGATCCCATTCACGGACCAAAACGCGCTCTTTTGGACGAAAATGGCTCACCTTGGGATAATTACGAATTTTAAATCATTGCTAAAGAGGATTAGTCAACTATGCAAGTTAGCGTTGAATGTCAAAAAAGACCCGAAAATATTAACCCCAGGGCCCTACGTCGTCAGGGTTTGATCCCGGCGGTTCTCTACGGCCACAACGGCACGGAATCGGTTTCTCTGGTGGTGGGAGAAAAAGCGGCCTTAACCCTGCTTAAAAAGGCTTCGGTAAATAATACCCTGGTGGATGTGAATGTTCCCGAAATGCCCTGGACGGGAAAGGCTTTGATCCAAGAGGTGCAATCTCATCCCTGGAAAAGAAATCTCTATCATCTCAGTTTCTTCTCGGTATCTGCTCACGGTAAGCTCGATATCGTTGTTCCCATTAAAGCCATTGGAGAAGCGATCGGAACCAAACAGGGCGGTTTAATCGAACAGTTCGTTAACGAAGTTAATGTCTCCTGTATTGCCGATAATATCCCGGAAGTGATCGAATTTGATGTGTCGGGCATCGGTGTGGGGCAATCTTTGCTCGTGGGTGATTTAAAAATGCCGGAAGGGGTGACTTTAAAAGACGATCCCCATACCACCGTTTTTGCCATTGTTGCCGCTAAACGGTAAATTCAGTGATCAGTGGTCGGGTGATAGGGTTTTGGGGTGTTGGGGTTTTAGGGTTTTAGTTGAAATTCCCCCACTTCCCCACTTCCCCACTTCCCCACTTCCCCACTTCCCCACTTCCCCACTTCCCCACTCTGCCATAACTGCTACTGCATACTTTGCGCTTTTTGTCAAAAAAACTTTTTCTTTGCAATAAAACTACACAAAAAAAAGATCATCGTTGTGGGTAAAATTGACCGATTTACCCGTCTTAATTAGATCACCCTGTAGGTGTAGCAAGGGTTTCAACCATTGCTGTCCAAAAAAGCACAGAATAACCCACTATGAAATTCTATCAAATCGCTGTAACCATTACAACATCGTTGTTAAATAAAAATCTTTCTCAATTAATTCTTAAGAATTTGTAAATATTGCGAAATGTTAATTTAAATATTCTCAAGTTTTTGGAGTCAATAGATAATTTTTGTTTATCTTTGTCCAACATTGGGTTAGAAGTCAGGAGTCAGTTATCAGTTATCAGTCATCAGTTATCAGTGTCAGCTTTTTTCTCCCCTCTCCCATCCCCCATCTCCCATCTCCCCTACTTCCATCTACTGGGGAGTTATAGCGTGAAAACGCTTAAATAAGTCCTCGCGGGCGGATTCGATTAATAAACGGCTAGATTCGCCCGGGGATAAGGATAACAATCCCTCAATCACGAGATTAAAAGAATCATCTAACTGTCCAAAGCGCACTTGTAGTAAATTTTCGATCATCCCCCGATGCGTCTCTTGAAGACCTGCTTGAAGACCTTCTTCAAGAGCTTCTTGTCTAGCCTGTCGTCTCACTGCTTCTTTCCATTCCAGATAAGTTTGCGATAACATCATAAACACCTCTCGATCTTCTTCTTCTAAAATATTTTGTATTTCCACAGGGTTCTAGGAGAGTGCTATTTAGGGCAATTTGACCTAATAATCCTAGATTATCGACAGTTATTTGCCCCGCTGGATGAGGCGAAAAAAATAGATCAATCTGTCGGGTTTCGTCGGTAATTTCTTGGCTAACTTCTACCCGGCCTAGTAGCGTTAACGAAGGCGGTCGGCAGAGGCCAGGAGGTTTCATCGATCGAGGCGAAGAAAAAAATGGTAAGATTAGTTAAAGAAAATGATACAAATATACATTGATTAGACAAAAAAAGTTATAAGTAAAAGAAAAGTTTATCTTCCTCAGCACAATGACGAGAAAAGAACAGCCCCACTCGTGGTTCTCAAGAAAACCTTTGGCCTGGCAACAATCCAGGGCTATGTGGCGCGATTTATGGTCAGAAGCGTCCCTCGATTTTCCCTATCTAGCTTTGATTGTTAGTTCTTGTACGATCGCTACTTTAGGCTTAGTTGCCAATAGTGCAGCCGTGATTATTGGGGCAATGATTATTGCCCCTTTAATGTTGCCGATTCGTAGTCTAGCTTTTGGTGGTTTAATTGGCAGTTGGCGATTAATTCGTAAGTCAGCCCTGGCAATTTTAGTCGGTACGATCATCGCTTTAGTGATAGCTTGGTTGCTGGGATTATTGATCGGAATTTCCGAATTTGGTAGTGAAATTCAAGCTCGTTCTCAACCGAATCTTTTAGATTTAGGAGTGGCAATTACTGCGGGGGCAATCAGTGGTTATGCCAAAATAGAACCGAAAATTTCAGGTACTTTAGCGGGAACAGCAATCGCCGTGGCTTTAATGCCGCCAGTTTGTACGATCGGGTTAGGATTATCCCAAGGCAATTGGGTCCTAAGTTTGGGGGCGACTCTGTTATATATTACCAATTTATTAGGCATTGCTCTCTCCTGTTTGTTGGTCTTTTTGCTGGCTGGTTATTCTAATTTTCATCGGGCGCGTAATGCGATAGTTTTAACTTCTATCCTGACAGCAGTTTTGCTAATTCCCTTAGGAATAAGTTTTACAACTCTGGCCAATCAAGCTCGTTTAGCAAGGTTGCTCAAAAAAGCTTTATTACAACGAACAATTACTTTTCAACGGGCAGAATTATTGGAATCTTCGATTAATTGGCTCAAGCAACCTCCCCGGGTGAGATTAGTAGTAAGAACCGCCGAAAGCATTACCCCCAGACAGGTGGAATTGTTGGAAGAATTCATTACTAAGGAAATGGGGCGACCTTTTCAGTTAAATGTCTTGGTTTCTAAGGTTAATGAAGTCACTTCCCCAGAATAAAGTCGAGAAAATTAGCTCAAGTAATGACAAACAAGGATTAATTCGCTATCTTAATGTTTGATATTTAATCTATAGGTAGGATTCAGGTGAGTGGCGGTAATCGACCAGAAAGTACGGCTTATGTGCGGATAATTAAGCAATCTTGGCAAACGGGGAAATTAGAGGGAGAAGTGCGGACGGAACAATATCAATGGCGGTTTCAATGGCATTTTCTTCAAGGTAAGTTATTAGTACAACCGTCCCTAGGTAGGGCTTTGATTTTTGAACCCTTGAATCGGTTTTTAGAACGCTACGATTATCAATTAGAACCGGGAGGAGATTATCAATTTACAGTGCGATCAAAATTGTAAATATGGGGGATTGAATTAGAGCTTTTCTCCTCAAGATGGAGTTTAACCTAATTTGGCCTCATCTGCCGATGAACGACTCCCTAAAAGGAAAACTTTGTACTTCATCATTAAGATAACCGCCTAGGGATCAAGAGAAATTGACGGTTTATGGACAACCCGGCCGAGATACTAGATTTTTACAGGAAGTTTTTTGATTTAAATCCTGTCGGTTAGGCTAAAATTCAGCCAGAGCAAAACGTTATATTAACGGTAAGGATTTTTAGGAATAAGGGAAATGACGCAAGGACAGAAGGTTTCAGTGGGTATTGTCGGCGCTTCCGGATATGGTGGCGTACAGTTGGTACGTTTGCTCAAAGAACATCCCCTTGTCGAATTAGCGTATCTGGGGGGCGATAGTAGCGCGGGGAAACCCTACAGTGATTTATATCCCCATCTCGGACATAGCATTAATCTTAATGTGGAGGCGATCGATTTAGACACAATTGCCTCCCGTTGTCAAGTGGTTTTCTTGGGTTTACCCAATGGTTTAGCCTGTGATTTAGCCCCTCCTTTGCTCGCTAAAGGCTGTAAAGTGTTAGACCTGTCGGCAGATTATCGTTTTACTAGCCTAGAAACCTATAGTAAATGGTATGGCAAGGAACGTCAGGATCAAGCGATCGCAGCAAAGGCTGTGTACGGTTTACCGGAACTTTATCGGGAAGATATTAAAAATGCCTCTTTAATCGGTTGCCCCGGATGTTATCCTACCGCTAGTTTAATGGCGATTTCTCCCCTGTTAAAACAGGGTTTAATTGTCCCGGAAACCACGATTATCGATGCCAAATCGGGAACTTCGGGAGGGGGAAGACAAGCTAAAATTAATATGTTATTGGCAGAAGCAGATAGTTCGGTCGGGGCCTATAATGTAGCGGGAAAACACCGTCATACTCCCGAAATTGAGCAGATTTGCAGCGATTTAGCCGGTCATGAGGTGCGCGTCCAGTTTACTCCCCATTTAATGCCCATGGTTCGGGGTATCCTGTCCACAGTTTACGCAACTTTACGGGATCCTAATCTGGTGCGGGATGATTTAATCACTATCTACAATGCTTTTTATCGCGCTTCTCCCTTTGTCAAAATCCTACCCGGGGGAGTCTATCCACAAACTAAATGGGCCTGTGGTACTAATTTATGTTATCTCGGTATTGAAGTGGATCCGAGAACCGATCGAGTGATCGTGATGTCAGCGATCGATAATTTAGTTAAGGGACAATCGGGACAAGCGGTACAATGTCTCAATCTCATGATGGGTTGGGAAGAATCCCTTGGTTTACCGCAAATGTGTTTTTATCCTTAAAAATTCCTGGATGCGTTTAACCACGCATCCTTTGCTCAATTTCGGGAAAAACTGGCAAAATTTTGTCACTATGATTGAGATGCGATGTTTACCGATTGGCAGCAAAGACAAGGAGAAAATGGCCGAAAAGTAGTCAGTTTATCGGCAAAAGCGAATATATAGCTGTTCTCACACCTGTGTGGCACAGTTTAACCCTTGCTGATTAAGCTTTTCAACATCGATAATGTACCTCTTGCGAACAGGAAACGCTATAAAACCTTGCTAAAGTTCCTCACCATCAAACTAAATTTGATTGTCAAGTTGATATCTACCCCTTAGAAACCCTGACTTACCCGACTAGGATCACCTAAAAAGGCCCTTTCAGGAATCGATCCTTTAGTAGCTTCCGGGAGAATTTGCCAGTGTTGATCTAAAGCTTGTAACACCCGATCCTGCTGATTTCTGAATCCCTCGATATTGCCACTACCAGCATTCATAATTACAAACCAAACTTTACCCCTTTCTTGGGTGGGAATTTCTCCAGCTAAGGCACTAACTTGGGCTAAAGTGCCAGTTTTAATCACTACTCCTTTGGGAATGGCCCGCCACTGCATAGTTCCTTTGGTATCGCGTCCCCCCACCGGAAATAAATCAGCTACTTTGATCGGTTGATTGGCTAACTTGCGATCCAATGCTTTAAGAATCTCAATAACTGCCCGGGGAGACAAGCGATTTTCTACCCCCAATCCCGAACCATTAATTAATTGAATTTCTTCCGCTCCTACCCCAGTGATTTTAGTATTAATTGCGTCCACTGCCGCCGGGCCACCGAGCAACTCCGCTAACATTTCTGACATGACGTTATTACTATAAATATTCATCTGACGCAACAGTTCCGTTAAAGTTAAGGACTGATGACCCAACAATAATCGGGCATTTTCGGGGCGAATTTGACTCGCTCGAACCATGCCCAAAATCTTCACCTGTGGGGCTTGTGTGCCGCTAGGAAGGCTTTGAAAAGCTTTTTCGGTTTCTTTTGACCATTTCGATTGATCAAGCCCAATTATCAGCAATTCTCCCGCTTTGAGGGGATCGGTTTGAAAATTCATGGCGAATTTACCCGTAATGATCAGATCGCCTTTGACCTGACGGATGCCTAATTGATCAAGGCCATTGCCCACTGCGATCGCTTCTTCCCAGACAAAGAGAGGATCCCCTGACCCTTCAATAATTAAATCTCCCTCTAACACCCCGTTTTTTACCTCTCCCGTGCTGTAAAAACGAGTAGCAAAACGATGATCGAGGGGCCAAGTTTCCACGGCGGCGAGAGTAGTGGCGATTTTAGTTAAAGAAGCCCCCGAAGCGGGCAGATTACCCTGATGGTCAGCTAAATCAGCCCATTCCGTCTCAATTAAGACCCGTTGTTGACCAGAGTTTAAACCTTTTTTCCTCAAGTCTTGCAGATAATCGGCCACGATCGCCGCCACCCGGGGATCGGGAGCGGTGGGAAGGTCAAAAATAGGCTGATTTTGCCAAGAAATTAGGGGAATATTGGCGATCGGTTGGGATTGCCCCCCCAGCCAACCGAAGAGAAAGCCGAAAACTGCCAAATTAAAAACTGAGAACATCTTTTCCTTAATCGCAATGATGCCTTATTGTATAGAGATGATTGGTAATTTTTAACAATTGCTCGATCAGAAAACACTAATCCTCGATCGGCCAGCTTTTGTCAAGAGCTGCCGCTCAACTTATTAAAGATTTCTATCCCACTGACTCAATGGCAGAAACGGCATTAAATCGGGCAAGAATCGCGGTAGATGCGATGGGAGGTGACCACGCTCCCAACGAGATTATCGCGGGATCGATGCGAGCTTCCGAAGAATTAGATGTAGAAGTATTATTAGTCGGCGATTCTGAACGGATTGAGGCTTATTTCCAGCATCATCCCCGTCCCAAGAATCTCACCATCGTCCACGCAGAGGAAGTGGTGGCCATGGACGAAGAACCGATCACCGCTATCCGTCGCAAACCAGCGGCCTCGATTAATGTGGCCATGGATTTAGTCAAACAAAATCGCGCCGATGCGGTGGTGTCCGCCGGTCACTCCGGGGCAGCCATGGCGGCAGCGTTACTGCGTTTAGGTCGTTTAAAAGGAATCGATCGCCCGGCGATCGGTGCGGTGCTGCCGACGATGTTGGCAGGTAAATCGGTGATTATCCTCGATGTCGGGGCGAATGTGGACTGTAAACCCAAATATTTAGAGCAGTTTGCCCTAATGGGGACAATTTACAGTAAATACGTTATGGGTGTTGAAGAACCGCAAGTCGGTTTACTCAATATCGGCGAAGAAGCCAGCAAAGGTAACGATCTCGCCCTAAAAACCTACGAATTGTTAGAAAATAACCAGCAAATACCCTTTATCGGCAATGCTGAGGGCCGGGATGTGCTATCGGGACAATTTGATGTGATCGTCTGCGATGGTTTTGTCGGCAATGTCCTGTTAAAATTTGCCGAAGCGGTGGGGGGAATTATCCTACAAATTCTCAAAGAGGAATTACCTAGGGGGATACAGGGTAAAGTCGGGACGGCTTTAATTAAACCCAATCTGAAACAGATCAAACAACGCATGGATCATGCGGAACACGGCGGTGCGCTGTTATTTGGAGTCGATGGGGTCTGTGTGATCAGTCACGGCAGTTCCCAAGCGCCTTCAATTTTTAACGCCATCCGACAGGCGAAAAATGCCGTTGATAATCGCGTTTCTGAGCGCATTCAAGCCTACAATGACCACCATCATCAATTAAAAAAGTTGTCGGTGAACAGTGAAGATTAATCTGTCAGCCTTTTCAGTGATCAGTGATCAGTAATCAGTGAAAAGACAGTGGGAAACTGCTATTTAATACTGCTCACTTAATACTCAAATCTGGTCACTGATAACTGATAAGTAGGTGGGTGGAATTAAGTATAAAATGAACGTAGGTTGGGTTGAAGCATGAAACCCAACGCCCGCATGGGTTACGCTACCGCTAACCCATCCTACAAATAATTGTGCCTACCTACTTAACTAATAACTGACATCATCAATTAAAAAAGTTGTCGGTGAACAGTGAAGATTAAGCTGTGAGCCTTTTCAGTGATCAGTGATCAGTAATCAGTGAAAAGACAGTGGGAAACTGCTATTTAATACTGCTCACTTAATACTCAAATCTGGTCACTGATAACTGATAACTAATAACTGACATCATCAATTAAAAAAGTTGTCGGTGAACAGTGAAGATTAAGCTGTGAGCCTTTTCAGTGATCAGTGATCAGTAATCAGTGAAAAGACAGTGGGAAACTGCTATTTAATACTGCTCACTTAATACTCAAATCTGGTCACTGATAACTGACCCACTGATAACTGACCCACTGATAACTGATAACTGATAACTGATAACTGAAAAGGGGGGGAATATTTTGAGCGGATTCGGGGCAGCAGTCGTCATTACCGGTTGTGGATCGGCCACACCAGGGCAATTTCTCAGTAATGAAGAACTCAGCCAAATTGTCGAGACTTCCGATGAGTGGATTAAAAGTCGTACTGGCATCGGTAAACGCTATTTAGCCGATCGATCGGTGTCTTTGAGCCAATTAGCAGCCCAAGCGGCGATTAAGGCTCTGGAAATGGCTCAGGTGTCGCCTAGGGACATCGATCTGATTCTCTTGGCTACTTCTACCCCCGATGATCTGTTCGGTAGTGCCGCCCAAGTTCAAGGTCAGATCGGGGCCAATCGGGCGATCGCTTTTGATCTCACCGCCGCCTGTTCGGGTTTTCTGGTGGGATTAGTCACCGCCACCCAGTTTATCCGTACCGGTACTTACCGCAATGTCTTGGTTATCGGGGCCGATGTTCTCTCCCGTTGGGTGGATTGGAACGATCGCGCTACCTGTGTCCTCTTTGGGGATGGGGCAGGGGCTGTGGTTTGTCAAGCAAATGATACAAAAGATAACATTCTCGGTTTTGAACTCCATAGCGACGGCAGCCAGAATAGTTCTCTTAATCTCGCATATCAGGGGGAGGAATTGCTCCTTAAGCAGGGGGTAAGCGTTCAAAAAGGGACTTATAAGCCCCTAAGGATGAACGGACGGGAAGTCTATCGTTTTGCCGTGGCGAAAGTGCCAGAGGTCATCGAAAAAGCTCTCTATCGGGCTAATTTAACCACCAGTGACATCGATTGGTTAGTTCTGCACCAAGCTAATCAAAGAATTATGGACGCGGTGAGCGAGCGCCTGAAACTGCCTCCAGAAAAAGTGATCAGCAATCTCAGCGAGTATGGCAACACCTCCGCGGCCTCGATTCCTCTAGCTCTCGATCAAGCGGTCAGGAGTGGTAAGATCAAAAAAGGTGATATTATTGCTTCTTCTGGCTTTGGTGCCGGTTTAACCTGGGGTGGGATTATCTTCCGTTGGGGAGATTAATTCAGTAAACAGTAAACAGTAAACAGTAACCAGTAACCAGTAAACAGTAAACTAAAAACTCACATCTGATAACTGATAACTGATAACTGATAACTGATAACTGATAACTGATAACTGATAACTGATAACTGATAACTGATAACTGATAACTGACCCAAACACATCTATCTATTTTAAGAACTTATGAAAACAGCGTGGATATTCCCGGGACAAGGATCGCAAGCGTTAGGAATGATTGGAGATTTAGCGGAAAGCGCGCTTGGCCAAGAGAGATTAGAAATAGCAGAAAGAATCCTCGGTTGGTCGGTCTTGGAAAAATGTCAAGGGGATGAAGAAACCCTATCTCGTACTCTTTATACTCAACCTTGTTTATTTGTGGTGGAGAGTATTTTAGCGGATTTGTTGCAAGAAAAAGGTCATTTTCCCGATCTAGTTGCCGGTCATAGTCTCGGTGAATATTCGGCTTTGTATGCGGCCAGGGTGTTTAATTTTGAAACAGGATTACATCTAGTTCAAAACCGTTCCCTTTTGATGGATGCGGCCGAAGGTGGCAAAATGGCCGCCTTAATGAAATTTGATCGCACCAGTCTAGAGACAGTGGTTAATCAGACGGAAAATGTAGTTATTGCTAATGATAATAGTGCCGAACAAGTGGTGATTTCTGGGACTCCTGAAGCGGTGGATTTGGTATTAGGTCAAGTGAAAGTTAAGCGGGTTATGCCATTAAAAGTATCCGGTGCTTTTCACTCTCCCTTGATGGAAAATGCCGCTATTCAATTTCAGCAGATTTTAGAATTGGTTAATTTTCGGTCTGCAAAAGTTCCCGTTATTTCTAATGTTAATCCTAGCCAACCGATCACCGATGCGGAGGAATTAAAAAGTTATCTCATTCAGCAGATGACTAGCTCGGTTCGCTGGCGAGAAATCATGTTAAAATTGCCAGATGTGGGTGTGGAAAAAGCGATCGAAGTGGGACCGGGTAAAGTTTTAACTGGTTTAATTAAACGAACTGCTCCAATTGAGTTAGAAAATATTAGTCAATTAGCCGATATATACAAAGGTAGCGGCGATGTTAAATTGCAGGTTTCACTAATTGGTGTTAGTTAAATTATCTGGCAACATTTTCGACAAAGGAAGTAAATTGATAGATACCTAGCCAAAAATTTGGTTAGGTATTTTTTTAGAAAACTATCATAGGGTTTGCGGCAAAAACTTTTTCAGCAGACCCTAGTTATTCTCCCATCTCCCCCCCCGCAACGCGCACGAAGTGGTCTCCCCACTCCCCACGGTTATAGAAACCTCGGCAGAAAAGTCTCTACAACCAGGTTTTTCTAGGAATATAGCGTTTCCCAATCTCATGAGGTACACCAAAATCTTAACTCCTGACTCCTCAAAACCTAAGACTCTGTACCTCACAACTATGGAAATTGCTATATTAGGAAAGGAGATTACCGCGACTACCGTTAGGAAGAATAGTTTCTTCGAGGGAAGCGGAAAGAAGATTATTTTCGGTTAAAATCGCCCCAATTAAGTTAGCTCGTTTGAGATTAGCTCGTTTAAGATTGCTTCCCACTAAATAACTCAAGAGTAATCCCGCTTGGTGTAGATTAGCACCGTAAAGGTTAGCGGAGGCTAAATTAGCACCGAGCAGATTACAACCGGTTAAGTTAGCCTGGCGAAAATTGGCTTTATTTGCGTCAGTTTTGCTTAAATCGGCACCGGTTAAGTTAGCTCCCTCAAAATCACTACAATTGAGGTTAGCTCCCGTCAGATTAGCCCCTTCCAGGTTAGCATAACGTAAATCCGCCCCCCGTAAATCCGCTCCGCGCAAATCGGCATAGCTGAGGTCGGCGTATTGAAGCTGGCAGTTTTCCAGATTAGCTTGATAGAGATAGGCTCGAATTAGGTTAGCCTCTTTTAAGTTAGCATGGCTAAGATTAGCAGAGCTAAGAATAGCACGAGTGAGAATAGCCCGTTTTAGGTTAACTTTCACCGCCATGGCATGGGTTAAAGTGGCTGAGGTGAGATTAGCCGCTTCCAGATTTGCTTTGAATAGTTGGGCAAAAAGTAAGCTACTGTGAATTAAACAGGCAGAACTTAAATCAGCCTTTTTGAGAATGGTATTACTCAAAATTGCGCCGCTTAGGTTAGTTTGGCGCAAATTTGCCCCAGAAAGCTCGGCTTTGGTTAGGTTAGCATCGATAAGACAAGCTTTGCTTAAATTAACCTCTTCTAGGGAAGCAGCACTAAAATTAGCGTTAATTAAACAAGCTTCGGTTAAATTAGCCCGTTTTAAGTAACTATGACTTAGATTAATCTGGTTTAAACACTGTCTCTTTAAATTGACTCCGCTAAGTCTGACTTCGGCAAAGTTGCGTTCACCTCGATTATACAGTTCGATTAGATGTTCACGATCGGTTAAAGCATTGCTACTCATAAAATAACTAAATTGTTCTGGAAGGTCATTTCCAGAGAATGGGTTGGGGAAAATTACTAATTATGAAGTCGATCTCTAGGATTAGTACAGGGAGCGACTGGGGATTTTTGCGAATAAATAGAAATTTTTAACCAATTACGGGCTTAAAATCCCTATTGGCAATCACTAAAACCGGTAAAGAACGAAAAGAATCGGGGTTCAATACCACAAACAGCCTCTACCTAAACCCGCCACTTGTTGCCAGCCAGGTCTAGGCATTAAATTAGAGAAGTCTTGTGCGTCAGTTTTCCTGACTGAATCTACTGCCTCGCCGATGTCTTGACTCGGTATCATACAGTTGAATTGGTTAGGTCTGCTTAGTCAGTCCAGTAGCCGAGAGGCTAAAACTCTTAATCACCGGATTTCGGGGACTCTCCAGTGGAGCGAGCATAAACCCTTGTAAAAGTCAATCCCTCTTAGGGATGAACTGCCCGATCCTATTCCCCGAAGCCTTGATTTATTGAGTCTATCAGGTTGTGGTCCGTTTTGGCAAGAGGGGTTAATGGCTTTTTAATCAATTCGCCAAAAGGCTTGATTTTCCGTAGGGGATAATTGTACAGACCGGTCATCTAAATATTTTCTGAGACTGGGGGAAGGATTGAGGAGATAAATATCGGTAAATTGATTTTTTAAGGATGGGATGGAAACCCTAGGGTCCGACTGAACAAATAAATACTTTGTCTTAGCAGCGGTGGTATGAATCAGGGGCAAGGTATCTAACCAATGTTCTGAAATAATTAGAGGTTTTTGACTGCGATTAATCATTGTATAAGCATTGGGAATATTGCTACCATAGCCCACATATCTAGTTGCCGGCGGTGGATAGGGAATTTTGGCAATTAATCCGAGAACTAGCAAGAATATTAAGAGAATTTTTGCCCAGCCTTGGCGCTGCTGTAATCCGTTGCTTAGTAAAAAGGTAACTGCCAGCAGCACACCGAGAAAACTCGGTAGGTAAAATCTGCCCACAGCCGTGTAGCGAAATCCTCGGATTAGATCCCAAGCTAAAAGAGAGAAAAAGGGGATAATTGTCAGGAGAATGATCAGGGTAAAAACTTTTTTATCGGCTTTTTTGCCCAGATAAATAAAGGAGATGATGACAAGGATAATTAGGCAGTATTCAATAATCGGGGTGATGGTGGGATTGGCTAAACTAAAATTATAAAATAAACGAGCAATCATTCCTACCCATCTTTGCCCAAGTACCCCTAGAGGTAAACTGCCTTCTGACCATCCAAAAACAGTAAATCGACTGGTAAAAATCCGGGTTAACCAAATTGAATAAATGCACAGGGAAGCAAGTAAGCTGATGCTATAGTGTTTTTTGGTTAAAGAGTTAAAAGAATTCATCTGTAGCAGAAAATATAGGCTATGAACTACTAGAACAAAGATAAAGAAAACATGGGTGTATAAACCAGCGATTAGGGATAAACTATAGAAAAACCAATCTTTTTTCGGTTGCGAAGAGTCAAGAGCTTTGAGAAATAACCAGCTAGAAAGTATCGAACAGAAAACATATAGGCCGTATTCCCAAATTCCTAGAGCATAACCGGTAAACCGCGGGGAAAAGAAGATAAGTGTAGCGGCAATTAAAGCGGCGTTTTTATTTTTAAATAAGGTCAAAGCTAAATGGTAAAAACTCCATAAAATACCAAACCAAATAATTACCGAAAATCCCCTTAATACTAGATAAGAATTGCCCAATAATCTTGCTAAAAACCAGAGGAAAATATAATAGAGAGGTAGATCGTAATTCGAGCTAGTATAAAGAGAGGCTAAGGTATCGGGAAACCCTTTCACAGAATTAACCCCTTGAAATTGCCAGAGTTGTTCTGTAGATTTAATTTGTCCGTCGAAGAGATAGTTAATTAACTGTTCGGTTCTGTTACCAGAAAGATGTAGTAAGACCAAAGATTCATCGTGCCAAACATAGCTATAGTAGGCGAGATGGACAAAATAGAAAATATTGACAATAATCAATAAACCGAAAGCAAATATAACCCCAGATTGACGGGTAAGCATAATTATCTCGATCCTGCTAAAAATCACTAATTACTGTTGACTAACTCCTGCTTAATCACTCTAGAATTTTGATGGGCAAGGGGTAAGGTAAACCAAAACTGTGAGCCAACCAGCGGGGTACTTTTTACCCCAATTCTCCCAGAGTGAGCCTCGATAATTTGCCGACATTGGTAGGAACCTAAACCGATTCCCGTTAGGTGTTGATTATGAAGATTTCTTACATATAAATGGAAAAGATGTTGACATTGTTCCTCATCCATGCCAATGCCATTATCGCTTAAAGTGCAGTAGAGCATATCTTGGTCAATACGAGCATCTAAAGCTAATTGAATCGGTGAAGGATTATGTTTTAAGGCATTATTTAATAATTGTTCAAAAACACTTCTTAGCTGACAAGGATCGGCATCAATAGCGGGTAAGTCATCGGGGAGAAGATTAATAAACGTAGCTTGATATAAATCAAAATCTTTTTGCCAATCTTTCAGCCAAATTTCCACCTGTTTTTTTAGAGATAGAGGTTGACGATGCAAGATTAAAGGCCGTTCTTCAGCAAAATGATTTTCTGATAAAGCATTAATTAAAGTTAATTGTCGATCGCAACTACGCACCACCTGATCGAGCATTGCTCGCGAGATAGTTACTTTTTCTGTTTGCCGACACTGTAAATTTTTTAATAACATCACTAATCCCATAATCGAGGTGCGAAGATCGTGGGATACTGCCTGTAAAAAAACCGTTTTCATTTCGTATAAACGCTGAATTTCCCGAACTTTTTCCCGCAGTTCCAGGGTTCTGGCCGCTACTTGCTGTTCTAAATTATTATTCAAGCTTTGCACCCTCTGATATAGTTGCGCTTGGCCGATAGCGATACAAACTTGGGTGGCTAACTGTTCTAATAATTTGACCTCGCTTTTTTGCCAATGACGAGGATGGGAATATTGATGAACCACTAAAGCGCCTAAATGTTGATGATTAACCTTTAGAGGTAAAACTAAAGAGGATTTAACTTGCAGGTATTCATAATAACCCTTGAGAGTGGGCAGCGTTTGCACCTTAGCGGTATTATCAGCAATAATTAACTTATCTAAAGAAAATAATTGTCCCAATTCTTCCAGTAATTCTGGTTCGGGAAACCAACCCATGAGCGAGGGAATCTGGGGACGACGGGACTCGGCGATTACCTTAGACCCCCCCCTCTCTTGACAGTGACCGATATAGACTTGATCGGCATCGAGAAAATTTCTGATTTCCTCAACAATGGTATTTAAAACCTGATCTATATCTAAAGATTGATGGACTTTTAAAGCAACTTGTGTTAGTAAATGTTCTCGTTCTAAAGTTTCATTTAAAGCTCGATCGATCTGTTGTCTTTCGCTAATCGCCGCCGATAAAAACAGCGAAGTTGACATGACAATGACTAAAAAGATTTGTAAGATCAAGACACCTCTGGTATAATCGGGAGCCTGTAGGATAAAAGGGCTGACTCCCCCGGCCAATCCCATCAAAGCTAAAATAGATACTAAAAAATTGGCTATTACCGCTCCCCAGGTCTGAAAACGCATAGCAGCCCAAACCACAAAGGGAAAAGGGAGATATTCAAGATACTGCACCATGCTCCAATCGGGGTTAAGAAAATTCTGTTGACCACCAAAAACCACGGAAGTCACCACCGTTAGCAAACTCAGACAAAGTAAGGCCTCGCCAAGGCGTTGGGGTTGCCGTGGTTCCCGCAGGGAGTGACGCTGGAAGCAAAAACGCAACAGCAGCGGCGTGGTCATTAAGATCCCCGTACTATCTCCGAGCCAGATAATGCCCCAAGACTGTCCAAATTGCCGCCAATCCCAAGTATTTAGCCAACTACGGGCAAAAGTATCGATAGTGGCATTGACTGCCGAGGCTAATAGGGCCGCTAAAAATACCAGTAAAAGGATATCGCGAATACGCTGTAAAGTGGCGGAAAATCTCAGATAATGCAAGAATTGCGCCCCTAACAGGGCTGATAAACTGCTCCCGATTGCCGAAAATAGAGCTATGGGCCAACTGGCCCCTAAAAGGAAGGTAAGAAGCAAATCCCCGATAAAAACGCCTAAAACTAGCCTTTTTCCCCCTAAAAAAACAGCAGTCAAGCCAATACCAGCACTCATCCAAATTGGGGCAGGTCGCGACCCTAAATTTAAGCAGAGATAGCCTAGCCAACCAACACCCAGATAAACCAGGGCAACAAGCACAATTTTAGACCGATCTGATGAAATCCGTAGCATTTTCAGTTATCAGTTATCAGTTATCAGTTATCAGTCATCAGTTATCAGTTATCAGTTATCAGTTATCAGTCATCAGTTATCAGTTATCAGTTATTAGGTTTAAGTTTTCAATTTTCAATAAATTTAGTATCTTTCACTGGTCACTGGTCACTGGTCACTGGTTACTGGTCACTGTTTACTGATCACTGGTCACTGGTCATGGGTCACTAAATCACTGTTAATCCATCTCCAGATTGCCTAAACTAGGAGTAGTTCTGCCTCATGCAGATGGGTGAAAACCGTACATTTTCCCGTTAGGAATCAAAGATCATGCGGATTTTAATTGTTGAAGACGATCCTTTAATGCAGTTAGGTTTAGAACAAGCGCTCGGTGAACAGCCGGATTTTGAGATCGTCGGTCAAGCTAGTGATGGTCTGGCAGCGGTACAATTAGCCCTATCCCTACGGCCCGATTTAGTGGTCATGGACATCGGTTTACCCCGTCTCGATGGCATTGCGGCAACCAAACAGATTAAGGAGGGTTTAGCTAATGTTCATGTGGTCATGCTCACTTCCCACACTCTCCAACAGGAAGTGATCGCAGCTCTGGCCAGTGGTGCTGATGCCTATTGTATCAAGGGAGCGAGTCTCGATCGCCTTTTGGCCGCTATTGAAGCAGCTAAGGACGGGGCCACCTATTTAGACCCTCAAATTGCCCGTTTAGTCATGGATAATCTCAAACCGCCAGCAGTGCAACCTAATCCCAATCTAGCACTTTTATCGGAGCGAGAAATGGAAGTTTTAAAGTTAATTGTTGAAGGCAAAAGTAACGCTGAAATCGCCGAACAACTTTATTTAAGCACCAATACGATTAAAACCCATGTGCGGGGAATTATGAATAAATTAGCCGTGGACGACCGAGTACAAGCGGCCGTCATTGCCCTGCGATCCGGTATTGTTTAAGGAGAAAATGGCGATTTACCCACAGGAATATTCTACCTCAATTGCTACTGCTACAATTGCTCAAAAAATCCCTTGAATAATTTATAATAATTGATCGACCTATCTCTGTTGGACAAACCATGACTATCGCTGAAAGCTTACCCCTAGTCGATTCCCATGTCAACCCTGAGATAATCTTCCCAGAAGGCGAATTTTGGAGTGATGAACCACCCTTGGAAAGTAACCTACATCTACAACAAATTATTTTACTAATTCAGTGTTTAGAATGGTGGTGGCGCGAGCGAGAAGATTATTTTGCCGCCGGCAATTTAACCATTTATTACAGTCCCAACCAGAAAAAGTCAGAATTCTTCCGTGGTCCTGATTTTTTCGTCGTTTTGGGGACAAATCCCAATCCCAACCGCAGAAGTTGGGTAATTTGGCGAGAAGAGGGCAAATATCCCAATTTAATTATCGAAATTCTTTCCGATAGTACCGCCAAAGTTGACCGAGAGGAGAAAAAACAAATTTATCAAGATATATTTCGCACTCCCGATTATTTTTGGTTTGACCCAGAAAGCCTAGAATTTGAAGGATTTACCCTAATTAGCGGTCAATATCAACCGATTACCCCCAATCATCAGGGACGGCTCTGGAGTCAACAATTAGGCTTATATTTGGGTTTATCCGCCAATAAATTGCGCTATTTTACCCCCGAAGGAGAATTAGTCCCCACTCCCGCAGAAGCGGCACAACAGGCAGAAAATCGGGCTGTGGAGGCAGAAAATCGGGTTTTAGAGGCAGAAAATCGGGCTGTGGAGGCAGAAAACCAAGTCGAGCAAGAAAAGCAAAAAGCGGCGAAATTAGCGGCTAAACTGCGGGAATTGGGCATAGATGCCGAGGAAAATCTCTAATCTCCTTTTGTTATTTAATAACGCTATTTTCGGTGAAAGGTGAGGGTATTTGGTGTCATTTAGAGGCTGAATAGTTGACTAATCGCAGAAAGCTCCGCGCAAGCGTAAATTTTGCCGCAATTCCTCGGTCATACCCACGTTATCGGCAAACTTTGCCCCCTTCACTTTTGCCCCGCTAAAATTCGCTTGAGTGATATTGACTTCAACCAAATTAGCTCCTTCTAAATTGGAGCCGATTAAATTAGCTAAAGCCAAACTAGAACGATAAAAATCAGCATAACTTAAATCGGCATTAGCTAATAAGGCTCCGCTTAAATCCGCTCCCTTAAAACTAGCATGACTGCCGTTAATTTCACTTAAATCAGCATCGGTTAAATTTGCCCCCCGCAGATTCGCTTGATAGAGATTAGCCATGCCTAAAGATATACCACTTAATTCCGCTGCTAGAAGATTTGCCCCAGTAAAATCCGTCAGGGGATTGAGTTCAGCTAATTGGGCTAATTCCCGAAAATCATCAGTAACAGCAGCATAAATTCCCTCGATTTGTGTCTGCAATTTCTCGAAATTTTCTGATGCTGCTGGTTGCGGTTCAACTAGAACAGTATCTAATTCTACTTGGGATGACCCTAAAGAAATACGACTCAAAAAAGCATCAAATTGATTTTCCATCAGGAAAAATGCTAACTTTCGCTCTAAAATACTATGTTTATTGGGACTTATATCATGTTTCCATAATCCCGATGTTTCCGTGATACAGATATCGGCAGCCGTCAGGGAAAATTGCACCGTCAGATGATAAGTTTCTTCCTCCACACTCACGGTTCCTAGGTTAATTCTTTCGAGCGCTCCTGTAAATATTGACTGAGGACTTTTGAACGATAACCGCCATTGATGATTATTAATACAATTTATGTATAACTCTTGACTAGAAAGAGGATTTGGTGTTAGGTGACAATTAACTAAAACAAAATCTAATTTTCCTCCTTTTAGTCCCCATTTGATTTCCCCAGCCAGGAGAGATTGAATTTGAGCTTGTAGGTGTAAAGTTAAATATAAATCAAATTTTTGCGAGTCGGTGGCTACTGGTTCTAGGGTTAACGATACACTATCGGGATAGCGATCGAAGGCAGCTAAAAGACGCATAATCTAAAAGAGAAAAGCTAAAATAAACAGTAAAAAAGTGGTGTTTCTCTGGCCCCAAAGCCGAGAACTCACCCCTATTTAAAACAATAGCTGATTTTCTCGATCCTCGCTGAACATTTCTTCAGCGATCGCTGAATGATTGCCGAAGAAAATCAAGGTTAAATTAGTTGACTTTCTCTTTTGGCTCTTCTAGGTTCTGTGTGATCAGTTTAACTTACAATATGATCGATCAATCTTTGTGTCCTTTGTGTCTTTGTGGTTCGTTCCACTCACTCGCCAGCAGGACTGTATCCTAGAATACATTTTACCCACCAAACCTGGGAGAGCCCTCTTTTTTGCCAATATTGCCGTCCGCATTAAAAAACATCGGCAAAAAGCGTTCCATAAACATTTGTGGATCCCGATTCCAGGCTTTTCGGGCCGCTTCTACCCGGAATAATTGCAATTTCGGGTCGAGAAGGGATTGGGGTAAACGTTCCATCAGATATTGAGGACGTTGCCAGAGCGGCATAGTGGCGGCGATTTCCATTAAATGACCGAAGCGGCGCAATTCTGCCCCCAGGGTGATATCCATACCCGATTCATAGGCGGCCTGTTCGATCGCCGAGTATTTAGCCTTAGCTTTTTCGACTTTTTGCCGATGTTCGGGGCTTTTTTGGGCAATTTTGGCTAACCAACGATTACCCCAACGCACATGGCCCGCTTCTTCGGGAAAGATTTTGGCGATCGTGTCCCGAATTTTCAGATTTTCTGGGGTTTGTTCCCCTGCTTTGAGGGCATAAATATGGGCGGCAAAGTATTCGCATCCCCGTTTTTCCGTGACGTTAATTGCCGCTAGGGCCGCAATCAGTCCATCTTCCCTTTGTTCTTCGCCTTGGAATTGGTCTTGATCGAGAAGACGTTCAAATTCGTCGATATAGGACAACCCCGGCGGTTTCCCCACATCGGCCCCCAATTCGATTAATAAATCGGTTAACCAGTAAGCATGGCGGGCCTCATCGGCGACGTGATGGGAAAGCTCCTGGATCAGTTCTTTTGGTTGTCCGTCTAAGGTTTCGATCAGTTCGGTCAGGTCTTTACAGCTACGTTGTTCGTTGTAGCGGTAACGATTGAGGGTGACAAGATGAATTTCGCGATCGCTAATGACACGCTTCATGATGTCGCGAGCGCTCATCGTCTTCTTGAATTTACGAGGGTAAGCAACGGTCATGATTTTGTATCGTTTTGTTAACGGCTTCCCGTATTCTAACGGAGTTTTTCCCCAATCTGGCAAGGGAGCGGGGAGCTTTTTTCAGTGATCAGTAAACAGTAATCAGTCAACTGAAAGCTTACATCTGATAACTGATCACTGATGCAAGTGGGAAACAAAATTAGGTGGTGAAGAAAAGATATTTGTCAGGAGAGTCACCATCATCAATGCTACCGAATCCCTAGCCAATGCCTTAAAAACCACTAAATCCCGTGGCACCTAGATAGACTTCCCTCCAGTGGGGACGACGATAATCTGGGTTAAAATAAATATTCCCGTGGCGGCAATTTTAAATTCTCCTGCTAATTTTACCTGTTTAAGCACCACCACAAAATGCCCCCCTTCAGGAATTTTATCGGGAATTTGACTTCTGTTGATCATGGGCTGGACTCCCCCGTTGTAACCGCAACTTAAACCTGCTTCTAGGCTGATTTCTTCCTGTTGCTGGTCGGGATGGGGAACGTATATGATAAATTGATAGGAGTCCCGCCAAGTATTGCTGATCGCTTCTTGGTTTTCTTCTTGATAATCCTGGCAAACCTTGCCTAGTTCTTGACCTACTTAGCTATCTTGATCGCAGATATTGACAAGGACATATTAATTACTCCCTGCTCAAATCTTGTCTCTCCTAATACATTCATTTTCTCTCATTCCCTACGCCCAATTAGTATTATTCAATCACGGGTAAATTAGTATTTATGTCAAGTTTTTAACAATTTTTTCGGAAAAAAGCTTAAATTATTTTAAGTAATTTGTCAGTTTATTACAAATAGACCTCTTGTAAAAATCAAAAATTGTTGTTAGGGTTAGGAGTCAGTAGCCAGTAGTCAGTAGTCAGGAGAATTAAGAATGAATAATAATCAGTTAAATGGTCTATTTACAGACTTTATGCCATTTAATCCTTATTTTTGCCGTTTTTGAACCCTGAAAAATTAATTATGCAAGAGGTTTAATCTATGTCAAAATACGATCACTAAACTGTTCCGCAGTTCCGTCGTTCCCGAAAAGAAAAACTTTGTACTTCACCATTAAGATAACTGCTATAGTATCAAGGAAACCTAGAATTGTCTATGAACACATTTACTACCCATCAAATTGTTAGTTTATTCTGCAAAAATCGAACTTTATACGGAGAAGTAATTCAGGTGATCGAAAGTCGTTCGGCTCTTTGGGTGCGTCCTCTTTGGTTAATTTCATCCGATAATTTTGAGACAATTGATGTACGGGAAGGTTCCGATTTAATCCTGCCGATGGACTTATTTAACCCCGCCTTAGATACGGAAGTTTTACCCCTATTCTCCCAAGTTATCAAAGATAATTATATCGCTAATATTTCCTATCCTCTCCAGGACTTTGTGCAGAAAGTTTGTCAAAATTATCCCGAATATTTTCAGAAAAATCTATGATTGACGAAGGCTACGTTAAATACAATTGTACTTGGATTCCTGACCGTCCCTTAATAAGCTCAGAGATTGCGGAATTAAATTATTGGCGCAATCGTCTCTATCGACTGGGATTAATCGGTCAATACGATAACGGAATCGGTTTTGGTAATGTGAGTCAACGAGGAAAAATAGACAAAGAAATCATTATTTCTGGCACTAACACCGGGGGAATCCCCGTATTAAATGAATCCCATTACACCACGGTTATAGACTACGATTGGAGAGAAAATCGGGTCACTTGTCGGGGAACAATCGCCGCTTCTTCAGAAACTCTCACCCATGGAGCGATTTATGAAGCGAATCCCCAGATTAATGGGGTGATTCATATTCACCATCGCCAGCTGTGGCAAAATTTGATGTATCGAGTGCCGACCACTCAAGAAAATATTGCCTATGGAACCCCAGAAATGGCCGCAGAAATTATCCGTTTATGCCAAGAAGATCGTCTAGAGGAGCAACAAATTTTAGTGATGAGTGGTCATGAAGAAGGAATTATCGCCTTTGGTCAAGATTTAGCAAAAGCGGGCAATTTATTGTTATCCTATTACTGGCAATTGCAATCATCTTGAAAGT
Source organism: Microcystis sp. MC19 (assembly GCF_003019735.1). Lineage (NCBI taxonomy): Bacteria > Bacillati > Cyanobacteriota > Cyanophyceae > Chroococcales > Microcystaceae > Microcystis > Microcystis sp. MC19. The sequence goes on along the minus strand of NZ_CP020664.1, from coordinate 1,137,545 downwards.
GACCTCCTTTCCAACTCACCGCTGGGGGTGCAAAAGTGGTTTTAATTTAGTCCTTTTCATGTTAACTTATTCTGTAGATTTTCGTCTTTGAGGAATGCCATCGTGATCGACATCTTCCATCATCTATCTGTCTCGATCGATTTTTCGCCTCTTACCAATGTCTTGATGACTATTTCGGAGCAAGACGTGGATATCATCGGGAATTTCCAGAAATCCTTCTCAAATTTTGTCAAAACTGGGCAAGCATGGGCCCTATTAATCGGTTTGATTGTCGGTTATATGTTTCGAGGTTTTACTTCTTATTAACCTGAGTTCCGGTTAAGTAGATTGAGATAAAACCCAGTCCATCGGTTGGGAGAGCTTCTTGTTAGCGATCGCCTGTTAACCAAGGAGTTGAGAATCCAGAGTTGGCCAAGGTTTTCCCACAATCTGGTCAAAATTCGCAATCTGAAGAAGATGTTTTAATCGATTAGATTTAATATTCATGAGCAAATCCACAAAAATTGTCATCAAAACCAAGGTTAAACCAGCATTACTGGCGCAGATTGATGGGTTAGCGCAGGCGCAAAATCAGTCAATTTCTCAATTGATGCTGGCGGCTTTAAATCAATATCTTGATCTGGCAGAGAATCGACCTACTGCAACTGATTCATTGCAGATTATTCAAGCTGAATTGAAGTTATTGCAAGCTAAAATTAATAAGATTGATCAATTCAAACAAGAGGTTGATTCTCTATCATTTCGCTTAAACAATCTCGAACAACTCCTGTCGCCCCTGCAATCTCAGCAGTCTTTAACATTAGCTGCTGCTAATTTTTCCGCTGCTGTCGATTTTATTGGGGAATTAGATGAGGATGACATAGATGACGAACCAGATGAGATTTTAACCGATTTTGTTCCATGAATTGTAATTGCGGTTTTCTTTTTTTTGTTAACCAAAAATATTCCGTAGGGGCGCATTGCGTGCGCCCATAACTCTAGTTCCTAGCCAAATGGTAACGACAAATTAAATCTAACATTGTCAAGTTAAGATGCCATGAAAAAATTGATTAAAATAGAATTCGTTTTGATAGCAAAATATAATCAGTTTACGAGGAATCCAAGAGAGAGAAGATTCGATAGATTCTGATTTTAATAAGCTTTCTTTATCAATTCTTGTTGGCTTTTTATTAAGTCTTTGTCTGTGCGCTGGAATATTTTTAATGGTAACAAAGCAAAATTTATAATCTTTTAAAAAATCTTCTTCCTCCCAAAATATTTTACCAATTGTGCGACAATACTTGAATAAGCCTAAGGAGCATTTAAGTTGAGCAATAATGTCACTATTACTATCCTTGCCTGATTTTAGCTCTAGGAAAATAACATATTTACCTTGATATTTACCTTCCTCTTGTTCTACTAAAAGAATATAATCAGCGCGTTTACATTCATTCTTGTTATTTTTAAAAATTGCTTTAGGTGGAGGAAAAATATCCGATTTAACAACAAATACAGATACAGTATCAGGGATAGAGTGAATCTTAACAGAATAAGAGTTTTTGTCATCAGTTTCTGTTAAAATGACCTGCTTCTTACCATGATCACCTGTACTAGGTTTAACTATTGCATCATCTACAATTAACTCAAATAAAATTTTATAGTCTCTTGCTTTTCTGTCGGGCAAAAATTCCCGCAATTGAGCCAGCAGAACTAATCTGACTCTCGTATTTTTTACTAATAAAATCTGATTCACTAATCAAGAGTTCAACTTCAAAATTAGCCCCTTTAAATTTATCAATACTGGCGGCAAAAATGGTAGATAGATTTTTTGAATATTCTTGACAAGCTTTTGATAAAGCTTCAGGATAGTTTTTAAAATAATCCAAGAGATTTAAGTTAATAGAACCTTCCCTGAGTAATTGATTAATACATTTGTCTGGTATTGTAAATACTATTCTTTTTTTCCAAAAATACAAAAAACCAAACAGCGCATAAGTAGCATAGGTTTTGCCAGTATTATTATTGCCACAAATAATAGTTAAATCACCAAGCTCAAATTCAGCTTGTTTTAATATTCCTAGATTTTTAAGTTTAATTTTTCTTGCTTGTTTAGACATGATAGTAAATTGGGCATTGTCCAATGATAAGCTGTTCGTAATTTAAATTGCTTGTTGAGACGAGGCAAGAGGCAAGAGGCAACAGTAAAGAGATTGGAGGAGATTCGGCTAATCGAAGAATAAGCAGTTTAAATACGTCTTAGCTTAATCAGTTGCACTCAGCCTATTATCACCGAATTTATTATGAGATGTAGTTAAAGGTAGGTGGCCAGTTTTCGTTATTTTGTGCTTTCCATTCTTTAAATACTTCTGGTTCCTCTCCTTTGACAATGTACTTCATCGTGGTTTTCTTTCCTCTCTGCGAATCATAAGTTCTAGGCGAGTGAGTTCTGAATCCGTTGCGCTTTTAATCATCTCATGTAATCGATTCAATTCTGGATTTTTGGCTCTCCCAGCTTTGGTGGGTAAAATGTATTTTAAGATACATTTCTCAAGAGCGAGGGGGTGGAACGAACCACAAAGACACAAAGGACACAAAGATCGATCAATCCTATGTCAATTAAACTTATCACACAGAACCTAGAAGAGCCGATTTTTTAGCTTATCTATCGGCTCGACTGGGAAAATAGGCAAACTTTGACCTCCTTGCTCGATTTCTAGGGGAATAACTGTTGGTAAAACCTCCTCTAAAAGTGAGAAAAGATTTGGGCTTAGTTCTAAAGGGGCAATAGATAATCAGTCTTTAATAACTGGATTTAGGATTAGATAGTCAACAGCTTAGTAAATTTACGCTAGGGGCAAGGGGGGGCGGGGGAGATTCAGCTAATCTAAAGATAAGGGGTTAAAATGGGTCTTAGCTTAAAACCCTACACCCCAGACCCTGCCACCACGAAAAACTGTTTCGGCAAACCCTAGCTAGGGACTAAATTTGCACCTGTCTGAGATGACGACGGGGATCGGTGCTACGCTGAGATTTAATTTTCTCGTATAATTCCCGTTCGATCGCCGTTAACTCTTTGGGAGTATCGATGACAATTTTGACTAATTGATCGCCGCGTTGTCCTTTATTATCGATCCAACCTTTGCCTCGTAAGCGCAGGGATTGACCGGAACGAATACCGGCGGGAATTTTTACCGTCACCAGGCCATCGGGGGTAGGAACTTCAATCGCTGTGCCTAAAACCGCCTCATCGGGAGTAATCGGCACTTCACAGGTTAAATTATCGCCTTCAAAAGCAAAGAAAGGATGGGGTTCTAATTCCACATCGAGAAATAGATCTCCCCGTTGTTTACTCAAGGGATCGATTAGTCCTTTACCCCGTACCCGGAGACGATTACCGGTTTTAGTTCCTGGGGGGATTTTGATATCGATCATTTCTCCGGCTAAATTAACCCGTTTTTGTACTCCTCGTAAAGCTTCCGCAAAAGTCAGACGCAGTTTAGCGGTGGAGATACCAGAAGTGACGGATTGCGGTGCAGTACGAGAGCCGGCAAAGTCGTTAAAATTGCTAAAATCGCCAAATCCTCTCCCCGGAGTCCCGTAGGAATGGGAACCGGGGCGAGTACCGCCGGAGCGCCCCATGCGACCGAGCAGTTCATTGATAAAATCATCAAAGGTGTTGTACTGGCTAAAGTCAAAACCGTCCGAACCAAAGTCAACCCCCCCATTACCCGGCCAATTTGATCGCCCGGCCTGTTGCCAATATTGTCCAAATTGATCGTATTTTTGGCGTTTTTCGCTATCGGAGAGGACTTCGTAAGCTTCGCTAATTTCTTTAAAACGTTCTTCGGCGCTTTTATCGTTAGGATTGCGATCGGGATGATATTTGACGGCTAATTTACGAAAAGCTTTTTTTATTTCTTCAGCGCTGGCAGTTTTACCTACTCCCAGAACGGCATAATAATCTTTATAATCTGCGGCAGGCATCGATACGCTATCTCCTTAGCAATGAGGATTCAGTCGGAATATTCCTAATCTAACTTAATTTTATCGTTGTCAGGCTTGAATCAGTGATCAGTGATCGGTGAACAGTAACCAGTAACCGGTGATCAGTGAAAATAAAGTGCCAAAGTTTTCACTTAACACTATCTACTTAAAACTCCAATCTGATAACTGATAACTGATAACTGATCACTGAAAGGGAAATTGCCGACGACGACGATACCAAGTTCCTACAGCTACTAACAGAGCAATAAGGGTAAAAGCCACCATCAGGGGCAATATATCGCCTTTTCCTAAAGATTTTAAACCCGCACCCATCATGACAAAGGGTAAAATTCCGGGGACAGTGCCTAATAAAGTACCGATGAAATAATCGCGAAAACGGATAGAAGTTAATCCCGCAACAAAGTTAACGATACCGTAGGGAATAATCGGTAATAGACGGATAGCAAACATATAAAATAGGCCGCCTTGCTGCATTTCTGCATCGATCGCTTGCCATTTTCCCTGAAATTTTTTGGCGGTATATTCCCGGCCGATAGTACGGGTAAAAGCAAAGGCAACTATAGCGGCCACCAAAGCGGCGATCGTTGTCCAAACTGTTCCCATAACTACCCCAAAGATCGCCCCACCACTGAGGTTTAAGGGGGTAGAAGGCAGAATTAAAATTGTCCCGATCGTATAGAGAATAATATACAAAATGGGGGCTATAATTCCCATTTGTTTTAACCAGATCTGTAATTGTTGGGAGTCGATACCACCGAGCAGATAAACTCCCATCGCTGTGGCGATAATACAAATTATGGTTAGGATAATAACACTACTTTTAGTTTTAGACATTTAACGGCAATTTTGGGCTAAGTTCGGGTTGCAAAACATAAGATGCAGCTAGGGGCTATATTTCCCTATTGCCAAAAATATAGCAGAAATCGACTAAGAATCGCTCTCGATCTCAATATTAGCCGGCTGCCCGATCCGTCCCCAAATTACCCCCGATATCGGTTTGGGTAGTTCAGTTAATCTCCTGGCAAACCACGATCGAAAAACCATTGACTTTATAGTTATCGGCAATTACTGTCCCTTGATCCACAGACCAACAATTATAATTGGTTTCTGCCCAAGCTGCCGTGTCAATAATTCTTACCCAACGATAATTATTGGATGGGGAGGGAAGACGAAAATCCACCAGCAGATGATACATATTAATTAACACCAGAAAATCGTGATCACCGACGGCACTACCATCAATTAAAAACCAAATACAGCGATCATCGGCAGTTAACTCGCTAACCCCATCGGGTTTTTTAAATAAATAGGTGACATCATTGCCCGCATCGAGAACCAGATCCCCATAGCGGTGCTGTTTAAGTGCTGTATGATTCTGTCTTAAGTGAGCAATATAAGCGGCAAAAATAAATAAAGGATTGCGTTCTTCTTGATTAGTTCCCGTGCCAAAATTATTGTGATAAGCTTCCCGATAACCGGTGGGCAGTAGATGGGGTGAACGGGTGGCAATCATATCATAATTATTCCAAGTGGCCACACTATCAATATTGTAGGGATTATTATTACCATTTTGGCTGCGGCCAAATTCATCACCCCAGACAGTCATGGGAACACCGCGAGATAAAAATTGAATCGTCCAAAAGTTGCGTAATCTTTGGCGACGTAAAGCCTGATCACCCCCAGAATCCCAAGAATCGTTATTATTATTGCCGCCATCGGAAGGACCAAAGGGCCAGGGAGTGAGGTTATTTTTGTGGTTATAACTGACCAAATCCATCAGGGTAAAACCATCGTGGGCAACAATAAAATCGATCGATTTTTGTGGTCCGCCTTGGTCATTAAAATTGCGATAATCTCCGTTCACCTGTTCGATGAATTTAAAAGTATTACCATCCCCCTTGCAAAAACGCCGGATTGCATCGCGATAACGGCCATTCCATTCTCCCCAACCTGTCGGGAAATTCCCCACTTCGTAACCCCAGCGATCCCAAGCTTCGGCGATCATTTCCGCATCGTATTTCTTGCCTAATTTCTTGATCTTTGCTAACAAAGGATGTTTAGGAAAAAATTGTTTTTGTTTGCCCCGATCTTCTCGTTCATGACTAGAAGGAGTTCGACCGAGAACGGGGGCCAGATCAAAACGAAAACCATCAACTGCCATGGTTTCTAACCAATAGGTGAGGGAATCAAGAACCAGATTGCAGGTGACACTATGGGAAAAATTTAATTGATTTCCGCAGCCAGTGGCCCCATCGACTAGATAATGTTCGTCGGTGAGTTGATAGTATTCCACCACATCAAAACCACCAAAACTAACCAATCGGGTGACATCGTTGCTGCCCCAATTGCCCCCTTCTCCGGTGTGATTATAGACCACATCGAGATAAACTTCCATACCCTGGTCGTGGAAAGCTTTGACCATGGACTTAAACTCTCTGGTGGGTCCCCCGGGGGAGCGATCATAAGCATAACGGCGATCGGGGGCGAAATAACCAAAGGTCATGTAACCCCAATAGTTACCACCGGGGCGATCGTCGGGGTTATTATCGTTAGCGGTTTCCTGGACCGGTAAGAGTTCGATCGTGGTAAATCCTAGCGCTTTTAGGTATTTGGCCATATAGCCGGCTCCCGCATAAGTTCCCCTGTACTGGTCGGGAACGTTGGCCACTTCCTCAAAACCCCTAATTCCCTTGAGAATATCTTCTAAACGACTAGCGGAGGGGTGATTGCTGAAACCGCGTACATGGGCCTCATAAATGATCGCTTTTTCGGCACCCAGACGGGGACGAATCCCGGTAGAAGTCCCATCTGGAGCGATCACAATGCCTTTGGGCGACCATTTACCCGTATCGTATTGCCGCTGGATTACTCCTTTATAGTCCCCCCCTCCTGTGGCATAGATTCCAACATTTTCTCCGGCCGCGACCATGGCCGGGGTTTCTAGGTCGTGGGAAAGTTCTCGCGCGTAGGGATCGAAGAGGACTTTATTGGGGTTAAAACGATGGCCAAAATCGTCCACATCTGCCCGAAAACCGGCGTTACTGTGGCCTCTTTGCCATTTTTGATCAAATTGCCAATTGGGACCCCAACAGCGAAAAGCGTAGTAGCTGCCGTGGGCAATACCAGCGATTTTTGCCCGCCATATATCATCCTTTGGGTTTTTTGTCAACCAGTAATCATACTTAGCGTTTTCTCCCGTCGGGCGATCGTAGATTTCCAGAAGAATCTGACTGGCATTTCTAGAATAGACGGCAAAGGTGACACTATCGCTCCGATAATGCGCCCCCAGGGGATAGGTGGCATCAGCCCAGAGATGGCTATCTAAGGGCGCATAATTACCAGATTGGGGATGATTTTGACCGATCGCTGGTAACATAAATTGGCGGAATAATATCGCCTTTGATAATAGACATTTTTTGATCGAGGAAATAAGAAAAAAATCTAAAGCTTGCTCCCCCCAAAAAACCAGCTATGCAATTTGACCTAGAGATAAATTTTCGGCTTGTAAACAACCATTTTCTCGATGCAAGTCCCATTCAAGATAGGCTAATCTTTCTTTAATGTCCCGATTTTCTGCCGTCGGTAAACTAATTTGGTTAACTAAATCACTGACTAATTCATCTAGATGGTGTAGATTGCTAGGGAAATTACTAAGTACCTAAGCAAAATTAATTACACATTTCGATCAAGCTTTTGCCTTTTGCCTCTTGCCTTGTGCCTATCTTCACTAGGAAATTTATTTTGCACGACTACTTACATAATTTTCCTCTCTAAAGCCAGAATTGACAATCATCTTCTAATAAACTAGGATAAATTCCTTGTAAGCGTCGATAAGCAATAATATCCGCTCCATACAAAGGGATAGGTAAACGGGGATCTTTGAGAGAACCATAGTGAAGTAAAGTTAATTTTAACGTAGTGTCAACTAACTGTTTTAAATTTACTTGCTCTCCCAATTCATTAACTTTTAAGCGCAAGGGACGAGGAACACCAATTTTTTCAGAAACTTGGGACGTTATCAGGATAACTTCCCGATTTGATAAAGCTAAAGCTAATCCTTTGGAGGGAGCATTTATCTGTTTTTGCTCAAAATTATAAAGTCTAGGAATGCCAGTTTTATAACATTCTACGAGAATAAATTTAGCATTAATTGCTCTAGCTCTTGCCAGTAAATTGTCAACCTCCTTTCCTTGAAATTTACCATCTCTGTAAATGAGAACTGTCTGATTTTTTAGTTCAGCTTGCGGTAAACAATTTTCCAGAATCCGTTGAGGAATTTCTTCTCCCTCGGTTAAACTATCTTCTACCCGACAGCGAACAAATTCTCCCTGTTTTCCATATAGTCGCACACTTGCACAAACATTGAGACTCCCCGGAAGATTTTTTTTAGGAATCCTTCCCACATCTAAACCAATAAAATAATCGGCAATTTCTAGAGGTTCAGCAAGAACATAGGGTAAATTTCCTAATTTGGCTAGGATTCCGGGGACAACTTGATTGAGAATATTATTATATTGGCTCTTATTATTTAAAGTCTTCTCATAAATCATTTGAGTTATAACTCCACGATCCAAAAACTTTCTTTTAATCCACGAATATAAACTCCCTTCTTCAGTATTATCAGCATTGCGATCAGATTGGGGAAGAAATACTAAAGCAATATCTACAGGAATTTCTCCTCGAATTAATCGATCAACTGCTTCTTCCAGTCTAGCTCTTTTTTCAGAGCCTTCACCTTCGACAGAAAAATTTATTTGATTCTCTGGTGGCAAAATAGTCTCAAATTTATAAAGTTTTAATCGCTTTTCTAATTGCTCTCTAAAATCTCCCACTCTCAAATTAGCTGGTTTCAGAATAGCTAAACGAATTTTACGAGCAGTATCGACATATTCTCGATGACGTTTATACACACCACCCTTCGATAATCCTTTGAGAATTTCTCTTTTTTCTCCCCTTTCTCCCTTACCAAATAAGATAGGAGTTTGCTCAAGAGAAATAGAAGGAGTCCAAAAGACTTCGGGGTATTCTTGGCTGTTAATACTTCTTTCTCTTAACTGAAAACCAAAGTTATTTAAAGTCTTTTGTGCCTCCTGTTTATATAACTTTAATAGTTCTTGTCGTTCAGCATATAAGATTTTTGTTTCCTTTAATAAGTCTCCATGATTGACTTGAAATAAACTCTCATCCTCATCTGTTACAGAGGGTTTTAAAGCTGCTAATGGATAAATATACTCCTGGGGATTTTTGCCAAATTGTACCGCAACCACTGGTTGCTCCAGATGAGCTTCTTCTAATTTTCTTCGACTCATTGAACCTGTGGCTTTTTTTAATAAATCTTCTCTTCTTTCCCCAATTGTACCCGCTATTCTAATAATTTTAGCTGTCCCATTGGTTTCTATAGTTTTAACCTTTAAACCTACTAATAATTTCGCAGCATCTTGTCTATAGGGGTGATTTTCATAAAATTGTTCTAAATCTCCACTATAGACAATACTACTGTCAACAGTTAAACAAATAGCTGGATTAGTGTCATTGATGATTTCTGCCCAAAAATCAACTTCTCTCCTTACCTGTACTTGGTTTTCACTTATCTGACTATCTTTGGGAAAAACTATTGGATAGGAAAATTTACCAAATATTTTCAGAATTCTAACTGCTAATTGTGCTGTAACTAAAGCTTTTATCTGAAAGTCTTTTAGCCAATAAATAGAATAATAGTGATCGCCAATATCTTCTCGTAAAACCTCTTGAATATCTGATAAAGCTTCTTTCCACTGTTGTGGAGAGGGAAAAAATTTTTCATCTTTAGCTAATACCCAAAAACAATTATCTTCAAAAATAACCACCACATCGGGAAACTTCCGACTGAATTGCCAACTAAAACGATTACCTATTTTTCTAGTAACTTGATAATTAAGCTTAAAACAATTCAAACAAATATTATTGGTAGTCAAGAAACTAATTTCACTCAAAAAAATCGGGAAATTGGCTGTGTTAGCTGCTGTGTAATTCATGATCTAAACCTCCTTATTTGCATAATCACAAATCGATGTAAAAGGACAATAACGACAGGCATAGCCACTTTGGGGCGGGAAAATATGATAAAAATCTTCGTGGTGATCTTTATATTTTTGTAGTTGTTGCTGATGTTTTTTGGACAGGAAAACTAGTTCGATTTTAACTGCTTCCATTGCCTCGGAAGACAGGGATATATTTTCTGAGCTTGTTTGGGTTTCTAAATTGTAAAAAGAAGCGACAATTTTTTCCTGAGGATAAAGGTAACTAGCCGCCAGTAAATAAACATGAGCCTGACGACGATCAAAATTAGATTGACCAGTTTTTAAATCTAAAATATGTATAGTGTCATCAGCTTCTCTAAAAATACAATCAAAGGCAGCGTACAAATTAAACCGATAGTTACCTTGCTCGATAACAATAGGTTCTGGATAACCTTCATCGCCTCTAGATAAATTAATAATCTCTTGATTTAATAAAATTGGTTGTTGATAGTAATTGTTTAAAATTACTAAAACCCTAGCTTGAATTTCTGGCGATTCTTGATTTAATTGCAGGATTTCTGCAACTTGTTCCACCCCATCAAAACTGGATAATCTCGCTGGCTCTTGATGAAACTCAAAAACTCCTCGTTGTGCCAACTTACCAATTTTTTGCGACTGATTATCTTGTGATAGTAATCTTTGAACTTCTGGTTCTTTGTTTCGCGCTTTTTCAAACCCCCGTTTTGTCTGACAATGCCAATTCTCATGGCCCATCGCCGGTTTAAGCGAGCGCCAAAGAAGATAGCTCATCGGAGGATACCAAGGCTTTTTGGGAAACTGGCAGGACACGATTTTTCCCCTCGGTCAGGATAATGCTAGGATGATACGGCAGTGTTTGCTCTAGTGTTGACTAAAATAATCAACGCCAATAAACTAACTCTAGCCTATGTTGACTGAAATAGTCAACCCTTGATATAATTTTTTTTGAGCGATTGAGAGAAAAGCAGTGTCAGAAACATTTGGACAGGTTATCCGCAAAGCTCGTCGAGAGGAGGAATATAGTCAGAGAGAACTAGCTAAGTTGATTGGGGTGGACTATACCTATCTATCAAAGCTAGAAAATGATCATGTGGGTTATCCTCCTAGTCAGCAGGTGATTGAGTCCTTAGCGACTCATTTAAAATTAAATGCTCAAACCTTAGGGGAATTGGCAGGACGAATTAGTTCAGATGATCAAAAAGTCTTCAAAGAATTAGTTCAAAAATATCAACAAATGCCGATTTTATTGCGTCGCATGAAAGACAATCCCAATTTTGCCAAAAAAATTATTTCTGAGGCGACAAAATTAGAACCAGAGGAGTAAATATCTTGGATATTATTAAACCCTATAGTTTTATTCCCAAAGCAGTGATTGAAACTCAGGCAGACGATATTCTGAAGAAAGTAAAAGCTCATCGTCGTCGTCCCTTAAAAAATTGCGATCTTGCGGAAGCAGCGGCCGATCATTTTGATTTGGCTATTGAATGGATGGATATAAAGGCAGATAAAGAGGGAGAAATCGCTGCGATGATTATTCCCACAGAAAAGAAAATTATTCTCAATGAAGATGTAAAATTCTTAAAAGATTCTCAAAATTCATCCCTAGCAAAAGAAGGTTTTAAAAATTCGAGTTTAGCTCATGAAATTGGTCATTTTGTCCTTCATATTAATCAAACAGCCGTCTCTAATTTTTTGGATCGAATCAATCAGGGAGATTCCCTAGAGACAATTCAACCTTTTCTGTGTCGTACAGTTGATTCTAGCCAAAGAATTGAATGGCAAGCCCAATATTTTGCCAGTTGTTTACTAATGGCGATGAGTGAGTTAGAGAAAGTCATCAAGGGCCGTGACTTAACTAAATGGGGACATCTGTATGCGATCGCCGACGAGTTGGGAGTAACTATTACTAATCTTAGAAGTCGTTTAGAAAGTCTCCATTGGATTAAAGTCGATAAAAAAGTAATTTATCGGGGCAGTAATTTTCCTAAGAGATAGCTTCAATGTTCGGAGGGAGATTTTGCCCGTATCGAGCGACTTATTTGCTCATAATTTCGGCGGGTTGCGAGTTAGGAATCGGTTCAAAGTTGTGGTCGTCAGCCAGATATTCTGGATAGGTGGAGAATTGGGGTAGTATTTCTAGGGTAAAAGCTTCGGCAGCTTTTGATCGATAGCGATTCGGGTTAATAATTACCGACAAAGTGCGTCGTATTTCCACGTCTTTAATTCGGGTAGCGTGGATCACGCCCATTTGTAGTTCTTTTTCGATCGCTGTCACCGAGACAAAAGCCGCCCCTAAACCGGATTGGACGGCATTTTTAATCGCCTCGATCGAGTTAAGTTCCATCTCCACTTTTAAGCGTTTGGTATCGATCTCGCAACGAGTTAAAACCTTGTCGATGACTTTGCGAATCGTCGATTGGGAATCGAGGGTGATAAATTTTAGTCGATATAAATCCTCTTTTTGAATCATTTCTACCTTAGACAGAGGATGAAAAATCGGCAGGACTAAAGCCAGTTCATCTTCTGCGTAGGGGATAATCCGCAGGGTTTCTTGTAATTCGGCGGGAACTTCCCCCCCGATAATGGCTAAATCCACTTGACCGTTAGCAACGCTCCAAGAGGTGCGACGGGTGGAATGAACTTGTAGCTGTACGGATACTTCTGGATATTTTTGCCGAAACAGACCGATCATGCGGGGAAGAAGATAGGTTCCCGTGGTTTGGGAAGCGCCGACGATTAGGGTTCCCCCTTGCAGATTTTGTAGATCTTCGATCGCCCGACAGGTTTCTTGACAGAGACTGATAATTTTTTCGCCGTAGCTTAAGAGTAGGTGTCCCGCTTCCGTCAATTGGGCTTTCCGACCGCCTCGGTCAAATAACGGCACATTTAGCTGTTTTTCGAGGTTTTGTACCTGAAGACTGATTGCCGGTTGGGATACATACAGGGTATCTGCCGCCCGTTTAAAGCTTCCCTCAGCAGCGATCGCTTTGAGAATTCTCAGTTGGTCTAGGGTGAAAGGAATGTCGGTCATAGAAAGCCTCAAAAACAGCGACAGGAGAAGGGGAGGACAATAGCGACAAATCTTAAGCCAGTGCCGATAAACACACTGAATTGACAGTACCACACCACGGGGATCAATGCTTCAGCTAGTTCCAGTTATCAGTTACCAGTGATCAGTATTCAGGAGTCAGTATTCAGGAGACAGGAGACTCCGAGACAGGGTGATGGGGTGGTCACTGCCTGCGCGTTGCGGGGGGTTTTGGGGTGTTAGGGTTTTAGGGTTTTAGTTGAAATTCCCCCACTTCACCACTTCCCCACTTCCCCACCCCTGACTGATTACTGATCACTGTTTACTGATCACTGAAAAAGGCTGACCCAGCAATTATCGGGTTGACTTTTGTGTACCACTTAATCCTTATTAACCAAGAATCTTAATGATATTTTAAGATTTTTTAACAAACCGCCCCTAGCTGAGATGAACGTATATCCTAGAGGGGAGCGAGTATAGATTCCTATTCCCGTTCGATCGGTCCCTAATTCTCTGGAGATCAGCATTCATGCTTACTTTGCTCCGTTCCCTGCTATTTTCCACCCTATTAAGTTTTGTTGCCCCCGTCCTCCTGGTGGGTTCCATTTTAACTGCTTTATTGGCCACCAGTCACGTCCCCGGCTTTACTTGGGTTTCTCAGACCGGTTTTAGCCAAATCCTGCAATTTTTAACCATTTTCGGCGGCGGTTATCCCCTACAAGGAATGTTCACCATCGCTGTCACCTTTGCTTTTGTTGGCAGTTTATTCGATTTATTTAACTTTTACGTCTATCAAACCAATCGGGGACAGTAACAGGCAAAGGGTGACATTGACTGTCTAGAATGGGAATGAGGTTTTTATGGGATCGAATCGTCTATGCGCCCTATTTTCTACCGTTTTTGGCTACTAACAATCATTTCCCTGCTGCTCACTCTGAGTATCGGGATTATCGATCCCCAACCTAGTTTCGGGCGCTCGTGGATGGATTTACTTTTTCGCGGTGTGCAGGTTATTCAACTTTCGACTATTTCCCCTCAGCAGGAAGTCGCCCTCGGTAGGCAGATTAATCAAGGTTTACTAGAATCAGGTAAGATAAAACTGGCCAAAGATGCCAGAATTAACCAATATGTCCAAGAAATCGGGCAGCGATTAGCGGCAACTAGCGATCGCCCTGATCTTCCCTACACTTTTCAAGTGGTGCGCGACAATAGCATTAACGCCTTCGCTACTATGGGCGGATTTGTCTATTTACACACGGGATTGATTAAAACTGCCAGTAATGAGGCGGAATTAGCCAGTGTGATTGCCCATGAAATTGGCCATATCGTCGGTCGTCATTCTATCACCCAATTACGCAATACTGCCCTCGCCCAAGGACTTCTCAGTGCGGCGGGATTGGACACAAAAACTTGGGTACAATTGGGAGTCAATCTCGCCTATAATCTGCCCAATAGTCGCAAGGATGAATTAGAAGCGGACCGACTGGGTTTAAACAATCTAGCTGAGGCTGGTTATGCCCCCACGGCCATGATCTCCTTTATGGGAAAATTAGCACAACAAGGCGGTTCTACCCCGACAATTCTCAGCACCCATCCTGCCACAGGCGATCGGATTTTGGCACTGCAAAAACAGCTTAATTCGGTTAATAACAAGCAGAATCAAGGTTTAGACGAGGATTATTACCAATTGCAGATTCGTTCTCTCCGCTAATCATATTTTACAATACAATTTCCCGAACCGATAAAAACTCGGCCACCGCTTGATTAAAAGTTTCAGGTTCCCCTAAAAATGCCCAATGATTACCCGGTATTTTTTTAATCTCTAGAGAAGTTAAATACTTTTTATAGGATTGAATTTGCCAAGCAGTGCGATTTAATCCCTGTTGGGGAAGGACTAATAAACTGGGAATATCTAAAGTTTTAGTTAATCCGGCAAACCCCATGACATCCTCAAAAATTTCCCCCCGTGCCGATAAAGTAAATTTACTGCTCCAACTGCCATCAGCTTTTTGTTCGATGGCATTTTTAAACACCTCTTGCTGTAGATTTGACCAACCTTTATATTGTTTTAATTGACGAGCGATCGCTTCTAGGCTCTGATAACTATCAAAGGAACGAGTAATCTTTAAAAAGGGCAAAACCTGATAGAGAATTGGAAAAGTTATCCTAATCCAACCGGGCATTTTATCGATAAAAAAGGGATCGACTAAAATTAAACTCTTAAATACTTCCGGCTGTTGAGTTGCCCAAATTGCCGCTATTTTAGCACTCCAAGAATGACCTAAAATATGTGCTTGTGTCCAACCTAAATGATTAATTAAAGCCCTTAAATCGCCGATATAATCCTGAAAGTGATAACCGGTTGCCGGTTTACCGCTTTCCCCATGTCCCCGCAAATCTGGGGCAACAACTTGATAATTTGAGCTTAAATAATCGCCCAAACTTGACCAAACCAAAGCATGATCCGCCATGCCGTGCAATAATAGTAGAGGCATACCTCGATCGCTCCATTGTAAATAGGAAATTGCCATCGAGTTATTGGTAAAAGTCTGGCGTTGCGGCATAAATTCTCGGCTGATTTTTAATCTATAATTTAAATATCACTTAATAAAACTTCATACAATGGCACTACAATCGCCGCTCACTGGTACTAGCTTAGAACAATTGTCTTGGACATGGCAAGGTCACACCATCCCCTACACCGTGCGGGGAGAAGGACAACCCCTAGTCTTAATTCACGGTTTTGGGGCATCTATCGGTCATTGGCGCAAAAATATCCCGGTTTTAGCGGAAAATGGCTATCAAGTCTATGCCCTAGATCTTTTGGGATTTGGGGGTGCGGATAAGCCCGCTTTAGATTATGGTCTCAACCTTTGGCAGCGGCAAATACAGGACTTTTGCAGGGAAAAAATGGCAAGACCGGCGGTATTTATCGGTAACTCCATCGGGGGACTGATTACCTTAATGCTGATGGCAGAATCTCCCGAAATCACGGCTGGAGGAGTAATTATCAACTGTGCCGGAGGATTAAACCATCGTCCCGAAGAATTAAATTTCCCTTTGCGTTTAATCATGGCTGCCTTTACCGGTTTAGTTAGTTCTCCCGTGACAGGAAAGTTTATTTTTGAACAGGTAAGGCAGAAAAATCGCATCCGTAACACCTTAAAACAGGTTTATCGCGACCATACCGCGATTACCGAGGAATTAGTCGAAATCCTCTATCAACCCTCCTGTGATGCGGGTGCGTGGGGAGTGTTTGCATCAGTGTTGACAGCACCCCCCGGACCTTCTCCCCAGGAATTATTACCGCAAATCGATCGCCCTTTATTGGTACTCTGGGGAGAGGATGACCCTTGGACACCGATCGCTGGTTCGGTAATTTACCAAGAAAGAGCTAAAATGGGTGATAATACCCAATTTTATCCGATTGCCAAAGCCGGTCACTGTCCCCACGATGAACATCCCGAAAAAGTTAATCAATTAATTTTGAGTTGGCTGTCGGAAATAGAGAGCTAGTCAGTTATCGGAGAAATCTGCCAATCGGGGCGAAGATTTTTCGCTCCTCGTAGATAGATGTGCTGCATTTCCCCTTGTAGTTTGGGAGTATTAACGTGGAGAATTACGCGAATACACTTGTCCAGACTACCAGCGACCTGCATCTGTTGCACATCGAGGAGGGGGACATTTTGCCAGTGGGGACGTTCGCGAGCGATAGCAGCGGGGAAAATCGCATCTAAATCCTGAGTTGCCGTAAAGATAACACTAACAATATCATCGGGATCGAGACTATTGTGGATTTCGATCGCTTCGAGGAGTTCTGTTACTGCTTCTCGTATAGCTTCAATAGTATTAGCCGTTACCGTCGTCGCTCCCCGAATGGCTCGAACCTTCCACTGCACGATTGTCATCCTCCGCTAATCCTGATGAGTCAATTTTAGGGGTTAACGCGCCCTTTTTCTCGACTTTAATCTGGCCATCAGGGTCGGTATAACCACAATAGTTGTCCGTTAACTTCCAATTCAAATTCTAGACGCTGTAGGGTTGTTTGTAGCCCTAGGGGTATTTGGGAACGATTACCCGTCAGACGACTGAGGAGGGGTTTCGGTTCTTCGATAGTCTGACATTTAGTTTTATCTGGGGGTAATCCTGCCAATTCTAGCGCCCAAAGTCGGGCATCTTCCTCGGTTCCCAGGCGATCGACCACTCCCAATTCTAACGCCTGTTGGCCGGTAAAAATGCGCCCATCGGCAAAACTTTTCACCTGATTGACATCTAAATTTCTCGCTCCGGCGACGGTTTGCAGAAATTGCTGATAACTGGTATCGATCATATCCTGGAGAATTCTTTCTTCTTCATCAGTTAATTCTCGATCGAAGGAGAGAATATCTTTATAAGGGCCTGATTTAATCACTTTAAACGAAACTCCCACCTTATCCAACAATCTTTCCAGATTGTTCCCCCTCAGGATAACACCGATCGAGCCGGTAATCGTGCCGGGGTTAGCCATAATATAATTAGCCCCCATACCGATATAAACGCCACCAGAGGCGGAAATATTGCCAAAACTAGCGATTATTTTCGTGTTTTTTTGTAACCGCTTCAATGCTTCATAAATTTCTTGGGAATCCCCACGGTTCCCCCGGGGGAGTCAATGCGGAGAAGTAGGGCGGGATATTGCCTTTCTTTGACGATTTCTAGGGCTTTTAAGACTCTTTTGCGGGTATCGGAGGCAATTGCACCTGTAATTTCTATTCGAGCGATTTGTTTGCGGGTTTTCGGTTTAAAAGGCCAGACCATCAGGTTTAAATATCTCTAAAAAAAGGACTCTTTCTAATCTAACGCTTTGATCGTTCCAGGTTAAGCAGACATTATTACATTTTCGGCCAACGCGATCATTGGTGTCAACTGAAGGACATAGCCCCCCAATTTCTTGAGAGAGCGCATCTCTTTCCCTGTGTCGTTTCCTTTCAGCTTTAACTAAGCCAAAAAGTTTAGCTCGCTTGGCTAAATAACTGACCACATCAGGGTTTTCCCCTCTAGTGACTGCTTTAGCCACATAGTATAAACTGGGAAAAACCATCGCCACTGAAATTTTTTCTTTGGGCTGACTAAGAGCCATCGCCACCTGTCCGACTAAAGGATTTAAAACCGGATAAAAAATGAGAGTAGCCAAAATTTGAATTTGTACCCCCTGGCGATGTCCAACCCATAAATAACCTAATTCTAACAATCTCTTGGTTAAGAGAAAAGCCGACTCTATCTGCCATCTTCGACGGTACAAATCACACAATTCTTGAGCAGAAAGCTGCTCAGGAGAGAGAACATTAGTCATAACATTTTCCTAAAGTAATGGCAGATATGCTTAGTTGCCGTCACCACCAAAATCTCTCCCACAAAGGGAGAGGCAGTAAAATGCCTGCCACGAATAAAGAAAAATAGTGTAAAATTTTCATGGCATATAGTTCTCAAAGTCTTCGATAGGATTATCAAAACTGTCAAGCATTTTAACTATTCGTTTTGCGCCTCCATATTGAGGACGCTTAAGCGGCTATCGTGTTATCTATCAGCTTAAAGACAATAGTTGTGTTTTGATGCTCCTCATCTATGCGAAATCTGAACAAACAGACATCCCAGCGCAGCAAATTCGAGATATCATTAATAAATTTGACAATTCCTAGAAGCATTAAGAGATGCCAAAAACAAACCCCCTCAAGATTGAATGAAGGGGCATTTATAGTATTTTTAGAGGTAATTTAGCCTACTTTTGTGGTTTCTTTTTCAGTGGATTGAGAGGGTTTTAGTTGGCAACTGATAATAAAGCCTCTTCTATTGGCTTTGGTAACTCAATAGCATGAAACCGATTCACAGAAAAAGCGTAATCTTCACCACTTTCATCAATAACCCGAATTAGACTGTTTATTTCTGCTGTCTCATCAGGGATAACGCGGTATATTTTGCCCACCTCTAGTGAAGCTTCGTAGCCTTCATTATTGAGACAAACTACGAACTGATTTGTTGGAGATGACTCTATGTTCATGGTCAATCTAGAAACGGTAACTTGAGCTTAAATTCTTTTTTGCCGATGCCATGAGCTTCATACCAATGGACTTCAGCTAACCTTACTATACCATTGGCAAGCTGAACTTGGGCTATGCCCTTTAATTTTCTCCATTTACCTTTGCCATACTGTTTTTGCAACCGTTCCCGATTACGAATTCCTGTTCCTGTGGCAATAATCTCGATATTCGTAATATCGCTGATAATCTCAAAGTCCACGATCGATCAAGCAATCTTAAAGAGTGGCCTTCTATTATAGCATCTATTGCCAAAAAAGAGATATAAAAAAAACAAACCCCCCTCAAGATTGATTGAAGGAGTATTGATGGTATTTTTAGAGGCAATTTATCCTATTTTTGTGGTTGCTTTTTCAGTGGATTTAGAGGGTTTTAGTTGGCAACTGATAATAAAGCCTCTTCTATTGGCTTTGGTAACTCAATAGCATAAAACCGATTCTTAATGTGTAAAATGTGTAAGGGGAAGAGACGCAAAAAATAAACCTGCTCAACTGACTAAATGAAGGGGGTTATGATATCATTCCAATAGGAAGGGATAGATAGGGTTATAGCCATGAGTATTGATATCTCCGATGAAATTCTCAGTGCAACACGCATGACTGAAGCTGAGATGAGGCAGGAAATTGCGGTCATGCTCTTTCAAAAAGAGAAGCTCACCCTTGCTCAAGCGAGTCGATTTGCAGGAATGAATCGTATTGCTTTTCAACACCTACTTGCAAGTCGTCAAATTCCGGTACACTACGATGTCGAAGATTTTGAACAGGATATTAAGAACTTACGGGAGATGGGAAGATTGTGATTGTTGTCAGTGATACATCCCCTATCAACAATCTTGCCGCCATTAATCAACTTCATCTGCTACAACAACTTTACGAAATAGTTTTTATTCCCGAAGCAGTTTATCGAGAATTAACTGAGCCTGATTTTCCGGTAGCAGGTTCAATAGAGGTACAAACCTTAGATTGGATTCAAACTCGAACGGTAACTAACCGCACAGTGATTGAAGCTCTTGCAGATGAACTAGATAAGGGAGAAGCTGAGGCTATTGCTTTAGCACTTGAGTTGGGAGCAGATCAAGTTTTGATTGATGAGCGTCGTGGTCGTAGAATTGCTGCTAGACTTAATCTTCGATACACAGGAATTCTGGGCATTTTAGTTGAGGCGAAGAATCGAGGGTTAATCTCTGAGGTGAAACCCTTGCTAGACGCTTTGATTGATCAAGCAGGATTTTGGGTGGCTGCACCTTTATACAGCAGTGTTTTACAGATTGTTGATGAAGAAAAAAATAAACCCCCTCAAGATTGAATGAAGGGGTATTTATGGTATTTTTAGAAGCAATTTAGCCTACTTTTGTGGTTTCTTTTTCTGATGGTTTGGATGGTTTTAGTTTGCGCTTAAGGGTTGAAGCTGCGCTAGAGCCGAAGGTGATGATACTCAAACTGTTATTTTTTGTACTGTAGATTTTTTGGTTATTTCCTTAGGATGTCTGAACAATTGACCTTCATTTTGGTAGAAAACTTCATAATCCGGGGCCAGTTCAAGACGTAACTGTTTCCATAAACTAATTCCTTCTTGTTTAAAATCCATTTCAGCTTGCTGATTAGGAAAATCTGATAAAGGTGGATAGTCTTGATTTAAAGTCTTATCGTAAGTATCCTGCCATGGGTTTAAACGCTGAATAGTTGCTTGACTTAATGGCAATTCTTCAGGAGCAATGTTATCAATTTCATCTACTCCCCAAAGTGGGTAACTTCCATAATCTGCCCAAAGTTTTATTCTGATTGCCATAACTATCATTCCTGAATAAGTTTATTAATTAATCGAGCCGTAGCGACTGTCTTGATTGTCAAGGGGTAACTCAAAAAACAATCAAGGAGTTGCTGTCGAACCTAAAATCTCAAGCCAGAAAAAAGCGCAGCAAAAACTAAGTCGCTCAGGTTAAACCAAAGCAAGCGCAACCCTTGATCAGAGATAACAAAAAGTGTGAATCTCTAGGAACAAGGTGGTAAATTGTCAGCAAGCTGCCAAGGCTGATTTTGGCGAACCATTGCATTAAGAATAACTAAGATTTTCCGCACACAAGCAGTCAGAGCCAGTTTTTTTGATTTACCGCGTCCGACTAGGCGTTCGTAAAAGGTTTTAATCACCGGATTATGACGCATAGCTACCACCGCTCCCATGTAAAGAGTCGCCCGAATCTGAGCGCGACCTCCCTGAATCATTCGCTTACCTTTATGTTGACCACTATCATGATTAATCGGTGCGACACCGACTAAGCGAGAGATTTGTTTGGCGGTTAATTGACCGAGTTCTGGTAAGTCGGAGACGAGAGTAGTAGAAATTACTTGACCAATCCCCGGCACGGTTTTGAGTAAATTGACTTTCTCGAGCCATTGTTGGTTAGCTTGGGTCAATTCCTCAATTTCTTGATTGAGTTTTTCGAGGCAGTTATCGAGATACTCAAGATGGGCTTCGATATCGACCAAAGCTTTACCGCGAGCGCGTTCCCGTCGGTTTTTTTCGGCAGTCCGCATCTCGACAAGTTGCCGGCGACGACTAATTAAGTCGCCCAATTGACGAGATTCTTCCGACTCAACCGCTAATATTTGCGGTTGCATTGCTTCGCCAAAATGAGCTAAAATTTGAGCGTCAATGGCATCGGTTTTGGCTAATTTACCAGTGGCTTTAGCAAAGTCTCTTCCTTGACGGGGATTGATTAAGGCTACAGGTAAATCCGCTTCTTGTAATTGAATCACCAGTTCAGTTTCTAAACCTCCTGTTGCTTCCAGAACGATGAGGTTGACAGTGTAGGATTTTAGGGTTTCGACCAGTTTAGATATGTCCTCCTTTGTGTTAGCAACTTTCATCGCTTTACTGAGGGGACGAAGGTAAACATCTAGGGTCGCTTTACTAATGTCAATGCCTACCCATTGAGAGATATTTTCCATGATTAAACCTGAGAAATTGGCGGGATTAATGGTTCTTTTGGAGAGCATCCCCTTGATTTTACTCATCCTTGCCCGATACGGTCTCTTAGCTTAACAATTGATTGTTTTCGCCACGACCCCGGCGACTGTTCGAGTTTTGTCAGGGAGATTATGGTGGTGACCCTTGCTACGAAGCGGTCTTTTCCGACCAAGGTTGGGACGGTCTACCACCTCTCTCAATATACAAGGTTGGGTTGAGCTATCATTATTGCTCAGGTATTACCAATCGGCTCAAAAGGCGAAACCCAACAAAAATTGTGAAAATATTCCAGGAAGTTGTTGGGTTTCCTTGCGTCAACCCAACCTACGAGTCTTTATTCAGTGAACAGTTAACAGTTAACCGAGGTAATATATTACCTCCATTCAACTGAGAAATTAGAACCTACTAATCGCAGATAAACGATTCTTCCGGGCAAATTTCCTTTAAAGAGAATTTTTCCGTTAATGGGGACTCTAGAAGGCATATCTGTCATATATGCTTGATCACCTGGACTTATTGCTCCAATAATGCACCGCGATCCCTTCAATTGCTTGCCGGTAGAATCAATGATGATAGAGTCTTTGGGATAAAAATAAAGATCTCTGACTTCCCCTAAGTTTGCAACCATAAAAGTACAAACTACAGAATTATTGTCTTTATTACAATTCTGAATCTCGAAAGCAAAACCATTGCTTACACGTCTCGAATTACGGGCTTGAGCAATATCATCGTGATTCTGATAGAAGTTAGAAGATAAAGCTGTAGTTAAGGCTAAAATTGGTAGCCATCTGAAAAATCCTTTTTTCATCACCATTCGCTACTCAGTACATAAGTGTTCGCCCCCTCGCAGCTAGGTGAAGCAACAACCTAACCCAACCATAAAGGAAACTAAAAACAACAATACACTCCCCCCCCCACAACTGTATTAAAAGCTACAATTTAATAAATCTTTACATTCCTGTCCCTCATGGCTTACGCTGGTATCTGTACTACTCCCTTGACAGCATCAGGATTTTCAGTGATCTGGGGATTTGATTGACACTCTAGCTAAAATGTCAGAAAATGAGGGCATAAAAACAATTCGATGGAGTCAAGAAAAGAACAGACAACTTCAACAAGAACGAGGGCTAACATTTGAGATGGTCGTTACAGCAATACAACAAGGAAATGTCCTAGAAGATCTCGTCCATCCCAATGTTACTAAATATCCTAACCAGCGCATGATGGTGGTAAGAATTGGTAGTTATGCTTTTCTGGTTCCCTATATAGATTCGCCATCAGAACTATTTCTCAAAACAATTATTCCCTCAAGAAAAGCGACAAAGAAATATCTTGGACTCCAGAAAAATAATGACTAAGCTTAATCAAGAAGAACAAGAAATTCTCGATTCTTATGAAAAAGATGAGTGGCTTTCTGTCACCACACCAGAGAGAATCACCGAGATACAATCCTATGGGAAAGCTACCCTAAATAAGGATAAGAAAGTTACTTTGCGTTTGTCTTCCCTTGATCTGGATGCTCTTCAATCTAAAGCAATAGAGGAAGGTATCCCCTATCAGACACTTATCTCTAGTATCCTGCACAAATATATCACGGGTGAGCTAGTTGAAAGTAATTTCAAAAAAGGGTAAACCAAAACAACGCAACCCAACACCAAGAGACACATTCACACATACTACCCGACAACTGTATCAAAAGCTACAATTTAATAAATCTTTGCATTCCTCTCCCTTCAGATTTTGGGGTTTTTGGGGAGTTCAAGAGCTTGGACTTGTACAATAAGGTTGTACAAGTCTTCCCTAAAAATCATGTTAAGCAAAGAAACCACCTACTCTCAGGCGAGAATGAATTTAGCCAGTATCTTAGATCAGGTGTGTGACGAATCTCAAATTATCGTCATTAAGCGTCGCAATCAGAAAAATGTGGCGTTAATTGCTGAAGATGAGCTTTCCAGTTTATTAGAGTGTGTTTATTTACTGCGATCGCCAGAAAATGCCCAACGCTTATTTCGCTCTTTAGCATGGACCCAGACAGAAGATGCAACTCCTCAAACATTAGCTGAATTGAAAGAGGAGTTAGGAATTGAGTCCTAAAAGAGAAAATAAGCCAGATAAACCTAAAAACAATCCTATTCATGGTTATTTGCCCGTTTTTAGTCCTGATTTCAAAGCAGATTTAGCTTGGTGGTATCGGAACGAACCGAAAAAAGGCGATAAAATCTTAGACTTAGTAGCAGATATTTTGGATGGCGATCCGTTTACAGGATTGGGTAAACCCGAACCTCTTAAGTATATTGCTGCCGACACTTGGTCACGACGGATCGATTTAGAGCATCGTTTGGTTTATAAAGTCACAGGAAATAAGGTTTATTTTTTACAAGCTCGCTATCATTATCAATCAGGCTAAACTCAGACAAACCCATCAAGGACTGTTACAGGAGAAAGGGGACAAAGAACGTAGAGGGGGACAGTGAAACAACAAACATTTTCTACTCCAAGTCTGTAGCCTAAGCTACAATTTAATAAATATCTACATTCCTCCTTTCTCCTGTCGATCCTAGACATCAACCTAAAAGTCGGCACTTAAAGGGGTGCGGGGGAAAGGAATCACATCGCGAATATTGGTCATTCCCGTCATGAATTGTACCAGACGCTCGAATCCTAAACCAAAACCGGCGTGGGGAACGGAACCGTAGCGACGCAGATCCAAATACCACCACAAATCATCGGGATTCATTCCCTGTTCCTGCATTCTTTGGATTAATACATCTAATCGTTCTTCCCGTTGGGAACCGCCGATAATTTCGCCGATCTTGGGCGCTAAAATATCCATAGCGGAAACGGTTTTATTATTGTCATCTAGACGCATATAAAAAGCTTTGATTGTCTTGGGATAATTAGTGACAATCACGGGTTTTTTAAATAGTTCCTCCGCTAGATAACGTTCGTGTTCTGACTGTAAATCTAAGCCCCATTCTACCGGAAACTCGAACTGACGATCGGCTTTTTCTAATAACTCGATCGCTTCGCTGTAGGTAATCCGGCCAAACTCACTATTAACGATATTCTCGGCCGTACTTAACACCGTTTTATCGATACGTTCGTTAAAAAACTGCAAATCTTCGGGACAATTTTCTAAAACGAATTTAAAGATATATTTGAGAAAAGCTTCCGCTAAATCCTGATCCCCTTCCAAGTCACAAAAAGCCATTTCCGGTTCCACCATCCAAAACTCGGCCAGATGACGGGAAGTATTAGAATTTTCGGCGCGAAAAGTCGGGCCAAAAGTGTAAACATTAGATAAAGCCATGGCCATTACTTCCGCTTGTAATTGTCCACTGACGGTTAAATAGGCCCGTTTACCAAAGAAATCCTCGGCAAAATTGGCGGGTTTTTTTAAATCTAAACTGGTGACAGTAAATAATTCTCCCGCACCTTCGCAGTCGTTAGCGGTAATAATGGGAGTATGTACCCAAATAAAGCCCTTTTCTTGGAAAAAACTGTGGATAGCGGTAGCGCAAGCGTTTCTAACCCGCATTACTGCTCCTAGGGTGTTAGTTCTTGCTCGCAGATGGGCAATGGTTCTCAGAAATTCAAAGGAATGACGTTTTTTTTGTAGGGGATAATCCGCAGGACAGTCACCATAAAGGGTGATTTCGGCCGCTTTTAACTCGATATTTTGCCCTTTACCCGGGGAAGGAACCAAATTTCCCGAAACAGCGATCGCCGCTCCTGTACTAATTGCTTTTAGTACATTTTCATAATCGGGTAAAGTCGGTTCGAGGATAACTTGTAAGTTGGCCAGGGATGAGCCATCATTAACTTCCAGGAAAGTAAATTCTTTTAATTCTCGTTTTGTTCTCACCCAACCCTGCACGGTGACGGATTGATCCGGTTGTCCTGTCTGAAAGATTTCCTTGATTCTGGTAGTCATCGCGTATCCCTATGTTAAGTGGGTGAGTGGAATTAAATATAAGATGAACGTAGGTTGGGTTGAAGCATGAAACCCAACGCCAGATTATGTTACGCTACCGCTAACCCATCCTACAAATAATTGTGTCTCCCTACTTAGAACCAAAGAGTAAGTGGGTGGGTGGAATTAAATATAAGATGAACGTATGTTGGGTTGAAGCATGAAACCCAACGGCCGCATGGGTTACGCTACCGCTAACCCATCCTACAAATAATTGTGCCTCCCTACTTATTTTAGAATAGAAGGTTCAGATCAGGCTAAAATCAATCTCGAACAGGTCTCATGCTTCTGGTGGAAAAATTATTAAGTAAGCCCAAAAGCCGTAAATTAGCGATTTTTTTGGCTTTTATCGGTAGCATTCTCGCTTTACCCTTTCCTATCGCTGGTATTCATAAATTCTATCTCGGTCAACCTCTCTGGGGAATTATTTATCTTCTCCTCTGGCAAACTCCGATTCCCCGGGTGGCTTGCGCGATCGATGCGGTGTGGTATTTAATCCAAGATAACCAATTTTTGGCTAACTATTTTCCCACTGCCACCGCTGCTGCCACTGTCCCCAGTTTAGAGCCTAAACAAGTAGAGGCGATCGGGGCAGCTTTAAGGGAATTAGAGCGCCTCCGGCAAGAAGGATTAATTTCTGAGTACGAATTTGAAGAAAAACGGCGACAATTACTACAATGACACCGCAAAACTGGTTAGGACGCACTTTTAACCCTTTAAAAGCCAAAATTAGCAATGATCCCTATTATCGCTTTCGTTCCCTCGATGAGATCGCTATGGCGGCACAATTGGGCATTAAAATTAATGTCAGTCAAGCGGGTGTGGATGATTGGCTGCGATTGCCGGGGATATCCATCCATCAAGCGCGAATGTTGGTGGAATTGTCGGGTATGGGGGTAGAATTGCTTTGTCTTGAAGATCTAGCCGCTGCTTTGAGTGTTCCTGTGGCTAGATTGAAAGCTTGGGAGCCGATTCTAGAATTTGCCTATTATAGTCCCGAAAGTCACCTCGCACCCCCTAAAATCAATCCTAACACCGCTTCGATCGAGCAGTTAACCACCTTACCCCTGATCGGCGATAATTTAGCAGCTGCCATTATTAAAAGCAGAGAAGAACAGGGATTATTTAAGAATATTGTGGATTTTAAAGGGCGTTTATCCCTAGACGCTCAGGAAATCTCCCAATTAATGCACTTTTTCCAGTTTTAATCCCAAATACTCAGGAAAGGAGACAGGAGACAGGAGACAGGTTTTAGGTGTTGGGGGTTGGGGTTTTGGGGTTTTGGGGTTTTGGGGTTTTAGTTCAATTTCCCCATTTCCCCATTTCCCACTTCCCCATTTCCCACTTCATAATTCATAATTCATAATTCATAATTCCCACTCCCCACTTCCCTGCAAATCTAAATGTCTTCAGATTCCTCCGCATCACTAGGGGGAACTAGGGCGACAGCAGCGATCGCATCGTCCTCATCGAGTTTTTGTACCCGGATACCTCCGGCCGATCGCGATTGGGGAGTAATAGCATCGACGGATTGACGGATGATAATGCCCCGTTCGGTGATAATCATAAATTCCTCGTTGGGGTTAACAACGTGCAGAGCCGCTAATTTATCGTTCTTTTTGCGGAATTTAATCACTCTGACTCCTAATCCCGCCCGATTTTGCAGACGTAGGAGGGTAACGGGAACCCGTTTTCCTAGTCCTGCCATGGTAATCGCTAACACCCAGGGGCCATTATTAGCCACTTCGGGGTTAATTTCTTCGCTTTCGTCCTCGGTTTCTTCTTGGTTAGATTCAGCGATTTGGGCGACAATTTGACTAGGCAGGATGTCCATACTAATTAATTCGTCACCTGAGCGCAATTTCATCGATTTTACGCCTTTAGTTGCCCTTCCCAAGGAGCGCAATTGTTGACTATCGGCCTTAAAATGAATTGCCATCCCCTGACGAGAACCGATAATGACGCTATCTTCCTCTTTAGCCAAGCGAACCCAACGTAGTTGATCACCGTCTTCGAGAGAAATGGCGATTAAACCGTTTGATCGAATATTACTAAAGGCAGCGAGGGCGGTTTTCTTGATAAATCCCTTTTGTGTGAGCATAATCAGGTAATTATCCTCGCTGAACTCGCTGACTGCCACCACCGAGGTAATTTTCTCCCCTTTGGGAATCTCTAACAGTTGCACGATGGGAACGCCGCGAGCGGTACGGGAACCGGTGGGGATATGATAGGCATTGAGACTATAGACAACCCCGCGATCGGTGAAAAAGAGGACGCTATCGTGATCGCGGCAGGTGATAAAGTGATCGATGCCGTCGTCTTCTTTCATTTTTGCGCCAGCTTTGCCCCTTGTCGCCCGATTTTGGGACTCAAAGGTATTAACGGGCATTCTTTTGATGTAACCCTGTTCAGTGACGAGAATTAAGGCCTGTTCGTTGGCAATCAGGTCAGTTTCGGCGATTTCTCCTTCCCGTTGTTCAATATGACTGCGACGGGGGGTAGCGTGAATCGTTTTGATCTGTTGCAGTTCTTCCTCGATAATGCTGTCGATCCGTTCTTTTCTGGCTAAAATATCCTGAAGATCGCCGATTTTTGTCAGTAATTCCCCGTGTTCTTGCTGAATTTTCTCCGATTCTAGGGCGGTTAACCGTCGCAGCTGCATTTGTAGGATTGCGTCCGCTTGCACCTCTGAAAGACCAAAATTCTGCACTAATCCCTCTTTTGCACTAGCTGTGTCGGCAGCACTGCGAATTAGGGCAATGACTGCATCGAGACTAGCGAGGGCAATTAGTAAACCCTGAAGGAGATGATCCCTTTCCTCGGCCTTGCGGAGTTCATAACGGGTACGACGGGTGATAACTTCTAGGCGAAAATCGAGGAAAACCCGAAGAAACTCCCTTAAAGTCAGTAATCTCGGTTCGTTATCGACTAATGCCAACATATTCGCCCCAAAATTCGACTGGAGGGGCGTTTGTTTATAAAGATTGTTGAGGACGACGCGGGGATAGGCATCTCGTTTCAGTTCGATCACCACCCGGATGCCGTCGCGATCGCTTTCGTCCCGCACATCGGAAATACCGTCTATTTTGCGATCATTGACCAAATCGGCGATTTTTTCGATTAATGCCGCTTTATTGGTTTGATAGGGCAGTTCGGTGATGATAATAGCATCTCGATCGGGTCTTCCCCTTTGTTCGATGGTTTCAAAGGAGGCGACTCCCCGCAGGGTAATGGAACCCCGGCCGGTGGTGTAAGCTTCCTGAATGCCGTCTCTGCCAAGGATATGCCCCCCGGTGGGAAAGTCCGGCCCTGGGATATAACGCTGTAATTCCGTATCGGTGAGATCCGGGTTATGGATGAGGGCAACGGTTCCATCGATAATCTCGGCCAGGTTGTGGGGGGGAATATTGGTGGCCATACCGACGGCGATCCCCGATGAGCCATTAATTAGCAGTTGTGGGACTCTAGAGGGTAAAACCACGGGTTCCTGTTGGGAACCATCGAAGTTATCGGCGAAATCGACGGTTTCTGACTCGATATCCTGTAGTAGGGCGTTGGTGGCCAGGGTGTGCAGACGACACTCGGTATAACGCATGGCCGCCGGGGGATCGTTATCGATCGATCCGAAGTTACCATGACCGTTAATCAGGGGATCGCGCATGGAGAAATCCTGGGCCATGCGGACGAGAGCATCGTAAACAGCAGTATCCCCGTGGGGATGGTATTTTCCTAATACTTCCCCGACGACTCTAGCGCATTTGCGGAAGGGGCGATCGGGGGTTAATCCTAGTTCGTACATCGCGTAAAGAATGCGCCGGTGTACGGGTTTCAGTCCGTCCCTAGCGTCGGGCAAGGCTCGCCCGACGATGACGCTCATGGCGTATTCTAGGTAGGAACGGGACATTTCATTGCTTAAGTCTGTGGGGACGACATGATCCTGGGCGGCGGTCATAGGGGGGTTAACTCCAATAACAAGGCAAAAAAAGCGTTTTTGTGATTAAATTCGCTAAAAGTCGGGTTTTTACCCTTTTGATGTGCAGAATATGCCCATTTGTACGACTATTTTACCATAAAATCCCTCTTTTTTGGGGTTTAGAATAGTGTCAAGTCAGTAGTGGTCGCAGATACCTTGGCTGGGATGGACGGGTTAATGGTTTGCTATCCTCTTGACAGAGATTGCAGAAAGTCGAGAAGATCTTTAAAAGAAGGACAACAAGTGGCACAAAGTTCTAAATTTAGCTTTTGGGCTAGTTCAAGATTCATGTTGGTACTATAACGGGGTTTTCTATTTTCACCGATTGACAATTTGATCAATTCTTCTTTCGGTTTGATAATTAGGTGAGGGTTTGGGTGAGCTTTTCCCTTGCCTCGTCCCACATATTTAACAACTTCTGGATCAGACCAAAACCAAGCCTCTAATTCTTCTATTGGGATGCAGATATATTTCCTGATACCATTAATATTAGAACAGCTTAATTCTAAGTGATCTCGCAATCGTTTTTCATCGTTAAGAGAGTTATTCTTGGGATTACGATCTAAATCATGAACAATGATAAAAGCATCACATCCTTCCCTTGTCATCACTTTAAGTTTTGCTGACAGTTTTCTCTTTAATGTACTAGAGGATTTAGATGCCCAAGATTTTGTCCTAGTATTTGTCCCCAGCACGCGATGGATAATTTGACGAAACACATCGCAGTCCGTCTCATCTTCGGCAATTATGGCGATCAAGTTACTACTCATCGAGAATACCACTGTAAATCCAGTCTCCTAAATCTCCTTCTTCACAGA
This sequence comes from Microcystis sp. MC19, assembly GCF_003019735.1. Classification (NCBI taxonomy): domain Bacteria; kingdom Bacillati; phylum Cyanobacteriota; class Cyanophyceae; order Chroococcales; family Microcystaceae; genus Microcystis; species Microcystis sp. MC19. The sequence continues at coordinate 1,106,690 of NZ_CP020664.1, read as the reverse complement.
GGTACTCGACAACTTTTTCAATCTCTCCTTCTTCTAGTTTCCTAACACTTGTCCGTCCCTGGTTACGATAAACTAAGCTAATATTTTCTGGCTTTGTCCAAGCTACTACTTGTGGTGAATGAGTTGATATAATTAAATTTTCATCCCAAGTATAGGATTTAATTTCATTTAATAATTTTGCTAACATTGCGGGATGTATTTGTGTTTCTGGCTCCTCAATTATGGTTGTTGCATTAGGATGGTGAGCAATTATTTCGATCAGAATTGATAAAACTCGCAAGGTGCCATCGGAGAGTAATCCAATATTGACTCCATCTAATAATACTGAAGCGATGTACTCTTCGTCTTTACCTTGGACTGTCTGTCCAGAATGCTCACTCAAAACAAACTTCTGCACAGTGATTTTCTTGGCAAGTCTTATTCGTTGACAAACATTTTCTAGTTCATCAAAATCATCCGTACCCACCCAACGAAATATTCTCCGAGCTAGAGTATCTGCTAGATCAAATCGACTGGCAGAAATCTTCTTACTTGTCACCTTTAATAAAGAAGGCTGTCGTCTTGATGTGCGACGGATAGGAGCTTTGCCAAGAAGACGAATCCCTTTGAAAATAGCATAAACCCACTGCATTTCTGGAGGTAAATTTAGCGATGAATTTCCAGGTATATTTGACTGTCGCAGCGAGGTAGTATTGCCAAGAATAGCAAATATTGGCTCACCATTATTATTAAAGCTTGTTAGTCCAAATTCGGTTTTCCAGAGAAGTTCTTGATCTCCATCAATATACTGACAATAATCATTCCAAGAAAAGGAATTTTCCAAGGAATTATCGTTAGTGGTATCATCTATGTCTGTATCTAGATCGTCCATAGAAAAGGGGATGATTAGCTCATACCTGTATCCTAAGCGCCGGTTAGTCGGTGTTAGAATTTCAACCTGCAAAATTGAGGGAATGCTATCACTATCAATCATCCGAGAGCCGATCGATCTACCGATAGCACAGGATGAGATGGCTTCAAATCCTTCTAGGATAGCGGATTTCCCCGCACCGTTTCTCCCCACTAATACCCCAACTTGGTTAACTAGGGATAGGGAAACTGGACCACCTAGCACACCCCAACCATCGAGGGTAAAAGATAATAGTCTAGGCTGGTTCATATTAAAACAATTCTAGTTTTTGGGACTATACAGGGCTTTATTAGTTAATTATATCCAATCTATCTGATCTTCCCTCAGTTTTCTGGGCTGGTGGCTGGCGATCGCATCTGAAGACCACTTTTAGCAGTTTTTCCCTCGATAATTTAGGATAAAATAAAAATGCGATCGAGAGTTAATACCATGGCCCGATCGGCAGCTCAAGAATCGATGATAATTGAGATTAATGATCCCTTAACTCCAGCGAAGACTATTAACCTGATTTTCCCAGCGCAAAAATTACCCCAAAATGCTTACTCCTCTCCTCTGGCAAAGTGTCAATCCCCACCCCGATAATCTGGAGAATTTCCAAATTATTAGCCAATGGTGGCAAGATTTAAATCTTAAGGAAGTCTTCTGGCAACAGCGTTTAATTCCCGATACTGGCTCTCTGGAAGATATTAATTGGGAGCAGCAAGGTTTTGATGAAAAGTTTAGCATCCAAATGCCTCAAATTCGGGGGATTACCCTCTATTGGCATAAATCTACTTTTGCTGACGAAAGAAGCATGACACCTAAACAATTAATTTTAGATCGGGAACGGGAGCAATTAGACATTTATCCTCAATCCCAACCTAGTTTAGTTATTCGGGTGACGAAACCCCATCCAGTTTATCAAAAATTCGAGCTAAAAAATCCTCTCCTAGTCGGCAAAAAAGCGGAAAGTGAATATATTTTACTGATCAGGGATAAAGAACAGCAAATAGAAGTTAAAATTAATCTCAGTCCCGAAAATTATCGGCAATTTCTAGAAACCATGACCGAGGATCAATAAATAATGTGGCAGGGAAACCTAGAACTAATTTACAAGCAAAAAAATCTCGCAACCGAGATTAATCACGTCTATGCTACCGCCCCTTTAAAAGTACAAAGACCTTTTTATCCCGAAGGAAAAAACCTTTGTCATACGGTGATTTTACACACGGCGGGGGGAATAGTTGGGGGTGATGTTCTGCAACAAAAAATTCATCTCCAAGCCGCTACTAATGCCCTGATTACCACTGCTTCTGCTGGAAAAGTTTACCAGAGTAACGGTCAGATGGCACAGCAATTAATCGAGATTAAAATCGATGACAATGCCGGGTTAGAATGGCTACCCCAAGAAACAATTATCTTTAATGGTGCAGCATTTCGCCAACATTTACGAGTGGATTTAGGGGAAAATAGCAGTTGGCTGGGATGGGAAATTACCCGTTTTGGCCGCAGTGCGCGAGGCGAGAAATTTTTAGCGGGAGAATGGCATTCTAATTGGGAAATTTGGCGATCGGGACAACCTTTATGGATTGATCGATCCTTCCTGTTGGGTGGTAAAATGATCGAGGGATTTTCTGGTTTAAATAATAGTGCCATGATCGGTACTTTAGTTTATATCGGTCAACCGGTGGGAAGAAATTTAATCGAGAAAGTGAGAGATTTTTCCCTAGAAGGAGAGATGGGAGTTACTAGCACTTTAGGAGATGGTCTTTTATGTCGTTATCGGGGCAATTCTAGCGGTGAGGTGCGACAATGGTTTCAGCAGGTTTGGCAAATTTTAAGACGAGAAATAAGCGATCGAGAGGCAATTATTCCGCGAGTTTGGTTATCTTGGTAAAGGCGGTTAATTGTCATTTTCTCAAGTCACTTGAATGCCTGTATCGGTGATTGGGGCTATCCAAAATTGTAGATCGGGAGCGACGAGAATTTCCCGGGCCTCTTTAACGATAGTTTCCGCCACTTCCTGAGATGAACAGAGAGTAAAAACCGTCGGGCCAGAGCCTGACATCATCGTTCCCAAGCCGCCTAAATCCCCTAGAACCTGTCTTAACTCGGCTACGAGGGGAAATTCGGGTAAAACCACCTTTTCGAGGTCATTATGGATAAATTTGCCGATAGCGGCTGGTTTTTTCTGTGCGATCGCTTGTACCAAAGCCCCGGAACTCACCTGCTGACGACGGTGATGAAAGTCCTCTGGAGAAGACAGATAGGTATCCTGAAATTTTTGCCGATAGCTTTGGTAGGCCCAGGGTGTAGGAACGGATAAATGATCGTATTTAGCTAAAATAACCCATAATCCGGTTAGAGGAGCGATCGGATCGAGAATTTCTCCCCTTCCCGTACAGATAACCGTTCCTCCTGTCACACAAAAGGAAGTATCGGACCCCAATCTTGCCGCTAAAGTTTCTAATTCCGGACGGGTTAAGCCTAATTCCCAGATTAAATCGATACCGACTAACACCGCCGCCGCGTTGGTGGAACCCCCCGCTAAACCGGCAGCCACGGGAATATATTTCTCGATGGTGATATCGATGCCGCCGTAATTGGCAAAGACGCGGGGGAATTCCTTCGCCATCAAAGTGGCAGCCCGATGGGCGAGATTACTGCTATCTTGGGGGACGAGGGGATGAGAGCAAAAGAGACGGAATTCCTGCAATCCGTTCGGCCGGAGAGTGATGCGATCGCATAATCCCACCGTCTGCATCACCATGACTAACTCGTGGAAACCATCAGGGCGATCGCCAACGATTTCTAGATATAAGTTAATTTTAGCGGGGGCTAGAAGGGTATAACTGTGCATTTGTCAAGGAAAAAAATCTAAAATTTTGGCAATTGACCTAATTTTTCCGCCAAGTCAATCCATTGCGATAAACTGAGATCTTCGGCGCGAGCGAGGGGATTAATTTCTAATTGTGTCAGGATTTGGCTTAATCGATCGCTATCTAGACAATTTTTTAGATTATTGCGTAACATTTTGCGCCGGTTGGCAAAACCCCAGCTAATTAAAGTGGATAAAAAAGCCGGATTACTGACATTATTAGGCAAAACACGGGGTAAAAGCTGAATTACCGCCGAATCCACTTGGGGAGGTGGAGAAAAGGCCCGCCGGGGTACGTCACAAATCCATTGACAATCAGCAAGGTATTGAATGCGGACGCTGAGAGCGCTGTAAGCTTTGCTGGAGGGGACAGCGACTAATCTTTCGGCGACTTCTTTCTGGACTAAGAGGGTAATACTCTGGTACGGGGGGGTGAAGGGATGGGCGATCGAACCGAGCAGCTTTTCGAGGATCGGACCGGTGATATTATAGGGAATATTAGCCACTACTTTATTAACTGGCGGCAGTTGCTCGGGTTTAAGGCTAAGAAAGTCCCCCGGGATGAGATGAAAGTTATCTTGTTGGCCAAATTTTTTATTTAAAATTGTCCATAGATCTCGATCGATTTCTACAGCGACAACCAATTGAGCGCCATCGAGAAGACGACGGGTTAAAATGCCTGTACCAGGGCCGATTTCTAATACCCGATCCTCTGATTGTAAATTAGCAGCGCCGATGATGCGATCGAGTATCGATTCATCTTTTAACCAATGTTGTCCAAAACGTTTACGCGGTTGAATTTTCATCCCTCTATTTTAAAGTCAGAGGGTTGTCCTCGACAATAACACCCCTGAAAATATGGGCCATGCGATCAATAACCGCATCAATTATCATAGAGCCTAGACAAAGATAGCAAAAAAATTAGATACAATGTCAGATTTGAACGATGTTTTCGCAATTGTAGCCGGAGCGGTTCCGGGGGCGTTATCTCGTTATCATATTACCGAATGGACAAAAGCAAAATTCGGCTTGCGCTTTCCATCTGGAACCTTTATTATTAACTTAACTGGCTGTCTAGCTATCGGCTTTTTTTGGGCTATTTTACCCAGTGTTCCCTTTTATTCCCACGAACTAGATTTAATGGTGAGAACGGGATTTTTAGGAGCTTATACCACCTTTTCTACCTATAGTTTAGATATATTGATCCTCTGGCGCAATCAGCAAAATTTTCTCAGTCTTTTTTTTGCCGTTGCTAGTATCATTTTCGGATTGATTGCCGTGAGAATCGGGGCAGCTATTGCCCAATTTTTTCTAGGTTAAGTAGGTAGGCGTTAAAAACTATCAGATGCCCCCCCTTATCAAGGGGTGATTAAGGGGAGATCGAACCTAAAATCCATTTTAAATTTAATTATAACCAGCTACTTAATTCTCCAATTTATTGACTATTGAAGGACAGGAGAGACAGCATGAATTTTTTCAGGGGACGTTATAGTTTATTCGTGGCGATTGGGGCTATTTTTGGGGCTTTGAGTCGTTTTTATATCGGAGAATTAATTGACAGTATTTTCGGTCAAGAATGGGGATTTTTGGGAACATTTTTTGTCAATGTTTCTGGTTGTTTAATTATTGCCTATATTTTTACTATGGTTAAGGAAAATATTCGCATAATTGCCCCAGAATTAGGATTGATGATTGCCACGGGTTTTTGTGGTTCCTATACAACTTTTTCCGCCTATAGTTTGGAGGTTAACAAGTTTTTAGAGCAGGGAAACGTGACTTTCAGTTTAATTTACTGGTTGGGCAGTGTTCTTGGGGGGATGATGGCGCTTAAAATTGGAGTTATTTTAGCAAGAACGGGGTTTCCTAGATGAGTTATTAAATAGATTTTGCATCAGATGCCCCCTGCCCCGGCTCTTCTAGGTTCTGTGTGATAAGTTTAATTGACATAGGATCGATCGATCTTTGTGTCCTCTGTGTCTTTGTGGTTCGTTCCACCCCCTCGCTCTTGAGAAATGTATCTTAGAATACATTTTACCCACCAAAGCTGGGAGAGCCCTGCCCCTAGGGTTGATTCATAGTAGGGTTGATTCATGAATCAACCCTACTACCTTAATAAGGGGGATGTCTGACAACTTTTAACACCTAACTACTTAAGCATCTCAGCACAATTGAGACCATTTTTTTCCTTTCCTACTCAGTGTTAATAAGTAATGTCTCCATTGGTTTGAAACCAATCGATGGCATCGGCTAAAGCTTGTCTAATCGGCGATTGGGGTAAGCCTAGTTCTTGCACTGCCTTCGAGGAATCGTAGTACATGGACTGTTTTGACATTTTCACGCCATCAAGGGGTATAGAGGGGGATTTTCCGAGGACAGGAAGAACTTTTTCATCTAACCAAGCTATTAGTAAAGGAATCCAAAAAGGTAAAACAATTTTCGGGGCATTTATGCCGGTAATTTTGGCTAATTCTGTCAACAAAGTTTTTAAAGAAGTGTTTTGATGACCTAAAATATATCTTTCGCCAGTTCTGCCCTTTTCTAAAGCTAATAAATGTCCCCAGGCCACATCGCGCACATCAATTAGATTTAATCCCGTATTCACATAAGCGGGCATTTTTCGTCGCAAAAAACGGAGAATAATGTCGCCGGTGGGTGTAGGCTTAATATCAAAGGCTCCTATGGGCGTACTAGGATTAACTATAACGATATCCTGTCCTCTTTGTGCTGCTTTCAATGCTTCCTGTTCTGCCCAATACTTCGATTTTTTATAATAACCCACTAATTGATGGGCGGGACTTTGATAAGTTTCATCGACACTTTCACCCTTTTTACCCACTCCAATAGCGGCCACGGAACTGGTATAAACTATTCTGGTAATTCCCGCTAGATGCGCCGATTCTAGAACATTTCTTGTACCTAAAACATTGTTTTGGTAGAGTTGATGTCTATCCTTTTGCCAGAGAGAATATTGTGCCGCTACATGAAAGAGAACTTCGCATCCGACCATTAATTTAAATAAGTTCTCATCATTTAAATTACCCCAGACAATTTCGATATCTAAACCCCACAAATTTCTGAGATTACTGTGGGGACGGACGAGGACGCGCACTTGGTAGTCTTCGACTAAAAGCAATCGCACTAAATTCGCCCCGATAAAACCCGTTCCACCCGTCACAAAAGCACGCATTGCTCAAACTTTCCCCTATTTTCGCTTCCTATCGGTAACTGACATTTAATCACCTTAACTTTATTATTACTATACCTTAATCTTAGTCAAGATTTAAGCTTTTCTTGATATAATTTTGGGTCTGGTTATCTTAAACTAAGAGCAGCCAATCTTCAGTAAAAACACTCCTATGGATACATCTTCAGACACGAGTTTTGTTTGTCCGATTATCATCGAAGACGACAGAACAGGATTAGACACAGAAACTATCCGACGGGCTTTAAGGGATAATTTACTCTATATTCAAGGTAAATTACCGGAATTAGCCAGCAAAAACGATCTTTACATGGCCCTAGCTTATACCATCCGCGATCGTTTATTGCAGCGTTGGTTAACCACCCAACAAACCTATCTAAAAAAAGATGTCAGAACCGTTTGTTATCTCTCGGCCGAATTTTTAGTCGGCCCCCATTTGGCTAATAATTTAATTAATCTCGGTATCTACGAACAAGTGCAGAAAGCTGTCAGCGAATCGGGATTAAAACTAGAAGAATTAATTGCTCAGGAAGAAGAACCGGGGTTAGGAAATGGTGGTTTAGGTCGTTTAGCGGCCTGTTATCTCGATTCCCTTTCTACCCTAGAAATTCCAGCTATTGGTTACGGTATTCGCTACGAATTTGGTATCTTTGATCAAGAAATTCACGACGGTTGGCAGGTGGAAATAACCGATAAGTGGTTACAGTATGGAAATCCCTGGGAAATTGCCCGACCGGAATCATCGGTAGAGGTAAAATTTGGCGGTTATACCGAATCCTACATCGACGAAAATGGTAATTATCGCAGTCATTGGATTCCCGATTATGTAGTCAAAGGAATTCCCTACGATACCCCAATTCTCGGCTATCGAGTTAACACCGCTAATACCATGCGTCTCTGGAAATCAGAAGCTTGTGAATCTTTTGATTTTGGTCGCTTTAATCGTGGCGATTATTATGGCGCGGTGGATAATAAAGTTCACTCGGAAAATATCAGTAAAGTTCTCTATCCTAACGATGAACCAATTCAAGGCAAAGAACTGCGTTTAGAACAGCAATATTTCTTTGTTTCCTGTTCCCTACAGGATCTGATTCGTATTCACTTACATGAGAACCCCAGTCTCGATAATTTTCATCAAAAATGGTCGGTACAATTGAATGATACTCACCCTTCTGTGGGGGTAGCTGAGTTAATGCGCTTGTTAATTGATGTACATCATTTCGATTGGGATAAAGCTTGGTTTATTACTCAAAATACCTTCGCTTATACCAATCATACTCTTTTGCCAGAAGCTTTAGAAAAATGGCCTTTGAGTATTTTTGGTCGTCTTTTACCGCGATTAATGGAAATTATCTACGAAATTAACCATCGTTTCTTGGATAAAATTCGCATTATTTATCCCCATGATGATGGCAAAATGTCCCGTTTGTCTATAATCGATGAAAGCGGCGAAAAATACGTCCGTATGGCTCACCTCGCCTGTGTGGGTTCCCAGGCAATTAATGGGGTGGCAGCTCTCCATACAGAATTACTAAAAAAAGATGTTCTTCGCGATTTCTATGAACTCTTTCCCGAAAAGTTTAGCAACAAAACCAATGGGGTTACTCCCCGACGCTGGATAGTTTCTAGTAATCCCCGCTTGACTTTTGCAATTACCGAAAAAATCGGCGAAAATTGGATTAAACATCTGGAGGATTTACGCGGTTTAGAAAACTATGTGGATGATGGGGGATTTCGGGACTCTTGGCGACAAATTAAATACGATATTAAGGCAGATTTAGCCAATTATATCGATAAAAAAGTCGGCATTAAAGTTGATCCTAGTACCCTCTTTGATGTGCAGGTAAAACGCATTCACGAATATAAACGGCAACATCTCAACGTCTTACATATCGTCACTCTCTATCATCGCCTCAAAAATAATCCCAATCTCGATATTACCCCCCGTACCTTTATTTTTGGTGGGAAGGCAGCCCCGGGTTATTTTATGGCGAAATTAATCATTAAATTGATTAATTCTGTGGCGGAAGTGATCGATAATGATCCGACGATTGGAGGACGTTTAAAAGTGGTTTTCCTCCCCGATTATAATGTCACCTTCGGTCAACGGGTTTATCCAGCTGCCGACTTGTCCGAACAAATTTCCACGGCTGGGAAAGAAGCTTCGGGAACTGGTAATATGAAATTCTCTATGAATGGGGCTTTAACTATCGGCACTCTCGATGGGGCAAATATCGAAATTCGTGAAGAGGTGGGGGCGGAAAATTTCTTTCTTTTTGGATTGACAACCGAGGAGGTTTATGCTAAGAAAGCCGCCGGTTATAATCCCCAAGAATACTATTACCATAACGAAGAATTGCGGGCAGTATTAGACCTCATTGGTTCGGGATTTTTTAGCCGGGGTGATAGTAGTTTATTCCGCCCGCTTGTGGATAATCTTATCTACAATGATCCCTATATGTTACTGGCCGATTATCAGTCCTATATCGATTGTCAGGAAGGAGTCGGTCGTGCCTATCAAGATCAAGAACATTGGAGTCGTTTAGCGATTCTTAATGTAGCCCGCATGGGTAAATTCTCTAGCGATCGATCGATTCGGGAATACTGCGAGGAAATCTGGCGGGTACAACCGGTAAAGATTGAATTACCCGATTATATTCAAGCTAATGCCGGTTTATCGGTAAATTAGAACCAATCTAGGCAGTGGGAGCGTCTTCATCGATCCTACTGCCCACAGGATAACCAGCCTTGAGCGACTCTAATCTAGATTTCTACGGGATTGACGGGGCTCGAACCCGCAACTTCCGCCGTGACAGGGCGGTGCTCTAACCAATTGAACTACAATCCCATTTTTGCGACAATTCTGATTGTAACTTCATCATCAGGGTTATGTCAAGCACCTCCAGGAAAATTTTTTTGAGGGAGAGGGAATTATGAATTATGAATGATGAATTATGAAGTGGGGAGAGGAGGAATTATGAATTGGGGAGTGGGGGGAGACCACTGCGAGCCGTTGCGGGGGGAGAGGGGAGTGGGGAGAATAAATAAAAATAATCTCCTGCCTCCTGCCGACCGCCTGATCTCAACAAGCAATTTAAATTACGAACAGCTTATCAATACTGAATTAAAGCCAAAAAATCCCCAATTAGGGACCGAACCCTCTTTACAATGGGATTGTAATTAAGCTTGTTGGGAGCCTGAGCTATGACTAACCCGAATTCGATCGAACAGCTATCGCAGGAATTACTCGATCTAGACCAAGTAGATGCCGATACTGGAGCAGATTTGCGACAAAAAGCCCAAGAAATCCTCGCTGAAACCAGTATTGACCTGCCGATTCGAGAAGCGATCGCCGATAGTCTCAGTCAAGGCAATCAACTACTTACCCTCAAAACCGTCGGCAAGGAAGAAAGTTACTAGCACATTTGGGGTCAAAAGTCAAGATGAAAGAAAAAAAATTTTTTATCTGGCTGGGGCGATTTTTGGCCTCTTTTGGACTTTTATCGGGAATAAGTGGCTGTAATTCCCCTCTTTTGATTACTCCTCAAGTTCCCGTCGGTGGTTTAAATAGTTTTGCCCCCGATCAATTTCCCAGTTATAGTGCTGATGGTCGCTATTTAGCCTTCGCTTCCGATCGCTCAGGTCGTCGTAGTATATATTTATTCGATCTGCAAGAAAAGCGCCTAGTTAATCTTCCTAACCTAAATCGTGGCGATTCTAGCCAAGATCAGCCATCTCTGAATGCTGACGGTCGTTTAATTGCCTATATCTCCAGCGAACGCGGTAAAAGTGATGTCATGGTGTATGATCGTTCCCAGTCCCGTGCAACCCTATTAACCGCTAACCTGCGGGGAAGCGTGCGTAATCCCACCATTAGCGGTGATGGTCGCCAAATTGCCTTTGAAACCAACCAAGACGGTCAATGGAATATTGCCATCGTTAACGGCCAATTTTAAACTTGTTCTACTCGGTCTTAATCGTTAAAACCTGCGGAGGAGTGGCATCTGGTGGATATAAAAAATTTACCTGTACTACACGCCAATCCCCCGGAGGAATAGTCAGAGTCACTAAAGATTCTCCCTCTTGTCCGCGTCTTTGGACGAGATGGAAAAATCTGCTTTCTGCCCGTCCTTGGTCATCGCTATAATTGACGGCTACTGTTCCCCGAAAAAACACTTGTGGGGCAGCCGGATCGAGAAAACGCAAACCCTGACCGATAACATTCTCTTTAATCGGTGTTTCTAGCGCAATAGTCACCGTTTTCGCCTCATCACTTCGATTAAATAGAGGTAAACTTAACCTATATTCCACACCGTAATTACCATGAGCTTGATAGGCCGTATCGGGATAGCGAACTAACATACTAGCACTTTGATTTTGTTCCGTTCCCAGTTTGCCTCCGGGTAGGGTACTAATCCCATAGGCTATAGATTGACCAGAATCAGGAATATTTAACCATAAAGAAGCTCGATCGACCAATCGGGCGGGCCAGGCTGAACCTTGGGACACCCCCGCTACCCGTCCATAAATTATCTGTCCTTGACTATTGGGAGGAGTGGGCGCTCGATCGCGCGGAGTCGATAAATCGCCTTTTTCCAGCAGATTTTCCCATTCTGTCAGATTTGGGGGTCTTTCTTGCCCATTTTCGTCTAGGGCTGCATAAAGAGCTAAACTAGCAGCGTAGAGAAGACCGTCACTTTCCAGACGGAGATAAGTGGATCTACCGTTTAAGGGTGGAGTCAAATCGCGCACGGGAATCGCCGCATTTAAGACCATAAAACTCTCCCCAGGGGGAATAATAATCCTATCGGGAAAAATATCCTGACGCTGCCCCATTAAAATATCCCCCATTACCCGACTTCCTGGACCGGCAAAAACCGTCCCCTGATTATTTTCCACTTGTGCAGGTAAATCGATAAAAGCTGCATCCGGTTGACTCAAATAACTAGCCCCTTGCAGAATTTTAACGGTGACTGGATTAGAACTAGGATTGTGGAGTAATATCCCCAAATAAAGGCTGCGTAAATTATCGGGGAAATTCCCCCTAGCTACATGGTGGGCAAAAATATCAAAGCGTCCCTGAAAAGCATAATTTAAATGGGCCGAGGGAAAACTTTTCTCTTGGGGGGGAAAAGTGGAAAGTAAAATCCCTTCTCCTAGCAATAATTCGGGACTATTGCTATTAAAAACGGGAACTTGATCTAGTTGATTCGGTAAAGGACGCACCTGGGCCGGTCGAATTATTTCTACACTAGGGGGAGTTTGGGCAATGGGTAGCAAAACAGGCAAGATCACGCAAATTACCATCTCAAGATCATTAATTTTTGATCATAGCATTCCTCAGCTACGATAGGAGGAAGGCAGTCATTGGTGTCAACTTCAGCAAGAAGCTTAATTATCAAGAGTAGCTGATCATCCCAGAGAAAGGAAATAAAAAACGGTAAAACCAGACGGAGAAGTCGGAGGTGAGTCAGTGAAAATGCGCTCTAAGCAACGACCGAGAAAAGAGGAGAATCCCGACTTACGCCTTCAATATCAGTGATCAGCCTTGGCAATTCCTCAAATGGTAGAAAATTAATTCAATACTTAACACATACTTGATTTACTCCCTTAAAATATCTCCGGGGAAATCATGAGAAATTAATGAGAGATAGGATTTTAAGTTTACTGGTAATGGTAGCTCAGGATCGAAGCTTACTGCTATACTTACTTACGGACAAAGATAATAAACAAAATTTATGGGCGACTTTTTTGATAACGTGAGCCGTTACCCCCGCTATCTGATTAGCTTTAGTTTAGGGATTTTCTTCGCCTTTTTCGGCTGGTTAGCCCCTTTATTAAAAAATCCCCTCACAGCGATCGCACTTGTGGGTTTTCTGGGGGGAACTTTCGCCTTTCTTTATTTCACCCTCAAAGCCATGCTCGGATTAGCTTGATACAATGGTAGGGGTTTCGCTGTTTTTAGGGGACAAAAATTATGGCTAACGACCGTCGAGTATCTCGCGTGTCCTCGCTAATTAAGCGCGAGGTCAGCCAAATGTTATTAATGGAAATTAAAGATGATCGCGTCGGTGCCGGTATGGTGAGCGTTACCGATGTGGATCTCTCCCACGACCTACAACACGCTAGGATTTTCGTGTCTATCTACGGCAACCAAGATGCAAAGGCCGAAACTATGGCCGGTTTAAAAGCTGCCGCGGGATTCGTCCGGCGTGAACTAGGCCAACGTATCCGTCTGAGACGTACCCCCGAAGTGGTCTTTCTAGAAGATTCTTCCCTCGAACGCGGCGATCGAATGTTACACCTTCTTGATCATATTAAAAGCGATCGACCCCCAGAAGATGACGATTCCGATATCAGTGACCAGTGAACAGTGATCAGTAGAGGATAACTAAATTTAGGCAAAACTGGCAACTTAAAACTTAAACCTGATAAATTTCCAGAAACTAAAACCTAATTGGTTAGGCTAAAATCTCTGATGTGCTTAGTTTCTAACTTTCTTTTTAGCTAGGAGAATTGCCAGATTCTGCCTTTTGCCTCTTGTCTGTTGCCTCTTGCCTTCAGAAACTGATAACTGATAACTGATAACTGATAACTGATAACTGATAACTGATAACTGAATAGTGAGCGATCGCATTTTATCCCTAAAAGAACGTATTGGTCAGATGATAGTAGTCCGCGCTTCCGGCTATCTCTTTGACCAACAAATCCGCTATCCTGCTTGGGAACCCGTCAACGCCACCCTGAAACATTGGTTAGAAACCCTCCACCTCGGTGGGGTGATTCTCTTAGGAGGCAGCGCCGCCGAAATCGCTTTCCGCAGCCAACAATTACAAAGTTGGTCCGGCGATAATCCTCTCCTCATCGCCGCCGATATCGAGGAGGGAGTCGGCCAAAGGTTTTCCGGCGCTACTTGGTTTCCCCCCCCGATGGCTTTAGGAAAAATAGCCGAAAAAAGCTTGACAAAAGCCACAGAATATGCTAGAGAAATGGGAGCAATTACCGCTAAGGAAGCACTAGCGATCGGGATTAACTGGATTTTAGCCCCAATTGTCGATGTGAACAATAATCCCGACAATCCCGTTATTAATATTCGTTCCTTCGCTGAAACTCCCGAAATCGTCGCTAATCTGGCTCAAGCTTTTATTTTAGGGGCGAATTCCTATCCAGTTTTGACCACGGCCAAACATTTTCCCGGCCACGGTGACACCAGCAATGACTCCCATCTCGATCTTCCCATCATCAACCACGATCATCATCGCCTAGAAGCGATCGAATTGCCGCCCTTTCAAGCAGCGATCGAGTCGGGGGTTGATAGTATTATGTCAGGCCATCTGTTAATTCCCGCTTGGGATGCCGAATTTCCCGCCACTCTTTCCTCGAAAATTCTCGGGGAAAAACTGCGCCAAAATCTCGGTTTTCAGGGTTTAATCGTCACCGATGCCCTGATTATGGGAGGAGTAACCAAAATTGCCAGCGCTGCCGCCCTAGCAGTGAGGGCGGTACAGGCGGGGGCCGATATACTGTTAATGCCTCCCGATCCGATCGAAGCGATCGAAGCGGTGTATAGTGCCGTGCAAGCGGGTACAATTAGCGAAGCGAGAATTAATGATTCTTGGCAGCGTATTCAACGAGCAAAAGAGAAATTAGGGCAAAGACAGCCATTCTTAGAATCCTTAAGCAGTTTAGCGGCACCGCAAGCTCTAGAGATTGTCAGGGATATTTTAAAAGATTCCCAAACAGTTAGCGGTAATTTACCGATTAAAGCCACTCAAGGCCGCAATTTAATCATTATCGATGATTTACTCAACTGTGACTTTCTCGATCGCTCTTGTCCGGCGGTGACAATTCCCCGACAATGGGGTTATCAAACCCAAATAATCGACCGTAGTACCTTTAATCAGTCCCTCGTCTCCCCAGAAACGACTCTCCTACAAGTATTTATCCGTGGTAATCCTTTTCGGGGTAGTGCCGGATTAAGCGACGAAACGAAAGCTATCTATCAAGCTTTGCTGAAAACTGGACAAATTCAAGCATTGATTATTTATGGTAGTCCCTACGTTTTCCAGTGGTTTCGTCAACAAAGCGGAGAAATTCCCTATCTTTTCAGCTACGGACAACAACCAAGCGCCCAAAAAATTGCCCTAGAAACTATTTTTGAGGGGCCCACTAGCGGCGAAAATCAGACCGATACTTTCGTTTAAGGGCAAAAATTGCCTAGTAACCATTGGGCAATGCGATCGGAGGCACCGGCCGCTCCCATTCTCTGACGACCATTAAAGGCGATTTCTTGCCACTTTGGGGGATTTTGTAATAAATATTCTAACTTGTCTGCCACTGACTCGGCACTATCGCCCAAGAGAATTGAACAGCCTAATAAACGCTGTTGCAGTGTGGCAAAATGAGCAGTAAACTGTGGTCCAGATCCCGCAATTGTGATCGCCGGTTTACCCAAACCGACGAACTGTTCCGTGGCAGTTCCCGCCATGGCGATCGCTAAATGGCAACGGCCTAAATATTCGGCGTAGTCCCTTTGAGAAATAGTTATAAATACCTCTTGACAAATAAACTTATTTGTGCTATGTTCTCCCCAACCCTGGGAAGTTAAAGCAGCCGTAAAAGATTCTGGGGGGAGAGAAGGAGCGATCGCCGCCAAAAATTCCAGCTTGTAATCGGGAAAACGGCCGATAATGGCCGCCACAGCTGCGAGAATTTGCTGCCAATTGTGGAGAGATTCGGGAAAGCGCGAACCGGGTAGTAGCAGAATAGTTAGGCAATCTTGGGGAAAATCGCCCGTTATTGCGGGTAAAAGGTCATCCATCATCGGATTACCCCCATCGACAACGGCAATTGACCACTGTTGTAAAATTTTGCTAGTTAAACTATCCCGGGGAAAAACCCCCCGACAGCGAGGATGAGCCATTAACCAGCGTTCCCAGGGATAATAGTAGGAACCCCAGAGGCGATCGATCATCGAGCTACTATCTAACCATCCCTGCTCATCCCGGAGATAGTATTCCGATTTAGCCGTTCCCACAAAAGCATAATCTGTCCCACTCAACCAAGCAAGGGCAAGGGGTAAGATATCTCCCACCGCGACAATTTTTCCTCCTTCTTGGCCCCAATTTCTGACCAGACGGTATTGACGGGAGGTTAATCCTAATAATCCCTCCCGCAGATCTCGCCATAATTGTTTCGCATCCCCAGTGATAAAACCCCCAGAGGGCATTTTTTGACCTCGATCGAGAAGGGGAATCCCCAGACGAGTATAAGCATAACCGTTACCCACTAGGGGTAAAGCAGTAATATCCGGACAGTGGGGAGATGATTGCAGTCTTTTGATAATCCGGATCGCGATCTCATCTTCACCGTGGCCATTACTCAAAAATAATAATTTCACTGTTTTTCTTAACTTCTAGCTTAAAGTCCTAAACTTCGGTTGTTTTATTACCTTCGACCCTAGACAATGCTGATGGTTAGGGAACCATCAATTTTATAAAAGCAGTTAACCAACTCCCATTTAGTCTAATCTACCAGAAGGTTTCGCCGATCGCTTATCTCTGTCTTGATAACGACCATTTGACCAAAGGTAAGACTAAGAGATAAGTACCTAAGCAAAATTAATTACACATATCTAACCCCGCTCTTGCCTATTGCCTTTTGCCTCTTGCCTATCTTCACTAGGAAATTAATTTTGCACGACTACTTAAGAGATTAGTTTAACTGCTTTTATTTTTCTCGATCAAAAGACCAAATTTTGCCCCCCAGAGCCAAGGATGTCAGAAAGCTGCTCTGATCGCTATATTAAAATCAGTGGTTAATTGGCATCCTAGCGGGAAAAAATGATTATCGACTTGCCTGATCGAGAAGCTACTGTCAATTTAGGGGAAAAACTGGGGCAAACCTTGGCCCCCGGCAGTGTAATTTTATTAAAAGGTGATTTGGGAGCGGGAAAAACCACCTTAGTACAGGGAATTGGCCTAGGATTGGGCATTCAAGAGCCTATAGCTAGTCCTACCTTCACCCTCGTTAACGAATATAGCGAAGGCCGCCTTCCTTTGTATCATTTGGATTTGTATCGTTTGCAGGGTCAAGATATCGAGGCCCTGTACCTAGAAAATTATTGGCAGGGAATCGAGGTGGATTTAGGGATAGTGGCGATCGAATGGTCAGAACGTTTAACTTTTTTGCCGGAAAATTATCTAGAGATTACTTTACTCGATCGAGGCGCTCAGGGACGAGGAGCGCTCCTCAATTTTGTCGGTGGGGAGGAAAAAAATAGCGACCCCACAGGAATCGCCATCAGCACTTGACTCTTTAAGCAATCAAACTTTAGCGGTAACTCTGGGCATCTAAGATAGATGTTGGGTTCGATCCCCCCTTAATCCCCCCTTGATAAGGGGGGAACTGATAGTTTTTAACATCTAAGTAGGTGGGTGGAATTAAATATAAAATGAACGTAGGTTGGGTTGAAGCATGAAACCCAACGCCCGCATGGGTTACGCTACCGCTAACCCATCCTACAAATAATTGTGCCTACCTACTTAACTACTTATAAGATGTAAAAAAATAACTGTTTTTTTACCTTTAATTTGCCGTTCTCACAGGGAAACTATCAGCTTTTCAGGGATATAATACTAAAAAAATCGGCAATTTTTGCTAATTTCACACTATCTTTAGATTTATCTGCTATCTTGATGTCTGATCGGTTTTGGCAGTGGTTGACCCTTTCCTCTCCTAGGGAATCGTGAAAATACAAAAGAGGCGATCGAGTGCTAATTAGGGCTTGCTGAATAATGGTAAAACCCTTGTGGGTTAAGACTTTTAGAGTTTTTGTAAATCAAAAAGTACCAGATATGGGAGTGATCGGGGGGAAAATTCAGGGACTTTTTCCCTGAAAATTAGGTAATTGACCCCTTCAAAATCGGTAAAACCCTACACCCCACACCCTGCCCCCCCGATGTCGGGGGGGTTGGGGGGCCACACCCTGCCCCCAAGAAAAACTTTTTCAGCAAACCCTAATTATGAGATGAGCGATGCAGGAAGAAAAAGCGATATTTAATATCAACAATACTTTTTATCGACCAGAGAGTAAAATCGTCCGAGATTTAGGAGTTTTAGGGGCGGCAATTGCCCAAAAAGAGCGG
Source organism: Microcystis sp. MC19 (assembly GCF_003019735.1). Classification (NCBI taxonomy): domain Bacteria; kingdom Bacillati; phylum Cyanobacteriota; class Cyanophyceae; order Chroococcales; family Microcystaceae; genus Microcystis; species Microcystis sp. MC19. The sequence goes on along the minus strand of NZ_CP020664.1, from coordinate 1,088,574 downwards.
GGCAGTTTGCGCGTTTTAGAAGTAATGAGCGGCTCTGGTGTGCGAGCGCTCAGGTATTGGTTAGAAAGTGGTGCGGATTGGCTGTGGGTTAATGATGGTAATCCAGAAATTAAGCCAACTTTAGACGCTAACTTAGAGAGTTTATTACAACAGAAAAAAGGGAAGATAACCTATAAATCTGCTCAAGAAGTTCTCCTAGAATGTTATCTTGAAAAAGACCATTATGATCTAGTTGATATTGATGCTTTTGGTTCCCCTGCATCTCTGTTTAGTGCTATTCCTTTAGCCACTAAAATCGGGGGTTTAATTTATCTGACTAATACCGATGGACGGACGTTGACGGGTCATAATCTAGAAAATAGTTTAGCTGATTATGGAGCATCTGCTCGCAATCATCCGGCTGCCCACGAACAGGGATTAAGATTAATTATCGCCGGTTTGCAATTAGAATCGGCCCGGTTAGGTTTAGGAATTACGCCGATTTTTTCCTTCTTTTTTGGTCAAAGTTATCGGGTGATGGTGCGGTTAACGGCTAATAGACAATTAAATAGTCATAACTACGGTTTTCTCGGTTATTGTCATAGCTGCGGGGAATATCAATCAGTGCCTTGGCCAAAGTTAGGCAAAATAGTTTGTTCTGGGGACGGGCAACCTTTAACCTTAACTGGACCTTTGTGGTTAGGCAGTTTACATGATCGCTTTTATCTAGAAAAAATGGCAGATTTAGCCGATCAATGGCAGTGGAAAAAGGTAGTTAAATTGTTAGAAATAATGAGGGAAGAAAACGATTTTCCTCCCTATTTTTATAGCTTTGGGGAAATTGGTAGAAGGGGCAAATTAGATCTACCCAAAAGGGAAGATTTAATTGCAGCTCTCCTAGAACAAGGTTATCGAGCCGCTGCCACCCATATTAACCCGCAAGCGGTGAAAACTAACGCTTCTTTAGCCCAATGTATCGCACTACTCAAGGACTAATTAGTTAATACCAATAACTAGAACTTTGTTGGGGTTCAGGGGCAAAAGCTAACCAGTAGGGGAATTGTAAAAGAGCGAAATTCAGCCGTTCTTCGGTATCATCGATAATAATGAGCGGTGAATACTTATCGTCGATTAAACGTTCCGCTTTTTGAATTAAAGCTTCGGGAGACTCAAAGAGAACGATGCCGCGGTCTGGTCCAAAATCGGCGCGGGAAATGCCGAGACAATCTTGGAGACCGCGCCGCCATTCGCCTAAACGTTCGGGACTATTAGCCAGAACGAGAGAACGGAAGCGATCGCCTTGTAATTCCGCCATAATCGAGATAATTGCCGAAGCCACCAGAATATTCTGGAGACGGCTGCCCATACCGCGAACCGTACCCCGCCCCCCCTGTTTAAAGAACCACTGTTGCACCCGTTCGGCGTGAATTGGTTCAAAAGTGCGCCGTAATTGCCAAGGCGGTCCGTAATAGTCAGGACGACTGCGATAACGGTCTAAAAGAGTTTGTATGCGCTGATTTTGGTCAGAAAAGCCCTGTCTAGGGGTGGATTGTCCCACCGGTTCCGATTCATAACCCGAACGGTTAGAACGACGGGGTTCTTGCCAATTATCCTGGCCCTGGTTACTGGTACGGGGGGGACGGGGACTTTCTCCGCGTCCATCCCGGCCTTGACTGCCACGGGATGGGCGCGGGTTTTCCTCCCGTTCGGTCCGCAGGGGAGGTTCCACAGGTCGGGGGGATTTTTCGGGGGTCTCAAAACGGGGTAATTCCAACTGTTCGGCAGCCGCGGCCAAATCCTGTAAACTGCCCACCAGATAGTCTTTAAATCCCTGAACCCGCACGGCTAGATCCTGGGAGACTCCGGCGAAATTACTCCGCATTTCCTGCCGAATCCGCTCACGACGGCGTTCTAACTGTTCGATCGCTAATTCTAAAGCCTGTTTGCGTTGTTCTAGGTCTTTTACGCCTTCCTTGAGCATTCTTTCGATTTGAGCTTTGATATCCCCTAGTTCCTCGGCGATCAAGCGTTCTTTTTCCGCTTTTAACGCCGAGATTTCTGCCGCTAGGCTCTGTTTTTGCCGTTCTAGAGCCTCGATTTCCCCCCGCAGGGGTTGCGCCTGCGCTGTGGGAACTAATTCGCCTTCGGGGGCGGTTTCCGATGGCAGGGAATTCTCTACCGGGCGATCGTTCCAGAGATCGTCAAAACTAAATTCTTCGACAGATTCATTGGGTAAGTCTGTCATTTTGTCAAGGGGTAAAACATTAAAATCTTCTGAATTCATCGGCTTTAGAAATGCAGAGCGAACAGAGGGCCAAGGCAGGCAATTAAGACGCTATTAGCCAGATTTTATTTTATCTCAATCTTAGTTCGCTTCTGAGTCGATCGCTTGCGGTGCTGCTAAAGGATAGTATTTTTCGAGGCACAGTCTCAGGGTTGCGCTGTCAAAGATAATGGGCAAAAAATGAATGCTGTTAATTTCTTTGAAATAAAATAGGATCGGGACTTTATTCCAGAAAATCCGCCAATTTTGCCATTCTTGGTAGGGAAAGGAGCGAATTTGTTGCCCGGACAGATAGACATCTAAGGAAGTGGGGGTAAACTGGAGGCGAATGCGGGTAGTCTGGAACATCAAGAATAGGCCTAACAGGGAGAAAATTATGCCGAGCCAGACCTGTAAAAAGAGTAAAGGCAGCGATAAAATTACCAAAAATAGGGGAATTCGATAGTTAGGAGCCAGTTCGATCGTTCCTGTTACTTCTTGCGGGGAAATAGTTGTCATTGGTGTCCCTATCGGCAGTCAGCCAAAATATCTTCGCTTCTAGTTTGTCGCATTGTTTTTCGAGAAGCGATCGAGATAATCGAGACTCGATCGGGGATGATCTGGTAGTGTCATGGCATTGTAGAAAGAGACCTTACCCCCGTATGCACGCCGGAGATTAAAATCAGTTAAGACCTTGGAGCGTTGATCGGCGAGGATCAATTCTTTATTTAAGAGGATTAAATCAGCAAAATGGGTGATAGATTCGCCTAAATCATGGTTAACCACCATGACAATTTTATTTTCTTGCGCTAACTCACCAAAGATATTAAAAAGAATCCCCTCGGTTTTTTGATCTACCCCAACGAAAGGTTCATCAAAACAGAAAATCTCCGCTTCTTGGGCCAAAGATCTGGCTAAAAAGACTCTTTGCTGTTGTCCTCCCGACAACTGACCGAGGGGACGATGGCGTAAATCAGCCATTTCCACCCGTTCTAGGGCATTTAAAGCCTGTTGACGACTAATATGGGAAAAAGGGCGAAACCAACCCGTTTTCCTGACTCTCCCCATCATTACCACATCCCAAGCGGTGACGGGATAGGTCCAGTCGATTTGAGATCTTTGGGGAACATAAGCGACTTTATCCAGTTGTTGCTGTAGAGATTGCCCTTGATAGTTAACGCTTCCCTGTTGTACGGGAATTAATCCTAGCATGGCTTTGATCAGGGTACTTTTGCCCGCGCCGTTGGGACCGATAATACCGGTTAATCGTCCTGGATAAATTTTCAGGGTGATATCCCGTAGGGCCTCCACGCCGCGATAATATACTCCTAGATGACTAACCGTAATTGTCCTTTGCATAGTTGTTACCCCGAGTCTCCATTTCTAGCATAACTAAAAATGAGACAATTATGAAGCAACCATGAAAAGATTATGAAAGATAGGCGGGGTGAGATTAATCGCCACTTAGTAAAGCTTCCACGAATTCGTAACTGGAAAAAGGCCGCAGATCCTCGATTCCTTCCCCAGCACCCACAAAGCGAATCGGTAGGTTAAGCTGACGCGCTACGGCAAGGGCGACACCCCCTTTAGCTGTACCATCGATTTTAGTCAGGATCACGCCGCTTAATTGGGCAGCTTCCGAGAAAACCTCGGCCTGTCGCAGCCCGTTTTGTCCTAAAGTGGCATCGAGAACTAGAAGGGATTCCACCACGGCACTCTCGGCTTTTTTGTCGATAATACGGCGAATTTTGCTTAATTCTGCCATTAAGTTCTTTTTATTCTGCAATCTTCCCGCCGTATCCACTAAGAGTAATTCTACCTCCCTGGATTTAGCGGCTTCGATGCCATCGTACACCACGGCGGCCGGGTCGGTATTTTTGCCCGGGTTGGCAATGACTTCCACTTGCGATCGCTCTCCCCAAACTTTCACCTGTTCCACGGCAGCAGCGCGAAAGGTGTCGGCAGCGGCGATCATACAGCTATAGCCAGATTGTTTAGATAAATGAGCTAATTTGCCGATAGTCGTCGTTTTACCGACTCCGTTAACTCCTGTGAGCATCCAGATATTTAATTTGCCTTTTTCTGGCTCAAAACCGGGGTTGCTATAATTGGCTAAAGGTGCATCTAAAATCTCGCGGATAATTTCTTTGAGATATTCGATCGCTTTTTCGGGGGGCAAAGCTTCCTGTTTTAGCTTATTTTGGAGGGTAGTGATAATATAATCGGTGGCATCTACCCCCACATCGGCCTGAAGCAATAAAGCTTCGATTTCCTCCACTGCATCTTGATTGAGGGGACCCTGACCGACCACGGCCTTAAGCTGATTGACCAAGCTGCGGCGCGTTTTGCCTAAACCCTGACGCAATTTTTTTAACCAGGTGATTTCTTCTTCGGAAACGTCCTCTGCTTGTCGTCCCTGATTGGCTAAAACTTTGGCCGACCAGATAAAATCCTCATCCGGTTCTGTGGGGGTTTCGATGGCGGTTTCTTTGAGAATTTCGAGGCGATCGGATTTTTTCAGCCATGCGGGGGTATTATCCTCGGTTTCTTCTTGTTTAACTGGTTCTTCCTCTTGCGGAGGTTCTGTTTCAGCAATAGATGTTTCAGGGGTTTCGCTGACGACGGCCTCGGCCGTGGCTTTTTTCTCTTGAATATTTTTAAAGGCTTTTTTGGCCCAATCTAAATACTCTTCCTGACTGGTTGTCTCGCTAGTCGTCGGGGTTGCCTCGCTGGGGGTTTCCTCTACGGGTGCGGGGGGTGCTTGTTCTTGTTCGGTTTGGACTTTCTGACGACGGAACCAGTTAAACATAGGAAAAACTAAACATAAAACTATTTATCTAGTTTATCTTAACTCTTGAAGTGAGCAATTTTGATACTTAGATTTTTAATTGTGGATTTCTCCGCATTTTTTGCTGGAGATTAAGGAAAAAATGATAACCTTGCTCAAGGATAACTTTATCTCTTTTTAGGGAAATGCTGTATCTTAGAAAATAGAATAGGAAGGAGAGTCAAAAATGTTAAGCACTACCGAAACTAAATATTATACTCCCGAAGAATATCTCGCCCTAGAGGAAACGTCCGAAGATAAAAATGAATATCGTCAAGGAGAAATTATCCCAATGGTAGGAGCCACCACTAATCACAATCAGATTTGTCTAAATTTTTGCCGTAATTTTCCCTTAAATATCAATAATCAAGATTATTATACCTACATGGAAACGGTGCGTTTATGGCTATCAGATTATAGCATTTACACCTATCCTGATGTGATGGTGATTAAAGGTCAACCTCTCTATCAAGGGAATAGTCAATCTAACGTGATCAATCCTTTAATTATTGTCGAAGTTCTCTCTAATTCTACCCAAGCTTATGACCGAGGGGATAAGTTTAAATTCTATCGTTCTCTGCCAACTTTTCAGGAATATATTCTGATCGAACAATCTAGTTATAGTGTGGAACGTTACTATAAACAAAAGGATGAGCAATGGTTAATTGATTTCGTCACGGGGGAAAATGCGGTTTTACAATTGCTGTCGGTGGATTGGCAGATTTCTTTTCAAGATTTATATCAAAGAGTAAATTTCGACCTAGCAGAAACCTAAAATTAAAAGAAAGGTGAAAAAGAGTCGCTATCAAGAAACTCATTATCTCAAAATAGCTAATCTTTTTTGGTATAATAGACGGACTACTATATGTTAAATCTATGGACGCTCTAGATTTTTCCGATCAACTACAATGGACTGCAGAAGCAAAAGCAAAACTGAAAAATATTCCCTACTTTGTTCGTTCCCAAGCGCGTAAGCGGATTACTGAGATATTTAAGATACACTTTTCCGAGCCACTCAATTGATAACCTTGCTCAAGGATAACTTTGTCTCTTTTTAGAGAAATGCTGTATCTTAGAAAATAGAATAGGAAGGAGAGTCAAAAATGTTAAGCACTACCGAAACTAAATATTATACTCCCGAAGAATATCTAGATCTAGAGGAAACGTCCGAAGATAAAAATGAATATCGTCAAGGAGAAATTATCCCAATGGTAGGAGCCACCACTAATCACAATCAGATTGCCGGAAACTTCTATCGAAGATTTCCTCTGACTATCAATAATCAAGATTATTATACCTACATGGAAACGGTGCGTTTATGGCTATCAGATTATAGCATTTACACCTATCCTGATGTGATGGTGATTAAAGGTCAACCTCTCTATCAAGGGAATAGTCAATCTAACGTGATCAATCCTTTAATTATTGTCGAAGTTCTCTCTAATTCTACCCAAGCTTATGACCGAGGGGATAAGTTTAAATTCTATCGTTCTCTGCCAACTTTTCAAGAATATATTCTGATCGAACAATCTAGTTATAGTGTGGAACGTTACTATAAACAAAAGGATGAGCAATGGTTAATTGATTTCGTCACGGGGGAAAATGCGGTTTTACAATTGCTGTCGGTGGATTGGCAGATTTCTTTTCAAGATTTATATCAAAGAGTAAATTTCGACCTAGCAGAAACCTAAAATTAAAAGAAAGGTCAAAAAGAGTCGCTATCAAGAAACTCATTATCTCAAAATAGCTAATCTTTTTTGGTATAATAGACGGACTACTATATGTTAAATCTATGGAAGCTCTAGATTTTTCCGATCAACTACAATGGACTGCAGAAGCAAAAGCAAAACTAAAAAATATTCCCTATTTTGTTCGTTCCCAAGCGCGTCAAAGGATAGAAGAATTAGCTCGTCATGCTGGTTCCGATCAAGTTACCGTGGAAATGGTGGAACAGGCTAGAGTAGAATTCGGACAGTAGATTTTTAGCCGCCAATTTGGGACATAGTACGGGTATAAATGCCGCTTGATGTGCCAGAATCACGCAGTTTAAAGTTGATTTCTGCCTTCAGTTCTATTAATTCCCGCACTCTTTCCCTGATTTCTGCTGGCGAAATTCCTTGACGGAGGGCAGTTTTTAGGTCAATTTGTCCGGTTTCGTTGAGGAGACAGGGACGCAACCAACCATCGGCCGAGAGACGTAGGCGGTTACAGCGATCGCAAAAACACTCCGACATCTGACTGATAAAGCCAATTGTACCCTTAGCCCCCGGAATTTGAAAAACATCGGCAGGACCATTTCCCCGCACTTGACCCTCATTTAAGCCCCATTTTGCCCGAATTCGCCCCCTTAATTCCTCGTTGGCAATCCAAGCTTTTTCTTGAAATAAATCACCGTTACCGATAGGCATAAACTCGATAAAACGGACGTGCCAACGCTTCTCGATGGTCAAAGCCGCTAAATCTTCCACTTCTGCCTCATTTATCCCCGGAATCACCACCACATTTAATTTTAAGGGGTCAAAACCCACTCTCTGGGCCGCTTGAATACCTGCCCAAGTTTTTTGCCAACGACTCCGGCCGCGATTACCGATAATTTTATCGAAAGTGTCGGGGTCGAGAGAGTCTAAACTGATATTAATCCGTCTTAGTCCGGCTTCATACAACATTTCGGCTAAATTGTCAAGTAAATAGCCATTAGTAGTCAAGGCTAAATCGCTAGTAGCAGATAAAGAGGCGATATCGCGCACAATCTCCACTACTTCAGGATGTAAGAGAGGTTCCCCACCAGTAAGGCGAAATTTGCGGAAACCGAGGGGAATAAAGACATTTTTGACTAAAGTAAGAATTTCCTCCCGGGTGAGTAATTCTTGCGGTCGAACATAGGCCAATTCTGCATCTTCAGGCAGACAATACTGACAGCGAAAGTTACAGCGATCGATTAAACTAATCCTGAGATAGTCGATTTGGTTCCTGTTCACGGGGAAATACTGTTATAAAACTTCATGAATTTATCATAACAATTCTGGCTCGATCGATATCTAGACATCGGGCTAAGTTTCCAGAAAACCACGGCTACATCTAGATTTTAGTCTATGATGACAATAGATTTGGTCAATGGCAAGGGCAAATAACGATTGGGAAATTTGACAATTTTTCTTGATTGTACTTAACTAAAAAGGTCGGCTAACAAAAGTTGGCAGCATGGCTCTCAATTTGGTCGAAATATCTATATTACATTTGGGCGCACGCGATCATTGGTGTTAACTTAAGGAAATAGTCCCAGTTCTTCGGTTTGTGTTATGCAATGGACGGGGTTATAAGAGATGAAACCATTATAAAAAAACACATTCGACGATTTTTGTCAATTGTTTTCTTCCAGAACGAACTAATCAATTAAGTCTTTTGCCAGATAAGAATTTAGTCGATTTATGCCACCTGATCAAACTATACCAATTAACGAAAAACTTATTAATTATACCATTTTTTACTTCCTTCCTCTTGGATAATCAGCTACTTTTTATAATTAAGCTTCTTGCTTAAGTTGACACCAATGACCGCGTGCGCCCAACCCCCACCAAAAAACCCCAAAAAACCCCAATCCCGTGATTAACCCGATTATTGCCGGTGGGCGAACGCAGTTCGATAAACTCACTGACCACAGTTCGCCCCTACAAAATCGACCCGACTAAGGGCGGGAAAGAAAAGAAAAAAGAAAAAATAGGGAATGAGGGTAAAAGGGGAAAAAGGAAAAAGGGTTAGAGAGTTCTCCCGAATACGCAGACTACCCGAAAACCGTAATTGTTGATGCGGTTGACGCGGCGGAAGTAGTAGTCGTAGCGAATCGCGGAACGGCAGTAAGTAGGATTGTAGCCCCAGGAACCGCCACGCAGAGGAGAACGATTATCATTACCATTTTCTATCCAGACACTGCCATCCGTCGGCGCACCGTCATAGTTATCGTGCCAAGTATCGGCGCACCACTCCCGGACATTGCCGTGCATATCGTACAGTCCAAAGGCGTTTGGGGGAAATTGTCCCACGCGAGTTGTTTCGTTTCGATATTCTCCGTTCGGTTCATCGGCGTAGGTATTACTGGCATTGTAGTTAGCCAATTCCCCCGTAATGGTTTCCCCAAAGTAAAACGGGGTGGTGGTTCCAGCACGACAAGCGTATTCCCATTCCGCTTCACTCGGTAGTCGGTATTCCCGAACCGTTAGTTTTGATAATCTCGCACAGAACTCGACGGCATCGTACCAGTTGACTTGTTCTACGGGTCTATCCCAGTGCGTGGGCGATCCCCCCCTAGCCCCCCCTTCAAAAGGGGGGGAATCGGAAGCCCCCCTTTTTAAGGGGGGTTTGGGGGGATCTTTAAAATAGGCTGGCTTGAAATCAAGGTCTTGTTTAACTTTTAAATCCGTGCGAGAGGCGATCGCTTTCCACTGGGCCTGGGTGATGGGGTATTTACCCATAAAGAAGGGTGGGACAGTTACTTCATGTTGTGGTCTTTCCCTTCTAAATCCTTCCCAATTAAATTTTTTAACCAGTCTTTCGATTTCCTCATCTTCTGTTCCCATCAGGAAAGTTCCCCCCGGAATGGCGACCATTTCTAAGGTGATGCCTTTGCCCAGATCTTCCCTGAAATATTGGGACTGTTTCGACTCTTTTCTAATTTGCTCACCCTTCGCATTTACTCCCACCACCTCAAAGTTAAATACTGATAACAGTTGTTTTGGCTCTTCCGGTTCAAGCTTGAACTGATAGCCAATTGCTCTTTCTAGTTGCTCAAATCCGTCTTCTTCCCAATAATCAAGCCGGTGAATATCGCGCAGCTTCAAGCCAAGTTCTGACATTCGCAGATCAGGAATTTCGCATTCTTCTAACCTCATGGGAATAACAAAAATTGTCCCCGGTAGCATCTGTGCCAAGGTATCAAGTGCAATCCTCAACTCCCGTTGGATGTATCCCTGTTTATTAGCCGATTTCGCTGACAGACAGGCCAGAAAAATCTGACTAGCTTTAATCGCTTTCGGAATTTCATCTCGCCAAATTTGCCCCGGAATCAGGTCTTTTTTATCCAACCAAGGTTTATATCCCGCTTGCTTAAGGCGGTCATACAGTGCCAAAACTGCTGGTTTGTCCTCACTGGCATGGGCCAAGAAAATTTGGATCTCTGACTTTTTCATAACTTTTTCTTATGACCACAAGTAGGGGAGAGCCAGATTAACTGGCATAAAATCTCTAAATAAACCATTTAATTGATTATTACTCATTCTTAATTCTCCTGCCTACTGTCTCCTGTCTCCTGTCTCGGAGTCTCCTATCTCCTGTCTCCTCACCAACCACGACAATTTGGGATTTTTACAGCAAGTCCACTTTCTCACTTTCCCCACCCGTGACCTTTTTCCGTTAGATTATAAATGGATACAAAACTTAACATTTTATCCAGAATCTACCGAGAGGGCAGACCGTGCGGCCAGATACCCTAGAAAATAACCAGCATTCAGCCGATAATTCGCTAGTTCCCGAAGTTATCGCATTTAATCCCGAAATTGAGCCAGAGAAAACCGAATACTCGCCAAAACCGACAAAAACCAACTCTTGGCTATCGGGAAGAAAGGGTTTATTTATCGGTGTGGGATTGGGGGTTTTATTGACCCTAGGGGCGACTCGTTTCGCTAATCGACCCCAAACAGCCCAAAACCCCAATACTCAGCCCGTAGCGGCAAAAAATGAGGCACCGGCACAAACAGTAACCACCACTAGGGTAGAATTTACTCCCGTGGCCCGCACCCTGAAAGCGACTGGAAGCGTGGCAGCCGATGAATTAATCCCGATTCTTTCCCAAGCGACGGGACTACAAATCAAAGAAATCTTTGTCGATGAGGGTGATATCGTTAGCCAAGGTCAAATTTTGGCTCGTCTCGATGATACCGTCCTACAAGCGCAATTAACCCAAGCACAGGCTAATGTCGCCCAATCCCGATCGCGTTTGGCAGAATTGCAAGCGGGTAGCCGTAAAGAGGAGATCGCTAGAGCTAAACAAACTATTCAACGCATAAAAGCCGAAATTAGTCAAGCTCAATCGGATTGGGATTTGGCCAAAAAACGCGTCCAGAGAAACCAAAGTTTAGAAGCGGAAGGAGCGATCGCCCGGGATCGTCTCGATGAAGTCCTCAACGAAGAAAGAAACAAAGCGGCGATCGTACAACAGACCCAATCTCGTTTAGGAGAAGCAGAGCAGCAACTGGCACAATTGCAAGCTGGCAATCGTCCCGAGGTGATCGCCCAAGCTACAGCCCAATTAGCGGAAGCTCAAAGCCGTTTAGCCATTGTTAAAGCCCAATTAAACGAGACGCGCCTGATTTCTCCGGTTAGTGGCAAAATTGCCGAAAGAAATGGCCGCATCGGGGATACCACCAACGGTCAAAATGCTCTCTTTAAAATCATCGAAAACGGCCGTTTAGAGCTAAGATTGCGGGTTCCTGAGAATCAATTGCCCTTAATCCGCGTCGGAGCGCCCGTTACTATCACTTCCGATGCTAATAGCAGTTTAAAATTATCGGGACAGGTGCGCGAAATTAATCCCATCGTCGATGAGGCATCCCGTCAAGCAACGGTTAAAGTCGATTTAACTGACAATACAGGGTTAAAACCGGGGATGTTTTTACGAGGTGCGATCGTAACGAATACTAGCAATAGTTTAACTGTCCCCATGACCGCAGTTTTACCCCAAAAAGATAATCAAGCTCTAGTTTATTTAGTGGAACCTGATAACACTGTTACCGCCAAAACTGTGCAATTAGGTCAAATTATGCCCAATAACCGCGTGGAAATTCTCACCGGTTTACAAGCGGGCGATCGCATTGTGGTCAAAGGGGCAGCCTATCTCGGTGATGGCGACAAAATTACAGCAATCAGCGATCAGTAATCAGTAATCAGTGATCAGTAAACAGTAATCAGTAATCAGTAATCAGTAATCAGTGATCGGTAGCGGGGCAAACGGATGGAGAGTAAAGTTTATGATAAAGCTTATAAATTTGCCATTAGGATTGTTAAAGGCTATAAATATTTGTGTGAGACTAAACAAGAATATGTTTTGTCAAAACAGCTATTAAGGAGTGGCACTTCAATCGGGGCTAACATTGCCGAGGCTAATGGAGCTATTTCTCAAGCTGATTTTCGAGCTAAAATGTCAATAGCTTATAAGGAATGTCTAGAAACAAAGTATTGGCTGTCTCTATTGAAAGACACGAATTACATAGAGGAAAGAGCCTTTCAAAGTATCAATGATGATGCGGAGGAAATTGGTAAAATGCTTTGGGCTATTCTAAAAACCTGCCAAGAAAATACCAAAAACCAAAAACCAAAAACTGATAACTGATAACTTACCCACTGATAACTGATAACTGATAACTGATAACTGAAATTATGGCTTTTAATATTTCTAATTGGTCTATCAAAAATCCCATTCCGACGATCCTGATCTCCCTGGTTATGGCCTTAATGGGATACATTGCCTTTCTAGGATTAGGGATTGATCGCTCTCCTAATATTGACATTCCGGCCGTGATTATCACCGTTAATCAACCCGGTGCAGGTCCAGAGGAATTGGAAACCCAAGTCACCAAAAAAGTCGAGGATGCGGTGGCTGCTTTGGGTAATATCGATCAAATTACTTCTACCATCAACGAAGGCAGCAGCACCACCACCGTTAACTTTATCCTTGGCACTAACAGCGATCGCGCTACCAATGATGTACGCAATGCCATAGCCCAAATTCGGCAGGATTTACCCCAAGATACTAATGATCCAATTGTCCAACGTTTAGAATTTGCTGGGGGTGCGGTGATGAACTATACCATCTCCTCCCCGAAAAGATCGATCGCCGAATTAAGTGATCTAGTTGATCGTCAAATTGGCCGCGCTTTAACGGGAGTGCCGGGGGTAGCACGAGTCGATCGCGTTGGGGGAGTCGATCGAGAAGTGCGTGTAGATTTAGATCCCGGCCGTCTGATCGCCTACGGTATCACGGCCACGGCGGTTAATGAGCAAATCCGCAGTTTTAATATTAATTTACCCGGAGGGCGCTCGGAAATCGCCGGCAGTGAACAAACTGTCCGCACCCTCGGCAGCGCTGAAACGATCGAAGATTTGAGAAATTATCAAATCTCTTTACCTAACGGTGATAGCGTCCCCTTAAGCAATTTAGGGACAGTTAGCGATAGTTCCAGTGATCCCCGACAAATGGCCCTTTTAGATGGGCAGCCAGTGGTGGGTTTTTCGATTCTACGGGGGACTGGCAGCACCTTGGTGACGGTAGAAACAGCAGTACGCCAAGAAATCGAGAATTTAAAGAAAAAACTGCCCGAAGATATTAAATTTCAATTAATTTTTACCCGTGCTGACTCAATTCGTGCTAGTTACGAAAGCCTTCTTAGCGATCTCCTGATTGGTTGTATGATGACGGTGATCACGGTGGGTCTATTTTTAGGCAATTGGCGCGCCACGATTATCACGGGTTTGGCCCTGCCTTTGTCCATTTTCCCGACTTTTTGGGTGATGCAGTCCCTAAATTATACCCTTAACGGTATGACCCTGCTGGCGTTAGCTTTAGCTTTGGGTAATCTGGTCGATGATGCGGTGTGTATGGTGGAGGACATCGATCAACATTTAGCTATGGGTAAAAAACCCCTGCAAGCGGCCTTTGATGCCTCAAAAGAGATTGGATTAGCTGTTTTAGCCAGTGCGGCGGCAATTATGGCGGTATTCCTGCCGGTTGCTTTTATGGGCGGTGTGCCAGGGCAATTCTTTCAACCTTTCGGCGTTACGGTGGCGGTTTCTACCTTGTTTTCCAGTTTGATCGCTGTCACCGTCACCCCGATGTTAAGTGCCTATATTCTACAGCCGAAAAAGCTCAAAACTGGTGATAATAATCCCTCCTCGCGCCCCCGTTTTCGTCCCTACAAAAGTTTGTTAACCTGGGCTTTACGTCATCGAATCCTGACTTTATTGGCGGCTTTGGCCTTTTTTATCGGTAGTTTACAGTTAGTTCCCTTGATTCCAAAAGGGTTATTTAGTTCTGGGGATACTGGATTAAGTACGATCAGCATAGAATTGCCTCCCGGTGCGACTTTGAATGATACTGTTGCCGTGGCCAATCAGGTGAATAGTTTACTGCAAAAAAATCCCGCCGTCGCTAATGTTTTGGCTATTCCGGGAGATTCAGGACGGGTAAATACCGGGTTAATATATGTTAATTTAGTTCCTAAGGAACAGCGATCGCTAACTCAACGGCAATTTGAGGAACAAACCCGCCGGGATTTTCAGAAGATACCGGGAGCAAGAGTGACTTTTCGGGCGCAGGGGGGAGCAGGAAGCACTAAGGATGTCGCTATTATTTTAAAAAGTGAAAATGGCGATATTTTAACCCAAACTGCCCAAAAATTAGAGCGAGAAATGCGGGCTTTACCCGGTTTTGTCGAGGTAAGTTCCGGGGTAAGTTTAGTTAAACCGGAGATTATTATTCAACCGGATCCCGTCCGGGCTGCTGATCAGGGAGTCTCGGTCAGAGCGATCGCCCGTACTGCGTCTTTAGCTTTAATCGGCGATAATGAGTTTAATTTAGCTAAATTTAACCTTGCTGACCGACAAATTCCCATCCGGGTAAAAATTGCCAACGATGGACGCAGTGAGATAGAAACTCTGCAAAATTTGCGCGTTCCTAGCAGTAATGGGACGTTAGTACCGCTTAACTCGGTGGCGACAATTAGCTTAGGTAGTGGACCTGCGGAAATTCAACGCTTTAACCGTCAACGTCAGGTTAATATTGGAGCTAATTTAGAGGGAGTTTCTTTGGGAAGTGCGGTGACACAAATTCGCACTTTACCAATCATGAAAAACCTACCCCCAGAGGTGACAGAAGAACCCTTTGGTGATGCTCGCATTATGCGCGATATCTTTGCTCGTTTTTTGGGGGCGTTAAGTTTAGCAATTATTTCTATCTATGGGATTCTGGTCTTGTTGTATAACAATTTTCTCTATCCCCTAGCGATTTTAACTTCCCTTCCTTTATCGATTGGTGGTACTTTAATCGCTCTTTTAATTACCCAAAAAGAGTTAGGTTTATACGCTTTAATTGGCATAGTTTTACTGATGGGGTTAGTCACTAAAAATGCGATTCTGTTGGTAGATTTTGCCCTGAGTGGCATTGAGTCAGGGAAACCGCAATTTAAGGCGATGATTGATTCGGGAGTCTCTCGTTTACGACCAATTATTATGACCTCCGTTTCCACAGTTGCCGGGATGTTACCGATTGCTTTAGCTTTAGGTGCAGATGGGGAAATTCGCGCACCGATGGCGATTGCCGTTATTGGTGGTTTTACCACTTCCACCCTATTAACTTTGGTGGTTGTGCCGGTAATCTTTACTTATATCGATAGTTTTTACTATTGGTTGCGGGGATTGTTTGTTAAACAAAAACCTAAGTCGATTTAGTACAGAAAACGGGTTTCTCCGAGAAAACCGTTTTCTACTCATGCACTCGTGCAAAAAGGGGAATAAATAATCAGTCTTTAATAACCAGATTTAGTAGTAAAATATCTCTCTGAAAGCTTGAGAAAAAACCCAGAGAAACTTACCCATGAATCCCTTGACAGTCACAGATAAAACTCTATCTCTTCCCCCCATGGGCTGCGGTACTTGGGCCTGGGGAAATCGTCTTCTCTGGGGTTACGATGAGAGTATGGATAGCCAGTTACAAGGGGTTTTTAATCTCTGCGTCGAGCGGGGTGTCACCCTATTTGATACGGGAGACTCCTACGGCACAGGCAAACTCAACGGACAGAGTGAGAAGCTATTAGGACGCTTTACAGGGGAATATAGCGGTTATAACGCTGATCATATCCGTATTGCTACCAAAATCGCCCCCTATCCTTGGCGTTTAACCCGTCATGCCATGGTGAAAGCTTGTCAAGCTTCGGCAACCAGATTAGGCCGCCCAGTGGATTTAGTGCAAATGCACTGGTCAACGGGCAATTATGCGCCATGGCAGGAGGGAGGATTATTAGACGGATTGGGGGATTGTTTGGAAAAGGGGTTAGTTAAAGGGGTCGGTTTATCCAATTTTGGACCGAAAAGATTGAAGTCTGCCTATCAAAAGTTTGCCAGTCGCGGCATTCCTATCACCAGTTTACAGGTACAGTATTCTCTCCTTTCTACTTATCCTCTCACTGACTTAGGATTAAAGGAACTATGTGATCAATTTGGTATTAAAATTATTGCCTATAGTCCCTTAGCTTTGGGGTTATTAACGGGGAAATATCGAGATAATAAAAACTTACCCCCTGGATTACGTCGCTTCCTTTTTGGTCAATTAATTCCCGCTATTTCGCCTCTGATAAGTTGTCTAGAAGTTATCGCCCAAGCTAAAAATAAAACTATTAGCCAAGTTGCCTTAAATTGGTGTATCTGTAAGGGAACAATTCCCATCCCCGGAGCTAAAAATGTTCGACAAGCTGAGGATAATTTAGGGGCTTTAGGATGGAGTTTAGACAGTGGGGAAATAGCAGAATTAGATAAAATTGCCGCAGGTTTGGATAAAAAAATGGTACAAAATATCTTTCAAACTCAGTAGGGTTGGCTGAAAAAGTTTGTTGGTGGGGTGTGGAACGAACCACAAAGACACAAAGGACGCAAAGATTGATCGCTTATAAGTTAAACTGATCAGACAAAGAATAAGAGAGCCAATTTCCCCCCGATTACTCGAAGAACTGGCAATTTTTGAGGTCAAAAAAGCCTAAAGATATTGTCCAACAAGGTTTTTAGATTTATTCAGCAAACCCTACTTATCTTGAGAGACCAATTTTAAGCTAGGACGGGGTTGGATTGTTCCCCCATAAGCGACGGCAGTGTGAGGAGATAGGACAAGATGAGGAGATATCCCCAGGGAAATTCGATAGATTTCCCCAGCTTTATCCATTAATTGCTGTTTAACTGGCTCTTTCGGCAAATTTTGCCGCCAAGCTAGGGGAATCCCCTCGATACCGTTGTACAATCCCGCCCAAATTCCCGCTAAAGTGGTGGTTAATTGCCGTTGATAGGGACTAAAATTAGCACGACGCACGCTCACGGCGAAATCCTCGCTCGTTTGCAGAAAGGTATAGAGAGAAACTGCGATCGCAATTCCTAAAGGTGAGCTATCTTGCACCCAAGTCGATAAAGTGGACTCTAGGGGACGATTTTGCCTTAAAGCTGACTGAATCTGCTCTAATAGCTTATTCTTGGGGTTAATAGTTAGTAATTGCCCGATTAACTGATTTAAAGGCCTTTTTCCCTGTAATAACAGACCCACTGCCTCTCCCCAAATTATCGCTTCTTGTCGGGTTAACTGGGAAATTAAGCCCTTTTTCAGCCAAAAATTTAATCTAGCTTGCCAACGTTCCCCATGGTCAGGCCAGGTTAAAATCTCCGGCAACAGCACAAATAATAACGCCGATTCCGACCGATCCTTAGCTGCGATCGCGAGTGAAAAATCCTCCTGAGATTGCAGAGCTTGCAAAAGCAGGGTCGTCCTCGGTGTAGCCTCATAGTTAAAGGCTGGTATTAGGGGTTGATTATGCAAGGATTCCCCAATATATGCCCCGATTAACCCTCCCTGAAGGCGATCGAGGGGTGAAAAGACCTTTTGCATAAATTAGCTCAATTTGCCCGGTAGGTGACTTCCCCGACTTTGCCCAGTTGCCCCAGTTGTTTAGCATTGGCATTATTAACGGCAACGTAAACCCCGCCGGCATTACCCGCTCTCACGGTTAATTCTCGGTTTGCTTGCCAAGTGCGATGGGTTCCCTGGGGCAGCACACCCTCAAATTCTGTCTTGCCATCCACCACCACCCGCAGCCAGCAGTCATCCTCCAGTTTTACCCCCACCACCAGCTGCTGATTATTACTGGTTTTGTTGGCTACCGGTTGAAGGGGATTGCTTTTCCGTTGGACAATTTGCTGTTGTGGCAAGGAAGGCGGCGGTAAGCGATTCGATTGCAGTACCGATTTTTGCAGGACGTGGGATAGGGTTTGTACGGAACCAATAACTAAGATTAAATAGAGAAAATAGAGATGAATCGGGCGAATTTGAAGACTTGGCAGCGATAAAGAGGGTTTTGTTCCCCTAAAAAAGTTATTGACCTTGGTGGGAAAACGCCGGCTAATCGTCTCACCATCCAGGGACAGACTATCAGCAAATTGTTTGATTAACCAACGAATATAAATCGGTTCGGGCAATGCCTCCAAATCCCCCGCTTCCAGTGCTTCTAGGCGATGGCGCGGGATTAGGGTTTTCTGGGCAATGTCCTCGAGAGAAAGGGACTGTTCTAGGCGATTTTTTTGCAAATAAACGCCGATTTCCAGTAATTTGGTTCGCTGTTTATGCTGGGGATCAAGTTGTGATTGGAGAAGGCGAAACATATCGCTATTAGGGGCTGACTTTCAGCTTAGTTAATCTGGTTCTTTAAATATTTCAGTTCATCAAGGGTTAAAAAACGGTAATCACCCAAGGGTAAGGGGGAATTATTACCAGAGTTTAGTTGAATACGACCGATGGCACTGCGATGAAGTTTCAGGACGCGATGGCCCAATTCTTCCGCTACAGAGCGAATCTGCCGATTTCTTCCCTCCACTAAAATAACTTCTAGTAGGGTTTTTTGGTCGGTTTGCTTGAGGATCTCAACCTGTGCGGGTAAGGTTTTTTTTCCCTCTAAGAGGATACCTTCTCGCCAACGCTGGAGAGCAAGTCTATCAATGGCACCATCTAGCCAAACCCGATAGGTTTTGGGCAAATGATAACGGGGATGGGTGAGGGTGAGGGTCAGTTGACCGTCGTTGGTGAGGAGTAAAGCCCCAGTGGTGTTGATGTCCAACCTGCCTACGGGATGTAACCCAGTCCCGCCAGCGAGGGAGTCGGGCAAAAGGTCGATTACTGTCGGCCGGTTTTGTGGATCCTTACAGGTAGAAACCACGCCAATGGGTTTGTTGATCAGTATATACAATCTTTGGGGACGATTGGCCGGTTCAATTTTTTTTCCGTCTATCTCTAGGTGATCTTTTTCGGGGTCGGCTTTTTCTCCTAACTGCACGATTTTGCCATTCCGTCTCACTCGTCCGGCTACGATCATCTCCTCCGCCCTTCTTCGGGAGGCAATTCCCCACTGGGCAAGGATTTTCTGGACTCTCTCCGCCATTTTTTTTTAGTTTTTAACCCTTTCTATCTCCTATTATAGGCATCCTAAAAGGGTTTTTTCGCCCAAATAGTGAAGAAAAACAGTCTTTGTCGGGAGCATCTCACCTTTGCAATAAGTAGAAATGCTTAATGAGATCAATAAAAAAGTTAAAAAAGGCAACCATTTAGATAAGCACAGCGATGACGAAGGACTTGCGGTACATTACAAGATTGCCAACTTGCACCAGTAATTTTAAGACGATGAGCAATTTGTTTAATTTTTGATTCGACGGAGCCAGAGCCAATGGAAATCCCCTCTGCCTGCAAATAACCATAATTGACAATTCGATGTTTATGCTTGTTTAAATAAGTAATAAAATTCTCAACTTGCGGCTCTGACCATCCTTCACAACAAGAGATAGCGGCGTCCACGTCCCCCTTCCATAGAAAACATTTTACCTCCTCAATTCGCTGGAATGACCCGCCAACTTTATAGAGGTTTTCGATTAAATGATACCAATCCAATATTTCAATTCTTTCCTGTTTCTCTCCGATCTCACGAAATAAATTCCAGATACCATCATGTCCATCTCCTAAACAAATTAAAGGCTTGGCCAAAACTTGAGAATTAACCAAATCTAATAAAGCTGAGTTATCTTGAAAAAAAGCCGCTACCCCCAGTTGATGAAAACTCACTGCTTTATAATCACGCCAAATTAAGGCTTTTCCCTTGGCAGTTCTTAGTCGTACCTTACCGCCATCTAGGCTCATTTCTTCCACTTCCACTTCTGGGTTAGACGGTAATTCTTCAAAAGCATATCGATGTACGAGGCGTTGTTGGGTACTGTGAGAAACAGCAATCCCTGTCAATGATTTGATTTTCTGCGCCGATTTTTCGTAGGATTCATCGCCACTTAATAGCAAACAGTTCTTCTCTAACATTGGACTCATCGGGAGCATCTCACTTATGCAATGAGTATTAATACTTATAGCAGTCAAAAACTAGAAAATCTTCAACTTGATCACAAAGAGAAATGAGATTATAATAGTTATAACTTACAATTCAGAATAGCTCTCGATGGGAGGAATAATTCAATGTTATCAGAAAATGAAAAAAGAATTAAAGAGTTATGTCAAGAGTTAGGGCAATGTCTCTATGAGCAATCCCAAATTAAGAAATTTAATAACTTGGGAGAGATAGAGGAGACAGTCAGAGATTTAATGATTCATTATGTTAACCCAGAAATCGGTATTTTTTTGTCAAAACAAGCACAGAAGAAACTGCCGGTCGGACGAGAAAAGTGAAAAGTATTTTGGGGGAATTACCAATTACAGAAAAACAAGCGAAAAAATTAGAAATAAAGTCTCGGACTCAGATGAGTCCAATGTTAGAGAAGAACTGTTTGCTATTAAGTGGCGATGAATCCTACGAAAAATCGGCGCAGAAAATCAAATCATTGACAGGGATTGCTGTTTCTCACAGTACCCAACAACGCCTCGTACATCGATATGCTTTTGAAGAATTACCGTCTAACCCAGAAGTGGAAGTGGAAGAAATGAGCCTAGATGGCGGTAAGGTACGACTAAGAACTGCCAAGGGAAAAGCCTTAATTTGGCGTGATTATAAAGCAGTGAGTTTTCATCAACTGGGGGTAGCGGCTTTTTTTCAAGATAACTCAGCTTTATTAGATTTGGTTAATTCTCAAGTTTTGGCCAAGCCTTTAATTTGTTTAGGAGATGGACATGATGGTATCTGGAATTTATTTCGTGAGATCGGAGAGAAACAGGAAAGAATTGAAATATTGGATTGGTATCATTTAATCGAAAACCTCTATAAAGTTGGCGGGTCATTCCAGCGAATTGAGGAGGTAAAATGTTTTCTATGGAAGGGGGACGTGGACGCCGCTATCTCTTGTTGTGAAGGATGGTCAGAGCCGCAAGTTGAGAATTTTATTACTTATTTAAACAAGCATAAACATCGAATTGTCAATTATGGTTATTTGCAGGCAGAGGGGATTTCCATTGGCTCTGGCTCCGTCGAATCAAAAATTAAACAAATTGCTCATCGTCTTAAAATTACTGGTGCAAGTTGGCAATCTTGTAATGTACCGCAAGTCCTTCGTCATCGCTGTGCTTATCTAAATGGTTGCCTTTTTTAACTTTTTTATTGATCTCATTAAGCATTTCTACTTATTGCAAAGGTGAGATGCTCCCGGACTCATCTGAGTCCGAGACTTTATTTCTAATTTTTTCGCTTGTTTTTCTGTAATTGGTAATTCCCCCAAAATACTTTTCACTTTTCTCGTCCGACCGGCAGTTTCTTCTGTGCTTGTTTTGACAAAAAAATACCGATTTCTGGGTTAACATAATGAATCATTAAATCTCTGACTGTCTCCTCTATCTCTCCCAAGTTATTAAATTTCTTAATTTGGGATTGCTCATAGAGACATTGCCCTAACTCTTGACATAACTCTTTAATTCTTTTTTCATTTTCTGATAACATTGAATTATTCCTCCCATCGAGAGCTATTCTGAATTGTAAGTTATAACTATTATAATCTCATTTCTCTTTGTGATCAAGTTGAAGATTTTCTAGTTTTTGACTGCTATAAGTATTAATACTCATTGCATAAGTGAGATGCTCCCGTCTTTGTCTTGGGTTCCCTGACTATTTTTCCTTTTTCCTACGAAAATGTTATTAAATCTCATGTTAGTGTTGCCGCTAGTTTCGCTCAAGAAAATCTCACCTTATGGACTCTCTTACAAAGCGTCCTACAGTACGAACCAATTTATATAATCGTGACAGCGATCGCTATTATAGCGATGGTTTTTACCCGCAACATAATACCACTTTTACCGCCGTTGGTCTGGTTAGGTTCTAATCTGTTCAGATTTGCTACAGTCGCCCCAATTTGGCCTCATTATTATATCCACTTAATTATTCCCGCCGTTTGGATAATTGCCTTGTTTGTCGAACAGTTAAAAATTAGTGATAGTCTCGGTGAATTTAGGCAAAATCGAAAAATAACCCGGGAATTAGTTCTCAAAATGCTGATTTTTCTACCACTGTCTGGCCAATTTCTCTTTAATACCTTGAGAATAATCACCAATCGTGATCCTGCAATTAATGCCTACGTTCAATTTAATAAAAGGTATAAACCTCTTTTGGCAGAAGCTGTGTTTGAAAAATTTAAAAACTCCGATAAACTTCTGTTAACCGATAATCCTCACTACATATATCAATATTTCTTGAAAACACCCCCAGAAACTGCCGTCATCACCAGAAAGAGATTTATCAATCAGAATCTCGATGGGGATTTTATCCTAGAAGTTATCGAAAAAAGACAGCCCGATTTGGTTTTTCTCTATCGATTTGAAAAGCAATTTCTGCAATCACCAAAACTCAAGGATTATTTAGAGAAAAATTATATCCAGTTTCCCGATCAGCAAGAAAAAGGAACTCTCTTTATCAGTCCGAAAACTTGGCAAGAATATCAAAGTAAGGCTAATTAGAAATTGTGGACGGGGACTATTAACGTTTTTTCTTTTTTACCGGTTTTTGAGTAACTTTTCGAGAACGTTTATAGGCCGATCCGATCCAATCACTACAACTATGACTCATCGCCCCTAATTCTAAACCCAGGAAAATAGCGATCGCTACCCGGGGATACTGTTGCAACCAAGTGATCGCTTGCTGCGGCCACAGTCGCCAATCCCAGTCTATACCCCAGAAACTTTGCAGGATCGGAATGATCACGATCGCCGCTAGTAAAAGAAAACTACCAAGATAAAATAACCGAAAAATTGTGCCGATCAATAAACCGTGGGATAACCAACCGCGATGACGGATCATGGAACGATAGGGTAGCCACAACCAGCGCAGATAACCCCAACGTTTGTACTGTACCGAGTGGATGTCAAGATCCGGTCCAAACAGAAATCCGCTAAACAAATAACTGGCCAACAGTAACAAGGTTAAGTTACCACTGCCACTGACCAAAAAACTCGCCCCCGCAATCGGTAGCAACAGAATTAGGGTAATGCGATCGTGAGTTCGACCAGAGGGCATCGGAAAAAAATTAACTCGCTCAAAAAAATAATATACTTTTTTGAAAATATGTGTTATACTGAGAAAGTGCGAAATTGATTCGGGCGTTTAGCTCAGTGGTAGAGCGCCTGCCTTACAAGCAGGATGCCGTAAGTTCGACCCTTACAACGCCCATTTTATTAGATTCTTGCCTCGTCAAGCTTTCAATCCCGATCGCTGGGTTAGATTAAAACTATTGAGGGGAATTGCTGCGGGAAGGCAAAATTGCGACTATTTGCTAGTAAGCTAGTCAGTAGGTACTAGGATTAATTCATCGCGGCACACCGGTTATATGGCCAATTGGAAATGTATTAAAAATTGTGGAGCTTGTTGTCAACTAAATCCCGATGAGCGTCCTGACTTAGAAGAATATCTGACTCCCGCACAATTAAGTCAATATCTCAGCATGGTTGGGGAAGAAGGTTGGTGTATACACTTTGATCGCCAAACCCGTCTCTGTACGATTTATGACCAGAGACCAGAATTTTGTCGTGTTCAACCCGATATTTTTGCCAAAATGTATCAAATTGAACCGGGAGAATTTGAGCAATTTGCGATCGATTGTTGTCATGAACACATTGAGGATCTTTATGGGGAAGATAGCCTAGAAATGAATAGCTATCGTCAGCAAGTAGGCTAAGATTTACCCCCATCCCAGAAATAACTCGGACGGGGAAGAAAATAAGTGGTCTGGTTATTTTTCCTAGCTTTTTGATGGCTAAACCAGTAAAATTACGGAATTGATTGTTTCCCTGTTGAGGAGAAGTCTATAGGAAACTCAAAACCTCTAGAGGTGCAGAGTTTGGGTTCAGGACAGGGAAAAAATATCATGGAAAAACCGGAAAAACAGCGCCGCAGACGCGGGGTTATCCTCACCACCACGGGACTAGAAAAATTACTTACTGCCAAACAAGAAGCGGAATATCGGGATAATTGCGGTCATCGCTTCACCCTAGAAGTCCTCAGCGAGAAAACTCTTTTAGGAGTAGATACTCTGATGAAGGTATTTGCTTGTGAATCAGGAGTGGATAAACAAACCCTGAAACATTGTTTTCAAGCTTTTAATTTAACTTTAGAAAATAGCGATTATTATCGTCCTAACTTACCAGAAACTAATACTATTAATCCTCAACTATTGCCTGAGTTACCAGAGGGACAAGTCCCCCTCGATTCCCCCTTTTATATTCACAGAAACAATCTAGAACAGACTTGTTATCAAGAGATCTTGCGCGGGGGTAGTCTGATCCGGATTAATGCGGCCAGAAAAATGGGAAAAACTTCCCTGATAACCAGAATTATTAATCATGCACAACAACAGCAATACCATACACTTTATTTCAGTTTTCGGTTAGCAGAAAGCTCAATTTTTCAAGATTTAAATCACTGGCTGCGTTGGCTTTGTGTTAGTATTAGTCGCCAGTTAGATTTAGACAATCATCTCCCACAGGATTGGGATGACTTCTTAGGGGGTAAAATTAACTGTAAAATCTATCTGGAAAAGCATATTCTCTCCCATCTTGATCGCCCTTTAGTGCTTGCCTTTGATGATCTTGAATATCTTTTACCCTATCCACAGCTAAGGGAAGAA
The DNA here is from genome assembly GCF_003019735.1 of Microcystis sp. MC19. NCBI lineage: Bacteria > Bacillati > Cyanobacteriota > Cyanophyceae > Chroococcales > Microcystaceae > Microcystis > Microcystis sp. MC19. The sequence continues at coordinate 1,063,621 of NZ_CP020664.1, read as the reverse complement.
TTTTTTAGTATTCTGCACCTCTGGCACGAGGAAGGCAAAAACAAACCTCTCTGGCAAAAATTACGTTTAATTGTTGCCTATTCCCCTGCACAGGAGCTTGATAAAACCTCAGATATCTATCAATCTCCTTTTAGTCTTGGTTTACCGATCGAATTGCCTAATTTTACCAGCGCACAAGTACGAGAATTAAGTCAAATACAGGGATTAGATCAGAATTTTGACTGCGAAAAACTACGGATATTTCTAGGGGGTAATCCCTATTTAATTCGTCTTGCTTGCTATCATCTTGCTCGGGGTAATTGTAGCCTAGAAAGCATTTTGGCTACTTCTATCGGCGAGGAAAATAATATTTTTGCTGGCCATCTTAAACGTTTACTTTGGCATCTGCAATACTTAAAGGGCAATTTAGCGGCTATCTTTGCTAAGGTGGTGATGGCGGAAAAAGACATAGAAATTGATTTAATGGCAGCTTTTCACCTAGAAAGTCTCGGACTAATTCACCGACAAGGTAAGTTTTGCCGAGTCAGTTGTCCTCTCTACCGTCAATATTTTGGCGAATATTTCCGGCAACGTTCTGTTTTTTTGCCTCGAAAAACTTCTATCCTCGCCAAAAAAATTACGCTTGCTCGCTTTGATACTTCCGAAAAAAGTCGCTATGCCATCTAGTTTATCGAATGTCATTATGAGGGAGTGATACTAAATCCTGTTTAAAAAGTATAGGAGAGTGGCAAGGGGGTTTTTAAAGTTCGAGTGGGATAGGCTTGTAGTTCCTGTGTTTTACGAATAAAACTTTTCGTACTCATCATGATCGCCAATCCAAAACCAGGTCACTGTATCCCCTGACAGCACTCCCAAAGCTCGATGACTCTTCGTTACACGCACTGACCAAATATCTTCGTCGCTGTCAATACACTTAAAATTTAACGACGGATGAAACGGATTCTCTACCCATAACCGATATGCTTTCCTGGCTCCGGCTTTGACTGCTGGCTTCAAGTTGCGATACTTCTGCCAAAATGAGGGCAATGTCGCGGAATTCATAGCTGCTCATAATCCATCGGTGCGGACAATCCTGCCGCAATCTCTTCTTTGGCTTTCCGTGCTGCTGCGACTAGATTATTCTTCGTCTGTTTAAACGACTGATCCCATCGTTTTTCTTCTTCAATTTCTGCAATATAAGCTCGAACATACTCTACTAACTGCTCTTGAAGCTCATCAGGCAGAGACTCAACCATCTTGATGATCGTGGTAATAGCAGGAGAGGGCATGGTATCTATCAGCGCATTAGGTTTTCTCTATTCTACAACGTCCACCGCAAACCCAAAATGATATGATCTTTATTTCCTCTGTGTCTGGAGTGGTTTTTATTAATGAGCCTTGCTCAAAACCAAACAATTCATAATTGAAGAGCGAGGTATTTATGGGTAAAGAAGAAGAAATACTTGAACAATGGCGAGAACTGACACTGGAAAAGCAACAAAAAGTTTTACAATTTGTTCAAACACTGAAATCTAAGTCAGAAACAACAGCACCAATTAATTAGGAGTCTAACCCATGAGCGGCCCCACCATCGAAACCGATTTAGGAAAAATCCTAGACCAGATTAATCAGAATCTTAAAGAGACCAATCAGAAGCTAGACGCGCTCCAGAAAGATGTCACAGAGATCAGGATTGTTCAAGTCAGATTCGAGGCCGAAGTAAAGGGAGATCTCAAGGCATTACAGGGAGAATTCAACACCTTACAAGGTGATTTAAAAGAGATTAAAGGCTCCCAGAAAGCCCAAATTTGGGCATTAATCACCATCTTGGCAACAGCAGTTATCGGAACTGTTATCCGCTTTGTCATCACTGTTCCCCCTGTTAGCAACCCCTAACTCCCACTGCCGCAGAACAGGCTTCCGGTTCCTGTTTGATATTCAGGTAGAATGAATGATATAATCGGTGCGTTACGGCGGATTGTTAATTTTGGTTTTTTGACGGGATTTGTAACCGCCTAAGGGAGCCTACACATCTTCTCTCAATGAGATCATCAATTTTTTTTAGGTACTTAATCAAATTCCTCCAGATGATTTATGAGTATCCTCTACTGTCTCAATCCCGAATGTTCCCATCCTCAAAATCCGACTCATTATAGCTATTGTCAAGGATGTGGCGGAAATTTAAGCCAAACTAGCCAATCATATTCTTTTCATAGCCGTTATCTCATTGTCGGAGTATTAGGCGAAGGCGCATTCGGTAGAACTTATCAAGCTAAGGACTTGAATTTTAATCGCAAACCCCGGGTTATTAAAAAATTTATTGCTCAAATGCAGGGAGCTGCTCTGGAGAAGTCTAAGGAGTTATTTCAAAGAGAAGCGGAAAAATTAGACGAATTAAAACACGAACAAATTCCCACCGTTTATGATTATTTCTCTCAGGGGAACTCCCTCTATTTAGTGCAGGAGTTTATTGAAGGAGAAACCCTGCTTCAAGAGTATCAAAGAGAAGGAAGATTTAGTGAACAGAAAATCAAGGAAATATTACAGCAATTATTACCAGTCCTTGTCTATCTCCATTCTAAAGGATTGATCCATCGTGACATCAAACCGGATAATCTGATGCGTCGTCGGAGTGACGGTAAATTGATGTTAATTGATTTTGGGGGAATTAAAGAGCAAACCTCCCAAATGGGGACAGGTTTATATACTCCGGGTTATGCTGCTTATGAACATATCATGGGCAGTGCAGTCGCCGCTAGTGATTTATATAGTTTAGCCGCTACCTGTGTCCGTTTATTAACAGGATGTTTCCCCCAAAGTAACAATAATTTGCCAGATCCAGTCTATGATGTGAATCAGCGGCGATGGTTATGGCAATCGGTATTAAAATCGCAAAAAAGATCAATTAGTGATTTTTGGGCGAATCTCCTCAACAAGATGTTAGAAGATAAGTCTAGTCAGCGCTATCAATCAGCTTCAGAAGTTCTGACAGTGTTGAATAATCCTCCTTCAAGTAGAACTGTAGTACAACCTCCCCCCGTTTCACCTCCTCCTCAGATAAAAATTAGCACTACATCAGGGATAACTAGGCGTAAATGGCTATATAACGGCATTGGGATGATTGTATTTGGGGGGGTGATCGGACTAGCAATTTACAGTATAGGCAATTATAATTTAGGAGATAATCAAGGGGCGATTGCGGATCAAAATCAAGCGATCAAACTCAATTCTGACGATGCTGTAGCCTACCATAATAATGGAGTTGATAAGTATAATTTAGGAGATAATCAAGGGGCTATCAAGGACTTTAATCAAGCAATTCAAATCAATCCTGACTATGCTAATGCCTACTATGATCGCGGAAGTGCTAAGTCTAATTTAGGAGATAAACTAGGAGCGATTGCAGACTACAATCAAGCGATTAAACTCAATCCTGATGATGCTGATGCCTACATTTCTCGCGGACTTGCTAAGTATAATTTAGGACATAATCAAGGGGCGATTGCGGACTACAATCAAGCGATTAAACTTAAACCTGACTATGCTAATACCTACTTTTGGCGCGGAGTTGCTAAGTCTCAATTAGGAGACAAACAAGGAGCGATTGCAGACTACAATCAAGCGATTAAACTCAATCCTGATGATGCTGATTTCTACAATAATCGCGGATGGGCTAAGTATAATTTAGGAGATAAACAAGGGGCGATCAAGGACTACAATCAAGCCATTAAACTCAATCCCGACTTTGCTTTTCCCTACAATAATCGCGGATGGGCTAAGTATAATTTAGGAGATAAGCAAGGCGCGATTGCAGACTACAATCAAGCGATTAAACTCAAATCTGACTTTGCTGTTCCCTACTATAATCGCGGTTTAATATACAAAGAATTAAATGACAATGAAAAGGCAATTAAAGATTTTCGCCAAGCGGCCAAACTTCATCAACAACAAAATAATCAAACTTGGTATCAAAACTCTCTGGATAGACTAAAAGAATTAGGTGTTTCCAATTAAATTATTGTAGGGAGTTAACACCGTTAAGTAGCTTGTAGGGTGCGTTAGGCGCGTACTTAAAGGAAATTTGTTAATAATTAAACTATGATCGCGCCGTAACGCACCATCTTAAGAAAATTGGTGCGTTACGCTATCACTAACGCACCCTACTGGATTGTTTCAGCTAATTTGGTGTATTAGAAAAATGCTAGAAATTCTATAATCTAAGACTTTAAGCCGAAATCTATTGCCCTATTTTAGCTGAAACAGTCCACTACTGGACTGTTTCAGCTAATTTGGTGTATTAGAAAAATGCTATAAATTCTATAATCTAAGACTTTAAGCCGAAATCTATTGCCCTATTTTAGTTGAAACAGTCCACTACAAGAGCCGCTACTGTGTCTGGAGTGGTTTTTATTATGATTATTTAACTGCTACCGAATATCCCCCCCGCAGTAATCTCTCCCTAGTAACAGGTTTCTAGTTCCTGTTTGATATTCAGGCAGAATGAATGATAGAATTGGTCTGTGGGGCGTGGCTCTCTCGTGCAAAAGCTTGTTACCTGTAGAATATAACAATCTCAGGTCTTTTGTCAAGTCTAATTTTAGGGGGTTTGCTCACGAAAACATCAGCTTTTGGGGAACTCGATACTTAACGATGTTGATGTCTATTATCGCGGAATTTCTAAGTTTAATTTAGGGGATAAACAAGGGGCGATCGCATAATTCTTTTCAACGAGGTTATGAGCTATCCAGCAATTCGATACCCATCACCATCACCTGATTACATTTATTGATTTTTCATCGCATACTATTTCAAAAGAAACGTGCCAAAGACAAAAATCATCTTTTATCAAGAAGCAGAAGGCATCTCACCCGTTGTTGAGTGGCTTCAGAAATTACTCAAAACTGATAAAAAAGGATTTGCCAAATGTATAACCAAAATCGAACAACTTGCCGCACAAGGTCATGAACTGCGCCGCCCTGCTGCCGATTATCTCAGAAATGATATCTGGGAGCTTAGAGCCAAACAGGGAACCATACAATATCGAATCCTCTATTTTTATCATGGTCAAAATATAGCAATTATTGGTCATGCTCTTATCAAAAAAACTTCCGCCGTTCCCTCACAAGACATCGAGAGAATTATCCAAAGAAAAGCACAATTTAAACAAAATCCAGAACTTCATACTTATCAAGGAGAAATAAACAATGCCTAAAACCACAGATGCCGTAAAAATCATTCACCAAATGATTGCAGACGATCCCACAATCAAAGAACAAATTGCCCTAGAATCCCTCAACTCAGAAATCGCACAATTGATTTATGACGCTCGTATGAATGCTGGATTAACTCAACAACAACTAGCCGACCTAATCCATGTTGAGCAATCCGTTATTGAAGATCTAGAAGACGCTGACTATCAAGACAATCCCCTAATAATGCTACAAAAAATTGCCACTGCCCTTAATCAACGAGTCAAAATGAGCCTTGTTAGTAGTAGAGCATCAATTTTGTTTTGAGGGATAAAAAAAGAGCTAATCTGGAAGAAGTTATCCAACTTCAGACAAAAAAATGCCGAAGAAAAAATATATTGTAGATCTAACAGACTCCGAAAGAACTGAACTCGAGCAGCTAACCAAGAAAGGAAAAATAGCAGCTTACAAAATGAACCATGCCAGAATACTGCTTTTAGCAGACGTCAATCAACAGGAAGGTGGTTGGACTGACTCGAAAATTAGTGAAGCCTTAAATGTTGCTCAAGCCACCATTGAGAGAGTACGACAAAGATTTGTCGAGTCAGGAATTGAATCATCATTAACTCGAAAAAAGCAAGAACATCGCCGTGCCAAAATTATCGATGGGGAAAAGGAAGCAGATCTGATTGCCATCGCTTGTAGTGAAACACCAACGGGACGAGCAAAATGGACACTTCAAATGCTGGCAGATAAAATGGTCGAACTTGAATATGTGGAAAAAATATCACGAGAAACCATCAGAAAAACCTTAAAAAAAATGAATTGAAACCATGGCTGAATCAATCATGGGTCATTCCCCCAAAAGAATCAGCGGAGTTTGTCTGTGCCATGGAAGATGTCTTGGATATTTATCATAGTGAGTATGACCAGCAAAATCCCTGGCTGTGTTTTGATGAGAGTTGTAAACAATTAGTCAAAGAAACAAAAGAGAAAATACCAGCCGAACCGAGAGAACCAGAAAGGTATGACTATCAATATGAGCGTAATGGTGTAGCCAATATGTTTATGTTTTTTGAACCATTACAAGGTTGGCGACATGTAGAAGTTACACAACAAAGGACGGCGAGCGATTATGCACACCAAATGAAATATTTGGTTGATGAGCGTTATCCGGATGCCCAGAAAATTAGAGTAATTCAAGACAACTTAAATACTCATGTAAAAGCCTCATTATATAAAGCCTTTGAACCGGAAGAGGCCAAGAGAATTTTAGATAAACTCGAATTTCATTACACTCCCAAACATGGCAGCTGGTTAAATATGGCAGAAATTGAGTTGAGCGTTTTGAATCGTCAATGTCTCGATCGTCGTATCCCAGACATGGATAGTTTAAAACAAGAAATTAAGGCATGGGAAGAAAATCGAAATGAAAAGTCAAATTCAGTTGACTGGAGATTTACTAATGCTGATGCTCGTATTAAATTAAAAAAACTCTATCCCTCAATTCAAACTTGACAGACTAGTAGCTTGTAGGGTGCGTGTTTGCGCGTATTTAAAGGAGATTTGTTAATAATTAAACTATGATCGCGCCGTAACGCACCATCTTAAGAAAATTGGTGTGTTACGCTATCACTAACGCACCCGACAAGAGCCGCCACTGTGTCTGGAGTGGTTTTTATTATGATTATTTAACTGCTACCGAATATCCCCCCCGCAGTAATCTCTCCCTAGTAACAGGTTTCTAGTTCCTGTTTGATATTCAGGCAGAATGAATGATATAATTGGTGCGTGGGGCGTGGGGGTTGGTTATCCTTCTCTCAAAGCTTTTAACCTGTAGAATATAACGATCTCAGGTTTTTTGTCAAGTCTAATTTTAGGGGTTTTGCTCCCGTAAACATCAGCTTTTCACAGAACTCGATTTTTATCTTAAAATTGATACAATCAACCATAAAGAGATAATGACAATGATAAACCTAGAAACGATTCAAGAAGATATTGCGTCTCTTCCCCTCGACGCACAACAGACTATTCTTGAACTTGTAGGTATTCTCAAAAAACGATATTCTCCCAACCCACAGGAAATGAAAGAGCAGCGAACAGAAGATTGGTCTGACTTTATCGGTTGTATAGAAGCTGAACCAGACCTTTCGCAAAACTATAAAACCTATTTAACAAGTGAACTTAAGCAAAAATATGATCATTGTTGATACTGGTTTCTGGCTAGTCCTTGCTAATAAAAACGACTCACTTCACCCATTGGCAAAAAAACAATTCCAAAAATTCATCAATCAACAATTTATTACAACCTGGTGCGTTGTTACTGAAACTTGCTACTTACTACAAAAACGAGTGGGAATAGATGTCCCAAAAACCCTTATTCATAAAATCTCCACAGGAGAACTACAGGTATTCAATCTCAAAACTAAGCACTGCCAACGCATTGAAGAACTGATGCAAAAATATAAAGATTTGCCAATGGATTTAGCCGACGCATCTTTGGTTATTTTAGCAGAAGAATTAGGTTCAGGTCAAATTCTTTCCGTTGATTATCGAGATTTTAATACCTATCGTTGGAAAAATACGGAGCCATTTCAAAATCTTTTTCAAGAACAAATGTAATCCGGAACAGGCTTCTAGTTCCTCTGTTTGATATTCAGGTAGAATTAATGATATAATTGGTGCGTGGGGCGTGGCTCTCTCGTGCAAAAGCTTGTCACCTGTAGAATATAACGATCTCAGGTTTTTTATCAAGTCTAATTTTAGGGATTTTGCTCATGTAAACATCAGCTTTTCACAGAACTCGATAGATAAATTATGAATTATGAATTATGAAAGAGATTCGATTTAGCGATCATGCGAAATTTAAAATCGACATCCTTGCTAATCACGAACTAAATATTTCTCCAGAATTTATTATTGCTACGATTTGTAATCCTGATAAAATAGAAATATTGCCAGAATCCAAAGTCATCTTTCAAAGGAGATTAAATGAAAACTTAGTTCTACGAGTTATTTGTCGAGAATTTAGTGCTTTTATCTTGATCATTACTTTATACCCTGGAAGGACAAATAGATATGAAAAAGATTAAATACAGTAAAGATGTTGATATCCTGTTAATTGAGTTATCGGATAAACCTATCAGTTATGCAGAAGACAATGGACAGGTTATCTTGCACTATTCTAATGACGATATGCTAGTTCTTATCGAAGTCTTAGACTTCCGAAAATTTATTTCAGAAGACACCACTGCTGAATTGGTATCAATCTCCTAGCTTCTGTCGGTTAGATATATGAACTATGAAAGAGAAGATTAATGAGAAAAATTTATTAGTAATTAGAATTAGTTTTAGCTTAATTGTTTTAGTAATTTGCTGCAATGAGAATAAGCTGTCGCGCATTTAAACAATGACAATGATAAACCTAGAAACAATTCGCAAAGAGTAGTAATAGATGTCCCAAAAAGTTAATTATCAAAAAGAATAGAAGAAACAAATAGATATTCGGGAACGTTGTTTTGAGTATGCACTGCGAGCAATTAAACTTTATCAATAAACAATAATTTGAGAAAATGAACCAAAAAACTTACCAACTAACCTTAAACTTTGACCAGATTTTAGATTTGGTTAAACAACTCCCAGAAAGTGACAAAATAAAACTCAGTAAAGAACTCGAAAAAGAAACTTTAAATCAAAAATTAACCCAACTTTTAGAAACCTTTAAAACTGATGAGCTTTCCCTAGAGACAATTACCGAAGAAGTGGAGGAAGTTAGGGCTGAAATTTATGGACAACAAGCCACCGATTAAAGTTATTATTGATACTAACCTTTGGATTAGCTTTCTTATTGGTAAACAGTTAGCTGGTTTAAAATATCTACTGATTGAAAAAACTCTTGTGCCGATTTTTTCTCCACAGCTACTTATACTTTAGACGTTCATAATCTGAGATTTATTAAACTTCTGAAATCCTAGAGTCAGCAAGGAATCCAGTTCTTTTTTATGTTTCAGATGGGCATCATTCAGACATTCATAAATAGCTGAAGAAAAGTCAGAAAAGTTCTCATAATATTTACCATATAAACATTTCTTTTTGACAAATTTCCACAGCCTTTCAATTAAATTTAGATTAGGCGAATAAGACGGTAGATAGAGTAGCTCTATTGACAAAGAAAGAGCTAATTCTTCAACAATTTTACATTTTTGATAGCGGGCATTATCTAAGACTAGAGTGATGGGAATCATTAGTCCTAAAGCAGCTATTTTTTCAAGAAGTTCACAGACTTGAGTTGCTGTAATATAAGTGTCATTAGTAACCATAATAACTTCATGAGTTATTGCATTTAATGCCCCTAAAACATTGAAGCGTTTACGCCCGCTCGTTGACTTAACAAAAAGTCTCTCAAAACACCAAACAAAACCGAGAAATGCTCCCATGACGAAGTGAGCGGCATCAACAAAAAAAACAGCCCTTTTTCCTTCTTTAGCCTCATTTAGTCTGGGTTCTAGCTTTTTTTCTTTGTAGTCTTCTTGTTCATCCCGGTCAGCTTTAGAAGGAAGAGAACCTATTTTTAAACATTTCATTCCCAAGGATTTTAAGAATTTCCTCACTTGGGTAGGACTTCGTTTTATCCCTGTCAATTCTTCTATTCTATATACAGCTTCATTTATTGTGGCTGGTGGATTTTTCTCGAAGTATTTTTTGAGCGTTTCTTTTTGAGACTCTAATTCACTTTTAGGGCGATAGAAGTTGATTTCTTTTAATTTTTCTATTCCGCCTTCTTCATAATCTCGAAGATAGGTTAATAAGGTATTTGGCGAGATTCCTGCTAACTGACAAATTTTTTTGTGCGGTATCTTTTGGCTCTTTAACCAGAGAACTTCCATCTTCAGTTGAACCCGGGGATGGGGATGATGAAATCTTTCATAATACAGTAAGTTCTTTTCTTCTTCCGTTAATTGTAGGTTAATCATGTTGTCAATGAGTGCTTTGCTTCTAATTATGAATCTTAAACTATATTATTGTCTTTGAGTAAAAAATGCAAGTTATAGCCGTGCAAAGTATATTTCTTCTCCATCTATTTTTATAGTCCCGTTCTTACTGCCTTTATTGTGCTTTTTTGGAGTTTTTCGCTCTTTCTCTGATGACTGATTGTAGGTAAACCCTTTCTTGTTGGCTTTGATGTCTGGCTTACCTTATAAATATAGTCATAGAGAATGGTTTCAATGCCAATTCTTGTCCCTTTTAAGCGAATATCATTAGGGGTTAGAAAGTTAAAATAGTCTTCGAGTTGCATCATGGAATTTACTCAAGCTGTACTGAATCTAAAAAATAAGCTTGCCTAACTTCTCATACAGAATGCACCATTTGCGCTTCCATCTGGTGCATTATTCCCCGTTTCCTATTCCCCCTATTTAGAGTAAATTTTCCCTGTGTTGAATTGCTAATTTATGGGCGGGAAACCCCTCGTACTCGGCTAAAGTTTTCGTGGTTTCTTTTAACTTTTCAAAGCCTTCGGAGGTGACATAAGCCAAAGTGGAGCGCTTGAGAAAATCATAAACCGAAACCGCCGAATAGGAACGGGCAAAACTTCCCGTCGGCAGCACAGCATTTACCCCGATGGCGTAGGTAGCCATAGAGGAAGGAGTATGATTTCCCAGGAGAATTTCCCCAGCATTTTTAATCTTGCCCAGAATGGCAAAAGGATTACTAACTAAAACCTCTAGATGTTCCGGGGCGTACTCATTGACAAAATCGAGGGATTGCTGCAAACTATCGGTTAAAATTATGCCCCCATAGGCGGCTAAACCCGCCTCACAAAATTCCCGTCGCCAATCCGGGAGTTTTTGCAGGTATTCCTGTGCATATTCACTAGCAGCGATCGCTAAATCTTCACAGTGGGTGACTAATAAAGCCGCCGAATCCGCCCCGTGTTCCGCTTCAATTAATAAATCCAAGGCCGCTAAACGGGCATCGGTGGACTCATCGGCCAAAACTATCGACTCACTTGGACCGGCCGGTAAACCCACATCCACAGTGCCGAACAGTAACCGTTTAGCCGCCGCCCCATAGACGCTGCACGGACCGGTAATTTTGTCAACCCTTTTGATATTTTTTGTTCCCAAAGCTAAAGCAGCGATCGCTTGTACGCCACCTAACTTATAAATTTCCTTGACTCCAGCCATCTGCGCCGCCACCAGAGAAACGGGTTCCACGTTGCCCTGTTTATCGGGGGGAGTGCAAACGACAACTCTTTCCACTCCTGCCACCATTGCCGGGATGGCTAACATTAACATCATCGAGGGAAAAGCACCGCGGCCCCGGGGAACGTATAAACCCACATTGGGGATAGGAGAGATTTTTTCGCCGGCAAAGACACCGGTTTCAATTTCTGCCAGTAGTGTTTCTTCCGGCATTTGGCGACGATGTACCTCTTGAATATTCCGGAAAGCCTGTTCAATGGCGGTTTTTACTTCCGGTTCAATTAACTGAAAAGCCCGCTCAAATTCTGCCTCGCTGACTTTGATATTTTCTACCGTCGCCCCCTCGTAGTCAAAACGCCGCACATAGTCCACAACGCCGGCATCCCCCCGCTCGCGGATGGTTTCTATCACCGTTTGAGCGACTTTTAGGGCGTTATCAATATCTAACTCGGCTCTTTTCTGAAGTTTTGCCCGTTCCTCGCCACTTAATTGCGAAAGTTTTAATATTCTAACCACTATTGCTGCTCCTACTGCCCCCCGTCCTCTCAAGAATAACAGGGAATCTGAATCTTTATTTTTATTGTAACCTTTGGGGGAGTGCCGGCTTTTCAGTGATCAGTAAACAGTAACCAGTAATCAGTGAACTGAAAACTCACATCTGATAACTGATAACAAAAGCCGAATCTAAAACCTAATTTGTTAAGCTAAAAGCTTTATTGCCAGATTCTTTCTCTTGCCTCTTGCCTGTTGCCTCCTGCCTCCTTGGGTATAATGCAGATTATGTTTAGGCTCTCTTGCTGTTCTGTAAATGCGATCGCTCTTGGTTTATTATGGGGGGCGAGTGGTGCCGTGTGGGCAGAAACGGATTTAGACCTAGATCCGAAAATTCGACAAGAAAGCCCGGTTTTAGAGCGTTGGTTAGAAAAAATACCCGATATCGCCGAAGAGATTCGCCGCGATCCTAGTTTTCGCACTCGTATCCGTTTAGGATATGCAGAGTTTCCTTCTAGGGATAATTCCAGTGCCGTGATTTTGGGGGTAGAAGATGTGTTTTTCGGTCAAACCAGTTTAACCCTAAGCGGCGATTATCAGACGGCTTTTAACGGCAAAAGGACGGCAATAGGGGCAAATTTACAATACTATTTCCTCCCTTTGGGTGATTATGTCAATCTAGCTCCCATGGTGGGCTATCGTTACATTCAAACGGGAAATTACAGCACCGATGGGCTTAACTTAGGATTAAAGCTCAAATTAGCCCTTTCTCGCACGGGGGCGGCAGATATCACCGTCAGTCAGAGTTTTATCTCCCCCGGTGGTGATAACGAGGTGGGATTAACTACTCTTTCGGTTGGTTATGCGATTACCTCTAATTTACGTTTAGCCGCCGATATTCAAGCCCAAAATTCCCGCGCTCGTAAAGATAGCTCCGTAGGAATTTTACTGGAATGGCTGCCCTAATTAGGGTTGGCGGCAAAAGGTTTTTCGTGGGGACAGGGTGTGGGGTGTGGGGTGTAGGGTGTGGGGTGTGGGGTGTGGGGTGTGGGGTGTGGGGTGTGGGGTGTGGGGTTTTACCGATAAAAACTCACACCTGATAACTGAATCACTGATAACTGATCACTGATAACTGATTAGGTACTAAAGTATTTAGCGGTGGGGTGATAGGTGATAATGGCGGTGGTGGATTGTTCTGGGTACAATTGTTCGCTTTCGTCCATATACATCCCAATGCGATCGCATCCTAACAGATGCAGTTGCTTGTATTGATCCTGAATATTGGGACAAGCGGGATAGCCGAAACTATAGCGAGAACCCTGGTAACGCTGTTGCAGTATATCGCGGATATTATCGGGATCGAACTCGGCGAAACCTAACTCGCGACGGATGCGGGTGTGAGTCCATTCGGCCATGGCTTCGGCGGTTTGGACAGCCATGCCGTGATAATAGAGGTATTCAGTATATTCGTTGGCATCAAAGAGAGATTTAGCGTATTCCGTGGCGATTTCCCCCACTGTCACCGCTTGCATCGGGAAAACATCGATAATACCGGATTCCTGCGGGGCGAAAAAGTCAGCAATACAGAGACGACGACCGGATTTCTGGCGAGGAAACTCAAAAATGGCGATCGGTTGCAGATTTTCGGGGTTTTCGCCTGCTTGTATCGATTCGGGATCGTAAATTAACAGGGAATTACCGGACGACTGACAGGGAAAATAACCATAAATTAATGTGGGGTTTAGTAAATTTTCCTTGACAATTTTCTCTTTCCATGCTGTCAGAATTGGATGAACTTTTTCCTGTAAAAACTGGTCGTATTCTTGCTTTGATTGGCTTTTGGGTTTGCGAAATTGCCATTGACCGACAAATAAAGCTTGTAGGTCCAAATACCAGAAAACCTCCTCGATGGGAATTTCTGCGGCTGTTAATATTTTAGTACCCCAGAAGGGCGGTGTTGGTCGGGGAATATCAACTGCCACCGCTTCCGAACGACGGGTATCAATAACTAATTCTTTGTCTAGGGTTCCATCGGTAAAAATAGTATCGGGATTAACCTCTAATTCTTCTGCAACAACCGGGGTTTTTTCTGCCTCGGCAAACTCCGCTAAAAAGCCTTTACTATCATCCCATTGACCCCCAGCTTTAGCGGGCATTAATTTATCCATAAAATGCAGGTCAGAGAAGGCATCCTTACCATAGATAACCTGTCCCTTGTAGGTTTTTTGACAGTCATCATGGACAAATTTGGGAGTTAAAGCTGCCCCGCCAAGGATAACGGGAACGGTGATTCCTTTTTCGTTAAAAACCTCCAGATTTTCCTTCATAAAAGCCGTTGATTTCACCAATAAACCGCTCATAGCGATACAATCGGCTTGATGTTCTTTGTAGGCTTCGATGATATTTTCTACGGGTTGTTTAATGCCCAAATTAATCACCTTATAGCCGTTATTTGTCAAGATAATATCAACTAAATTTTTACCAATATCGTGAACATCCCCTTTAACTGTTGCGATAATAAAAGTCCCTTTGGCATTATTATCCCCCTCTTTTTTCTCCATAAAGGGTTCTAAAAAGGCAACGGCCGCTTTCATAGTTTGGGCAGATTGGAGAACAAAAGGTAACTGCATTTGCCCCGAACCAAATAATTCACCCACTACCTTCATCCCATCCAGGAGGAAAATATTAATAATATCTAGGGGTGGATAGTCCTGTAAAGCTTGCTTTAAAGCCTCTTCCAGTCCCAATCTTTCCCCATCAATAATATGCTGTTTTAAGCGTTCCTCCACGGGTAAATTAGCATTACTAGAGGGGTCTTTTTTAGTAGTTTTCCCCGCAAATAATTCGGTTAATTTGGTCAGGGGATCATAAACACAGATATCGCCATCAAAACGACGATTATCATAGATTAAATCCCGACAAACTTGCTGATATTCTGGTTCAATTTTTGCCAGAGGAAGAATTTTATTAGCGCTGACGATTGCGCCATCCATACCCACCTGCATCGCTTCGTGGAGGAAGACAGAATTTAATACCTGACGCGCTGCTGGATTCAACCCAAAAGAGATATTAGACACACCTAAAAGAATGTGACATTCGGGCAGTTCTTGGCGAATTCGACGCATTGCTTCGATAGTAGCCTTGCCATTTTCTCGGTCTTCTTCGATACCGGTAGAAATCGGTAAAGCTAGAGGATCAAAAAAGATTTCGTAGGGATTAATTCCGTATTCTATCGCTGCATAATAGGCCCGTTTAGCTATCTGGAATTTTTTCTCGGCCGTGCGGCCCATTCCTTCTTCATCAATGGTTCCAATTACTACCCCTGCGCCGTATTTTTTCGCTAAATCCAAGACTTGATAAAAACGCGGTTCCCCGTCTTCGTAGTTAGTAGAGTTGAGGATACATTTACCCCCCGCTACTTTTAACCCCGCTTCCATTTTTTCCCATTCGGTGGAATCTAACATTAAAGGCAGGGTGACATTATTAACTAAACGAGAGGCTAATTGGTGCATATCGCGCACCCCATCCCGGCCCACATAATCGACGTTGACATCGAGAATATGCGCTCCTTCTTTTACCTGCGCTTTCGCCATCGATACTAAACTATCCCAGTCTTCAACATTGAGCAGTTCCCGACATTTTTTAGAACCACTGGCGTTTAATTTTTCCCCGACAATCAGGAAAGAATTATCTTGAATATAGGGTTGGGTACTGTAGATAGAAGCGGCGGAGGGTTCATAATGATAATGACGAGATTTCGGAGTTAAACCCTGACTTAGTTCCGCTAAAGCTTGAATATGGTCGGGACGAGTACCACAACAACCGCCGATAATTTGTACTCCCAAATCTTCGATAAAGTGCATTAAAGCCATTTTTAATTCTACGGGAGTGAGGCGATAATGCGCTTGACCGCCGACATTTTCTGGTAAACCAGCGTTAGGAATACAAGAAACAATAAAAGGGGAATTTTCCGAGAGATATTTAATATGGGGTTTCATCAAATCGGGACCGGTGGCGCAGTTAAGTCCCAAAATATCAATTTTATAGGGTTGTAAAATAGAGACAACGGCGTTAATTTCCGTTCCTACTAACATCGTTCCCATGGTTTCCATCGTCACCGAAACCATCAGGGGCAATCGTTGACCTTTTTTCTGAAATACTTCTTCAATAGCATTTAAAGCCGCTTTAATTTGCAGGACATCCTGACAGGTTTCTACTAATAATAAATCTGCCCCGCCATCGTAGAGACCCTCTACCTGTTCCACGTAGGCATTTTTGAGGGTATCAAAGTCAATATGACCCAAAGTGGGCAGTTTTGTCCCCGGCCCCATGGAACCCGCCACAAAACGGGGTTTTTCGGGGGTAGAGTATTTATTCGCGCAAGCCTTGGCCAGTTCGGCGGCGCTTTTGTTGAGATAATAGGCTTGGTCGGCTAAATCGTACTCGGCTAAAACTATCGAGGTTCCCCCGAAGGTGTCGGTTTCAATCACATCCGCACCCACGGCTAAAAAGGCTTCGTGGACTTTCGCTACGGCGCTAGGTTTAGTATGGACAAGATACTCGTTACAACCTTCGTATTCTGCCCCACCAAAGTCCTCGGCCGTCAGATTTTGGCTTTGTAGGGAAGTTCCCATCGCTCCATCAAAGACGAGGACGGGATGCTTGGGACCGTTGAGGTAGTCAAGAAAGGGGCTATTCATAGAGAGATTTACTGCTATAGCATTTTGAAAGTTTATTGTAATACAGTTACTAGAAATCTGCTATGGTCGGCATTTCAGTTATCAGTGATCAGATTTGAGTTTTCAGTCGAGGAAGCCAATCAATCTAATTTTGTAGAACTAGACGGGCTAAACCAACTCCGGGATAATAATTACCGAGAATTTGTTGATAATCTAGGCCTTTTTCCGCTAATTTATAAGCTCCAGTTTGACTCATACCGCGACCACCGTGGGCCCAAGCGACAATTTCATCGGTGGCGGCATAAAGAGACTCGACTACACCCCCTTTATAGCTGAGAATCTGCCCAGCAGTGGCATTAACCGCCTGGTGGGTCGATTGATACTCCGAGCGAATGCCTTTATATACCTGCCAGCGCTGGGTATTGCCCAGATGAAACCAAGCATTAGCGGGGCGGATTATATGTACTAGGGCATAGGAACGAGCGGCGATCGCTTGTGCCTTTAAAGCGTGCATTGGCGCAGTGGAGTGCATTTCACTACCCACTACACTATAGAGATAGGCCTCTAAATTAACATGATTGACCACTAACAAGCGATCGCCTTGGGCAACAAGGAGGATTTTGCCCCGATACCAACCATCATCCACATAAACTAAACCATCGGCACTGGTGGGCTGCACAAAAATCACCTCTGGCAGCGATAAATCGCCCATTTTTAAGCCATTGGCACCTGGAATGACCGGTAAACCCTCGTTAGTGGCAATCGTTTTTAAACCACGACCTTGGCGATCGGTGATCACCGCCGGCCCGTTAACTCCAATCAAAACACTGGCCACATCCCTTTTAATCGCCACGCGAATTTCTATGGCTGGCGGCGTATAATTAGCGGGAACCAATAAGGGTTGTCTAGTTACCGGTTTAACCGCGGCAGCGGGGGCAGTATTAGGGGAAGTATTAGGGGAAGTTTGAACCGATGGTGCTAATTTTTTCGGTGCCAAGGGGGAAGATTGGGGAGAGGGGAATAGTTTCGGCGATGGTGCGGTTAAGGGGGCGATCGGAGATGGGATAATAGGAGCAGGGGAGGCAGCAGTTTCTAGATTTGCCTGCGGTTGCGGGGTTTCTGGTTTTTCCTTGGCTAAATAAGTTAAGAGAATTGGCGTAAAAGTAGCGATCGACAACAAAGGAACGGCACAATGACGCAGCAGGGAAAAATAGGTACTAGCAGCAAATTTCACTTTAATCACACCATCTTTAATTTTCTTATCTAACTTTACCATTCCCCTCTCAGGCCGGGCAATTCTAGACAAAAACTCTCGTATTCTTGAGCTTGTCAGGACAAATCAGGCTGAAATAGTCAAGAAAAGCCGAAAAAATTCTTAACCGCCCATCCTTAGATTAGCTGAATCTCCTCTAATCCAGGCTCTTCTAGGTTCTGTGTGATCAGCTTAACTTACCATAGAAGCGATCGATCTTTGTGTCCTTTGTGTCTCTGTGGTTCATTCCACCCCCTCGCTAGACTGACAGAGATGTTTAAGGATTTTGAGAACCTCGTATAAATCCCCCGGATTTCTCATGGCAAATAAACGAGAGGTTCCGTATAAAGGTTTACCGTCCCATAATAATTTAACAAATAAAAACTCGGAACCATTGGTCAACATTCCATAATTAGGACGGTTGGGATGATGATTGACTATTAAATAAGCTAATAATTGCGGTAAACCTACTTCAACGGAATAAATAACCCGTTTTGATTCAAGAATCATTACCCATAATTGCTCTTTTAGAATTAAAGTATCTAACCTTCCTTTAATTATTAAATCTTGCTCTTTTGTAATAATTTCAACAGACTCTTCTGCTTTAATGTGAAAGGGAAATAGATAAAAGTTACCAATAAATAATAATGGGTCTAAAACCGTCATCCTCACCGAAGTTTCCAAAAAGGGAGGATAATTCAATAAGTTAAAATAACCTGTTTTGATTTTATCTAACAATTCTTTTTCCTGTTCAGAGATTGCTTTTAGGTCTTGCTGCCATTCCCCAAAAAAATGCTCATCTTCTATAAACTGTAGTTGAAAATGATTAATTAAATCTCTGAAAGTGACTTCTTTCGCTTGTAAAATTTGAACCATATTTACCTCTTTAATTAACACTTACGTTAATGGTAATTTGCTATTTTTAATTTAACCAAGCAAAATATCCGTTACTGACAGGGTTAACTGCTCTAAATCAGAGAGAACAGTTAAGGATATGGTCTTGTTTTGTTTACCTGCACATCGCTTCGGTTAGCATCGTTCAGGTTTTTATCAGCTGCTTTCGCTCTTCCTACATCATCCAGATTAGCCATCGTCTTCTCCTTAATTTAGAGTACATGAAAGGTTCACTTTGCTATGATTTATCCAAGAGATTTATTGAGATGTAAGTAGTTAGGTGTTAAAAACTTTATTCCCCCTTTATTTCCCAGGGAAGGGGGGTTAGGTCATTCGGGCGATTTTTCATGTTGGCAAGGTCATATTCTGGTTTCATGGTTTTATTATCGATAATGTTTACCTTCGTTTTTACCCGTAAAAGTCCTCATTTAGAATCTGTTCAGGTGTGAAAGGACAAGCGGGGGGATACTCACTTTCTTGGGGAATAGGAATACCAAATTGAGCGCGTTTACCCTGTTTGATGGCGACTTTACGAGCGCTGGAATAGGCTTGTGTGATGGAGATTAAGAGATAAGATTTAAGAGAGGGAATCTTAAGTAAATCATCTTGAACGCGCTGACGATGCTCATCTACTGAGTTATACCAACTTGCTTTCATTGTCTCAGGAGCATCATGCTGTATCTTTAATTTGAGTAAGTGAATCAACAAGACCATTAAGTTGCTCTCTAAGGCGCGTTTCTCTGACTTACCCAAATCTTTTAACTCCTCAATTAAGTTTTCTATATCCAGTTGTTCAAACTGTCGATTCTGTAATTGATGAATAGTTTGCTCAATCCACAACTGAAGATCTTGTTCGTAAAGTGTTGTGGGATTTTCTTGAATGTCCGATTGTTTTAATAAGGTCATTTGGATTTCATTAAGTTAACGGTAAATGTACAATTCGGTCTTCATATTCATTGTCAAAAGAACCTTTGGCAATTACAATTAATTCTAACAAGTTATCACCAATACTTAAATCTTGATTGAGAATAAAAATTCCAGGAATGTGACGGTTTTGTTTGAAGTGTTCTCTTAAATGTACTGGCATAGAAGCACGATTATTTGTCACTAAAATAAATCCCATCACCTCACACCAAATCAAGATTTCTGGATCTAATGTACCTAATTTTGGTGTATCTGGTTCACCAACTACTCGAATAATGATTTCTGGTTCTCGGCGACGCAATTGTTGAGGATACACCGAATTAACATTTTCATCAATTAAATATTTCAGTGTCATTAGCTTTCTGCTTGGCTGTTATTTCAGCTTTCAATTTTCTCAGTCGTTCAACCACAGGCGGAGGATTTTTTCGCTGTTCTTCTCGCATTTTTCGCCCCCATTCTAGCCAGTCGGCGATGTATTGGCTCACTTTTTCTTTATCATGAAGATAATAAAGAATCGTCGCATATACCTGTTCGAGGGTTAAAGATGGATAAGTATTAGCAATTTCTTCGGGAGTTTTGGCTTGGTAAATGAAATCGTGTAAAATGGTTTCAATACCGACGCGGGTTCCTTTTAGCCGAATATCGTTAGGAGCAAGAAAATTAAAATAGTCTTCGAGTTGCATGATTTATACCAATTGAAGATTCAAACTTAACTTTATTCTTTAAGTAACATTGTTATCTTAATTATACTTGATCTTTACCAGATAGTGTGATCGCATTGGGTTCTTAATTATTGACCTCTCCCCTGAACCCTATCCTACAAGGAAAGGGGAGAGAATTTAGCGAAGAGAGTGCAACAACAAACTGGGTTTGTTGTCAAGGCTCTAGCCCGAACAAGTTTAACCTGTTTTCTTTAGATAGTGAGAAGCTAAATGGACATAACCCTATTGCCCAAATTGGGTAACTTATCTAGAATAAGTATATGAAGAGAGGAGGAGACGTGATGGAGTATCAGAATTTTTCGCTCATTAAAGAAGATATTCAGGCTGATGCTTGCGGACGGATTAGCCTTGGGACTGAATGTAGCAACCGTCACTATCGGATACTGATGAATGCAAGCGGGGAACTTCTTTTGGTTCCCATGGTTGCGATTCCAGAGCAAGAGCTATGGGTATTTCAGAATCCTAGGGTCCGCGAGTCGCTCAAACGGGGACTCACGGAAGCCAGCACGGGAAATTTAGCTGAAGAAACAGTCGATTTAGACGCTATGCTTGAGTTTGCTGCATCTATTCCTGAAGAGGTCGAGGAGTAGGTGAGTTTTTCTTTACGACAGACACAGGAAGCTCGAAATACTCTATCTGAATTGCGAGCAGAAGCGGAACAGGCTCAAAAGACTCGCCTGGCTCAAGGTAGGACAAAAGCATCGAAACAAGAGGGTCTCTACAAACAGGTAACAAAAGCCCTCAAGCTCCTCAGTACAAACCCAAGACATCCGGGACTAAAAACCCACGAATTTAATTCCCTCGATAACCCTTATGATGCAACACAGAAGGTTTTTGAAGCCTACGCCCAACAGAATACACCGGGAGCCTATCGAATTTTCTGGTGCTATGGACCTCATTCGGGGGAAATCACCATTCTCGCTATTACACCTCATCCGTAGATCACAACATTGTAGGGGCGAAGCATTCGGGCGATAACCTATCGCTGAAACCGTAGATTTCCTATCCGAATGCTTCGCCCTTACTTTTTCAGCAAGCCCGAAATAGTTAGCGCTGAAGCGCAACAACAAACTAGGTTCGTTATTCCCCCCTTATCAAGGGGGCTATCCCTTATAGGGATCTTTCTTAACAATTTTTGCAGTAAGCACTCCAACCCTTATCCTGACTTGATTTCAGTTTTTTCTTTGTCAGTAAGGGTGTCAACAAGGAATATTACAAATTGTTAACCGAGTCTTGAAAGCCTTGTGCCACAAAGGTTTGAAATGTTAAGAAAGATGTGACTAAAGGACAGATCAAGGGGGGCAGGGGGGATCGAACCTAAAATCCATTTTTAATTTAATTATAACCAGCTACTTACGTTAACTGAATTGATAGCCGCAAACACGCAGCCTACGCCCAAAACCCATTCTAACCCTCCAGCAAACCCCGCACCTCCTCAACCCCAACCCCCAAAATATCAGCCGCAGCAACAAAAATCTCCTCATCTTGCGTTTGCTGATAAAGAGCAACAAGACGAGGCAAAGAATAGGTTTGTACCCTGTAACTATCCTTAAATTCTGCAAAAATTTGTAAGGCTTGCAGGTAATAACTTTTCGCTTGGCTCAATTCCCCAACTTCTTGCGCTACCCTTCCCAACTGGTGCAGGGTGCTGGCTTGCCCGTAGCGATCCCCATATTCAATGAAGATCTGAATAGCTTGCTGGTAGTAGCTTCGGGCTTGCTCCCATTCCCTCAATTCTTGCGCTACGTTTCCCAACTGGTGCAGGGTGCTGGCTTGGGAGTAGCGATCCCCATATTCAATCTTGATCTCAATAGCTTGCAGGTAGTAGCTTCGGGCTTGCTCCCATTCCCTCAATTCTTCCGCTACGATTCCCAAATGGTGCAGGGTGCTGGCTTGGGAGAAACGATCCCCATATTCAATCTT
This sequence comes from Microcystis sp. MC19, assembly GCF_003019735.1. Classification (NCBI taxonomy): domain Bacteria; kingdom Bacillati; phylum Cyanobacteriota; class Cyanophyceae; order Chroococcales; family Microcystaceae; genus Microcystis; species Microcystis sp. MC19. The sequence goes on along the minus strand of NZ_CP020664.1, from coordinate 1,041,364 downwards.
GATCTCAATAGCTTGCAGGTAATAACTTTTGGCTTGGCTCAATTCCCCAACTCCTTCCGCTACCCTTCCCAACTGGTGCAGGGTTCTGGCTTGGGAGTAGCGGGCGCTTTGCGTGCCTCCGGCAGCGCCATATTCAATGTAGATCTCAATAGCTTGCTGGTAGTAGCTTCGGGCTTGCTCCCATTCCCTCAATTCTTGCGCTACTGCTCCCAAATTGTGATAGATACTTCCCAATGTTGAGGCTTTTTGTTGCTCGTCCACTCCTTGGAGATTTTGAGTTAATTCAATAACTTTTAGATGAGTCTGTTTCGCTTGTTCATAGTTTTTTGTATGTCGATAGGCGATGGCGAGATTGCCCAAAGCATTGGCAATATTACCACCGATTATCCCAGTTTTAATCTGTTCAGGATAAGCTTGACAAGCTTGACAAACACTCTCGCATAGTTTCAGTCTGCTACTAACATCATTGGTAACAACAAAATAATTATGTAAGCAAAAGAAGATATAAATATCTTCCTGCTTCTCCAAACAAATCTGCAACGCATTAAACAGATTTTCATACTCCCAGCGACAGAACAATATCCCTAACTGCTTCTCTTGCGGATTTTTGGAATCTAGTAAGTCATCATAATAACCTGCCAAGCCTCGGTAATGATTCTTAAATCCCTCCCAAATTGCTGCTTGTGTCTCTGGTGCTAATTCCTTTAACTTCGTCTTCAAGAAGTAGGGAAAAATGGGCTGGATAGTCAATAAACTCGGCATTTCTTCACTCATAGGCGAAAGCAAACCCCAATGAATTGCTTCTTCAATCGCTGCATCAAATTGGTCAAATTGATAGCCTTGTAAAGGTTCTAATTGCTGTAGTTTTTGGCTATAAATAGGAATAACACCCCTGGGAATAAACCCACTAAACGGCGCTAAACAGAGTAACAACTTCTGCGCCTCCTCAGACAAATTACTGTGGGAATATTCCACACACTTGATGATATTATTAGTCTTATCCTTATCCCCCACATCAGCTAACTCCGCCAACTGTAACCCTTGCCAAATCTCCTCCGGTGACTGTCGCTTCAGATTCGCTAATACCACTTCCATCGCCAACGGATATCCCGCCAACAATTTCATCAAGCGCTTAAAATAATCATCCTTTTTAATCGCATTTTTCCGACTCTTCGCCTGACGTTCTAAGATTCTCTCCGCTAATTCAGTTCTCGACTCTTGGTCTAATCCTTGTAAGTGATAGATATTCTCCTTAAAAGTCCTGCGTTGCAGCCAAGTTTCCTCACTGCGAGAACCCAAAATCACCTTCGTTTTTCCCCCGACCAAATTCTTGAGAAAATCGGCGATTTCTTCCCTCTCATTCTCCGGTAAAGTATTCTGAATTGCTAACGGTTGTCCCGTCACCGACTCCAGATTATCTAAAATCAGAATATACGCCTCACTGCGGAGTTTTTGTTCTAGTTTCTTTACCCGCGCTTTCAGGTTCATCCCTTGGAAACTCGCCTGTTCAAAGCGATTATAAATTCCCTGACCGATTTCATGGACAATCTGTTCTAACGTCCAAGCTTTTCTATCATAACCAAAATAGAAAATATGGGTCGCCCAGTTGGTTTTCTGCCACCATTCTCGTAGATAATTGAGTAAGGTAGTTTTTCCTGTCCCTCCCATTCCTTTAAGTAAAAGGATATTATGTTTCAGCAGCGCCTTTTCCATCTTGAGAATTTCTAAATCCCTGCCGACAAAGCCGTATTCTGGTAAAGGAAAGACATATTGATTGCCGATATGTTCCCAGTATTTTTCCTCCTCTTCTGGAGTAAATGGACGCAAATTGAGATTAATTTTACCGCGACAATAAATCACCAGTAATAACCAATCTTCTAAATCTATTATCGTGTTATAATAGGCGCGCCGTTGCTTATTATTGAATAACTCTAACCGTCCCTTTCGCATCGCTTCCGTTAGGTCTTTTCCGTTCAATAATTGCTGATAAATTGGTTTCATCATCAACTTAGCTGCAGAAACCGTCACCGAATATCCCATCGCCACCACTGCTTGCATTCCCGCAGTCATCAAACGACTTCCTAAACTGGTTTCCCGATAGTCTTCTGATTCCTGGGAAATTTGCTTTGCTGACTGACAAGCATTGAGAATACAAATAGGGATATTTTTCCCAGTGAGTAAATTCGCTAATTCCGTCGCTTCTACCGGAGTCGCTTGACCTTTTTCTTCTCCTTCCAGAAACAGAAAAGCTTTTACTCCCTCATATTCTGCTAAATCCTCCAGTCCCCATCCCCTTTGATAGCGCCAAGAATCCCCGTGAACCTGTCTTTGGTACTGTTCATATTCCATTAATCCGCCATGAACATCGAAATGAATAACATGATAGTATCCTTCTCCCTTCTCATCCAGATGTCTGGTTAGTGATTCATAAGTTCCGGGACGCAAAATATCAATTTTTACCGGTATTTCACTACTATTTACCAGTTCTACTAAAGGACGGGAAATCGTGCGATAGTTAACATCAGATTCCTCATTAGGACGCGCAATCACCACCAGAAGATTGATAGTAGGATAAGTGGCCATTTGCACCGGGACAACTGTAGCCCCTCGACGCTGGCGGGAGATGATACAATCTATAGAAAAAGGACGCGGTAAATCAGGATCTTTCAGCGCTTCCCAATGTAAAGCTTGAAATTCTGGCGACTGACTTTCGATGATAATTTGCAGTTGACTTAACTGCTTTCGTAAGTCTCGATATTCCCCATAAGCATTTAAATTACTCTGGAAAACCTGTTTAAATAGGTTTTCGCCATAGTTTTGGACGCTGTTGGCGGCTTTTTGCGCCTTATCCGTCCCTAGCGTCGGAAATACTAACCATTCCTCAAAGTACCATTCTAGGTCTTTTTCTTCTTGGTTAGTAAAGGGGTCAGTAACCGTAATTGGGTAGCTGTTACCGCTATCAAAATTGAGAGTAGCAGTAAAGCCACCATCGTTAATTCCTTCTTCGCGGATGGTGAGGACTAACATAGAGATAAGTTTAGAATTGTTCTATTACAACTCTTCAGCAGTTTAACGGTATTATACTGGAAAAAACCTATTGCTTTGAGCCTATGGATGTTCGAGCGGCAGTTGCCCTAGAAGCAGGAAAACCCCTAACTATTGAAACGGTAAAATTAGCCGCACCGCAAGCGGGGGAAGTGTTAGTAGAAATCAAAGCCACGGGAGTTTGTCACACCGATGCCTATACTCTCTCTGGGGCCGATCCTGAAGGCTTATTTCCCTCAATTTTAGGCCATGAAGGGGCCGGAATCGTGGTAGAAGTGGGAAAAGGTGTCACTAGCCTAAAAGTGGGGGATCATGTTATTCCCCTATACATTCCCGAATGTCGTCAGTGCGAATACTGTCTCAGCTTTAAAACCAATCTCTGTCAAGCGATTCGTCTTACCCAAGGTCGGGGAGTAATGCCAGATGGAACCAGTCGTTTTTCCCTCGATGGTCAGCCGCTTTATCACTACATGGGAACCTCGACTTTTGCTAACTATACCGTACTGCCGGAGATTTCCCTAGCCAAGATTCGCCCGGATGCTCCCTTTGAAAAAGTCTGTTATATCGGCTGCGGAGTCACTACAGGTATCGGTGCGGTGATTAATACCGCTAAAGTGGAACCGGGGGCAAAAGTGGTGGTTTTTGGTCTGGGAGGTATCGGTTTAAATGTTATTCAAGGGGCCCGCTTAGTGGGGGCCGATATGATTGTCGGGGTCGATATCAATCCCCAGAAACAAGCTTTAGCGACCAAATTCGGGATGACTCATTTTGTTAATCCCCAAGAAATCGAGGGGGATTTAGTGGCTTATCTGGTGGATTTAACTAAAGGTGGGGCCGATTATAGTTTTGAGTGTATCGGCAATGTCCAGATTATGCGTCAAGCTTTGGAATGTTGCCATAAAGGTTGGGGTGTTGCCACTATTATCGGTGTAGCCGGGGCCGGCCAGGAAATTAGTACCCGTCCTTTTCAATTAGTCACCGGACGGGTCTGGAAAGGTACGGCTTTTGGTGGGGCAAGGGGTCGTACAGATGTACCAAAAATAGTCGATTGGTACATGGACGGCAAGATTAACATTGATGATTTAATCACCCATGTTCTGCCTCTGGCAAGGATTAACGAGGCTTTTGACCTGATGCGACAAGGGGATTCTATCCGCAGTGTGATTACATTTTGAGCAGGGATAATGTTACATTAAGTTAAGAAATACTTGACAAAAGACTCCTAATTATATGTATGCGCCAGTTTCCTGTCCCGAAATCTCGATCGCCGCTATCACGGAACCAATTATCTATCGCTATTTTCAAAGGCTAAACGCGGGCGAATTTGCCGAAACTGCCGGATTATTCGCCGAAGATGGCGTTTTAATCGCACCTTTCGGGGAGGGGGTGCGCGGCAGACAGGCGATCGCTAATTATCTCCATGAGGAAGCGCAAGGATTAACCGCTTTTCCCGCTCAGGGAAGCTTAGAAACCCTAGAGGATCAATCCACCCGAATCACCATCACCGGCCAGGTACAAACCCCTTTGTTTAAAGTCAATGTGCGCTGGCAATTTCAATTAACTAATTCGGTAGAAATTGCCTCTGTGGAAGTAAAACTCTTGGCTTCTCCCCAAGAATTAATCAATTTGCGCCAATTTGCCTAGGGAACGTACACGGGTTGATTCAAGGAGCGCATTAAAGCTTTTCTGCCCAATTCTAGATCTTTTTCTGCGGGGAGCCAATCGGGATGGGCAGCCATGAGGAGACTTTCTATGGTTTCGCGATCGAATAAATGCCAGACCAAGGCGCTGTCAACCCTTGCTTCGATCGCATAACAATTACTGCTCACACAATGAATCTTGCAGCTGCCGACGATTCTTGTTAATTTTAGGCTTTCTCCCGACTGTAGCCCTCGAAACTGACCGATAACTGTTCTTAATTCCTCTATACTAGAAACTATCAAACCGGGGATAATCACTGGCAGCTGTGGATCTCCATTCACCCATAACCAGTAATGACGGGAAGGATCGATTCCTTCTAACCAATTGGCTGCATCGAGAGAGTAGCGGGGGGAAAGGACAAAAGCTTCTAACATCATGTCGGCAGTGGATAACAGGAGAGGGACTACAGAACTTTTAATCAGAACTATTAGCAATTCCTATCAAAGCTCTGTGACAGATTCTTGCTGAGTATTTTTGAAAAATCAAGGTAAGTTAACAAAAGTTAAAATTTATTGGAGCATTTACTGCTATTTTGTTAAGATATGTTGCGGATTCCCTTAACTTTAGTAAACAGAGGAGCTAAATCACCTAGTATTGCGTCCTTTTCAGTGATCAGTAAACAGTGATCAGTAACCAGTGATCAGTAACCAGTAACCAGTGACCAGTGAAAAGACATCAGGAAAGTGCTATTTAAAACTACTCACTTAATACTTCTTACTTAAAACTCAAATCTCATAACTGATGACTGATAACTGATAACTGATAACTGATAACTGATGACTGATAACTGATAACTGATAACTGCCCTAATAACTTTTAAATTTTTAACTTTAAGCAAATGCGTAATAGCGGACTCCTCTCAAAAACCAAAGTCAAACTGAAACGGAAAAAAACGCTCACCTCGCCGACGCGGCCATCGCCGAATAAATTACAGAATAAAATCAAAGATAAAGAGCGTCTAGTCGGTCGTCAGCGTCAGTCATGGCTAATTATGGGCTTAATTAGCATTGTCCTGCTAGGAGGAGTTGGCTCGCGCTTGGCCTATTTACAACTGCAGCAAGGACAAATTAACCGAGAAAGGGCAGAAAATAATCGGATTCGCATTCTTCCCAAACCTCCAGTCCGAGGCAACTTATTCGATCGCAATGGCAAAGTTTTGGCTACGGCCCGTTTAACCCATGCGGCCTATATTTGGCCCAAATCCCAGCGTAATCCCGCCCAAAAACTCAATCTTGACCGTTTAGCCAGTATTTTAGCAATTCCCAGAAGCGACCTAGAAAAACGCATTAACGAAGCGGACGAAAACCCCTCCACCCTGATCCGCATCGCTAGGGGTTTAACTCCGGCCCAAATTATCGCCCTAGAGGAATACAAAGACGAATTAACCGGCATTGAAGTGGACGTGGAATCAGTGCGCTACTATCCCAATGGTAAAATCGGGGCGCATATTCTCGGTTATACCGGGGAACTAACCCCGGAGGAATATCAAGCCAAAAGACGACAGGGCTACCGGTTGGGAGATGTCGTCGGTAAAATGGGTGTAGAAGCCGCCTACGAGTCAAAATTGCGGGGAGAATGGGGGGGAATGCAGTTAGAGGTCAACGGATCGGGACAGGTAATCCAAATTCTCGGCCAAAAAATTGCTAAACCCGGGCAAGATGTCACCCTGACACTAGATTTAAAACTCCAAAAAGCCGCCGAGGCCGCTTTGGGAAAACGCAAAGGTGCGATCGTGGCGATCGATCCCCGGGATGGTTCCGTGCGGGCCATGGTCAGTTATCCTAGTTTCGATCCCAATGTTTTCTCGGCCCCAATTACCACCGCCACCTGGAAAAAACTACAAGCGGAGGGCAACCCGTTTGTTAACCGCGCCCTGCAAGGATTCCCCCCCGCTTCCACCTTTAAAGTCGTCACTGCCACTGCCGGCATGGAATCGGGGAAATTTCCCCCCAATACGGTCTTAAATACCTTTGCCGCCCTTTATGTGGGGGGGACAGCTTTTGGAGAATGGAATCACGCCGGTTTTGGTCCGATGGGTTTTGTCCGGGCCATGGCCATGAGTAGTAACACTTTTCACGGTCAAATAGGTCGCGGGGTGGGGGGACCGGCTTTAATTGCCATGGCCCGGCGCTACGGTTTCGGTCAGAAAACTGGGATAGAATTAGCGGAAGAAACCCCGGGGTTAATTGCCGATCGCGATTGGAAGCTGCGTAATTTTAAAAACTGGGATTGGTCCGTAGGCGATACGATTAATATGTCGATCGGTCAAGGATTTACCCTAGCGACTCCCCTACAGGTAGCTGTGATGTTTGCTGTCCCCGCTAACGGCGGTTTTTTGGTGAAACCGCATCTTTTACAGGATGCCCGGGATGTTAAGGAATGGCGCAAGTCTTTGAACATGAAACCTAGCACCCTAGACACCCTGAGAAAGTCCCTGAGAGCCGTGGTAGCGGAAGGAACGGGTCGGGCCCTATCAGACCCCGCTTTACCGCCCGTAGCGGGCAAAAGCGGCACGGCAGAAGCACCTCCGGGCCAGTCCCACGCTTGGTTTGGAGCTTTCGCCCCTTTTGATAAGCCCGAAATTGTCGTGGTCGCCTTTGCGGAACATTCCGGCGGTGGTGGTGGTAAAGTGGCCGCACCTATGGTACGTCAGGTAATGGAGGCTTATTTTAATGTCAAACCCAAAGAAGAAAAACCCCGGCCGAAGCCTTAGAGACCTGTGGCGGTAAGCGGCACACAGCGCACGGTAATTCCCGTCGCCGTGGCGATTTTTTCCGCCCAAATTGCCAATATTTCAGCGTTTACGGGTTTGAGAATTTGCCTTCCGTCGCCAGCGCTGAGGGGATTATTACCGCGGGTTTCTAATTGTCTTTGTCCGGCCCGGGGACGGGTCGGGGTGTTAAGTTGAATTTCATCCGGTTGTAGCTGTTGCATCAAATCGATATACTGGTCTTGCTCTTGGGGCGACCAAGAGGCCAACACCATGGTTTGAATTGCTAGTTTTCCCGACCATTCTTGGCGAAATTGTCTTAATCCCCACCAAAGCTCCTGCCAATCCAGGCCGGGGACTGGACGGTTAACCCGTCGCCATTGGGCCTCGGAAACAGCATCGATTTTAGCGGCGACGATATCGGCTCTGCTCAACTCTTGACGCACTCGGGCATCTCCCAGGAGGGTACTATTGGTTAAGACCGCCACCGGCCGTCTGGTCATTTCCTTGACGGTGGCCAGTATTTCCCCTAAATTGAGGGCGAGGGTGGGTTCCCCACTACCACTGAGAGTGACTATATCCACGTCCCAGGGAGCAAAGGCAATTAAATCCCTGCTAATTTGTTCGCTGGTGATAAAAATTTTCCGTTGCTCGGTTTTTTGCTCAATTTCTCCTAACTGACAGTAGGCACAGTTAAAGGAACAGGTGGAAACTAAACCGATCGGGTCGATGCCCAAGGAACTGCCGAAACGCCAAGAGGCTACCGGACCATATACGGAGCAGAAATAATCCTGGCGAGCAGTCATCGAACCTACCCAAAAAATACGGAGAGGGAGGGATTCGAACCCTCGGTACGGTCTTACGATTCGTACAACAGATTAGCAATCTGCCGCATTCGACCACTCTGCCACCTCTCCAAGATGACATTACTTTAGTCTAACATGAAAGGCCGATTTTTGGCAAGTAATTTTTGGGCAGTTAATCGCCTAAACGACCATCCTCCATATTGACAATGCGATCGGCGATGTCGAGAATCCGGTTATCGTGGGTGACGAGTAAAATCGTGCAACCTTGTTCTTTTGCCAATTTCTGCATGATTTCCACCACATCGCGCCCGGATTGTTTATCTAAGGCCGCGGTCGGTTCATCGGCGAGGACTAATTTGGGATGACTGACGAGGGCGCGAGCGATCGCAACCCGTTGTTTTTGTCCCCCCGATAGATCGTGGGGATAGTAATCAACGCGGTCCCCTAAACCCACCGATTCCAAAATTGCCGTGGCTTTTTGATCGAGATCTTGTTCTAAAAACTCCTCGTGCAGTTCCAAAGACATCCTAACGTTTTGTTTCGCTGTCAGGAATTTTAGTAAATTATGTGATTGAAAAATATAGCCAATTTGTCGGCGAATTTTCAGCATTTTGCCCTTACTAATTCCTAACATTTCTTGGCCGAGAATTTTTAAACTGCCCGCTTGTGCCGATCGCAAACCTCCCATTAAACTCAATAAAGTAGTTTTCCCCGATCCCGAAGGACCAGTCATAATCACTACTTCCCCCGCTTTAATTTCCAGATCGATATCGTATAAAACCTGTTTTTTTAATTCCCCCGTACCAAAATAGTGATTTAAGCCTTTAATGGCAATTACGGGTTCATTCGGGCTAAAATCCCCTAATTCTCGCTCTTTTTGAAAAATCAGCATTATTTCACCCTTGATAGCTTAAAAAATATCGGCTGGATCTGCTGTCCTTAATTTGCCCATGGCGACAATTCCAGAGGCAATACACATAATAATTGTTAGGATTAAAACTTCGATCGCCCTAGCGGTAGTCATCACTATGGGTAAAAGTGTAGCGGAGGAAGCGAGATTATAAACACCGAGAGAGACGATAAACCCCGGTATATACCCCAAAACCGCTAGTAATAAAGCCTCTTGCATCAAAACCCCGACTAAATACCAATCACCGTAACCCATAGCTTTTAGGGTAGCGTATTCGGGTAAGTGATCGGTGACATCGGAATAGAGAATTTGATAGACAATGACGATACCGACGATAAAACCGACTACTGTACCTAACCCAAAGATAAAACCAATGGCTGTACCATTTGCCCAATAGGTTTTTTCCCTTTCAGCAAATTCTTCTAAAGTAAGGACTATTACTTCATTTTTAGGGAAAAGTGCCTGTAAATTGTCTTTTACTGCCTCGATATTTGCCCCCGGTTGCAGTTTAATCAGTCCTATATCGATTTCGTGGGGTTGACGTTCGGGAAAGAGCCTTAAAAAGGTAGAATCACTGGTAATGACGTTACTATCGGCAGCAAAGGAGGCACCAAGGGTAAAAATTCCCGCTACCTGTACCTCTTTTTTATTTAACTGAACTGTCAAATCGGGGTTTTTCTGGAGTAAATCGGCAATTGGACCGAATTCTGGCCTACCAGCTTGATCGTACAAGACGCGATTTAACATCTTTAGATCACTGGATTTTTGATTGACTTCTGGGAGGGTAAAAACCCGTTGACTGGGATCAAAACCAAAGACTAAAGTAGTTCTTTCTAGGGCAGTTTCGGGATTGCGCCACTGGGCAGAAGCAATATAAACTGAGGCTAAGGATTGAATACCCTCGACTCTTTTAGCTTGGTACAAGCGATCGCGTGAGAAACTTTTCACGGCAAAGAGGGTATCAAATTGGGGATTAATCAGGACTAAATCCGCATCGAGGACATAATGGGGTTTAACGGAAGCATCAAATAAGGCATCCCGAAACCCCAACTGTGTAAAAATTAGGAAGTCAGCAAAAGCAATCCCGGCAATAGCTACAATCAAACGGGTTTTCTCTCGCGTCACCTGTAACCAAGATAGGGGCGTTTTTTTGAATAGATGGGTTAGTTTCATGGAAAACCTACTCATTGATAGTTACAGTTACTTGGGAATTGGTTAAACCTGCCACTTTTTGACTGTTTTTGCGATCTAAGGCAATGCGGACAGAGATAACTTTGCGATCGAAGTTTTCCCCCGGTTGATTGCTGAAGATATTTTGTTGGTCAACTTTTAAAGCAATTAAGCGCACTTTTCCCCTAACTTCGCCCTTAAACGCCGATCCGGTAATCGTGGCAGTTTGTCCCTCGCGAATTTTGCCGATATCGCTTTGATAGATTTCGGCAATTACTTCCATGCGCTCGGTTTCAGCGAGGTCAACAATTCCTTGATCGCTGATTTGTTCCCCGATACGGGTATTGACTTTAATCACTTTGCCGGTAATTGGCGATCGAATATAAGCCTGATTTAACTCAGTTTGAGCCTTTTTAACGGCAACTAGGGCAGCATTTACCTCCGCTTGGGCTGCCTGCACATCGACTCCCCGCACTTCCGAGACTTGATTTAAAGTGGATCTGGCCTCTTTGATCTGCTGTTGACCAGTGGATTCAATCCGGGTTAGGGTAGTCTTGGCTTCTTGTATCTGTTGTTTACCAGTGCGTTCAATTCTCTCTAGGGTAACTTTTGCTTCTGTTAGTTGTTGATTACTGGTTTCTAAATTCAGTCTTTTACTATCAAAACTAGAGGCGGAAATTGCCCCTTCTTGATAGAGTTTTTCGTAGCGATCAAATTCAGCTTTGGCATTGCGATATTCTGCTTCTAATTTAGCAATTGTCGCTTTTTGGGCAGCTATATCCCCTTCTAATTGCGCTGTTAATCTTTGGATAGTTGTCCGTTGGTTTGCTTGATCCCCTACCCATTGTGCTTCGATTTTTCGCACGTTAGCGGCATTAGCATCGATTTCGCCGACTTTTGCCCCAGCTTTTACCTGTTCTAGTTTGGCTGTGGCTACTTTCACCTGTTCTTGTGCCTGTCGCAGGTTATCCTCTAATCTTTCCCGACTTTCGAGAATGGCGATTATTTGTCCCGTTTTGACG
>NZ_CP020664.1:0-1025000 GCF_003019735.1 Microcystis sp. MC19 | reverse complement strand
GAACTGAGGCCGGGTTTGCTGGGATTCGCTGGCTCTCGCGAGTTCGCTGCCCTTTGTCCCGACCATTGTAGTACGTGTGTCGCCCAAGACGTAAGGGGCATGCTGACTTGACGTCATCCCCACCTTCCTCCGGTTTGTCACCGGCAGTCTCCTTAGAGTCCCCAACTTAATGCTGGCAACTAAGATAGAGGGTTGCGCTCGTTGCGGGACTTAACCCAACATCTCACGACACGAGCTGACGACAGCCATGCAGCACCTGTGTTCGCGCTCCCGAAGGCACCCCCAGCTTTCACCAGGGTTCGCGACATGTCAAGTCTTGGTAAGGTTCTTCGCGTTGCATCGAATTAAACCACATGCTCCACCGCTTGTGCGGGCCCCCGTCAATTCCTTTGAGTTTCAACCTTGCGGCCGTACTCCCCAGGCGGGATACTTAACGCGTTAGCTTCGGCACGGCTCGGGTCGATACAAGCCACGCCTAGTATCCATCGTTTACGGCTAGGACTACAGGGGTATCTAATCCCTTTCGCTCCCCTAGCTTTCGTCCCTGAGTGTCAGATACAGCCCAGTAGCACGCTTTCGCCACCGATGTTCTTCCCAATCTCTACGCATTTCACCGCTACACTGGGAATTCCTGCTACCCCTACTGCTCTCTAGTCTGCCAGTTTCCACCGCCTTTAGGTCGTTAAGCAACCTGATTTGACGGCAGACTTGGCTGACCACCTGCGGACGCTTTACGCCCAATAATTCCGGATAACGCTTGCCTCCCCCGTATTACCGCGGCTGCTGGCACGGAGTTAGCCGAGGCTGATTCCTCAAGTACCGTCAGAACTTCTTCCTTGAGAAAAGAGGTTTACAATCCAAAGACCTTCCTCCCTCACGCGGCGTTGCTCCGTCAGGCTTTCGCCCATTGCGCAATATTCCCCACTGCTGCCTCCCGTAGGAGTCTGGGCCGTGTCTCAGTCCCAGTGTGGCTGATCATCCTCTCAGACCAGCTACTGATCGTCGCCTTGGTAGGCCGTTACCCCACCAACTAGCTAATCAGACGCAAGCTCTTCTTCAGGCCAATTAGGTTTCACCTTGCGGCATATCGGGTATTAGCAGTCGTTTCCAACTGTTGTCCCCGTCCTGAAGTTAGATTCTTACGCGTTACTCACCCGTCCGCCACTAGAATCCGAAGATTCCCGTTCGACTTGCATGTGTTAGGCACGCCGCCAGCGTTCATCCTGAGCCAGGATCAAACTCTCCATGATGAATCGTTTGATTCTTTGACTTTTTTTGGTTTCCCCCTTGCGGGTTTCACCGTTTTGTTATAGAATTGCTTCTAAACGAGGCTGTTTTACTTGGCTTTCAAACTATTGTTTTGTCTAGGTTCCAGCGTCGTTTGTTTCGCTTCGCTTTCGCTTCGCTTCAACCGCGCATTTACCAATGTATCTAACTTCCCCAGGTTTGTCAACCCCTTTTGGCAAAATTTTTTGATCTTTTTTCTATCCCTTGCTACGTAAGCCTTTCAGCTTTTAAGCTTTTTCTGGTCGGGTATTTTTGTTTAGTAAATTTGTTCTAATTTAGCCCTTGATGGAGGTGACGAGGTTTTTGAGCAAGAGCAAGCTGGAGTATGAGGGGATTTGGCATCATCTCTGGAGGACGACCTAATGTTCTGGCGTTGTCTGTTGCCTATAGTCAACAACTCAGCCACCACTTATCAATAACAATTTCTAGTCAGCTTGCTCCTGTTCCCGATTCTTGCTTTAGCTTTTTGCCTGCCATTGCTAGATCTATTTTGAGCAAGAGAAGCTGAGAACCTTTGGGGCCAGGCTTTTGAACCAAGCTTGTGTCCGTCTGGGCCAGTTTTCCTAGCCATTGCCTGATAACTGATATATTTCCTGAAAAACTGGGCAATCTAGGACTAGACAGCATCGTGATAAGGGGGATAAGACCTTGGACTCCGCTAACGCTCAGAAAATTCTCGGCTATTTCATCGAAGAAGCAAAAGAACACCTAGAAACTTTGGAACAGGGGATTTTAGACCTAGGCAATCTGGTCAACAATACTGAACAGATGAACGAGATGTTTCGTGCCGCCCATTCGATCAAGGGGGGGGCGGCCATGTTAGGTTATGGCAGTATCCAAAAAACTGCTCACCGTCTTGAGGATGCTTTCAAAATACTGAAAGAAAATCCCCTGCAAGTGGATCAAAAATTAGAATCTTTGTTCCTCAAGGGTTATGATCTGCTGCAGACATTGATCGATAAGCTGCCCGGTCCATTAGGGTTGCAAGCCGAAGAAGCTAACGCTATGGTTAAAAAAGGTGAACCGACTTTTGCCGAATTGCAGGCCCATCTTAACTATCTTCTCGACCAAAAAAAATCTACTCCAGCTATTGCGGCAGCGTCTTCTATCTCCATGAGCATCAGAGCTATCCTCAAACAGATGTTACAACTGTTCAAACAGGAAGAAACCAGTGCTTCCCGTCAGCAATTACAAAAATTAACTTTATCTCTATCTCAATTGGCTTCGGAACAGCAAAACTGGCAATATTTAGTTAAAAATGCCCAATCTGCCCTGGCTAACCCCAAACATTCCTACCGCACTCTCGCCCCGGTTATTATTAAAGAATTAAAACAAGCCAGTGATTTATTAGAATGGGGTCGCGGGGAAGAAATCACCGTCAGTCAAGAATTGCAATTATTAGCCACCGCCAAATTACCACAAATCCTGATTACCCTAGAACCGGAATTGGTAGCTAGTACCCTGCTGCAAATGTTCAATCGGCAACAGGTCTCGCAACTGGTACAGTTATTACAAACGAGACGTTGACATCTGCCCAGGCGTAAATAAGGTGGGGGATTCCCAGGAGAATAAACATAATTGTTTTTAATTTTGGTGAGTTAGGAAGATATGTAATTGATTGTGGGCCAACCGAGGTGGCAATAATCCCAGAGGGGGAATTGGGATAGAGCCAAACCAGAAAAAGCTAAGATATGGCAAGATAAAAACTTAATGCTGACGGCTGACCAATATCAGACCCGATGCAGTATCTCTTGAGTCACCGGTCAAGCTGGGATTTACTGAGAGTAAGCGATCTGCTAGAGTTTTAACGTTCGTTAAATTTCTCGGGCAGAGAAAACAAACAAAACCATAATGGTGTTAGTGGGTGTGTGGAAGTGCTTAAAAATCTCAATTTTTCGGGGCGATATTCCTCGCTGGCCCTGCTGCTGGCTATTTTCGGATTATTTCACGGGACGGTCATGGCCGAAGAAAAACCGCAACCAACGGTTTTTTCACCTGTCGAGGAGATAGTACAGTCTCCCCCGGCGACGGCAGAAACTACTCCACCCGTGGCACCAGCACCGGAAACCCCGACGGAAACACCAAGCCCTGTAGAAACTCCCCCAACAGCGCCACCAGCGCAGGCCGAGGAGTCGCGAGTTTTGGTGGCTGAAGTGGTAGTACAGGGGGGCGATCGGGAATTAGAAAATCTAGTTTATAATACCATTCGCACCCGACCAGGACGAGGTGCGACTCGATCGCAACTGCAAGAAGACATTAACGCCGTTTTTGCCACGGGTTTTTTTGCCGATGTGCGGGCAGTTCCCCAAGATACGCCACTAGGGGTGCGAGTCACCTTTGAGGTGCAGCCTAACCCCGTTTTTCAGGGCGTACAGATTCAAATCGCCCCGGAAACCGTGGACAAATCGATTTTACCTGCTGGGGTGGTCGAGGAAATTTTCGCCGGTCAATACGGCAAAACCCTGAATTTGAGGGAATTACAGGCGGGGGTGAAAAAAATCAATGACTGGTACAGCAAAAACGGCTATGATCTAGCCCAGGTAATCGGTGCGCCGCAAGTAACTCCCGATGGTCGGGTGATTCTGGTCATTTCCGAAGGTTTAATCGAAAAAATTCAAGTACGCTACTTTAACGTTGAACAGGAACCAGTCAACGGTAAAACCAGAGAATTTATCATTACTAGGGAAATGCGCCTAAAAGCGGGGGATATTTTTAACCGCAATACGGCCCAACAGGATTTACAGCGTGTTTTCGGTCTCGGTTTATTCGAGGATGTGCGTCTGTCTTTTTCCCCCGGCAGCGACCCAAGGGAGGTGATTGTTAACGTCGATGTGGTGGAAGGTAATACCGGTTCCGTGGCCGCTGGGGGTGGTATTAGCTCGAATGCGGGCCTATTCGGCACTGTCAGCTATCAACAGCGCAATTTTGGCGGTAATAACCAAACTTTGGGGGCAGAAGTTCAGTTAGGGGAACGGGAATTTTTATTCGATCTGAGTTTTTCCGATCCTTGGATTGCCACGGATAATTTCCGCACTTCCTACACGGTCAACGTTTTCCGGCGACAGTCGATTTCTCTAGTTTATGATGGGGAAGATTCCTCAATTCGGACCCTTAACGATAATGATAGTCCCCGTATCGTCCGCACGGGTGGCGGTATTACTTTTGTCCGTCCTTTGGCCCCTGATGTTTTTACAAAACCAAAATGGGTGGTTTCCCTAGGTTTTAACTATCAACAGGTACAGGTGCAGAATGCCAATGGTGACATCTCCCCCTTGTCTGCACCCCTCAACGGTTTTGGCAGTCAACAACTGTCTTTTAGTTCCTCTGGGACTGATGATCTACTTTCCCTCAATATTGGCGCTATTCAAGATTTTCGCGACAATCCCCTGCAACCCACCAGTGGTTCTTTCCTGCGTCTAGGTTTGGAACAAACTATCCCCGTCGGTTCTGGCAGTATTTTCGGCACTCGTGTTCGGGGTAGTTACAGTTACTTTATCCCCGTTCGGTTTATTAATTCCTTTAATCTCTTTGAAACCGATATTTTTAAAGGTCAGCAATCCCTAGCTTTTAATGTGCAAGCAGGGACAGTATTAGGCGATTTACCCCCCTACGATGCTTTTATTGTTGGGGGTAGTAACTCTGTACGGGGTTACGCTGAGGGAGAAGTGGGTAGCGGTCGCAGTTATTTCCAAGCGACGGCCGAATATCGTTTTCCCATTGTGGCAATTATCGGAGGGGCATTATTTGTCGATTTCGGCACTACTATTGGTTCCCAAGGTGATGTCCCCGGTCAACCCGGTATTGTCCGGGATTTACCCGGTACTGGTCTCGGTTACGGTTTAGGTGTTCGGGTACAATCTCCCGTCGGCCAAATTCGGGTTGACTACGGTTTTAATGTCGATGGTAGTTCTCGTATTCATTTCGGTATCGGGGAACGATTCTAATCAGTTATCAGTTATCAGTTACCAGTTACCAGTTATCGATGAATTTAGTTATTTTTGCTGTTCACTGATAAAAGCTTTATTACTTGATAATTATGGTTTCTACTATCGCTAAACAATTTGAATTATCGGGAATTGGCCTACATTCGGGGGAGATAACCCGGGTGCGCGTCTGTGGGGCAAATCCAGGAGAAGGACGTTATTTTGTCCGTAGAGATTTAGCCAATCAACCGATTATTCCCGCTCTAGTTTCTTCGGTTTACCAAACGACTTTATCAACAGAATTGGGACGAGGAGAAGCAAAGGTTAGAACTGTTGAGCATTTATTAGCGGCCTTAACCGCTTTGGGGGTAGAGGATGCTCGCATTGAGGTGGATGGTGCGGAAATTCCCCTCCTTGATGGTTCGGCCAAAATCTGGGTGGAAGCGATCAAAAATGCTGGTTTAAATAACTCTTTTTCTCCATCAGATTTAACCATTTCTCAACCGATTTGGTTGTACGAAGGGGATGCTTTTGTGGCGGCGATTCCTTCCCCTGAATTACGTTTTACCTACGGCATCGATTTTACTTATAAACCGATCGGTAATCAATGGTATAGTTGGAGTCCTAATCAAGAAAGTTTTCAAAATGCGATCGCAGATGCTCGGACTTTCGGTTTTGCCGATCAAATTGAGTATCTGCAAAAGGCTGGTTTAATTAAAGGAGGCAGTTTAGAAAATGCTTTAATCTGCGATCAAAATCAATGGTTAAATCCTCCTTTACGCTTTGATAATGAGCCAGTAAGACATAAATTATTGGACTTAATTGGTGATTTGAGTTTACTGGGAACCATTCCCACTGCTCATTACATGGCTTTTAAAGCCAGTCATAAACTCCACGTTCAATTAGCCAAAACAATTCAGGGTTAATTATACTAAATTATGTTTAAAAGGTATAGGGGAGTGGGAAGTGGGGCTGTCTAGAGGCGGGGTTTTTACTTCTGTCGATGAGATGGCTTTGGCTCGCTCGTTCTCTACTCAAGCCTTTATCCTAGCATTGATAACCCTTGTCTATCAGCCGTCAGCTATCAGAATCATTCCAACACCGTCGGGTTTGCTCGGTGACAGGTTGCCAATCCGGAACTCAACCCACCAGAGCAGCATCGCACTTTAACCCACAGTTTCAATAAATGTGCATGGTGCGTTCCCCAAAATCGATCGGTGGAGCAGTAGGACTTGCATTAGGGAACGCACCCTACAGCGATACCGATCGCACTTTCCCCTATATCACCCCCAAAAGCTTGTTAGCCAGATTAGCATATTGCCAAAAACCTTGTTGGCTCTCTTATTTTTTGTGTGATAAGTTTAACTTATATAGTAGTGATCGATCTCTGTGTCCTTTGTGCCTCTGTGGTTCGTTCCATGGGTTTTCAGTTCACCGATTACCGATGACTGTTTACCGATCACCGAACAAACCCCACTTCCCCGAACATTTGTCAAGACTCCCAGCGAAAAATCTGGGTTTGTTCACACAGCTTAATTAAGAGTTGTAACTTTTAATGAACAGGAAGGGAGTCTAGGGCTGAGAGCTTGCTATAGTGAATCCTAGCCGTTTTTTCACGGCTCGTCATTATCAAGTCAGAGCCTTTACTCGTCTCAATCATCATCCCAGAGTAAAATCAATAATCCCTATGGTCAGCACGATCCAAAAACCAGAATTCGAGGAAATCCGTCCGGGTATAAAAGTTCCCGCTAAAGAAACGATCCTCACTCCCCGCTTCTACACCACTGATTTTGAAGCGATGGCGGAAATGTCGATCGCCGCTAACGAGGAAGAACTGAAAGCGATTTTAGAGGAATTCCGTACCGATTATAACCGGCATCACTTCGTTCGCAATCAAGAATTCGATCGCTCTTGGGAGCATATTGATGGCGAAACTCGCCGCTTATTCGTGGAATTTCTGGAAAGATCCTGCACGGCCGAATTTTCCGGCTTTCTTCTCTACAAAGAACTCGGCAGACGTTTAAAAAACAGAAATCCCGTCCTCGCGGAATGCTTTAACCTCATGTCCCGGGACGAAGCGCGTCACGCTGGATTCCTTAATAAGGCTTTATCGGATTTTAACCTCTCCCTTGACTTGGGATTTTTAACCAAAAGCCGTAACTACACCTTCTTTAAACCGAAATTTATCTTCTACGCCACCTATCTTTCCGAAAAAATCGGTTATTGGCGTTATATCACCATTTATCGTCATCTCGAACAACATCCCGAAGATCGGGTTTATCCGATTTTTAACTTCTTCGAGAATTGGTGTCAAGACGAAAACCGTCACGGGGACTTCTTCGATGCGATCATGCGCGCGCAGCCTGATATTCTTAATGATTGGCGCGCTCGTCTCTGGTGTCGTTTCTTCCTGCTTTCGGTCTTCGCTACGATGTATCTCAATGATACTCAGCGTTCCGGTTTCTACGCCATTCTCGGTTTGGACGCTCGCGAGTACGATAAGTATGTAATCGAGAAGACCAATGAAACCGCAGGCCGCGTCTTCCCGATTGTTCTTGATGTGGATAGTCCTGAATTTTATGATCGCCTAGAGATTTGTGTTCGCAATAACGAGGGATTACGGGCGATCGATAGCGAAAACAGTCCCGCACCGGTTAAATTCCTGAAGAAATTGCCTATCTTCGCCTCTAACGCTTGGCAATTCCTCAAATTGTACCTGATCAAACCGATTCGGGTCGATAAATTAGCCGGTAGCGTCCGTTAAAAAGTTTGTTTTCTTGAGACATGGTGAGGGTGGGTTAAACCACCCTTTTTTTGTCGATAAAATTCTTAAGAAAATCCTCTAACATTTCTATCCTCGCTAGACTGGATCCTAGGGGTGTGAACTAGCTTTTTACTTTTTACTTTTTACTTTTCACTGTCAAAAATATGGCTATTTATAGTGAATTACCCACAGGACAACGTCTCTATCTCGATAATCAAGGGCTGCAGACGATTGTAACCCTCGCTAGTGGTGCGGTGGGACAACAACAGCAGTCTAGCAGTAGTTTTGCTACGGGAGTTTGGACAAAAGAACCCCAAATAGAGATAATTCCCCAAGGGGCGATTATTGAAATTATCACTGAAACCGGACCCCACAGAATCCAAATTCAAGGAAGCAGTATCAGTTTTTCCTCTCCTCATACCTCTGGAGTTTCTCAGTCCTCTCAATCGACCACTGCTACCAGTTTCTCCTCCTCACCGATGCAACCAATGCAACCAATGCAACCGATGCAACCGATGAAAATGGGCAATATGTCGATGAATTTTGCCCCTATGGAAATGGAGATGGGAGATATGAAAATGAGTATGGGAGACGCAAAAACCGTCAGTAAAACGCGATTTTGTAGTCAATGCGGGGCAAAAGTAGCAGCAACTGATCGCTTTTGTAGTAGCTGTGGTCATCAGTTACAGTAATAGGCAGTGAGCTAGATAGGTAAAACCTGTTTAGCTAGATTCACAAGGCCTTTTGTGGCAAAATTTTGTCTATATTGGCTAAATTGATCCGCAGAGGGGGAACATACCCCCTGTCTGGTTTTAATCCGAACTGAGGTTAACCACAGCTAATTCTAATCTTGGCTCTTCCCTTTCTAGCTCCTTTTTGCTAAAACTTAACACCTCATCTAGACAATCAATTACCACCGTATCCCCTTCCATAAAAGCTTGTTCGAGAATTTTTGTGGCTAAAGGATTCTCTAACTCCCGTTGGATAGCGCGTTTTAAAGGTCGCGCACCGTAGGTGGGATCGTAACCAACAGTAACGATATGGTCTTCTGCTGCTGCGGTTAATTCCAGATTGATTTTTTGTTCTGCTAATAATCTTTCCAGACGCTGTAATTGCAGACGAACAATGTAACGCAATTCTTCTTTTTTCAGGGTGTGGAAAATAATTAAATCGTCGATACGATTCAAAAATTCGGGACGAAAATGACTCCGCAAAGCTGTTAAAACCCGTTTCCGCATCTCCTCATAATCGGCATCTTCGGAAACATTTAAAATATGGTCACTGCCAATATTACTGGTCATGACGATAATCGTATTCCGAAAATCCACCACTCGCCCCTGAGAGTCGGTAATGCGCCCATCGTCAAGCACTTGTAATAAAATGTTAAAAACATCCCGATGGGCTTTTTCCACTTCATCCAATAAAACCACAGAATAGGGACGACGACGCACCGCTTCCGATAGTTGTCCCCCTTCCTCGTAACCCACATAACCCGGAGGCGCGCCGATTAACCGCGAAACCGCGTGTTTTTCCATGTATTCCGACATATCGATGCGAACCATGGCTTCTTCGGAGTCGAACAGTAACCCCGCCAAGGCCCGCGCTAACTCGGTTTTACCCACTCCCGTGGGTCCCATAAATAGAAATGAACCAATCGGACGGGAGGGATCTTTCATTCCTGCGCGTGCGCGTCGAATCGCCGCTGCTACTGCCGTGACCGCTTCATTTTGTCCGACCACTTTTTTCTGTAAATGAGACTCCAATTCTAATAATTTTTGTCGTTCCGATTCCATTAAACGATTGACGGGAATTCCCGTCCAACGGGCAACTATTTCGGCAATATCGGCATCGGTGACTTGCTGTCTTAATAGGGTTGCCCCGGCAACTTGAATAGTTTCTAGTTCTTTTTCTTTTACTTCTAATTCCCCTTGTAAAATTTCCAGTTTGCCATACTTTAATTGGGCCGCTTTATTGAGATCATAAGCTCGTTCCGCCTGTTCCACCTGTAGGCGCAATTGTTCTTCTTCCTCTCGCAATAATTTAATTTCCTCGGCAATATGTTTTTCTGTTTGCCATTGGTCAGCGAGAGGCTTTTGTTTACTTTCTAATTCCTCAATTTCTTCGATAATTCTTTCTAAACGCTCTTGAAAAGCTCGATCTTTTTTCTCCTCTTTTTCTAAAGAGAATTTTTCCATCTGTAACTGCATTAAGCGACGATCTATCATTTCCAAATCGGCGGGTTTAGTGGTACTTTCTACCTCTAATTTTGCCGCCGCTTCATCGACTAAATCGATCGCTTTATCTGGTAAAAAGCGATCGCTAATATAACGATGGGATAGGGTAGCTGCTGCCACTAGGGCCGAATCGGTAATTGTCACCCCATGATGCAGCTCATAACGTTCTTTTAAACCCCGGAGAATCGAGATAGTATCCTCCACGGAAGGTTCCTTAATATAAACCTGTTGAAAACGTCTTTCTAAAGGGGGATCCTTTTCAATATGATTGCGATATTCATCTAAAGTTGTCGCCCCAATACAGCGCAATTCTCCCCGGGCTAACATAGGTTTTAATAGGTTGCCCGCATCCATCGATCCCCCTTCCCTAGAACCCGCACCGACAACAGTATGTAGTTCGTCGATAAAGAGAATAATTTGCCCTTCTGATTGGGTCACTTCTTTCATGACTGACCGCAATCTTTCCTCGAATTCGCCTCGATATTTTGCCCCAGCGATTAAACTTCCCATATCGAGGGAAATTAACTGACGATTTTTCAAAGATTCGGGAACATCTCCGTTAACAATCCTTTGGGCCAATCCTTCAGCAATAGCGGTTTTTCCTACCCCCGGTTCACCGATTAAAACCGGGTTATTTTTAGACCGTCGCGAGAGGACTTGTACCACCCGTCGAATTTCTTCATCGCGACCGATAACCGGGTCTAATTTGCCTTCTTTGGCCGCCGCTGTTAAATCCCGGCCATATTTATCTAAAGCTTCGTATTTTTCCTCTTGATTGGGTTCAGTAACCTTTTGAGTACCGCGAATCGCTTTGATGGCTAATTCTAAATCTTGGGGGTCAAGATTGAAAGTGCGTAAACATTTCCGGCCAACCCTTTCATCTTCGGCAAAACCGACGAGAAGATGTTCGACGGAGATAAATTTATCTTGCCAACTTTCCCGGGATGCTTCCGCTCGATCGAGCAGCAGATCGAGACCACGACCTAGGTATAATTGATCGACGATGGCCACTTTTGGCTGTCGGTTGGTGAAGACTTCTAGCTGTTGTTGCAGTCGGGGAATTTCTATATTAGCTTTTTGTAAAATCCGGGTGGCTAGACCGTTATTCTGCTCTAGGAGGGCAATAATAACGTGTTCCACCTCTAAGGTCTGATTTTTGAAGCGTCGCGCAATTTCTTGCGATTTAACGATCGAATCCCAAGCTTGTTCGGTAAATTTATTCGAGTCTGTGGGTTGCATTCTGCACCAATGAGGAAAGCCAGTGTCAGAGGTATAGTATAGCAAGGAGTCTCGATCGATCACAAAGTTCCAGACTCGACAAAGGGTCTGACTGGAAAGAGGGTGTGGGGTGTAGGGTGTGGGGTGTAGGGTGTGGGGAGAATAAATAAAAAAGTCTCCTATCTCCTATCTCCTGACTCCTATCTCCTGACTTGAAAATAGAAGCTGAAATAAGGCAAATTCGTCAATCATACTAAATCCGTTGAGCATAGGCCACATATCAGGAGAGGCACTCCTGCGAGTGAAGTGACTCTCAAATTATTACAGATGCGTCAGCGGCTGCGTGTAAGCATCCCACCGAAAAACTAATGCGCTCCGGGGTTTGGGGGGTAGAACCCCCCAAAAGCTTGGATTGAGTAATCAGATCTGAAGTAATACTAAATCCGTCGAGTATAGGTTACATATCAGGAGAGGCACTCCTGCAAAAGGGGGAATAAATAATCAGTTTTTAATAACCGGATTTAGGATCAGAATATTTTCATGCTTGACGGTGTAACTTGTTGCATCGGGACTGACTTATTTATCACTATTACCCAATTGGGTTAAAGCAGTCCCGGTGAGGCGACAAATTTGCCACTCTTTGAAGACCTTAGCCCCCATTTTTCCATAAAAATCGATCGCCAGTTGATTCCACTCTAAGACAGTCCATTCTAAAAGTCCTGCATCCCTAGCGACGGCAATTTTAGCCACAGCCATTAGTAAAGCTTTGCCGATCCCTTGACTGCGATAATCGGGTAAAACGAAGATATCTTCGAGGTAAATCCCCGGTTTAGTCAGAAAGGTGGAATAATTAGCAAAAAATAGAGCAAAACCGACTATTTTACCCTCTACCTCCGCCACCAATGCTTCGATGTAGGGTTTTTCTCCGAATAAATGCTCGCCTAAAGCTTGACTATTTCCTGTCATTAAATGGCTGAGTTCTTGATAGGCCGCTAAGGCAACAATTAAGTCAAAAATAGCCTTGACATCGGTAGCAACGGCAGCACGGATGGAATAATTCATGATTGCTAGTCAAAATTTTAATGCTGATGATGTTTATGGGGAGATTCAGCAGGGGGAGAATTAAGATTGGAAAAATGACCGTTATTTAATCCCATCCCAACGCTACCAATACTGAAAAGTCCCATGGACACAAAACCGGCTGCAATTGTCCCCATGGCCACGGTTCCAATGGAAACTACTCCCATAGGAACAATACCGATGGAAATAACGCCCATGGGAACAATACCAATGGAAATTATACCAGTGGGGGCAATACCGATCGACAACCATTTTCGCCCGGAATTACCACAACTATTCTCTTTTTCTTGACCTAGATTGGAATCCATGCTTTTAACCCCGAAGATGCTTTGAGCCTTACCATACTAGGTTAGGGGTAGAATTCTTGTCAAAAGACCAGTAGTCAAAATGAAAGTTAATTTTTTATAAAAACTATTGACTTTTCATCTTAGTTATGTATTGGCGGGATACCAGCCACGTCGAGAATTTTTGGGACTAAATCCTCCCGTTTAATCGCCATGATGTGGACACCTTGACATAACTGCTGGGCTAATTTTATTTGTTCGGCGGCGATTTTGATGCCTTCTTCGAGGGGATGGGGTGCGTCGGCGAGTCTTTGAATGATCTGATCGGGAATTTGTACCCCTGGCACATTTTTATTTAAAAATACGGCATTTTTAGCTGATTTTAACAGAAAAATCCCCGCTAGAATCGGTTTATCGGCCAGGGAGGCCACCTGTTGCATGAACTTATCAAGACAATCGAAATCCGTAACTAATTGACTTTGAAAAAACTGCGCTCCCGCTTCGATTTTACGCTCAAAACGGCTTTGAAGACCAGACCAACTTTTTGACTGCACATCGACGGCAGCCCCGGCAAAAAGCTCTAGGGGTCCATCAGGTAAAGATTTATCGTTAAAGTCAAAACCTTTATTTAATTTATCGATTAATTTTAACAAACGTACCGATTCTAGGTCAAAAACTGCCCTAGCTTTGGGATGATCTCCTGCTTTGACGGGATCTCCGGTTAAAGCTAGTATATTTCTCAATCCCAAAGCATGAGCGCCCATGAGATCTGCTTGTAATCCGATCACATTGCGATCGCGACAGGCCATTTGACAGATGGGTTCGATGTCGTGTTGATAGAGAATAGCGGAGGCAGCCAGAGAGGACATTCGCACTACGGCGCGACTGCCATCGGTAATATTAGCCGCATGAACGCGATTTTTTAGCCAGAGGGCCATTTCTAGCATATGACTGGTATTACCACCTTTCGGGGGAGTAATCTCGGCTGTAATCAAAAATTCTTGGTCTTGAACCGCGCGTTGTAAACGAGTAGTCATCGAGTTATCTAGGTTTTAACCATAAATTTTATAGCAGATTTAGCCCGGAAATGACTCGGAGGCAAGGAATGATCATCGGGCTGCGTGCTTTATACTGGTCAGTGCCAGTGCTTGGCTGATATCAGATGAGTTAACTGGCAGGAAAAATTTTCTAATGTAGTATAATACACGGACAGTTTAACCAAATTCGTTTACAAGTGTAAAGGACAACCGATTCGATCGAGCGATCATGCAAACTCTTTCTCGTTTACCTACTAAAGACAAAGCCGTAATCATGACCCATCCCCTCAAAATCGTCGCTTTAGGAGATAGCCTTGTTTATGGCTATGGCGACCCCGTGGGTGGCGGTTGGGCCGAGCGCCTACGTCGTTTGTGGATGGAAAGTGCCGGTCATGCCCTGTATAATTTGGGGATTCGCGGCGATCGAGTGGTACAAGTGTCCGAACGTTTAGAACAGGAATTTCGTCTCAGGGGAGAAATTCGCAATCGTCTCCCCGACCTGATTCTTCTCTCCGTCGGTGTTAATGATACAGCCCGTTTAGGCCGGCCCGATGGTCGTACCTATACCGATCACGATCTTTTTCAAACTCAAATCGAACATTTACTCGGCAGGGCCCGTTCTCTTTGTCCGGTTTTGTTTATAGGTATGATTCCCGTGGATGAGCGGAAAATGCCCTTTTTAGATTGCTTTTACTTCAACCATCGCGATCAGTATTCTTTTAAAGAAACCACTAAACAAGCTTGTCTAGAGCAAAATATTCCCTATCTGGATTTATTTGATCTCTGGATGAACCGGGGTGATCTGTGGTGCCAAGAAAGATTAATGCAAGATGGACTTCATCCCAATGTGCAAGGCTATCAATCAATTTTAGAGGATATTTTAAACTGGTCGCCCCTCACCTCCTTTGTCGGTGTGGATGGTTTTATTCAACCGTTCACAGGAATTGCACAAAAGTGATGTCCTCTGTTATCAGTGGATCTAGCGGCGTTACAGAAACCAGAAGAGCCGGTAAAGAAACCGGTCAAACCCTGTTAGTCTAAACTCCAGAGCTGAGAAACGCTGTAAGTCTTACATTATGGCTTGTTTCGGGGCATAAAACGCTCAAAAACATGGCTAAAGAGGGAATCGCTGACTCTAGAGATTAATGACATCGATGATCAGGTTAGCGATCGCTATACAGCCAACTCTACGGAATCGCTCCACTCTAGATATAGTCAACGGTACGGCCCTTTTCAAGGAGAAATATACCCAGTGGCTGCTTGTCAATTTTTTCTGAGAAGCTTCATGCAGTAAGGGTTTTGTCAATTACTTTCTCAGAAGTAATTCTGAGAAAGTAATCTCCGTGAACCGAGAATCCCCTTGCCTTTGGGCAACGGCAGTGTCAAAGGCCGCTACTTCTTGGAAAAACTTCCCCGGAATCGTTTCCCTACCAGGAAAATCAGCCCTAAAATGCCCAGACTTAACGGGTTCATCGTTGAGGATTCGGGAACCGGAATCGCCCCACCGTCGGCGGTGAGTTCCAGATCGACCTCCTTACCGAAATCTCCTAGATCGTAGTCAAAGGTAAGATCGGGCTTGAAATTGGAGCCAGAGACCGAGAAAGTACCGGAACTTCCAATTTGAGGCAAATAACCATCAAAAATTCCCGAATCCTGGGAATCGGTGATGATGCCTCCCTGAACTTTGAGCAACAAAGTGCCTCGTTGGTTATCAAGAATAAAAGGACTATTAAGGTCGATGCTGAAGGTTCCGTCGCTAATAGCAAAATCGAGGGAATCATCATCCCAGTTGACAGTACCATCACCCGTACTGGTAATATCTAAAAACTGTCCTGAGTTCAGAATCGCCCCCGTATCGGGATCGGTGACGGTAAATTTAATCGGGTCTTTGCCTACCGCACACCCGCTCCCACGGACAAAATCCAACTTGAATCGCGGACCCCAGATCACGCCTCCGAAAGGTAATCGGATTCTTTGTCGGGCTGTCACTCCGGTGTAACTATTAGCACAAGCCGTTTCCCCGCGTTCCAAAGCGCTCGCTGTCCCAGAAGCATTAATCAATCCCGATACTGTTCCGACTCCAAGACTATTGATCTGCGTATAGCTGGACTTCCCCGTTGACAAAAAGCCATAAGCTGTGCTGTAGAAGGGATTAAGAGAATTTACGCCGCCCCGTTACTGGGTACAAATCAGGGAAACTCCCAATAAATCTAACGCTTTTTGTTGCAGTTGGGTCGGTCGAGTTATCTTAGAAAAACGATAACTTCCCTCTCTAATCGTACATTCCACTGTATTCAAGCAAATTGTCCCCAAGTCTTCCAACAAAGTCCGACAACTATGCACAGGAAAGTTCTCTTGATTCCGTTTTTTTCTCTCCTTAGATTGCACCGATTCACTCCGACTCGCCTTAATCACATTCAGAGAACCATCATCAATTTCTTCATCCTCAAATAATAAAGGAGCCAAGCACTGTTTTAAATGCCATTCCACATAATAAGCCAACATACATAAAAAGATATGAGCTTTGACTCTATCACCCTTATAATGATAGATAGGACGTACCTTTAAATCAATTGACTTATAACAGCGAAATGCCTCCTCCACTTGAGATAAACTTTTATAAGCTTTAACCGTCGTCGCTGCATCCATCAAGGTTGACTCCAGAGAAGTTCTTAACACATACACACCATCCAAGGCCGTTTCTTGAGCGATTAATTCCCGCTTACGCTGATCAGAAAAGCCTTCTTCTGTTATCTCTAGGTTATAGTATTTATTGACCTTAAACTGATTAAGAATCTTGCCCACTCTCAAAGCTATCTTATCTTGGCCATTTAAAGCTCTTTTCTCCCTTTGAGTCGCCTGAACAATCAAATCTAGTTCCTTCTCTACCGCTTCTAATAATGCCTCTCTTTGTAGTTGATTTTTCTGGGCTATTAAGGGATTCCGACAAGCAATTAATCTTTCTTCGGGATAATCTTCACTCTCAAATTCCACCAAGTTTACCTGATCAAATAATCCTAATTGAATCACTTCCACCTCAGCCAGTTTCCGAATTTGAGGCTTAGTTAAACCAGTAATATAGTCTAATCCTTCTATCGGTTTTACTAATTCCTTGATTTTCGAGTTAGTTAAAATTCCTCTATCACTTACCCAGACCACATTCTCAATCCCCCAACCCTTTCTGACTTTCTCAATTTGTCCGCTTAAAGTAGCACCATCTGAAGTGTTTCCTTCAAATACTTCTACCGCTATCGGACAACCCTTAGCTGAACAGAGCAAACCAAACACTATCTGAGTTTTCCCCTTCTTTTTATCTCGATTATACCCATATTTTCCCAGTTCACAACCATTTCCTTCTAGGTAGGTAGAAGTGACATCATACAAGACTAATGTTCCTGATTCTAAGTGTT
Organism: Microcystis sp. MC19; assembly: GCF_003019735.1. Lineage (NCBI taxonomy): Bacteria > Bacillati > Cyanobacteriota > Cyanophyceae > Chroococcales > Microcystaceae > Microcystis > Microcystis sp. MC19. The sequence continues at coordinate 1,007,763 of NZ_CP020664.1, read as the reverse complement.
TAATTGCTAGGTGCTTCTCAATTTTCTCTTGTTTTTCTAATAACCAATCTAAGGCGTTATATAATTCGTCTTCATCGCCTTTCTCTAAGTCTAACAATTGTCCTAAACTCTGACTACAAGTCTCACTATTAAACCCTCTCGCTGTGGCTAGTTTCGATTTAGGATTGATGATTCTTGCCACAATCATCGCCACCACTAAGTTTCTGATTCGTGAGGATTTTTCACTGATTATTTTATCTAAACCCAATTTTTTAATCGTCTCTAAAATAGCCATTACATGACCATGAGGAAGACTTCTAATCACTTCAAAATGATTGGGAATGCCTTCATTCATGGACAGTGTTGCTCCTTTAAGAGCCAGTTTCAGATTTTCGATAATATCATCGGGTAATTTTGAGAGATTGGCAAGGGTTCTTTTTTTGACTTGATCTCCTTCTCGGTAGGATTCTCGAAGAAGAACAGCGGGGGGAGAATTACGGTTAGGAACTTTTTCTATATACATGGCTATCATTTTAGCAAATGGAGAGAATTCTTGTCCATTAAGAAATGTTACAAATTACATGGGTACATTAAGAAAAGTTAAGGGGGTGCATCCATTGATGGATAAGGGTTTTCGGCTATTATAGTATATATGTATGGGGGAAGTTCAGGTATAGGAACTAGCGGTAGCCGATGCCAACCCTCTGGAAACACTCACGGAGTCGAAACGGGTCCAAGGAGGGCCGAGGGGATAGGAGAGATTCACATAGCTGGAGAATGCTGCCGGTGGCGAGACGTAAGGAGAGAAAGCAAAAGCACTTCCCCCGTCGAATCCCCGGACGAGAGGAGTCGTGTTTCCCCCGACACTAAAGCTAAAACCGTGGGTAATGCTGTAGGAGGTGGTGGTTTGTGCAAGAACTGAAGTACTAAGTCCGAAAACTACCCCAGTACCCAAAACGACTGAAAAAACGGTTCGATAAGATGTAGTCATCATAAGCAATAGAATTCCTGTGTTCAAGTCAGGGCCGATGATATTCCTTAATGATGCTGAATGTTCCCAGAAGTTTATGTTAATTTTTGTGTAGCTGTTGAGGAGACATAGTGCGCTGGATAAACATACTAGCTATGGCTAAAAGTCTTACAGAGCCTGAGTTAAAGCAATATAACACTAATGAACTACTGAGTGCAAAATCCTGAAGTCTTTACGCAAATAGGGTTTGAGTCCAGGATTTTTAAATTTGGACTTTCGACCATTATAGCTTGTTTCGGGGCAGAAAACGCTCAAAAACACGACTAAAGAGGGAATCGCTGACTCTAGAGATTAATGACACTATCTGTTACAATCAGGTCGGCGATCGCTATATAGCCAACTCTACGGAATCGCTCCACTCTAGATAGGGCTTGCTGAAAAAGTTTTTCGTGGGGGCAGAGTGTGGGCTTCGGCCATGAGCTCAGTGTTCGACAAAAGCTCACGCGGCTCGACTGAGCGTTCGACAAAAGCTCACCCCGAAGTCTCGCCGAACGTCCGAGGTCTGAACGGGTGTGGGGTTTTACCCATTTTCAGGGGGTCAATTACCTAATTTTCAGGGAAAAAGTGCCTAATTTTTCCCCCCGATCACTGGAAGGGGTAGCACTTTTTGATTTCAAAAAAGCCTAAACATATTATCCAACAAGGTTTTTAGATTTATTCAGCCAACCTTAGATATAGTCAACGGTACGGCCCTTTTCAATGGGAAATATATCCAGTAGCCGCCTGTCAATTTTTTCTGAGAAGCTTCATGCAGTAAGAGTTTTGTTGATTTTTTAGTATTTCTGTATGGGGGAAGTCCAGTTATTATCTTTCTCAATCTATAAGAATTTGCCAAGGGAAATTCTTTAGGAAATTCTTGTAGATTGAGGATCGTTCTGGAACCAGCATCAGCTTTCTAGCTAATTTGGGGCCAATTAGCGGCAATTTAGCTCTGATGGCCTGAGAATAACTTTTCTAAAGCTTCCTTCAGGGTTGGTTCCATGACAATTTTATTTTGATAAGCAACTGTTACTCTAGCGATTGTCGGGACACTATTTTGGTCTGCCACTAGATACAAAGGTTCTACATAAAGCAGCGATTGTTCAATGGGAATAATTAATAGGTGTCCCTGCAAAACTTTAGAACCGTCTCGATTCCAAAGGGAAATCTGTTGAGAAATATCTGGATCTTGGTTAATTAAAGCCTCAATTTGATTCGGTCCGTACACTAACCTTTGTTTAGGAAATTGATAGAGTAATAACTTACCATACTCTCTATCGTCTGAACGCGCTGCCAACCAAGCGATTAAATTTTGCCGACTAGAGGGAGTATAGGGATGGAGGAGAATAAATTCTTCTTTGTCGGCATCGGGCAGTTTCATGATTAAATAATAGGGTGATACAGCCTGGGGTTCCGTGCCGTAAATTTCTAGGGGAATTTCCCATTGATCCTCCCGATTATAAAATACTTGCGGATCGGTCATGTGATAGGTTAATAATCTTTCCGCTTGGGTACTAAATAAATCTTCAGGATAACGGATATGACTGCGGATAGTTTTCGGCATTTCTGCTAAAGATTTAAAGAGATGAGGAAAGATTTTACTCCACGTCTGAATAATTGGATCATTTTCATCGGCAACATAGAAATTCACCGTTCCATGATAGGCATCCACTACCACTTTCACCGAATTGCGAATATAGTTAAATTTATCTTTCCCGGGGTCAGAATAGGGATAGCGATCACTGATAGTATAAGCATCGATAATCCAATGTAATTTACTACTACTATCGCCCACATCTGCCGCTACTAAATAGGGATTGCGATCATAATTTAAAAAAGGGGCGATAGTTTGCACGCGATTTTGGATATCACGACGCATTAATAGCCGAGTTTCGGGAGTAAAATCTTGGCTAAATAACATTTGCCAATCCCGCAGATAAAGGGCAAATAGCCAACGTCTCCACCCCTTCCCAATTAGGATCCCTCCCTTACCATCGTAGGTATGATAGACATTTCCATCCCCGCTAGGAAAATCCAATTCTTCTACAGTGGTGGGAGTCATCACATAATTATTAGTTAATTCCCCGTAGTAAATGCGGGGTTTACCAATGGGAATGCTATAATCAATTAATTCGCTAGAGGTTTGCAGGGCCCCTTCGTCTTTATTTGTGCCGATATCTTTGACAAAATAGTAGGGTAAACCCCCGGCAGCCACTAAATTAACCGGGGAAAGAGTGAACCCATAACCGTGGGTATAAACTAGATGTTTATTCACCCAAGTATTAGCAGTAGTGGGAACCGCACTATAATCTAATTCTCTAGCGGCAATAATGGTCTGTTGTTTTTCGGATATTTGACGTTCCTCGATTTTTTCAGGCAGTCCTACTCGCACTCGATAGCGATCGATATCAGCATCGGGGAATTTATAATATAAGCGAATTTGCTGTAATTGTCGGTTAGTTTCTAGCAGTGGTTTGGTGTCCCAAAGACGAATATTATCGATAGTTAGATGATTTCTCTCTAAAACTTCGGCATTTAATTCGGCCTGTGGATCGAAAACTTGGGCATCAATTCTATCTAAGGAAAAAGCCGCTCTTGTGGATTGAATACTTCTTTCAATATAGGGTCTTTCTCTCACTAATTCATTCGGTTGTACGATTATTCTTTGTAATCCTCCACTGATAATTGTGCCACTGATCCAAACAATTAAATATAGAAATACAGGAACTAAGTAGGGGAAAAATAACAACTTTTTCTTGGCGATTTTGTGTAATTTGCGACGGTTTATTTTACCAAATAATGCTTTTTCTCCTAACCATATAGAGGTTATTGCTGCAATAATTCCCAGAATAATTTCAATAAATTGACCAACATGAGCATCGATATAACCTGCACCATAAACTACTCCTTCGGGAGAATAAAGTAGCAGGTAACGCTGAATAATATGGTGTAATACTAGCAGCCCCATTAACCCACTCCACAGAGCGTATAAATGACGCAGTTGCGGACGGGAAAACCCCTGGAATTTTCCCTGAGAAAGACTATCACCTGAAAAAAGATAGGTTAAACTAACGGCAAAAAGAGTATATATTCCCACACCACTGAGCCATAATTCTAGTAACTGCCACAGGGGTAATTGAAAGATGTAAAAACCTAAATCATTCCCGTATTGAGGATCGTTAATATTGAAAGGAACACCATAAAAATATTTTAAAAAATTCGCCCACTGCCCAGCAATAATGAAAGATAGCGTTACAGTGAATACTATAGATATTATTCGCAAAAAATACTCGGTTTTAATTAATAATCCCAAGACTAAAAAAGCGATAATTACCCCTTGCCAAAGATTACTGGAAATATCGGTTAATACTTGCCTAATCCAAACTATTTGCAGAGGAGAACTTAGGGAAGAACTGAGGTTAGGGAGATTAAAATCTGGTGTCCAGAGACTGAGGGCTAGTTTACTGTAATACAATAACATTGACCCGATCCAAGCTCCAATTCCCGTTGCGATAATCAAAAGGCCGAGTAAATTAATACTAGGAGATTGAGGACTAAGAGGATAACTATCTTCCTGGGGTTTTTGCCAACGAAAACGCTGGGCTAAACGTAAATTTGTAAAAATAAAGAGTAAAGAAAGAATCGCACTTCCCCAACCTAATCCTAGTTGCCAAGATAATTGCTTCAGGAAAGTGTTTAAATAACCCATCTCGGTAAACCAGAGGCTATTGGCTACCACTAATACCCCCAACTGCCCGATCACAAGGCAGCCGAGAAAAAGTAAAATAGGTTTAGCGATCGAGCTTCGGTTATGTCTGATCAGCATAAATAAAGTGATAAGGGAGAGTCTTTTTTTATTCTAGCGATTCTCGTCGGGTGCATCTCACATTTACAGAAATCCGGAAAATCAGCAATTAGTCAGTGACTCTTAAATTATTACAAATATATCAGCAGCTGCGTGTAAGCATCCCACCGAAAAACTAATGCGCTCCGGGGTTTGGGGACGGCGCTTGCGTCCCCAACGGGGGGTTTGGGGGGTAGAACCCCCCAAAGGCTTGGATTGAGTGATAAAATCAGAAGTAATGACTAATTTTAGCAGAGAGTTTCCCTTTAAAAATTCCAACTCAGTAGATTGACAAAAATGAGATGCAGCCTTCTCGTCTCTCCCTGCTGCTTTTTCTTAATTTAAAGATAAACTTAAGAAACTATAGCTAGGTTAGGGCAATAATTTCGCTTAAAGTCAGCAATTTTAGCTAGGATTAGCAGACTGGAGTATTTCCCGAAAAATCCTGCGTCGATAGGAAGGAGATTCATTACTCATATTCCATAAAGTTTCGTAGAAAAAGAAAGAAACGCCAAAATTTTCTTGTCTCGATTTTTCCACTTGTTGAGTAATATTAACCATCGGAATCGGACGACCTTTTAAACCAGATAAAATCCCAATAGCTACGGGAATAGATTCTCTAGCTTGCTGTAATTCTGGTTGGGATAATTCCCAGTCAAAGGCGTTCATATCAGTTCGATACACTTGCACTATTAATTCATCAATCAAGTTTTTTTGCTGCCATTTTTGCCAATCTAAAAGATAGGATTCTAGGGAGAAAGTGTAGGGATTAGGAGATAGGGAAATAATTGCTTTAGGTTGCTGCTTTTTAATCGTCTGGGCTAAACTATTCATATAGTCAGTAATTTTATCGGCCCGCCATTGAATCCATGCTTTATCTTGGTAATCTTGCGGTGGTAATGCTCCCGAATGTTCCCTTTGATAGAGTTTAATTGTGGTTTCATCATAGCCAAAATCGGCGGGATAACCAAAATGGTCATCAAACTGAATTCCTTCTATATCGTAGTTAGTAATAATCTCGCTGACTAAATCGGTAATAAAGTTTTGTACTTGCGGATGTAAGGGATTTAACCACACCCGTTGATGCACTTTTCCTTCCCACCAAATTACGCTTTTATCCTGTCTTTGGGTTAACCAATCGGGATGTCGTTTGGCTAATTCTGAATCCGCAGGAGCCATAAAACCAAATTCAAACCAGGGAATAATTCTTAATTTTTTCCGATGACCTTGGCTAATTATTTCCTTTAAAAAGTCGCGATTTTTTAAAGATTCATGGGGATCGATCGCTCGTCCCGTGACTTTTTCTGCTACCTTAGAAGGATAGAGTGTATAACCCCAATTCCAGACCGTGGGATAAATAGTGTTAAAGTTTAAATCGGCTAACCTATCAAGGGCATCTTTTAGGGTTTCTGGGTTAAATAATACCTCACTATCGATATTAGTTAACCAAACTCCACGAATTTCGGGGTTTTCTTGGGTTTGATTGGTGGATTGTGCGGGATAATTAAAGGTTATCGTCATGATACAAGCAAAGATAATTAAAAATATTAACCAGCTTATTTTTCCGTATCTTTGACTATAAATCACCAAACTATCGGCGAAATTATTAAAGGTTTTACTGATTCTATTCATAATGGGAAGTGGGAATTATAAATTATAAATTATGAATTATGAATTGGGGAAAAGGGAGAAGGGAGAAGGGAGAATGGAGAAGGGAGAATAAATAAAAATAATCTCCTGCCGACCGCCTCCTGACTGCTAAAATAACTAAATTATCTCTCTAAATTGCGAGGATCTAGAGAATCGCGTAAACCATCACCGAGTAAATTAAAAGCTAAAACGGTGAGAATAATTAACAAAGCAGGCGGCCAAATTAACCAGGGTTGTAGAACAATAATTGAGGCATTGGTAGCCAGAGAAAGCATATTTCCCCAACTAGGATCTGGCTGTTGAATTCCCAAACCAATTAAACTTAAAACCGATTCGGCCACGATAAACCCCGGCACGGCTAACGTAGCAGAAATAATGATATAACTGGCAGTTTGGGGCAGCACATGACGCAGAATAATATAAAGGGGTTTTGCTCCCATAGCTTTGGCTGCCTGAATAAATTCCTGTTCTTTCAGGGATAAAACTTGACCGCGAATTACCCGCGCTAATCCCGACCAACTGATAAAAGAAGTAATCAGGACGATTAATAAAAAGCGCTGGGTGCTGGTTAATCCTGCGGGTAAAACGGCCGCTAGGGCCACGAGTAAATATATGCCGGGGATAGTCATTAAAACTTCCACAAAACGCATTAAAATACCATCTAACCAACCGCCAAAATAGCCAGAAATGCCACCGACAAATAAACCGATAGGGAAAGAAATTAAAATCCCGACCAAACCGATAAATAAACTAATTCTGCCTCCGAAAATCAGGCGACTAAAACTATCGCGTCCCGATTCGTCAGTTCCCAATATATTGATTCTACCATCGCCGATCACCCCGAACAGATGGAGATCAAAAGGGATACCGGGGAATAAAGTTACTTCCTGCCATTTTGGCGGCAAAGGTAGGCGAATTTGACCGAAATTATAGGTTTCACCCTGAACAAAGAGACGCAGCGGCAAGGGGTTGTTAAAATCTCTCATTAGCTTCCGCTCACCAGTTTCTATATTAATAGCACTTTGAGTGGTGGGATAGACGTGGGGGCCAATCCACTCACCCTTGTTACTTCCCGACTGGGAGCGCCAAAAGATTTCGGTGGGGGGTAGGAGAGACTGACCGGGTTGGGAGGAGTAGGGAGAGTAGGGAGCGACAAAATCCGCCGCCATTACGCTTAAATAGAAGATTAACAGTAAAACTGCTCCCCAACGAGCGAGAGGATTATCTTTGAGTTTGTGCCACCAGTCCATAGGCGATGAGGTCAATAGGAGAGTTAATCTTTATTTTGTCAGTTTGATTGCTACAATTTATCATACCAACAAAAAAGCTGTCTAATGTTTATCAACCCCCTTGTTTATGAGAAATCTCCTGTCTATCGTCAAGATTTTGAGACAGCGCAACCGTTTAAGCATTTGGTCATCGATAATTTTTTAGTTGGGGAGCAAGCGCAAATTTTGCTGGAAAATTTTCCCAGTTTTAATCCGCAAAAAGCCATTAGTGAGCTAGGAAAAGTTGGGGGGAAGGCAGTTAATGAGGATTTAATCGGTTTGGGGGGTGTTTATCAACAGTTTGGCCGCTACGTTCAAGCTCAAGAGTTTTTAGAGTTAATTTCTCAATTAACCGGTATCGATAATTTAATTCCAGACCCTAGTTTTTATGGGGGTGGAACCCATGAAAATTTACACGGTCAAGAATTAGACCCTCACATTGATTTTAACCTCGATGAGCGTCACTGGTATCATCGCCGCTTGAATTTATTAATCTACTTAAATCCCCAATGGCAAGCAGATTGGGGGGGGAATCTAGAGTTACATTCCAATCCTCGTCAACCAGAAGAAAATAAGATTAAATCTTTTGTACCTATCTTTAATCGTTGTCTGATTTTTGAAACCAATGAACATTCATGGCATGGATTTTCTCAGATTAACTTACCAGAAAATCAACGGCATTTATCCAGAAAATCTCTTTCTATCTATCTCTATACCAAAGAACGTCCTATCGAGGAATTATCGCCATCTCATACAACTTTTTACATCCCGCGCCCGCTGCCAGAAAATATTCAACCCCATCAAGTTTTAAGCGCGGAAGATTACCAACAAATTAAAATTTTATTGAAAAGACGGGATGATTTAATTCGTTTTTATCAAGATAGAGAACTGAAAGAATCTCAGGATTTAGTTAGTTTAAAATCCCATATTAAGCGCTATCTATCTCTCCAATACCCTCGCCTATGGCAAATCATTAAAAGTTTGCCTCGTTGGTAAAAGTGACCTGAGAAAAAAATCCCTACTTTCCAATCAGAAAAAGTAGGGAATAACCAAAAAAACTAACTGGGAACTTAACCTAATAACTGGGTAGCACGCACAGTTAAAGCATTGGCAGTTAAGCCATTATAGGCCATAATTTCCCCGGCGCTGGCGGTGGTTTCTCCCCGTTTCCAAGCGAAGACATCCCGAGGCGCATTACTGCGTAACATAATCGGTTCTAACATGGCGCTTGTACCACCGGTTACTCCGATTAAAGCATCACCAGCAAAGAGACTATCAAAACCAGCATCATCGAGGAAATTATTATCCGCTTCCGAGCTAGTTTCACTCATCACATCGCTAGGACGGTAGAGACGACGGGGATTAATTACCGAGACAATTTTAACCCCGATTCCCGCCGCTTCTAACTGTTGTGCAGACTCAAATACTGGTAATAAAGTCATATCACCAATGACGGCAAAAACGACTTTTTTACTGCCTTCCGATTCGTGGAGAATTACGCCGCCTTTTTCCAAAGCTTGACGAGTTTGCTCAAAGGTGGTTCGCACCGGTAAAGGCGATTTACTAGCGGTGATTGTAATGCCTTTATTGCTGGTTCCTAAGGCCCATTCATAACAGACTTGAATACTGTTAGCATCGCAGGGAAAGAGAGGAAAAATATTACCATTTCGCATCATAGCGGCGAAATAATTTTCAATCTCTGGGCGTTGGTGTGTCCAACCATTACGTCCTTGCTCTAAGGCTCCAGCGGTGAATAAAGTAATAGTAGAAGGGGTAGGACGACGTAATTCGGCCATCGCTTGGGTTACAGTCTGCCAAATCGGTAAACCATTGATAGCAAAAGACTCGTAGGAACACCATAAAGTCCGCGCTCCCAAGAGAGATAAACCCACGGCTAATCCGGCACAGGCATCCTCGCTTAAAGGCTCATAAACTTGACCATTAGGTGCTTGGAAATAGGTATCATCGCTGGTGGGGTGAATAATCTTTAACCCGACGTTAATATTATTAATTCCCGAAGCGGCATTACCATCAGCATTAGTGACAACAAAATTGGGGTCAGCTTTACCCACAGCTACCACTAATTCCCCCATGGCAGTGGTGGCCACTTTTTTATCGCCACCCACAGTATATTCGGTCATCGGTAAGGTTCCTAAATCCAGCAGCGGGAGGACTTTTTCCGTCACCACTGTTTCTGCTGCTGGACCACCTCCAGAGCGCTCGAAATTAGTACGAACAATTGCCCAAGCTTCCGGGGGTAAAGCGCGTTCCTGTAAGGCACTAACGATATAATCTTTTTCTAAAGAATCGCCGGGATAAAGATTATGGGAAGCCGCTCCCCGTTTGTGAACTCCCGCCCCTTTAAGTTGTTTAATAATGATCACCGTTAGTTTACCACCTAGAGCTAATTGGGCGGCTTTATCCGTGGCCATTAACACCGCTTTCATGAACTCCAGACGCTGGTTAAAAGAGAATTTGGTGCTATCTACATATTCCCCATTTTGATTAGCATTATCAAAGTCTTTGGCATTAATGAGAATCACTTCCTCGAAACCATTACCGCGCCAATAGGCTTCCATTTCGGCATTAGTTTTCAGGGAAACCATGCTATGGTGTTCTTGGGAATAGCCATTCCAGACTAAAATCGGCAGAAAATTAGTAATTTCTGGATAAGCAGTGTGAAAATGACCAAAACTACTCATAATGTAGGGTTCTCCTAAACCACCATCCCCGATAGTCACAGGGAAAAGGGTATTAGGGTGTAATTTGGCCGCCGCCATGGCAAAATGTTGGCCTTGGCCCAACGGACCGGCCGGCCCAAGAAGTCCGGGGATTTGTCCGGAAAGATGCCCTAAAAGTCCGTGTTTTTCCCGAAAACGTTCTCCCAATTGGGTGACGTTGCTGATGCCCATGGCTTCCAGAGAGCGATCGAGAAAGACGTTACTATAAAAACCGGGGGCATGATGGCCCACTTCGGTGAAAATATTTTTCTGGCCTAACATCATCAAAGAGGCAATCACGTCGGCAGCGCTGGCAAAACCGCCAGGGTGTCCCGATTCTTTGGTAGCGGTGATTTGTAGGGTGAGGTAACGCAAAGCATCGGCTGCTAGGAGGGTTTGATAGATAGCATTTGGGTCATTAGCGTCACTAATAGCGGTTTTTCCCTCAGCAATAGCGGCTTTTCCTGCATATTTATCAAATTCGGGTAAGGAAGCCCCAAAATATTTTATCCCTTGACAAAAATCGGGAATTGTGCTAGTAGCTGTCATAAAATTAATATACCCCTTTACATACAGGCAATCGTTAACACTATCTTACAGTTAGCGGTAACTCTCGATAGATGCGATATTAGAGGGGGTTTCCATAGGCGATCGACTATTTGTGTTACACTGATCGCCAATGTTAACAATAAAATTAATCCTATTGATCATGTTAAATAGCAGCCAATCACAGCATTTAATCAGCAAATCACTGCGTTATCTATTAATTATCGGCACTATTGCCCCTCTAACTTCCTTAGAGGCTCGCTCAGTCCAAGCCACTCCTCCGAGTAGTGCTGCACCCCCTAAAGAAGCGACCGCCCCTATCCCCGCCCAAAGCAAAGATTACACCCTGGGAGAAGGGGATAAAGTGCGCGTCACCATCTACCAAGTGGCGGATTTAAGCGGCGATTTCCTTGTTTTAGCCGATGGAACCCTAACTTTACCTCTGATTGGTAGCGTCAAAGTGGAAGGAATGACCGTCACCGAAGCCGGCCAAACCCTGGCTAAACGTTACACCACCTATCTCAAGCGTCCCGTGGTTACTGTTAGCGTTCTCACCCCCCGGCCCCTGCAAATCGCCATCGCGGGGGAAGTCAATCGCCCAGGTACCTATACAATTAACCCCGAACAAAGCCAAAAAACGCCCCTATTGACCGAAATAATCCGGCAAGCAGGGGGAGTGACTACGGTGGCCGATATTGGTCAAGTTCAAATCCGACGCAACCTCAAGGGACAAGAACAGCTAATACAAGCCAATCTCTGGCAATTAATCCAAAAAGGCGATACAACCCAAGATATTAGCCTCAGAGATGGCGATAGCATCGTTATTCCCACTAAAACGACCCTTAGCGTCGGGGAAGTCAATCAATTGGCCGATGCCAATTTTGGACTAGATAGCGATCGAGAAATTAATGTTACTGTGGTGGGAGAAGTTTATCGTCCGGGGTCCCATCGTATTGTCCCCACTGCCAACAATAACAATAATAATAATAATGACCTAGATCGCGGCGGCACCAGGAAACCGGCCCGACTAACCCAAGCTATCCAACAAGCGGGAGGCATCAAACCCCTCGCCGATATCCGACAGGTGCAAGTGCTGCGTTATACTCGTGACGGTTCCCAGCAGAAAATCCCGGTAGATCTCTGGAGTTTGCTCGATAAAGGTGATATGACCGGCGATATCTTTCTTCAAGAAGGTGATACGGTGATTATCCCCACCGCGACTGAAATCTCGGCCAAGGAATCGGAAACCCTAGCATCGGCCAGTTTTGCCCCTAAAACCATTAACGTGAAAGTGGTCGGGGAGGTGAAAAAACCGGGGATAATTGAAGTTCCTCCCAATACCCCTCTCAATCAGGCAATTTTAACCGCAGGAGACTTTGATAAGCGTCGGGCCAATCAGTCCACAGTGGAATTAATTCGTCTCAATCCTAACGGAACCGTCACCAAAACCTCAATTAACATCGATTTTTCCCAAGGTATCAACGAGAAAACTAACCCGATTCTCCGCAATAATGATGTGGTTGTGGTTCATCGTAGCAATCTGGCCTCTGCCACCGACACCCTCGGCACGGTTTTAAGTCCCTTTACTGGTCTGACAGGCCTCTTCAACGGATTTTTAAATCTTTTCCGTTAAAAAAGTTTACTTTAACCCGATGTCATTGGCTAAGTAATCGAGCTAATAATAGATATAGAAACGGCGAAAAGTCGTGAGCGGTCACGGCTTTTCTGCTCGATAGACTCAGGAAAGAAAACTATGATTTTTCTCCTTACTCTAGCCCTAATCTCCCTGTCGATTAGCTACAATGTTCAAGGCGAAATAATTAGCCTCAGTACCCGCTTATTAGGTCTTTTTTGTGGCTTGTTAAGTTTGTTCTTTACACCCCTAACGGTAAAAGTTTTTATTCTTGTCACCCTAGTCCTCTTCTACTGGGATTTTCAGCCCTAAACCCGACTAAAAACCCGGGCATACCTCACCCATCAAAAAAACTGTTATGCAAAAACGCTATCTCGGTCAGACTAATATAGAAATTACTCCCCTTCTCGTGGGTACTTGGCAAGCAGGAAAAAAGATGTGGGCAGGTATTGAAGATGAGGAAAGTATTAAGGCTATTCGTGCCGCTTTTGAGGCAGGAATTACCACTATAGATACAGCCGAAATCTACGGGGAGGGTCACTCGGAATCCATTGTCGCTCAAGCTTTGACCGATGTGCGAGAACAGGTAATTTATGCCACCAAAGTCTTTGCTAATCACCTCAAATATGAGCAAGTTGTCGCAGCTTGCCACCGCTCTTTAAAAAACCTCCAAACCGATTATATTGATCTTTACCAAATTCATTGGCCTAGTGGCTCATGGAACACGGAAATAGTGCCTATTGCTGAAACTATGTCCGCTCTTAATTATCTGAAAGCACAGGGAAAAATTCGCGCTATCGGGGTTTCCAATTTCTCCCGCTCTCAACTGGAAGAAGCCAGTCAATACGGCAGAATTGAGAGCATTCAACCTCCCTATTCTCTCTTTTGGCGCTCGGTGGAAAAGGAAATTATGCCCTATTGTATAGAAAATAATATTTCTATTCTGGCCTATTCTCCCCTTGCCCAAGGTTTATTAACAGGAAAATTTAGAAATGGTTATCAGTTGGCAGCGGAGGACCATAGAATTAAAAATAAACTCTTTCATGGCGAAAACTTTCAGAGGGTACAAGCGGCTTTAAATCAATTAGAACCGATTGCTAACCGCTATAATTGTTCCCTAGCTCAATTATCTCTTGCTTGGTTAATCAAGCAACCTCAAACTAATGCAATTGCTGGGGTAAGAAATGCCGCTCAAGCAGTTAATAACGCTCAAGCAATGACAATTAATTTAATCCCAGAAGACCTAAAATTAATTGATAATATCGGTAAACAGGTAACTGATTTCTTAGATGATAATCCTGTGCTGTGGGATTTTTAAAAATTATGCAGCAGTTATCCTAAGGGTGAAGACAGAAGTTTTGGTTAATTCTCAGGAAAAAGCCTGTATAATGACAGCTATAGTCCGATTCTTACCGCAGGATTATACCTATGGCTAAATCGAAAAAACACAATCTGCAATGGATTAAAGAAACCCTCGACTTAAATCCAGATCATAACTGGAAATCTAGTCCGGGTAACAGTATTTTTGTAGCTGGTCGCGGTGCAGTTCGCTTTGAAGTTCCTCAAGATTGGCATTTTGAACCCGATGATAATTCCTTTCGTTTTTTAGATAGAAAACCCCCCGATGATGATTGTCGTTTAGAGGTTTCCTATAATTTACTTCCCCCCGGAGATTGGAAAGAATTACCCCTAAAAGGAATGGTCAAAAAGTTAGCTCGTGAAGATAGCCGCAATCCTCACGAAATCGGCGAAGTTATCCAAGAAAAACGTCAAACTGTCCGCATTGTTTGGGTGCAAATTCAATTCATCGACCCCCAAGAAAATCGTCCCGCTTATTCGCGCATTGCCGTGGGTATTGGTTCTGGGGTTCAATGTTTAATTACTATGGATTATTGGGTCGATGATGCGGACAAATTCACCCCCGTCTGGGATACGGTTATCTCCTCGCTGGTGTTAGGTTTATACATTCGCGATCCCCGCAGCGGTTTAGCTTTCCCCGACTAAAGGTAATAGCAATTTTGCAGGAAAATTTCCTTGACAAAAAACCTTAATTGTGATAATAGAAAAATCAATCGCTCGACTTGCGTGAGGATAGCTGCCAGTCCCCGCGTTGACGGGATGTGCAGGAAAGCAAGAGGGACTCAGACTTAAACGCAAGCTATGACCTTGAGGAATAGTGATAAAAGTGGCCTGCATGACAATATTTAGGGGTGATTCGGGATTATTTACCCGTTTATAACCCTGAGTGATATTAAAAACCCGACCATCGGGGGTAACTTGAGAAACCACCGCGCAGATATCGAAACTAACCGCGTCTGCTTGACAATAACAATCCAGACGGGGACTACCCAAAATCGTTAAATCTTTCTCTAGGGGGGGAGAAGTGTAGGTAATCACATCACTGCGACAGTCTAGCATGGTGCGATCAAATATTCCCCCCAGTAGGGCGCTATGACCTCCTAAAGATGGCACTGGTCGCCAAGGATCGTGAACTATGGTATCCTCGATCGCAGGTTCTAACAAAATCGCGCTTAATTTCCCCTCATCCTCGCGCAGATTGGCTAAACCTTGACTAGCAAGATAATAAATTTGCTGATTTTCTCTGGGAAACTTCTCCAGATATCGCCATTGATTAGACCCCATTTGAAATAGATACATAGGAGGATTTTCAAATAACTCCGTTTCCTGACCTTTTAAGAAATAATCAAACCATTGCAGCTGCATTTTATCCACAGGACTAATTGCCTGTTGACCATAATCTATCTCTCCTACTTTTCTCCCCCAGGGTAGATGAGTCCAAGCACCAATAATTAGTCGTTGGGGATAGATAGAACGCGCTTGCATTTCTTGGTATAAACTCAAAGTTCCCCGGAGATGAGGATCGAACCAACCCCCGATATGTAACATCGGCAAATCGATATTTTTTAAAAAGTGTTGCGGTGATAAATTTTGCCAATAGTCATCGGGAAGATAACGAGTAATCCAATCGTGATAAAAAGAATCGGCGGCTAAATCCTGTAAAATTTGGGGATAGGCAGCAATAGGATCAAAAAGGGGTAAATTTCGGGAAGCTGCCCAGAGTTTTTGGTAGGCAGTTTCTTCCCCTTTTAATCTAGCTGTTTCCGCAGCTAATTGTATTGCCCAAGCGAGATTATATTGTAAATTAAATGCTTCATTTTCATAGGCCCAATCTCGATATAAATCATGAGCAATCATCGCCGGACAAATAGTTTTTAAAGCGCTATGACCATTGGCAGCGGCATATAATTGGGTCATTCCCTGATAGGAAAAACCATACATTCCCACCACACCCGTATTATTAGGAATAGTTAAAACCCATTCAATGGTTTCTAATCCGTCCCTAATTTCATGGGCAAATAAATTAAAATTTCCCGTCGAGTTTCCCCGGCCCCGGACATCCTGAATTACCACAATATAACCCTGACGTGCATACCAGCTAGGATGGGCATAAACCACCGTAGAAGCGATCGCTTTTCCGTAGGGTTGTCGCATTAGTAAAATGGGAAAAGATTCCCTACTATCGGGACGATAAATATCGGCAACTAAACTAATTCCATCTCTGGTGATGAAACTGACCGTTTCTTTTTTTACGGGGTAGGGATTAAGCATTATTATCTCTGTCAAATAAAAAATAGTGTTGAGTCACTCAATTTAAGATTACTTTCAGTATAGTATATAGCATTTCTTCCGATCAAGAGCTATAATAACTAATATCGGCTATCAGTATTCAGTTTTTCTCCCCCCAACCTGGCCGCCTTCCTGATCTGAGCAGGTTCAATCTGAAAGCGGCTAGGGATTATTCAGTTCAATAAAATTAGCTTAACCTATATTTTCCTATGAATGATTCTTCCGATCAAGAAGCAATTATCGCCACCCATGAGGAATTTTACCGTGCTTTTTCCCAAAAAGATATTAGTAGTATGAGTCGTCTTTGGTGGCAAGGTTCCACCAGTGTCTGTGTTCATCCCGGGGGGCAAATGCTCAGGGGATGGGAGTCAATTCGTGCCTCTTGGCAAGGGATTTTTCTCAATACAGAATTTCTGGAGATAGAGACAGAAATTATTAAGATAGAAGTTGACCAAGCACTGGCCTATGTTATCGTGGGAGAAACGGTTTTACAGTCAGTACGCGGGAGAAAATTAAAAGCACAATCGATCGCCACCAATCTCTGGCAAAAAATGGCCCAGAAATGGTATTTAGTCTCCCATCACGCTAGTCCAATCATGAGATAGCTTGTCAGTTGATAATTGTTTCCGGCTATTTCCTCGAAAACTTGACAAAGACCAGATTGCGCTTAACTAAATGTTACAATAAGGGCGGACTGCCTCACCGGCCTAGGACTGGAGAAAAATCAGCGATGCTACGACTAGAGAGAATTAGTAAGATTTACCCGACGGGAGAAGTGTTAAAAGATGTCACTTGGGAAGTAAAAACTGGCGATCGCATCGGGTTGGTGGGAGTCAATGGGGCCGGAAAGTCCACCCAACTGAAGATTATTATGGGGGAAGTGGAACCCACCGCCGGGGAGATCATCCGTCCTACCAGTCTCCATATGGGCTATCTTACCCAAGAATTTGAAGTGGACCCCCGTCGGACGGTACGGGAGGAATTTTGGACGGTGTTTCAAGAAGCGAATCAAGTCCACCATCAACTCATCGAAATTCCCCAGCGCATGGAAAAAGCCGATCCCAAAGAATTAGATCGCTTAATTCATCAATTGGATCGCCTACAAAGACAATTTGAAGCGTTAGATGGTTACGGATTAGAAGCGCGCATCGAGAAAATTTTACCGGAAATGGGCTTTACTATTGATGATGGCGATCGCTTAGTAAGTTCCTTTAGTGGTGGTTGGCAAATGCGGATGAGTTTAGGCAAAATTCTCCTACAAACTCCCGATATTTTACTCCTCGATGAACCGACTAACCATTTAGACTTAGAAACCATTGAATGGTTAGAAAAATTCCTCAAGGATTTAACCACTCCCATGGTCATAGTGTCCCACGACCGGGAATTTCTTGATCGTCTCTGTACCAAAATTGTCGAAACTGAAAGGGGAGTTTCTACCACTTATTTAGGTAATTATTCTGCCTACCTACAGCAAAAATACGAACAACAATCTGCTCAGTTAAGCGCCTACGAACGTCAACAAAAAGAACTAGAAAAACAGCAGGCTTTCGTCGATCGGTTCCGGGCTAGTGCCACCCGTAGCACCCAAGCAAAAAGCCGGGAAAAACAATTAGAAAAGGTAGAAAAAATTGAAGCACCAATCGCCGATGTGCGTACCTTAAAATTCCAGTTTCCTCCGGCAGTGCGTAGTGGTCGAGAAGTGGTAACTATTAAAAATCTTGTTCACATTTATGATGATAAAATTCTCTTTTTGGCAGCAAATCTGGAAATAGAAAGGGGCGATCGCGTGGCGTTTTTAGGACCAAATGGTGCAGGGAAATCGACGCTTTTACGTTTAATTGTTGGCTTAGAAACTCCCACAGAAGGCTCGATCGAAATCGGTAAACATAACGTTATTCCTAGTTATTTTGAGCAGAACCAAGCGGAAGCTTTAGACCTAACTAAAACTGTTTTAAATACCATTCATGATGAAGTTCCCGATTGGAAAGATGTGGAAGTTCGCAGTCTTTTAGGGCGATTTTTATTCAGTGGGGAAACGGTATTAAAAAAAGTAGAATCTTTGAGTGGTGGCGAAAAAGCGCGTCTTGCTTTAGCCAAAATGTTACTTGCTCCCGCTAACTTATTAATTCTCGATGAACCCACTAATCACCTCGATATTCCCGCCAAGGAAATGTTAGAATCAGCTTTAAAAGTTTATGAAGGTACGGTTTTAATTGTTTCCCATGATCGTTATTTTATCTCCCAGGTAGCTAACAAAATTGTCGAGATTCGGGAGGGCGAATTAATTGCCTACGCAGGAGATTATCACTATTATCTAGAAAAACTAGACGAAGAAAAACAAAAAGCCGAACAAAAACGCATTGAAGCAGAAAAAGCGGCCAAAGATGCCGCTAAACGCGCTAAACAAAAGGCCAAAAAAGGTTAGAATATAAAGCATCACCCTATCCACAATTATCTATCGATTAATTAATCTTATGGCAGCTATAAAAGTAGGCGATCAAGTTCCCAATTTTTCTCTCCCTTCCCAAACGGGAACAACGGTTAATATCGGCGATTTAATCGGTAAAAAATCCCTAGTAATTTATTTCTATCCCAAAGATGATACTCCGGGTTGTACCGCAGAATCCTGCGCTTTCCGCGATAGTTACGAAGTTTTTACCGATGCGGGTGCGGAAGTTATTGGGATTAGTGCCGATAGTCCCCAATCTCATCAACAATTTGCCCAAAAATATAATCTTCCCTTCACCCTTTTAAGTGATAGCGATAACCGAGTGCGGAAATTATTCGGTGTTCCCTCTACCTTATTCGTCCTCCCCGGACGAGTTACCTATATCATTGATAAAGAGGGAATCGTCAGACATATTTTCGATTCTATGTTAGATTTTAAAGCTCACGTTACCGAATCTTTGAACACGATTAAATCTTTTTAGGTTGATGATTATGCAAGAAATTAAAACATCTGTCCCATAATTGGGACAGTTCTGACTTAAAAATAAAATTAATGGTGTGTTAATTTTGACTAACACACCCTCAATCTGCTTTAGTTATTGGCAAAAATGACGGCTGGAAACAGAAGGCTAACATAGGCAAAGCTAACACCCAAAAGTTTGTCGTTATTCCTTATAAACGTCTAATTGAAATGTTAACTTATACTAAATCCGTTGAGTAGTGGTTTCAAGTTACAACATCCTAAGAAAAGCATTCCCAAATCCGTTCAGCTATGGGATAGAGAGGTGCGTAGTTCAGCCAAGGAGAATTAATCTCTCGAAGTAAAAGTGAAGGGAATTTCTCAAATGGAATTCAGTCTGTTTATATTTGACTATACTTTTACTAACTATATAGTAAAGACTTTCAGGGTGTTTTGCTTGACCACTCCAAGGGACTTGCTATAGGAACGATAAAAGTTTAACTTTCTTGGCACGATGCTAAATAACAAACTACAACTTCTGTTAACCAGGGTAGGCACATGGGCTGTTGGCGGCCTGCTCGGAGGTTTGATCGGCTCTCTGGCCGCGGTACTGCTGACTGAGGCGATCAAGCAAACCCTCGATATGGCCTCTGGACTGGATAGCGTTTGGCGACTGCTGCTGCCTCTGGTGGGCGTTACCTTAGCAGTGCTAGTCCTGTTTGGACTGGGTAGGGGGCAACCCGTGCAGACCTTAGCTCCCCGGGGGGCAACTTCCTCTGGCCGCTGGGGTTCTCTGATGGACTGGTACTCCTTCCCCCATGACATTGCTCGCGCCGACCTGACCGGTGACGTGGTGAACGCATCTGGTGCCGAAGAGCGCTTCCCCTGGAATCTAGCCCCCTTGCGCGCCCTGGCCATCCTCTCCACCGTTGGACTGGGTGCGCCCATGGGAACAGAATCACCGGCAGCTCATATTGGCGTGGCGACGGGAACCTGGTTAGGTAGCATAAATCCAGCCCTAGGTCAACTGGTGCGGCCCCTGGCCATCGGTGGCGGTGCGGCCAGTGTTTCTGCTCTGATGGGAATCCCTCTGGTGGGCAGCTTTTTTATGTTTGAGTTGAGTCAGCGACGCCAGGTTCCGATCACCCCGGAGCGGGCAGCGGCGATGTTAGCCGGGGGACTGGTGGGATGGGGAGTCAACGCTGCCTTTAAGCTGCAACTGATCCGGCTGGTCGTGCCGCAGGTTGCCCCGACTGACTTCTGGGATGCGGTGGGTGCCACTTTGTTGATCGGAGTGATCGCCGGCACGATTACAGCCCTCACCGGTGAGGCGATCTACTGGGCCAGAGGCTTGCGGGACAGGCCCGCCACTCGTCTCCTGATCGGTGGCCTGGTGATGCTGTTCTTGGCGATCGTGATCGGACAGGTGGCGACTCCAGCAGCGGCTTTTGGACCAGGGGTGGCCGCTATCCTCTGGGCCGAAAACACTGAAACAACTCCTTACCACCTGTTGGTGGTAGCTCTGCTCCGGGCCGCGGCCACCACCGCTGCCGTTTTAGCCGGGGGCTGTGGCGGCGTGTTTGTCCCTTTTCTGGCGATCGGCGACCTCAGTGGCCGGGTGTTCGCCACCACCTTTGAGATTTCGGGGGATCTGGCCGGTGCGGCGGGGGCAGCGGCCGGTATTGCTGGCGGTTATCGCCTACCTCTGACCGCCATGGCCATGGTGCTGGGGGTGGGTGGACCGGGGGCAGCCCAGCTAACCTGCCTTGCCACAGTGGTGGTGGCTGCCCTTTCGGGATTGGTGGCCGCACGGGCAGCCAATCAACTCTCCAGTTCCCTCCGCGCAATGTTCCGCTAGAAGCCACCCTCAGGGGATTGACCGCGATATCCAGAGGGTGCTGACCCACTCTACCAGATCGGCGATCGCACTAATTGGTCGGCTGCGAAGCGCGAAAGCGTAACGCACCAGTTTAATGATCCATTGGCTGTGTGGGGCGCGGATGGTTAATTTTGCTTTTTTAACACGATTAGTAACCCCCTAACCCATCCTAATAGACTGTTTCAGCTAATTTGGTGTATTAGAAAAATGCTATAAATTCTATAATCTAAGACTTTAAGCCGAAATCTATTGCCCTATTTTAGTTGAAACAGTCCACTACAGGATCGGCTATCAAGTCAGCTGTTGACTCAAATGCTTGATAAAATTTTGAGTAATTGGGGTAAGGGGTCAGGGAAATGGGGAAATTTCAACTAAAACCCTAACACCCTAGTCCCCCAACCCGAATGTCTTTTTTTCTTTTCCCTTGGGTGGGATAAGATTGTGATCGATCGAGTTTAGGGAATTTTTATGACCACGGAAAGTTTAGCGACTTCAGAAGCAATAGAGTCAATGTCCGACCAATTTCTGGCTAGTACAAGCAGTCACAAAGAAATGATTGAAACGGTTATTTCTACTCTGCAGCAGAATGATACTGCTATGGTACAACACGGAGAAAAAGGTTATCTTTGGAAGTTTCAGTATGGTAGCGTTGAGGTGTTTGTGCAGTTAACCGGGGAAAGCGATGATGATTTTCTCACGGTGTGGTCTTCTGTGCTGAAATTGCCTGTTAAGGATGAATTGGGATTAACCCGCAAGTTATTAGCGATGAATTGTGCCGAAACCTTTGAATCTCATTTTGCCATTATGAATGATCAGGTGGTGGTGATTTCTCAGCGTACTGTGGCCGATTTGTCTGCTGGGGAGATTTCCCGAGCAATTACTCTCGTGGCGACGGTAGCAGATAATAATGATGAAATGTTACGAGAATCCTTTGGTGGCAGCTAAAATTTGGCGTTATATCCCTCCAATTATCTTATCGGCAGAGCTACAAATGGCGATCGATTCTTGGTTACTAGAGCAACACCGTTGCGGCCATCATCCCCCGACTCTGCGTTTTTATCAATGGTCGCCCCCGGCCATTTCCTTGGGCTATCATCAACGACAATATCCCGATTTTTGGCGTGATTTGACTTGGCAAGGTCAAAAAATCTCCCTAGTTCGTCGTCCTACCGGTGGACGATCCGTACTACATCAGGGGGATTTGACTTATATGGTGGTAAATTCGGGTATGAAGGGGAATATTAGGGAAGTTTACCGTCAAATCTGTCAATTTTTAATCACAGGCTGGCAAAATCTCGGTTTGGAATTGTCCTACGGTGCTGCTGGCCGGGGATATATCCATTCTGCTAACTGTTTCGCTACGGCTACCGGTGCGGATCTAGTTGATAATTGGGGGCATAAATTTATTGGTAGCGCCCAACTGCAAAGGGGTTCCTCGGTTCTCCAACATGGTTCCATGGTGCTAGATCAAGATAATTCGCTCTTTGAGCAAGTTTTCGCCAGTGCTGCCCCTAAAAAGCTCAATTTAGCCCCAGATTTGACCCTAGAGACCCTTATCGCTACCCTGAAAACCGCCGCCGAGGATTGCTTTGATTGTCAATTGCTAGAACAACCCCTTGAGGATTGGGAATGGCAATCAATTAAAAAAATGAATATAAATACTCATTGACAAAAAAGCTTTTGTGTGCATTTAAAATCAATTATGAGTCAAGTTGTATAGATTTGTAATTTTTTGCTAATAATGAGTAAAGGTAGATAGAGGCCGCAAAGAACCAAAATCTTACCAAACTCGAAATTATTGTCTAGCTTGTGCTAGTTTAAGAAACGTTAATCTTTTACATTTTGTGAGGATTAACAGGCGATCGCAGCTAGGTTAGTCAAGCTAATCCAGTCAATCGAGCGCCCCATCTTATAAGACAATGGGAGTAATCCCAGACTCAAAAAAGTTAAGAAATCTTGCCCTTGATTTCAGTTAAGCAAGAGGAAAAATACCCATGACCATTGCTGTCGGACGCGCCCCAGAAAGAGGGCTGTTTGATGCTCTCGATGACTGGCTCAAAAGAGACCGTTTCGTCTTCATCGGTTGGTCTGGTTTACTACTCTTCCCCTGCGCCTTCATGGCCCTAGGTGGATGGTTAACCGGCACCACCTTCGTCACCTCCTGGTACACCCACGGGTTAGCCAGTTCCTACTTAGAAGGCGGCAACTTCCTGACTGTAGCCGTCTCCACCCCCGCCGATGCCTTCGGTCACTCCATCCTCTTTCTCTGGGGACCGGAAGCCCAAGGTAACTTCACCCGTTGGTGTCAAATCGGCGGTTTATGGCCCTTTGTCGCCCTCCACGGTGCTTTCGGCCTGATTGGCTTCATGCTACGTCAGTTTGAAATCGCCCGTTTAGTCGGCATTCGTCCCTACAACGCCCTCGCCTTCTCCGGTCCGATTGCGGTGTTCGTCAGTGTCTTCCTGATGTACCCCCTCGGTCAGTCTAGCTGGTTCTTTGCCCCTAGCTTCGGCGTGGCTGGTATCTTCCGTTTTATTCTCTTCTTCCAAGGCTTCCACAACTGGACCCTGAACCCCTTCCACATGATGGGTGTAGCTGGTATCCTCGGTGGTGCGCTTCTCTGTGCTATTCACGGAGCGACCGTAGAAAATACCCTGTTTGAAGACGGTGAAGGTTCCAACACTTTCCGAGCTTTTGAACCCACCCAAGCGGAAGAAACCTACTCCATGGTCACTGCGAACCGTTTCTGGTCGCAAATCTTCGGCATCGCTTTCTCCAACAAACGTTGGTTACACTTCTTCATGCTCTTTGTCCCCGTGACTGGTTTATGGATGAGTGCTGTGGGTGTAGTGGGATTAGCCCTTAACCTCCGGGCCTATGACTTCGTTTCTCAGGAATTGAGAGCGGCGGAAGACCCAGAATTTGAAACCTTCTACACTAAAAATATTCTGCTTAACGAAGGTCTGAGAGCTTGGATGGCTCCCCAAGACCAACCCCACGAAAACTTTATCTTCCCTGAGGAGGTTCTCCCGCGTGGTAACGCTCTCTAATATCCCTACTGCTAGTGGTCGTGACCAAAGTTCCACTGGCTTCGCTTGGTGGTCTGGTAACGCTCGTCTTATCAACCTCTCCGGTAAACTGCTCGGCGCTCACGTCGCCCACGCTGGTTTAATCGTTTTCTGGGCCGGGGCGATGACCCTGTTTGAAACCGCCCACTTCATCCCCGAAAAACCGATGTACGAACAGGGTTTAATCCTGCTTCCCCACTTAGCTACCCTCGGTTTTGGGGTCGGTCCGGGTGGTGAAGTAGTCGATACCTTCCCCTACTTCGTCGCTGGTGTTCTGCACTTAATTTCTTCGGCTGTACTCGGTTTTGGTGGTATCTACCACGCTATCCGCGGACCGGAAACCCTAGAGGAATACTCTAATTTCTTCGGTTACGACTGGAAAGACAAAAACCAAATGACCAACATCATCGGTTATCACCTGATTCTCTTGGGTTGTGGTGCGCTGTTGTTGGTATTTAAAGCCATGTTCTTTGGCGGTGTCTATGATACCTGGGCCCCCGGTGGTGGTGATGTCCGCATCATCACCAATCCGACCCTCAACCCCGCAGTTATCTTTGGTTATCTGACTAAAGCTCCCTTCGGTGGCGAAGGCTGGATTATCAGCGTCAACAACATGGAAGATATCATCGGCGGTCACATCTGGATTGGCTTAATCTGTATCGCTGGCGGTATCTGGCACATTCTCACCAAACCTTTTGCCTGGGCCCGTCGCGCTTTCATCTGGTCTGGAGAAGCCTATCTGTCCTACAGCTTGGGCGCTCTTTCCATGATGGGCTTTATCGCCGCCGTTTACGTTTGGTTTAACAACACCGCCTATCCCAGTGAATTCTACGGTCCGACCGGTATGGAAGCTTCCCAAGCTCAAGCTTTCACCTTCTTGGTCCGTGACCAACGCTTAGGTGCTAACGTCGCTTCTGCCCAAGGCCCCACTGGTCTAGGTAAATACCTGATGCGCTCTCCCACTGGCGAAATCATCTTCGGTGGTGAAACCATGCGTTTCTGGGATTTCCGCGGTCCCTGGTTAGAACCCCTTCGTGGTCCTAACGGTTTAGACCTCGACAAAATCAGAAATGACGTGCAACCCTGGCAAGTACGCCGCGCGGCTGAATACATGACCCACGCTCCTTTAGGTTCCTTGAACTCTGTAGGTGGGGTTATCACTGACGTTAACTCGTTTAACTATGTGTCTCCTCGCGCTTGGTTGGCTACCTCTCACTTCACCCTCGCCTTCTTCTTCCTGATTGGACACCTCTGGCACGCTGGACGCGCTCGCGCCGCCGCCGCCGGTTTCGAGAAAGGAATTGACCGCGAGACTGAACCCGCATTGGCAATGCCTGACCTCGACTAATTTCGGTTAGTTCGATGGCAGCGGCTCCCGTCTAGTTGGCGGGAGCCTTTTTGTTGTTAAATAGGGTTTGCTGAAAAAGCTTTTCCAGGGGGCAGGGTGTGGGGTGTGGGGAAGTGGGGAGCGGGAATTATAAATTATGAATTAAGTAGGGTCTGCTGAAAAAGTCATTGAAAAGTACAGGTCTCTTAATCAATGATTTCACTTAGCTACAAGCATAAGCTTTAGTTGTTGATTAATTTTTAAGTTATAACTTATCCTAATCATTGACCGAGAAAAAGTGCTGTTTTTCCATTTCAGACATAAAAAAGCCCAAAAAACCTGCCTCAACAGGTTAGAAAGATTCATGACTAAAAAAGTAATAGCAATCGCTGAAAAGGAAGTATGAGGAAGTTTAGCCATCACTTTACCTAAGCTAAATCTTCTTTTCCCCTGTCCAAATTTGCCCTCTATACAATTCCGAATCCTCTCATCATCGGTAGCTTGTTTCTTTTGTTCTTTACTAACATTTTTGGCTGGTCTTCCTAATGGGGGACCACTGATTCTGATTCCCCTTTCTTTACACCAAGCTCGGTTTTCTCTGGTTCGATAAATTTTGTCCACATGAACTGATTCTGGATAGTATCCTGTATAGTCATAATAAGCTTCTATTTGTGCTTTTAAATCTCCCGATTCATTAAAGTTATCCCAACTAATCCGGTCTAAAAATATGTAACCATCTATACAGCTTGCTGAGAATTTAGCCCCAAATTCTACGGGTTTTCCAGCTTTTCCTCTGACTATCGGACGGATATGGGGTTGAGTTAAGCTGACAATTCTGTCTTCAATACTCTGTTTGTTATTTTGGTACATCCAGAGTTGTTGGCGATAAACTTCTGTGACTACTAATAACAGTTTATAGTCTCTTTTTTTCAAGCTTTGTAGCGAGGCTCCTTCTGCTAAAAGTTGTTCAATATGGTCGAGATTTCTTTTTAGATATTGCAGTTGTCTTTTCAGAGCTTTTCGTCTTTGTTTGACGGTAGGTTTTCTTTTTTTTGCTACTTCTAAATAACTTTTTCTGGCTAGGAGACGATAGGTTCTCGGTTTTTGAACAAGTTTTCCTTTTAAAGTTTCATAGAGAATATCAATAATTTTTTCGGTTTGTTTTCTTCCTTGATTTAACAGGTTTAAATCCGTAGGATAACTAATATCTGCGGGCGCACAACTGGCATCTAAAATTAATTTACCTCGATTTTCTGGTTGACTTTGGGTTTCGCTCTCTAACTTTTTTTCGGTGTTTTCTTCTTCTTTTATTTCTCTCGAATTTTTGACCATAAAGCGATTCACTTTATTAATTAGTTCCAGAGTGATTCTTTCTCGAAAGTGAACCAACATTGACGCTTCAAACCGGGGTTCATTGCTGTAGGATGAAAACCCCAAGAAGTATTGTAAATAAGGATTTTCTTTGATTTGTTCTACCGTTTCTCTATCGCTTGTTCCTAATTTTTCTTTAATAATTAATGCTCCGAGTGCTGTCCTGAATGTTTTGGCGGGTGTGCCCATTTCTTCTGAAAAAAGTGATGCGTATTCCGCTTCAAATTCTGACCAGGGAATGAGGTTGGCCATAATTACCCAACGATTGTCTTGGGATAATTTCCCCTCAAAGGGCAGCTCGAAGTTTTCTGGTGGGGTTGAGGGTAACTCGCTTTTACGGTACATTAGCACTAATTAGAGAAGATGCAAGGGTGATGCAAGGGTGATGCAAGGGTTTTAAGAGATTCTAGCAGATTTAAGTGCATTTGGGAAGCTCTCAATCAAGCTAAAAGCCCTTTCCTGTAAGGTTTTTACCATTATTCAGCAAACCCTAAGTAGCTAGGCAGAATTAAACTTAAAACAGTGAGTTTCGTATCCTCCTTTTTGAGCGCGAGCTTCGATCCCTTGTTTAACAGCGATCGCTAAATCGGACTCATCGGGAAAAATTTGACCTGCCAGTTCATGCGTTTTTAATTGATGCCATTCAATAGACCTCTTGCATAATTTTTTTATGGTACAATATAAGGTTTTGCTTTTTTCTCAATTCTTAGATTGAAGTGGAAAAAAGAATAAAATGTGATCTTAGGTCAGGAAATCATCTATAATTTTGCTATGTTTATTAGCAAAATTATGGATTATCAAAACTTATCAGATGAACAATTCAAACGCCGTTTCGGTGTGTATAAACAAACATATAGAAAGATGGTAGAATCAGTAAAAAGTGTTGAAGCCGACTCTAATTCACCATCTAAAAGGGGACCGAAACCTAAACTATCTATAGAAGAACAAGTTTTAGTAACGTTAGAATATTGGCGAGAATATAGAACATATTTTCACATTGGTACAAGCTGGGAACTATCAGAATCAACTATATGTCGGATTGTAAATAAGACGGAAAAAATGCTTTTACAATCGGGAAACTTCCGTTTAAAAGGAAAAAAAGCTTTACTCAATCAAGCAGAGATACCGGTCATAACGGTAATGGATGTAACGGAAACTCCCATTGAACGCCCCCAAAAGAAACAGAAAGATTTTTTTTCGGGTAAAAGAGGTTATCATACTTTAAAATCCCAATTAGTAGCTGATCAAAATACAGAGGAAATTATCTGTGTCTTTTGTGGGAAAGGCAGAGGTCATGATTTTAGTTTATTTAAAAAAAGTCGAGTTCGTTTTCATCCTTTAACTACCAGCATAGAAGACAGTGGTTATCAGGGAATAGCTGCATACCATAGTAATAGTTATACACCGAAAAAGAAACCGAAAAATAGAAAATTAACAGAGTTAGAAAAAGAGTATAACAAGGCTTTAGCCAAAGAAAGGATTATCATTGAACATATAAATAGGAAACTCAAAACCTTTAAAATCTTATCCTGTAAATATCGGAATCGTCGTCGAAGATATAGTTTAAGAGTTAACTTGTTGGCGGCTATTTATAACTGTGAGTTAGGGATAGGTATAGCAGCTTCTTAAAAGTTGCCTAAAGATTAATCAAGTCAAGGAGAATTTATTCTCAATTATAAAAATTGAGATAGTTTGTGCTGCTTAAATAAAGAGGTTTTGATAACCAAATTAAAGCAGCTCTAAAGAGTTTTGAGTTAAAAGTTAAACTTCAAGTTTTCATTCAGGACGAATGTACTGATTAACTAATTTTTTGGGGAAAATTAGTTAACCCATCATTATAACATATAATTAATTTGCAAGAGTTCTAATTTCAATAAGATTCATTTCAGAGGAATATTTGGGCAGTTGAAAGAAAAATCATCCTTGCTGCTGCCACTTATCCCAATACTCTCTGACTTGCTTGCTCCTATGAATGGGATGATTATCTTGAACGATGACGGTAATCTCCCCCGTCTTTTCAAAATGTTGGGCAGCGAGTTGGGCTTGCCATTCGAGAAGCTTAATATAAGTGTCCCCTTTAAAGGAGCCTAATTTCAATCCATAGTCAAAACTCACTCCCACTGAGTAAAGTCCCAGAATATTTAATCTTTTTCCTCGTCTTTTAGTCTGTTCTAAGACTTTCTGCTCTCCAAGACGAGCATAAGTGTAGCTGACGGGACTCCAAAGAGAAAAACCTGATTCATCCAAAAATTTTAGACGGATTTCTCCGGCACTGTGCGCCCAGAACAACCAGTCTAAATCGGCTTTTTTAGCTAATTTAACTTGAGGATCAGCACCATTGGGTTGTTTATATCTTGTTCTTTTCCAGACCCATCCTCTTGCTTTGATAATTTTCCTTAATCTATCTTGACTCAAAACAACTTTTCGCTCTCTTGCTAGTTTTCGAGCTAATTGAGCCGCATTATAGGTTCGTGAATCTTCTTCTAGACATTTTTCTACATAAACCAGATCATCCTCTTTCCACTTCTTTTTTCTTCCTCTCCCCATTTTTTCCCACAATCCTTCCATTCCTGGCTTTTTCCAACGATGGAAGCAATCTCGCACGGTGTGGGGCGATTTTCCCTTATATTGGGCTATCTTCTCCACTGACCATCCATAATGCCTAAGTCGAATGATTTCGGCTCTCTCCTTGACCCTATAAGGAATTCCTGCCAGTTTTTGCAGTTCTAGCAGGTTTTTGTCTTCTTCTTCACTTAAATCAATTTTTAGAGGGGCTGGCAAGGTTTTATTCCTCCTCCACAAAGGGTTCTCTGCTATTTTATAAGTTTTTTCGCCTACCTACTTATTTATTAGTAGTTGATAATCTTCAAAAATGTTGCTGTACAAGGATCGACTTAAGACTTTTGCAAGAGGTCTAATGAACCGCATACGCTCATCACTGTTGGAGTTTCCCTTTTTCTTGAGCAGCCACCACAAGATGGGAATGGCGACTCCTTCGTGGACTATGCCTACAGTCAGGATGTTGTAGCAATGCTCGCCCAACTCCCAGGTAGTCCGGTCAAGACTCAACACCCAAGGCTGGGGGAGCTTCAACCAACCCACGACAATTTTCGCAATTTCAGAATAATCAAGCTCGAAGTTGCGGAAAAAGCGTTGTAATCTCTTGTAGTTCGATTCTTTGAGGGCTTTACCTCCAAATCCTACTGCTAACTCGCTCAGATTGACGGTTTTGACTTTAATTAAGGCTAGTAGGAACAGTGCTAGAAACGAGAGCCTGGCTCCATGCCATGCCAGATGGGGTTTAAGGGCTTGCTTTAGGGCGCTATACTGGTTCATAGGGTTTTAGAGATTGGTTCTATTTCTCATAAAACCCTACTCTCGCCTACTTTTCAAGCTTTTTGTCCTGTACTGAGGGTCGTCGTAGCCAAAGTCTTTTTCGCTTAGGTTTTGACCATCTTCGTCATCTGATTCTTAACCCTTCTTTGCCCAATCATCGGGATTTTCTTCATTCCCTACAATTTTTGTCCTGTACTTAGCTTTTCAGTTATCGGGAGTCGGGATTAGTTTTGATGAACTCTTCGAGAATTTGAAGTTCTGCTTCGATTTGATTCTCCAAACACTTATATTTGTCGTCCTTTTATTCTAAAATATTTCGGGATTGTTGTCGGCATTCTAGTTTATATATCATTTAGGCGCACTATATTTGCCTTCTGGCTAATAGCAATAGTCTTTTTTCTTAGACATAAGTTTTCTTAATTAATTTCTCTAAGTATTTTGTATCAGATGTTACTAAATACTCTGGTTATTCAAACTTTTCCATCTACTGACTATGGCTTTCATGGTCATTTGCTAGTGACTCAGACGGGTATTATTACGGGTTTTTGCCTCACCGCTGCCAATGGGAGTGAACGAGAAGCTCTTTGGGATTTCGTCCCTTCGATTAAGGGGCTACTCATCGGAGATAAGGGCTATCTGTCCGCTCCACTAAAAGCCGAACTGCAACAGTATGGTATCCAATTGGCGACTCCCTGTCGTTCCAATATGCAGGATTTGCCTTCCCCTAACTATCTCAAGCTACTCCAGAGAACCAGACGTTTGCTCGAAACTGTGATTGGACAACTCAGTGAGCGTTTTTCGATAGAAAAGTTGTGGCCAAGAGATTTGTGGCATTTAATCAGTCGTCTGAACCCTAAGCTTTTAGCTCACACAGTTTGCTACTGGCTTAATCGTCATAGCCCTGACCCCTTGCAGTTTCAGTTCCTTGTCTCCCCTTAGTTGCACATCGCCTTAATTCATAATTCATAATTCCCACACCCCACTTCCCCACTTCCCCATACCCCAACGCCTAACTGATCACTGAAAAAGGCGGGATCGGCCGGGATCGAACCGGCGGCCTAGTGCTTAGGAGGCACTCGCTCTATCCAACTGAGCTACGACCCCTTTTTTCCCTAACCATGATAAGCCATCCACGGCTAAATTGCTGATCACCATAAATTATTTAGGTTTTTTTTGGGGGGGGTAATCTGGACTAATCCGGCAGAAAACGCCTCGATACCCACCCTCTTTCCTGTTTTATGGCGGCGATTTTGGCAGTATGTTAATTTTATTTACCCTTGAGGGCTTTTTGAAAATTCTTGCGATAGGCGGGATTAACAGCCAACAGAAGCGGCCAGAACAGGGTTAGAGCCAAACGATTGGGTAAACTGGAACTAAAATTAGTGCTTCTGTATCCATTCCAGAATTTCCAACCACCGACACCGTAAACAATTATTAAGAGAAAAACAACCAGTCTCATGTCATCTCATCCTTGGATTTAGACAGTTCACATCTCCCATTTTAAGCTTGGGTTTTGCCAGCTTGGGAAAAGAAAATATTGTCCTGAATCGGGGGGACGGTGTTAGAATGCCGGTTAGGAACTAGCTCGATCGAGGTCGGGAAACTAAAGCCATAATTTGCAAAAACTATTTAAAAACGGCGAAAAGATAGCCTTGGGAGGAAATTATGCGAGCGGTATTAATGGCAGGTGGTTCGGGGACAAGATTACGTCCGCTTACTTGTGATCTTCCCAAACCGATGGTACCGATCCTCAACCGTCCGATCGCCGAACATATTATTAATTTACTACGAAAGCATGACATTACTGAAATTATCACCACCCTGCACTATCTCCCCGATGTCCTGCGGGACTACTTTCAAGACGGCAGCGACTTTGGAGTAAAAATCACCTACGCAGTGGAGGAGGATCAACCCCTAGGCACCGCAGGATGTGTGAAAAATATTGCCGAATGGTTAGATGATACCTTTCTGGTAATTAGTGGCGATAGTATCACCGATTTTGACCTGCAAAAAGCGATCGCATTCCATAAAAGCAAAAACTCGAAAGCAACCCTCGTGCTGACGCGGGTTGCCAATCCGATCGAATTTGGGGTAGTGATTACCGACAAAGAAGGCAGAATTCGCCGTTTTATCGAAAAACCATCCACCAGTGAGATTTTTTCCGATACTGTCAACACCGGAACCTATATTCTCGAACCAGAAGTCCTCGATTATCTCCCCTACAAAGAAGAAGCCGACTTTTCTAAAGATTTGTTTCCGCTGCTGCTGCAAAGGGGCGAACCTATGTATGGTTATGTGGCCGATGGTTATTGGTGCGATGTCGGTCATCTGGAGGCCTACCGAGAAGCGCAATACGACGCTTTATCCGGCAAAGTTAACCTAGAATTTCCCTATCGAGAAAAATCCCCCGGGGTGTGGGTCGGCACTAATACCTATATCGATCCTAGCGCCCAGATCGAGGCACCGGCCATGATCGGCAATCATTGCCGCATTGGTGCAAATGTTCTGATCGAGAGGGGTTCGGTTATCGGCGATAATGTCACCATCGGTGCCGGTTCCGATCTGAAACGTCCCATCCTCTGGAATGGTGTAGTGATCGGAGATGAGGTCAATTTAGCCGCTTGTACGATCGCTAGGGGAACCAGAATCGATCGACGGGCCCAGGTACACGAAGGTGCGGTGATTGGACAATTATCGATCGTGGGGGAAGAAGCGCAGATCAATTCCGGGGTAAGAGTCTGGCCGAGTAAACAGATCGAATCGGGAGCCATCCTCAATATTAACCTGATTTGGGGAAATACTGCCCATAAAAACCTCTTTGGTCAACGAGGAGTATCGGGCCTCGCTAACATCGATATCACGCCCGAATTCGCCGTTAAATTGGGGGCATCCTACGGTTCTATCCTGAAACCGGGGTCAACGGTAATCGTCTCCCGAGATCAACGTAGTGTCTCGCGCATGGTCAGTCGATCGCTGATTGCCGGTTTAATGTCCGTGGGGGTGAATATCCAAAACCTACAAGCGAATGCTTTACCGATTTCGCGGACTTTAGTGGCTAAATTAAACGTAGTCGGTGGCATTCACGTTCGTATTCACCCCGATCGCCCGGATTTTCTCTTAATCGAGTTTTTAGACGAAAAAGGGATTAATGTTTCCAAAGCTAGGGAAAAGAAAATCGAAGGGGCCTATTTCAAAGAAGATCTGCGACGGGTGGGAATGCAGGAAATCGGCAGTATGTCCTATCCGGCTGATATTCTCGATAATTACCGCAAAACCTTTGAAACTCAGCTAAATGTGGAGGCTATTCGCAATAGTAGCTCCAAAATCGTCATTGATTACGCCTACGGAGTCTCAGGAGCAATTTTACCGGAATTACTGGCCAAATTTGGCTGTGATGCCGTGGTTCTCAATGCCAGTTTACGTCAGAATGCCCTTTCCATGCAGGAAAGAGAGTTACTAATCCATCAATTGGGCCATGTGGTGGAGGCCCTGAAAGCGAACTTAGGGGTACAAGTTTCGGCCAACGGGGAACAATTAGTCCTCGTCGATGAGAGTGGTTTATCGATTCGCGGGGAACAATTAACTGCTTTAATGGTGAACACAATTCTGACCGCCCATCCTCGCGGTACAGTGGTAGTGCCGGTTCATGCTTCTAGTGCCGTGGAACAGATCGCGCGTCGTCACGATGGCCGGGTGGTGCGGACAAAAGCCAGTCCTAGCGCTTTAATGGAAGGATGTCAAACCAATCCTAACGTGGTTTTAGGAGGCTCTGGGCAAACTGGGTTTATTTTTCCGCAATTACATCCCGGGTTCGATGCCATGTTCAGCGTGGCGAAACTTTTGGAGATGTTAACCATTCAGGAACGTTCTCTAGCTCAGGTGCGGGCTGAGTTACCGCGCATTTACAATAAGAATACGGCGGTGCGTTGTCCTTGGAAAGTAAAGGGATCCTTGATGCGCTATCTGGTGGAGACTCACGCTACCGATAATCTAGAGTTGATCGATGGGGTGAAGGTGATTAATCCCCTTAATGATGACTGGGTGTTGATTTTACCCGATGCCGGAGAACCTTTAGTACATATCTATGCTAACAGTGAGCAGCGGGAATGGGTCGATCGGACAATTAAAGAATATCGTCATCGTGTCCAATATTTCGTCGAACATTACCAAGGCGAAATAGTGATGATTTAGGATTTTTTTGCCCTATTATCCACGAAAATTGACTATGATGACTTTTTTGACCTAAAAAGTGTCCTAGCCCTGTAGATGCTCATTTTTCCCGTAAAAGCAAGGCGATTCGATCGGCCGCTGCCTCACCGGTGCGGATCGCTCCCTCAAAAAATCCCGGCCAGCGATCAGCTATTTCTGTGCCGGCCCAGTGAATCGGTCCGACGGGAGTAAAAAGAGCCTCGCCGAAACTTGTCCAGACTCCGGGGGGCATAAAAGCGGAATATGCTCCACCAGTCCAGGGATCCCCGGGCCAATCCACCTCATCGTAACTGATCGGCAAAAGGGCCTCTTGACCGAAATAAATAGCTAAATCCGAGAGGACGGCGGCACGACGCGCTGGTCCACTCATGGAGCGCCAACGAATATAGCGATCGCCAACCACAAAGGTGGCGATTACCCCGACGCCGGTTTCGGGATCGGAACTATCAGCACAGAGTTCCAACCATTGACAATTTCCTTGGGCAAGTCCCGCTAGTCCCTGTTTTCGCCAGAAAGGTCGCTCATAGGAAATCAGGACTTTAGCGCAGCATCCCATCGGTACTCGTTGGGTTAGTTGTTCTCGCTGGGGTGGCAGCGGGGGATGATAAATAATGCGGCCGGCAAGATGGGGCGGCATGGCAATGATGGCAAATTTCGCAGTAAAAGTGTTCTGGCTGGTTTCTATGGTCACGCCGGCCGAGTCATAATTAAGGCGAACAACCGGTTCCCCCAGTCGAATTCGCTCTCCTAATTCCGCCGCGATCTTGTCGGGAATTTGTCCCGCTCCGCCATGGATCAGTTCGGCTTCTGGATGTTCAGCTTGAGCGGCGCAATTTTGTCCCCAAAGAACGTGCAGCAGTGAGACTTGTTGGGGTTCGGCTGGCCCGAGAAACCCGACGGCACGGGCCATATAAGCAAAATACCATTGACCAAAATCTGTGCTGGTGTTTTCTTCAATCCACTGGGCAAAAGTTTTACTGTCTAGTTTTTTGGTGTGATCGTTGCTTTGGGGATAACCTGAAGGTAGGGTTTTGGCTAGTTCTTGAAAACGCGCCCATGCTGACATCGCATCTTGCCATTCTGCTGCGCCGATATCGGGTACTTCTCCCTCGTGGAAACCTTGAAAAAAACCATTAAATTCATAGCGTTTGTTGTTGAACACTAGAACGGTTTTTCCCTGATTGGGAGAGGGAAAACGACGTATTTGATACTCATCAAGGAGGGCTAAAAAACGCTCTTGGGTTGGGCCCACCCACTGACCACCTCGATCGATCCACTGTCCGGAGGGGAGATATTGACCAGACATTCTGCCACCGTAACGATTTCGCGCTTCGATCACCAGAACTTGATGACCTTGCCTCTGGAGATTCCGCGCGGCGATTAATCCCGCTAATCCCGCCCCAACAACGATACACTCATAGCTAGTCAACTGGAGATTTGTCATGATTTTAGCTCCACAGAATATTTTATAATTAACAATTATTATTCTCCCCGATTTTTCCCTCAGTTTCTCTATCCATTGGCTCTTTTGATTAAATTA
Organism: Microcystis sp. MC19; assembly: GCF_003019735.1. NCBI lineage: Bacteria > Bacillati > Cyanobacteriota > Cyanophyceae > Chroococcales > Microcystaceae > Microcystis > Microcystis sp. MC19. The sequence continues at coordinate 971,828 of NZ_CP020664.1, read as the reverse complement.
TCTGCTGCCATCAATGTTTGATCTTCTTAGCGATCGCTTAAGCCAACACCTAGAACAAATTGTCCGAGAAAGAAACCCTTTTTTCTCTAGTCAAGGACATTTTTATGTGCGAGAATACCTGCGGCAAGAGTTAGGCAATTGGGGAAAAGTTGAATCACATTTTTTCCATTTTCAGGGAAAAAATTACGAAAATTTAATCTTGGATTTGCCTAACAACAGTCAAAAACCTCCGATTTTAATTGGCGCTCATTATGACACGGTGCCGGGGTCGCCGGGGGCTGACGATAACGCCACGGGATTAGCGGTATTATTAGAATTAGCGAGGTTTTTTGGGGAGAATCAGGCTAATTATCCAATTCGTTTAATTGCCTTCGATCTAGAAGAATACGGATTACTGGGGAGCATTGCCTACGCAGAAAAATTAAAACAAACTAAGCAGGATTTAAGGTTAATGTTATCCTTAGAAATGCTCGGTTACTGTGATAAAAATCCCCATTCTCAAAAATATCCAGCTTTTCTAGAATATTTTTATCCCAACACTGGGGATTTTATCGCTTTGATTGGCAATCTCAAAACCCGCAAGGATTTAAATTTTCTCAGTCGAGTCCTGCGGGAAAATCAGACTCCCTGCGAGTGGTTGCCCGTAATTTTTGGAGGTTATATCGTCCCCGATACTCGACGCAGCGATCATTCTCCTTTTTGGAGTCGCGGTTATTCGGCAATTATGGTGACAGATACGGCTAATATGCGTAATCCCTATTATCATAGTTCTCGGGATACAATCGCTACTTTGGACTTAAATTTCCTAACACGAGTCTGTCAAGGTCTCTGTTTTGGATTGCAATCTTTACCGATGAGATAAAAGTTAGTGTGTAGTCCAGTAGTGGACTATTTCAGCTAAAATAGGGCAATAGATTTCGGCTTAAAGTCCTAGATTATAGAATTTATAGCATTTTTCTAATACACCAAATTAGCTGAAACAGTCCACTACAAGATTAGCTACAAGATTAGCGATCGCACTAAAATATAAATAATTTTGAGTCGGCTATCATAGCGGAATAGGTATATCGGTTGGTAGAGAAAAGATAAGCAACTGACAAATAAAGATAGCAGTATCTTTCTATCAAGGAAAAGTTTTGTAAATTTCTCTACGATGTGCGACTCGTTGACAGATGATGGTTTGATTGGGTCTATCAATAGTCAGGCCAATCCTATAATCTGCAACTCTAATTTTATATTTATCTTTATGTCCTTTCATTTTATCGAGATAGTCTAATTCAAAAGGATTGTCAGTTTCTAACTGGTAAAATACGATCAACTCAATACGAGATTGTATGTCCTTTGGCAAAGAGGCTAATTCTTTTAAAAATCTCTTGTTGTATTCAACCTTCCACATTTTTGTTTTTAAGCAACTCTAAATATTGTAAGGCTTTTTCTTTGTCTAGGATTTGATCATTTTCAACTTCTTCGATGAGTTTTCCTAGTCCGTAATCCTCTAGGATTTCTTCGATTTTTTCAAATTCAGCAATGGGAATCTGAACAGCAATCGGCTTTTGATCTTTGTCTAATACATAGTTTTTGGTAATTTCTAGCATTTGGAGTTCCTCTAAAAGTTCTCTAGATTATTATTGATAAGCTGAATCGTGATCGGAATGTAAAGAAAGTATTCGTAAATAATCACCTTCTCTAGTAGCAATTGCTCTACATTTTTGCGTGATTCTAAAACTGTACAAGTTTTCTCCTTTTTGACCTTTTTTAGAATTAATCTTCTCCCATTTTAATCCTTGATCTTGATATAACTGCTCCCAAGTTAGTTGAGAAATTTTCCTGAAAGTTTTCAGAGCGGATAATGCTTCACTTTTGGGTAAATTGAATAAATCTCGCTGAAAAATCGGGTTGTTTAGATCAAGTAAAACCTCACTCATGATTGTCGAGTTTGCTCTCTAGGGATTCTAGATCTGATAACTGCGGTGGATGATTAGCATTCCATGTCAGAGCTTGATCTAATTTTTCTCGAAAAGGCGATCGATTTATCCAGTCTTCGTTTACGGGAGAGCGATCGAGTAAATTTTGATAAAACTCATTCCACAGTTGACCCCATTCTTTTAGATCGATAACAACTGCTGTTTTTTCTCCTGTTTCATCGACAATATACTGAATACCTTTCATGATTTAAATTGTTGTGAGATGGATATTAACTAATAACTATATTTTAATCGATTCACGAGAAGATATGGATTTGACAATTTTATCCCGTTCCCATATTCTACCGGGGAACGCTCCCTTCAGTTTCTACCTGAATACTGGTTTAAGGTAGAGCCTTAGATATGGTGTTCTAAGGCAGAGCCTCGGAATAAGAAATCATGCCGAAGTGAAGCTAACGATATAATCGGATACAGCCCAAGCTGCATAATTAAGAGCCTGACGAATATCTTCCTCTTCTAACTCTGGATAAGCCTCTAAAACTTCCTGAATAGATAACTGACTAGCCAACAGTTTCAGAACAAATCCTACAGTGATACGCATTCCTCGAATCGTTGGCTGTCCAAGACATATTTGTGGATTAACAGTAATACGGTCTAGCTCTTTAATCACTGTGGAACTCCTGAGATAAACTCCTCTTATATTGTTACATACAGCAATGAATTGTTATCGCTTTAACTCTTGTGTTGGCAATGAATTGGCAATTAATCAGAATCAATCTATAGCGTTTCGCTCAAGCCAACCTAAGAGGCTGTTGTGTTGACGTTGAAAGCTTTGGTGTGTTCTTCTCGAATTTTATGAATTTCTTCAGCATACTTGAGAGTAAACCCGTAGGATTCCGCAGCCTTTTCCGCAGCAATGCGAGACTTAACTAAATAGTCATGGATAGACGTGCATTCCTCCGATAATCTTGTTTGAGTTTTATCTTTTTCTTGCAAAATCTCTGAGTGGATCATAAGTTATTCTCCTCTTTGAATAGTTCAAGTGGTGTGACAATTTCAGGTGTTGACAAACCAAGGCGGGCATTGATAACGCGAATATGCTTCCGTTTGTTAGCATTCGCTAGGTGGTTGCAATTCCAAGTAACGAGATATTGAATGTCGAAATAGCTGGCATAGGCAAGATAAAACTCGACAACTTGTTCAAGAGCAGAAGTCGGCGGTAGTAAAGGAATCCTCGAAACCAAATGAATAATTTCAGCTTTACGCGGATAGTTTCCGTTGGTTAGTTCTTGAAGCACGGCATCCGAAATATATAAATCATAATAACTGGACATCTCCGACCACCACTTCCTTGTGATTTCGGTAAAAGTTTTTAGAGCTTCACGCTCATCAAAGTAATAACTCGGAACCGTGGAATCCAAGTACACTTTTTCTTTCATGATAATAACTGATCGACAAGACTAAATTAAAGCCTGAAGCAGCCGTATGGTAGCCCCCTCTATTCTACTATCCTATCTCTGTAACGAAGTTATTGCACTGTCATGCTTGACCTCGATCATTTCTCATAGCGATCGCACTTGATCGCATTGAAACTTCTCCATTTTATCCCAAACATTAGCGGTGCGTTACACGCGCGTTTTCGCACCCTACAAGATCAGCGATCGCACTCCTCTTATATTGTTACATACAGCAATGAATTGTTATCGCTTTAACTCTTGTGTCGGCAATGAATTGGCAATTAATCAGAAATTAATATAAGCAATTATTGTAGGTTGGGTTGAGCGAAACAATACTGGGTCGAAAATGGCTCAATTCGATTGTTTAAGCGAAACCCAACCACCCCAAAGGTTACTACTGAAATTGACTCACCGAGAGCGTTAAAAACTTCTAAAATTGCTCCCATTTCGCCATTGCTAGGATGGGGGATTAAATCCACTAAGAATAACAGAATTATATAATTTGCAATTCATCCTGTTTAATATTTTGAATTGATTCAATCTTGGAAACTTCTACAGCGATAACTGTATAGGCTTTTCCCTGATTATTTAACACTTCTAAAACATAGCCATCCTCTTGGCCTTCGGGTCGAGGACAATAATCCACGATAATCGCGTGAGTGCCACGAGACAAATTAGATTCTGGCAAATCTTCGGTTAATTGAACTTCGGAAAACATATCAAATTTCATAGTCTAACTCTTTTAATCTGGTAATAAAGTCACAAATCTTGTTTCTTTCGTAAGTGAGTCGATAATCCAATAGGTAGAGACTCGTAAGTTTATCCCGTTCACCCCTTGTAAAAGTCCTTTAATTTCATAAATATCACCGAACTTTGTTGGTTTATTTAAGGTGGCCTCGTTGAGAAGAATACGTCTTAAATCTTGTTCCAATACCTGCCAGTTGTCTAAATTATATCCCGCTTGTGCCAGAAAGCCTGATTTATCATCTTTGGGTTGTAAAACTAGCAAATACCGGGTTAATTTAGCTGGTGGGATTGTCGCATTGGGATTTAAATAAGGCATTTATATTGTAATTTAGCCAATTTCTTTATAGACTTCTATAAAATAGATTTTACAGTATATGCGGGCAGTATTGCCATGTTTTTTCTTTGTCTAGGATTTGATCATTTTCAACTTCTTCGATGAGTTTTCCTAGTCCGTAATCCTCTAGGATTTCTTCGATTTTTTCAAATTCAGCAATGGGAATCTGAACAGCAATCGGCTTTTGATCTTTGTCTAATACATAGCTTTTGTTAATTTCTAGCATTTGTTTCTCTCAATAGTATCATTTTCGCTATTTTTTGTCATGTTTTGGGCGGTATTTAACCGAACTAATTTTCTACCACTTTTCGCTTGTCTCTCCCTCCAATCGGCGCAAATCGCTTTTATATCGTAGTTGAAAGACTTGGCGTGTTCTTCTCTAATCTTATGAATTTCTTCGAGTATTTCATCTTCCCACATAGCTCATTCTCCCATTAACTCGTAAGGTGTACAGATTAGCGGTAATTTGTAGCCGAAATCCGCGCATATATTGAGAAGTTTTTTCTGCATTTGAGCATTAGTAATATGTTTACAGTTCCATGTTAACAGATAAAAGTCGCGGACAGGATGCAGGTGATCGGTTACGCTTCGATATACTGGCAATAGGTGGCTGGTTGGGGAATTGGCAGCCCTTCCTCTTGTAATCCATCCAGATGAAATTGAATTGCTTCTTTCATATTTTCTGTGATTTCCTCTAGGGTTTTACCTGTAGTAACACAACCGGGTAAATCGGGAACATAAGCGGAATAGTTATTTTCAGCTTTTTCGATAATAATCGCGTAACGCATTAGTTATTGTCTCCTTCTTCTAGATATTTATTCAATTGAGATTGTTTGAAAATACTCTGTAAAGTCTTAATCGCTAAATCATCGGATGGCTTACCCGGAACAGTAACTAAACCTGATTTCAGAGAATGTTTGAATTGTCGGTGGCTTCCCCTTGTTCTCGATAAATACCATCCATCTTGTTCTAGTAATCTAATTACATCTCTAACTTTCATGTTATATCTGATTCTTAAAAATTGGCTGTAACCTTTATATGTTACATTTTACAAGTCTCGACGCGAGAGACCTATAAAACAACGCCCCCCCCACGAAATGTCCCCTCCTTAGCGTCCCGGTCTCGTCAATATAAATGTCAAATGTCCTGTTGTCGGCTCTCGTCAATAAAAACGGGAGGTGTCCTAGGGGTGCTTTTAGGTCAAAAGTACAATTCCAGTAGCTGTATATCCAATTATTCACTCGCCAGCCTACCCTATCTCCGAAAGCGTTCCAAACTCTTTCATTATACTCCCGCGTCCCACTGAGTTCGCGGTAAATTTTCGCCTGCACAGAAAAGCCAAATTTTCCGCCACTATATTTCAACCATAATTGGTCAATGGTTCGCAAATCCTCGCAGGGAAAATTATCGATATCCTTCGTACCTAGCCATCCTTCTTTTGTGCGATTGGCTACCTGTAGCATCACTGTTGCGGTTTCTTCGTCCGCTTCTTTCCATTGCTGCCGTTTCAGTAAATCCTCTAAGTTCCGATAATCGATTCCTTTGGCACTTTTAAGCTGAATAGATGGGGGAGTTTGGGGAACGGAAATAACGGCATTAACGGGTTTTTGAATAGTTGTCTGGGGTATAGAGACTGATGTTTTTATCTGCAAAGCTTGCAACACTTCCGAGGCGGATTGATAGCGTTTTTTTGTGCCAAACTCGATTAATTTATCAAGAATATTCCCTGAATCATTACTAACAGGATTATTAACCAACCACTGTCGCCATACCCATTGGTGTTCCCCCCCATCGAATAAATCAAAAGGAGATATTCCTGTTAATAAATAAAGGCAAGTTACACCCAAACTATACAAATCACTGGCATTAACTGCCTTGCCATTTCCCTGTTCTGGAGCAATATATTCGGCAGAACCGATAATTGTTCCTGTCATGGAACGATTTAAAGGACTGACAAATTTTGCTGCGCCAAAGTCCACTAAAATCAATTTATTATCGCTTTTTTTGCGAATAATATTTTCGGGTTTAATGTCGCGATGAATTACTTGTTTACTATGAATAAATTCTAGAATCGGTAAAATCTCTGACAAAAGATGTTTAATTTTTGCTTCGTTAAATACTCCTTCCTCTTTTAATTCTTGTTCGAGATTTTGTCCTTCGATATATTCCTGCACGAGATATTGTCGCCCGTCATTACCGGTAAAATAGGCGTAAAGTTCGGGGATTTGTGGGTATCTTCCCAAACTATCTAAACGAATCGCTTCTTCTTTAAATAATTCTGCTGCTTTTTGTAAAGTTCCTGTTCCCTGCGCTGACGGGAAAAATTGTTTAATTACACAATAGGGTTTTGAGGGTTTATCTTCATCTATCGCTTGAAATGTTTTACCAAAACCCCCTTGACCGATTAATTTTAGCGCTCGATAACGTTCTCTGAGCAGTAATTGAGAACCGCACTTATGACAGAATTTATCCGTGGGGGTGTTTTTGTGCGAACAATCGGGATTGAGACAGAGACTCATAGCCGTTTGACAAGTATGGGAAGATTAACCCCTATTATACTAAATCCGTTGAGTAACGCACAGAAAACGGGTTTCTCGGAGAAACCCGTTTTCTGCTCATGCACTCATGCAAAAAGGGGAATAAATAATCAGTCTTTAAGTAGGTAGGCGTTAAAAATTATCAGACACCACCCTTATCAAGGGGGGACTAAGGGTAGGGTTGATTCATGAATCAACCCTACTATGAATCAAACCTAGGACTAAGGGGCGATCGAACTTAATAACCAGATTTAGTATTATAGAAAAAGAAAGCCGGCTAGGGCGACTCTAGTGGGTAAATTTTCTCTGATAATTGGTTAAAAATACCGATAAAAATAGTTTCAGCTAAAATAGGGCAATAGATTTAGATTTAAAGTCTTAGATTGTAAAATCGACAGCAATTTTATGTTACACCCAATCAGCTGAAGCGTTCCACATCCTTGCCTAAAATCTTTGACCGATGCCAAAAAAGTTTTGGCTAAGAAAAATCCTAATCAATGGGTTGACAGCAGGAGACAGGAGGGACTTTTTGATAGTTTTTGTTTTCTTGACTTAATTACCATTTTTAGTAATCTAACCAATAGCCCAAATATCATCGTCTTTTATTTTTAACTTCAAATACTTTCTTTCCTCTAAAAAATCTATTAAAGCAATAGACTGAGGAAATTCTTTTCTAAAGTTATCACTTAGATACTGAAGTAAAGGTTTGGCCAACAAATTAGAAAATTCACCTCGCAAACATCTGTTATACCAATTAATTAGCTCCGATTCAAGTATTATGCCGCGCACTCTTTGTCCCCAACTGATTTGTTGAGCTATAATTTTGATGACATCAGCATGAGCATCACGGCAAACAATAACTATATGATCGCTTTCTACTTTATCGATAATATTTTGAGCTATTTCTTCATCAAGGGTTAAATGTTTTATTTGAATAGCTATGCCAAAATTTGCCCACATATCTAAGCCCCTATCGGCTGCATTCGTCACTCCTACTCTATAAATATGAGCCTTAAATACTCGCTTATTTTGGTTCTTATCTAAACCAAGTAAGGCTTTAGCTAAATCAGAAAACTCGTTTAATAAATCTTGTTTGATTGAAGGTATAGACATTGTGATCTCTGCCTCCAGAGATACTACAATGGTTTCAAATAAACTATAAGCTATAATCTCGTATGCTTTGTCTATACTTCTGCGGATTCCTGCTTTAGCACTAAACTCATCTAATAAATATTTTAAATCAAAACTTTTCTCATTTTGACTTTCTATATAGTCAATTAAACTTGATACAGTAGATTGTCTTTCACTAAATTTTAAATAAATATAACGTTCTACACCTCCCCGTGTTCGCTTATTTTCTCGATCAAGAATTTCCAGTAACTCAGGAGACATTGCTGTGGTACTCCATACATCATGTTGATATCTAGCAGAAGATGTAGAAACTTTATTAAGCAATCTTATTGTTACTTCATCTCGCCAACGAATAGATTGATTTTGATAAGTCTTTAAATCTAAAACTTTGATATTTTTTTCTAACCGAGATTTTCTAAGAACTTCGGCAATTTGAATTGGCTTATACAAGTCAATTCTAGCTTTAGCAATAATGCTATCAAGTCTCATTTTAGCGTCTTGAATACTTACCACTATCTAAAACTCCTGAGTCGAAAATAAACTTAATTGAGTAGTTCGATTGAACGAGAATGAATTAGTTGATGCTTGCTCAATATCTAACAAAGACTCGATTACAGAATTAACCACAGCAGCTACGCAGGAAATCGCTACACTATTACCCGTTAATTTTCGCATAGTTTGATAACTGCCGACAATTTGATAATCATCGGGAAAACCTTGTAAACGTAGCATTTCTCTTTCTGTTAAACGTCTTTTCCCCTCCACTAACAAATAATTATAGGATGCTCCCGCTCGCAAGGCACAGGAATAGGGATAAGCACTGACATTACCTCCTTTATTTTCGTGCCAGATGGTCGGTTCACTATAAGGTTTTTTTCCCTCTCTTTTCAGAAGGCGACTTTTTTGAATTCTGGCGGAAGCATAATAAAAATCCGAGACATTTTCCTCTAATATTTCCGTTAAACTTGTTCTAGATAAAGCTGGTTTTGGCCAGATAAAACGCCGCGATTCTCGGAAACCAACGATAAAAATCCGTTCCCGTTTTTGCGGTAAACCAAAATTAAGCGCATTCAAAACCCGATAATCGGTATAGTAATCTAAATCTTGCAGAGTATCGAGAATAACTTGCAAGGTTTTTCCCTGTTGATGTCCCTGCAATTGCTTGACATTTTCCAGAATAAATGCTGCGGGTTGTTTGACTTTTAAAATACGGGCAATCTCAAAAAATAGCGTGCCTCTGGTATCTTCAAACCCCTTTAAATCACCACAAATACTAAAGGGTTGACAGGGAAATCCCGCCATTAAAATATCATGATTGGGAATATCTAGGGCAGCAATTTCGGTAATATCTCCCCGGGGTTGGTCGCCAAAATTAGCGTGATAAATTGACCGAGCATCTTTATCTATATCACAGGAAAAAACACAATCAGATTCTAAGTTTTTTTGGCGACAAACTTGTGCAATTGCCACTCGAAACCCTCCCAAACCACAAAAGAGGTCAATAAAACGAATTTTTTCTTTGTTTTTTAGAAGGTTCATTGATAGCATCTGATCGGCAGTATCGCCAATTATGGGAATAATTAAAAAAGAGACGCTTCTAGAAACGTCTCTAGAGGATTTACTTGCGGTTTTAAACCGTTTCTACCAAGGGACGGGTTAACTTATCCAACTGTTGGGTTAACAGACTCAGGAATAAACCCACATCGGTGACAATACCCACGGATTCTACGGAACCTCGATCGCTTAATTTTGTCACCACGGCCGGGTTAATATCAACACAGACCATTTTTACCCCCGCCGGTGTCATATTGCCCACACCGATGGAATGGAGCATACTAGAGAGCATGAGAATCATGTCTGCACCTTGAATTAAACGGGAATATTCTTCCTGTGCTTTAATTAAATCCATCTCCGTATCCGGAAGCGGACCATCATCGCGAATTGAACCGGCCAAACTGAAGGGGACATTATTCTTGACGCATTCATACATTACGCCTTTTGTCAATACCCCGGCCGATACAGCTTTGGCGATGCTGCCGTGGCGACGGATGAGGTTGATAATCTTGAGGTGGTGACGATGGCCACCGCGCACCGGGATGCCTTTCTGCATATCTACCCCTAAAGAAGTACCCATGATCGCCTGTTCCATGTCGTGAACTGCGATCGCATTTCCCCCCAGTAAAGCGTGAACGTAACCATCGCGGATTAAACGGGAGAGATGTTGCGCTCCTCCAGTGTGAATGACCACCGGACCTGCCGTTACCACCACTTTACCGCCCTGGTCGCGAATTTGGCGCATTTCCCAGGCAATCTGCTCCACGGTTAACTCGACTCGGCGCTCGCTGGAAACCCCCGCACCCATAAAGGTAAATTCCTGGGTGCTGTTGCGTTGTTCCCTGGATTCCGCCTGTCGGATAGTACGGATGCCCTCAACTCCCACCATAACGCGATCGCCAGCTTTTAAATCCCGCAGGAGAGTACATTTCGCGGTTTTGCCTTCTGGACTTTCAGTGACGACGATGGCTGCATCCATGCGTTGATTTTCCACCCGCACCCATTCACAGTTAACCCGCACTTCCGTGGGATAGATGGTGCTGACATAAAAATCATCGGGAGCGACCCCATCTTGAGCGACAATGGCGGTATTGACATCACAGATTTCTTGGGGACGAGCGGCCGCACCGAGGTCGATCAATTGTACCATGATCTCCTCCATTACCTCGTGAGAGGGTGCAGAAACCCGCACTTCGGCCGAGGAGGTACTTTGGCGCTCAATCCCTAAGGTGAAGTTTAAAACCTTGAAGCTGCCCCCATTTCCCACCACAACATCGAGAGCTTTATTCATAATTCCCGCGTCGAGCAGATGACCTTCTAGCTGGAGAATGCGACTTTCAATGGTGACATTAGCGTGATGGTCTGGAATTAGGGGTTCCGTGGTACGCAGGGTTAAACATTTAGCGGCTCCTCCTGCTTTTAAGAACTCCGTTAGGGGAGTTTGTACCACTTCAAATCCTTTTGCGGCTAAGTTATGTTGTAAGTCGTCACTAATTTTATTCATGACGATTACTTGACCGATATTTACTGCATTACAAGCAAAGTTAACCGCATCGGCTTCTTCAACGATAATGCGTTTTTCTTCGGGAATTTTTAACTCAATTAACCGATTAGAATAGGCATCAAAAGCATCGGGATAGTAGAGGAGATAACCACCACTAAGGGGACAAAAACAGGTATCAAGGTGATAGAAACGTTCGTCAATTAAACGTAGGGATAAAACCTCGATATCGAGCCATTTAGCGATTAAAGGGTGGGAATCTAACTCAGTTCTGAAGCCATATCCTGCCCATAACCAACGTCCTTCCCGATCTAATAGTGCGTCTCCTGCACCTTCAAAGGGTAAATCTTTGGGCAGTTCGTGAACTGTAAAACCGTTATCTTCAAACCACTGTTTAAAATAGGGTTCTTCTCCCTGTCTTTCTTTGTGTAAAAAGCGACTGAGAACGACTATTTTTTCCAGAACTAAACCTGCATTAGCGGTAAAAACCATGTCAGGCCAGCCTTTTTCTGGTGTGACTAAATCCACGAGCGCCCGATCTTTGAGAACATGATAAAGCTGCTGCCATTGTTGCCTAGCTTTTTCCTGGGAAGATTTGTGAATGTTGCCCTCCATCCAAGGATTAATCACATAATCCACATCGTAATGATCGGGAGAACACATCAAAAAGCGAATAGTTTCAGTCATATTTTTTGACAATGAATATTCAGTATAAGTAGTCTGGAGATAAGTTTAGACCAATCTTCCATTATACTCCACTTTGCCCCGAAATGTCACTAGGCCTAAGATTAGGATAATTTCCGCTCTACAAGCTAAAAACAGCACAATTTTAGCCGATAACTGACGGCGAAGCTGTTAAGTATTTAAATTGCTTGTGGAGATAAGGCAAGAGGAAACCCCCCCCGATGTCGGGGGGTAGGGGGGGTGGGGGAGATTCAGCTGCTCTAAGGATAGGCGGTTAAAATGGGTCTTAGCTTAGAAGCTTAAATCATTGTAAATCCTGATGTTTAAATAACCCCATAAATTTCGATTTGCGTCCGTGTTCCTTAATTAAACTTTCCCGATAAGTTTGCCATTCTTCCCGTCTTCCCGACATATAAAAAGCATTACGAGCTTTTTTTAGCCATTTAATTGCTTCTTCGTAGCGATCAGCCTTTTTTTCGTCGAGTATCTCTTCCGCAGCAGAACGCGCGCGATCGATCACCCAGTTAGGATCGACGGTAGCAGCCGCATCCATTATCCGCCAAATTAGGTGAGACTGCACATAGGAATTATCAGAAACGACTTTAATTGCATCTCTAACTAAATTTTCGTGGAGAAATATATCAATTTTAGCCTCTGTGGAACGTCCACCGCTAAACTCGCGCAAGTAATCTAACAAGTCTAGTTTTAAATCGGGCCAATCTTGCCCCGCTAAAGACTCAATTTTTTGGTAATGGGAAAAGGAAGGTTGGTCTTGAAATGCCTTAATTCTAGCGGCCAAAGCTGTATCTATATCCCCTAAAGATTGCGCTAGTTCACTTGTCCAGAGAGCTAATTTATAATGATAATCACCTGGGAAATTTAGACCACTTCGGGCAATTATGAGAGCGGATTCTGGTGCGGATTCATCGCGTAAAGCTTTGGCAAAAAAGAAAGCTTCATCGTTTTTAGTTATCATATTTTTTGCCGATGCCATCGCTTCGTCAATGCGATCAAGATAGACTAACTTAGTTAGGTATTCTACCACTTGTCCTGAAGCTAAAGCTAGATTCAAATACTCCTGATCTTTTTCCTGCTGCTCGAAAATTTCTAAGCGAATAGAAGTCAATGTTTGGGCATAATCGGGGATATTTTCTGACCACATTTCTGAAAAATTAGCCGATTGTCCTCGTAAAATCTTCTCTAAAACAGGATCATCCCATCCCTGTTGTAAGGCTGCTAAACTCATCTCAAAATCGGCACTCCATTCATGCTGCCATTGCTCGATCTTTTCCCTTAAATCTTGCTTTTCTTGGGGATTAAATTCTTTGCTTAAAATTGCTGCAGTTAAAACTCGATCGATTCTATCACTTAAATCATCATTGACAGCACCGTAATTTTCTAAATCATCCCATTCCTCGATACAGGCGCCAATAATTGCTTCTAAAACAGCGATCGCATTATCCGGTTCTCCCTTTTGATAATAATCTTGGGCCTCATCCACCAGGGCATAAATTTCATCAGAAATTGGATCTTCTTCGCAGTAATCTTCTTCGATCGCTCGCAGGAATTGCCGCAGTTCATTACGGACAGTATTACGATAAGTTTTGATATTAATAGTTATCTTTCCTGCTGCTTTATTGACTGGGGTATCTGGAAATAAAAACTTATCAATTGCCTCGATAATTTCTGGGTGTTTAGCCACTAAATGATTAAGCAATTTTCTTAATTTACTTTCATCAATCGGTGTCAATAACTCCTCTAGGGAGGCTTTTTTAATAATGAATTCTGGTTGGCGAGAACAGGTTAATAAAACCGCCACAATATGCTTACACCAACCCTCGTAATCGTAGGGACAGGAACAGGAGACATTCTCAAGATTTTCTTGGTTAAAATCCATGACAACTCGATAGGGTTTAACCTCACTACCACGGACTAAAGCTTGCAGATTTTGCCCCCGTTGCCAAAGAGAAATAACTGCATCGCTATCGTAATAATACCGACCGCGCTGATAGGAAGCATTGGTGCTATTTTGCCGGATAATTTTTTCATTGATAGGAGGAATAGTCATAGTCAGTAAAGGAGAGGATTTAGGAATAAAATCTTGTCTGTGGCCAGAAAACTACCGGCAGCGAGGCAGACCACTGCATCAGCAACCGAGTCAACTTATCTTCAGTTTAGCCTAAATGTGCTATAGTAAAAACACTATGGAAATTAAAAACATTCCTCTGTCCCAAATTCGTCGTCCTTTACCGCGACAAACCGATCCCGAAAAAGTTAATCAGTTGATGCAATCGATCGCTGAGGAGGGATTACGAGAACCGATCGATGTTTTGGAGGTGGATGGTAACTACTACGGTTTTTCCGGTTGCCATCGCTTTGCCGCTCATCAGCGTCTCGGTAAAGAAACAATTCTCTGTCGAGTTCGTCGCGCCCCTAAATCCGTTTTAGCTAAACACATCGCTTAAGCTGAGAATTCCCATGAATGAGTCCTTATATAAATATCATCGGCAAAAATTAGAGCAGTTAATGGCAGAAATTGGCTGTAAAAATCTGGAAGAATTGAGTCGGTTATCGGGTCTATCTTCTTGGCAATTGCAGAGAGTTCGCCATGGCTTAATCGCCAAATTATCCTCTGAATCTTTGGTGAAATTAGCTAATGGGCTGCAGCTGCCAGTTAGCGATCTCCTTGCTCATTTTCAAATCCCGACGATGGGGACAGAGGATCGTTCAGGGGAATCAAAAATTCTCGAACAAGAGTATCAAAATTTACAGCAAAAATTAGACAAGCAAAAAGAAGAATTAGCCGCAGAATTTCAACGTCAAAGCATCGAAGCGATCGAATCTTGGTTAGTTCAATGGCCTACGGCCGAGGCCGTTGCCCGCAAAAATCCCGACCTAGCAGCCGTCAAAATCCTCTCCCTAGTTAAACCGATTATGCAGTTACTGGAGCGCTGGGGAGTGCAACCAATTGACAGTGTCGGTGATCATGTTAGTTATGATCCGCAAATCCATCAATTGATCGATGGTCAAGCAGCAATCGGTACACCCGTTTTAGTTCGTTATCGGGGCTATCGTCATGGGGAAAAACTACTTTATCGTGCTAGAGTGAGTTTAATTAAAGTAGAAATGCCAGAAATTCAACCAGCAGAAACAGAAAATGTCACCCCTTAAAGCGATGATTCTTACATAGCTTTAGTGCTGCGAAAAATTCTCTCGTAGTCTGCTTTTATCGAAAAAATCGGGTCTAAAACCTTGCCTTAAGGCGAAAAGTTTTTGGAGCGGAGCATAAATCCCCATTACAAAACTAATGGCTACTTGATAACCGCCCCCTGAACGGTTAAAATAAGATTATGGGTGATTCGGAGAAAAAAATATGTCAACGCCCTACGATAACTGTTTTGACCACATTACTGATCCTGTCCAACGAAATTCTGTTCGCCAGCAATGGTTACAGATGCTTGACGGAGGTTTATCTGTTGCCGATGTTAGGATGCTCCTAGATAAGTACCCAGATTTTCGGTTTGCAATTAGTCGGTGGATTCCCTGCCAGCCTGCAAGTCTCGGTTTTAGTTATGATACAATGGACAGGTTAAAGGAGTTTCTTGCTACTTTGCCTGAGTTTAAATATGTATTTGATAAGTATGTTTCTAACCTTGTTTCTGAACCAGGTAAACAACCGGAATATGAAAAAGAATCAAAATTAAACAAGCTTGCCACCATATTTCCTGAGTTTAAACAGGTAGCTGAAAAGTATATAGAAGCCAGCCTAAAATATCACAAAGAACAAAGAGAAGCCGCAGAAAGAGAACGATTAGAAAGAGAGCGAAGAGAATCGCCAGAAGAAAGAAGGGAAAGAGAACGGAAAGAATATGAATATCTGTATCCCGATAGCGATTGGTACAGCGAACATAGAACACGCTATCTTTAGAATCTAGGAATTTTTCCAAAAATCCTAACCGAGACAAAAAGAGTAAAGGAGAAGAATTGAAAACAATTTTCATAGAGATTACCAATTTTTTTCTCTATCTATGTCTTCCGTAGCCGTAGGTTGGGTTGAGCAATAATAACTTTTGTCTGTCAAATATTAGCGACGCTTAAGCGAAACCCAACCACACCAATATCGTCAAGAATGTTGGGTTTCGCTCAAACCATTGAATTGAGCAGTTGGCTCTTCTAGGTTCTGTGTGATAAGTTTAATTGACATAGGATCGATCGATCTTTGTGTCCTTTGTGTCTTTGTGGTTCGTTCCACCCCCTCGCTCTTGAGAAATGTATCTTAAAATACATTTTACCCACCAAAGCTGGGAGAGCCAGCAGTTTTCTCCTAAGTATTAAATCGCTCAACCCAACCTTGTATATTGAGAGAGGTGGTAGACCGTCCCAACCTTGGTCGGAAAAGACCGCTTCGTAGCAAGGGTCACCACCATAATCTCCCTGACAAAACTCGAACAGTCGCCGGGGTCGTGGCGAAAACAATCAATTGTTAAGCTAAGAGACCGTATCGGGCAAGGATGAGTAAAATCAAGGGGATGCTCTCCAAAAGAACCATTAATCCCGCCAATTTCTCAGGTTTAATCATGGAAAATATCTCTCAATGGGTAGGCATTGACATTAGTAAAGCGACCCTAGATGTTTACCTTCGTCCCCTCAGTAAAGCGATGAAAGTTGCTAACACAAAGGAGGACATATCTAAACTGGTCGAAACCCTAAAATCCTACACTGTCAACCTCATCGTTCTGGAAGCAACAGGAGGTTTAGAAACTGAACTGGTGATTCAATTACAAGAAGCGGATTGGGAGCATCTCACCTTTGCAATGAGCATAAATACTTAGTGGAAAAATAGGCTTTTCGAGGGTAATTCTTGTTTTAATTCTCCATGTACGCAGTCTTTAAAAGCCTCTATTTCGTTCCAAGACACGATTAAGAGTGGCTTTTAGGCTAAGTATAATTACTTATCGCGTAAGTGAGATGCTCCCAGCGGATTTACCTGTAGCCTTAATCAATCCCCGTCAAGGAAGAGACTTTGCTAAAGCCACTGGTAAATTAGCCAAAACCGATGCCATTGACGCTCAAATTTTAGCTCATTTTGGCGAAGCAATGCAACCGCAAATATTAGCGGTTGAGTCGGAAGAATCTCGTCAATTGGGCGACTTAATTAGTCGTCGCCGGCAACTTGTCGAGATGCGGACTGCCGAAAAAAACCGACGGGAACGCGCTCGCGGTAAAGCTTTGGTCGATATCGAAGCCCATCTTGAGTATCTCGATAACTGCCTCGAAAAACTCAATCAAGAAATTGAGGAATTGACCCAAGCTAACCAACAATGGCTCGAGAAAGTCAATTTACTCAAAACCGTGCCGGGGATTGGTCAAGTAATTTCTACTACTCTCGTCTCCGACTTACCAGAACTCGGTCAATTAACCGCCAAACAAATCTCTCGCTTAGTCGGTGTCGCACCGATTAATCATGATAGTGGTCAACATAAAGGTAAGCGAATGATTCAGGGAGGTCGCGCTCAGATTCGGGCGACTCTTTACATGGGAGCGGTGGTAGCTATGCGTCATAATCCGGTGATTAAAACCTTTTACGAACGCCTAGTCGGACGCGGTAAATCAAAAAAACTGGCTCTGACTGCTTGTGTGCGGAAAATCTTAGTTATTCTTAATGCAATGGTTCGCCAAAATCAGCCTTGGCAGCTTGCTGACAATTTACCACCTTGTTCCTAGAGATTCACACTTTTTGTTATCTCTGATCAAGGGTTGCGCTTGCTTTGGTTTAACCTGAGCGACTTAGTTTTTGCTGCGCTTTTTTCTGGCTTGAGATTTTAGGTTCGACAGCAACTCCTTGATTGTTTTTTGAGTTACCCCTTGACAATCAAGACAGTCGCTACAAGCTGAAGAATAATAATTCAATTTGTATTTGTGCTACTTTAAAAATATGAAAGCAACGATCCGAAACGTTAAAATTAGCGAAATCCCCACAGCGATCGAGCAGTTAGGTTTGTCTGCTCATGCGTGTGTCGATTTCACCATCGAGAATCATGAGATGACGGGGAACGAACAGGACGAAACCACCCAAACCTTGATGGAAGTGGTGAATGAAATTCGTGCTTATGCTAAGAGTCAGGGATTGACTGATGAGAAGTTGGAAGAGCTTTTAGTAGATGAATCGTGAACCCATAGTTATCGATACGAACGTCTTTATAAGCTTCGCCTTAAGCAGTACGACAACACCAGCTTTGGCTGTAGAATACGCGATTAATAACTTTATTATTCTGCAAAGTCCCGCAACTATATGCGAGTTGGTCACAAAACTTCTTCTCCCAAAGTTCGAGAGGTACATTACACTGGAGCAGCGCCAACAACTGCTAGTAAGAATCAGCAATTCTCATTTTGAAATAAATAGAGCATTAACCCCGATTTTGGCATTGAAAATATAGTACGAAAAAACTATTAAGGAATTATTCCAGAGGATAAACTTACTCGTTATCTTCTCGTATTCAGAGACAAAGATGACAAATCAAAATTTTTAGCACAAGCAGGATTTCCTCTCGATAATGCGGCCAGTTTGCCAAAAGCGATTATTCAGCTAATTACCGTAGAAGATGCGATCAAAGATGGTAAAAATGAATACGGTATCTTTTATCGAGTTGAAGGAATGCTAGAAGGAGTTAACGGAATCAATTTAGCAGTGGTTACAATATGGATACTGCTATACATTGACGACTGTTTTCAGTTTGTTACTCTCAAGCCCCGAAAGGATAGATAATTATGGATGTTAGATTATACGATCATGTGGTTCTTTGTCTTGATGTTCCCGAAGACAATCTAAAATCGGGAGATGTGGCAGTATTAGTGGATTTAATCCCCCATCCTAGCAATGGCGAAATGGGAGCAATTTTAGAGGTTTTTAACGCTCTCGGTGAGTCAATTTCAGTAGTTACTGTGCCAATTTCTGCGATTAAACCCCTACAAGCAAATGAAATATTTACCGTCCGCTCTTTAGTGAAAGTTGAGTAATTTAAAATCAAAGAGAATGTCCCTATCGCTACAATCTCAACTATCGATGAATCTCCTGAAAGATAGCAAAAAAATTTGTTTTATTGACCTCTTTTGTGGTTTGGGAGGGTTTCGAGTGGCGATTGAACAAGTTTGTCGCCAAAAAAACTTAGAATCTGATTGTGTTTTTTCCTGTGATATAGATAAAGACGCTCGGGCAATTTATCAGGCTAATTTTGGCGACCAACCCCAGGGAGATATTACCGAAATTGCTGCCCTAGATATTCCCAATCATGATATTTTAATGGCGGGATTTCCCTGTCAACCCTTTAGTATTTGTGGTGATTTAAAGGGGTTTGAAGATACCAGAGGCACGCTATTTTTTGAGATTGCCCGTATTTTAAAAGTCAAACAACCCGCAGCATTTATTCTGGAAAATGTCAAGCAATTGCAGGGACATCAACAGGGAAAAACCTTGCAAGTTATTCTCGATACTCTGCAAGATTTAGATTACTATACCGATTATCGGGTTTTGAATGCGCTTAATTTTGGTTTACCGCAAAAACGGGAACGGATTTTTATCGTTGGTTTCCGAGAATCGCGGCGTTTTATCTGGCCAAAACCAGCTTTATCTAGAACAAGTTTAACGGAAATATTAGAGGAAAATGTCTCGGATTTTTATTATGCTTCCGCCAGAATTCAAAAAAGTCGCCTTCTGAAAAGAGAGGGAAAAAAACCTTATAGTGAACCGACCATCTGGCACGAAAATAAAGGAGGTAATGTCAGTGCTTATCCCTATTCCTGTGCCTTGCGAGCGGGAGCATCCTATAATTATTTGTTAGTGGAGGGGAAAAGACGTTTAACAGAAAGAGAAATGCTACGTTTACAAGGGTTTCCCGATGATTATCAAATTGTCGGCAGTTATCAAACTATGCGAAAATTAACGGGTAATAGTGTAGCGATTTCCTGCGTAGCTGCTGTGGTTAATTCTGTAATCGAGTCTTGGTTAGATGTTGAGCAAGCATCAACTAATTCATTCTCGTTCAATCGAACTACTCAATTAAGTTTATTTTCGACTCAGGAGTTTTAGATAGTGGTAAGTATTCAAGACGCTTTTAATTGCCTATATAGACAGTCAAACCCTAAGAGATTATAGCTTGTTTGAGTCCTAATTTATGTCTCTAAAATTAGCTGACCCATTGCCTTGAGAATTTGGAGCAGATTAATTGCTGATTCAGGATACATTAAATTAACTTCTGGCATTATTTGATAAGTGGGGTTAGTTTCTTGTCTGAGATAGACGAACATAGGGGTAGGTAGGCGTTAAAAATTATCAGATGCCCCCCTCTGTCCTTTAGTCACATCTTTCTTAACATTTCAAACCTTTGTGGCACAAGGCTTTCAAGACTCGGTTAACAATTTGTAATATTCCTTGTTGACACCCTTACTGACAAAGAAAAAACTGAAATCAAGTCAGGATAAGGGTTGGAGTGCTTACTGCAAAAATTGTTAAGAAAGATCCCTATAAGGGATAGGGGGGATCGAACCTCAAATCCATTTTTAATTTAATTATAACCAGCTACTTATATTGTAAGCCATTAGTCGCTAATCACCAAACTTAGGGTTGTCTTTCTAAGCTATTGTAAGCATAAGTCAGTAATTGAGGTAATCCCTGACGGAATTCGATCTTTAAATAACCAGATTTAGTATTATTTTTAGTGGTTGTTTAAGGGTTTCTTTTATGAAGTTTGCATAATTTTTCCCTATTAAATTTGAATATTTAAGGTTTGGAGTTGTTGATTGATCTAATCAGTAACCTTGGTGGCATCGGTTTAAATCACTTTTTTAGCAAGTAAAAGTTCTTTTACTAATTTTTCCAACTCTTTCCCTTGGCTACTATTTCTTATATATTGTCTAATATCTTGACGAATATTAGCAAAATAAACATCTCTCAATTCAAGTTGAGAAATATCTTTTTCTAGGGTTTGACCAATTTGTGAGATTTTAAGATGCAATTGATCTTGAGGATTAAATTTAGGGATGTTAAGTTTCCAGACGTGCTTATGTATGTCTCTTTCATCCTTTCCATAGGACATTAAAGGACGAGTTTCTAAAGTTGTAATCTCTGCATTTAAGATTGCACATAAATAATAGGATTCTTCTAGTCCTTCAGTCGTTGCCCAATACAGTTTACTATCAATAATAGCTTGTCTATTGGATAATCTAGCCGCACAAATGTGCATTCCAGAGGTTGCATATAAAATTCTTTCTTTTGGTATGGAAAACTGCTGAGTCAGCTTGCCCATATAATCAATTTGTTCAAGTAAGGATAAGCGAGTGCTACTAGATTTGTTTGCTGTCCATATTTCTTCTGCTTTGCGCCACCAAGCACATAAGCCGGGATACAGATCAATTAATTCAGATTCTCCGTCCATTAAGACTTTTCCATTCCAGGGAATAATTGCTAATTCGGGTTCTTGACAACGAAAAGGTAAAATAGATGCTCCTGTATATAAAGGTCTGATAAAATCACTTTCAATTGTTCCTTCTAAAGTAGGAAGATCTTTCCAGGGTTTTTTCTCATTAGCAGATCTTTTTGACTGAACTAACTTACGTCCAGAAGCTAAACCTAACGGACTAGATATTTTTTCTTCAACAGTTAAAAGCACTTTCGGAACTATTGTAGCTCCCTGTGAAAATTGGGAATAATAGGGAGAAATTTTATTTTCTGAGCCTATTTTTATTTCTTCTTTAGGGAATTTAAGTGATTTTTTAATCACGCTCCACGATGATTTAGGTTCGTTGATTTTTCCTGTCCAATATTCAGCAATCAAAGGCATTTTTACAGGTTTTTGAGATCTCTTACCAAAAATAACCGATGCACCTCTAGGAAAAAAATGGGGTCTTAGTCTTCGTAAATCCCAAGATTCTGCAAATTCAACGTATGTTGTTGCTCCTTTCCCTAGGCAATAATTCCCCTCTCGAAATCCTCCAAAATATTCTCTATCCGTTACTGAATTAGGCATCACAAAAGCAAACTTGCCACCTTCACCCAAATAAGTTTCAATAGTTTTAGCGACAAACAATGCTGAAAGATCTTGATGTGTGGCATTCTTTGCCCCATGCCAAAGTGAGCGCTCTTCACTCATTTCCTTAAATGATTGTTGCATCTCTTTAGGCATATTCCGATAAGAAAGCCAGGGCGGATTTCCAATTAGAATATCAACCCGATTTTGCGGTAAACTCAACCAAACAGGACGGACCAAATTACGCACATAATAGCTCCAAATATGATCCCGTCCGCTTTCATGGAGTTCACACATAACGGAAAATGTACTTTTAATCGTCTCATGAAACTTTTCAGGGATAGCTAATCGCCGAAATACCCCCGTTAAAGAAGGTATCGGTTTACTGTAATCTTTTTGAGTAGCTTTATCTGCTAATTCTTTTACAAGCTCATCAAAACTATGGGAACTTTTTAGAAGCTCATGGGGAAAACGTAACTCCGATTTAAATAACTGTCCTTCACTATCCGTTTCAATAATGACGTGATCTCTTGACCATAGATCATATTGCTTTTGTCGCCATTGCATAGAATCAGCCAAATAAACAGGAATATTAATTTCCCCTCTGCTTGGATTAGTCAAATTATCACGACCAATTGCCAAAAGATAAGTTACACGAGCTAACGTCACTGCGACTGGATGAATATCAAAGCCAATAACATTCCTTGCCAAAGTTTCAAGAGATTCACGCAGAGACAATTTCTCCTGCGCTGCTTTTTTAAAAAGATTTTTAACCGCATGAAACAAGAAAGTTCCAGAACCGCAAGACGGATCTAAAACACGCTTATTTAAGGGGTCTTTAATTGTTTTTTCAACAATAGCCTCCGCCAGCCAGTCTGGTGTGTAATACTCTCCTAATTGTTTTCTTAATTCCTGAGCAATGATTGATTCATATAAGACTTTCATAATGTCATAGGCCACTTCCCCCCAATTAAAACGAGAAATTTTACGAGCTAATGAACGAATAAAAATATCACCTTCCTCAACTTCTATCACCCAATCAAAAAAGTCGCTTTCAATTACGCCATAAATACCGCTAATCTCAAACTGAGAACCTGATAAAAGAGAAGCGGGCGATAAATCATTAACATTTAGACCTAAAACAGCATGAGCAATAATTTCAGATACATTCACCAGTAAGGTATGCTCAACGAATAATTCATCACTATCTTTGAATTGACTACCTAACGCTGTCGTCAAAAGTTTCGCCCATAATAGACGCTTCATTTTTACTGTAGGAAGCTCTTTGTTTTCCTCATACAAACTTAATAAAGTTGCATGATTAATGGCATAGGAAGAGCTTTCTACACCCAGCTTATTATTAATTTCTTCTGGAGTAGGAATAACGCCTTGCTTTGTTGCCAAAACACCATCTAACCAAGCAATTAATTTATCGGCATCGGGATTATTTGCATTTACTAAATGTTTAGAGACTTCAACAAAATCCTTTGATGGTTTGAGATGAAAACAGCGCCATTCCAAACCATCCGATAAAATACCAATATAGTTTTGTCCCGTTTGCTGCGTCCGAACTGCGACATAGCCCGATAATTGCTCTATCGCATCAGCGAGAATTTTCGCTTTCCGTAAATCTTTTTTGACTTCAATGACTACCGATCCTACTTCAACATCAATTCTACGGCGATCACCCAATTGAGATTCAAGTTTTACATCAAGATCTTCATCATCGAGATCTAGTGAAGCTTGAAGTAATAAATCCCTGATGCCAGCTTGTATATCGGCTTCAGTGCGCTTGGCTTCTCTATTGGCTAAGTTTTTGACAATTTCAATAACATTTGACATTTTAGTAAAAGCAAAAAATTAGATCGTAAGCCTTAAAAATATATTAATTTTTGATGACAAGGTAATCATTTCCCCACAAGATAAGTAGGTAGATGTTAAAAACCGTCAAATACCGTCCTTGTCAAGGGTGGATTAAGGAGAGCAGGGGGAGATGGAAGGCAAAATTTATCTTCTATTTAATTAGAACCACTTACTTAGAACACCCTTAATTATACTAGCCTTTTCACTTAAAACCGGGGAATATAATTAAAAAGATGACGCATGACCACAAACTCCCAACAAATAACCCTGACGCTCCACCGTCCTCACCTGAGCTTGTCAACCCTTTTTAGACGAAAGACTCACCACCAACTGCGGAAAGGGGAGATAAACATTGGGTGTATTAGGTTCCCCTAACACACCCAGAAAAGATTTTAGGAAAAACTAACCGACCACACAGAGAATATCCGATGCGTGACTAGCGGTATTCACTTTGTCATCCACATGGCTAATTTTGCCTTCTGCATCGATGATATAGGTGACGCGCTTAGAATAGCCACCACCATCGACATCATAAGCTTTGGTGATAGCACCATCGGTATCTACGAGCAATTGGAAGGGTAAACTGTATTTTTCTTTAAATTGTGCATGGGAACCCTGGTCATCCCTGCTCACCCCGAAGACTACTATTTCCTTGTCTTGGTATTGTTCGTAGTTATCCCGGAAGCTTTGCGCTTGCTTGGTGCAGCCGGGGGTATCATCTTTGGGATAGAAGTATAAAACTACGACTTTACCTTGAAAATTCGACAGGGAAACGGTTTTTCCAGTATCGTCGGTGGTGGTAAAGTTCGGTGCGATTGTTCCAACGGTTAAAGCCATAACTCCGATTCCTTTACAAAAGTTAATCTATATTGATCATAAGGGATGAGGGTCAAAAACAGGGTGTGGGAATTATGAATTATGAATTATGAATTATGAATTATGAATTATGAATTAGGGTGATGGGGTGATGGGGTGGTCACTGCGTGCGCGTTGCGGGGGGTGATGGGGAAGTGGGGGTTCGAGCATTTGTACTACTATTTTCCACAGGCAGTTTAAATGCAGTACAACTGAGAAGACCAACAACAAACCTCTAGAATTTGTCCTAGGATAATATTTGTCAGCTAAGAGGGTTATAATATGGGGCTATTCTGGTTAAAGGTGAGAACTTTTGGGCAAAATATCTTAATCGGTTTAGTTTTAGTGCTATTAATTGGTTTTTATCACAGCATCAGCGCTAAATCTGCTTCATTAATGATTGTTTATCCTCCCGATAATCATCAAACCACGGCATCGAGAATCTTTTTTATTGGTTCTGCTCCTCCATCGGGTCAAGTTTTGCTTAATAATCAACCGATTCAACGCAGTGCTAAAGGATATTTTGCCCCTAGTTTTCCCCTAGAAGTTGGCGAAAATAATTTCACTATTCGCTATCAAAACCAAACTATTAATCGTCAAATAATTCGTCTAGATACTCAAGCAATTATTCCTCAAGGATTAGCTTTTGCTGATAACTCTCTCAGTCCTTCTGTCAATAAGACGAGGTTAGTGGGGGAATGGATTTGTTTTAGTGCGATTGCCACTCCCCAAGCTCAGGTTTCTGTGCAGTTAGGAGATAAAATCTTACCTCTTTTACCCCAACCTCAAACCACAAAACTGCCTAGTAATGCCGCAGTTTTAACTAATCTTAATCAAGCGAATTCCGAGGATAAAACTGGTTACTATCGAGGTTGTCAACAGTTTAAGCAAGAGGCTAACTTAGGAAAACCTATTTTTACAGCACAATTAAATAATCGCTCGATTAGTCAACAAGGTCAAGGAGAAATTAACATTATTAGCGATCAAAATTTACCAGTGATTGAAATTATAGCAGCCCAAGGGGTAGCACGCACGGGGCCGGGTAGTGATTATTCCCGTTTAACTCCTTTACCCCAAGGTACGAAAGCGAGAGTCACTGGGAAAGAAGGGGATTGGTTACGGTTAGATTATGGTGGTTGGATTTTAGAGCGAGAAACCCGTTTAATAGTCAATGAGGTATTGGATAATGCTAATATTCGCGGTCTCTCTTCTCGCAGTATCAATCAAGCAACGGAAATTATTTTTCCCCTCTCCCATCCTGTACCCATCGCCGTGAGACAAGAGGATGATAAATTTATTTTGACGCTTTATAATACCATTGCCCAAACCGATACAATTTTTCTGGTGGATAATCCTTTTGTCAGACGTTTAGATTGGCGACAAATTAACCCGACTACGATAGAATACACTTTTAATCTTAATCAAAAACAACAGTGGGGTTATAGTCTTCATTACCAGGAGACAAATTTAATCTTAACCCTGCGTCATCCCCCAGAAAAAAGAGCTAATTTACAGGGCAAAGTTATTTTATTAGATCCCGGACACGGAGGTAAAGAAACTGGTGCTGTCGGTCCGACGGGTTACACAGAAAAAGAGATTAATTTGGTTATGTCTAAATTAATTAAACGGGAGTTAGAAAAATTGGGGGCAACAGTTTATTTAACCAGAGAAACGGACATTGATTTATCCCTACCGGCACGGGTAGAGATGATTAATAATCTACAACCAACCCTAGCACTATCGGTTCACTATAATGCTTTACCCGATGATGGAGATGCCTTAAATACTCAAGGAATTGGCATATTTTGGTATCATCCCCAGGCAGCGGATTTATCGGTTTTTCTCCACGATTATTTAACCAAAAATCTTAACCGTCCTTCCTATGGAGTATTTTGGAATAATTTAGCTTTAACTCGTCCCTATAGTAGTCCTTCTTTGTTATTAGAGTTAGGATTTATGAGTAATCCTCAAGAATTTGAATGGATTACCGATACTCAGGCACAAAAACAATTAGCGCAAGTTTTAGCCGCCGGAATTAGCCAATGGTTTCAACAATCTGGGGTAATTGCTTCCAGTTAAAATTTAATAGCAATCGGAGGGAGATAAGCTTAAATCTTTATGAAAAAACAAGCCCTAAATGTAAAGCTGGTGATAGGATTTTCTGGAGTCTTTATTTTAATCCGAGGAAATTAAATCAAGTTCATGAAAAAAATGTTACCAGTGAACAGCCATCGGACAAAATAACTGCTAGATTACAAGGTATATTCCATCACTCTCTAGCAGATATTCAAACAGCGATCGCTCTGGGACAAAAATCTCTGGATTAGCCAACAAATAAAGATAGTTTACTGAAAATTTGCCAACAGTTCACACCCTTATAGACAACTTGATCGCTGCCCCCCTTATTAAGGGGGGATTAAGGGGGGATCAAAACCACCTTATTAAGGGGGGATCAAGGGGGGATTAAGGGGGTATCAATCGCTCACCTCAAGGTTGGGGTAGCCCAATTAAATCCCACTCCTGTTATTATTCTGCTCTACCCATGACTAACTCTTTATATATCAGCACGACGGCAACGGGAAGCGGTAAAGCGTTAGTAGCTTTAGGAATTATTGACTTAATTCTCCGCAAAACTAATAAAGTTGCTTTTTTCCAGCCAATTGTTCTCGACTGTTCCCAAGGTCATCGGGACGAAGACATTGACTTAATCCTCAATTATTTTAAATTAGAACAAACCTACGAAGAGGCATTCGGTTTATGTTACGACGAAGTGAAGGATTTATTGGTACACCAAAAATTTGATGAAATCATCGAAAGAATTATCAAAAAGTTTAAAAACTTAGAAAAAAAATATGATTTTATCCTCTGTGAAGGTTCCGATTATCTGCAAGAAAATTCCGCCTTTGAATTTGAACTAAATACAGAAATCGCCAAAAATCTCGGCCATCCCATCTTAATATTAGGTAATGCTCACCAGCGCAGTATCGAAGATGCCCTTAGTCCGATCCTGATTTCCTGCGACACCTACCAAGATAAAGGTTGTACGGTGATCGGAATTATTATCAATCAAGCTGAAGAGGAAAAAATAGAGGAATTACGGAAAAGCCTAACTAAAATTTTTCCCCCCCAAGAATATGCCCTAGGAGTGATTCCCCATAATACTAAACTTAGCAGCCCGCGAGTATCAGAAATCGCCCAACAATTACAGGCAAAAGTTCTCTACGGACAGCACAGATTAGATAGTTTAGCTAGTAACTTTCTGGTGGTGGCCATGCAGATGCAAAATGCCCTAGAGCGGTTAAAAGAAGATAGTTTAATTATCACCCCTTGGGATCGCGGCGATGTGATTATCGGGATGTTACAGGCCCATCAATCGGCCAATTATCCCCAATTAGCCGGTATAGTTTTAACAGCAGGTCATAACCTCAATCCTTCGATCGCCCGTTTAATTGAAGGTTTGCCAGATCCCTTACCGATTCTCTCCGTCACCACCGATACCTACACCACGGCCGAACGCGTCCACAATGTGCGAACCACCCTGACCTCGACGGACTACGATAAAATTAACCTCAGTCTGCAGCTTTTTCACAGTAACATCAATCTTGATCGCCTAGAAGCGCAAATTCGCACTTTGCGGACCCAGGGGATTACCCCGAAGATGTTCACCTATAATCTCGTACAACAGGCCAAAGCGCAAAAACGTCACATCGTTTTGGCCGAAGGAACCGAACCGCGCATCCTCCAGGCGGCCACAGTTTTAATCGAACAGGATATCGTCGATTTAACCCTCTTGGGACAACCAGACGAGATTGCAATGGTGATTAAAAAACATGGTATCACTCTCGATCTCGATCGCCTGCAAATTATTGACCCCGTGGCTAGTCCCCATTTTGAAAGCTATGTGCAGACCCTCTACGAAGCGAGAAAAGCCAAGGGAATGAATCTCGACATGGCCCGGGATTATGCACAGGATGTCTCCTATTTTGGCACTTTAATGGTGTATCAGGGCGATGCTGATGGTATGGTATCGGGGGCAGTGCATACCACTCAACACACGATTCGGCCTGCACTCCAGATTATCAAAACTAAGCCCGATTGTGCGATCGTCTCCTCGGTCTTTTTTATGTGTCTA
Organism: Microcystis sp. MC19; assembly: GCF_003019735.1. NCBI lineage: Bacteria > Bacillati > Cyanobacteriota > Cyanophyceae > Chroococcales > Microcystaceae > Microcystis > Microcystis sp. MC19. Next base: position 943,086 of record NZ_CP020664.1, on the reverse strand, counting down.
GAGGATCGAGTCTTGGTTTATGGGGATTGTGCGGTTAATCCTGACCCCAGTGCCGAGGAATTAGCCGAAATCGCCCTATCTTCTGCCGAAACCGCCCAAAAATTCGGAATTGAACCGCGAATCGCCCTGCTTTCCTATTCTTCGGGTCAATCGGGCCAGGGAGAAGACGTGGAAAAAGTACGACAAGCGACCAAAATCGCTAGGGAAAAACGCCCCGATTTGAAGCTAGAAGGCCCAATTCAGTACGATGCGGCCGTGGATAGGGAAGTAGCCGCCCAAAAAATGCCGGGGTCAGAGGTAGCGGGCCAAGCAACGGTGTTTATTTTTCCTGACCTGAATACAGGGAATAATACTTATAAAGCCGTGCAGCGGGAAACAAAAGCTTTAGCGATTGGTCCAATCCTACAGGGATTAAAAAAACCCGTCAATGATCTCAGTCGCGGTTGTACCGTTCCCGATATTATCAATACGGTGGTAATCACAGCCATTCAATCCCAATCTTTTTGAGTTATAGTTATTTCAGAACAGAGAGAGAGTTTACCAATTTTTACCTTGATCGATATTTCCCAAAAACTAGCAATACTTACAAAAACATTATCGGTATTTTCAAGACTATCTCGCAGCGAAACAGGCAAAATTGGGTCATCCTCAGCTAACCAGATAAAGACATGAGTATCTATTAAAGCACTCCTCATTACCTATAGTCCTCAAAGTCTTCTAAGGGAGCATCAAAGTCATTAGCTAAAGGTAAAACGAAAGTTCCTTTTATTGAACCAGCTAAAGTTCTTTTAACAGTTACAGATTCTTTTGCTGCTTGTTTATTTTCTTCTGTTTGGTCAGACTTAGTGAGCAAATATTCGGCATAATGTAAAAGTTCAGTTTTGAGAGCATCGGGCATATTCTCAACTATATTCTTAAGGGCTGAATCTATACTCATAATGGCTCACTTTTAGTTAAATTAATGAATATTTAGGGAAAGTAGCGATAAAATTCACGTCGGTGTAGGAGCCGCATTACCTCAATGTTATCATCAACAACGGCTATTCCTAATCGATATTCACCAAGCCGTATTCGGTAGCGATTGGTAGCTCCCTTCATTGGCTTGACATTACCAATATCCTGCAATGATTTGGCATTGGGTAAATCTCTAAAAGCAAGCTGTAAAATTTGCTCATAAACAGGCTGGTTTTTCAATGCCTTCAAATCTTTGAGAAATCTTTTTCGATATTGAACCTTCAAGGTAAATCTATTCCTCCAAATAAGCCAGTGCCTCTTCGATATCTAATAGTGGACTCTGCTGTGCCTCATCCATCGCTTGGTTAAGGCAGTAGTCTTCTATTGCTTCGGTGAACTCTTCACAAGACATATCTTCTTGGGGAAATACTTGTCTCCATAGTTCAATCGGAATAACAACGGCTTTGGTTTGTCCGTTTTGGTCAGTTAGGTATTCTATTGAAAGCATAGACAAGACTTGTCAAGTTTGATAAGTCTATGATATAGCACTACGCGATTACATTAGAAAACGGGTTTCTTTGAGAAACCCGTTTTCTGGAGCTTGTTATGCTTATTTCCTCCCGACCGGGCCGAAGCGGGAATCAAAACTATAATTAGAATGATTAAACCCCAACCATAACCCCGCCTCGATAGCCGATAACCGATCGCTAAACATGGATCCATCTTTCGCCCTTACCCTGCAAATCGTCATCACTGTGGTGGCGGGGATTACAGCCCAAGTCATTGCCGAATACCTGAAAGTTCCCAGTATTGTCTTCCTGCTCATTTTTGGGATTGCTTTGGGGTCCGATGGTTGGGAAATTTTACACCCCCAAAGTCTGGGAATTGGCTTAGAAGTCCTTGTTGCCCTCTCTGTGGCGATTATCCTATTTGAAGGCGGTTTAAGCTTAAGCGGACGGGAATTAGGGCGAGTTTCTGGCAGTTTACGCAATCTTGTCACCCTCGGTACTTCCATCACTCTCATCGGTGGCGGTATGGCAGCCCACTGGTTGGGGGAATTTCCCTGGCCGATCGCTTTTCTTTACGCTTCTTTAGTGGTGGTAACTGGTCCGACAGTGATCGGGCCTTTGCTGAAGCAAATCGCCGTAGATCGGCGAGTAGCGACGCTTTTGGAAGGGGAAGGGGTATTAATCGACCCTGTGGGCGCAATTTTAGCCGTAGTGGTGCTAAATACGATTATTGATAGTCATGCCCGCCCCATGGCAATTATCACCGGTTTAACCCTGCGTTTAGGCATCGGGGCGGCGATCGGCATTGTCGGCGGGGGATTGTTAAGTTTTATTATAAAAACTTGCAATTTTTTGACTTTTGAGTTAAAGAATCTCGTGGTTTTAGCGGGAGTCTGGGGGTTATTTGGTTTATCACAATTTAGTCGCAGTGAATCGGGATTAATGGCGGTGGTAATGGCGGGAATTGTGCTAAAAGCGGCGGCAGTTCCCGATGAGCGGTTATTAAGGCGTTTTAAAGGTCAATTAACCACTCTTTGCGTGTCGGTACTGTTTATTTTACTAGCGGCGGATCTTTCGATCGCCAGTGTCATCGCTTTGGGTTGGGGCAGCGTCCTGACGGTGTTAGTCTTGATGCTGGTGGTACGTCCCCTGAGTGTGGCTCTGTGTACCCTAAAAAGTGACCTAAATTGGCGACATAAGTTATTTATCGCTTGGGTTGCCCCTAGGGGAATCGTTTCCGCCTCTGTAGCTTCTTTATTTGCCATTTTACTCACCCGTGCCGGTATTAATGGCGGTGAAGCGATCAAAGCTTTAGTCTTTTTAACAATTTTAATGACCGTTTTTATTCAGGGATTAACGGCGCGTTGGGTGGCAAAAGGGCTAAAAATCACTTCTTCTGCGGCAACAGGGGCAGTAATCGTCGGTTGTAATCCCCTAGGTCGCTTAATCGGCTGTTTATTCCAAGAACAAGGGGAAAACGTGGTTTTAATCGATACGGATGCCAGGGCCTGTCAGCAAGCAAAAGAAGAGGGTTTGACGGTGCTGCAGAGTAGCGCACTTGATACAAAAATACTGCAAGAAGCGGGAATCGAATCCATGGGAACTTTTCTGGTTTTGACTAATAATAGCGAGGTTAATCTGGTTTTAGCCCAAAGAGCCAGCGAGGAATTTCATCCTCCCCGGTTGTTGGCTGCCTTTGCGGGAACCCCCAACCCAGATAAAAATAAGGTTAATCAGGTTTTTCTCCCTAGTTTTTCGGTCAAGGAATGGAATCAGTATTTAGACGATAATCAGATTAAATTGGGTAAAACTATCTTTAAGGCCGATGATTTGAGCGAACAACAGACCAGATTAACTAAATTAATCGAAAATGGCGAACTGCTGCCCCTACTATTGCGTCGTGATAATTCCCTACAGGTAGTCACAGAAAGGGAAGAATGGCGCACGGGAGACGAATTAATCTATATTCTGCGCGATTTACGCCCACAACTCCTTAAACGTCTTTCCGGCACTGTCAGAACCCGTTTATCTTTAGAAATCTTACCCGAAGTGGAAATTGCCACCAGTAGATAAGTAATAGGACAAAATTAACTTCTTGGTGAGGATAGGCACTCTGGCAACTTAACTTAGCTAAAAAAAACGGTACACTGATAACTGATAATTGATAACTGATCACTGCTTATGCCTCCCCGTTGGCCCCGTCAACCCGACCGCAAAAACGATCCCGCTTTCCGACGTTTAGATGATCGCATGAATTTTGCCGTTCATGTGGCTGGTTTTTTAGCGATTAATTCAGGGTTGTGGTTCTTTCATATCATTAAATTCTCCGATTGGACTTGGTTAAATCTGTTCACGGGAATTTGGGCTATTCTATTGGTGGGACATTTGATTTATATAGCGGCGATCGCTAACTACTCGGTAACATCCCATGGCTAATACAACTCAGGACATCGAAAATCTGGCGGCCCAAATCGGCGACAATATCTACATTGACGTGGCTAAATGGCATCTCTATCTCCGGGAAGCACATTTACACAGCGTCGTTGCCGAAAAAGTCTTCCCTTTGCTCGAAAACGACAGTTTAAGCGAGAATGCAGTCATGTCTATCCTGCGGGAGATAAAAGTCACCCTCGGAGGTGGTCATCTGCAAGTTTCTCTAGCGGATTTGTTACCCAGCAAATGTCAGATAGATTTAATCGATTTGCTGGAAGAATACCAAAAAAGTCGCTAAAATTCCCCAATAGTATGCCTGATAACTCGCAACTATAGGGTTGGCTGAATAAATCTAAAAACATTGTTCGATAAGTACTGGCCATTGGAGTGATCCGGGGGAAAATTCAGGGACTTTTCCCCTGAAAATGGCTAAAACCCTACACCCCACCTGCCCCCCCGATGTCGGGGGGGTTGGGGGGGCCACTTCCCCACTTCCCCACTTCCCCACACCCCACTTCCCCACTTCCCCACTTCCCCACACCCCACACCCCACACCCTACCCCCACCGAAAAACTTTTTCAGCATACCCTAGTTAGAAATAGTCCCCCAGAAGCAAACCATGGAAATAGGTGTTCCCAAAGAGATTAAAGATCAGGAGTTTCGCGTCGGTTTGAGTCCTAGTAGTGTGCGTGTACTCAATGATCGCGGTCACAGGGTATTTGTGGAAACGGCCGCCGGATTGGGTGCCGGATTCAGCGATGAGGATTACCAAAAAGCTGGGGCCAAAATTGTGGAAAAAGCAGCCCAAGTTTGGGATAAACCGCTAATTGTCAAGGTCAAAGAGCCGCTTAAGGCAGAATACGGCTTTTTAAATAAAGAAGCTCTCCTATTCACCTATTTACACCTAGCGGCCGAGCGCTATTTAACGGAAGCATTAATCGAGTCGGGAACAACTGCGATCGCCTATGAAACGGTCGAGCTTGCCGATGGTCGTTTGCCTCTCTTAACTCCCATGAGTGTTATTGCCGGTCGTCTTTCGGTACAATTTGGGGCCCGCTATCTGGAAAAACAACAGGGAGGTAGGGGAGTTTTACTGGGGGGTTTCCCCGGGGTGAGTCCTGGAAAAGTGGTTATCCTTGGCGGTGGTGTGGTGGGTACGGAAGCGGCCAGAATTGCCATCGGTATGGGGGCAAAAGTAACTATTTTAGATATTAACGTCGAGCGCTTGGCCTATTTAGAGACTTTATTCGGTTCCAGGGTAGAATTGCTTTACAGTAGCCCGGCACAATTAGAAAATGTGGTTCCTAAGGCCGATTTATTGATTGGGGCAGTGCTAGTCTTAGGAAAACGAGCGCCGACTCTAGTTTCTCGCTCTTTAGTCGCCAAAATGAACCCTGGTTCTGTAATTGTCGATGTGGCAGTGGACCAAGGCGGCTGCGTGGAAACCCTGCGGGCCACTTCCCACAGTCAACCGACTTACCTGGAGTCGGGAGTAGTACATTATGGAGTGCCTAATATGCCAGGAGCAGTCCCCTGGACGGCAACCCAAGCTTTAAATAATAGTACCCTACCCTACGTTATTAAATTAGCCGACCATGGGGTAAAAGCCTTGGATCAAGATGTTTCCCTCGCTAAGGGGTTAAATGTCGCCAATCATCGGTTAATTCATCCAGCAGTGCGCGAAGTTTTTCCCGATTTGATTTGAGCAGTAATTTCAGGGCTGATCGTGGTATTTTCTAGGGGTTATGACTAAGAATTTATGGACAAGGGATGAGCTGCTGATCGCTCTCAATTTATACTATAAATTTCCCTATGGACAATTCCACACCAATAATCCTGTTATTATCGAAGTCGCTGAAAAGTTACAGCGAACACCATCGGCCCTGGTGATGAAATTATGTAATTTTGGTTCTCTCGATCCCAGGCATCAATTGCGAGGAGTACAGGGGTTAAAAGGTATCAGTAAAGCTGATCGGCAAATCTGGCAAGAGTTCGAGGATAACTGGACAGAATTAGCCCTAGAAAGTGAGGAAAAATTACAGGTTCTTTTAGGAGTTATCAACGAACAGCAAGAGGATTTTACTAGACATGATTTTTCGGAAAATATCAAAACAGAAAACGAGGCAATCAGAAAAGTTAGAATCGGACAAAACTTTTTTAGAAAGACAATTTTAGCCCTATATAACTATCGTTGCTGTATTACAGGAAATCCCATTCCTCTGTTACTAACAGCTAGTCATATATTACCCTGGAGTCAATTTCCCGAACAGCGTTTAAACCCTCATAATGGCCTGTGCCTAGCTCGTACTCATGATACTGCTTTCGATCGAGGTTTAATTAGTTTCGATGAGGATTTAAGATTAATTATTGGCCATGAGATCGAAAAAAAGGCTCAGGATCAAGGTAGCGAGACGTTAGAACTAAATTTTATCAACTATCGCGGTAAAACTTTAAATGTTCCCGATCGCTTCTCACCGGATTTGGATTTTTTAAACTATCATCGCTATCATATATTTCAGGGCTAAAAGTACGATAAGGTAAATTAAATTCTCAATTGCATTACTTTGTTTATAATTGAGTTTGTCTAAAACATTTTTGCAATTTCAGCTTGTGTATAAAGTTTGCTGTATAGATTCAACATTTTTGGTCACGAAGCCACAGCAAATCCCGTATATTTGCGTACTTTAGGATAACGAAAACCCAGAACTATATCTTCTTTGGGAATACCTGCTTCCATCAAATCAGTCGCTATGCCTTCCTCCGTTTCATCACATTGAATCCAGACTTTATCGACAACCAAGCTAAGGTGAATTGGTGTTGCATGGAGATACTTATTACCACTTCAACCGAAATCTAAAACTAGATAATGTCCTCGTTCATCATCAAATATAACCTGAGAAGTGTAGCCATCAGGTAAGGTAGCACGATAGTTAGCATGATTCTGGAGAACAGTCTTAATAATATCTTGATATTTTAATCGGGTATCCATTGCACGATTACCTCACTTTCATCATCAAAGACAATTAGTTTCACAATCTGGTTCTTTAGCAATACCTGCCCTAATTCTATACTAAAAACACTGTTAAAAGGGGAGAATTAATCCCCCCCATCAATTTAGACAAAGAAACTATTGACTGGAATAGTGCCGAGCGCTGGTAAAGTACCCGTTAACCCGGTCAGATTAATCACCAAATCATTAGTACTTTGGAAACCCGCCGTACCGTCGTTGATAATTAGGTAAGTAGAAGAACTATTGTCCCGTACTAAAACAGCACTGTTAATTCCGAGAGCTTGATTTCCGGCTGTTGCCCCATCAGCATCGGTAAAGACGTTAGTAACAATAGTGTTAATATTGGTCGTGGTGCTATCTGTTGCCCGGGTAAAAGCGACCGGGGCATTAATTGCCGCACCAGCTTGACTAAGCAGGTCAATTTTATCAGTATTGATGGCAAAATCCATAATTTGATCGCTTGCTGCTATGGTAGATTGGCCAAATTGGAAAATGAAGATGTCTGTCCCCGTCCCACCGGTTAAAGTATCGGTTCCAGCAGCACCATTGAGGGTATCGTTACCAGCGCCACCCACTAGAATATCATTACCTAAGCCACCAACTAGACTACTTGGGGAGGGATTACCAATCTGATTATCACCGTTAAAGTCTTGTTGGAAGTTGGTTTCTTGGGTAAAAGCTTCCAGGGAGTTTAATCCCCACCCTCCAGTGGAAGATTGCCAATTCCAATTGCTATCTAAATTCCATATATATAGAAGGTTTGGTGTGGTATTTCTCAAGAGGACTTGATTGACTCCATTAACGGTTTCTGCGGCTAAGATTTGCCAACCAGGGTAGGTATTTGTGGTAACCTGAGTGGCACGAACTTTAAGGGTGATGGGGTTATTATTGCCAATTTGAGCATAGAGTTTATTAGTCGCGTCTTGGACTAATTTGGTGTTACCGAAAGCTTCGATTGGGGTGACAATGGTAGCGGGGACATTCGTGATAGTTCCCGTGGCTGCGTTGGGAGTACCTACGGTATAACCTGTCCCAGAAGCAAGAGTTAAAGCAACAGTTTCATCACTTTCTACTGTTGTGTCAGCAGTGGGGTCAACGGTTACGGTAGCAGTCGCTGAATTAGCAGCAAAGGTGACGCTGGTGGGAATAGAAGCGTAATCGGTTCCATTAGTAGCTGTTCCCCCAACTGTATAGTTAGCGGTTAAGGCGCTGGTAGTAGAACCGGTACGAGTGAAGGTATAGATGAGATTAGCTGTCCCGTCTTCTGTCACGCTTGCGGGAGAGACAGTAAGCGTAATACTGGGAAGGGTGGTGGAGGGATTACCAATCTGATTATCACCGTTAAAGTCTTGTTGGAAGTTGGTTTCTTGGGTAAAAGCTTCCAGGGAGTTTAATCCCCACCCTCCCTGGGAAGATTGCCAATTCCAATTGCTATCTAAATTCCATATATATAGAAGGTTTTGTGATGTATTCCTCAAGAGGACTTGGTTAATTCCATCAACGGTTTCTGCGGCTAAGATTTGCCAACCAGGGTAGGTATTTGTGGTAATCTGAGTGGCACCATTTTTGATGACAGTGGGGTTATTATTGCCAATTTGAGCATAGAGTTTATTAGTCGCGTCTTGGACTAATTTGGTGTTACCAAAGGCTTCAATTGGGGTGACACTGGTATCATCATTTTGGATAGTGCCAATAGCGGTAGCGGTGGTAATAGTAGCGCCGTTGGTGGGAGTGGAGAGGGTGACGGTAAAGTTTTCGTCCGGTTCTACCGTTGTATCCCCCTGAACGTTAACAGTAATTACTTTTGAGGTTTCTCCCGGGGCAAAACTCACGGTTCCTGACGGTAACACGGACCCGACAAAATCAGTGGCATTGGCAGGATTGGTTCCGCTGCCGGTAACTGCCCAGTTAACGTTATTGGTTCCCGTGGTATTAACTGAACGAGTGACGGTGAAGGTAAAGGCTTTACTGCCACTGTTGCCCTCGGTTTGACTGGCACTGGTAGCGGCAATGGCGAGGGTGGGAACTGCTAAATCATCATTTTCAATGGTTCCCGTGGCAGTAGCGGTGGTGATAGTAGCGCCGTTGGTGGCATTGGAGAGGGTGACGGTAAAGTTTTCGTTCGGTTCTACCGTTGTATCTCCCTGAACGTCAACAGTAATTACTTTTGAGGTTTCCCCGGCGGCAAAACTCACGGTTCCTGACGGTAACACGGACCCGACAAAATCAGTGGCATTGGCAGGATTGGTTCCAGTGCCGGTAACTGCCCAACTGACGTTATTGGTTCCCGTGGTATTAACTGAACGAGTGACGGTGAAGGTGAAGGCTTTACTGCCACTGTTGCCCTCGGTTTGACTGGCACTGGTGGCGGCAATGGCGAGGGTGGGAACTGTGGGACCCCCCACATTTAAAGCCCACAATTCCTGACCGTTAACGCCGTTATTGGCAGTGAAGAACAAAGTATTGCCCACTACCTTCAGACTGCTGGGGCCGTAGCCAGAGGCACCGGGGATGATGTCGGCCACCAGAACCGTACCGGCCGCCGTGCCGTCGCTTTTCCATAATTCAGTACCGTTCACGTCGTCATCGGCAGTGAAGTACAGGGTGTTGCCCACCGCCGTCAGATTGCCGGGGGAGCGGATGTCGGCCACCGCAACTGTACCGGCTACCGTGCCGTCGCTCTTCCATAATTTATGTTGCAAACCGTTGTTATAGGCAGTGAAGAACAGGGTATTGCCCACTGCCGTCATATTGTCGAACAAGGCACTGGGAGCAGCAAAGTTGTCACTGACCAGAACCGTACCGGCCGCCGTGCCGTCGCTTTTCCATAATTCCGTCGAGCCGATATTGAAGAACAGGGTACTGCCCACTGCCGTCAGATTGCGGGGGTAGGAGCTAGAGGAACCGGGGAGGATATCTTTGACCAAAACTGTACCGGCCTCCGTGCCGTCGCTCTTCCATAATTCTTGACTGTTAAAGCCGCCAAAACCGTCACGAGCGGCAAAGAACAGGGTATTGCCCACTACCGTTAGATTGTAGGGGGAGGAGCTTAAGCCACCGGGGCTGATATCTTTGACCCGAACCGTACCGGCCGCCGTGCCGTCGCTCTTCCATAATTCCTGGTCAAAATTGTCATTAGCAGTGAAGAACAGGGTATTGCCCACCGCCGTCAGATTGTCGGGGTTGGAGGAACCCCAGGGGACACCACCGCCTGGCCAGATATCTTTGACCAGAACCGTACTGGCCGCCGTGCCGTCGCTCTTCCATAATTCAAAGCCGTTAACCCCGTCATTGGCATTGAAGAACAGGGTGCTGCCCACTGCCGTCAGACGGCTGGGGTTGGAGCTAGAGGAACCGGGGAGGATATCTTTGACCAGAACCGTACTGGCCGCCGTGCCGTTGCTTTTCCATAATTCAGTACCGTTAAGTCCGTCACGGGCGGTAAAGAACAGGGTGTTGCCCATTGCCGTCAGAGAGTAGGGGGAGCGGATGTCGGCCACCGCAACTGTACCAGCTACCGTGCCGTCGCTCTTCCATAATTCATAACCGTTAACGTCGTCATCGGCGATGAAGTACAGGGTACTGCCCACTGCCGTCAGGTTTTTGGGGTAGGAGCTAAAGGCACCGGGACGGATATCTACTAAAAAAGGAACGGAGCCGTCGTCGTCAACAATCGTCACCGTTGCCGTAGATGGAGTGCCGAGAGTAGCTCCGTTGGTGGGATTGGAGAGGGTGACGGTAAAGTTTTCGTTCGGTTCTACCGTTGTATCTCCCTGGACGTTAACAGTAATCACTTTACTGGTTTCCCCCGCCGCAAAACTCACGGTTCCTGATGGTAACAATCCCCCAACAAAATCGGCAGCGTTGGCGGGATTGGTTCCCGTGCCGGTAACTGCCCAAGTGATGTTATTGGTTCCCGTGGTATTGCCAGAACGAGTGACGGTGAAGGTAAAGGCTTTGCTGCCACTGTTGCCCTCGGTTCGACTGCTGCTGGCGGCAGCAATGGTAAAAGCAACATCGTCATTATTAATCGTCCCCGTCACTGGAGTGGTCGTCCCTACTGTATAACCTGTCCCCGCAGCGAGGGTTAAAATGACGGTTTCATCATCTTCAACAGTTGTGTCAGCAGTGGGGTCTATTGTGACTTTAGCAGTGGTTGAATTAGCAGCGAAAGTCACTGTCCCGGTGGTAATGGTGAAAGTTGCTGCACCGCTTTGGGTGTAATCTGTACTAAATGTCGCTGTCCCCCCGACTGTATAGTTAACCGTTAAAGCATTAGTGGTTACTCCGCTACGGGTGAAGGTATAGGCCATATTAGCTGTCCCGTCTTCACTAACACTGCTGGGAGAAATAGAAAGAGTAACAGTTTGTGGACTGGTAAACTCACTCACATCAATAATCTTTAAACCACCATTATCATCAGCTAGATATGCATATTTACCGACTATTTGTGCATCATTGGCAGAGCCAGGAGTATCATAATTACCCTTGAAAGTGGGATTTGTCGGGTTGCTGATGTCGATGATTTGCAGTCCTGAATCCCTATCAGCTAGATATGCATAGTTCCCGACTATTTGTAAGTCATTAGCCTGACCAGGAGTATCATAATTACCCTTAAAGGTGGGGTTTGCCGGGTTGCTGATGTCGATGATTTGCAGTCCTGAATCCCTATCAGCTAGATAGACATAGTTACCGACTACTTGAACACCATAAGCCAAGCCAGAAGTATCATAATTACCCTTGAGAGTAGGGTTAGTGGGGTTGCTGATGTCGATGATTTGCAGTCCTGAAGTATCATCAGCTACATAAGCATAGTTACCGACTACTTCTACATCCCGAGCATAGCCAGAAGTATTATAATTACCCTTGAAAGTAGGATTTGTCGGGTTGCTGATGTCGATGATTTGTAGTCCTGAATCCCAGTCAGCGACATAAGCATAGTTACCGACTATTTGTACATCCCAAGCACTGCTAGGAGTATCATAATTACCCTTGAAAGTAGGATTTGTCGGGTTGCTAATGTCGATAATTTGCAGTCCTGACCAAGAATCAGCGAGATAGGCATAGTTACCGACTACTTGCACATCCAAAGCATAGCCAGAAGTATCATAATTACCCTTAAAGATGGGATTTGTCGGGTTGCTGATGTCGATGATTTGCAGTCCTGAACCCCAATCAGCTAGATAGGCATAGTTACCGACTATTTGTACACCCTCAGCATATCCAAAAGTATCATAATTGCCCTTGAAAGTGGGGGTTGATGGGTTGCTGATGTTGATGATTTGCAGTCCTGACCAAGAATCAGCTACATAAGCATAGTTACCGACTATTTGTACATCCTCAGCACCGCCAGAAGTATCATAATTACCCTTGAGAGTGGGGTTTGTTGGGTTGCTGATGTCGATTATTTGCAGTCCTGAATTCCAATCAGCTACATAAGCATAGTTACCGACTACTTGAACACCCTCAGCACTGCCAGGAGTATCATAATTACCCTTAAAGGTCGGGTTTGTCGGGTTGCTGATGTCGATGATTTGCAGTCCTGAAGTATCATCAGCTACATAAGCATAGTTACCGACTACTTCTACATCCCGAGCATAGCCAGAAGTATTATAATTACCCTTGAAAGTAGGATTTGTCGGGTTGCTGATGTCGATGATTTGTAGTCCTGAATCCCAGTCAGCGACATAAGCATAGTTACCGACTATTTGTACATCCCAAGCGCTGCTAGGAGTATCATAATTACCCTTGAGAGTGGGGTTGGTCGGGTTGCTAATGTCGATGATTTGCAGTCCTGACCAAGAATCAGCGAGATAGGCATAGTTACCGACTACTTGTACACCTAAAGCAGTGCCAGAAGTATCATAATTACCCTTGAGAGTGGGAGTTGTAGGGTTGCTGATGTCGATGATTTGCAGTCCTGAATCCCAATCAGCGACATAAGCATAGTTACCGACTATTTGTACATCAAAAGCAAAGCCAGAAGTATTATCATAATTCCCCTTGAAAATCGGGTTACTGGGATTACTAATATCAATAATCTCCAGAGTGTCCCCCACAGCATAAGCATAGTTACCGACTATTGTTACCGCATTGGCATTGCTTAATCTATCCCATACTCCTACTAATGTGAGGGCAAATACTCCGGGATAGGTGTTGAGTATATCTGGCTGAAAAACCCCAGATGTCTGCAAATCCGACAAATCTGAGGTTTCAACAAAGGTTTTATTCTCTCCCTTTGTCGCGGGGAAACTCACCTCTAACTCCCAACTTCCTCCCAAGGCTGCATTTCCTACCCGTCCGCTGGAAGCTGCTATTTTTGCCCCAGTAATTTGGGACAATTTATTAATAAACTCTGTCCCGGCATCTCCCGCCGCGACCTGACAACCGTACAGTAGGATATGATTAATCTTTGCCCAATTCTGTAACTGTTGGCGGTAATCGTAAATATTTGTTAAATTAAGTTGACAATTCCCTAAATATAAGCACCCTGGCGCACCATGGGAAACAAGGTGAATGGTGGTAATCTGGGGATTTTGTTGTAAAAAAGCGGTGATTTGTTCGATTCCGTCTTGATTGGGAGAGAGAATAACCGTGGCGACTTCTGGAATTACTCCAGCTTGGAGACTTTGATAATCGGTAACACCAGCATCGAGGAAAACTACAGTAGCGGTTAAACGCTGATTTCTCGCACTATTCACCTGATTAGCTTGACTCAAGCCATCAGATTGAGCGAAATTGAACAAAACATCGTCAACAGCAGGAAAGCTCGGCAAAAGGGTAGAAGTCATGACGTTAACCGCAAAGGTTTATTGCTAACAGTTTTAGCCTAACAATGGCCAATTTTTCAAGACTTCCATAACATAAATTAACATTTATACAAGAAACGGGTTTCTCAAAGACAAGAAACCGGGTTTCTCAAAGAAACCCGGTTTCTAAATAGGTTCTCAAAGAAACCCGGTTTCTAAATACCAAAGAAACCCGTTTTCTCATGGTTTCTCGCAGAAACCCGTTTTCTAGATATTGATTTTTGCCAAAGACTGCTTAAATTCTGCGAGAGAATTAGCGGTAGCTGCTAATTTAACAATCTCTTGTAATGTAGATAGTACCGAAACTTTATTCAGGTATTGTTCCACATCTAAAGCAACTTCACCTAAGCGAGCTTGCAAAACTGTTTTGACAAAATCACGAGCATTTTCTAACGCCCCAATTTCCTTACCTATTTCCTTACCTATTTCTTTACCGCGTTCTATTCCTCGTAACTCCATATTACTCATTAAAGGCATGGTTCTTTCCTCCTCAAATTGTTTGATTTTACTTTCTAAACTTGACTGCAATTCAGGGGATAAAGTCATCATATTGTCGATGATTTCAAACAGTTTAATTATCTGTTCTCTCTCGAACTCCTTTTCATATAATCCCCTGATTAACCTCCACTTCCACTGTTCCCGTTCTGGCAGCTTCCCAGTAGTCGCTTTTGTTTTCAGGTGTGCCATCACTATTATAGCAAAAGGATTACTACTTGCTTCCAATTAGTCACTGATAACTGATAACTGGTAACTGATAACTGAATAGAGTTTGTCAGCAAAACGTTTTTTTGTCTTTGCTGAAGCGGTAATACGTTTCAGTTCTTTTTCTAGAGATTCGGGAATTTTTGTCCAATCAATTAATTGGTGAACTTCGGGAAAAAAGAAGCTTAAAAACGCTTCAAAATACTCGCTTAATGCTTCTTTCCAGGGTTCATCATAATTGGCGGTTGTTGGGTTCATTGGAGAAGAAAATTACTGAGACTATTGTTCTAAAAGTTGATGCAACTCATCAAAAGAATTAACGGTTAATGCCGATTTCAGTAACTCGTCTAAAATCGATAATACAGAAATTTTATCAACAGCTTGCTCAATTTCTATTGGAATGTCACCCAATCGCGTTTTCAGCACCGTTTTAATATAGTTACGAGCCTTTTCTAACGCTCCAATTTCCTTACCAATTTCCTTACCGATTTCCTTACCAATTTCCTTACCAATTTCCTTACCAATTTCCTTACCTATTTCTTTACCGCGTTCTATTCCTCGTAACTCCATATTACTCATTAAAGGCATGGTTCTTTCCTCCTCAAATTGTTTGATTTTACTTTCTAAACTTGACTGCAATTCAGGGGATAAAGTCATCATATTGTCGATGATTTCAAACAGTTTAATTATCTGTTCTCTCTCGAACTCCTTTTCATATAATCCCCTGATTAACCTCCACTTCCACTGTTCCCGTTCTGGCAGCTTCCCAGTAGTCGCTTTTGTTTTCAGGTGTGCCATCACTATTATAGCAAAGGGATTGCTACTTGCTTCCAATTAGTCACTGATAACTGATAACTGGTAACTGATAACTGAATAGAGTTTGTCAGCGAAACGTTTTTTTGTCTTTGCTGAAGCGGTAATCCGTTTCAGTTCTTTTTCTAGGGATTCGGGAGTTTTTGTCCAATCAATTAATTGGTGAACTTCGGGAAAAAAGAAGTATAAAAACGCTTCAAAATACTCGGTTAATGCTTCTTTCCAGGGTTCATCATAATTGGCGGTTGTTGGGTTCATTTGAGTTGTTTGCTTACTCGTAGGCTGTGAAGCGCGATAGCGTAACGCACCAATTTAATAATAGAGGTGAATGGTGGTAATCTGGGGATTTTGTGGTAAAAAAGCGGATATTTGTTCGATTCCGTCTTGATTGGGAGTGAGAATAACGGTGGCGACTTCTGGAATTACCCCAGCTTGGAGACTTTGATAATCGGTAACACCAGCATCGAGGAAAACTGCGGTAGCGGTTAAACGCTGATTTCTCGCACTATTCACCTGATTAGCTTGACTCAAGCCATCAGATTGAGCGAAATTGAATAAAATATCGTCAATAGCAGGAAGAATCGGCAACAGGGGAGAAGTCATGACATTGACCGCAAAGGATGACTGCGGCTATTCTATGCAAACAATCGCCAATTTTTCAAGACCCCTGTAACAGAAATTAATATCTGAACTTCCCCCATACATATATACTACAATAGCCGAAAACCCTTATCCATCAATGGATGCACCCCCTTAACTTTTCTTAATGTACCCATGTAATTTGTAACATTTCTTAATGGACAAGAATTCTCTCCATTTGCTAAAATGATAGCCATGTATATAGAAAAAGTTCCTAACCGTAATTCTCCCCCCGCTGTTCTTCTTCGAGAATCCTACCGAGAAGGAGATCAAGTCAAAAAAAGAACCCTTGCCAATCTCTCAAAATTACCCGATGATATTATCGAAAATCTGAAACTGGCTCTTAAAGGAGCAACACTGTCCATGAATGAAGGCATTCCCAATCATTTTGAAGTGATTAGAAGTCTTCCTCATGGTCATGTAATGGCTATTTTAGAGACGATTAAAAAATTGGGTTTAGATAAAATAATCAGTGAAAAATCCTCACGAATCAGAAACTTAGTGGTGGCGATGATTGTGGCAAGAATCATCAATCCTAAATCGAAACTAGCCACAGCGAGAGGGTTTAATAGTGAGACTTGTAGTCAGAGTTTAGGACAATTGTTAGACTTAGAGAAAGGCGATGAAGACGAATTATATAACGCCTTAGATTGGTTATTAGAAAAGCAAGAGAAAATTGAGAAGCACCTAGCAATTAAACACTTAGAATCAGGAACATTAGTCTTGTATGATGTCACTTCTACCTACCTAGAAGGAAATGGTTGTGAACTGGGAAAATATGGGTATAATCGAGATAAAAAGAAGGGGAAAACTCAGATAGTGTTTGGTTTGCTCTGTTCAGCTAAGGGTTGTCCGATAGCGGTAGAAGTATTTGAAGGAAACACTTCAGATGGTGCTACTTTAAGCGGACAAATTGAGAAAGTCAGAAAGGGTTGGGGGATTGAGAATGTGGTCTGGGTAAGTGATAGAGGAATTTTAACTAACTCGAAAATCAAGGAATTAGTAAAACCGATAGAAGGATTAGACTATATTACTGGTTTAACTAAGCCTCAAATTCGGAAACTGGCTGAGGTGGAAGTGATTCAATTAGGATTATTTGATCAGGTAAACTTGGTGGAATTTGAGAGTGAAGATTATCCCGAAGAAAGATTAATTGCTTGTCGGAATCCCTTAATAGCCCAGAAAAATCAACTACAAAGAGAGGCATTATTAGAAGCGGTAGAGAAGGAACTAGATTTGATTGTTCAGGCGACTCAAAGGGAGAAAAGAGCTTTAAAGGGCCAAGATAAGATAGCTTTGAGAGTGGGCAAGATTCTTAATCAGTTTAAGGTCAATAAATACTATAACCTAGAGATAACAGAAGAAGGCTTTTCTTATCAGCGTAAGCGGGAATTAATCGCTCAAGAAACGGCCTTGGATGGTGTGTATGTGTTAAGAACTTCTCTGGAGTCAACCTTGATGGATGCAGCGACGACGGTTAAAGCTTATAAAAGTTTATCTCAAGTGGAGGAGGCATTTCGCTGTTATAAGTCAATTGATTTAAAGGTACGTCCTATCTATCATTATAAGGGTGATAGAGTCAAAGCTCATATCTTTTTATGTATGTTGGCTTATTATGTGGAATGGCATTTAAAACAGTGCTTGGCTCCTTTATTATTTGAGGATGAAGAAATTGATGATGGTTCTCTGAATGTGATTAAAGCCAATCGGAGTGAATCCGCTCAGTCTAAAGAGAGAAAAAAACGGAATCAAGAGAACTTTCCTGTGCATAGTTTTCGGACTTTGTTGGAAGACTTGGGGACAATTTGCTTGAATACAGTGGAATGTACGATTAGAGAGGGAAGTTATCGTTTTTCTAAGATAACTCGACCGACCCAACTGCAACAAAAAGCGTTAGATTTATTAGGAGTTTCCCTGATTTGTACCCAGTAACGGGGCGGCGTAAATTCTCTTAATCCCTTCTACAGCACAGCTTATGGCTTTTTGTCAACGGGGAAGTCCAGTAATATTGCAAGAAAACGGGTTTCTCAAAGAAACCCGTTTTCTAAAAATGCTTCAAAATATTCGCTTAATGCTTCTTTCCTGACAGTATATATTAAGAAAAGCAACGAATACTTTACAGATAAACAAAAATATGCAGCAAATTCTAGGATTAGAGACACAACCAAAAATCTGGCATTGGCGGGGATTCAAAATCACCTATCAGAGTGCGGGGGAGACGGGACCGGCGATCGTGCTTGTGCATGGATTTGGGGCATCTTGGGGACATTGGCGGAAAAATATCCCCGTTTTAGGCGAAAAATGTCGCTGTTTTGCCCTAGATTTAATTGGTTTTGGCGGTTCCGACAAACCCGAACCGCAAAAGGAGATCGATTACACTTTCGAGACTTGGGGGGCGCAAATTGCCGATTTTTGTCGGGAAGTGGTGGGGGGTCCCGCTTTTTTGGCGGGTAATTCCATCGGTTGTGTGGCCATTATGCAGGCTGCCGTCGATTATCCCGATTTTGTCCTTGGGGTAGCGGCGATTAATTGTTCCCTCAGACTACTGCACGAAAGAAAACGGGGGAAATTACCCTGGTATCGTCGTTTAGGTGCGGATATTGCCCAAATAATTCTCAAAAATAAAGCAATTGGGGCTTTTTTCTTCCAACAGATCGCTAAACCCCAGACAGTGCGTAAAATTCTCCTGCAAGCTTATCGGCGCTCGGAAGCGGTAACAGAGGAATTAGTAGAAATAATCCTAAAACCCGCCCGAGATCCAGGAGCGATCGAGGTTTTCCTCGCTTTTACTGGTTATTCTGGCGGCCCACTGCCGGAAGACCTACTGCCGATCCTCCCCTGTCGGGCCATTCTGCTTTGGGGTAGCGAGGATCCTTGGGAACCCTTGGCCTTAGGCCAAGAATTAGCACGATTCCCGACAGTAAAACAGTTCATCCCCCTAGCTGGTTTAGGCCACTGTCCCCAGGATGAGGCCCCTGAAATAGTTAATCCGATTTTATTAGACTTCCTGCAAGCTCCTATCTAAGTCCCTCTAGTAACCAGAAGGCCGGGCATTAATCGGTTGTTGGATGGTGAAACCGCGGTTAATACTTGGAGGTGGGACTTGATTGGGGGTGCCATTATTGCTAGGTGGCATTCCCTGATTGGGATAACCGGTGACGTTCGGTTGACTGCCGTAGACGGGGGGCTGATATACGGGAGGTTGATAATAGTTGGATGGGTTGCTAGAGGCCCGGACCGGGTTAGGGTTGGTATTATTCCAGGAGGGTGGGGCCTGAACATTTTGTTGATCGGGGGAATTATTCCCCTGGGGATTAACTTGATTCGGGCTGCCCCCGGGGTTGAGATTAGGAGAATTATTCAAGTTAGCAGTCCGCGAGCGATTTTCGATTTCCCTTTGTAAAGGATAATTGCTAGTATCGCCACTAATCGGTCGCACTTGAATCGGTTGCAGACTTTTACTAGCCTTCGGAGCCTGATTTTGCCTAGTCTGCGGCATTAACGGGGCAAATAAGGAGGGTTTCTCGTTGTTGTCGGGATTAGTGTTTAAAGGATTAAAAGGCTGCGTCGGGGCCGGTTTGTTCGGGCGAGCGGTATTATTATGGGCAGGAATGGCCGGCAGTGGTAGAGCAGTGGGGGGAGGAGCATCGGTAATCTGGTTAGCTCGGATTTCCCGTTCCTCTAAGGACATTCCTGGGGTATCTAATACCGAATCCAACCATTCAGGATTTTGTTGATATACAGAGAAACCAATTAGAGCCAAGGAAAATATTCCTAACGGTAGCCAAAATAAGGGTTGGGCAAAGGGTTTTAATCCCGCCAGGAAATAGCGCATGGAAGAAGAATCTTTATAGTCACTCATACCGCTTAACCCTCTATAGGTTTTCCTCCATGCTATCAAATCATTAAGCAGTTATCAGTTTTTTGCCCTCAGCCGTCAGCCCTGCACCACAGGTGAGGCTCAGGTTGCTCCCAGTATTGCTGCTTACGAACAAAAGTATCGTCAAAGCTCAGGCTCTCGGTTTCAATCTTAAGAGTTTTCAGTTCCCCGTTCCCTGATATAGCGTACAATGATAAGATTGTTTTCAAAGATACAATAGGCGTTTGTCTTCGCTAGAGAGTTTATGAAAGTTGGCGATCGAGTTCGTGTAATTGAGTCTGTGGTAGTTTATCACCATCCTGAACACAAATCGAATCCTTTTGACGTGAAAGGATTAGAGGGAGAGGTGAAAGCGATTGTCACCGAATGGCGTGGTAGGCCGGTTAGCGCCAACCTACCCGTCCTCGTCGAGTTCAGTAAAAAGTTTAAAGCCCATTTTCGAGATTTTGAGTTAGAAATCGTGGAAAAAGCCGCCGAATAGGGACTTTTTCGCTTTTAAGCTACAAAGCGAATAAATTTATTTTTGCCCACCTGTAGGACTTTTCCCCTTAAAGCTTCGGCTGTCTGAAAACTTTTGTCCACATCGGTGATTTTCTCGCTATCGATCCTCACAGCGCCCCCCTGAATCTGTCTTCTCCCTTCGCCGCTACTTTTACACAAGCCGGTGGCCGAGAGAAGATAGAATAATTTCAGGGGAAAAGTGACCTCTGCGAGGGAAAATTCGGGAACAGAAGCCGCGGATGCTGTATTTCCCTGTAAAACTATCTCCTGCGCCGTTTTTTGTGCCTTTAATGCCTCCTCTTTCCCGTGAAACTGGGCAACTACCTCGATCGCCAGTTGTTTTTGTGCCTCCCGCGGATTGCTCGGCATAGCATCTAAGGGCAAATTTGTCAATAGTTCGTAATAATCTTTTAACAAAGCGTCGGGGGTTTTTTCCAGTTTCGAGTACATGGACAGGGCCGACTCCCGCAGTCCCACATAATTATTCAGGGATTTGGACATTTTTTGACTGCCATCGGTTCCGATTAAAATCGGTAAAAGTAGCCCGAATTGCGGTTTTTTGCCGAAATATTTCTGTAAATCACGACCGACGGCAATATTAAATTTTTGATCGGTTCCTCCCAATTCGACATCGGCCTCAACAGCTACGGAATCATAACCCTGCATTAAGGGATAGAGAAATTCATGGAGAAAAATCGGGTTTTCCTTGTCGTAGCGTTCGGAAAAGCCTTCTTTTGCCAACATTTGCCCGACGGTCATGGTGGAGAGGAGTTCGAGAATTTGTGAGAGGTCTAATTTCCCCAACCATTCCGAGTTATAGCGAATTTCTAGACGATTAGGGGTGTTAAAATCTAAAATTGGGCGCAATTGTGCCAGATAATTCTCGGCATTGGTTCTCACTTCTTCGATGGTTAATTGTTTTCTAACTTCCGATTTTCCCGTCGGATCGCCGATTCTAGCGGTAAAATCGCCAATAATTACCACTGCTATATGACCAGCATCCTGGAAGGCCCGCAGTTTCCGAAAAGGAATACTATGACCTAGGTGAATATCGCTGCCGGTGGGGTCAATACCTAGTTTAATTCTTAAAGGGCGATCGGCGGTTTGCAGTAGTTGGGTTAAATTTTCCCTAGGATCTTGGGAGTCGGGTTGATGGGGGAATAGGTCACTGGTTCCACGGGTTAGCCAGTCTAGGGAGGAAGATACGGTCATCGTTGCTCATTTTCCACAGCCTTCCCATTATAGTTTTTTATTATGTCAAGTCACAAGCAAAAGGTAAATAAACCAGCATCTTCAATCAGAGTCGGTAACATCTTGACAATTCTCTCGATCGAATATAGAGTCTTAAAATCTTACTCTCCCGAATTTCAAAAAATTTACCTGTCTTGAATTGCGACCCGATAAGCTGATGAATCCTAGTTATAATAACTCTATACCAGTGCAGAGGATCAAAGTTTCTGTAATTATTTCTACCTATAAATCAGCGGAGTTTATCCGAGGTTGTCTAGAGGATTTGGTTACTCAAACTCTTTATGAAAAGGGAGAAGTAGAAATTATTATTATCGATAGTGCTTCTCCAGAGAATGAAGGGGAGATTATCCAAGAGTTTCAAGAAAATTATCCTAATATTATTTACCAGAGAACTCAAGAACGAGAAACCCTCTATCGAGCTTGGAATCGCGCTATTAAACTAGCTAGGGGTTCCTATATCACCAATGGGAATACTGATGACCGTCGCTGTTTCAATGCTCTAGAAATTCTGGCTAATTATCTAGATAATAATAGAGAGATTAGTTTAGTTTATGCCGATCAATTAATTACCACCATCAAAAATGATACTTTTGCCACCACCCCCGCTTTAAAACATTGGAATTGGCCAAATTACTCCTATCAACAGATGCGTCAAGGTTGTTGTGTGGGTTCTCAACCAATGTGGCGAAAAATGCTGCACGATAAATATGGTTATTTTCAGGAAAATTTTCGCTGTGCTGGTGATTACGAATTTTGGTTAAGAATCGGCAGTCAAGGGGAAAAAATGGCTTTAATTCCTGAGATTTTAGGTTTATATTATTTAAATCTCCAAGGTTTAGAACATGGCAGCAATGGTCAAGCATTAGAGGAACATTATCAAGTATGTAAAATCTATGAAATTCCTCACCCAGAAATTAAGGATATAGAAATTAAACCCAATCCAGTTAAGATGGAAGATTTAGGGAAAATTTTAAATAAGGATGAGCGAGAAAAATTACAAACAATTCAAGCTATCTCCCAGAATAAAACTCCAATTATTGTTATTGATGGCGTAATTTTTCAAATCGATCAAGGGAAATTAGCCTGGGTTTGGTCTTCAATTCTAGAGCATTGGACTCAATTAGAATTGAGTCAACACATTGTTATTTTAGATAGAAATAACACCGCACCACGATGGGAAGAATTTAAATATTGGCCCGCAGAATCCTACGATTATAATTGTACGGGAAAGGATGCCAGAAAAATTCAAGCTATTTGCGATCGCCTACAGGCAAATTTATTTATTTCCACTTTTTATACCAGTCCCTTAACCACTCCTTCTCTGCTTTTGCTTGCTTCTGAATTCCCAGAAGAAAAGGGCAATTTACTGGTAGATTTAGAAAAACACTATGCAATTTTATCCGCGGCTAGAATCATCGCTTTTTCCTCTGAAATCTCCCAAAATTTAATCAATTCATACCCTCAAATTAACCCCGAAAAAATTGATATTATCGAGTTTTTTGAAGTTAATCAAAAACTAGCCGAACAAATCACTAATTTTTTCCAGTATGCGCTCAGAGAAAGTAAGGAATCAAGTCAGAATCAAGTCTGGTTAGAGTTAAGAAAATTACAGGAAGCACAACAGATAATGTATCTGAAACAACAGCAAGATTATCGTACTATGCAAGGGATGGAAATATCCTTAAAAGAATTAGAAAATAATCATAACTATCTCCAGAAAAATAATCAGGAATTACGGGAAGAAATCAACTATTTGTCCTCTCGTAAGGGAATAGTAAAAACCCTAGCGAAAACTTCTATTTTACTTCTTGCTAAGATCAAGAAAAAACTGCCAATATTTTAGAGAATTAAGGCCAAGTTTCCTAACAACGATCCGATCCTGGCACAGCAGTGCCGAAAAGTGGTAAAGTAATGTTAAGAATTAGAGGAGAAAACACTGTGCCACATTCGATCGTCACTGGAATTTGTGAAGGGGTTGCCGATTGCGTTTCCGCTTGTCCCGTGGCCTGTATCCATCCGGGACCGGGTAAAAATGCTAAAGGAACCGATTGGTATTGGATTGATTTTGCCACTTGTATCGACTGTGGTATCTGTCTTCAAGTATGTCCCGTCGAAGGTGCAATTCTCCCAGAAGAACGTCCCGATTTACAAAAAACGCCCTAATTTATCAGTTATCAGTTATCAGTTATTAGTTATCAGATGTAAGTTTTCAGTTTACTGATTACTGTTCACTGAAAATGCACCCCAATTCATAATTCATAATTCATAATTCATATTACTCTCTCCTTTTTACCTTGCCATGGATTACCTTTTAGAAGTTGAACAAGTTTATGCTGGTTATGTGCAGGATTTATACATATTGCAAGGAGTTAACTTTCGCATTGCACCGGGGGAATTAGTCACGGTTATCGGGCCCAATGGTGCAGGAAAATCTACCCTTGCTAAGACGATTTTTGGTTTATTAAAACCCAGTGCTGGAACCATCACTTTTAAGGGAAAAAATATCACTGGTTGGAAATCTAATCAAATCGTTCCCCTCGGAATGGGTTATGTTCCCCAAATTGCTAATGTTTTTCCATCCCTGAGCATCGAGGAAAATCTGGAAATGGGAGCTTTTACGAGCAAAGGAAATATAAAATCTTTAAAAGAGCGCATTTATGTCATGTTTCCTCGTTTGCTCGATCGCCGTCGTCAGAAAGCTGGCACTTTATCCGGAGGAGAAAGACAGATGTTAGCCATGGGACGATCGCTGATGTTGCAACCAGATTTATTAATTCTCGATGAACCTTCGGCAGCTTTATCTCCTATCTTAGTCACCAGCGTTTTTGAACAGATAAAAGCGATTAACCAGACGGGAACTGCCATTATTTTAGTGGAACAGAATGCCAAAAAAGCCCTAATGATGTCTGATCGGGGTTATGTTTTAGAAAATGGTCAAGATCGTTTTCAGGGATCGGGTCAAGATTTACTCAATAACCCAAAAGTAGGGGAATTATACCTCGGTGCGGCTGATCATGGCGTCCATGGAAAGAATTAATATTAAAAGGTATAGGAACAGGGAATTATGAATTATGAATTATGAATTATGAAGTGGGAAGAATAAATAAAAATAATCTCCTGACGACCGACGACCGGCTACCCAAAACGAAGTTTCACTTTTTAGCATACCAGCGCCATAAAACTCGCGCTAAACGTTGGGGATCGTGACGAACTTTGGCAGTAACTTCATCTTCTGCCATTACATTCGCTAAAACAATGCGATAACCCATTTTTCCCACCTCCTCGCGGTCTAAAAACACAGGATGACTATGCTCTTGGGCGTATAATTGCAGAGATTGGGGCGATGGTGCAGTTCTTTGGGCTAAAACTGCATCAAAGATGCGTTCCTCGCAGACTTTTTCGATCGCCCGAATATGATCAGCCACCGAATAATTATCCGTTTCCCCCGGCTGGGTCATAATATTACAAACATAGACCCGGGGGACTGTCACCTGTGCTAAGGCCTGACGAATGGCGGGAACCAACAAATTAGGGATAATACTGGTATAAAGACTACCCGGCCCGATGATAATATAATCTGCCTCCTTGATTGCCGCTAAAGCAGCCGGTAAAGCGACCGGATCGGCAGGATGACAGCCAATCTGACGAATTTGCCCCATAGCTTCGGTTATCTTCGATTCTCCCTCAATAAGGCGCCCATCGGCTAACTTAGCCCAGAGACTAACATCGGTAAGGGTAGCAGGTAGCACTTTACCGCGAATGGCCAAAACTTTGGCACTAGCATCGATCGCCTGTTCCAGATCGCCGGTAATCTCGGTCATAGCGCTGATAAATAAATTACCAAAACTGTGGCCCGATAAACCATCCCCGGCATGAAAGCGATATTGAAACAATTCCGTTAATAACTTTTCCTCATCGGCTAAAGCGGCGATACAATTGCGAATATCCCCCGGGGGTAAAATGCCCATTTCCCGACGTAATCGGCCCGAAGAACCGCCATCATCAGCTACGGTGACAATAGCGGTGATATTGGAACTATACTGTTTTAAACCGCGTAAAAGCGTCGATAAACCTGTACCGCCACCAATTGCTACAATTTTCGGGCCGCGATGGAGACGACGATGGGTGCGTAGGCGATCGACTAATTCCTCTGATGCGTCCGGTTGTAGTGCTTCTGTAATCGTTTCGACGGTGCGACTCTGACCCCAGAATAACAAAAAGACACCTAGCAAAACCGCCAGCGGCCCGGAAACAGAATTAGGGACCAAACGGGCGATCGTTTCTAATGCTTGGGAAACAAACTCTAAAAAGCGATTAACTGGGGTTAATTTTACCCAAACAGCTAAACCGAAGGAGGTGAGAAAAACGCCGGTTAAACTAATTAAAAGCCAGCGTTTGACAAAAAGACCGGGAGAAAGCCATTTAAACCAACGATTAACTCGTTTAGGCGTTTTTTTGCCCACAGAAGCGGCTATTTTCCCCTTCTGAGCGTTGAGTTCCCGTAGCGTCTGTTTAAATGGACTCATAGATGTGGCCTGGCAGCGAACGCATTGATTCTGGAGAGACTGTAGCCGAAAAAGGGGACAAACTCAAGTTAACTTAACCTCCCACCTGGGAATAGGCCGCCTCGGAAATTGTGGGAATATCGGCGTATTTACCGATAACCGACTGTATAATGCTGTAAACACAGGCGGCAAATGCTCCCAAAAAGACGACGTTAAAAAGAGTTTCTACCACTAAATTCGCCCCTAAACCCCTAGCGATGAAACCTAAGAGCAATCCCAATAAATACACCAAAATATCGATTAAAATCGCCTGCATGGTGTTAAACCGGATAAAATGACTGATGCGGGGATTGCGTACCACGGCCAAAAAGAGGACGAAAAAGATAATTAAATTGCCAAAGGTTCCCAGGGAACTATAGAGAAAAGCTAAGGGAGTTAAAACTATTGCTAAGGCCGCTCCTAAGAAAGGGATTTGCTGAAAGATAAAGATACCGAAGGCAAAGGCCGAATATAAGGGTAAAAGATATACTAAGGCTGCAAAAATGCGATCTTTTGTATCGGTTGAGCCGCGCCAAGTCATAATCTATTGTCTCCTGAGACTACTGCTAACTCTCTTCAAGATAACCCGGCAGCCCACCAGACTTCCCATAACCAAAGAAATTGATCGAGGCCGAAGATTGTTAGGCCTCGATCGAGTTATTCTCAAACAGAGACGGGGTGCTTGATTTCCTGTAACAGAGCCAGATATTCCTCCTTAAAATACTTTAGGGTACTTAAAATCGGATTGGGAGCGCTTTGGCCAAGACCACAAAGACTGGTTTCTTTAACCATTTGACAGAGATGTTCTAGGTTTTCGAGGTCGTGAATATCGGCCTTTCGAGCGATAATTTTGGCCAATAATTCAAACATTTGTACTGTTCCCGTGCGACAGGGGATACATTTACCACAGGACTCCTCGCGACAGAATTCCATATAGAATTTCGCCACTTCCACCATACTGGTGGTATCATCCATGACCACCATACCCCCGGATCCCATCATCGAACCGAGTTTGGCTAAGGATTCGTAATCTACGGGAGTATCGAGTAAATTAGCGGGAATACAACCCCCGGAGGGGCCGCCGGTTTGTACCGCTTTCACCTGACCATCGGGAACACCCCCCCCCATCTCCTCGACAATTTCCCGGAGAGTAATACCCATCGGCACTTCAATCAGCCCATTATTGCGGATTTTTCCCGTCAAAGCGAAGATTTTTGTGCCTTTACTGCTGGCAGTACCGATATTGGCATACCAAGCGGCTCCCTCGCGGATAATAGCGGCGATATTAGCGTAGGACTCCACGTTATTAATCAGGGTGGGACAACCATCGAGGCCCGATTGGGCCGGATAGGGGGGACGGGTGCGGGGAGTGCCGCGGCCGCCTTCGATGGAATGGATGAGAGCGGTTTCCTCTCCACAGACAAAAGCTCCCGCCCCGATGCGGATATCCACCTTAAAATCGAAAGTGGACTCGAATACTTGGGAACCCATTAAACCAAATTTTTTGGCCTGATTAATCGCTTTTTGCAGACGATCAATCGCCAGAGGGTATTCGGCTCTAACATAGATATAACCATGATCCGCCCCCACAGCATAGGCAGCGATCGCCATTCCTTCCAGGACTAAATGGGGGTCACTTTCCAAAACACTGCGGTCCATAAACGCGCCAGGGTCCCCTTCATCAGCATTACAGATAACGTATTTTTGTTTACCCGGTTGTTTAGCCACCGTCGCCCATTTTAAACCAGTGGGATAACCCGCACCGCCTCGGCCGCGCAAACCGCTTTGGGTGATTTCCTCCACCACTTGGGCCGGAGTCATCTCATAGAGTGCCTTGTAGAGAGATTGATAACCCCCGACGGCTATATATTCCTCAATGCGATCGGGATCGATTTTACCGCTATTTTCCCGGACAATTTTGACTTGATGGGAGAAAAAGGGATGTTTTGAGTCCCCTAATTGCACCTCGGTTTTGCCGCCGTTTAAGGCCGCAATAATGCTGGCCGCACTTTCCGGGGTGACTTCTTCGTATAAAAGATCCTGGGGATCCACTTCCACCAACGGACCGCGACCACAAAAACCCATACAACCGACCCCCACCACTTCGACTGTATCCTCTAGGTGTGCCTCTTTGACGGCAGTGGCGAGGTTTTTTTCGATTTGGAGGGAGTTAGCAGCTTGGCAACCGGTGGAAGTGCAACAATGCACCCGGATGCTTTTTTGTCTAGCTTTTTCCTTCTCGGCCACTGCCAATAATTCTTGTAAGTCCATATTCTTCTCAATCCACTAGAGTGAAAAATTACTGGGAGAAACTCTGTAGTTTCGCTAAGACAGTTTCCGAATCTTGTTTCGGGGCCACGACTCCATCGAAGACCACGGCCGGCGCAATCCCACAGGCCCCGATACAACGGGCCGACACTAGGGAAATTTCTCCATCGGCGGTGGTTTCTCCCACTTTGACATCAAAGGCGTTTTCGATGTCTTCGAGGATTTTGCCGCTGCCTTTGACATAACAAGCAGTCCCCATACAGATGATACAGGTGTGTTTTCCCGCCGGTTTCAGGGAAAAGAGATGATAGAAGGTTGCTACCCCATAGACGCGACTGAGGGGCAGTTTTAGCGCCCGGGCAACGTAGAGGAGAACATCTTCTTCTAGGAATCCAAAGGCTTCTTGAGCTTTGTGCAGGACTTCAATCAGGGCTGATTGATTATATCCTGCCCGCTTCATGGTGATGTCGAGGACTTTGAAGCGTTTATCGCCACTGGGATGCTCTTTTTTCTCCGTTTGACGAGGATTGGCAGTTTGCATAAATCTGAACCAAATAAATTTTAGGGGCGATGACGGGAAAAAGATGGAGAGTTGTCGGTTTTCCTTGGTCATCTCCCTGCTTTTATTCTGACACTGGCTCCGGAGGGCGATCGATAACTTTATCTTTCCTTTAGTTATTGGGGGATATTCAGTTATCAGTGACCAGTAATCAGTTATCAGTCAGGGATTAGGAGATGGGGAGATGGGGTAAAAAGCTGCACTTGTCTCAACACTATAACACCCTGAAGCAATCTCATATATATAGAAAACGGGTTTCTTCGAGAAACCCGTTTTCTATATTTTTCCTGATAAACGTTAATTTCTGTTACAGTGGCTTCTTTATCTAAGGTGTAGGGTGCGTTAGGCGAATATCAATTCCGTCAAAAAACCCAAATTAACAATCCGCCGTAACGCACCACCTCTATTATTAAATTGGTGCGTTATGCTATCGCGCTTCACAGCCTAGGAGTAAGCAGACAACTCAAATGAACCAAACAACCGCCAATTATGATGAACCCTGGAAAGAAGCATTAAGCGAGTATTTTGAAGCATTTTTAAGCTTCTTCTTTCCCGAAGTTCACCGATTGATTGATTGAACAAAAAAGCCGTGATGCCATAAAAACAGTTTTGCAAGCTCGCTTAGGTGAAGTTCCTTTAGATGTGGAACAATACCTCAATGAAGTTTCGGTGCTGTTTAAATTGCAAGAGATTGTTAAATTAGCAGCTACCGCTAATTCTCTCGCAGAATTTAAGCAGTCTTTGGCAAAAATCAATATCTAGAAAACGGGTTTCTTTGAGAAACCCGTTTTCTGTTAATTTTTGTTATATCCCCCTTGAAAAATTCGGGATTCTTTGCATAAAATAGTCGAAGTCATCCTTTGCGGTTAATGTCATGACTTCTACCCTTTTGCCGAGCTTTCCTGCTGTTGACGATGCTTTGTTCAATTTTGCTCAATCTGATGGCTTGAGTCAAGCTAATCAGGTGAATAGTGCGAGAAATCAGCGTTTAACCGCTACCGTAGTTTTCCTCGATGCTGGTGTTACCGATTATCAAAGTCTCCAAGCTGGAGTAATTCCAGAAGTCGCCACGGTTATTCTCTCTCCCAATCAAGACGGAATCGAACAAATCTCCGCTTTTTTACCACAAAATCCCCAGATTACCACCATTCACCTCTATTATTAAATCGGTGCGTTACGCTATCGCGCTTCACAGCCTACGAGTAAGCAAACAACTCAAATGAACCCAACAACCGCCAATTATGATGAACCCTGGAAAGAAGCATTAACCGAGTATTTTGAAGCGTTTTTATACTTCTTTTTTCCCGAAGTTCACCAACTAATTGATTGGACAAAAACTCCCGAATCTCTAGAAAAAGAACTCAAACGGATTACCGCTTCAGCAAAGACAAAAAAACGTTTCGCTGACAAACTCTATTCAGTTATCAGTTACCAGTTATCAGTTATCAGTGACTAATTGGAAACAAGTAGCAATCCCTTTGCTATAATAGTGATGGCACACCTGAAAACAAAAGCGACTACTGGGAAACTGCCAGAACGGGAACAGTGGAAGTGGAAGTTAATCAGGGGATTGTATGAAAAGGAGTTCGAGAGAGAACAGATAATTAAACTGTTTGAAATCATCGACAATATGATGACTTTATCCCCTGAATTGCAGTCAAGTTTAGAAAGTAAAATCAAACAATTTGAGGAGGAAAGAACCATGCCTTTAATGAGTAATATGGAGTTACGAGGAATAGAACGCGGTAAGGAAATAGGCAAGGAAATTGGGGAGTTACGAGGAATAGAACGCGGTAAGGAAATTGGAGCGTTAGAAAATGCTCGTGATTTTGTGAAAAAAGTTTTGGAAACCCGACTAGGCGATATCCCTGGAGATATTGGACAATGTCTCAATGATGCTTCAGTTATTTCGGTTTTAGAAGAGATGTTAAAAGCCGCACTTATAGTAAATTCTTTTGAGGAGTGTAGGAAGTCTTTTAGTATCATCATAAATAAGTAGGGTGGGTAATACCTACCTTACTTAGTAAACTGTTTGAAATCATCGACAATATGATGACTTTATCCCCTGAATTGCAGTCAAGTTTAGAGAGTAAATCAAACAATTTGAGGAGGAAAGAACCATGCCTTTAATGAGTAATATGGAGTTACGAGGAATAGAACAGGGTAAGGAAATTGGGGCGTTAGAAAATGCTCGTGATTTTGTCAAAACAGTTTTGCAAGCTCGCTTAGGTGAAGTTCCTTTAGATGTGGAACAATACCTGAATAAAGTTTCGGTACTATCTACATTACAAGAGATTGTTAAATTAGCAGCTACCGCTAATTCTCTCGCAGAATTTAAGCAGTCTTTGGCAAAAATCAATATCTAGAAAACGGGTTTCTGCGAGAAACCATGAGAAAACGGGTTTCTTTGGTATTTAGAAACCGGGTTTCTTTGAGAACCTATTTAGAAACCGGGTTTCTTTGAGAAACCCGGTTTCTTGTCTTTGAGAAACCCGTTTCTTGTATAAATGTTAATTTATGTTATGGAAGTCTTGAAAGATTGGCCATTGTTAGGCTAAAACTGTTAGCAATAAACCTTTGCGGTTAACGTCATGACTTCTACCCTTTTGCCGAGCTTTCCTGCTGTTGACGATGCTTTGTTCAATTTTGCTCAATCTGATGGCTTGAGTCAAGCTAATCAGGTGAATAGTGCGAGAAATCAGCGTTTAACCGCTACCGTAGTTTTCCTCGATGCTGGTGTTAGCGATTATCAAACCCTCCAAGCTGGAGTAATTCCAGAAGTCGCCACGGTTATTCTCTCTCCCAATCAAGACGGAATCGAACAAATCTCCGCTTTTTTACAACAAAATCCCCAGATTACCACCATTCACCTCGTTTCCCATGGTGCGCCGGGGTGCTTATATTTAGGGAATTGTCAACTCAATTTAACAAATATTTACGATTATCGCCAACAGTTACAGAATTGGGCAAAGATTAATCGTATTCTACTGTACGGTTGTCAGGTAGCAGCGGGAGATGCGGGGACAGAGTTTATTGAGAAGTTGCATCAGTTGACGGGTGCGACGGTGATGGCTTCAGCGACACCTACGGGAAGTAGTCGAGGGGGAGGAAATTGGGAGTTAGAGGTAATAGTTTCTCGCGCTGAAAGTGAGCAAGATTTGAATATTTCGTTGGCGTTTGATGGGGGGACTTTAGCTACTTATGAGGGAGTATTTGCTCTTTCTTTAGTTGGAAGGTGGGATCGTTTAAGCTTTGCCAATGCGGTGACAGTAGTAGGTAACTACGCCTACGCGGTGGGGGATACACTAGAAATCATTGATATTAGTAATCCCAGTGACCCGATTTTCAAGGGGAATTACGATATTTCCGATGGTCAAGATGTACAAATAGTCGGTAGCTATGCTTATGTAGCTGATTTGTATTCAGGACTGACAATCATCGATATCAGTAACCCAGATACTCCCACCTTTGTCAGTAATTATGATACTTCTGCCAATTCTTATGATGTGGAAATAGTAGGCAACTACGCTTATGTGGCTGATGGAGGGTTGCTAATCATCGACATTAGCAACCCAGCCGCTCCCACTTTTGTGGATATTGATTATACTTCTGACCTTCCTTATGATGTGGAAATAGTCGGTAACTATGCTTATGTAGCCGATTATTGGTCAGGACTGCAAATCTTCGAGATTTTCAACCCAGCCGCTCCCACTCTTGTGGGTAATTATGATACTTATGGCAATGCTGAGGATGTGGAAATAGTCGGCAACTACGCTTATGTGGCTGATGGAGGGGGTGGACTACAAATCATCGACATCAGCAACCCAGCCGCTCCCACTCTTGTGGGTAATTATGATACTTCTGGCCTTGCTTATGATGTGGAAATAGTCGGCAACTACGCTTATGTAACTGATTATTGGGATTGGTCAGGATTGACAATCATCGACATCATCGACATCAGCAACCCGACTACTCCCACTCTTGTGGGTAATTATGATACTTATGGCAATGCTGAGGATGTGGAAATAGTCGGTAACTATGCCTATGTTGCTGATGGAGGGGGTGGACTGACAATCATCGATATCAGCAACCCAGCCGCTCCTACCCTTGTGGATAATTATGATCCTTCTGGCTTTGCTGGTGATGTGGAAATAGTCGGTAACTACGCTTATGTGGCTGATGGGTATTCAGGACTGCAAATCATCGATATCAGCAACCCAGCCGCACCTACTCTTGTGAGTAATTATGATACTTCTGGCCTTGCTTATGATGTGGAAATAGTCGGCAACTACGCTTATGTGGCTGATCGGGGAGGGGGACT
Source organism: Microcystis sp. MC19 (assembly GCF_003019735.1). Lineage (NCBI taxonomy): Bacteria > Bacillati > Cyanobacteriota > Cyanophyceae > Chroococcales > Microcystaceae > Microcystis > Microcystis sp. MC19. The sequence continues at coordinate 909,893 of NZ_CP020664.1, read as the reverse complement.
GCAAATCATCGACATCAGCAACCCAGCCGCTCCCACTTTTGTGGGTAATTATGATACTTTTGGCGGTACTAGGGGTGTGCAAATAGTCGGTAACTACGCTTATGTGGCTAGTTATTATTATACAGGACTGACAATCATCGATATCAGCAACCCAGCCGCTCCCACTTTTGTCAGTTATTATTATACTTCTGGCTCTACTACTGATGTGGAAATAGTAGGCAACTACGCTTATGTGGCTGTTGCAGGGAGTGGACTGCAAATCATCGACATTAGTAATCCGACAACGCCTACTCTTAAGGGTAATTATTATAATTTTTTTGACGGTGGTGATGTGGAAATAGTCGGTAACTACGCTTATGTGGCTAATGGGACTTCAGGACTGCACATCATCGATATCAGCAACCCAGCCGCTCCCACTTTTGTGAGTAATTATGATACTCCTGGCTTTGCTTCTGATGTGCAAATAGTAGGCAACTATGCTTATGTAGCTGATGAGTCAGGACTGCAAATCATCGACATCAGCAATCCAGCCGCTCCCACTCTTGTGGATTCTGGTACTTCTGGCTACTCTGCTGGTGTGCAAATAGTAGGCAACTACGCTTATGTGGCTACTGGTGCAGGCGGATTGAAGATTATTGATGTAAGTGGCTTCAATAACCCATCGCCTTTACCAAGTGTCACCTTAGCAGTTTCCACCACCAGTGTTACTGAAGATGGAACGACTAATCTCGTTTATACCTTCACCCGCACAGGAGACACAACCAATCCTTTGACGGTCAATTTTACAACAGTCGATGATACAGACTGGTGGAAAAGAGCCATCTTTAACACAGATTACAGTCAAACCGGTGCAGCCAGTTTCCCAAATTACTCAAGTGAAACAGGGACAGTGACTTTCGCTGCTAATTCTGCGACTGCAACTGTAACAATTGACCCCACAGCAGATACCACAGTTGAAGATGACGAAACCGTCAGCTTAACCCTCACTTCTGGGACTGACTATACAGTTGGGACAACTACTCCAGTGACGGGAACGATTCTCAATGATGATACCCGTGTTACCCTTCAGGTTTCTCCTAGTCTTGTCACCGAAGATGGGACAACCAACTTAGCTTACTTCTTCTACCGCGACGGTGTAACAACTAATGCTTTGACAGTTAACTATACAGTTGGGGGGACAGCTACCCTTAATACAGACTACACTCAAACCGGTGCAGCGAGTTTTAATGGGACAACAGGGACAGTGACTTTCGCCGCTAATGCTAATAATGCTACCGTAACAATTGACCCGACAGCAGATAATATAGCTGACCCGGATGAAACTGTAACTTTAACCCTCGCTTCGGGGACTGGTTATACAGTGGGGACAACCACCACAGTGACGGGAACAATTAATGACGATATCAACCCCCCTACCCCCACTTTCATCAGCAAATATGATACTCCAGGATGGGTTTGGGATTTGAAAGTAGTGGGGAATTACGCATATTTGGCTGATTGGACTTCAGGACTGCAAATTATCGACATTAGCAACCCCACTAACCCCATTTTCAAAGGCAATTATGATACTGACGCTGCTTATGGTGTCGAAGTAGTGGGGAATTACGCTTATATAGCTGATGGGAGTTCAGGACTACAAATCATCGACATCAGTAACCCTAGTAATCCCACTTTCATCGGCAATTATGCTAATTTTGGTGCGGTTCTTCGTGTGCAAGTAGTTGGAAATTACGCATATCTGGTTAATAATGGGGCTTCATCACTGCAAATCATCGACATCAGCAATCCCACAAACCCCACATTAAAAGGCAGTTATGATGATGATTCTGACCCTGCTTTTGGTTTACAGGTAGTAGGAAATTACGCATATCTAGCTGATGGAGAGTCGGGACTGAAAATTATCGACATTAGCAATCCCACTAATCCCATCTTAAAAGGCAGTTATGATACTTCTTATGCTTTTGGTGTGCAAATAGTCGGTAACTATGCTTATGTAGCTGATGATATGGCAGGACTGAAAATCATCGACATCAGCAATCCCACCAACCCCATATTAAAAGGCAATTATTATAGTTCTGGCCAGGCTGCTAATGTGCAAGTAATCGGTAACTACGCATATCTAGCTGCCCACTCGGGGGGTTGGGGGGGTTATGGACTACAAATCATCGACATCAGCAACCCTACTAATCCCACTATCAAAGGTAATTATAAAAACTTTTACTCTCCTTTGTCATATGCGTATATAGTCCGTGATGTGCAAGTAGTTGGTAATTATGCTTATGCCGCCGGTTCAAACTCTCCTGGTGCAGGCGGATTGCAAATTATTGATGTGAGTGACTTCAATAACCCATCGCCTTTACCAAGTGTCACCTTAGCGGTTTCTCCCAGTAGTGTCAATGAAGATGGGACAACTAACTTCGTCTATACCTTCACTCGTTCTGGTGTAACAACTGATGCTTTAACCGTCAACTATACAGTTGGGGGGACAGCGACATTTAGTACAGATTACACCCAAACCGGTGCAGCAAGTTTTACCGCAACCACAGGGACAGTGACTTTCGCTGCTGGTTTAGCTACTGCTACCGTCACAATTGACCCCACGGCTGATACAACTGTTGAAGATGATGAAACCGTCATTTTAACCCTCGCTTCTGGGACTGATTATACAGTTGGGACAACTACTCCAGTGACGGGGACAATTCTCAATGATGATATCAGTGTCACCCCAATCGAAACCTTTGGTAACACCAAATTAGTCCAAGATGCGACTAATAAACTTTACGCACAAATTGGCAATAATAACCCCATCACCCTTAAAGTTCGTGCCACTCAGGTTACCACAAATACCTACCCTGGTTGGCAAATCTTAGCCGCAGAAACCGTCAATGGAGTCAATCAAGTCCTCTGGAAAAATACCCCACAAAACCTTCTATATATATGGAATTTAGATAGTAACTGGAATTGGCAATCTTCCCAGGGAGGGTGGGGATTAAACTCCCCGGAAGCTTTTACCCAAGAAACCAACTTCCAACAAGACTTTAATAGCGATGGAATCATCGGTTCACCCTACACCCCAATCGAAGCCTTTGGTAACACCAAATTAGTCCAAGATGCGACTAATAAACTTTACGCACAAATTGGCAATAATAACCCCATCACCCTTAAAGTTCGTGCCACTCAGGTTACCACAAATACCTACCCTGGTTGGCAAATCTTAGCCGCAGAAACCGTTAATGGAGTCAATCAAGTCCTCTGGAAAAATACCCCACAAAACCTTCTATATATATGGAATTTAGATAGTAACTGGAATTGGCAATCTTCCCAGGGAGGGTGGGGATTAAACTCCCCGGAAGCTTTTACCCAAGAAACCAACTTCCAACAAGACTTTAATAGCGATGGAATCATCGGTTCACCCTACACCCCAATCGAAGCCTTTGGTAACACCAAATTAGTCCAAGATGCGACTAATAAACTTTACGCACAAATTGGCAATAATAACCCCACTGTCATCAAAAATGGTGCCACTCATATTACCACAAATACCTATCCTGGTTGGCAAATCTTAGCCGCAGAAACCGTTAATGGAATTAACCAAGTCCTCTTGAGGAATACATCACAAAACCTTCTATATATATGGAATTTAGATAGCAATTGGAATTGGCAATCTTCCCAGGGAGGGTGGGGATTAAACTCAACCCAAGCTTTCAGCCAAGAAACCAACTTCCAACAAGACTTTAACGGTGATAATCAGATTGGTAATCCCTCCCCAAGTAGTCTAGTTGGTGGCTTAGGTAATGATATTCTAGTGGGTGGCGCTGGTAACGATACCCTCAATGGTGCTGCTGGAACCGATACTTTAACCGGTGGGACGGGGACAGACATCTTCATTTTCCAATTTGGCCAATCTACCATAGCAGCAAGCGATCAAATTATGGATTTTGCCATCAATACTGATAAAATTGACTTATTAACTCAAGGTGGACTTCCCATGAGTGCGCCTAGCAGTTTCAGTCGCGCTGCTGATAGCACTGCTACCACTTTAGACAATTTAGTCAATCAGGTATTTACTGATGCCAATGGAGCGACTACAGGTAATCAAGGATTAGGGATTAATAGTGCAGCCTTAGTGCAAGTAACAACCGGTGCAATAGCTGGAACTTACCTCGTTATTAATGATAGCACGGCTGGCTTCCAATCCAGCAATGATTTATTAATAAATATCACTGGATTTACTGGTACTTTACCTGCTTTAGGAAGCATTCCAGTGGGTAATTTCTTTGTTTAATTAAGTAGGCGTAGGGTGCGTTAGGCGGCTATCAATTCCGTCAAAAAACCAAAATTAACAAGCCGCCGTAACTCACCACCTCTATTATTAAATCGGTGCGTTACGCTGTCGCGCTTCACCCCCTAGGAGTAAGCGGACAACTCAAATGAACCCAACAACCGCCAATTATGATGAACCCTGGAAAGAAGCATTAAGTCACCTAGAAAACGGGTTTCTTCAAGAAACTATTTAGAAACCCGTTTTCTTTGAGAAAACGGGTTTCTGGACTTTAAGAAAAATAAGTTGGATTTAAAGTTTGAAGGATTAAAGTTTGGTAAGTTTATTGACAAAAATAATCTGTCAATAGATATTGACGAATTAATTATAATTATCAAAAATCATTCTCAGAAACTGTCCTTAGATGAACAGCAAATTAAACAGGATTTATCTGACGCACTCTGTAAAGTTTTAGGTACATTGAATGCTACTGATGTTAAAACCCACATTCCGCACCCTCAACTGTCACAGATCAAAAAAGCCATTAAAGTAGTACATAATAACTAAAATTAATTCAAAGGTTAAAAGGGTTAATGAGAATATATAGCATTAAAAGGGGTATGGAGCGAGAAAGAGAAAATTCAAGAGAAAAAAATAATTGTTCAGAAAACAAGAAATAATTGATTACAATAAGTAGTCGTGCAAAATTAATTTCCTAGTGAAGATAGGCAAGAGGCAAGAGCGGGGTTAGATATGTGTAATTAATTTTGCTTAGGTACTTAGAAGTAGTGGAGGAATCTGTTGTGAAATTAAAACCCCAAGAAATAGAAATTCAGAACATAGACCATCTAGGGATAGTGGCAGGAATAATAGACTCAATCGGAATAGTAGAAATAATAAACGAATTGATAGGAGTCGAAAAAGACGAAAAAGTAAATGCAGGTCAAGTAGTAAAAGCCATGATAATCAACGGGTTAGGATTTGTTTCCAAACCCTTATATATGTTTCCCGAATATTTTGAAACAATCGCCTGTGAACATCTAATAGGAACAGGAGTAAAACCAGAATATCTCAACGACGATAAATTGGGGAGAGTCATGGATAAACTATTTATAAAAGGATTAGATACAATATTTTTCATCATCGCAGTAAAAGCCGCCCAAAAATTTGGAGTATCACTATCAACATCACATCTAGACTCATCATCAATCCACGTACATGGGCAGTATAACACTAGCTTACCAGAAGTAATATTTGAGAATCAAAAAATAGGAAATAACCAAGAATTAGAAGAAATAGCAGTAAAATCACCAAAAGAAATAACCATCACTTATGGTTATTCTCGTGACCATCGGCCGGACTTAAAACAGTTCATCATAGAAATGATATGTTCAGGAGATGGAGACATCCCAATATTTTTGAAACTAGCATCAGGAAACCAAGCAGACTCATCATGTTTTGGTCAAATAGCAGTAGAATATCACAAACAATTAGAAGTTAATAGTCTCATGGTTGCTGACTCTGCCTTATATACAGAATCAAACCTGAAAATGATGTCAGATTTACAGTGGTTATGTCGAGTACCATTAAGCATAAAAGCAGCAAAATCATTAATATCAACAATACCAGAATCAGAATTTATTGATAGTACAATACCAGGATATAAATTAGTATCAAAAACCGAAAATTATGCAGGAATAGAACAAAGATGGTTAGTAGTACAAAGTCAAGAAAGAAGAGAATCAGACCTGCGTAAACTAACCCAAAAAATTACCAAAGCCGAATCAAAAGCGGTTCTTGATTTGAAAAAGTTATCACAAGAGAGATTTGCTTGTGAAGCAGATGCTATCAAGGCATTATCAAAATTATCAACCCAGTTCAAATATCACCAAATTAACGAAAGTAAGGTTACTCCAGCCAAATCTAATAAAAAAGATTCTCTAAATGAAATATCCTACCAAATATCAGCTACAGTCTGCCAGGATGAAAGTAAAATTAATACAGAATTGCTGAGTGCAGGATGTTTTATTATTGCTACGAATGTTTTAGATTCACAGGAACTTAGTGATGATTCTATGCTCAGGGAATATAAAGCTCAACAATCATGTGAACGGGGGTTTGGTTTTCTCAAAGACCCATTATTTTTTGCCGATAGTATTTTCCTTAAAAGTCCTGAGAGAATAGAGTCTATGGGAATGATTATGGGTTTATGTCTCTTGGTTTATACATTGGCTCAACGTCAAATTAGAAATGCTCTGAAAGAGTCTAAATCAACAATTAAAAATCAATTAGGTAAAGCAACTAATTCCCCTACTTTACGCTGGATTTTTCAATGCTTTCATTGTATTCATTTGATTACACTTAATCAGGAGGAACATATTTCTAATTGGAATAAGGACAGAGATTTTATCTTGCGTCTTTTACCAGATGATTGTTTACGTTACTATCAATTAGCCACCTAATTATTATCTCTATCAATTTAATTTCTATGAGTGAACATGAGCTAATATCTTTGATTTATAGCTCCACTTTACTATGTCTATAATTTAGTTTTTTACTTTAATTGATTAGTCTAAATTATGATTTATCTCTTGGATTTCTTCTTTTATTTATCTGTTGACTCCTCTAGGTGGTGTTAATTCTTATTGCTCCTTATTGAGAATAGGTTTTGATGCCATTTTTGGTGCTTTACTGTTTCTCAAATGCCTTTTTTCGCTCCTTATGTTTATTTTTATGCTCACTTTGATTTTTTCTCTCCGTAATTTCTCTCTGTGACAGCTTAGGGTGCGGAATGTGGGTTAAAAAAGAAGACTTGGAAAGAGACTTAAGATTAGCTTATGAGTTATCTTATTTTTATCAAACACAAATATATCAACTAATGGTCAATTGGCAATCTAATCATCATCCTTATAAAATATTGGCTCTCCCAGCTTTGGTGGGTAAAATGTATTCTAAGATACATTTCTCAAGAGCGAGGGGGTGGAACGAACCACAAAGACACAAAGGACACAAAGATCGATCGATCCTATGTCAATTAAACTTATCACACAGAACCTAGAAGAGCCAAATATTCTGATTCGGATTAGATTATTGCCTGAACTTGGAGATGATATATTCAACAAGTCAGATCGGCTCGACTTTGTGTTATAATCAAGGTAAGGCTTTAAAGACGATATTCTCAGCAAATTATGCCTATTGTTCTTACTGCTACTCTAATTTCACCGAAAGATTAATTTAACCTTGATCTGTCGGGACTGATTTCTTAACCTTTTAATAAATTGATTTTTTCCCTAGTCAGGCTAGAATCAGTAGCATTAGCATCCAAGATAATCGGGGTAACTTGGCTTAATCTGGGGTAGTATGGCCAAAAACGCCCAAAATAGTCAAATTTAGGCTGAAGTGGCTTCTTACTAACTGTTTAATCTATTATTTAGGTATTAGACTCTATGGCTAAAGCGTCCACCGTAACTTCCGAAGTCGATCTTAAAGATTCGCAATATTACTTTAACCGAGAATTAAGCTGGTTAGAATTTAATCATCGCGTGCTTTATGAGGCACTTGATCCTCGGACTCCCCTACTAGAAAGATTAAAATTTACCGCCATTTTTTGTGCCAATCTCGACGAATTTTTTATGGTACGGGTGGCAGTTCTTAAACAACAGGTAGAGGCAAATGTAGCCGTTTTAAGTGCCGATGGCCGGACTGCCTCGGAACAGCTAACCGAGATAAGTAACCGTCTGCGTCCCCTTGTGCAACAGCAGGATCATCTTTTTGAACACACCCTGAAAAACCTCTTAGTAGAACAGGGAATTCATCTGATTAACTATGTGGATTTGCATCAAGAACAGCGCAATTATCTCCATGATTACTTTGAACAAAATATTTTCCCGGTTTTAACTCCCCTGGCGGTGGATCCTAGTCATCCTTTTCCCTATATTTCTAATCTCAGTCTCAATTTAGCCGTAGTTGTTCGCGATCCCGACACCGATAAAGAACTATTTGCCAGGGTGAAAGTGCCGCAGGTTTTCCCCCGTTTTCTGGCATTATCCAAGGAATTACGCCACCAAGACGGAAAAGCTTCGATTTGGACGGGAGTACCCCTTGAACAGGTGGTAATGCACAATTTAGAGGCACTTTTCCCCGGCATGATCATTCAAGAATGTTATCCTTTTCGGGTGACACGCAACGCCGATATCTCCGTCGAAGAAGATGAGGCCGATGATTTATTATTAGCGATCGAGGAAGAAGTCCGCAAGCGCCGCATTGGTAAATCGGCAGTACGTCTGGAAATTCACAGTTCTACCCCTAGCAATATTAAAAACCGGATCATGCGCGATCTCGGACTTGAGGAGATCGATGTTTACGATGTGGATGGAATGCTGGGACACAAGGATTTATTTTATTTTCTGTCCTTACCCTGTCCCGAACTGAAAGATCCGCCTTGGAATCCCGTCACCCCACCGGTTTTACAGGGATTGCGAGAAATAGTTGACGGTAACGAAGACGGGATACTAGAACAGGATGGCGAAGATATTTTTACTTTAATTCGCAATAACGATATTCTCGTTCATCACCCTTACCATTCCTTTAGTGCCTCAGTACAACAGTTTATCGCCCAGGCTGCCCATGATGCCCATGTTTTAGCGATTAAAATGACTTTGTATCGTACTTCCGGAGATTCCCCGATTGTCAATTCCCTGATTGCGGCGGCGGAAAATGGCAAACAGGTAGCGGCGTTAGTGGAACTAAAAGCACGCTTTGATGAGGAAAATAACATTACTTGGGCGAAAAAGCTCGAACAAGCCGGAGTTCACGTTGTTTATGGCTTAGTTGGTCTCAAAACCCATACGAAAGTGGTTCTCGTGGTCAGAAAAGAAGGGGATAAAATCCGTCGTTATTTCCATATTGGCACGGGTAATTATAACCCAAAAACAGCTAAATTATACACTGATTTGGGTTTACTTAGCTGTCGCGAGGATTTGGGGGCAGATATCACCGATTTATTTAACTTTCTGACCGGATACTCCCGTCAGCAATCCTATCGCAAACTTTTAATTGCTCCCGTGAGTTTGCGAAAACGGATGTTAGCAATGATTGAGCGCGAGGCCAAAAACTGTAAAAATGGGGGTACGGGGCGCATTGTGGCAAAAATGAACTCTATTGTCGATAAACCGATTATAGAAGCCTTATACGCCGCTTCTCGTGCTGGTGTGCAGATTGACTTAATTATTCGTGGGATCTGTTGTTTACGGCCCGGATTGCCGGAAGTGAGCGAAAATATCCGAGTAATTAGCATTATCGGCCGCTTTTTGGAACATTCCCGCATTTTTTACTTCTACAATGGTGGTCAGGAGGAGGTTTATATTGGTAGCGCCGATTGGATGACGCGGAACCTGACTCGTCGCGTGGAAGCAGTGACACCCATTGATGACCCAGCGATCGCCAAAGAACTGGAAGAAATTCTCGGCATCATGTTGTCAGATAACCGGCAAGCATGGGAATTACAATCCGATGGCAGTTATATTCAGCGTCGTCCTGCCAACCAGGGACAGGAAAGCAGTACCCATGTAATTTTAATGGAAAAAGCCCTTAAATCTGCGGGGGTTAGTCAATAGGAACAGTGATCAGTTATCAGTGATCAGTTATCAGTTATCAGTTATCAGTTATCAGTTATCAGTTATCAGTGGGTAAGTAATCAGTGATCAGATGTGATACTAAATCCGGTTATTAAAAACTGATTATCTATTGCTCCTTTTGCCTATTGCAAGAGTGCCTATTGCCTCTCCTGATATGTAGCCTATACTCAACGGATTTAGTATGACTAACTGGTTGAGAGGTTAAACCATCTCAAAAGCTGAGAGCAAGCATCTTGATCTGTATTTTCTCAACCAGTCAAATCAAGCAAGAATCCTAATAATAATTACCGACTTTGCGATGGTGAACAGCCGTTAAACTATCAGGTTTAGAAACGCGACCATCGGTGACTTTATTGTAAACAATCCAGTGGTCAGCACATTCCATACGACTAACTACCTCACATTCTAAATAAGCGAGAGCATCGGCTAAAATTGGGGAACCATTATTAGCGGTGCGAGTATTGACTCCTGCAAAACGATCTTCCCCAGGTCCGAAACGTTTTAAAAAGTGTTTCATCAGGGTTTGATAATTGCCTTCTTCCAGAATATTTAAAATGAATTGATCCCCCACTTGCATTAAAGACTCGATCGCCCGATCTTTGGCCACAGCAACGGTAAAACCGGGAGGATCAAAACTTGCTTGCGTCACCCAAGAAGCGACCATTGCTCCGCTTCTGTCTCCTTTCTTGGTGGTGATAATATATAGACCACCGCTAATCCGTCCGATGGCTTTATCAAGGTCAGTATCGAGGGATTTTCTTTGTTTAACTTTTACCTCTTGGGTTAATAGTTGTCCCATATCTGTTCCTGCTTCTTCACAGCGTTGATAGAGACTCTCGTTAGGAGTTTCCGCGCTACGAATGGGATCAAAAGCTTTGGTTAAACCAACTTCACGAAACTTATTAAATAGAGGTAAAATTGATTCATCATCACCCCCTTGAGATTCAAACATTCCGATATATTGTTTGGGGTTAACCGAGGCGAGAATTGTGCCTAGATTTCCCGTAATTTCTTGGGCATTAATACCAGAAACGGGGGGAGTACCGATGACGATTCCCACCGCAGAAGAAGCTAATTCTTTTACCTCTTGGGGATCGGCGGATTTCAGGTCTAAAGTTTCTACAGCCACACCGGTTTTAGTAATACCTTTGGCCAGGGATTGACAGAGGCGATCGCTATAACCATAGTCGGAAATATAGAAAACAGCGACGGTTTTTTCTCCCTTAGTTTGTGCCTGACTCCAATCACGATAATGGTTCAATAATTCGGTAATATTATGTTTTAATAGCGGTCCATGACCATTAGCCACGAGATTAATATTACCCAGGGGTTCCATCCGTTTCATCGCCGCTAGTACGGAACGAGCATTAGGAGCCATTAAACATTCATAATAGAAACGATAATCCGGTTCAATAACACTTAATTGCTCATCGTAAAGATCATCGGAACAGTAGTGCATTCCGAAGGCATCACAGGTAAATAAAATTCCCGAACCGTGATCGTAGGTAAAAATAGTATCGGGCCAATGTAAATTAGGAGCGTTAACAAATTCGAGAATGTGACCGTTGCCTAGGTCTAACTGATCGCCATTTTTGACCAGTTGACGTTGAAAGGGATGATGAACTAAATTCTCTAAAAACTGAATTGCTACTTTCGCCCCAACGACGGTAATATTGGGAGCGAGTTGCAATATATCTCTGACTAACCCACTGTGATCGGGTTCGGTATGACTGATAATTAAATAATCGATTTCTTGGGGGTTAATTAATCCGTTGAGGCTATCAAAATATAGTTGACGGAATTTTTCGTGGGAGGTATCCACCAGGGCGATTTTTTCCCCACGAATCAGATAGGAGTTATAAGTCGTACCGTTTTGTAATCCGAATTCAATATCGAAGCGATCGCGATCCCAATCGAGGGAACGAATAGCGGTGGTGTCTGCGCTGAGATTGGCCACCTGCACGGTGAGACGTTTTGTTTTGACTGGTGTAGCAACCATCGAACCTCTCCTTATTGTTAAGTTTTTTATACTTTGTCTCTATTGTGCCACGAGGAAATAAGGTATGGGGATTTATTTTCTCAATAATTACTGAGAACAGTTATCTTAATGCTCAGATGGGAGTCGAGCGTCGATACCGAATTAGCTTATACTTCATATTTATGAGAAAAGCTCTCTAGGGGTCTGTGCGGGAAAATGGCTGTTATACAGTCCAGTCAAGTTAAATTTTCCAACTAGAGAGCGCTTTTCTCCTGGAACACAGAAACGGGTAGAATCGATCAATGCAGTTGTTTTCTTTCGAGGTGTCATCATTACTAAGAAAGCTACCCGTTCCTTAGCCGGTATTGCTGGAATTGTCGCCGTTGCCACCTTAATCAGTAAGGTTTTTGGTTTGGTCCGCGAACAGGTAATCGCCGCTGCCTACGGTGTTGGGCCAGTGGTGAACGCCTACGCTTTTGCCTACGTTATCCCCGGTTTTCTGTTAATTCTCCTCGGTGGCATTAACGGCCCCTTTCATAGCGCTTTGGTCAGTGTTTTGGCCAAAAGAGATAAATCCGAGTCCGCGCCGATTGTCGAGACTGTCACCACCCTAGTCAGCGCGATTTTATTAGCTGTCACCGTCTTTTTAATCGTTTTTGCCAATATTTTTATCGATGTTCTCGCCCCCGGTTTAGATGCCGCCACCCGCAGCATGGCCATTCAACAACTGCAAATTATGGCCCCCATGGCGGTTTTAGCCGGTTTAATCGGCATCGGTTTCGGTACTCTCAACGCGGCGGACCAATACTGGCTACCGAGTCTCAGTCCGCTTTTTTCCAGTGTGGCGGTGATTATCGGGGTGGGTTTGCTGGCCTGGTCACTTGGCGATCGCATTGATAATCCGCAATACATTCAACTAGGGGGTTTTGTCCTCGCCGGCGGTACTCTCATCGGGGCGATCTGGCAATGGTTGGCACAAGTGGGCGCACAAGTCAAGGCAGGTTTAGGAAAATTAACATTTCGTTGGGATTGGCGGATACCGGGGGTGTCGGAGGTGTTGCGGGTGATGATTCCGGCGACCTTATCTTCGGGAATGTTGCATATTAACGTTTATACTGACCTCTTTTTTGCTTCTTTTATCGAAAATGCCGCCGCTTCCATGCGTTACGCCAGTTTTATCGTTCTCACGCCCTTGGGCATCATGTCCAACATGATTCTCGTGCCGTTTATGCCGATATTTTCTCGACTGACGGAACCGGAAAATTGGGGAGAATTGAAGCAAAGAATCCGTCAGGGTTTATTATTGACGGCTTTAACCATGTTACCCTTCACCGCTATCTTTATCGCCCTCGCTTTCCCTGTAGTGCGGGTTATCTATCAACGGGGTGCCTTTAATCTGGCTGCCTCGGAACAGGTGGTTCCCGTATTAATGGCCTACGGTTTCGGGATGTTTTTCTATCTCGGTCGCGATGTTTTAGTACGAGTGTTCTATGCTTTGGGTGATGGCGAAACTCCTTTTAAGGTGAGTATGGTAAATATTTTTCTCAATGGTGCGCTGGATTTCCTCTTGTATAAACCTTTTGGTACTCCGGGGATTGTTTTAGCAACCGTGGGGGTTAATATCATTTCTATGGGCATTTTTACGGTGATTTTAAATCGTCGTTTAGGGGGTTTACCCTTGGGAGAATGGGGTTTATCCTTATTGGGATTAACGGTAATTACAATGCTTTCTGGTGTTGCTAGTTGGGGAGCTAGTTGGGGTTGGGAAAAGGTTTTCGGTGCTGGTAATATTTTCTTGCAATTATTACAGTTGGGTTTGGCCTCGACCGTAGCGGTGGGTTTATTCCTCCTCGGTGCGATGTTATTAAAGTTACCAGAATTAGACCTGTTAATCTCGCGAGTTCGTCAGAAGTTCTTGAAAAAATCTTAGGTTTAAGTTGCTGCCTCACCTCATCATTACATAGGGTTTGCTGAAAAAGTTTTTTCTGGGTGTAGGGTGTAGGGTTTTACAGATTTTCATCTGGTCAATTATCTAATTTTCAGGGAAAAAGTACCTGAATTTTCCCCCCAATCACTCCAAGGGTCGGCACTTTTTGATGGGCAAAAGGTCTAAAAGTTTTACCCAACAAGGTTTTCACATTTATTCAGCAAACCCTATTTATTTTTAGGAATTGGGGGAAGTTGCGGTGATTTTCGGCGAGAATTAGAACCGGATATTTTCGGTGGTAAAGGTGCAGAATTGCGATTAGATAAACTTTGAAGGCTCTTTTTCATATTAGCAGGTTCCGGCAGTTCTAGAGTTACCCCTTCTCTAGCAGTCATTGTTTCCTCTGGTAGGCATAAATCAAAAACAAAGGCAGAATTATTAGTTAAATCAGCCAATTCTAATTTTACCATCTCTGGAGAGGATTCTTGTACTAATAAAGGTTCAATTTCGGTCTTAATTAACTGTTCTAATTGAGCCAGATAATTGATCTTAACAGGAGTAACAATTAAAGTTAACATTTCTTGCCAACCTTGCCCCCCCAATTCTGCCAGAATATCCCCATAACAGCGAATTTTCCAGCTACCTATTCCCAAATCTCGATAGGAAAAAATTTCTAGCCAACCCCCGGCATCCGATCGATAATAATGGGTATATCGTTCGCTACTTTCGGGAGATTCGTAATCGATACGCACTTCAATATGAGCAAAAGGAGAATCCAGACGGGCCAAGAGACGATAGTTTCCCGAGACAATTTCTAGAGAATTATTAGAAATTGTGCGTCCGTGATTCTCCCCTTGTTTTTGCAGTATAAATTCCATAGTCTTAGCCTAGGCCTAATGTTTGGCCTCTTAGGTTTGGTGGGTAAAATGTATTCTAGGATACAGTCCCGCCAGCGAGCGAGTGGGCTGCATCTCACATTTGCAGGAATACCGACAATCAGCAATTATCAGTGACTCTTAGATGATGACAAATGTATCAGCAGCTGCGTGTAAGCATCCCACCGAAAAACTAATGCGCGGGGGGTTTGGGGGCGGCGCCACGCCCCCAACGGGGGGTTTGGGGGGTAGAACCCCCCAAAAGCCTGGATTGAGTGGTAAAATCAGAAACAACGTCCGATTTTAGCAGAGGGTTTCCCCGTAAAAATCCCAATTGGTAGATTTACAAAAATGAGATGCACCCAGCGAGTAGAACTAACCACAAAGGACACAAAGAACAAGAGAGCCTAATGTTTGGCCATGACGCTAAAACTTAGGATTTGTGCCGGGAGATTTGCGCTTTTAATTCCCTTGCTTGTGTCAATAAATCCGCTTGGGTTAGACTAATTTGTTCTTGGGTGGCCATCCATTTCAGTTGTACCGTGCCATTTTCAGCCTCAGCATCCCCCAAAATTATACAGCCCACGGCCTTAGCTCGATCAGCCCGTTTAAATTGTTTTCCGAAAGCGCTGCCGCTTAAGTCTAACTCGACGCTAAACCCCAATCCGCGTAATTGCTGCGCTAACACCACACTGCGGGCCTCAGCTTTTTCTCCTTTGGAGACGAGATAAAAATCGGGAACCAAAAAAGATAAAGATTGCTTTTGTTGTAATAATATAATCAGACGTTCTAAACCGATCGCCCAACCCACTGCTGGCGTGTCTAGACCGCCTAATTGAGTTATTAAACCATCATAACGACCACCACCGCAAACCGTAGCTTGAGCGCCTAAATCATCGGACTGAATTTCAAAGGCCGTATGGGTGTAATAGTCCAATCCTCGGACTAAACAGGGATTAAGATTATAGATAACTCCCAAATCGGTTAGTAAAGATTGCACCCGTTCAAAATGCTTTTGAGAATCACTACTGAGATGTTCAAGAATACTGGGGGCATTCTTACAGATAATCTTGGTTTTTTCGTCCTTACTATCCAAAATTCGCAGGGGATTTTTTTCTAATCTCTGTTGAGAATCCGCGTCTAAATCAGCTTTGTAGGGAGTCAAATAATCTAGCAAGGCCTGACGATAATTTTGCCTATCTTGGGCATTTCCCAGGGAATTAATATCTAATTTTAGGTTTTCTAGCCCCACAGCTTTTAATATCTCGCTGGCAAGGGTAATTACTTCCACATCCGCCCTAGGGTCATCACTTCCCAACAATTCGACCCCGATTTGATGAAACTGTCGCTGCCTACCCGCTTGCGGACGTTCATAACGAAACATCGGCCCCTTATACCAGAGTCTTTGTACTCCTCCGGCGGCCTGTAATTTGTGTTCAATATAGGCGCGAACGACCCCAGCCGTTCCCTCCGGTCGCAAAGTCAGGGAACGTTGACCGCGATCAAGGAAAGTGTACATTTCTTTACCTACCACGTCCGTCGCTTCCCCGATACCCCGTTCAAAAAGTTGCGTCTGTTCAAAAATGGGAGTTCGTATCTCTTGATACAGCGCAGTCCCTAAAATTCTGCTGGCAGTTTCCTCTAACCACTGCCAGTAACCGACCTCCGCCGGTAAAATATCTTTTGTGCCTCGGATTGCCTGGATTTCGCCCATAGTTCTCTGTATTTTTATCCCTATTTGAACAATCTTAAACCGCTTAGAGTCACTAATACCGTCGATCCTTCATGACCGATGACACCAAGAGGTAAAGTTATATCACCGGCAAAATTGGCTATTAGCAATATGCCGATAAACGCGAGGGCGAAGGTGATATTCTGTTTAACGATGCGATTGGCACGACGACCAAGGTTAATCGCGCTGGGAATTTTGGCTAAATTATCGGACATAAGGATAATATCGGCCGTTTCCAAGGCCACATCACTACCAGCTTTTCCCATGGCAATCCCCACATTAGCCATAGCTAAAGCGGGCGCGTCATTAATGCCATCCCCCACCATAGCGACAGTGTGATATTTTTCTTGCAGATTTTGGATAACGGTTAACTTATCTTCGGGCAGTAAATCAGCGTAAACCTCCTCAATACCGAGTTTTTCCGCAACTTTATCGGCACTTTGTTGATTATCACCCGTAATTAAAACGATATGTTCGATACCGATCTTTTTTAGCTGCTTCACCAGATTAACTGCCGATTCCCGCAGGCTATCGGCTACAGCGATCGCACCAAGTATCTGATTCTCTTGTACTACCCAGACGAGGGTTTTACCTTCTTTTTGTAAACGTTCGCGGATAGCTAGGATATTCTGGTCAAGATCAGCAATATGGTCACGAATATAGGCAAAATTGCCCACAGATACCGACTTATCGGCAATTTTTCCCGTGATACCCCGTCCCGATACCGCTTGCACCTGATTAGCACTGAAGAAATTTATACCACGTTCCCTGGCTGTGGCGGTAATAGCAGACCCGATGGGATGTTCCGAACAGGATTCTAGGGATGCAGCCACCGCTAACACCTCATTTTCGCTGACTGCATGGATAGGGATAATTTCCACCACTTGCAACTTACCAAGGGTGAGAGTGCCGGTTTTATCAAAAGCGATCGCTCGTATGCGGCCGATCATCTCCAATCTTGCGCCATTTTTGAATAAAATCCCCTGTTTTGCCCCGTTAGCGATACCCGATAACAAAGCTGGCATAATCGAGGCCATTAAAGCACAGGGAGAAGCCACCACGAGAAAAATTAAGGCCCGATAGATAGTGGTTTCCCAGGTCCAACCCCAGAGAAAAGGCGGTAAAATCCCGAAAATTAAGCCCAAAATCACGATAATTTTCGCATAACCTCGCTCGAAACCTTCGATAAACTCTTGGGAGGGAGGGGATTCATTTTGTGCCTTTTCTACCAAACGAATCACCCTCTCAATTAAGCGACTTTCGGGGGGAGTTTCCACCTTTAAACGTAGCACTCCCGCACCGTTGAGAGTTCCCGCAAAGACTTCTTCACCGATGGTTTTATCCACGGGAAGGGATTCTCCGGTAATTGGCGCTTGATTGATGGGACTGTTTCCCTCCATAATAATGCCGTCAATGGGGATTAATTCACCCGGTTTGACCAAAACTGTGTCCCCTATCCGTAATTGCTTGATAGGAACCTCTTTTTCCCTGTCTCCCGTGATTAATCTAGCAGTATCGGGGGTCATGGCCATGAGAGAACGAATATTGCGATCGGTTTTTGCCATGGCAATCTGTTCTAATGCGCCACTAATGGCGAAAATCAGGATTAAAATGGCTCCATCGATGATGAGATAGTAATTACTGTCCCAGAGTCCCAAAATCGCCGCCCCCAAGGCCGCTACAATCATTAACAGGTCCACATCCAGTTCTTTTTCCTCCCATAAAGTCGTCAATCCTGCTTGGGTACTCTCGTATCCTCCCACCAGATATGCGATCGCTAGTAGGATAAAAGCCGGGCCGATCAGATTAAGGTGTAGGCATAACCAACCAAAAAAGACTAAAATAGCGCAAATTCCCGCGGCAACTGCCGAGGAATACTCAGACAACCAAGAGGACGAGATACTCTGAATCATGGATCGATGGCAATTACTTTTCTCCCCATTCTAGAAAAAATTGGATCGATGCAGAAAACCCCTATGTGGTATTCACCGGTGCGAAGGCTCTCTTAGGTTTGCTGGTTAAAATGTATTCTAAGATACAGTCCTGCTGGCGAGGGAGTGGAAGGAACCACAGAGGCACAAAGGACACAAAGATCGATCACTACATTCAGTTAAACTGATCAGACAAAGAAGAGTGGAAGGAACCACAGAGGCACAAAGGACACAAAGATCGATCACTACATTCAGTTAAACTGATCAGACAAAGAAGAAGAGAGCCGTGCGAGTTACGAGGAAGCGGAAAATTGGCTACTAGAGGACGAATTTGAACCGGTAGAGGGACGACTTTCGGCAGTAGAGATATAATTT
This sequence comes from Microcystis sp. MC19, assembly GCF_003019735.1. NCBI lineage: Bacteria > Bacillati > Cyanobacteriota > Cyanophyceae > Chroococcales > Microcystaceae > Microcystis > Microcystis sp. MC19. The sequence continues at coordinate 891,178 of NZ_CP020664.1, read as the reverse complement.
CCTGATCTTCCTTTCCGCTTTTCTTCAAAACCCTGATTCTGTATGCTGTTTAGCAAGAATTAGCGATCGCCGCTTAACCAACTCAGGCCCTAATAGGTAAAATATAACCTGGGAGATTATAGTGAGAAGTTATGAAGTTGACTGTAACACTTGACCGTGACGAAGATGGGGTTTGGGTTGTAGAATGCCCCAGTATTCCGGGTTGTGTCAGCCAAGGTCAAACGAGAGCAGAAGCTCTAGAAAATATCAGAGATGCGATTATCGCTTGCCTTGAAGTTCGTGCAGAACGTGGACTACCGCTCACGATTGAAACTTGTCAAGTAGAGGTAATGGCCTAATCATGTCCTCTGCTCTTCCTGTTCTCAGCGGACGTGAAGTAGTCCGAATATTTGAAACCTTTGGCTGGCAAGTTGCGCGTCAAAGTGCAAGCCATATCATTATGGTTAAGGAGGGTGAACAGGTAACACTCTCTGTTCCTGATCATCGTGAAGTGGCTAAAGGTACGCTTCGTAGTCTTCTTCGTACTGCTGGAATTACTTTACAAGAATTTGTTTCTGGCATGAGATGAACAAACAAGTCGAGGAAGCGGAAAATTGGCTATTAGAGGACGAGTATGAACCCCGAAAGGGACGACTTTCGGCAGTAGAGATATAATTTCCTTATCTTCCTTTCCCCCTTTCTCCGATGCTATCCTTACTAAAAAAGCTCTGGAATTGGCTAAAATCGCTCTTTATTGCCAGTCCGAGGGCAATTAACCCCAAAGAAGTCAAAAATACTCCTCCAGAACCCAGCGATGGGGAATATGAAGGGATATTGATGGGGTTATTCGAGCAGGTGGCGGCGGGAACCACTACCGGCGGGTTACGGGGATGGCTATACAGTCGCCATTGTGACGATAAAAAGCTGGCGCGGTGGTTAGAGGTCAAAAGCGAGGAATGGCTACAGTATCCGGAAGATTATCAAACTTTAGGGCGGAATCTGGCGGCTTTAGGCAAGGTGATGACGGGAAATCTGGGGGAAGTGTCCCAACGGATTAGCCTCCAGTTGCGCGACGCGGTGAGGGATGTTTCCGGTGTGGAGGGGGAAAATCTAGACTCAAAGGAGACGGATTTAACGGAAGTGGTTCAGGATGCCGAATTCTGGTTTGAGCAAGGATACCAGAAAGCAATCAATGGGGATTTTATCGGCGCGATCGCATCCTGGGATCGCGCTTTAGAAATGAAACCCGATTACCATGAAGCTTGGCACAACCGAGGGGTTGCGTTAGGTAATTTAGGCAGATGGGCAGAAGCGATCGCATCTTACGACAAAGCTTTAGAAATTAAACCCGATAAGCATGAAGCTTGGTACGGCCGAGGGTTTGCGTTAGGTAATTTAGGCAGATGGGCAGAAGAGATCGCATCTTACGATCGAGCTTTAGAAATTAAACCCGATAAGCATGAAGCTTGGCACGGCCGAGGGTTTGCGTTAGATGATTTAGGCAGATTGGCAGAAGCGATCGCCTCTTACGATCAAGCTTTAGAAATTAAACCCGATAAGCATGAAGCTTGGAACAACCGAGGGATTGCGTTAAAGAATTTAGGCAGATTAGAAGAAGCGATCGCCTCTTACGATCAAGCTTTAGAAATTAAACCCGATTTCCATCTAGCTTGGACTAACCGGGGGGTTGCGTTAGGTAATTTAGGCAGATGGGCAGAAGCGATCGCATCTTACGACAAAGCTTTAGAAATTAAACCCGATGACCATCAAGCTTGGAACAACCGAGGGGTTGAGTTAGGTAATTTAGGCAGATGGGCAGAAGCGATCGCATCTTACGACAAAGCTTTAGAAATTAAACCCGATAAGCATGAAGCTTGGTACGGCCGAGGGTTTGCGTTAGATGATTTAGGCAGATTGGCAGAAGCGATCGCCTCTTACGATCAAGCTTTAGAAATTAAACCCGATTATCATGAAGCTTGGTACAACCGAGGGAATGCGTTAGGTAATTTAGGCAGATGGGCAGAAGCGATCGCATCTTACGACAAAGCTTTAGAAATTAAACCCGATTTCCATCAAGCTTTGTCCGGCCGAGGGGTTGCGTTAGGTAATTTAGGCAGATGGGCAGAAGCGATCGCCTCTTACGATCAAGCTTTAGAAATTAAACCCGATTATCATCAAGCTTGGTACAACCGAGGGGTTGCGTTAGATGATTTAGGCAGATTTGCAGAAGCGATCGCCTCTTACGATCAAGCTTTAGAAATTAAACCCGATTTCCATCTAGCTTGGACTAACCGGGGGGTTGCGTTAGGTAATTTAGGCAGATGGGCAGAAGCGATCGCCTCTTACGACAAAGCTTTAGAAATTAAACCCGATGACCATCAAGCTTGGTACAACCGAGGGATTGCGTTAAAGAATTTAGGCAGATTAGAAGAAGCGATCGCATCTTACGACAAAGCTTTAGAAATTAAACCCGATGACCATCAAGCTTGGACCAACCGAGGGAATGCGTTAAGGAATTTAGGCAGATGGGCAGAAGCGATCGCCTCTTACTACCAAGCGGTAGCCATTAAATCCGATGACCATCAAGCTTAGTCTGACCGAGGGTGGGCGATTTGTTCTCTGGGTAAAATAGGGCTAGATCAACTAACAGAATACAGCGATCCTTACCATTGGGCAGCCTATACCCTGACTGGACAGGACTAACTTATGGAAATTCCCAAAACAATTATCGATCTTGAAGCGCTGCTAATTGCCCTCGCACAGCAGACTGAACCCTTGCCAGAATATCTACAGCGATCGCTCAAAGAAATTGGACGATTACTAAGGTGTTAGGTTTCATGCTTCAACTCAACCTAAGTTCTATAAAAATTATCGGTAAACCCAAAAAAAAGGAAGCTAAATCATGAAAATTACTATCGATATTCCCGATGAATTGCTTCAACATTACAACTACAATAATCTTACCCGTGAAATTTTAGAGGCTTTGGTGGTGCAGGCCTACCGAGCGGAAAAAATCACCAGTGCCGAGGTCGGAAGTATTTTAGGTCTATCTTCTCGTTGGGTGGTGGATGCTTTTTTGAAAAACCACGATGCCGATTTACATTACAATGAAGTCGATCTAGAGAGCGATCGCAAAACCCTTCAGCAACTTCGCAACAAACACGATCATAGTCTTTTATGATAGTCGTTTCAATTAAATTGAAGATAGATTTCGCCTTTGATACCTCCTTGATCCTAGGGTTGATTCATAGTAGGGTTGATTCATGAATCAACCCTACTACCCTTAATAAGGGGGGCGCTGATGGTTTTTAACACCTACCTACTTAAAACTACATTCCCATAATTTCGTAACCGGAATCTACATAAATAATCTGACCGGTAATACCACTAGCAAGATCACTGGCTAAAAAAGCAGCCGTATTTCCCACTTCAATTTGTGTCACGGTGCGATGTAAAGGAGCGATTTCTTCCACATGATGGATCATATCAAGAATTCCCCCCACGGCCGAAGATGCTAAGGTGCGAATTGGACCGGCGGAAATACCATTAACTCGGATCTTTTGGCCACCTAATTCGGCGGCTAAATAGCGAACACTCATTTCTAAACCAGCTTTTGCCACCCCCATTAAATTATAGTTAGGAATTACCTTGACACCGCCGAGATAGGTAAGAGTGATAATACTTCCCCCTTCCGTCATCAAAGGTTTAGCCGATCGAGCTAGACGGGTTAGGGAAAAAGTGCTAATATCTAGGGATTTAGTGAAAGCTTCCCGAGGGATGGCGGTAAAATCGCCCGTTAAACCCTCTTTATCGGCAAAAGCGAGACAGTGAATCAAAATATCCAGTTTACCCCATTTTTCCGCCACTGTAGCGAAAGTATCTTCTACCTGTTGGTCATTTTGGACATCGCAGGGGACATAAAAAGCGGGATTAAGTTCATCGGCCAATTCTCGCACTTTTTTCTCAAAACGGCCCTTTTCGTCGGGGAGATAGGTGACACCGATATTCGCACCAGCTTGATGGAGTTGTTGGGCAATTCCCCAAGCGATCGAGCGATTATTGGCAATTCCCGTCACTAAGGCGTTTTTTCCCGTTAAATCTAACATAGTTCTCGTTTCTCTTACAAAAATCTCCCCAATAGCCGACCCCAGCGAGATTCGGTATAATAGGGATACAGATAACGGGGCAGCAATGATCACCCCTCCCCCATTGTCTGGCAAAAAGCGCCCAAAACTTTTCCCAGTTTAGGGAGCGGTTATGTTTAATAGAGGTTACACTCGTTGCATAATAAAAACAATTTTCCCCTTTTTTGGATGTGAGATGGACTTATCATTAATACAAGATAAACCCCTAGCAGATGTGTTCCGTCGAATCGGCAGCGGCAATTTCCCCCCGGTGGTGGAGTTGTTCGAGCGTGGCAAAACGATCTTTTTCCCTGGAGATCCCGCTGAAAGAGTCTATTTTTTGCTGAAAGGAGCCGTTAAGTTGTCGCGAGTCTATGAAGCGGGAGAAGAAATTACCGTGGCTCTACTGCGGGAAAATAGCGTCTTTGGTGTGCTATCCTTACTCACCGGCCAGCGATCGGATCGTTTTTATCATGCCGTGGCTTTTACTCCGGTAGAATTACTCTCGGCCCCGATCGATCAGGTAGAAAGGTCCCTCCGCAATAATCCCGATTTATCAATGTTGATGCTGCAGGGGTTGTCCTCGCGGATTCTGCAAACGGAAATGATGATCGAAACCTTAGCTCACCGGGATATGGGTTCACGTTTGGTCAGTTTTTTATTAATTCTCTGTCGTGATTTTGGGGTTCCCACCACCGATGGTATCCGGGTTGATCTAAAATTGTCTCACCAAGCGATCGCAGAAGCGATCGGTTCTACCCGCGTCACTGTCACCCGTTTATTGGGAGAGCTGCGGGATCAAGAAATGGTCTCAATTTACAAGAAGAAAATTACCGTCCATAATCCCGTCGCTCTCAGTCAACAATTTACTTAAATTCTGGATGACTAGCGCTTATATTTTGGTTTTGGCCATCGTGGTTTTAGGTGGTCTGATAGCGGCGGTTGGCGATCGCATAGGGAGCCGTATCGGTAAGAAAAGGATGCGTTTATTTAATCTGCGTCCGAAACAAACCGCAACTTTGATGACGATTGTAACGGGAATTTTTATCGCCGGTTCCACTTTAATTGTCTTGTTTGCTTCTAGTAAATCCCTGCGTCAAGGAGTTTTTGAACTGGATCGTCTTTTAAATGAACGTCGTGCCGCTATTAAGGATTTGGAAAGTCAGGTCAGAGAAACCACCGAACAAAAAAATCAGGTGGAAAAGGCGTTAAAAACGGCTAAAAGTGAACAGATAGCCGTGCAGAAACGTCTGGAGGTTCTTAATAAAAATTATCAAGCTTCTCGTCAACGTTTGCGATTAGTTTCTGGACAGTTGGAAAAGTTTCGTAAGGAAGTGGCTAATTTAAATAATGAACGAGTCATTTTAACTAATCAAAAGGCACAGTTAACCAGTCAAAGGGATCAATTGTCCCAACAAAAATCAATTCTTTCTAGTCAGATCAATCAACTACAAACCACCGTTCAAGTTAGAGATAAAGAGTTGGCTAATCAACAAAAGTTATTAACAACCAGACAAGCGCGACTTCAACAGTTGGAAACCCAACAAAAAACCCTACAGCTAGAAATTGATCGTCGGGATCAACGTATTGGAGAACTCGATAGCTCGATCATCGATAAAAATTTAGCTTTGGAACAGCGCGAGGGAAAATTAAAAGATTTAGAAACCCAAATGGCTTTTCTTAAGCGGGAAGTGGAAGTTTTAGAACAATACTATCAAACCTATCAAGAATTGCGGGAAAAACAGATCGCTATTTTCCGGGGACAGGTGTTATCTTTTGGAGCTTTTCGTATTGTTGATCCCCAAGCTATTGTCGCTGTTATCGATAAGTTATTGCGAGAAGCGAATATAAATGCTATCCGCGCCACCCAACCGAATCAGCCTAATTTTGACCAGCGTTTAGTTAAGATCACAAAAGCACAGGTAGAACAGTTAAGTCAACAATTACAGGACGGTAAAGAATATGTGGTGAGAATTCTTTCAGCAGGTAATTATGTACTAGGAGAAACCGAGATTCGTGTCTTTGCTGATGTGGTTCCCAATCAAAGAGTTTTTGAGGAGAAACAGGTAATCGCTGCCGTTTCCATCGATCCCCAAAATATGACAGAAGAAGACCTACAAAAGCGCTTAGATTTACTCTTAGCATCGGCTCAATTCCGCGCTAGAAGTGCGGGAGTTTTAGGGTCAATTCAAGTGGAAGATGGGTTATTAACTACGGTAGTTAACTTTATTGGTCAAGTCAAAAAGTCGGGTAATTCTATCGAGACACTTGAGGCAATTGCCGCTAGTAAAACTAATACTGCTGGTCCCTTAACTTTGCGTTTGGTAGCGGTAAAAGATGGTAAAATTGTTTTTAGTACGTCTTCTTAAAACCTAGATTCCGCACTTCAGTTTGTAACAGAAAACGTTACCAACAAGTTGAAAGACTAACTGAATATAAATACTCAGAATTTCCTTGACCAAAACATGAGATAATGGAAAAAGTATTAATGATCGAAAAAACATAAGAAATGTCTCCTTCAGAAGAAATACAAATTTAAAATATCGACCATTTAGGAATATTGGCAGGACTAATTGATGAAATAGGAATAGTCGCAGTAATCAATGGAAAACTAGGTGTTGATAAAAGAGAAAAAATTAGTTCGGAACAAGTCTTAAAAGCCATGATTCTCAATGGCTAGGAATGGTATCACGCCCCTGGTATTTATTTAGTCAATTTTTTGAAGACAAAGCTGCATAAAAATTATTAGGAGATGAGATTAAGATTAAAAGTGAATATTTAAACGATGATAAAATTGGTAGATTCATGGAGGAAATTCATCAAATAGTGGAGATGGAAATGAATCAGATAAAGCCGTATTTGACCAGATATTAGTAGAGTTCAAGAGACAAGCAAATTTAGATATTATAATGGTAGCAGATAGGGCATTATATAGTCAAGAAAACCTGAAAATAATAGAGAATTAGAACTGGATAACCAGAGTACCATTAACTATTAAAAAGACCAAAGAATTAATTCAATCTCTATCAATAGAATCACTAAAAGACCTAGAAAACCTAGAACCGGTCGAAAAATAACTAATAGTAAAGCTACAGGAAAAAGGCTATAAAAAGAAACAATAGTTAATTATGGGGAAGTAATACTAAATCTTGTTATTAAAAACTGATTATTTATTTCCCCTTTTGCCTCTTGCAGTTCGGCTGAGGTCACGGCCGAAGTCTGTTGCCTTTTGCCTCCCCTCTATAAGTAGCCTATACTCAACGGATTTAGTATATAGCGTTTCTGATTCAGAAGAGGTACATTTCCGATCCTGAACAGCTTAATCGGCAAAGGTTTAAGTGTGCCGCACAGATGCGAGAACCGCTATAAAACAAAGATGGTTAATTGTAGAAAGTGAATCAAGAAAGAAAAGTGATTGGAAAAAACTAGAAGAAAAAATTAAAAAAGAAGAAGCAAAAGCTGAAAAGTTACTCAGGAAATTAGAAAAAGAAGAATTGTAAAATCTAGCGGTCGTTCCAGATAAATTAAATCAGATAAATAAGTTGCTTAAATTAGCCTTAATTAAGGAGGTTTAAGTTATTGAAATAGCTTCACAAGCCAACAAAAAAATATAAATTTACGGGAAAAATTGAACTTAAGAATGAAGAAATAGGCAAAAAAAGACAAGAATCAGGAAGATTTATTTTAGCAACAAAACCAAAAAAGGGAGGTTTAAGAACCCCCCTCAACAGTTAATAATTAGATGACAACCAAATTAGTAGCGGCCAGCATTGGGTTTATGAACAATAAAGCTCATGGTTTGACATTGTTTGATGTTGTCAAAAGCGATAACGCGGATGTAGCAATCAGAATACTCGGTGCGGCACTCGCGAACTTCATTAAGAACTTCTTGGGGGCCAGAAACAGAGAATAAAGGCAGTTTCCACATCGTCCAATGATAATCCGCGGGTTTGGGATCTTTTTCAAATTCCACAGCAGGAATATAACCCTGATCGATCATGTATTGAATTTGTTTAGCAATTTGTTGATCGGTGAGGGGGGGCAAGTAGGAGAGAGTTTCGTAACGCTTCTCTTTAGGTAAAGTTTTCATGGGTTTCTTGATTCCTTATGGGTTGGGTAGATCATCAACATCGAGATTTAATTCCGATGTCTCTGGTTGACTTATAGCAGTACGGGTGAGACGTTCCAAAAGTTGCCGACGATGTTCGGTATTGTCATTAATAATTCCCGTTTTTACCATCTCTGGCAAGAACTCTAAAACCTGTTCGGCTAGATGTTCTCTTACCGTCATGATCCGCAAAACTAACTCTTTATTCTCAGTCATTAACCCGGCAATATAGGCCTCGCCATCCTGAATGGAATGGCTAGAAGTATAGTGACTCAACCAAATAGCCAAAGTCGGATTAGTTTCTGACAATTGATCGATAATCGTGCGAACCGCTTGGTAAGTTAGGTAACTTTGTAAGACTTTCGCGGTATCTTGAACAACTTTTTTCGGATACATTTTATACAGTTTTCAGTTATTGGCTAGACAGTTATCAGTGTTGAAATTCTAGCGACTGCTTCCCGATTTTGGGCAAGTCCCCGGCATTATTTTCCACCGATAACTGCTAACAACCTTCTGAATGGCTGTATTAGAGGGTATCCATAGCCTCGAACTCGAATTTGATTTCTTTCCAGAGTTCGCAAGCGGCAGCCAGTTCAGGACTCCAACGGCAAGCTTCCCGGATAACGTCGTTACCTTCGCGGGCCAAGGAGCGTCCTTCGTTACGAGCTTGGATACAAGCTTCCAGAGCCACACGGTTAGCGGTGGCACCCGGTGCGTTACCCCAGGGGTGGCCGAGGGTTCCACCACCGAACTGTAAGCAGGAATCGTCACCGAAGATTTCCACCAGCGCCGGCATATGCCAAACGTGGATACCACCGGAAGCAACCGGCATTACCCCGGGTAAGGAGGCATAGTCTTGGGTGAAGAAAATACCACGAGCGCGATCTTCTTCTACATAGTCTTCACGCATCAGGTCAACAAAACCCATCGTGATTCCGCGTTCACCTTCGAGTTTACCGACAACGGTTCCCGAGTGCAGGTGATCACCACCAGAGAGACGTAAGCACTTAGCTAAAACGCGGAAGTGGATACCATGATTTTTCTGACGGTCGATAACCGCGTGCATTGCCCGGTGAATGTGGAGCAGTAACCCTTTGTCGCGGCAGAATTTCGCCAGGGTGGTGTTAGCGGTGAAACCACCGGTGAGGTAGTCGTGCATGATGATGGGGGTTTTGATTTCGGCAGCGAATTCAGCCCGTTGCATCATCTGCTCGCAGGTAGGAGCGGTTACGTTGAGGTAATGTCCTTTAACTTCGTTGGTTTCTGCTTGGGATTTAACGATCGCCTCTTGGACAAAGAGGAAACGATCGCGCCAACGCATGAAGGGTTGAGAGTTAATATTTTCGTCGTCTTTGGTGAAGTCTAAACCACCGCGGAGACATTCATAAACGGCACGACCGTAGTTTTTAGCGGAAAGGCCGAGTTTGGGTTTGATGGTGCAACCGAGTAAGGGGCGACCGTATTTGTTTAATTTGTCCCGTTCAACGGTGATACCGTGGGGAGGACCTTGGAAGGTTTTGATTAAAGCGACGGGGAAACGGATATCTTCTAACCGGAGACCGCGTAGAGCTTTGAAACCGAAAACGTTACCAACGATCGAGGTGAGGATGTTGGTGACGGAACCTTCTTCAAATAGATCTAAAGGATAGGCAACGAAACAGAAGAACTGGTTATCTTCGTTGGGTACGGGTTCGATATCATAACAACGGCCTTTATAGCGATCGAGGTCGGTTAAGTTATCGGTCCAAACGGTGGTCCAGGTACCTGTGGAAGATTCCGCCGCTACTGCCGCACCTGCTTCTTCAGGAGGAACTCCTGGTTGGGGTGTTACCCGGAAGCAAGCTAGTAGATCGGTATCTTTGGGGGTGTAGTCGGGGGTGTAGTAGGTCAGGCGGTAGTCTTTTACGCCGGCCTGGAAACCTTTGGATTTGGCTTGCACCATTGGGATTATTCCTCCATAAACTGCATGATTAGTCGCACCTGTAAAATCTCGCCGTCAACCGACATAGATTTTTCTTAAGCTCCTGTCCCCTGCTGCTAGGAGCGAAGTTAGGGAGCAATTTTCACTAATGTTTTTTTCAACTGATCATCTTAACACGAACTTTATCCTATTCTGATCATTTTTTTTCTCTATCCCTAAAATTTTGATTGTTTTTTTTTCTCGAGGCGATTAGTTTCTTTAATCTGTCGTCATCTAACTTTGACAATCTCTACAAAAACACAAAAAAATCAACAAAAATTTACCTGATTGACACACAGAAACTTCTGCTCATCAGGCTTTGAGCGATTAAAACTACTCCTTAATTGAGGAAAATTATCAATAATTACAACCTCAAAAAATGTCGGCAATCGCTAAATATTAATGGGATTTCTAAGCAATTATACCCAGTACCTAGAGGACAGTTAGACAGCCGTGAACTCTAGATAAATTAGGTCTAATTACTCAGTAATTATTGTTGAGATTTTTGGCTTGTGAACGATTATTTTCCCCTTCAAGAATTATGGTTATTGTTGCCATTAAAACGATGACGTTCTGGAAATAGCGTGACCAATAACTGATTGATATAGACCTTTCCGACCACCGATGCTTGATTCGGTCGGTTAGTAGTAGATGCTTGTTCTCTGGTTTCCGGAGGACTGGCCTCGGCGACCATTTCCTCGCTATCCCAAGGACTGGCCACGGTTTCGGCGACCACTTCCTCCATGGACGGGACTGGGGACACTTGACTGACTACGGGTTCCGGTTCCGGTAAAGGGGGTCTTTCCGGTTCCGATGGGGTCGCTGACACCTCGATGGTAATTTGACGGGAAGTATCTCCGATCAGGGAGCCAGACGGTACGAGCGACATCGCAGCCACAGAAGCATTAAAAATCGTTGTGGTTGACCCGATACAGGCATTTTCACCGATTTCACCCCGACCGACGACGAGAACACCTGTACCTAAAATTGCTCCCGCACCGATAGCAATCACACCCTGATAGGCGGTTAAAATTGTTCCCATACCCAGGCAAGCACCCGCACCGATAATTATTTGGCTATTGGGGGCTGCTCGGAGAATCACCCCCGGAGCCACGATCGCACTCTCATCAATGGTTACATCACCATTGACATAGAATTCCGAGCGGCTAATAGGTTGAACGGGGGGTAAGGACATAATTGACAGTTACTCAGTGATCAGTGATCAGTGAGCGGGGGTTAGGGGGTAGGAGTTAGAGTTTCCGGTATTTTTCCCGGTCTGCCAACACCTAACACCTATCTCCCTTCACCGATCGCCGAGTCCTGAAATTAAGGGCGTTGAATAATCGATTCGAGAACACGACGTTTCGCTTGGGAGTCAATCCCGATCAGACGAACGTATTCCCCTTGATGGTCGCGCAGACAGGTTTCTAAAGCGGCCACCACATCGGATTCGCGACTGCTCTCGATCGGGGTGCAGCTTTGCCAAGAACTGGTTTTAAAACGACGTTTATCCGCGTGTTCGGCCCCGATTTTGTGACCTTGGTTCAATAAAGAGCGAATTTGAGTGATCGTTTCCGCAGTTAAGGTACTGGTTAAAGTGGCAGTACCGCCGCCAGAAGAACCAGAAGCATAGCTTTTGAAACTCGGTTCAGCAACGGTGGCGGTTTTACCGTTGCCATTACTGGCCACCGAACCATCGGGACGCTGGATCACCGTTTCTAAAACCCGTTTTTTGGCTTTAGCATCGATACCGAGTAAGCGGACGTATTCGCCGCTATGCTCGCGTAAACAATCTTCCAAAGCAGTAATTACATCAGATTCGCGATTGCTTTCGATCGGGGCGCAACTCTGCCAAGAACTGGTTTTAAACCGGCGTTTATCCGCGTGTTCGGTGCCGATTTTGTAGCCTTGGGCGAGCAGGGAACGAATTTGAGCGATCGTTTCCCCACTTAAGCTACCACTGCTGCTATAACTGGCTCCGTTACTAGCGGGGGCGCTGTAGCTGCTGGCTTTGCCGCTGCCGTTACTAGCGGGGGTGCCGCCGGGGCGGTGAATAATCATTTCGACGACGCGTTTTTTCGCGTGCGGGTCGATCCCGATCAGGCGGACGTACTCATCGCTATTTTCAGTCACGATCGCTTCGATATCGCGAATGATGCCCGCTTCGCTCTTGGTTTCGATCGCAGGTCCAGTTAACCAAGAACTGGTTTTAAACCGGCGTTTATCCGCGTGTTCGGTGGCGATTTTCAGTCCTTGGGCGAGCAGGGAACGCACTTGTACGGACAGGTCGGAATGGCCGTTACCGTTGCCATGACCGCCGTGGACGGCGGTGGTGGTGCGGGCCGGTTCTCCCGGGGTGTCTTCGGGGCGTTGGATAATCATTTCCAGTATGCGCCGTTTAGCGGCGGGATCGACTCCGATCAGGCGGACGTATTCGCCTTGTAGGTCTCTCAGGGAGGCTTCTAGGGATTGGGATACCTGTTCTTCGCGGCTGCCGTCGATAAAGCCGGCACTTAACCAAGAACTGGTTTTAAAGCGGCGTTTGTCAGCGTATTCGATGCCGATCTTGTAGCCTTGGGAGAGGAGGGAGCGAACCTGCGCTCGAATGTTTGTATTTAAACTCATAGGTGTCACCGAATTTCTATATAGCGTCTCATTAGCGATGTTTATAGCGGCTGCTGGTGCAGGAGTCGCTGGGCTGTGGGCTTTGACCGCGACGCTGGGGGCGAGGTCGATATCGACAATGTGACGAGTGAAGGCTCGATCGATTTCTGTGACATCGGGTAAGCGGTCGGCCTGTTGTTGACTGGTGATCACGGAACCGGATGGCACGAATTTACCGGCGGGGATTTCCACGTCTTGAACGAGGGCGTGCATCATGACGATGCAATCGGCACCGATGCGGGCATTAAAGACGGTGGAGCGAAAACCGATAAAACAGCGATCGCCCACATAGGCGGGCCCGTGAATGAGTGCCATGTGGGTGATACAGCTGCCCCGGCCGATCCACACCGAATATTCTCGGCCGTCATCTCCCACCACACGGCTTTTTTCTAAACCGTGGATGATTGCTCCGTCCTGAATTTTGCTGTCGTCGCCAATGTGAAAGGGGGTTCCTTCATCGGCGCGGATGGAAGTCCCCGGAGCGATCACCACTCGCGCCCCGATCTCGATAGCACCACTGAGGTTAGAGAAGGTGTGGACTTTGGCACTCTCGTCTATGCGCGTTTCCTCTGGGGATTTGGTCCGCTTTTTCGGACTAGCCGCCGTTGTGCGGACGACCATAGTTAGTCTTCCTCCATACTGAATTTGGCTGGCTGGTTGTTAATTAACTGTGTTTGGGTCCTATCGATTTCTAACCGGATTGACGAAATTCGTCTCTCTTGCTGTAGAGGGTGCGATTTTCTACGGTTATAGTGTCAATAATCCCCACCACCATCGCGTCAAGGGGGCGATTGTTCTGCCCGTCTTCGATACGAGCCGCTCCTCCCCGGGACACTAGCACCCATTCATTAAGCCCCGCTCCGACAATATCACCCGCTACTTCGTATTTAGGCAAAAGTTGCCCCTGTGCGTCGATGAATTGCAAAAGCAGAAGTTTCACTCCCGTCATACTGCGCGGTTTCAGGGTGCTAACGACGGTTCCGCAAACTTTGGCAATTTGCATGGAATTTGTTTACACTAAAAGTTAGTTGCGCTCTAGATTCGTCTTAAAGGTTGTGGGTTAACACTTTCACGAAACTGTTCCACGGCTTCTGTATAACGAATGGGAAGAACGTATTCGAGGTTTTCGTGGGGACGGGCGATGATGTGGGTCGAGAGGACTTGACCACCTTTAACACGATTAGATGCCGCTTCTGTCCCCGCCGATACGGAGGCCTGTACCTCCGAAACGTCTCCTCGGACGATGACGGTGACGCGACCACTACCAATTTTTTCGTAACCTACTAGGGTTACGCGGGCGGCTTTTACCATGGCATCAGCCGCCTCGACAACGGCTGGGAAACCCAAGGTTTCCACCATGCCCACTGCAATTGACATAATATTTTTGTCTCCTAATGGTTGGCTTTCTTCGACTCTATAGATGCTGACCCCGATCAACGGTGTTTAATAGCTGCGGAATTGCTCTACTTCTTCGGTGTAGCGAATGGGCAGCACGTATTCGAGGTTTTCGTGGGGACGAGCGATGATATGGGTAGATAGCACTTGTCCTCCGTTAACCCGGTTGGCGTTTTCCACTCCGGCAGCCACAGAAGCTTGCACTTCTGAAACGTCTCCCCGGACGATGACAGTGACGCGACCACTACCGATCTTTTCGTAACCCACTAGAGTCACCCTGGCGGCCTTGACCATGGCATCGGCCGCTTCCACAACGGCGGGAAATCCTAGGGTTTCAATCATTCCTACTGCAATTGGCATTTTTTTGTTCCTCGCTTGTCAAGCCAAACTAAACTATTAATCTCGTTAGCGTTATCAATTTTGTTTCAGTCAAATTCTTTCCTTGTTACTTTTCCTGCTCTAGCTTTGGTGGCAGTCGGGATCGTGGCAAGGTGGGTAAGACCATCCTGAATTTTATCTCGATCGTGACCGTTTTCATCCACTAATTTTATTTTCTAGGGCTGGTTGGTAAAAATTTGACGAGTCAGGCAAAATTATCAACCTAAAAAAAGCATAGGAAACTATGACACCTTTGACAATATAAAACATTATGATTATTTCTCATCTTCACGTTAACGAAAGTTAATCATTCCCTCCCTTCACCCATCAGCCTCAGCAATTATCGGGAGATTTAAAGCGAAAACCCTTGCTAAGAACGGATTTTCGCTTTAACTTCTCTCTTGGCGGCTTGCTTGTCTTTGCCAGATTTATTGGCAGATAAAAGCCTATTTTTCGCTGATTTTGGCTTTTTTATAATTTTTTTATACTATATACGGCTGGGGTGGGGAGTGGGGTGAGGGGAGTGGGAATTATAAATTATGAATTATGAATTATGAATTGGGAGCATTCCAATTTTGCCATAAGCAATTGTACTTAGATGCGAAATGCTTAGATGGCAAGCCTTTTCGGTAGTTCTGGGAATTATAAATTATGAATTATGAATTATGAATTGGAAGCATTCCAATTTTGCCATAAGCAATTGTACTTAGATGCGAAATGCTTAGATGGCAAGCCTTTTCGGTAGTTCTGGGAATTATAAATTATGAATTATGAATTATGAATTGGGAGCATTCCAATTTTGCCATAAGCAATTATACTTAGACGCGAAATGCTTAGTGGGATGCTCCCTATGAATTGGGGAGAGAGGGGAGCCTTTTTCAGTGATCAGTAAACAGTGAAATCAAAACTCACCTCTGATCACTGGTAACTGATCACTGATGACTGATTCTAGCGATCGATCTCGCCTTCGTAGGGTTGAACACCGATCGAGGGATAATTATCGTGGTTAGGACTGAAAACTTCTAACACTGCATGGGCCAACTTTTGGAAAAAGTCGGGACTCTCGTGCAAGGATTTAAGTGCCGCTTCTAATTCAGGACGGGAGAAATCGAAGCCTTGGGAGCGAGCTATCTCTAGTAATTGCTGAGGATCTTGGGTTGAGCGCATTTTTTGACCTAATTCTTCGTTTTTGGCGGCTAAGGCGAAGAAATCGAACACTTGATTTTTAGACATATAAATACTTTTCCTTTGATGATTAAAGGTGTGGCCTCGGCGGCGTGGAGGTTAAACTGCCTAGTTATGGTTTATTTTTATCCTACCAGTCAGGAGATATCCTCAAAGCAAAAGTTTCGTTTTTATTTGCTTGTATGGCTGAGTATGCTTTTTCTGGGGAGTGGCAAGTGGGAATTATGAATTATGAATTGAGGAGTGGGGGTGTGGGGAAGTGGGGAAGTGGGGTGTGGAGTGTGGGGACAATAAATAAAAATAATCTCCTGAATCCTGACTCCTGAATCCTGACTCCTGAATCCTGCCGACCGCCGACCGCTTCTTTCAAGTCAGAGAATAAATAGCCTAAAATAGAAACCTGCACTCTTGTTTCTGTAGCCAGCATCATGAATAAATCCCCACGTCGTTACCATATCACCACCTTTGGTTGTCAGATGAATAAAGCTGACTCCGAACGCATGGCGGGTATTTTAGAAGATTTGGGGTTTCAATGGTCCGAGGATGCCAACGAAGCCGATTTAATCCTCTACAATACCTGTACAATTCGCGATAATGCCGAACAGAAAGTATATTCCTATCTCGGCAGACAGGCTAAACGCAAACAAACTCAACCCGACCTTACTCTAGTGGTCGCTGGCTGCGTGGCCCAACAGGAAGGGGAACAATTATTAAGACGGGTTCCCGAAGTGGATTTAATTATCGGTCCCCAACACGCCAACCGTTTGGGAGACTTATTACAACAAGTTTTTGACGGTTCCCAGGTGGTGGCCACCGAACCCATCCACATCATGGAAGATATCACCAAACCGCGCCGGGATAGTAATATTACCGCTTGGGTAAACGTCATCTATGGTTGTAATGAACGCTGTACCTATTGTGTGGTTCCGGGGGTGCGTGGGGTGGAACAATCTCGCACTCCTGCGGCAATTCGAGCAGAAATGGAACAATTAGGACAACAGGGTTATAAAGAAATCACCCTTTTAGGTCAAAATATCGATGCCTACGGACGGGATTTACCCGGAGTGACGGCAAGCGGCCGACATCTGCACAATTTCACCGATTTACTCTACTACATTCACGATGTGGCCGGTATTGAACGTCTCCGTTTTGCCACCAGTCACCCCCGCTATTTTACCGAACGTTTAATTAAAGCTTGTCAGGAATTACCTAAAGTTTGTGAACATTTTCATATCCCTTTTCAATCGGGGGATAATGATGTTCTCAAGGCGATGAAACGGGGCTATACTCAGGAAAAATACCGACAAATTATTGCTAATATTCGCGATTTAATGCCGGATGCTGCCATTAGTGCCGATGCGATTGTCGGATTCCCCGGAGAAACAGAGGCACAGTTCGAGAATACTTTAAAATTAGTCGATGAGATTGGTTTTGATCAATTGAATACGGCGGCCTATTCTCCCCGTCCAGGCACTCCGGCCGCTATTTGGGATGATCAATTAAGTGAGCAGGTAAAAAGCGATCGCCTACAAAGATTAAATCATTTAGTGGCCACCAAAGCCGCCGAACGTTCCCAAAGATATTTAGGCAGAATTGAGGAAATTTTAGTGGAAGACGTTAACCCTAAAGATGCTAGTCAAGTTATGGGAAGAACTGGAGGTAATCGCTTAACTTTCTTTACCGGAAATATTGAGGAATTGCGAGGCAAATTTGTTAAGGTTAAAATTACCGAAGTCCGTCCCTTTAGTTTGACGGGAGTGATCTTTTAAGTAGTGGTGCAAAATAAATTTCTTGGTTAGGAGAGGCAATAGGCAATAGGCAAAAGGTAGTTAAATATGTGTAACTAATTTTGCTTAGGTACTTAATAGTTAACAGTGACCCCTCAGCAGCGAAAAAAGACAATAGCTATCGGGAATAATTGGGTATTTTATGGATATTATCGCTATTTTGCAGCAAGATTATCAAAGATTTCCCCTCGATCAAACCTATGATATTTATGCTGATGACGTTTATTTTCAAGACCCTCTCAATCAATTTCGGGGGATTAAACGCTATCGGGAAATGATTGGTTTTATGGGTCAATGGTTCCAAGCTATCAAGATGGATGTCCACGCAATTGAACATCAGGGAAATATTATTAATACCCGTTGGACATTGCACTGGATAACTCCTTTACCTTGGCGGCCTCGCATCGCTATTTCTGGACGCAGTGAATTAACTCTCGATGACAATAATCTGATTATTTCCCATATCGATTATTGGGATTGTTCACGCTGGGATGTGCTGCGTCAGCATTTATCTTTTCCCAGTTCTTAACTACATTTTTTAACCAGAAAATGCCGACCAACGAGCGCTCGTTTGCTTGACAAAATCCTGTAAAAATGCTAGGCGTTGATTTTGTTCCCAGACCTGTTTAACTTTATTCTGCAAACTCGTCCAATTCCAATCATTATTCAGTTGCTCGTTAATTTCCTGTTCTTGGAAATATTCAACTAAACTTAAACCTGCTAAACGAGTTAGATAGGCTGCCCCGATTCCCTGTACTGTACCACCGGCGATATAAGTAATCGCATTTCCCTTGAGAATTGTTCCCAATGCCTGAGTTGTCACCTCTACCATACCCAATTGTACCATCATTTTTCCCAGGGTAGTCATAGCTGTTTTTGCTTGTTCAAGGGACATTTTTTGTTGATAAATTGCCCCTAAATCCACTAACATTTGAGCGTTAGTAGCTGCTGCTAAAACTAAATCTAGGGCCGCAAGAGGATTAGCAAAAGTGGCAGTAGCGGCTATCCATTGGTATTGTTCGATAACAGGTAAAGCCTTTTTGCGTCGGGATTGATTGAGTAATTGTTTGGTTTCCTTGGCTAATTCTAGCGCTTGTCTCCAGATAGTTCCGAGAACTAATTCCTGCTTTTCTTGTTCGATAATTTGTCGGAGATGATTGTCTAAAGGAGCGATAACCACGGTTTGGGGTTCCGTCCATTCCTTGATTTCTCCATTGCTTTGATGTTGACGAACTTTTAGGGGTTCAGGGGCAGCAGCTATGGCTAAAATATGATGAGCGGGAATAGTTTCTTTTAGTCTTTGTTTCAGGGAAAGGAGTATTTCTTCTCTGGTTTCGGCAGGTAAACGATCCTGTTTATTCAGTAACAGAATAACACGCTGGTGCATTCGATCGAATTGCTGGAGGATTTGCCATTCGGAATCGGTTAAATCCCCATTGATCAGATACAAAACTAAGTCAGCTGCTAGGGCCTTTTTCTGGTTAGCGGTGGAGTCGAGAGTTAGAAGCGGTTCCGTTTCCAGAAAAGCGATAGATTCCCCAAAGTTGCCGCTTTCTAGTAGTTTTTTTAAGGCAGTTTTACCAGTTTTTCTCGCACCGGTAATGGCAATTTTCAGGTCTTGGCGACTAAATTCTTGATTTAATTGGGTTAAAGTGGTTTTGAGAGGGGTTAAGTCTTGATCGGGGTCTTCTTTGGCCAGATAATTAATTATCTGCTCGGCCTTGCCAATCCCTTGTTTAACCTTTTCTAGACTCAGGGGACTGGGGGGGGAAAAATCGGTTTTCGCATTGGGTTTTTGCCAAAACCAGATACCGGCACCAACAGCAATCGCACCGAAAATACCCCAGGAACCAATTTCGCTCACTGTACTATTGAGACTTTCCCCCAGGGTGAAAGCAATGGTAATACCTATCCCCGTCACTAAAATCGGTTTACCCAATCTTACCGTCATTTTTCCTGATCCTCGCCAACTGCTCTGATTATTCTAGCTTTTTTGTGCTGGATTTCATCCCCAACTCAACTTTTTAGCCGACAGTTCCCCTGGTTCGTCCAGGCTGCTCTTGCCTAAAAGGACCCAGATATGTCATAATGATCGATTGCGTGTAAATTTACCCGATCCCCTGTTGTTATGGCTAGTAAAAAAGGCGTTCGCCTAATCATCACTGTAGAATGCACGGAATGCCGCAGTAATCCCGATAAGCGTACCCCCGGCGTTTCTCGCTACACCACCAGCAAAAACCGTCGCAATACCACCGGCAGACTGGAAATCAAGAAATACTGTCCCCACTGCAATAAGCACACCGTCCACAAGGAAATTAAGTAAACACACTTTAGTTAAAAAGTCAAGCAATCTTTACAAATCTATGAGCTACTATCGTAAACGTCTTTCTCCCATCTCCCCCAGTCAACCGATTGACTACAAAGACACCGAACTCCTCCGCAAATTTATCACCGAACGCGGCAAAATTTTGCCGAGACGTATCACTGGTTTAACTTCTAAACAACAGCGAGATTTAACGGAAGCGGTAAAACGGGCCCGTTTAATGGCTTTATTGCCTTTTGTCAATCAAGAAGCCTAAATTCAGTAATCAGTGATCAGTAATCAGTAATCAGTGAACAGTGATCGCTGAAAATAACACATATAAGTAATAGGACAAAATTAACTTCTTGGTGAGGATAGGCACTCATGGAAGAAGTAATTGGATATGTGTAATTAATTGTATCTAGCTACTTAACTTAAAACTTAAACCTGATAACTGATAACTGGTCACTGATAACTGATAACTGATCACTGATAACTGATAACTGATCTCAGTATATTGGGGTTGCTTTCTCGTTTTTGCAAAGAAATATATCGGAATCGGCAGCGGATCGGAAAATTCGTGCGAGGATCTTAAGAAATTGTTAAATACCTCTAGGAGTAGCCGACGATTTTGTGATTATCGATCCAAATCCACCAATTAGCACAAGGGGAGGCTCTTATGGAAAAGCAGCCATCAGCAATCGATACCGAGTTAGATGGACAGCCACAAGAGGAGGATTCCGAGCAGTTTCTGCGTAGTATATTCAATTCCGTGCAAGCGTCGATTTTTGTGGTGGACGTGCTGGAAAATAGAGACTTTCGCTATGTGGGAGCAAACCCCGTTCATGAACGCTGGACAGGATTGCGCTCATCAGAGATTAAAGGAAAAACCCCCGAACAAATCCTTCCCCCCGATGATGCGCGTAGTGTGCGGCAACACTACAGTGATTGTGTGCGTTACGGAACGACTATTTCCTACGAACAGTATTTACCTTTTCAAAATATACCCTACTGGTGGCTAACGACTCTAACACCCCTACGGGATGACAATGGCTGCATCTATCGTTTAGTGGGAACCAGTACCAATATCACCGAACGCAAACAGGCCGAAGAAGCTTTAAGATTACAAGCAGAACGGGAACAACTACTGGGGGTAATGCAGGAAAGAATCCGGCAATCGTTGGATCTTGATCGCATTTTGCAAAGAACCGTTAAAGAAGTGCGACAATTTCTTAACTGCGATCGAGTGTTAATTTATCGTTTATTCCCCGATCGTAGTGGCATGATTGTGGTGGAATCCCATACTGGGAGGATTAATTCTGTCTTAGGAAACAGGATATTAGATCCCTGTTTTAATTTATCCCCAGAACGTCTGGAAAATTATCGCCGTGGCAGGATTCAAGTGATTGAAAATGTCCATAATTCGGGACTTGATCCCTGTTATCGCAACTTACTCACCTCTTTACAAGTACAGGCTAACCTGGTGGTGCCGATTATCTGCGATAACCAACTCTGGGGGTTACTAATTGCCCAAAATTGCCAAAAAACTCGCCCTTGGCAATCCCAAGAAATCGATCTGCTCAAACAATTAGCCATTCAAGTGGGAATTGCCATTCAACAAGCAGAACTACACCAACGGGTAAAATGCTTGAATACTGCTCTAGAATCGGAGGTTCAGCAAAGAACCGCCGAATTGCAGATGACTTTGAAGTATGAAGCATTAATCGGACGGATTACCGAAAAAATTCGCGATAGTCTCGATGAAAATCATATTTTGCAAACTACCACTAGGGAATTAGTGCAGGTTTTACCCGTAGAACGGGCCCAAATTGAGCTTTATGATCCCAGTCGCAGCAAAGCCACCATTGTCCACGAATATACCAATCAAGAGCTTATCTGTCAGGGAATTACTCGTCAAATTAGCGATTTTCCCGAAATCTATCAACCGCTGCTGCACAAACAAATTTTACAATTTGTCGATCATCTTCCCCTTGACAATCGGCAAATTTGTCGTGTTAACCGTTGCGCTTGTGCTATCTTTGATGATCAGGGCTTTTTGGGCAATCTTTGGCTAATTCGACCGGCTAATCAGATTTTTAACTCCTTAGAAACTAATTTGATTCAACATATTGCCACCGAATGTGCGATCGCTATTCGACAGGCGCGACTTTACGAATCTTCCCAAGCACAAGTGCGGGAATTAGAAAAACTGGAAAGATTAAAAAGCGAATTCCTGAAAACCCTTTCCCATGAACTGCGAACCCCGATTACCAGCATTCGTCTAGCGGTGGAAACCCTAGAAAGTCTCCTAGAATATCAAGGAATCGAGATCGATCCAGAGGATTCGATCGGTCAACTGTTGCAAATTCTTAACATTGAATCTCAACGTCAGAGCAAGTTAGTTAATGATCTGTTGACTTTAACCTATCTGGATGCGGAAAGCGAACCCCCAGCGATCGAAGCGATCGACTTACTTTCTTGGCTACCCTTATTAGTGGAACCTTTTCGCACTCTCACCCGCGAGCGACAACAGCAGTTAATTGTAGATATAGATGGGGACATACCGGAGATTAATACCAGTCTGTGTGATATCGAGCGCATCATAGCGGAATTACTAACCAATGCTTCCAAATATACCCCAGAACAAGGGATAATTAGGGTAGATGTCTGGCGTGCGGACGAGCAAATATTAATTAGTGTGAGTAATTCAGGTGTAGAAATCGCCCCAGAAGAGTTATCAAAGATATTCGCCCCTTTTTATCGCATTCCTCACCAAGATCCCTGGCGCTACAGTGGCACGGGTTTGGGTTTAGCTTTGGTCCGCCAACTGATTAAACCCCTGAATGCCACCATCGATGTCACCAGTGCCAATGCTGTCACCACTTTTACCCTCACCTTGCCAATCTAGTCGAGCGGAAAACTTTTTAGAAAAAAACCTTGCAATTATTTCGAGGGCGTGCTATATTGAGAAAGGACAAAAAAAAGCCGAGATAGCTCAGTTGGTAGAGCAGAGGACTGAAAATCCTCGTGTCCGCGGTTCAAATCCGCGTCTTGGCATCGCAAAAAAACGAAAATCTGCCCTGTATTTACTTTCTATTCTGCTAGGTTTTGTAAATGCAGCTGACTGTCTTAGGTTTGGTGGGTAAAATGTATTCTAAGATACAGTCTTGCGGGCGAACGACTGGAACGAACTACTCCAGACACAAAGGACACAAAGATTGATCGCTACTATATCAGTTAAACTTATCACACAAAGAATAGGAGAGCCTGCAGCCTTTCTCGTCAAGATGAAGTGTAACCTAATTTGGTAAGCTAAAAGCTTTGATGTACTTAGTTTCTGACCTTGTTTTTAGGTGGGAGAATTGCCAGATTCTTTCTTTTGCCTGTTGCCTGTTGCCTATCTTCACTAGGAAATTAATTTTGCACGACTACTTACTTTTTGATTTTGGGCTTGACGTAAGCGGTCACGGATTAAGATAATCTAACAAGTATGTACGACAATGAAATCCTAGACTCTAGCAACTCCTTAAATAATCCTCTCGATGGGAGCGATCCGAATCAAGCAGCGGAAATCCCCCCCGATCCGGAGGAAATGCTCTCATTGCTTACTTCTGCTCATCTGAGCGAGAGGATGATCGCGGCCCGCGCCTTTTGTGAATTGCGTGACGAAAGAGCGATCGCCCCGTTACTGGAGATGTTAAACGATGTCTGTCCCTTAGTGCGTGTCAGTGTCGCCTACGCTTTGGGCAGAAATCCCAGTCTTAGCGCCGTGGAGCCTTTAATCGATTTACTGGCCAGAGATTGGAATGGTTACGTCAGAAAAGGGGTAGTTTGGGCCCTGGGTAACTGTGGTGATCGCAGAGCGATCAATCCTTTGGTTCACGCTCTCAAAACCGATATTTCGGCGGTGCGATTATGGGCCGCCAGTAGTTTGGCCCAGATTGCCAAGGTCAATTATGAAGATATCATCACCGTGTTGCCGCCTTTAATTGAAGGATTGCGCCGAGATTTAATCGCAGCCGTGCGGAGTAATTGCGCTTGGTCGATCGGTCAATTATGCCGAGAATTGCCCTTCAATGTGATTTATGCCACGGCGATCGATGCTTTAATCGAGGCCTTGGTGGAAGATGAGGATTTAGGTGTCAAGGAGGATGCGAGAGGTGCTTTATTAAAAGTGGGCGACCCAAGAGGATTACAATTGATCGAGGAATTAGAGCTTGAAGGAATTATCTAAACCGCTAATTTTGGGCGTTACGGGGGCATCAGGGCTGATTTATGCCGTGCGTACCCTCAAATATCTACTTTTAGCCGACTACACGATCGATCTAGTGGCTTCCAAATCAGCTTACACTGTCTGGCAAGCGGAAGATCAGACGCGGATGCCTCCAGAACCAGAGCTGCAAGAACAATTTTGGCGCAGCCAATGTGGGGTGATGGAAGGGGGAAAACTACGCTGTCATCGTTGGGGTGATGTGGGAGCAACGATCGCCAGTGGTTCCTATCGCACCCTTGGCATGGTAATTATTCCCTGTAGCATGAGTACAGTGGCCAAATTAGCGGGGGGATTAAGTTCCGATTTGCTAGAAAGAGCGGCCGATGTGCAGATTAAGGAGGGCAGAAAATTGGTTTTAGTACCGCGAGAAACCCCCTTTAGTTTAATTCATCTGCGTAATTTAACCACTTTAGCTGAGGCAGGCGTTAGAATTGTGCCAGCAATACCGGCATGGTATCACCATCCCCAATCGATCGAGGATTTGGTCGATTTTGTCATCGCTCGTACTCTCGATCAGTTAGATATCGATTGTGTGGCCATTAATCGCTGGCAAGGACATTGACAGTGATCAGTGATCAGTGATCAGTTATCAGTTATCAGTTATCAGTGGATAGTGGACAGTGGTTAGTGGGAAAGCATCTCATTTATGCAAGTGAGTAATTATACTTATCCATAAAACTGGTTTCTAGCAAGACTTTCAAAATAGCTTGACATAAAAACCTGATTTAGGGGTTACAAAGGTGAGATGCTCCCGTGGTTAGTTAGTGGTTAGGGACCTGCGCTTTGATAATGTACCTTTTGGGCGAATGCAGTTCGCCCCTACATTGTGGACAAAATCCGTTACTGTAGGGGCGCAAAGCTTGCGCCCTCCGATCGATTGGGATATTATTCCCACGCAAGTCCCTTAGTGATTGATCACTGATCACTGTTTACTGATCACTGTTTACTGATCACTGAATCAAGGGAGGTAAAAATGGGCTGGATAATGGTCTTATTTGCGATCGCTGTAGGCGGATTACTGATCTGGCAGAATCTGACGGTGATCACTTTGGTCTTTTTTGGCGGTATGATGACGGTAAAACTGCCCCTAGCGGTCTGGGTGTTACTTTTCACCCTAGCGGGAATTATCAGTGGTTTAACCCTGCAATTTCTCTATAGTTTTGGTCGTCCTTTGGCTGCCCCAAAAGCCTCCCCTCGTATAGCGAATAATCCTACAGTCCCACCCCCATCTCCCCGACCTAGCTATATTCAAGATACTGCTGCTTCTGCACGGGGTAACGATTGGGAAAGAGAGAGCGGTGATGATTGGAATTTTGATCCACCCCCCGAACAACCGACCACCATTCAGGATCGGGAAGAATTCTCGCCTAGGCTTGCCGATGAGGAAAAAGCAAATTTTGTCAAGCCTCCAAGTGACAGTTCTAAAACTGGCACGGTTTATTCTTATAGTTACCGCACAGCCAAACAGACTCGCGGGGAAAAGGCCGATCAAGTGTACGATGTCAATTATCGGATTATTACGCCCCCCGCCCAGGATCAAAACCAAGATCGGGAGGTAAACAAAGGGGATGACGAGGATTGGATTTAACTTTCCCTTCGACGTAGCTCAGGGCCAGGACAGAGTAGAGGTTCCTTCCTACCCAAATCCCTCCGAGAAGACAAACTGTTGTGGCCTTGCCTCCTGTCTTACAATGGGGAAATCTAGGTTGTGTAGATAGATCGCCATGAAACACACATTATCCGTATTAGTTGAAGATGAAGCAGGAGTCTTAACCCGTATTGCTGGATTGTTTGCCCGTCGGGGCTTTAATATTGAAAGTCTGGCCGTGGGTCCTGCCGAACAGATGGGAGTTTCTCGGATTACGATGGTAGTACCAGGAGACGAGGACAGTATCGAACAGTTAACCAAACAACTTTACAAGTTAATTAACGTCCTCAAGGTGCAGGATATCACCCAAACCCCTTGTGTGGAAAGGGAATTAATGCTGATTAAAGTTAATGCTACCGCCGAGCGCCGGGCCGAAGTGATCGAATTAGCGCAGGTATTCCGGGCGCGAATTGTGGATATTTCCGAGGAAACCCTGACCATCGAAGTGGTGGGGGATCCGGGTAAAATGGTGGCGATTATGCAAATGCTGAATAAATTTGGCGTTCGCGAGGTGGCCCGTACCGGTAAAATTGCTCTGATTCGCGAGTCGGGAGTCAATACGGAATACCTGAAAGCTTTAGAGGCTAAAATGGCAATTTAGGGATATTGGGAGTGAATTGGGGTGTTAGGGTTTTAGGGTGTTAGGGTTTTAGGGTGTTAGGGTTTTAGGGTGTTGGGGTGATGGGGTGTTAGGGTGGTCACTGCGTGCGCGTTGCGGGGGGTGTTAGGGTGTTGGGGTTTTAGTTGAAATTCCCCATTCCCCCACTTGCCACTACCCCATTCCCCCACAACCCCATTCCCCCACTACCCCATTCCCCCACTTCCCCTGTTGCCTCCAGAAGCTGATAACTGATAAAAACTATGTCTAACCAGTCGCCGAAAACCCAAATTAGTCAACTTGTCACCGTTGCCGTGCAGAAATTGCAAGGAAAGGTGAATTTTCAGGCGGTAAATCTCAAAAAAGGGGCTAGAGTTCCCGAATTACGCCTTAAAAACGAGAATGGCAGCGGGGAAAGCAAATATCCCCTTATTGGCGATCGCTATTTGTTAGGCCGCAGTTCCAGTTCCTGTGATATTACTATCCGTAATACCGTGGTCAGTCAGATTCATTGTTCCCTACAGCGTGACCCGAAAAATCCCCATAATTTCCTGCTCACAGATGAAAACTCCACTAACGGGGTTTATATGGGTAAACGTCGTCTGAAAAGCGTTTCCCTGCGTCATGGTGATACCTTTACCCTGGCCCCTCCAGACTTAGCCAATTGTGTCACCATCTCCTATTACTGTCCCCCTCCTCTGTGGGTGCGACTTTTGCGCTATGGTTTCTATGGTGCGGGGGGTATTTTCGGTTTATTAGTTTTAGCGGTTATCTGGGAAAGTCGCAAAGTTAATGTTTATCCACTCCCTTCCGGGGTGAGAGGTCCGGTGGTCGTCTATGCTAGGGATGGTCAAACTCCCCTCAATCCCATTCGACAGGAAACTCACCAAGAATTAGATAATCTGGGGGATTTTTCACCCTATTTGCCCAAGGCGGTTGTCGCTTCCGAAGATAGTCGTTTTTACTGGCATTTTGGCGTTGATCCTTTGGGGATTGTCCGGGCTGTTATGATTAATTGGCAAGGTCGGGGCATTCGTCAAGGGGCCAGTACCCTGACTCAACAGTTAGCGCGTAGTTTATTCCCCGAAGTCGGTCGCCAAAATACTGCCGATCGCAAACTCCGGGAGGCTGTGGTCGCCCTACAATTAGAAGCGGTGTATAGTAAGGATGAAATCCTCAAAACCTATCTCAATCGAGTTTATCTCGGTTTGGCCGGCTACGGTTTTGAAGACGCGGCCCGCTTTTATTTTGATAAATCCGCTAGAGATTTAGATATCTCCGAGGCTGCCACCCTTGTGGCTATGTTACCCGCCCCGAATCGATTTAATCCCATTCAAGATTATGACACTTCCGTACAATTACGCAATCGTGTCATCGATCGCATGGCCCAATTAAGGATGATTTCCCCGGAAGCGGCCGCCAGCGCCCGCAGATCTCGCATTGAAATCAGTCCCCAAGCCAAAAAATCCCTATCTAGTACGATTGCACCATATTTTTATAGTTACGTTTTCGAGGAATTACAGGACCTTTTAGGAGAGGAAGTGGCCAAAGAGGGCAATTTTATTGTTGAAACCAGTTTAGACCGCCGGCTGCAGGCGATCGCAGAAAAAAGTTTAAAAAATAATGTCCTAAAGCAAGGACCCCGCTATCGATACTCCCAAGGGGCTTTAGTTACTTTAAACAGTCAAACCGGGGAAATTCTCGCTTTAGTCGGGGGAGTTGATTATCAAAAAAGCCAATTTAACCGCGCTATCCAAGCTAAACGTCAACCCGGTTCCACTTTTAAGGTATTTGCTTATGCTGCCGCCCTGGAAAAGGGAATATCGCCCTATAAAATCTATACCTGCGCGGGACTCTCTTGGCAAGGACAGGCCTATTCTCCCTGTGAACGCAGTAGCGGGGGGGTCAATATGTTTCAAGGTTTAGCGCAATCGGAAAATAGCGTCGCCCTTCGCATTGCTCGCGAGGCAGGATTAAGTAATGTGGTCAATGTGGCGCAACGTTTGGGGGTGAAATCACCTTTAAATCCTGTACCGGGGCTAATTTTAGGGCAAAGCGAGGTAAATGTCTTAGAAATGACCGGCGCTTATGGGGTTTTTGACCACGGTGGGCGCTGGAATCGTCCCCACGCCATTAAACGCATTCTCGACGCTTCCGACTGTGAAAATGTGGAGGATTTGAGTACCTGTCGGGTTATTTATGACTATGGCGAGGATAGCGAGAGAAATCAGCAGGTAATCTCCCCTAAAACCGCCGAAACGATGAATAGCCTCTTGCGGGGGGTGATAACTAATGGTACGGGAGGTGCTGCCAGTGTTGGCATGGGAGAAGCGGGTAAAACGGGAACTACTAATAATTATGTGGATCTCTGGTTTATCGGTTATCTTCCCCGTCGCGACTGGGTGACAGGCATTTGGTTAGGGAATGATAACAATTCTCCCACTTCCGGCAGTAGTCAACAGGCAGCGAAGTTATGGGGCGATTATCACCGTCAGTTAATCACCACAGAAAACTAATGCCAATGGCTCTGAAGCTCAGACCCATTTTAACCGTCTATCCTTAAGATTAGTGGAATCCCCCCAACCCCCCCGACATCGGGGGGTCTTGCCTCTTGCCTCATCTCAACTAACAATTTAAATGGTTCACAGTAATAAGGGTGTGTTAGCTAGGGCTAACACACCCAGTATCTGTGTATTCAAACAAGGAAATTAAATGAAGGCGAAGTTAGCAGCAGTTAAACCGGTTGTAAGCGAGTTAACGCCACCAATTGTTGCAATGACAACCTGATCAGATGACTCTGACCAGTTACCATCAGCGTCATACAAAAACTGCCTTGCACCGTCATTGGTGGCTAAGGCAAAACGAGCAGAACCAGAGGTAACCGTTTGAATAGTAGCCAGAAGACCAACAAAAATAACATCGTTAGCCTCGCCGTTTGAAGGCGTCGAATCAATAACTGCCGTCGTACCTGCTGCTGGAGCGCCTGTGTAAGCACTAGAGGTAATGGCCAAGCGATCGATTCCATTAGAACCACTGAGAGAAAAGGCTGTGATTGAGTCAACGCCTTGATTGGTAAATACAAAGGTATCGTTGCCAACTCCACCATTTAGGGTATCGTTTCCCGCACCACCAGTTAGGGTATCGAGTCCCCCGCCACCAGCTAGGCTATCGTTGCCATTGCCACCAACTAGGCTATCGTTGCCATTGTTACCATTTAGGGTATCGTTGCCAGTACCACCGATTAGGGTATCGGCTTGGCTGCCGCCGGTCAGGGTGACAGCAGTGCCATTTCCGCTATTGGTGAGGGTCCATCCCGATGTACCAGTCGCTGAAGCAACGCTGATGTTAAAGCCGCTCGCCGTGACCGATGCAGTGCCTGAGTTGTTGGTCGATGCAGTGGCAGTCCAGGCGGCTACCGCCGTGGCATTCGCCGTGGCACCAGCGGCGACAAGCAGGATGTCGGTGCCGTTTCCAAGATCGGAAATGGTGTCGGTGCCAGCGGCGACGTTGAAGGTATCGGCTCCCGCACCACCAGTTAGGCTATCGGCTCCTTGTCCACCAACTAGGCTATCGTTGCCATTGCCGCCAACTAGGCTATCATTGCCATCGCCACCAATGAGAGTGTCTGCGTTAGCGCCGCCAGTCAGGGTGACAGCAGTGGCATTTCCGCTATTGGTGAGGGTCCATCCCGATGTACCAGTCGCTGAAGCAACGCTGATGTTAAAGCCGCTCGCCGTGACCGATGCAGTGCCTGAGTTGTTGGTCGATGCAGTGGCAGTCCAGGCGGCTACCGCCGTGGCATTCGCCGTGGCGCCAGCGGCGACAATCAGGATGTCGACACCGTTTCCAAGATCGGAAATGGTGTCGGTGCCAGCGGCGACGTTGAAGGTATCGGCTCCCGCGCCACCAATTAGGCTATCGTTTCCCCCTCCACCACTTAGGATATCGTCTCCCCCAAGACCACTTAGGGTATCGGCTCCTGCACCACCGGTGAGAGTATCGTTGAAGTCACTACCTGTGATGAAATAGGGATTGGTGAGGGGGAATTGTTGGATGGTAGTTGCGGGAGGTGTGGCTGTGGCTGGTGGTACAGTTATAGTGTCGATGGTCTGCGTACCTGCGGCTTTCGGGTAGGAATTAGTGCCGACGGTTAGTATATGAGTGCCGCCAACCATAGATCTAACAAAGGTATTGCTATCTGCTGGCAGGGTAAGGGTCGTAGTAAAGGGGAAATCGTTCCCCACAAGGGTTGCGCTAACAGCACTGGTCGTTCCGTTGAATAATCTCCAAACCGAATCGCCGTCACCGAAAACACCAATGGACGTGAGATTATAGGTACCAGGGTCTGTTGTCGCTATGGAAATAGTGCCAGTAGGATAGGTGTTCAGGAACTGGGCAACCGTTCCACCAACAGCGAAGTTAATACCAAAGGTGGAAAGAGCAAAAGATATAGTAGTGGTGGTCATAGTTTTTTCTTTGAATGATGTGTTTGAACTTGAAGAGTTTGACAGTCCCTCCCCGATCATTATATATCAGAGAAAAAAATGCAACCGTGTTTGCCTGGTTTGTTGCCTGAATTGTTGCTAATGGTCAGGTTTTTAAGAATTTTGGGTTAATTTTTGGCTGGGTATGACGTAAATCACTCCAGAAATTAAAGTTAATGTCACCGATAGCCAGAAAACGATCTGAGCAATTAAATTATATTCAGAAGGCAAGGGAGCAATTAAGAGAGCGATAGCGATAATTTGGCTGACTGTTTTGCTTTTTCCCCACCAATTAGCCCCTTTTATGTCGCTATTTCCCGTTAAACTCGGATTAATGCGCCAACCAGCGATCGCTAATTCGCGAGCGAGAATCAAAAATACTCCCCAGGCAGCAATTAAATCCATTTCAATGAGAGCTAAGAGGGGAGCGAGAACCAGCAATTTATCGACCAAAGGATCGAGAAATTTACCTAATTCGGTGATTTGATTGAATTTTCGCGCTAGATAACCATCGAGCCAATCGGTGCTGGCAGCAATCAGAAAGATAATTAAACTTAACCAGCGATCGATTTCTGTGCCTTGGTGCAACCAGTACAAAATTAATGGCAGTCCCAAGAGTCGCGATAGCGTAATCGAGTTGGGTAGGTTCATTTTTCAGTGATCAGTAAACAGTAATCAGTGACCAGTAAATAGTGATCAGTAAACAGTAAACAGTACACAGTAAACAGGTATAAAGATAAAGATAAAGATAAAGATAAAGATAAAGATAACTAACTAACTAATTAACTTAAAACTTGCATCTGATAACTGGTAACTGGTAACTGATAACTGATAACTGATAACTGATAACTGATAACTGATAACTGATATTTAGCTGGCTAATTTGAGATCGAAATTACTTTGTTTATTGCCTAATTGTCTGAGCCAACGATAATTATAAGCCAAAGCACCTCGCAGGGTGGGATAAACGGCATAATTAACGTCAAATTCTTGGCAAACTTCCGCTAAGATCGGGGCAATTTTGGGGTAGTGAATATGGCAAATTTGCGGGAAAAGATGGTGAACTACTTGATAATTTAATCCCCCCAAATACCAATTTAAAAAGGCATTTTTAGGAGCAAAATCTACGGTCGTTCGCACTTGAAATATCGCCCATTCGTCTTCGATTTGATTAGCTGCCGAAGGTTGAATAAATTCGGCGGGTTCCAAAACGTGAGCTAACATAAATACATGACAGGCAAGCACTCCATAGGTCATAAAAGCGATGAGAAAACCGAGCGCTATTTCTAGGGGACTATAACCAACTAAGAGAGGAATGCCAATAAACCAAAAGAGATAGACAACTTTTCCGCTCAATAAAACGAATAGATCGATCGGTTTAGGATTGGGAATTTTAATCCCGCCAAAACGATGACTAAGGAAGATGGAGCGCACATCGGAGAATGACCAATAGATAGGAATTACAGCGTAGAGAATCGGGATAAATAAATGTTGATAACGATGATACCATTTATGCTCGGCATGGGGAGTCATTCGCACGATACCATCGCCGTGAATTTCCACATCGTACCCTAAAACATTGGTATAGGTATGATGGAGATAATTATGACGAAAACGCCAGAGATAACTGGAAGCACCGATGATATAATCGTAGGTCATGCCAAGGAGAGAATTAACCCATTTTTTACTAGAATAGCCGCCATGGTTAGCATCATGACCGATACTAAAACCAATCCCTGCTAATCCTGCTCCTAAAACCATACAACCGATAATTTTTAGCCACCAGATATCCGGACCAAAAAGCACAAACAGCCAAGCGGCAATTACCCAAGTTAAAATCGTGATCGTCTTCAGGTACATGGCAAAATTATCTCTGGTGGGGATGCCGTTTTCGGTAAAATAAGCATCAACCCGTTTATTCAATTCCTTTCTAAAACCCTGATTTTCGGTAAAAGTTACTCGCATTCCTATTTTTGTCCTAGAAGTTGGTATGACGGCAATTTGTGGCAGCTCAGAGTGAATTTAGGAGTCTTTTACTGGCTTGCTAAGGCTGTCTCACTATAACTGATCGTTTCTCATCAGTCCTTCATCCATTGTCAGAGAAAGAGGTGCGCTTGACAAGGGAATCGCTCAATTTATTTGCTCCTCTTGCAGAAAACCCTCGGTTTTTACCTAATCAGATAGCAGATACCTGTAGCTGGTGATAGAGATGA
This sequence comes from Microcystis sp. MC19, assembly GCF_003019735.1. NCBI lineage: Bacteria > Bacillati > Cyanobacteriota > Cyanophyceae > Chroococcales > Microcystaceae > Microcystis > Microcystis sp. MC19. The sequence goes on along the minus strand of NZ_CP020664.1, from coordinate 858,080 downwards.
GCGTTAGCTACTTTTGTACTACTATTCAAGTCATGGAAGGCGATCAAGTTTTCTGGCGCGAAGTGCCACAATTAAGAGGAGCGATCAATGCGATCGCTGGAAGGGTGGCCAAGGATGAAGCGGTGTATCTTGATCTGTGGCAATGGTTACAGAATAAGTCTAAATATTAGGGGTCGAGAAGGTCGTCACCGACCTCCCCTCCCATTCAGAACCGTGCATGAGACTTTCGCCTCACACGGCTCCTAGTTTGACTGTTCCCTTGTTAAGGATACAGCTTGACTTCCTTTGGTTAACCTTGTATTATCTAGTTTGACTTCTGAAGTTGTCAAACCAGATGGATTTAGGCTTCCATCAGATGCCGATTTATCATCGTGGCAGTGGCGGTGTAGTAATTGAAGGTTCTTATATTCATCCTTTCCGCCTAAGCTTAGAGGGTGAATGTGGTCAACTTCAATTAAATCCGATGGGGTGAAATACTGCCCACATCGGCTACACTTGCCTTGTTGCTTCTTAAGTAGTTTGGCTACTCTTGTCGGTGTGTCGATTGCTTGTCCTCGTCTGGTCGCCCAGTAAGTCCAATTTCCGTCATAAGGTGAGGCTTCGGGGCGTACTAGGGTATGTCTGACAATTGGTGTCCAGTTATGTTTCCATAAATGAAGACCATCTTTGGTCTTAAATAACCAAGATTCGTGTCTTTCTTTCCCATTGCTGAGTTTAACTGTACCCGGTCTAAAGTAGTTTCTCAGCTTTTCGTAGTCCGCTTTACCGCATCTTGATTCTGTCCATGCCCTTAACATTAACCAGATTGTGTAGTCTAGTTTATTGAAGGTATCTGTGGATACTACTCCTGAGTAGTAGTTAGCCCATCCTCTAATGATTGGGTTTAGGTGACTAATCAGGGCTGACTGAGGTGCTGTCTTGTGTTTTTTGATTACACCTTTAATCGCTTCTGTATGGGCTTTAACTGCTTTTTGGCTAGGTTTAATATGTGTTAGGAATGTTTTGGATATTTCTTTACATATTTTCCCTGCTTTGTATTTTCCTGCTGGGTATTGCCTGATATTGAATCCTAGGAAATCAAAACCGGGTTTTTCAGTTTTCCCATTGTACTCAATGGGGTTGAGTGTGTGACACACTCTGGTTTTTTCTGGTTTGAGTTCTAATCCAATGGGTTTTAACCATTCGGAAATGGCAGTTTGGCACTGTTCAATGATTTCGAGTGATGGTGAAATTACTACAAAATCATCTGCGTATCTTATTAAAACAGCTTGAGTTTTATTACCCTTTCTAGGGAATAGTGTTTCAATTAATCTTGTCATTCCATCCAGTGCGATGTTAGCAAGTAGTGGACTTATTACCCCTCCTTGTGGTGTCCCTGTTTCTGTTTCTTCAAATACGCCGTTATCCAATACTCCTGTTTTAAGCCATTGTTTAATGTCTCTTTTCAGGGAACTTGGACATTGAATTTTGGACAGTAGGAAATCGTCATTAATTCGGTCAAAACACTTGGCAATATCAGCATCTAATACAAAGTAGTTACTTTTATTAATGCTGAGGTATATCCTCGATATTGCATCATGGGCAGACCTTCCCGGTCGGAAACCATAGCTGGTTCCTTCCATTTTTGACTCCCATTCTGGTTCAAGTGCCGATTTAATCAACGCTTGTCTAGCTCTGTCTTTGATGGTTGGTATTCCTAATGGGCGTTTTTCATCCCTGCCGGGTTTAGGAATCCATACCCTTCTTAGCGGTTTTGCTTTAAGTGTTCCCTTGATTTCTTCGGTTAGATTTAGCCTTTGTTCAGGGGATATTGCTATCACTCCATCGACACCTGCTGTTTTTTTTCCTTGATTATCTTGGGTTACTTTGCGAACTGCTAATAGACGAGCATAGTACGATTTCACCAATAGACGTTGCAACCTTCTAACCTTTGCATCTTGTCCCGATTTAGCCGCTTGGTATATCCTCTTTTGGAGCTTGAAAACATATCTTTGGACTTTCGCCCAATTGATAGTTTTCCATACATTCGTAGTCTTAGTGGTTTTCGGTTTTCCGAATCCTTCACCTTCTCAAGGGTTTCGTCATATAGACTCCTACTAAACTCTATCCTTACAATCAAACCGTAACCCGTTAGCATATCCTGACTATTACCGTCAGGCTTTGGCTTTTGGTTACATCTCACACCCTTGAAGGCTTGCGCTTACACTTATCACTACTGGGTATTTCGACCAATACTCAGAGCCTAAAAGGGCTTATCACGTTCCGTTTATATGGGCATTCCATCTTTAGATTTGTCCTTTCCATCGGGGTACTTTTAAAGGTCTGTGTAAGTGAGTAAGCGAATTTCTTACTTTTCCCCTTGTTCTTTTGAACGCAGTGTATCAACCTATTTCACTACTCAATGGTTACGATGGTTCAGGTCAGACATTCGGCTCACGCCTAATCATGGATGGTTGGCAGTGGTCTCGATTCTGGTGTTAGGTTACACCTCGGAGCCTTTCCGTTCCCCGCTTCAGTCCCAGAGTTGTGACTTCTGAATCTGGGGGTGGCTATCGCCGTTACTCTCACCTTTGTAACAATTGTGAATAATTGTTGCAAAGTGTATTGACCTTGAGTCCCCTTGCCTAGTTTGGTATCGTGTTGATACTCAACGTTGGGACATATAAACAGTTATAAGGTCTTCAGGGGACTGAATACCTTACTAGGCGGTTATTTCAGTCATTTCAGCCCTATTTCATGCCTAAACGTTTCGCACCACTCCTCTATAGTAACTCAAAGGGTCTAGGAAAATGTTGGACTAGTAATGGTGTCACGCCCCTTGGATTTATTTAGTCAATTTGGCTCTTCGGGAATTGTTATGCAAATAATTAACTTAAAATAAAATTCGATGAGAGTGCCTACGCTCAAAAATGGCTAAAATTCATACAGGGAAAGACTTGAGGCACAAACACATTAATCCCAAAAGATAGACAATCGAGTTAAGATTTGATACAATAGCCAAAAACCAGAGTATTTTACTTATGATACTTGACAAATTTGTTTCTTCGGTTTGTCTTATGCAACGGACAGGATTATAAGAGATGAAACCCTCATGGAGAAAGATATTTGGCTATTTTCGTCAATTGTTTTTGATCTAGAGCTAACTAATCAATTAAATCTCTTGCCAGATAAGGATTTAGTCGATTTATGCCCCCCCATCGAACCATACCAAGTAACGAAGAGCCGTTTTTTTGAGCATAGCTAAGACTGTTTAAGTTTACTTGGAAGATTCCAAGATTTCATTGTACAGCTTTAAATACTTAGATGCTTGAATCTCAAGAGTAAATTCTTGCTCCACTTTTTGCCTTGCCCGAATGCACAATTGGTTATACCTTTCTGTATCTTCTAATACCCAATTAATTCCGCTTGCTAAGTCTTCCACCTCGAAGGGGTGAGCCAGATAACCATTCTCTTGATGTTCGATCATATCAGGCATTCCACCAATTTTAAAGGCAACAGATGGAGTGGCACAAGCGAGAGCTTCCATGACTGTATTGGGAAGATTATCCTCAATTGAGGGAGCGACAAAAATATCGGCGGCGGCATAGACTAAAGCTAGGGAAATATCATCATTTAATCTGCCTAAATAATGAGTTTTCAAGCCAAAATCTGGCGGATTAACTGGTTCAGAGGCACCGAAGACCACTAACTCTAATTTATGCTGCCATATTTCCCATTGGCTGAGTTTTTTTATGGCAGGCAGCAGCAGATGAAACCCTTTCCGGCGATCACTTGTTGCCGTCATAGCACCAAAGAGAATAAGCTGTTTATCTTGGGGTAATCCTAAGAGATGGCGAGCAATCTTTTTCTCGATTGGTTTATAGCTTTGAATGTCTAAACCATTGGCAATTACTTCTATCCGTAAATCCTGAAATAGAGAACTATTTCTAGCACAATCAGCTAACCATTGACTGGGGGTAACAATAGTCAGATTTAGATTTTTCCAAGCTTTAGCTTTTCGCCACCAAACCCAACGAGAAATATCCCCATCTTGCTGACTTTTTAATTGAGGACAATGACCACAGGATTGGGTATAGCGATCACATTCTCCACTATAATGACAACCACCCGTAAAAGGCCACATATCGTGAGCCGTCCAAACAAGAGGTTGCTTAAATCTGGCTAGGGTTTCAATTTGTAAAAACCCGGCATTAATCCAGTGTAAGTTAATAATATCTGGACTAATTTGGGCTACTCTAGAAACAAGGCGATCGGGAAGCCATTGGATAGAATAAGGTGTTCTCTCTCTTTGAGAATATAATGACAAGGGCAAGTGATCAACCCCAGGTATTAGTTTCGCCCATCCCTTCATTAATTTACTTGCTGGCGATAAAACAGTATAGTCATCAGTCGTTTTATCATTAACTAGCATAGTCGCTGCTACACTGATCCGATGTAACCCTTTATGCAGACGATGAGCGGCTATAAAAGCCCCTCCTTGACTATCAGAATTACTTAGTAAACAGACTTTCATCACTCTCAAGAATATTTGATCAATTTGCAATAGTCTTCCACGGTTAGCACCCAGATCGAAAAGTCTATATGTTGATATTCCAATAACCTTTCCATCAGAGCCACTTGGGAAGTATTAAGATTATATCTCTTGACTTCAAATCCCAGTTTTCTGAACAGTTTTTTGAGCGATTTTTTAATCATCGATTGTACCAAATGGAATATTTTGTATTATTTATCAATTGATAAAACTTACTCCTTCCAGCCAAAAATATTCAGCTGTAAATCAAATCCAGACTGTGGTTTTATCTCAAGGAATGGTGACAAATGACTATTATTTATGTTGCGAATATGTATTCTAAAGCCAGCTTCTTTCAAAATTAGCAAAATTTTATCTAGACACTGCTCCTGTCCTAATTTTGAGTGATATTCGATAAAGATAAACTTGAGATCATCTAAAAATCCTCGGCATCTGGGTATCACAAATTCTTCTGCCCCTTCTATATCCATTTTCAAAAAGTCAAATTTTTGATGACTCAATACTTCTAATATATCGATCGCTTCAACACGCACATTACTTTCACCGTCACTAATTTTTCCAGCGTCAGCACCTTCTGAAACAAAATTCAAGTATGTATTTTCATACCAAATAGCTTTGTTAATCAATTTCACCTGACTAACTGAGTTTTCGTTTATGTTTTTTTCTAGGTATCTAAAAATTTTTGGATCAGCTTCAAATCCTGTGATATTAGCGTCGGGATAAAGTGATTTAAAAAACAATATGCTCAATCCAATGTTAGAACCCAAGTCTAATATATTCGGAGATTTGTTTTCCCATTTAAAGGCATAAACTTGATCTACAAAAATTTCTTTATACGAATGTATAAAAGATAAATTATCGGGAATTGTTAAATGCCAATCATGAAGTTTCACCCTACACTCATTGTACCGATTAATGGGTCTTAGGCGAGACCAAAGAAGACTATAGGTTAAATATTCTGGTACTGTTACCATCTTATAGATATGCTTCAATGGTTGAATAAAAATTGGTCTCAATATTCCACTCATAACTACTATTTTATTTTTTTATTTCACATGGGAATTATACCACGTCAGCTAACTTAATTGTTTTTTGTCAATTTTTTTCTTGAACAGGGCTAACATTTTATAATTTAAGTAGGTGGGTGGAATTAAATATAAAATGAACGTAGGTTGGGTTGAAGCATGAAACCCAACGCCCGCATGGGTTACGCTACCGCTAACCCATCCTACAAATAATTGTGCCTACCTACTTAATTCCATAATTGTAACTTATTTCGTAACTTTTCTGTAACGGTAACGATTCTATTTCTTTGAAAGATGTTTTTTTGTGTATAACTATCTGCCGCTTCATCTCTAATCAAAAATGGAGGATGTTTTAACGGAAAATTCATTTCTTTAACAGGAAGATTTGCCACTCTACTTTTACTACCAATTGTATGAGTAGCATCTTCACCAAATCCAATATTACTAACTAAATTTACATTAGGAAGGATAGTTAGACCATTCTGAATCCAACAGGAAAATGTCCATCGATAAGCCCAGCTATCATTTTTATTATCATAAGTAGTTTGAAAAATCTTAGTCCAGTATTTGACAGCCTGAGTTTCTTCTAAAATGGCGGTCAACCAATCACCATCTCTCACTTGTGGCCAATGTTTCATTTCACCATCATAATACTGCCATGCTCGTCGCCAAGTCGCCCAACCCCAGCAATGATTATAACGGGACAAGTAATAGCTGTAGTCTGTGAGTTTTTTGCCCAACTGAAAATTATTTCCCGATATCACCGTGATTCGCTGGTCATGTCTATAGTATTCTAACAGTTCCTCGCAAAATCGAAAAAAGGTCGGGTCGGGTACACAATCATCCTCAAGAATAATCGCCTCTTCAACCATCTCAAAAACCCAATCTAAGCCACTTGATACCCGCTTCCTACAACCTAAATTTAAATCAGAATAGTTCTTCAACACCTCACAATCCCAATCCACACCCTCGATAATAGCACGAGCCGCCTTACACTTTTCAATATCATCTGGTCTATCGGGACGTGGACCATCGGCAACAACTAATAACTTAGGTGGTTTTGCCTGACGGATAGCTTCAAATACCCTCGCCGTCGTATCAGGTCGATTGAAAATCAGGAGGGCGACAGGAGTGGTCAGTTGGAAGTCAGTCATAGACGAATTTACTGTTAACTCGTGGTATCCTAACCCACCCTGACCAAATTGTCAACTCTAGGCTAGTGGGACTACCACAATCCGCCCAGAGGAAGTTAGAGACTTTCGGGATTAATCCCCAATTCCCTGAGTTTAGCCGCCAATCGCTCGGCTTTTTCTTCGGCTTCTTCAGCTTTCTGTTGTGCTTCCTCAGCTTTCTGTTGTGCTTCCTCAGCTTTCTGTTGTGCTTCCTCAGCTTTCTGTTGTGCTTCCTCAGCTTTATGTTGTGCTTCCTCAGCCAACTCTCGCGGGGTTGGTAACAATATTCCATCTAAAGTTGCCCAGCGAATCCAGACGGTTGTTACCCCTCTATATTCTCCCTGCCAACGAACTAAAGCTAATCCCAAACGACCACTGATTAGCCATCCTTTCTCGTTGGGTTGCCGTGGTTCATATAGGCCATCAACTAAGACAAATTCGGCAAAATCTTCAGGGTTAAAAGGATCGTACCAGAAATATTCAGGCACTCGTAACTTATCTTGATAAATCTGTTTTTTCTCGGTTTTGTCTATTTGGGCAGTACTTTCTGAGACTAGTTCAATCACTACATCGGGGGCTTTTCCCTCCTCCCAAGTAACCCAACTTTTTCGCTCCCCTTTTGGCACGCCTAAGACGGCAAAAAAATCAGGTCCTTTGAAGTCTTGATTTTTCAGTTGTACTGTACTGAAATAGACGAACATATTGCCACTGGCATAACCATCTTCTCGTCGGTCTAGCCAAGGGGATATAGTGTCTATTAACAGATCCATCTGCCATTTATGCCTTTGAGTTTCCATCGGTACTCCATCATCGCAGGGAAGTTCATCTTGCGTGGGTAATGCAGTTAACTGCATCGGTTGACTAAGCGTCAGAGTTTCCATATTTTTTCCTATATTTTGGGTTTAGTTATTTAGGGTTTGCTGAATAATGGGAAAAACCTTTTAAAATAAGGCTTTTGACCTGTTAAAATCCGATGTTCATGCTGCGAAAATAGGATTGGGACCTTCAAAAACCTTGCATTATCCTTGTTGTAGTACATAAGTTGGTACAAAAAAGAGAGGGCAACAAAGCCTGAAACTCCCGACTCCTGACTCCTGACTCCTGACTCCTGACTCCTGACTCCTAACCCCTAACCCCACCAACAAACTTTTTGCCGCAAACCCTATTTAGATTTCCTAGATTTTTTGCCCTCTTTCAGGCAAATGTTACTTTAATTGACTGGCTATAGCAATTCTTAATGAGTCGTGAACGGGCAAAGGGCTTAATTCCATTGTTCAGCTGCTTGTTGTCAAGGGTTTAGGGGATTACTATATCTTATATCATAATTCTAGGCTAGGACTCATTTAAGTAGAAATCATCATCCAAGAGCTGCTCAATTGAAAAAGGACAGGTGATTGGATAATCATTTTCTAATGGTATGCGAACGCCAAATTTAGCTTTTTTTCCATCTCTAATTGCCAGCTGGCGAGCGTCTGGATAGACTAAGGAAACTGCTGTGGACAGATAGGGATTGAGAGATGGAGTATCTCGTAAGCTTTTTTGAACTCGCTGCCGGTGTTCGTTGATTGAATCATACCAACTGCCTGTCATAGTCTCAGGCGCATCGCCTTGTATCTTGAGCTTGAGTAAATGAGCCAACAAAACCATTAAGTTACTTTCTAAGGCTCTTTTTTCTGACTTGCCCAAGTCTTGTAATTCCTCAATTAAGTGTTCAACGTCTAGTTGTTCAAATTGACGATCTTTTAATTGTTGAATTGTCTGCTCAATCCACAAGTCAAAATCAGAATCATATAAAATACTGGACATTTCTCGCAGTTTCATTAATGATATAAATTCCACAGCACTGATATTAACAAATATTGTCGGTTTTGTCAAGTAGCAATTACCCGATAATTTCTTAGTACTATTTATCTTCCTTAACCTTCCTTTTATGAACTGACTTCTACATCTCTTGTAGAACCAGAAACTTCTATTCTTAAATTTTTATCTATTTCCTGCGCCTTGAAATCTAGCATCAGTTAAATAACTAGGGTTTGCTGAAAAAGTTTTTCCTGGGGGTAGGAGTCAGTAGCCGGTCGTCAGTAGCCGGTCGTTTCAGGCTTTGTTGCCCTTGTTTTTTGTACCAAGCGATGTACCACAAGAAGGATAATGCAAGGTTTTTGAAAGTCCCAATCCTATTTTCGCAGCATGAACATCGGACTTTAACAGGTCAAAAGCCTTATTTTAAAAGGGTTTTACCATTATTCAGCAAGCCCTAACTATCTTGCCGTTGGATTCTTGTTGGTGTCGCCGCTGATAAAAATGTACTTTTTTATCAAAAGCGTACAGATATTATTTACTTATAGAGGATTAGATTTCGCCAATTATCAACAGTCTATTTTTGATTAACAAATCCAATTCTATCTGGTCTGGCCTACCAAAGACTTCGTCATCATGTTCAGTAACATTAATCATCTGCACTCCGAAAGACTTTTATAAAATTGCCGGCTCTTCTAGGTTCTGTGTGAGCATGGTATAATAGTAACACAGAACAGGAGGTGGGTTATGTGGATAAATTTTGATCAACTCCTCGATTTACCAAATGTAACAGTGGTCAATTATCAAAAAATTGATCAGACAATTTTCTTAAAGCTCGCTATCATCAGGGAGCATCTCAGTTCTGCCATGAGTATAAATACTTGGGAAAAACCAGCGACTGGCAAAATTTGGTTTTGCAAGTGAAAAGAAATATTGTACAATGACGAGTACAGAAAAACAAGCGAAAAAATTAGAAATAAAGCCCCGGACTCAGATGAGTCCAATGTTAGAGAAGAACTGTTTGCTATTAAGTGGCGATGAATCCTATGAATGAGAAATCAGCCCAGAAAATCAAATCATTGACAGGAATTGCTGTTCCTCACAGCACACAACAACGCCTCGTACATTGCTATCCTTTTGAAGAATTACCGTCTAACCCAGCAGTCGAAGTCGAAGAAATGAGCATAGATGGCGGTAAGGTACGACTAAGAACTGCCAAGGGAAAAGCCTTGATTTGGCGTGATTATAAAGCAGTGAGTTTTCATCAACTGGGGGTAGCGGCTTTTTTTCAAGATAACTCAGCTTTATTGGATTTGGTTAATTCTCAAGTTCTGGCTAAACCTTTAATTTGTTTAGGCGATGGACATGATGGTATCTGGAATCTATTTAGGGTTTGCTGAATAATAAGGCTTTTGACCTGTTAAAATCCGATGTTCATGCTGCGAAAATAGGATTGGGACATTCAAAAACCTTGCATTATTCTTCTTGTAGTACATAAGCTGGCACAAAGAACAAGGGCAACAAAGCCTGAAACGACCGGCTACTGACGACCGGCTACTGACTCCTAACCCCACCAATACACTTTTTCAGCAAACCCTAATTGAGAATGAACAAAGGTTTTATGAGGGTTTCAGGTGGTGCCATGCCGACGTCAATCTATTTTTTTTTCGAGGTACCCTTTAGTATTGCAAAAACACATCCTTTCCAAACCCTTGTTATGTTTAAGAGAATCCAGGGTTTAGGGCATACCAAAATGACAAACACTGTCCAATGTATTGGGTTAACAGGATTTTTATTAGAAAAATAGCTTTGAACAAATTTGCCAAAATTATTATTTTCTAAAGATGGTAATTTATTGATAAAATTACTCTCATGTAAGTAGATTTTTAATTCAGGATTTACCAGAAGTTTTATTTTTTTTTTATATGCCCTAATGGTGAATTCATAATCCGATAAATAGTGAGGTAAAATTGTCGGATAAAAGTCACCAATAGTGAGCAAATCAGAAAATCTTAAAAATAAACTTCTGGTTGGTAGGCAGTTGATTTCTTCTGCTGAGGTAGTAGTTTTAAAAGTCATTGATTTCAAGTCAGCTTTTACCCCTTGATTTACTACACTTACAGTATCTGGTTGAAAACCTTGTGCGGAAACAAGTGTCTTTTGTGAATATTGTAAGATATTTATTGCCTTTTCTATGAAAGACCGATCAAAAGTAACATCATCGTTAGCCATCAAGACTATATCGGTGGCTTTAACATTATTATTCTTTAACCAACTGACACCCTGCTGTAAACCACCAGCCCACCACCAATTTCCATTTCCCTTGATGACTGTCAGAGACTCAATCTGACTTCTAACCATCTCTTCAGTCCCATCAATAGAACCGTCATCAACCAAGATAAGGTGATAATTGGTGTAGGTTTGTGATTTCAAACATTCAACAAACTTCTGAGTGATATTTCGACGGTTGCAAACTGGGAGAATAATATAAACTTTATCCATAATTATTGCCTCTTTTTCAGGAAAAACACATAATTATCTCCTTGACCTATGCTATCACAAAACCGTGTAATTAGGTGATTGACTTTAGTTTTGTGAATAGCGGCTAGAAGCTTAAGTGCTAATCTCTGCTTAAAGCTTCGTTCCTCCTTAAAAGACCAAAATGCAGATGGTACGTCCATATGTGGAAATAACATTAGGTGTATCCACTGATACAGTAACCATTCAGAACTGGTTAAAGTTTTAACTTGTTCCACCGTTAATCCAGCTTGCTCAGATGCCAGTTGCATTGATTGTACCGAGAAGAACTGAAGGTGATAGGGGGCGTGCCAATTAATCCACCGATGCCCAAAAACACTAGCTCCCCATCCATTAGAGTTGGGCGTAGTCAATATTGCTATTCCCCCTGGCTTTAAAACCCTAGCAATGCCACGTAGAGTTACTATAGGATTGGTAACATGTTCAATAACTTGATCCATAGTTATGTAGTCAAAAAAATCTGGTTTATAAAGATTCGGATCAAATAACCCAACGTGCACTTTATAGTTAAATTTCTCAGCTACGCGGCGAATGTTTTCGTCGGCTTCGACCCCATAAACATCACAGCCACGGGACTCATGATATCCCAAAGATTCGCCAAAACCACAACCAATATCTAAAATACGAACATTTTGGGGTATCCAACGAAAAGCTGAGGAATAGGAACCGTTCATCCAAGCTTTAAAAGCGTTAATCTCTTTATGAGGCTGATACTGTTCAAGAACGTATTTCGAGCGTGGGTAGAACTTCGTATAAAGTTCAGCCAAAACTTCTGGTGTAAATTCTCCTTTTAAGTGTTTGTGACCGCAGACAGAACACTTGGCAAGAAAAAAGTTTCCTGGGTAGCCGTATCTATCATCGTATAGCGGTAGATTATTTAAAGCAGCTGAAGAAAGACAAATTGGGCATTTCATGATTTTGATTACTTAAGGAATTTCCATAGATTAAATTATTTAATTATTCAGTTAGTTCAATTGGCTCAACTAAGGTTTTACAGTTCCTATCATGGTAAGTACCTAAGCAAAATTAATTACACATATCTAACCACCTCTTGCCTCCTGCTTTTTGCCTCTTGCCTATCTTCACTAGGAAATTAATTTTGCACGACTACTTATTCTCTATCTACATGAATAAAGTAGTAATTATAATACTCATCTGAATGCTTTTTAAATGGTTCTAATGAGGCTTTAATAGAATTAAAAACGAATGCTTTATAGCCATAAGACAGGATTGATTCAATTGTCTGTTCTGGATTTAGATTTGAGTTTTCTCCACCATAAATTTCTACAAACAAATCTGGTTTAAAATTGTTTAAGACATTCTCAGCACCCTTGATAACTTCTGTTTCTAAACCTTCTACATCAATCTTTATTAAAGAAATTTTTGAAATTTCATTCTCCTTGACAAATTCATCAATAGTTGTTACCGGTACTTGAACTCGATTAACCACTTTTTTTCGCTTAGTATCCTTGAGAGAGCTATAAGCATTATCTTCACATTCAAAGAAAGTAATACTACAAATCTTATCCGAGACAGCTTTAGGCACCACAATTACTTTATTTGCCAGAGAATTTTTAATTATATTCTTCCTTAAAATACTCGCAGTTCCTGGAGATGGTTCAAAAGCATAGATCTTAGTGTTTTTACCAGACCTTGCTAATTTCATAGAATGAAGACCAATATTAGCTCCTATGTCTAATACAATAGGAGCGCTATCTTCTAATAGTATCTTGCTCAAGAAGATAATTTCATTTTCTTCAAAGCTACCTTGAAAAAACAATTGTTTACCTATAACTGATGAATAACAATACTCTATTTCAAGACCATCAATTGTCTCTAAAATTCTTTGATTATCTATATCTATCTTGAAACCTAATAGATTTTGGATGATTGTTTGCTTGAACAGATCATCTCCGAAATAACGATGAATACGACCTCTTAGTTTTCTGTGAAGCTTCCAAAAGAGATTTTTCATGGCTCTAAATCTTTTAATGTTTAATAAATTACATCTTTCATTTCTTGTCAATTTTATGGTTTATAGTAGTATTCTATTTTTTATGTTGGAGAGATAGATTAAGTTGTGATTGAGGCGAAAATGAATTAAAAATGCTTTAGTTACCATCCATGCACTCCTGTATAAAAATGGGAAAAACAGATATAGACCATATAGCGCAAATCCATAAGAGATCACTGTTGCAATTGCTGCTCCAAGACGTCCATAATGAGGGATGAGAAGAAAATTTAATCCAACATTGGCAATAGCACCTAATGAGGTTCTTGCAAAGGTTAACAGAGTCATATTTTCCACCATCATCCACTGATTAAACGCTATCCCTACAAAGACAATAGGTCTCGACCAGATGTGCCATACCAGAATTCGACCAGCTTTAGTATATTCCTTGCCGAACAAATTTGTCAACATAAGGAACTGAAACAAAAGTCATGGGAACTGCGATCACCAATGCTATCCAAGCCATGAGATCGTACAGTTGTTGTAGTCTAGCATAATATTCCTCTCTACTCCGCTGCTTTGCTCGAATAATTGCTGGAAATGCCGAGGAACAAATTGCTATAGCAATAAAATACCAAATCTCTGAAAATCTGACCGCCGCCGCATAGTTTCCCACTGCTTGAGCATTTGCCATATTACCGAGCATAAGTCGATCGATCTTCATGTAAATCGGGAGCATCTCATTTATGCAAGTGAGTAATTATACTTGTCCCTAAAACTGATTTCTAGCAAGGCTTTTAAAATAGCTTGACATAAAACCTGATTTAGAGGTTACAAAGGTGAGATGCTCCCTGTAAATCGTTACCATGACACCCGATAGGATCAGCGGCCATGAATCTCCCAGCAATATCTTTGACTATCTGCCAATCTAAATCTGGGGGCGATTCATCGGTAAAATCGGGAAAAGCTATGACTGGTTTAGCGATTTTTGGCTTTGCTGATTTGAGATATGAATTTTCTTTTGTGGGATTTTTAAAACCTAGACCCAAACTAACTTTTGGATGGGTGCAAGGTTGTTATTCATACCTTGATTCAGCAACGCCGCTTTTGACATTTCATCCGTAATTTCTATTAACAGTCGAGAGATTTTTGGGGATTGAAACATTTCCAGCATTCTCTTGAGTATAAGGTATTCTCCACCTTCAGCATCAAGTTTCATTAAATCTATATGCTGTACATTATTCTTTTGTAACCAGGTAGAGCCTTGAAAAAGTTGAACTGGTATTGTCTTAAATTTATCGGGATCCGCTGAAGAATGAATAATGTCGCCCAATGAGTGATAAACTTCCATTCCTGGTGCGCCTGAATTGAATTCTACAATCTCATCTTTTTCTCCAAAACCGGCCTGATGTATTTCAATGTTATTAAATTTGTTCAACTCCTTATTTTTTCAGTTAATTTAAGTTGATTTTGCCGAAAAAGATTTTGATCTAATCTTAATCTGCGGGTGATCGCTCTTGTTACCCTTCTTGAAAAAAATTTTAGGTTGTTCATGCAATGTCAGTTATGTCTTGCTTGCTGTTGTATAAGTTCATCTGTCAACATTTCATTGTCAAGTTTAGTCCTCGAAGCAATAAATATAGAACGACTCAAACCTTGATGTTTTTCTGGATGACTCCAGTCTAGAGGAAATTGCTCATGATTAGGTTGTGTTCTAGGGATGTAAACATAATCAAAATGATTTTGTAAACGAGAAAATATCCATCGTCGTGTCGGACGACATCCCAGACCAGAAAAAGCCTGAGTAGGGTTAGTTTGTATTTCTTTGACAGGATTTATCTGTTCATTATCACCAAAAGAAACACAAGTTTCTAAAAAAAGAATTTTTTGACAAGATTGACTTAGAAAGTCCAAGGCCAAATCAGGATTTTTCAAATGGTAGAGTAATCCATAGCAATGAACTACATCAAATGGACTATTTTCAATTGGCTGAGGAGAATCCAAATCTAATCTCAAGATATTAACTCCAGGGTAACGCAAGACAAGATAATCAAGATTATCTTGTCTTGTTTCTGTTATCGTAATTTGGCACTCTCTGTCTAGATAGTAGTGAGAGTGATCACCTATCCCTGCTCCTACTTCAAGTACTGACATACCTCTTACGGGTATGTTAAGGCTGGCCAAATGTTCAAGTCGTCTTGCATTATGCCTTAAATAAGCATTTGAGTGAAAGTAAAGAACAGGAGCATTATTTTTAACTATTTTGTATCCCAGGTATTTAAAAGTCTCCTGAATAATATTTTTGAACATGACTTAAATCCTCTAAGGTTCCTATGTTTATGTTTATCGGAATATACGGGCTTTTTAGTAACTCAAAAGCTTTCTAGGAAAAAAATTCTTGAATTTTTTTCCTAGAAATCGTGGTTACTGTCTAGATGGTTAGGGAGTAAATAAGGTTTTAGCCTTCCCCCTATAAAACTGGGCGGCTAAAGTCACAGCAGTGCGATAACGTGTCTGAAACCCGCCTTGTTCCTAATACCTTCCCAAACTTCCATCCTATTGTATCATACCTACTGTTCAATGACAACCTCGGCTCGTAAATGATTATGTAGCAGATGAAAGGTTCCACAGAATATATTCTACCGACAGGGCATATTCTATAGCAATCTTAAATGAGATATACGAGTATATTTGCTTGGAAAATATAGAAACAGCTTTTTAGATAAACATATCAATCAGTTTAACATTGGTTGACTAACGCTCTTTTGACATATTCAGCTTACCACAAAAAAGCAAAATAGCTCTACTTAAAGTTTTTGTTCTACCCGTACTACCAAAACATTTGTTTTCTAGATAATAAACAAATAAGATTCCAGAAAAATAAAAAATTATTAAAGAGGTAAATTGTGTGATCAATGTAGCTTTGATTGAATTGTTTACAAGGTGAATAAAAGTAGCTACAATCATTAAAATAATAGATGATATTAAGGGTTGGATTGTCCATTTGCTGAAAGTCAACCAATTCATATTATTATGAGCATGGCGCAACAAGTAAATGACTCCTACAATCATCATCAATTGTCCGATAACTGCATATTTAAACCCAAAATTTAGTGATAAAAAAACGAAAAAGGGAAAATAGAATAGGCCAGTAATTATAACATAAATCCAGTTTTGCTTTGCATTTCCTTTACTTAAATTAAAAAAGAATGTGACTATAGCTTGTGCATGAATATAGCCTACCCAGCAAAAAATAAACAACTGAAAACTAGCTTTGCTAGAAAATCCAGCATTGACCATAATAGTCAATAAGGCTGGACCTGCAATAATTAGTCCTGAATAGACAAAACCTGCAATTAACCCAATAAACCAGCGCAAGCGGTCTTCTATTTGTTCTGCTACCACTTCTAATTTATCTCCTTGAGCTGAGAGCATGGGAAATAAGTAGGAAGACTGCCCAGCTAACATTTGGTGAACTGTTTTATAAATTCTTTGAGCAAAGGTGTAAAAAGGTAAGGAAGAGCTGCCAAATACAGAAGTTAAAAATATTTTATCAACACCATCAAAAAATATAACTTGTATCTGAGTCATGTAAACCCATTTACCAAAAGACCAAAGCTCGATAAACATCGCTTGATCCCAGGAAGGAAGTGTCAAAAATCCCAGGATTTTAGTGACTATAAACCCCGTACATAAACAATTTAATAAAGATAGAGTTAAACTAATTATTCCCAAGGTTAAAATATTGGGAAAGGCTTTCAAAAAAGTGATTCCCAAAATACCATTGGCTAACATAAAAGCAGTGTTGAGCTTTGTTTGCCAGTCAAATCTTTGAAGAGAAGTGAGAAATATATTAAAATAACCAGTGATTTGTTGTAACAAAAATGCTAATCCTAATAATATACAGTACCAACGTCCTATATCAGCATTTCCTTGATATTTACTCCACTGAACAATCCAAGCAGAACCGAAAGCGAAAATACAAAACCCAAACAATCCAAAAGCGAGAGAAGTTGTAAAACAGACACCAGCTATTTTCTGAATTTCTTGATAATTCTTTTCTTCATGAGCGCGACTAATCAACCGGGTTGCAGCCGCACCCAGTCCCAAACCGCTAAAGGTGTTGTTAATGCCAACAATAGTCGCAATGGCAATGGCAAATCCAGCCTCCGCTTCTCCCAACCAGCGAATCGTTAACCCGGCAAACAGAAATCCTAAGATGGCTGTCATTAGAGAACCGATGGCAGTCCACTTAGAATTATTAACAGCTTTGGCAAGTAGATTGCTCAACTAAATAGGCTCCTTTTTGATCCCGCTCTAATTACATAACATCAGTGTTCTTAAATATAGCATCCATTTGCAGTATTTCTGAAGTATTTTCATTGTATCGCCATTCAAATCCTTTGCCAACCATAATATATTTATTCTCTTCTAGTAGTTTGATGATTTCCCATAGATAGGGTTGCTCTCGATAAAACTGACGAAATGATAATTCAATCACTAAGTATTTAGATTTTTTTGGCAAATTTATACTACCCTTTAAAACCTCAATCTCAAAACCTTGAACATCTAGTTTAATTACATCAGGGATTGGTAGATCATCACTGGCATATATTGCATCTAAAATTCTAATTTCTACTTCCTCCTGCTCTTGCTGGTTTTGTGAAATACTATTGGGAAAATATTTATTTTGTTCTTCAGAATCAACAAAAGATGCTGAAGCAGTTCCTCCTTTAATTAATAACTTATCCTCCCTTTCACCTAAACCACACTGGTACATAACTTTAGTAACCCCAGGTAAGGGTAAAGATTGCAATTTCTCCTGATACTGAGATTGGGGTTCAAAAAAAACCACGTGTTCTAAAGTGGGACTCATTTGACTTAAAACATAAGTCCAGTGACCGGCATTTGCCCCTATATCGCAGAGATACTTTGGTTGCACGAATTTAAGCAATACATCTATGGTATCAAAACAATCAACATACCGAAATATCATAGGGTCACATCCAAAATATTCGATTCTTTTCGATAGCCGAAACATCCTAATCGAGAGACCTTTTAACAGTTTAGCCAACAATAGTTTTTGTTCCATGATAGTCTATCAATTATTTTGTCAATTAGTTTCACAAAAGGTTAGGTTAAATTGTCGAGACGCAATCGCCGCCATTTTCCTCAAGCTTATGACTGATTTTCTGGTTTAATTTGCCGAATCAAATAGCGAACTTCTGACAGCCAAACCTCAAAACGCTTGTCTGACTCTTCCTGTCTTTGTCTCATTTCATCCATATTACGCTGTTGCTGTGCTGCGATTTGTAGCAAAGCTTGTGCCGTCAATCTTACTCCTTCTACTGATTCTCTCAATTCCGAAACTGATTCTTTAATTTCGGAAAGCGAGTCTGCTAATTCATCTAGCATTTCATCTGTCCATCTGGAGTGTCCGGCTGAGCTTCTGGTCATGGCTGGCTTTTCTCCTTTTTTAATAACTGCTTACAATTTATTATCGACGCAATCGCCAGCAATTTCCCAACATATTTCCTCTCTAAGCATAACGGTTGCTACCATAGCACACAATCAGCTAAATTGTAAAGCTGTATAGATTTCTCATTCAGCCTCCAAGTCAATTCCTATGGCCTTCAGCTGTGCCGCCATGCGCTCTACCTTCCGTTCGGCTTGTTCGACTCTTTTCCGCTCCTGTTCAATCCGTTCACTCCCCCACAATAGTAAATTACCCGATTCATCCCACCAGCGCAACCAATAAGCTATCATCTCCGCTTTTTTCCCTGCCATACTCCTAGAAATAAACCAATTTCTGTCCGCCAGTAACAATAATTTTCATCAGCTTTCTGTAACTCATACTTCCCTGCTACTAGGCAATACACCGCCAATTCAAAAATGAAACGCATCAACCTCAAGAGTTGACAAAGAAAGGCTCATCAGGTACTGTCTGATCATTAACAAAAACAAATCAGACCCAAAACGAAGCCCTCAACATCTTAACATAGAACAAAGAAACTTGCTCTACCAACTTAGTCAGGAGGGAAATTTATCTCAACGGCAAATGGCCGTCTGGCTCGGATGTCATCAAAGCACAATATCACGGGAATTAAAAAGGAATCAAAGTTCCCTTGGCTGCTATCTACCTGACACAGCACAAGCTCAAAGCGAGACAAGGCGAAAAAATGCCAAACAACCCTTTAAAAATGTCAGCGAGTCAGCCTTAGAGTTGGTCAAAGAAGGATTGAAAGATTATCATAGTCCCGAACAAATAGCAGGTCGTCTGAAAAGAGCCAGTCAAGAATCTCTCAGTCACGAAACCATCTATCAAATGATCTATCAGAACTATCACGGATGTGGAGAGTACCAGAAATATTTACGCCGGGGGCTTTGTCAAAGAAAGAGTCGAGGCGGAGCAAAAAGTAAGCGTGGAGGGATTCCAGGGCGTGTAGATATCAGCGAGCGACCAGTAATTGCTGACCAGAAAACTGAAATCGGTCATTGGGAAAGTGACCTGACAGGGGGACAAGAAGGCTGAAATCCATATATCGTAAGCTTTTCATGGTTTTAGCTCGAAAAAGTTTGCCGCACCATCTCTCACTTATTAATAATAATTCCTAGTAAGCTCGCTCCTATCCCTAGTTCTTTCGTTAGCTTTTTGCCTAGAATCGCTAGATCTATTTCTAATGAGAGAAGCCAGAAGCCTTTGTTAGCAAGTTTTCTAGCTCGCTTGTCCCCCTGTCAGGAAAGTGACACAATGATTGGAGGCAATCATCTAGGAGTTCTCGTTACTCATGTAGATAAAGCCTCGAAATTTTTAGTAGCAGGATTAGCCAAAAACAAAACCGCATCGGAAATCAATAGAGTCACAGAAAAACTTTTTCAAGAGATTGACCCTGACAAAAGAAAAACCTTTACTTGTGACAACGGCAAAGAATTTTGTGGACATCAAGAGTTGAGTCAGAAACTAGGAGCAGATTTTTATTTTGCTACTCCTTATCATTCGTGGGAGAGGGGATTAAACGAGCATACCAATGGACTGTTAAGACAATTTTTCTCCAAGGGAACGAATTTTAAAATCGTTAAGCCAGAGGAGGTGGAAAGAGCCGTAAACTTGATTAACAATCGTCCTCGAAAATGTCTTGACTATCTTACCCCGAATGAGGTATTCTATAAAGGTAGATCAGACAGTGATGCAATTCAGACTTGAATTGGCCCACTTCTAATTCTCCGATTTGTGGTTGAAAAATAATATAGACAGGTACTTGTAAGATTCGCTCATAGAAATAGTGAGGATTGATAGAATACTTCCCTCCCTCCGTTTCTGAGATGAATTCCATGAGGCGTGTAGCTGCGGCGAATTTCTCCTTCTCGGATAGGTGCTACTGCGGGTACATAAACCCAATTGGGAGCTTTTACTACTGTCTTACCGCCAACGGTGGCGCAAATGCCAAAATTAGAAGCAATAAGACTCGCTTCCACAATTAAACTGGCTAATTCTAAAGATTCTCGCAAAGCCGCCGCGAGGAGGGGTTGTAGGGTGCTTTCCACTGGTTCATCAGGGAGGACAAAATCCGCTGGCAATTTCTCCCAGGTAATGGGGGGTAAAGTATCAGAGATGCGAGGTGCTAATGGGATTGTCATTTAGGCTCTCGTGTGATGGTGGTTATGGCGGTTTAGCTTGTTATAAGAGCAAATGAGTATTGCCATTGGCAGGATAGCACACAATTTGTAACCGTTCAGGGGGGGTATGTCAAGCGGCCAGTGGCACTGACTAGGTTAAACGCACCTTATTTGGTAATTACTGGAAAAATTAGGGTTATCATTGTAGCACGGTGTTATGATTGAGCGGTGACAAATCGAGCCAGATTGCCACCGGAAAATCTTTTAATATAGTTATCCCTTGACTATTTGATTAATGATGAACAACCAACAAAACGGGGCTTTAAAAACCCAAAGTCAAGCAAATCTGCCAGTTTTTGCCCAACCAGCTTTTATCCCCTCCCCGACGCAAGAAGAAGAGGAACTCAACCTGCGCCAAGTCCTTTCCGTGATCAAGCATCGCTGGTGGTTAATCGCTGGCATCACCGTAGGGGTGACTACTGCGATCGCTGCTTATACTTTCTTAAAAACCCCTATCTATCAAGGTAAATTCCAGCTGCTCATCGGTCAACCCATTGAGGAAAATAAAAGTTCTTCCAGACTGGCAGCCCAAGACATCCTACCTCAGTTAGGTGGAGAGAACATCGATTATGATACCCAAATCGCCGTTTTAACAAGTCCTCAACTCCTTAACCCCATCCTTAATAAAATAACCCCTAAGTATCCCGACTTTACCTACAGTGATTTAATTAGTAAAACTGGCAAATCTGATCTCAAAATTACTCAATTAAAAGAGACGAAAGTTTTAGAAATTTCCTATCAAGATGAGGAACCGGAAAAAATTAAGCTGGTTTTAGATAATTTAGCCCGTCATTACCTAAACTATAGTTCTCAGGAACGGAAGACCGAAATTAATCAAGGGTTAGATTTTGTTAACGCTCAATTGCCGGTGCTGCGGGAACGAGTTAATTCTCTACAAAAACAAATGCAGCAATTCCGGCAGCAATACAATTTCCTGGATCCCGATAAAGAGGCGACTCGTTTATCACAACAGTTAACCACTACTGAACAAGATTATCGGGCAGCCCAAGTTGCCCTTAACGAAATTAACTCTCGCTATCAAGCTTTACAGCAACAGGTGGGATTGGCCCCTAATCAAGCAATTATCGCTACTTATCTCAGTGAATCTCCCGGTTATCAAGATTTGCTCAAGCAGCTGCAGGAAGTAGAGGTGGAACTGGCGAAACAATCGGCAGTTTTTGCGAAAGATAGTCCGATAATCGCCACCCTAGAGGAAAAACGGGCTAATTTACTGCCCCTACTGCAAAACGAGGCACAGAGAACTTTAGGGGAAAAACTGCCCCAGACAGTGGGTGATTCCCCGGCTTTGGTATCTCAGAGCGCTTTGCGGGTAGAATTAACCCAACAATTGGTAGAAGCCGCTAACAGTCGCCAAACCCTAGAAATTAAGGTAGAATCCCTTGCCCAAGCCCTGAAACAACAGAAAGACTCGGTCAAAAATCTTGCGGTTTTGGCCCGTCGCTATACGGATTTGCAGCGAGAATTGGAAATTGCCACCACCAGTCTCGGCCGTTTTCTGGAGCAACAACAAAAATTACAGCTACAGGTGGCACAACAAGTGGTGCCTTGGCAACTAATTTCCTCCCCAGAAGTAG
This sequence comes from Microcystis sp. MC19, assembly GCF_003019735.1. NCBI lineage: Bacteria > Bacillati > Cyanobacteriota > Cyanophyceae > Chroococcales > Microcystaceae > Microcystis > Microcystis sp. MC19. The sequence continues at coordinate 835,794 of NZ_CP020664.1, read as the reverse complement.
GGGAGAACTTCGTTTCCCCTAAACCCGTGCGAAATCTGGCTTTAGGGGTTATCGGTGGTCTGTTACTAGGCCTAGGGGCGGCCTTTTTTGCCGAAAGATTAGACCCCGTTCATCACAGTGCAGATGAACTAAAAGAAGATAGCAAACTACCCCTTTTAGGTGCAATTCCTTGGCAAAAAGACCTCGGTACGATCGAAAAAGTGATCACCGCCGCCCTACCCCAGTTAACAGTCGGCGATCGCAAAATTACTATCCCTAATACTACCCTAAAATCAGCCAACGAAAACCCGTCCTACTATAATTTCTCCCCCTTCTCGGAAGCTTTCCGGACTCTTAACACCAATATTCGCCTCCTCGGTTCCGATTCCCCCCTCAAGTCCCTCGTGATTAGTTCTGTATCACCGGGAGATGGTAAAACCACCATATCAATAAATATCGCTAAAGCGGCCGCTAGTATGGGACAAAGGGTCTTACTGGTGGAGGCCGACCTGCGACGACCCCAGATTCACCTGCGACTTAATCTCGATAACGACCACGGCCTTAGTAATGTCATCGCCGAGGGTCTCGATTGGAACGAGGCTATTCAATCCCCACCCCGCTACGAGAATTTATCGATTCTTACCGCCGGTCAAATTCCCCCGGATCCGACCCGCTTGCTTTCTTCCCAGAGAATGCAGGAGATGATCTCCCAATTACAGCAAGACCACGCCTTCGATCTAATTATCTACGATGTACCACCGCTCGCCGCTTTTGCCGATGCGAAAATTCTCGCCGCCATGGCCACCGGACTGATTCTCGTCACCAAACTGGGCAAAACCGATCGCTTTGCGCTGAAAAATCTGCTCGAAGATCTGAGATTATCCCACATTTCCGTGTTAGGTTTAGTGGCTAATAATGTTAGTCGGAAAGACCACAATTATCGTTACTATGGCTATTACTACGGCAAAAGATAATTAAATTCAAGATAGATTTTGGCTTCGATCCCCCCTTAATAAGCTATCCTTTATAGGGATCTTTCTTAACAATTTTTTCAGTAAGCACTCCAACCCTTATCCTGACTTGATTTCAGTTTTTTCCTTGTCAGTAAGGGTGTCAACAAGGAATATTACAGATTGTTAACCGAGTCTTGAAAGCCTTGTGCTACAAAGGTTTGAAATGTTAAGAAAGATGTGACTAAAGGACAGCTTAATAAGGGGGGTGTCTGATGGTTTTTAACACCTAACTACTTATTGATCAGTTAAGTAGTCGGACATAAATTCTGTTGTCTATCTTAAGAAATGTAAATTGTCGCAATTCTTACTGACTCCTGACTGGAAAGTGGGAAGTGGGAAGTGGGAAGTAGGTACTACTTTCATGCTTGACGGTCTAACTTGTTGCATCGGGACTGACGACCGACTCCTGACGACCGACTCCTTACCCCCACAGTTAACTTTACTTTTATCCAACTACTTATCAACTTTTAATTGATGTTAAATGCGGGTTTTAATTTGGTATCGCAATGATCTGCGTGTTCACGATCACGAGGCAATTTATCAAGCTGTTCAAGAACAATTCGAGATAATTCCCTTCTATTGTTTTGATGAGCGTCAATTTGGTTTTACTTCCTACGGGTTTCCAAAAACTGGCAAGTTCCGGGCTAAATTTTTATTAGAAAGCGTAGCAGATTTGCGACAATCTCTGGAAAGTTTAGGCGGTAATTTAATTATCCGACGGGGAAAACCAGAAGAAATTATCCCGCAATTAGTTCAAGAATTGCAGATAGCCAGGGTTTATTATCATCAAGAGGTGACAGCAGAGGAATTAGCGGTAGAAAAAGCTGTAAATAAGGCTTTATCTGGGTTTCCCGTGCAGATAAAAACTTTTTGGACAGCCACTTTATATCATCCTGATGACTTACCTTTTACCATTCATCAACTGCCAGAATTATTTACTAATTTTCGTAAACAAGTAGAACGTCATTGGGAAATAAGAACAACTTATCCCACCCCTAAAAAGTTGACAAAATTACCTAAAATAGATTGGGGAAATCTTCCGATTTTAAACGATTTGGGCTTAACAGAACCAATTTTAGACCAGGGAGGTGTTTTGTCGTTTCAAGGGGGTGAAATGGCAGGAAAATCACGGGTTAAAGAATATATTTGGGATAGTGATTCCTTAAAAACCTATAAGGAAACCCGCAATGAAATGTTAGGGACTAATTATTCCTCAAAATTCTCAGCTTGGTTAAGTTGTGGCTGTCTTTCCCCCCGTTATATCTATGAGGAAGTACAAAAATATGAGCAAACAAGAGTAAAAAATGACTCTACCTATTGGCTGATTTTTGAATTATTATGGCGAGATTTTTTCCGATTTATTTGCAGTAAACACGGCAATAAAATCTTCTATCAATCTGGTTTACAAGAACTTAATTTATCTTGGTTAGAAGATTGGGAAAGATTTAATCTCTGGTGTGAGGGAAAAACTGGTTATCCCCTTGTAGATGCTAATATGAGAGAATTAGGCGCTACAGGATTTATGTCAAATCGTGGCCGGCAAAATGTCGCTAGTTTTCTGACCAAAAATCTCGGTATTGATTGGCGACTAGGAGCAGAATGGTTCGAGTCATTATTAATTGATTACGATGTCTGTAGTAATTGGGGTAATTGGAATTACACTGCTGGTGTCGGCAATGATGCGCGAGGATTTCGTTATTTTAATATCCCTAAACAGTCGAGAGATTATGATCCCAAAGGTGATTATTTACGTCACTGGTTGCCCGAATTAGCCCTAATAAAAGGCGATAAAATTCACGAACCCTATAAATTATTCCCAGAGGAACAAAAGCGTTATGCCGTGATTTTAGGGGTTAATTATCCTCGTCCCATTGTCGATTTTTTTCAATCCATCAAACACAATGAAAAAATTTATCTTCAGCATTTCAGTAATCAGTGGACTTCTACCTAATATTATCTCAAGACTAAAATTTTGTCTAGACAAGCAACTTACCCAAATAAAAATGATTTTAATGTCCCCAGATTTTTTCAGTTAAATTGAATTAGCAAAGACAGATATATATTTTAGTGCCGAACTACTAATTAGTACAAATTATCAAAGCAAGCTCTGATTGAGTGATGATTTTTGGATATGTCTAATGAACTGAAAACTGACAGGCTGCATCTCATATTGGTAACTTTCTCTCCCATATTGGTGAGCAGCAGAAGTTATTAAAAGAGGGCGAATGCAATTCGCCCCTACAATAATATTATTGCGCCATCTGATAACTGATAACTGATCACTGATAACTGATTAAGACATTTCTAACATTCTTTGAATCGGCAACAGTGCCTTAATTCTTAAATCTTCAGAAATAGTAATTTCTGGAGTTTTATCTCCCATACAGAGATACAATTTTTCGAGAGTGTTCAGTCTCATGTAGGGACACTCATTACAAGCACAGTTATTTAAAGCTGGTGCGGGGATAAATAGTTTCTCTGGCGCGGATTTTTGCATCTGGTGAATAATCCCCGGTTCTGTGACGACAATAAAGGTTTTTTCAGAACTTTTTAGAGAATAATTTAATAGTGCCGTCGTGGAACCAATATAATCGGCATGGCGTAAAACCGATGATTCACACTCAGGATGGGCGATAATTTTTGCTTCTGGATGGGCGACTTTTAATTCTATTATCTTGCGTTCGGAAAAAGTTTCATGGACAATACAACTACCCTGCCAGAGAACTAAATCTCTACCAGTTTGCTGGCTAACGTAACGGCCTAAATTGCGATCAGGAGCGAAGATAATCGGTTGATGGGCAGGGATTTTGTTAACTATTTTGACTGCATTGGAACTGGTGCAGATAATATCACTCATGGCTTTAATTTCTGCACTGCAATTAATATAGGAAATCACGATATGATCGGGATATTGGGCTTTAAAACGAGCAAAATCTTCAGGATGACAACTATCAGCTAAAGAACATCCCGCATCTAAATCTGGCAGCAATACCAACTTATCTGGATTTAAGATTTTAGCTGTTTCTGCCATGAAGTGAACCCCCGCAAATACGATCACATCTGCTGGCGTTTGGGCAGCCTGTTGGGATAAACCTAGAGAATCACCAATATAATCAGCTATATCCTGTATGTCAGAATTTTGATAGTAGTGAGCCAGAATAACGGCGTTTAATTGTCGTTTAAGCTCTTTAATTGCCGTAAATAGGTCATCAGGTAAGCTCGATCGATTTGCGGGTTGAACAGTTGTGAACACGGTGGCACTTATGGTTATTTTTACCAAATACTAAACAAGTCCCTATATCATAGCAAATTTTTTTTAAGGGGAGTGGGGAAGTGGGGAGATGGGGAGCAGGGAGAATAAATAAAAGCTGAATACTGACCCCCGATTAAGACTGTCCACTAAAAACTCACATCTGATAACTGGTAACTGATAACTGATAACTGATTCAAGGTCAAGGGTCAACAATGCTAGGATAAAGGCTTGAGTAGAGAACGATCGAGCCAAAGCCATGTCATCGACAGAAGTAAAAACCCCGCCCCCAGACAGTCCCGAATATCTCGATGAGTTACCCGGAGAAGTGGAAATGTCCTTGTTTGACCACTTGGAGGAGTTGCGGCGGCGGATTTTTTATAGTTTAATTGCCGTGGCTGTGGGTGCGGTGGGATGTTTTATCTTCGTTAAACCCCTAGTACAAGTGCTGGAAGTCCCCGCCCAAGGGGTAAAATTTTTGCAGTTGGCCCCAGGAGAATTTTTTTTCGTCTCCCTAAAAGTAGCTGGATATAGCGGCATACTGGTGGCTAGTCCGGTCATTCTCTTGCAAATTATCCTCTTTGTGCTGCCGGGGTTAACCCGTCGCGAACGGCGTTTAATTGTCCCAGTAGTCTTAGGATCGAGTGTTTTATTTTTTGCCGGTTTATTTTTTGCCTATATTGCCCTGATTCCCGCCGCTTTAAACTTTTTTGTCAGTTATGGGGCGGAAGTGGTCGAACAAGCTTGGTCGATCGAGCGCTATTTTGAATTTGTCTTACTTTTACTGTTTAGTACCGGCATCGCCTTTCAAATTCCCGTTATTCAATTGATTTTGAGCTTTTTAGGCATTATTTCCTCGCAAACGATGTTATCGGGCTGGCGTTTCGTGGTTTTAGGGGCGGTGATTTTAGGCGCGATTTTAACCCCTTCCACAGATCCTCTCACCCAATCCCTGTTAGCAGGGGCGGTCTTGGGTCTATACTTTGGGGGCATTGGGGTGGTGAAATTAACGGGACGTTAACTAGCTATTAGCCGTCATAGGAGACAGGAGTGGGAATTATGAATTATGAATTATGAATTATGAATTGACGAGCGGGGAGCAGGGAGAACAAAGCTGACTTTTGCCTATTGCCCATTGCCCATTGCCCATTGCCCATTGCCCATTGCCCATTGCCCATTGCCCATTGCCCATTGCCCATTGCCTATTGCCTATTCCGGCTGATGGCTGAGGGCTAAAAAGCTGATAAAATTTGACGGCTGAAAACTAATTAAGCCAGAAAGCTAGAGATTGATTCTAGATTGAGTAACAAAGTGAAATATTTTTTCTTAACGGCAGGTTGGACAATAGGACGGGTGTGGGAATTTGGCGGTTTGTGGGATCACGCGAGTAGTTGGCGACGACCACCGCAGATAGAGCGATTAAATATCGGTATTTTAGAGGGAGAACAGGTTTTATGGCTTTATAAGGTGGAAGAAGCCGTGATTATGGTGGAAGTTGCCCCCAAGAGTGCCGAAATTGCCGATACTGTCCCCACCATCGGGCAAGTGGTGCTAAAACGCTTGATTAGTGCCGAACAAGTCCTCGAAATCCTGCAAAATGCCGAAGAATTGCTGAGGAAGTAATCAGTGATCAGTTATCAGTGATCAGTTATCAGGAGTCAGGAGTCAGGATTCAGGAGTTAGGATTCAGGAGTTAGGATTCAGGAGACGGGAGATTATTTTTATTTATTCTCCCCACACCCCACACCCCACACCCTACACCCCACACCCCACACCCCACACCCCACACCCCACACCCCACACCCCTATCTGGAATATTCTGGCGGAAGATCGATCGCAAAGACTTGAAATCTGTTCTAACAATAGTTACACTTCTTTAGAATAGATACACTTTTCAAGGGATAATGTAGGTCGGCTAACTCTTGCACTTAACAGTCGAGAGTGTTGGGCTTATATTTTGACCCTGAATATAAAAAGCGTCTAAGTGGACACTAAATTGTCAATAGGAGGAGCGTAGTCAATGGGACTACCTTGGTATCGAGTACACACAGTCGTTCTCAACGACCCGGGCCGTTTAATTTCCGTTCACCTGATGCACACCGCACTGGTAGCGGGTTGGGCTGGCTCCATGGCCCTCTATGAGCTTGCTATTTTCGACCCCAGTGACCCCGTATTAAACCCGATGTGGCGGCAAGGAATGTTCGTGCTGCCCTTCATGGCCCGTTTAGGTGTCACTGGTTCTTGGGGTGGCTGGAGCGTCACCGGCGAAACTGGTGTTGACCCCGGTTTCTGGTCTTTTGAAGGCGTTGCTGCCGCTCATATCGTCTTATCTGGTCTGCTATTCCTAGCGGCGGTTTGGCACTGGGTTTTCTGGGATTTAGAATTATTCGTCGATCCCCGCACGGGCGAATCTGCCCTCGATTTGCCGAAAATGTTCGGTATTCACCTGTTCTTATCCGGTTTACTTTGCTTTGGTTTCGGTGCTTTCCATCAAACAGGCCTTTGGGGTCCCGGGATGTGGGTTTCCGATGCCTACGGTTTAACTGGTCATGTGCAGCCCGTAGCTCCCGAATGGGGACCGGCTGGTTTTAACCCCTTTAACCCCGGGGGTGTGGTAGCTCACCACATTGCTGCGGGTATCGTCGGGATTATCGCCGGTTTATTCCATTTAACCGTTCGTCCCCCCGAAAGACTCTATAAAGCCTTGAGAATGGGTAATATCGAAACGGTTCTTTCTAGCAGTATCGCCGCCGTTTTCTTTGCCGCTTTCGTCGTGGCTGGAACCATGTGGTACGGTAATGCTACCACCCCGATCGAACTCTTTGGCCCGACCCGTTACCAATGGGATAAGGGCTATTTCCAAGAAGAAATTGAGCGTCGTGTGGAGGCCAGCATCGCCAATGGGGCCACCATCGCCGAAGCTTACCAAGCAATCCCCGAAAAACTGGCTTTCTATGATTATGTCGGTAATAGCCCCGCTAAAGGTGGTTTATTCCGTACTGGTGCCATGGATAGCGGTGACGGTATCGCTAAATCTTGGTTAGGACACCCTGTTTTCAAAGATGGCGAAGGTCGCGTCCTTAGCGTGCGTCGGATGCCTAACTTCTTTGAAACCTTCCCCGTTGTCCTGACTGACTCGGAAGGTATCGTTCGCGCTGATATTCCTTTCCGTCGTGCGGAATCGAAACTGAGTATCGAACAAAGTGGTGTTACCGTTTCTTTCTACGGTGGCTCTCTCGATGGTCAGGTGTTCAGCGATCCTGCTGATGTGAAGAAATTTGCCCGTAGAGCGCAACTCGGTGAAGCTTTCGAGTTTGACACCGAAACCCTGAAGTCTGACGGGGTATTCCGCACTTCTCCGAGAGGTTGGTTTACTTTCGGTCATGCTGTCTTTGCTTTACTATTCTTCTTCGGTCACATCTGGCACGGTTCTCGTACCATCTACCGCGACGTATTCGCCGGGGTCGATCCAGATCTGGAAGAACAAGTGGAATTCGGTTTATTCCAAAAATTGGGTGATCTTAGCACTCGTAAACAAGAAGTTTAGTTTTAGCTAAATCATCCATATAACTAAAGGAGTCAAGTCTTTGACTCCTTTTTTTTGTTAATCACACTATTAAAAACGGATTTATACTAAATCTGGTTATTAAAGACTGATTATTTATTCTCCCCTTTTTGCATGAGTGCATGAGTAGAAAACGGGTTTCTCCGAGAAACCCGTTTTCTGTGCGTTACTCAACGGATTTAGTATTAGTATAAAGTTCGATCGAGCTTTACTTTTCACCGAATACTGAAAAAACCGCTAGTTATAGAAATAACTAACGGCTTTTTGCTGGGGGAAATTACCCGTAATGGAATTACATAGAGGAACCTAAACCAGCGTAAGCTCCGTAGAAGAAAAGACCAAGCACGGCGATAACGCCTAGACCGGCGATGGTGGCGACTAACCACAAAGGAATACGACCTTCTGCGAACATGAATAACACCTCCTAATTGCGATGACAATGAATCGGGACTAATTAGTTAAAGAAATAGCTGGAAAATAAAATTCCCAAGACAGCAACTAGGAGTAAACCTAGATAAAGAGAAGTACGATTTAACTCGACGGCTTGCCGATTCGGATTAGGTGTTCTTTCCATAATTGTTCTCCTAGCGTTGAATAAACTGCATTGCCGCAATTGCACCGATAAAGAAGACAGTGGGGACCGCTAAGGTATGAACTGCCAACCAGCGAACGGTGAAAATGGGGTAAGAAATGGGTTGATTGGGATTACCACTAGCCATTGTTTTTATCCTTAATTAAAGTAAACTACTGATTAAACTGATCGATTTGATTTTTGGCCTCAAAGCGATCATTAATGATCGGTAATTCTTGACGCTCTTGAGTGTAATACTCATCGGGACGGGGAGTGCCAAAAACATCGTAAGCCAAACCGGTACTCACGAATAACCAACCCGCGATAAAGAGCATGGGGATGGTGATGCTATGGATAATCCAGTAACGAATACTGGTAACGATATCGCCAAAAGGACGTTCGCCGGTACTACCTGACATGGACGGTTCTCCTCGGAATGATAGGACTTGAAAAATTCAATCTCTATAATAGAGACTTTGTTGACCCTGAGACAAGTTTTAGGCCGGTTCGCTAGGGGGATTATATTTCAGTAAAACCCCATCTTGTCCCAAGACAAAACCCTTGTCGGAATTGATAAAAACAATTCGATAGAGATTGGAGGGGACACTTTCCACCGCGCGATCTTTTTGCCAAGACTGGCCGCCGTCATCACTGACCAAGAGATTGCCGCTACCACCAGCGACCCAAATTTCTTCGGGGGTGCGGTAGTTGAGGTCCAAAAGTCCCCAACTGGTGGAAAACTCGGGGAATACCTTATCTTCCCATGTATCGAGATCATTGGGGCTAGTAAATTGTAGTTGACCACCCCGGGCCAGGGCCCACAGTTCCCCTTTTTCACCATAACCGACTTTTTGTAAACGGCGGGAAGAAAGACGATTGTGGGGTTGCCATTCTGTTGACCCCGGTTCCCAGGTGGAATAAAAGTTACCGCGTGCGGAAACGGCCACATATTTACCATCATGGGAACGAACAATTGTCCGGGCCACACCCACAGCACCTTCCACTAAAGCTTGCCAAGTTTTGCCTCCGTCTTTGGTGCGGTAGATAGCACCTAAATCCGTGACCATTTCGGCGGTTTTGTCGTTCAGAGCGATAATTCCGTAGGGAGAACCGGGTAATTTTTCACTTAAGGGGATACGAGACCAGCTGCTGCCCCCGTCTTCGCTATGGAGAAGAATCGAGGGTTTACCGACAATCCAACCCTCTTGGTCGTGGAAACTGACGGCGCTAAAGCTAACTTTTTCGTCGCCAAGGTTGAGGACTTTTTGCTGCCAACTGTCCCCTCCATCGGTGGTTTCAAAGAGGGTAGATTTGGTCCCCACTAACCAACCGTGCTGCGAGTCGTCGGTAAAGGCGATATCGGCAAAAGTGGAGTCAGTGTCGAGGGTGAGGATTTGCCAAGGACTACTGCTCAGGGATGGCACATTACTACAGCTAAAGCAGAAAAAGGCTACAGCTAGAACTATTACGAATTGTTTCAGTTTTCTCATCAATGGTTCAGAGGTATTGGTCAAGGAATCGGGAGGGATTAAGGTTTGTACCCGATGGGTAACAGACTCATAAGAGCCGTTGGATTAAAGATAATGAGTGCTTGAGTTAGTTTAAACCATATAAACTAATAAAGAAAACAAATCCTAGCGCTAAAGCCCCGAAAATCAAAATATTTTTTTGTGCGGGAGTCAGACGGTTGACTCCAAAACCATAGCTAAGATTTTCTTGGAATCCCGAAGGAGCATCTTTAGCTCCGATGTTGATAAATTGGGAACGACGCACACCACACACGGGACAGCGCCACGTTTCTGGCAATTCCTCGAAGGGGGTTCCAGCGGGAGTGTTGGTTTTACTATCTCCCTTGCTGGGGTCGTAAACGTAGCCGCAGGAGCGACATTCGTAGTTGGCAGGGGCCTGGTCGGCTAGGGTTAGTTCTGGTGGGCGATCGCTCATAACTAAGATTAAAGGAATTTTCAACACTCTGTTACAAATTATCCTTGAAAATTGACCTCTCTCACGGCCAACCCACAAGAGAATAGCCAGTTTTCAAGCTTGACAAGGATTAGCGAGACAGCATATCGGCTTGAAAAAAAGTAAAATTAATCTATTAGGGCTTAAATGTCTATTAAAACTTTATTAAGTTTATATTTGAGCTATTTACCCTGATTTTCGCGACAACGGTTAACAGTTACTGTTCATCCCTCAATACACTTGCTCCCAAAGCTTTTAGGGTTTCTTGTAGCATTTCAGCGCGAGAGAAATTACCCTGATCTTTCAATAATTGTAGGCCTTTTTGCCAAATCTTGATCGCCTCATTATAATTACCGAAAGTTATATAAGCCACCCCTAGATTTTGGTAAATAGCGGGATTATCGGGGTTTAACTTGAGAGCTTTTTTATAAGCTTTAATCGATTCTGGTAGCCGATGCAGTTGTTTGAGAACCAGTCCTAAATTATAGTAACCATCGGCATAGCTAGGATCAATTTCTACGGTTTTCTCAAAGACAGATAAGGCAGCTTCGTAGTTTTCTGCTTCGTATAATAACCCACCGAAATTATTATAAGCACCCAGTTTTAATTTATCTAAAATTGGCTGCTTAATCGCCTTAATAAAATTATCGGCTGATTGCTTAAATTCCTCCACTGAATAATAATAATTAGCGAGATGATAATATAACTCGTATAAAATATGCGGATTAGAGCCATGGCATTTTAAACCATGTTTGAGCAGCTTAAAACCCTCTTTATCCCTGCCAATCTCCAGATATAACCCTCCCAATTTACTACACACATAGGGATCGTGGGGATGTTGCTGATAAAAGCCCTCCATCGCCTTTCTTGCCCGTTCAAACTTATCTAAGCTGGCTATTTTATCAACAGTGTAACCGTAGTGAAAGATGGCAATTTCTGGCAGTTCAACTATTTTCCAATCTGGCTCTTTTTTTAATAAAATGGCCACATTGTCATCAATAATTGAGTGATAGGGCCGGGTAAAAGTGACTTGAGGATGTCGGCGAAATAGTCTAGAAATTAGAGAATAGGGTGATTGTACGGCTCCGATTTCATGGCGGATTAAATTAATAACTAAATTTTCCTCTTTTTCCATTGCCCGCCGCATTTTCGGCACGATAGCGGGATTTAATTCTTCATCGGCATCAAGAACTAAAATCCAATCGCCAGTAACATATTTTAAAGCCGCATTTCTGGCATCGGAAAAATTACCCTGCCAATCGTAGCTAGGAACTATGGCACCGTAACTTTGAGCAATAGCAATCGTATCATCGGTCGAACCCGTATCCATAACGATCATCTCATCCACCACCTCTTTAACGCTATCCAAACAGCGCCGGAGATTTTCGGCTTCATTTTTGACAATCATACAGAGACTAAGTTTAGGCATAACTTTACTCACCCTAGCGGTCAATCTTGAGGGATAGCGGCCAATCGATAACTCACCGATTACCGCTCACCGATTATCGATCATCTTCCGAGTCTACCTTAAACCGTTCTACTGAAGAAAGCAGCTCCCGGGAGATACTAACCAATTTTTGCAGAGAACCGGCCACCCGTTGGGATTCTTGGGAAGTTTCCTGAGCGGTTAACTCCACCGACTGCATAACTTGGGCGACATTGAGGGAATTTTCCCGTTGTTTGACCGTATCCGCGGTAATCGAGCGCACCAGCGTATCGATGCGGTTAGAAACTTGGATAATATCTTCTAGGGACTTCTTGGCCTGTTCCGAGCGCTCGGTGACATCGATAACCTGTTGAATCCCCTCCTCCATTGCCATCATTACCGAACCCGTTTCCGATTGAATCTGTAAAACGATCTGTTCAATTTCCTTAAGAGATTTAGCGGCTCTATCGGCCAACTGACGCACCTCATCGGCCACCACCGCAAAACCGCGGCCCGCATCTCCTGCTCGCGCCGCTTGAATCGAGGCATTAAGAGCCAATAAATTAGTGCGCGAGGCAATCTGAGAGACTACCGCGACAATTTTCGAGATTTCCTGGGAAGCTTCCGCCAAACGCTTGACTTTTCGGGCCGTTTCTGATACGGTGTCGCGGATTTGCAGAATTCCCGCCACGGTTCTTTCCACGGAATCGCCCCCCTTCAGGGCGGTAATCGAAGAAGTGCGGGCGACTTCTTCGGCTTCTCTGGCGTTTTCTGCCACCCGTTGAATTGAGTCGGTCATCATCTGTACCGAATTAAGGGTGACGGCCAATTCCTCCGCCATCCGCAGGGCATCGCTAGACTGATTGCGGGCGAAAGATTCACTATTGGTACTGCCTTGATTCACCTGTTTGGCCGCTTTTTTTACCTGTCGGACAATTTCCCGCAGGTTTTGGATAGTCAAATTAAAAGCATCGGCCACCGCCCCTAAAACATCGGCGCTTACCTCCGCCTCCACGGTTAGATCCCCCCGAGCCGCTCCTTCCACATCATCGAGCAGTCGAATCACCTGCCGTTGTAGGTCTTCCCGTTCCCGTTCCGTTTCGGCAGCGCGACGTTGGGCCTCGGTGGTGGTAGTTACCACCACCCGGGCCATCTGATTGAAACGATTGGCCAGTTGACCGAATTCATCTTCCGAGTAGATCGTCGCTTGAGTGTTAACATTACCTTCCGAGAGATAATCGAATTGGCTTTGCAAATCGTTGAGACTGCGCTTAATCTGACTAATGAGCAACTGTAAACCTAGCCAAGTCACGGCCAGGGTTCCCAGTCCGGTTAGTAACATCATGGTTAGTACCGGTTGACTAAAAGGAGAAAGGCTGGCGGGGGCTGGTTTGGGGGCAACTTTTTCGGTTTTTGCCCAGCTATTCGGGGCTGGTTTGGCAGCCAAGAGCGTAGAAAGCCAAGAGGTGGTACTAACGGCAAAAATTAAGATTACAGGGGTAATGCCCGCTAAAGCCGCTAGGATTAGTTGTTTTTTGCCCAAAGAAGCATTGACAAAAAAGGCTAATTTGCCCGGATTGACTTCCACCACTGGCTTGAGCAAGCGATCGGAACCATGGGCAAGATGACTATCTCTTTTGTCATTGGGGATTTTTAGACGAGAAGGATTAAAACTAGGCTCTCCTACACCAGAACTGGCATTAAGGAGCCCACTGGGTTCGGGGACAAAACCAACACTTAAAGCTTCCTCTCCCAAACGGGTAAATAGCTCCGATTCCCCCAGTCCTTGCATCCTATCCGTCAGACCCAGTGGGGAAAAACTGTCTAAATCCTCATCATTGAGTTCAGGTCCCCTAAAATCTCCAGTGTCTTCCTCTTGGTATCTGTTTTGAGTGACTCTGCCCTGATTAAGGCCAGTTTTTGCCCCTTGTCCCTGGGTCGATTGTCGGTCGATGGCAAAAGCGCTTTCTTCTGGGGTATCGCTATAGGATAACCCCTGATCTCGACCGGTGAGGGGATTTTCCCCCAGGTCAGAGGAAACCATAAAAGTGGCCTCTCCCGTTGACCCTAACTCACCGTCCCACTCTTCCGGCAGCGAGTCAATCTCCGCCGCTTCTAAAAAGGAGAAAGGGGGTTCCCCCCCCACAGAATCGTCAGACCTTTGGGAATCGGAGGAACCTAAACTGGTTAGGGTAAGGGAACTAAAGCCGGTTTCCTCCGATTCTTCAAAATCATCGTCATAGGAATGGACTTTACTGACCGTAGGCTCGCCGGGATCCTCCTCATTGAAAAGACTACTATTCCAATCCATCCCTTTATTTTGCCAATCGGGGTCAGCCCCTTGCGACTTTCCAGACCGAGAATGCTTAAAACCTTGACCCGGATCGAAAGCTGCCTCGCTGTAGGCAATGCTTTCCGTAGCAGCGATCGTAAAATCTCCCCCCTCGACTTCAAAACCCAATTGCCGAATCTGATCGAGACCTCGTCTGGCATAATCCACCAGATCGGAGCGACTGGTTGAATTTTTAGCCAATCGCAGCACCGTTTCGTAACGTTCCTCTGCCAAGCTGTATTGTTGTAGTCCTAGATGAATGTGGCCCTGTAAAAGGATGACATTGGCATCCTCGGGATACTTGCTGCTCATCTCTTTGACGATGAGGGCGGCATCCTCAAGGTTGCCCTGGCAATAGGCGGTGTTAGCCTTTCCATAGAGTTTCGCGTATTCTGTCCCTGACGGCATTTGCCCCTCCCCTAGTAAAGTTAAAGTGGTGAAGTAGTTAGTAGCTTAAAGAAAGAATTGCTATAAATCTTATTCTGCTATTTTTTTCAGGTTTTAAGCTGCCCAACGGGCAGAACGGATTATGGCCAGATAATCTAGTAGTCTTAAGGTTTTTTTTGATTCTTGCTCTAGAATCCACTCTCCCTGCACATAGGGGGCGATCGGAGCGGGAATGCTGGCGGCACTACCTAGTTGCTCTGGGTCGAGCCATTCCATATCTCCCAAACGTTCCACCCCTAAACCGAGGATCGTTTCCTCTTCTTCGATGGCAATTATGGGAATTTCGGCTCGATCGGTGTTTAAGGGGCTGCTATCCCCCAAAAATTGCCCTAGATCCGCCACCCAGATCACTTGACCCCGGAGATTGATCGTGCCGAGGAGCAAGGGTGAAGCATTGGGAATGGGGGTAATGCGATCGAGTGGTTGCTGTATCACCTCGCCAATGCCCACGGCACTCAGGGCAAACTCGTCCTGAGAGGGTAGATAAAATCGCAAGTACAGTTCACCGACGGGAGTTTCTAATTCCTGATTGTCGGGGGCGATATTTTCAGCGTTACCAGTAAAAAAATCGGCGTTGTTAAGCATCAGTTTCGTTCTCTTGCAATTAATAGTTCGGGTGGCGTTTTTAACTGTCTTGACCTATGCCATAGTTAGATTGTCCCCGGAAAGGGCAATTTTATCGGCGCAGCAGTTGTTTAATCGTATAAATGAACTCAATCGGTTCAAAGGGTTTGACAATGTAGGCATCGGCTCCGATTTTCATACCCCAATAGCGATCAAAGACTTCCCCTTTTGAGGAACAGATGACCACCGGGATATTTTGGGTTTTTGCATCCGACTTGAGACGACGACAGACCTCGTAACCATTCATGCGGGGCATGACGATATCGAGAATGACGAGATCGGGATTGCCTCTCTGGATATATTCGAGGGCTTCTACCCCATCCGTGGCGATCGTGACCTTAATGCCGCTATTACGGAGCAGACCACAGATCAGTTCCCGTTGCGTTTGGCTGTCTTCTACCAGCAATATTTCGCTCATAACTCCCTACCTAGCTAGGCTGCCAAGGACAACAATGGCAAAAGATGCCCGATAATAGCTCCCGTTGACCCGATGCTCCGAAATTGCTCCCATTTTTGCCTCCAACGTAATCTGAAATTTATTGGGGGTTTTCCCCCTAAACAAGGACTTGATTGACTCTTTCGGGTTTCATCTCTATAGCTCCCCATTCCACTGGCTAACTACTCTTAACGGAGTTGAAAGCTTCCTCTTTCACAGGGGATTGCCTCAAGACGGACTTACGCCCAGTTTTTGGTCTTACAGCCCCTCTATAGGCAGTATCGCGCTTTTCCTAACGACAAGCTCCGTAAGGCTTCATTTCTGATATTTATCGCCCCTTTGATGTCCCGGTCATCAGTTGTCTGACAATATACACAAGTCCATGTTCTAATATTAAGGGACAAACTACCCACTTGATTTAGACAGACATGACAAGTCTTAAAACTAGGGAAAAACCTATCAACTTCCCTATAGGTTTTTCCTTGCCATTCTGCCTTGTATTTGAGCATTGGACAAAACATTCCCCAACTACAATCCCTAATGGCTTTAGCTAAATTATGATGGCGTACCATGGCTTTAACCTTGAGGTTTTCTACAGCAATAACTTGGTTTTCGTTAACTATCTTAGGAGATCGCTTGTGGAGAAAATCCTCACGGCCTCTTGAGATTTTAGAGTGAACTTGAGCTACTTTCCCTCTAGCTTTTTGACGGTTGTTACTTCCTTACCTTTAGAGATATGCCATCTTCCCGATAGATGCAACCTAACTGTTACGGTACTTGGTTCACAACCTTCTGGGATTTGCCGTGACCATCTAATTGCTAGTGGTTCTGAGATTTAGCTAAATAAATTTGTCCATTTTTATATTGGAAAGCAGACCTAGTAAATTGTGCACTTCCTCCTTGATGTTTTTGCTTGAATTTAGGATAGTTGACCCCACCCGCGAAAAAAATTAGCAAAGGCGTTTTGTAAATGTCTTAGTCCTTGTTACAAAGGGACGCAACTAACTTCATTTAAAAACTCTAAATCTTCTGGCTTTTTCCAACAGCTTAACATTGAATAGTTTGGGAATATCCGATTTTTTCTTGTCGTTCGTACCATCCTTGAGTTCTTTCATGGAGAGCTTTGTTGTCAACCAATCTTACACAGCCTAAGATGCGTCGCCAGAGCGATTCTTGTTGAGAGGTGGGGTAAAATCGAAAGGAATAGGCTTTTTCCATAGCTCACATCTTAACACATTTTTCTCTGAAGTGTTAGACTGAAAAAGTCGAGCCGTCCTTCTCCGACGGGGTTTCAGACCCAAAATTTTCGCTGAGGGAAACCCTGGCGCGAATTACTTCGCCCCTTGAAAAGCCCCATGCCATGGCACTAAGCGCGAGGGAATTCTGCTGACAATAAGTTAAAAAAGACCAGCCAAGAGATTTTTTTTCGGGTTTGGGGGTTGGGTGTGAGGTTTTAGGGTTTTAGAGGACATTCCCCAGTAAAATACTGCAAATCTCGATTTCATTGCAGCTTCCTTCCATAATTTCTCGGAATCTACCCCAATAGACCCTATTTCTTTTAGTCTAGAAGAAGCAGTTATCTTAATTGTCAGGTAGGAAGTCTCGGGTTTTGGGGAAGGCTGGAACCGGGGAAGGCTGGAACAGTAGCTGGTGGTCTGGGGATGATGCCCAATGCCGTCATACTTCCTCTTGATCAGAAACGCTCTCTTACCTCCTCTTGTCACTAATAATAAATCTGATAAGCTAATTATGTAACATATTTTTCGCTAAGCTTGACTGCATTTCAACTAGCCCTGGAGATTTTTAGTACAAAAGGTCTAGCTTTCTATCTTTGCTTCTCATTCTCAGGCCGTCTTAACCGATAATTTAGATGTGTGGTCAGCTGATGAGATTGACTGCCAAATTTTTTGAGAGTAGCACAGTGAATTCGCTCTGAAAAATCTCCAAAAATTTTCCAGTGGGGAAGAGGGAAAATTGAGAACAAATGTATGAATTAAAAAGAAAAACTCCCATGATAGAAATGAAAAAATTTTTGGGATCGGATGGTTACACTGAAACCATAGACAGGCCGCTCCTACCCTCGATCGCCAACTCTTTCTAAAACTGATGACAAAAACTTTTATTATAGAGGACGACTACTCGTGCTATACCTTGCAGAAGTAAAAAAACAGACTAGAGGTTTTATCGGTGGTTACAAAACCGAATTGAAACTATTGGCCTGTCAGCATAAGGATCAGACTTGGAGCGCCATACCGGAGGAAGATATCTTAACCTACGACGAAACTAAGCCCTTGGCTGAAGGTGCGCTTCTCTTGGTCAATTTGAGCAATAATCGTCAACTGCAAGGAAACCCGGAATTAGCGGCAGCGGAGATGGTGCGGCAACTGCAAAAGATTTCCCGTTTGATGGAGCGTAGCAAGAAAGATCAAGAGAAAATCGAGCAGTGGAAACAATCCCTCACCTATCAAAGCGAGATTCTCAACCGCCAGAAAATGGAAATGGAGGCAAGAATCGAGCAAATTGAGCAAATAGAAGCAGAATTCGAGTATTTAGAGCGCAAAAGACAGGAACTGGAAACTCTAAAACAACAATTAAACGAGCAACAGCGACAACTGGAAGAAGGACAAATAAATGACAACTTCTCCCCCAATCTTTCCCTGGAACAACAACAATTTATTCGCTCTCTAGCGGAGCGTTTAGCTAATAATCATGATCCGGGCAATTCTCCCTCACAAATTCTCTATTCCACTCTTGAATCCGTGCAGGGACAACAGACAATTTTAAATAGTTGTTGGCAGAGTTTAGAGGAGCAGAAAAAAGCTGTAGAAAATCGTCAGGTTGCCAACGATGAAATGATCGATTATCTCGAACAAAGAGCTAGGGAATTACAGACGAGTCGCAGTGGGTTGGAAACGGCTAAAATACAATTACAAATACAAGAAACCGTTCTGAGTCACAAACAGGAATTATTCGAGCGCCTTAACCTCACCCTACAAACCACTGATTCTACTCGACAAATGCTCCTTCGTCTCCTGCAAGGGGAAGAACTAGATTTTGATGATAAAATCGATCTAGAAGCTCTTGAAAAAATGCCTTTAGAAGAATTGGAGAGCTTAGTTAAGAACTTACAAACAGACCTCAAGCGCTGGGAAATTTTTGTCAACGACCAAGAGGAAGAATTAACTCTCCAATGCCAAACCGTGGAAGAATTAGAAGCAAGAATGGCCACAATAGATGAATCCGAGCGAGCTAATTTAGAAGCAGAATTAGCCGAGGAACAGGAAAAAAAAGCAATGCTGGCGGCCACTTTGGTCGGACAAAGACGTAATCTCCAGGAAAGACAAGCTATTCGCTCTCAACATCTGAAAATTCTGCAGCGGAGACAGGGTATTTTATCCCCAGAAGATGCCCAAAAATGTAGCTTTGAACCAGTATTAATGCTGTTGGCCGATAATTATCAAAATAATCTCCAAGAAAGTCAACGTTTAGCAGCAGAAATCAAGCAACTACAAGAGGATTTACAAAAAAGCGGCGATATTATTGAGGGTCAATGGTCGGATTTAGCGCAAAAAACTCGTGAATTTGAAGAACAGGAGCGAGAATGGCGCGATGCTAATCTGGCATTATTGCGTTTAAAAACTCAGGTACAACAGTATGAAACCTTCCTGCAACCCGTGCAGGATCATCTCGATCAAATCCGTCAACAACTAGAAACTATCTGCCAGTGGTTGACACCTATGAAATCTAATGGTAGCGCCTATCATTACGCTATTAACAGTTAGGCTTAATTGGGGTCTGCAGCAAAAAGTTTTTCGTGGGGGCAGGCTTCGGCGTGAGCTTTTGTCGAACGCTCAGTCGGGCCGTGGTCAATTGTGGCATCCCTCTTGGCCATGGTGGCGGCAATGGTGATCGCTTTTTAGATAAAAAAAACTGATTGATGGGGTTAAAGTCCGGCAAAATTGGCAATCAATGGCGAGGAAAGATATCGATAGAATGCTGGTGACAGGGGCAGAAATTGCGATCGCATTGATCGGGGAAATTAAAGCATGAGTATTAGTGTAACGGGTCGGGTAAAAAGAATCGAAATAGGCACAGGAACTTGGGCATTAATTGCCGATAACGGTCAAACCTACGAATTAATGGAACCGCCCGCCGAATTAACCCAAACAAAGGCAAAAGTGACAGTCATCGGTCAAATTCGCTCAGATGTGATGACTATGGCCATGATCGGGCCGGTTTTACAAGTGACCTCCTTTCAATCCCTGCCATGAAGCCGCAAAATCCTGTTTAAAAACGGGTAAAAACCACTTTTTAAGCCTGTAATCTCGAAAAATTGCCGTAATTGTCCCTCAGCTATCCCAGAAAGAAAAATTGTCAAGAATACCCTAATGTTTGATTTTTTCGGGAATAATCTCGAAATTTTGAAGAATCATACTACAATGGACAGCAACTTGGTCTTAGGAACATCGGCATAACCTAAACCGATCTGTCTGATTGGTTTAACTCGTAGTTACCTAAGTTGGCGTGAGGAGAGGACTGAATGAATTTGCGCGATAATGCTTTAACGATTCTGCAAGAAACGAGTCGAACTTTTTATATTCCCATAAGTCGTTTACCGGATCGTCTGCTCGAGGCAGTAGCCTCAGCTTATCTCTGTATGAGGGCGATCGATGAAGTAGAAGACCATCCCGACCTAGATAACTTCAGTAAATCTCAGATATTAAGACAAATTAGTCTGAATTTACAAGCAGGTACCGAAAATTCTACCGAAGAGAACTTTGCTTTTGGCTTAGTCCATCGGGAGATTTTGCCGGAAGTAACCCTGAGAATTGGCGAATGGGCTATGTTAGCACCGGATTCGATCGCCCCCCGGATCTGGGATGCCACGGCGGCCATGGCCGATCGCATGGCCTACTGGGCTGGGAATAACTGGGATATTCGCACAGAAGTGGAATTAGATCAATATACCTTTAGTGTGGCCGGTGCCGTGGGTTTATTGCTGTCTGACCTCTGGAATTGGTACGATGGCACCGAAACTAATCGCAGTTATGCCATCGGTTTTGGCCGGGGTTTACAAGCGGTTAATATTGCCCGCAACCATGGGGAGGATCGGCGCCGGGGGGTAAGTTTTCTGCCCCAGGGTTGGACAATTACTGATATTCATAATTATGCCCGTCGTAATCTGAAATTAGCCGATTATTACACTCAATCGCTGCCGAAAGGGCCAGCCCTTGATTTTTGTAAGATTCCCCTCGCTTTAGCCCATGGCACTCTCGAAGTCCTAGCTTTAGGGAAGGAAAAACTCAGCCGCAGCGATGTTATCGCTTTGGTACAACAAATTACCCGTTAGAGGAAATCACAATTAAAATTGCCCACGATCGCTCTTCCAAAGTCAGGAATCACAAGCGTGGGCAAAAAACCGGTGAAGTTCAGTAACTTAGAACAAACCGAGAGTTAAAGATGTATCGATGGGGAAAGTAGCACCAATACCTAACCAAATCGTGACCACAGTACCGAATAGGAAGATAGCGGTGGCGACGGGACGACGGAAAGGATTTTGGAATTTATTGACGCTTTCAATAAAAGGAACTAACATCAAGCCTAGGGGAACGCCAGCCATGCAAGCGATACCTAAGAGTTTGTTAGGAAGAATGCGGAGAATTTGGAAAACGGGATAAAGATACCACTCTGGCAGAATTTCTAAGGGAGTAGCGAAAGGATCGGCAGGTTCACCGATCATGGTGGGATCCATAATCGCTAAACCGGTGCAGAGTCCGATCGTACCGAAGATAACCACCGGGAAGACATAGAGCAGATCGTTAGGCCAAGCGGGTTCACCGTAGTAGTTGTGACCCATCCCTTTAGCCAACTTAGCGCGCAGAGCGGGATCGCTGAGATCGGGCTTTTTTAATGTGGACATGGATAATGTCTCCTAAAAAT
This sequence comes from Microcystis sp. MC19, assembly GCF_003019735.1. Classification (NCBI taxonomy): domain Bacteria; kingdom Bacillati; phylum Cyanobacteriota; class Cyanophyceae; order Chroococcales; family Microcystaceae; genus Microcystis; species Microcystis sp. MC19. Next base: position 814,249 of record NZ_CP020664.1, on the reverse strand, counting down.
GATTTCGGATCGACAGAGATATTTTTCTGAATTATAGAGGCCCAGAAATGCCTTGTTTACGGATCATCAAGAAATGTAGCAACATGAAGACCGCGATCGACCAGGGTAGTACAAAAGTATGTAAGCTGTAGAAACGGGTTAAAGTTGCTTGACCGACGCTTTCGCTACCGCGCATCAGGGTGACGAGTTGATCACCGACGACGGGAATAGCAGCAGGTACACCGGAAACAATTTTAACCGCCCAGTAACCCACCTGATCCCAGGGTAAGGAGTAACCGGTGACACCGAAGCTAACGGTGATCACGGCCAGGACAACCCCAGTGACCCAGGTTAATTCCCGAGGTTTTTTGAAGCCACCGGTCAGGTAAACGCGGAAAACGTGCAGGATCATCATTAAGACCATCATACTGGCAGACCAGCGATGGATAGAACGAATTAACCAACCAAAGTTAACTTCGTTCATGATGTACTGTACCGAGGAGAGGGCCTCTGCTACGGTGGGTTTGTAGTAGAAGGTCATGGCGAAACCAGTGGCAAACTGGATCACGAAGCACACAAGGGTGATACCACCCAGACAGTAGAAGATATTGACGTGGGGGGGAACGTATTTGGTGCTGATATCATCAGCGATCCCTTGAATTTCTAAGCGTTCCTCAAACCATTGATAGGCTTTAGAATCCGTTACTTGTTTGGTAAACATCGCGTAACCAGTAAGAAAAATGAAAGATTTAAGGTGTGACCTTTAAAAAATGTAACACAGTTTTCAGGGCTAATTCTCGCTCCGGTCAGGTTTCTCCACCGGTGGGGATCAATTGGCGATCGCCAGCCCCGAAAAACGTAACGGGAGCATCTCACCTTTGCAATAAGTAGAAATGCTTAATGAGATCAATAAAAAAGTTAAAAAAGGCAACCATTTAGATAAGCACAGCGATGACGAAGGACTTGCGGTACATTACAAGATTGCCAACTTGCACCAGTAATTTTAAGACGATGAGCAATTTGTTTAATTTTTGATTCGACGGAGCCAGAGCCAATGGAAATCCCCTCTGCCTGCAAATAACCATAATTGACAATTCGATGTTTATGCTTGTTTAAATAAGTAATAAAATTCTCAACTTGCGGCTCTGACCATCCTTCACAACAAGAGATAGCGGCGTCCACGTCCCCCTTCCATAGAAAACATTTTACCTCCTCAATTCGCTGGAATGACCCGCCAACTTTATAGAGGTTTTCGATTAAATGATACCAATCCAATATTTCAATTCTTTCCTGTTTCTCTCCGATCTCACGAAATAAATTCCAGATACCATCATGTCCATCTCCTAAACAAATTAAAGGCTTGGCCAAAACTTGAGAATTAACCAAATCTAATAAAGCTGAGTTATCTTGAAAAAAAGCCGCTACCCCCAGTTGATGAAAACTCACTGCTTTATAATCACGCCAAATTAAGGCTTTTCCCTTGGCAGTTCTTAGTCGTACCTTACCGCCATCTAGGCTCATTTCTTCCACTTCCACTTCTGGGTTAGACGGTAATTCTTCAAAAGCATATCGATGTACGAGGCGTTGTTGGGTACTGTGAGAAACAGCAATCCCTGTCAATGATTTGATTTTCTGCGCCGATTTTTCGTAGGATTCATCGCCACTTAATAGCAAACAGTTCTTCTCTAACATTGGACTCATCTGAGTCCGAGACTTTATTTCTAATTTTTTCGCTTGTTTTTCTGTAATTGGTAATTCCCCCAAAATACTTTTCACTTTTCTCGTCCGACCGGCAGTTTCTTCTGTGCTTGTTTTGACAAAAAAATACCGATTTCTGGGTTAACATAATGAATCATTAAATCTCTGACTGTCTCCTCTATCTCTCCCAAGTTATTAAATTTCTTAATTTGGGATTGCTCATAGAGACATTGCCCTAACTCTTGACATAACTCTTTAATTCTTTTTTCATTTTCTGATAACATTGAATTATTCCTCCCATCGAGAGCTATTCTGAATTGTAAGTTATAACTATTATAATCTCATTTCTCTTTGTGATCAAGTTGAAGATTTTCTAGTTTTTGACTGCTATAAGTATTAATACTCATTGCATAAGTGAGATGCTCCCAACGTAAAACGTAACTTCCTAAAATTTCCCTTAAAATGTCTCCTAGACTACAAAAAATCAGGCCAATTGTCCGACACTGGGAATAGGTAAGGTATGAAATGAGGTCAGCGTGCTATTAAATACCTACGATCCCGAAGGCTTCTACGACGAACTATTCTTAGATGATGGTCAACCTCGTCCCCACTCGTCCCCTTTAATCAAATGGTTGCAGAATCTGCCGCCCCAAGAACTTCAACAACACCGGGAAACCGCTCAGTCGGCCCTGTTTGAATTGGGGGTGACTTTCAATGTCTATAGCGACAATCAAGGGGTGGAAAAAATCTTTCCTTTTGATATTATTCCCCGAATTGTCTCGGCTGAGGACTGGGATTATTTAGAAAGAGGACTGAAACAACGCATCAAAGCTCTCAATCTTTTTCTCTCCGATATCTACAATGACCAATTAATCATTAAAGATGGCATTATTCCCCCCGAATTAATCGCCTCGGCGACGGGATTTCTGAAACCCTGTGTGGGACTGAAACCCGCCGGAGGTATCTGGTGTCACATCACGGGAACCGATTTAGTCCGCGATAAAGATGGTCAATGGTATGTTTTAGAGGATAATTTGCGGGTTCCTTCTGGTATTTCCTATGTCCTCGAAAATCGTCGGGTAATGAAAAGCACTTTCCCCGATATTTTCCAGACAATGAATGTTAAACCGGTGGATGATTATCCTTCCCATCTGTTGGAAACTCTCCTCAATTTAGCCCCAGCCCAATTACCTAATCCCACCGTGGTGGTTTTAACCCCCGGAACCTATAATTCTGCCTACTTTGAACATTCTTTTATCGCCCAACAAATGGGGGTAGAATTGGTGGAAGGGCGTGATTTAGTCGTCTTTGATGGTTATCTACAAATGAAAACCACCAAGGGATTAAGACGGGTAGATGTGGTATATCGTCGCCTCGATGATGACTTTTTAGATCCGGCGGTTTTTCGTCCCGATTCGATGTTAGGTGTACCCGGATTATTAAAAGTTTTTCAGGAAGGCCGCGTCGCTTTAGCTAATGCCCCTGGTACGGGAGTCGCCGATGATAAGGTTATTTATGCTTTTGTCCCCGATATGATTCGTTATTATCTGGGAGAAGAAGCGATTTTAAATAACGTTCCTACCTATCTTTGTTGGCGAGAAAAGGACTTAGATTATGTCTTAAATAATCTCGATAAGTTAGTTGTGAAAGCTGCCAATGAATCGGGAGGTTATGGAATGTTAGTTGGTTCCCAAGCTACCTCGAAAGAACGAGAAGAATTCGCCCCACGCATTGCTGCTAATCCCCGCAATTATATCGCTCAACCGGTGTTAAGTCTTTCTCGGGTTCCCACTTTAATTGACACGGAAGTTGAAGGTCGTCATGTGGATTTACGTCCCTATATTCTCCATCGTGGCGATGAAATTTATGTGCATCCCGGGGGGTTAACTCGCGTAGCTTTGAAAAAGGGTTCTTTAGTGGTTAATTCTTCTCAAGGTGGTGGCAGTAAAGACACTTGGGTTTTAACCAAGTAATCAGGACAATAATCAAAATTTTGGTGGGTTACTAACCCACCCTACCCTTTTCTTTTTCCTTTTCACTTTTTCCTGGTTAATTATGCTTAGTAGAGTTGCCGATTCAATTTATTGGTTAAATCGCTATATTGAACGGGCAGAAAATGTCGCCCGGTTTATGGATGTTAACCTTAATTTAATGTTAGATATTCCCACCAGTGTTTTGCAGCAGTGGGAACCTTTGGTTTTAACCACGGGAGATTTAGAACAATTCAAGGAACGTTACGGCACAGCCACCGCAGAAAATGTGATCAATTTCTTGACATTTGACACGGAATATAGTAACTCAATTATCTCTTGTTTGCGCTGGGCGCGAGAAAATGCTCGGTCAGTTCGCGAGATTATTTCTTCGGAAATGTGGGAACAGGTTAATGGTTTTTTCTTGATGGTAAAAGATGCTTCCTCTTACCATCCTCAAACTACTTTACCGAACTTTTTTACCCAAGTTAAATTGGCTAGTCACCGTTTTGCGGGGGTGATGGATGCGACGATGACTCATAATGAAGGTTGGCATTTTGGCGTTATGGGAAGATTACAGGAACGCGCCGATAAAACCGCCAGAATTCTTGATGTTAAATACTATTATCTCTTACCTTCCGCCCAATGGGTAGGAACTTCTCTAGACCAAATTCAATGGATTGCTTTACTGCGGTCGGTGAGTGCCTACGAAATGTATCGTAAATGTCAACGACGGATTACTCCTAGTGACGTGGCCGAATTTTTAATTCTTAATCGAGAATTTCCTCGTTCAATTCACTTTTGTCTGCGGGAATTAGACCACTGTTTGCATCAAGTTACTGGTACTCCTGTAGGAACTTGGGGCAATTCGGTAGAAAGAAGTTTAGGGCGACTTTGTGCCGAAATGAGTTATCTAACCATCGAGGATGTTATTGAAATGGGATTGCATGAATTCCTAGACCATATTCAAAAAAGAGTTAATGATGTGGGAACAAAAATGACAGAAACTTTCTTTGTTTTCAATCCCGAACTTGCCTCACCTCTGGCAGTAAATAACTTTCAATATCAATCCCAATTAACAACTTAATGCGTTATCACATTCGGCATCAAACTAATTATTTGTATAATCAACCCGTGATTTTATCACCCCATCTGCTGCGCTTGCGACCAAAATCCGATGGTGGGCAAACTTTGCGAGAGTTCACGCTCAAAATTAACCCAGAACCTTTAACGATAACTAATATTATCGACCTCGATGGCAATTCTTGTTTACAAATTTGGTTTAATCAACCGACGGAAGAATTATTGATTGATGTGGTGAGTGAAGTGGAAACCCATGGGGTTAATCCTTTCCAGTATTTATTGGAACCTTGGGCGACCTGTTTACCCTTTGATTATCCCATTTCCCTCCACAGCCAATTACAACCCTACAGACAATTTTATGGGTTAGCTAATGACCCCGATGTGGCAGCATTAGCCCAGGAAGTTATGCAGGAAACCGAGGGACAGGTGCTATCTTTCCTGTTTAATCTTAATGACAAAATTTACCGAAATTGTCAGCAAATTATTCGTCTTACCGGGGAACCCTATCTACCCGGAAACACTTGGAAAAATAACCAGGGTTCCTGTCGCGATTTTGTGGTTTTATTTATGGATGTGTGTCGCTGTGTGGGATTAGCTTCCCGTTTTGTCAGTGGCTATCAAGAAGGAGATTTAGACCAAGAAGAAAGACATTTACACGCTTGGGTAGAGGTGTATTTGCCGGGGGGCGGCTGGAAAGGCTATGATCCTACCCATGGATTAGCGGTGAGCGACCGTCATATTAGCCTCGTTTCTAGCCCAATTCCCCGTTATTGCGCGCCGGTAGAGGGAAATGCTCGACCGGTTAATCTCGGTCATCAAGTGATAGAATCTCAGCTATCATCGACAATTTCCATCGATTTGTTATCTTGAGGATGATTGTTTATGGGTCAAGGATTTGGCACAGCAACAAGGCGAAAAGTTTTGGGAGCGGGGCATAAATCCCCGTTACAAAAACGGCCGACCGCCTCCTGCCTTCGTTAAGAAGCCGCCGCCCTCGCCTTTTTGGGAATCTTGGCGAAACTACAGCTATCTTACCCAAAAGAAAGTCTGCCGCCATCGTTCAGGGGGTTGACGAAATGAATTCCCTCAATGGTAGCCCCGGAATTAAAATCCTCGCTATAGAGATCGTCCCTTTGCCAATCCCTTTTACCCGGTTGTGATGGGCGGTTTTCGAGACCGGCGATAAAGGCCTTTTCTCGCTCCCAAGCGCTCAAGTTCGGGGTGGGAGAGTTGACCCTTCGGCTTCGCTCAGGGTCAACGTTGACGGAAATTATGTGTTGGTCGATCGCCTGTCGGATGATCTCGGCCTCGCTCAGTCCCGTCTGTCGGGCCTTCTCTTTCAGTAAATTATTCTGCTCGGCTTCGATATAAATTTGCTTGCGGATTTTGCTGACCATAGCCAGTTTAATTATATACATTACATTATACATTACTAAGTAGTCATGCAAAATTAATTACCCAAATAAAAAATTAAGAAGTATAATAAATAAAAAAACGAAGCAGCAGGAAAATACCATGAGATTGATTAGAGACCTAAACCCCGAGAGCCAGAAAATGCTAGAGAGAATTTATCGAGCTAGTAAACATCATCAAGTAAGAGAGCGAGCGAAATGTATACTCTTAAGTTTTCAGGGAACCACGATAGAAGAATTGAGCGGAATATTTGGAGTTACGAGAAAGACCATCTATAATTGGTTGACGGCCTGGGAAGATAGAAAACTAATTGGTTTTTATAATCGTCGAGGAAGAGGGAGAAAACCTAAATTGACAGAAGCACAAGGTCAACAAGTTATTGACTGGGTAAAAGAAGAACCGAAAAGCTTAAAAAAAATCCAGATAAAAATTGTAGAAGAATGGAAATTAACCGTAAGCAAAGACACGATAAAAAGACTCATAAAAAAAATCAACATGAGGTGGAAAAGGGTGAGAAGAGGGGTCGCCAAAACCCCTGATGAGTGGGAGCTTGAGGTCAAACTACCTATTTTAGAAGAACTAAAAAAACAGGAAAAAAGAGGAGAGATTGAGATAGGATATTTGGATGAAATGGGATGGGATTCAAAGCCTTGTATTCCTTACGCTTGGCAAGAAGAAAAAACCACGATAAAGTTACCACCAATTGAAGGTAAAAGACTAAATATTTTAGGAATAATGAAACGAGATAATCAATTATTTTATGAGACACAGGTCGGAACGGTTACTAGCGAGATAGTTATTAATTTTCTGGATAAATATTCCCAAAATATACAGAAAAAAACTGTCATAATAATTGACCAAGCTTCCATTCATACCAGCGAGGCATTTATGGAGAAACTTGAGGAATGGGAAAAGAAAAATTTGAAAATATTTTGGTTGCCCACTTATTCACCTCATTTAAATTTAATTGAAATATTATGGAGATTTTTAAAATATGAATGGATTGAATTTAGCGCCTATAAAGACCGAAAGAGCCTCCTCGCTTACGTTAAAAAAGTGCTGGACAATTTTGGAGGCGAGTATGTAATTAATTTTGCCTAGGTACTTATAACCGTCGTGAATCGTAATCGCCAGTTTTTCTATATGTCTGAACTTCCCCACATACATATCTACTACAATAGCCGAAAACCCCTATCTATCAATGGATACACCCATTAACCTTTCTTAATCTACTCATGTTTTTTGTAATATTTCTTGATAGACGGGGATAGATTATATTTGCTAGAATTTCCTGACCGTAATTCTCCTGATCTTGCTGGGGGTATTTCCCTAGTTAATACCCCCTATTTTTGGTTCGGTATAGTGTTAAGCTTCTCCCGTGATTGATAAACCCTCTACCCAAACGTAGGGACAAACACCACTGGGAGTAATAACTGCTTCCGGTTCCAGATAAACAATCGATTTCAGCAGTGTTAAAATATCCCCGGCTACGGTAGCGGAATCGATGCTAACGCGCTCATTTTTGTTCACTAACCAACCGTCAAAGGGCAAAGAGAAGGAACCTTGTAGAGAATTAACTCCCGCATGAAGTGCCTGTAAACTATCAATTAAAACCACATTTTTTGCTGTTTCCAAAGAATAGCTTTTGGGTTGATTGGCACTAGCAAAAACGTGATAAAAATGGGGACTAACCGTTACTTTTGACCCAATGTTACCGTTGCCAGTCGGTTCCGTATTCATCCGTTTAGCGGTAATCGTGCTATGGAGAAAATTACTCAAAATCCCCTCTTTTATTAATTCCACACGATGGGTGGGAGTGCCTTCACTATCAAAAGTTTCTGCGGCAACATTAGCTGGATGGAGGGCATCATCACACAAATTTAAGGCAGTAGCAGCGATTTGTGTTCCCAAAGATTCAGGAGTAGAAAGACTCTGTTTATCAAGGACATTTTGGGCATTAAACAGATTAGAAAATGCTCCCATTAGACTCAAAAAGGCCCGGGGGGCAAAAACCACCAAATATTTACCCGTGGTAATCGGTTGATAGTCTAGATGGCTAACAGTTTTGGTAATCGCTTCCTCGATGCAACCATCGATATCTAATTTTTCCAGGCCCAGACTCACCCGAAAAGCACCAGCGCTGCGGGGTTTTTTGCCTTCCTGTTCGGTTTTGGTGTATAAATACACACTGGCATAACTACGCGCTTCCTGACGCATTGCCCCGTCGCTATTGAGATAAAAACGTCTGACCTGCTGTTGTCCCAAACCATTATAGGGAACACTGGCAATAGCCGGATGGGCCGCTAGTAGGGATTTTTCGGCGGCTAATAACTTATCGACGAGAGTGGATACAGGTGCTTGATTAGACATTTCGCTGGCCACTTCTGTGGTAGGTGCGGTGGCAGCGGGACTAAAATCGGGGACATTTTCCTTAACGCCAAAAACGCTGGCTTCCTGAGCGGTTTTTAGGGCTAATTGCAGTCCCACCGGGTCCACATCGGTGGTGGAGGTGACACCGACTTGATTATCCTGATTCCAGACGCGAACGATAACGCTGGAACGATTGGAAGCTTGTACCTGTTTCGGTTCCCCTTGAAACACATCCACATCGGTTTCATCGACAGAAGAACCATAGATGTCGTATTTAGCAATTCCTAAAGCTTGGGCGCTAGAATTAGCGATTTGGGCGATATCTTCAACTTTTGGCATAGATTTTTTTTGGTGTTGGAGGATTTTTCAGTTATCAGTAAACAGTAATCAGTAATCAGTGAAAAGAAAGCTCAGAACTTGCCACTTAACAGTGTCCACTGAAAACTCAAATCTGATAACTGATAGCGGTCAGCCGTAAGCTGGATAAGTAGGGAGGCACAATTATTTGTAGGATGGGTTAGCGGTAGCGTAAACCATGCGGGCGTTGGGTTTCATGCTTCAACCCAACCTACGTTCTGAAAACTGATAACTGATAACTGATAACTGATAACTGATAACTGATAACTGAAGAGAGATTGGGCCAAGTGGTGACAATAAAGACGATAACGGCAGCCGTGGCCAGCATAGCTTTGGCAACGTGACCGATAACCGTACCGACGACGATACCGACACAGACTTTTAGGGATTGTTGCAAACGGGGGGTTAATTCCAAATCGCGACGATAGGCGTATTCTCCCAAAAAAGCCCCCACCACAGGACCGACAAATAGACCGATAATCGGGCCGCCAATGGGTAAAGCGGGTAAAAGCCCGAATATTCCCGCTAATAAACCCACTACTAGACCGATTTGACTCCAATTGCTCGCCCCAACTTTTTGGGCGCCGAGATAACTAGCGAGGAATTCCACCCCCAGACTGAGGAGAAGGATAACAAAGGCCACGGTTAAAGCGACCCCCATCCCCGCAAATTTGGTGACAAAACCCCACACCAGCATGGCGATTAAAATCAAACTCATGCCGGGGATAGCGGGCAGCAGTTCGCCAATTATCCCCACTATCATGATGGCAATGAGGAAATAGTAGAGAATTACTAAAGTCATGATTAACGACCGCCAACGGTAATAGAATCTACTTTTAAATGGGGTTGACCAACGGTGACATAAACGCTGCCACTGACAGAACCGCAAAAACCCGCCGCTAGACCTAAATCTTGGGAACACATAGAGATTTTATTCATAATCTCCTTGGCTGAACCGATTAAAGTCGCGCCTTTCAGGGGTTTAGTCAGGTTGCCATTTTCGATAAGATAGGCCTCCTCGACGGCGAAATTAAATTCACCGGTCGCCCCCACACTACCACCGCCCATTTTTTTGCAATAAATGCCTTTATCGATGGAATTAAAGAGATTATCGAGGGTATATTCCCCAGGTGCGATGTAGGTATTCCGCATCCGACTAGCGGCCGCATAGGTGTAGTTTTGACGGCGACCGCTACCCGTGCGCGGATGGCCGGTTTTAATTGAACCGGTGCGATCGGCAATGAAGTTTTTTAGGATACCATTTTCAATTAGGAGAGTACGCTGGGCCGGCATTCCCTCATCGTCCATATCGATAGTACCGAAAGCTTTATCGGATAATCCCTCGTCCCAAGCCGTCAGGTTGTCGTGGGCGATTTTTTCGCCTTTTTTATCGAGAAAGGGTGTGGTTTTTTGCTCAATTTGCGTAGTTTCTAGCAAATGACCGCAGGCTTCGTGGAAGATAACGCCGCCAAATTCATTGGCCATGACGATGGGATAACTGCCGGATTCTACATAGTCAGCGTAAAGCATTTTACCCGCCGATTCGGCCACTTCTGCCGCCGATTCCTCGGCATTCCACGTCCGCAGAAAATCGGGATTACTGGTACTACCCAACCGTTTACCAATGCTAGAACGATTAGCCCCATCGGCACAGAGGAGATTATAGCCCACCGATTGGGTGAGGCGAATATCCCGGGCAAAAGTGCCGTCACTAGCGGCAACTAAAATTTCTTGCCAATCGCGAAAATAAGCGGCGCGACGAGATTGGACGTGAGAGGCTTTCTGATTTAATTTACCGTTGGCAGCGAGGAGAATATCACCCATTTCTCCCAAAGAACTGCAATTATTGAGCCAAATATCTTTATTTTTGACCGTGGCATAATCCCGGAACATTTCCAGATTGATTTCGGGAATATACGCGTTAGGACTGGGTAGGTTTAAACCGAGAATCGATAAACCTTTTTCTAGGGCATTTTTTAAGCCTTGGAAGCTTAAATCGTTGGTACTGACATAACAATCGGCTTTCCCGCGAAAAAGGCGGATTCCTGCCCCTGTAGATAGTTTCGGTGAGAGACTGGTGATGCTGTCATCTTCGGCTAAACAACTGATATAGTTGACTCTTTCCAGGAAAAATTCGATAAAAGTCGCCCCGGCAGCCCGTCCCAGTCCCAGAAGAGTGGACAAAGGGGCCGCCCAAGAGCTATCAAAGCGCTCCAGACTAGGATTATATTTCAGGGTGGGGAGTTCTTTGGAGATGAGTAGGGTGGGTGACATAAAGCTCGTTTATCAGTTAATCTGCTGGTTTCTAGTCTAACAGTTCTCAGTTTTTTGCGTCTTGGGGCGTTAGCGCCGCCCAACCCTGCTAAATTTTTCTCATTCATATCTCTTAATAAAAACCTTGATTCGATCGCTCATCGCCCCCAAGATTAAAGAAAGAGCGACTCAGGATTAAAATAATGGCCACAGCGACACAATTCTTAAACATTTCTGACTTGACAAAAGATGATTATTGTGTATTCGGTTTAGCGATTTGTTTTCTCAAACAGGAGGGAGAATTAGAAAAAGTGGCGGTGTTAGAACCGATTCCCTCGGCAGCTCTAGAAGCAATTGTCAAAGGAATTCCCACTTCCTACGAATTTGCCCGCGCCATGGCTTTAGGAGAGGTATTTCAGGACGATAATCCTCAAATACCCAGTAATTTCCCCGATAATGCCCAATTATGCGAGAATTTTGTCGAAAGGGCGATTGCTGCAACTCGCACCTATAAAAATCAACCCCACCTACAAGGGTTAATCCCCTTGGGCGGCCAAAAAGACGATTTAAACTTTTCCCTAGAGAAAAAACGCATCTTAAATGCTGTTCATCTGGTGCGGACGGAGGATAACGTCAAACAACATTCTCACACCCATAAGGTTTTGTAATCAAGGTGAGTTCGGGTTAGGGAAATTTTGCCGTTTTCCCTGATTCCGAACTCAGGTTATGACTCTCTTGGGTTTGGCGGGTAAAATGTATTCTAAAATACAGTGATGCTAGTGAGCGACTGGAACGAACCACAAAGACACAAAGAACACAAAGATTGATCGCTTATATATTGAGTTAAACCTATCACACCAAAGAATAAGAAGACCAGATTATAGCAGTTATCTTATACCATTTTTCTAAAGTAACAGTAACGTTAGGGATGGTAATTACCCTCACCCCTAACCCCTCTCCAGTTCTGGGAGAGGGGAGTAGGATGTCTGCCACGAATAAAGAAAATGGTATTAAGGGTGAGGTGTAAAGTTGGGATTTTGAGGAGTCGGTCGTCAGGAGATGATTTTTATTTATTAAGGCAATGCTACACATAAGTTTTTGCCGACTGAATAAATATCTTCAAACAAATAATTCCATTGATGTTCTAGGTGTCTAGCAATATGGTAAGCAAGCAAAGGTGGCACAGCATTACCAATTAATTTGTAACCATCCGTAGCCGAAAGTGAATATTTTTCATCTCCCTTGTTTTGTGGACGCACAAATTCAAAATCATCGGGAAAAGTCTGTATTCTCGCACATTCCCGCACAGTTAAACGTCTCATTTTTAACCCTGCTTCTAACTCATTAACTATCTTTCCCCCTAATTCTAAAGATAATCTCCTAAATTCAATATTACCGTGATGTTCCGAGCGAATAGTCGGACCTAAACCCTGTAAATTAACCTCGATTTGTCCCTGAGTTTTTCCATAATGTTTAGCTTTTGAATAACTTTTTTGTGAGAGGTCAAATAACTCATCTTCTGGTTCTGCTAAACCTGATAATATCTGACCCACTGTACTGTAAGTTTTAAGAGGATATATTGACTCAAACAGATTTAATTGATGCTTAATAACTTTATGGGTTGAATGCGGAAAAATATCATTATTTTCTAGATGTCCTATCGCTGTCGCTTTTAAATAGGTTTTATTTAAACCGATAAAGATAATTCTTTCCCTAGTTTGGGGAATTCCATAATCGGGAGCAAAGAGAAGTTTAGGGATAACTATATATCCATCTTTACCAATGGCACTAAAATCATCTTCAATTATATCTTTAACATTGGCCAAAGAGATTAAACCTTTGACATTTTCAGCAATAAAAACTTTAGGTAAGGTTAATTCAATAACTCTCTTCATCCAATAATAGAGTTTCCCGCGATTGTCCTGAAAACTATCTTCACTCTCGTCTAGTAGTTTACCCGTGTGACTTTTGTGAGAATTAAACCCCTTTCTTTTTCCTGAAACACTAAAATCTTGACAGGGAAAACCTCCCGTTACTACATCGATATTACTGGGAAACTGAAACTCTCCTTTTTCTGCTTGTTTGACTAAATCTACAATACTCCCCAAGTGAAATACATTCTTTTTACCCCTTTTTTCAAAGTAGGGAATCCAAGCATTATGAGCAGCTTTAGTTATATCATTAGCAAAGACAGTTTCAAAAGTAGTGCGCGGTAGTTTTAGCCATGGTTCCCGTCTTTCTACTATCCAATCTCGATGAATATTTTCATTAATACAGTCTTGGTGTACCCAAAAACCTCCCTCTAATCCTAAGTCCATTCCCCCGCAGCCAGAAAATAGGGATAAAACTCGCTTTTGTTGCCTATTCATCACTATTGATTAAATGAGTAATTTAATAATATCATACTGATAATCAACTTGATCGAAAGGGATTAATTAAAGTTAGTTGATTAGATATTATTAACCCATCCTGCATATCTTCAGAGTAAAGAATACTAGCATCGGATGCTAAGGCACTAGCTACAATTAAACTATCCCAAAAAGAAAAACTGTATTGAGTACGAAGATTAGAAGCGGATTCAAGAATTGTTAAGTTAAATTCTACCACTCGACAACGATTGTAAAGCTCTCGATTGATAGAGCTAATCCTCTCTTCCTGAAAATTAGCTTTTCTAAGCAAATTAACGGAGATTTCATTAATAACTTGAGTGCTAATAATCAAGTTTGATTCTTCAGTAATAGAAGTGGCAATAATGCGCTTTCTTTCTCTTTCCAAAACTTCTATTCGTTGATCCTCAAAGAACCGATAAAGCCAAATGTTAGTATCAATAAAGCTGGTTAACATTTTTATTTACGATTGGCGATTATAAATTTCATCACGAGAGAGAAATCCAGAGACTTTAACGGGATTTTCGGTTAAATCATCGATAATTTCCTGATTTTTGAGTTCTGAATTCGTTCTAGTCGTCGTTTGTTTGATCACAATAACTTGAACTTCGCTGTCTTCCCTCAAGTCCTGTTGGTATTCTTCGGGAATTTCGATAATACCTTGTTTGATTTTGGCTTTAAATTCCACTGCATTTAACATATTGTTGCTCTCGATCGACTGTCTATAGGATTAATTATAACAAACCTTGGTTAATCCCAACAGTTCCTTCGGAGCAAAAGTCCGCAGATTGGCATTAAAACTATTCTTTATTACTGGGTGAGCGCATCTCAAACGCTATTGATAATTGGCCGATTTTGTGATAGACCTGCCTATAGGAATGTCAAGTGATAATAGGCAATCAGAATAGTGACAAACTCGACCTATTTAGTCGATTGTTACTTAACAATTGAGACGGCAAATTCTACTCAAATATGCCTGAATCGTGGGCAAGCAACTCACACAAAGTTAATTTTACCAAGGATTGTTAAGATGCGCTTACGGGAGCATCTCATTTATGCAAGTGAGTAATTATACTTATCTATAAAACTGGTTTCTAGCAAGGCTTTCAAAATAGCTTGACATAAAAACCTGATTTAGGGGTTACAAAGGTGAGATGCTCCCTGCGCTTACCCTGTACCCCGAATAGGGTATTCTATGAAGATAGATCAGGCAGTGGTGCAATTCAGACTTGAATTAGCGCAACTCTTACATGAGAGTGAGATAATAGAAATATGTACCCCAGAATAATCCTGTAGATGGCATTACCTCGTTATCAAGTCACCCTTCAAGATCAATCTGGTTCTATTGGACAAGCTGAATTAACAGAAGCAACTCAAGATGATATGCCCTCATTAAAACGAGGAGAGTGCGAATTCTATTGGGAGTCTTTCTGGGAAAAAGCCGATTTTCAGTATCAGGCAATAGTTAAACTGACACTTAATGGAAAGTGTTTAGGTTTAGTTCATTTTTCGGCATTTAACGACTCTGTCGAAGATATTGAAGAACTTAAAAATAAGTCTCCAGAGTATATATTCATCGATTATCTAGAGAGAATTGATAAACAGACATCTTACAAGCCAGTGGGATTATGGTTAATCTGGTATGTAGTCAATATGGCATTGTCGCTATGTACTGGGGATTGTCATGAAACTTTGATTTTGCTGCACTCTCTCTCAGAGGCGATCCCCTATTATGAAAAGCAGGTTATGATGGAGGGTATCAATTGGGTAACACTAGCACCAGGAGAGGAAGGCTATGCTTTCAGGTTTACTAAACAAGGGGCAAAACAGTTTTGCGACAGAATCCAACAGCGATACAGCCCAGCAAAATTCTTTGAATGAAAAATATTTATCTGAAGATGCAAGTGACGTTATAAAAGCTGGCTCTAAATCTTACATGAATTATCGAGAACGGGCTGAATGGTTGAAAAAGTTAAAACAGCCGAAACAGGAAAACTAGGGTTAACTGTGATCTTTCAATATAAAATTCCCCTGAAAAAGGGGAATTTTATTTATCTTGTCTGATGGGATTATTTAGGGCTTCCAGTAATATTCAGCAAACCCTATATACTGGTCATCATTCATGCCATCGCTAAAAGCGAGGGAAGAATGCTGACACTAAGTTAAAATTGCGGTAACGCACCATAAATTCTTATGCTTGGTTTTTGTCATTTTAATGGGCGGAGTCGGACTCGAACCGACATGAGGGGCTGCCTCGCCACATTTTGAGTGTGGTGCGTCTACCAATTTCGCCATTCGCCCTTGGCCTTAGCTTTATCATTATAACCCATTTTTGAACCCTTTAACAAATTGTGATAATCGGGGGAACTGGCCCAACGATCGATTTCTCGCGCGCGCAGGACGGGGAGGGGATGGGTTAACTGTTGGGTTTGCAAACCCTTTAACATTTCGCCCATTTCCGAGGTGCTGACGGCATCGTAGGACTTGGCCTGATCGATAAAAGCCTCTAAATTTAATAAAGGTGCCAGACTGGGGGAACCTCCGGCTAACTTCATTAACACCGACATGACGATTTTGGGGTCTTGAACTGCCAATAAAGCCGCTCGATCGCAGCTAAACTCGGCGCAGCGCACCCATGCTAACATTCTCTCCTGTAGGGATCGTGCTAACATTGTCCCCCAATTGGGCAGCAATCCCGCCGCTAGGACCATAATATTGGCTAAAGTCAGATAAACGCCGTGTTCACATTTGAGATGACCTAATTCGTGGGCGATTACCGCTTGAATTTCTGCGGGAGTCAGCATTTCAATTAGGGAAGTGTGCATCACCATAAACGGTTTTTTGCCGCGCATGGCGAAGGTATAGGCGTTAGGAACGGGGTTTTGTTGAATGTATAATTGAGGTGGTTCTAAGTCGAGAACTCGGCAAGCTTCTAGGAGTAGATTATGCAGGTCGGGTAATTGTTTTTCCCCCACCAAAACACTAGCAGCAATATTATTTAGGTAAAAGAATTCCTCAGCGACGGAACCTAACAAACTTCTCACGGCTATATCTAAACCGGGCAACTGTTTAAGGGAGTTAGTCGCCTCTAGGTCGATGGGATGCCGAAAATCATTGGCTTTTAAGCCTAGTAATAACTGTTTTGATAATTCCATATTCTTATTCATTTAACCAAGCTTTGATGCGTTCTAAACTTTTCCAATCGGGTTTTCTAGCTAAACCATCGGCGATATTTTCATCCACTTCTTGGCGAACTTCTTTGTTTAAACTAATTAATTGTTGCACCAGTTCGATATGTTCCCTAACTCCGGCGGTTTTGGTTTCCAACATAGCTAAAACCAAATTGATCCGGTTTTGCGGGGAAACTTTATCGAGTTTTACGGCTTTTTGGGCGGCTTTTAGGGCTAATTCCGGTTTATCGGTGAGCATATATAACCAAGCCAAACAGGACCAAACGGCGGCATTTTTCGGACTGCGATCGCTTAATTCTTTAAATTCGGGCAATAAACTGGCGGCACTTTCTCCCTGTTGGTAGCGTTCTAAACCTTGTTCGAGGGTAAAATTGGCGATTTCTGTCATTTTCAGTTGCGGGGTTAATCAAGGAGCAAATTTAACGGTTATCGGTGTATTAGCCATGGTTAATACAATTCACCTTCATCTAGTATTCTAGCAAAATTTGTCCCCTTGTCAGCAAAATTTTAAAAAACGATGCCCCGTTCTCGCCAGATCATCAATAGGCCACTCATCGAAACGAATAACATGACTGCTTGTTTAAATTGTTGGGGACTCATTTTTTCTAAAACTTTTTGTCCTAACCAATTGCCCGGCCAGGCCGCTAATCCTAATAATAAACCGTAACCAAGAAAAGGCAGATGTAAAACTCCAAAAGCTGCGTAGGCGATTAATTTGGCCACATGAACTACTACCATGTGAACGGATTTCGTTGCCACCATTGGCTCTTTAACTAGCCCATAGTTAATATAAAACAGGTTCATCATCGGGCCGGTACTGCCGACTAATCCCGACAGGAAAGCGTAGATAAATCCCGAGGGCATAAAATACCAAGTTTTAATCTCAAAAAAACGATTTTCTTCTTGGGGAAATAATTGTTTAAGCGAGGATAAAACTAGAAAAATTCCCAAAACTAGCGGCAACCATTTGAATTGTAAATGGGCAAAGACAAAAGCACCGAGGGTAGATCCCATAATTGCCCCAGGTAAATACCACACCGTCGAGGGCCAGTCAATGGCGCGCCAATACATTCCCATGCGTTGGACGTTACCGAGTAGCATCCCCGTGGTTAAAACTGGAGGAATGACGGCAGCATCGAGAAACCAACCTAAAACGGGGAGTAGAATCAGGGGGCTGCCCCCACCAGCAAGGGTACTAAAAAACCAAGCTAGACTACCTGCCAACATCAAGGTAACAATGATCATCGAATTGTCAAGTTAAGTTAAAAAGATCTACTTAATCTATTATGATATCTTCTTTGGGGTCTTCATCGGTATAATGCCATTCCACATTGGGCATAGCCTCGAAAGCTTGCCGGACGTAATCCTCCCAGAGTTTCCGCATTTTGGCTAGGTAGGGGTCTCCTAGACGCAATTGTAACTTATGACGTAGGCTTAGGCTATTCGCTTCATACATACTCAAATAGATGGGCGGTCCGACGGAAATATTCGATTTCATGGTCGAATCGATGGAAAGTAAGGCACATTTAGCCATTTCCTCTAGGGGTGTATCATAGGTAATGGTGCGATCGAGAATCGGTTTACCGTATTTAGTTTCACCTATCTGTAAAAAGGGCGTTTCTTTGGTGGCTTGAATATGATTTCCTTGGGGATAAATCATGAATAATTGCGGTTCTTCTCCTTTAATTTGTCCCCCAAGAATAAACTTACATTTAAAATCAATATTATCTTGTTCTAGCCAAGTTCTTTCCCTAGCTTGTACTTGACGACTTTTATCACCGATATAGTGGGCGATATCGTAGAGATGAGTCAGAGAATGGAGATTTTTATCCTCTTGATTGTGCAGATCTCTTTTTAGTTCGTGAATCACTCCTTGGCTAATCGATAAATTCCCCGATGTACAGACCATAATTACTCTTTCTCCCGATACCGAAAAGTCAAATAATTTCCGATAGGCCGAGATATAATCGACTCCCGCATTCGTGCGAGAATCCGCCCCCATAACAATGCCAAAACGATTGATAATTCCTAAACAGTAAGTCATTTTAAATTATAAATTATGAATTATGAATTATGAATTGGGAAGTGGGGAGATGAGAGTGCCAGAGTTGGGATAAAAAAGCTAAATTCTGACGACCAACGACTGATAACTGATAACTGAATTAAGCCATAACCATACCACCATCGACGTTAAAGACTTGACCGGTGATATAAATAGCGGCGGGATCGGCGGCTAAAAAACGCACCATTCCAGCGACTTCTTCCGGTTTTCCATAACGGGAGAGGGGGATATATTTGAGAATTTCATCTGCTTTGAGGTCATGAGTCATATCAGTTTCAATAAAGCCGGGGGCCACGGCATTAACAGTGATGCCTCGACTGGCAAATTCTTTGGCTAAAGTTTTCGTTAAACCGATAACACCGGCTTTAGCGGCGCTGTAATTAGATTGACCCGGATTACCCATCAAACCGGATACAGAAGTGATGTTAATTATGCGGCCGCTTTTCTGTTTTAACATCAATTTACCGACGGCACGAGTGCAGAGAAAAACCCCGGTTAAATTGAGATCGATGACCGCTTGCCAGTCTTCTAATTTCATTCTTAACATTAGCGTATCCCGGGTAATGCCGGCATTATTAACTAAGACATCAATATGACCGAATTTTTCCTTGGTACTATCTACTAAATTATCCACTTCTTCGCTTTTAGCCACATCTGCTTGTAGAGCTATTGCCTTTCCCCCAGCTGCGGTAATTTCTTCAACAACGGCATCGGCAGCACTGCTAGATTTAGCATAGTTCACCACTACAGTAGCACCCTGGCTGGCTAATTCCAAGGCGATCGCTTTACCGATCCCTCGCGAGGCCCCAGTTACTATGGCTACTTTGTCTTGTAAATGCTGGCATTCTGCGGGTAATAGTTTCATAATTTTCTGCATTCCCCAAATAATCGTCAAATCTCAAGAGAAAACTTTGTACTGATAACTTTGCTCAAAACACTTCATTATCTCACAAGCGGGCCAATCTGACCGCAGCAATGCTCAAGTGTGATCGCTCTGTCCCCACTTTCCTCTATAGTATCAGGGAGAATTGGCTGCCACTAATTGATCGAGTTGTTGCTGCATCAAATAACAGACTTTCTCATAACATTCGCGTACATAACGGCGGTCCCGGGCCGCTTTTTTGCCGTAACGTTCAAAAATAATTGGGGGACAAACCCGGGTATGTATCGGTACGGGTAAGGGAATATTCGGCAAGGGACCGATAGCTAGTCCCCAGGGTAAACCGAAATAGATGGGACAGGTTCCGGGGTCAATACCGAAGGGCCAAGGCATACCCTTTTTATGCAATTCTTTTAATTGAGGATAAATATCGTCGAGGACAAACAGAGTCGAGTGAGCGCCGTGGGAAATGGCGGGAATAATCGGCACTTCGTACTGTAAAGCTAGTTTAACAAAAGCTTGATTACCGGCAAAATGAATTTTATTTCTTAAACTGTGGGGACGGAAAACATCCGTAGCACCTCCTGGATAAATTAGGACACTAGCGCCACTATTTAAAGCAGCGATCGCCATTTTGGGATGAGCATGAATAGCTCCCATTTGGGCCACTAGATGCGCTTGGGATGGAAAAACTCGCCAGACTCGCGAATCCATCAAACCATAGACTAAGCGATCGCTGCCAAAGCGCTGAAACCAATCATACATCATCATAAACATATCGGGGGCCGCTAAACCGCCGTTATGGGAGCCGATGAATAATACCTGTCCTGAGGGGGGAATATTTTCCCAACCATCGGTTTTAACCCGAAAATAATGGTGATAAAACCAATCCAGAAGGGGGACAAATTTTTCGATCACTTGCGGATCGCGATCCTCTAATGACCAACCCGTGAGGGTATCAACAGGGGCCTTGGCCGCTTGTAGGGATAATTCGGCAAAAGTGGCCGTGGATGAGACAAAAGAGCTAAAAATCTGCATTGATGGCCAGTAGATAATTTAATCGCATCTTATTATCGCAAATTTCGGTTAAAAAACCCGCCATTTAAGAACGGCTTTCCTTGATCAATAATACAGCACTTAAGAACTTGCAAGGGCGCACCTCCCACAGAAGAAATAAAATAACTAGGGGATTAAAGAGCATCTTTCCCATCTGATTTAGGATCACCAGCTTGTCCATATCTGCGACTAGAAACGACTCTAAGACCGATAGTCTCTCAGCTAGGGAAAGGATGTTTCCATTCAATTAATTTCTAAGCGCGAGTAGAGAGATTTTTTGGCGTGGTTGAAGGAATAGAGGACGGTTTACGCAATCCCCTCGCCTTCGGTTTCTACCTTTGAAAGGGGAGGTAGGGGGGATACCTAAGAAGTTATTTTTCAATTCTTGATTAGGAGCTATAAACCCAATTTTTCCGTAGGTTAAGTTTTTAGTTTTTACATAAAGAAACATTTTCATTGATGCCGGTTTTCCCCGTTAATATCCAGCCTTCTTGTGGTGATTTTATGACCACCCAGTTCAGATTATCATTGGTTGTAAAGATTATTAAAGGAAAAAATTCGCCTTTAATCATTTGGCCACTTTTAACGATGCCTAAAGGACGAGAATTAGTGGTAGAGTCTTCATAAATTATTAAGCCATTTTTCACGGAACTATTAACGCGCAAGCAAGGAACAGTTCCTAAAGAGGTGTTATAGGCAGTAACAGTATTAGTGCCTTTGAATTGACCATTTATCCAACAGCCATATTGTATTTTTCCGGAACCTATTTGATTGATGTCATTATCTAATCTCCACCAGTAGGTTTCTTGTTGTTTCTTCTCTGCATTGGGGGTGTCAACTTCGCCAAAACATAATTGCTGTAATTCTAGTCCTGCTCCTAAGTCCATATTGGAGAAACCGAAATCTATCTTTGCATCGGTTAATTTATCCCAACGTTGCCATAGTGTCCAGCCTGTTTGGGGTTGATTATTGGAACCATTCGGATCGCCTATTTCTGCTTGTGTCTTTATGGAGAAAAGGTTGATCAAGCTATAAATTGTTAAACTGAGTAAGCTGGTTTTTAAAATGTTTGACATTCTCATCTTGAATTATTGTTTAGAGGAGTAATAGAAAGTAATGATCAAGCAGGATTTGGGCTCTTCTAGGTTCTGTGTGATCAGTTTAACTTACAATATGATCGATCAATCTTTGTGTCCTTTGTGTCTTTGTGGTTCGTTCCACTCACTCGCCAGCAGGACTGTATCCTAGAATACATTTTACCCACCAAACCTGGGAGAGCAGGATTTGGAGAATAAACCCCTAGTAAGGGGAAAGAACAGAGCAAAAACCGAGAGCGAAAGATAATTGTTTAAGAAGTAACACCCCAGAGGGTTGCTTCTCCCACGGGATTTCCCTTCATCCTTGATGCTTTATCTGCTCTGAATACAATTTAATCTGGTATCAGCAGAAGTCCCATCACTAAAAGCGAGGGACTTCTGCTAACACTCATTTAAATGCAGTAAGAGCGTATTGCCTCAAACCAGAGGATGTCACAGCACTATACTGGTGACAGGTAAACTATACACTCCAGCGACCGCCAATTGAAAGTCGCTGACTGCATCGCCGTTGGTATCCCCGCAAAGGATACCGCCGTCAAAGCGCAGTTGTCCCGCTTGACCTGAAAAATACGAGGCACCAATAAACGTGAAACTCTGATTACCAGCGTTGAGGGAGTTGGCATCGATGGCAGAGATGTCAATATAGCGCAGTTGTCCCGCTTGACCTGAAAAATCCGAGGCACCAATAAACGTGAAACTCTGATTACCATCGTTGAGGGAGTTGGCATCGATGCCAGAGATGTCAATAGTATCAAGACCAGTATTGAAATCGAGGATTTTGTCTTGGTTTGCGCCTTGACCGATTTCATCAAAGGTGTTGAAGATAAAACGGTCCCGACCTTCACCTCCCGTTAGTTGATCTGACCCTAATCCTCCGATAAGAATGTCATCACCACCGCCACCAATAATGACATCATTACCAGTGCTACCAGTGATATTATCATTCCCCCAATAGCCATTGATTTGGATATTGTCACCGACGAAAGCAGTATTAGAGAAGTCGAGGTTATTGGCACTCCAATCACCGACAATGGTGACTTTTCCTGTTACTCCTGTCCCGTCGATGGTTTCAATGCCACTATTGACATCAAAACCCTTGAGACCAATATCCACATTACCCGTACCTTTGGCGACGATGGTATCTGTCCCAGTGGTTCCTGTATCTGTAATGGTGTCATAGCCTTCAAAGGTACTCCAATCATTACTTTGATAGCCGGTATAGAGGTAATTGTCGGAACCGTTACCACCGTTCAGTTTGTCATCACCACCGCCACCAATAATGACATTATTGCTGGTATTGCCAGTGATATTATCATTCCCCCAATAGCCATTGATTTGGATATTGTCACCGACGAAAGCAGTATTAGAGAAGTCGAGTTTATTGTCACTCCAATCACCGACAATGGTGACTTTTCCTGTTACTCCTGTCCCGTCGATGGTTTCAATGCCACTATTGACATCAAAACCCTTGAGACCAATATCCACATTACCCGTACCTTTGGCGACGATGGTATCTGTCCCAGTGGTTCCTGTATCTGTAATGGTGTCATAGCCTTCAAAGGTACTCCAATCATTACTTTGATAGCCGGTATAGAGGTAATTGTCGGAACCGTTACCACCGTTCAGTTTGTCATCACCACCGCCACCAATAATGACATTATTGCTGGTATTGCCAGTGATATTATCATTCCCCCAATAGCCATTGATTTGGATATTGTCACCGACGAAAGCAGTATTAGAGAAGTCGAGTTTATTGTCACTCCAATCACCGACAATGGTGACTTTTCCTGTTACTCCTGTTCCGTCGATGGTTTCAATGCCACTATTGACATCAAAACCCTTGAGACCAATATCCACATTACCCGTACCTTTGGCGACGATGGTATCTGTCCCAGTTGTCCCTGTATCTGTAATGGTGTCATAGCCTTCAAAGGTACTCCAATCATTACTTTGATAGCCGGTATAGAGGTAATTGTCGGAACCGTTACCACCGTTCAGTTTGTCATCACCACCGCCACCAATAATGACATCATTACCAGTGCTACCAGTGATATTATCATTCCCCCAATAGCCATTGATTTGGATATTGTCACCGACGAAAGCAGTATTAGAGAAGTCGAGTTTATTGTCACTCCAATCACCGACAATGGTGACTTTTCCTGTTACTCCTGTTCCGTCGATGGTTTCAATGCCACTATTGACATCAAAACCCTTGAGACCAATATCCACATTACCCGTACCTTTGGCGACGATGGTATCTGTCCCAGTGGTTCCTGTATCTGTAATGGTGTCATAGCCTTCAAAGGTACTCCAATCATTACTTTGATAGCCGGTATAGAGGTAATTGTCGGAACCGTTACCACCGTTCAGTTTGTCATCACCACCGCCACCAATAATGACATTATTGCTGGTATTGCCAGTGATATTATCATTCCCCCAATAGCCATTGATTTGGATATTGTCACCGACGAAAGCAGTATTAGAGAAGTCGAGGTTATTGGCACTCCAATCACCGACAATGGTGACTTTTCCTGTTACTCCTGTCCCGTCGATGGTTTCAATGCCACTATTGACATCAAAACCCTTGAGACCAATATCCACATTACCCGTACCTTTGGCGACGATGGTATCTGTCCCAGTGGTTCCTGTATCTGTAATGGTGTCATAGCCTTCAAAGGTACTCCAATCATTACTTTGATAGCCGGTATAGAGGTAATTGTCGGAACCGTTACCACCGTTCAGTTTGTCATCACCACCGCCACCAATAATGACATTATTGCTGGTATTGCCAGTGATATTATCATTCCCCCAATAGCCATTGATTTGGATATTGTCACCGACGAAAGCAGTATTAGAGAAGTCGAGTTTATTGTCACTCCAATCACCGACAATGGTGACTTTTCCTGTTACTCCTGTCCCGTCGATGGTTTCAATGCCACTATTGACATCAAAACCCTTGAGACCAATATCCACATTACCCGTACCTTTGGCGACGATGGTATCTGTCCCAGTGGTTCCTGTATCTGTAATGGTGTCATAGCCTTCAAAGGTACTCCAATCATTACTTTGATAGCCGGTATAGAGGTAATTGTCGGAACCGTTACCACCGTTCAGTTTGTCATCACCACCGCCACCAATAATGACATTATTGCTGGTATTGCCAGTGATATTATCATTCCCCCAATAGCCATTGATTTGGATATTGTCACCGACGAAAGCAGTATTAGAGAAGTCGAGTTTATTGTCACTCCAATCACCGACAATGGTGACTTTTCCTGTTACTCCTGTTCCGTCGATGGTTTCAATGCCACTATTGACATCAAAACCCTTGAGACCAATATCCACATTACCCGTACCTTTGGCGACGATGGTATCTGTCCCAGTTGTCCCTGTATCTGTAATGGTGTCATAGCCTTCAAAGGTACTCCAATCATTACTTTGATAGCCGGTATAGAGGTAATTGTCGGAACCGTTACCACCGTTCAGTTTGTCATCACCACCGCCACCAATAATGACATCATTACCAGTGCTACCAGTGATATTATCATTCCCCCAATAGCCATTGATTTGGATATTGTCACCGACGAAAGCAGTATTAGAGAAGTCGAGGTTATTGGCACTCCAATCACCGACAATGGTGACTTTTCCTGTTACTCCTGTTCCGTCGATGGTTTCAATGCCACTATTGACATCAAAACCCTTGAGACCAATATCCACATTACCCGTACCTTTGGCGACGATGGTATCTGTCCCAGTTGTCCCTGTATCTGTAATGGTGTCATAGCCTTCAAAGGTACTCCAATCATTACTTTGATAGCCGGTATAGAGGTAATTGTCGGAACCGTTACCACCGTTCAGTTTGTCATCACCACCGCCACCAATAATGACATTATTGCTGGTATTGCCAGTGATATTATCATTCCCCCAATAGCCATTGATTTGGATATTGTCACCGACGAAAGCAGTATTAGAGAAGTCGAGGTTATTGGCACTCCAATCACCGACAATGGTGACTTTTCCTGTTACTCCTGTTCCGTCGATGGTTTCAATGCCACTATTGACATCAAAACCCTTGAGACCAATATCCACATTACCCGTACCTTTGGCGACGATGGTATCTGTCCCAGTGGTTCCTGTATCTGTAATGGTGTCATAGCCTTCAAAGGTACTCCAATCATTACTTTGATAGCCGGTATAGAGGTAATTGTCGGAACCGTTACCACCGTTCAGTTTGTCATCACCACCGCCACCAATAATGACATTATTGCTGGTATTGCCAGTGATATTATCATTCCCCCAATAGCCATTGATTTGGATATTGTCACCGACGAAAGCAGTATTAGAGAAGTCGAGTTTATTGTCACTCCAATCACCGACAATGGTGACTTTTCCTGTTACTCCTGTTCCGTCGATGGTTTCAATGCCACTATTGACATCAAAACCCTTGAGACCAATATCCACATTACCCGTACCTTTGGCGACGATGGTATCTGTCCCAGTGGTTCCTGTATCTGTAATGGTGTCATAGCCTTCAAAGGTACTCCAATCATTACTTTGATAGCCGGTATAGAGGTAATTGTCGGAACCGTTACCACCGTTCAGTTTGTCATCACCACCGCCACCAATAATGACATTATTGCTGGTATTGCCAGTGATATTATCATTCCCCCAATAGCCATTGATTTGGATATTGTCACCGACGAAAGCAGTATTAGAGAAGTCGAGGTTATTGGCACTCCAATCACCGACAATGGTGACTTTTCCTGTTACTCCTGTTCCGTCGATGGTTTCAATGCCACTATTGGTGCTAAAGGAAAGAATCCCCAGGTCCACGTCTCCTGTACCCAAAGCCACAATTTTATCCACCCCAGAGGTGCCGGTATCGCTATAGATGTCGTAGCCTTGGAAACTCGACCAGCCTCCGGCTAGATTACCGGAGACATAATAAGTGTCTGAGTCTTCGCCTCCATCTAATTGGTCATTGTCTGCGCCGCCATAGAGGAAGTCATTACCAACCCCACCCGATAAAGTGTCAGACCCCCAATCTCCATCGATTAGGTCATCGCCGCCGCCACCATTGAGAATATCGTTTCCCCCGTAACCCATCAGGTGTTCGGCAAGATTCGTACCTGTAATCGTGTCGCTAGAGTTATCACCGTAAATAATGGTTTTCTGAAGATAGAAATAGTTGAGCCAACTGGCAACATCATTAAGGCGAGCATTGGCATCGCCGTCTTCGTTGACGAGACGATTTTCTTCGATGGTAAAGCCAATATGATAGAGTCCATCGGCTACGGTATTGACTAAATTTTTACCGAAGTATTGGGTTGTCGCTCCGTCATTTTGTACCAGGTGGTAGCCTGTTTCCTCATTTCCCTCATCGTCACCGTGGAGGAGGATAAATTCGTCATAGTGATTAGTGCGAACCCACTGATTGAGGGTGCGAATATCATCGCTGGTAATCCAGCCATCAGCAGCGATGCCTGTAGCTGTAACGCCATCGACTAATAGATGGTTAAGTCCGTCGGCGGCGGCGGCTCCGGCGTTAATATCCCCCGCATTTGTCCACTTGGCTAAGCCAGTATCAATTTTGATGGTATCGACAATTTTATCTAATCCGGTGCCAGTGGTGGACTGATCGACGTAAAAATATGTTACCCAATCTGCTACGTCCTTGACTGTGGCATTAGCTGCACCATCTTCGTTGAGAAATCGCCCATTTTGGATCTGAAAGCCAATATGATAGATTCCGTCGGCAACAGTATTAACTAGGTTTTTCGCAAAATATGTGGTCTGAGCGCCGTCATTTTGAACTAAATGGAAGCCAGTTTCTGTTGTGCCGTCATCATCCCCATGCAGAACAACAAAAGTATTATAACGGGTGGCATCGGAGCGAATCCAATTGTTAATTTGTGCAATATCGCTTTCGGAAATTGAACCATCGGCGGCGAGATTGTAGGTGGTAATCGCTGTTTTTAATAAATCATTCAGTCCATTGGCAGCATCAGCACCGCCAGCAATTTCTTGCCAAGGTATATTTTGCGCTAAACCCTGATCAGCAATAATTAATTCCGTAATCTGATCAAGTCCGGTATTAGTTGTTGCCCGATCTGTATAAAATTGGGTTAGCCAATCCGCTACTTGGGTGACAGTGGCATTGGCGTTACCATCTTCATTGACAAAGCTGCCATTTTCAATTAGGAAACCAATGTGATAAATGCCATCAAAAACCGTATCAACTAAATTCTGATTGCGATACTGTTGAGTCGCTCCGTCATTTTGGACTAAATGAAACCCTGTTTCTGTTGTACCGTCATCATCGCCGTGGAGAGCAGTAAATTCTGCTAAACGGTTGGCACGAATCCAGGCATTAATCGCGGTTACGTCACTGACAGTAAAAATGCCGTTACTAGCGACTCCAGTGGCTTGTTTGGCTTCTAAGATTAACTGATTTAATCCATTAGCTGCCGTCATTCCACCCGTAATATTTGTACCGAGATTGGCACCAGCGAGTCCTGGATCTCTGCCAATTCTTTCAACCGTTTGATCTAGTCCCGTTCCGGTTGTTCCGATTAGGTAATTTTGCACCATTGAATAAGATTTGCTTGCCATAATTTTTAACCATAAAAAATAAGGTAGTTAGTGAAATAGCAACAATTGTTAGACAAGTAACGACAAAACCGCACTAAGGCAGGTTTATCCTAAATCCAGTTAGCAAAACCCAGTTATCATCAGGGACGACTGAAGTGGTCACTACGAACCAGAAGGGTTGTCAACTGCACTGGATCAAGGGGATTTGGTGTTACCCTGACAATTGCGGATCGATATCCTCACTCATACCCGAAGTCGATTCCAACGATTGGACAGTCTCAGATAGTCAATAAGTTCTAACCGATTGTCTTGCCTCTGCTCAGACTATCGAACGAGGCTTTCCGACCTTGATAGTCCTGAGTCGGCGTTTGATAATCTAACCTTTAATGAAATCTTAGATTATCGTAGCACTTTATACAGATATTTGATCCCCGCTGCTTTTTCTCTCTTAGCGTTGCTCAAATAAAAATACCTGATCTTGCGCGTAACTCAATTTGAAACCAGGCGATCGCTGCAAGCGTCCGCTCAGATGGCTGACAAGCGACGGCGAACTCGCTCAACCGGGATGGCGCTGGTTGAGCAGGATATAATCAAATTTCGCCAACTGGCGGTTGGGACAGTGGGTCAGGTGGGAAGCAATTTGGGAAGTCGTCAGGACAATTTCCAGGCTATCAAAGACAACTACTATAAAATAACTTTACACCTCTTTTATCACTTTTGGAAAATGCTATCCTTGTAGATGGGACAAAAGAGCTAAAAATCTGCACTGATTCCGAGTTGATATTTTAAGCGCATCTTAGTTATCGCAAATTTGGGTTAAAAACCCCGTGGTTTTAGAACGGTTTTCTTTGATTATTTTATCATGTTTAATGTCTAATCTTCACAGTGAAACCAATTTTTATCTAATAATTGCTCTAAACTGTAAGGACATTCTGAGGGAAAATCGCCAGAAAACCGAGTTTTTTGTTGAACATAATCGAAAGCATCCTGATAGATTATCGGTAATTCCTCAGCCAAATAATTCTGTAAATTCGTCGTTAAACATTTTCTTAATTGCGTGCGAAAACCGATAATTTCCGCTCGCCAATGATTCCGATTTATTTCGGCTTCTGTTGTCCAATATTGTAAAAGTAATAAATTCCTGATCACTTGTTCAAGTAAGCTACTGACTCGGTTTTTATCTCTTTTACTCAAGCTTTCTAATTCCTCAATTAAATGGATTACATCTAATTCATCTAAGCGATTTTCCTTGAGGAGTTTTATTGTTTCCTCTAACCAAAGATGTTGATCAATTTCGTAAAGTAGGGGTAGGGTTTCTCCTCCCTCTACTTGCCAGGGATTCTGATTTAAAGTTTTCATTGGGTTGTTGGCGGTTTTTAATAGGAAATAAGCACCCTCATATATATATTAGGCCACTTTCTCCTAATTTTGATAGTGACACAGGAAAAATCACCGCCCATCCTTACAGTGCGATGCCGAAGACACTGCGTAGCAGTACGCCGATTTTGTAGGCTGCGTTAACGTAGTGTAACGCACGTCTTTACTGACTCAAGCTATTAAAATATGGCGGATGAATTAAAGATTGGGTTTAATTTATAACTCTACCCAATTCTCTAAACTTAATCCTTCAACCCTCAATAAATCACCGTCATTAGAAACAACAATTAAACTTTTAACTATAGCAGTAGCAGCAATTAAAATATCTTCTGTTTGTATGGGTAATCCTCTTAATCTAAGATCAGCATGAATTTCAGATGCTTTTTCTAAAATAGCTAAATCATCTGATAAAATAATTTGATAATCATGACAAAGTTGGTTAAATCTTTCTCTTTGTTTAGGTGCAGCAACTGCCAAAAATCCCCTCTTAATTTCAAAATAAGTAATGCAACTGATAAAGATACTTTTTCTTTGAGCTTTGACATCTTCAATTTTTTGATAAATTTCAAGATTACGCTTAATTAGTATCTAACAAATAACTCATAATTACCTATTTACGCTTAATTGCTTCATCGAAAATAGCCATTTGTTCAGGAGTAAAATTGCCGCCAATTTTTGACAGGATTTCTGTGGACATAATAAAGCTACAATGCTCTTTCAATTCTGCCTCTGACATAGTGTTAAATTCCTCAAAAGGTAAATTTTTCTCAAATAATTCAACCAAATGTTTCACTATTTCTGAATAATTAAGTTCCTCTTTAAAGAAAGGGCGGTCTTCCATTAAAATAGAAACAACTTGCTCAATTCTCTTAATCATTGATTTTTGTCTGACATCAGTTGATAACATACTTAGGTCTCCAGTAAATTTTCAATAATATTTATCAACTGCCAATATATCAAGTTTCTCGTGGTTATGCAACATCGTGAGTTCGATCTCGAATAGATCCGGGTAACGGTGTCTTGAGTGGGATGTATCACCATTCTCATCGGATGGTGGTTTCTGCCATGTCCAACCTGTTTGGGGTGAAGATGTCTTTATGGTTAAAAGACGCCAAGGGACGCACCTTGTCAGACGAGGACATATCACACTATCCTTATGATAGTAGTAACCTGAGCCGAAACCATGAAAACAATTAGTTTTAAAACCCATGTAGGAGAAGATGGAACATTACAAATATCTTTACCGCCTGAACTTAAAAACACAGATTTAGAAGTTACCTTAGTTGATCAGCCAATATCTCTAAAAGAACAAGAAGAAAAAACTACATTTAGCCAATGGCAAGAAGGCTTATTTGAAGAAGTAATTGGCGGTTGGGAAGGTGAATTATTAGTAAGAGAAAAACAGCCAGATTATGAGGAAAGAGCGATCGAGAATGATTAAGGATAAAAATCAGCAAACCTATAGAGACCCTAGTATTGTCGGTTATTATGCCCAATTAACCGCACTACAGCCAGCAGAAAAGACAATTTTAACTCTGCTGCAAGAGCGTTTATCAACCATGAAAATGCTTGATTTAGGGGTAGGTGCGGGACGGACTACGAAGTATTTTGCCCCTCTTGTGGGAGAATATATCGGTGTTGATTATTCTGCGGAAATGATCGCCGCTTGTCGTCAAAAATTCCCCCATTTAGTCTGGCAAGTGGCCGATGCTAGAAATCTAGAACAATTTGCCGATAATTATTTTGATTTTATTCTCTTTAGTTTTAATGGCATTGATTATATTTCCCCTGCTGACCGTTTTCTAGTTTTAGAGGAAATTAGCCGCATCGGTAAAACTGGCGGTTATTTTTGCTTTTCTAGTCATAATCTTCAGGGAATTATCCCAGAATTCGATTGGAAAAAAAAGATTAGTTTCAATCCTTTTAGTAGCTATGTAAATTTAGTCCTCTGGGTGATTTTGCGTGCCTGTAATCCCTCTCTTAGCTACGAACAGTTATTGACTGCTGACTATGCAATTATTCGGGATGAACCCCATAATTTTCGTCTGCAAAATTATTACGCCACCCCCAAAGAACAATTAAGACAGTTAAGGTCTTACTTTCAAGAGATTAAAATTTATTCTTGGAAAACCGGTCAGGAAATTAAGAGCGAACAAGAGTTAAATACTAATCTTGATCATTGGCTTTATTATCTCTGTGTTCTTCCCTAATATTATCCCGCTTTTTTGGGGGATATTGAAGTAATGCTTGGGCAAGATAATGACCAGTGTAGGATTGTTCACATTTAGCCACGGTTTCCGGTGTTCCCACCGCGATTAATTCTCCTCCCTTATCCCCTCCTTCCGGTCCCAAATCAATAATCCAATCGCTACAGCGAATCACGTCGAGATTGTGTTCGATGACGATAATCGAATTACCTTTATCGACCAATCTTTGTAACACATCTAAGAGATGATGCACATCATAAAAAGATAAACCCGTAGTCGGTTCATCGATCAAATATAGGGTTTTTCCCGTGGCCCGTCGGGATAATTCGGCCGCTAATTTCACCCTTTGCGCTTCCCCACCGGATAAAGTGGGGGCGCTTTGACCGAGTTTACAGTATCCTAAACCCACATCCACGAGAGTTTGTAATCTGGTGGTGGCCCGGGGGACATTTTCAAAGACTTTTAATGCTTCCTCGATCGTCATATCTAAGACATCGGCGATCGAATACCCTTTATACTTAACCTGTAGGGTTTCGCGATTGTAACGCGCTCCTTTACACACATCACACTGCACATAGACATCGGGGAGAAAATTCATCTCGATGACGTTTACCCCTTGGCCTAGGCAAGCTTCACAGCGTCCTCCCTTAACATTAAAAGAAAACTGCCCCGCTTTGTAACCCCTAGCTTTTGCTTCGATGGTTTCGGTGAAAATCTCGCGAATAATGTCAAAAACCCCCGTATAGGTGGCAGGATTTGACCGAGGAGTGCGTCCTATCGGTGATTGGTCGATGACAATTACTTTGTCAACCGCGTCCAATCCTTCCACTTTATCTAACTCTTTGGGGAAGGGAGTTAAACGGGTTAAATGATGTTGTAAAGCTGGATATAATAACTCATTAATTAGGGTGGATTTGCCTGAACCAGATACTCCCGTAATCGAGACTAATTTTCCTAAAGGAATCGTTACATCGATATTTCTTAGGTTATTTTGATGGCAATTTTTTAAAACTAAAGCATTACCATTTCCATGCCTTCTTTGGGGAGGAGTTTCAATAACTTTGCGTCCCGATAGGTAGGCCCCTGTTATCGATTTTTTGGACTTTAAAAGGGTTTTAAAACTGCCTTGACAGATGATTTCTCCGCCATGAATCCCCGCTTTCGGACCGATATCGACCACATAATCGGCTGCCCGAATCGTTTCTTCATCGTGTTCGACGACGATTAAAGTATTACCTAAATCTCGCAATCTTTGCAAGGTTTCTAACAGTTTACTATTATCTCTTTGGTGTAATCCGATGCTAGGTTCATCGAGAACGTATAAGACTCCCGTTAATCCTGAACCGATTTGAGTGGCTAATCGAATTCGTTGGGATTCTCCCCCAGATAAAGTCATCGCCGGTCGATCGAGGGTAAGATAATCTAATCCCACATCGATTAAAAATTGTAGTCTCGCTTTGATTTCTTTCAGGGCCAATTCTCCAATTAATGCCTGTCTTGGGGTTAGATGACAATCATTAATTCTCTGCAAACAATCCCGAATGGGAACTCTGGTAAAATCCGTGATCGTATATTGTCCTAAACGTACCGATAAAGCTTCCGGTTTTAATCTTTTTCCGTGACAAACTTCGCAGGTTTGGTTAACAATATATTTTTCTAGTCTTTGTTTAATAACTTCCGAAGTGGTTTCTTGATAATTCCTATCTAAGATATTGATAACTCCCGCAAATTCTCGATAGTAACCGCGGCCAGTATCGTAACGGTAATCATCTTCAAAATATATCGGTTCTTTACTCCCATAGAGAATGATATCTTGCTGGGTTTTTGTTAGTTTCTGCCAAGGGGTTTGGATTTCAAAACCTAAAGCTTGCCCTAAACCGTAGAGGAGAGAAAGATAGTAGGAATTATCCTTATCTGACCAGGGGGCAATAGCGGAATAAACTGGTTGTTTTGGGTCTGGAATGACTAAATCTGCCGAAAATTTCCGTAAACTGCCCAATCCGTGACAGTTGGGACAAGCACCATAGGGAGAATTAAAAGAGAATAAACGGGGGGATAATTCCTCCATAACTGCCCCGTGTTCGGGACAGGCAAATTTCTCGGAAAAGACAATTTCTTTGGTAACTTCGGGATTATCTTCGTTATTCTCATCGAGAATTTCCACAATCGCTACACCATCGGAATGCTTTAAACAAGTGGTTAAAGAATCCACTAATCTTTCCTGTAAACCCTCTTTTTTGATCAGGCGATCGATAACAATTTCAATATCATGAAAATGTTTTTTATCTAACTCGATGCCCTCGGATAATTCTACTACCTTGCCGTCAATCCGCACCCGGGCAAAGCCTTGGGAGGCCAAACTAGAGATTAATTGCTTATGGGTGCCTTTTTTGCCGCGAATTACCGGGGCCAAGATTTGAAATCGGGTTTTCTCGGCTAATTCCATCACTCGATCGCACATTTGATCGATGGTTTGGGGGGCAATATTGCGATCGCAATGGGGACAATGGGGTTCACCAGCACGACCGAACAATAAACGCAAGTAATCGTAAATTTCCGTAACAGTTCCCACACTAGAGCGGGGATTGTGGGAAGTGGATTTTTGGTCAATGGAAATAGCCGGACTTAAACCCTCGATCGCATCCACATCGGGTTTATCTAATTGTCCTAAAAATTGCCGCGCGTAGGCGCTGAGGGACTCCACATAGCGGCGCTGTCCCTCGGCAAAAATGGTGTCGAAAGCGAGGGAAGATTTGCCCGATCCCGAAACTCCGGTAAAAACAATCAACTGATTGCGGGGTAATTCGAGATCAACATTTTTGAGATTGTGTTGTCGTGCGCCACGGATACGGATTGAGTCAGTTTGAGCCATCGGACGGTGCCAAGTAGTCCTTAACAATCATAGCCTTGATAAATGGGTTTCAGCTACTTAGAAAACGAGTCTTCTATCATATCAGAAGATTCTCGGGGATAAACCGATCTTTCGAGAAACTCGCGCATATCTCGATCGGCCGCAGGACAAAAGCTATGACTCGCTTCTTCTTCTAAATGGGCTAAAACTGGGCAATTAATCCGATAATCTGGTTCTTTTGACCGTTCTAGCCGCAATTCGTACACTTGTTTTTCCAGTTGTTCGATGCGGTCCACCAAAGCGCGAATAGCCACCGCTTCCGAGTCGGGTAAATCACCGTGTTCGAGGGGTTCCACCCGCGTCCCGGCCCGATAGATTAAACGACCGGGTACACCAACAACGGTACAATCGGCAGGAATATCGCGCAGCACCACAGAACCAGCGCCGACGCGAACGTTATTACCCAGATAAATATTACCTAAAACCTTAGCCCCAGCGCCGACGACCACATTTTCCCCTAGAGTCGGATGACGTTTACCGCTTTCTTTCCCCGTCCCTCCTAAGGTAACTCCCTGATAGATGAGGGCATAATCACCGACAATGGCGGTTTCTCCGATGACAACTCCCATGCCATGGTCGATAAAAACACCCTGACCAATTTGGGCGCCGGGGTGAATTTCGATACCAGTGAAAAAACGGGCAAGATGGGAAATTAAACGGGGAATAAAGGGAATCCCGATCTGATATAGCCAATGGGCGAAGCGATGGCACAGTAAAGCCTGTAATCCAGGATAACAAAACAGTACCTCTAACCAGTTACGGGCAGCGGGGTCACGTTCAAAAATGATCTTGAAATCGGCTAGGAGAGTAGATAACACGAGTCTTGATTCCATATTGATCGAGCTTATACTAAACCATGTTATCACTCCGGTAAATGAGCCGTTCAACTAAAAAGCGAGCGAGTAACCCGTTTTCCTAGTTCGCTTTTACTGTTCTCGGCCAAATTTTGAAGATATCCTTAATTTCTCTCCTGTTTAATCTTCCTTTAACTTGAGTCTGAAAAAATGCGATTGTTTAGCCTTTTTTTGCAGGTTTTCAGCTAAAAATATGATTCATGCTATCTATCGTCACCATGGGAAATTTTTATTAACCTTGCTGTCAATTGCTGGCAGTATCAACATTGTTACCGAATCGGCCTCAGCTTTAAATATCACGCGATTGAGCAGTCTTGGCAATAGTACAACTGCTGCTAATAACTTCGGGGCAGAAATTCCCGCTTATGACCCCGCTAGTCGCAAATTATTCCTGACCGGTCCGAATAATCGTCTAGATATTGCCGATATCAGCAATCCCGCTAGTCCAATTCCCTTACCATCGATCGATCTTAGCTCCTACGGTGCGGGGGTTAACAGCGTTGCCATCAAAAATGGTATCGTGGCCCTGGCCATGGAAGCTAATCCGATTACCAATAACGGCAGTGTAGTATTTTTCGATACTAATGGTGTCTTTCAGAGTCAGGTGACTGTGGGCGCTTTACCAGATATGTTAACCTTTACTCCTGACGGTAATCGGGTTTTGGTCGCTAACGAGGGGGAACCAGCTAATGGTGTCAATCCCGATGGTTCCGTTAGTATTATTGATCTTAGTGCTGGTGTTCTCAATCCCACCGTCAACACTGCTACCTTTACCAGTTTTAATGGTCAAGAGAACACTTTCAGAAGTCAGGGAGTCCGTATTTTTCCCGGTCAAACGGTTTCCCAAGATGTGGAACCGGAATACATCACCGTTTCCGACGATGGAACCACTGCATGGGTGTCTCTACAGGAAAATAATGCTATTGCAATAGTCAATATTGTTAACGCTCAAGTCACCAGTATTTTACCCCTAGGAGCCAAAAATTTTAACGCACCGGGTAATGGTTTGGATCCTAGCGATCGAGATGGGGTAGTATTTGGAGGAGCGGCTAATTCCCCAGCAGTGAGAATTAATAATTGGCCGGTTTTTGGCTTATATCAGCCGGATACGATCGCCACCTTTACCATCGCTGGACAAAACTATTTAATTACTGCCAATGAAGGGGATACTAGAGATGAGGCCGGACGAGTTTCTACTCTAACTTTAGACCCCAATGCTTTCCCTAATGCGGCCCAATTGCAATTAGCCCAAAATCTCGGACGTTTAGATGTTTCCACCATCGACGGACTCAATGGCCAAGGTCAATATAGCCAACTTTTTGCCTATGGTGGTCGTTCTTTTTCGATTTGGAATGTCACTAATGGACTGTCCCAAGTCTTCGATAGTGGCGATGATTTTGAACAAATTTTAGCGGCTTTTTCGGCAACTCCCCTAACTGCTAGTATTTTTAATTCCGATGGTACTCCTAGCAGCTTCGATAGTCGTAGCGATAACCGCGGGCCAGAACCGGAAGGTTTAGCAGTGGGAACTGTGGGTAATCGTCTCTATAGTTTTGTGGGAATAGAAAGGGCTGGCGGTTTCATGGTTTATGATATCACCAACCCTAGTAATCCTTTGTTCACTAATTATATCAACGATGGGCAATTGGGAGATCGCTCTCCCGAAGGATTATTATTTATCCCGGCTGCCGATAGTCCCAATGGTACTCCCTTGTTAATTGTTGCCCATGAAGTGAGTCGCAATGTGGCGATTTATTCCGTTGAACCCGTACCCGAACCTAGCGCAGTTTTAGGATTAGTAACCCTCGGACTAGCTGGCTATAGTTTGAAAAAAAGAGGGAATTGCTAATCACATCCCGTAAAATGGTAGCGCCTCCGACCAATGGGGGCGTTTTCCTGTTTGCCAGTCCAAATAGGCTAAATCGAGGATAGCGGGGGCATTTATGCCTAAATAATTGGGTGTAGCTAATCTTTGATAGGGAATAGTTAAGTTTTCTAAAGTGCGCTGCCATTGTTCCGGAGTCATCAGACTATCAGCTAAATAAACCCGATTACCCCGATAGATGCCCACATACAATTGTCCCCTAGTGGCGGGCATTTCTAGGGCTAGATGGGTATCGACGGGGTAAAAATGCCGTTGTGACCAAGCAAAGGCCGCTAAACTGGAGACGGTAAAAATCGGTAGCTGTAATTGTTGTGCTAGGGTTCTAGCGGTGACTATACCGATGCGGGTACTGGTAAAGCTGCCCGGCCCCTTAGCGGCGGCGAGAAAGGCTAAATCTGCCCATTTTTGCGGAGCCAGGAACTGTTTTAGATAGGGGTGGAATAGGTTCGATAAATCCCTGTCTAAGTCCCAAGTTTGTTGACGACTATCATCGCGGAAATTAGAGAGGGCCAGTCCTAGTTGGGGACTGCTGGTATGCAAGGCTAATCCATAGACAGGGGAAGACAAGTCAATCTTTCTGTATCAGTAAGTTTTTATGGGTCGCCTGGGATTCGAACCCAAGACCAATCGGTTAAAAGCCGAGTGCTCTACCGCTGAGCTAGCGACCCGTTTCGTGTTCTGCACACGATTTATCAATATAACATCTTATCGGGGCTAAGTCAAGGGGAAATTTAAATTTGATTGGCTCGCATTTCTACGATCGCCTCGCGGCTACTCTGGGGGTCTAAGTAGGTCAAATGTTCGCCTGTGTTGAGGGCGTTGCGGGGAGCGCTCCAAGGTTCGAGACAGATATAATTTTTATCTTTCAGGGTCCAAAAAACTAGGGTTGTATAGAGATCGTCGTAACCGAGGACAATTTGACGCTGATGATAGGAATCACTAAAACTACTTTGATGGCGCGTAATTTGCGGAAAAGCAGCATCAATTTCTTCGAGATTAAAGTCAAAGTTGCCAGAGTAGGAATGGAGGGTCTTCGTGCGTTGGTCGAGGTATTGGGAGGAGGGAATATCAAAGGATAATCGGGTTTTATCGTTGACTTGAAAGTAGGGATGGAAGCCGATAGAAAAGGGCATTTTTTCGGGGGAAAGATTAATAACTTTTTGGTGAATTTTGAGGCTGTTTCCTTGCAGTTGATAGGTAAAGATTAATTGAAAATCAAAGGGATAGACTTGACGAGTGGCTTCATTACTGTTTAATTCTAGGGTTAAACTAGCGGCAGTTTCGCTGCTTTGTTTGCTCACTTGCCAGGGTAAATCACGAGCAAATCCGTGTTGTTTAAGGCTATAGTTTCGTCCTTGGTGTTGATAGCTATTATCGGGTAAGTTGCCACAGATAGGGAATAAAATCGGGACTCCTCCGCGGACGCTGAGGTTAGGATCTTTGAATCTTTCTCTGTCCAGATATAAAATATCTTCTCCGCAAATTTGCCAACGGGTGATGATTCCTCCCCTAGCGGGAACCACTTCCAGATAAGCGTCAGCTTCTTCATCCTTGAGACAATAGGTAAGATATTGATTTTGGTTTTGAGTGATAGTAAAGGTCATATCAGTTATCAGTTATCAGTTATCAGTTATCAGTTATCAGTTATCAGTTATCAGTTATCAGTTATCAGTTATCAGTTATCAGTTATCAGTTATCAGTTATCAGTTATCAGTTATCAGTTATCAGTTATCAGTTATCAGTTATCAGTTATCAGTTATCAGTTATCGGTACAGCTGACTAAAAAGCTGATTGCTAACATAGAACGTAGGTTGGGTTGAAGCATGAAACCCAACACCCGCTCATGTTACGCTACCACTAACCTATCCTAACAAATAATTGTGCCTCCCTACTTAGCTTAACCAATGAGGTTTTAGATTCGGCCCTTGTGAATAAGCTGAGATAGCCTAGCTTGAGATGAAAATTTGAGTAAGAAAATAGGCAATGGCGGCGCTACCAATCGGTACAGTGAGATTATCTATACCTAGTTTCGAGAAAGTTTCTAGAATAGTAGCTCCGATCGCTGTTAATAAAGATACTAAAATAATTGGCGGATTCATGCCATTAATAAAAGATAAAATAATCAAGCTGACTAAAAAGCTGACTCCTAACATAGTCAGGGAACCTTCCAGACTTTTGCCACTGCCGAAAATTTTGTAGGGATGTTGACCAAAATTTTGTCCGACTAGGGCTGCTAATCCGTCTCCTAACGCCATAATTAAAATACCCATTGCTGCGTATTCGGGGTGAGAAATTGGCCAAAAATAAGCCACGAGAACACCGATACTAACAGCATAAAAAAAAGTTCCCCAACTGCGGCGACCGACACTATTAAGACTGGGTAAAATGGGGAAAAAATAGGATAGGATAGCGATAGTTGCCGCTAGGATGGCCGCACTTATTCCCACCCAAGCGGGGATATTTAACCACCAGGCCAAAAGGATGACGTTTCCCGTGCCAATGTGGACAACTTTGCGGGTAATTTCGCCATCGGTACTGAAAAGACTTTTTAATTTTTCAGCGATCAGAATCAGAACAGCTAGGTAACAGGCGACTAAACCGATCGAAAATAGGAGAGAGTGGGATAGTTCCACGTGGCAAAAGCGAAAATTGACTATCTATTTAGTTTAGGTGATCGAGGTGACATTGTTGACATCCTCGCCGCCGTAAAACGGACGGCGATTCCCAAACCTCACGATTTGGGTTTCTGCTTCTGTCCCGAAGGATTTTTCGCACCTGCCTTAACAGATTTACTCTGTTCTGGTCTTATGGTCGCTCTACAGACTGACACCGCAAGCCCTGCGGCCAAAATATTTTTACTGGCGTTAATATCTCGGTCATGGTGAGTCCCACAGTCTGGACAGTCCCATTCTCGAACATTTAACGGCATTTTCTCAGCAATATACCCACAATTACTACATCTTTTAGAGCTAGGAAACCATCTATCTATTTCGATGTAATTTCTCCCATACCAACGGCATTTATAGGCTAATTGTCGAGTGATTTCACCCCAGCTTACATCAGATATTGCCTGAGATAATTTCGGGTTTTTGACCATATTCTTGACGGCTAAATTCTCAACCACAATCGTTTGGTTTTTACGAACTAATTGAGTGGTTAGCTTATGTAAATGGTCTTTTCTACTATCGGTGATTTGAGCGTGAATTCTGGCTACTTTGATTCTCGCTTTTTCTCGATTCTTTGAGCCTTTCTGTTTTCTAGAAAGACTTTTAGATGCTCTTCGCAGTCTCCGATAATACTTTTTAAAATGCTCAGGATTAGATACTTTGTCACCATCGCTGGTAATCACAAGGCTACTAATTCCTAAGTCAATTCCAATGGCTTTATCTGTTACTGGTAATGGCTTAATCGTTGGGTCATCAAATCTAATTGAAATATGCCAACGTCCAGATGGATGCAATCTGACTGTTACTGTGCTTGGTTCACAGCTTTCTGGTATTTGTCTTGACCATCGAATAGGTAAAGGTTCTGTGCATTTGGCTAAATAGATTTGTTTGTCTTTAAATTTAAAGGCTGATTTGGTAAATTCGGCACTTCCTCCCTGATGTTTTTTCTTAAAGTTAGGATACTTAGTACGACCAGCAAAGAAATTAGTAAAAGCTGTTTGTAAATGTCTTAACCCTTGTTGTAAAGGTACACAGCTTACCTCATTGAGAAAGTCTAATTCTTCTTGCTTTTTCCAATCGGTCAACATTGAAGAAGTTTGAGCGTAGCCTACTCTTTCTTGCTTTTCGTACCATGCTTGTGTTCTGAGATGGAGAGCTTTATTGTAAACC
Organism: Microcystis sp. MC19; assembly: GCF_003019735.1. NCBI lineage: Bacteria > Bacillati > Cyanobacteriota > Cyanophyceae > Chroococcales > Microcystaceae > Microcystis > Microcystis sp. MC19. The sequence continues at coordinate 772,792 of NZ_CP020664.1, read as the reverse complement.
AATCTTACACAGCCCAAAGTGCGCCGCAATAGCGACTCTTGTTCTGGTGTGGGGTAAAATCGGTAAGAATAGGCTTTTTCCATGTCTCACATTTTAGCATATATTTCGTAAACGATGCTAATATTTAACAGTAAAGCCGTCGTAGAACGACGGGGTTTCAGACCCAAAATTTCCGATGAAAGGAATTTTTATTGGCTTAATTGAGGGATATCGACGGTTTATTTCGCCGCTATTTCCCCCTTCCTGTCGTTTTCAACCCACCTGTTCCCAGTATGCCATGGAAGCGATCGAGCGCTTTGGTGTGCTGCGGGGTTCTTGGTTAGCAATTAAGCGCATTCTCCGTTGTCATCCCTTTCACCCCGGAGGTTACGATCCCGTGCCTCCCTGTCACCACAAGCACGATTAAAAGCCACAGCAGTTATCTCAATGGTGAGATAAGAAGTTTTCGTTTTGGGGATTCAGGAGTCAATACCAAATTAGGTTATACTTCATTTTTGGGGTAAAGTCTGTAAAACTCTTGATATTTTTAGACCCGTTGATGACCGCCTATTTTCTTTGGGGAAAACGCTCGATATCGGCGATACCATAAAAGATGATCTGTTTATCTTTTAAACGTAGTCTATCGACCCTTAATTGAGTACCATCGAGGGCAAATTTATCTAAATCCATGAGGTTGTTAACGTGGCTGATTAAAGCTTCTCCTAAAGCTTTCGATCTTTCGTCGCCTTGGTAAACCACCTCGACAAATTGAATTTTTCGCCTTTCTTCCACAACCACAGCAGTGGTCATTTCTAGAAGAATTGGTTCTTCTTCTCCCAATTTAATTAGACTTTTCAGAGTTAAAGTTTTGTCGTCATTGAGAATTAATTCCGTGTTCTGACAGTGAATTGATTTACCTTCGTACTCTAATCTTTGCAGTTTTTCGACAATAAAAGGTGTATTAAAAGAGGTGGTTAAGTCTTCTTCCGTTAAAACTACCCGCAAAGTGGCCCGCGTCGGTTGACGGAGTTTCACCTGTCCGGTAAAAATGGCACTAAAATCGATCGCCACCGCTTGCACATACAATTCCATGGCTTCGATGCGTAGGCCATTGTACATGAGCATCGACTGACCGATAAAGTCAAAACCGTCGATACTGCCTTGCAGTAATTTGGCTACGGGTTCGGCGCGGACAGTCGCTGTCAGCTTGCCTGTGCGTTTGAATAATGCAGCGATCGCAGCACTCACCACTTTACTGATGAGTTGATCGCCGCTCTGATTGGGAAAAGGTAAGCTACCAAACACGCCTGCTGTCATATCTCTCATAGGTGGGACTATAACGATCTTAACATTATTTAAAGTTTCTTTACATATCGTTTTATTAATGAAGATGATAAGCAATCTGTATGATTCTGTAGAGGTTATAAATTTTTAGCGGTCTATCCCGTGCGAGGGGATAGGATAGAAAAGTGCTACTATCCCAGTGATATAGCGTTTTTCACTTAGAAAATCGGGGTTAAAAACGTGGTTGCCATTTCAGATCAACAACAGTTAGCCGCTACCCACAACCACAGCGATCGAGTGGCGGTATTATTGATGGGATACGGGGAAGTGGAGAGTTATGAGGACTTTGCCAACTATAATGAACAGGCCTTAAATCTGCTGACGGCTAAGTTCGCTCCTGTACCGACTTGGGTTTATCCTCCCCTAGCGAAATTATTGGCTATATTTGACCTGCACGAATGGCAGCACCAGCATAATCACTTTATTTCCCCCCATAACCACATTTTCGAGCATCAAAGACAGGAAATCGAGCGCAATTTACAGGCAAAATGGGGTAATCGGGTGGAGGTATTCAAAGCGTTTAACTTCTGCGCGCCTTTTTTACCGGCACAGGTGTTAACGGAAATCCGCGAGCGGGGATTTGAGAAAATTTTGATCTATCCTCTCCTCGTGGTTGATTCTATCTTTACCAGTGGCATTGCCATCGAACAAGTTAACAAAGCTTTAGCTCAAGGACAAACGGGGGAACATTGGGTCAAAGGATTGCGCTATATTCCCTCGTTTTATAACCAACCCGCTTATATAGAGCTAATGGCGCGGTTAGTGGAGGAAAAAATCGCGGCCGAGGTAGCTAGTAGCTGTCTTCCCTCGCAAATTGGCATTATTTTAATGAATCACGGTTGTCCCCACGAAGCTAAGGGATTTACGTCGGGAATCGATGAAAGTCAAGCTTTATACGAGTTAGTCCGGGAAAAATTAATCTATCGTTATCCCTTGATTTCTGTGGGTTGGTTAAATCACCAAACCCCTTTAATTAAATGGACGCAACCGAATGCAGAGTTAGCGGCGAATAATTTAATTGAATTGGGGGCCAAAGCTTTAATTTTCATGCCGATTGGCTTTGCTACGGAAAATCACGAAACTTTACTGGATGTGGAGCATATTATCGAAGCTTTACGCCGCAAACACGACCAGGTTAATTATGTGCAGATGGCCTGTGTCAACGATAACCCCGAATTTTGCCAGATGGCCGCCGATTGGGCCCGGGAACATATCGAAGCTTTGCTATCACAAGAGGCTTTATCTGTCAATAGTTCTGTAACAATTCCTCACATTCATTCCGATCACCATCATCACCACGAACACCACCACCATCATTGAAAATCAGTCCTACCACTTGTCACCGTTGGAAGTATAATCTATAATTGTGCTTTCCTGGGTACGTAGCTCAATGGATAGAGCATCCGCCTTCTAAGCGGACGGTTGTAGGTTCGATCCCTACCGTACCCGTTATTGCCGATTAGGGATTGGAAATTCTCTCCTATCGTCCCGGGGACAATCGCTTTGATACGGTGAGCGTCGAATTAGGTCAGTTGAATCCCGTCGGTTGATATTAATTGTGTTTAATTTAGTTGGCGATCGAGTTGAGGATCAGTCAAGGGAGAAGGCAAAGGCGAATCAGACATACTGCGTCACAATATCTCACGGAATGAGGATATACAGCCTGAGAAGGAGTAAAACAAGAGAAACTACCTGAAACTCCTTCTTCTGTGCATCCCTCTATTTAATAGTTTGCCCTCTTTGCAATAGCCTTTCTCGTCTCTTTTGACGGGATTCTGTTTCCAGTTGGGCGAGTATATCGTCTAAAAAAAGATTATAAAGCTCAATCTGGCGGTTAGTTTCGCGTAAGCTTTCAAGACATTGTTTTCTCGTTGCTTCATCGGGATAGGAGGTGCGGTAAGTCATCATAAGTTCCATTGCCTCTTTACTTCATAAACACTAGCACTAACAGCATCCACACTGGCTGTTCCTTGCAAAATCGCTCTTTCTAACATCTCTAGCATCGTATTTGAGAGAGTCGGCTGCTCTTGTAAAATTCTCAGCAGGATATTATTAATTCGGGAGTAGGAATTAGTTATCCTCTCTCTGGCATTAGATAATTCTTCTAATTCTGATAATGTCCGTTCATTTTCCCCATATTCTGTAAAAAGTTGCCATTCCGTTGCCGATGCGTACTCTATCTGATCCGCTAGTTGACGCAGTAGATCAAAAATGCTCGCTAAGGTTTCCTCCGGTAATGTAGCCATATTCAATTATTTCTATTATCCCCAGTCTATCATCTGGTTGGTACGAGGTAATCCTGTTTAATTTAGTTTGCGATCGAGTTGAGGATCAGTCAAGGGAGAAGGCAAAGGCGAATCCGACACACTGCGCCACAATATCTCACGGAATGAGGATAGTTCGCCTGAGAAGGAGTAAAACAGGGAAAAGAAAGCGATCGCCAGTGTGAGAGATATATAACTTAAGATTTGTGACGCGATCACGACAAAGCAGAATTAATAGTTCCACTGGTTCAGGGAAATGAACTGATTAGCAAGAGGGACGTTAGCCGTTTCAAGATTGGCGATCGCATTGACAATTGCCTTAAAACTCATTTTCTTTGAGGGATTTGCCTCTTGATAAATTGCCAAAATTCCGGGATGGTGGGAATCCGCAGCATGGAGAGACTGAAAGTCACGGCAGTTAAGTAGGTGGGTGGAATTAAATATAAAATGAACATAGGTTGGGTTGAAGCATAAAACCCAACGCCCGCATGGGTTACGCTACCGCTAACCCATCCTACAAATAATTGTGCCTACCTACTTAAGAGTCAACAGAATGCGATCGGCATTTCTAGCATAGTCCAGAACTATGAAATCTGGGTGACTCATCAGACCAGCTTCGTTAACTGTAATTACTTCATGTCCAGCCTGTCGTAGCAATTTCACCAACACTTTATCTTGGGCATCTTCATCAATGAGTAACTTTAGGAACCCAGGGCTACTCCTCTCGCTTCTAGGTAACGACGTTCTGCGTCCGCTTCCTGCTGCAACAGTTCTTGATGAGTTTGGCAGTATTCAATTGCTTCGAGAACGGCGGCTAAGGGTAATTCTTTGCTGTCGGCGACTTCTTCAGGAGTCATTTTGTTGGCGATCGCATCTGACCAAACAGTGAAAGCTGTCAGCTTCCTACCTTTGACGTATAGTTGCTGTCGCCAGGAATGAGGACGTTTCTCTAAATACTGCCATTGAGTTTTTGCCGCGTTAGTGGTCATGCTGATGCCTTGATCAAAGCTGGTATCCCTAGTTTATCAGCTACAGAAGCAGCGCACCGTCGAAGGCGGCTCTCTTCGAGATCGCACTAACCCAATGTTGTTTGGTGTTGTAACCCAATCGGATTCAGAAAATCCTATCTTCCTGTTTTTTAACCTCAGCAAGATCGTAATTCATCTGGAGGCGCAGCCAGAAAGCAGGGGTGCTACCGATTGTCTTTGACAAACGCACAGCCATTTCCGGGGAAATCCCCGCCTTGCCATTGATTAGGTTAGATAGTCTAGAGCGTGACACGTTCAGCATTTTTGCCGCAGCCGTAACGGTCAATTCAAGCTCTTCAATCGAACTTTTGACAATTCTGCCCGGATGTACGGGATTTTTCAGGGTCATCATGTTTTTTCCCTCAATGATAATCTACAAGGTCAATGTCGAGAGCGTTTCCATCTTCACCCATCACCCATCCTCAAAATCCCCAAATCACTGAAAATCCTGATGCTGACAAGGAAGTAGTGCAGATACCAGCGTAAGCCATGAGGGAGAGGAATGTAAAGATTTATTAAATATAGAGAAATTGCGGCATGAGATATGATCGATATGGTTGCCTATTAGTCTAAGTCAAATGAACATTGAACAAGTTATCATTAAAAACCTAAGAAAACTTCCCTTAGAAAAACAACAAGAAGTGTTATCCTTCACCGAATCTCTCACCTCAAGAATTTCCCTCCCTTCCCCAGATTATAGTCTTACTCCCCAGGAAAAAGCTCAAAAATGGCAGAAAGTAATCGCTAAACTTCCTAAAACAAGTGCGAATTTACCTGATGAAGCTTTACACCGTGACACTATGTATGAAGACTAATGACTCAATATTTACTGGATACTAACATTTTGCTTCGGGCGGCTGATACGTCTTCAGCAACTTATTCTCTTGCTAATAATGTAATTACTCAAATCGTTGAAACAGCTAATGAATGTGTTATTATTCCTCAAGTTTTAATTGAATTTTGGGTAGTTGCAACCCGCCCCCTTGATGTTAATGGTTTAGGTTGGACTCCAGCACAAGCTACAAATTATGTCAATGATTTATTAGATAACTTTACATTAATTGCAGAAACGCCGGATATTTTTCCCCTTTGGTTTCAATTAGTCACCATCTACAACATTAAAGGAAAACGCACTCATGATATTAGGCTTCTTGCTGTTATGAAAGCTTCTAACATTACCCATTTATTAACCTTTAATCCTGATGACTTTATCCCTATTCCCAATATTACCATCGTTCATCCTCAAGATTTCATTAATTCCCAATAATTAGGCAGCAAATCCGACATATCGCACCACAATCCCTCACGAAAGAGGATAGTTTGCCTGAGAAAGGGAAAAACAGGGTAAAGCACCTGAGAATCCTTCTTCTGTGAATCACTGTCTTATGGCAAAAGGAGAAACAGCAGTCTAGAAAAGAGTTCTGGTATTATTTATAGACATCGCCGCGAGGTTTAATAGTTGTAATGATCTATAGATTGTTGTCTCTATCTTCAAAAAACAACACTCGATACTTACCTACTCGCAATCTTAGTTCATCTCTTCCGTAAAGGGGTTTAATATCTAATTTTGTAGAATCCGAAATCAAAGTATCCAAAGCTTCAAGAAGACGAATTTGATCATTTTTAGGCATCCTTTCTAAGGAGCGTTCTGCTTGTCTAAGTAGAATATAATCAGCCAAGTTTATCTCCAAATAATTTGTATTTTAATTCTGTTGAAGTGATTCCAGTATCTCGACCGGATAAATAATCTTGCCATGCTGCTTGGCTTTCAGCAAGTTCTTCGGCTGGAATGATCTCATCGTCATCTTTTGGCGCTACGGTCGGCTTGATGATAGTTTTTAAATCCTCTAAAAGTCGCAACTTATCCGTAAGGGGAAGATTCTCTATTTGGCTGAGGATTTCATAGTAAGTTGTCATAGACCTTGATCGTATCAGATAATCCGAACACACCTCAAATAATACCACATCCAGATACTAACCAAAAATGGTAAAAGCGGTGGGCTGTTCACAACCGACTTGGTTCTGCGGTTTCTTTATCGGGATTAAGAGAGAAATATAAAAATTTATTAAATTGTATCAAAAAATACAATTGTGGGGGGGGAATGTGTATTGTTGTCTTTGCTGACCCTTTAGGGTTAGGTAAAACTGCTGGTTAACTTGGCTGCTAGAAAAGCGATCGTATCAATTTACTCTTTGCCAACTTTGCCAAAAAACAGTTAAATCCCACTAACAACTTCAATGTCTTGAGGCATCTATCATGGTATTCATTAAACTTGTCAAAAATTCTATTGGGGGAGCCGTACTTATCAGTTTGGCAACAATAGGTACTGCTAATGCTCTTCAAATTACACCTATCAGTTATGATATGGAAAATGGAGGCGGCTCTAAATACTGGGACAAGAAATATAATGGCACTGGAAACACGTCGGTAGATTATGCTCCTCTCAGCGGAGGAGTTGGAGATCTAACTGATGGCATAATTCCTACACAAAACTGGAATACCCCAGGTGTAGAAAATGCAGACGGTACAGGACCTTATGTTGGTTGGGAAAACCGGAATCCTGTCATTACTTTTAACTTTGCTGGCACAGTCAGGATAAACTCAGTTACTGTCCATGTGGATGACTCAAATGGTGCTGGTGGTGTTTTGGTACCGCAAAGTATATTATTAAGTATGGGTGGCTCTAATTACAATTCTGGCTCTCTTACTGATCCGCCTAGTGCAGCGCCAACATCCTATACTTTTTCAGGATTAAATTTTAGTGGTAGTTCCCTACAACTTACTCTAAATCGACGCACTGCGTGGGTCTTTGCCAGCGAAGTTACTTTTGATGGCGAACTTTTGGGTGTCCAACCAGTTCCCGAACCCACTTCTACTTTAGGCTTCCTCGCTCTCGGCACTATCGGCGCAGGTGCAACCCTGAAGCGCAAACTAAAATCATCCAAACCATCAGAAAAAGAAACCACAAAAGTAGGCTAAATTGCCCACTAAAATACCATAAATGCCCCTTCATTCAGTCAGTTGAGGGGGTATTTTTTGTCTATTGTGTATTGTCTATTATTTAATTGTTGCTAACTAATTGACAACAAGAGGGTTTTTTATGGTAAAATAGTTGGCCTAGTGTAAATATAGTAAAAGTTGAAATGTCTGTCACCCATATTAATAATCTTCAAGACCAGATTTTGCAAAGTATTAAGACTTTACCGCTAGAAAAACAGCAAAAAGTCCTTGAATTTGTCAAATCCTTACAAAGAAATTCACGTTTTCAGAAATGGGACAATATTTCAGATGCAGAAGCACAATCGTTACAAAATGAATTTGCTCAAGAGGATATTAGCTTTTCAGAAAGTATTTTACCCGATTATTTATCTCACCTTGAACAAGAGGATAAGGAATAAATGCGAGGCGATATTTATCTAGCTGATTTGAATCCGAGTCGTGGTTCAGAACAAGCTGGTATTCGACCTGTTATTATTGTCCAACATAACAATATTGATCGCTTCACTAGCACTGTTGTTGTAATTCCATTAACCAGTAATTTACGTCGCGCACAAATCCCCGGAACAATGGTTATTCCCGCAGGACAAGGATGCTTAAATCAGGAATCAGTAGCCTTATGTTATCAAATTGTTGTTATTGATAGACAAAGACTTCAGAGACAGTTGGGGACACTTTCTTCTAGTTATTTACAGCAATTGGAAGAGGCGATGCGATACACATTAGATTTAACAAACACTAATATGAATGTTTAATTAGTTTAATTTTCTGTCTGGAAAACTTGAACTTTAAGTCTCCTGGTAGTCAGTACACTCGGCGCAGCTTCAACCCTGAAGCGTAAACTAAAACCATCCAAATCTACTGAAAAAGAAACCAGAAAAGTAGGCTAAATTGCTTCTAAAAATACTATAAATGCCTCTTCATTCAGTCAGTTGAGGGGGTATTTTTTGCATAACTCTCTCAATTCTCATGATTTTAAGGAGTATGGTTTATTTTTTCATCCGATATCTGCTACAATCTAAGATGACTGGTTATAGATGCTTTCAAGATGACTAAAACAGCAGAAACCCTCAAAATAGAACTTGCTCAACTTCCCGTACAAGATCGCGCTGAACTGGCTTACTTTCTCATCCATTCCTTAGATGAAGGTGTAGATGACAATGTTTTAGATGCTTGGGATAGAGAATTAACTCAAAGATTAGCCGAAATTTATGCTGGAACAGCCAAGGGTGAACCATCGGATAAAGTATTATTGGAATTACGAGAGAAATATTCGTGAAACCTGTTATTATTCACAGTGAAGCAAGACGAGAACTTGACAATGCTATTCAATATTATGAGAAGTAAAAGATAGGATTAGGGCTAGATTTACTATCTGAAATTGAACAAGCTCTCGAAAAAATTAAAATTAACCCTAATCTGGGAACAGCCCATACTATCGAAGGGATGCGCCGTTATCTCATTCGCCGTTTTCCTTACATCATCTTTTATGTAGAATTTGAAGCATCTATTTGGGTAGTTGCGATCGCAAATGGAAAACGTAAACCTGATTACTGGAAAAAGCGAAATTTAGAATAATCGAGATACTCAAACCTAAACTAAAACCCTCCCAATCCATCGAAAAAGAAACCAGAAAAGTAGGCTAAATTGCTTCTAAAAATACTATAAATGCCTCTTCATTCAGTCAGTTGAGGGGGTATTTTTTGCATAACTCTCTCAATTCTCATGATTTTAAGGAGTATGGTTTATCCTTTCATCCGCTATCTGCTACAATACAGATACAGGAAATAAAATTTTGATCAGTAGGGTAAAAGTCTTTTCCGTTATCTTAGAAGGTAAGCATCATGAAAAATTTAGAAGAAATTAAAGCGATTTTGGGTCAAGTTAAGTCCTTAGTAAAAGAAAAGTATCATGTCAGTGAATTAGGTATTTTTGGAGATTATGTAAAAGGAGAAGTGCAGGAAAATAGTGAAGTTAATATTCTGATAGATTATACAGAACCGCCTAGTTTACTGGATTTAGTAGATATGGAATATTATTTAAGTGATTTACTTAAGGTAAAAGCGGATGTTATCAGTAAAAATGGCTTAAAAGGAAGAAGGCGAGAAAGAATTTTATCCGAGGTTATTTATGTATGACGCAACGGGAATTTAGAGATTTCTTGCAAGACATTCTAGAGGCAATTTGTCAACTAGAAAAGATGACTCAGTATCTAAGCTTTGAAGAATTTTCAACTAAGATAGAAATCTTTCTTTCGGCAGTAAAATTAATTGAAATAATTGGGGAAGCAGTCAAAAATATTCCTGATGAAGTGAGAGTTAATTATCCTAATATTCCTTGGAAAAACATCGCAGGTATGCGGGATAAATTAGTTCATGAATATTGGGCAATTGATGAAAAAGTCGTCTGGAAAGTGATTCAAAACAATCTCCCCCAGCTAAAGAGAATCATTATTAGTATTATTGAGAAATTACAATAAATTTTCCTGCCTCTCTGGTGTCCCGTTTTTTAACTTGGCTTCTACGACTAGCATTGATTAATCCTCGACCCTGGCTAAATTAAGTATAACACAGTTTACCTACAAATAGTAGAATGAAAATCGTGCTTCGCAGTTGATATTCTGGTCGGATTTCATCCCCCGCAAAGGTGAGTATCTTGTCGAAAAATCTAGCGGGGGCATCCATCCGACATTTTAGGTAAAATAAATTAAAAGGGGTTATTCATAATGAGTCCACATCCGTATAATTTTGACAACCTTCTCTTCTGGAATAACCTGATCAACCAAACGATGCTGAATATTAATACGTCTAGAATAATAGCTCGCTAAATCACCACTGAGTTTCTCATAAACAGGATAAGATTGATAGGGATTTGACTTAAGAATATTTAATAACTCGTTAGCTTGTTTTGCCAACCCAGTACGATCCAGCTTTTCAGCATCTTTTTTCGCTTAAAAACCAACTGCCAATTATCCATTTAAAATTGCTCTGATACCCGCCTCATCCAGACAATCTTCAATGGAAGTGTTGCCACCTTCAATAATTGAATCTACCATACCAGGAATAGAATACAAATAAAGCGTTTCTTGAATAGAGTTCCAATCTTCCTCAGCAATTAAAATAGCATTCTTTTTCGTACCAGATAACAAAATCGGTTGATGATTATCATTGGTATCATTCACTAATTCATCAACTTGTTCTTTGGCCTCAGTAACAGTAACAATTTTCATGTAACTATCCCTTAAATTAACAACATAAGTAGGTGGGTGGAATTAAATATAAAATAAACGTAGGTTGGGTTGAAGCATGAAACCCAACGCCCGCATGGGTTACGCTACCGCTAACCCATCCTACAAATAATTGTGCCTACCTACTTAACCGATTCTAACACAAGTTAAGTATTGTTCAGCATCATAGCACCTTTTCTAAATATTTCTCATTCCTCCGATTAAACGACAAGGAATAAGAGGATAGCGATACTTAATTTCCTTTGGTACATTTCTAGTTGCTTCTCCAATTAGATATTTGTTTGATTCTTGGCCAATTCTGCCGATGTCATTCCCTTTGTACGTCGTTCAATTTCACTGCATCAGCTTAATTCCTTTACTCCCTTGAAGGGGATTATTTTTTCCACCTTTTTAAACTCTAAAAATTTCAGAGTTCACAGCTTATCGCTTACTTAAGATGGATAATTATTAGGATTTTCCATCAGCAATTCCTCACTGATAACAGCAACATTCAATTCATTATCTGCCGAGACAAAAGTGATAGAAGGTAAACCACTAGCTAGGCAAAGTGTATTAACAGCACAACCTACTGCTAACTGGATTGCGTCATAACCTCTTAAACCATAAGTTTCCGCTAATACCATTCCTGAATTAATTATACTTTCGGTAATTTCAATGACTTGATAATCTTTAAGCGAGTCCTTTCTCAACTGATGAACTATTGCCGCTGCATCGGTAACGCTAATACTTCCAGTGCGGGATCTTCGCGTAATAGCAGCTACAATTTCTACCTTGGCGATTGCGGCAATAAATATTTCATTATTTAAAGCATCAGTAAATAATTCCAATACCCATGCTGAACCAGTTTCGCTGATATAACGCTTGACCAAGGCACTACTATCTAAGAAATAAAGTGCCATTTAACGGCGTTCCTCAATAATCGTTTCTGAAATAGGTTTTCCCTCGATTTCAATCAATCGTCGCTCAGTTATCGGTTGAGATGAAGGACGCTTAATCTGCTTGACTAATCCAGCATCAAGAAGAGATTGGTGAAATACCGCTTGTTTCTCAGCTTCTTCTTTATCCATAAGATACTGTTGAATCTTCTGATTAAGCAGCTGAAGTTCTTTTAGCTCAAGAGTCTCAAGCTGATTCAAGATTTGAGTAAGGATTGCCTGTGTCATAATCTGCCACTTTTTTTGCTGTCTGAGTAATTAATCTTTTATAGCAAAGTTATAATTGAGCTAGTACAATAGACAGTATCATAAAAACTCACTATTTAGACCTGCTTGATCGTAAATTTTTAGATTCTAGGCGCTTAATATCCTCTTGTCAGTAGCTGTTGAAAAGCAAAATGATCAAATCCTAGAGAACAGATTAGATATTTGTTTGATTCTTGGCCAATGCTGCCGATGTCATTCCCTTTGTACGTTGTTCAATTTCACTGCATCAGCTTAATTCCTTGCCACTGAACCAAATCCAGAAAAAGACTTTATTGCTAGTTTTGGCAACTATTCTCGGTGTGAGAAGAGGAGGCAGATTTTGCTGCCTCCTCCTCCTGATGGATAAGACAGGATCAGTTTTTGCGGTAAAAAATCTTACTGCCTTGGTCACTGACAAAATGACAATTGCGGTAGGACCGCCAGAGAGATTTGAAAATCGGTTCTTTCGAGACGCGATAATAGTCTCCTAAGACGGGACGGATAGCCTCGGTTGCTTCTTGGAGATGATAGTGGGGAATAGTGATAAAAATGTGATGGGCGACGTGAGTACCAATTTGGTGATGGATGGGATTAAAGATGCCATAATCGCGATCGATGGTAGAAAGCGCCCCTTTGAGAAAGTACCAATCTTGACCGCGATACCAGGGAATATCATCTTCGGTGTGGTGTAGGAATGTCACCAGGTCCAACCAAACCACAAAGACGACATAGGGCATGATGTAGTAGTTAAACAGAAACCAAAAGCCTTGGCTGATACCCACCCCGATTAATAGACCGAACATAAAGGTACAGCAAAAGGTGCTAGTCAGTACCTGCCAGCGTTCCGAGGGGCGAAAGAGGGGGCTTTCGGGCATAAAATGGGACCCCTGTTTATTAGGGGAACGACGGAAAAGATAGAGGGGATAAACAAATAAAATTAGCTGAAAACGAGCTAATTTTTCGTACCAAGCCATATTGTTATACTGGGTTTCCGTGACGGGATACCAACTTTCATCGGTGTCGATATTGCCAGTATTAGCGTGATGGGTGCGATGACTGATGCGCCAACCGTGGAAAGGTACGAGAATGGGAGTATGACTGAGATGACCGATTAAGTTATTTAACCAACGATAACGGGAAAAGGAACCGTGACCGCAATCGTGACCGACGACAAATAAGGCCCAAAACATGGTTCCCTGCATAAACCAAAAAAGTGGGAAGAACCATGCTTGATTAATCTGGTAAGTTATCCAGTAAAGCAGGGTAATAATGCCAATATCAAAAAAAAAGTAAGCTAAAGAGCTAAAAACGCTTGATTGGAAGCAACGGGCCGGGATAGCTAGACGGATATCCTGTAGGGTAAATGGCAAAAATTCTCTTTTTAGGGCAGGTTTAGGTAGGGTTTGGGACACTAGGTTATAACTCAAGGTAGATGACAAGGGCAGTATTGACGAAGGCCTGAGTAGCTCAAGTTTTCTGTTTCTCGATGCGCTATCTTTTCTCTGTCTCAGCTAGGAGCGGATAGGACCGAGCGATCGAGCGAATTTCGTCTAACTCCCTAGAATTTTATTGTAGGGCTTAATGTAACTTAACAAAAGCCCCGATGAATTATCAATTATGAATTATGAATTATGAATTAACGCGATGTGCAACTGAAAACGACAGAATCAGGGTTCCAGAGGATACTTTATCTCTGCTGATTTCTGAGAGCCTTGTAAATCAAGACTAAAAATATAGTTGCACAGGGGGTGAATCAGGAATTATGAATTGGGGAGCAGGGAGACTACTTCGCGTGCGTTGCGGGGGAGAATAAATAAAAGCTGACGGCTGAAGGCTAATAGCTAAGTGGTTAAACCCAAAAAAAAGGGCGAACAAAATTCACCCTAACAGACACAGTAATCATCCTACAAAGTACCGATAAACTGATCAATGCGATCGAATCCTTTTTCAATCGTCTTTAGGTCTGTAGCATAGGAAAGACGAATACAATCATCAGCACCGAAAGCAATACCGGGGATAGCGGCTACTTTTTGGGTTTCTAGGAGTTTCTGACAAAAATCCCGGGATTTTAAACCAGTTTGACTAATATCGATAAACACATAAAAAGCACCGTTGGGAGTAGGACAATTGAGTCCAGGGAGCGATCGCACTCGTTCTAAAATATACTGTCGGCGCTCGCTAAAAGCTTTGACCATTTCCTCGATGCAATCTTGGGGACTCTCCAAAGCAGCGATCGCACCGTACTGGGCAAAAGTGCAGACATTAGAGGTACTATGACCTTGGATCTTAGTCATGGCCTTGACAATTTCCACCGGTCCTGCTATGTAACCGACGCGCCACCCCGTCATCGAGAAAGCTTTAGCAAAACCATTACTAACAATACTGCGCTGAAAGATTTCCGGACCAAAAGAAGCGATACTGCGGTGAATTGCGCCATCATAGAGGATTTTCTCGTAAATTTCATCGGAAACCACTAAAATATCCTTTTCAACCACAATTTTTGCTAAAGCTGCGATTTCTTCGGGAGTATAGACAATACCGGTGGGATTAGAGGGAGAATTGAGAACAAATAATTTAGTTTTCGGTGTAATTGCCGCTTCTAGCTGTTCGGGGGTGATTTTATAGTGATTCTCTAGGCTAGTGTTCACTATAACCGATGTTCCTCCCGCTAACGTCACCATTTCAGGATAACTCAACCAGTAGGGTGCGGGAATAATTACTTCGTCCCCCGCTTCAATTAACGCCATGATTAGATTATAGAGAGACTGTTTACCGCCATTGGTAACGATGATATTATCGGCATTGTATGCTAGTTGATTATCCCGCAGCAATTTCTCAGCGATGGCTTTTCTTAACCCCGGTTCTCCGGCAGCCGGTCCGTAGCGAGTTTTTCCCTCATCGAGGGCCTTTTTCGCGGCAGCTTTGATGTGAATGGGTGTGTCGAAATCTGGCTCCCCGGCGCTAAAACTACAGACATCTTCGCCGTTTTTCTTCATTTCCTTGGCCAGAGAGTCGATAGCTAGGGTAAGGGAGGGGGTGACTTGATTGACTCGTGACGCTAGTTTCATAGTATTTTACCCTGACAGGGCTTTTCTGATGACCTACACAACCTTTAGTATTGTCCATCACCTCGATTGTTCTGGGTGTTTTTTTATATAATCTCCGGAATTGCGGCGCTT
Organism: Microcystis sp. MC19; assembly: GCF_003019735.1. Taxonomy (NCBI): domain Bacteria; kingdom Bacillati; phylum Cyanobacteriota; class Cyanophyceae; order Chroococcales; family Microcystaceae; genus Microcystis; species Microcystis sp. MC19. Next base: position 757,572 of record NZ_CP020664.1, on the reverse strand, counting down.
AGGGATGGGTGTGGGGTGTGGGAATTATGAATTATGAATTATGAATTATGAAGTGGGGAGTGGGGAGAACAAAGCTGCCTCCTGTCTCCTGCCGAAGTCTGCCTTTTGCCTCCTGCCTCCTGCCTCGGAGTCTCGGAGTCTCCTGTCTTCGTTATTGAGGATTTTTTCTTTTCGAGGGTTTTTGTTTGCTGGTAGGGAGTAGGGGAGCGGTTAATTTTTCGTAGAGTTCAAAGAGGTATTCAATACGGTTTAATTCACTGGTGAAAGGTTGGGGACGATAACACAAATCAACGGCTTTGTCAAGTTTTTGGTGAGCTTTGAGCAAGTCCGGAGGCATGGTTAAAGGATCGTATAAATCCGCAAGGCTACTATCAGGATATTTTACCCTTGTATCTAGCACAGTTTGAGCGCAAGTTTCAACGGTTTGTTTTTGTTTGTCGGTAATATTTTCTGGAAAGGGGTAGTTATTATAAACGATGGTGTTTGAATAACGGTAATCACTTTTTAATCGTCCGCAAACATATTTAACCCATGTCATGTGCATTGCTGAAGTAAGAATACCAAATAAATATAAATCAGCACTGGCAACAAAGAGACAACTATCACTAGCAATATAATCTGGACTAAAGAAACCAAATGGAATATATTTTCTATTCTCTGAAGAATGACGCGGTATTAGAATATAGCTAGTTTTTGGCTGTCTATTTTCAGTAAATAATGTTGGGAACTGCGACCATTTAATTGTCGCAACCTTAGAACTAGCCAAACGCATTTCTTTAACAGCTTCTACTCTCTTTAATAATAGGGGCAACTGCTTTAATTCTTTAGGCTGTATTTCTGTTAACCAAAAACACCAGCGTCTTTTATTATTCAGAAACTCATCAGCAGAAATAAAAGGCTTAATAAATTTTTCTCCTGCGGGTTCTTGTCGAATATACTGTTCTTTTTCCTCGTCATTCATCAGAAGATTACCACCATCTGTAGGTTGGCTGCCTTTGATCATTTCAGGCACGTTACAAATGGGTTTTATTTTCTTTAAAATGATTAAATCATTTCCTTCTGTCAGGTAAGGATTAATATTTTTAACCCTTCTCTCTGTCGGTTCTCCTTTAATATCAGCATAATCAAAAATACGTTTATTGTCAATATCTTCTAGCCCAAAACCAATAATAACACAATGAACTGCGGCGTTTCCTTTTGCTTCATTGCTCCAGCTAAAAGTTCGATGGGCAAAATGAATTTTTATTTTATATTTTTGATAAAGCTCTTGCCAAAGAACACCAACTTGTTCACCCTGAGAAATAGAATTTGTACTAACTAAAGCGCAACGAATTAAACTATTTTGAATAAATTCAGACGCTTTAATATACCATGCGGTCACATAATCTAAAACACCTGCTCCTTTAATGTCCCCTAAAACATGATTCATGTCAGCCTTTTGGTCAGCATTTTGTAACTGTTTCCCCACAAAAGGAGGATTACCTAAAATAAAATTGAGCTTCTCTTTTGATATAAGTTCCTCCCAATCAATCCGTAAGGCATTTCCATGAACAATCTTTGCCGCTTTCTTTAATGGTAAACGCACAAAATACTGACCAAAAGTATTACTAACCTTAACATTCATCTGATGATCAATTAACCACATTGCCACCTCTGCCACCCTCACCGCAAACTCATCGTATTCAATACCAGCAAACTGATTCACATCCACCTGAATAATGGTACTAATATCTGTTACTAACTGCCCCGTTTTATCTAATTTATCTAACTCCTGTAATACCAAAATCTCTAAATCTCGTAACTCCCGATAGGTAATAATTAAAAAGTTGCCGCAACCACAGGCAGGATCGAGAAAATATAAATTAGCAATCTTTTTCTGAAATTCTAGTAATTTATTGCGATTGCCTTTAATCTTCTCAAATTCCCTGTGTAAATCATCTAAAAATAATGGTTTAATCACCTTTTGAATGTTCTTCTCGGAGGTATAATGCGCCCCTAAATTGCGTCGCTCTTTTGGATTCATTACCGCTTGAAACATAGAGCCAAAAATAGCAGGGGAAATTTTTCCCCAATCAAAAGCACAAGCTTCTAATAACATGACTCGCATCTTGCTATCAAAAGCCGCTAAGGGTAATGACTCCCAGGGTAAGCTCATCTAATTTGGTATAAATTGTACTTGACAAAGATTTCTGAATAGGGTAATCAAATCGCCATAGCACCGTCCCGCACTGCCAGTACCCAGACTTAGCCGCTGCTACCTCTGTATAATTTATAATTAGCCTTAGTCTCACTGTTGTTGATGAAAATTAATGAGGAAATAGCTCATGGGTAAAGGTTTTGCTCCCGTTCTCCCCACCGGAAATAAAGCTCAACTAAAACCTGAGCTTCCTTTAACATCAATAAATGAAATTCAAGCTAGTTTATTGACTTATCTTCAAGATATTCCTGACCCAAGAGCGTCCCGAACCCAAAAACATTTATTAACTGATATTTTAGTCATTGCTGTTTTAGCAGTTATAGCAGGAGCCAAAGGTTGGGAAGACATGGAAAATTATGGACTCAGTAAGCAGTCTTGGTTATCTGAGTTTTTAGAATTACCTAATGGCATTCCTTCTGATGACACTTTTCGGCGGGTTTTTGAACGGATTAACCCGGAAGTTTTGGACAAAGTTTTGTCTCAATGGCTGCCCCATTTAATCGGTTCTCTTTCGGGGGAAATAGTTCCCATAGACGGGAAAAGTCTCAGAGGTTCTTACGACCGTAATCAAGGAATTAAAGCCTTGCATTTAGTGACGGCTTGGGCGGGGGAGCAGAAATTAGTTTTAGGACAAGTCAAGGTGGAAGATAAATCCAATGAGATTACTGCTATTCCCGCTTTACTAGAACTGTTAGACCTTCAAGGGGCAATTATCACCCTAGATGCTATGGGAACTCAAACGGCGATTATTAATCATATTCAAGCCAAAAAAGCTGACTACGTTGTCGCCCTTAAAGCTAATCATCCGACTCTTTATACTCAGGTCAAAAACTGGTTTGAGCAAGCTCAAGCACATCAATTTGATGGTATTCAATTTAGTTATGATTACCGTCTGGAAAAAGGTCATCATCGCCTCGAAAAACGTTGGTGTTGGGCTGTACCTTTAGAAGCTTTCGGCGGTCTTTATCAACAGGCTCAATGGCAAGGACTTCAAAGTATTATCATGGTTAAACGAGTTCGTCATCTTTGGAATAAAACCACTTGTGAAGTCCAATTTTATCTCAGTTCTCTCCCTGCTGATGCTCAAAAAATAGGTAATGCTATTCGTAAACATTGGGGCATTGAAAATCAGGCTCATTGGATTTTAGATGTTACTTTTAATGAGGATCAATGTCGGATTCGCTCTGGTCACAGCCCTCGTAATGGGAGCCTTCTTGAGACGAGTAGCACTTAACGCTCTTAACCAGGAATCCACTTACCGACGTAGTCTGGCACAAAAAAGTAAACGGGCGGCCATGGATAATAACTATATGATGGCTGTGCTGAAAGCCTTTTGTCAAGCCTAATTGAGATGCTCTTACCCTGTAATGACTCCTCGAATAACTTGCCATTTATGTAGGGAAATTGAGTTAAATTCTCATCGAGATTTTTTAATCTTTTTTCTTCTGGTGTATTCAGAACCTGAAAAATATAAGCGATGTGCATCGCCAAATCACTGCCATCTTCTTTGGTATGTAGATCAATATATTCCCAGAAAATCCCCTTATTAAAAATACCCGTATCATCGGCAAATAAACAAAATAATAAACGCACTAGATAAACTTCCAAATCATGCCCCATATAACCAATTTCTTTGAGGCAATCATGAAGTTTTCCCATTAACTCGGCTGCTTGAATATTGACGGGATCTTCGTCTTTATAAACTCGCTTTTCGTAACCAGCAATAAAATCAAATAAATGAACGTAATCAACAAAATTACTTAATTCAAATTCCTGGGGAGATTGATTGCCCGAATCTAAATCATATAATTTAAACCGTTGAAAATCCGAGACTAAAATATAACGCGGTAACTCATGTTCCTTTAAATTGGGGAAATAATCCTTAGCCTGTTGTGTGGCTTTTTCTAAATCTTTACCCTTCGATTTATGCTCAACTAAAATCGTTCCTTTCCAGAGTAAATCAATAAAACCCTGTTTATTATCTGCTTTTTTTATCGGTTGCTCAAAACTGGCTACCCTACGCCGTGAAATGCCAAAGACATTAAAAAAATCATTCCAAAAAGATTGAGATTCTGCTTTTTCTGAAGTCTCTCCTTCCCACTCTTTTTGAAAAGCGATGGCGCGATTTTTTATTTCATTCCAACTTAAAGGCATAGTTTTAACTCCTTATCTTTTGCGGGTTTGCTCAAAGATAGTAGAAAATGGTGTAGGGAGCCAGATGCAGTCAGCAAGGGATACAGATAAGTAGCTGGTTATAATTAAATTGAAGATAAATTTTAGGTTCGATCCCCCCTGCCCCCCTTGATCTATCCATTAGTCACATCTTTCTTAACATAAAATTTGACAAAAAGAGAAAAGTGTGCCAGATGGCTCAAGGGGGTTCTATGGGGGAACTAATTTGATGAGACAGTTTCCAAGTCTCGCTGATATCATGTAACCTTCGCAGTCCCAACCAAATAGTTTTAACACCTGGTTCACCGTCACCTTTTCTACCTAAAAACCCCCCAAGAGAAGCAATCATTCTGACCGCTTCTCGAAAGGAGGGCGGCTTTTTAGGTGGCGGACTCTTTTTATGAATAGTGGCACACAAAGATTGCCATTCATGTTCTTCCAAAAAACTTTCACAACTCTCCTCTCCGTGTAAGCGTGCTTGATAGGTTAACCAAAGTAATCTCCAAGCTACAATTGAATAGGTAGCTAAGGCCATCTCAATTCTCCGACCCGTTTCTAATTGCAGTTTTTCTAATCCACAACCACTTTTTAAAACAAAATGATAGCGTTCTATTAACCAGCGATAACTATACCAGCGCACACAGGTTATCGCTGATTCAAAGCTACTAATGTCTAGGCTAGTTAAGAGGAGCCAACTGATAGGATTAACTCCAGGACGCGGATTTTCTTCTTCAGCTAAAATTACCTGTAATTTGACCGGTTGACGAGGGTTCGCTTTCGAGTGATGCTTAGGTACTTGTATTTCAAAACTGGCAAATCTAACTGTTAGTTTAGCTAGTCTAGCCTCGTGATTAGGATTGCGTTTTACTTGCACATCTAGGCTACCACAGGCTTTTATTTCTCTGATGGATTGATGTAAATATTTAGTCTCTGGATGCCCTGACCTTTGCTTGTCTTCGAGATAGTTAACTTTTCGGTTATGAGTTCCTCGAATTAATAAATGAGAGTTAGGATTTCTTGACTGGGCAAATAAATCAAATATGTCTGCCTCAGAATCTCCGATTGTTACTACTTGAATTTCTTCGGGTATTTGTTGTTGTGTTTCTGACAAAGAATCTAACCATCTTTGACTTTCTTTTTCTTGAGTTTCTCTTTTTTTTCTTTGCTTGGCAATCCCTAAATTCTTTTCTTCTCTTGCCCAGACATATTGATTAATCAGTCCTAAAGGTACTCCTTGCGCTGAGACTCCTAAGGTGGTATGAACTTTGAGACCAAAGGATGTTTTACAATCTAGATAACCCATTCCTTTTTTGGCTTTTTGCGTCGTAAAGTCTAAACTTGTTGTGTCTTGCACTGCCAAAACTATTGGATGTTCTTTGATTCTTTCTACTGTACTTTTAGCTTGGGCGGCAATTATATCTGAGGGGTGAAAATAGGGGGAATTCCAAAAGTCGTAGGTGGCACTGGCGGCGGCTAGATTTCCCGAAGCTTGTGGCACACTTGTACTAGGTTGGCTGGCCAAGTTTTCTACGATACTGATTAACCTTTTCTTTCTTCTGGTGTCCCCTAGGTCTGCATACTGTAATTCTTGGGCTGCCCATTTCTCCATTTTTTTGCTTACCTCCACCTTAATTCCTTCTTTCAAAACTATACCTATCAATCGTTTCCCCTTTTTTTAAGTTTCTTCTCTTTTTGTTAAGAAAGATCTGACTAATGGATAGCCCCCTTGATAAGGGGGGTGCCGATAGGCGGGGGGATCTCCCCTTAATAAGGGGGGCATCTGATAATTTTTAACGCCTACCTACTTAGTTTCAATTTTAGGTGATTTTTTGGTAAACTACAAGGGAAGCTAGAAATTAGTAACGCCTTGAGAATTGTAGCCGCTTAGTTATCAATCTAGTTATTGACTCGAAGGAACAACTTATCGCTATGTCCAAAACTCTCTACGAACAAGATTTTCAAGTATGGCTCGCAACAACAATTAGCCACCTACAGAAGCGGGAATTTGCTGCGCTGGATACTGATAACTTAATTGAGGAGTTAACCGAGTTGGGAAAATCGGAAAAAAGAACTTTAGAAAGTAATTTGATGATTCTTTTGGCTCATTTGCTCAAATTAAAAGTACAGCACGACGCACCGCCATCAATGAAGGATAGCTGGTATTGTTCTATTATTGAGCATCGCCAGCGAATTGAGAAAAACTTACGCAATACGCCTTCCCTGAAATCCTATCTAGAAACTGCCATTGAGGAAGCTTATCCAGATGCTCGTCAAGTGGCAATTAAGGAAGGGAAACTCGCTCAATTTGGTGTTCGGATTCCCCCAGAAAATGATTATCCTCAAATTTGTCCTTTCTTGCCAGAGCAAATCTTAGATGAGAACTTCTATGGCAATTGACCAAATGTGTCTCAGCTTATAAGTAGGTGGGTGGAATTAAATATAAAATGAACGTAGGTTGGGTTGAAGCATGAAACCCAACGCCCGCATGGGTTACGCTACCGCTAACCCATCCTACAAATAATTGTGCCTACCTACTTAATAATATGAACAACCACAAAGGCACAAAGGACACAAAGATTAGGTTTTTCTGGCAACCCTAACTAAAACTTACCTGAACAAAAGCCCCCAGAAAACATCACTTTCTAGGGGTTTAATTACAATTGACGGAAAACAAACTTATGGGGAGGTTAACCTCCAGCCACCGCAGGAACGATACTGACTTCATCGCCATCTTTTAAGGGGGTTTTTGTCCCATCGAGGAAGCGAATATCTTCACTGTTGACGTAGAAATTTAAAAAGCGCCGGGGTGCGCCCTCTTCATCGCATAAGCGGGCCTTAATACCGGGGAAACTTGCTTCTAAGGATTCGATTAAATCACCGACATTACTAGCACTACACTCGACGGTAGCCTTATTTTTTGTAAGTTGTTGCAGGGGAGTAGGAACGAGAACTTTTACAGCCATAGATATTAAAGGAAAAAGTGGAAAGGACAGTAAGCTGCGCGCGAATTTAAATTGCTTGTGGAGATGAGGCAAGAGGATAATTGCCCCATCATCCCTGAACATCAATTCTAGACGAGAACCTGTTGCCATTCGAGGCGTTCGAGGGTGCGGGAACGTTCCAGGGCCCGTTCAAAACTTTCTAATTTCGGTTCGATTAACAGGGGTTCACCGATATAACCCTGTACCGCTTCTTGGGTTTTTAGACCATTACCGGTGATATAAACGACCGTGGTTTCTTCGGGGTCGATTTTACCCGCTTCTACTAATTTTTTCAAGACAGCGATAGTTGTACCGCCTGCGGTTTCTGTGAAAATGCCCTCCGTTTCTGCCAAAAGTTTAATACCTTCGATAATTTCGGCATCGGTGACGGATTCAATATTACCGCCAGTTTTACGGGCAATATCAAGGGCATAAACACCATCGGCGGGATTACCAATAGCGATCGATTTGGCGATAGTATTGGGTTTAACTGGGGCGACAAAATCCCGTCCTTCCTTGAAAGCTTGGGCAATGGGGGAACAACCCTCCGCTTGAGCGCCACTAAAACGCACTGCTTTATCTGCCACCAAACCGACTTTGACGAATTCTTGGAAGCCTTTATAAATCTTGGTAAAGAGGGAACCACTGGCTAAAGGTGCGACAATATGGTCGGGGAGTTTCCAGCCTAATTGTTCAGCCACTTCAAAGCCTAAAGTTTTGGAACCTTCGGAATAGTAGGGGCGCAGATTGATGTTGACAAAACCCCAACCGTAGGTATTGCCCACTTCTGAACAGAGACGGTTAACCTGATCGTAATTGCCTTTAACTGCCATGACCGTGGGATTATAGATTAGGGTGCCGAGAATTTTGCCCGCTTCTAAATCGGAGGGAATGAAAACACAACAGTCTAAACCGGCGTGAGCGGCAATAGCGGCGGTGGAATTGGCGAGATTTCCCGTACTAGCACAGGAAACGGTAGTAAAACCTAATTCTTTGGCCCGGGTAAGGGCGACGGATACCACTCTATCTTTGAAGCTGAGAGTGGGCATATTGACGGCATCATTTTTAATGTAGAGATTTTTTAGACCCAAGCGCCGAGCTAAACGGTGGGATTTAACTAGGGGAGTCATACCCGTACCCACATCGATAGGATTTTCACTTTCCACCGGCAAAAAGGAACGATAGCGCCAGATGGAATTGGGACCTGCTTGAATGCTTTCTCTGGTAACGGTGCGACGGATGAGGTCGTAATCGTAGTCCACTTCTAGGGGGGCAAAGGTTTCTTCGCAGATATTCAGCGCTTTCAGGGGGTAGGAGGTCCCTCCTTCCTTAGAAACCAAGCGGGTAAAGGTGGGGATGAATTTTGAGGTTTCGATGTTTGTCGCTAGGGTCATGATTTTCCTGTCTTGCCGTCAACTGAATCTACACACATCCTATCACCGGCAAAATCTTGGTGTCAAATATACCCGACAAAAATAGTCGGGTATAAATTTATACAAAAACTAGGGGATAATCTGGGGAGCAGCAAGGGTTAAGTGGAGATGGTTGGGCTGCCGTGTCAGAAAACTTCGGTGTAGTTTCAGGTCAAAACAAGAACTAGGAAAAGGGATTTAAGTTTTTTAGGAGGTTACAGCCTATTTACTGCTAATTTTATCGAAATAAACCCTAATTTTTCTTTAAGTAGGTAGGCACAATTATTTGTAGGATGGGTTAGCGGTAGCGTAACCCATGCGGGCGTTGGGTTTCATGCTTCAACCCAACCTACGTTCATTTTATATTTAATTCCACCCACCTACTTAAATAGCCTAAAAAGGGGGGCGATTAACTGCGGTTGTCAGAAAGTTTCTCGCTTTACTCAGGATAATTGTCAAGAAAAGTGACAAATTATGTGATTTTGTTGAGAAATAATAATTTTTTCTGGACTGCCAAATAAAGTTGACCATTTTCGGCGGTCGGCAGGAGATTATTTTTATTTATTCTCCCTTCTCCCCACTTCATAATTCATAATTCATAATTCATAATTCATCTGTTTTTTGATAAAAAGTTAAGGTAGTATTGCCGTAGTGTTTTTGACGACAAATGGTTAAACCTTCTAGATTAATTGCTGGCCAAGATTTGGGATTGTGTTCCACGGCAATTTCCCCCAGAGAATCTAATAAATTAGATTGAGAGATGGCAGTTAGTACCGGTAAATATAAACCGCTTTCGTAGGGAGGGTCAAAATAAATTAAATCAAAACTTTTCCCCGCTAAAGTGGCTAACTTTGTCCGTACATCTCCCCGAATTACTTGAAATTGCTGGTGAGAAGTTGCTAAATTGCGCCAATTTTCCTTGATAATTTCGCCAGCGCGTCCTGATTGTTCAATTCCGATTACTAGACTCGCACCTCGACATAAAGCTTCCGCACCCATGGAACCATTACCCGCACAAAGATCCAACCAACGACAGCCGGATAATTTCTGTTGCCAGATATTAAATAAAGCTTCTCGCACCCTTGCTGTCGTCGGACGGGTTAATTGTCCTGCTAGGGTTTTTATGGGACGATTGCCGTAAATTCTCATCGGTTAAAAGGCAAATTCAGTTAATCTTTTTTGTAATAAATCAGGAAAAAGAGCATAGTATCTTTGATTGAGAGGAGAGGGATGGGGGAGAGGTAATAAAGTCACTTTCTTTTGCTGTTTTAATCCATCTTCATCGGTAGCGGTAAGGGTAACTAGCAGTTTTTTGGTAAAGCGTTCTTTATCAAGATAGAATTTATCTACTTCTTTGGGTTTACCGTAGGGTTCAAACCATTTAAAAGCTTCCGTGCCAAGGGGAATGATATGATCACCTTGCCAATAAAAAACGAGCAGTTTTTCTATAAATGGACGAAAACGATCTTTCACTTCCCCAGAATAAGCTTTATTACCCGGCGGTTTGTAGGGAACTGTATTAGTTAGGAAAATTCGATCGCACACCGATAATAACTCTTGACGATCATGAGATTTTCTCCCCTGCCAAGCTTGAAAAAATCCCTCTCTTACCATTCTACCGGCAGCCCCGATCAAAGGTTGTCCTGCATACACTTCATCTCGTCCTAAATCCCGGCCAAAAAAGCATAACTGACTAGCAAGATTACCAGCATACAAAACTGGTTCAAGGGGGTCTTTTTTTGCCTCTTGGTAAATTAGGGTATCGATGGGAAAATCCTCTTTTTTTGCCTCTTGGTGTACCTGTTTAATTAGGTTTGTAATATCGGCCATTATTCCAGAAATCAGTTATTAGTGGTTCTCCATTCTACTACAAAAGTGAAAATTATCAGCCGTCAGTCTTCAGAAGTCGGTCTTCAGAAGTCGGTCTTCAGAAGTCAGGAGATTATTTTTATTTTTTCTCCCCACTTCATAATTCATAATTCCCTCTTCCCGCTCACCAATTCATAATTGATAATTCATAATTCATAATTCCCCGCTCCCTTCACTCCTCGGTGCGATAGCCAAATTCTGCTAAAAGTGAGCGAGATTGTCGCCATTTCGGTTCTACCTTCACAAATAATTTTAAATATACCTCCCCAGCGATTAACTTTTGAATAGCCGGACGAGCGGAAGCGCCGATCGCTTTTAACATACTGGCATTTTTACCGATGACGATCCCTTTTTGGGAAGCTCGTTCCACGTTAATGGCGGCAAAAACCTTGGTTAAAGCGGGAGTTTCCTCGACGCGTTCAATCACCACCGCCACAGAATGGGGAACTTCCTGACGAGTTTGCAGTAAAATCTGTTCGCGGATTAATTCGCCCATAATAAACCTTTCCGGTTGATCGGTGACTAAATCGGGGGGATAGTAATAGGGACCGACTTCGAGGGAATCAATTAACAGATTTTGCAGTTCTAGGATTCCTGTCCCCTCCAGTGCCGAAAACTTGAGCAGAGGCCAGTTATTTTCCGCCGCTAAGGTGCGATAACTATCGTCGAGAGGCTCCGGGGCTTCCGGTTGCTGATCGGCTTTATTTAGCCCTAAAATCGTGGGGGTTTGGTTTTTAGTCAGTAAATCGGCAATGTAGCGATCGCCCCTGCCCAAAAAATTGCTACTATCGACAACAAATAAAACTAAATCTACAGAATTTATGGCGTTTTCAGCATTTTTAACTAAAACTTTGCCCAATTCGTGATGGGGCTTGTGAATGCCGGGGGTATCGACAAAAATCATCTGGGAGCGCTCGTCGGTGACAATGCCGCGCAAACGGTTGCGGGTAGTTTGAGCGATGGGGGAAGTAATGGCGATTTTTTGTCCCACTAATTGATTCATCAGGGTGGATTTGCCCACATTAGGACGACCAATAATGCCAATAAAACCGGATTTAAAACCAGTGGGTGGGATGGGAATTACTGCCGAATCGAGATTAAATGCTTGGGAGTTGATAAAATCGTTCATAATTAAAGAATATTACTTAAAAAAGGTTTTTACCCATGCAAAGGATAATTTTGTTCTTGTTAGTATTAATTCTAGGCTGTAGTAACCATTTAGAATTGTCTATAGCGGGAAATTTAAGCGATCGCTTAACTAATTATCCTCGCTGGATGACTAAACCAGTGGTTAGTTTTGCCAGTGGAGATTTAGTTTATCCCGATTGGATGGTAGGCAATTGGACTGTCACCAGTACCCTAATCGATTTAACCGCTCCTCTTTCTCCCCAGATTATCACACCCGGTTTTGAAAGTAATCGTCGTTACCTAGAAAAATCGATCGAGTTTCCAGTGAGATTCATCGAGAAAGCTATTTCCAGACCGATAAATGCTGCCTTTTTATCCACCATTATCAGTAAACCATCAATTGTGGCCGATCGATCCTTTAATGGTTTAGCAATTAGTCGCGCCTATTTAGGTAATCAATCGGTTTTATCGGTAAAAACTGACCCTAATAATCCCAATCGTCAGATTACCTTTTTACGCGGCGCTCATCAACTAATTTCCACCGTAATTGCCAGAAATAGCGAAACTCCTAGCCAAAATCAATTTATTGCCACAGAAATTAGTCAACAAATTTTCCGGGGAGAAACCAATACTTATCTTAATGAGGTGGAAACCACCACCGCCTATCAGTTATTATCTCCTAATAAAATTCTAGGCGATCAGGTGACAGCCATTTATCTTTCCCCCCAATCGCCGGATTTTTTCCAAGCGCCGAATCGTCCTGTGGCTTTGTATCGTTATCGCTTAGAATTGCTGAAAGATTAATATCACCAGTGGTTAAACTCTGCTGAAACTGGCGCAGTCTTTCCCCATCCTGTTGAAAAAGTATAGGGAGATCCTTTTAGTGATCAGTAAACAGCAATCAGTAATCAGTGGGGGGTTGGGGAGCAGGGAGAAGGGGAATTATGAATTATGAATTATGAATTGGGGAGCAGGGAGAGGGGGAGAAGAAATAAAAGCTGACTCCTGACTCCTGACTCCTGACTCCTGACTCCTGACTCCTGAATACTGAATACTGATAGGACAATGACCTTGCAATCAAAAGTTCATGTCTGCGTCACAGTAAGTTCATATCCCCCACCTAAATTAGAGATAGTCAGTCCCAAGCCGTTTTCCAAAACACTCCTCTCACACCCACGATTATTAGGACTGACTTTTATTCCCTTCTCAGAATGGTTAAACAATAAAAACTATGACTCGCAATATTTTTAACGATAATATTTCCCCGAGCAACGAAGGCAATCCCAAACGCTCCAAATCTTCTGCAATGAAAAAACTTTTTGCCTATTCCTCCTTACTGGTTTTGGGTGCCGGGTTAGGTATCGGTGCCACCTACGCCTACAGTCAAAATCCTCTAGAATTAGCCCAAAATATTGCCCCGGCTGCCAATAATCCTCGCCCCTCCACAGCAGCCGCAGCCGCTCCCTCGTCTTTGGTTATTCCCACCAATTTTGTCGCTTCTGTGGTGCAAGAAGTGGGGCCGGCGGTGGTGAGAATTAATGCTTCTAGGGAAGTCAATGGAGGCGGTGATTTTTCGGAATTTGCTAACGATCCTGTTTTCCGTCGCTTCTTCGGTTCTCAAATACCAGAACGAGGAGAAAGACAAGTTCAAAGGGGTACAGGTTCCGGGTTTATTATCAGTAATGACGGTAAAATTATCACCAATGCTCACGTTGTCGAGGGAGCAGATAAGGTGACTGTCACCCTCAAAGATGGTCGCACTATTGATGGTAAAGTTTTAGGTAGTGATCCTTTAACTGATGTGGCAGTGGTACAGGTAGAAACGAGCAATTTACCCACGGTTAAATTAGGTAATTCTGATAGTTTACAGGTGGGAGAATGGGCGATCGCTATCGGTAATCCTTTGGGATTAGATAACACTGTCACCACGGGAATTATTAGCGCCAAGGAACGCAATGGCTCCCAAATTGGTGCTAGTGATAAACGGGTGGATTTCCTGCAAACCGATGCGGCAATTAACCCCGGAAATTCCGGCGGACCTTTGTTAAATGCTCGGGGAGAAGTTATCGGAGTTAACACTGCTATCATTCAAAATGCCCAGGGTTTAGGTTTTGCTATTCCGATTAAAACTGCCCAAAGAATCGCTGAACAATTAATCGCCACGGGTAAGGTGGAACATCCCTATCTCGGTGTTCAAATGGTGCAGTTAACCCCAGAGGTAAAAGAACAATTAGCCGATAGTCCCATGGCTGATAATTGGAATGTCCCCGATGATTCTGGTGTCTTGTTAGTGCGGGTGATGAGAGATTCTCCTGCCGCAGCAGCGGGATTGCGATCGGGTGATGTGTTAAAGTCTGTAGGTGGTAAGAATGTCACCGATCCCGATGCGGTTCAGGAAATTGTGGCTAATACTCAAATCGGCGATAATTTACCCGTAGAAATTAGCCGGGAAGGACAAAAAATTAATCTGAATATTCAAGTGGGTAGCTTGAATACTGCTAACAGATCCTAGTCTGGAAAATAAGTGGTAGAAGACCTAAACTTTATAGAGAGCTTGTTACTAAGCTCTCTATATTTCTGGTTTTACTTTTGCCTCTTGAATCGAATAATTATAGCAGTTATCTTAAGGGTGAGGTAAGTAGGTAGGCGTTAAAAATTATCAGATACCCCCCTTATCAAGGGGAAATTAAGGGGGGATTAAGGGAGAATCGAAAGATAGTTAAATACTTGACCCTACGCTGACAATTTTACTGTTGCGAGATGGAAAATAAAAACCGCTCGTAAGCTCGATTAATTTTTTGCATAATTTTAATCGCCATGTCCGAAGAATTGTGATCGGGGTGATACTGACGAGCAAGCTGATAATATCTTTGCTTAACTTCTGAAAAACTGGCATTCTTAGAAATTTCTAAAACCTCGCACCAATCCTCGGAATCGGAGGGCAATATTTCTAATTCTCCTAACATTTCTGACCATATTTTTACCTTATGTCCATAACTACCTGTAATTAAAAATTGACCGTCAGGACTAAATTTTAAGGGAGCAGTTCCCCGTAAAACTTTAATTAATTCTCCTGTTTGTCCTTGCCAAATTTTAATTTCTGTTCGGGAAGCACTAGCAATTAGATGGCGATGAGGATTAATAGCAATACTGATAATTGCCTGCTCGTGTGCCTGCCAACTTTTAATCATTTCTCCTGTCTTTATATCCCAGATTTTAATCACTTTATCACTACCACCACTAATTAGATATTGACCATCATTACTAAAAGCTAAACTGTTAACGGCTGCCCTGTCACCGATAAAAGTTTGATAAGCATAACTATGATCAAATCGCCATAATTTAATAGTTTTATCATCACTACCACTAGCAATAATTTGGCTATCGGGACTAATAGCACAGGTATTAACTGCCTCCTCATGACCGATTAAAGTTCGCTTTAATTCTCCTGTATGATAACCCCAGATTCGCAGAGTTTTGTCATTACTAGCACTAACAATAAATCTTTCATTGGCAGCAAAAGCTAATTGTAAAATTACACCATCGTGGCTATGGGGAGCATTGACACGAGCGAAAAAACTACTTTTATACTGCTTAGTGTCTAATTGCCACTGACTAATTCTGCCATCCAATCCACCAGCAATAATCGATTTACCGTTAGGACTTATAGCCAGAGTTTGGATCGGTTCATTAACTCCCACAAAGGAATAAATTAATTTACCCGTTTCTCGCTGCCAAAGTTTTATGGTTTGATCTTCTCCCGCACTAGCGATAATTTTACCATCAGGACTAACATCGATCGCCCCAATATTTGCCTGATGACCTTTAAGAGTTTGGAAACACTGCCAAGATAAACGCTCTGGAATAGTAATTTCTGTAGAATCTAACTGTTGATTTTCCTGAACAGATACTTCTTCTAACAGTTGCTGTAATTCTGCCTCTAGATTTTCATATTTCCCCGTAACTTCTTGCCAAAATAAAGCTTCTTCGTACTCTCTAGTAATGCGATCAAAAAATTCTAGATTGCTATAAAAATTATTGTTGGAGTAGGTGGGAGATAACATTTTCATCACTCCGTAGATTCCTAACCCGACTAGGCCGCCAGCGATCGCCATGGAACCAGCACCAACAGCGAAAGCTGTACCTTTAACCGCCACTCCCACACCCCCAAAGGTAGAGTAGATACCGATTCCGCCAAGGCTTCCTATTCCCAAAGCTAACCCGACATTGCGATCGTTTGTTTCTAGTCCTTGCAGACTGGCATAAATTGCCGAACTTGTCAGGATGCCAATCCCCGTCATTCCCACTAAACCGACGCTTATACCGCCAAATCCGCCGACTAAGCCGATATTTCCCAGACAAGCAGATAAATTGGCTCCTGTGACTCCACCGATGGCGGGAATAACAAAATCGAGCTTTTTAGCCATATTTTTCCGAAATAATCAAGTTATTCATCGGGTTTCTCCTATAGAGTGTAGCCTAGTTTGGTATCGACGACTGACTCCCCAAAACGGTACTTTTCCCTCCTGCCCCCTGCCGACCGCCTCTTTCAAGTCAGTCCCGATGAAAAAATTTTCACCCCCACAGATGAAAGAGGTTTCCTTCCCTACACCCCACACCCCACACCCCACACCCCACACCCCACACCCTCTTTCCAGTCAGAGGCAATCAGGAAAAATGATAAGTATTTTATATATAAATAACTTCAATACTTAAAAATATTTAAATTTACAATCGGTAATATTTATTTTTACTTAAGAATTTATTGAGAATAATTTTTATTTATTTACGAGGTTGCAATACTTCCAGCGATTCTGGTATAATTTTGCATTATGCTATGATGCCTTTTATTGTAATTTTTAGGGTTTTAATGATCTGGGTTGTCTTAAAACCCTTGCTAAATCTAGACTTTTCCCTTGGGCAAAACCAAACACTTTCGCCAATTATCCCTTTTTTCCCGAACAACGTTGATCTAATTTTTGTGTAGTTTTGTTGCAAAGTCAAATTTTTTTTGACAAAATGCCTAAATTGTGGTATGGAGATAGATTGTTGATAGGTGGCAATTCAAACCGAGGCAATCAATAATTAGGGGAGGGTTAGGGAATTTAACCGAAAATTGGGAAGATTCAGAAGAATTAGCCGAAGAACTGGATAATATCTGGGACGAGAGAACCTGATGGCTTATCTCTTTGATACCGATGCCATTTCAGAAAAATCAGCGATAAAAACCTTTTTTACCGATCTAGCCCGGCTCTAACGCCTGGGAAGGGAAAAATCCTCAATTGAGCCGAAATTAGCTTAATCAAAAAATATGCTATAATCAGAATGTAAGCACAAGGGGCCGTAACGGTTTCGACAGGTTAGCGAAAGCTCCCCCGTGATACAGGTCGAGAGTGAGTCTCCTCTCGTAAATCAAAGGCTCAAACAAAAAGTAAATGCGAACAACATCGTTCCTTTCGCTCGTAAAGCCGCTCCTGTAGCTGCCTAATAGTCTCTAATCGACTCGAGCATTCATAGTTTGACTCCGTTAAGGACTATGGATCAACCCCCAACGGATGCCACGTTTAACTTTCTCTAGTTAGTTAACCGTCTAAGCTTTAACTAGAGCATCCCACTGTCCGGGATAAGTGACAGTCCCCGTTTCGAGGGTAATCGAAACTAAACCTGTGAATGAACGGACAGTCAATACCTAATTTGGACAGCAGTTCGACTCTGCTCGGCTCCATTGATTACTTTAATGAGAAACCTTCTCTCCCGCATGGACGGGGTACAAACACCGATTATTCCCGTGGTCGGTCAATTAATTAAAGCGAACCCCGGCACTATTTCCCTAGGTCAAGGGGTTGTTTCCTATGAACCACCCCGGGAGGCGATCGAATCTCTATCTTTATTCTTAGCTAATCCCAAAAATCATCAATATCAATCTGTGGCGGGAATTCCCCCCTTATTAGCAGTAATTCGGCAAAAACTAGCCGAAGATAATCGGGTAAAAATCAGCGATAAGCAGGCAATTTTTGTGACGGCGGGCAGTAATATGGCCTTTATGAATGCCATTTTAGCCATTACTTCCCCGGGGGATGAAATTATTCTCAACACTCCCTTTTATTTCAATCATGAAATGGCCATAAAAATGGCTAATTGTCAAGTAATTTTGGTTGCCACAGACAAAAATTATCAATTGCGTCCAGCCGCCATTGAAGAGGCAATCACGGAAAAAACTAAGGCAGTGGTGACGATTTCTCCTAATAATCCCACGGGAGTAGTTTATCCAGAAAATACCCTAAGAGAAGTCAATCGCATCTGTCAAAAAAAGGGCATCTATCACATTCACGATGAGGCTTATGAATATTTTACTTATAACCATGCTCGCCACTTTTCTCCGGCGGCAATTGTTGGTAGTGAATCCTGGACTATTTCCCTATTTAGTCTCTCAAAAGCCTACGGTTTTGCCAGTTGGCGCATTGGTTATATGCAGAAGTGTTGAACGTGGAAAAAAGTGGTACAAAATTTGATATTATAGATAAGAAAACAAAGTAAATGTACACCAATAAATGTGAATAAGCCATGCTAACAATTTTCCCAAAACTAATGAAAGAGCTTCTCAAGCCACTCCCCAAAAATGACTATCCCGCATTAAGTACATTTACTTTTGTTTCCTGTTGGATAGGTTTTGCGCTGGATAAAAGTATCGTCAGCATGAGAGACTTAAGCGCACGCCTGAAAATGCAAGGAATTAATGTCAATACGTCAACGTTTTCTAAGGCGAGTAAAATCCGAGAGACAGAACCATTTGAGAAAATCATCAATAAATTAAATAAAAGTTTAGTAAACAAAAAAGGAAAAGAAGCAGCTCAAGCTTTATTTCCAATTGACTCGACAATAATCTCACTGACAAGTAAACTGTTATGGACAAAAGGATGGCATCAAGTGAAATTATTTTGTGGAATAAATAGTATCACCACAGAAGTGGGGGGAATTGTGATCAATTTTGGTCAAGGACATGACTCTAAAGAAGGGGAAAAAACTATAGAAGAAATTCCTGTAAATGGAGTTGGGGTAATGGACAGAGGCTTTTCTTCTAATGAAAGAATCAGAAAATTATTAGAGAAAAAAGACAAGCACTTTGTTTTAAGGGTAAAAAATGATATGAAGCTAGAAATGCTGGAAAATGGTCAGAGCAAGCTAGGAGCAGAAAAAAGAAAAGTAGAGGTAAGAATCGTTGAGTTTTGTGATCTAGAAAGTAAAAGTGAATTTCGGATAGCGACAGACTTACCCTTAGAAGGAGAAGGGGGGGTAAGTAATGAGGAAATTGCCGAAATGTATCGACAAAGATGGCAAATAGAACTTCTTTGGAAGTTCTTAAAAATGCACCTAAAGCTTGACCGTTTAATCACAAAAAACGAGAGAGGAATTCGGATACAAATTTATAGCTGTATCATCGCTTATTTAATTTTGCAGCTAATAGATATTGAAGAAGTATTTGGCAAAAGCTTATTAGATAAATTGCGCTATTTACAGAGTTTTATGTGTCAACATATCAGCTATGTACACTGGTTTAGGAAAATTGTCTATTCAATCTGAAAAATGGCGTTCTGGGGTTGTCATGTTCTTAAATGTAAAGTTTTGTTACGAGATTCAACATTTCTGGGTTATATGGTAGTACCAGAACATTTATCTGAGGCGATTAATAAGATTCAGGATACTATTTTAATCTGTCCGCCAGTGGTTTCACAATACGCGGCACTAGGAGCGTTACAGGTGGGTAAAAGCTATCCTTTAGAACAGTTAAAAACCATCAGTCAAGTTAGAGAAATTTGCCTGAATGCTCTAGAATCAATCGGCGATATCTGTGATGTTGCCACTGCGGAAGGGGCTTTTTATTTCTTCCTGAAAATTACCACAGACAAGAATGATTTTCAGTTAGTTAAAAGTTTAATTGAGCAGCAGCGGGTGGCGGTGTTACCCGGTTCAACTTTTGGGATAACAGAAGGCTGTTATTTGCGTCTTGCCTACGCTGCTTTATCTCCAGAAACAGCTTTAACGGCAGTGGAAAGATTGGTAAAAGGACTGCGTTATTTTAGTCAGTGATTTTCAAGAATAAATACCGGCTTTTTTTCTTGGTTTTTACTTTACCACAACTGATGAAAAACCTTCTCTTGCCCATGGATGGGGTGCAAACACCGATTATTGCTGTGGTCGGTCAATTACTTAAAGCGAAGCCTGGTACTATTTCCCTAGGTCAAGGGATTGTTTCCTAATTATCCACCCTAGGAGGCGATCGAATATATTTCTTTAGACTAGGGGTTTGGCTGGCTGGTTTCCATAATCAGAATTGCTGACCTCTTGAGCTACAATTGACGGCAAAGCGTTTTTGCGCTAAACTATGGGACAAAGAATGCTTTGGCCTTATATAATTACTGCGAACAATCTATTTTTACGCCCCTGACGAAATCAGACAAAAAAATATCAGGGAAGACCAGACTCTATGGACAGGCGATCCTAGCAATTTTACGGCTTGGATAGCCCAAACCTACTTTCATCTTAAACAAGCTGGCTTTCCCTGTGAAATAGCCAGAGAAATCCCAGAGCAAGGAATTTTAATCGCTGACCGAGACACCCTAGATAATGACTATCCCTTCTTGGATAAGGTCATGTTAATTTGTGTCCAAAGCGACAAAGAATATCACCCTTCGGCTCACCTACACATTGTTTATAATCCGTATACTTGGGAGAAGACTAAAGACTCTATTTGGAACCCCCATCTAATTAGTCATTGGCCGATGCCAGGCTTAATTCCCAGAGATAGGGAACGGAACACCCTAGTCGAGAATATTTCTTACATTGGCAACAGGGGTCAGTTGGCAGCGGAATTAAGGTCGGAAGCATGGCCAGAGTCTTTGGATACTCTCAATTGCCATTGGATGCCGATTTGGGATAAATTTCAATGGCACGATTATACTAATCTAGATGTGATTGTAGCCGCCCGTAGTTTTGATTCTCGAAATTATCCTAATAAAGGTTCTATTAAGCTAATTAATGCTTGGCACGCTGGTGTTCCTGCCCTTTTGACTCCAGAGTTAGGCTTTTTAGCAGAAAGAAAGACGGAGTTAGATTTTATTATTATTCACTCTCTAGAGGAAACAATTCAAGCAGTTCGTCGTCTGAAAAGTTCTCCAGAACTTTATCAAAAAATGGTTGAAAACGGTTATAAGAGGGCGAAAGAACACACAATTGGCTCTCCCAGGTTTGGTGGGTAAAATGTATTCTAGGATACAGTCCTGCTGGCGAGTGAGTGGAACGAACCACAAAGACACAAAGGACACAAAGATTGATCGATCATATTGTAAGTTAAACTGATCACACAGAACCTAGAAGAGCCCACAATTGAAACCACTTTAAATCAATGGATATCTTTTTTTGAAGATGTGGCTTTTCCTACCTACGAAAAATGGTCTGCTTTAAGTCAAATTGAAAAAAGATGGTTGTTCAGTCAGCGATATTTAGTTTTCAAATATGGCAGACAGAAACAGAAAATAAACAACCTTGTCAAGTCAAAAGCATAATTCAATTCTCGATCAATTATTTCTCCATAGCCAAAAAGTCAAGTATTTAATACGAGAAAATACAGGATTTAACATTGGTGCATGGGATTATGGTTGGCGACATTTTCCTCCTTATGACTATTATTTAGGGCTTGCTGAAAAAGTTTTTCCTGGGGGCAGGGTGTGGCCCCCCCAACCCCCCCTTATTAACTATCCATTAGTCAGATCTTTCTTAACAAAAAGAGAAGAAACTTAAAAAAAGGGGAAACGATTGATAGGTATAGTTTTGAAAGAAGGAATTAAGGTGGAGGTAAGCAAAAAAATGGAGAAATGGGCAGCCCAAGAATTACAGTATGCAGACCTAGGGGACACCAGAAGAAAGAAAAGGTTAATCAGTATCGTAGAAAACTTGGCCAGCCAACCTAGTACAAGTGTGCCACAAGCTTCGGGAAATCTAGCCGCCGCCAGTGCCACCTACGACTTTTGGAATTCCCCCTATTTTCACCCCTCAGATATAATTGCCGCCCAAGCCAAAAGTACAGTAGAAAGAATCAAAGAACATCCAATAGTTTTGGCAGTTCAAGACACAACAAGTTTAGACTTTACGACGCAAAAAGCCAAAAAAGGAATGGGTTATCTAGATTGTAAAACATCCTTTGGTCTCAAAGTTCATACCACCTTAGGAGTCTCAGCGCAAGGAGTACCTTTAGGACTGATTAATCAATATGTCTGGGCAAGAGAAGAAAAGAATTTAGGGATTGCCAAGCAAAGAAAAAAAAGAGAAACTCAAGAAAAAGAAAGTCAAAGATGGTTAGATTCTTTGTCAGAAACACAACAACAAATACCCGAAGAAATTCAAGTCGTAACAATCGGAGATTCTGAGGCAGACATATTTGATTTATTTGCCCAGTCAAGAAATCCTAACTCTCATTTATTAATTCGAGGAACTCATAACCGAAAAGTTAACTATCTCGAAGACAAGCAAAAGTCAGGGCATCCAGAGACTAAATATTTACATCAATCCATCAGAGAAATAAAAGCCTGTGGTAGCCTAGATGTGCAAGTAAAACGCAATCCTAATCACGAGGCTAGACTAGCTAAACTAACAGTTAGATTTGCCAGTTTTGAAATACAAGTACCTAAGCATCACTCGAAAGCGAACCCTCGTCAACCGGTCAAATTACAGGTAATTTTAGCTGAAGAAGAAAATCCGCCCATAGCGGAGTTAATCCTATTAGTTGGCTCCTCTTAACTAGCCTAGACATTAGTAGCTTTGAATCAGCGATAACCTGTGTGCGCTGGTATAGTTATCGCTGGTTAATAGAACGCTATCATTTTGTTTTAAAAAGTGGTTGTGGATTAGAAAAACTGCAATTAGAAACGGGTCGGAGAATTCAGGGTAAGCTCATCTAATTTGGTATAAATTGTACTTGACAAAGATTTCTGAATAGGGTAATCAAATCGCCATAGCACCGTCCCGCACTGCCAGTACCCAGACTTAGCCGCTGCTACCTCTGTATAATTTATAATTAGCCTTAGTCTCACTGTTGTTGATGAAAATTAATGAGGAAATAGCTCATGGGTAAAGGTTTTGCTCCCGTTCTCCCCACCGGAAATAAAGCTCAACTAAAACCTGAGCTTCCTTTAACATCAATAAATGAAATTCAAGCTAGTTTATTGACTTATCTTCAAGATATTCCTGACCCAAGAGCGTCCCGAACCCAAAAACATTTATTAACTGATATTTTAGTCATTGCTGTTTTAGCAGTTATAGCAGGAGCCAAAGGTTGGGAAGACATGGAAAATTATGGACTCAGTAAGCAGTCTTGGTTATCTGAGTTTTTAGAATTACCTAATGGCATTCCTTCTGATGACACTTTTCGGCGGGTTTTTGAACGGATTAACCCGGAAGTTTTGGACAAAGTTTTGTCTCAATGGCTGCCCCATTTAATCGGTTCTCTTTCGGGGGAAATAGTTCCCATAGACGGGAAAAGTCTCAGAGGTTCTTACGACCGTAATCAAGGAATTAAAGCCTTGCATTTAGTGACGGCTTGGGCGGGGGAGCAGAAATTAGTTTTAGGACAAGTCAAGGTGGAAGATAAATCCAATGAGATTACTGCTATTCCCGCTTTACTAGAACTGTTAGACCTTCAAGGGGCAATTATCACCCTAGATGCTATGGGAACTCAAACGGCGATTATTAATCATATTCAAGCCAAAAAAGCTGACTACGTTGTCGCCCTTAAAGCTAATCATCCGACTCTTTATACTCAGGTCAAAAACTGGTTTGAGCAAGCTCAAGCACATCAATTTGATGGTATTCAATTTAGTTATGATTACCGTCTGGAAAAAGGTCATCATCGCCTCGAAAAACGTTGGTGTTGGGCTGTACCTTTAGAAGCTTTCGGCGGTCTTTATCAACAGGCTCAATGGCAAGGACTTCAAAGTATTATCATGGTTAAACGAGTTCGTCATCTTTGGAATAAAACCACTTGTGAAGTCCAATTTTATCTCAGTTCTCTCCCTGCTGATGCTCAAAAAATAGGTAATGCTATTCGTAAACATTGGGGCATTGAAAATCAGGCTCATTGGATTTTAGATGTTACTTTTAATGAGGATCAATGTCGGATTCGCTCTGGTCACAGCCCTCGTAATGGGAGCCTTCTTGAGACGAGTAGCACTTAACGCTCTTAACCAGGAATCCACTTACCGACGTAGTCTGGCACAAAAAAGTAAACGGGCGGCCATGGATAATAACTATATGATGGCTGTGCTGAAAGCCTTTTGTCAAGCCTAATTGAGATGCTCTTACCCTGTCGGAGAATTGAGATGGCCTTAGCTACCTATTCAATTGTAGCTTGGAGATTACTTTGGTTAACCTATCAAGCACGCTTACACGGAGAGGAGAGTTGTGAAAGTTTTTTGGAAGAACATGAATGGCAATCTTTGTGTGCCACTATTCATAAAAAGAGTCCGCCACCTAAAAAGCCGCCCTCCTTTCGAGAAGCGGTCAGAATGATTGCTTCTCTTGGGGGGTTTTTAGGTAGAAAAGGTGACGGTGAACCAGGTGTTAAAACTATTTGGTTGGGACTGCGAAGGCTACATGATATCAGCCAGACTTGGAAACTATCTCATCAAATTAGTTCCCCCATAGAACCCCCTTGAGCCATCTGGCACACTTTTCTCTTTTTGTCAAATTTTATGTTAAGAAAGATGTGACTAATGGATAGCTTGATAAGGGGGGTGTTTGACAACTTAGCATCAAAATCTCTGTTTATTTTAATAATAATAAACGCTGGGGAGATAAAGTAACAGTCCAAGGCAAAGCTTGCTCCTTAATTTCTAACCATTTATCCTTATATAACTCTGCTTGGATATGAAAATCTCTGTCATGGTTGGAGGGTTGATTAAGTTTCAGATAGAGAGTCACCCGATGGGGTCCTTCAATGGCATTAGCTAACCAACAGGGAAAAGTATTAATATCGCCTAAATCTCGACCAAAAATAATTTGATGGGCGCGAATTCCCGTATAGGCTAAATAGTCGGGAATTCCGGGGACGGTGTGTAATTTAACATCCCAATCAATGGCCTCCAATTGTTGGTTATTAATGATAATAGCACGGGAAAAATTCTTACAGCCAGTAATTTTTGCCAAACTAACGCTATCTGGTCGCTCAAAAATTTTCTGTTTAGAATTATTAGCAATTGCCCGCCCTTTTTCCATAACTAATAAATTCTCACATATTCGATAGGCTTCATCCATATTATGGGTAACAAAAATTGTCACGCCATCGTAATTACTTAAAGTTTTGATCATCTGACGTTCTAATTGAGCGCGTAGATGGGTATCAAGGGCAGAAAAAGGCTCATCTAATAATAAAGCTTCTGGACGAGTAGCTAAAGCGCGAGCGATGGCGACTCGTTGCTGTTGTCCCCCCGATAATTGATGGGGATAACGGTTTTCCATGCCGGGTAACTGCACTAATTCCAATTGGTTGGCAATCTGCTGTTTAATAACTTTTTTAGATAAGTTTTTCGAGAGACCAAAAGCGATATTTTCTGCCACGGTGAGATGGGGAAAAAGGGCATAATTCTGCACCACAAAACCGATACGACGCTGACGACTGGGGAGATTAATTCCCTTTTCCGAATCGAAGAGAATGCGCCCATTTAAGACAATACGGCCCCTTGAGGGCGTTTCCACACCAGCCAGCGATCGCAAAATCAGGCTTTTTCCCGAACCCGAAGCCCCTAATAGTCCTAATGGCTGATTTTGGCAGTTAAAAGTGACCGAGAGGTTAAAACCGGGTAAATATTTCTCTATATCAACAAATAAGCCTACTTTATCCCTATAATGCTGATTTTCAGCTGCTAAAAGGGCAAAATCGCGACCCTCCCAGGGTGGCAGCCAGTCCTCCATCTCGTTAGGTTTGCTTTCTCCCAGTCGTCCTAATTGCTGTTTGCGTTGACTTTGCCAGAGATTAACGGCGATAATCCCCGATAGGGAGATTAACATGATAATAAACACCCATATCCAAGCCTCAGTCATCGCTCCTGCTTCCACAGCGAAGAAAATCGCCATCGGGATAGTTTGAGTTTGCCCCGGAATATTACCGGCTAACATCAAAGTCGCCCCAAATTCCCCCAAAGCGCGGGCAAAAGCTAGGGTTAATCCCGCTAATACTCCGGGGAAGGAGAGGGGCAAAAGTAGGCGCCAGAATATTTTCCCTTCCGATGCCCCTAGGGTGCGGGCAACCTGTAAAAGATTGGCATCCACCTGTTCAAAAGCGCCGAGGGTGGTTTTGTACATCAGGGGAAAAGCTACCACCGTCGCGGTGATGATGGCGGCATACCAAGTAAAAACGACGCGAAAGTTAAATAGGTCTAATAACTGTCCTAATGGTCCGTTTTTGCCGAATAGGAGCAGTAAAATGAAGCCTAGCACCGTTGGGGGCAAGATTAAGGGTGCGACGAAAACTGCCTCGATTAGGGATTTCCTCCGTCCACGATAACCTAACATCCAATAAGCGGCGGCAATACCGAGAAAAAAGATGATTATCAGGGCAATGGTGGCGGTTTTCAGGGATATCCATAGGGGGGAAAAGTCGGGCATTGTTTATCTGGCTATTCCGAAGCCGAATTTTTCAAAAATGTTTTTAGCGGCTGTCCTGGTGAGATATTGGGCGAAAGTCTTGGCAGCTTGCGGGTTTTTGCTGTCTTTAATCACAGCTATGGGATAAATAATCGGAGAATGGAGATTATTGGCAGCCGTGGCCACTACTTTTACCCGGTCGGAAATTTTGGCATCGGTGATGTAAACAATGCCAGCATCGGCGTTACCAGTTTCTACGGCGGCGAGAACATTGCGGACGGAGTTGGCAAAGACCAGTTTTGGTTTTATTTGCTCTAAAATGCCGAGATTTTTCAGAACTTCTTCACTGTACTGACCGACGGGAACGCTGCGCGGTTCACCCACGGCAATTCTTTGGACATTACTGTTAGTCAGGGAACGAAAATCGCTGATTTTTAGGGTGGAATTCTTGGGAACGATTAAAACTAGGCGATTAGTGAGCAGGTTTCTTCTGGTACTTGTATCGATTAAACCAGCTTTTGCTAAAGCGTCCATTTGCTTAGTGGCAGCCGAGAGGAAAACATCGGCCGGTGCTCCCTGTTCGATTTGCCGTTGCAAAGCTCCCGACGCAGCGAAGTTATAGTTAACTTTAATGTTGCCATGAGCTTTTTCAAACCCCGGCTTGATTCCTTCTAGGGCCTCTTTGAGACTAGCGGCGGCAGAAACTAGAATTGTCTGGGTTTGTGCAGTGGTGATAGTAGACGAAAAAAGGTTTATGCTGGGAGATAATGACCAAGCAAGGACAATTGAGCCGATAAAAGCCAGAAAATATCGTCTTTTCATCAAGATTGATAGCAAGCGATCGATATTTATATTTCTATCACAACCAATCCACCGCCCAAAATCTGTATCTAGGGTTTGCGGCAAAAAGTTTTTCGTGGGGTGTGGGGAAGTGGGGAAGTGGGGAATGGGGAGGTGGGGAGATGGGGGAGTGGGGAAGTGGGGGTGTGGGGAGAAAAAAGCTGACTCCTGACTCGGAGAATACTGACTCGGAGAATACTGACTCGGAGAATACTGACCCCTGAATCCTAGAACTTAGGGAATCGTGTGAATTTTGAGGAAATTGGTTCCTTTATTTTTCTGCATGGGAATTCCCGCCATAATCAGGATTTTATCGCCCGATTGCGCTAGATTTTTCTGAAGTAGAATTGATTCGGTTTGCTTTAACACATCCTCAAAGACGGACACCTGATGATCAAGAAGAATCGGGATCACACCCCAGACTAGATTGAGACGGTGATAGACTCGTTTATTGGGAGTCATGGCAATGACGGGAACCGAGGGACGTTCCTTAGAAGCCAGTAGCGAAGTGTAGCCAGAGGTGGTAAAAGTGACAATATAACGGAGATCAAGGGTTTGATCGATCGCCACTAGAGCCTCACTGAGAGCGTGAGTTTCATCGGACTCATTGGGGGGAGCATTATCAAACTTCACATCCGCTTCCACATCATGGGCGATTTTGGCCAACATAGCCACCGCTTTGACGGGAAAATCTCCCACTGCTGATTCCCCCGATAACATTACCGCATCGGTTCCATCGATAATTGCATTAGCCACATCACTAGCCTCGGCCCGAGTCGGTCGGGGACTGTGAATCATGCTTTCTAACATCTGGGTGGCAGTGATGACGGGAATAGTTTTCATGTTGCAGAGTCTGATAATGCGTTTTTGCAACATAGGGACTTTTTCGGGACTTAATTCTACTCCCAAATCGCCCCGGGCCACCATAATGCCGTCACATTCCTCGACAATTGACTCTAAATTTTCGATCGCTTGCGGTTTTTCAATTTTAGCTATCACTGGCACATCCGCGTGATTTCTCTCGGCTAAAAATGCCTTAATCGCCTTGATATCTTCTCCTTTACGAACAAAACTCAGGGAAACCCAATCAACCCCCTGAGCAAGACCAAATTCTAGGTCTTGTTTGTCTTTTTCGGTCATGGAAGGTAAGCGCAAATTGAGACGGGGTAGATTAACTCCCTTGCGACTCTTGAGAATTCCTCCCTCCAATACTTGACATTTTAGGTTTTTTCCGTTAATTTCAACGATTTTTAGCTCTAATAAGCCATCATCAAGGAGAATTTGCTCGCCTAACTTGGCTTCCTCGGCCAGATAGGGATAATCGATCGAAACGGTGTTCGCTTCTCCCCGATACTCATCCATGGGGACAAGGGTGAGATAATCGCCGTCGTTGATGGTAATGGAACCATTGGGGAGATTACCAACGCGAATTTTCGGCCCTTGTAAATCTTGCAGGAGAGTGATAGGATTGTCTAATTCTTGAGAAATTTGCCGTAAAAGGCTGACAACTCTCGCATGATCTTCGTAGCTACCGTGGGAAAAGTTTAGCCGCGCTACATTCATCCCCGCACCGATCATCTGCTTGAGGACTTCTGGCGAATTACTGGCAGGGCCGATCGTGGCTACGATCTTAGTTCTATGGGTAATAATTGACATGGAACCCTTACTAATCGATCTTGGGACGATTACATGATATTCACTTTAGGTTAACTAAAAGTGAAGTGGAAAACAAATTAAGCTTTTCCACAGACTTGCAATCGCTCCCGGTCCGCTCCTGAGCAGTCAGGAGTCAGCCATCAGCGGCAACGGTTGAGATCTTTCACGGTAGGATAAACTAATAACCATCTCCGCTCGTTTAGATTTCGTTATGACCAACACATTAGACGATAAAGCCATAGTCAAGGACTATTTTAACGCCACAGGATTCGATCGCTGGCGCCGGATTTATGGGGATGGCGAAGTTAACAAAGTACAAAAAGATATTCGCATCGGTCATCAACAGACGATCGATACCGTTATCGGTTGGTTAGAAAGTGATGACAATTTGCCCAATCTCTCAATCTGTGATGCCGGTTGTGGAGTCGGTAGTCTTAGTATTCCCCTCGCTAAAGCGGGCGCAACTATTTTCGCCAGTGATATTTCTGAGAAAATGGTGACAGAAGCCAAGGAAAGAGCAGCCAAAGAGTTAGCAGATACCAGTAAACTCACCTTTGCCGTTCAAGATTTAGAAGCATTAACCGGCCAATATCACACAGTCATCTGTCTTGATGTTCTCATTCACTATCCCACAGAAGAAGCATTAGGAATGATTAAACACCTGGGCTCCCTAGCTCAATCCCGTTTAATCCTCAGTTTTGCCCCTAAAACCTGTTTATTAACCATTCTCAAGAAAATTGGTCAATTTTTCCCCGGTCCGAGTAAAACCACTCGCGCCTATCAACACAAGGAAAAAACTATTGTCGCCGCTCTCAACGAAAATGGCTTTAAAATTGAACGGACGAG
Organism: Microcystis sp. MC19; assembly: GCF_003019735.1. Lineage (NCBI taxonomy): Bacteria > Bacillati > Cyanobacteriota > Cyanophyceae > Chroococcales > Microcystaceae > Microcystis > Microcystis sp. MC19. Next base: position 727,837 of record NZ_CP020664.1, on the reverse strand, counting down.
TATGACTAGCACTCGTTTCTATTTTTCCCGTATCCTCGAAGCTGTCCGCAGTGAATAAATAATGGCAGTCACCACCAGCAAATTAATCGAGTGGAAACAGCAAAAACGCGCGATTGTCACCCTCACAGCTTGGGATTATCCGATCGCGCGACTGCTCGATCGAGCAGGAATTGATATTATTTTGGTGGGTGATTCCTTAGCTATGACCGCTTTGGGCTATCCTACCACTTTACCGATCACCCTAGAGGCGATGATTCACCACGCGGCGGCTGTGTCTCGCGGGGTAAAACAAGCTTTAGTTGTCTGTGATTTGCCTTTTCTCAGCTATCAGGAAAGTGTCAGTCAGGCAATTCACTCCGCCGGAAGGATGTTAAAGGAAGCGGGAGTACAAGGGGTAAAATTAGAGGGAGGTTATCCCGCTATGATCGAGACGATTAGCCGTTTAACCGAGATAGGCATCCCTGTTATGGGTCATATCGGATTAACTCCCCAGTCAGTCCATCGCTTAGGATACCGTCAGCAGGGAAAAACTCCATCGGATGCACAAAGACTAATCGAGGAAGCTTTAGCCTTGGAGAAAGCGGGAGTATTTGCCCTGGTTTTGGAACATATTCCCGCCAATTTAGCCGCTACTATTACCGATAAATTGACTATCCCGACGATTGGTATCGGTGCGGGGGAAGATTGTGATGGTCAGGTGTTGGTAACGGCGGATATCCTAGGATTAACCGAAAAAGCTCCCCCTTTTGCCAAAGTTTATGCTAATTTAAGCGAAACAATTACAAAAGCAGTTGTAGAATTTGCCAAGGATGTGAGGAGAAATGAATAACGGCGAAAAAGCTACCTTTGGGGCCGGCTGTTTTTGGAAAACCGAGGACGCATTTCGGCGTTTACCTGGTGTTTTAGCGACTTCTGTGGGTTATATGGGGGGACATTTTCCCAATCCTAGTTATCTCGATGTGTTATCGCGAATTACCGGCCATGCGGAAGTGGCACAAATTGCCTATAATCCCCAAGAAATAAGCTATGAGGCGTTATTAGCCGTTTTTTGGTCAATCCATGATCCGACTCAGTTAAATCGCCAAGGACCGGACCGGGGAGAACAATATCGATCGATTATTTTCTATCACACCCCGGAACAAAAGTTAATCGCCACTGCCTCCAAGCGTCAACTACAACTATCGGGAAAGTTTCAGCAGCATATCGTTACTTTGATCGAACCCGCAGGAGATTATTATCTGGCCGATCAGTCCCATCAACAGTATTTAGAGAAAAAACAGGCTCGATTGATCGGAGATTTGCAGAAGAAAATATAAAGACAGGTTCGGGGTATAATGTAAAGTTGCTTTCGCAGGAGATCAGGAAAAATGCCCGAGGCGGTCGGAGTCATTCAAACGTTGGGTTTTCCCCCCGTTTTAGCGGCGGCGGATGCCATGGTTAAAGGGGGACGAGTCACCCTAGTTTATTTTGATCTAGCGGAAAGGGGCGAATTTTTGGTGGCGATTCGCGGTCCGATTTCCGAGGTTAAACCGGCAGTAGAGGCAGGATTAGCGGCAGCGATGACCGCTTTTGGTGGCAATGTGGTCAGTCATTACATCGTACCTAATCCTCCAGAAAATGTACTGGCGGTTTTACCAGTGCAGCATACGGCTAAGTCAGACCGTTTTCGCAGTTAATTTCCCTAGCGATTTGCCCCAAACTAGACTATAGTTAAAGACTGGAAAATAGATTGGATTCTATCAATTGAACTTATCTGATTTTTGTTATTAGGAGTTAATTTATGACAGCCCAACCCGCGGTGGGATCGATCGAGACAAAAGGTTTCCCCGGTATTCTAGCGGCCGCCGATGCGATGGTAAAAGCAGGACGGATCACGATTGTTGGTTATTTAAGGGCAGGAAGCGCCCGTTTTACCCTCAATATTCGTGGGGATGTACAGGAGGTAAAAACCGCTATGGCTGCCGGCATTGAAGCCGTCAATAAAACCGAGGGGGCAGCTTTAGAAACCTGGGTAATTATTCCCCGTCCTCACGATAACGTGGTGGCTATTTTACCGATCGATTATAGCGAGGCAGTGGAACCTTTTCGCGCCGCCGCCGACGGTGCGATCGCTCCGATTCGTCGTTAATATTCAAGGTCAATTTTTTGTTAGCGGTTGGAACTTGTCTAGTTCCAACTTAGTTTTTAATGATGATTTAAGTTTTAGTCAGAAAACCGAATTTGATAGTTGCTGCAACAGTTGCACCGATAACAGTGACTATCAAAGCCGATATTTGAGCCGTTGCCCTTTCTTTCAAGTCTTTAACATCTTCTTTGAGTTGGGAAACTTCGGCCTCTATTTTCGGCAATACTTCTAGTTTTGTTTCGATTCGCTCTAACCGATTGTCAAGTTTAGCGAGAATATCGGCTCTCCCAGCTTTGGTGGGTAAAATGTATTCTAAGATACATTTCTCAAGAGCGAGGGGGTGGAACGAACCACAAAGACACAAAGGACACAAAGATCGATCGATCCTATGTCAATTAAACTTATCACACAGAACCTAGAAGAGCCTTTAAATTACGAACAGCTTATGATCCTTTGGGTACACCCCTTGATGAAATTATTCGTACTTATTGTCTTGCTTAGTGTCTCGTTCTTATTTGAAATAACTATACTTCCGCAGATTTGCTCCAATCTTAAGCTTTTAACCCTTGATTAATTCGAGTAGTTGTGCTTCGGTTAGCTGAGTAATGCCCAATTCTAGGGCTTTTTCTAGCTTAGAACCCGCCGCTTCTCCTAGCACTAAATAATCGGTTTTTTTGCTGACAGAACCCGTCACTTTCCCCCCAGCTTTTTCGATTAATTCTTTCGCTTCCTCCCGTTTGAGAGTTGGTAAAGTGCCAGTAATCACAAAGGTTTTCCCTGCTAAAGTCGCTTTCGTGGTGGTGGTTTTTGCTGCTGCGGCCAATTGTAAACCGGCTGCCTGTAATTTAGCGACTAAATCCCGATTAGCGGCGATTCTAAACCAATCATAGACCGATTGAGCGATTTCTTCACCGATACCATAGACAGAGGCTAAATCAGTCACGCTGGCGTTAGCTAACTCCTCCACAGTCCGAAAACTTTCGGCGAGAATTTTGGCGTTAACGCTGCCCACATAGCGAATCCCTAGCCCATAAAGTACCTTCGACCAGCTTTGATTTTTGCTCTGATCGATAGCTGTAATCAAATTTAAGGCTGATTTCTCGCCCATTCGGTCTAATTTGGCAATTTCCGTTTTTTCGAGGCTGTAGAGGTCAGAAATGGCGGTGACTAATCCCTGTTCAATCAGCAAAATTACCACTTTTTCCCCTAATCCCCGGATATCGAGAGCATCGCGACTGGCCCAATGTACCACACTTCCCCGCAAAATCGCCGGACAGGAACTATTAACACAGCGCGTCACCGCTTCCCCCACGGGACGGACTAGGGGAGATTGACATTCAGGGCAATTAGTGGGCATCTGGAAGGGTACAGTCTGGCTAGGACGCAATTCTGGCAGTATTCTCACCACTTCTGGGATAATTTCCCCCGCTTTGCGGATAATTACCGTGTCACCGCTGCGGATATCCAATTCGGCCACTCGATCACTATTATGTAAAGTAGCCCTTTGTACGGTGGTCCCTGCAACCTGTACCGGTTCCATCACCGCCATGGGTGTGACTGCGCCGGTGCGTCCCACATTGACGATAATATCTTTAACTACCGTGGGGACTTCTTCGGCGGGATATTTTAAAGCGATGGCCCACCGGGGGAATTTTTGGGTGAATCCTAACCGATTTTGTCGCTGTAAATCGTTGATTTTGACTACGACACCATCGGTCATGTAGGCTAATTGATGACGTTTTTCTTGCCAATCTTGATAGTATTGCGCCACTTCTTGCAGGGATGGACAGAGTTGACGGTGGGGATTAACCAGAAATCCCAGGGTTTCTAATCTATCTAAGGATTGCCATTGATTAGTGATATGGTTATCGTCTAAATGCAGGGTATAGGCAAAAAATTGTAAGCGTCTTTTATCAACTATTTTCGGATCTAATTGTCGTAGGGTTCCCGCTGCCGCATTGCGGGGATTAGCAAAGAGAGATTCCCCTTTTTCTTCTCTTTCTTGATTGATTTTATCGAAGGTATCGAGGGGTAAAAAGGCTTCGCCACGCACTTCCACAATTGCCGGGGGATTATCTATATTTAAGCGTAAAGGAATAGAGCGAATTGTCCGCACATTGGGGGTAATATTTTCGCCAGTGACTCCATCTCCTCTGGTAACACCTCTGACCAAAAAGCCGTTTTCGTAGGTTAAAGCTAACGCGGAACCATCGATTTTTAATTCACACACATATTCCGTGTCTTGGGTTTCATTTATATATCTCTGCCAACGGTTGCCCCATTTATTTAATTCTTCGAGGTTAAAGGCATTTTCGAGACTATACAGGGGAATATTATGACGGACAGAAACAAATTGACTAGAGATTTTATCCCCGACTCTTTGGGTGGGACTATCGGAGGTGATTAATTGGGGATAACGCTTTTCTAGGTCTTCTAATTCCCGATAAAGTTGATCATAAACGCTATCGGGTATAAAAGGATCATCAAGAACATAATAAGCATAACTGGCTCTTTGTAGTTCTGTTTTTAGTTGTTGGCAGCGTTGTTGGATTTCTAAGGGGATAGTCATAATCGTTAATAATGCTACTGGGCAAAGACCATTTGAGGAGTTAATTGTAAATCGGGAAATGTCACCGATATTATCCTATCTTCCTGATTAAATTCTGCCAGTTCATAAAATCCCGAAATCAGGGTTAAAACTGATATTTTTACAGCAATAGGATCGATAATCCAGTATTCAGGAATGCCTCTTACCGCATATTCTGAACGCTTATAACGGTAGTCATCATCGGCATTACCGGGGCTAACAATTTCTACAACTAAGAGGGGAGGAAATTCAATCACTGCTGTGGTCATATTTCTAATCTCTTGACATTGTTCAGCAGTTAAAATCATTAAGTCTGGAATTCTCGATTTAGCTTTATCGGTGCGAATTCCTACCGTAGCGGGCATAACTTTCCAAGTTAAATTTAATCTTTTAATTTCCGCTATTAAATAATCATAAAGAAAGGCAAGAATTAAAGCATGAAAGCCACTAGCGGGAGGCATGGAAATTAATTCTCCGTTAAATAATTCGTACTTATTATCTGTGGAGTCCTGATAATTTAAATATTCTGCAAAGCTATATATTTTTTGTCGGGTAGCAATCATGATAACCTCCAGCCGAGATTTTACTATTCAAAGACCATTTGAGGAGTTAATTTTAAATCGGGAAATGTCACCGATATTATCCTATCTTCCTGATTAAATTCTGCCAGTTCATAAAATCCCGAAATCAGGGTTAAAACTGATATTTTTAGGGACATAGGATCGATAATCCAGTATTCAGGAATGCCTCTTACCGCATATTCTGAACGTTTATAACGGTAGTCATCATCGGCATTACTGGGGCTAACAATTTCTACAACTAAGAGGGGAGGAAATTCAATCACTGCTGTGGTCATATTTCTAATCTCTTGACATTGTTCGGCAGTTAAAATCATTAAGTCTGGGATTCTCGATTTAGCTTTATCGGTGCGAATTCCCACCGTAGCGGGCATAACTTGCCAGTCTAATTGTAGCCTCTCTATTTCCCTTTCTAACAGCTTAAATATATATCTAAGTATCAAAGCATGAAAGCCACTAGCGGGAGGCATGAAAATTAATTCTCCGTCAAATAATTCGTATTTATTATCTGTGCAGTCCCGATAATTTAAATATTCTGTAAAGGTATATATTTTTTGTTGGGTAGCAACCATAATAATCTCTAGAAAAAACTTAACTGAATCTCCTTAAGGGGGGTAGGGTTGATTCATGAATCAACCCTACCATGAATCAACCCTACCATGAATCAACCCTAGGGTTAGGGGGGAACTGACAATTTTTAACACCTAGCTTTTTACTTAAGATTCGATATCCTCAACTTTTTTAGGAACCGTTGCAGTTAAAACCTCATTTCCTGTGGCAGTAACTAACACATCATCTTCGATACGGATACCGATACCTCGCCATTTTTCTGGGACTTCCGGCTGTCCTTCAGCCGGTTTAATATCGGGGGCGATATAAATACCAGGTTCCACGGTTAAAACATGACCGGGTTGCAAAGTTTGCCAAGTTTCTTCGTTAACTTTATAACCTCCCGCATCATGGACATCTAATCCTAACCAATGGCCGGTTCTGTGCATATAAAAAGGCTTATATTTTTCCTCTTTAATTATCTCATCAATATCGCCGACCAATAGCCCTAAATCTACTAATCCCTCCACAATTGTTCTGACGGCTGTGTCATGAAAAAGATTATAAGGATTACCAGTTTTTACCACGTCAATCGCCTTTAATTGCGCTTCCAGAACAATTTCATAGATAATTTTTTGTTCGGGGGTAAATTTACCATTAACGGGAAAAGTGCGGGTAATATCACCGTTATAGTAATTGTAGGCACAACCAGCATCAATTAACAAAAGCTCATTTTCTTGTACTTGGCGATTATTGTTGATATAGTGCAGAATACAGGCATTAGCACCACTAGCAACAATAGAAGGATAAGCCGGACCCATACCCCCTTCTAGGCGAAAAGTATGCTCGATTTCCGCTTGAATTTGATACTCATAGTGACCAACTTTGGTAAATTCTCTGGCCCGATTATGTGCCTGTGCTGAAATAGCAGTTGCTTGGCGAATATTGTCCAATTCGGCCTCGGTTTTCAGTAAGCGCAAAGGATGGAGAATAAAATTAGTATCCTCTAAAGCAGTCGGTCCGGTGCCGCGACGGGGAAAAGTGGCGATTAATTTTTGCCAGTGATGGAGAACATTTGTATTAAAAGTTTTGTCCCGTCCGAGATGATAATAAATTCGTTCGGCTTTTTCGAGATATTGGGGTAATTTTTCGTCCAATTCTTGGATAGAATAGGCCTCATCAGCAGCAAAAATCTCCTTTGCTCCTTCCACACCGTGGAGATAGCCGGTCCAGGTTTCTTTTTCGGGGTCTTTTGGCTGCACGAACAGGATAAACTGATGTTCGGGGTGATGGGGTGCTAAAACCGCCACCGCCTCCGGTTCATTAAATCCTGTCAGGTAAAAAAAGTCACTATCCTGACGATAGGTGTATTCTACGTCATTATGCATGACCGCCATGGGCGCACTGCGAAAAATTGCGGTTCCATGGCCGATTTTTTCCATTACCTGCTGACGACGGTGCTGAAACTCTCTGCGATCGATGCCCATAGATATTCCTAAAAATGTCACAATAAGTCTTAGAGTCTATTATCGCTAATCTTTTTAGTTTATGACCCCTGAAGAACCGGATTTTTCCCAAGATATCATCGAAAGGCGCGAGTTTACCCTAGCAGATTTTATCGCTCAAGAGGGGGCGGATTTCCTCAAAGGGGAATCTCCCGTCCCCAAATTGGTGCAAGTTACCACAGAGATTAAACAATTTATTGCCGCTAATTTAGGGGATTCTTCGGGAGCTTTGCAGATAATTTTACAGCTTATCGTCGATGAAGAATTAACAAAAGTCAGTCAAAATTTAGATAATCCCGTTCACGCTTTACGGTTAATCCTAGAAGAAATTTTAGACAATCAAGAATTCCTCTATGAATTAGTACACCGAGTCGATGTGAAATGGGGACAATTATACGGAGAACGTCCCTATTTTCAACAACCCAATCAAAAACCTCACCCTGAAGACGAATACACGCACAGTTCCGTCAGAGATAAGTTAGTCAGTTTATTACAGCAGTTATCCTAATGGTGAGATTAGGAAGTTTTCGTTTTGGGGAGACTCCGAGACTCCCAGACGATGACCGATCAAGGCATACCTTATCTTTATGAGAAACTCTATCTTTTAATTATTTCTCAATAAACAGAGACTAATAGGAGCGGCAAGGGGTGCATCTCCTATTTGTGACTTTGGTGTCAACCTAAGCAATAAGCTTAATTATAAAGAGTAGCTGATAAGTAGGTGGGTGGAATTAAATATAAAATGAACATAGGTTGGGTTGAAGCATAAAACCCAACGCCCGCATGGGTTACGCTACCGCTAACCCATCCTACAAATAATTGTGCCTACCTACTTAATCCATTTGATGACGTAGGGGCGCACCGTGGTCAGTGAGTTTATCGAACTGCGAGCACCCAAATCCCCAAAAACCGCCCCAAAAAAACCCAAATACCCTGATGAACCGGATTATTGCTGGTGGCACAATTATTGCTGGCGGGCGAACGCAGTTCGCCCCTACAAAATGGACGCGCCTAAGGGCGGGAAAGAAAGGGAAAAAAGAGGAAAAGGGTTACAGAGTCCCCCCGACACCGGACACCACCCGAAAACGGCCGTTGAAGTAGAAGTGGCTGCGGCTGTTGTGGCTGCCGCGGTAAGCGGAACGGCAGTCATACGGAGCGGTTAAGTAGCTGGTTATAATTAAATTGAAGATGGATTTTGGGTTCGATCCCCCCTGCCCCCTTAATAAGCTATCCATTAGTCAGATCTTTCTTAACAAAAAGAGAAGAAACTTAAAAAAAGGGAAACCGATTGATAGGTATAGTTTTGAAAGAAGGAATCAAGGTTGGGGTAAGCAAAAAAATGGAGAAATGGGCAGCCCAAGAATTACAGTATGCAGAGCTAGGGGACACCAGAAGAAAGAAAAGATTAATCAGTATTGTGGAAAACTTGGCTGGGCATCTAGAACAATTATACCATATATTTCGGCAAATCTAGCCGCCACCAGTGCCACATCTGATTTGGGGAATTCACCCTATTTTCAACCTTCAGCGGCGAGAATGATTGCTTCTCTTGGGGGTTTTTTCGCTAGAAAAGGTGCTGATGTTAAAACTATTTGAGCCATCTTGCACATTTTTCTCTTTTTGTCAAATTTTATGTTAAGAAAGATGTAAATAATCGATAGCTGGGGGTGAAGACCACGAATAAAGAAAAATAGTAAGTAGTCGTGCAAAATTAATTTCCTAGTGAAGATAGGCAAAAGGCAAGAGGCAAGAGGCAAGAGGTGGTTAGATATGTGTAATTAATTTTGCTTAGGTACTTATTAATAGGGAGCTAACCGGGAAATTAGCCGACAAAACCTTAAAAAATCTTCTACAAACATGGCGAGGACAAGCATGAATACAATTAGTAATTTTTTAGCTAGTGCTATTGTCGGTGGTTGGATTATGACTATGGCAGTTTTTGCTATTCAAAATATCCAACCGGTTTCTTTAAAGTTTCTACAATTTGAGTCAATTAAAGTACCCATAGGCATTTTATTGGCTTTTTCTTTGGCAATGGGATTTTTTATCGCTGCAATTATTCCCGCTTTTTTCAGAAAGTCAAAAAAATCTCCTCGCAGTCGCTTTTCTCCTCCACAATCGGGGTTAGACGAGTTGGATTTTTAAATAGTCTTTTGACTGGCTAATTTATCGGCTCTCTTGGGTTTGGTGGGGAAAATGTATTCTAAGATACATCCCTGCCAGCGAGCGACTGTAACGAACCACAAAGACACAAAGGACAGAAAGATTGATCGGTTCTACATAAGTTAAACTGATCACACAAAGAATAATACTAAATCCGTTGATTATAGGCTACATATCAGGACAGGCAAAAGGCAACAAGAGGAATAAATAATCAGTCTTTAATAAACGGATTTGGGATAAGAAGGCCATTTATCGGCAGCATCCGGGGTGCATCTCAATTTAGTCGAAATATCTATAGGACATTTTGGGCGCACGCAATGCGCCCAAACCATGGTTGCGGTAATATTATTGTAGGTGCTAATTGCATTTTGTACTTTAAACAACATTATAATTTTTGATAGCTATTCTGACTCTCTCATGAATAGAAGCAAATAAACTTCCTTGCCATAAATAATTAAATTTATTTTCTGTGATTAGATTGAGACAATTTAAAATTTGCTTTTCCCAGTCTTTTTGATTGTAAGTATCTTTTCCCCAAGCTTGATATAATTCCTTCTCACTAATACCTCCTAATTTATGAGATAATCGATTTCTAAGATTACGCAATTCTTCAGAACCCCAAGCTTTTAAATCCTTAAAGTTTGCCTGGGGAGAAGTGAGAGCAATATACTTCTCTATTAATCTCTGTTGAGTAGGACTATCTAGCTTAATTTCAGGGACAGGATTGCCATTATTAACAAAAAGTTCTTTAAAAGCAGGATATTTATTCAACATAGATGATTGTCAAGATGAATAAGTATATTTAGATTCAATTATATGCTCTTTAAACTCATACCTTAAGTATTCATAAATTAAGCCTTCTACAGCTCTAAACCTGTGAAGCATAGCCTCGGTTGTATTTGTTTGTTTTAGTCTAACTACTGCGGTATAAGCTTGTTGATAGGCCATCGACCAATATTGTTGATGCTGCTCTTTTTGTTGATTATTGAAACTAAAAGAAGCGGATTGAAAAAATCTTCAAATTGTCCTTGATTCCAGCTTACTCCAGATTTAATTAGAGCATAGGTTTCTTTCCATTTTTGTTTATTTTGTTCATAGTAAGGTTTAACTAAGTCCTGAAGACCAGCATAATCATAGAGTTCTAATAATTGTAGGGCTTGTTGTCGAGTGCGATCCCAAAGATAGTTAGTCCCTAAAAAAGGGACTGTGTAATCTGAAGAAATTCCCTTTTTCTTGTCATGAGGAGTGGGAATAAATTCATAGAATTTAATATCGTTTCCATAAGAACTCAATCCCGAAATTCTCCACGCTTCTGAAGTTTGCCCCACCCCACCTTTTAAGCACAATAAAATGGGTTGATCGGTTTGAGGTTTTATATTTTCTTTCCATACTTGTTGCCACCAACGGAACATTTCCTCGAAGTTAGAAGGGTTTTCATCATTTCTACCTATAGAGAAAATATTTACTACCAAATCAGAATTTAATTTATTTAGTCAATACTTGATTAATTCTCCTGAGTAAAGACTATATTTTTCTCTTTCTTTTACTGTTTCATTTTGATCAGTTACTACTAAATAAACTTTTTCGAGATCATTGATTTTATCTTCCAAAAGCTTACCCAGAATCACAGGTTTTACTTGATTGCCATAATATTGAACATTTTCCCAAAGGTATTGGGATATTTCTCGAAAAGATGATTTTTCGGTCAGAGCTAAATCAGACACCACTTCTATCTGTTCTCCGAGAATATAACCTTTCATACGATCATCGCCAATATTATACCAGTCACCAGTGGTGACTTGAAACATTAAATCTCTGGTTCCGATCGTTGCGACTAAAATTAATTTTATGAGATTATAAAGGGAATATTTGAGCAAAATTTTGAGGACTTGTATTACTTCTTAATTGCCTAATAAACTCTTGACGGGGATTCAGATTAGCACCGAATACAGTAACTATCTGGTAATTTCCTAAATCAGCAATCCACACGGGAGAAGGTTTAGCTCCACCACTGACTTTACCACAGAGATTACCATCATATTCTCTTTGACCATTTTTACCGGTAATTTTCAAAGTATCACTGTGAAGAATCGCTAAAGCATGGGGTTTACCTCCTTGTTCATTTCCTGCACAGACAAAAATTTGACAATTACTATCGGCCGCATCAATCCATTGATTTTGTGAAACTTGATCTACTGTTCTGAGATTATTAGTATTGATATTGGTTTCACTAATTTTATCCAAAATACCATAAAAATCTCGTAATCTTTGCTGAAATTGTTGTTTAAAACCCTGCACATCCTTGGCAATTGTCCAAAAATCTTCTTCACTGTCAATATACAATGTAGAGCCACGAAACCAGGGGGCGTATTCACGAGTTTTGCGAGAATAATTAGGTCGTCTTGCACCTTGACCAATACCACCCATATCAGCTAAAAACCAAAGCAAATATTTAGCTAATTTTTTAACATCTTCTTGTTTATCTTTTGGGGTTTCAGAAGATAAAGATAAGACTAAAGTTACCCGTTGTTCACCACAAGGATCATTTTTACCCTGAGCATTGGTTCGAGGTTCTTTTTGGGTAACTTTACCCTCAAGAATATTCACTTGTAGATAACCGTATTTTTTAGGATTAATACCTCCAAATAATTCAGCTTCAATCTTTTGAACTTCGTTAATAGGTAAAACTCCAGATGCCAAAACACGAAACCAGTATCGCAGCATCGATTTAAAGGCTGTCGGACGAACTTCTGCAACGGGTGCGCTCCGCATTTGCCATTCATTGCGTCGGTGATTCCATTGCCATTGGGTGAATCGTTGATAACCATGAATTAATTGACCTTCTAGCTCGAAATTTAATCGATAAAAACTCGAATCGTTGTCATTTTTATTATTATCAGGATGAATATTATCATCAATTGGCTTTAATTCACCGTAACCACTATTTACCTGTGAACCTATACCAAGCTGTAGCCCTTTATTAAGCCATTGTCTTACCTGTTCAAGTATCTTTTTATCCTCACAGTTACTAGCTAGACGTAAACCAATTAAAAAAATTGGTTCTTTGAGAGAGAAAAAAGCATTAGGGTTAGGAGAATATTGCGTATAATCATCTTTCCATGACCAAATATTATTAGCCATGTCAATTTCTAACCCCCCGTTTTTAGAAGGTAAAGGATAGGCATCGAAAAAGATAACTTTACCCGTTTTATTTTTTTCCTCTTTGGCGTTTATATCACCGAAATAGGCAGCGATTTCTTTTTCCGCGTCTTTCCATTCCAGATTATTTGCCGCCATGATTTCTCGGATGGCTTGGGTTCTGGCAACACCCCGCAATGTACTAGATGGAATATAGGGCATTCCGAGGGCATCAAAGGCAGGTAAAAGAATACTTTCCGGTCCGCGATGACCACCGACACGAATACGCCAAGTGGATTTGACTGGAAAAGCGATTCCGTCTCTCGCTAACAGTTGGGTACGTTGATTGAGTTGCTCAAGACGCTGAGTGTAGTTAGCATTTTCTTGGGCTTTTTGCAGAATTTGGGTTTTAGTCGCATCTTTGTGTGGATAGTCGGCAGCGCGCATCCAACGGAGATATTCGACAAAACTGGCTGATTGGTCGGGTTGAGGTTGGTTTTCGGGGTTTAACCACGGTGAGGGTTGAGGAGGATTGTTATTGCCGCCACCGCCGTTATTATTGCCGCCGCCACCCCTAGGAGGCTGTTGGGGGGGCTGGTGGTTATTTGTGGGTTTTATAGCTTGATTTTTTAGGGTGGGTTTTTGAGGGCGATTAGGGGGTGGTAAGGGGCTATGGGACATAATTATAATTTCCTTTCTGGTTGAATGAATGATAAAAACTGTGGTGACAATTTACCTGAGTTAGTCCCCACTTTCCACATCGGAATAGATGGCGTTAGCCCAGAAGCTAAATTCTTGGGCGATTTCCAAGCCTAAACCCGTTAGACCCAGATAATCATCGGTAGATAAATCTTTGAGAGTAGTTAATCCTTGAGAATTAGAAAGATTATTTATTTGAGATAACTCTTCTAGGCATTGAAAATACTTTTTAACGACCTCTTTTTTTCCTTCTTGATTGAGGGTAGTTTCCTCAGCTTTTAGGCGCATCATTCCCCAAGTCGAAAGATAGGTATAAAGTTCAAGAGCTTGTTTTTTTTGTTCTTTGCGGCGACTATCATCACCAGTATTTAAATATAATTCTTGTAAAGCATTGAACACGGGATTGCTAATCGTTCTAGGGTCGAATGTCACGGTTATTTTGGCTCCAAAAGTTAAAAAATATTCCCTGACCAAAGGTCATCAAGAGAAATGAAAATATCGGGAAATGCGGCGGCAGATAAAGTTCCTGTAGTAAATTTTTCTTGATATTGATAATCAGAATTTATCGGTTGACGGAAAACATAAATCTCTCGATTTTTGATGGCAACTACCCAATATTCTGCAATACCAGCTTGGGCATAGATGCGTTTTTTTTCTGTTAAGTCTTTACTGAGAGTTAAGTCAGAAATTTCGATTAACCAAAAAATTTCATCGGCATAGGGATGATGATCTCGATAGCGAGAACGAGGGGGAAAAACTACAGCAATATCCGGTTCAGGTTCCGAGTTTTCTAGGGTAATGGGTCCAACTTCTCTTACCCATGCTTTATCCTTGAGACGTTGACGGAGAAAGTGGGCTAATCCTTCTCCACTATCTTTGTGTAAAGGGCCTTCTGGACTCATTTCGAGAATATCTCCATTCAGTAATTCTACACGCCGATCGATTAAAATTCCCGCCGCAATCATGCGATGATAATCGACCACTGACCATTTAGCTAGGGCAAGATTATCAGTCATAAATTACCTCTACAATTGTTGCACAAAACCGCGTCCTAAACTTTCCTGCCCACCGATTTGAATAATGTCATTATTTGCTAATAACCGTTTAAAATCAGCTTGTGATTTTTGTTTGGTTTGATTAGCTTGAGAGGTGACACCCCAAGGAAAATACATTAAGGTGTCGGGGGGAATAGCTTCTTCATAACGAAGTCCACCATCGACGGATTTATGCTCATCTAATTTAATTTTAACTTGTCGCCATAAACTCATTTGAATGAGAGTCGTGCAATGCTGATCCGGTAATACTAAGACTTGATTAATGCCACTGCTGACAGAGTTTTGGGGAATAAAACTTGACCAAGTTGACCAGTCTTTTAGATCATTATCCTTGAGAATGGCATCCTTGAGATAGACGTTCCTGTTAGCTCTTTTAAAACTACAGCTATATTCGGGGGGAATTGTCAGACGAGGATTAGTTAATCTTGTCCAACGACGGAGAAGTAAAGGCGAAGTGATCCAGACGACACCGTGACTTAGAGAAGAGATGGGCAACCAGAGAATCGAGCCATCTCCTATCCAGATGTCTCCCTGTTCCAAGTTTTCTGCACCTTTATCGATTTCATTACCGAATAACTTAAATTTTAGGGTTTCTTCGGTAGCTAAAGAACGGATTTTCCCGCGAATTGTACTGGAGGGAATATATGGTAAAGTGGTATGGGATTCACGAGCAATACCCACTAGATTGCCTTCTTGAGTCATGCCTCCGGTGTGTAGGGGAGAAAGTAGATAAAAGTGAATTAAGTTCATGATTAATCATTCTCCTTTATAGTTGATCCAAAGTAATTCCGAGTAGCCTAATTTGCGCCAGCGTTGGTGATATTCGGGGCTATCGGGCCGATCTTGAAATAGGCGATCGGGTTGATTTAAATAGTATTGACTACCCGGGGGGGCGGCGAAGACTTGGGGGGCGGGAATGCTAATATTTTCTTTTGATTGAATGCGGCAACTGATCGGAATAGCTCGATCGGTTGCGACACTGACTAGATTGCCCGGTTTCTGATTACTATTAACAGTATGGGCGAGTTTCCATTCCCAGGGCCAAGAGTGACAAATGGCTTGATTATTATCGTGACGGCGTTCAAAAATACCAGGGGTAACGAGATAGGCGATCGCTTTATTTATTTGTTTAAAGTTCTCCTCGGATTTTTGTTTTAATTTTTGCCATTGTTGACCTAAATTATCGCATTTTTCCAGTATAACTCGGTGTCCTTCTCCTCCTAACCGCAAAGTTGTGGGAGTGAGAATATCAACATCAATTCCGATCGCTATACTCCAACCGGGTAGCATTCGGATCGCTTTTTCCACAAAGTATCCATCGGCATCTTCTACCTGTTTACTTCCCGGTTTCATGGCATTATGGGAACGAATTTCTTCTTGCCAGGGTTTATCTTCTCCTTTGTGTTTTACTAACCATTGGCAAGGGTCGATCGCTCCTGTTTTTAAATAATCGAGAATAACTTCACAAGGTAGATACTGACGATATTTACTTTCGTTCTCTTCTTCCTCTTGATTTTCTCGATTTTGGCAATTTTTGTGAGGTTTAGCCTTAGCTAAGGGGGCAGGTTTCGATCGATCCCAAAATATATGGTTTTTTGAAATAGTTAAATTATCACTCCAAGAAATAGGAATTAATGGGTCAGAATTGGCGAATCCTAAAGGACGGGGTAGATATAAAGTATCTCCGGCAAAGGATAGGAATGGACCGGTGATTTTAAAATAGCTATTTTTAGAGCGATCTAGTAAAGCACTTAAAGCACCGGCGATCGTGTGACCGTTGGGGGGAAATGTATTTCCGGCCCAGGTTCTTTCTCCGGGGCTAAAGGGTTTGGCATCGCGTAGGAGAAGAACATCTAGGGGAGTGATTGTGTACCAATACATTAAATGGAACCTCCGATCTTAATCTCTCTTTTTCGAGTCATAAAAGCCGCTAATTTCATCCAGCTACGCACGGCTTCATTAAGATCATTAGGATCATTTTCCGTGGTTAACCAAAGATGTTTGAGAAAGTTGCTTAGGTCTTTTTGAAAAGCTTCTCTGTTGTCTGTTGTTAGATTTTCCCGACGGCTAGAGAAGGCCTTGACCCAAACCTCGATCGCTTCTATCATTGGTACAGGATGCTGTTGCCAAAGGCCGGCCACTGCCTCGAATAAACTGGCATCGGAATTACTGGCCAAAAGTTTTTGCCAGAGAGGGAAAACATCAAACTTAGCCGTAGATTTTAGGACTTTACCGTTACCGTAGAGAACGCGCACTTGTACGGCATCTTTTTTGACTTTTTTGCCGTCAAAGCCTTTATAGGCGTGTTCCTTGGCTTTTTTCTCAGCTTCCCAGAGATTTTCTAGGGCGATAGCGAGGGGGACAGAATGATGAGCGATGACAATACCGAAACTGATAGTCGCCCGCTTTCCCATAGTAAATAGGGGACGTTTGGCGAGATTTTCGGGAGGTTTTTCGCCTTGCCATTGCCAATAGTCACCAGCGTTATTAAATTCGCCATGGGGGTCTTTTTCTCCCTTAAAACATTGGCGGATATCCCATAACCATTTATCCCATTCCCAGAGATTAGTATAGGCGAGAACATCATCACCGCCACCATAGATTAAGCGTCCTGCATAGCGTTGTTCGGTGAGGTAGGGAACGAGTTGATTAGAGAAGTCTAAAAGGGCGCGACTGAGGGCGCTATGGGTAGATGGCCCCATGGGTTTATTGAGGGTGACAAAATCGCCAAAAGCTTTTTGTACTTCTTTTTCTAGGGTATCGGTTTCGGTCGGGGGATGATCGGCGTATTGATGAAGTGACTTAGCGATATATTCTCGATAGGGTTTCATTTCTTGGCCTTTTAACCATTCCCCCATTCCGTCACCATCTCCTGCGGCGATAACATACCAATCAGCCGGGTTATTGTTGGGATAGTTTTGGTCAATTAATTGGCTTAATTGATGGCGATAATTAGCCACTTCTTCATCGGCAATCTCTAGTTCTTCTACTAACCATCCCGCATTAAGAAATCGAGGGTGATAACGTTTATATTCCGGTTCGATGTGATCGTCAATGTAGGGGATTCCCCAGGGTTGGGTAAGTGCTGAGGGAATATTTTTACCGTCTTTTCTTAGCCTACGGGAGATGGTGCCACAAACTCGATGGAAATGGTCGAGATCACCACCTGTTTTGAGATAACCGGCGACTCCCACGGTTAAATCGGGATAAGCGGCATCTAGACGCTCTTGGTCGCTATTTTTTAAGAGTTTTGGCAGGATTAGGTGTAATCCGCGTTTAACGGTTTCGGTGGCGTTGAGTTGTTCGATCCCATCGAATAATCCGGCATTTCGTTTCCAGTATTCTTTGCTTGCTTTTTCGCTAATCCAATCGTTGTCACCATCGGGATGGACGACGGGTCCGAGTCCAGAAATGGTGGAACGGGGACCGAAAGCGGTGGGAATCTGCCAATCGCGGGCATTTTTGACGGCAGCAAGGGCAGAAAGGTTTTGCTCGACAGCACTACTCCACCAAGAACCAACATTTGAACTAAAAGGAGGTCTTTTCCACTTCTGATGAGCTAATTCTCCGGCTTTTTGCAGAAATTCCTGCTCTTTTTCTAAAAATAGAGCTTTTTGATCGTAGAGATTATAAAGTTCGTTTTGTTTATCTGGCCAGCTTTGCGCTTTTTCTGGGGCTTCGGCTTGATTTTCGTCGATATTTTCGTTTTCTTTGTAAATTTCGCCACTGATGAGGGGTTGGTCTTCTCTACCGATGGGAACCCCCACATAATAGGTTTGCCATTGGGCATTTAACCAACTGTCCCAGGTACGACTATTTTCTTTTAATTTGGGCATCCAGTGACGTTTTGCCAATTTCTCGAAAACTTGCCGACTAATTTCTTTCCATTGTTTTAATAGGCTAGATTTGGCGGTTTGCATAGCCGCCGCGACTTTATCTTTGGGCAAGAGGAGGATAATAATGTTGGGAAATCCGGCGGTTAGTAATTGTCGATCGCCCGGTGGGTCGATCCAGGAGCTAAAATCGGCGTATTTTTCTAATAACCATTGATCGATTAAGGGTTGTGCGTAGAGAGAGGGATAGATCAAACTATCGGGGCCGTATTGTTGGGCGAGTTGCCAGCAGACTTGAGCAGATAAATAGTGCAGAATCCAAGAACCTGCCCAAAAATCGCCCATTTTGCGGCTGGCTTTGATTAGTTCTTGGACTGGGGAAAAGGTAAAACTAACGAGATAAGGGTGGGATAATTGTTTTCCCGTCGGCCAATTATTGACCACATCCTCGGAGGTGAGATCATATCCCGCTAGAGTCCCGGCAATGGCCGCCGTTAAACTAGCATGACTCCAGATCGATCCGTCCGGTATTCTGGTTTCGGCGGGCATTAGGAGCAGATTTTCGTCATCGAGTAATTTCGCCGCTGCTTGGGGAAGACAGCGCCATAACCACCAAAATAGTTCTTTAGCTTCGTTTTCTAAGATTCCTGTGCGTAATCTGGCGGGAATTTGGTTAAATAGTCGTTTTTCCTGTTCTTTTAAGTAATCTGTGCGGTTAGAAGCAATTTGTTGGTGATTTGCGTCGGCTAATTTGAGATTTAAGGGTTCTCCGGAGAGGAGGTGACGCAATTCTAGACCTGTTTGTTGATCGTAGTTAACGAATTGGGTTAAACTACCGATCGCCGATCGATCGCTGGCTGAGGTGATATAGTCAGCTAGTTTGATTTGTTTGAGAATTTTTTTAGTCGATTCTTCGGGGTTATGTTTTCCCCACAACTTCATTACTTCTAAATCTCTCCAGAAGCTGTTATCACCGCGTCCTGAGTTGCTATGTAGGGCCTTGAAGACGGGATCGTGTAGTAATCCCCAGATTTTCGCTTGCCAGTATCCCAGGGCCATAAACGCCTCAACTCCTTGCTGACCGATGTTCCCACTATATTCAATATGCCCTAGGAACCGCTAGAGATAACACGATATTTTGAAGATTTTTTTTAAAAAGCTTCAAAAGCTGATCCTGTCTAAGTTTCTGGTGGTATAGATTTTTTTATATGATTATTATTAGCTTTGGATAGTGTTGGGAGCAGACAACCTCGGTTTCTGGTAAAATCCCTCGATCTACCACAGTCTGGAGATTTTGGCGGTTTATATGGCTGATTTACCGAAAAATTGGGTTTAAAGCCTCGCCCTTTTAGGGCGACTTTATAGGATGATTGAATAGAAACTTGACAAGATATTTATAGTAATGTTACATTAACCCCATCTCTATACTCACTGAAGAAATTAGTTGAATGGAAACAAATGGATTCTCCCGACTTCAAGTTTTCAACTGCCCGACTCTCTGCTTACGCTTAGAAATTAGTTGAATGGAAAGATAAGGTCGAGGGCGAACCGGTATTTAGAGGCTTTTCTCTCTACTCGCACTTAGAAATTAATTGAATGGAAACTGTACTCCTAATATGTTTGTGTTTTTTCTTAATGAACTCTCTACTCGCGCTTAGAAATTAATTGAATGGAAACATTTGTAGGGTTAATTCATGAATTAACCCTACTCTCTACTCGCAGTTAGAAATTAATTGAATGGAAACATTTGTAACAGAATCGTCTTAGACCTTACCCTATAATTTTAGTCTCTACTCGCGCTTAGAAATTAATTGAATGGAAACGACAATACTGCTGCGTTTTATTGAGTATTATTAGTTGCCTCTCTACTCGCGCTTAGAAATTAGTTGAATGGAAACAAAATCTCGACTCCCACCAGTGCGATTAAATCTTCTTTAAACTTTTTGCCGGAAACCCTAAATAAGTAGTCGTGCAAAATTAATTTCCCAGTCGAGACAGGAGACAGGAGACAGGAGACGGGATCAGATTTGAGTTTTTAGTTCACTGTTTACTGATCACAGCAAAAAGCTGACGGAGTAACTGCTGACGATTTGGATGTGTAATTAATTTTGCTTAGGTACTTATATATAGCGTTTCCTAAGCTAGTGAGGTACAGCTATTTTTCTTCCCCTTTGCCTAAAACCCAGAAATTTTGTACCTCAGCAGACTGAAAAAAGCTATAGTAAAATGCTTACTGGGCGACACTTTTAGGATTATTTGGCGGAAGAAACTATCAGACAATCGCTCGCAGCGGGTCGAGGCAGTTTACTGAAAGACACTTATCGGACTGGCAAAGGTCTAGGTAAGAAACGAGCGAGTTTTGTTACAGTTGAACTGTATTAGGCTCCTTGCGGCCGTCACCATCCCCCTCACTTTGGGTTAAAATTTATGTTAAAAGTCTTGACAAAAGTAATTAAATATGCTAAAGCACCCGCTTTGATTGCTCTATCCTTAGCGGTGGGTGCGGGGATTATTTTACCAAAAATAACTTTAGCCAATGGCAACCCCGGCCTAACAATTTTTAGCGGAGTCGATCGCAAGGATATCTTAGATTATTTCTTGCAATTCGGTGGTCGTCCCCGCCAAATGGATCGTTATAAACTCTATATCCCTGCGAAAAAACTCTCCCAAGGGGCTTCGGCTTTTTTTATTTCCTATCCCGATTATTTTAACGGCCAGTTTGACACCAATAAAATTCAGGTACGCATCAACGGTAAATCTTTGCCTTTAAAGGAAGTGGTTTGGGATAAGGATGGTCGCGTTATTCAAATTGTCCCCCAACAAGCGATCGATCCGACCAGCAAAGTTGAAATCGTCATGTCTAATGTCAGAAATCCCGAATTAGGCACTTATTACTTTACCTGTGATGTGACTGCCTCCGGCAATATTCCCGTCCGTCTCTACGTTGGTACTTGGATTGTCAGTATCGAACCCTAAGTATTTATTGGCGATAGAGAAATGGGGAAATGGGGAAATTCCACTAAGGGACTTGCGCTTTGATAATGTACCTTTTGGGCGAACGCAGTTCGCCCCTACATTGTGGACAAAATCCGTTACTGTAGGGGCGCAAAGCTTGCGCCCCCCGATCAATTGGGATATTATTCCCACGCAAGTCCCTAATATCCCAAAACCCCAACACCCTGTTAGTCCGAGAAAAAGTCAACCAAAGTCAACTATTTGCTTCCGAGTTGCTAAAATCTGAGGAATTTTCACCTACAGACTCGTTGGCTGGGGAATTTTCGCCAGAGTTTGTGTTTTTGCCACTGCCTTTGTGGGAATTTTTGCCCCCTTCCCGTCCAATAGCCGCCATGTGGGCGCGATCTCGGCTAACCGCTTCCCCGCCTTTTCGTCCCGCTTCCCGGGCTTCTTCGGAGGTAAATTCGTGGGCTGTACCTTTTTGATGAGCAGCTTTACCGCCTTTACTAGCGATTTCCCGTTGTTTAGCTTGATCCATAGAGGCAAAACCGCGTTTACTCTTACCTGTCATAATATCCCTCCTGTGTGAATGCTGATTTTAAAAGTTCTTAAAGACTTATGCGAGATTTTTAAAACATCAAAATCATGATCCTGTGGCTGGGCAAAAAATTGAGATCGCCCCGCTTTTTTCCTCTAAGAACTATGAATTCCTATCCACGATCATAACTCATTAGCTTGACTTCTAGAGAACTAATTACAGCAATCAAAGGGCGTATTTTATGTTAAAAAATATTAAGCAAATCGAGCATTTATCAGTCTAAAGATATAGAAGTTATCTTAATGGTGAGGTACAAAGTCTTGGTTTGGGGCAGTCGGAATTTAGTGATCAGTGATCAGTAATCAGGGATCAGCTTTTTTCTCCCTGCTCCCATCTCCCATCTCCCCACTTCCGAATTCATAATTCATAATTCATAATTCCGAGGTTTTTTGGGGGATTTAATCGGGAAAAATTAGGGTAAAACTTGGGTTTTTGCGATTAACCACTTATCTCCTTGCCGTACCAAATCATAGCGCACCTTCAAGGACTCATTATAGGAACGCTCGACAATTTCCTTGCCATTATAGAAATACATGGCCTTTTCGTTGACTATAGCTTCCACCGTCGCTAGATTAGGATTTTTGGCATTATTAGTAACCGATCGCACATCCACCTGATGATCGTAGCGCCAATAGTTATTTCTCTGTAGAGCCGCCGCCCGTTTTTGCCAAATTTCTAAGGCCGAACCCGTTAAAACCTCTTGCAATTGCTCTTTTTGGTGTTCACTGCCAAAAGCTGCCGATTTTGCCACTAACCAAGCTTGAATCGTCTCCTTAGCTGTTCCCTTGCCCAAGGGAGTCCCTTCGATCACTTCTGCGTTGGCTGAGGGAATTTCCAGTATGGGAGTATGCAGAGAAATCGGTAACTGTTCCCCTTGCAAGGCTGCCAAAGGGGATTGACTATCGACAATTGCCTTCACCCCCAGGGACAAAACCGCCAGCGTTCCCACTAATCCTACTGCCAATATCGCCACTCGATCGAGTCGTAGCTTTCTGCGGGCCGGTCGTCTGCGTTTCGGTGGGACTAGGGCGGTTTTTACCGTTTCTGGGGCCGCTTGCTGGGAGTTGCCCGCCGCTGGGGGGTGCGGGCGACGGGGACGACGACGGGGGGGATTAACTGCCGGTGGATGATGGGCTGCCGTCACCACCACAGTACCCTGAGTATAGGGGGTGAGAGTTTCCGGCTGAGGGTTGGCTCTCAGGGCAGATACAGCAGTGCTTGTCCGCTCACCGTTAACTCTAGCTAAAGACGGTTTTTGGGGACGAGAGTGGGAAGACGAATAAGCAGATTCCCTCATCGGTGTCGCTCCTGGCACTGGGTTTAAATGGGTGGGGGGGGTGTGGGTTTTGAGAACAGTTACTTCCGATTCTAAAGGTTCGCCAACCTTTTCCTGAACCGACACGGGAACTTTTTCGTCAGGAAAACCTGACAATTCTTCTAAATAATTTTGTACGTCTTCCTCGGCAAAATACTCTTTGAGTGAGGCTTTCTGCTCGACTAAATCACTAAAATGGCAGAAAACTTCTGTTTGTAACCAACGCTCGCCATAACGACATAATCCGGGTAAAAGATCGGGAGATTGCCCGGATTGTTCCTTAATATAATTTAATATTTCCTGCTCTTGACTTTTTTCTAAAATTGTGCTTGCCTGTTCGGTTTGACCGAGCAGCAGGGCGCAGATCGAGCGCTCAAGGGAGACATCCTGATGTTTTTGTAATTGCTGCAGGCGCTGGCTGGCCGCAACGATAGCGGCGGGTTGTTTTTGGGCGAAACCGCGGGCGATCAAGGCATAGACCAGCAGATAATTACCCACCGCCGAGGGGCGTTGGGCCTCTTTTGCCCAGATTTTCTCCTGTTCGGCCTGAGTTAAAAAAACCCGTAACTGTTGAATAAAGCGTAAAAAATTATCCACCCCCAACCCAGAGCGGTCATCGCCGGGGCCATCGATACCGCCGCGCGCGGCCAACATCTCCTCCAAGAGATTTAAGCCGCGCTGACGGGCAAGACCGGGTTTTTTTTCTTGGGATAACAATTCCAGGATCCGGTAGGGACGCAGGCGATCGCAATCATGACGAATCTCGCTGGCCACTTGCGGGAACATTTGTTCTTGTTCCAACCAGGTCAGGGCTTTGGCCGCAGTGCTGGCGGCCTGTTCATAATTTTTATCCTGCCAATATTCCCGACTCAATTCCCCGTAGGCCAAAGCCAAGGTTAAGATCATGTCTGGGCGAGTAGTTGGCTCCAAATCCAGATAAGTTTCGGCCAAACGAATCACTAACTCGTATTCTCCCAACTCTTGCAGGATGAGCAAAGCTCCCACCAGATCGGCGGGGGCAATGGTAATCTGGGGAGTGGGATATTCCGGCGAAGCCGCAGCCAGCTCCCCACCCTGAGAATCGAGGTTTTCGGCGCTGCTTTCTGGGTTGAGAAGCAAGGGATTGGGGTCGAAAAATTGGGCATCGTAATCACGACGGCGATCTGGCTCACTTAACACTTGGTAAGCTTCATCTAACAAGTGCTGACGGGCGATGATCGCTGTTTGACTGTATTCTTGACGTGGCAATTGCCGTCCCCGATCGGCGTGGGCCAAATCAATTTGCTCGGCACTCACCTGAAAAGGGATTCCCAATATCCTGTAGTAGTCAAGAGGAATTCGCACGGTTAGCTGTACCTCAACTCTGGAGAGTCCTTAGTGAATTAAGTGATGTAAGTGAGAGCGGAGCGAGTAAAATAACAAGATACCATCTTATCCTAGCCAATCTCTGACTGACTAAGGTTAGATTTGAGAGAGAAAATCCACTCGAACCCCTTGGTTTGAGCCTAAAAAATTCACTGCCAGAATTCTCGAAAAATCTACCGCTTCCTCTACCCTTGCTTTTTTGTTGTCTAAATGATACTACAGACCCTATGATTTCCGAACGTACTTTACCAACCTTTAATCCTGCTTCCATCATTATTACCAAAGCTGAAGGTCTTCGCCTATACGAAGATATGGTTTTGGGGCGGATGTTTGAAGATAAATGTGCCGAAATGTATTATCGGGGCAAAATGTTCGGTTTTGTCCACCTCTACAACGGTCAAGAAGCGATATCTAGCGGTATTATTAAGGCCTTGCGTCAGGGAGAAGATTACGTTTCTAGCACCTATCGCGATCACGTCCACGCCCTCAGTGCAGGAGTTCCCGCTAAGGAGGTAATGGCGGAGTTATTCGGCAAAGCTACCGGCTGTAGTAAAGGACGGGGCGGCTCCATGCATATGTTCTCCGCCGAACATAAGCTTTTAGGGGGTTACGCTTTTGTGGCCGAGGGGATTCCCGTCGCTACCGGGGCAGCTTTTCAAAGTAAATACCGTCGCGAGGCTATGGGGGATGCCAGTGCCGATCAGGTAACGGTCTGTTTCTTTGGCGATGGGGCGAGTAATAATGGCCAGTTTTTTGAGTGTCTGAATATGGCCGCCCTCTGGAAGTTGCCGATTATCTATGTGGTGGAAAATAATAAGTGGGCGATCGGTATGGCCCACGATCGAGCCACTTCTCAACCGGAAATCTATAAAAAAGCCAGTGTTTTTAGTATGGTCGGTGTGGAAGTGGACGGTATGGATGTGGTCGCTGTTCATGCCGCCGCCAGAGAGGCTGTAGCCCGCGCCCGCGCCGGTGAGGGGCCGACTTTGATTGAAGCCTTAACCTATCGTTTCCGGGGTCACTCTTTGGCAGATCCCGACGAGTTACGCAGTGCTGACGAGAAACAATTCTGGGGCGAAAGGGATCCGATCACGCGCTTTGCCGCCTACCTCTACGAGCGAGATCTGGCCACGAGAGAAGAATTAAAAGAAATCGAGGAGAAAATTCAAGCTGAAATCGAGGCAGCGGTTAAATTTGCCGAATCTAGCCCCGAACCCGATCCTAGTGAACTAACTCGCTTTATTTTCGCCGAAGACGAGTAATTTCAGTGATTAGTTACCAGTTATTCAGATTTGAGTAATCAGTAATCAGTGATCACTAGACCTCTTGCATAAATCCGAAAACAAACGATAGAAACAATAATGGGAGGGACTTTCAGTTAATTATTTATTAGTAGTTGATAATCTTCAAAAATGTTGCTGTACAAGGATCGACTTAAGACTTTTGCAAGAGGTCTACTGATTACTTAGGGTATTCTGTCACTAACCCCGCCCTAAAAGGGACGGGGCTTGCCTAGACCAATTTAGGCGACGCAAGTAGAGACTACCGCATCGAGACACAATCTGGCACAGACCTCCGAATGCTTCCCTAGTTCGGATTCCCTCTCAGCTTTATTGGTAAAGCGTTGTTAGACAAGACATCTTGATTGTGTTGCGGAAAGGGACATTAACTTCACTCTTAAGGATTATCTCCATGGCAAGAGTTCCTGTTATCTCAAAAGACGGAAAACCGTTGATGCCCACTAAACCCAGTCGGGCCAGGCGGTGGATTAAAGAAGGAAAAGCTATCGGTAAATTCAACGACTTAGGTATTTTCTATGTCCAGCTAACCGATGAACCTTCCGATAACAAAACCCAACCGATTGCTATTGGTATTGACCCAGGTAAATTATTCTCTGGAATTGGCGTTCAATCCTCTCTTTTTACTCTTTGGAAGGCTCACTTAGAACTTCCTTTTAAACGAGTAAAAGAGCGGATGGACAATCGGTGCTTAATGCGAAGAGGACGTAGAGGAAGACGGATTAACCGCCAACTTCCTTTTAATCTAAGAGCGCATCGACAAAAACGATTCTCAAATAGAAAACAAGGAAAATTAGCTCGGGAGCATCTCACTTACGCGATAAGTAATTATACTTAGCCTAAAAGCCACTCTTAATCGTGTCTTGGAACGAAATAGAGGCTTTTAAAGACTGCGTACATGGAGAATTAAAACAAGAATTACCCTCGAAAAGCCTATTTTTCCACTAAGTATTTATGCTCATTGCAAAGGTGAGATGCTCCCAATTAGCTCCCTCAATCAAAGCTAATCGTCAACTTGAACTTCGAGTCGTTTCCGAACTAACCAAAATCTATCCAATTACCGATATTTACTTTGAGTACATCAAAGCCGATGTTGATTTAACTTCTGGTAGAAAAGGGGCTAAGTCTGGAAAAGGTTTCTCGCCGGTTATGGTTGGACAAAAATGGGCGATTGAGCAACTGTCTCAATTGGCAACAGTCCATACTCGCTTTGGTTGGCAAACCTCTAATCTCAGAAAGTATTTGCGACTAGAAAAGTCTAAAAATAAAGCAGAACAATCACCAGAAAGTCATGCTAACGATGGAATTGCTCTTGCCTGTTTTCAGTTTTTAGATTATTGGCCATTTCACAATTCTAATGGACATGGATATGATTGGAAGGGTTATGTTAAAGTAACAAACGCTCCCTTTGCTGTCATCAAACGTCCTCCTGTTAGTCGTCGTCAACTTCACCTGATGGTTTTTTCTAAGGGTGGTAAACGACGTAAATATGGTGGCTCTACCACAAGACATGGGTTCCGTAAAGGAGATTTAGTTTCTTCTCCCAAAGGAATTGGTTATGTCAGTGGAGATACCGAAAAACAGCTATCTGTAAGCGATACCAATGGTCAACGATTGGGACAGATAGCTGTTAGCAAGATTCAGTTAATTCGTCGTTCTAACGGTTTAATTGTTTCTCACTAACTTGTATAAAGCCGCCCTCCGCTATCGCTAAAGGGCGGGGTTTCAGACCCATTTTTTCGATGAGGGGGAGAAGAAAAATCCCGCCTCGAAGATGCTTGTTGTTGAAAAAATCCGTAAAAAATAGTTACGCTCCTGTATAATACGCTAAAATCCAGAGAAATAGCTTTTGCCATGGCGACTACAGAAGCATTGAACCCCAGTCAGTTCGCATTCTTAACCAACCTCACCGCTGATCGTTCAAGTTCACCCAACCCACAAGAAGAAATGGACAAAGTTATCATTCTCGTTAATGCCGAAGCTCAAGCCAGTGGTCAGATGTCTCGGCTATCGCCCGTTACCGAAAAGATGGTGATTGCCTTAAAAAATGCGGTTCCTAAATCCCTAGCGGTGGAGGTGACGGGGACGGCTTCTTTGTGGTCAAAAATGGAGTCGGGTAAAACTGCCCAAAATAATTTAATCTGGTGTCCCTTAACAATTCAATTACCCAATTGGGTGAATTTTCCTGGTAAAAAAGTTTATCAAGCTTGTCGGGATATCGAGGAAAGACGCGCTTGGGTTGCCCATACCCTGCACTATAAAACCAGTCAGGGAGATTCTTCTTTTGGGGATCTTTGGTTGCCCATCACGGTGACATCTAAGGGTTTAGAATACGGTGAGGTGATCGGGGAGGGTATGATCCCTAACGCCTACAGTCAACCGATTAGTCTGGAAAGAGAGAGTCTTAAGTCTTTACATCGGCTGGCAGCGCAATTACTGGATAATTTACAGGCTCCTGCTTCCGTTTACTTGCTACAGTTTCGTCTGGCTCATCGAGAAGTGGTTTTTGATCGTCTCTGGCCTTTTCCTGCCGCACCTGCGATCGCTTCCCTGCGCGGTCAACAGACGGATCTTTATGCAGCCTACTGGAATTGTTTACGTCAGCAAGCAATGCTCGATCATTCTTTGGCCATTTAAAGGCACTGTCTAGCAGGAATCTATTAAGTTGACAAAAGCGATACTTTGGCAGAATATTTAGCGTAGCGGCCGCCATAAAAATCCTGCTTTCGTCGGTCTAGCCTCTCGAAAATGCCGAAATATTCGCTAATTATCCCGATTTATAACGAGGAAGAAACCATTCCAGAACTCTATCGCCGTGTCAGTGACGTCATGGATAGTTTAGATGATTCTGTGGAACTGATTCTGATTAATGATGGCAGTGGGGACCGGTCCTTAAAATTAATGCGGGAACTACAGGAAAGAGATGCTAGGGTCTGTTATATTAGCTTTGCTCGTAACTTTGGCCATCAGGCAGCAGTGACGGCAGGACTTAATTTCGCTAGGGGTCAAGTTATTGTTGTCCTCGATGCCGACTTGCAAGATCCACCGGAATTGATTCCCAAAATGATTGAGTCTTGGCAAGCAGGTTATCATGTGGTTTACGCCCAGAGAACAAAACGGAAAAAAGAAAGTTGGTTTAAACGCCTGACTGCCTACGTTTTCTATAGATTGCTGCGACAATTAGCCGACGTGGATATCCCTGCGGACACGGGGGATTTTTGTCTGATGGATCGTCAGGTAGTGGACCTATTAAATTCTATGCCAGAACGGAATCGTTATATTCGCGGTTTGCGCGCTTGGATTGGTTTCCGACAAACTGCTGTTAAATTTGAGCGGGATCCCCGGTTTGCTGGCGAAGTCAAATACACTTTTAAAAAATCCCTAGCTTTAGCGATTAATAGCTTGGTGTCTTTTTCTAAGATTCCCCTGCGTCTTTCCACTTATTTGGGCCTATTTTCTGCTTTAATTGCCCTGTTGATGGCTTTACTGGTTCTCTACTGGCGCTTACAGCAACCCGACTCTCCCGTTACCGGTTTAGCTACTATCTTGATCGCCGTGTTTTTCTTGGGTTCGGTACAATTGATCAGTATTGGCATATTAGGGGAATACATCGGTCGAATTTACGAAGAAGTTAAAGGAAGACCCGCTTATACAATCGCTGAGATCGCTGGGTTGGAAATCAATTAAACTTTTCAAACAACTATCAATTAATTCTTGTTGATTGATGACCTACGGACAAATAAACTTATGATGGATCAGAAAAAATATCTACCTACTCGATCAGCCGCTAATTTTGGAAAGTTTTTGATTATCACTATTTTAGTGATCGGTGTGGGATTACGATTTTTCAATTTAGAGCAAAAAGTCTATAGTGCCGATGAAGTTAGAAGTATCATGCGTTTTTCGGGATACACGACTCAAGATGTGCGGGAGCAGGCTTTCAACGGTGAAATTATTGACAGGAAAGACCTACAATATTTTCAACATCCTCATTCCGAACGCTCTCTATCCGATGCCTTGCGCTCTATGATGAGGAATCCAGAACATCCTCCCCTATACCATTTGTCAGCGCGCTTCTGGATGCAGTTAATCCCCATCGAAAATTCCGCCAGAACT
Source organism: Microcystis sp. MC19 (assembly GCF_003019735.1). Lineage (NCBI taxonomy): Bacteria > Bacillati > Cyanobacteriota > Cyanophyceae > Chroococcales > Microcystaceae > Microcystis > Microcystis sp. MC19. The sequence continues at coordinate 697,958 of NZ_CP020664.1, read as the reverse complement.
TTCTCGATTTTCTTAAGCATCTTAGTCATTCCTTGCCTTTATTGGTTATGCCTAGAATTGTTCGATTCCTCCCTAACAGGCTGGATAGCGATCGCTTTATTCGCTGTTTCTCCCTTTCAGATGCTCGTGGCTCAAAACACTACCCAGTATAGTCTCTGGACACTGACAATTCTTTTATCGGCAATCAGTCTTTTGCGAGCAATCCGTAAAAATACGCTTAAAAGTTGGCTCTGGTATAGCCTGAGTTTAGCCTTGACTTTTTATACTCATTTATTTTCTGCTACCGTCGCCATCGCCCAAGCTTTATATGTGATTCTTCTGGAGAGATTGAAAATTACAAGAACAGTTGTTAGCTATGTATTGGCAGCTGTTGGCAGCTTAGTTTTATTTAGCCCTTGGCTATTCGTGATTTTTACTAACCTAGACAAAATTGATCGCAATAATCGGTACTATCGACAGTTTCAAACTAATATCATCGAAATATCTCAAACCTTATTCCGTCATACTGGCCATGTATTTGTGGATTTCTTTCACCGCAGAGGAAGATTAGAATCGGCTTTACATTTATTAATTTTATTATTAGCGATCTATTCTCTTTACTATCTCATCCGATACACCTCTAGGAAAGTTTGGTTATTTCTAATAACTTTGATTTTTGTTCCTGCACTGTTTCAAATTGTACCTGATTTATTAACACCATCTATCCGCTCCCTACAAGCCAGATATTATTTACCAGTTTTTCTGGGAATGCAGATGGCTATATCCTACCTGATTGCCAGTTATATCGGCTCAAAATCCCCAAAAAATTGGCTTCACTATTTAGGACAACAAATCTTACTAATTTTCCTGCTACTAGGTATAGTATCCGGTATATTTCTAGGTTTAACTTCTGATGCGGGTTTAGACGATCAAAGAGGTACAGCCAGTGGAGTTAATCTAGAAATCGCCCCTGTTTTAAACTCCATGAGCAAGCCGATAGTTATCAGCGATAATACCCCTAGTTTCTTTTTGGCATTATCCTATTTAGTTAACGATCAAGTTAAGTTTCAATTATTTCAGGATGGCGATGTGGAATCCTGGCGGCGAAAACTCAATCTCAAGGAATTAGCCCAAAACTATAGTAATATCGTCGTGGCACATCCCGAAGAAGATTTTGTTAACTTTTTAAATGAGCAGTACCCTATTCGCACAGAAAAATTAGCAGGGTCGCTAATAGAAATTAAACTCCAATAGCAAAGAAAAACTGTCTAACTTTGTCCACAACAGCGATCGATTCCTAAACTATCTAAAATTAAATCACTGACGGCGTTAGCGATGGCAAATTCACTATAAAAACTTTCGCGGAAATCAAAAGCTTGCATCTCGGTAATGATCGCAATCACCAAGTTACCGAGATCGTTTTCTCCTTCCAAACGCTGACGCAGAAAAATTTGACTAGCGCGTTCAGCGATAGTTTCATTAATAGCTTCGGGAATAAATTCTGCATCTAACCAACGATGCAAAGCCGTGCGCAGCCAAGTTTGTTCCTGTTGGGGATTTTCGATCGGTGGTAGAGTAATAGGCGGAATTGCTGGGGGATAATCGGGCATAATTAGAGAATGATCAGGCTACGAGACTGAGTTCTTGGGGGGATTCGTGGATACCGCCTCTATTATACAAGGATACGCACGCGGTTACTTTCTCATGGCCGATGAGGGGGGGCGATTGGATTGGTATTCTAGTATAAATCGCGCTCTTATCCCTCTCAATCAGCGTTTTAGGTATCCCAAGTCCCTAAAACGAGTTTTGAATCAAAATCGCTTTAGCGTGGCTATTAACCGCGATTTTGCTGGGGTTTGTGCCGGTTGTGCCGATCGCTCGCTGACTTGGATTTCCCCGGAGTTAATGCAAATCTATCAGCAATTACACCAAGCCGGTTGGGCCTACAGTTTCGAGACTTGGCAAGGGGATCAATTAGCGGGGGGGATTTTAGGTTTAGCAATTCGCGGGGTTTTTATCGGGGAATCGATGTTTTATAAAATTCCCGATGGTTCTAAGGTAGCCATGGTCAAGTTAGTTGAACACCTCAGAGAACGGGATTTCTGTCTATTTGATGCCCAAATGCAAAATCCCCATCTGGCTAGATTTGGGGCCTATACTATCTCCGAAAAGGAATATCATCACCGACTGGAAAGCGCTCTGCTCAAGCATTGCCGTTTTGTTTAAGTATTGTTTCCGATGATAGCAGTCATCTTATAGTATAGTTATACCAAATTTCTCAATCCATGACAGACACCCACGCTCGAATGCTTGCCAAGCCTGCATTCGTTGTGACGCAAATAAACCTCTTGCAAAAGTCAAAAAGTAATCAATCCTGATGCTGAAAGCATCTATTCTTGTTTCTGTTGCCTGTTGCCTTTTGCCTGTTGCCTGACTTCTGCAAGAAGTCTAATAAAGAAAAATGGTATTGTAAAGTTTTGTAAAAAATATATGCAAATGACTGCAAACAACTGCTAATATGGTTAGTGCAAGTTTACATTGCAGTTCACATGAAACTATCAGATTATGCTAAGAAAAAAGGGATCAGTTATGACACTGCTTGGAGAATGTGGAATCGAGGGCAGTTACAAGGAGAACGTCTTCCTACAGGAACAATTATTATTTTTGAAGATGACCGTTCTTGCGGTGAAAATAAAGTAGCTATTTATGCGCGAGTTTCTAGTTCAGAAAATCAATCTAACTTAGAGACTCAGGCAAAAAGATTGGAAGCTTATTGTATTGCGAAAGGCTATCAAATTGTTCGAGTAGTTAAAGAAGTAGGAAGTGGAGTCAATGATCATCGAAAGCTATTATTAAAACTTCTAGAACAAACTGATTATAATTTGATTGTCGTAGAACATAAAGATCGTTTAAGCAGAGTAGGGTTTAATTATCTGAAAGTTCTTTTAACTCAAACAAATAGAGATCTAGAGGTCGTTAATCTAGCAGAAGAAAGAAAAGACGATTTAATGGAAGACTTCGTGAGCATAATTACCTCATTTTGCGCTCGATTATACTCATTAAGACGACGAAATAGAAAGACAGAATGTTTAATTAAATGCCTTGAGGAGAATGATGAAATTAGTTCAAAAACATCTAATTAAATTTAATCACAAAAATTATTCAGTAATTGATAAATTAGGATTTTTATCGAAGAATCTGTATAATTGTGCTGTTTATTTAAACCGTCAAGTTTTCTTTTCACATCAACCATTTTTAACAATGACTGAGTTACATCATGCCTTAAAAATGAGTCCAGATTATCAAGCCTTACCCGCCAAAGTAAGTCAGTTAGTATTAAAGCAAGTAGAAAAAACCTTTAAATCCTACCAAAAAGCGAAAGAACAATACAAAAAATCACCAGATAAATTTACAGGAGAGCCTAAGTTGCCAAGATACAAAGACAAGGAAAAAGGTAGAAACGTTTTAACTTATAACTATCAAGCCATTTCTAAAAAAGCGTTGAAGCAAGGTTTAATCAAGCTATCAGGGACTAATTTAGAATTTAAAACTAATTTAAAGGAAGTTTTAGAGGTCAGGATTATTCCTAAATTGGGTGCTTATTGTTTAGAGATTGTCTATGAACAACCATCCTCATCAAGTCAAGAGGGAGAAAGATATGCTTTTATCGATTTAGGCTTAAATAACCTAGCTGCTGTTACCTCTAATATTCCCGAATTTCAGCCAACTTTAGTATGTGGAAAAGCCTTAAAATCCTGCAATCAAAAGTACAACAAGACACTAGCTAAACTCAAATCGGAATTACCCAGTCTACAGAAGACCAGTAAAAGAATACAAGGTTTAACTTTAAAGCGTAATTGCCAGGTGGATTATTACCTCCACACCGCTAGTAAATATATTATTGATAAATTACTAGCTCATCAAATTAACCTTTTAGTTATTGGTCATAATCAAGGCTGGAAACAAAACATTAATATTGGAGATAGAAATAACCAGTCATTCGTAAATATTCCTCATTCAAGGTTGATCGAACAACTTACCTATAAAGCAAATTTAGTAGGAATAGAGGTCAAAACAACTAATGAAAGCTATACCTCTAAATGTAGTTTCTTAGACTTAGAGTCTATTCAAAAGCAAAAAAGCTATTTAGGCAAGAGAATTAAAAGAGGACTATTCAGAAGCTCGTCGGGTTATTTCTATGGAGCAGATATTAATGGTTCCTTAAATATTGGAAGAAAGGTAGTCGGAGAGGCCGCCTTTAGCGGGAATCCGATAGAGAGGTTCGTAGTTAACCCAGTACGGGTCAAAGCGTACAAAGCTAATTCTAGATGCAATATTTGCGTACAGAATTAGTAACTATTAGGTATAGAGTTTTCCTTTTGGGGACCCGGTTCTCAAGATTCAGCAATAGCAAATTAGGTTATACTTCATCTTTAAGAAAAAAGCTGTAAGAATCGACCTCGAAAATGTCTTGACCATCGAACCCGATTCGAGGTATTCTATCAGGGTAGATCAGACAGTAATAAAATTCAGATTTAAATTGGCAATGTTAAACCAGTTAAGAATTCTAATTGTTGATGATAATGAAGTAGATCGGATCGCCGTGCGCCGATTCTTAAGAACATCGGAGATGGCGATAGAAATAACAGAAGCCGCTGACTATCAAGAGGCTAAAGAACAGATGTCCAATAATCTTTTCGACTGTATGTTTATCGATTATCTTCTACCCGATCGAGATGGTTTAACTTTGGTGCGGGAAATTCGGCAGCAGGGAGTTAAAATCCCCCTAATTGTCTTAACCGGTCACGGAGACGAAGGAATTGCCGTAGATATGATGAAAGCCGGTGCTTCCGATTATCTGAGTAAATTTCGTCTTTCTGCCTCGCGCTTAAATCAAGCGATGCGAAACGCCCTACGCATCTATGAAGCGGAACAAGAAGTGGCGATTGCCAAACAAGAAAAAGAGCAATTGGCTAGACAAAAAGAAGATTTTGTTTCGAGGATGACCCACGATTTGCGAACTCCCTTAGTCTCTGCCAATCATATATTAGAACTATTTCAAGAAGGTTTATACGGTGAGATTACTCCCGAAATGAGTCGAGTCATTCATGTGATTATTCGCAGTAATACAAATCTCTTGGAAATGGTTAATAATCTTTTGGAAGTTTATTGTTATGAAAACGGCGAAAAGACACTTAATTTTACTAAATTAAAGATTATCGATATTCTCGAAGAAGTCTGTCAGCAGTTAACTCCCCTTGCCCGAGAAAAAGGACTCGAATTAAGCTTAAATGCCGAAAATGCCGGGGAAATTTTCCTAACTGGCGATCGCTTGGAACTGCGGCGCGTTTTTACCAATCTCATCGGCAATGCGATTAAATTTACCCAAAAGGGTGATGTGAAAATTCATCTCATCCCAGCTACAGAGGAAGATACTTTTGTCACCATTGTCGTCGAGGATACTGGTATAGGCATTTCAGCAGAAGAACTACCCCGGATTTTCGAGCGCCTGTACTCCAGTTCCCCAGACAGTTCCAACAATGGGTTAGGACTTTATCTCTCCCGTCGCATTATCGATGCTCATGGGGGAACTATTGCCGTCACCTCAGAATTAGAACGGGGTAGTAGCTTTTCTGTCCGTTTGCCCGCCTATAACGATCAATAATAGAAAAAATACTTTCTGCCGAGCGGTCACTGTTAATGGCTTCTAATTGGGATATCTTGTTAATGCAAGCGGCGCGTCAGGGTAATCTCGCGCGGGTTCAAGCTTTACTGAGTCAGGGGGCAAATGTCAACGCCACCGATAGCCAAAATACTACGGCTTTAATCTATGCCGTGCAGGGGGGTCATGGGGAAATTGTGGCGATTTTGCGAGAATTTGGGGCTGATATCAACAAAAGTAAACAACCCCAAGGTTTAAGCCCTCTCATGTTAGCGGCTGCCCTCAATCACGGTGAAATCCTCGCTCAATTAATCGCCGTCGGCGCTAATGTCAATCAGGTCAATCAAGATGGTACGCCAGCACTAATGATTGCTGCTTATAAGGGTCATACAGCGATCGCAGAACAGTTATTAACCGCCGGCGCTCGGGTCAATATGCGCGATCGGGATGGAGATACGGCTTTATCTGTAGCGATCAAACAAAATTACGCCGCCATCGTCCGTTTACTGCTAGATCGTGGTGTAGATGAAGAAATCCGTCAAGAAGCTTGGTTAGAGGCTCTCGTCGCTAATCGCCAGGAAATCCTCGAATTATTTATTAGCCGTGGTCTGCCCCTCGATTTTCCCACTTTATCTGGGGAAACTCCCCTAATTTTGGCTGTAGAGAGGGGAAATCTCGGCAGCGTACAAACTTTACTGCAAGCGGGAGCAAATCCGAATATCAGCACGGAGGAGGGAGAAACTGTCCTGATGATCGCCGCTGCTGAGGGATATTTCCATATTGTCCGACTTTTACTCGCTCAGGGGGCCAGTGTTGACGATCAAAATCAGGCGGGAGAAACGGCCCTGCATTTAGCGACCATCGAAGGACATTTAGAGATCGTCCAGGCCTTACTACAAGCAGGCGCTTTTGTCAATCACTGTAACCATTTTGGTGATACACCCCTGATCATCGCCACCGTGCAGGGATACGAAGCGCTCGTTTTAGAATTGTTAAAACAGGGCGCGGATCCTAACCTAACTCAGCAGGGAGAAACACCGTTAACTTTAGCTCTACAGCGCCAATTTACGAAAATCTGCCGTTATCTCCTCGACTACGGGGCCAATCCCAACACCGTTTATCCCGATGGCAAAACCGTCCTCATGAAAGCTTGTGAGGGCAATAATAGTCAATTGGTGCGCAGGCTAATCGATATCGGTGCCGATGTCAATCAACTCGATTTTAGCGGCGCTTCCGCTTTAATGTGGGCGAGTTATCACGGTTGTCTCGACACGGTTAAAGTCTTGTTAGACGGGGGAAAGGTGAACTTAAATCAGAAAAATCAAGGGGGAATGACCGCTTTAATGTTAGCTAAATTTAATCACCATCAGGCGATCGTTTCTTTATTACAACAAGCGGGAGCGATCGAGTAATACTAAATCCGTTGAGTAACGCACAGAAAACGGGTTTCTCGGAGAAACCCGTTTTCTCGGCAGGAGATAGGGTTTTAGGGTTTTAGGGTTTTAGGGTTTTAGTTGAAATTCCCCCACTTCCCCACTTCATAATTCATAATTCATAATTCATAATTCCCATCTCCCCACTTCCCCACTTCCCCGCGAGAAACTTTTTGCCGCAAACCCTAGATAGTCAACAGCTGACCATGACCACGGTGATATTATCGGAACCGCCGGCTTTTTTGGCCGCTGCCACTAAATTCTCGACAATTTCCTGACAATCGGCACCGGTTTGCAAATAATCGCTAATTTCCCGGTCGGACAGTTCTTCCGTCAAACCATCACTACAGAGAATTAAACTATCGCCGGATTGCACATCGAGGGGAGATACCGTCACTGGGGGCAAATCGCGACGACCGAGACATTGGAATAAAATGTGTCGCCAAGGGTGGTTTTTTGCTTCTTCTTGGGACAGATCGCCCATTTTTACCGCCCTAGCTATCCAAGTATGATCCTCCGTCACCTGTTCTAATTTTTGCTCACGAAAGCGATAGAGACGGGAATCACCAATATGGGTGTACCAAGAGCCATCATCTCGGAAGATAGCCATGACTAGGGTTGTCCCCATGTCCTGTCTTTCGGGATTTTTCAGTTGGTCTTCGATAATCTTCTCGTTAGCGGCAGTAATTGCCTCCTGGAGCAATTCCCCAGCAGTCAGGGACGAATTCCAGTGTTCTTCTAGATGAGCTTGGATAGTTGTAGTGGCGATTTGACTAGCTTCCTGGCCTCCCGCATGACCCCCCATACCATCGGCAACGATAAAAAAGCGCCGCTCGGGGTCGATATAATAACTATCCTGATTAGCCGATCGCACTACACCAGGATCGGTTATTCCTCCAAAAGAAAGATTGTTCATGGAAATTTCTGCTTTTAACACAATATTTATTATCCCGTGATCGATTACATCATGCGATCCTGACGTTCAATTTTTCGCCAAAGTCTTACAAGAGCTATCCCCGGCAGCAGCGAAATCGCCATCGGCACTAAAGTTAACCAACCAAAACCACTGACCAATAGAAGCGTCGCTGAGATAAGTAAAGCACTGATCAGTAAAGTGTAGTTAGTTCCCATTTGAATCATACCCAATCGTCGCAAAAGTCGATCGGATTCGCTGGAACGCACCCGGACTCGGATATCACCCCGTTCTAATTTTTCGATCGTATCATCGATGCGTCGGGGTAAACTCAGGGCGGTGCTGCTCACTTGGGCCGCTTGCCGTCCTAACTCATCGAGGATATTACTGCCATTATTTCCTGTCATATCATTTACTAATTGCAGGGCAAAAGGTTGGGCCACTTCCATAAAGTTAAATTCGGGATCGAGTCCTTTGCCTACCCCTTCCAGGGTAGAAAATGCCCGCATGACGAAGGTAAAGGTAGCGGGAAAGCGAAAAGGTTGATCGTAGGCGATTTCATAGAGATCATCGCTGATAGAGGCTACGGATTGCTCCTCAAAGGGTTTATCCATGAAGTTATCGAGCATATACTGGATCGATCGCCGCACTGCTCCCATATCACCATTGGCAGTTAATGCTCCTAGATCCACTAGAGAAGTGACCACGCGATCGGCATCTTTTTGGGCAATTCCAAAGAGAGTCTGCATTAATTTTTCGCGCACGTTGGTTTTAATTTGTCCCATCATGCCGAAATCGTAGAAAATTAAGGAGCCATCACTATCAACGGCGATATTGCCGGGGTGAGGATCCGCGTGAAAAAAGCCGTTGTTGAGTAGTTGAATTAGATAGGCTTTTGCCCCTAGTTTAGCCAACAATTTGCGATCGAGTCCGGCCGCTTCTAGGGCCTCATAATGACTGATTTTGATGCCGGGGAGATATTCTAGGGTTAAAACCTGGGGAGAGGTGTAGCGCCAATAGACTTTTGGTACTTTCACCCAATCTTCCCCGCGAAAATTACGGCGAAAAGTGTCAGCGTTACGACCTTCGTTAAGATAATCGGTTTCTTCCCAGAGAATTTTACAGCATTCTTCATAAATACCCGTCCAATCGCGACCTTTACCCCATTTGGGGTGATTTTGGAAGTATTGGGCGATTTTTTTCAGGATAGCCAGATCGATACTAAATAATTTTTTTAATCCGGGCCGTTGGACTTTGACCACCACATCTTCCCCGGTCTTCAGTTGGGCCCGGTGAACTTGCCCTAAACTAGCGGCTGCCAGGGGAATAGGATCGAAGCTTTTAAAGAGTTGATTGAGGGGTTTACCGAAGGATACCTCGATAATTTTGCTGGCCTGTTCGTAGGTAAATGCGGGAACCTGATCCTGTAGTTTCGAGAGTTCTTCCACATATTCGAGGGGAAAAAGATCAGCCCGGGTGGAGAACAGTTGGCCGACTTTAATAAAAGTCGGTCCCAATTCTAGCATGGTTTCCCGAATCCAAGCGGCTTGTTTTCTGCGTCTGCCGGCGAGTTTTTCTTGGCTATAGCCGCCGTTATAGCTCCATTTTTTACCGTTGAGCCAGAATTGATAAAGTACAGTCAGAACGAATCGCCAAATATCTAGACGACGACGATTGATCGAATAGTTTTCTCGATTCCAACGATAGCTATTTTTGGCGACTTCGAGGGCCGGCATTGCTGGGTTTAACTCTGGGGTAACGGGGACGGGTAGAAGGGCTGACACGCAATTTTTGGGGCTTTAAAGCGACTAAAAGAGGGTTTTGGGTTAATTACGGTAGTTTTTTAGTTCCGAGCGCAATTGGGCGATTTCGGCCCGCATTTCGTCGATGTTTTCCTGCACATCGGCACTGGAGGAACCACCGGACTCTGTATCAGTATATACTCCCTTTTCCACGGCTCGCTCGGCTCTCATTTGCACTTCTTCGACGAATTGCCGCAGGTTTTCCCGTTGTTCGGCATCAAATTTGCCTAATTCGCTTAAAGCGTTGGTCAACGCGTCTTCTAGCTGTTCACTGACCACTTCAGCGATCGCTCGTCCGAGGAAAAAGGCGTGAATAACGGGGTTAGTCATAATCTTAAATGGATGTTTTCGCTTGCTGGGTTTTGTGAACGGGAAGGGCAGTATCTAAATTCCCTAACTACTAGGTTAGGCGACAGAACCAGAAAAGGCAAATCGTTTTTCTGAAAACGGGGGTTAGACGGGGGGTTAATCGACAAAATTAAGGGAAAGAAAAGGCGCTAAGGCGGTAAAGTCTGGTTCGATCTCGTCGGGAATTATCGCTGAAATCAACCCGATTAGCGAAATAATAGTGTCATCAACAATATCGGTCTCAGGAGAGTTAAGATGCTCAGAAAACGTTTATTAATCCCCTTAATACTATCCCTAGTCACTTTTGGCCTAGTGGTGGCCTGTAATTCCGGCACTCCCACCAGTCAAACTAACCCCAGTCCCGCCGAAAAGGCCGCCACTGCTGCTATTCCCATCGGTGCAGCTTTGGCTCAAACCAGCAATGTCGCCCTATTGGGACAGGAACAGGTGATCGGTGTCAAGATAGCTGAAACATATTTTAATAAAAAGGGCGGGGTCAATGGAACACCGATTAAAGTTATTATCCAGGATGTGGCCGGGGATGAACAGGGGGCGATCAACGCCATTAATACCCTGATCACCCAAGATAAGGTGGTGGCTATTCTTGGTCCGTCCCTGTCCCAACAAGCTTTTGCCGCTAGTCCGATCGCCGATCGAGCTAAAGTTCCCATTCTCGGTCCGTCTAATACCGCTAAAGGTATCCCCCAGATCGGCGAATATGTGGGTAGGGTGTCTGCTCCTGTGGCTGTGGTTGCTCCCAATGCGATTAAAACCGCTTTAAAAATCGATCCCAAGATTAAAAAAGTGGCTGTCTTTTTTGCCCAAAATGATGCTTTTAGTAAATCGGAAACGGAAACTTTTCAAGAAACCCTGAAAAGTTTAAATCTTGATATTGTCACCGTGCAGAAATTCCAAACCACCGATACAGATTTTCAAAACCAAGCCACCGCCGCTATCAATATTAAACCAGATTTAGTGATTATTTCTGGTTTGGTTGCCGACGGGGGCAATTTGGTCAAACAGTTGCGGCAATTAGGCTATCAGGGTTTAATTATTGGTGGCAACGGTTTAAATACTTCTAATATTTTCCCAGTTTGTCAAGCTCAATGTGATGGTATTCTCATCGCTCAAGCTTATAACCCAGAATTAGATCTTCCCATTAATCGGGATTTTGTCGCCGCTTATACAGCAGAAAATAAAAAAGCACCGCCCCAATTTACCGCTCAAGCTTTTACGGGAATTCAAGTTTTTGTCGAGGCCTTAAAACGGGTAGATGATAAAAATAAACTCAGTACACTTTCCCTCGAACAAATTCGCCAACAATTAAATCAGGAAATTTTAGCGGGTAAGTATGTGACTGTCCTGGGAAATATTGCTTTTACTCCTGAAGGAGAAATCATTCAGGATAAATTCTCCGTGGCACACATTAAAATGGATGCCGATGGTAAAAATGGTAAATTTACTTTTGTGGAAAATTAATCAGTAAGGGGTTCTTTTCGTTTCTACCTCGTTGCAAGGGTCTCCCTTGCAACGCACTTCCAACAGTATTCGATGGTGGTGTTAGACTAAATCCTGTTTAAAAGGCATAGGAGAGTGGGGTCTAGGGTGTGGGGAGAAGGGAGAAACAATTCATAACTTGAGAGTTAATCACACTATGTTAACCTGACAGACCAGATCAGAAGCTGGTGCTGATGATCTAGGATTATTTGCCGATTAATGACTCTTTGGGGAAATTAGAGGAGAATACCGGGCCAGCAATTATGGATTTTAACAACTGTCCCCGACCTTTATTTTTTATTCTCAAGCGATGTCAAAGACCGGATGGAAACGTTAGTAGTTATAATTGTTTAGCAGTGGCTCGATCGGATTGATTTCTACTTTGAAGAAAATAATGAAGATAAAACACGCGATTAATTGGCATAAATTCCTGACTTTTCTAATTATATTGGGCCTAATGGCTTTTTATAATAATTTTACCCTGCTTGCTTGGATATACCTTGCTCTGCACGGAACTTACGGTCTGATGTGGTTGATCAAGGATAGATTATATCCGGATCAACAGTGGGAAAAAGAAATATCGGTGGCTATGGGAATATTTACTTTTATCGTTCTCGGTTTATATTGGGCAGCCCCTTTTATTATTGTTAGTGGGAAGGTCACGGCTGCCGCCCCTTTAATATCCGCAGCCATAGCGATCAATATCATGGGGGTATTTCTCCATTACGGTAGCGATGCCCAAAAGTATTTTACCCTTAAATATAGGCAAGGATTGATCACCGAAGGTTTCTTTAGTCGTTGTCGTAATCCCAACTATTTAGGAGAGATTTTAATTTATCTCAGTTTTGCCCTGTTAGCCCAACATTGGCTCCCTTTTCTGATTTTGGGGGGATTCATCGCCGGGGTCTTCATTCCCAATATGCTTAAAAAAGACCGCTCCCTCTCCCGCTATCCTGAATTTGACGCTTACAAAGCGAAGTCTGGATTGCTATTACCCAAGCTATTAATAAACCCTAGGCGGGATGCTCACTAATCCCCTTAGATGTAAGCAAAGTTAAGGTCTTTCTCTTAAACCGCAGAGTGCGCTATTAAGTTTCATTTAGGGGGTATTAGACCGATGGAAGTGGAATAGTAGCATAGGGAAAGGTGCTAAACCGCAGGGAGCGGTTTAATTAATAATTTAGGATCTTCCCGCTTTGTATATGAGAACAAATACTCATTCACCCATTGCCATTAACGGCTATCAGTATCCGAGATGTTATATAACTCGTGGTCGGAACTGCTCTCCAAGGCTTTCAGTCCTTCCACACTGGCACTTTCTTAGGACGGTGGCAGTAATACAATCGGCCACCACCAGATTAGAAAAAGTGGCAGCAAAATAGCTGAAGGCATTTCAAAGTGCCAGCACCCACCCGACACCATACCAGGAAGTCCCTCATGAATCTTGAATAGGGATGGGGGTTGATGCTAGGCGTTGGACAAAAGCGAGATTATGGAAGAGATTATGGAAACTTGGACGCGATCGATTGACATCGAGGAGATAGCAAAACGCCATGGGTCTCCTTTATATATACTGAACCTCGGTCAGCTTCGTCGGAACCTGTCCCACTTTGTGGAGCTTGTGGGCAGTCCATCTCAGGTTGCTTACCCGGTAAAGGCTAATCCGTCGATGGCGATTCTGAATGAACTGGCATCCCTGGGATGCTCCGCAGACTGCTCTTCTAAATATGAAGTTGAGTTGGCCCTTTCTTGCGGATTCCCGTTAAATCGGATCACATACAACAGTCCGGCGCCCGACCGCCAGCTAATGGTAGATCTCCTCGATGGAGGCTCAACAGTAGTTGCTGACTCCCAAGCTATATTAGATGACCTTCAACATAAGCTTTATGGCAAGGATTGGAGTGGGAGCTTGCTGGTTCGGGTTAACCCAGAAAAACCGGTGGAATATTTCCACAATACTGATTGGCAGGATCTGGTTTCTCACGCCTCGCCCAACAGTAAGTTTGGCATCCCATCCGAGGAATTGCCAGATGCGCTGGCCAGTTGCCAACTACCTATAGCTGGCTTGCATATCCATATTGGTACTCAGATGGATAATGTATCGGCATTTAGTCATTCGATTCAGTTTATTCATCATTTGAAAAACTTAATCGAGGCCGGCTCGAATCATTGCATGAGAAAACTAAATCTTGGCGGTGGGCTTGGCATTGACTTCCATGACGGGCAACAGTTTCCAACCATCCCAGAGTACACAGAAGCATTAAAGAAACACTTGTTACCCGGTATTGAGTACATAGTCGAGCCTGGACACGCACTGGTTGGTAATGCCGTCGCCTTGTTGACTCGTATCCGCGAGCTTAAGCAGATGCGGGGCAGACGTTGGGCTATTGTTGATGTTGGCTCCGACCAGCTAATCAAGGTGACTCTCCTCTCATGGAGCCACCAAATTATCGATCGCAATCATCGCACCCTGCCTACTCAAGGGGACGATGCTATCGGAGGGCCACTTTGTTTTGCCGGCGATATATTGCTACCATCGACCAATTTAGAAGGCCAGAGTCCTGGAGATCCATTGTTAATCCAACACGCAGGGGCCTATTGCTATTCAGTAAGCAATCACTTTAATGGGTTTCACGGGCCCGGGCATATAACCATAGATGAAATGGGTCAAATAGAAACGGCTTACACTGCTGAGGACGTATTTGCCGATCACAACTTCTTGGGATTTTCCCTGCCGACGCGCCTCCCTTCGGAAGTGCCAGATCATGAAATTGATCTCGATATCATTGAGAGACTAAGCAGTGACTATCTCAAGCAGGGAGCATCTTCAGATGGCTACACATTTACCAGAGTCCAACTCATAGCGCCAAGAACCTTGCAGTTTATGGTGAAGGCGAAGAGTTCTTTAGGAGCGATATCGATCCCATTCGCCGCCCGCATCGCCTCGGATGCCACAATCATTTCAGCTTTGTATCTTGTCGGCAAACAGGCCAAAGATGTTTCTGTTTGGGGAACAAGAATATATATGAAGTCAGACACGATAATTCGTACCAGCCAGCCATTGAGACTGGTTGTATATATAGCACCCCAATCAAGCCTCCCTGTGGATAAGTATATTACTCACCTGTCTCACTGGGACCTGGGCAACGGGAAGTTTAAGGGATCGTTCCGATTCATCTTATAAAGTTCTTTTCGTTGCCTTGCTCACGATATTTACACAACCAGGCTGGCACTGTGTTTCTATGATGCCCTCAACTTTTAGCTATCACCTTGAGGGTGGGAGCTTTTTCTTGTTTTAGTGGCAGTTTGTCTTTTTCCCTAACGGTGATTGCTTCTTTGGTCTGTTGAGTTAGTTCATTAAACCTCTTGCATAATTAATTTTTGAGGGTTCAAAAACGGTAAGAATAAGGATTAAATTGCATAAAATCCTTAAATA
Organism: Microcystis sp. MC19; assembly: GCF_003019735.1. NCBI lineage: Bacteria > Bacillati > Cyanobacteriota > Cyanophyceae > Chroococcales > Microcystaceae > Microcystis > Microcystis sp. MC19. Next base: position 682,888 of record NZ_CP020664.1, on the reverse strand, counting down.
GACCATTTAATTGATTATTGTTCATTCCTAATTCTCCTGACGACCGGCTACTGACTCCTAACCCTAACAACAATTTTTGATTTTTACCAGAGGTCTATTCTTCTGCGCTTTCTTTGACTACTGTTGAGGTTACTCCTGCCATAATTTTTGGATAATAAGAGTTATGGTCGGTCAAGCGTCAAAACATCAAGGCTTTTCCTTGATCCCAGTAATGTAAACTTTGATTAAGAGAAAGATTTCTAGCCCCGATCCGATGTTATATTAATAATTGAAGCTAAAGAAAAAAGCTTCCCTGACAGATCGACTGGCAAGGTTATAAAGGTCAAGTTCACAAAGGAGTAAACCCTGTTAAAGTTACATTCTGTCTCGATAACGACGATAACAGCGATCGACCTGAACGCTCATATTTCCTAGAGTAGAGAACAAGGGAGTTAGGCAATTGGAACTAGGGTTCAATGCTTCTCCAACCAGTCTCAAGTTGTGAGGGGAAATACCTGAGAATCGGTAAACTGATCGCTGTTATTGTTTGTCAACACAAGTAATTGATAATTGCAGTCGCTCTCCTTTGATGAGATAATAGAGAGTCTTCTGTTCAAAAGGATATCGATAGGATGCGACTCTCTCAACAGCTTTTTGTCACTCTCCGGGAAGATCCAGCCGAGGCGGAAATCCCTAGTCATAAATGCTTGATCCGTGCCGGTTACATTCGTCGCATCGGCAGCGGTATTTACGCCTATTTACCCCTGATGTGGCGGGTTTTGCAGAAAGTCTCCCAGATAGTCCGGGAAGAAATGAACAAAGCCGGTGCCCAAGAATGTTTACTTCCCCAACTGCAACCGGCGGAACTCTGGCAAGAATCAGGCCGTTGGGACACCTACACAAAAGCAGAAGGGATTATGTTTGCCCTGACGGACCGGCAAAAGCGGGAGTTAGGATTAGGACCGACTCACGAAGAAGTAATTACTGCCGTCGCTCGTGATTTAATTCGTTCCTATCGACAATTACCGGTTAATTTATATCAGATTCAAACTAAATTTCGAGATGAAATTCGCCCTCGTTTTGGTTTAATGCGGGGACGGGAATTTATTATGAAAGATGCCTATTCTTTCAATCTTGACGAGGAATGTTTAAAGAAAACCTATCAAGCGATGGATATAGCTTACCGCAATATTTTTCGCCGTTGTGGGTTAGCTTTTCGGGCAGTAGAAGCCGATTCTGGAGCGATTGGCGGTTCCGCATCCCAAGAATTTATGGTCTTAGCTGATGCTGGAGAAGATGAGGTTTTATTTACCGGCGATGAAAAGTATGCGGCTAATCTGGAAAAAGCCGTTTCTTTGCCGGCCGATAAAGTGGCTTCTCCCTTTAAAAAGTTTACTAAAAAAGAGACTCCTAACACCAACACGATCGAAAGTTTAGCTAAATTTCTCGATTGTTCCGCCACCGCTATCGTCAAAAATGTTCTCTACGAAGTGGTGTATGATAGCGGCATAACTGTTTTAGTTTTGGTGAGCATTCGCGGCGATCAAGAGGTTAACGAAGTTAAACTACAAAATGAATTAGTTAGACAGGCGGGCCGTTACAATGCTAAAACAATTTTGGCTTTAAAAATACCCGATGCTGCCGCTCAACAGCAATGGGCAACTAAACCTTTACCTTTAGGTTATATTGCTCCCGACTTAGAAGATAATTTGCTCAAAAAAGCCAGCGATATTGCTTCTAAATTTTTACGCATAGCAGACAACACGGTGACAGACTTAGAAAACTTTATCACCGGTGCTAATGAAACCGGGTTTCATGTAGTGGGGGCCAATTGGGGTAAAGATTTTATCTTACCGGAATTAATCGTCGATCTACGCAAAGCCCGGGTAGGCGATCGAGCTATTCACGATCCTAATCAAACCTTGCAAAGTGCTAGAGGAATTGAAGTCGGTCATATCTTCCAATTGGGTTATAAATATTCTCAAGCTATGAACGCTTTTTATACTAATGAAGCGGGAGAATCTACCCCCATTTGTATGGGTTGTTATGGTATAGGAGTATCGCGTTTAGCCCAGGCAGCCGTAGAACAATCCTACGATAAAGATGGCATTATTTGGCCCGTAGCTATTGCCCCCTATCAAGCGATTGTGGTTATTCCTAATTTAGCCGATGCCGAGCAGGTAAAAACCGCCGAAAGTTTATACAATGAGTTAAATCAAGCCGGCATTGAAACCCTGTTGGATGACCGGAATGAACGTGCGGGAGTTAAGTTCAAAGATGCGGATTTAATTGGGATTCCCTATCGCATTGTCACGGGTAAATCTCTCAAATCGGGTAAGGTGGAATTAGTCGAAAGAGCCGGTAAAAAAGCGTCAGAAGTAGCAATTCATGAGGTAGTTTCCTATTTAAAAACTGCTATTTCAAAGGCAGACGCTTCTGATTGAGTGATTAAATATACAGATAAGTTTTTTGAAAAGTGGAAAGGAGGCACTCGGCACATCCCCCCGCTTCCCTCTAGGGTGGGGACTTCCCGTGCCATATTTTGTTAACGCTTCATCGCTCGCGCCATATCCCGTTGATCCTGACGACGTTTCAAATCTTCGCGTTTATCGTGTAATTTCTTGCCTCTACCGAGGCCAATGCTGATTTTTACCCAACTACCTTTAAAATACATCTTTAAAGGCACAAGAGTTAAGCCTTTCTGTTCCACTTGACCGATGAGTTTGCTGATTTCCTTTTTGTGCATCAACAATTTTCTCGTCCGGCGCGGATCGTGATTAAAATATTCGCTACTCTGTTCGTAGGGGGAAATATGAACATTAATTAACACCGCTTCACCATTGCGGACTAAAACGTAACCATCCCGCAGGTTCACCTTACCGGCGCGCACAGATTTAACCTCTGTCCCCAGTAACTGCACCCCCGCTTCAAAAGTCTCTAAAATCTCGTAGAGATGGCGTGCTTGCCGGTTGTCACTGATAATTTTGATTTTGTCGTCTTGATTAGCCATATAGTCAAGTGAAAAGTGAAAAAGCTGTTGGGTGTTGGGGTGTTGGGGTGTTGGGGTGTTAGGGTGTTAGGGTGTTAGGGTGTTAGGGTGCTAGGGTGTTAGGGTGTTGGGGTGTTAGGGTGTTGGGGTTTTAGTTGAAATTCCCCATTTCCCCACTTCCCCATTTCCCCATTCCCCCATTCCCCCATTTCCCCATTCCCCCATTCCCCCATTTCCCCATTTCCCCATTGCCCCATGCCCTATCTTACTCGCTCTTTTGCTCTCTCTGGACTGACTGCTTGCCGCTCTTTGGTAATCACCGGCCTTGTCAGGGGGAACCAGAAGGGGGAAAATGAGAGCAGTGTTAAATTTTTATGAAGTTTGGTTCTGTGGATAAAATTCGCACCGTTTCCGATAGTAAGCGTGATTTTTATACTCGCCACACCCGCCCCATCAATTCGGTGTATCGGCGCGTGGTTGAGGAATTATTAGTCGAGATGCACCTGCTCTCCGTTAATGTAGATTTCCATTATGATCCAATTTATGCCCTCGGTGTGGTTACTTCTTTCGAGAAGTTCATGGAAGGCTATCGTCCGGGGGAGGATAAACCGAATATTTTTAATGCTTTGTGCCAAGCGGTTAACGGTAATCCCGAAGTCTATCGTCGTGATGCCGAAAATATGATCGCTATTGCCAAAGAAACTAATATTGATTCCTTGCTCTCCCAACTGCAAAACCAGGCTCTAGGTGGTGACAATCAGTTGTCGGATAGTCTAGTTTCCCTGATCAACGCGCCTAAGTTTAAGTATAGTCGCCTGTTTGCCATCGGTCTCTATACTATTTTAGCGGAAGCACAACCGGACATGATCAAGGAAAAAGAAAAACGCGAACCAATTTTGCAAAAGTTCTCAGAAATTCTCCATCTCTCCGGCGAGAAACTGCAAAAAGACCTCGATGTTTATCGCGGTAATCTTGATAAAATGGATCAGCTGCTCAAGGTGATCGAAGATGCCCTAGAAGCAGAAAAGAAAAAACGTCAACAAAAAGAACAGGAAAAACAAACCACCCTGCAATAAAGGCTCTCAACCGGAAATTACCGCGTGCAGACAAGGGAATGGGGAACAGAAAAAGGATTAAATCGGCTCTCTTTCTTTACTGTTCCTTCTGACCTCGTTCTACAATTAGGATCGGCAACCCTTAATATTTATTTCCCGTGACTAACTCCTCCATCACCGCACCCGTAACCGATATTTTGGCAAAAGCGCGGTCAGGGGCAAATTTATCGGCAAAAGAAGCGATTATCTTGCTAGAAACTACCGATAACCGTTTAATTGCCCAGATTCGGGAAACGGCCGACTTTTTGCGTCGTCAACAGGTGGGAGATACCGTCACCTACGTGATCAATCGCAACATTAATTTTAGTAACATTTGCGAGCAGCATTGCAGTTTTTGTGCATTCAGACGCGATGAAAATGAAGAGGGGGCTTTCTGGCTTAATTTAGAGGAAATTATCGCTAAAGCGGCGGATGCTGTCCGTCGTGGGGCCACAGAAATTTGTATGCAGGGAGGATTAAACCCAAAAGCCAAGATTAAGGGTAATTCCTTAGACTATTACATCGAAATTGTTAAAAACCTGAAACAAGCTTTTCCCAACCTGCATTTACACGCTTTTTCGCCCCAAGAAGTCCAATTTATCGCTAGAGAAGACGGTTTAAGTTACGAAAAAGTTATCGCTTCCCTGCAAGAAGCAGGAGTCAATTCTCTACCGGGGACGGCTGCCGAGGTGTTAGTCGATGAGGTAAGACGGGTAATTTGTCCAGAAAAAATCGATGCTGCCACTTGGTTAGAAATAGTCGGTACTGCCCATCGCTTAGGATTACATACCACCAGTACCATGCTCTGCGGTCATATTGAAACCCCTAGCCAACAGGTGCAGCACCTTGAAAAAATTAGAAAACAGCAAGAAATCGCCCTAGAAAATAATTATCCAGCTAAAATCACCGAATTTATTTTATTGCCTTTTGTGGGACAATCAGCCCCCAAACCCCTGAGAAATCGAGTCGGACGAGATCAACCAATTTTAGCCGATACATTAAAATTAACGGCAGTGGCGCGGATTTATCTGGGCAATAGCATTAAAAATCATCAACCCAGTTGGGTAAAATTGGGCTTACAGGGGGCGACAGAAGCCTTAAACTGGGGTTGCAACGATCTCGGTGGCACTCTCATGGAAGAACATATTACCACTATGGCCGGGGCCGTGGGCGGTACTTGTTTGACCGTCGAGGAATTAGCAACGGCGATTAAATCCCTCGATCGCCCCGCCCGTCAACGGGATACAATCTATTAACTAGGGTTGGCTGAATAAATGTGAAATATAGGCAAGGTAAGGGTTTTGTGGCTTTTCTTGCGAAACGGGTGCAAGGTTTTGAGAGAATCGTGCTTCAAAACCTTGCCTCTTTATCGGCGATCGCGTCCTGTAGGGGCGAAGCATTCGGGCAATAACCTATCGCTGAAACCGTAGATTTCCTATCCTAATGCTTCGCCCCTACTTTTTCAGCAGACCCTAAGTAGGGTTTGCTGAAAGAGTTTTTGTAGCTTAATCAAGCCCAACAATCTCCCCCTTGCCGGCAATCACTTCGCCGATTTGGTAGGCATTAATCCCAGAGGATTGTAGTTGATTAATAGTCGATTGCGCCAGATCCGATGGGACAATGATCACAAAACCGATACCCATATTAAAAGTATTAAACATGGCTTCGGAATTAACCGATCCCATCTGGGCTAACCAGTGAAAAATCGGCAAAATTGGCCAACTTTCGCGGTAAATCTGCACAGAATGCCCTTTACCTAAGCAGCGGGGCAAATTTTCCGGGATGCCACCCCCGGTAATGTGGGCCATGGCGTGAATATCTAACCCAGAGCGCAGCAGTTCCAGCACAGGTTTAACATAAAGTCTAGTGGGAGTTAACAAAACTTCACCTAAGCTAGAGCCGGTCAAAATTTCGGGGCAATCTTGCCAATTTAAGCCCTGGGTGTCGATAATCTTACGAACAAGACTAAAACCGTTACTGTGAACCCCACTACTGGCTAAACCGATAGCCACATCGCCGATTTGCACCTTACTGCCGTCGAGTAATTGACTTTTTTCGACAATACCGACGCAAAAACCCGCTAAATCGTACTCTCCGGCCGAATAAAACCCCGGCATCTCCGCCGTTTCCCCTCCCAAAAGAGTACAACCACTATCACGACAGGCCCTAGCGATTCCCGATACCACCGCCGCTAACTGTGACGCTTCCAGTTTACCAGTGGCGAGATAATCCAAGAAAAATAAAGGTTCGGCCCCAGAGGTTAAGACATCGTTGACGCACATGGCCACGAGGTCAATTCCCACCGTATCATGGCAATTGAGACTATGGGCAATTTTCAGCTTGGTTCCTACGCCATCAGTTCCCGATACTAACACCGGTTGCCGATAACCGGAAGGTAACTGAAAATAGCCCCCAAAACCGCCTAAACCGCCGATAACTTCAGGACGGAAGGTACTTTCCACATTTTGGCGAATTTTGTCGACAAAAGCGCGTCCCGCTTCCACATCCACGCCCGCTTCTTTATAATCCATGCCCAATTGACCGATTGTATCTCTCAAATTTTACCCAGATTTCGGTCCCATGGGAATTATAAATTGTGAATTATGAATTGGGAAGTGGGGAGGAAAGGGTGCGTGAGACGGCCAAAATTGCTGCTTTGACTCGAGGGTGACAATCCGTTGTAACGCAGCACCTATCATCGACTCATCGACTAAGTAGCCGGTTACAATTAAAGATAAAATGCAAAGAATCAGAAGTCTGCGCCACTATCTAACAATTAATTGAGATTACTTAATTAGGAGTTTAGCAAAATGTCTAACGAAACGGTCACTTATTCCCTTGAGGCTGTCTTGACAAGGATTGAGGGGAAAATCGACTTTTTACAAAGAGATGTCAACGAGCGTTTAAACAAGCTAGAGATAGGACAATCAGAATTAAGAGGGGACATTAAAGCTTTAGATGAGCGACTAACCGCAGAAATTAAAGGGTTAACTGCAAGAGTCGCTTATCAGGAGTTTACCAATCGGGGGATTCTGATAGCTTTGGTTGTTGCCATTTTAGGAGGAGCGGCCAAAATTTTTGGTTTTCTCCCCAATCCTTGACAGCGATCGCATAATGTTTGCAGAAATTAACGCCCAATTGAAACGGCTAAAAAATTAAACTACTTGATCGAATGTCTTTTCTGTCAATCTTCTTGGGGATATTTTTCCCAAAGATCCGTGATTTGGCGAAGACTTTGGAAGTTGCCATTACCGAGGATCAAATGATCTAGGAGAGGAATGGCTAAATAGGTAGCCCCCTGTAATAATTGTTCTGTGAGTAAAATATCGTCTTGACTAGGCACAAGTGACCCGGTGGGGTGATTATGGGCGATAATTAACTTAGTAGCTGATTGTTTAACCACTTCTCGAAAGATTTCTCGCGGATGTACCAGTGTTTCCGTGGCTGTGCCGATAGTAATCACTTTGAGTGCGATTAACTGATTTTTGACATCGAGTAAAATAACGGCGAAACGTTCCTGAGACTGATACATTAGTTCGTGGCCAAGGATAGCGGCAGCGGTATCAGGACTATCGATGACCATTTTTTCCGTCGGTCGTCGTTGAAAAGCTCGTTTTCCCAATTCGATCGCCGCTAGAATAGTAGTGGCCTTAGCCGGTCCAATGCCATGAATAGCGGTTAATTCCTGGGGGTGAATATCCCTCAAAACGTCCAAAGGATCCCGACGATATTTACTCAATTCGTTGAGAATATGCTGTCCTAAACCCACCGCCGAGAGTTTGCCTTTACCTTGACCTGTAGCCAGTAAAATCGCTAATAATTCGGCGTTACTGAGGTTTTTCGCCCCGACACTGATTAAACGTTCCCTTGGTCTTTCACTGACGGGAATATCGGCAATTCTTAAGCTGTAGGTCATGGAAGTGGCAAGCTACCGCGATAAAATTCCATCATAATCGCAATTTTAGTCAGTGCCTAGAGGGATTTGGCCGGTTCAGGGGGAAAAATTCTCCTCACTGATAGCGAATTCCCGCATCTTCGAGGCGCTGTAAAGCTTCCCCTAATCGCGGGATATCGGCAATTAAACTGACGCGCACATAACCTTCCCCTCCCTCTCCAAAAGCATTGCCCGGAGTGACAACAACACCAGTTTTTTGCAGGACACTGAGGGCAAAATCCGTGGAAGTCATACCGACGCTACAGGGGACCCAGAGATACATTGTCGCCTTAGAGGGGGGAATATCCCAACCTAATTGTCCCAAACCTTTGATTAAAAAATCTCGTCGCTGCCGGTATCTTTCCTGTACTTGTTTGACGTATTCATCCGGCAGTTGTAGGGCGGTTTCGGCCGCTTTTTGGATAACGGAAAAGATGCCATAATCGAGATTGGTTTTCAGGGTGCGTAACCCTTGAATAATATCGGAATTGCCCACGACAAAACCGACGCGCCACCCGGCCATATTATAGGTTTTCGAGAGGGTATGAAATTCGACACTAATCTCTTTTGCCCCCGGAATTTCTAATAAACTGGTGGGCTGATAACCATCAAAACTCAATTCAGCATAACAGAGATCGTGGACGAGCATAATCTCATAGTGCCGGGCCCAAGCAACGATTCTTTCAAAAAATTCCCGGGGGGCAATGGCGGCGGTGGGGTTACTGGGATAGTTAAAATAGAGGATTTTCGCCTGTTTAGCCACATCTTCGGGGATAGAATCGATATCTATCAGCCAATCCTGTTCCGCTTTTAAAATGATCGGGTATAGCGTCGCCCCGGCAATCAAGGGACCGCGAAAATGGGCGGGATAGGCGGGACTGGGAACTAAGACCACATCGCCGGGGTTAACATAAGCTAGGGCGAGGTGAGATAGGCCCTCTTTGGAACCGAGCAGGGGTAAAGCTTCGTTATCGGGATTGAGTTCCACACCATAAGAGCGATAATACCACTTAGCGATCGCTTCTCGGAAACTGGCGGTTCCTTCAAAGGGTGGATAACCGTGAAATTGGGGGGTTTCAAAAGCTTGAATGGCCGCTTCGATAACTGGACGCGGGGCAGCACCGTCCGGATTGCCCATACCTAAATCGATTAAATCTAGTCCTTCTTTGCGGGCTAAGGCTTTTAATTCATCCAAGCGGGCGAAAACGTAGGGGGGTAAGGCACTTAATCGCTTGGCGCGGCTATTCGTCCAATTTACACTCATTACTTCTTGGCTTACTGATCGAGGTAATCTACCATTATGGCACGAGTGTATGGCTAATTTAGCAGTTAAGCTGTTCGTAATTTAAATTGCTTGTTGAGACGAGGCAAGAGGCAAGAGGCAAGAGGCAAAAGGATAATTTTCCCTTTAACCTTTCGCTTTTTCCCTACATTTGCCGAAAATTTTTTGATTTATGCAAGAGAGCTTTTTTACTGCTTCAGTATGACTGGAATTGCCCGACATCGGAGATGGGGAGCCAAACTAAGGTAATCTGATTAACAGAGGCCCAAAATTACTGATTAGCCCCAGCATTACCCCCATTCTTCTGGATTATCGGCCGGTAAGTCCTGACTCCTCACTCCTCAATTCTTTTGTCAAATATGACTGCGATTGCTGTTCAGATAACTTCTATTTTACCCCCCGACACGACGGTTATTGCCTGGCCACAAGTGCCAAAAGAGGAACAAGAAAGATTATCAAGGGCAATTAGGGGCAAAAGTCCTGAAATTATAGTCTATCCCGCTAATACGGCCGCTTTAGCCTCTCTGGTGCGTTTTGCCAACGAAAATCGTCTGTCTTTATTGGCCTACGGTCAAGGCAGTAAATTAGATTGGGGTGGATTAGTCGAGTCGCCGGATATTTTAGTCAGTACCCAAAATCTCAACCGGATTATTGACCACGCTAGGGGAGATTTAACTATAACCGTGGAAGCTGGGCTTAAACTAGCAGATTTACAGGCTTTTTTAGCTCCTAGCGGTCAATTTATTCCTCTTGATCCCAGTTTCGCCCATAATGCCACGATTGGCGGTATTATGGCCACGGCCGATGCGGGAACATGGCGGCAAAGATACGGTGGAGTCCGGGATCTGATCCTAGGATTCTCCTTTATCCGTCACGATGGCGAGATTGCTAAAGCCGGAGGGCGTGTGGTGAAAAACGTGGCGGGATACGACATGATGAAGCTATTTACGGGTTCCTACGGCACTTTAGGGATTATCGATCAAATTACCCTGCGACTCTATCCCGAAACCCCTAACTCAGAAACCCTGATAATTAGAGGAAATAGCGAAAATATTAGCAAATTGAGTCAAGTTATTCGGCAATCGTCCCTAACTCCCACCGTGGCTGAATGTTTAAACCCAGGGATGACGCAAGCACTAGGATTAGGGGAAAAAGTCGCTTTACTGCTGCGTTTTCAAAGCATTCCCGAAAGTATTAGCGAACAATCGCAACAGGTGAGTTATTTAGGACAACAGTTAGATTGTCAGACTAATTATTATCGGGATGAGGAAGAAATTTCTCTATGGCAAAGATACCGAAAAACAATGGATAATTATGACCAAGAGGGCAATTTTTTCGGCAAAATAGGATTATTACCCAGCAATTTAGCTCTAGTGATCGACCAAATTAACGGACTAGCCTCGATTAATATTAGTAGCGGCGTGGGTAAAGTTATCTTAAAATCGGAGGAAAATCTTGACAAAATTCGCTCTTTATGCCATGGCAATCAGGGTTATTTAACGGTGTTAACCGCACCTCCATCCCTAAAAGAAAAAATTGAACCTTGGGGTTATACAGGTAACGCAATTACCATGATGAAAACCATAAAAACTAAATTCGATCCTCAAGGTATTTTTAGTCCTGAACGCTTTCTTAACAAAATCTAATTAAAAATTATGCAAACCTCCGAACATTCCCTTAACTTTCAAGAATTAATCGACCAAAAAAGTCAAGGATTTGACCCCAAGAATCCCCCTGCCCAAGAATTAATCGATAGTTGTGTTCACTGTGGTTTTTGTCTATCTACCTGTCCCAGTTATCGAGTCATTGGCAAAGAAATGGACTCCCCCCGGGGCAGAATTTATCTGATGAATGCTATCAATAAAGGGGAAGCGGTTTTAGACGAAACCACTAGCCAACATTTTGATACTTGTTTAGGCTGTTTAGCCTGTGTTAGTACCTGTCCATCGGGAGTACAATACGATCAATTAATCGCCGCAGTTCGTCCGCAAGTGGAACGCAATCAACCCCGCAGTTTTAAAGATAAAATTATTCGTTTTCTCATTTTTAATCTCTTTCCCTATCCCGTCCGTCTCAAATTATTTTTACCTTTCCTCTGGTTATATCAAACCCTGGGATTACAAACCCTAGTCAGGAAATCGGGTATCTTAAAAATGCTCTTTCCCCGTCTAGCGGCCATGGAATCGATTCTACCCCAAATTACTCTAAATTCTCTGTTTAAAAACTATGCCGATGTTATTCCCTCCCAAACGGAAAAACGCTATCGGGTGGGAGTAGTTTTAGGTTGTGTGCAGCGCCTCTTTTTCTCGCCGGTAAATGAAGCAACAGTGCGGGTTTTAACTGCCAATGGTTGTGAAGTGGTTATCCCAAAAATCCAGGGATGTTGTGCCGCTTTACCCGCACACCAAGGACAGGAAAAACAAGCACAAAGTTTAGCCAGACAAATGATAGATAGTTTCGCAGCAACCGAGGTTGATTATATTATTATCAATGCGGCGGGTTGTGGTCATACTCTCAAGGAATATCATCATATTTTAGCCGATGATCCTGAATATAAAGATAAGGCTAAGGAGTTTGTGGCTAAAGTACGCGATGCTCAAGAATTTTTAGATGCAGTGGGGTTAACTGCTGATTTATCGCCGATTACCGAAACAGAATTAACCCTAGTTTATCAAGATGCCTGTCATCTTTTACACGGACAAAAAATCTCGGTGCAGCCACGGCAATTATTGCAAAAAATCCCCAATATTAACTTAAAAGAACCTATCGATGCGGCCCTGTGTTGTGGTAGTGCCGGAGTTTATAATATGCTACAGCCAGATACTGCCGATCAATTAGGTCAGCAGAAAGTACGCAATTTATTAAATACTGGGGCCGCGGTGATTGCTTCTCCTAATCCGGGTTGTTCCCTACAAATTAAAAAACATCTACAATTACAGGGCAAAGATACACCCGTTATCCATCCTATCGAATTATTAGATTATGCGATTCGCGGGCTGAAAATTGGCTAACTCCGACCATTTAAGCTGTGTTAGTGGTGTCAGGGAAGCAAAAGAAAACCCCACAGACAAAGACCTTGTAATGATAAAATCGACAATGGCGACAGCTTGGCCATTAGTATTTTTTGCGTCGGACTAGCAGGAGATAAAAGCGTGACCTTTAAGATTGGTTTACTCGGTTTCGGGGTTGTGGGGACGGGAACAGCGAAAATCCTCCTCGATCCTTTTGGTCGTCATCCCGTACTCAAAGAGATTACCATTGGACGAGTGGGAGTTAGATCCCTAGATAAACCGAGAGAAATCGAGCTTTCTCCCCAGCTGTTGACCACTGACCTAGAATCGATCGTTACTGACCCCGAAATTGATATTATTGTCGAATTATTGGGGGGTTTGGAACCAGCACGCTCTTTAATTCTCAAGGCAATCGCATCGGGAAAGCACGTTGTTACGGCAAATAAGGCGGTTATTGCCCGTTTTGGCGATGAAATCTACGCCAAGGCCAACGAAAAAGGGGTTTATGTCCTCCTAGAAGCGGCCGTGGGTGGTGGCATTCCCGTCATTAAACCCTTGAAACAATCCCTCGGCGCTAATCGCATCAGCAGCATCATGGGAATTGTCAACGGCACAACTAACTATATTCTCACGGAAATGAGCCAAAAAGGGGCAGATTTTAGTGAAGTTCTGGCCAAAGCTCAGGAATTAGGCTATGCAGAAGCGGATCCCACTGCGGACGTGGATGGATTCGACGCGGCCGATAAAATCGCTATTTTAGCTTCTTTGGGTTTTGGAGGTCGGGTAAAACGGGAAGATGTTTACTGTGAAGGTATCCGGCAAGTTAGCGCCGTCGATATCGCCTACGCTGATAGACTGGGATTTGTGATTAAATTATTAGCGATTGCGAAAGACACGGTTAAGGAAGATGCCGATACTTTAGAGTTGCGGGTTCATCCAACCCTAGTCCCGAAAACCCATCCCCTCGCTAATGCTAACGGAGTCTATAACGCTATTCTGGTCGAGGGGGAACCCCTGGGACAAGTGATGTTTTATGGACCGGGTGCCGGTAGCGGACCGACGGCCAGCGCGGTAGTATCGGATGTGATGAATATCGTCGGAATTTTAAAAAGTAGTGGCAAAACCAAGGAACTTGACCCGCTTTTAAGCTGTGTTCACCAGCATTATTGTCAAATCGCTCCGATGGAGGATTTATCGACCCGTTTTTATGCTCGTTTTCTCTGTCGCGATGTGCCGGGGGTAATCGGTCATTTAGGTATGGCCTTCGGTGACCATGGGGTTAGTCTAGAATCCGTGGTACAAATTGGTATTAGGGGTGATTTAGCCGAAATTGTCGTTGTCACCCACGATGTGCGCGAGGGCAATTTCCGCAACGCTTTAGTGGCAATAGAGTCTTTAGAAGCTATTGACAGTATTCCCAGTATTCTCCGGGTTTTGTAATTAAGAAATCGGTTTTTTTATGGTCATGGGTCGGAGAATCAGAAGCGAGAAAAGTTGGCTAAGTTTGACTAGCACAATTTTGTTTTTTTGTCTAGGTTTTTTGGGCTTAAATCAAAAATTAATTTTTGCCCAAGGGTCTGATAATGTTTGTCCCCCACCGATTTTATCAAGGTTACAACGCCATAGAATCCAAGCGGGAGAAACGATCGCCTCCATCGCCGAAAAATACGCTCTTATCCCGGCAACGATAATTAAACTCAATCCGACTATTCTCAAAAATGGTCTGGCCCCCGTCGGGAAAGAAATCTTTATTCCCCCGATGAACGGCATTCGCATCGAAGCACCCAAGGGTTCCACTTGGCGCGATTTAGAAGCGGCCTATGGTATTCGTGCCGATATACTCTTTGAGCTTAACGGTTGTGGTCGCCGGCCGACAATAGTTTTTATCCCCGGCACCAATTGGTCCGCCGCTGGCAAGCGATCGGATTATACTGGATTAAGTTCTTATCCCTTACCCTTTGCCAGCACTGTCGGATTAGCCTACGGTTGGCAAAAAAGCCCCACGGAACAGAAAAATCTTTTTCATAGTGGTATTGATCTTCTCGCAGATGTTGGTACACCCGTTCTAGCCGCCGAGGATGGTCTAGTGATTTATGTGGGTCAGGAAGGGGCCTATGGTAATTTGGTAGTAATTAATCATTTCGGTCGTCGGCAGACCCGTTATGCTCATTTAAGCAGGGTTACAGTGAGAATTGACCAACGGGTACGAGCAGGAGACGTTATCGGTGCGGTTGGGACCACGGGACAACCGGATATTATTCCCCCCCATCTTCATTTTGAGGTGCGCTTAGATACTCCCGTCGGTTGGACAGCGCAGGATCCGGCTTTGCATTTGCCCCAAATTGGCCCGCAATCAAGTCAAAAGTAAACGGTTAAGTGGGATTAAGTAGTTGGACAAAAGTAAAGTTAACTGTGGGGTAAGGAGTCAGGAGTCAGGATTCAGTAGCCGGTCGTTTCAGGCTTTGTTGCCCTCTTTTTTTGTACCAGTTTGTGTACTGAATAATGATAATACAAGGTTTTTGGCTCTCTTATTCTTTGTATGATAAGTTTAACTTATATAGTAGCGATCAGTCTTTGTGTCCTTTGTGTCTCTGTGGTTCTTTCCACTCACTGCCCCAAGACTGTATCTTAGACTACATTTTACCCACCAAACCTAAGAGAGCCAAAAATCCCCCTCTTTGGGGAGAAGGGGAAAAGCCAACCCAAGATTAACCCTGCACCATCACCGAGGCAGCGGCAGCCACACCGGCGCCGGGGGTGACACCTTCGACACCTAACTCGATTAAAGTCGCTTCAATGGCAGCGATAACCGTGAGGATATCCCTCTCACTGGCAAAACCTAAATGACCGATACGGAAGATTTTACCCTTGAGATGATCCTGACCACCAGCGAGAGCGATGTCGAACTTTTTATTGAGAGTCGAACGAATTTTTTCCGCATCCACCAGAGTGGGGGCCACCGCAGTAATCGCCGTGGAAGCCCAGGAATCCGCCGCGTAGAGGGGCAAATTCAGGGCGCGCATACCGGCCCGCGTCATCTTCGTTAAGCGTTGGTGACGGGCGAAAATTGCCGCTAATCCCTCTCTTCTCATCATTTGCAGAGAAGCTTGTAAACCGTACATCAGGTTAACTGGAGGGGTAAAGGGGGAACTATCCTCATCGGTGGCTTTTTTGTATTTGCCCAAATCTAGATAAAAACGGGGTAGTTTGGCGGTTTCGTAGGCTTTCCAAGCTTTTTGGCTCACGGAAACAAAACCTAAACCGGGAGGAATCATATAACCTTTCTGGGAACCAGAACCGACCACATCTAAACCCCATTCATCGATGGGAATATGATAGGCTCCTAAACTGGTGACAGCATCGACGATGATTAAAGCTTCCCCGTGGTCTTTTACCGCTTTGTTAATGCTTTCCAAGTCATTGAGGACCCCAGTGGAAGTTTCCGAATGGGTGATAATTACCGCTTTGATGGCTTTTTCCTTGTCTTCGGTCAGTTTAGCGGTGAATGCTTCTGGATCTAGGGGTTTACCCCATTCTGCCTTAATGATATCCACATTTAAGCCGTAGGCTTTCGCCACTTTCGCCCAACGTTCCCCAAATTTACCATTATCCCCCACCAAAACTCGATCGCCGGGGCTGAGAAAATTAATAATTCCCGCTTCCATGACACCGGTTCCCGAAGCGGTTAGCATTAAGACATCGCCACTGGTTTGATGCAACCATTTGAGATTTTCGGTTAATTCGGCGATTACCTTGCTAAAAGCACCCGTCCGATGACCGATGGGTGCTTTAGCCATAGCCAATAATACCGCTTCCGGCACTGGTGTGGGGCCGGGAATCATCAACATATTTTTATTTTCCATGGTTCGTCCTCTCTCGTTGGGCCATATTTAACAAAGATAAAAAACCAAATCTCGATCGCATCAATTCTGAGGGGATGATTTAAGATTCGGCAAACTCTGATTATATCCCGGCAGATAGCCTTGTCAGGAGTCAGTATTCAGGAGATAGGGTGATAGGGTTTTGGGGTGATAGGGTTTTGGGGTGATAGGGTGATGAGACAGCTTCCCCATCTCCCCAATTCCCCACTTCATAATTCATAATTTATAATTCATAATTCCCTCTCCCCACTTCCTAACTCCTATTCCCGATTTTCAAAGAGTTTCTGGATACCTGCGGCAGGATCGGGCAGTTTTACCAAAGATTCGCCGATTAGAACCGCATTTGCTCCCGCTTGCTTCACTTTAGCCAGATCTGTTGCTGTGTGTAATCCCGATTCGCTGACGATCAGAATACCTTTTTCTCGCACCTTTTCGCCCCTGGCTTCTAGTAATTGGCGAGTATTGTCTAAATCGACTGTAAATGTCTCTAAATTGCGGTTATTAATGCCGATTAGTTCGATTCCCTCAATGGCTAACACTCGATCGAATTCGGCCAGACTATGCACCTCTACCAAAGCTGTCATCCCTAAACCCTTGACAATTTTGACAAAATATGCTAGGTCTTGATCGCTTAAAATAGCGGCAATTAAAAGGACAGCATCGGCTCCTTTAGAGCGAGCGTAGTAGATTTGATAGGGATAAAGGATAAATTCCTTGCATAATAGGGGTAAAGATACCGCTTGCCGGACGAGGGTAAGATTTTCGTAACTACCTTGAAAAAACTTACTATCGGTTAAAACCGATAAACAAGTGGCTCCTCCCTGTTCATAGGTACGGGCGATCGCTACAGGATCAAAATCTTCGCGGATAACTCCCTTGCTAGGAGAAGCTTTTTTGACTTCGGCAATCAAAGCGGGTTGGGTTTTACCCTGTTTTAAGGCAGCTAAAAAGTCGCAAGGTGGCGCAGTATTAGCTATTTTTTTGCGTAATTCCAATAAAGGCAACCTTTCGCGCAATTTATCGACTTCGATCTCCTTATGCCAAACGATTTCTTCTAAAATATTTTGTGGTTGTGCCTCCGGCACTTTCACCACATAACTCAAACTCTCAACTTTGACGGCAGGATTGGGGTGTTTTCTTCGGATCTGCATTTTTTCACTGTCCAGAGTGTGAACAGTGATTAGTTTAACAGTGATTAGTTATCGGTAATTGAGATAGAGACGCAGTTAACCACGTCTCTACAGATATTTATCTATAACTTTTGTGGACATTCCCAGTCTTCACCTAAAGGCTATTGCATAGCTTCGATCGAACGTTCTAAGATTTGATCTTGACGTTTTCCTTCTTCTTGGCGATTTTCAGTTAACAAAACCCGCGCTTTCGCAGTTTCTGCCTCTCCTTCCCCCAAAAGCTCCCCTGTACGAGTTAAGACATTTTCTTCGAGCATTCCTTCTGCTTGTCGTTCTTGGGTTAGATTGAGACGCGCTTTTTCTTCAATATTCATAAATTTATCCTTGCCACAGGTGCGATCGACTTCTACCTTTAGTCTGACACAAATTTAGTATTCCGTATTATTAACTACAGAAAAATTTAGAATCTTACTGGCGAAACTGAGATTTAGGTATTTGTTCTCATTCCTTAAATGGACAGGGATCGATCGACCTCAAGCTATACAATAAAACCTATGGAACAATTCCCCAGCTTAATCAAGCTTGTATATCGGGGTAATAAGTAGGGAGGCACAATTATTTGTAGGATGGGTTAGCGGTAGCGTAACATAATCGGGCGTTGGGTTTCATGCTTCAACCCAACCTACGTTCATCTTATATTTAATTCCACCCACCCACTTAATTATCGATTGCCTAAACCAAGAGATTTCTTGACAGTATCCGATTCTATCGTAATATCCTATTTGCAGAGCTTATGACCAAAGGTAATTTAAACGATCTCATCCGTACAGAAGCTAATAAAGAGGTAGAATCCCAAACCTCTCCTTCTCCCAAACGTTCTAAGGAAACAAACGCCACCCTACAGGCAAAAATTAACGACTTGACGGCAGAGTTAGAAAAAACCGAGAAAAATGGGCAAACTCTCCAAGAAAAAGTTATTTCTCTGGAAAAAGAACTTAAAGAACAGCTGGAACTCTCTGTCAGGTTACAGCAGTTACAACAACAGACCGAGCAGTTAGAATCTGTCCTCTCGGAAAAAAACACTTTGGTGGCAAAATTATCGAGTCAATTAAGTCAATCCCAGACGGAATTAACCGAGAAAAAACAGTTAATTGAAAAACTATCGAGTCAATTAAGTCAATCCCAGACGGAATTAACCGAGAAAAAACAGTTAATTGAAAAATTATCGAGTCAATTAAGTCAATCCCAGACGGAATTAACCGAGAAAAAACAGTTAATTGAAAAATTATATAATCAAATTAAAACCCTAGAAAATAGTCCCACTCCCACCCCTGAACCGTCGCCAATTACCAAACCTGCGCCGAAGAAACCCAGTCTTTATAACTTTGAAATGGCAACTTTGGCCCGTTATATTGCCCCCAATCCTACCCCGACAGAGTTAACGGATTCCGAAATCGGTTGGTTCGATTAATTATGGTTAGTAAAAATCAAGAACAACAACATCCACAGGAAAGACTCGATCGCCCGATTGTTGATCAGCTGCTGCAATCAGAACCCAATGATTTAAACTTAGCTGAATGCGCTCGTTTACGCATACGTTATCAAAACTTTCCGGGGGCAAGAGAAATCCAAAGAGATTTAGATTTAATCCTAGAAAAATGGCAGTTAGATGAAGCTAGTTTATGGGCAAAAACTCGACAACTGCACAGTCACGGACAAGTGTATCAAATTCGCCAAAGCGAGGAGCAACAGGATTGGAGTTAAATTAAGCTATAGGGTTGAAAAAAACACTTGTTCCCTTTCACCTTATCTCAGAAAATAATATTATTGTAGGGGCGAATTGCCTTCGCCCTCTTTTAATAACTGCTGTTGCTCACCTATAGGTGAGAGAACGTCACAAATAGGAGATGCACCAAAAATAAAACCTATAATTTGATTTTATCTAACAATCTCTGAAACGGATTTTTTGGTTTGCTTGCTGGCGGATCTGCGGGGGGATTAGGATCATCTAGATAACGATAATATTTCCAGATATCCCAGTAGGGACATCCCGGTTCAATATGAATTCCTGCCCAATGTAAATATTTTAAGGGCTGATTTAATCTCGGATCGATTAAGATATTCCCCTGAGATTGAAAATGAGAACTTCCCGCCCAATTTCCCGCTTGACAACCCGGGGCGCGGATAATATTAAACCGATTGGGAACTCGTTTGAGAATGGTATAATTAATAATCGGTTGATCGGAGGTTTTTTGAGAAAAATCAAAATATTCTGGATGAGCGGCACATTCTTGAAAAGCACCATATAATTCCTGTTCTGAGAACAGATTCTTTTTACTAGCCCAAAAACCACCGTTAAACATTCCAGTTAGATCATTTTCTGTGAAGATTGCTTGTTCTAAAACAATCGGATTAAAGACATCAGCAATACCTTTTTTGTGTTGGTAATCACAGCAGAGAAAATCGTAGGTATCGAGAAAATTTAGATTATCTATTATTTTTTCAAAAACTACGATATCGGTATCGATATAAAGAAATTGATCTAATTCTCCAAACCAACACACCTGCTTGCGAAATTGATTGGGACGAGCAAAGAATTTTTCTCCAAAAATATCATAGATTTTCTGTGCCAATTTTTCCACTAATTGCAGATCGGGATAGAGAATAACGCCATATTTTTCTGCCAATAAATCGGCAATTTTTTGATAATTATTGTCGTAGGGAATCAAGATGACGGGAGAATCGGGATCGTACAAACGAATACTATTCATTAATGCGATCGCCTGCTCGATAACTCGGTCATTAGCGGTAATGTAAATTCCTCGCTTCATAAATATCCTCGGGGTAAGAGTTAGAAATAATTATATAGCAGTTATCTTAATGGTGAAGTAGAAAGTTTTCTTTTTGGGGAGTCAGCCATCAGCTTTTTTCTCCCGATATCCCTGTTCACTGATAACTGTTCACTGATAACTGCTCACTGCTCACTGCTCACTGATAACTGAATAGTCGATCGATCTTTCTCTGTCAAAAAGTTGATGCGTTTACTTAAACAGTTTTTTCTTAAGTTTAGCCAGAGAACTCTGCATCCATAATTTTTTAAGTCGCAGGGGTTCTAAACCTTCTATATCAGCCGGATAGCGTTTTTTAATATCAAAGAAATCATTAATTTCTCTTAAAATTGTTTCAAAACGTGGTAGTAATTTTTCAGGATGATAATCATCGATAAAATTAGCCGGTAAAGAATTAACGGGAAAATTACGGGCATAATTAAGAATACGTTCCAGATCGTATTGAGTGGAATAAGCCCCGATTTTTTGACAATTAAAACCGGGATCGAGATAATCGGCTAGGGCGCTATTAACGCTAGAAAATACCGTACAACCACAGGCTAAAGCTTCTAGGGGTGGTAAGCCAAAACCCTCCGTTAAACCGTTTACAGCCCAATATTCAGCCGAATCGTAGAGATAAACCCGACTGCGATTGAATAATCCCACTAAATCCTCTACATAGCTATCTAAAACCTTAACGCGACAGTGGGGACGGAGGGCGGGAACTAGACGATTGAGAAGATACTTTGAGGATTTGCGCCCCTGTACTAGGACATCGATATCCCTTTGTAAGCCTAAATTGAGAAATTCTGAGCCAATTTGATTAGGAAGATAGTAAATCAAAGCATTAGGGGCTTTTTCTCCCCAATAACCCATAGTATTACGGCTAACGGTGATAATTGGTATGCCGGAGGGTAAACGGAAGCCGTAACCTGTACTATGGGCATGATAGATGATATTCTGCGATCGCAATTTTTGCACCAGTTTAGGAAGATCAAAACCCCAGCTAACCACAAAAATACTGTCATCTGAGTTTATTTTCGCGAGTATATCCTCTAAAAAAGGATAATTTAACTCTTTTTGACGATAAGTCACAATCTGGGCGGTACAAATTTGACTAGCCAAATTGACGGTTTTCATTTCTGCCCACAGTCCACCCCCACCAAAAGGAGAAGTAGTACCGGGCAAAAGAAAATAGAGGTTTCTCATCAGGATAATAGAAGTTTTGGTTAAGCGATAGTTTGGAGACTTGGCTATTCTATACTTAATTATTAAGGTGTGGGGTATCTAAAGGCAATAGTTGATCGAGCATAAGTGTAATTACTACTAAATAAATTTTTTAGCCTTGAGTCGGCTATCAAGAGACTTAGCTAGTTAATTACAAATTCTGCTAATTAATAAATATTAATAAACCGCAACCAGCTAGATAACTGGAATTTCACGGGCAAGCCATTAAGCCTTAAAAGTATTGCTATGCAAGGATCGTAGCCGAAAAAGCCAAACTACGGGTTTCCCTGTGGATGCGGTTTATCAGAGAAATTAAAATACTTGACTAGAGGCTTCGCAGTTTGCTATACTAGCAAGCAAGCAAGCAAACAAGGAGATTATTCGTCATGAAAATAAAACTTAAAAGATTAATAAAAAATTATGCATATTATTTCAAGAGCCACCTTAAGAATTTTTTGGGAAACTCATCCAGAGGCTCAGGCTGGTTTACGTTATTGGTACAAGCAAGTTAGTCAAGCAAAATGGCAAAGTTTCCAAGATATTCGTCAGGATTTTTCTTCGGCTGACTTAGTGGGTAATTTTATAGTATTCAACATTTGCGGCAACAACTATCGACTAATAACTTATGTTGATTTTCAACATAGAAATGTTTTCATTAGAAAAATACTAACCCATGCTGAATATAATAAAAACCAATGGAAAAAAGATTCGTGGTTCAATAAATATTGATCTAAATCTCTGAATCTCCAAATAAGTAGGGAGGAAAAATTATTTGTAGGATGGGTTAGCGGTAGCGTAACCCATGCGGGCGTTGGGTTTCATGCTTCAACCCAACCTACGTTTATCTTATATTTAATTCCACCCACCCACTTATGAAAACTATAAATTATTAACTAAAAATTTTGTATCTCCTTCAGTCACCCCTATTTAAACCATAAAATTAGAGTTATCTTTATGTTTGCCACTGATAAATACTTAGAATTATTAAAGCAATACCCTCCTCGTCCTATTCACAATGAGGAAGACTTAGAAATGATGCAGGAGGTTATTAATCGCCTTTTAGACAAACCCCAATTAACGGTAGAAGAAAGGGAATATCTAAATCTTTTAGGGTCTTTAATTTATGAGTACGAGGAAAATCAAGAGCCAATACCTGATATTTATGGACTTGAATTGTTGAAATTTATATTAGAGGAAAGAAACCTACAAAAGCAAGATTTGCTATCTATTTTTGAAAGTAAGTCAACCCTGGATGATATTCTTGATGGGCAGCAAGAGTTAACCCCTATCTATATTCAAAAATTAGCCAATTTTTTAAATATATCTCCTGATTTATTTCTTCCTAGTTAGACATAAAAAATGCGCTAGACAGTTAAATTTATTTCCTGTCTTAACGCATAGGTTAACAGACTAAATCAAAGCCCGATAACGCCCCAAAGCCAGTAAAGGAAAATACTGCTGATAGAAATGATATTTCAGGTAAAAATGACAGGGAAAACCTGTACCAGTGAAGTAATCTTCATCCCATGTACCATTTTCTTTTTGGGTAACAAGAAGATAGTTAACACCCTTTTCAATCACTTCTCGCTGATAATTACCGGTGACTTTCCCGACGGCTAATAAACCGATTAATGCCCAAGCAGTTTGGGAAGCGGTACTATTTCCCTGTCCTTTAAATTTAGGGTTATTGTAACTAAAACAGGTTTCACCCCAACCACCATCAACATTTTGACAACTGCTTAACCAATTGGCTCCTTTTTGCAATTGCTGGCGATATTGATTCGGTTCCAGAAAAGCCAAAGCAGATAACGCCCCACTGGTTCCATAAATATAATTTACACCCCAACGACCAAACCAACTACCATCAGCTTCCTGTTCTTTTTCCAGATAATCCAAAGCTTTTTTAACTCGATTTTCCTCCATTTTGACATCACAAGTGCCTAACATTTCTAGAACTCTGGCAGTAACATCAGCCGTATTAGGATCGATCATTGCTTTTAGATCGGCATAGGGCAAAGAATTAAGCCAGTTTTGATCGTTATCGATGTCAAAAGCTCCCCAACCACCAGCTTTACACTGCATAGTAGCCATCCAATTAACTGCCCGTTTCATCACGCTTTTTTTAATCTTTTCATCGGGCATTTTAATTAACTCTAAAGCCATCACCACCACTGCCGAATCGTCTAAATCGGGATACCAGCGATTGTCAAATTCAAAAGCCCAACCCCCGGGGGTTCCGATTTTATTTTTAATCGCCCAATCGCCATAATCAAGAATTTGTTGATCGATTAACCATTGTCCCGCTTTAATCATAGCTGGATGAGCGGGATTTAGACCGGATTCAATTAGCGATCGAATTACCCAAGCCGTATCCCAAACCGGCGACACACAGGGCTGTACACAATAGGTATTATCGGTCTCAATACCAAAATTATCCACCGCTTTTAAACCCCGGGCAACAATCGGATCGTCAACATCATAATCTAGGGCTTTTAAAGCTAACAGGGAATTTAACATCGCCGGGATAATTCCCCCCCAATCCCCCGTGTCTTCCTGTCGTTCAATTACCCATTTTTCCGCCGCTTTCAGACTTTCTTGACGGAAGGGAACCAAATTAGTTTTTTCTGCCCATTTAAACAGCCCATCTAACCAGAGAAAAACATCTGACCAATTGTTATTTTTTGGTAACTCATACTTGACATTATTTACCCCTTCTGTATAGAGTTCCTCGAGATTAAAACCCATTTTATACACAGGTTTTTTATCGAAAACAATTAATAAAGGAACCGTACTTCCCCGCGCCCAACTGGACATTTCATAGATAGTAAAAGGGAAATTTTCCGGCAGTAGCATGATCCAAGCAGGGATAGAGGGAACCCCCTGCCAATCATAACAACCAATCAAAGCGAGGTGCATTTTGGTGAAAATGCGGGTTTTACTGATGCCACCTTTAGCTAAGATAAATTCTCTAGCTTTTTCTATAGCAGGATCATTAACGGGAATTCCCAATAGTCGCAGCCCCATGTAGGCTTCCACAGTGGTGCTAAGATCGCCACCATCGCCATAAAATAACTCCCAAGCGCCGTTAGGACACTGTTGCTGACGTAGATAGGTGGCAGCTTTGTCTAGGGGGCGATTTTTGTCAGTTTTCCAGATTTTGTGCAGTAAAATTGCTTCTGAGGTGATGGTGACATTAGATTCTAATTCTGCCCACCAGTAACCCTGAGGGTGTTGGGTAGAAAGTAAATAATTTTGAGAAAGTTCGATCGCTTTCGCTGTTTGAGCGGCTATTTCGCTGATTTTTTCCTGAATCTGCATTTGTTTCTGTTCGACAACCTCTAGGGACCACGAGTGTAAATAAGATAATCTTATTTACAAAGTTTCTAATATAGATGAAGTATAACTCGATTTTGTTCGAGCTTTCTAACTCCTTCAGATTTAGCCACTTATTCAGTTTTTTTTGCAGAGTTGAGTTGCCAGATGATAACCGATTAAATAGGCTGTCATTTGGGGACTAACCCTGAGCGGCGGGGCTGCGGACAAATCTGCCACATAAATATTTTCACTTCCGCAAACTTTGCCCAGATTCTCAGGTGGGTAGTGATTTTATTCGGCTCTTCTGGTGTTTGTGTGGAAGGAAGAAGAATAGGGATAATTTGGGTGCATCTCAATTTTGTCGAAATATCTAGAGGACATTTTGGGCGCAGGCAGTGCGCCCCTACCATTGGCGCAATAATGTTATTGTAGGGGCGAATTGCATTCGCCCTCTTTGAATAACTTCTGCTGCTCACCTATAGGTGAGGGAAAGTCACAAATAGGAGATACAGCCGATAATTTTCTGGAAACATAGTCTTTAAAGCCTTGTGCCAAGACTCCTGCGAATGATCCGCACTGATTATCACACAAAGTCGAGGAGAGCCTTTTATTCTAGTGGTGATAGCTCCCACCTTTGCTAATTGGGCATTCCCAAAGTGATTCTCGATTTTTTTAGAGAACGATAGACTCTCTCTCACCCACCGGGAGAGCCGTTGACGAAGGGTATTATTTAATCTTTTAATAGGATTAGTTTGACACAAAATCTGTTTTTAATAGTGTGATTAACTCTCAAGTTATGAATTGTTTCTACCCACACCTCACTTCCCCCCGCAACGCGCACGCAGTGACCACCCCACTCTCCTATACTTTTTAAACAGGATTTAGTATGACTAATTTATTTTCCTACTGCTCGATGATTTTTACTGGAAATTACTGTCTTATATGACTCGGAAAATTCTGTGGAAGTAACGACTTATTGTCGGTAAACAATGGGTAAACTTGCTCAAAGTTTCTTGAACTAATTGACGACTTATATCTTCTAAATATCCCCAAATAATTTCCCTAGTTTTTATATTAACTTTGCGTTAAATATACACCTTTATCTCCTTCCAGTAAACCGAAGATACCAGGGCTGTAACCCGTCAAAGAAGCAATCACCCTCGCCAAAATGTCTAGGAGAAATACCCCACGATCAAAGCAAAAACACTGCCAAAAAGAAAATCTAGTCCCAAAAATAAAGGCAGGTAAAAATAATTGCCTAAATAGCTTAGAATAATTAAATGATTTGTTACCTAGTCTGGGCAGCTGCTTTAATGCCATGGCAAGATAGTGGTGAGAGAAAGTCATTGATCATAACCATGGTAAAGGTCAAGCTGTCCCCAGTTTCTAGAAGTCTGCTTTTTTCGACTAGAATAAAAAAAGCCAGTCAGAATAGCCACAATTAAAAAAATTTCTCCTCTTAGACTTGACGTGAAAGAGTCCCTCAACCCTACTTCTTTGGATCCCAAAACCATTTTTCCCTTTAAACTCGACGACTTCCAGCAATCGGCGATCGCCGCTCTCGCTGCTGGTAAATCAGTGGTGGTCTGCGCTCCCACCGGTTCCGGCAAAACTTTAATCGGAGAATATGCTATCTATCGCGCCCTACAAAGGGGCAAACGGGTTTTCTACACCACTCCCCTGAAAGCTCTTTCTAACCAAAAATTCCGGGATTTTCAAGAAAAATTCGGTCGTACCCCCACCGATGGCGATGAGGATTCCCCGCTGCTGTTTGCGGAAGTGGGATTAATTACCGGCGATGTGGTGATCAATCCCTCAGCGTTAATTGTAGTCATGACTACAGAAATTTTTCGCAATATGCTCTACCAAACCCCGATCGGTCAGGTAGGCACTTCCCTAGAAAACGTGGAAACCCTGGTTCTCGATGAATGTCACTATATCAGCGATCGAGGTCGCGGCACCGTTTGGGAAGAATCGATTATCTACTGTCCCCCTAGTATCCAATTAGTCGCCCTCTCCGCCACCATCGGCAACCCGGGGGAACTCACCGACTGGATTAACTGGGTGCGGCAACTGCCCCAATCCGGCGACAATAAACAGACCTCCAGCTGCGAGCTAATTAACTCCGATTTTCGTCCCGTCCCCCTGCGCTTTTATTTCGTCAATAAAGAGGGATTATTCCCGCTGCTCGACCCAAAACAGAGCAAAGTTAACCCGAAACTGCGTCCTAAAGCCCCTCGGGGCAGCTCCAGGCGCTTAAAACGAGAAGATTGTCCCACTATCGCCTCGATTGTCACCACTCTGCGGGACAAGGATATGCTCCCAGCTATTTACGTCATTTTCAGCCGCAAAGGTTGCGATCAGGCGATTCGAGAGCTAAAAAACCTCAATCTCGTTAATCCAGAAGAAGCTAGAGCTATTTACTACCGTTTACTCATTTTCTTCCTAGAAGATAATCCCAATCTGCAAGAACTCGCCCTTTCCTTCTTTGCCGTCGAAAATCCGCCCCTACAGCAAAAATTACTGGCTTTTTTCGCTAATAACCCCCAGTCCGACGAGCAACTCCTCAGCCTCTTAACCGCCGACCCCGAGACGAAAAATCAACTGTTTGAATTCCTAGCCAGTGCTTCCCAATTGGTGCGCGCCGACCAAGTGGAACCCCTCACCCGGGGCTGTGGTGTTCACCATGCCGGGATTTTACCCCTCTGGAAAGAATTAGTCGAACAACTTTTTGAAGCTGGTTTAATTAAGGTGGTTTTTGCCACCGCTACCCTCTCGGCCGGGATTAATATGCCCGCCCGCACCACCGTTATCTCGGCCCTGTCCAAACGCACCGATGATGGTCATAGTATGCTGACTCCCTCGGAATTTGTCCAGATTGCCGGCCGGGCCGGTCGCCGGGGAATGGACGCGGTGGGCCATGTGGTGACAGTACAAACGCCCTTTGAAGGGGCAAAAGAAGCGGCTTTTCTGGCCACCGCTCAACCGGAACCCCTACAAAGCTGTTTTGCGCCCAGTTACGGCATGGTGTTAAATCTCCTGCAAAAACACAGTCTAGAGGAGGCCAAAGACCTCTTAGAGCGCAGTTTCGCCGAATATCTCGCTCGTTTGAAGTTAAGCCCCGAACGACAACAGATTACCGCCTTAACCACCGAATTGGCTAAGTTGGATATGGAGTTAGCCGGTATCGAACGAGAGCAGGTCTTCAGTTACGAAAAGCTACGGGAAAAACTGCGGGAAGAAGAAAGACTGTATAAAATCCTCGCTAGTCAGGCAGAAGCACAGAAAAGACAGGAAATACATCTAAAATTGCCGAATATTCCCGTCGGAACTATCCTCCATCTCAAGGGCAAACATATTAAGGTTCCCGTCCCCGTCCCCGCTATCTTTGTCAATACCCTGCACGGAGCCGGTCAAGTGCGAACCCTTGTGTGTTTAGGCAGTGATAATCGCTGGTATTTAGCCGCCTATGCCGATATTAGCGAGATCGATCGAGGTTTTCTCGCTCCTGCGGAATTAGGCGAACTGATACCCCCTTCCCTAGAAGCAGTCTCTTTAGGGGGGTGGCGCAAGGGTGAGGAAAATACTCAGGCGATCGCCGATTTAATCCGCCAACAAGTGCAGGGCATCCCACCGGTGGCGGAACTGGAAACCCAAGCACAAAGAGTTGAAATTATCAATAGTCAAATTGCCGCTCATCCCCTGCAAAAACGCAAAAATCCGGGGCGATTGATGAAATTATACTACGATCGAGAGCTTGCTCGCGATAAGTTACACAAGACCCAGATTAAATACCAGAAACAACAATCGCGCAAATCCTACTACTGGGAAGAATTTCTGAATCTAATCGAGATTTTGCGAGAATTCCAAGCATTAGATGGTTATTTGCCCACTCCCCTCGGAGAAGCGGCGGCCACTATTCGCGGGGAAAATGAACTCTGGTTAGGATTAGCGATGATGTCCGGAGATTTGGACCGATTGACTCCTAGCCAACTAGCCGCCGCCATCAGCGCCATGATTACGGAACCCCCTCGCCCCGATACTTGGTGCAATTACCCGCCTGTGCCAGAAGTTATCGATATTTTGCGACAAGGAGAGGAAAATTCCCCCGGTCTGCGAGAAGTTCGCCGTTTACTCTATCAAGCTCAATCTCGCTACGATATCACTATTCCCGTCTGGTTAGAAACCCAACTGATGGGGATTGCCTCCCGTTGGGCCCAGGGGACATCCTGGCCGGAATTGTGCGAAAATACTAGCCTCGATGAGGGAGATCTAGTGCGATTATTACGGCGCACCGTCGATGTTCTCTGGCAAATTCCCCAAATTCCCCGGGTTTCCCAAGTCCTTAAAGATAATGCCCGTCTCGCCGTCACAGCCATGAAGCGCTTTCCTTTATAATATTGATCACTCTTTTAAACAATGGGAGATGGTAAGGAAAGTAACTGTTGGTGAATCTGCTCAATTAGGGCGAGGATTTGCTGATAATTTTGGTGCAATCCCTGGTGATAGAGGTGATTTGCTCCTTGATTTAAATCCGCTAAAGCCGATTGATAATAACCCAATTGATGCCGCAGTAATCCCCTTCTAATATAGGCATCGGCATAAAAAGGATCGATGGCAATCGCTCGATTTAAATCGGCGATTGAGCGTTCGTATTCACCTAATTGGTGAGCGGTACAAGCTAGATTATAGTAGGCTGAGGCGTTGTTTTTATTTAACCGGAGAGCTTGATTAAAATCCGCCTTAGCTGAGGTAAAATTGTGGAGGGCTAAATGAGCTAAACCTCGATCATTATAAATAGTGGCTAAAGTGTCGGGTTGTTGGTTAGTAATTTGACGCAAGGATTGATTAAAATCGGCTAGGGCAAGGGGATAATTTTTCATGGCTGCCTGAACTAAACCCCGATTATAGTAGGCTTGATAATAGGTGGGTTTTAACCGGATAGTCTGGTTATAATCGGTCAGCGCCTGTGAATAATCTCCCAAACGATAAAAAGCTAAACCCCGATGGAAATAGGCTAGATAATTATCGGATTGCTGTTGTAAAGAGCGGGTGCAGTCCTGCCACGCGTGCAGATAATCCTGTAAATAAATCTCAGTTAAACAGCGATTACTGTAGGCTAGGGCCAAGTTATTTTCCTGTTCGAGGGACTGATTGAAATCCTGCAAAGCTTGCTGATAATTACCCGCCTCTAGTTGTTCAATTCCCGATCGCATCCAATAGGACAAATGTACTGATCGAGCCGCTTTTCCCTGCCGAGGCCATCCCCCCAGCACAAGCGAGCAGAGCAGTGCAACCATAACCAATCCACCGAGGCGAGGAAGAAAATTTTTCAAAACCGTTGACATAGGAGTATCTTTGTGCATATACTCCCAATTCTGAGGAAACTTTCTCGATCGATCAACAGACAGCCTGTCAAATGCAGTTATCAGTTATCAGTTATCAGTTATCAGATGTGAGTTTTCAGTTCACTGATTACTGTTTACTGTTCACTGTTCACTGAAAATACACCTCACTTCCCACAACCTAGAACCGGTCTATGTCTCTAGAGGTCGGGGCTGCGATAAACTAATAAAGGAAAGATTGTCACCGAGCAATTATGATGGCGTTACTCGCTAACGCAGTTGACACCCGATAACCGATAAATGATACAGGAGTTATCTATGGAAACTATTTTTATCCCCCACCTCCTCAAATCTCCTGATCGACAAAGAGTGATCATCATCGATAATTTTATCCCCGGTCTAGAAACCTTGACACCGGTGCGGGGAACCTTGCTGGTTAGACATGGGGGCAATTTTTTGGAAGTATCGGTGAAAGCAGAAACCATCGTCACCTTAACCTGCGATCGCTGTTTACAACAATATAATCATCGTCTGCAATTAAACACTTCCGAATTAATCTGGCTAGACAAAAATAAAGACTACGATAGCTCCTATCCTCTAGAGCGAGAAATAGCCTACGAAGACCTCTCGGAAACCCTCGATCCTAACGGGGATTTTGACCCGCAAATGTGGTTATACGAGCAGTTATGTCTAACTTTACCTCCCCGTCAACTCTGCGGAGCCAATTGTCAACCCCCCGATTTTCTCCTTCCGGAAAAGACTGCCATCGATGGTCGTTGGGCCTCCCTAGAATCCTTGAAAAGTCAGTTATCTCAATCGCAAAATTGAGCTTTGATGCTGATTTTTTTCGGGTTTCGATCCCAGAGAAAAGCGATCGAAACCCGATTATTTACCGGCCCCAAATCTTTTTCAGGACAGTTTCGGGAGTAATATCGGCGACTTTTCCCGTATTAGCCTCAATATATCGATGTAGCTCTCCCCCACTCGGTAAAACTCTCTTAGACAACGAAGGAACCAGCAGAGAGAGGGTATAGGTTCCCACGGCCACAGCTAACTGTAAAGGGACACTTTCGGTAGCTAATAATAAATTAGCACCGGCGATCATAGCCGCCATTTTACCGATATCGCCCGTTCTCGACACTTTTAAGTTATTATCCATGGCTTTGAGGGCTAAAACCCAAGCTTCATCCAATTCTCCCTGGATCGCGACAATTGGCAAATCCGGTTGTTGATGGCGAATACCTTGGATAATTTCTAGCCAACTCTCTAGGGGATAAAGCGTTTCCAGTCCTTGGCTGATGCTGAGATCGCTACCGCCGGCATAGAGGAGAATATAGCCGCTATCCTTGATATTGAGGCGTTGCTGCTCCATTTCGGCCCAATCGATATCATCGCGATTCAAGGTTAGTTTTAAAGGTGGACAGGGTGCGGCAATCTTTAACCCTTTGACCAGTGCGTGATAATTATCCCCTAGATAGCCTTCCGTTGGCTGGGGTACTTGTTGCGATAAGAACCAGCTGCCATTATTTTCATAGCCTATACGGTTAGGAACACCATTTAACCAGAGTAAAAGATTGATAGCAGGACGATTGGTGAGACTAATGGCGATTTCGTACTCCCGGTCCCGAATTACTCCCAAAATATTTAAATAATCCGCTAATCCGTACTGATCTCGATAGTCAAATAAAAGCACTTCCCTAACCTGCGGACAGAGACGATAGGCAGCCTTTGCCCTAGGTTCGACCAAAACATCGATGGTACCTTGGGGGTAAGTTTGCTGGAGGGTTTCTAGAGTGGGAAAAAACAGCAGTTGATTGCTAATTCCTCCCGGTACAAGGGTTAATATTCGCATTTTATCTGGATATACCTGAATCGATCAGCTTAATTTTAGCAGTGTCCCTCGTTATTCACTAAATCTGGGCAGCTATGTTTTTTCTCAACAGAATGCGATCGCAGATTCTCTAATTCCCCCTTCCTCTTAAGTATTGTAAAGTTTTGTAAAAAATATATGCAAATGACTGCAAACAACTGCTAATATGGTTAGTGCAAGTTTACATTGCAGTTCACATGAAACTATCAGATTATGCTAAGAAAAAAGGGATCAGTTATGACACTGCTTGGAGAATGTGGAATCGAGGGCAGTTACAAGGAGAACGTCTTCCTACAGGAACAATTATTATTTTTGAAGATGACCGTTCTTGCGGTGAAAATAAAGTAGCTATTTATGCGCGAGTTTCTAGTTCAGAAAATCAATCTAACTTAGAGACTCAGGCAAAAAGATTGGAAGCTTATTGTATTGCGAAAGGCTATCAAATTGTTCGAGTAGTTAAAGAAGTAGGAAGTGGAGTCAATGATCATCGAAAGCTATTATTAAAACTTCTAGAACAAACTGATTATAATTTGATTGTCGTAGAACATAAAGATCGTTTAAGCAGAGTAGGGTTTAATTATCTGAAAGTTCTTTTAACTCAAACAAATAGAGATCTAGAGGTCGTTAATCTAGCAGAAGAAAGAAAAGACGATTTAATGGAAGACTTCGTGAGCATAATTACCTCATTTTGCGCTCGATTATACTCATTAAGACGACGAAATAGAAAGACAGAATGTTTAATTAAATGCCTTGAGGAGAATGATGAAATTAGTTCAAAAACATCTAATTAAATTTAATCACAAAAATTATTCAGTAATTGATAAATTAGGATTTTTATCGAAGAATCTGTATAATTGTGCTGTTTATTTAAACCGTCAAGTTTTCTTTTCACATCAACCATTTTTAACAATGACTGAGTTACATCATGCCTTAAAAATGAGTCCAGATTATCAAGCCTTACCCGCCAAAGTAAGTCAGTTAGTATTAAAGCAAGTAGAAAAAACCTTTAAATCCTACCAAAAAGCGAAAGAACAATACAAAAAATCGCCAGATAAATTTACAGGAGAGCCTAAGTTGCCAAGATACAAAGACAAGGAAAAAGGTAGAAACGTTTTAACTTATAACTATCAAGCCATTTCTAAAAAAGCGTTGAAGCAAGGTTTAATCAAGCTATCAGGGACTAATTTAGAATTTAAAACTAATTTAAAGGAAGTTTTAGAGGTCAGGATTATTCCTAAATTGGGTGCTTATTGTTTAGAGATTGTCTATGAACAACCATCCTCATCAAGTCAAGAGGGAGAAAGATATGCTTTTATCGATTTAGGCTTAAATAACCTAGCTGCTGTTACCTCTAATATTCCCGAATTTCAGCCAACTTTAGTATGTGGAAAAGCCTTAAAATCCTGCAATCAAAAGTACAACAAGACACTAGCTAAACTCAAATCGGAATTACCCAGTCTACAGAAGACCAGTAAAAGAATACAAGGTTTAACTTTAAAGCGTAATTGCCAGGTGGATTATTACCTCCACACCGCTAGTAAATATATTATTGATAAATTACTAGCTCATCAAATTAACCTTTTAGTTATTGGTCATAATCAAGGCTGGAAACAAAACATTAATATTGGAGATAGAAATAACCAGTCGTTCGTAAATATTCCTCATTCAAGGTTGATCGAACAACTTACCTATAAAGCAAATTTAGTAGGAATAGAGGTCAAAACAACTAATGAAAGCTATACCTCTAAATGTAGTTTCTTAGACTTAGAGTCTATTCAAAAGCAAAAAAGCTATTTAGGCAAGAGAATTAAAAGAGGACTATTCAGAAGCTCGTCGGGTTATTTCTATGGAGCAGATATTAATGGTTCCTTAAATATTGGAAGAAAGGTAGTCGGAGAGGCCGCCTTTAGCGGGAATCCGATAGAGAGGTTCGTAGTTAACCCAGTACGGGTCAAAGCGTACAAAGCTAATTCTAGATGCAATATTTGCGTACAGAATTAGTAACTATTACCGGAAGGATTAGAACCGTACATAGCATTTAAAACCAAAGCGGGGTCAACGTATTGATTGCCGTACATCAGTCCCCAGTGCAGGTGTGGTCCGGTGGTGCGTCCTGTCATTCCCACTCTAGCCATGCGGGCCCCTGCCGGTATATCCTGACCGAGAGTAAGGACGATTCCTCCTGACCTGTCAATCAAAAAAGTACCGCGGCTGTCGGATTGAACCGAACCCATGAGATGACAATAAATATGCGTCCATTGACCCGATTGCATCTTAATCATCGTCCCACAGCCTGTATGATCGGATAATTCGACGATTCTGCCGGTCCACCAATTGCGAATATAACTGCCCAAGGGTGCGGCCAGATCTAACCCGGCATGAAATTGTTGACTACCATCGATGGGAGAGAAACGATAACCGAAACCGGAGGTATAGGTTTGAAAGTTTTCCACGGGGAAGGAGGCCCCGGCCCAAGCATTTTGAGCCATGAGGGTGGGATTAGCTTTAACGGGGTGTAAACGGTCAAATCCTAGAGAAATTAACGTGACAAGACAGCTAATCGCTAAAAAACGCAGGAATTTAACAGGCAGATATTTGAGCATGAGACTTACTCCAGACACCACAATTAAATATAGTTAGTAAAAGTATAGTCAAATATAGACAGACTGAATTCCATTTCAGAAATTCCTTTCACTTTTACTTCGAGAGATTGATTCTCCTTGGGTGAACTACGCACCTCTCTATCCCATAGCGGTTAAACACATTTGGGAATGCTTTTCGTAAAATATTGTAGGAACCCATGACATCAGATTGAACCAGAATCCCCTTATCTGTACGATGTAACCCTCGCTTAATTCTTTTTCCTGAAAACACTGGCTTTTCAGTTATCTGTCCATAAACAGGGAGAGGATCGTCATGCAAAAAATTAGAAGCTGAGGTATAGGATTCTTCTTGAAGAATCACAGAGATTCCTTCTAATTGACATTTATAAATAATCATCTCAATTAATCGAGCATGAGGGATAGTCCCAAATTTTTGATTGTTGACTTTCCCTAAGTTTACTTCTTGTTTCCAACCGTCATTTTTCCCAATTACTAAAGTTGTTATCTCTTGGTCAACTAAGAGATTGACTAAATAACGACTAGCCTGATGAAGATAATCATCTACTTTCTGATTACGACAGCGAGTTAAACGGCAAATTCTCTGGGAACTTTGACGATTGCCTTTTAACAGAGATTGCAACTTAGCTCGACGTTGGTTATAAAATTGATTCAGGCTTTTTAACGGTCTGCCATTAATCAACAAAGGGATAAAATCTGGTTAATTTGAAGTTACAGCCATCAAATTATCTATGCCTAAATCTATCGCAGCTATCTTTTCATTAGGAGCTAAGAACTGTTCGGTTTTCTCATAAATTACCTCGATTACATAACAATCACATTTAGGAACTATTCTGACTTCTGCTATGCGCTCTGCTACTCTCGTCGGCAAGGCAATTGAAGTACCTGATAGTTTGACCAATCCTTCCCTAAGACCTACTTTGCTTATAGCTTGAATCGTGTAAACTAAGAGATTTCGTCCTTTTTTTGGCTCCTTATAGCCAGGAATTTTGGGTTTTCCCAGAAATTTATCGGGGTGACTTTTAAACTCCGATGAAGCGGCAAAAAATGATTGCCAGTTCCGGTCTAATCTTCTTAAAACTTGTTGGGAAACTTTAGCGGGTAAAGCTTGATACTGTTCTGTCTCTTTCATGAGAGAGGCCATCTGATTATAGGTCAAATAGCCATGACCATAAATGAAGTTTTGTCGGATTAAATAATTGGCTGAGTTGTAGAGATTTTTAGACTGCCAAGATAAATTATCTATCTCGGCCCAAAATCGATGTCCTTTCTTGATAATGTGTCTTTCTGCTACTAACATTATTATTCGTTGTCTTTTAACTCAGCGTCGGGTTTTGAAGGGTTGTCATCCGTTGTGATAATTGTACCAGAAGGCAATTGATAGCCTGTTAAATTCCCTTGTTTCCACCACCTCCAAGCCGTTCGATAACTTATTCCTGTTTTTTTGCCTAGTCCGATAGTTTTGTCTGTACATATTACCATGAATGACTATATATGACCATATTTGTATTTAAACTTTACAATACCCCAGTTTCCGCTGCCGCTAATTTTACCGGCGGCTTTTAACCGATATTTTAGTTAAGTTTTGAGTTATTATTGACCATTGGTTAGGGGTTGAGAACATTTCTTCTCAGGCTGCCAATTCCCCGACTCTCCCACTTACTTTTTATTTTTTACTGACTCGTACCATGTTAGACCTAAAGCAAATTAGAGAAAATCCAGAGGAAGTACAGAAACGCTTAGATAGTCGGGGAGGTAGTTATGATATTGCCCCTATTCTCCAGTTAAATCAACAACAGAAGGCTTTAGAGTTAGAACGCAGCAGTTTACAGGCCCGGGGTAACGAAATCGGTAAACTGGTGGGACAAAAAGTGAAAAGTGGCAGCGATGTCAACAGTCCCGAAATTTTGGCAATGAAAACAGAAGGAAACGAGATTAAAAGTAAACTAGCTCAATTAGAACCGCAGGAAAAAGAGATTAAAGCGGCCATTGACCAAAAAATCTTAGATTTACCCAATTTACCCAGTGAAACCACTCCTATCGGTAAGGATGAACGGGAAAATGTCGAAGTCAAACGCTGGGGAGAGGAATATAAACCCACCAACCCGAATATTTTGCCTCACTGGGAAATTGGGGAAAAATTGGGCATTTTAGACTTTGAAAGGGCAGTAAAAATCGCCCAGAGTCGTTTTGTTAATCTTATCGCCCTCGGGGCAGCCCTAGAAAGAGCTTTAATTAATTTTATGCTCGATCGCCATATTGTCGCCGGTTATACAGAAGTTTTACCGCCAATTCTGATCAATAGTGACTCCCTGCGCGGGACGGGACAACTGCCGAAATTTGCGGAAGAAAGCTTTAAATGTCGAGATGATGAGCTTTGGTTAGCACCAACGGCAGAAGTACCCGTAACTAACCTCTATCGCGATGAAATCCTCTCATCGGAGCAA
This sequence comes from Microcystis sp. MC19, assembly GCF_003019735.1. Classification (NCBI taxonomy): domain Bacteria; kingdom Bacillati; phylum Cyanobacteriota; class Cyanophyceae; order Chroococcales; family Microcystaceae; genus Microcystis; species Microcystis sp. MC19. The sequence continues at coordinate 645,935 of NZ_CP020664.1, read as the reverse complement.
TTACCGATCAAACACTGTGCCTATACCCCTTGTTTTCGTCGAGAAGCGGGCAGCTATGGCAAAGATACGAGGGGCTTGATCCGTTTGCATCAATTTAATAAGGTGGAAATGGTCAAAATCGTCCATCCTGACGCTTCTGCTCAGGAACACGAAAGTTTAGTCGCTAATGCGGAGGCAATCCTGCAAGCTTTACAGTTGCCCTATCGGGTGATTGAATTGTGTAGCGGTGACTTGGGTTTTTCGGCAGCCAAATGTTATGACTTAGAAGTGTGGCTACCTTCGGCTAATACCTATCGGGAAATTTCCAGTTGTTCTAATTTTAGAGACTTCCAAGCACGACGGGCAAATATTCGCTTTAAAGAAAAAGGACAAAAAGGCACTAATTTTGTCCACACCCTCAACGGTTCGGGATTAGCGATCGGTCGTACTATGGCCGCTGTCCTAGAAAATTATCAACAGCCAGACGGGACAGTAAAAGTGCCGGAAGTGCTGCAACCCTATCTAAAACGGCAAGTTATTTGTTAAATTTTCTAAAAATGCTTGACAAAATGTTTTTATAGTGCATTGAAAGAATTGAGCTTAACCCCACTCTAGAATTGCCTGTTTTAAGGCTCCTTCGGGCAAATTGGCCGGATCAAAGGACTCACCCGCTTCTATTCTGGCTAAAGCTTCAAAAAAAGCCCTCACACCACTGGCTGGTCCCGATGGGTGATCCATAATTCCGGTTCCCGCATTGAGGATAACATTACGTCCGTAATCCCCAAGGACCTGGGGAACAATACCTGGACGAATACCGGCCGATGGAACTGGAAAAACGTTTCTATCGCGCAAAATATCGCGAATTTTGCCTTCCTCCTGCGGATCGAAGGGTAAACTACCGTAAGCGGCGGGATATAGCACCGCATCGGCTCCTGCGTGGGCCATCATCGTCCCCAAAACCACAGAATAGGCTAATCCCGTATCGCTACCGGCACACATCGCTCCGGCAAAGGCAGGATGGGCGAAAATAGGAACATCGATCGCCGGATCACTGGCTAAAGCTTCTAAAACGGAAAAACCGTAGGTAAGAACGTTTAATAACAGGGCATTAGCCCCATGTTTCACCAATAAACGGGCTTTTCTCTGCAATTCGTCCGCTTTTCCAGTGACATTGACCGCGTAGAGAACATTTCTACCGGTTTGCTGCCGCACTTCCTCCAAAACTCGGCGACAACAATCTAGGCGCTCGTGGGTGGGAGCCACGGGAAGATCCGCCATGATTTCATCATCTTTAATCACGTCTAAGCCAGCAAAAGCCACTTCTCGCAGGATATCGGCGTGATCTTGCGCCGATAGTCCTAAAGCGGGTTTAAAAATTGCCATAACTAGAGGTCGATCATAAACCCCCAAACGTTGCCTAATTCCTGTGATTCCCAGCTTGGCTTTTGTGCCGTAGCTTTCGGGGAGATACACCCCCACCACTTTTCCGGCTCCAGCCATGGAATATTTGCCGAAAATCATGGTTAAAAGACTGGCGATGTCATTTTCAACGTTTATCTGGGGAAAACGCACCCTAGCCACCTTATAACCGTCGGCTTCCTCCCTGATCCCCACCACTTCCGCTAGGTGTTGTTGCAGCTGCTCTTGACGATGACTGTGGCGCTCGCTCCAAGTGCCGGCGGTTTGACCGATAGCGATCGTTTTTGCCTGTTTTTCGGCATTAATAGCGGGCGGAAAGCGATAATCGACAATTATGGTCATAAAAGGTAAAAAAAGGGAGTGGGAATTATAAATTATAAATTATGAATTATGAATTGGGGAGGTGGGGAATTGGGGAGGTGGGGAATTGGGGAAGTGGGGAGGTGGGGAATTGGGGAGGTGGGGAAGTGGGGAGGTGGGGAATTGGGGAGGTGGGGAATTGGGGAATTGGGGAATTGGGGAATTGGGGAATTGGGGAGGTGGGGGAGTGGGGAGATGGGGAGCCTTTTTTCAGTAAACAGTAATGGGTGAACTGACAACTGATAACTGATAACTGATAACTGATAACTGATTACTGATTACTGATTACTGATAATGGCTTCGATCGATTTTCTTAGCTATTGACAAGGGTTCCCCTAAAAGCCTACAAGTATTTTGGATAGGTATGGCCATTGAGGAACCGACCAAAATATGAAAATAACGACAAGATTACGGGAATCGGGCAAATTTTTCTTAAAAAGGGCTGCTAGTATTGCCCTAGCACTATTTTTAATCTTAAGTCTGTTCACGGTTAAGGGGACTGCCCCTGCTTTGGCTGTGCTTGCTCAGGGTGATGCGGTAACGGATCCCACCGCTATTTTACGCAATGCCTTACCCATAGATAATAAACCAATTCGTCAAGTGCAACAATCGATCGAAGATATTGCCAAACATCTGCGGGCCAAACGTTGGAGTCCGATTAAAAAAGATGTCAAGGATGCCAATTATGCCCTTTCTACCAAAAGCAAGGCTATCTTAGATAGTGTTCCCGAAGCAAGTAAAAACCAAGGGGAGGAATTAATCGAAAAACTCAAAACGGGAGTGGCAGACCTCGATACGGCCGTAGAAGCGAAGGATAAAGAGGCAGTTTGGTCAACCAGACGGGAATTGCTCAATCATATCACCGCTTTAGAAGAATTAATGGTGGTGGGTTTTCCCTTTAACGTTCCCCCGGAATACGCTAACTTGCCGCAATTGCGAGGACGTGCCACCATAGAGATGCAGACCACCAAGGGAGATTTAACCATCGTTGTGGATGGTTACAGCGCTCCGATTAATGGGGGTAACTTTGTGGATTTAGTCCAACGGGGTTTTTATGACGGTTTACCCTTCATTCGCAGCGAAGATAATTTCGTTGTGCAAACCGGGGATCCCGTCGGTGCCGAAGAGGGATTTATTGACCCGAAAACTAAGCAATATCGCTCTATTCCCTTAGAAATTTTGATTAAAGGGGAAGAAGAACCAGTTTATGGCAATACTCTCGAAGAATTAGGGATTTACTTACCCAGTCTCGCCTTACCTTTTAACGCTTTTGGTGCATTGGCCCTAGCGCGTCCGGATACTAATCCTAACGGAGGTTCCTCGCAATTCTTTTTCTTTAAATTCGATAATGAATTAACTCCTCCGGGGTTTAATCTCATGGATGGTCGTTATTCGGTTTTTGGCTATTTAGTCGAGGGAAAAGAGGTGTTAGAAGAACTTACCGATAAGGACAAGATTATCACCGCTAAAGTGGTTTATGGCTTAAATAATCTCGTCCAACCTAGCTAGGGTGGGGGTTTTTAACTAGGTTTTGTCAAGGCAAAAGATTAGTCAAGATAGGGGAAGTAGCTCAGATTCTGGGTACTTCCCCCGATACCCCGGCAAAGTGGCAATTGTCGAGGTCAATATTCCCCGCTAGTCAAAGCAAGGCAGTTAGTAGATGTTACTCTGTCAATGACCTTTTCAGCTTAGAGTAGCAAAACGTAGGGTGCGTTAGACGGCAAAAATTACTGCTTTGACTTGAAGGTAAAAATCCGCCGTAACGCACCACCTATCATCAACTAAGTAGTAAAACGTAGTTAGACGGCAAAAATTGCGGCTTTGACTTGAAAGTAACAATCCGTCGTAACGCACCACTAAGTAGTAAAACGTAGTGGATTGTTTCAGTTAATTTGGTGTATTAGAAAAATGCTATAAATTCTATAATTTAAGACTTTAAGCCGAAATCTATTGCCCTATTTTAGCTGAAACAGTCCAGTAGGGTGCGTTAGACGGCAAAAATTGCGGCTTTGACTTGAAAGTAACAATCCGTCGTAACGCACCACTAAGTAGTAAAACGTAGTGGATTGTTTCAGTTAATTTGGTGTATTAGAAAAATGCTATAAATTCTATAATTTAAGACTTTAAGCCGAAATCTATTGCCCTATTTTAGCTGAAACAGTCCAGTAGGGTGCGTTAGACGGCAAAAATTGCGGCTTTGACTTGAAAGTAACAATCCGTCGTAACGCACCACTAAGTAGGGTTTGCTGAAAAAGTTTGTTGGTGGGGTTAGGAGTCAGGAGCCGGTCGTCAGGAGTCGGTCGTTTCAGGCTTTGTTGCCCTCTTTTTTTGTACCAGTTTATGTACTATGAGGAGAATAATGCAAGGTTTTTGAATGTCCCAATCCTATTTTCTTGCACTAACATCAGATTTTAACAGGTCAAAAGCCTTATTTTCAAAGGGTTTTACCATTATTCAGCAAGCACTAAGTAGTAAAACGTAACAGCCAAAATTACTGCTTTGACTTGAAAGTAACAATCCGTCGTAACGCACCACCTATCTAAGTAGCCGATTACAATGAGATTACTTACTTAAGTAGGTGGGTGGAATTAAATATAAAATAAACGTAGGTTGGGTTGAAGCATGAAACCCAACGCCCGCATGGGTTACGCTACCGCTAACCCATCCTACAAATAATTGTGCCTACCTACTTAGTATTTACTCAATACCTAGTTTTTGCAATGTTAGTAAACGTTCTTGACTAAACTCCTCGTACACTGTTTTCAGATGAGCAATATTTTCCTCCTCTGTTTCCAAAGGTTTCCCGTCCTTAACCACTTTTTTGCCTTGACTTGCCAAATTTTGCCAAACAAATTCTACGGCATCTTGGTTATAGGATTTAGCCAAGAGGAATAATTGTTCTAAACGATTGACCACTACTCCAGTCCCAATCAAAGGAGAAGCTAAAAAGCTTAACTCCTCACTATAGACTGCTTTCGCTTTCACTGCATTATTAAAAGCATCAGTAGATGGTTTCCGTTGTTGGCAAGTTTGCTCATCCACAGCAGGATGAATATAGCCAATACCAGTTAAAATCATCAGAGCTTGGTAAAGACCATTTAAGTTAATATTTGAGGTTTTGGGGTGATTTTTTAGTTGCAGTAAAGTTTGGGGAGATTCCGCCAAAACCTGACAAATTGGCTGATAAACTGTCTCCTGTAACTTAACTTCTCCCACGGGAAACTGATGCTCGAACTTGATAATTGCGGGATTAACAATCAGAGCAAACCGAGTTTCTTCTAGTTGTTTAACCTGTTCTTGGTTGGTTAAACCTAAGGAGCCTCGACTAAAAATATCACGGCGGAATTGGCTATTAACAAAGAAATCTCGCACCACTTCCCGATAGATTGGGTCGCTGATTTTGGCTAATTTTTCTTGGGCAACTGGGGAGAGATTGACTGTATCAATATGGTCATTAATATGAGCGGAACCCACATATTTAAGTTTAGCATCCTCTAATTCTTTCGCCACTTCATCGAAGTAAAAAGAATTCCATTCCTGATTGAAATACTCGTGAGCTAAATAATAACGATTTTGTTCCTTTAGGCGATCATAACGACTTTTTAAAATTGGATTTTGGGCAAAATAACTAGCATTAGCTTCTAATAATTCTCCTGTAAAATTAAGTGCCTGTTCAATGCGGGTTAAAATTGACTCGGAACTGTGTTGACCATGACGCAACATCAAAGCCTGCATCGGCATTGCCGCCGACCAACCCGGCAGGGCATTATAGGAGATATAAACTAATCCCCCCACCTTGAGATTGTGGCGAATAAAATTAACTATTGCTTGGCGATTTCTGGCACTAATCCAGCTATAAATTCCGTGCAAGCTGATGAAGTCAAATTGAGGTAAATCTCGCTCTAAAAATTCCTCAAAACTATCATCAAAGAAAAGAATATTCTTCATCCCCGCCTTGGCGGCTAAATCTCTGGCGGTGGCGATATGGCTAGGATTGAAATCATTGGCATAAAATTGGGACTGGGGATAGGTAGCCGCTAAAATATTCGTGGTAAAACCCTGACCACAGGCCAATTCACAATAGGTAAATTCTTGGCTAGAATCGGGGGGTTGAATGGATTTAATCAGAGTGGCTAAACCTAATTTTAGGGGACTTAACTCGCCGTAAAAGCCGCTAGTGTAGTTAACTTCCGATACATATCCTTCTGTCCAACTCATAGATTTTCCTCAAATATAATGACAAGTCATAAAATTAAGACTTGATTATACAGGAAAAGAGCCATGTCCCCTAGATTGGCTCTTTTGGATTTGGTGGGTAAAATGTATTCTGAGATACAGTCCTGCTGGCGAGGGAGTGGAGGGAACCACTCCAGACACAGAGGACACAAAGATCGATCCTATGTAAGTTAAACTTATCACACAGAACCTAGAAGAGCCGGTAGGGTTAATTCATGAATTAACCCTACTACTTCCCCCAGAAAAGTCGCGAGGAAATTGAAGCTATGTTTGAACTAAGTGATTTAAAACAAACGAGAGTCTATCAAGAGGCGCTGGCCGAAGGAGAAAAACAAGGTCTAGAACGTGGTCTGCAAGAAGGTCTAGAACGGGGTCTAGAACGGGGTTTAGAACGGGGTTTAGAACGGGGTCTAGAACGGGGTCTAGAACGGGGTCTAGAACGGGGTTTAGAACGGGGTCTGCAAGAGGGGAAACGTCTGGTGGTGGAAAACCTGCTCCGAGTCCGTTTTGGTGAGTTAGACCCAGAAATTCAAGCTATTATCAGCCGGATTTTACAACTGTCCCCAGAAGAATTTACTCCTTTACTCCTCCATTGTTCCAAGCAGGAACTCTTAAATCAATTCGGCAATTGCCAATAAACCCTAGAAGCGAGATTTCTCGTGAAAACTGACAGTCTCTTTTACCAAATCTTCCTGCGCTTTCCCGACAGTTTCTTTGACTTAATCGGACAACCGCAACCGGTCTCAGCAAACTATCAATTCACCTCCCAAGAGGTGAAACAACTCTCTTTCCGTCTCGATGGTTTATTTGTGCCTCTGCTTGAGGATATTCAGCAACCCCTCTACCTAGTGGAAGTACAGTTCCAACCGGACGACACCCTCTACTATCGACTTTTTGCGGAATTGTTCCTATTTTTAAAACAATATCAACCACCTCACCCCTGGCAAATTGTCGTCATTTATCCCCATCGTCGGGTGGAACGGGAACAATCCCTGCATTTTGGCGAAATCCTCAATTTATCGAGCGTTAGACGCATTTATCTCGATGAATTGCCCCAGGTGTCCCATCCCTCCTTAGGAATCGGTGTGATTAAATTAGTAGTAGAGTCGGAAACGGCAGCGGTGAGGACTGCTCAAACCCTAATCGAGCGGACCAGAGAAGAAATCACCGACCAGTCCAGTCAACGGCAGTTAATTGACCTAATCGAAAGTATCATCATTTACAAATTACCCCAGAAAAGTCGCGAGGAAATTGAAGCTATGTTTGGACTAAGTGATTTAAAACAAACGAGAGTCTATCAAGAGGCACTGGCCGAAGGAGAAGAACAAGGTCTAGAAAGGGGTCTGCAAGAGGGGGAACGTCTGGTGGTGGAAAATCTGCTCCGAGTCCGCTTTGGTGAGTTAGACCCAGAAATTCAAGCTATTATCAGCCGGATTTTACAATTGTCCCCGGAAGAATTTACTCCTTTACTCCTACAGTGTTCCAAGCAGGAACTCTTAAAGCGATTTCCCCCAGAAAAGTCGCGAGGAAATTGAAGCTATTACCACCCTGATCAAGGGTAGGGTTAATTCATGAATTAACCCTACTATGACTAGACTAGGGGAGCAGGGAAGGGAGGGTCTCCCTCCCTTTCTCGTTCCAGGGTTCTACCCCGGAACGATAAAAGACCATCCTGAAAAAGGATGGTCTTTTATAATAGTCAACTCGGATTGGTCTGCTTACTGGAAATTAAGCGACGATAGTAAAGTTGCCGCCACTTAAACCCCCCGCCAAAGTGAGCGCATTCGTAGAGGTCGCAATAAGAATAGAACTAGCACCAGTGAAGCCAACACCATCAGCATCGTAGTACAACTGATTGTTAGTTATGTCGTAACCAAAGCGTACATTGCCGTAGTTATTAGCAGTAGTAGTCAGAAGGTTTGCTTTGGTATCAACGAGGATTGTAGTATTAGCGTTAGCTGCACCTGCCACAACACTGACCGTCAAGGCGGTTCCCACTGCCGGAGCGCCGGCAAAGGCGGCATTACTTAGGGCGAACACATCGTCATTATTTGCTACTATGCTGAAGTCAGCGATCGTCACAGCGCTGGTAGCGACGGCTTTATTCAAGAGGAACTGGTCGTTACCACCGCCACCAGTTAGGTTATCAGTACCACCGCCACCAATAAGGGTGTCGTTTTTGGCACCGCCTTTCAGGACATCGGCTAATGCACCACCAGTAATCTTAAAGGAACCATTGGTTTCAGCGGCACCATTAAAGGTTAAGGTTTTGGTGGTGAAGGAAGAAGCATCAACAGTTAAGGTTGCACCATTTTCCACAAGGGGGTCCACAGTGGTGATTGTGGTGTTAGCGGCGGTGTCTTCTTTAAAGATAACCGTCTCAACGAAGGTAACTTTATCAAGAGCAGTAGTAGTGCCTCCAACTTTAACAGTTAAGGTGTCACTGCCATCGTTTCCATTGAGGCTAACACCATTAATCTGATCTACTGCCGCCGTCAAGGTGAAGGTGTCATCGCTTTTGCCACCGACAATCTGGGTTATATTACTGTTTTTGCCGAGATTCAGGGTCAGTTTCCCGGTAAATGCAGTGGCATCCAAACGATCAGTGGCAGGGTTAGAGACGGTAATCTTGCCGTCAATGGTCAGGTTTTTATCACCCGAAATCACAAAGTTGTTGTTTCCCGCCAAACTGTTTATTGTCTCTACGGTTGCGTCACTATTTTTGAGAACACTATCAGCTTTGACAACAATATTGACATTAGCAGCGGAGTTATTGTCAACAATAGTCGCCCCAGCAACAGTACCATTCAGGTTAACGGTCGAAGCTTTAGATGGATCGGCGAGGTTGAGAGTTAGCTGATTGGCATACCCAGCCGCCAGAGTCAAGGGGAATTTTTCGGCGGTGTTAACCTTCAAGTCACCGGACTTGATAACGAAATTCTTGACTCCGGAGATGTTGGCAATATTAGCTATAGCACCGTTCGACCCAGTGAACTCAATAGTCTCGATGTTAGCAATGTTTGGGGTAACCTCAGTAGCGGGAGCAACGGGAGGCAAGATTTGTGCTGTCAGAACATCAGCGTCAGCTGTACTAGGGTCTTGAACAAAACTATTAGGGAGGAAGGTTAAAGCCTGAACCGTGTTATTGGAGGTAGTCAAAAACTGACCTGCCGGGGAAACTTTAGAGCTGGCAGAAGCGGTGAGAACTGCCCCATTTTCTAACAAGGTAAAGATCGTTCCCGTACCGCCGCCACCAGCGATAAATTGATCGATACTGGCTTTAGCCGTCGTTACGGTAGCGGTATCCTTAGTAACCGTGCCAATACTCGCCCACCCAGCATTATACTGAGTAGTATTAAACGAAGGCACGCCTCCCGCAGGATTATTCTGCATGGAGGTGCTGAAGTACTGCGAAACCGTTTGACGGTTAGTGAGGGCAGCAACCTCGTCTGCGGTAGCATATTCATAAACTGCGAGAACTAAAGCCTTATAGTTGGCAATGCCATAGTTGGTTCCGTCTCTGCCAATATAGATATTATTGCCAGAGTTTGTGAGCCAGTTTGTCCAATAAGTGAGATGCTCTGCGGAGGGAGCAGAACCAAAAAGATTCTGATAGACCTCCTTAACGTACTGTTCAGCATTTCCTGTACTAGGAGAAATGAGATATCCGTAGGTTGGGGGATTGCTATTCGTCGGGCTGTTGAAGCTCGCAGGATTAGAAGCGGCTGCCGCCCATCCTTGTACAGCTTGTACCCAACTATAGGTAGCTTGATTAAAGTCAACGGGGGAAACTGGAGCCTTAAAATAGGCAATATTGAGGAAGGTTAAAGCACTGCTAGGAAGAAGAGCCATAGTTTTCTTTGAACTCCAAAAGTTTTACTTAGAGGGTGATAGCTACATCATGATGACAAATAGTAAAGGTTATGTAACCACATCATGGCGGTGATCAGAGTAGAGATATGTTATCAGGTTTATCGAGTCTAAGAGTAACTAAAAACCATTGCTTCTGTCAAGACCTTGGTTCATTTAGTTCCACTAGACCTGGCAGTAATCAAGATTCAAAAAAAGTTCATCGCTTAGCTGGTAATTGATTTTGCATCTAGGTGGGCTACGACTTCTCTAGAACCTGATTAGTTCCCGCAGAAATAAGGGAGTAGAAGGCTTTAATAGTACCAATTTTTGGAAAAACTGGCATTCGTGTGGACAAAGACACAATCTAGGGAAGCCAAAATCCCCTCTGGGTTTCGATAAGGCTCAGTAACATCCCATAGTCGGAAATTGAAGGGAAGTAGCCAGTTAGCAATTTCCGTTAATAGGGGGGTTTCTGGCCCATAGCCACGATACAGCCAACATTCTAGCAAAAGAACTTCCACTTTGGCTAGGGTCTGGGTGGCTCCCTTCAAAATACTTAACTCATTACCTTGGGTATCAATTTTAATGACCTGAGGTTGGGGTAGATTCAATTGTTGCATTGCTTCATCCAACCTTAGCATGGGAACCTCGACGAGCCGTGTCTCTTGATCGGGAGGAGTGACGCCCAGACAACTGCTGGCTAAAATATTGTCGAAGACAGTCATGGCCAGATGACAATTGCGATCGCCTAGGGCGTACTTGTGCAAGGAGAAGGACGGATAAATTCTTAAGGTTTCCTCCATAAACTGGCGATAGTCAGGACTGTGATCAATCAGTGGCTCAAAGAGGTGAAAGTTAGCCTGGGGCAAGACTTGTTTCATGTAGAAAGACCAAACACCGTCAGAGGCACCAATATCAAAGACAATGGTGGGATGGTAGCCTAAGTTAGCTAACCGTTGAAAAGCTTGACGGTCTAACTGAAGAACGGAGTCATCCAGATTGTCCTGGTGCTTTTGATAGTCGGCCCTCAGAAATGGGTTATGGGGAGCGAGTTCACTCATGAGTTCTTTTGTTCGACTTAGCCTTGTATTTTTCTTAATAGTTTTATTTGATGGCTACAAAGGTATGGGAAACTGATAAAAGCTCTTCTTGACTAAATCCTTTGGCTTGTAACTCCTTAAGAATATCAGAAGTCAGTAGGGCTTGTCCCTCATGCCAAATATCGTTACGAATACAATAAGAGACATCTAGACTATCGGCTATTCTCAAATAGGTTTCAGCTGAAATACGATTAAAATAATCAGAAAACATAAAGCTGACTAAATCTTGAATCTTAGATTTTTCAATGGATGTAGAATTGCCAATATAAGTATAAGATCCTATATCCTCCCTTGCCTCAATGTAGTGAATTAATTCCTCAGGGGATAAACGCAGGTGAATCCAGGGAAATTCAGGAAATACTCCATAAGTATGATGACCTTCATAGGAATTCCACAGGGGGGCTGCTACACAGTAGATTAATCCTCCTAATTTCGTGACTCGTAAAATCTCGGCGAAAGCCGCTTCAAGATTATGAATATGCTCTAAAGTTGCAACGGAGAACACCAAATCGTAATAATTTGACTCTCTGTTCATAGACTCAGCAGATTCTTGAAAGTACTGAACTTTATCGTGAATAAAATTCTGACCGATATCATCACAGATATCAATCCCATGAACTTCCTGTGCCTCAACAAACGGAGCGCAATCACCACCATTGCCACAACCAACAACCAATACTTTCTTTTGAGAAAGCCTGGAGGAAGGAATATAACGTAAACAATCTTTAGAGAAAAAGTCCAAATAACTCATAATATCAGTATCCCATAACTAAATAAAGGCAAAAAGTCAGGCAATGCACCGCACTTAAGGTTGCCACTGTGTTCATCTCGGAGAGTAACATAAATTCGGACAAAAACACCAACTTTTTTCTTCAACCTTAATGTATTGGGTTCATCGGTAGGTACTAGGCTAAAATTGCTTTTTTGAATTCTGGTGAGCGTTACTTGGCAAGGCTTGCTTGGATTATTTTCTGCTAATATATCATAACTACTCTAGAAGAGCCATAATTCTCCTGTAAAATTAAGTGCCTGTTCAAGCATTTTTTCAGAGTTTATATCCCTTGAATTTCTGCCGGTTTATCTTTTTCGGTACAATTTCATCCCATAAGTGCCTGTATCTAACTGTTCTCCTGTATCGTACCACTGGGGGAGTGAGTCGCCAACAATTCCTGCTAATCCGGGATTCCAGGGCGCTCTAGCACTGTCCCTAGGATCAATAACAATTAATGAAAGATTATCCCTATCCTCTGGTGTCATCCGTACATGATGAATGGGGAAATAAACTCGTTTACTCCGAGACTTGAGGGCGTAGAATGCTTGAAAATCAGCATAAATGTTATCCTCATGATTGATTTTGTTGTCAAGAAAGTTTTGTACTTTAGTATAGTCATTATATTCCCATTGTTGTAAGGTAATTTGCGCTCGGTAAGGTAGTCCTAGTAAGTTGGCATAAAACAATAAAACCAAAAAAGCTATACTAATAATTGTCGTCTGAATTTTGCCAGTATTTTTTTCCAAAATATTATTAAAACTCCAGCAAATACAAATGATCAAGGGAAACATCGACATCCAACTATAATAAAGTGGATATTTTCCCAGAAAACACATAGTAGTTGGTATGGTAATAACGGTGATCAAAGCAAAAAAGGAAGGAGAACGCCACCGGAAAGATTTGGTTAATAGTTCATAAAATATCAAGATGATCAGCAGTACTAACAGTGGTGGAAAAGACAGATCTCCCGAGCAGCCACGACACACATAATCTTTATGGTCAAAAAGTTTGCTCACTTTGGAAAATATTATATCAATGACACTTCTGTTGCGGTTGGCATTGTCAGCAATCTGATCGAAAGTCACACCAACAAAATCATCCCAAACACCATTGGTTGAGTAAAGTGCATAAAGAAATAACATTCCTAAAATAAATCCCCCACTTAGAGCGACAAATTCCCGCCAAAATCGCTGAAAGTTGAAAAGGAGTAGGATAACGCCAAAAATTATGGCAAAGGCCACTGCTGACAATCCAGAAAGGGGAAAGAAAAATCCAATAATTGTCATAGTAAGCCATCGGATTTTAGCATCTTTTATTAAAAAAGCTCCCCAAACCAGTGCTGATAAGAAAATGCAGGAAGTGTCGTACCTTCCCGATGTATAAATAAAGGTAATTCCTGCTGGCAAAAGACAGCTAACCACTAAGATGATTCTTAGCCAAGAAAACTTAATTAAAGGCAATTTCTTGATGACTAACCAGATTAAAGTGATGCTAAGAAGCATTAACACATAATTAAAAAGCCTAACTTTTTCAATACTAAATCCCAAAACTTTTATCCATAAAGCCAGCAAAACTGTATAAAGAAAAGAAACGCCAACATGAAACTCTTGAGCATTTTGATGCCACCAAGCAGCCGAGGTAAAACTGTCGTATAAAGCTAGATTGGCTGCTGGTTCTGTCAACATTACTTCATCTATCCAGACGGGGTGTAATCTAGAACCAAAGAATATGCCTACTAGCAAAAAAACAATTCCCAAACCGACGAGAATCAAAATTTCACTGGTTAAAGATATATTTTTTTTCATAATCATTACTCACCTATCAGTTATTCCGTAAACAACTCAATATTTATCCAAGATTTTAATAAGCATTAGAGAAATAAGTTGCGGGCATGACACAGGCACACCATTTAAGTGCTTCACTAAAAACAGAATGCTCCTGAAAAAAGAAAATATTTCCCCATGAACTATCAACGGATATTAAGTGATTACAATAAAAACTCACCTCATTATTAGGAAATACTCGATAAATTACAATAAACCAGTGATAGCCGCGTAATTTCATTGCTTCGACAAGACTCGGTAAGCGGTTGTCCGCCCCAAACTCACCAAAAGGGAACTTTCCATCCCAAAATTCGGCAACTACCACAGGATAACGATAATCTCCCATCCCTTGAATAACTTGTAAGTCAAAACCTTCGGTATCAATTTTTACCAAACCAACTTCCGAGGGAACCTGCTGTTGCTGATGTAAGGTTTCCAGAGTTGTCACTGGAATAGGGACTGTTTCTGTAAAGACCATTCCTTCTGGTAACGAATGGATGTTAATACTGCTCAGTAGAGTATAGTCAGCGTCGGGATAAAGGGGTTGACTATTGGGGTCATTAACTAGATTTTGATCCCCGACTAGGTGAAGCTCTCTCTCCTCATTTATCGCTCCTAATGCTAAAGGAAAAACGTGAAGATTAGAGAAATTAGATAGACGATTTTTTAATTTTTCCACAACGGGTAAAAACGGTTCAAAGGCATAAACTTCATAGCCTGTTTGCAATAGTCGTTCTGTTACATCCCCCTGATTGGCTCCAATATCTAAGGCAGAAGGATAGGGAAGATAGGAGTATAAATAACACATCAATTCAACTTCAATCCCTTGAAAATTTGATTGATTAGTGACAACCTTAAATTTATAATTATGAATATCCTCATAAACTTTACTTAACAGTTGTTGATTAAGTTGAAAACGTTCTCGAGTTTCCTCTTGAAATGCTTGAAAAGTTTGATAAATAGCTTGCTGTTGTTGTTGAGAATCTTGATAAATTCTTTCAATAGCCTGATAAATAGCTTGCTGTTGTTGTTGAGAATCTTGGTTAAATTGTTGAATGCCTTGAACGAGATCAACGGAAAACTTGAGCAAAAAAGCTTGATTTTCCAGGGATAAATCAGCCTTTCGCTTGGTTTCTGCATTTTCTTGTCGGATTTGCTCCGTGGAGTTATTGAGTTGCTCAACCTTAAAATCTAAGGGATCAAGCTGATTAAGTTTCTCAAGTTTTTGGATTTGTTCAAGTTGGACATGATTGAGTGAATCAAGTTTTTCTAGAAATAAATCTTTGACTGCTTTAACTCGCTGAACTATTTTATTTTTGGCTAATAATTGTTTGATCATTTTGGCTAGTGATTGGGTAAATTGTCTTAAGCTTGACTGGGAGAATTTTCAATTTTGCGGCTAGTTTCGGGAACTAACAAATCTTGACGAATAAAGACCACTTCCTTTTGGAGGAGTGTGCCATCAATGGGGGATCTCCATTCGCCGGTTTCGTCATAATAACGGAAACCAAGCTGATCCAAAAGATTAAGCATTTCATTGAAAACGAGAGCGTCCTGATCATAGCGAATAAAGAAGAGTTTAGCAACGACTAAATCCACCTGAGCGATAAATTCTTTGGCCCCTTCTAAGACGATATGCTCGGCACATTGCACGTCTAATTTTAATATTCCTCTGCCAGAAATTTGCTGATCTGTCGCCACCTGATCGAGGGTTTTTACCGCCACTGTAATCGTTTCATAGTTTCTAAAATCGGCGGGAGTGAGCAAGAAACTACCGTACAAATCGGGGGAAACTTGAAAACTTAACTGACCAGCTTGATTAGAGATGGCAATTTCTAGTAATTCCGCTTTAGGAATATTACAGATATAGTAATTTCTGGCTGATTGCTCGTATTTTGAGATTAGCGGATCGATGAGGATAAAGCGAGCTTCCTGGAATAATTGACTAGCGGTATGAGACCAAATACCGTGGGAAGCTCCCACATCAACCACAAAATCGGGCTGATATTTTTGCCCTCGTAAACGTCGCATGACTTGATAGACTTGAGCATAATCTTTATAAATAATTGAGGGAACGGGGGGTTCAATAAAGTGAACTAAATCGATCGGCGATCGAGGTAAAATCGCTTCAAATCTGTCATCGGCCGCCTGTTCTTTTTCTAGGGACTGCCACACCCATTGATCGATACCTTGATCCGAGAATCTTGCCGCTACCTTAACGGCATTTTCTCGCATTCTTTGCTGATTTTCGGGGTTAAGAACGTAGTCCACGGCTGCGGCCAAACTTTCGGGTGTATAATCACAAACCACACCGATTTGAAAGCGATTAATAAAGTTAGCCGCCGAGGTTTGATTACTGCCTAAAAGAATTACCGGGGTGTTAGCGGTGGCGAGGTTAAAAATAATCCGGCCGGGTAAACTAAGGCGAGACAATTCTGTACGATCATCTCTTTCGTCCATGGTTCCCGTGGGAACAATAACAAAGGGATATGCTTGTAGTTGTTGTGCTAGTTTTTCTTCGGGATAGAGTCCTTGGCTATAAAGTCCCCATTTTTCTAATTCTGCGGCAGATTCTTTGAGCCAATAATAGTTAGAATTGCCATACCAATCTAGTTTAATCCCTGCCCCTTGAATACTCTCTAACAGAGATTGGAACCATTGGGGACTCCAAATGCTCCCTAATAAAGCTCCCCATTTTTCTTGACAGCGTTGGGGAGAAACTTCGGCAACTTCACTATTAATGAGACGGTGGGGAACGATCGCCGGTAGGAGCCAAAATTTGTAGCCGTACTTATTCTCGTAAGCGTCGCGGAGTTCGGGATGGGTGGCAAAACGAACGGAACATTTGCTTAAAAACTCTTTCATCAAAGCATCGGGAATCTCCTGAACGCAGATATTCTGATCGTCCATGATGTAGGTGGCAAGGGGAACATTAAATAATTCCTTAATAGCGATCGCTGTCAGAATATCGCTGGCGTAATAAGGGACACAAAAAACTTTTTCGACTTGATGGTGTCCGAGAGTTTGTAGAATTGATTGAAATATCGCCGGTCGCGACATTTTCTTATGGTCAAGGTGGAAGCTTAAGACCCCGAATTGTTGTTCACCACCATAGTGATTATCGGAACGGATGGAAATAATCTCGCTATCATCGGGAAAGATTCTTCTGACCAAAGCTCCTGTCCCGTGACTTTGATTGACTTCACTAGCGGTGACGATCACACTGCACTTAAGGCTATTTTTCTCGAATTGTTCAAAGCGATTATCGATGGGTTTTCCCTGTTCTAACGATCTCCAGAGCCAATCATCAAAATGATCGGCTTTCAAGCTTTTGGCTAATTTTTGACTGGAATAACGGAGCCGCAGTTGATTGCTTTCTATTCGCAGTTTCTCTATTTCTGTTAATAAGCTTTGAGCTTTATAATCACAGACAGTTCCTAGGTCGAATTCTTTGACGAACTGAGCGGCGGCACTATCTTCACGACCAACAATAATGATCGGAGTATTAGCAACGGCGGTAATAAAGGGAATACGGGAAGGCAAACTCAAACAGGCGAATTCGGGACGATCTTGCTCGTTTTCAGAACTGGCGGTGGGAACGATTGCAAAAGGGGCTTGACGTAAGTAGTAGATGAGAGCATCTTGGCTGCAGTAACCTTTAAAAAAGATACCATCTTGTTCTAACTCTGCTTCTTGGAATTGCAACCATTGACGATTAGGATTGCCATACCAATCTAATTTGATCTGGGATTCTCGACATAATTGCCTGAGATTTTCTAGCCAAGTCTGAGACCAGATATTACCGATCAAAATCCCTCTTGCCATAGAATCGGGGGCGGTAATTTCTGGAGGCATTAAGTAACTTTCCACTAGGGGCGGTACAAACCAAATTTTCCTTTCGTATTTTTTGCTATAGGCTTGACAAAGGGGCTGAGAAATGCCTAAAATTAGATCGCTGCTATCGAGTAATTTCTGAACGGCTTCATCGTCAACGCCATCAACATGGACATTCTGATCATCCATCAGGTAGGTACAAACGGGGACTTGAAAGAGAGATTTAATCGCTGTGGCTACATAAAAATCTTCGACAAAGTAGGGAATTACTAAGACTCTTTTCGGTTTTAAATAAACAAATAAATTTTGGATTTTTACTAAAATTTCCCCGTAGGAACAACCGCGCACATCTAGACAAAAATTCTGAACGCCAAAACCTTGCTCCCCTCCGTAGAGATTAGTGGTTCGTAGGGAGACTATCCCACTGGTATCAGGGAAAATTCTCTTTAAAAGAACCCCGACACCGTGATTCTCATTGATTTCGTTTGCAGATACTATAATATCATAACTTTCTTGGAATTTGTCGGCAAAACTATTTAAGTCTTGTAAGGACAAACTAAGTTCTTTTTGTAGTTCCTGATAAGAGGTGAGCATAATGACTAATTTTAATAGACTTTAACTATAGACATTCCATGACCGCTGACAGATTTTCTCAGAAAAACCAAGCATGACCTCGTTTTGCTTACTGCCTCGTCATTAAGATAACTGCCGTATTTTTCCTTGGTTATCCCTCTAGAAATTTTATATTTTTCGATATACCCTGTCAAACTTATTCTCATCCATCCCACAAAACCGAGATTGATCCTTGCAGCTCTTAATGTTTTAACATTGTTCATCTCCTTTTTACTAACTTCGGCCACCGCTCTCACAATGACCTTTTTATATCACTTTTTGTTTCCCCATCGGGAATTATCATCTTGCCTTGGCAGACTAGAACTGATGCACCACCCACAGAAACTTCCGTAATTTTACGGTTGTTTTTCTGAAACTTTAATTGTATGGTGCTTGGTCTGCCCATTTCCACCCCTTGGATTATTGTCCATTGATTCATCCCTTCCCTAGAAGATTCTAAAGCCCCTAGGTAGCCCGCCAAAGCGGCCACAGCCGAACCAGTGGCGGGATCTTCCATAACTCCCAAACCGGGGGCAAACATTCGGCCATAGAGACGAGATTGGGGTGATTCCGGGTCAAAACAGCAGACAAAAAGGGAATTAGCGGGGGATTGGCCTAATAATGATGACCAGAGACTTAGATTTAGTTTTATTTTCCCTAAAATATCGCGGTTTCTAACGGGGATGAATAAAAAAGGAAGGCCACAGGAAAAGGCGCGAGGGGGATAACCAGGTAAGAAATCGGCAACGCTTAGGGAAAGAATCGCCGCTAAATCATCGAGAGCATAATTATCCGCCACTAATTCTGGCAATTGTGCCACTTTTAACTCACTATAGACCGGTTTTTCCCCGTCCATGAGAATTTTTACCGGTACTAAACCGACTCCTTCCTCCAGATAAATCGTGGTTTCTTGGTGGGGGGGAATAGCACCGATTAGGGCTAAAATATAGGCCGTGCCGACGGTAGGATGACCAGCAAAGGGTAATTCGGTACTGGGTGTGAAAATACGGACTTTTTTGCTGCCTTGGTCTGTTTCTGGCGTAAAAACGAAGACTGTCTCTGAGAAGTTAAATTCGGCGGCGATTTTTTGCATCTGGGTGCGGGTTAATCCGGATGCTTCCGGAAAAACCGCCAGGGGATTACCGCCAAAAACGCGATCGCTAAAAACATCGGCGGTATAGTAGGAATAGGTAGGCACGCGGGGGATAGAGCAACAGTTATCGGAGAATTTTTTGATCTTACAACTATTTTCACCCGTGGATGAGATAGTCCCCAAGTCTGGCTGATATCATGTAACCTTCGCAGTCCCAACCAAATAGTTTTAACACCTGGTTCACCGTCGCCTTTTCTCGCTAAAAAACCCCCGAGAGAAGCCATCATTTTGACCCCTGAAGCTTGACAATAGGGTGAATTGCCCAAATCAGAGCCGGCACTTGCGGCGGCTAGATTGGCCGAGGCTTGTCATACACTTGTACTAAATGCCCAGCCAAGTTTTCCACAATACGGATTAATCTTTTCGGCTCTTCACTCCCCAACCCCCCACTGATTACTGTTTACTGCTTACTAAAAAATCTCTTGTCTCTTAATCAAATTCTGCTTTTAAATCCCGACGCATCAATTCATAAACGGCAACTTGGGGAGAAATTTCCCCGCGCAAAAGACAATCAACTTGACAGGTAATCGGTACATATAAATTTTTTTCTTGGGCAATTCTCATCAAAACTTCTGTGGTATTTATTCCCTCGGCAGTTCCCTCTAATTTCGCTAAAACTTCTGGCAAAGATAAACCTAAAGCTAATTGATAACCCACTTGATAATTGCGAGATAAAGGACTATTACAGGTGGCTAATAAATCCCCTAAACCCGATAAACCGAAGAAAGTTTCTTGACAACCTCCTAGACAAGTTCCCACCCGAACTATTTCCGGTAAAGCGCGAGTTAACAGGGCAGATTTAGCATTAGTACCTAACTGTAAACCATCACAAACCCCAGATGCGATCGCCATGACATTTTTAAGAGTGCCACCTAACTCTGTTCCCAAGGGATCGCTATTCAGATAAACCCGAAAAGATTCCCCAGATAATAATTTTTGTAACAATATTGCTGCTTTTTGCTGATAACTTGCTACCACCGTAGCGGCGGGTAAACCTTGATTAATTTCTTTAGCTAAATTGGGACCGGAAAGAACCACAAGGGGATGAGCGGGAAAAGCTTGATTCCACAGATGAAAGGGGGTACGAGTGGTGATTGGCTCTAATCCTTTAGTAGCGGTGACGATAATTATGCGAGAATTTAATTGTAATTGCTGTAATTTTTCGATCATTGGAACAACTCCTTTAATCGAAACGGCCGAAATAATTACGTCAGTATCTGCTATAATAGCCCCTAAATCTTCCCCGGTATGACGGGACCAAACCCTAACAGCTAAGTGATTACGTCTAGCCAAATTAGCCAGAGTTTGCCCCCAAATTCCCCCACCTATAACCGTAATTTTCTTGGCATTTTCTAACAACTTTTATTCTCCTCCTTATTAGTGATCCCTGATCAGTGACTGGTTAGAAATGATTCGATTGTAAGATTATGAGTGTTAAATGGAATTATTGACCGATTACTGATAAGTAGGTAGGTGTTAAGAGTTGTCAGACACCCCCCTTATCAAGGGGGGCAGGGGGTATCAGAGGCAAAATCTATCTTCTATTTAATTATAACTACTTACTTAACTGTTCACTGATAACTGAAAAAAATGACAACCTATCGCAATCCTGCCCCTACTGTTGATATTATCATCGAACTGATCGACTCGCCCCACCGTCCGATCGTACTAATTGAGAGAAAAAATCCGCCCTTTGGCTGGGCAATTCCGGGGGGATTCGTGGACTACGGTGAGTCGGTGGAAACGGCGGCCATTCGGGAAGCTTACGAGGAAATCAGTTTAGAGGTGCAGTTAATCGAGCAATTTCACGTCTATTCCGATCCTAACCGCGATCCGCGTCAACACACCATTAGTATTGTTTTTATCGCCACGGCAAAAGGCAAACCGATTGCTGCCGATGATGCCAAAAAAGTGGGGATTTTTCATCTCTGGGAATTCCCCCAACCCTTATGCTTTGATCACGATCGCATTCTCAATGATTATCGTCGTTATCGGGATTATCAAATTCGTCCCACACATTAAACCCCAACTTAGCTATAAAAGCAATCCTTGCCAAAAACGTCCCCGAAAAAACTTAAAAAATTATACACTTCTGAGAGCGACAATCGGTTCCAATTTAGAGGCACGATAGGCGGGAAAAACGCCGAAAAAGAGACCAATACCCGTGGAAACGCTCAAAGACAGGGCGACGGCGCTGGCGGAAACAGTGGCAGCCAGGGGAGAGAAACTGGAGACGAGAACGATCGCTCCTGCACCGAAGAGAATACCAAACGCACCGCCGGCGATGGAAACGAGAGTTGATTCAATCAGAAATTGTAGGAGAATATCCTGTTCTCTGGCTCCGATCGCTTTTCTTAGTCCGATTTCCCCGGTTCTTTCCGAAACCGAAACGAGCATAATATTCATCACCCCGATACCCCCGACAATTAGGGAAATACCGGCGATTAGAGCCAAAAGTAGGGTTAGACCCTTGGTAATCGTGTCGAAGATTTCGATCATCTGTTTAGCAGTTTCGACGCGAAAATCATCCTCAGCGACGATTTTATGGCGTAAACGCAGAAGATTCTGGATTTGGAACTTAGCAGCGCGGATTTCCTCCCCCGATCGCGCAGTGAGACTAATCCAACTCAACTCGACACCGTAGGGTCCGGTTTTGCCCACCAGTTGCGAGTTCATGGTACTGAGGGGAATAATCAGCATTTCATCCTGATTACTGCCAAAAAAGGAGCCTTTCGCCTCTAAAATCCCGATCACCTCAAAACTGAGATTTTTGATCCGCAGCTGTTGACCGAGGGGATTTTGGGTGGGGAAAAGTTGCGCCGCCACTTCAGTGCCGATTACCGTTACCCGTTTGTTGCGGGCTAGATCGATATTATTGATAAAACGACCTTTTTCTAGGGTAAAATTGCGGACAGAAGCGTATTCTGAGGTGCTTCCCGTCACTAGAGCCGTCATGTTGCGATTACGATGGGAAATCAGGAAACGAGCGTTTATTTCCGGAGCGACTTCAGCGACGGTGGGAACCTGTTCAGCGATCGCTTGAGCATCGGCTAAAACTAAGGTTTTCGGTAAATCAACGGTGGTATTGCGTGCTTGTCGCGACCCCGGCACCACAAAAAGGGTATTGGGTCCCAAGTTAGCAAACTGGTCATTGGCTAAGGTTTGCGCCCCTTGGCCAATCCCGATCATGGCCACCACCGAAGCGTTACCGATGATAATTCCTAACATGGTCAGGCCGCTACGCACTTTATTAGCCCTTAGGGTGGAGACGGCCATTTTTAAACTTTCGACGATAAACATATCAGTTATCAGTTATCAGTTATCAGTTATCAGTTATCAGTTATCAGTTATCAGTTATCAGTTATCAGGTTTAAGTTTTAAGTTTTAAGTTTTAAGTTATTAGGTTTAAGTTTTCAATTTTGGTTCTTCGGTTTGTGTTATGTAATGGACGGGGGTTATAAGAGATGGAACCCTTATAGAGAAAGACATTGGACGATTTTTGTCAATTGTTTTTGATCTAGAGCGAGCTAATCAGTTAAATCTTTTGCCAGATAAGGATTTAGTCGATTTATGCCCCCCTATCGAACCATAACAAGTAACGAAGAGCCATGAATTGGGACGTATTTTCAGTGAACAGTAATCAGTGAACTGAAAACTCACATCTGATAACAAAGGCCGAATCTAAAACCTAATTTGTTAAGCTAAAAGCTTTTGGGAGAATTGCCCGATTCTGTCTTTTGCCTCTTGCCTGTTGTCTCTTGCCTTCAGAAGCTGATTACTGATTACTGAAACTGCCATATCATAAAAAAGACAATTTGAAGATATTTGTTAAGAGAAATTATTGAGATTTTTTATTAGTTGTCGAGGTATCTTCAGCCCCTTCGGGGAGATCGATAAAGACCTTTTCTCCAG
Source organism: Microcystis sp. MC19 (assembly GCF_003019735.1). NCBI lineage: Bacteria > Bacillati > Cyanobacteriota > Cyanophyceae > Chroococcales > Microcystaceae > Microcystis > Microcystis sp. MC19. The sequence continues at coordinate 622,883 of NZ_CP020664.1, read as the reverse complement.
CTTCCAAACCTGATAAAATTTGGGTTTTATCGTCTAAGACCAAACCGATCGAAACGGGTTTAAAACTGGGTTTATTTTCGGCATCGGGAACTAAAACTCCTGACCTGCCTTCCCGGGTGACAATGGCTACAGTCGGCACGACGAGGGCATTATCTAACTGCTGGCCGACAAAAGTTACATCCACATTCATTTTCGATTTGAGTTTGTCGAGTCCCGTCACCAGACCGATTCTCACCTCAAAAGAAGTAACATTATTCTCGATAATTGCTTCGGGAGCCACGAGAATAACTCGACCTTCAAAGACTTCTTCAGGAAAAGCATCGGCGACAATTCGCACGGGTTGGCCGCGCTGCAATAAACCCACATCTACTTCCGGCACTTTAGCAATCACTTCCAATCCCGATGCTAGGGCGATAATCGAGGTGGAAGTGGCGGAAGCGGTACTAGAGGCCGAAGTGGTGGGAGTGACAAAAGAACCCTCAGTGGCGTATTTTTGGGTGACGATGCCATCAAAGGGAGCAGTAATGACTGTATCGCGGTATTGAATCTTAATTTGCTCTAAATCGGCCCTAGCGGCCGCTACAGATGATTCTAGTCGAGCCAGCTCGGTTTCTTGGGTTTTTTGGCGTTGTTCGAGGGCAAATTTCGCTTCTGCGATCGCTGCTGCAGCTCCTATCATTTCCTGCTCAATTCCGGCCACTTCTGGGGAAGCGGTTTTATCCGCTTGTTCCAAACGGCGGATCGATTCGTCTAAATTGGCTTTAGCGTTGAGATATTCATTGAGGACGGCATCAAATTGGTCTTGAGCGATCGCCCCTTCCCGGACTAAATTTTCATTGCGTTTAACCCGATTTTCTGCTAGTCGAAAACGGGATTGGGCTGCTTGTACCTGAGCTTGCAGCTGGTCTAAATCTTTGGGAATTCTTTCTTTGGCCTGAGCTAAACGGGCTTCTAATTGCTTATAACTGGCCTGTGCCTGATAAAATCGGGCCTGTAATTGCCGGATATCTTCGGGAATGCTGCGTTTAGCCTGTTCCAGACTGGCTAGAGCTTCCCGTAGATGCGCTTCTGACTGCATTCCTCGGGCATACACCTCTAAATTATCCATGACGGCGAGGGTTTGTCCCTTTTTAACAATCATGCCCTGATCCACCAATAATCGCACTAATCGGCCGGGGTTTTTTGGGCTAATGTTAACACTTTGGATTGGTTCCACCCTACCACTAGCTTTAATTTCCACAGCGAGGGTTTCCCGTTGAGCAGGAACGGTCATTTTCGCCAATTCCAGGCCAGGAGGAGGAGTTTGCAGCAAGCGATAAGAAACTACTCCCACCGCCAGAAAACCACTAGCCATGAGTCCGAATATCCAAAATAGGGGGCGATTTGATTTTCCCAACACGGTTATTGCCATCGATCAGCCAAAAGTTAATTGGTTATATACTAACGTCTCTAGAGCTGCCTTTGTTGTTTCTTTAGCCAACAACTCCCAAGCGAGATAGACTGATTAAAAAAGGCCTATCGCGGGGGTAAACTGTGCCAAAACTTCAATTAATCATTTCTTTGCTCATTTTTTTCGTCGCTGGCAGCCCGCCGGCTTTTTCCCAAGCTCTACTCCCCTACACCATCGAACCAGAGTTAGAACAGATGGAACAAGCGGGAATTGAAATGGCCGAGGATGCCATCCAATTAGCTCGTTTTCGCCGTACCGATGCGGCCCTCGGACGGGCTAAGTTAGCGGTGCAGTTAGCCCCCCATCTCTATCAAACTTGGTTTATTCTCGGTAGTTTATATCTGCAAGACGATCAGGTGCAACTCGGTATCGAGGCATTAAATCAATCTTTGTCTCTCGCTCCCGCCGATGCCCACGCTAATATTAAATTTTCCCTCGGTAGTGCCTATTTTCAGAATCAAGATTACCAGTCTGCTATTGCCCAGATTGAAGCGGGTTTGCAAATGAAACCCGATATCTCCCCCGCTCTTTTTGATCTCGGTAATTCCTATCTCAAGTTAGAACAATATCCTGCGGCGATCGCAGCTTACGAAAAAGCTGTTACTCAAGATCAAGATTTTTGGCCGGCTATTAATAATATTGGTTTAGTTAAATACGAACAGGGTGACAAGGAAGCCGCTCTTAAAGATTGGCGGGCCGCTTTGAAAATCGATCCTAAACAGCCGGAACCTCAGTTAGCTATTGCGGTGGCTATTTATAGTCAAGGTAAAACCGAGGAAGGCATCAAATTAGCTCAGGCCGCTCTCACTAGCGATAGTCGTTATGTCAGTCTGGAATTTTTAGGCGAAAATCTCTGGGGTAAACGTCTTCTGCAAGATACGGAGAAAATGTTTAATCATCCTAAAATGAAAGATTTTATCGCTCGTTTACCACAACCAACCCCAGAAGCGGACGAAGAAAATTAAGCTGATAGCAGCAAGCATTAAGATAACCCCTTAGTTAATTTGCTAGGAATTCTTGAGGCTTGCTCTAACTAATTAGGGCTGGCTGAATATCGGTAGAAGCTTTGCTAAAAAATGGTTTTGGGACTTTATTAGCAAAACAACAAATTTTTTGCCGCAAACCCCACAGACAGTACAATTATTACAGTTAAGGGTTTGAAAGGCCTAGGATGATGGCAAAGCAATCAAGGGCAATTGCGGTGACAGAACATGATAATAAATGTCCCGAATGTCTGCACTTGGAGATTTTGGGAGAACCCCTTGCGCTTGAGTCTAAGGGTGTTTTTTCCCGTTTCAACAAGTCTGAACCAGAGGCGTTTGCCCTATCGGTGCGGATTAATTTTAATGAGCAGTGGCTTGATTTTCGCTTTGGACGGGTTAAGTTTGGTTTGCGGGGGGGAGAGTTACGCTTAAAACTGGAGAATGGCCAAATGCCTTCTGAGTTGAGAAATGAAGCGTTGAAAAAGATTTTAGCAAGGGAATTAGAGATTGAACGTCAGTTATCAGTTATCAGGTAGAACCTGAATCAAGCGTTCCCAGGTTTTACCGGGGAACGAGATAAACCACTAAGACTAGGAATGTATGGAAAGCTATCAATTGGGCGAAAGTCCAAAGATACGTCTTTAAGCTCCAAAAGAGAATATTCCAAGCGGCTAAATCGGGACGGGATGCAAAGGTTAGAAAGTTGCAACGCCTATTAGCGAAATCATACTACGCTCGTCTATTAGCAGTTCGCAAAGTGACTCAAGATAATCAAGGAAAGAAAACAGCAGGAGTCGATGGAATGATAGCAATATCCCCAGAACAAAGGCTAAATCTAACTGAAGAAATCAAGGGAACACTCAAAGCAAAACCGCTAAGAAGGGTATGGATTCCTAAACCGGGTAGGGACGAAAAACGCCCATTAGGAATACCCACCATAAAAGACAGAGCTAGACAAGCGTTGATTAAATCGGCACTTGAACCAGAATGGGAGTCAAAAACTCACAAACTTAAAAGTAGGGTGGGCATTGCCCACCAATTCATCTCATAAACTTAAAAGTAGCATTGCCCACCCTAAGGACTCACTAATCACTCATTAATGGAGAAATTAATGAGTGATTTATCCGGAGATGGTAACGTGATTGCTGGAAAAATCAAAAAACAATGATAGACTTGCCTATTGTCTGGCGATTAGCTAGAGCAATATGAGCTTCTAAGCTGTGATTGAGAGAATATTTTTGACCAATAAAAACAGACAACTTTTTTTGAGAAATGTACTCAAAAATATCGAGAAGTCTTTCCGTAAATTCCTGCCCTTTTAGATAATGTGCTGTGGTAGGACGAGTCAGAAAAAATGAACCCCGATCACTGGATGAGTTGGCTAAGAGATTAACATCAAAAGGCGGAATAAAGCCACTAGATTGACCGAACGCAACTAGCAATCCCCGCGATTTGAGAATCTTTAGACTCTTTTTGAAAGTAGCCGCTCCAACTGAATCATACACCACGTCCACTCCCGCTCCATCGGTCAGCTTCATCGTTTCCGTTTCAAAGTCTTCACTTGAATAAAGAATCGTATGATCGATCCCCACAGAGTGGGCAATTTGGGCTTTTTCTAAGGTAGAAACTGTGCCAATTACTTTGGCTCCTTTCAATTTGGCAAGTTGCACTATTAGTAACCCAACTCCTCCCGCTGCTGCGTGGACTAAAATCTTGTCATTTTTTCCGATAGCAAAGGTACTATGAGTTAGATAATGAGCGGCTAATCCTTGTACCAAACAAGCACAACCTGTAGAAAAGTCGATAGATTCTGGTAAGCGAATTGCCCGACTTGCGGACACAGCAGTAAACTCAGCATAGCTTCCGGTTCCAGTGTGACAATAGGCGACACGATCGCCCACCTCAAAATTAGTAACCACCCTCCCTTTTTCTCTGACAATTCCCGCTCCCTCTATTCCTGGAGTGTAGGGAAAAGTCGTTCGATAAGAACCATCCCGAAACAGTAGATCTTTCCCGTTAATACCGGAAGCTTTGTTTTCGATGAGAATTTCCGATTCTTTTACGGAAGGAATCGGTATTTCTTCTAGTTGTAGAACTTCTGGACTACCGGGACGATGAACGCGAATGGCTTTCATGATTATAGCTCCTAAAAAGCGAAAGGGATACAAAGATGATCAAGAGTTTTTGATGAGCGAGTTAGCTTGTTTAAAGCGAATTATGGAAGCGAAAGTTAGATCGATTGCCTGAAATAACCCCCAGACTTCTCGGTAATCCTCTTTCAAGCCCAGACAGCCTTGCTCTAGGTCTTGCTGTCGAGCGAAAATAGCGTTTGGCCAATCTTTTGAGGTGGGATAGCGATGGTGAAAATCATGCACAGGTGTGTCTCCGACCATCACGAAAACCCGACAAAACAGGAAGTGAAAGAAAATCATTTTCAGCCACCACCACGACCATTTAGAAAAGCTTTCTACAGATTTGCCCTCAACTTCAGGAGGGCTTTCTCCGAGAAAAATTCCCGTAGTCAACCGAGCATAATCTGATTTGTTTCTTGTTGGCGACAGGGTTTGGTGTTCGGGAAAAATATGCTCTGCACAAAGCCTTAAAGTCGCGCTAATTTGATAGAGAATGGTTAGCGGAACTACCCACACTAAGAGGAAAGTCACCCAAGCATTGGTTAAGGCTACTACCCCCAGCATCGTTGATAGGAAAAACCAAGATTTGAGGTTATAAAACAGGTAAGGAGAACATAAGCTGGAGGCGAGACGTTTGTAGAGTATTTGCCCGTGAAAACGCGGGGAGACTAGGCTTATGCCTAATTTGCGCCAGAGTTTGTGTTTCATGGTTTAATATTCAATAATCCAAGAGTTTGCAAAAAGTGAAAAGTTGGATCTGTTGGAGTCATCAAGTTTTTGAGTCCGTGATGATCTTTTTTGTGTGTTTGACAGTAGGTAGGAAAATTACCAATCATGAGAAAAATTGAAAGGGTTTCTCCTAACCATTGATCAAATTTTTCTCGCCCTAAAAACTGTTCGTGCGCGCACTGATGTACTATCTGGACTTGCAGTTTCCTTGCACCCGATACGGTGAATAGCCATCCGAGAGGCAAACAAATAAGGAAACCGTGATGTAAGAACAAAATATTGAGAATTACTCCGCTTAATAGAGAGAGTGTGGCAGTAGCAAGATGGTACATTGGGGTTAAGCGCGATGGGGTTTCACCCTTTAGGGGTTTGCCTGTCGCTACAGTGAGAAAAGGTTGGCACCATCGAGGGCAGCTACTCATCTTTTCTCTGGGATTTTGTTGAGAAACAGACATAAGCTTGCTCGGAAGTAGATTGAATTGGCTCATGTTTCTAATAGTGATGAAATGTACATGAGGTAAGGGTTTTGGAGCTTTGTTATCGAAGTAGGGGCAAGCATTCAGATAAATGCTTCCCCTCAACTTTTTGTTAGGCGATCGCAAGAATATTCAAGAAACGCTCGTTCAGCTGTGTTTCATTGGTGGGAATTTCACCTAACACTAACTCCGAATACAAGCGATCAACCACAGCCTGATCCGTGTCATAGCCAAGGAGGCTTAGACGATGTCGGATAATCGCTCGGCCACTATGCTTCCCTAAGACTAAATTGCGCTCGCGACCGAAAGCTTCTGGCTTGACAGCTTCGTAGGTATTCGGATCTTTTAAAATGGCGTTTTGGTGCATTCCTGCTTCAGTTGCAAAGGCGTTTTCTCCGATAATTGCCTTAGTCCGTAACGGGGGATGATCGATGAACTGCATCAACTGTTGATAGAGGGGATATACCTTCCCTAAATCTAATTTAGTTGTGCCTTGATAGAACGCGCCATGATAATGCAAAGCCGCCCCAATCTCTTCTAGGGCAGTATTACCAGCCCTCTCACCAATTCCGCACAACGTAACTTGGACTTCTTCGACTCCAGCCTTGATTGCAGCCAGGGAGTTAGCAGTCGCTAAACCTAAGTCGTTATGGCAATGAATCCCCAGAACAATATCATCAGCAAACTCCGCTTTCATTTCTCGCACCAGACTATCAATCTGCGAAGGGATGGCAATGCCGACCGTGTCAGCAAGGACACAGCGATTGACTTTCTCTTTTAAAGCAAGCTCGATAATCCCTTTCAGATACTCTCGATTCGCCCGAGTCGCATCTTCGACGATGATTTTTACCTCGACAAAACTCTGCGCATATCGGATCATGTTTTGGATATTTTCTCGGTTTGAACGATAAGTTAACCCGCGTGCTTTTAGATGGGAATCGGAGGCACTCACGACAATTTCTATCTGGGGTTTTCGAGCCGGTTTAAGCGCTCGATGAGCCGCATCGATGTCTTCATGTTTACAACGGGCAAAAGCACAAACTTGGGAATTGGTAACTGACTGGGCGATTTCGAGAACTACTTGGAAATCATCGGGAGAGGAGGCGGGAAATCCCGCTTCTATTACGTCTGTTCCCATCACTTCTAGTCCGAGAGCGACGCGAATTTTTTCTTCTACGGTCATCGAGTTTCCGGGGGCCTGTTCCCCATCGCGAAGGGTTGTGTCATGAATAATTTTTGGTTTCATTATAAAACTCCAATGCGTTATTTTTTCATAATAGACATCTCGAAAAAGAAAAACAAGAGGTAAATCTTGAAAATTTCTACAAAATAAATTAAAAAATTGAATTTTATTGATCTAAAAAAAGTATAATTTAATTACTGAAAACAACTAAAACGAGAGAAGTTGATCGGACAGGGTTGTAAAAATTACTGTCCGATCAAGATCAATATATGTTGCTTAGGGCGTAAAGCCTAGCTCCACATTTGGAGCACTTCCATCGAACCACCAGCGGTATAAAAGCCGTGGCTTACTCGGGTCAAAAGCGCTGCGACCATGAAGGACGGCGGTATTATCCACCAGCAAAATTTGACCCGGCTTTAAACCAAAAATCACTTGATTTTCGTAATTTTCAACAAACTCTCGGATCTCCGCAAAGATTTTTTTAGCCGAAGGTTTTATCTTGATCTGCGCCGTATCGTCTGCTCGATAGGCAATTTGTAACCGTCCCTGTTGATTCACCGAGAAAATCGGCTTGGAAGCAATCTCACCATCCCGTTCAACGGTAAGGACATCTGGATCAAACAATAAATCAAGATCTTTGGGGTTTGTTCGAGAGAGATAGCGATAGATATCGCGAGCGCAAACCAATTTACTGAGTCCTTCATTTTCGACAGCTTTCTCACAGCCAAGAGCGATCACTCCGACTTTTTGAGCGCCAAAACTGTTATCAGTGTGCATCCCGGTGTCGCCGCTAGTAGCACTGATATAGAGCGGCTTGTCAGGATCAGTTTTGATCTCGACCGCCCCATCACCATCAGAGTGTTTGTGATGAATTAGCTTACCCAAGCAACTCCCTAAACCATTGTTAAAATCTTGTCGTAGATTATTGGAGTTAGGGTGTTGGAAAACGACCGCCCCATCCTGATTTAGGCGGCTTAATATATCAGCCTTACCAGACGGAGTTGTTGCGTCAACTTTCAGGCAAAATGGGTGTTTATCTTGTACGATCATAAGGTTTACTTGTTTCTACAGGTTGACAAAGGAGGATGCGCGGGCTAAGTTTGGACGCAGATCCCGCGCTTCTTCATCAAGGATTCTTGAATCGATGTTTTCGATTTGGCGATCAAGCTTCCTGTTTTTAACATTAACGGGTTTTAAACGAGTTTTGATCAGATAATTGTTGAAAATTTTTGTGTGTTTGATTTAAATTTAATTGAAAAATTGAAAATTGAATTTTACTTGAAAAATAATTAAAAATCTTGAAAAATCTTGATATGCACTCTGGGAAGAAAGTATGATATGGTGTTTTCAAATGAGATGTGGACGGGGGTTCTCCTTGTCTTTAAGGGTTGACGGTTCACAAGTTCGGCGATATAATTAGAGTGCGGCTATAACTTGCAAGGAGTAGAATATCTGTGTCGGTATATCTTGTTATCTACCGCCCCGACGGAGAAATCTATCGTACTGAAGGTCAAGAAGATGATCGCTACGATCTATCTGAACGAATGAATTCGACTAATCGTCAGATTACTATCGGACGTACTGATCCAGCAGGGCAATTTGATGTAGGTACAGACATCAAATTACCGGCGGAAGATACGAAGATTTCCAGAAAGCATTTTGTAATCGAAGTGATAGAAGGACCTTATTATTACGTCAGAGAATCAGAACGTCCTAGCGCTAACGGAACCATATTGCATCAACACTTGTCTGGTAATCGGATCTCTATACAACAGCAAGGTCAGCTTCTTTGTGACAAAGACGAAATCTTGCTGCAAAGTAGCCAGGGTCAAGAAGGAAGTCCAAATCAGTATTGGAAATTCCAGTTTCGCGATCTCAACGCAACCGCAACGGACGAACCCGTCAGGACCCCAGAAGAAGACAAACCCGTCCAAGTTACAATCTATGAATATAGATTAGGAGATGGCTTGTATGTCAGTTTAGATTCTGGTAAGCCGATAAGGATTGATTTTACGCGAAAGCTATTTAAGTTTCTAGAATACCTGGCGCGACATTCCGATCAAACAGGAAACAATAATAACAACCATCGCACCGTCAGTTATGAGGAATTAATCAAAGAAATTTGGCAGGGAGAAAACCACGGCGACAGAAAACGAGATCTTTCAAATATTGTTAGTAGAATTAATAGGAAGATTCGCGACAATTGCTCATCAGAAAAGATACCTGAATTAATATCCAATAATTCTGGTGTGGGTTATCGGCTAAATAAATGTACTGTTACAGACTAGGATCGCCTACAGTCATAGAGCTTGAAGAAACCCTGGCGTTTTTGTGTCAGGGTATAGCCTGCTCTCCAAATTCGAGGTATCATAGCTGTAGGAGAAAAGATCGCTAGTATCATCATCCAAGTACCGAGGTTATGGTTTCTCAACTCGTTGGCGGATCGAGCGAGATTTGCTATAAACAGATAGCGGTGGGTACAATTTTCGCCTACTGGCTCAATGCGATGATGTTCGTTTGGAAGCGCAGACAGAATGACGGTTACTATTCCTTGTCTAAGTTTAAGTTCAAGCCGAACGATGTAGATAAGGAATTTTTTGGCGATCGCTGCGAATCAACCCAACTTTATGAAATCGAATTTAAGGCTAGGAGGATTTCATGAGTCTGGAAGGAACACATTCGTTTATTTGTAGAAATAAAGATTGCATTAATTGTGCGGAGGGAAAGCTTCATTATAAAGCAACGTACGTACAATTCACAGACAGACAAAATAGCTGTTGCTCCTCGTGTGACTGGAAACTAAGATGGGAAAGTGACAATCAAAAAATTTATTTTTTGACTCATCCCTGTGATAAAGGTGAAGGTAATCAGGGTAGTGTATATAAAGCTCTTGAAGTAAATTCTAATTCAAAAGGATTTGATACCGAAAAGATCTACGCTATCAAATTTTTAAGACAGACTCCTGATGTAGATACTTTTAATCGCGAGATAGAAGGACTACAGATATCTCGTAACTCTGGCGCACGGGTTCCAAATTATATTGACCATTATCATCCTCAACAGAGAGCATCCAATGGGAACGCTTCAGAAGATGCTTTTTTAGTTATGGAATTTATTGAAGGAGATAGGTTATCACAAAAAATTTTAGAGCAAACACAAGAGAACCAAACAGCAGGTAATAATGAAATATTTTCTCGAGAAAAAGAGATTTTCGGATATCTGATAGATTTATTAGAAACTTTGCATCTTATTCACAAAAATCGAATAATTCATAGAGATATAAAGCCTGATAATATTGTTGTCAGAAAACAAACTCAAGAAGTAAGAAATTTTACTAATGACAGAAAATTATATTTAGTAGATTTTGGGATTTGTAAGCACCTAGCTACTGATAGCAATACAAAATTCACACTTATCCAACCCCACACTCCTATATATGCCCCTCCAGAAATTTTAATCAGGAATACGCCAAGTTCACAAGAATCTCTAGATTCTAGTATTATAGAATTTACTAAAGATATAAGTCTGGAAAATTACGCAGAAACTAGGGATATTTATTCTTTAGGAATTACAATCTGTAAATTAATATATGAAAGATTTTATAAAAACTCTCAGACTGGTCAACTTGCCTATAAACGATATAAACCCCACGATACAAGATGGAACAATGCTATGGAAGAAGTTCGTAAGTTAGCCCCAAATATCTATTGTATTGTTGACAAAATGTTACGCTATTATCCAGATGAACGTTATCAGACCGCGATCGAGGTTCTCCTGGACGCGAGTACACAAGCGTGGTACACTTATAACCAGGAGGATTTTTGGCTACTTCAGGAAAAATTTTTACAAGATGCTCATAATTGCCAAATACCGAAAACTAAACAACATGAGATTTTTTTACAAAAAAGTTGGAACAAACAATTGGATAGAATTTTATGACACAACCAAACCAATAAATAGTAATTGATAGAATTTTTAATATTTTGGGATTTTCCTATAAGCACTCACTCGTTCTATAGTTCATGTCTTTAAAATAAAGGAGTATTTTTTATGGTTAACCCCGATAATCAAGATGATTTTAAGAGTCTGTTAAATAATTTTAGACAAATATGGGTGAGCAGCGATGATAATCTTAGAGATGATTATGTGTTCATTGTCAAAAAAATAGCAGAGTGGACAAATAAGGATGTATTTCTTGGTAGGATTCTGTATGAATTTTTCCAAAAATATAAAAACGATACGTCAATAATTCCCGATACCATTAGTGAAGAAAATATAAACCAAGTTGAAGAAAGAGTCATCGAGCATCTGAAAAAAGATCCGTCAATTAAAAGTAAATTACAAGAATTTCAAAAACAGATTACCCAAGATAGCTCATGCGCTGAACTTGTAAATATATTACAAGAAATATGGGAGCAATCTAATGATGAATCGATAACAGTAAAATCATCTGATCAAGAAAAAATCGACAAATTAATCGAGATTGGCTTGGTTAAAAAAGATGATAAAGAAAATCCAATTCCAATTCACTGGATTTATAAGGAATTGTTTTTATTAGATGACCTTGCAGCTTCGCTTTCGGCTTCACCAACACCTGAGTCTTCATCTATACAACATCCAAATTCTAATACTGACAGACAAACCGAATCGGTTACTAATAAAGGATTAAAACCTATACATTCTGGACTATTCGTCGTCATACTTTTATTGGGTTTGATTATTTGGCGGTGTCAACCTGATGATGATCAAGCAGGTAATGGATCTGATGGAAGTAGTCAATCTGTCAATCAGGAATGTTTAACAATTGACGATAAGCTTTCTTTGAAAGATTTGAGTATCGGAGATTCCAGTAATGGAGACAAAGATCTCATCATTAAAAGAGATCGAGCGATTACCGATATAGAAAAGTTTTTAAGCCAACAACCTCAAAAAAAATCTCTGGGCGAGATTTGTGGAGAAAACTATGGAACGAGATATGCAGAGTTACTTTACGATCAGGCAATTGCTGTTGCTAGTCAGGCATACTCTCCTAGCACATCTCAAATAAAATATAGTCGGCGGGAAGACGCTTTATGCCTTATCAGAGAGAAAGATATTGAAGGCAGCAAATATACATTTCAACAAGTTAAAGACCGTTTGAAGAAGTGGGAAGCCACCTGTCCGAATTAATTGTTTTACTTTTGATTGCTTTTCTGTTTTTTGAGTTCATCATTATATTTTATATTTTTTCAGTTCCGTTTCTCTGCTGGAGCGTTCTGGATCGGAAAACATCTTGTAAGTACCTACATACTCATCTTCAACCGAGAGTCTGAGTCCATATCTAGCCCTTAGCAATAAAGTTTTCCACCAGCTTATAGTTCCTGTAATTGTTATCTTTTTTTCTCCAAAAGATTCAAATTGAAATATCAACAGTCCTAACACTATCCAAGATATCAAACTTAAAACACCGGTGACCAAAAAAATGACGAGCGCCCCAATAAACTGAACCCCAAAAATCTTAAACTTATCGAGAAGATTATTGATTTCTATCTTATAGACAAGAGAATCTGGATCGGCAAACATTCCTACCGCTATCGTTCCCCATAAACCACCCATTAGATGAACAGAGATCGCTCCAACTGGATCATCAATTTTTAGGACATTCGGTAATATTATAAGTTCACCGATAATAATAAGTAGTCCACCAACAAAACCGATAATGATCGCATCTTTAATACCCACATACGCTGAAGATGCTGTTATGGCTACCAATCCTCCCAAAATACCGTTGATAAAGTTTCCTAGAGTAGGATCACTTTTAGCAAAAAAAGGAGTAGATATTATGGAAGCGATTCCCCCCGCGGCCGAGGCGATTAAGGTCGTTACTACAATATGGCCGATATAGGATAGATTAGGAGTGCTTCCGCCATTGAAGCCGATCCAGCCAAGCCAAAGAATAAATGCTCCAAGGGTGACAAATCCTGGATTATGAGCTATTTTTAAATTTTCTTGATATTCTGGTGGAGCATAGTATCTATCAGATTGAACAATATCTATGTCTTCCTGCGGATCGTAACTTTTGTCATTCTCTTTAAACTTACAAGTCCATCGCGGACCTAGTATCCATGCTCCTACTAAAGCCGCTGTCCCTCCTACAGAATGAACGACCGCCGATCCCGCGAAATCTCTAAATTTCAATTGGGATAACCAGCCATAGGGTCCCCAAACCCAATGACCCACAACAGGATATATCACTGCGACTAAAAATAAACTAAAAAGGCAGAAAGCAATGAATTTAATTCTTTCCGCTACCGCACCAGAAACAATCGTTGCGGCGGTTCCCGCGAATACTAACTGAAAGAAAAATATTGAAGCAAATGACCGATTAGGCCACAATTCCTTTAAACAAGAGAATCCTGATGAAGGAAACCCTAGAGGGTTGTTACCAGTCTCTGATCCTGACTCCCATGTTGAAAAAGGTAACTCGATCAAACCGAATCTACCGAAAACACTCAAAATTTTAGATGGATCGGAAATAGGGCAAGTGATTTGGGATGGGCTTTGAAACAAATCAAGTCCATCCCCGAACATTAGTTTAAAACCGATTAAGTAAGCTAGAGTCGCGATACAAAAAACAACTACATTTTTTGCTAAAACATTAATCAAGCTTTTTTGACTACAAGAGCCAGCTTCTAATAAAGCGAAGCCAGCATTCATGAAAAATACTAACGCGCCCGCAGTGATTAACCAGATAGTATCAACTGGGGAAAAAGTGTTAGAGTCGCTATCCTGTGCCATCACCGCGTGACTCACTAGCAAAAGTGAAACGGTCACGCCAAAGAACAGGCAATATTTCCCGATCGCCAACCAACGACCGCGACCTTTTTGGAGATTATAAATCTGTTGACGGATTTTCATTACACTTGATAGCCATAAAAAAACTTCACCTATCTGTGATTGTAGCAACGATTTCGATCGAATCCCAGGATATTGATTAATCCCAAGCGGATTGTGAACCGTGCCTTTAGGGACTCCTTTACCAGCCATATTTTTACCTGAAAATCTTTAACACATTCCATACTAACACGGCTAAAGAAAATGTCGATTATTCCTTGCTGACGTGCTATAATAAATCTTATCAACTCAAGGGCAAAGTGAGGGCAAATGAAGAGCCACCGAACCGGACATCTAACAAGAGCCTAATCGGTGGTAATCCTATTATAAAGACCCCACCCACCCACCCCCAAAAAACCAAACCATCGAATGACTCGATCGATTCCCTAACTCGATCAAATAATCCCACTAACCCAAGCGCAAAAATCATGAACTGCCCACAATGCCAATCCTCAGAAATTTACCGAAAAAGCCTTGAAAGCCTTAACATTTACTGCGATCACTGCGGGCACCAATGGCAAGCGGAACAAGTAAAAAAATCTCTGGCAACGGCACAGAAGCGAAAAAAAGCTATCCCCGCCACCTACTAAATATCGATGTGTATATATGCCCAAGCGATCAAAATAAATACTCTTTTGCCATCAACAACGGCAATGGGATCGCGGCTTTTTAGGAATTTGAATCAGACCCATATTTAAGCGGATGCTATGACTTGATCGAGGAAGCATTAGAATTTAGTGGACTGTTTTAGTTACTATTTTCTTGCACTAACATCAGATTTTAACAGGTCAAAAGCCTTATTTTAAAAGGGTTTTACTATTATTCAGCAGACCCTAATTAGGATAAACTCGCCCTTTCCAACCTCCCCCTTGACCGCGCCAATAACGCAGGGCAGAATCCACAGTCATTAAACTATAAAATAGGGCAATTAGGGGTAAAGTTAAAGCCCGCAGGGGGGATAATTTATATAGTCTTAAAGTCGGGCCATAGGAAAGGGCGATTAGTAATAAGGTGACGGCGCTAATTATAATAATTGATCTTTCTTTTAAGACCAATCCCCAGATTAAGCCCAAGGGGGCAGCTAAATAGGTTAAAAACATCCCGAAAATTGTGCCGATTAACCAAAGTATTGAGTAATTTAGTTGTGTGAAGGCGGTGCGGGCTACCATATTCCAAATGCTGGCTAAATCGGGATAGGGACGGAGACTATAGGTGCTTTTTGTTAATCCTAACCAGATGGATTTCTCGCTATTTTCGGGGTGATTTTGCAGATATTTTTTAACCGCAATCGCCAAAGAACAATCATCAATTAAAGCTTGTTTAAGAATCTCAATACCGCCAATTTTTTCTAGGATATCTCGGCGAATTAAAATGCAACCCCCAGCGGCGGCTGCTATCGGGGAATTAGGATTATTAACTAGGGGAAAAGGATAGAGTTTCTCGAAGAAAAAAACAAAGGCAGGAATAAGAAATTTTTCCCAAAAACTGTCACAGCGTAGCAACACCATCAGGGAAACTAAAGCTTGTTTTTCCTGTACTGCTTTAGTAACTAATTGGGTTAAATTATCTGGTGCGTGGGCAATATCGGCATCGGTAAAGAGAAAATAATCGGGTGCAAATTTCTCGGTAGCCTCTGTTATTCCCTGTTTCATTGCCCATAATTTACCCGTCCATCCTATCTCTAAAGGTTGTCCATAAATAATAGTTATTTGTCCAGATTTATGAGATTGATCAGCAATTTCTTGGGCAACTTTTCCAGTGCCATCACTGCTTTGATCGTCAATTAAAATAATGGAAAATTCGCCTTGATAATCTTGGTTAAAGAGGGAGGTTAAACTGATAGGTAAAACGTCGGCTTCGTTTCGTGCGGGGATAATTGCCGAGACTTTTGGATAATTTGTTAAGGGAGAAGTGACAGGATTAATTTTTTGGTTAGATAGCCAAAATTGTCCCCTGGCTAAGATTAAATATAACCAAATTATTAGCGATAGGAAAGTAACTAATAATAAGAAAAATGTCATAAGCTGGTGGCCTTTCGATGAGGGAACAGGGAATAGGTTAAAAAGAGGATCAAATTTAGATGCACAACAGCTTAACCAGTTTGGGGTTTAACAGAGGGCATTTAGGGTAAAATAAAAGCAAGTTAGTAAGATTAGGCGAGGGAGTAAATCATGGATTATGATGTCGTAATTATTGGGGGCGGACCAGCGGGAGGTCACTGTGGTAGATTATTAAGTGAAAAAGGTTATCGTGTTCTTTTAGTGGAACAACATTCTAGTTGGCAAGATAATAACTTTTCTAGTGCCGCTTCTCCCCTAGAAATTTTAGAACAATTCAATCTCCCCGAAACCGTGGTGGCTAGGTTTTGGAAAAATATCGAAATTATCTCCACTAGCATACATCATTTTTGGTCATCACCGCAACCTTTAGGGGTAGTTTTTGATTTTGCCAAATTGCGAGAGTTTTTAGCCGCAGAAGTGCTGGGTTTGGGGGGAGAAGTTCGTTTAGGTTGTCGTTATCTGAAATATCAACAGATGGAGGATCAGCTAACTGTTTTCTTGAAATCAAAAGGCGAGAAAATCGAGACAGTTACTACTCGTTTATTGGTTGATGCCACGGGATACGCTAGAGCAGTTATGTATAAACATAGACGAGAAAAACCTGATTTTCTAAAAGCAGTGGGCATTGAATATTTAATTACTGTGCCAGAAGTAGATTATCAAAAATATCAAGATAATTTAGTGTTTTTTCTCGGTCATAAATGGAGTCCTAAAGGTTATGGCTGGATTTTTCCTATGGATAATCAGCAATTAAAAATAGGAGCGGCTTGGTTAGAGGGAGAACATCCTTATATTTCTCAAGTTAAGCCTTTAAAAAGTTATATTACACAAATTATTCAAACCTACATTAATCTCTCTAAATATGATATAATCGACATCCATGGTTCTATTTTAGAATATTCGCTCAATCTGCAAGATATTTATTATCAAGAACCGAATATTATAGCGATTGGTGATGCGGTTTCTACGGTTAACTTTTTAGGAGGGGAAGGTATTCGCCATGCTATGAAAGGAGCCGAAATTGCTTGTCAATACATGGAGGAATATTTACAGGGAAAATCGAGCAGTTTTGGACTTTATCAACAGCGGATGCAAGAATATTTTCAACCAAAATGGAATTTATCCGATCGCCTCAGTCGCAAAGTTTATTTAGAATATAGTGATGCGCGTATAGATCAAGGAGTATCCTATCTCAAGTATCTTTCCACCCAGGATATAATCGACGTTTTATTTTACTACAAATTTGAAAAATACACAAAAGGGTTAGGAGGATTTCTGCTGGGTAAATTACGTCAATGGTGGCGCAGAATTTTCCCTAGTCAAAACCCCGGGTAAATAAGCTAGGATAAAGCTAAGGAAACAATATTGGTAAAGACCGTGAGTAAGTTTATTCGCTACAGTACAATGATCACTCTGCTGGGCATTTTAGCAGCCTGTAGTGGCAATCCTGCCCTAGAAAATCGTCTGGCTGCCGATCCTAATCTACAAACAAATCCCATACCAGAAAACTCTCCTAATAACCAGCAATTACCCGCAAATTTTCCCGCAGAAATTCCTCGATATAGTCAATCAGAATTATTATCCGTGCAGACAAATCTTGATAATACCAGTGGGCAAACCCGTTGGCAATCCACCGATCCCAGCAATGCGATCGAGGCTTTTTATCAACAGGAATTAGTTAATAATAATTGGGAAATTATTACTCCCTTTTCTGGGGAGGGAGTCAATAGTACCCTAACGGCCCGTCGAGATAATTTAGAATTAACTATCACCATAACTGCCACTTCTCCCAAGACCGAATATAGCCTTGATTATCGTCCAACGGGAACCCCGATTGCTTCCCCTAGTCCCTCCCCTATTTCTTCCCCTTTACCCAATCTTAATCCCACCAGTTTTAACGATCTCGAATCCTTACCTAATCCCTTAAAAAGCCACATTCAAGACTTAGCTAGATTAGGAGTATTAACAGGTAATAACAATCAGTTTAACCCTAATGATACAATAACGCGCCGAGAATTTGCTCGCTGGTTGTTACAGGCTAATAATGCCATTTATGCCAATGTAGCGGGTAAACAAATCCGTTTAGCTACTCCCAATAGTTCCCCAGCTTTTAGTGATGTTAAAAATAACGCTCCCGATTATATTTATATTCAAGGATTAGCGGAAGCGGGGTTAATTCCCTCTCCCTTAACGGGAGATAGTAGCGCCCTTTTATTCCGTCCCAATGCTCCTTTAACCCGGGAAGATTTAATCGCTTGGAAAGTGCCATTAGATATTAGAAAAGCTTTACCGAGCGCCAATCTTGATACGATTAAAAATACTTGGGGTTTTCAGGATACTAATAAAATTAACCCGCAGCTGGTGCGCGCTCTTTATGCCGATTTTCAAAATGCCGAACAAGCTAATATTCGGCGAGTTTTTGGTTTTACTACCCTATTTCAGCCAAAAAGACCAGTAACTCGCGCTGAAGCTGCCGCTACTTTATGGTATTTTGGTTTTCAGGGTGATGGTGTTTCCGCTGCCGATGCTTTGCAGGGTCAAGATACGCAACAGAGTGGGGTTAATTGAAATTTGTCCATAAAACCTAAGGGTGTGTTAGGAAAATACAGACACTCTTTTTTACATTTCTTCATATCTATTCAGAAAAATTAACAAAGGATTCTTGACCCTGCAGCTAGGGTAATATTTTATGCTAAAGATAGAACTGTGCTGCGGGGGATTTTGTTGCTGACTTCCGCTGCTATTAACATTATGACCCATCAAACTCTCAAACTCGTCGGGATGAGTTGCGCTGGTTGTGCTAATTCGATCGAGCGGATAATTAAATCTATCCCTGGAGTGATTCGATGTCAAGTTAATTTTGGCATGGAACAGGTGGAGGTGGACTATGATCCCAAGCGTACCGATCTTAACACTATTCAAGCAAAAGTTAGGGATGCCGGTTTCCAAGCTACACCGATAACGGAAATTAATCTCGAATCCAGGCCAGAAAAAGAACTTCTCCCTAAACTATCGATCGCTATTGTTATTAGCATTATACTTTTTATCGGTTCTTTACCGATGATGACGGGTTTATCTCTATCTTTTATTCCCCACTGGTTACACGCTCCCTTATTACAATTAATTCTCGCTACTCCCGTCCAATTTTGGTGTGGTCAAAGTTTTTATAAAAATGCTTGGAAAGCCTTTAAAAATCGCACCGCCACCATGGACACTTTAGTAGTTTTGGGAACCAGTGCCGCCTATTTTTATTCCCTGTTTTTAACCTTCGGGAGCGATTTTATTGAAAAACAGGGGTTTAATTCCCATGTCTATTACGAAGCATCAGCTATCGTAATTACTCTGATTTTACTCGGTCGTTTCCTCGAAAAACGTGCCAGAAAAGAAACGGCCGCCGCTATTAAACAATTAATGGGATTACAGGCAAAAACTGCTAGGGTAATTAGGGAAGAACAGACGCTAGATATACCAATAGAAGAGGTGAAGGTAGGAGATATAATTTTAGTGCGTCCGGGAGAAAAAATTCCCGTCGATGGCATAATTATACAAGGCAGTTCTAGCATTGATGAATCGATGGTGACAGGGGAAAGTTTACCCGTGCGAAAAACCGTCAATCAACAGGTAATCGGTGCGACAATTAATAAAACTGGTAGCCTACAAATGCAAGCGTTACGAGTGGGAAAAGATACGGTTTTAGCTCAGATTGTCCGATTAGTGCAAACCGCACAAGCATCAAAAGCACCTATACAAAGATTAGTCGATCGAGTGACCGCTTATTTTGTGCCGGTGGTGATGATTATTGCGGTAATAACTTTCCTATTTTGGATTCTCCGCACGGGTAATCTCACCCTCGCTTTGATTACAATGGTGGAAGTCTTAATTATCGCTTGTCCCTGTGCGCTAGGATTAGCTACACCTACCTCGATTATGGTGGGAACAGGACAGGCAGCAAAACAGGGAATTTTAATTAAAAATGCCGAAAGTTTAGAATTAGCCCAGGGTATTACTACTATTGTTCTCGATAAAACGGGAACTCTCACCCAGGGGAAACCAACGGTGACGGACTTCTTGACTCGCGAAGGGGTGAGGGATGGACGGGAATTATCGCTGCTGCAGTTAGTCGTATCGGTGGAGAATCATTCTGAACACCCGCTAGGAGAAGCAATAGTTAGATATGGGCAGTTAAACCAGATTAAAACCTTAGAAGTAACCGAATTTGACTCAATAACTGGGTCAGGAGTGCAGGGAAAAGTCGGGTCGGATTTAGTGCAAATCGGTACACAACAATGGTTAGAAAGTCAAGGGATCGAAACAAAAGTTCTTAAAAAAGTCGCCCACGATTGGGAATGGCAGAAAAAAACCGTGGCTTGGATAGCGGTTAACGGGCGTTTAGAGGGGGTGATCGCCATTTCCGACGTTTTAAAACCTTTTTCTTCTTCAGTGGTCGCCAAGCTCAAAAAAATGGGCTTAGAGGTGATGATGATGACGGGGGACAACCTCGAAACCGCAGAGGCGATCGCCAGCGAGTTGGGTATCCGGCGCTTTTTTGCCGCACTCCGTCCCGAACAAAAAGCCGAAAAAATCGAATATTTGCAAAAAAAAGGGAAAATAGTCGCCATGGTTGGAGATGGCATCAATGATGCGATCGCATTGGCGCAAGCGGACTTAGGTATTGCCATTGGCACGGGGACCGATGTAGCGATCGCCGCCAGCGATATAACCTTAATTTCGGGAGATTTACAGGGAATTGTGAGCGCTATTGAGTTAAGTCGGGCAACAATGCGAAACATCAAAGAAAATCTCTTTTTTGCTTTTATTTATAACCTGATTGCCATTCCCATCGCTGCCGGAGTCCTCTATCCTTTTCTGCTCAATCCGATTATTGCCGGTGCTGCCATGGCTTTAAGTTCCCTTTCCGTGGTGACGAATGCCTTGCGATTGCGTCGAGTTCATCCCAGGGTGGGGAGCAGGGTGTAGGGTGTGGGGTGTAGGGTGTGGGGTGTAGGGGAACAAGGGAGATAGGAAGCTGGGGAGATGGGGAGGTGGGGGGATAACTTTCGTTAACAATTCTTAAGGAAAAACCAGAAAAATTAGCTGTACGGGGGATGATACCGTAGAAAAGGCAATAGAATAATCATCGTGATATGACTGACTCCCCTGAAATACCTTATTTATTACGCGCTGCCAAAGGAGAAATCTTACCCCGTCCTCCCGTGTGGATGATGAGACAAGCAGGACGTTATATGCAGATTTATCGAGAATTGCGGGATAAATACCCCAGTTTTCGGGAAAGATCGGAAAATGCCGATCTAGCGATCGAAATCTCCCTGCAACCTTGGCGTGCTTTTCAACCGGATGGGGTGATCATGTTCTCCGATATCCTCACTCCCTTGGCGGGAATTGGTATTCCCTTTGATATTATCGAAAGTAAGGGGCCGATTATCGATTCTCCCATTCGTACTCAAGCGCAGGTGGACCAACTTAATCCCCTCGATCCCGATCAGTCTTTACCTTTTATCAAAACGATTTTAAAAACCCTGCGTCAAGAAGTGGGAAATAAATCCACTGTCCTCGGTTTTGTCGGCGCGCCTTGGACTTTAGCAGCCTATGCAGTGGAAGGGAAAGGTTCTAAAAGTTATTCTGTGATTAAAGGGATGGCTTTTTCGGAACCCTCGGTACTGCACCAATTTTTAGATAAATTAGCGGATATGATCGCCACCTATGTCCGTTATCAAATTGATTGTGGGGCGCAAGTGGTACAAATGTTCGATTCTTGGGCGGGTCAATTAACTCCCCAAGATTACGATGTTTTTGCCTTACCCTATCAACAAAAAGTAGTCCGTTTGGTGAAAGAAACCCATCCCGATACACCCTTAATTCTCTACATTAGTGGCAGTGCTGGCGTTTTGGAAAGAATGGGTAAATCGGGGGTTGATATTGTCAGCGTCGATTGGACCGTGGATATGGCGGAAGCGAGACAGCGTTTAGGTAAATCGATGATGGTTCAAGGTAATATCGATCCGGGGGTTTTATTCGGTTCCCAGTCCTTTATTCGCGAGCGGATTCTTGATACTATTCGTAAAGCGGGTAATCAAGGTCATATTCTTAATTTAGGTCATGGTGTTTTGGTGGGAACTCCTGAAGATAACGTGCGTTTCTTCTTTGAAACTGCTAAACAAGCGGATCAATTATTAGCAGTTCACGCCTAGGATGTCGTGATCAAGGTTTAGGGAATAGGGGTTAGGAGGTAAGGAAATCGTCTGTAACACCCAACACCTAAGAGTGCATCCCATAATTTAAAATCTACTAAGTTGGGATTCTCTGATAACTTCTGTTAAAAAACTGTGCTTTCTAGGTTGTTTGTTTCCAATCCAGACTCTTGGGGGGTTCTACCCCCCAAACCCCCCGTCGGGGGACGAAGCGCCTCCCCCGAACCCCCTGCGCATTAGTTTTTTTGTGGGATGCTTACACGCAGCTGCTGATATATTTGTAATAATTTAAGAGTCACTGACCATTACTCATTTTTGATATTTCTGCAAAGTTTAGATGCAGCTCTCCAAAATCCGAACCCGTGACTCACTTTTTACTTTCACACTGTCCCCTAAATTCTGCTGGATCAATTAAAATAATGAAAAAAATATTTCTAACGGGTGTGAGTGGCTGTATTGGGCATTATATCGCCGAGATTTTACTGGAAAATCCCGACTATGAATTATATTTTTTATTGCGTAATCCCGAGAAGTTAAAATTTACTTACCAAGGGCGATCAAATGTTCATATACTTTTAGGCGATATGGAAAATATTGGGGTATATGCCGAGCTTTTAAAAACAATGAATATAGCGGTTTTAATCGCTACCAGTTGGGGAGGAGAGGAGGAAAGTTATCAGATTAATGTGGTAAAAACCCTAGAATTAATTAGTTATTTAGATGCTCAAATCTGCGAGAAAGTCCTCTATTTTTCTACTGCCAGTATTCTCAATCAAAATAATCAACTTTTGCCCGAAGCTGGGGAAATAGGAACTAATTATATCCGCACCAAATATATTTGTTATAGCAAATTTACTGACCTAGAAATTGCCGATAAAATTATCACTTTATACCCCACTTTTGTCTTAGGTGGTGACGAAAATAAACCCTATTCTCATATCTATGGTGGTTTACCGGATGTGTTGAAATATATCGGTTTAGTGCGTTGGTTTCAAGCTGATGGCAGTTTTCATTTTATCCATGCCAAAGATATAGCTCAAGTGGTGAATTATTTAATCGAAAATCCCGCACCAGAAAGCAAAATTGTCCTAGGCAATCAACGGACAACAGCTAACCAAGCAGTGGAGGAAATCTGTACTTATTTAAATAAAAAAATCTACTTTCGCATTCCTTTATCTTTAACCATTGCTAACTTTTTTATCAAAGTTTTTAACTTGCAGATGGAAGCATGGGACCGCTTTGCGATGAATTATCGCCACTTCACCCACTTTAAAACCTATACTCCTGCTGATTTTGGTTTAAAAAACTATTGTTCCACCCTCGATGATGTTTTAGCTTTGCGAGGAATTCCCCGAAAAAACCCTAAGTAGAGGGAACAGAAAAATATCGGCTCTCCCAGCTTTGGTGGGTAAAATGTATTCTAAGATACATTTCTCAAGAGCGAGGGGGTGGAACGAACCACAAAGACACAAAGGACACAAAGATCGATCGATCCTATGTCAATTAAACTTATCACACAGAACCTAGAAGAGCCCAACTCTTAATGCCAAATAGACTAATCTTGAAATTGTCTAGCATGAAATTGAGCGTAACGACCATTAAGATTTAATAACTCCTCGTGATTACCCACCTCGATAATTTCACCCTTTTCTAAGACTAAAATACGGTTAGCTTTTCTGACAGTTGCTAATCGGTGAGCAATAACAAATACCGTGCGCTCCGTCATAATTCTTTCTAAAGCTTCCTGCACTAAAGCTTCCGATTCCGAATCGAGCGCTGAAGTTGCTTCATCTAAAATTAAAATTCTCGGATTAGATAAAACCGCTCGTGCGATGGCGATTCTTTGTCTTTGTCCACCCGATAAATTAACACCTCTTTCTCCCACATAGGTATAGTAACCCTGGGAAAGTTCACCGATAAATTGATGAGCGTTGGCAATTTTTGCCGCTTTTTCCACCTCTTGCAGATTAAAATCTCCCTGGCCAAAAGCGATATTTTGGGCTATAGTGCCAGAAAAGAGAATATTTTCCTGTAAAACTACGCCAATTTGTCGCCGGAGACTTTTTAAAGTCACATCACGAATATCCACCCCATCGATTAAAATCTTGCCGGCAGTGGGGTCATAAAAACGCAATAAAAGATTAACTAAAGTGGTTTTTCCCGCTCCCGATGCTCCTACTAAAGCAATCATTTCGCCAGCGTGTGCAGTAAAATTAATATTTTTTAAAACCTGTCTGTCCTCATTGTAAGAAAAATTTACTTGACAATATTCAACTTCTTTGCTATGGGGTTGCAGATTGATCGCATTCGGTTTTTCGGTAATTGTTGGCAAAATAGCTAACAATTCAAAAATCCGATCCATGGAGGCTTGACCCTGTTTAAATTGATTATAATTACTGGTAATATGGGCGATGGGATCGATTAACATTGCCACCGCTGCCACATAACTAACAAAGTCAATTCCAGTTAAATTCTTTTGGGAAATTTGCCAACCAGCGAGAAAGAATAAAAAGATGACACCGAGAGCTTGTAAGAATCCCACCACGACGTATTGTAAAGCTTTGGTGGATTCTGATAGGTATTGAGCGCGGCGATTTTCCTCCGCTTCTTGAGCAAAAAGCTCGGTTTGATAATCTTCAGATGCGAAAGCTTGCACCACACGAATACCGCCAAAAACTTCGGTTAATAACGAAGAAAGATTAGATATTTTCGCCTGAGCGCGACGAGCATATTGTAATAATTTTTCACCAAAAAATCCCACCAAAACTCCTAACAAAGGAGCGATAATAATGACAGCGATCGTCAATTGCCAGTTAACAATAAACATATAGGCAAAGACGACAATTAACTGTAAGGCTGAGGGAATAAAATCGTGGAAAAATTTGTTAATTACTTCCCCAATGCGATCGATATCTTCCGTTAAACGATAGGATAAATCACCAGTTTTGGCCGTTTCAAAGTAATTTAAACCGAGGGTTTGCAGGTGAGCATAAACTTTTTTTCTTAATTCGAGAGCAATTTTTAAAGAAGCTTTCGCCATCAGGGAATCTTGTCCATACTGAGACATTCCCCGCAGTAAAAAAACCACTGCCCCCACCCCCGAAAGTGTGGCCAATGCTTGCACATTTCCCTCACCGATATATCTGGCCATTTGTCCGGCTAACCAAGCTAAAATCGGCCAAAATACCGTAAATCCGATCGTACAGATGAACGCCAAAATAATTGTTTGGGTTTGGGGACGGAGATAGGGAATGAGGTTCCAATAACTAGAGCGAGATTTCAAAATAATTTATCGCCTTTAAATATGTAGGTAGGTGTTAAAAACTGTCGGCACCCCCCTTATTAAGGGGGGATCAAAGGCAAAATCTATCTTCTCTTCAATTATAAATACTTACTTATTAAGTAGGTAGGCACAATTATTTGTAGGATGGGTTAGCGGTAGCGTAACCCATGCGGGCGTTGGGTTTCATGCTTCAACCCAACCTACGTTCATTTTATATTTAATTCCACCCACCTACTTAAGTATTCCTGCAAAATTAATTTGCTAGTCGAGACAGTTATCAGTTATCAGTTATCAGTTATCAGATTTAAGTTTTAAGTGAGCAGTATTAAATAGAAGTTTCCTACTGTCTTTTCACTGTTTACTGTTTACTGTTTACTGATCACTGTTTAGACAGTCTTGCACTTTAGCCAGAGATCTAATTAACTTTGCTTAGGTACTGAAGAAAAGGAGATTAACTAACAAATTGGCTTAAGGGGTTAATCGGGGAGTAGAGACGTTTTTAGTCCACGTCCCTACGATGTTTTCCAATAATACAAAGTTATTCTGGGATTAAACCGCCACAGCTTGATGAATGTAGCCTAATTCCGTCAATTTGTTCCAGACTTTGGCGACACTTTCCTCTAAAGTCTCTAAATCGGTGCGGCATTCCACTTCCGGGTTAAAAGGTGGTTCATAGGGATCATCAATTCCCGTAAAAGACTTGATTTCGCCAGCACGCGCTCTTTTATATAATCCTTTCACATCGCGCGCCTCACAGACGTTTAAGGGAGCATTCACGAAAACTTCGACAAAACTGCCAATTTTCCCCCGTACTTCCTCGCGAATCTCACGATAGGGAGAAATAGCTGAAACTAGGACAATCACACCGTGACGGGTGAGCAAATTAGACACAAAACCAATGCGACGGATATTTTCATCGCGATCCTCTTTACTAAATCCTAAACCTTTGGTTAGGTTCGTCCGTACTATATCGCCATCGAGAACTTCAATGGAATAGCCTTCAGCGATTAATTTTGCCTGTAATGCCTCGGTAATCGTGCTTTTCCCCGCACCGCTCAATCCCGTTAACCAAACCGTCACGCCGCGCTGTTTCATAGTAATCATTAATAATACTTAAATCCTGTTTAGCGTACCATATCTCAGGGATCAGTGATCAGTTACCAGATGGGAGTTTTCAGTTCACTGATTACTGATTACTGCTTACTGATAACTGAACAACCCCCCAACCTGATTGAAACAAACAACCTGTCACCACGATCATTGATAATGTATGTTGAGCTACTGTCTTGAATTAAGGTAATGTTTAAGAAATTCCCCCCTCACACCCCGCTCCTTCTTGGACTAGGTTCTGGGGTTGCGCTTTTTACTCTCACCAGTCTCTTTCTCTTTCACCCGAAACTTCTCGCTTGGCTCGATCGCAATAGTGCGTCGCTTCCTAGCCAAGATCCTAACCAACCCTCTGCCGTGGTTGATAGCGCTTCTTTACCACAAACCGAGCGAGATGTCAAGTTAAAAGATGTTGCCGATGCCAACTCGCCCTCTTTAGATCGTAGTCGCGCCCGCTATCTCCTGGCCATGGATTTATTGAGAAAATATGAAGGGGGTCCGGCTTTAAAACAATTAGAAGGCTTAGAAAAACAATATCCTGTCCTCGCTCCCCAGATTCTCCTCAAACAGGGACGCGCCCACGAATTAAGCAACGATAGTGAAAGAGCGCGAGAAATTTGGCAAAAATTAATTAAAACCTATCCCCAATCGCCCGTAGTGGCGGAAGCTTACTACTCTTTGGGCAAATACGACCCCAGTTATCAGGAAAAATTGCTCAAGCAATACCCCCGACACCCGCGCACTTTGGCTTTAATTCGCCAACGTCTTCAAGAAAATCCCGATCAATTTCCCTTATGGTTACAGTTAGCCAAGGCTAATCCTTTTGATCCTACCCTCAATCAGGCCCGCGATCGTTTGGTGAAAGACTACGCCGAGCAGTTAACTCCAGCGGATTGGGCAATGATTGGGGCAGGTTATTGGCAGTCGGGATTGTACGAAAAAGCCTATAAAGCCTACGCTAAAGCCACTCCTAGCCCCGAACAAGCCTATCGTTACGCCCGCGGGCTACAAATTGCCAAAAAACTGCCAGAAGCTCGCAGCGCTTACCAAAAATTAATTAAAACCTATCCCCAGGCCCCAGAAACCAGTTTAGGATTACTGCGACTCGCCCAAATTTCTCCTAACCGCGATGCCATAGCATATCTCGATCGCATTGTCAAGCAATTTCCCGATCGCGCTCCGGAAGCTTTGGAGGCGAAAGCCAAATTACTAGGATCAACTAATGCTCAGGCCGCTAGTCAAACATGGCAGACTTTATTAAATAAATACCCAAAATCCGACGAAGCCGCCGATTATCGCTGGTTAATGGCCCAAAGAGCCGCTAAATCCGGTGATTACGCCAAGGCGTGGCAGTGGGCGCAGCCAATTGCGGTTAATAATCCCGATAGTCAAACTGCTCCGAAAGCAGCCTTTTGGGTGGGAAAATGGGCGCAAAAACTCGGCAAAAACCAAGAAGCAAAACAAGCTTTTACCTACACTATTTCTCGTCATCCCCATTCCTATTATGCCTGGCGCTCGGCGGTTTTATTAGGTTGGGACGTGGGGGATTTTACCACTGTCCGCTCCTATAACCCTACCACCGTCAAACCCGCCACTCGTAACGATCCCCCCGCTGGTTCGGAAGCTTTCAAGGAATTATATCGAATTGGTGAAGATACGGATGCTTGGAATCTCTTCCAAGCAGAAATTGTCGATCCTTGGAATTTAACCGTTGACGAACAATTTAACCTCGGTGTCTATAAACTCTCTCGCAATCAAAATTTAGAAGGAATTAACCTGATTTGGCGCTTGCGAGAAAGAGATACCCCGGAGGAAAAGAAAGCCTGGAAACTCCTGCGACAAAATGATAAATACTGGCACGCTTTATTCCCTTTCCCCTACTACGATACCATCCTGGAATGGTCAAAAGATAGACAATTAAATCCCCTGCTAGTGACTGCTTTAATCCGGCAAGAATCCCGCTTTGAAAAAGAAATTCGTTCTCCTGTAGGGGCAGTGGGATTAATGCAAATTATGCCCGACACGGGTAAATATATTGCGGGTAATACTGGCAATAAAAGTTATTCTTTAACTAATCCTGAAGATAACATTATGATGGGGACATGGTATCTCGATTATACCCATGGCAAATTCGCCGGAAATTCACTTTTTGCCGTGGCTAGTTATAACGCCGGACCTGGGGCAGTTTCCAAATGGAAACAGCGTTTTGATTTTAGCGATCCCGATCAATTTGTCGAGAATATTCCCTTTAGAGAAACTAAGGGTTATATAGAATCGGTGTTTGGTAATTATTGGAATTATCTCCAGATTTATAACCCCGAAATTCAAGAGCAAATGAAGAGAATTACTAACCCTTCCTAGGGGATTGATGGGGATGGGTAATTAACTCATTCCCTTAAAGTTATAATTAAATTGAAGATAGATCCCCCCTTAATAAGGGGTGTGCCGATCCGGGAGCATCTCACTTACGCGATAAGTAATTATACTTAGCCTAAAAGCCACTCTTAATCGTGTCTTGGAACGAAATAGAGGCTTTTAAAGACTGCGTACATGGAGAATTAAAACAAGAATTACCCTCGAAAAGCCTATTTTTCCACTAAGTATTTATGCTCATTGCAAAGGTGAGATGCTCCCGCCGATCCCCCCTGCCCCCCTTGATAAGGGGGGTGCCGATAGGCGGGGGGATCCCCCTTAATAAGGGGGGCATCTGACAGTTTTTAACACCTAGCTACTTACTAACTTTTTTCCTAATTATGCAATCATTTAACTGGCAAACCGTCGATCAAGATTCTCCTTTTACTCGCCTAGATTTTCGGACAAAATTAACCATGATGATCGTGGTTACTCTCATCGCTTTTACTTGGGAAAGTCCCCTCGCTGGCGGTTTTCTAACTCTTATTGTCGCTTTAGCTTGTCTCTGGGCCGGGGTAAAATGGTCTTATCTCCTCACTATTTTCAAATTCATGGCTCCCTTTTATCTATTCTTATTAATTACCATGGGATTTTTTAATGTGGAACAGGTAAAAGCTTTAACGGGAAAAACTGAATTAACTCCCTTATTAACTGTCGGTTCTGCTCAAATGACTGTGGAGGGAACCCTCTACGGTTTAAATGTGATCTTTAAAACTCTCACTATGGTTTTAATTATTCCCCTCGCTATTTTTACCACCGATATAAATCAGATGATGGTGAGTTTAACTAAAGCCAGAATTCCCTACAAAATAGTCTTTATTTTTTCCTCTACCCTGCGTTTATTTCCTCTCCTAGTAGAAGAATCTCGATCGATTATTTCCGCTCAAAGATTACGAGGATTAGCAATAGAAAAAATGGGTTGGTTACAAAAGGGAAAAATTTACGCTTCTATCGCTGTACCTTTAATTTTAAACGCTATGGCTAAATCGCAAAAATTAGAGGTAGTTTTACAGGCTAAAGCTTTCTCTGGTGATCCTGATCGCACATTTTTACAGGAATCAATCTTAACCAATAAAGACTATTTATTAATTATTGGCTTTCTATTTTTATTGGTTTTGGCAATTATTCTCTATGTAAAATTCGGGGTGGGAAAATTTGCCTGGTTGTTTTAATATTAATCCCTATTGTATAGCTCGATCGATCTGGGTATATAAAGCTTCTAAATCCCCGGAATTGTCTAAAACAATATCAGCCAAGGCAATTTTTTCGGCTAAAGACATTTGATTATTAATTCGAGCGATCGCTTGTTCTCTACTTAGGTTATTTCTAGTCGTTAAGCGTTGAATTTGTTGCTCGAAACTGCAAGAAATCACCCAAATCTCTGTGACTAAATGGGTTAATTTGGCTTCAAACAATAAAGGAATAGAACAAACAACTATCGGGACTTCTAACTGCTCTAAATGCCGCTTAAAACATTCTCTAACATAGGGATGAATCTGACTTTCTAACCAGATTTTTTCCTCGAGATTATTAAAAATAATCTCTCCTAACTGTTGGCGATTAAGGGAATTATCCTCAGTTTTAACTTTTCTGCCATAACGCGCAAAAATTCTCTCTAAAATTTCCGAACCTTTTTCCACTGCTTCCCGGGCATAAATATCCGCATCAAGAACAGGAATTTTGTAGATATTTTCTAAATAATTGGAAACCGTGGATTTACCACAAGCTATTCCCCCTGTTAACCCGATAATTCTTCTGGACATAAATTATTAAATTGCTAATCTCAATTAAGGTGCGTTACGCGCTCGCTAACACACCCTGCGGTTATAAACTTTCTATCTGTCGTAAAACTCTTGCTTGTACTTGTTGATAGGCAGTTTCCACATCTCCTAAATCGCGACGAAAACGATCCTTATCGAGAATGCGCGCTTGAGCATCCTCTTGGGTTTTATCCCAGAGACGACAGGTATCGGGGCTAATTTCATCACCTAGATAAATTTTGCCCGTTTTATCAACTCCAAATTCTAACTTAAAATCGACGAGAATAATCTGGCACTTATCAAAAAATTCCTGTAGATATTGATTGATTTTCAGGGCTAAATCTCGTAACTGATTGACTTGCTCCTCCCTGGCAATATCAATCACTTTTATGCGATCGGGCGTTAACAAAGGATCTCCCAAAGCATCATCCTTGAGGTAAAATTCTACGAGAGGAAAGGGTAAAACTTTCCCCTCCTTTAATCCCGTTTGCTTGCACAAACTACCGGCGGCGATATTTCTGACTACTACTTCCAAGGGAATGATTTTAATCGCCTTGACGCGCATTTCCCTAGAACTAGGGCGATCAATATAATGGGTAGGTATTCCTAGGGATTCTAACCATTGAAATAGGGCAGTGGAGACAGTACAGTTAATTTCTCCTTTGCCGACAATTTGCCCACGTTTTTGGGCATTAAAAGCGGTGGCATCGTCTTTGTAATAAGTGAGGAGAATATCAGGATCATCGGTTTGATAGAGAATTTTGGCCTTACCTTCATAGAGTTTTTCCATAGTTATCATCCTTGGCAATTGATAAACGAAAATCGATGGTTAATCGGATAGCGGCAGCAGCAAATTTTGGCGATCAACCTAGACAAAAAATCTCCATCATCAGGGGGATGATCGTTGAGAAAAAATAATGTATAATTGCTGCTTAAAGATAACTGCCAACATTTTGCGACCGAATCTTAACCTATAACCAAAAAGTGTCACGATCCCAGGGTTCAACTTTTGGCGAATCGGCCCAGTTTTTACTTAAATCCCCAATGATAGCCAACAACTGATATTATCTCCCATTACCATTACCGAAAAATCTAAAGAAATTCCGAAAAATTACCCGCCGTCGCCCTATGAATCAGAATCCTCCTAACGATGATAACCCGAATCTCCCCGATCGCCGCAAGGAGGATTTTCTCTATCCTCGCGCGCCCTACTATGGGGAATTTAAGCCAGAAAACTTGCTATTTAACGCCAATTTACAGGAATTTGCCCAAAAAGTCAGTTTTATTTGTAATCTGGAAACGGGGGGCAAAATCAGTTCTCTAGAAGCCTACCAAAAAATTAAAGCCCTCTGGAAAGACTTAAAACAGAGCAAAAAAGGCCTGGGCATTGGGGAAAATCCCTTTCAAAAAGATGACGATACCTAAAGGATAATCAAGAAAAATCGGCTCTTCTAGGTTCTGTGTGATAAGTTTAACTTATATAGGATCGATCAATCTTTGTGTCCTTTGTGTCTTTGTGGTTCCTTCCACTCGCTCGCTAGGAAGAATGTATCTTAGAATACATTTTGCCCACCAAACCTAAGAGAGCCAAAAATCTCCTGGGTTGCTCAAAAATGCTGGGACAGAAATATTTTCTGTCCCCATAGAATTAGATGAGCAAACGCTTAAAAATTACCGTGATTTTGGATGGCGCTTTCTAATTTTGCCACCACTTCCTCGACGCTAATTACTCCTAAATCGCCCGCCGCACGGGTGCGAATACTTAAACTATTACTTTCCATTTCCTTTGCCCCCACCACTGCCATCACGGGGATTTTTGCGGTTTCAGCATTGCGAATCATTTTACCCAAACGTTCGCCACTGGTATCGGTTTCGGCGCGAATTCCTAACAATTGCATTTTCGTTGTCACCTCTTTCGCGTAATCCAATTGAGTATCACTAACTGGTAATAATCGTATCTGGACAGGGGCTAACCAAAGAGGAAAATCCCCCGCGTATTCTTCGATTAAAATACCGATTAAACGTTCCAAAGAACCAAAAGGTGCGCGATGAATCATCACCGGACGTTTACGATTACCATCTTCGGCAACATATTCTAGTTCAAAACGTTCGGGTAAATTATAATCTACCTGTACCGTTCCTAACTGCCATTCTCTTTCGAGGGCATCTTGGAAAATAAAGTCTAATTTGGGACCATAAAAAGCCGCTTCTCCGGGGGCTTCAAAATAATCCATCCCCAAAGTTTGCACCGCTTTTCTAATCGCTGATTGTGCCTTTTCCCAAGCTTCATCGGAACCGATATACTTATCCGATTCGGGGTCACGAAAACTCAATCGCGCCTTAAAATTCTTTAACTGTAAACTCTTAAACACCGTCAAAATTAAATCAACAACGCTTAAAAATTCCTTGTCTAATTGTTCGGGAGTGACAAACAAATGGGAATCATCAACGGTAAAACCGCGAACTCTAGTTAACCCTCCCAATTCTCCCGATTGTTCGTAACGATAAACTGTCCCGAATTCTGCCAGACGCATCGGCAATTCCCGATAGGATCTCAAATCACTTTTATAGATTTGAATATGAAAAGGACAGTTCATCGGTTTGAGGACAAATCCTATTTCCTTACTAGCAGATTCCTCATCGTCTGCCATCATGGGAAACATATCTTCTTTGTACTTTTGCCAGTGACCGGAAATTTTAAACAAATCGACGCGAGCAATATGGGGAGTAACTACGGGTAAATAACCGCGTTTTAACTGTTCTTTTTTCAGAAAATCTTCTAACAAAGAACGAATTAAAGTGCCTTTGGGGGTCCATAAAGGCAACCCCGGCCCGACAGAATCAGAGAAAATAAATAAACCTAATTCTTTGCCTAATTTGCGATGGTCTCGTTTCAGTGCTTCTTCCTTGCGGCGCTTGTATTCGGCTAATTGTTGGGGATTTTCCCAAGCTGTGCCGTAAATGCGCTGTAATTGGGCTTTATTCTCATCCCCACGCCAATAAGCACCCGCTACCGTCTCTAATTCGATCGCTTTTGGGTCTAGTTCGCTTGTATTATCTAGATGCGGACCGGCGCACAAATCCCACCAAGCGTCACCAAGATGATAGAGGGTGATGGGTTCTTGAATTCCCGCCAGAATTTCCAGCTTATAGGGTTCATTAATCGCTTTAATGCGCTTTTCCGCCTCTTCCCGAGAAACTTGCTCGCGAATCACCGGCAGTTTTTTATTGATAATTTTGACCATCTCTTTTTTGATGTCCTTGAGATCCTTATCGGTAAAAGGTTCCGGCACATCAAAATCGTAGTAAAATCCGGTTTCAGTCCAAGGCCCGATAGTAACTTGGGCTTGCGGAAATAATTTCTGCACCGCCATGGCCATCACATGGGAGGTGGTGTGACGAATGCGCTTGAGGTGGTCGGATTCGCTGGTTTTCGGTAGTTTAATCGGGGCTTGGTTATCCATGTCTTTTGAATTTACACCTTCTCTATTCTCTATTTTAATGGTAAAAGGAGTCTTTAGTCAGGAAAAAAATCAAGATAGATAACAATGCCATTTCCCCTCATCTCTAACCTCTAAACCCTCATCTCTATTTTCCGATGAAAAAACTAATTTTATCCTGTTTATTTTTAGGATTGGTTGCTTGTAATCCCTCGGTTAACACCACCGATAACCAAAAACCCAAGGTAATCTCCACTAGCACAATTATCGCCGATTTAACCGCACGAGTGGGCGGTGAAGAAATTGACCATCAAGACATTTTAAAACCCGGGGATGATCCCCACGTTTATGAACCAGTTCCCGCCGATAGTGTGGCTTTAGAAAAAGCCGATTTAATTCTCTATAACGGTTATAATCTCGAACCGGGGTTAATTAAAATGATCAATTCTACGGCAGTTAAAGCGAAAAAAGTGGCTGTGGGAGAAGCAATCAAGCCTTTACAACTGGAAAAAGAGGGGCAGAAAGTCCCAGATCCCCACGTTTGGGGGTCGGCAAAAAATGGGATAATCATGGTGGAAAAAATCCGAGATCAATTGATTGAATTAAGTCCCGAAGATAAAGAGATTTTTACCCAAAATGCCGCCCAATTAATCGCAGAATTAGAAAATCTTGATCGCTGGATTGCTGCGGCTATTAAAACTATCCCCCCTTCCCAAAGACAATTAGTCACCACTCATGACGCTTTTCAGTATTATGCTCATGCCTACGGTTTAAAAGTAGCAGGAACTTTAATTGGTATTAGTACCGAAGAACAACCTAGCGCCCAAACGGTGAAAAATCTAGCCGATGCTATTAAAAATCTCCAGGTTGCTGCTATCTTTGCCGAGACCACTATTAATCCCGCTTTAATTACCACGGTAGCGGAAGAAGCGGGGGTGAAATTAGCACCACAACAATTATATTCTGATTCGATCGGCGCGGTGGGTACTAGAGGGGATAGTTATGTAAAAATGCTCAGGGAAAATACTCGCTCGATCGTGGAATCTTTAGGAGGAAAAGTACCTCAAGAAGGTCAATAGACCTCTGGTAAAAATCAAAAAATTGTCCTTAGAGTCAGGAGTTAGGAAGGCAGAAATACCGACAATCAGCAATTATCGGTGAATTTTAGATGATGACAAATGGATCAGCAGCTGCCTGTAAGCATCCGACCGAAAAGCTAATGCGCGGGGGGTTTGGGGGGTAGAACCCCCCAAAAGCTTGGATTGAGGGAAAAAATCGAAAGTAACGCCCGACTTTAGCAGAGAGTTTCCCCTTAAAAATCCCAACTTAGTAGATTTACAAAGCGGGGTTTATTTCCCAAATCCTTTACCGCGATTGACAGCAGGTAAACAGAGACAACTATTAATTTGCTCTTTGATAGTTTCATGATCGAGATTTTGACCGATAAGAACTAGCTGATTTTTCGGAGTACCTTTCCATTCGTCATCTTCGAGAGTGAAACGTTTACCACTAAGGTGGAAAATATGACGTTTAGGACTTTCATCAAACCAGAGAATACCCTTAGCGCGGAAAACGCTTTCCGGTAACTGATTATCGAGGAAATATTGGAACTTCCGAATCGAAAAAGGTTGGTCACTAGCAAAGGAAATAGAAGTAAATCCATCCACCTCTAAATGATTGGAATGGTCGTGATGATCATGATCGTGATCGTGGTGGTGATCGTGGTGGTGATCATGATCGCAATGGTCATGATCGTGATCGTGGTGGTGATCGTGGTCGTGGTGTTCTTCTTCTGTGTCGAAATATTTATCCGATTCAAATAGTCCGACGCTGAGAATTAAGGGTAAAGGGACTTGACTTTTGCTAGTACGAAGAATTCTCGCTCCTTCCTTCATGTCCCGGATTCTTATTTCTAAAGAATCCACATCCGCTTCATCCACTAGATCGGTTTTATTGAGAACAATAATATCACCGTAGGTGATTTGACTTAAGGCCGCTTGCGAGTTGAATAAATCAAGACTAAAATTGGCACAATCCACCATAGTGACAATGGAATCTAAACGGGTCATTTCCCGTAATTCTGTCCCTAAAAAGGTTAAAGCTACTGGTAAAGGATCGGCTAATCCCGTGGTTTCTACGACTAAATAATCGATTTTTTCGGGACGTTCGAGAATTTTATAAACTGCTTGAATTAAATCCTCGTTGATCGTGCAGCAAATACAGCCATTATTTAATTCTACCATGCTGTCATCACTACTGATAATCAGTTCATTATCGATACCGATTTCACCGAATTCATTGACAAGAACAGCAGTTTTAATTCCCTGTTGATTACTGAGAATATGATTGAGGAGGGTAGTCTTACCACTACCAAGAAAACCAGTAATAATTGTTACTGGTAGCCCTTTTTTTGGCACTGACATCGTGTTAATAGTTTGTGATTCGACGGTTTGCATAATGATTTGGGGGTGAGTATTCTGTCACTAAAAAGCGATTCTTCGGGATGAGATAGCTAGTTTTTCTCGATCAAACAGTCTCCACTCGATCGCCGACTATTTTTATTGTAGATATTTTTGGACCACATCCCATCCTGTTAGGGTAACAAAAAGAAAACCCAGAAACAATAAAAGATTAGTGCCGATGTGGAGAGACCGCGCTAGAGGTGGACGAGTTGTAATGTTCAGGCCGCTAATTGCCGAAACAAAAACCAGAAAAACCACCGATAAACCCGCTATCAGGTGGGAAGAGTGACCTAAACTGCCATAATGACCGATTGTTCCCACTAATCCGATTCCCAGCAGAATTAAGACCAAAGCAACCATGATCAGGCCGCTGAGGAGATGAAAGGGTCTTAACCATTTTGGTCGAGATTGGCCCGCAAGTCGTCGATAACCCATGTTTACCCCCGAAACTGCCAGTAAAAAATAGGCAAAGAGGGCAAATCCCATCGACCAAGCGGCAATTTTCCATAACCAGAGAAAGGAGGGGAGATTCATAGGGGTGGGATTATTATCAGCAAGGAAAGGGACGACCGATCGTGTTAATTTAAGTTTACCGGACAAAAATCAGCAAGTTAGGGCTAATATGTCTCATCTCACCATCGACACGGAAAATCATCAGCGTCAACCCTTTGAATTACCGGGGGCTAAACCCCATTATAACCCCGATCGACCCGGACAAGTTAATCATATTTTTCTCGATTTAATTATTGATATTCCCGGACAAAGTTTTCAGGGCAGCTGTCAGATTACCCTCACCCCCATTCGTCAGGGAATTAGCAGTTTAACTCTGGATGCGGTGGATCTAAATATTAATTCTGTGTTCATTGAAGGTATCAGTCAACCCTTTGACTATGATCGTTCTCTCCTGACTATTCATCTGCTACAACCTAGCACTGATAAACCGATTATCCTGACGATTAACTATCAGGTTAAGCAACCACAACGGGGATTATATTTTATCGGACCCGACGAATACTATCCCGATAAACCGATTCAAGTTTGGACCCAGGGAGAAGATGAAGATTCTCGCTTTTGGTTTCCCTGTTTTGATTACCCCGGTCAATTAGCTACCTCCGAAATTCGGGTTAAAATTCCCCAACCCTATATCGCTATTTCTAACGGGGAATTAATCTCGGTGGAACCCGTTGGTGAGGACAGAATTTATCACTGGTCACAAAAGCAAATTCATCCTACCTATTTAATGACTCTTGCGGTGGGAGATTTTGCTGAATTATGCGACTCATGGAATGGTGTTCCTGTCACTTATTATGTGGAAAAAGGACGGGAAGAAGAGGGACAAAGAAGTATGGGTAAAACTCCCCGCATGATCGAGTTTTTTAGCCAAAAGTTTGGTTATCCCTATCCCTATCCCAAATACGCGCAAGTTTGTGTAGATGATTTTATTTTTGGTGGGATGGAAAATACCTCCACCACAATTTTAACCGATCGCTGTTTAATTGATCAAAGAGCCAGCATTGATCATACTTGGACAGAAAGCTTAGTTGCCCATGAATTAGCTCATCAATGGTTCGGTGATTTAGTGGTGATTAAACACTGGTCTCATGCTTGGATTAAAGAGGGAATGGCCTCCTATTCTGAGGTTTTATGGACAGAATCGGAATACGGAAAAGCAGCTGCTAGTTATTATTTATTAGGGGAAGCAAGAAGTTATTTAGAAGAAGATACTTCCCGCTATCGTCGTCCGATTGTTACTCATGTTTATCGAGAAGCGATCGAACTTTATGATCGTCATCTCTACGAAAAAGGTGCTTGTGTTTATCACATGATCCGCTCTATTTTAGGGGAAGATTTATTCGGAAAAGCGATTCAGACTTTTGTGCGAGATAATGCCCATAAAACCGTGGAAACTGTGGACTTATTACGGGCGATCGAAAAAGCGACCGGGTACAATTTATTATTCCTCTTTGATCAGTACGTTTATCGCGGTGGTCATCCCGATTATAAGGTGGCCTACAGTTGGGACAATCAGAATAATTTAGCCCAATTAACTGTCACCCAAACCCAGGACGAAAAGGAACTATTCGACTTGAAAATTCCCGTCGCTTTTGCCTATCTCAACTCTGAGGATATTACCTACAATCTGCGGATTCACCAAAAAGAACAAAGTTTCTATTTTCCCCTAGCACAAAAGCCCGATTTTGTCAAGTTTGATCGGGGTAATAATTTCCTCAAAACCGTCACTCTTGAGTATCCCATCGGTGAATTAAAAGCGCAATTACAACAGGATACCGATCCAATTTCCCGTATCTATGCAGCCATAGCCATTGCTAAAAAAGGCGGTTTAGAAGCGATCGAAGCTTTAGGGACATCCCTAGAAAATGAGCCTTTTTGGGGGGTGCGTGTGGAGGTGGCCAAACAGTTAGCAACTCTTGGTTTAGATCAGGCGGTTACTGCTTTAATTAAAGGTTTAAACGACGAAAAAGCACAAGTCCGTCGGGCAATTGTCGAGGGATTAAGTGAAATTAAAACCTTAGATAGTTATAACGCGCTTAAATCCCTACTAGAAGCCGGAGATGCTAGTTATTATGTGGAAGCGGCCGCGGCGCGAGGATTAGGCTCCATGGCCGTGGGACAATTGCAAAATAAAGAAGGGGAAATTATTGACCTGCTCAATCATGTTTTACAGTTAAGAAAGGGGTGGAATGAGGTAGTAAGAGCGGGCGCGATTGGCGGTTTAAGCCAGTTAAAAACCTCGCCGGCGGCTTTGGAGTCAATTTTGACCTACACGGCTTTAGGCACGCCTCAACCCCTGAGATTAGGAGCTATCCGCGCCCTGGGAGCGATTTCTTCGGGACAAAGCACGGATAAATTAACCGTAATTTTGGAACGTTTAGAAACCATTGCCAAGGAAACTTTTTTCTTGACGCAGGTGGCAGTGTGTAACGCTTTAGGACAGATAGAAAATGCCAAAGCTATCGCTATTTTACAAGCTTTGAGCGATCGAACTCCCGATGGTCGCGTGCGTCGTGTAGCGGAGGAAGCAGTACAAAAAGTCCAGAAAAAATTAGGTTCCGACAAAGCAATTCAGGAAATTCGCGAGGAATTAGAAAAAATGAAACAGGAAAATCAGGAACTGAAAAGTCGTTTGACCAAATTAGAGGCAAAAAATAGTTAGTTAACCTGAGTTATCATTTATCAGTCAATATCAATACTTATCAGTCAGTGGAACAGAAAGCGGGTTTTTGGTTAAGAAACCCGCTTTCTCCGAGCTTGTTGAGTGAGAACAGCTAAAAATTCCGGGGAGTCTAATCGTTGAGAAATTTGTTCATCCTGGTTCTTAATTCTTTAAATTTTCCCCGTCTGTCCCCAGCTTTTCTTAAACCAACAGTAAAACATTCAGAGAGGAAAACAAAGACATCAAATATGGTAGATTTTCCGCTCCCATTAGGACAGAGAAAAACGGTTATAAGGAGTAATGCTTTTTAATTCTAAGTCCTGTAAAGCTCGGTAATTTTGCAGGCGCAGATTTTCGATTCAAGGTATAGAGTTTTTAGACATTGATTGTTGCTCTCTGCTACTTTTAGCTCGTCTTGTCCCAGATTAGCTGTTAATTTTGCCGCTTCCCCGAAAAAACCAGTCAATTTTTAGTAATCTCTACTTATAATACCAAATCCAATGGGTGATCAGATACACCCATTTCTCTTGCCTGAGTTTCCCCATCATCTGCTTTGTCCAGATCAGAATCAGCCTTGACTTGGCTTTAAGGTTTATTTTATAATTGAGTAATCGATAACTTTCTCACTTTTATTGTCAAAATCAGTGAGTAAGGTCGCTTTTCTCGGTTTTAAATGTACCGTTTGTTCTAGTTGTAACTGTAATTGCTTGTATTCCTCACGATTGAGATAAGCCACCACCATTTGCCCATCGGCTAACATTAATTCTACTTGTATTTCCCAGCCTAAATGAATAACTCTTTTTACCACTGCCCAACTATTCAAACCATCTTGATTGGGCATAATTTCGATGTCGTGGGGACGGATAAAAACGGTGGAATTATCCCGCGGATGATGTCCATTTCCTAATCCTGCTAAACTGGGTAAGATATTCACTTCCCCAATAAATTGCATCACAAAAGCTGTGGCCGGATGATCGTAAATTTCGGCGGGAGAACCCACCTGTTCAATTTTACCATGATTCATCACGACAATCGTATCGGCTACTTCCATTGCTTCCTCTTGATCGTGGGTAACAAAAACACTGGTAACGTGAACTTCTTTATGTAAATTTCTCAGCCATACCCTTAATTCTTTTCTGACTTTTGCATCTAAAGCTCCAAAGGGTTCATCTAATAATAATACATTCGGTTGAATGGCTAAAGCGCGGGCTAAAGCTACTCTTTGCCGTTGTCCTCCCGATAATTGGGCGGGATAGCGATCGCCTAATCCTTGTAATTGAATTAATTCTAATAATTCCTCAACTTTTTTCTTAATTACTGGCGATTTTTGCTGGCGAATTTCTAGACCAAAAGCAATATTTTGACGGACAGTTAAATGTTTAAATAGGGCATAATGTTGGAAAACAAAGCCGATATTTCTCCGTCTAGGCTCCAGATGGGTCGTATCTTGTCCGTTAATGATAATTGCGCCACTGTCGGGAGTTTCCAATCCCGCAATTGAACGTAATAAGGTGGATTTTCCCGATCCCGATGGTCCGAGGAGGGCGACTAATTTTCCTTCAGGAATGGTTAAATTGATATTATCTAAAGCTTGAAAATTGCCGAAACGTTTAGAAACTTGCTGGATAGTAATACTCATATTTTTAGGTTAATTGTAGTTATGTAGTGTGAATTTTGTGGGCGGTTTTACGTTCGAGAATTTCTTTAATAATTAAAGTAACTCCGGCTAGTAAGGCGAGAATAGCCGCCGCACTAAAAGCGGCAGGAGTGAGATAATTTTTATAAGCCTGTTCTACGAAAATTGGCAGGGTGGCAGTTCTGCCTAAAATACTGCCAGAAACCACAGAAACCGCCCCAAATTCTCCCATCGCCCGGGCATTAGTTAACAGCACTCCGTACATCAATCCCCAACGAATATTAGGTAAAGTGACGCGCCAGAAAATCTGCCAATCATTTGCCCCCAAAGTGCGCCCCGCTTCCTCTTGTTCCAAGCCAATTTCTTCTAAGACTGGGATAACTTCTCTAGCGACAAAAGGCATGGTGACAAATATAGTTGCTAATACCATTCCGGGTAAAGCAAAAAGTATTTTTATATCGAAAAATTCCAGAAAAGAACCTAACCAACCATTGCGCCCATAGAGCAGTACAATCATTAAACCCGCTACCACGGGAGAAACGGCAAAAGGTAAGTCAATTAAACTAATTAATAAAGTTTTGCCACGAAATTGATTGCGAGCAATTACCCAAGCTGCACAAAGTCCGAAAATTGTGTTTAAAGGTACAGTAATTAGGGCAATAATGACTGTTAATCTTACCGCTTCGATAAAGTCAGAAGTTCCCGCCGCTTCTAAAAAAGCTTGGAATCCATTGCGAAAAGCATAGTAAAATACTGCCGCTGCGGGAATAAATAATAATAGTGCCAGATAGACAAGGGCGATGATAATTAGTAGGGGTTTGTAATCCCATTCTTTCGGTTTGGTTGATTTTTTTAGACTCAGCATTTTTGATCTGTCTCCAGTCATACTCCAATATTTTTTACTCTTTACTTAACTCTGTATTTTTGACCCCATTGCTGCAGGAAATTAATTACTACTAACATGAACAAAGAAACCAGCAATAAAACCATGCCGATTACTGTCGCCCCTGTGTAATCATATTCCTCTAGTCTTTGGAAGATTAAAACTGGGGCAATTAAATCCTTAAAGGGGATATTAGAGGAGATAATAACTACGGAACCATATTCACCGATCGCTCTGGCAAAACCGAGAGCAACTCCTGTTAAAATAGCCGGTAGTATTGTGGGAAAAATAACTCGCCAAAAGATTTGCCAAGAGGAAGCACCGAGGGATAAAGCCGCCTCTTCCACTTCTTTTTCCATTTCCTGTAAAACCGGCTGTAAGGTGCGGACAATGAAGGGTAAAGCGATAAATAACATCGCCACAAAAACCCCTAAAATGGTAAAGGATATCTTAATGCCAAAGGGGGCAAAAAATTGACCGAGCCAACCATTATCACTGTAAACTGTGGCGAGGACTAAACCAGCAACAGAAGTGGGTAAAGCAAAGGGCAAATCCACACAAGCATCGACAATTTTTTTACCTGGGAATCGATACCGCACTAATACCCAAGCGATAATAGTGCCAAAAACTCCGTCTATCAGTCCGGCAATTAAGGAAGTCAAAAAAGTGACTTGGTAAGCGGATAAAGAAATCGGTAAAGTGGCAACGCGCCAAAATTCAGCAAAACCAAGAGTTAGGGATTTAGCAAATAGTGCCGCTGCTGGTAAAACCAACAAAACCACTAGGTAACTAATGGTTATTACCCAAGGAATAGAAACTTTTTTCTGGGGTTGACTGGGAGATAAAGATAATTGTGGGTTAGCCATTGTTAATTATTGCTAGAGATTACCAATTGTCCGCTTCTTCAAGAACTTGTGCTGAATCATACCAAACTTCTACATCTAAATCTGCCAGATAGGAAAGGGCATTTTCTATACCTTGGCAGTTGCCTTGTAGTTGTAGATCAAACCAGCCATCTTGATTATTATTGGCAGCTAATAAAGCGGAAAATATATTCACTTTTAGACTAGGAAAAGACCCTAAACGTGCTATAATTGGCTCGTTAATATACTGTTTAGGAACCCGAATTTTTATCCGTCGGGAAGTGGGGCGATCAAGTCCAGATTGATCAAGATGTAGGTCACTTTGGGGATGATTAATAGTTTGCCATTGAGGTTGATTATCCATGGTTTTTCTCCTTAGGATTTCCCAGCTTTAGTCAGAATTTTATCGAACAAGCCTCCATCATCAAAAAATTGCTTTTGTACCTTATCCCAACCGCCTAAATCCTGCACGGTAAAGAGATTTTTTATCTGAGGAAATTTACTCTCAAACTCTTTAGCTACCGTCGGTTCAACGGGACGAAAACCCACCTGAGCAAATTCTCTTTGCGCCGCGGGAGTAAATAAAAACTGCACAAAAGCTTCGGCCACTTTTCTCGTACCCTTTTTATCCACATTGGCATCAACAACCGCCACGGGATTATCAATAGAAATATTGTAATCGGTGGGAACAGTATAAGCTAAATTCTCACCTTTTTGGTTAGCGAGAATCATCTCGTTTTCGTAATTAATTAGCACATTTCCCTGACCCTGTTTAAAAAATACATCACTAGATTCGCGAGCATCTCTAGGTAAAACTGGCACATTTTTAAACACTTTTTCGACAAAAGTTTGCGCCTCTTGTTCACTGCCTCCTGCTCGCGTCACCGAACCCCAAAGAGCGAGAAAATTCCAGCGCGCTCCGCCGGAAGTCTTGGGATTAGCGGTAATAACTTTAATATTATCCTTGGCTAAATCTGACCATTTATTAATTTTAATATTGGCATCACGAGGGACAAAAGCCACTACAGACTTATGAACAATAGAGTCATTGGGTGCTTCTTTTTCCCAACCGGGTTGAATTAATCCCGCTTGCTCAATTTTCTTGGTATCCAAAGCTAAAGCCAACGCTACCACATCCGCTTCTAAACCATCGATAACGGCGCGAGTTTGGGAACCGGAACCACCATAACTCTGTTCAAAAGTTACCTTTTGCCCCGTTTTTTCTTGCCATTCCTCGACAAATTTGGGAATGATTTTTTCGTAGGCACTTTGGGTGACAGCATAGGAAACAAGTGTCACAGTCACGGGTTTTTGACTGTCATTGCCGCTACTGGTGGGGGATGGGGTGCAAGACACGAGCATTCCCCCCGTCAGGACAGTTGCCATGAGTAGGGACAAACAAGACTGGGATGACTGCATCGGCGGTCCTCCTGAGATTTACTCTGAGGTTGTATCTGTTTTTATGTCTATTTTAATCTTACATCATAGAAAACAAAATTTCAATACATTTATAAAACAAACTTGAAGCAAGATGATAACAGGAGAAACTGTGAGAAGATGGAATCAGTGCTACA
Source organism: Microcystis sp. MC19 (assembly GCF_003019735.1). Classification (NCBI taxonomy): domain Bacteria; kingdom Bacillati; phylum Cyanobacteriota; class Cyanophyceae; order Chroococcales; family Microcystaceae; genus Microcystis; species Microcystis sp. MC19. The sequence continues at coordinate 578,193 of NZ_CP020664.1, read as the reverse complement.
TCTAGGTTTGAGACTATGGGCAAGAGCGTCAAAGCCAAAAAAACAACCCTCCTACAACAACTGATTAACCAGAGTTTTCTCTTTCGCGGACTAGAGGAAGCTTGGTTAAGTCAGTATCTCGATGCCGACAATCTCAAGCTAGAGACGCTATTTTCCAATCGTCCCGTCTATACGGCTTTTCTCCCCGATGAATTTCTAGATGTTTTGTATGTGATTTTGAATGAGGGTGTAATCGTCGTCCGCAGCACTCCCCTCGACCGGATTATTGCCATTACCTACCCCGGCGGTTGTTTTGGCATGAGGAGTTTACCCTTTAGTTATGGTTTAGCCAGTCGCGCCTTTCCCTGTTTGGTGGAATCCTATAAAACTACCCACGTCCTGAAAATTCCCTTATCGGCGCTAGAAAAGATTTACAACGATAACGAAAGTTTTCGTCAACGGTACTGTTTGTTATTTGAATTACAGCAAAAATTCGAGTATCATTTGCTTAATTGCAGTAGCTATCCACCCCAAGCTGTAGCCACTTTACTCAGAGCTTTAATCTATCAAGAAAGAGAATTAGGTAGTCAACCAGATGCCGAAAATATCTATACTTTTGATTTATCCGTCGATGTGATTGCTCGCGCTTGTCAACTCAATCAACGCACCGTCGAACAGGTATTAAAAGGATTGCAAACCGTGGGATTAATTGCCTCCGAATCGACGGGGGATTTAATTCGGGTACTGGATGCCGAGGGTTTAAAAGAAGTGTACAGTGCCACCCGGGATAAAGTTAATTGGTGGCCCCTAAGATAAGTAGGATTGGCCCTATTTACCCTGGCAATTGACAGCGTTTTAAAGCATCTTCGGCCGCCGCTTTGGTGGCATCCTGTTTCCGTTTACCTTTACCTGTACCGTAGAGCAGATGATTAACCCGCACTTCGGCAGTAAATTCTCTGGCGTGGGGGGGGCCTGTAACATCGATGATCGCATATTCTGGATTAGAGGCAAAATTGGCCAGAGCCCACTGTTGAAAGAGATTTTTGGCATCGATAAAAGATGGCGATTCCGATTGTTGAGAGACTAAATGAGAGGCTACAGGGATAAAAAGCCCGTGCAGATAGTTTTTAACCGCATTTAACCCCGAATCTAGATAATAAGCCCCAATTATTGCTTCAAAAGTGTCCGCTAATAGGGTAGGATTTGATCGGCCCCGATCTTTAATTGCCCCCTTGCCTAAACGCATTAACTCCCCCAGTCCGATTTCGATGCCTAATTGCGCTAATTGTTCTTCTTTGACCAAATTTGACCGCAAACGGGTTAATTCTGCCTCGTTCATGGCGGGATATTTTTGATACAAAAGTTCGCCCACCAAAAAAGCCAAAATCGCATCGCCCAAAAATTCTAGGCGCTCGTTATTTTCCGTCAATTCCGACTGTTCATTGACATAGGAACGATGGGTTAAAGCTTGGGTGAGAAGGAGAGCATTTTGAAAAGGAGGCAAACAAGACATTACAGAAATGATCAAGTCAAGAGCATTTCTTATCTTAATCTGACCCAACCTCGAATAGATGAGACGAACGATCCTTTTTTTACTGTTTTTTCCGGCTAGTTTAGGCATAATCTCCCAAATCTTCTCACCGGAAAACCTATCCGCTGCTATTCTTGCCCTAGGTACCCTGGGGATGTGTATTGAACAGGCACGCATGGCAGCGGTGGACTTGGCAGAAATTGCCCAATTTCAGCAAAAAACCAGCGATCCTCGCCTCGATCGCTTTTTTATGGTCACAGTTAGTACAATTGTTTTAGAATTATCGGGCTTTTATGTGGCTGCCTTCTGGATAGGATGGGGAGCTTTAATAGTTTTAGTTAGTCAAATTTGGTTTCATTGTTTAGCCAAAATTCAACTGCAGCCAAGCACAGAAAAAATCATTGACCATGGCATAGGGCCACGTTTACCCATCTTACTCGCTGACGGAATCGGCATAATCTTCGTGGCTTTCTGGTTAGCCAAAATCGCTCCCCTAATTATGGCCATGACTTTAACGACAATGTTATTAATCTACGGCTCTATTAAGTATCTTTTCAGAACTGGGGAGGGGGGAGAAAGTAACCTCCAGAGGCGGCAATCCCTATAAATGGGCGCTCAGAGACTCTGACGCAGTTTAAATTCAGTACAGCTTACCACAACCGACAGGGAGGCGAGTGGCACCAGCGGGTATTTTATCGAATAAAAAAGATATTTCAGGTTAAAAATGAAATAAAAAGCGTAAATAAGCTTAAATATGCTCTTTAATGCCTAATTATAGGCTTGTTTAAGTGATGACAAGCTAATTATCCTCTAGTCTTCGTTAAAAATTAATTAGTAATTATTTTCAATTATTTGAGGCGATTACTCTAGCTGCGATCCAAGATTCATGCTGAAAAGCCTTGATTGTCAAAGGCTGATCAGGCTAAAAATACTGAGGCATCAAAGGATACCGAGCAACTGTAACAATTCTTAACTTGACTTTATTGAGAATTATTCTAGACTAAGACTTAAAGCTTATTGCATATAATTATCAATAAGCTTGGTTCTATTTCCATTAAAAGATGCCATGCAGACCTACGACAATCCTCAGATCAAGTACGACTGGTGGGCAGGAAATGCCCGTTTTGCCGATAAATCAGGCTTATTTATCGTTGCCCACGTTGCTCAAGCTGCTTTAATCGCTTTTTGGGCAGGAGCCTTCACCTTATTTGAAATTTCCCAGTATCGCCCCGATATAGCCATGGCAGAACAGGGCTTAATTTTACTGCCGCACCTGGCCACTTTAGGCTTTGGAGTTGGAGAAAAGGGGCAAATCATTGATATCTATCCCTTTTTCGTGATTGGCTCAATTCATCTGATTTCTTCGGCAGTTTTGGGAGCAGGAGCCTTATTTCACCTGTTAAGAGTCCCAGAAACCCTGAAAGATTCCTCCGGTCCGGGGAAAAAATTCCATTTCGATTGGAGTGAACCCCGACAATTAGGAGTTATTCTCGGTCATCACCTGCTCTTTTTAGGTATAGCTGCATTATTGTTAGTGGCCAAAGCTATGTACTGGGGGGGATTATACGACGCAACTATCGGCGCTGTCCGAGTCGTTAGTGAACCAACCCTCGATCCTTGGGTTATCTATGGCTATCAAACCCACTTTGCTACTGTGGACAATCTCGAAGATTTAGTCGGTGGTCATATCTACGTCGGTTTAATGTTAATTGGGGGCGGTATCTGGCATATTATCGTTCCCCCGCTTAAATGGGCGAGAAATGTGCTGATTTTCTCTGGAGAAGCCATTTTATCCTATTCTTTGGGCGGAATTGCCCTAGCTGGTTTCGTGGCCGCCTATTTCTGTGGGGTAAATACCCTCGCTTATCCAGTCGAATTTTACGGGCCAATTTTAGAAGTGAAGTTAGGAATTGCTCCCTACTTTGCCGACACGGTGAAATTGCCCTTTGGAGTACATACGGCGCGCTGTTGGTTAGCTAATGCCCACTTTTTTCTCGCTTTCTTCTTTTTACAAGGTCATCTCTGGCACGCTTTACGCGCGATGGGTTTTGACTTTAAACGAGTAGAAAAAGCCTTAAATGCGATAGAAGCCTAGTTTTTTTGAGGAAAATTAGGATAAATTATCGATTTTCCTAATTTTCCCCGCTGATCAATCTTTCTAACTGTCCCTTATGCCTTACTGTACCTGTTGTAACACCAAATTGCTGCATCACATTGGACGCTCTCGCTCTTATTGGTACTGTAGTTCTTGCCGGCAGGAAATGCCAGTTTCAGAGGCCGAAAACTGTAATCAGGGGCTTTATTCCCTATCAAGGAGAATTAAGAGTTAAACTCACTTATTTCGCAACAAGGACAAATTTTATGGCAAAAATTGGCTTATTTTTTGGCACGCAAACCGGCAAAACCGAAACGGTGGCGGAAATGATTCAGAAAGAATTTGGAGGTGAGGCAATTGTAGAATTACACGATATCTCCTCCGCTTCTACCGAGGATTTTGCCCCCTACGATGCCCTGATTATCGGTTGTCCCACATGGAATATCGGCGAATTACAAAGCGATTGGGAGGGTTTTTACGATGAATTGGATGACATTGATTTCGTCTCCAAAAAGGTCGCTTATTTCGGGATGGGGGATCAAATCGGTTATGCGGATAACTTTCAAGATGCTCTGGGGATACTGGAAGAAAAAATCGCCTCCCTAGGGGGTAAAACCGTCGGTTACTGGCCGACAGAAGGTTACGATTTTAACGAGTCGAAAGCCCTAAAAAATGGCAAATTTGTCGGTTTAGCCCTCGATGAAGACAACCAATCCGATTTAACTGAACAACGGATCAAAACCTGGGTCGCGGGACTTAAGGGCGAATTTGGCGTTTAGTTAGCTATCAATCAGTTATCAGTTATCAGTTATCAGTGAATAGTATTAAGTGGCTAGTTCGCAGCTTTCTTTTCACCGATTACTGATTACTGTTTACTGAAAAATCCCCTATATCCTTGATTATTATGTCTCGATTACCTGATGCAGTTTGGATTAATGTTAACCCCAGTTTTCGCCGTTTTGATCGCCCGGTGTTGGATTTTTTAGCCAGGGAAGTTGCGATCGCTGATTGGCAATACTGTCAATCTCTTGATCAGCCAGCTTCTCTTGATATTGCCTTGGTATTAATACAAGATTACCTGAAACAATGCGAGCGACCGCTGCATTTAGTCGGCCACGGCACGGGGGGATTAGTAGGATTACTGTATGCGCGTCGTTATCCGGAAAGGGTAAAATCCTTAACTTTGCTCTCTGTGGGAGTCTATCCGGCGATCGATTGGCAAGCTCATTATTATGTGCTATCAAAATTACTGCCTTGTTCTCGTCAAACTCTGCTCAATCAATCGGTTCACAATCTTTTTGGCCATCAACCCTGCGCTTTAACCCAAGAATATCGCTATCTCTTGGAAGAGGATTTATTATTGTCCCTTTCTCCCCATAATCTCTATCAGAATGCCCATTTCGCCCCGGGGACAGTTCCCGTACCCCTGTTAGTCTGTGGGGGAGATATCGATACGATTATCGATCAGCATTTGTTGCAGGGATGGCAACCCTGGTTAAAGTCAGGCGATCGCATTTGGAGTTGTCACAAAGGGCGTTATTTTTTCCACTATTCCCACCCCTACAGCGTCAGTCAAGAGATTTTTAGTTTTTGGCGATCTCTAGTTCCACAGGAATTTCTTTCTGAGCAAACTGTAATTATTCCTTAATTGACAAAAATCGAGATTTATGTTAAGGCTAATACCGCTCTTTTGTCCGATCGCGATCTGGATAACGCTGCTGTTCTTTTTTACTGCCCTTTTTCTTGCTGTTGCCCAAGGGCGCCGGCAGTTGCAAAAGCTGCATCGGATTCCCTGTAGTCGCTGTGTTTTTTGTACTGGAGATTATCGCTTGAAATGTGCGGTGCATCCAATGCGCGCTTTTTCGGAAGAGGCGCTCGATTGTCGGGATTTTGAGCGAGAAATTCAGGAAAATCAGAAAACGGGTTTCTTGAAGAAACCCGTTTTCTCAGTTTCTTTTCTCGTCATCATAACCTGGATTCTGGCTGTTAAGTCGAGAATATCGTCGGTAATCCCTGTTTTTAAAACGGGGAAACTTCCAGTTTGAGCGGTAAGCTATCAGCGTTGAGCTTGCCGCTAGAGGATTTGAGCGCATTTTTTCTCAGACATCAGCCCTCCTTTGCTAAAATGATAATCATTATCATTTTAACTAGCAATGGTCAATCAAATTAAGTCCCCCCGAGCAGAAAGCCCCTTTATCGAAGAAGATTCGCAAAAAATCGTAAAAATACGCCATACTTGCGCCCATATCTTAGCGATGGCCGTACAAACTCTCTTTCCTGAAACCAAAGTCGCTATTGGTCCCTGGACAGAAACGGGATTCTACTACGATTTTGATCGCCAAACACCCTTTACCCCCGAAGATTTGGAGAAAATAGCGGCAGAAATGGGGCGAATTATCGGGAAAAACCTGCCAATTATCCGAGAAGTGCTGGAAAGAAGCGAAATTGCCGCAGAAATCGAGCGCCTTAATCAACCCTACAAAAAGTTAATTTTAGAGAGAATTCCCCCAGATGAAACCATTACCCGTTATTTTATCGGTAGTCCGGACGCAGGACGGAGCGATCGAGAACCCTCGTTAATTGATGGCGCTGTTTCTCCCCCGGAAGAATTTTGGTGGGATCTGTGTGCGGGACCCCATCTCAACTCGACGGGGGAAATTAACCCAGATGCTTTCGTCTTGGAAAGTGTAGCGGGTGCTTATTGGCAAGGAGATGAAAAACAGCCGCAATTACAGCGAATTTACGGCACAGCTTGGCAAACCCCCGCAGAATTACAAAATTATCTCCAACAAAAAGAAGAAGCGCAGCGACGAGATCATCGCAAATTGGGACAACAATTAAAATTATTTAGCATCCAAGAAGATGCCGGTGGCGGTTTAGTTTTTTGGCATCCCCGGGGTGCAACAATGCGTTATTTAATCGAAGATTATTGGCGCCAAGCTCATTTAGAAGCGGGTTATCAATTTCTTTATACTCCCCATCTAGCTAATTTAGATCTGTGGAAAACTTCCGGACATTGGGACTTTTATCGCGACAATATGTTTGAGGCGATCGAGTTAGAACAGCAAAGCTATCAAATTAAGCCAATGAATTGTCCTTTTCATGTTTTAACCTATCAAAATGACCTGCATTCCTATCGAGAATTTCCCCTCAGATGGGCAGAATTAGGCACAGTTTATCGTTACGAGCGATCAGGGGTTTTACACGGATTAATGCGGGTAAGAGGTTTTACTCAAGATGATGCTCATATTTTCTGTTTACCAGAACAAATTGCCGCAGAGATTCTAGGAGTTTTGAACTTAACCGAGAAAATTCTCTCCGATTTTGGCTTTACTAATTATCAGATAAATTTATCGACTCGTCCCAGTAAATCCGTGGGTAGCGATAGTGTTTGGGAATTGGCAACAGAGGCTTTAATTGAGGCCTTAAATGCTAAAAAGTGGGATTATATTGAGGATCAGGGAGGTGGGGCTTTTTATGGTCCGAAAATTGATATAAAAATTCAAGATGCGATCGGTAGAATGTGGCAATGTTCCACGATTCAGGTCGATTTTAACTTGCCAGAACGCTTTGATATGCAATATGTCGCTAGGGATGGTAGTCGCGAAAGACCGATTATGATTCATCGAGCTATTTTTGGCTCTTTGGAAAGATTTTTTGGTATTTTAATCGAGAATTATGCGGGAGATTTTCCTCTCTGGTTAGCACCTATTCAAGTCCGTTTATTACCCGTTAGTGATGAACAGCAGCATTATGCTTTAGAGGTAGCAATGCAGTTAAAACAAGCTGGTTATCGAGTGGAAATCGATAAAAGTGGTGAGCGTTTAGGCAAACAAATTCGTACAGGAGAACTGGAAAAAATCCCTGTCTTAGCTGTGATTGGAAAACGAGAAGTTAGCAGTAAAACTCTAAGTGTTCGCACTCGACAAGGGGGTGATTTAGGTTCGATGACGCTGGCAGATTTATTAGAAAAAATGCAAACAGCGATCCTATCTAAAACTAATCTCTGAAACTTTTGTATAAACCAGCAATTAGTGGATATCGATCCCCTCCAAGCGAATTTAACAGGGTTGAGAAAAGCCTATTTTCTGCCAATTAATTAACTTAAAAGTGGGTTAGCTACCATGAGTTCTTTGATAATTCCTCTCTCCGATTCCCTCCCTTGCTTGCCTAAATCAGGAATGCCTGTGACGATTATTACTGGTTTTTTAGGGAGTGGAAAAACCACCTTACTAAATCATATTCTTGACAATAAAGAAGGGTTAAAAGTTGCCGTATTAGTCAATGAGTTTGGGGATATTAATATTGATTCTCAATTGCTTGTCTCCATCGATGAAGATATGGTAGAATTGAGTAATGGCTGTATTTGTTGTACGATTAATGATAGTTTAATTGAGACAGTCTATCAGGTCTTAGAAAAAGAAATACCCGTGGACTATCTAATCATTGAAACCACAGGATTAGCCGATCCTTTGCCAATTATCCTCACTTTCCTGGCCACGGAATTAAAATATCTGACTCGCTTAGATTCTATTATTACCCTCGTGGATTCTGAAACCTTTACTGCCGATCATTTTGATAGTAATATTGCCCTTAGTCAAATTCGTTATGGTGACGTGGTAATTCTCAATAAAATAGATCGAGTCAGTCCCAAAAAATTAGATGATTTAGAAAAGTTTATTCGTCGAGAAAAAGAGGGTATAAGACTCCTAAAAAGTAGTTATGGTCAGGTTCCTTTGGGTTTATTGTTAGATCTAGGTTTAACTAAAGAAGAATTGTATAAAGTCCAGTTGAGAGACTTTCAAAAAAATCGCCCAATCTCCAGTGATAATCAATCTCCTGAAGACTTTAATTTTGTCTCCTTTGTTAGCGATAAACCATTTAATTTAGATAAATTTGAACCTTTTCTCACGGAAAAAATGCCGATAAATGTTTTTCGAGCAAAAGGGATTCTCTGGTTTCAACAAAGCGATTTAAAACATATTTTTCAATTGAGCGGTCTTCGTTATGATCTGCAAGCGGTAGAATGGGATACATCTCCTAATAATCAGTTAGTTTTTATCGGCAGAAATTTAAATAAAGAGGAAATCTTGACACAACTAAACGAATGCTTGGCTAGTTCTCAAAAAATTAAAAAGCACAAACTAAGTAGGTAGGTGTTAAAAGTTTTCAGACACCCCCCCTCTGTCCTTTAGTCACATCTTTCTTAACATTTCAAACCTTTGTGGCACAAGGCTTTCAAGACTCGGTTAACAATTTGTAATATTCCTTGTTGACACCCTTACTGACAAAGAAAAAACTGAAATCAAGTCAGGATAAGGGTTGGAGTGCTTACTGCAAAAATTGTTAAGAAAGATCCCTATAAGGGATAGCTTATTAAGGGGGGATTAAGGGGGGATCGAACCTAAAATCGATTTTTAATTTAATTAAAACCAGCTACTTATGAATAATTTATGGATAAAAACTTTAAAATTTAACGAACCCTCGATCCCATGGTTTTACGTCTCTTTGTTCTCCAAGCTCATTATCGCAAACCCTTGCACTTTACGGAAGCGGCGCTCAATTAAGGGAACAATTAAAAACGAGGGGAATTATCTTAGTTGATTTACCCGATGGACAAAGCCAATGGTATCCTAGAGAAAAGAGCCATAACCATGATTAATATCCCAAGAGACCGCCAATTTTTCCCAAAATAACCTTGCTAAGTCTAGAGGATTGGTTTAAGAAAGATTACTTGCCCCAATCTAACTTATGCTAGAATGATTATCATTACCACAATAAAGAAGGAGCAAAATGATTATCGTGGTGACGGGGGGTATAGCTGCGGGAAAAACCCATTGGATTCGCCAACAAATCGCCAAACAGACGCAGCCAAGTCTATATTTTAGTCCCCAGACGGAAACTTTTCCCATTGATCACCTCACTTTACAGAGTGACTTTCCCCAGTTGTCCTCTATTTCTAGGGAAGAAGAAGACCTTTTGAGCAGTTTATCCATGAAAAACAGGGTCTATATGGAAGTACCATGGCATTTAGACACGCAATCCCTCGAAAGCTTTCTAAAACCCCTCAATTGTCATCGGGTAGCGATTACGTCTCCAGACGAAGAAATCCCCGAAGGACAAGTTCCCGTCGATGAAATAGTCATCAGTCCCGTCAAAACAACCATAAAAGGTGATCAATGGTTAAAAAAACGGGAAATACAGATTTATAGAGCCGTTTTAACGGGAGAAATCCTCGATTTTTCCAGTTTAACCACCTTTTGGACAGAATTAACCCAAGGAGCCTATGGGGAAGTGCTGCGGGTCAAAAGTATCTTCGATATCATCGACGGTCAGTGTATTTATGGGGAATTTATGGATGAATGGCCAGAAAAAGACTTTCAAAGCTTAAATTTCCCCTTAAATGTCGATGGGAGACCGAATCGCTTCAGTGGGATTGAAATCGTCGGTCGCAATCTCGATAAACCGATAATTGCCGATACCCTGAGTGATTGTTGTCTGTCCGATGAGGCACTTTTTTATTATCAACAACAATTTCAAGAATCTTTAGAGCCAGAAATGGAGTTAATCTGATGAAAATAGCCGTTTTATCCTGTATTCATGGCAATATGCCCGCTTTTAATGCTGTTTTGCAAGATTTAGACCAACAGGGTTGTCAAGAAATCTACTGTTTAGGGGATTTAGTTGGGTATGGACCCCATCCTAACCAAGTGGTGGAAAAAATCCGTCAACTGGGGATTACTACAGTACAAGGGTGTTGGGATGAGGATATCGTTGAGGGATTAAATGCCTGTGAGTGCAGTTATCCGTCGCTTTTAGCAGAAAAACGCGGTAGATTAGCTCATGAGTGGACAAATCAAATAATCACCCCAGAAAACCGTAATTATTTGTCAAAACTGCCCGAAATTTTTAAGCTAGATCACCTCTGTTTTGTTCATGGTAGTCCCCAAAGTAACCATGAGTACCTTTTAGCCGAAATGGACGCTTTTACGGCTTTAGAACGGGTTTTATCGGTAGATACAGAGGTTTTATTCTGTGGACATACCCACATCCCCTACATTCGCACTCTCGACGCGGGAAGCTTGCAAATAAAAGTTTATCAACCCGATGGGGAACAGTCGCGGCAATTTACCACACCGGTTAAACGTATCATCAACGTGGGATCGGTGGGAGAACCACGTCACGGTCGTCCAAATGCCACCTATGTGATTTACGATCGAGAAACGGCAGCGGTACAACTGCGAGAAGTGGCCTATAACTATCAGGAAACCTGTCAGGCTATTTTAGCATCGGGTTTACCTCCTATTTTCGCTTGGCGATTGGCTAAGGGTCTAGAATATGCGGAAAAAGCCGATGATCCGACTCATGTTTGCGAACGTTAATTTGTGATAAATCAAGAAATTATGTGGGCAATTTTAAGCGGTATTCAAGGCAATTTACCAGCCTATCAAGCGGTCTTGGAAGATATTCAGCAACGGTCAGTTACTGTAGAAAATTTATATATTTTAGGAGATTTTATCGGTGTTAATCCCGATAGTGAAATGCTGGTAGAACAAATACGTTATCCCACTAAAAATAACTTATATCCGCAGGTTTGTCGGGGATGGTGGGAAGAACAATGTTTAATTTTACACAGTTTAGGAGCAACAGGAGAACCGACGGAATTAATCCATAAACATGGAATTGATAGCACTAAACAACTCTGGGACGCAGTTTCTTTAGAAACGGTGCAATGGTTACGAAATCTCGATTTTGGTTTTGTCGAGTTGGATTGTTTATTAATTCATGGCAGTAGTGTCAGTGTTAGTGAAGAATTAACCCCCGATACTCCCCCATGGCAAATTTTAGATCGACTGCAACGGGTGGGAGTTAATAATCTATTTTGTGGTCGTTCAGGAAAAGTTTTTGATTATTCTTTACAGTCCGCTAATTTAACTAGCACTGTTACTACTTTAGATAAACGGCAACCAAGTCAAACTTTGACGATTCAAGATAAGCGTTTAATTGGGGTTGGTAGCGTTGGTAAAGAATTAAATAAAGCAGTTTACACTCTCTATAATCCCAGTAATAATTGCGTGGAGTTTAGAACCGTACCTTATTAATCCATGAAAGATTAATTAGATATTCAAGATTAATTTAAGTAGGTAGGTGTTAAAAATTATCAGACACCCCCCTTATCAAGCTGTCCTTTAGTCACATCTTTCTTAACATTTCAAACCTTTGTGGCACAAGGCTTTCAAGACTCGGTTAACAATTTGTAATATTCCTTGTTGACACCCTTACTGACAAAGAAAAAACTGAAATCAAGTCAGGATAAGGGTTGGAGTGCTTACTGCAAAAATTGTTAAGAAAGATCCCTATAAGGGATAGCTTATCAAGGGGGGATCAAGGGGGGATTTATCTTCAATTTAATTATAACCAGCTAGATAACTGAGGTAAGAGACTCTTGCTGACTTGCTTGCAGATGGGATTGAGCGCGAACAGCGTGGAACATCCCAAAACGACATAAACCCGTACCAAAGGCCAAACGCATCAGCAGAATTGTCGGCACTTCTCGGACAGATTTAACCAACCCAGTTAGACCAAATTGCCACCAACCTTGGGGACGAATCACCCCTTGCCAAATGGTATCAATCCAAGAGGGTAGAGTGGCTTTTGTCCAGTCAGCAGTCATCACTTCCCCATCTACCAATCCCGTGGCCGCTAACTGTTCGGCAAAACCTTCGATACTGGCAAAAGCGGGGTGGGACCACTGATCCAAAAGTTGGCGCATTACAGGACTTTCCCAGAAATTGAGCGGTTTTTGACGGTCATCTCGCTGATTCCAGTCCGCTACCACTAGGACTCCCCCCGGCTTAAGAACTCGCAGTAATTCCTGAGCAAAAACGGCTTTGTCCGGCATATGGGGACCGGCTTCGATTGACCAGACCACATCAAAACTCTCGTCGGGAAAAGAAAGGGCCATGGCATCATCGACCAAAAAGCGAGCATTTACATCTGGGGGTGTTAGTTCTTTGGCCCGTGCCACTTGTTTGGGACTAATGGTGACACCGGTAACGGCAAATCCGTAGTCGCGGGCCAGAATGCGACTGCTGCCACCAATACCACAACCGACATCGAGGAGAGTGGCACCGGTGGGTAGTTTATCCAAACCTCCCCAAGAGACCATTTCCGCCACAAAGTCAGCTTTTGCCTGTAGAAAGTCTTTTTTTTCTGGTGGGGAACCGTAGTGACCTAAATGGATGTGTTCGCCCCAATAATATTCTAAAATCCCGTCTTCGGTCCATTGGTCGTAGGAATTGGCCACCGAGTCCGACGATTGGTACTTGCGAGAGGAAACAAAATAGACGACGATAGCGATCGCTAGGAGTAAACCTAAAGATGATGTCAGCAAAAGTATATTCATTAAATGCTGCTGGGCAAACTGATACAAAGCTTAATAACTCTTAAAGATTATACAACCTTGAGGTTCTGCGGGCTGAGGTCTAATTATCAGTCCCCCTTTACCCCTCTTGGTGGCCAGAAAAAGCCAGATCAGCAGTCTCAATTACCTTTAATAGCTGTTCGATGCGGTTTTCCGTCGGGGGGGCCAAACAGGGAAAAACGGCTAAACCGGGGATTTGATTGGCCACCTCGGTGACAGCCACATCAAGGGTGACTAGGGGTAAATTAGCTAGGGTTTGCGACTCGCTCAAGGTTTGCAGATAAGAGTATAAATCTTCTGCGATCGAACTATCGATTAGGATAGCGTCCACCTCCCAGACAGTGGCCAAAAGTTCCGCCTGTTCGCAACTATCGGCCTCAATAAAACGATAATTCTCCCGAACTAATTGATTATTCCAAATCCAGCTAAAGGAAGATAAATCGGAGAAATTAGGGGCATAATGACCGTGCAAACGCAGCAGAGTCGGAGCAGTGCGCCGTTTTCGGCTAGGAACGGGGGAAACGGTCAGATTTAGGCAAGCTTGCAGAGCTGCCGAAGTGATTGGCGGAACCAGAAAACTATCGGCCCCTTGCTGTTGACTGCGGTTGCGCTCGCAATCGGCGGCGGTGACAATAACTTTTATATCTTGGGTTTGGGGATGGGATTTCAGCAGCGTTAACACATCCCAACCGGACAAGAGGGGTAGATTGGGATTGAGAAAAACACAACGGGGTTTTAACTGACGGGCTTTTTCGATCGCTTCGGTCCCGCTACGGGCGATAATGGCTTTTAATCCCAATTCACTTAAGCGATCGACAAACTGTTCGATAACTTGGGGATTAGCTTCCACCACTAACACCAGACGTTGGGGGGTCGATTGTTCCTCTTCTGTTCCTTGGGGATGAACCGGCAGCAGTAAAGTGAATTGACTGCCTTCCCGGTCCTTGGAGACAAAAGATAGATCACCGCCGTGACAGCGTGCTAATTTTTGGCTGAGGACTAAACCTAAACCCGCACCCTCAAATTGACGGGTGAAAGGACTTTCTAGCTGTTGGAATTTCTGAAAAATCAGATGCTGGGATTCTTCCGGAATACCGATCCCCGTATCCCAGACGGTAAAAGCCAGCCAATTTTCCCAACGATTGACTTTAATGCCCAAATTACCGCCGTCAATGGTGAATTTTACCGCATTATCTAACAAATGCACTAACATCTGTTGTAAACGGGCTTCATCGGCCAGGACATAATCTAACCCCGATTCGATGTCAAGACGATAGCTGTTGGGGAGATCAAGACGTTGGGGATATTTATCGACGATGATATCGTACACCCGTTGACAGAGGCGATCGATTTTGACTCTAGCTAAAGTTAATTTTAGTTGTCCTGTCTCTAGGCGGGTTAAATCGAGGAGATCATTAACTAAAGCCATCAACTGGCGACCGCTGCGATAGATTAAATCGGCATATTTGGACTGTCGGGGGTTAAGTTCACCGATTTTTTGTTCCCGCAGCAGATTGGAGAGACCGATAACGGCGGTGAGGGGCGATTTAAACTCATGGCTGACACAGGCGAGAAATTCATCCTTAAGACGATTTAAATGGACTAAATCGGCATTTTTAACCGCTAATTCCCGACAATATTGCTGTTGTTCCGTGATATCGGTGGCTAATAGTAACCACAGTCCCGAAGTTTTCTCGATCAAGGGATAATGACCTGTCCAATTTAACGGCGCGGACAACAGGCGCCAAGTCTTGGTTAAACCCGATGTCAGCGTTTCCAGACGCTGGGGGAACAGGGGGGGGGTGGGGGATTGGGGAGTTAAGGGTTGAGTGGGGAAAGCTGCCCCGATTTGTTGGCACCAAGCCTGATTTTGGTATAAAATTCCCGCTTCTGGACTGTAGAGCAGCAGCGGCAGCGGTAATTGTTCCAAAAATTCCAGAGGACGATCTCCGCGGTGGGAGAAATTGCGATCGCTGATGCGGAGCTGCGGAGAGGGATCATCGAGAATCGAGCGCCCGAGACAAAATTGCAGTAGTTTGCCCGTGTCTAAGCGCCCTAACAGTTTACCCTGAGCATCCACTAAAATAGGAACCAATGCGATCGCTTCTCCCCTCAGGTTTGCCAGAAACTCACTGACGGCCATGCGCGAGTTCAGAGGGATAATCGGACGCAGCCAACCGCTCAGATCCAGACAGTTGCAGGAGGGGTTTCTGGTTTCGGGGTGCTGTTGTTGATAGAGGAGGTAAGCGATCAGGGCTTGACTCTCAATCAGTCCTAGGGGACAATACCGCTCATCCACCACCACGATCGCTTCTGGATTGCCCGTATTAATTAAATCTAAAAGACTGGCCGTATCAACAATTAATTCACAGGCAGTGACGGATTGATTAAAGTGATGGAGACTGAGGGTAACGCTAGGCATGGGGATAATTGGGTGGGCGGTGGCGGTAACTTTAGGGCATAATTAACAAACTGATGGCCAAACTATTAGTCGTCCTAGAACTCGAATTTACCTTGATTATGACGCTCGCTCATCTAGAGGACCACTCGATTGATTACAATTAACTACAATACCCACTGCCAAAAAGCCAAGTTAACTTTAACTTCTCCGATCTGATGGCGAGGGGGTTGTCTTCTCAACAGAGACAGCCTAACCTATAATTTGTTATTTTCTATCTACCTTGCGGGTGAGAAAACGTTGCCTCCGAGACTGACTATTTATGCTTTTGTCCCAACGGACTCACCCTTGACGGGAGTGAGTTCACCCCCAGGGCTGGTTAATTCTTTGACGGCTTTATTGGCTAATGAACGCTATAATCTAACCCTAGGGTCCTCTTCTAGCGAATTACTGGCTAATATCGAGGCACAGAAGGAAAAAATCGATTGTTTGCTGGTGGTCTTTCATCCTTCCCTACAGCCGACTTTTAATCAACTCTACGAAGCGGGGGTTTTACTGCCAGTAGTGATCATTGTCGCTGACAAAAACATCACTGCCGGAACGAATGACTCTCCCACCTGTCTCTATCATAGTGCCGAATTACAAATTACCGTCAAGGAATTAGACAGCATCACCTCGGTAATCGACCAAGCGATCGCTCGATTTCTCCATTTAGCTCCTAACTGCTCTTTTTCCGAGCGGACTACGATTGTTAACCAACCGAATCCAGTGGCCAATAATCACAGTTTTCTCCTCCTACAACAGCGCCGTTTAGCAGAAAAATTAAAAGAAAGACTCGGCTATTTAGGTGTTTACTACAAACGCAACCCGCAGCTATTTTATCGCAATCTTGCCCCGGAGGAAAAAAAAGAATTACTGCGGGAAGTAAGAGCAGATTATCGGGAGATTATTTTAAATTACTTCCAACAGGATTATCCGATTAATCAAGCGATCGACGAGTTGGTTAATAATGTCTTTTTTACCGATCTCTCCGTGTCGCAAATTCTGGAAATTCACATGGAGTTAATGGATGAATTTTCCCAACAATTAAAATTAGAAGGCAGAAGCGAGGAAATTCTCCTAGATTATCGTCTCGCTCTCATTGATATCCTGGCTCATCTAGGGGAAATGTACCGTCGTTCCATACCTCGCGAGGATATCCCTTATGATTTATTATTGGGAATAGACTAAAATATCCCAGACAAATAGCGATGAACTCATATCCCCAGCCCCTTTGATCCTAACCTATGAGCGTCTTTAAAAAAACCTATGTTTTAAAACTGTACGTCGCCGGGAACACCCCCAACTCCGTGCGAGCCTTAAAAACCCTGAAAAATATCCTAGAAGAGGAATTTCAGGGAGTTTATGCGCTCAAGGTGATTGACGTACTGAAAAACCCGCAACTAGCGGAGGAAGACAAGATTCTCGCCACTCCTACCCTCGCGAAGGTCCTCCCTCCCCCGGTGCGGAAAATTATCGGTGATTTGTCCGATCGAGAGAAGGTTCTGATCGGTTTAGACTTACTGTACGAGGAAATTCGTGAACGAGAAAATGATAGCTAGGCCTTCGGCAATAGGTGATTAGACGGGTTATATTTATTGAAGGAGAAATGATCGGGGCGTAATCTAGTACGTCTATGGGAAAGTCAAGAGTCAATGGCAATCGAGATAGTGTAAAGTGTCTAGTCAGTCCCGATATGTTTCTGTGGAAAAATTAGATAAAAATCCTACTCTTTAAATACTCGCTGGATAAATAATGACTCAATCTAACTCTAATAGCCAACCAAATCCACCGATTAAACCGAAAGGTGTTCGCAAAATTAGAACCCTAATTGAAGGTTTTGATGAGATCACTCACGGTGGTTTACCCATGGGGCGAACTACCTTAGTGAGTGGCACTTCTGGCACGGGAAAAACCCTGCTTGCCGTTCAATTTCTCTACCACGGTATCAAGTATTTTGACTATCCGGGCCTGTTTGTTACTTTTGAAGAATCTCCCACCGATATTATCCAAAATGCCTATAGTTTTGGTTGGGATTTAGAAGAATTAATTGACCAGGGTAAATTATTTATTCTCGATGCTTCCCCGGATCCAGAAGGTCAAGAGGTGGTGGGTAGTTTTGATCTTTCGGCCCTAATCGAGCGCATTCAATACGCAATTACTAAATATAAAGCCAAACTGGTATCGGTTGACTCTGTAACTGCTGTTTTTCAGCAGTACGAAGCGGTGTCAGTGGTGCGGCGAGAAATTTTTCGGCTCGTGGCCCGGTTAAAATTATTAGAAGTGACTTCAATTATGACCACGGAACGTATCGAAGAATACGGAGCGGTGGCCCGTTTTGGTGTAGAGGAATTTGTCTCTGATAATGTGGTAATTATGCGGAACGTGCTAGAGGGAGAAAGGCGACGCAGAACCGCGGAAATCCTCAAATTACGGGGAACAACCCACATGAAGGGGGAATATCCCTTTACTATCACCAATGATGGCATTAATATCTTCCCCCTCGGAGCCATGCGTTTAACTCAGCGCTCTTCTAATGTCCGCATTTCTTCGGGAGTAAAAACCCTCGATGATATGTGTGGAGGCGGTTTTTTCAAGGATTCGATTATTTTGGCCACAGGAGCAACCGGTACGGGTAAAACTCTCCTAGTCAGTAAATTTCTGGAAGAAGGATGTCGGCGCGGTGAGCGAGCGATTTTGTTCGCTTATGAAGAATCTCGCGCCCAATTGTCCCGAAATGCCTCTTCTTGGGGGATCGATTTTGAGGAGATGGAACGCAAGGGATTATTAAAATTGTTGTGTTCTTACCCCGAATCGGCGGGATTAGAAGACCATTTACAGATGATTAAGTCGGAAATCTCGGAATTTAAACCCTCTCGTATTGCTATTGATTCTCTATCGGCACTCGCGCGCGGGGTGACAAATAATGCTTTTCGGCAATTTGTGATCGGGGTGACAGGATACGCCAAACAGGAGGAAATTACGGGATTTTTCACCAATACCACCGACCAATTTATGGGAGCGCACTCGATCACCGAATCCCATATTTCTACGATTACCGACACGATTTTAATGTTGCAGTATGTGGAAATTCGCGGCGAAATGTCGCGAGCGATTAACGTCTTTAAGATGCGCGGTTCTTGGCACGATAAAGGGATTCGTGAATATACTATCAGTCAGGACGGGGCGGATATCAAGGATTCTTTCCGCAATTACGAGCGGATTATTAGTGGTTCCCCAACTAAAATTAGCGTCGATGAAAAGACTGAATTATCGCGGATTGTTCGCAATGTACGCGAAAAATTACAGGATGAATAATCGGGAGTTGGCTCTCTTGGATTTGGTGGGTAAAATGTATTCTAAGATACAGTACCGCTGGCGAGGGAGTGGAAGGAACCACAGAGACACAGAGGACACAAAGATCGATCGATCCTATGTAAGTTAAACTTATCACAGAGAACCTAGAAGAGCCGGGAGTTGACTGATGGAGATTATTTTGAAGAGCGATCGGGTAAAGTCGGTCTTAAGGAAAATAACCACCAGATCAACAAACCTAATATAATCCAGAGAATATCTTTAACCCGGCGAATTACAGAAATCGCTAAACCTAATTCTAGACTACCGGTTAAGGAAGCACCCAGCAGCACTAAAGAGCCTTCTAAAGTACCGATATTAGCGGGAATAAAAAAGGTTCCAGCGCGCACCAATTGAGCGACAGAATCAAATAACCAAGCATCGGCAAAAGTAATCGGATGTTGGAGAAATTGCATTAAAACATAGATTTCTAAAACTCCGAGGGGCCAATTGAGAAAACCGACGATCAAGCCATTTCTAAATAGGGGCAGATTCCGGTAAAATTCCCCTAAACGATCATCGACACTGCGAAGATTTTCTAAAGGTTTAGCTAGGCGATCGCCTAAAAAAGAATGACCTAATCGATTAACTATTCGGGAGGATAAACGGAATCGCTGAATCAAGAAAAATATCAGGATACAACTGGAGAATATAGCAAGACTTAATCCAGTAAAAGTTTTAAAAGAATTAGAAAATTTTGGAGAAGCTAGGAGCAGAAAAAAACCGATAATTGCAAAGAAGACAAGGGAAGCAGTATTTAACGTTTTTGTCAGAATAATCGAGGCACTGGTTTCTTTATAGCTAATCTGATAGTGAGTTTTTAACATCACTGCTTTAAAACCTTCTCCTCCCAAAGAAGCGAAAGGAGTCACGCGATTAAAGGCTGCCCCTACCATGTAAATTAATAATAGGCGAATTGTCCATCGAGGTTGGATAGGAATACTTTTAAAAGTTAGTTGCCAAGTAAAAACATCGGTGAGGAATTCTAGGAAGTAAAAAATAATTATTAATGTCATTCCCCACCAACCGACTAGGGTGATTTGTTGCCAAACTTCTTGTAGATTTGTTTGGCGCAAAATTACCCCTAGTAAAACAAAACCTAAACCCAGAAAAATAAATTTAAGATATTTCATACTAAATTATGAATTATGAATTATGAATTATGAATTATGAATTATGAATTGTGAATTGTGAATTATGAATTATGAATTATGAATTATGAATTATGAATTGTGACTGATAACTGATAACTGATAACTGGTAACTGGTAACTGGTAACTGATAACTGATAACTGATAACTGATAACTGATAACTGAAAAAGCTGATAACTAAAAATAGTTCCAACGTTGAATAAATGGCAGCCAATGGGATTCGACTAACTCGATCGCTTTTGCATCTGGGGGATAATTATTTTTTTTATATCCTTGCAGACTGCTGATATATTTCTCAAAGCGAGGCATAGATATTTTTAAGTCGGGAAGTTGCAGTTGATCGTAGATTTTCTCGATTTGTGCTAGGGGAGCTTTTTCTAAATCTTCAAAACGAATTTCTACAAAACTATCGGCGGGTAAATCGGCACTATCTCGCAGGAGAGAATTGAGCATTGGGGGATAACTTTTCAGAATTACCTGCTCGATTTCATCCGTGGATAAATTATCGTAGGATTGTAGTGCTAGTTCCGGTAGGATGCGGGTAAAAAAGTGACGGGTTGAGGGAAAAACTAGATAGGGATTGCGGTAGATATGAATAAATTTAGCATCGGGCCAGATAGCTCGCAATCTGGCGATGTGTGCCGTATAAACGGGGTTTTTAAGTAGTAATTGTTTGCCTTTTTGATGGATGGAAACTTTTTTTAATAGATGAGTATGCCAACGTTGCCAATTGGCGATTTCTTTCTCGCTGCAGCCTTGAAAAAAAACCCCTCGCTGGAAATGATACTGAAAACGTTGGGGAAAGTATAAACCATGGTAGTAGGAAAGGGGGATCATGCTGGCCAGGGCGATCGAGTCTTCTTGGGGGGAATCGGGAGTAACGGCAACGTTATCCACATGGCGATCGCTCGGTAAGGCCAATTCTAGCAGCGGTTGAAATAAGCGGACGATACCGAGGATATCCCAGGGTAATCCCACCGCTAGGGGCGAAATATAGCCAAAATGCTCCGATTGACCGAGTAAATTGTGGAGATGGGTCGTGCCGCTGCGCCAATAGCCGACAATAAAAATGGGTGCTTTTACCTGCACGCGGCGCTCATAAAACCCTGTCATTAAAATTCGTTCTAGGGTAGAAAAAGGCAGTCGCGCCAGGGTAACTGCCAGGGCCAGGGTTGCCGGGGCCAAATTGGGGCGATCGATGCCGCCATTGGTCAAAAATAAATGAAGGAGAGTGCTAAGGTTACTACCGCAGAGGGGATGAAACAAACTAGACATATTAACTATTTTTTGGCGGTTTTTTGGCGTATAGCTTGGCTGGCCAAGGTTTTACCGAATTCCCAAGTGGCCCCTGGGAAGCGGTGTGCATCAGCGACCACATCTTTAACGGCGGTGATCAGCCAACGGCAATCCTCATCGGAGAGGGTGAGGGGGGGGATAAACTTGATGATATTCATGCCGTGGCCGGAAACCTGGGAGAGGATTTGATGGCGGGTAAAGAGGGGAACGACGATTAACTGGGAAAATAGCCCTTTATTGGCGGTTTCTAGCATTTTCCAGGCGGCTTTTAGTGACCAACTGCTCGGCTCGGCAAATTCCAAGGCGATCATCATACCCAATCCCCGCACTTCCTGCAAACATTCGTACTGATCTACCAGAGGCCGTAGTTCTGCGATAATTTGTTGACCGATTACGGCCGATCGCTCGACTAATTTTTCCTCTTCAATCACCTGTAAAGTGGCAATACCGGCGGCCATGGCCAGATTATTTTTACCAAAAGTGCTACCGTGAACCACAGAACGATCCATGCGATCGAATACTCGATCGAAGATCCAGCGACGACAGAGAACCGCTCCCACTGGCACAAAACCACCCGAAAGAGCCTTGGCAACACATAAAATGTCTGGTTCTACCCCCCAATGTTCCACAGCCCAAATTTTGCCAGTCCGGCCTAAACCGGTCTGCACTTCATCGGCCACAAAAAGAGTGCCGTAACGACGACAAAGGTCCGCGGCCGCGGGGAGATAGTTCGGTTCGGGAATTCTCACCCCGTGACCTTGGATCGGTTCGGTAATAAAAGCCGCTACTTCTTGGTTAATTAGAGCTTTTTCGAGCGCGGCCAGATCGCCGAAGGGTATTTCCTTAAAATCGGCCACAAACGGCCCAAATCCCTGGCGATAATGGGGATCGCCGGTGGCGGAAAGGGAACCCATGGTTAACCCGTGGTAGCCTCCCTGACAGTAAACAATTTGGCTGCGTCCGGTGGCGTAGCGGCTGAATTTAATGGCGGCCTCGACAGTTTCCGTGCCAGAATTAGCAAAGAAAACTCGTTCTAATCCAGTTGGTGCGATCGCTGCTAACCGTTCCGCCAGCAATCCCGCTAGGATAGAAGCATCCAATTGGACTAAATTGGGCAATGCTGCCGTCAATACCTCTTGTAAAGCTTGCACGATCTTGGGGTGATTGCGTCCGAGAGCGAAAACACCAAAACCACTCAGTAAGTCCAGATACTTGTCCCCCTGATTGTCGAAGAGGTACGGACCTTCGGCTTTAACGTAGTGGCGATCATAGCCGATCGTTTTTAGTACCCTAACCATCTGGGGGTTTAGGTATTGTTCGTGGAGGGCAAAGTTTTCTTCTAGTCTTTTTTCTATCAGTTCTAAAATGCTCATAAATTCCAGATTTGATTACTGAAAAACTAATTTTTAAACACCTCAAAACCGATTATGTTGACAGCACATTATCATGATTTTTGGCTATCTAATATTATAAATTATTTGATATATTTTGTCAAGTATTTAAAAACTTATCTAGGATAATGAAACTAATTAACTCTTGTTGGCTAAAGGTTCAAGCGACTTTTAGATAATTTGTTAGTCAGTTTTTATATGGTTGGCGCGCATCGCGTGCGCCCAAAATGTAATATCAGTAAACTGATAACTTATAACTGATAACTTATAACTTATAACTTATAACTTATAACTTATAACTGATTACTGATTACTGATAACTGATTACTGATTACTGATAACTGATAACTGATAACTGATAACTGATAACTGATTACTGATAACTGATAACTGACAGCTATAAAAAAACCGACCAACAAGAGAGAATTCCTGTCAGTCAGTCGGTGATGATAGGCTGAATTTTAGTCAGCTTTATTTCTTAGCGGGGGCAGCCTTAACGAGTTCCAATTCACTTTCAGCGAAGTTATTGGTATTCAGTCCACCGGCGCTACCACTAAAACCGTGGTAGTTAACAGTGTTAAAACGGACGATAACGGGATAGAGGATACCACTTTTATCAACACTGGCTACGGTTCCTACATCGTTGTACCAGTAAGACTCTTTCCGTTTGACTCTAACTTCGGCTCCGCGTTCGATTCCAGGCATAGCTGTTGTTTTTTTTTAAGGGTTTAGTTAACAGGTTACAATCAGAGCGAATTTGCCGAAAGGGTTTTTACTTTAAGTTTTATTGCAAATCTTGCCACTCTGTTTGGACGAAATGCCCCGAACGTCCCCATAGGTCTGCCTTTGGGGCAATATTAACGATTGTTAAGTTAAAGGGAATGGCCGTAGTCAGGTATTTTTGGGCCGACATTCCCACATCTGGCCCGATTTGAAAAGCGGCTGCAGTGGCTAAACCTAAGCCTAATAACTGAGAAATCGGACCTCTGGGGAAGATAAGATGAGTTCCTAAGACTAAGCCGGCGGTTAAGGCTAAAGTTACCGATAAATTGGTGCCACAACGCGGATGTAGTGCCAATTGCCCCTCGCCATTTTTGAGACGATGAAGAGCCTGTTTGGCCGCCATTTGCAGTTCATTTGTATTAACCTGTCCGTAGAGATAAAAACCCCTATCGGTGGACAGTCCCCCCAGGGCCTCGTTATCCGCAGGGGAATGGTCAAAGGGTGATTGACGACGGGCAGCCATTTCGCTTAATACCCAGACGGTGGCGTGTTCCAAGGCGTGAACCTGTCGCAGGGTGAGAAATTCTTTCAAACCAGGGATAAAGCCGATTTGTGCCAGTAAATCGCTGTCTTGCCGGGGGGAGGGGTTTAACCAGTCAAAAGAGAGGTTAGAAGGGCTACTAGGGGTCATAAAGTTGTGGTAGGGGGCGTTTTTTCGAGGAGGACGAGGGTGCTATAGGGTTGCAAGGCGGTGTCCCAGTAGGTGTCTTTAATGGGGATTGACCAGGGTGGTTTCGGCAAAAGGTGGAAAATCTGGCCACAGGGAAACCGCTGCTAGTTCTTGCTTTAGGTAAGAAGCGAAATGATTCCAGTTATCTGGATTGCTGGTCTTGGTCATAGTAAACTCTAGTCAATTAGCTGTCTAAATAGGCGTTAATGATAGCAAGAGCCACTAAGGGAGCGGTAATTGTTCTCAAAATGCGTTTTCCCAATGATACAGGTAGAAAATCAGCGGCGAGCGCTTGTTCTATTTCTGCCTCCGTCCATCCCCCTTCCGGTCCGATGGCCATGGTTATCTCGGTTGATGTTTGCAATTGAGAAAGTAGCGGGGCCACTGTTCTACGGGTAACACCAATATAACAAGTTGTCTGTGGGTTAGCTCCCCGCTTAAGGATGGCTAAAAATGATTGTGGTTCTTCGATAATGGGAATAATCTGTCTTTCTGATTGTTCTACAGCTTCCCGGGCAATTTTTCGCCAACGGTCGATTTTTTGAGGACTAGGATTGACTAAACCCCGTTCTGTCAGCAGCGGGATAATCCGATAAACTCCTAATTCGGTGGCAGCGCGGACGATATCATCAAAGCCATTTTTGGGAATTGCTACCATTAAATTCACTTGTACTGGTAGTTCGCTAGTTTCGTTTATCGCTTCTAAAAGATGGGCCGAATTATCAATTATTTCTGCTAACCACGCTTGTCCTTGTCCATTGAGGGCAATAAAACGTTCATGGGATTTTAAACGAACAACTTTTTTAAGATAATGACTTTGTTCGGGTGTTAAGGTAATTAACCCGTTTTCTAGGTTGTTAAAATCAAGAAGAAGACGGTAATACAAGGCGGTTTAGTCTATATTGATATTGTGATTAGGATCACTGTCAGCTATCTATTTTAGCTTTTATGGTGTTTTTGTATAGGGTTGAGAGTAGATTAGCTTATAGCAGTTATCTTAATGATGAAGTACGTAGTTTTCCTTTTGGCTAGTCAGTCGTCAATACCAAATTAGGTTATACTTCCTGTTGATGACAAAGGCTATAACTTACTATGGCCTCACCTACTCATATCTGTTATAAAATTTATCCTCATCAAGGTATCTCTTGGCAAATAAGAATTAAGACTTGACAATCTCCACTCCCCAACCCCTAACCCCCAGAAAATCCATGGACATCACTGCTAAAATTAAAGATCTGGCACAAAAATATGATATACCTCCTCAACTGCTCAAAGAAGCCATGGCTTTAGAAGTGGAAAAATTTGCTCTAAAAAATCGGCGGCTATCACCTAAAATTATCGAACTTATCGAAAAATATACCGACTCCCCACAATCATAAATTTTATAGCTCTCTTGCATAATTTATTTTTGGTAAGTAGGGAGGCACAATTATTTGTAGGATGGGTTAGCGGTAGCGTAAGATGATCAGGCGTTGGTTTTCATGCTTCAAACCAACCTACGTTCATCTTATATTTAATGCCACCCACCCACTTAGTTTAAAAACGACAAAAATAAATATCAAGTTGCATAAAATCTCTAAATAAACCATTTAATTGGATTATTATTCATTCTTAATTCTCCTGATTACTGACTACTGGTTACTGAATCCTACCCAACCACAAAATTTTTGATTTTTACAAGAGTTATTATGACTTTGAGACTGAAACAAATTCGCTTAACTAATTGGAAATGTTATCCTAGTCAAAATATTACTTTTAACCTGCATCCCGACAGAAAAATTCAGATTATCTTCGGTAATAATGGCCACGGTAAAACTTCTCTGATGACAGGGATTTTATGGTGTCTCTATGGGGTAGATATTGTATCTAAAGAGACTCTGAAAACCTATTTTTATCGAGGTAAGGATGATTCTTCATCAGCAGAAGAAAAAGAAATGCGGGTAGAATTAAATTTTACTAAAAACGAGAAAAATTACTTTATCAGTCGCACAGCGAAACTAAAATTTAATGGTAGCAGTTCCTATCCTAGCGTAGAGGAAGCATTATTTTATGAAGATGGAACCATGAGAAGTAACTCTAGGGAATATATCGAAGCATTGCTTCCTAAATCTATTCGAGATTTTTTCTGTTTTGATGGCTCAAAAATCGAACAATATACCCAGATAACTCAAACTAAAGAAGCAAAAGAAGCAATTGAAAAAGTTTTGGGTATCCCTGAATTAAGAAACCTGCGCGATGATACAGAAAAAGCCTTACAAGAATTAGAAAAACGTTTAAATAAAGCAGAGGGAACCAGTCATGATTTTAGAGATAAGCTGCAACAATTGGGAGAATTAGAAGAAGATATTGACCTTAAAAAAGGTCAGCTTAAAAATGCCAAAGATAACGAAAAAAATGCTGTAGTTATTCATCAGGATGCTCAAGAAAAAGCTGCTCAGATTGAAAGTTTACAAGAAAAATTGGAGGAAATTCATGATTTAGAGAACAAGCGTATTGATTGGCAATCTCAGTTAAATAACCTACAAAAGTCTATCGATTCTTGGTTAAAAAAAGCTGCGATACCTTTGCTGATTAACTTTGTGCAGGAAATGGCTGACGATTTACAAGTTACTAGCTTAAAAAGCACTTCTAAAACTAATTCTACAGCAGTTTTAAAAGCAATACTTGAGGATAAAAGCTGTCTATGTGGTCGTTGTTTAGATAAAAATTCTCGTGATTTTATCCTTGAAAAAATTGCCGAACTAGAGTCCTTAGAAGTGGACAACGTCACCAGAATAGAAAAAGAGCAAATTAGAATTGATTTACAGGGAATTATCCGAGATAATGCCAAATTTAGTAATTATAGTCAATGGTTTTTACAAAGAGATCGTTTAGAAGAAGAAATTGAAGAAATTAATCAACATATTAGACAGCTAAAACGGGAAAGCACAGGAATAAATCAAGACTCGGTGAGGGAGATTTGGCGAAAAGTTATCGAATCGGAAGGAAAAGTTAAGGAGATTGAAGAAAAGATCGAACGCTTGCAAAAGGAAATCGAAATCAAAGAAAAGCAATTAGAAAATTTACGCAAAGAAGTGGAAATTTTAGCTAGTGAAAATCAAACCACCTCGATGTTATCTAATCAGGTTAAAATGGCCAGAGGTTTAAAAAATGCCACTAACGAATTAATCGAATGGCATATCGATAATTCCCAAAAAATGATTAATCAAGTAACCAGCGATCGCTATTTACAAGTAACCAATAAACCAGAGGAATATAGAGGAGTAGAAATCACTCCCGAATACACTTTAGGAATCCGTACCATCACGGGAAAATTATTAAATCCCGATGTCTTAAGTGCCGGAGAAAAGGAAGCTTTAGCCTTTGCTTTTATCACTGGTTTAAATCAAATAACCGATACTTGTGTACCCCTAATTATGGATACACCTTTCGGCCATTTAGACAAAGAACATCAAAAAAATATTATTAATTCCCTCCCTAATTTAAACTCCCAAGTAATTATTTTAGCCACCGATCGCGATCTTCCCGATCGACTTTTAAATCTGCTGCTCCCCTATACTACTGATATGTTCAAAATACACCGTTTGGCTGCCGATGAAGATGCTTCCGTGATTGAAGTGATGGAGAGTTACTAATGCAGAGAATCGATCCCAGTTTGAAGATTTATGCCTCAGAAACTTCCAGAAATTATCTACAGGTACTAAAAGATAATAAAACCTTTGAGCGCATGGTAGATGCTTATTTATTCGCCGCTGCTTTTGCCATTAAACAAGACTTCAGTATCTACGGAACCACTTTGAGCAATCGACAGGATTTAATTACTATTAGCCAAATCGAGCCAGAAGTTATTTTAGCTTTAACCGCGGGAATTTATATTATCTGTAAAAAGAATTCCTATCCTCAACCCAGCGACGGTAAAGAAGTTTTAGATAAGATCTGTCAATACGCAGAAGTGGGATTAAGGGAATTAAAAGAACGCTGGCAAGGCAAAGTCAGCAATCAAATCCAAGCTGACATTGAGAGAATTATCAATAATCTCTAAAATTCTCCCTATCTAACTATCTTTTTTAGCGATAACGACAAATTAGATTCTTTCCACACTGCCAAAAAAGACGGGTTCCACACGAATAGCAACGATACTAGCCGGACGTAAAACCATATATTCCCCTTGGATATTTCTGATCGGAACATTGATAAAATCGAGGGAATCGGCTTTCGGAATTAATTCGTTACTGTACCACTTTTGAAATTCTTGGATAGTCAAAAAACGGACTTCCTCGCGATGTCCGCTGCTTAAGAACAAATGTACGGCGTATTCGTCAGCCTTTCTACTCATTTTTTTAACTAATCAGATGGAATTTTTGTAATAAAGTTGCCATTAAAGGCGGAAAAGTGAGACGCAATTCGCTCAGATCCGAGAAAATTAATTTTTGGTAGCTTGGCAGGTCAAAAGCTAGTTTACCCTTTAATTCCGCCCGATTTTGATAGGTTAGCAGAATTTGTCCGCCCTGTTTACAAGCGATCGCATAACCTAATTCTACACCCACTAGGGGACTAGGCAGTAATTCCGTTTCCTTTTGGCTAATCGCCGTAGCATCGGCAATAAATAATAAACTTTTGCGAATTTGGCGTAATTGACTATCACTCAATCTGGTGACATTGCCCTCAGTTCGGGGCGTTTCTTCGATTTTTAAGGGCAAACGGGAGCGTTTATTGAGATTTTCGACGGTTTCGGTCAAAACTGTTTTTAAAGCGGTGCTAGAGTCCTTAAATTGGCTTTGGGAGCTAAAATAAATGACGGGATCCAACCAAGCGCTGAGGTCCTGTTTAGTAAAATAAATTTCTTGGGAAATCAGGTCAATATTCGAGATGACGTAACCGCCACTACCTTCGAGGTAAAATTCCACCCTTTCCCCTTCTAGATAGCGTTGGAACCAGACAGAACCCTGTATTGTCAGACTATCATCGAGAAAATCGGCTCTTAAACCCGATTTTAAGAGACTATTGCGACTTAAGCGCAAGTCGTGGGGACGTTTGACAACCTCGCGGATAGGTTCGTATTGGTCCAGATACCAAGCTTTCAGGGCAATGATGGCCATAGGTGTGGCGATTAAAGACACTCACCCATTTTAGCAGTAAGCACCGATATCCTCTCCACATTCATCGGCAAGGTAAGAAAGAGCGCGAAATCTTAACATCATCAGGTTTTCGTAGAGGGGATTTAGCTTGCAAAGGGGCGGAATCTCTAGAATTTTCCAGCTAAATAGGGTAATTTTCCGCGCAAAGGGACATTGAGCCGGAATTAGACGACAAATTCGATGAGCTAGTGCGGGTGTATTAATCTCTAGGCGATCGATTCGTTGCCGCAGGGGTTGCCATAAATCCCATTTTGGTTGCGGTGACGGATTTTTCCGATTGCCTTTCGACCAAGGGGCGATCCAATTAGACACAATTATTTTATTTGTGGTATAATCTGATACATCAGCATCGGCCATAGCTTTATCTTCAATTGATTGACTCATAAGGTTCTATCTGAGACTACGGGAGGGCAAATGCTCTTTGCCTAAAATCCTCTAGGACTTTCGGACATTTGACCGCTTTAACGATAACATCTCTGGGATAAAATTACCCGTTAAGACTGCACGGGAACGCTGGGGCTGCGGCGAGGAAACTTGAACATTTGTACTAACTTTCCATCTCCGAGTTATCACCTGAAAGCTAATAGGCAACAGACGACAATAAGATAACGTCACCAGTGAGTTTAACTAGATTAATCTCTAAGCTTCCCCCAAAGATATTGGCTCTGATTAGAGCTATTTCTAGGTTAGCAAAAAGTCAGGTTTTTTCACGTCAGCATAGTACACTTTTTCTGGGTATAAAATGGCACCCAGTTTTGTCAAAGATACGCAATGCAAGGGGTGGGGTGTGGGAATTATCAATTATGAATTATCAATTATGAATTGGGTAGTTGGCTCTCTTAGGTTTGGTGGGCAAAATGTATTCTAAGATACAGTCCTGCTGGCGGTCGCAACGCGCTCGCTACGCGAGACCGAGTGGAAGGAACCACAAAGACACAAAGGACACAAAGATTGATCGATCATAGTGTAAGTTAAACTTATCACACAGAACCTAGAAGAGCCAGGAGTTTTTTGCTGTGAACTGATAACTGATAACTGATAACTGATAACTGATAACTGATAACTGATAACTGATAACTGATAACTGATAACTGATAACTGATAACTGATAACTGATTTACATTCTTTCCAAAACGGGAATTCCCAGGAGATATAAGCCTAATTTTAGGGTTCTTGCCGTTAAATCACACAAAACTAAACGAGAGGTTTTAATCGGTTCTGCTGCTTTCAGAACGGGACAATTCTCATAAAAACGATTATACTTTTTACTGAGTTCATAAAGATAATCACATAAACGATTGGGTAATAAATCTTCTTCCACGGCACTAATTACTTCCGGCAGTTGCAGTAATTGTTTAGCCAGAATTAATTCGCTTTCATCCTTGAGAATTAGCGGTGAATTGGCACTTAAATCCTGAAAATTAATACCACCTTCGCGACTGATACTCTGAACCCTAGCGTAAGCGTACAGCATATAGGGGGCGGTGTTGCCTTGCAGATTGAGCATTTTGTCGTAACTGAAAACGTAGTTACTATTGCGATTTTGGCTGAGATCGGCGTATTTAACGGCACTTAATCCGACAGTTTCGGCAGTCTTAGCCATAAAATCGCTGGTTTCTTCTCTTTCCTCGCTTGTCAGTCTTTTTTCTAAGTCAGCTAGGGAACAGGCGATCGCTTGATCGAGTAATTCTTGTAATTTTACTGTCTCCCCGGAACGAGTTTTTAATTTTTTACCATCTTCCCCTAAAACTAATCCAAAAGCGACGTGAACCACTGCCACATTATCGGGTAAAAATCCCGCTTTTTTAGCCACCTGAAATACTTGGGCAAAATGGTTAGCTTGTCCAGCATCGGTAACATAAATTATTCTTTCGGCTTTATCTTGACGCACTCGATAACAAATTGCTGCTAAATCGGTGGTAGCGTAATTATAACCGCCGTCGGATTTCTTGACAATTAGGGGCAGAGGATACCCCTCTTTGTTGGTAAAACCATCGAGAAAGACACATAAAGCGCCGTTGTCTTCTGTTAGCAATCCCTGTTGCTCTAATTCTCTGATTACTGTCTCAAGGTAGGGATTATAAAAAGATTCACCCCTTTCGGTTAGTTTTATATCGAGAATATCATAGATTTTCTGAAATTCCCGTCGTGATTGTTGACAAAGTAACTGCCATGCTTGACGACTTTGAGGATCACCCGACTGTAATTTTACTACGGCTTGGCGGGCAGTTTCTTTAAAGTTTTCGTCTTCATCAAAACGAATTTTGGCCTTTTTATAAAAGCTAACTAAATCCCCTAAATCCAGAGCATCTGCTTGGGTTAAAGCACTAGGATAAGCTTCTTGTAGATAGGTGATTAACATCCCGAATTGAGTCCCCCAATCCCCGACGTGATTAAGACGAATTACTTGATGATGACGAAATTCCAAAATCCGAGCAATACAATCACCGATTATAGTCGATCGCAAGTGACCGACGTGCATTTCTTTGGCAATATTGGGACTGGAAAAATCGACAATAATTTTTTGACTGGGGTTAGCAGCGGCAACTCCTAAACGGTTGTCAGTAATTAGGTCTTTTAATTGGGTTTCTAGATAACTGGGTTTAAGGGTAAGATTGATAAAACCGGGTCCGGCAATTTCGGGGGGTTGACAGAGATCATCTATCTCTAGATTTTTTAGTAAAGTTGTCGCCACTTCCCGGGGTTTTTGTTTTAATTCTTTGGCTAAAGAGAGGGAAATATTACATTGATAATCGCCAAAACGGGGGTTACTAGCGGCCACAATTAGGGGATCGGTAGCGGCGAAGTTTTCCCCAAAGGATTTAACTAGGGATTGGGAAAAACGTTCTTTTATTTGTTGGATAATGGCAGTCATAGAGAGAATTTAGGAATGAATGTTAGAAATCTATGGGTAATGAGGAAATTTATCTTGCTCTCATCTTGAATAGAATTGAGCCGGACGGGGTATTATGTCCATTTTCTTGGTACATTATAAGCATCAAATTTAGTATCTTTACTAATTAGAATTAGTGATCTGTTTAGAGACTGAGCAATTAGCATTCTATCAAATGGATCACGGTGATGCAAGGGTAAAGTACAAATTTTTAGAGTATCAGAAAATGATATAGACAGTAAGGTTATATCTGATGCTTCTAGTTTAGTTTCAATGGTTTCATAACTTTTTTGTAGGTCTAACTTACCTAAATTTAACTTAATCGCAATTTCCCAGAGACTAACAATACTGACATAAACTTCAGGAGCAAAATCTATTTCCTCCCGAAGATTATTAGGCAAGTTAGAATCGTTTTCAGTTAACCAGATGAAAGTATGAGTATCCAGAAGAAAAGATGTCATCACATATATTCCTGAAAATCTTCCAAAGACTCATCAAAATCATCAGACAAAGGTAAGGTAAATGTACCTTGTAAAATTCCTGAACGACGTTTTCTAGGAGAAGGTTTCTCTATAATAACATCTGATTGATAATTGGCCATCAAATATTCAGCATAGTGAAGCAGTTCTATTTTTAATAACTCTGGCATTGCTTCGACAGTTTCTAAGATTTTTGTGTCTATATTCATAGGTTTGGCATACTTAATCTCAGCAAATTTTTACTAATTACTTATTCCTTAACCAATAAAACCACGGCATAAACTGCGATACCTTCTTCTCGTCCCACCGGTCCCAATTGTTCGTTAGTAGTGGCTTTGATTCCCACCTGGTCCGGATTAATCTTGAGAGTTTCTGCTAATTTGGCTCGCATCGCACTGAGGTGAGGTTTCATTTTCGGTTTTTCGGCAACAATTACCGAATCAATATTATTAATCTGCCAACCTTTATCGATAATTAATTGATTAACTTGTTCTAATAATTTTAAACTATTCGCCCCTTGCCATTGTGGGTCTGTGGGGGGAAAATAATGACCGATATCGCCTAAACTAAGCGCACCCAGCATGGCATCCATAATAGCGTGGGTTAAGACATCGGCATCACTGTGACCCAATAAACCCACAGTATGGGCAATCTCTAATCCTCCTAAAATTAAAGGTCTTCCTGTTACCAATCGGTGGATATCGTAGCCGTTACCAATACGAATATTCATAGAGCAGTCTCCTTGAAGTTATATTAATTATCTTATCGCAAAAGGGAACAAGTTAGGGAAATCTTTTCCCTAACTTGTCCTTATTAGTTAATTAGCTAGGAAGGATGAACTATTCTGCTGAAGTTTTTCCCAATACAATGAAAGCTTATACTAAATTGATTTTTGATAGTATCATTAACTGCCAATCCAACTTTAAAAACCCACTTGCCACTTGCCACTTCCCACTCTATACTTGTTAAATAAGATTTAGTATAACTCGATCGCTGTTAAAATTGCGGTAGAATCAGGAGAGCGTTGGGTTTCATGCTTCAAACCAACCTACGTTCTTGTTAAATAAGATTTATAGCGTTTTTCAGTCTGCTGAGGTACAAAAGTTATGGGTTTTAGGCACTCATGCAAAAGGGAAGAAAAATAGGTGTACCTTACTAGCTTAGGAAACGCTATAGTTAAACACCGAATTTTGAACAATTATGCAACAATTTATTCAACAGTTAAAAATCGATTTATCCTTGACAGTAATCTAGCAGTTTCATCATTTACTTTCCTAAATATCCTTAGCTAATCATCGCCAATAAACCTTGATAAAAAATCTGAAAACTAGGAGAACAATTATGAGCAGGAGTCATAAATTGAGAAATTTCTCGGGCTGCTTTCACTTTTTCTAAACCTCCTCGATGATACCCAGCTTTTTGAAGTATCTTTTCTAAGTTTTCCCAAGTTCCGCCCGTAATTTCATCGGGTTTTCTGTATTTTGCTTGCTGTCCCACATTAGTAGAAACTTTGGGATAGGCTGAGACTATAGCCTGAATATCACCAAAAAACCAAGCTTCTAGTTCTTCTATAGCAATTCTATTTAACACCTGAAATGTTTTTTTATCTTCACTAATCGTTTTGGTGATCAGTCCTGTTTGTTGGGCAATATTTTCTAACTTTTCTTTGAGCATTTGACAATCTTCATTGTCTCTATCTACAAGAATAATGATTCGATAATCATCGGGTATCCAGCATTGATAGCCTTTTAATCGCTCTGGTAGTTTTTTGATTAAATCGGATTTACCTCGAAAGGCATGAATTTTATAGGTGACATTCTCAAATAATATTTTAGGTAAAATTTGATTTAAACATTCTTGGGTAGAAAATTCTTCAACTAAAAATTCAATATGCACTTTTTCCCTCCTTTGCTATTAAACTTAAATGCTAGGATTACCCACATCAAAATAGTCCTCCATCCATAATTGACCCAACAAAGCACCATTTTGAATAAATTCCTTAACTCCTTGCATTGCTGAAGTACGTTTAGCTTGAGTAAAACCATTTTCATCTCGATAAAGTACCCAAACCTCCTCTGGTTTCAAACCATCTACAAAAAAGGGAGAATGAGTTGTTACCATTAATTGTGTACTTGCGGTCGCTGCCCGACATTCTTCTGCTAATTCAGGTAATAAACGGGGATGAAGATGATTTTCTGGTTCTTCCATTCCCAGTAATTGCGGAGGGCTTGGATCATATAATATAGTTAAATAAGCCAACATTTTTAAAGTGCCATCGGAGGCAAATTTGGCAAGAATTGGCTCTGGAAAAGGTGCGTCTTTAATTTGCAGTAAAAGCTGTCCATTCGGCATAATAGATGCTTCTACTTTTTCTAATCTAGGAATTCGACGAGAAAGGGTTTGTAAAATAGATTCTAATCGTTGAGGATGATCTTCTTTTAAATATTGAATAACATTAGGTAAATTGTCACCAGTTGGGGATAATCTTTCTTGCGCTCCTGCTTCTGGTTGAGTGCGAGTATTATCTGCGGTTAAGTAGGAAAGATACCAACTTGTGATAAAACGACGCAAAGCACTAACCCGGGGATGTTTGGCCAATTGTCCGAGGGTACTAACAGCTAAAAATTCTGGGGAGTCTAATCGTTCAGAAATTCGTTCATCTTCTTCTTGGGGATTTTCTCCACTAATCACTATTCCTCCCCCTTCTTTAAAGTCTAAAAAGCGATAAGGTTTGCCCTTCGCTCCTTGTCTCCACTGTAACCATTCTTCGGCAACATAAGGGCGATTGTTAGCTTCATTAATAGCCAAATGATAGGTAATTAAAGGTGATGCCAATTTTTCTCGATATTTTAATTCGATAATGATGTAACCTTCTTGTCCTCTGGTTCTTAATTCTTTAAATCTTCCCCGTCTGTCCCAAGCTTTTTTTAAACCAACAGTAAAACATTCAGAGAGGAAAGCAAAGACATCAAATATGGTAGATTTTCCGCTCCCATTCGGACCGAGAAAAACGGTTAAAGGAGTAATGCTTTTTAATTCTAAGTCCTGTAAAGCTCGGTAATTTTGCACGCGCAGATTTTCGATTCGAGGTATAGAGTTTTTAGACATTGATTGTTGCTCTCTGCTGCTTTTAGCTCGTCTTGTCGCAGATTAGCTGTTAATTTTCCCAGTTCCCGCAAAAAACTGGTCAATTTTTAGTAATCTCGCTCTTCTGGACTGGTTATAGCAAATTAGCTCTCCTGATTCTACCGCAATTTTAACAGCGATCGAGTTATACTAAATCTTATTTAACAAGAACGTAGGTTGGGCTTCGGCCGTGAGCTTTTGCCGAACGGTTGAAGCATGAAACCCAACGCTCTCCCGATTCTACCGCACTCCGAGTTTTTTCTTGGGGATAATCTGCTAACTTCTGACTATCCACTGCCGATTACCGCAAAGGATAGCCATTTATTCTATCAAATTGATTAAGTATGATAACACTTGTGACTATATTTTTCACTGCCTTGCTGGCAGTTACGGATTTTACTTACCAAGTTTTGATTCATTTTCCCATACAAATCATCAATTTTTTGGGGTCGTTGCTGTCCTATGGAGTAATCGGACTGATAATTTTTGTCCTAGTCTGGATTGTGGGTGACTGATTTCTCGGTAGAAAAAAATGAGAGAATCGGCCTTAGCCAATTCTCCCCAATTTAAGCCAACTTTTAATTTTTACTGTTCACTAGCCACTGCTTGGGGTTGTCCTTGCGGTTGGAATTGGAACAGGGAATAAACCACATTGCGACGGATATCAATCATCATTTCTAAAAACATCTCGTAGCCTTCCTGTTTATACTCAATTAGGGGGTCTTTTTGACCGTAACCGCGTAAACCAATCGACTCCCGTAAAGCTTCCATAGCTTGCAGGTGTTCGCGCCATAACATATCGATTTGTTGCAGGATAAAATAACGTTCGGCATCGCGCATTAAACCGGCGCGAATATTATCCACTTGACGTTCCTTAATTTCGTAGGCTTTGCGAACTTCTTCGTGTAGGAACATCTTGATATCATTAACACTCATCTCCTCGACATCTTTAGCGGTAATATCTGCCAATAGATAGACGAATTCCTGAGATTTACTAATCAGTTTTTCCAAATCCCATTCTTCCGCCGGCAGTTCGGGATTAACATAAGCCATGACGATTTCATCCATGGTTTTTTCGGCGTATTGCAGCACCTGTTCTTTTAGGTCCATCCCCTCCAAAACCCGACGACGTTCGGCATAAATAGCGCGCCGTTGATTATTCATCACCTCGTCGTATTCAAACACCTGTTTCCGGGCATCATAATAGAAGGTTTCCACTTTTCTTTGCGCGCCTTCCAGGGAACGAGTCAACATTCCCGACTCAATAGGCATATCTTCTTCCACCCGGAAGGCATCCATTAAACCGGCCACGCGGTCGCCCCCAAAAATCCGCAATAAATTGTCTTCTAGGCTTAAAAAGAAGCGTGTGGAACCGGGGTCGCCCTGTCTGCCCGCCCTGCCTCGCAATTGGTTGTCAATACGGCGGGATTCGTGGCGTTCCGTCCCGATAACGTGCAGTCCGCCCCTTTCTACTACTTCATCGTGTTCTTTGCCTGTGTAATCTTCATAACTTTTGCGAATTAATTTATAGACTTCGCGTAACTTTTGAATAACCTGGTCATCCGTGGGGGCTTTTTCGGCTGCGATGGCGATTTTTTCTTCTACTTCTAATTCGGGTAAACTTTGAGTTCCGTGGGTATCAACGGCAAATTTAACCGCTTCTTTCAGGGCATTTTCTACCTCTTTCGGTAACTCGGTGGGAAAAATTTCCGCCGAGGCACGCCAGTTTTTTTTCTTCTTACCCGGGGCGAATCCTTGCGGGCGATTGCGTTCTCCTAAACTGGGTAAACTAAAGGCCAAATTGTCATCTTCGGGCATAACTAATTTGGGCATTAAATACTCGCGAATTTTCAATCGGGCCATATAATCGGAGTTACCACCGAGGATGATATCGGTTCCCCGTCCCGCCATATTCGTAGCAATAGTTACGGCCCCGGCCCGGCCTGCTTGGGCGACGATTTCCGATTCCCTTTCCACGTTTTCTGGACGGGCATTGAGTAAGTTATGGGGAATCTTTCTTTCCTGTAATAACAGCGAAAGCACTTCCGATTTTTCCACACTGGTGGTACCGACTAAAACCGGGCGACCCTGTTCGTGCATTTGTTGACATTCTTCGGCGACGGCGTTCCATTTTGCCTGTTCATTTTTATAGACCACATCGGCTAAATCTTGCCGGCGAGAAACGCGGTTAGTGGGAATAATTGTTACTTGCAGGTTATAGACTTTTTCTAGTTCCGTTTCTTCGGTTTTAGCCGTCCCGGTCATGCCAGATAATTTCGGATAGAGTAGGAAAAAGTTTTGATAGGTAATCGTGGCTAAGGTTTGGGTTTCCTGTTGAATTTCCACCCCTTCCTTAGCCTCCACTGCCTGATGTAAACCATCGCCCCAACGTCGCCCCGGTAATACCCGTCCCGTGAACTCATCAACGATAACAATTTCACCACTGCGGACGATATAGTTAACGTCTTTTTTCTGGAGTTCTTTGGCACGAATAGCGTTAGAAATATAGTGCGCCCAGGGATTTTCTTGGTCGTATAAATCGGTAACTCCTAATAGTTCTTCCGCTCTTTTAAAGCCTTCATCGGTCATTAAAACGTTACGGTCTTTTTCGTTAACTTCGTAGTCTCCCGGTCCGTCTTCTACTTTTTGGCGCACTAATTGTTTGGCGATTTCGGCGGCGAGAATATATTTTTCTGTGGGTCGATCGATCTGTCCTGATATAATTAATGGAGTTCTGGCCTCATCAATAAGAATTGAGTCCACCTCGTCGATAACGCAGTAGTTAAAGGGTCTTTGGACAACTTCCCCCATCACTGTAGCCATGTTATCGCGCAGATAATCAAAGCCGAGTTCGCTGTTAGTGGTGTAGGTGATGTCACAGGCATAATTTTTCTTTCTTTCTTCTGGACTCATGCCGGCTTGAATTAGTCCCACACTTAACCCTAAAAAGCGGTGTACCTGCCCCATCCACTCCGCGTCACGACGGGCGAGATAATCGTTAACGGTGACGACGTGAACCCCTTTTCCGGTCAATCCATTCAAATAAGCGGGGAGTGTGGCAACTAGGGTTTTTCCTTCCCCGGTTTTCATCTCGGCGATTTGTCCTTTGTGCAGTACCATTCCCCCCAATAACTGCACGTCAAAGTGACGCATCCCTAAGACTCGGATTCCCGCTTCCCGGACAATGGCGAAAGCTTCGGGGAGGATTTCCTCGAGAATATCCTCTCTTTGCTCATAATTTCTCGCTTTGTCCAATCTTTCCTTAAATTCGCTGGTTTTGCTCCTTAATTCCTCATCGGACAGGTTTTTAATGTCTTCTTCCAGCAGGTTGATTTCGGTGACGAGGGGCTGAAATTTTTTAATTTTGCGGGCGTTGGGATCTCCGAGTAGGGCTTTTAACATAGCAGTTTTTATTCTCTCGCTTCGATTGGCTCTTGATCTGTGGTGTTAACAATTGTATCACTCTCGTTGGGAGTAGAGAGTCATTTATCGCTGAAAAGGGACTCTTGCCAGTGGGCAAAAATTAAGTTAGAGATGGTATCTTAGAGATAAGAATATACTGATCTACTTTGATTCCCTAAAACCTTAAAAAACTTAGTATTGCCGACAAAGGAGGGTGAAACCATGACAGAAAGCCTTACCATGGCAGCCCTCTACGGGAAACTCTCAAAAATCGGACTAAAAAAAGATTATGTCCGAGAAAATGGCTTGCCCAGTTGGTGGGATGATGAACTCAATGATAAACCCGTTGCAGTCCTAGAAGGGGCAGGTTATATCGCCAAAAAGCTCAATCTTGACCTCTCATCCTTATTAACCCCTCAAGAAAAGGTCAAATTTAATCGACCTCCTCATACTAAATTTAAACAGCACAATAGCCAAAATAACCAACATCCCCATCTAGCACAAGCTTTAGCGAGTCGTTTTGCTGAGTTAATTTCCTTGGGGGTTGAAGTTAATTATACCCCTTTACCTAAGGATGCTAAAACCATCAGAGAAGACATCTTAAGTCAACAGCCAAAGGTTGACTTGACCTCTCTTTTAGATTATTGTTGGTCTCGGGGAATAGCGGTGGGATACTTTGATCATTTTCCTGACAAAACTAAGAAATTTGCTGGATTAATTCAATGGTATTCCACTTGTCCTGTAATTATTCTTAGTTCAAAATATCAACAGTCGGCAAGACTCGCTTTTGACTTAGCGCACGAATTAGGACATTTAGCATTAGCACATCTAAAAGATGGGGTATTAGTTGATGAAGAGATTACATTTGATAATGATAGAGAAGAAAAAGAAGCTAATCAATTTGCCACTGAATTACTCTTAGGTGATTGTGATAACTGCCTTGGGGATAGGAAATTCCAAAATGTTGAAAGATTCAGTAAATATGTTCAAGAGCATTTTATCTCTCATCATCCGGATATTGATATAGGTGCAATTATTCTGAACTATGGATGGCATAACAGGCGCTACTTTGCTTTAGCCATGGCTACTTTAAAATTATTAGAACCCAACCCAAATGGCAATAAGATTATTAATGAATATTTGGCTAATAAGTTAGACTGGGATAAATTTGATGACGAAACCTACGAGTATCTAGAAAAGGTGTTAGGAGTTTAACCTTGATAGGTTCTGTTTATTGTTTGGATAATGACATTATCCTAAAATTGTCCACCTATGGCTTATTTGAGAAAACCCTCAATACCTTTGGAGTTGAAATTAATCAAGTTAAAATTCTTGAGACATTTAAATATAAATTTAAAAGGGAACCGCAACAAAAAAGGAAGAAAAACCCTGTTAAATATAACCTAGAATACGCTTTATCTGTGGTTGAAACCTGCGATAAAATATCAATCAATAATATCAATCAAGAGGATTTTATTCAATTACAGAAAATCGAAGGAATAGATATAGGTGAGGCTATTCTCATCAGTTATGTTAGCTACTTGAATAAACAAAATAATTTAAGCTATTTACTCACGGGAGATAAACGCTGCTTGAAAAATTTAAATGTTCCTGAAACTAATCAGATTACTGACTACCTTCAAGGTAAAATATGGTGTTTAGAACAATTAATTTTAAAAGATATTGAAATTTATGGATTTAAGTGTATTCAAGAGAAAA
Organism: Microcystis sp. MC19; assembly: GCF_003019735.1. Lineage (NCBI taxonomy): Bacteria > Bacillati > Cyanobacteriota > Cyanophyceae > Chroococcales > Microcystaceae > Microcystis > Microcystis sp. MC19. Next base: position 537,324 of record NZ_CP020664.1, on the reverse strand, counting down.
TTTATCCCGTTCGAGATTGTGACACTAATCTTAAATTTATATTCGGTTATAGCAGAGAATCAGCAGAGCAGGAAGTCAGAGAATTGTTAAAAACTGAAATTAGGGAATTAAGAAAAGAAACGGGAAACTTACTTTATCCCTACCCTCCAGGATAGCAAAATTTGTTGTTTATTTTCGTTGATACAGTCCTGTCAGCAAGCGAGTGGAAGGAACCACTCCAGACACAGAGGACACGAAGAATAAGAGAGCATCCTTGGGAGTGGAGAATCATTTAAGTAGGGAGGCACAATTATTTGTAGGATGGGTTAGCGGTAGCGTAACCCATGCAGGCGTTGGGTTTCATGCTTCAACCCAACCTACGTTCATCTTATATTTAATTCCACCCACCCACTTATCGGTGAAAAGGGACTCTTGCCAGTGGGCAAAAATTAAGTTAATCTTCTCTCACCGGTGGCTTAACTAAAGGGGAAACCACCATATTTATTGATAATTATATCTATAGTTTCCATAATTGCGATCGATTCGCCCAAAATGGAGATAATTTGTTGATAATGTTCTAGGTCATCATAGCTAAGGTGGCGACCTTTGCGGTCTTTTAGCCACTTCTGACACACTTGATAACCGCCGATATAAAAGTTCCAAATTTGGGGCGGAATCCCCGCAAAATACTGGTCAGAATTAATCGAAATTTGTTGTTTATTTTCGTCATATTTCACCTGTTCGACTAGATTGGAACCCGCCACGGGATAGCTACTAATTTCTTTTCCCGTTGCTTTCATCAGGTGTAAATGTACTAATCTGTCACCTTTTTTGACTAATTCCCAGAATAATTCTTGATTACTGGTGAGAGGAACACGAGGAAAGTCTATTTTTAAAAATTCGGCGTAACGTTGGCGATATTGGGGAGAGTGAAAGACAGCATAGATATAGTTAAAAATGTCTTCTGGTCCAAAGGTTTTCTTTTTGTCTCCTTTGCCATCACTGATAAATTCTAATTCAAGTTTTGCCGAAAGTTCCTTAATAAATTCAGGCGCTAGATTGGGACGGCGTTTTATTTGCATTTCACCGAATAGAGTTAGTTGATCACTTGGATAAAAGTAAAGAGGGAAAAGATAAGCTGAACCTTTATTGCTGACAGTTACCCGATTATCAATTACATAATCAGTGGCAATGGCATGATTAAAAATAGATTCAGCAACTTGTCTAGTTGTAATCAAACCTAAATTATCATCAATCATATTATTCATAACTTCTTGCTTAGGTCGATCTACTAATTCCTGATGCTGAAAATATTTTCGGATGTCAAAGGGACGATATAAACAATTGATTATTTTTTCTTTCCAATAGTTATCTTTAGCAAGAGTTTTCCTTTTTTCTCTTAGATTCCAATCTTTTCTATCATATTCTCCATAAATAGATTGAAAATCAATTTCAGAAATATCTAAGTTTCTAAAATCATTGATACGTTTTTCTAAATTATCTATATCTATATCAAAAACTAATTCATCTCGGTGGGTTTTAATTCCAGTTGAATTAACTGGCATAATTTCAGTAATCTTCCAAAATTGATCGTATTCCGAGCGCAGATTAATATTCTGAGGTTTAAATAGATAAAAAGGAGAATCAGGTTGTAATTCCTGCCAAGAAGTAGAATAAAGATCATTTTCCTCTAACCAGTGATACTTACCACCGACAATAACTTGATTCTCAATTATCTCTCTTTTCCCCCATAAATCAGCATGATAAACTTTAGCTAAATTTGAAGAACTATTGTGATATTTAATAAAAATACCAATAGCTACACCTTGCTGAATATCAAACACATTTTGATCCAGTGAACCGTCGGGACAGATTTCTTTTTTCTTACTATTGCCGTGTAAATCGAGAATATAAATATCATCAAAAGTTTTTAATAAACTTTGACGCATTCCCCGAAAAGTTAGATTATCTAAATAGCTGTGATTAGTTATAAATGCAAAAACTCCGTAACCAGTGGATGACAATCGATACTGAGCAAAACGAATAAATTTTACATAATCATCAAGTAATAATTTAGAGTTACTCTCGCCTAATGGTTTTCCATCTAATTGATAATAATCTCTGACCAAATCTATAATCCACGGATCAGTATTCTCTGAAACCGCAGAATAGGGTGGATTGCCTAAAATAACCATAACTGGCATTTCTTGCTTAACATCTTTTGCCGCGGCTGCTTCATCGCGAATGCGATTTAAAAACCCATCAGCAGGGGGAATTTGAAAAGCTTCCTGTAGGGTGTTGGTGAGATAGATTCCCAAGCGTTCATCGGCACTAAAATCATAGCCTAATTCCTGAAGTTGTAACCCTAATTTCATGTGTGCTACGGTGTAGGGAGCCATCAGTAATTCAAACCCAAAGAGACGGGGTAATAAATGTTTACTGACATAACTAGACCACATCCCTTTCTGTTGACGAAAACTATCATAGATATGGTCGATAACCGAGTGTAAAAAAGTGCCAGTTCCCACAGCAGGATCGAGGATTAAAACTTGGTGAACTTCCTGATTTTCTTGGCTATTATTAGGATTTTTAATCGTAATTTTTTTGGCATCGGCCAAACCTTTAGGAATCTGAAACTTATTTTTTAGAATATAGTCCACACTGCGAACCATGTAAGAAACCACGGGTTCAGGGGTATAATAAACCCCCCTAGACTCACGCATTTTACTATCGTATTCTGCTAAAAAAGTCTCATAAAAGTGAACCACAGGATCCTGCTTGCGCGTGCGTTTTCCAAAGCTGCTAAGAATACCATCCATGTCCGTTTGTTGTAAAATAGTCGCTAGAGTATCTACGGCCCAAGTAATCCGCTCATCTAATTCTGTACCAGCAATTTGATGAAAAATTCCCCGCAAAAAAGGGTTAGTTTTCGGTAGTCGAAATCCCGCCGTTTCCCTGGAAAAAGAACTTATTTGATCCGTATTACAGCGTGCTGCGAATAAACCATAACAGATTGTTTGTGCATACATATCGGCAAACTGCGCTTCATTGAGATCACTAATTAAAACTCGTTGAAAAGATTGCAATTGTTGCCGCAACATTCCCCCGCAATCTTGATCTTTTAAAGCTTGGCCGATTGCATCTCGAATTAACTGCGCTAAAGCGGCCATTTTTTTCGCTAATTCTCGCGGTGTTGTTATCTGAATAACTTTTGAGAGGAAAAATTGACAGAACAATTGTTCTACTTGTAAAATACCCTGGGAATCAGGTTTAATTTGCTTTTTTTGATTAAGACTTGCCACGGCAGCTGATAGACGCAATTCTCCCGATACATACCAACGAAATTCTAAATGATCGGTGATAATTAAATTACCTAAAGCCTGTAAATAACGTTTTATTTGGGGAGTATTTTCAACCTTTTTGAGAGAAGTTCCGATATCTTTTGCTTCCAGATGGCCAATTTCTACCATACCCTGATTAATCACAAAATCCGGAGCGCCACAAGCAATCCTTTTGGGTTCATTGAGAGCTTGTAGGTTATTATTTAGGGATTCAATTAATTTTTTTAAAGCAGGACGATAACTGTGTTCTGTGGCGTTACCCTGTTGATAAATGCCTGTGATTTCCTCTAGATATTTTGGCAGTGAATTACTCATTATCGTTGCGACATACAAACGTTCTTCTCTAGATAAAATATAATCTCATTTAGCCCCAATGTCCACTGAGATGCCCTCATCCTACTTTATGGCTGCATCTGACATTTGCAGAAATACCGACAATCAGCAATTATCAGTGATTCTTGAATTATCACAGATATATCAGCAGCTGCCTGTAAGCATCCCACCGAAAAGCTAATGCGCTGCCGGGTTTGGGGGGTTCTACCCCCCAAAAGCTGGGATTGAGTAATAAAATCGGAAGTAATGCCCAATTTTATCAGAGAGTTTTTGCGTAAAAATCCCAACTTGCTAGATTTACAAAAATAAGATGTACCCTGCTTTATCCCTCTCCTCAAGGATACCAAAGTTAGCTAAAATGAAATAATAGGCGATAATCTCATCTCAACAACTTCACCAAAATATTAACGATGGTCGATGAATTGTACTGTACGAATAGCTTCATCTATGGCAGAAAACTGACTTGGTTTGATCACTGCTTTCATTTCTAAGATCATCATTGTTGATTCACCTCAAACAATTTATTTTGTGCTAACTTTACAGTACAGATTGTCAAGATTTTAGTGGACACTGAGCTTGTCGAAGTGTCGTGCTTCGTGTCCCTGAGCTTTTACATTGAGCCTTTTTACATTAAACCTCTTGCATAATTAATTTTTGAGGGTTCAAAAACGGTAAGTAGGTGGGTGGAATTAAATATAAAATGAACGTAGGTTGGGTTGAAGCATGAAACCCAACGCCCGCATGGGTTACGCTACCGCTAACCCATCCTACAAATAATTGTGCCTACCTACTTAAGAATAAGGATTAAATTGCATAAAATCCTTAAATAGACCATTTAATAGACCATTTAATTGATTATTGTTCATTCCTAATTCTCCTGACTCCTGACTCCTGACTCCTAACCCTAACAACAATTTTTGATTTTTACAAGAGGTCTATTGAGCATATCGAAATGTGTCGAAATGTGTCGAAGTGCTGTTTTATATTGGTCGGGGTTTTATCCCGTCCCACTAAGCGCGAGGGTCTCCACCCCGACATTTGAGATAAAAATTCTGCGCTATCCATAGCGTGGCAGAAAATGGGAGTTAGAAGACAAAACAGGATAGACTTTTCTCTAGTCCGATCGATTTTGAGGGCCATGAAGGATTTATTGGCAATTTTTAGCAAGGAATTAAGCTCTTGGTTTCGGCGCTGTTGGTTAGCGCTACTATTAACCGGCAGGGTTTTTTACTTCCTATTCACGCGCAAACCCGATTGGCGCGTCACTCAAGAACAAATGGTGGCAGCTGGGCCCGCCTCACTGATTATCGCTATGATCACGGCTGCGGTGATCGGCATGATCTTTACCATCCAAGTGGCCCGGGAGTTCCAAGCCTTGGGCGCCGGCAGTATGGTGGGGGGAATTTTGGCCCTTGCTCTCGGTCGGGAACTCTGTCCGATTATGATGGCGATCGTGGTAGCCGGTCGGGTAGGATCGGCTTTTGCGGCGGAAATCGGTACCATGAAGGTGACAGAGCAGATCGACGCACTCTATATGCTCAAAACCGATCCCGTGGAGTATCTGGTGCTGCCTCGTTTAATTGCCTGTTGTCTGATGGTTCCCGCTTTGAGTGTTATGGCGTTGCTGATCGGTTTGGGTAGCGGTTTGCTGGTCGGCCAAAGTTTATACGGCATTGCCAATTCAGTTTTTCTCGACTCGGTTCGCGGTTTCCTGCGTGTGGGAGATGTGCTGAGTGGACCGGTTAAAGGGTTGGTTTTTGGGGCTTTAATCGCGATTATCGGCTGTAATTGGGGTTTAACGACCGATGGCGGTGCTAAAGGAGTCGGCCAAGCTACTACCGCAGCCGTAGTCACTATGCTCTTAGCGATTTTTGTATCTAATCTGCTGATGACTTGGATCTTGTTCCAAGGAGCCGGCAATAGTTCGGTTTTATTTGGACAGTAATTTCAGTTAAAAACGCTCATTTTCTCGCCATTGTTCTCAATTCTCTACTGACCGAAAATCTAATCAAGCTTATCCTCAGTTTTATAAATTTTATCGGGAAAGACTGGGGATATGGGCAGATAATTCGGCAGCAATGCCACCTATAGGCCGATTTAATTGACTTAGAAGCAAATTGATGGCTTCTTCTTGTCTTCCTTCCTCAACAATTGTTGAATATTGATTATCCCTAGGTTGAGATTAAATTATCTCCTATAAGTAGGTGGGTGGAATTAAATATAAAATAAACGTAGGTTGGGTTGAAGCATGAAACCCAACGCCCGCATGGGTTACGCTACCGCTAACCCATCCTACAAATAATTGTGCCTACCTACTTAACTATCGGGGAAATGTTTGGCAAGACAATCGGAACAAATTCCTGCTTTGCTAAAATAATCTCCATAGTCTTGTACGTTAGCTGATGCTTGACCACAGTAGGAACAAATTTGAAATATCGTTGCTATCGTTCTCTGTTCGTCAACATCGTCAAAATCAGAAAAACACTCATTACTGAGAATTTCGCCGATATTGACATCGCAAAGGTATGATTCTTTAATTATGTCCAAAACTATCGACTGTTGTTCCTCAAAACTTAGGGACTGAAACGCCTTATTTTTCAAATACAATCGACCTAACATTGCATTGACAGCATAACTAGCTTGATGATCTGACATAATGATAATAGAAGGAATTAAGAGCAGAAAAATAAGCCCAGTAATTTCAGTTTATAGGTATAAATTAAGGGCAAAATAGCCGATTGTTTTGATTTATATCCTAAGACATAAATTGCTATAATGTCCATTCTACAAGTCTTTGAGTCCATCCAAAGCCAAGGAAATAGGCTAAAATAGCTGAAACTCTTGGCAGTTCTAATTTTTGCCAAATAATGATCCAACCCGGTAGCTCCGGGGGTAATCTCAGGAGGATAGAGGTAATGGCCAATTCAGATTCATCCGCCTCAACGGGGGAAAAATTTACTCACAATCCCGCCAGTTTCTTGGCCGCTGCCGGGCAAGTGGCAAACCAGATCGCTCGGGCGGCAAAAACCGCGGGCGAAGCGGCCGCCCAGCAATGGCAGGCAGCAAGCGACTCCGTTCTCGAAGCCGCTAACCCCCTCCTCAAAGCTACCCAAGACACGGGCCAAGTTCTCATGGAAACGGCGGTGGAAGCAGTCAAACCCCTGACCGAACAGGCCAGTCAAGTGGGGCAGACCGCCCTGGAAAAGGCAACGGCAACCGCCGACTCCGTCGTCTCGGCCACCGGGCAAATCGCCAGCCAAATCAGCCAAGCAGTGGATCCGGCGGCCGTTGGCGGCGCTTTCCTGGGAATGTCGGCAGGACAAGTGGCCGGCGGCGTGATCGGCGGGGCGATTGGTTCGGCACTCGGACCAGGGGGGGCGGTTTTGGGCGCTCAAGTGGGTGCTTTTGCCGGCAGCACCACCGGAGCAAAGTTAGGCTATGATGTCACCCACGAAATTGTCCACCCCGAGCCCGGCAAGGCTCAGGCGGGAGCAAATCCCATCGAGATCGCAGAACACCTGAGCAAGAAAAGCGGCGAGAAGCTCGGTGAAACCCTGGGGACGGCGGGCGGCGCAATTCTGGGGACGGTCATCGCCGGGCCCGCGGGCGGCATGGTAGGCGCTCTGGCCGGAGAGGTTTTCGGGGGACAGTTAGGGGAAAATACGGCGGTTGCCTTTAATCAACAAGTGGAGCGGCAAGGAAAGCCCTCTGAGGAAGCCTCCCCCGAGCAGACAGACGTGAGGGATTGGACGATCAAGACGGGCAGTAGTTTTGTCGGGGAAACAGGAAGTGCTTTGGTCGGGAGGGCGATCGGTAAGCTCGTGGCCGGTGCGGCGGGGGCAGAGATCGGTCGGAGCTTGGGTGCGATCGCTGGGGAGCGAATCGACTGGACCTCTCAGCCTCAACCCAGTTCGCTCCCTCGGCCCTCCCAAGAGGGTCAAGAAGAACCCCCCCAGATCAGCTAAGAACAAAATTTTGCCCTTGCTGCTCACTGTCCGAAGTTATTCCCCTTCCTCTCTGCTCTCGCGCTCGACTTAACAAGGGTTTGCGGCAAAAAGTTTTTCGTGGGGGCAGGGTGTGGGGAGAAACAATTCATAACTTGAGAGTTAATCACACTATTAAAAACGGATTTGGTATCACTCCAAGGGTCGGCACTTTTTGAGGGAAAAAAAGTCTAAAAACCTTGTTGGATAAGGTTTTTAGATTTATTCGGCCAACCCTAACAATATCCAGTTGACCACAACTACCCCTGCACCACCTGTTTAAGGGTGGTAAAGGTTTCTAGGTTGATTAAGCCCCGACGCTGGCCTTTTTGGTTGGAAATGCCCAAAAATACCGATTCTCCCTGTTTGGGATTGCGATCGAATCGGGGGGAAGAATTGATATAAACTAAAGCACTATCGGACTCCATGGCGAATTGACGACTTTCTCGATAGGATTCGGTGACAATACAATCGGCATGACCGCTACTATACTTATTAATCCAAGCGATCGCATCAGTAAGGGTATCCACTAACCTAAAGGCCACCGTTTTTTCTAAATAGGGTCTTTGCCAATCATTATCGGTGGCCATGGTTAAATGTTCCGGAAAATCCGCCGCTAATCGGGTATCCCCCCGCAATTTAAAGCCTTTTTCCTGCAAACTTTTAAACAAACGACTTAAAGTCGAAGAATTCTGATGGGGACTAATTAAAACTTTTTCGATCGCATTAACCGGATCGGGTATGCTGCCATGACTATCGATAATTACCTGACGGGCTAACTCCAAATCGCCACTGGGAGACCAATACAAATAACAGTTTCCCATGGCCGCACGCAAAACGGGAACCGTGGCCAATTGACTCACCTGACCGATTAAACTAGGGCGACCGTAGGGAATAATCAAATTAACATAATTTTCCTGGGTCACTAACTCCTCTAGGGAGGGACTACAATCACAGGGTAAACCACTCAGACAATCCAGCGGTAAACCCACATCTTGCAATGCTTCTTGGATAATTTCCGTAATCACCCCATCGGAATGACTAGAAGCATTGGAACCGCGAATAATCAAACTATTGCCACTTTTTAGGGAAAATCCCGCCGCTACCATCGCTAATTCCGGAAAACCTTCATAGACTAAGGCAATCACTCCTAAGGGCATCCTTTGGCAATAGGTTTGGGAAGGATTAAGTTGATAGGCCGCGTTAATTACCTGTTGCAGCGGATCCGATGCTTCCGCTAGTTGTTGTAATACCTCCACCGTCGTCTCTAAACGTTCGGGAGTTAACCTTAACCAGCGAATCATTTGTTCTGAGACAGCCATCTCTCGACTGACTTCTAAATCGAGGGTATTGGCTTCTAAAATGCGATCAAAGCCAGTTTTAATGCCCTTAGCGATCGCAATTACCCCGCGATTTCTTTCGTTGCCATTAAATTGACCTAGAGCCAGAAAAGCATTGTATGCTTGCTTAAAGATCGTCAGGGGGGTTTTGGGGGAACTTTCGCTCATAAATTGATAGATTGATTGTTGTCTAGCGTCGATAGGCTAACCAAAAGATGAACGCAGGCAAAATAACTAATAGCATAACTAGAATTGCCCCAAAAATTACGCTTACCCCCGGCGGTGATTTTAAAATTAAGGGTAGCCAGACGATCGATAATAACAGAATTATCCCCATCATCAGGGGTAATACCTCTTGCCCAAGGCGCTGATTGGTACTCACCCAACGAAATCCCGTCCAGCGCCAAGTGCGTTTATAGGGATAGTGGGGGGCTAATTGTTCGATAATTTGACCGTTTTCCTGGAGCACAAATATCTGTTGACAGCGATCGCAACCAAAGGCATCGGTCAATAAAATTGGGCATAATCTCCCTTTCCGACGACAGGGACAGGGATAGTCTTGGTGTTGGTCGATTTTGGTATATTTATACGGTCGCACAAGCTAAATTTTTGTTTATAAACGGTTGTTTTTAGTCGCCTGCGGTCAATAGCTAAGGGATTCAACGGTTGCCCCAAATCCTCAACCCTATTGCTCACGGGTAATTCCCATCTTAAGGGATGCCTTTGAATTATTCACCCCAATATTAAGATTTATTTCCTGATTTTTCTAAGCGGGCAACGCGATTCGAACGCGCGACATTCACCTTGGCAAGGTGACGCTCTACCACTGAGCTATGCCCGCAAGCCTTTTTTTTCGCACTCTTCCAATCTTGCCAAATCTCAGCGCATTTGTCAAGTGGTTTGGAGTATTTTTTTACAATGATTCATTTTCCGGCAAGTCCCCCAAACCCGTAATAGCTTCGAGAACCACTTCTATCTTCGCCTGTAGTCGGTTGAACTGATGTTCCAAGCGATCAAAACGCTTGTCAATGGCGGCGAATTTTTCATCCACTGCGGCAAATTTTTCATCTATATGCCGTTCCATAGCCTCAAAAGCTTCTGTAATCCGCCCCTCTGGTTCTAGGTCTAATTCCAGAGTCTTGATCCTCTCGACAGCGTTGACTAATTGCCGTCTGAGTTGGTTAATATATTTGTTCTGTTCAGCTTCGCTCATCAGTGGAACTCCGGGGGAGTGGGGACAGCTAAAACCCTCAATGCTGGCGGAATTTTCCTAGCCTTCTATCAGTGCCTGTTGGGGATTATTTTGCAATAATTCTAGGGGTTTATCTTCATCCCGGGGACGCAATTGACGCATGAGACTAGCCATTTCTAGGGCAGATAGGCCATAATTCCAGCCCAAATTACTTTTAATACCGGCCCGTTCGAGAGCCTGTTGTAGAGTATCAGTGGTGAGAATACCGAAGACAACGGGAACACCCGTCTGAAAAGCGGCCGCAGCGATACCTTTAGCGGCCTCGGCGGCAACGTAGTCAAAATGGGGCGTTTGGCCGCGAATAATTGCCCCTAGACAAATAACGGCATCGTAACGGTGGGAAAGGGCGACTTGACGGGCTACCATTGGCACTTCAAAGCTACCCGGTACCCAGATATAATCCACTTGAGTGCCATCGGGATTAACATCAACCCCGTGACGCTTGAGACAGTCTTGACAGCCTGATAACAGTTTATCGGTGACGAGATCATTAAAACGACCAATCACGACCGCAAAGCGCAAAGAGGATATATCCTCGGTAAAATTTCCCTCAAAAACAGTCATAAGGTGTGGGGTGTGGGGTGTGGGGTGTGGGGTGTGGGGTGTGGGGTGTGGGGAGGTGGGGAGATGGGGTAGTGGGGAGGTGGGGAAACTGTCTCATCACCCTATCACCCTATCTCCTCCTGTCTCCTGACTGCTGATCAAGGCTAAATCACTAAAAAGTTTAAAATAGCGACGGCAACCACTAAAATTGCCCAAATTGCCGAACCCAGATAGAGAAGGGGTTTCGATTGGTCCCAGTTTTGGGGGGAAGCATAGGCAACGGGGACACCAATTACCATCAGCAAGGAAAATAAAACTAGGGCAATGAGAAAAAATTGAAAAACAATAGACATGATTGGGTTCTCCTAAAGCAGTTGATCTTTATTTAGATAATTCTCCCAGATTTGATACTTGTATGGAAGAGCCTCGCTTCCACTCAACCTTAACTGGACGATCCTTCCTCTAACTCCTGCCTGAATCAGGGTTTAAAGGATATATCCCCGTCGGACCGAATCCACGAGCATATTAATTTTACTGCCAGTGACTATCTAACCGCAGCGGGGCTGAAAACTTTTTTCCATTGTCTATCCTTGCCAACAACAGCAGGGCAAGGGTTAGGTGGGAAAAGGGACTCTCTATGATCCCTTACCCAGATTAGCCTATTTTGGCGTTTTCGCCAAACCTAGCCTATAAAGGTCTCCAGACTGCTGAACTGCTAAAAGCTAATGGTCAAGCCCCCCAAACGGATGCCGGCACCGAAAATGACGAATAATACTGCTAGAGTGGTGACGGCGACTATGTGCAGGGCGAGGAAATTTAAGTTTTCCTCGCTCAGTTGAGGAAGGAGAAAAAAGCGGGAATGAAGGGCCAAGATGAGAGTTAAGAGCAGTAAAGCTAACTTAATTCCTATATAAACCGACAAAAAACTATCAAATGACCAAAAATCACGAAATCCGGGCAAATAAATCCAAGTCAGTCCTAGGCCTGTTATCACCTGCAACAATAGCGCAGATAACCCAAAACCTTCAAAATATTGCTCAAATTGACGAATTCGGTCTGGTTCTCGGTTTTTGAGGGCCTGGGGTAGAACGGTGACTGCCAACAATAAATGACCACCGGCCCAGACGGTCGCCCCTAGGGTGTGGAGAATTACTAAAATTTTGAACAACATCGGTTTCTCTCAGTCATGATTTGCTAACTTATAGTTCTTGACCCGGTTATTTCCGAGCATTTAGTAACAATAGATACAGAAAAAATCTCGATAACTTCTCCTTACTAAAAAATATGGATTTAATTTTATGTCATCAAACGGCGGATTTTGACGCTTTGGGGGCAGCGGTGGGTTTATCGTTGCTGAAAGCGGGTAGTCGCATTGTGTTAACGGGGGGAGCGCACCCAACAGTGAGGGAATTTTTAGCCCTGCATCGGGATGAGTTCGCTTTAATTGAAATGCGGAGTGTCAATCCGGCCCGTATTCGCTCTTTAATTATCGTTGATAATCAGTGGCGGGAGCGTCTGGGAAAAGCTTCCCAGTGGCTCGATTTAGACCATTTACAGGCGATCGAATTGTATGATCATCATTTGGATAGTGAAAGTGATATTCATGCCTCTAGCGTCCATTTAGAAGGGGTGGGAGCCACCACGACTTTAATTGTCGAAGCTTTACAAAAAGCCCAGATTAAACCAAACTCGATGGCAGCGACGGTAATGGCGCTCGGTATTCACGTTGACACGGGTTCCCTGACTTTTGCCGGTAGTACCCCCAGGGATGCCTATGCTTTGGCTTGGTTAATGACCTGTGCTGCTAACATTAAAACGATCGCCCAATACTGTCAACCGAGTTTTTCCCCGCGCTTACAGGAGTTATTTAGCCTTGCCTGGGAAAATCTAGAGATTAAAACGATCCATGACCGTAAAATCGCCCACGTTCTCCTCCATAGTGCCGATTTTATCCCCGGTTTGTCTAGTGTAGCCGAGCGCCTAATGGAATTATCCGATAGTGATGCGTTACTTTTTGGCCATAGTTATAGTAAAGACGAGGAAGATAATTCCCGACAGCGTTTAACTGTGATTGGTCGCTCTAGGATCGATGGAGTGAATCTATATCAGCTTTTTTCCCCCTATAACGGCGGTGGTCATGCTCAGGCCGCTTCGGTGAGTTTTCGCGATGTTCAGCCGGCACCACAGTTAAACCAACTGCTGGGGGACTTAATTGCCCAAATTCCTCCTTCTCCCACCGCGAGGGATTTAATGTCTTCCCCAGTGCGAACAATTCGTCCCGATACTTCTATATCTCAAGCCGAGCGCATCCTTTTCCGTTACGGCCATTCGGGTTTATCGGTGGTAGATGAACAGGATCGCTTAGTTGGGGTGATTTCTCGTCGTGACCTCGATTTAGCTCTCCATCACGGCTTTTCTCACGCTCCTGTGAAGGGATACATGACTTGTAATCCGAAAACTATTACCCCCGACACTTCCCTTCAGGAAATCGAGTCACTGATGGTAACGTATGATTTAGGGCGTTTACCTGTACTAGAAAACGGGCAGTTAGTCGGTATCGTCACTCGTACAGATGTATTAAGACAGATCCATCAAAATGAGCGGGTGCGCTTTGAAGGGGTTGCTTTGGTTTCCTGTCTTTTACCAGCGATTAAAGAGCGTTTAGAGCCGATTTTATGGTCATTCCTGCAAGCTGCCGCCACTGCCGCTCAACAACGGGGTTGGCATCTCTATCTGGTTGGGGGTGCGGTGCGTGATTTACTTTTAGCCACAGAAAGGGATACTTTATTGTTACAGGATATCGATTTAGTGGTGGATGGCTGCCATCGTGCCGCCAGTGTGGGTGCGGGGGTGGAATTGGCTAATTGTTTACAGGAAATTTATCCGGGGGCCCGGTTATCGATTCACGGGGAATTTCAGACGGCGGCTTTGTTATGGCACAAAGATGAGCGTTTTGGCTCTTTATGGGTGGATATCGCCACGGCACGCACGGAATTCTATCCCTATCCCGCCAGCAATCCCCAAGTGGAGGCTAGTTCGATTCGACAGGATTTGTATAGAAGGGATTTTACGATTAATGCTCTGGCAATTCGCCTAACTTCGCCGAAAGAGGGGGAATTACTCGACTTTTTTGGCGGTACGTTGGATTTACGCGCCCAACAAATCCGGGTTCTCCACGCTAATAGTTTTATCGAGGATCCGACGCGTATCTATCGAGCGGTGCGTTTTGCCACTCGGTTAGGATTTGTTATTGAACCCTTGACAGAAAGCTATATTAGGTATGCGATCGAAAGTGGAGTTTATGAGCGCTCACGGCAACAAAATCAGAATGCACCTGCTTTACAGTCCCGTTTAAAAGCGGAGTTGAATTATATTTTAGAGGCGGATTACTGGGAAATTGCCTTAGAAAAGTTGGCTGAGTTGGGGGCTTTGCACTGTTTACACGGGGATTTAAGTTTAAATCGGGCTTTATGGCGACAATTGCGCTGTCTCAGTCGTTGGTTAGATTGTTTAAGTCTGGAATTGCCGGTGAATGCCTGGTTAATGCGCTTGGAATTATTAATCGCTTCTCTGGCTGTGGGGGAGAGAATAGCGATCGCTAATAATTTACAATTGCCCAAAGATAGTCTGGGGCGTTTACAAAAACTAGAAGTTATGGAAAAGGAGATTAGCAATAATTTTGCTTATGATCGACCCATTAGTCAAATCGTCAGCTTTTTCAAGGGTTATCAGGTTCCTAGTTTGTTACTGGTGGCGGTGAGGAGTCAGACTAGGATGCGGGCTTTAATCTGGCAATATTTAACTAAATGGTCGCAGATTGAGGCTCCTATCGACGGCAATGACCTAAAAGCTTTGGGTTATCAACCGGGTCCCGGGTTTAAATCGTTACTTGCGGCAGTCTTGGGGGCGACTTTAGATGGAATAGTCAGCAATAAAAGCGAGGCTAGGGCTTTTATTGCTAGATTAACTAAGTCAGCAGATTAGGTATCGGCTGCCCCTTCATTTTCCGAAGATTGTCTTTGATCGCTGGAATAACCGCCTCTACCTCCTCTGGTGGTGGTACGATTAGACGCGGCCCGGAATTGACGAGCGTAGGCGCGGTTGCGTTCAGCTTTTTCTTTTTTCAAATTACGACGTTTAGCCACAAGAATCTCCTTGGGATAATAGATAGACAAGCGGGGAAACGAGCGCTCGCTTCCCCTATTGACATTGACACTCTCCGCACTTTTCGGGCGGAGATTCTTGGGCTGAATCCTGCCTCTACTAGCAACGCTAATTTTGGTCTTACAGTTTCATGTCTAGTCCGACTACACCTATAAGGCCAGCACTCTTATGGACTACTCCCCAAGCGTAAATTTCTGTGTGTCCCACAGTATTTAATTGTTTGGCGTTCTGACAGTTTGGACTTAATTGAACACCATTGACTGTCAGAAATTTTGAGATGACGGAGTAGGACGTTTAACCTGTTTGCTCACGTTCTCACGGTCGGAACCACCTGCAAACATTCTACCACAAAGCCGTCCTTTGAGGAGGGGGTTTTAAAACCAAACCTCCGATAACCTAGAATGGTTACGATCGGGGATTAGTAGCGACGATCTCGACCACGATCGCCGCCAGCGAAGGAAGGTCTGGGTTCTTTTTCACGAGCTTGATTGACTTTTAATTCTCGTCCCATCCATTCGGCACCGTTAAGAGCGGCAATAGCGGCCGATTCTTGCGCTGGGGTTTCCATTTCTACGAAAGCAAACCCGCGTTTTTTTTTCGTTTCCCGGTCGATAGGAAGGTGAACGCGCTTAATTTTACCATATTCGGTAAAAACCTCCACTACGTCTTCTTGGTTAACCTCGAAGGGGAGATTACCAACATAAATTGACATAAAAGCTATCCTTGCACAGATAAAAACAACAGATTTTTAGAGAACCAAGATTTCGGGAACTAGCTGAACCAATACTAAACAGAAACGCTTTGACCATTAATACTGACAACGAGCCGCAGTGCCGACTTTTATTCTCAACTTCCATCCTAGCATATAGCTATTAGCTTTGATCGATGCTGCCGCTCTCGCCACCCGAGCAGATAAACTAGACTAGAATGCTGCCCTATAAAATGCCCTAATTATGAGTTTATCCCCCCATCCGATCGAAACTGCCCTAAAAACCCTGGCAGGGAAAGCGGAAAATTCCATCGAACAAACAACAACCCTAGAAGACTTAGAACAGCTAAGGGTGAATTATCTGGGTAAGAAAGGAGAATTATCGCAGATTTTACGGGAAATGGGCAAATTAACCCCCGAAGAGAGACCGCGATTAGGTGCGATCGCTAATGAGGTCAAAGAATTAGTACAATCGCTGCTGGAATCCCGGCGAGAAAGTCTCCAGAATGCCCAAATTAAGGCGAAATTAGCGGCGGAAACCCTCGATGTCACCCTGCCTGCTCTTAGCCGTCCTTTAGGGCGAATTCACCCCTTAAATAGCACAGTTGATCGCATGATCGATATTTTCGTCGGTCTGGGTTACACCATCGCCACTGGGCCGCAGGTAGAAAGCGATTATTATAATTTTGAGGCTTTAAATATCCCTGCTGACCATCCGGCCCGGGATATGCAGGATACTTTTTTCTTGAGGGATGGTCGTTTATTGCGGACCCATACCTCCCCGGTGCAGATTCGCTACATGGAAAGTCACGAACCCCCGATTCGGATTGTGGCCCCGGGCCGGGTTTATCGTCGCGATACCGTGGATGCAACCCATTCCGCGGTTTTCCATCAAGTGGAATTATTAGCGGTGGACCGGGGATTAACCTTTACGGATTTGAAAGGAACAATTAAAGAATTTCTTAAGCAAATGTTTGGGGCCGATTTACCGGTTAAATTCCGCGCTTCCTACTTCCCTTTTACCGAACCCTCGGCCGAGGTAGATGTACAGTGGAAAGGCAAATGGTTGGAGGTGATGGGCTGTGGTATGGTGGATCCCAATGTCTTAAAAGCAGTCGGTTATGACCCCCAAATCTATACGGGTTTTGCTGCTGGTTTTGGCGTGGAAAGATTTGCTATGGTATTACATGAGATAGACGATATTCGCCGTTGTTATAATAGCGATATCCGCTTTCTCCGCCAATTTTAGGGGGATAAACCCGATGGTCATGAGTGAAGATTTAACCAAAAAAAGACTCCTATCTGTGGCTTGTCATGCTTCGATCTTTTTGAGTGCTACGCTGGTATCGGTGGGGATTCCCTTAGCTATTTATTTCATTTCCGATGATGGAACGGTGAAGGAAAACGCCAAAGAAGCTTTAAACTTTCACCTGAATATGTGGTTATACTACCTAATTGCCGGGATTCTAGTTTGGGTTTTAATCGGTTATTTGCTCTTACCGATTCTTGCTGTGG
The DNA here is from genome assembly GCF_003019735.1 of Microcystis sp. MC19. NCBI lineage: Bacteria > Bacillati > Cyanobacteriota > Cyanophyceae > Chroococcales > Microcystaceae > Microcystis > Microcystis sp. MC19. Next base: position 520,165 of record NZ_CP020664.1, on the reverse strand, counting down.
TGAATATTGTTCTTCCCATTCTTGCTATCCTGCAAGTCTGGAAAGATGCCTATAAGGTTTTCCGTTATCCTTTTATTTTCAGGGTTCTGTAATTAATTATCGGGGTTGAAACCTGTTCAACCCTTTTTTAGTCCTATTCCCACTAGAAAAATAGCCTCTGGAGTTTATGACTAAAATTGTCATCATCGGTGCGGGGATAGTGGGGGCCACCATTGCCTACGAATTAAGTGCCATCGAAGGATTAGAAATTACCCTCATCGATGAAAAAAAACCGGGACAAGGAGCAACTGGGGCTGCCCTAGGGATTTTAATGGGGATTATCAGCCATAAAACCAAAGGGAGAGCCTGGAAACTGCGGCAAGAAAGTTTAAAACGTTACGAAACCCTCCTTCCTGAGCTAGAATCCCTCACCGGACTGACTATTCCCTGTAACCGTGATGGTATTGTCCTCCTGCGATCGAGTGCCGAAGACGAAGAAAATTGGCGCAAGTTAGCCCAAATCCGCCAAGAACAGGGATATTGTCTAGAAATCTGGGATAAAGAGACTTTGAAGCAAAAATGTCCCCAGGTGGCCGGGGAGCATCTCCAGGGTGCTATCTATTCTCCCAGTGATCATCAAATTAACCCAGTCCTGCTCACGGAGGCTCTCGTCACTGCTGCGGCAAGAAGGGGGGTAAAATGTCAATTTGGGGTAAAAGTTGAAAATTTCGGGAAGACAGAGCTTCAAGACTCTAATTTGAGGCAATGCACCCACGTTTATAGTTCCAATGGTATAGAGAAAACCGACTCTTTGATTCTTTGTGCGGGAATCGGTGCCACTTCTTTAACCGAAACTCTTACCCATCCAGTGGAGATTCGACCGGTTTTAGGGCAAGCTTTACAGATAAAATTGACGCAACCCTTAGAAAGTTCCGATTTTAAGCCGATTTTAACGGGAAATGACCTGCATATTCTGCCTTTGGCCCGAGCAGAATACTGGATTGGAGCAACGGTGGAATTTATGGACGAAAAGGGCGAAATTATCGCCGATACTGCCCTATTAGAGCAAGTGTATCAACAGGCGATCACTTTTTGTCCCTCTTTGGCCGCGGGTGCGATCGTGCGTACTTGGTCCGGTAAGCGACCGCGACCGGAGAAAAAATCCGCTCCCATCATCGAATATTTGCCCGGATACGATAACGTTATTCTGGCCACGGGACACTACCGCAACGGGGTTTTATTGGCCCCCGCTACCGCTAAAATTGTCAGGGAAATGTTAAGTGGTAAGTTAGCTATCGATCGCTAAATTAGTGGCTTGCCGATGTAGTCCCCTTAATCTCTCGGATTTGAGGAGCGGGTGTTTACTCATCTTGCGCTGATAGGAAATGCGATCGAGATACTGTTCGATAAGCTTGTTGAGGATGGTTCCTTAGTTGGGGGTGTTTAAGCTCCAGCAATCCCTCATCTATCATCGGGTTGACATAGTGATTACGAATAGTATCAGGTTCTCTTCCGAGCAGTTGAGCTAATGTTCCGAGGGGTAGATATTGTTGGGAGCATAGTTCAAGAATCACTTTTCGTACCGAGTCTTTACTAATGCGGCCTTTTCTGCGTATGGGTTCAGCAATTGCCTCTAACTGTTGGTAATGTTCGGAGCTTGGTGGGTAATGTTCGGAGCTTGGTGGGTAATGTTCGGAGCTTGGTGGGTAATGTTCGGAGCTTGGTGGGTAATGTTCGGAGCTTGGTAATAGAGAAAGTTGCGCTGAAGAATTCTGGTTCGGTAGGGTGTAGCGTGTTCCCCGACACTTACCTGACTGGTGTAACCAGCCATTTTGAACTAAATTACGAAGGCGTTCGCTAATATCTCTGGGATGTTCTGATCGATAACGCTGAATGTCAGTATTACTAATTTCCTCAAACTGATGCGCTAATACTAATATTATCCTATCAAGATCACCTAACTGACGGTAAGCATCCCCGATAATCCTTTTTAATTCCACTTCAACTGCTTCGGGAATAAAACTTGTCATCGGTAAATTAACAGATGTAACTTCTAGGTCAAGTTTTTCCGAAACTAGGGGACTCAACCATTGTTGTTCTTTCCAAGCACGAAGAATTTTCCCAAATCCAGAGCCAGCTTTTTCACCTAATCCGAGCATTTGAAACATTTTTTGTAGATGAGGATTACGAGGATCGCTAGTACCGCCTTCATAGAGACGCTGTAGGGGAATTCTCAGACGACCGGGATTAGAAAACAGATAGCCATCGATAGATTTTACCACCTTTATAGGCCGTGACGACTGGTGATCGGCGTGGATTAAAGTATTAACTAAAGCCTCTCTTAAAGCTTCATGAACATGGGTTTCATCTTTACGAACGGCATCTTTGTCTAATTGAAAAGGAACATCTAAATTATTAATTAATCTGCCATAAACACGATAATAAGAGTTAAGTAAATTAGCTTCCCATTTACCATCAAGAGTTAAGCGATATGTCCATCTTTTTTCAGGATCATCAGATAATTTTTCCTGATAGTCGAGACTATAATGGGGGAAAGCATCTAAAATACTGCGTTCTCGTCCAAACATGAGTAAACCCGCTACAGTTAATCCTTCTTTGCTAGAATTTCTATCTCGTCGCCATCCTCCTAACTGATGGAGTAATTGTTGATCATTGTATGCTAACCAAGGATGATCGGGTTCGCGATTGCTGAACCGTTGGCGAAATACTTTCAGAGTATCAGGATCAATATCGTTGAGATTAAAATTATCTAAAACTTGAAAATCTTGAGGTTCATTGCTGGCATCGCGAAACATTTGCTCTATTTCCTCCTTATGACAGCGATAATCTCCCTCATAATTTCGCTTATATGTACCAGTCATTGGGTTATTGTTAATATATACAGGACGCTGAGTTCGGGTAGCTCTAGGAATATGAATAATGAGAAGCTGATATTCATTAATCTTTTTTACTTCTACGTCTGAATTAGAACAGATAGATATATTCAGTTTTTGTCGGTTGTTGTGGTTATCCCAAAACTCTTGTTGAAGATTTTTAGGGTTACGCACTCCTGTAATTTCTAATCTAGGTTTCTTTTCGCTAACACCCAAAATAATGTAACCGCCATCGGTATTAGCGAAAGCTGAAAGAGTTTCCCAAATGTCTTTTGGCAAGCCTCCCTCGGCTGATTTAAACTCATATTCTTGGTCTTCTCCAATATCAATTTGCTGCAGTATTGTGTCAATTTCCATGCTAAAATTCGGCGATAAATTTATGGATGCAGTTTTTGCGGTGAAAATGAGCAACTAGGCTGAGTTCTAGGTCGGCTAAAACTCTGAGACTATCGTCGGCTGAAAGTTCGATGTAGAAGTCATGGTAAAAGATACTTAAACAAAACTGATCTTAAATCGCCAATTCAAAAATGAAACGCACGACTCCTTAAGAGTTGACAGAGAAAGGCTCATGAGGTATTGTCCGATCAATGCAACAACAAATCCCAAAAACTAAGCCACCAACACCTTAACATAGAACAAAGAAACTTGCTCTACCAACCTAGTCAAGAGGGAAATTTATCTCAACGGCAAATGGCCGTCTTGCTCGGATGTCATCAAAGCACGACCAAAGGGATAATTAAGAAGTAATCAAAGTTGCCTCGGATGCTATCTAGCCGATGACCCTATCTGAACAAGAAAGACAACAACTCTGTGACACTGCTCGGGAAGTGGCGAAACTTTCCTATTCTCCCTATTCCCGTTTTCGCGTGGGGGCAGCGGTCTTGACAAATAAAAAGATTTATGCTGGTACTAATGTGGAGAACGCTAGTTATGGCTTGAGTTTATGCGCGGAAAGGGCAACTTTAGCGCAAATAATCGCGGCGGGCGATCGAGAAGTACGGGCGATCGCTATAGCCTGTATCGATGGGGTGGACAAGGATGATATTAGTCAGTTAACTCCCTGCGGAGCCTGTCGTCAATGGATAGCCGAATTAGCGCCGCAAGCAGAGATTATTATCTGTGGAACCCAGCAAAATTATCGTTTTAATCTCTCGGATTTACTGCCTTTTTCCTTTCGTTTTTAACTGTGGGTAAAGTATAGGGTTTAAGGTACTACAACGCTATCGCCTTGAGGCACTTTTGGCTATGAGGTAATTAATGTATGCTGAACAAACCGAAAGCATAAATACGGCAACATCTTTTGTTGCGGCGCTATGATCAATCAGTGCATGGCGTATTCCCGATTCATCGCTTGTGTATCCATATAACTTGGACAAAGCCTCCTTTAGAACAGGATGAAGATACCCGATTTCTTCAATTTTCTTGATTGATTTCCCAAGTGTAGCTTTTGGATCACCCGTAAAGTCTCTACAGGCAGATTCAACCGCAGATATAGATTCTTTTATTGAATTACGATAATCTGGGTCTTCTCTATCGTAAAGAAATCTAACGGATGTTGTTATATGTGTGGCAGCACCAGCAAACCGATTTTGGTTTGCCGCATTTTCAATAGAATCTATTGTATGTTCATCAATTAAGTCTGCTACCTTTCCATCAACAATTCTATAGCCACAGTTGTCTCGTTCCATAACACTGTTCATAAATTCGGTCATACCCCTAACTATGTTTTCGTCCTTTTCATCAAAAGAATATATCAGGCATTCGATGAAATCGTAAACCTCGTACCACTTAAACTGGAAAAAACGCTCACGGATAAATGCAACAAGTTTAGGCCAAGAAGTTGGGCATTCATCAAGTGGCATCTTAAAATAATTATGCCATAACCGCCTTAAGACAATCGCATGGCTACAATTGTTTGTGTAGTAAAAAGAAACCGGTTCTAAAAATGCTAATGATATAGCAGACCATAACCCATTACGCAATCCCCTATCCATAGAATCTATCTGGACAGGAACCTCCGTCGGTTGAATATTTTTTCGTTGTGAAAATGTCATTGTGTTCTTTTTGGATAATTTTGTCCCCTAACTATTAATTCAATTATAGCAATTCTCATCCTGTTGAAGTACCAAGTCTCTTGTTTGAGAAAACAGGGAACAGAGAAAAAGGAGTGAGAAATCAATAGTTTAAGTGAGGTTATATCATGATACTGGTAAACTCTCTGGGTAGATTAAAAAGACAGGGTGAGCGTATCTCAAACGCTATTGACAATTGGCCAATTTTGTGAGTCGCTTGCTGTGTAGGCATTTCAAGTAATACCAGTCAATCATAAAAGTTACGAACTCGACCCATTTGGTCGATTATTGCTTAACAATTGAGATGGCAAATTATAATCAAATATGCCTGAATTGTCCTCTGGGTAAGCAACCTCAATAAACTTCATTTTGTCAAGGATTGTCAAGATGCACTTACCCTAGATTAGAGAAACCAATTTTCAATCACTAAACCCTGAAAATCTTTAAAATCGTCAACATTATTGGTAACTAAAGTCAAATTGTTGGTAAAAGCAATAGACGCTATTTGAGCATCGACAAAGGCAGGACTCTTACCAACTTTAGATAACCTTGCCCTTTCCCGTGCGTGATATTGGGCTGATTTTAAGTCATAATCGAATAAAGGTAGATTGGCTAAAATAACATTATTTACATAATCTTCTAGGTCTTGGCGTTTTTTGGACAAAGGAAGTCGAAAACAACCAAATAATAGCTCATGGATAACCAGAGTAGCTGTGGCTATTTCCCGTTTAGATAACCTGAGCTTTGTCATGACCTTCTGATTAGGTTGAGGTCGTTTAGCCTCTGACAAAACATTAGTATCTAGTAAATACTTGAGAGTCATAAATGAACATCTCTCCCCGTTGACTTGTCCCGTAAATTATCAAAAGTATCATCATCAAGACTTGCCAAATCTACCCTTTGCCTAAAATCTTGCAAGGCTGACCAAAAATCATTAACCTCTCTAATTTCTACTAATATCTCTTCATTATCGGGAAAATCAACTTCCTCTAATAACTCAATAATTTTGCCTTTTTTAATTCCTTTAACTAACATAATATCAACTCCTTCTAAATGATCTGTATCGTAGAATTCAACATAGAGAGAATCATCAAAAATAGTTTTTGCTTCCTCAATTGAGACTTCGTGCTTTGATAGATTGCGTTCTGCCTTATTTTTATCCCAGTCAAACTGCATAAAGCCATTATACTGCTACTCACTGAAACTGATGGCACATTTTTGATATGTTTTGTCTATTACTTGAACGGGATATATTCAACTGTATTGAACCATAGATCTGGTTGAAAAGCCCAAGTAAATTTCCACTGGGGCTAAAGCTGACGAATATTACTAAAATCTCGCTAACTTGAAGATATGCTACTTGTCTTAGGCTGCTTCATCTCCAACACTTAAGGGGCTAATAACTACATTTTATCTCCTCCCGTAGCGACATTTTTAAATCTTTCTTGGGCAGCAGAAAAAGCCTCTTTCATCACCCTTTGAATCCTCTTAGGATCGGGTTTTTTACCCCCCATTAAATCGCCAAAATAGACACAAGCGCCCTCTCCTAGGGCCCAGGTATAGGCAGCGGACCAAGAAGCGGCGATAACACTGCCAAAACCGGGGATAAATTTCACCAATTCCCGGCCGATGGCCTGGGCTAAAAAGCCGCCAGCGATCGCACTGACGACTCCACCGGCTTGGGATGGAGTTAAGACTTGACCGTATAATTTGCCTAAAACCCCCACCATTGACACTTGTAGGGCGGTTAACACTGGCATAGTCGCTAAGGGTAAGGGAATCGCCGCCAAGGTTCCCGCTATGACAGAAAAGGCCAACATATAGCGTCGGGCCACGTCCCGATAGAGATGGCCTAATTTATTGCTGGTTTCCCGGTCCAAAAGTTGGTGGATGGTGTTAGCCTCGGCTTTTGGCAATAAATCGGCTAAATTGTCCCTAAATGCCTCTAAACCGTAAAAAACGGGGTTATAACCGTCTTCCTCTAGGGTGAAATCTATCAGCACAGAATTGTCGTATAAATCCTTAAAAGTTTCTTTAATTTCTTGATAGGCGCGATTGATATCCTCGAAATCGGGAGGATAAGGGGGATGATCAACGGTATTAGGAGGATAAAGCTGATGAAGACAGGTGACAGCCAGTAAACAGGGGATTTTAGGATATTTTTGCCGCAATTGTCTGGTAATTTCCAGAAGGCTATCGGTGGCAAAATCATTAATTTTTACCGTCACGATAAAAACTTGGGCGCGTCCCGTGTTTTCGCTTAAATCTGCCAATAATTCCGCGATTACTGTGTCTGTGTGTTGATAGGCATCCCCTAACCCCACCGTATCGGTAAAAATCAACAGGGGTAAGTCTTCCGCTGGGTAGGAGTAGCGCTGGGTGTTTTGGGTGTGGGGACGGAAACCTTGCCCGACTATTTCCGCCGAAACTCCCGTTATTCCCCTAATAATCGCACTTTTTCCCGCTTGCGGTTTGCCGATTAACAGCGCTTCGGTGGTGGGTAATTCTTGACGGACTTTTTCTAAAATTTCCGCCACTTGAGTGTCACTAACACTAAACCATTGCAGGACAGTATTAGTCAACTGGTCGATGGGGAGTCTTTTCATCACTTCCCCCGTGAGACTATTCCAAGTATTGACCAAAGAATCAATGGGCAGTTTATCAGTCATGGGGATTAGAAGGGTTTATGATAACTAAAATAGAAATTTTCAGCGATAGAATCAGACGATGACAAAAGCCGCAATTAGTCCGCAAGATTTATCATGGCCTTTTTGGCCAATTGTACCACTTTATCCCTATGGTCAAAGACGGACAATTCGCCAAGAAGTGGTGAAAGATACGCTCTGGACATTTGAGCAATTGCAGGGTATTTTCTATGTGGTTGTGCCGATTCGCATGACGGTAATTAAGTTAGCATCCGGGGGTTTATTTGTTTATGCACCAGTGGCCCCGACTCCGGAATGTATTCGCTTAATGCGTGAGTTGGAAAATGAACACGGGGAAGTTAAATATATTATTTTGCCGACGATTTCTGGGATTGAACATAAGGTTTTTGTCGGTCCTTTTGCCCGTTATTTTCCTAAGGCTATAGTTTATGTTGCTCCTAATCAATGGAGTTTTCCTCTTAATTTACCTTTGAGTTGGTTGGGTTTACCAGCAAAACGAACGGAAATTTTACCCTCTGACTCGGCAACCACTCCTTTAGCAAAAGATTTTAGTTATGAAATCTTACCCGCAATCGATCTGAATGTGGGATACTTCTCGGAGGTGGCTTTTTTTCATCACTACTCTCAAACTTTGCTGCTGACCGATGGCATTATTTCTATCCCAGAAAATCCTCCCGCTATTTTAGAATTAGACCCCTATCCGCTGCTGTTTCACGCTAAAAATAGTGCTAAGGATCTGGTGGAGGATACTCCAGAAAATCGCCGTCGGGGTTGGCAGAGAATTTGTCTTTTTGCTCTTTATTTTCAACCTCCTGTTTTAGCTGTTCCCAATTGGATTAAGGTGTTTCGAGATGCTTTTAATGCTAAGGAAAGGAGTAAAAAAGCCTATTTTGGTTTATTCCCTTTTCAATGGGGTGATGATTGGCAAAGGACTTTTTTAAATTTGCGTCAAGAGGGGAGGTTAATAGTCGCGCCAATTTTGCAAACTTTGATTCTTAATCGCAATACTGACGAGGTGAGTCAATGGGTTGAGAGAATTTGCCAATGGCCGATTAAACAGGTTATTCCTTGTCATTTTGCTAGTCCAATTCAAGCTGATAGTCAAGAGTTTCAGCAGGCTTTTTCTTTCTTGTCAAAAGATTCTTATTTACCTAAAGATGACTTAGAATGTTTAGAAAATATTGATAGTTTTTTAGTGCGCTGGCGATTGACTCCTCCCCCCGATAAAAAATTGTAATTTATGGCTAAGAACTGCTATAATATATGCAGTTGTTCGTTGATTGCTAATTAAGGTTATGCAAATTCCCGAAAATCACAGTAATGATGACATCAGAGAAGCGTTGATTCAATTAAGTGATGAAGTTAGTGATTTGCAAGAAAAATTCAGCCAATCACAAGACGCATTCAGTAAGTGGCGAGATGAAATAGGACAAAAAATTGATCGCATAGATTATAAATTTGATGCCTATCAAAAAGGTACAGATGGTATGGTGAGAATGGCTACTACTATCATCATTGCCACCGCTTCTGTGGTGGTTTTATCTAGTCTTAGTCCTGCGGTGACAGCAATTATCACCGCTTTATATTCTGCTAATGCTCATTAGACCTCTTGTAAAAATCAAAATTCGTATTGTTGTTAGGGTTAGGAGTCAGTAGCCAGTAATCAGTAGTCAGGAGAATTAAGAATGAATAATAATCAATTAAATGGTCTATTTACAGATTTTAGGCAATAATCCTTATTTTTTTCGTTTTTGAACCATCAAAAATTAATTATGCAAGAGGTTTATTAATTAATTTATCACTAAATTCCGGTGCGTTACTACCTTTCCTGAATTTTTACCCGTTGGTTTAATTGATTCATAGCCAGAGAAATCACCAGATTAAAGAATAAATAGGTGGCCATAACTACTATTAACATCTCTACAGCTTTTCCTGTCTGATTAGCGATGGTACTAGAGATAGCATAAATATCATTATAACCAATAGCGATCGCTAAACTAGAGTTTTTAACAAGGTTTAAACATTCATTAGTTAAAGGAGGAATAATCACTGGCAAAGCTTGGGGAAAAATCACTAATCTCATCACTAATAAAGGTTTTAATCCCAAGGCTTTAGCTGCTTCCCATTGTCCCAGATTAACCGATTGAATCCCCCCCCGTACCGTTTCCGCAATAAAGGCAGCTGTATAAACAGTTAAACCGATTAAGAGGGTGGCAAACTCGGAAGAAAGATGTAAACCAAAGTCAATATTTTGATTAAGAGGATTAACTTGGGGACTTTGCCATTGTAAACCCCAGATTAGAGGAATTATAGCTAGGATTAGTAGGCTAGTTATACATAAACCAAGTTTATTTTTTAGGTATGAAAATACTGAGATAATTATTCCTAAAATAATGACAGCAAAGGTTAACCATGTCCTGAAACTATTAGCGGGAAAAGGTAAATAGACTCCTGAGTTATTTAAAAACACCCTGCCAAAAAACTCTAGAGAGTCCTCAATCTTCGGCAGTTTCAGAAATACGGCAAAATACCAGAAAAATAATTGTAATAATAGAGGAGTATTGCGAATAGTTTCCACATAAATTGTTGCTAACTGACGAATTAACCAATTATCCGACAAGCGACCTAACCCGATGACTATTCCCAGACTAATCGCCAAAAATATGCCAGTAATCATAATGCGGAGGGAATTAAGCAATCCCACCAAAAGAGCGCGAAAATAGGTATCGGTGGGACTGTAGGCAATAGGAGAGTCACCAATAGCAAAAGAGGCTGGTCGGTCGGGATCAAAGAGAAAGCCAAAGCCAAAACTTAAGCGTAGGCGTTGGAAATTAATCACTAAATTGCGACCAAAAAACCAGAAAATTAGACAGACAATTAGCAGGATAATTACCTGTAGAAAAATCTTCTGAAATCGCTCATCGTACCAAAAAGAATTTTTTTGAGGTAAAGTCATAATGGGTGCATCTCAATTTGGTCGAAATATCTATATTACATTTGGGCGCACGCAGTTCGATAAACTCACTGACCACGATGCGCCCCTACCATTGGCGCGATAATATTATTGTAGGGGCGAATGGCATTCGCCCTCTTTTAATAACTTCTGCTGCTCACCAATATGTGAGAGAAAGTCACAAAGATAAGATGCACCTAGTCATATTTATTGTATAGTCCAGAATTTTTCACAAAAGAAATCGGTGACTTTTGGCCACCGATTGAGAAAATCAAAACATATTTAGATAACTCCCAGACGGGAAAGACCGAGGATGACACCAGCGCCGAGGACATGACCAAAACTGGTAGTACCCAGTAAAGCGCCTAATCCCATACCACCGAATAAAGCGGGGGAAGGTAAAGCAGGACCGACATTTTGTTGTTGAATAGTCGCTTTACCGAAAGCAATAGCGAGAATATTGCAGATAATCATGACAATCGCCACTTTGGGACTCCATTCGCTGGAACCTTGTACGGCGGTGGCGGCCATTAATAGGGTTGAATACATTGAAATTCTCCTGAACAGGTCGTTTTAAGTTTTTAATCTTAAAGGTAGTTTTCACCCCACATCACGCCCTGTTGCAATACTTAATAATCAAAAGCACAGGAGTCAACGATACGGCCGATTTGTCTCCACTTATGAACTACTAGATTAGTACAAATTCAAGTTTAAGCCTACTTCTCTAGCGAAGACGGCTAATCCTTTCTTTTCAATGGTTTTGATAGCTTTGGTGGAGAGGCGTAGTTTTACCCAACGGTTGCCTTCCGACCACCAAACTCTTTTCCATTGCAGGTTAGCTTCTTGTAATTTTTTGGTGCGACGGTGGGAGTGGGACACTGCATAGGCGTTATTGGCCTTTTTCCCCGTCATAGTACAGACTCTAGACATAATTTGCTCCTGTGCGATCGATGTTTGTCAATAGTCAACCTTTCTAGTTTAACTCAAATCTCGCCAGATTATGCTTTGACGATCAATTGTACCATAAAAAAATTATGCAAAAGGGATTTTTTTGATAATTATGACTCTTTCAGACAGCCTTGCTACCTCACTCCCAAAAATCAGTCGTTAAAATCCTCTGCCAATCCCTCCCATAGGGCCATTCCTCCAGAAAAGACAGCGCCTTATATTCACCGTTTTTGCGAAATGCCTAACGCCTCTACCTCCTCAATCAAATGCTCCCAATCCAAACTAGCAAAATCTCTTGCTTTCAGTTGTTTAACCGTTTGCTCCACCCAAAGCAAAATATCCTCTTAGTAAAGTGATGTAACCATTTGTCTTTGCCAAAATTAATCACGTCTTTTTAGTATAGTTTAGTCCACCCAACAGTAAATCCTCTGCCTAAAAATCAGGCAAAAATTTTATCAATGATCGCACCTTAACTAATGAGAAGATAAGGGATAAGTCGGTTGATTAGGGTTTTTATGGTAATTCTTGAAGCTATGAGGTACAATGGGGAGCAAATAGACAAATAATAGAACTCGAAGGAAACTGTCTGATCATGGATAACGCCAAGATTCATCTCGAAGAAATGGCCAGAGAAATAATCGAACAAGAACAAGCTAGACTCATCTATTTACCTCCTTATTCTCCCGAATTCTCTCCTATTGAAAACTTTTGTTCAAAAGTCACAGCGATGTTAAGAAAACTGAAGGCGAGAACTTACAAAAAAGAAATCAAAGCATTCGTCTCATATCAGCCAGAAAAGCCAATGAACGGGAGAGAAAACCCTATGAGCAACCCTGAATTTTCCCTTGATATGCCTCTTAAAGAGCGACAAGAGAAATTTATGCAAATGTCCGATGAGGATATTGATTATTCAGATATTCCTCCCCTAGATGATGAATTTTTCAAGAATGCTAAACTGGTTAAACCAAATCCACAAACAGAGCAAATTAGTATCAGGTTGGATTCAGAAATCCTTGAGTGGTTTAAGAATCATGCTCAAGAAAAGAGCTATCACGTCCTGATTAATGATCTATGAAGACCCTGCGTCAAACATCAATCGCAATAGCCGATTATCTACCGAGTAAAGAACCTCAAAGGAATGATTTCTTTCATCATCAACCGGTTTCTTCTTTCTTGATTGTTTGTGGTAGTCCTAAAGGCTGAACTTGATAATAATCATAATTATAGGCGCTCACACTTTTCAATTATCAACAATAAAACAGCGATCGCCTTTTTCCAAAAATATCAACCGCAATCGCTTTGGGAAAAGATATTTTATACTAAGCCAGTTATTGCTTAGAATGAAGCATATAACTAAATGGAGTAACAGTAATGTTAGTTTGCTACGCTTTAAGTGATTATATCCAAGAAGCTCTGACTATTTCCCAAATTGAACAGTTAGAAGATGCTAGTTATGTTGGTACAATTCCTAACTGTCAAGGGATCATTGCTTTTGGAAATACTTTTGCAGAGTGTCAGGTTGAGTTACGTTCTACCCTGGAGGATTGGGTTTTATTGGGATTAAAGTTAGGTCATACTTTGCCTGTCATTGCAGGAATTGATTATCAATAGGGAGCATCTCATTTATGCAAGTGAGTAATTATACTTGTCCCTAAAACTGGTTTCTAGCAAGGCTTTTAAAATAGCTTGACATAAAACCTGATTTAGAGGTTACAAAGGTGAGATGCTCCCCCATCAATACATGAAAAAAGTGTTCTTTTTGAATCGATTGGCGGGGGGATTGGCTTTTGGCAAAGCCTCCAGAAATTGAGCAAGCGGGAGTTAACGATCTCGATGGTTTGGAGGTGTGGGGTGGCCTAGCAGATGCGACTCCTGATGATGCTGATGTGTACTCTTTGCTGGGAGGTCCCCTCATTAACGGTACGAGAACGTCATTATGGTACTACAACGGTAGTGTAACCCACATTCCGCACTTTATGATTAAGTCGCAATAATGCCACCAAGAAAAACTGATTGAACGACAAAATTTGTTGAGATTGTAGAATTTTTACATCTGACTTCACCAAAAATAATTTGACAGAAGCAAGAGTCGCTCAAGTTAGACATGGTTAAACTAAAGTGTCCTAACTTATTAGACACTTTTCGGGGAAAAAGTTTTTTCTGGAATTGGCTTAAACTGAATTTGTCCAATTTGATTCTCAACTTACTCGGTAGTAATTTTGGCAATAAATCGAAAAATATTGAAGAATATCAAGAATCTCGTCAGTTAAATTACTGATGTGGCTTTGAGCATTAATCTTCACTAAGTGAATTCCCTGTAAAACCTGAAATATCCATCTCAAAGTTGGTTTATCTGTGGCTTTACCAAGTTGATTTTTGACTTTTCCTCCTTTCCTTTCCTTTCCTTTCCTTTCTAGTTCCCCTCTTAACATTCTTTGTCCCAGACTATATACTAATAAGCATATTCCCATTAAAAAAACCATTGTTTCTATCCTTTTTGGGTTTTTCACAAAGACACTATCTGCTAGAAATAAGGGGTCTTTAATGAATCTAAATCCTCGTTCACAAGATTGTTGTGCTTTATATTCATCAAGCATTTCTTCCGCCGATAGGTTTTCCTTGTCGAGAACATTAGTGGCGATAATAAATCTTCCTGCTCTTTCTGTTTCGGCTTTAATAATTTCAGCTTTTTTTTCAATTACTCCTTGACAGCTATAGACTTTCTCCTTCTTGTTATTGAGGATTTCTTGATATTCTAATTCTCCTAACTCATGATATTTTAAAGTTTTATTAAATTTCTTCACTTCGAGTTTCAATTCAGTCAGGTTAGGCTTGTTCTCTGCTGCCAATTCTTTAATTGTTTTTCAATTTTTTCCTTCTCCTTCCTTAACTTGTCAGACAATTTTTCCAAGTTTGAATCTTTTCTAGCTGCACTCTCTACGATAAGCCATATTGGGAGCATCTCACCTTTGTAACCCCTAAATCAGGTTTTTATGTCAAGCTATTTTGAAAGCCTTGCTAGAAACCAGTTTTATAGATAAGTATAATTACTCACTTGCATAAATGAGATGCTCCCGCCATATGCCATATTTGCCTAATTCCGTGATAATTTACTGGCTTTTCTTAGTATTTATAGCCCTTTTTTTGACTTAAATGAAACTCAGCTTCCTTAGCTTTTTCTACAATTTTTTTCGCCTTTTTTAAGCTAAAAAGTACTCTGGTTAACCATTTTATTTCTCCTAAAATCTGAAGATTTTTGGCGGTGTATAAGGCACTATCTGCTACCTATATTGTCTCCAGATTCAGGTTTTTTTGATAAGCTTTTATGATTAACGGAAAAATATTTTTGTCCGACTCGTTCCCTGAACCTGTTCTCATTAGCAAAGGAACATCCCCATCACTACTTACCATCAGCTCTAGCATAAACTGTTTTAAGTCAGGTCTTTCATCTTGCGAATATCCATAAGTAATTTCGATAACATTTTCTGAGTTTTCTTGCTGATTTTCTTCCTCTTCTTCTTTGAGCTTGTATTCTCCATGAACGGACACCGAAGCTCGAATCTAGATGACTGTATTTAGTATTTATTTCGTACTTATTGGTCGTATTTATCGCTAAACTTGTCCAAGTTTTTTCTAGACCCTATTTATGTAGATAATCCATAACTCTGCCGATTTTATCGTCATTTATCTCTTCGGATTTTATTCCTTTTCCTAATAAGTGTTCTATCGGTTTATCTTCAAAAAACTTGGGAAACAAATATAAAGGTTTACTAACAAATTCCAAACCATTTAGGATGATGGCTTTCACGATTGTGCCAGCACTAATTTTCTCTCTCTTGTCTATTCCTAATGCTTCATTGACTAAATCTTCGATTCCTAATTCATCAATAATTCCCGCAACTATCCCTAAGTGATCTAAGTTTTTTACCTTGATTTCCTGGTTCATTTTTTTTCTCTAGGTATGAGCGGTTCACTTTAATTATTATCTCATCTTTTTCGTCTCAGGTGTTTGAATATTTATACTTAGCTATCTCAAGAGCTTTCCGAGTATTTATACTTAGTGGTTTGCTCAACTTTCTCTGTCCTTCCCTTTGTGTTTTTCAACCTGCGGAATATGGGTTTGAAACAGGATTTATTAGGGTCAACAAGAGTTTTAGGGAGACAAATTAATCAAGACTTTTGCCCCTTGACCCCCCCAACCCCCCGACATCGGGGGGCTCTTGTACTTTTCAATTGATACCTGAAAAGGTCTTGATTTTAGGGAAATATAGTTAAAGGAATCCATTCATAGGTGTTGACAATGCCTTGAAAATAATCATTAATAGTTTCTCTGGAATAGGGAACAACCCCGTCTTCACCAAACCAACGTTCATAAATTGTCACCGCTTGTTGTTGGTCGCTAACGATCCCTTCCATGAATTTTAATAAGGTGTAATTCACCGTATCGCGCCATTTAGAATCATTCTCAGGTAAAGTACAGGCATAGGATTCGTACGCGTAGGGATAGGAGGGAACTATGGCTAAATTATTGGGATTTTTAGCGCTTTTCCTTAAGCCTTCCAGGGTAATACCATCACTGGCAAAACCGTCAATTTCTCCCGCTTCTAGTTTTTGTAAACCCTCACCACGGTTTTTAACTTTGACCAAAATAGCGGCGGGTTGTTGGGTTTTAATCACCGCTTCATTAGTAGTATTGGCAATTACTCCAATTCGTCTGCCTGCCAAGCTACCGATGTCATCGAGATTACTACCTTTGCGGGTTAACAATTGAGTGCCACTGGCAAAATAACTAACGGAAAAATCCACCTCATTTTCTCTTTTCCAAGTAAAAGTAGTGGAGCCACACTCTATATCTATCACCCCTGTTTTTAACTTTTCAAAACGATTTTCGGGAGTAACCTCAACAATTTTTAATTTAATCGGTTTTCCTAACTTCCGTTCGGTTTCTTTGCGAATTAACTCTAACATATCAAGGCTGTAACCCACCCACTTGCCTTGGGAGTTGACAAAACCAAAGGGAATAGCATCTTTACGAGCGCCGGCAGTAATTACCCCAGTTTTTTGAATGCGATCGAAGATTGCTCCGGCAAGGCTAGAATGGTTACTGGTGACGGTTAAAGCTACTGTCATCGTCATGACGGCAAGTATAAGCTTCATTTTTTTCCCTAATCTGAAAGTGGCTCAAGTCTGGGACTGTTTCAGAAGACTGAGAGTTTCCCAAAGGAAGATTTTTCAGTGGCGATTGCTGGGGACAAAAAAAGAGGAGAGATGTTACTCTCTCCCCCTTTTAGTTTTTTGGACAACATTTTAAATTGTTTTTTCAGTTGTCGCTGTCGGGCCGAACCACCCTTGCCTTTGTCGTTACGTCCCTGACGGCGGGGGGACTCCCATCGCTTAAGTCGCATAGTCTTTAATTCCAATTTAGTCAGTTATATTTACTGTAACAGGTTTAACGTCAGTTTGGGTTAAGGAATTGAAACTGTGACAACTCAAGCTCTCTGTCACCCTGTGAGATGCCGAACTCTAGTTAACCAACCTTAAACACTCACCCCTTCCCAATAGACCTCGACCTAATATTATCTCAAGACCAAAAGTCTTTCTAGTTAAGGAATCTACCCGAATAAAAATTATTTTAATTGCCTCATATTTTTTCAGTGAAATTGAATTAGCAACGATAGATATACATTTCAGCTATCGAACTACTTAATTAGTATATAGGCTAAAAGCAAGCTGTGACT
Source organism: Microcystis sp. MC19 (assembly GCF_003019735.1). Taxonomy (NCBI): domain Bacteria; kingdom Bacillati; phylum Cyanobacteriota; class Cyanophyceae; order Chroococcales; family Microcystaceae; genus Microcystis; species Microcystis sp. MC19. The sequence goes on along the minus strand of NZ_CP020664.1, from coordinate 502,915 downwards.
GGGTTATAATTTTTGAAGATGTCTAATTCATAATTCAGGCTCTTCGTTACTTGTTATGGTTCGATAGGGGGGCATAAATCGACTAAATCCTTATCTGGCAAAAGATTTAACTGATTAGCTCGCTCTAGATCAAAAACAATTGACAAAAATCGTCCAATGTCTTTCTCTATAAGGGTTCCATCTCTTATAACCCCCGTCCATTACATAACACAAACCGAAGAACCATAATTCATAATTCATAATTCATAATTCATAATTCCCACGTCCACCTAATTAGTATTTTCCTATGCTTAGTCAGCAACTTTGGCACAGCCATCAAGATCTAGTGCAAGCTTGTCTAGAACACCCTTTTGTGCGAGGTATCGCCACAGGAAAGCTTAAACGGGACTGTTTCGCTTTTTATGTCGGTCAAGATGCTTTTTTTCTGGAATCTTTCGCCCGTGCTTACAGTATCGCCGCCGCTAAAGCTCCCGATTGGCAGGGATTTACTAGCTTTCATCGGTTAGCGGCAGGGGTATTAACGGAATTAAAATTACACGAAAATTACGCTTTACAGTGGGGGGTTGACCTGAGAAAGGTTCAGCCCGCTAATGCCACCCGTCGCTATCGGGATTTTCTTCTCGCTACCGCTTGGATGGGTGACATCGGTGCGATTGCCGTGGTGATGAGTCCCTGTATGGGTCTTTATGCTTATCTGGGTCAACAATTAGCCTTAGAACCGATTTCTGAGAATCCCTATCAATCTTGGATTGATAGTTATAGTGGGGATGAATTCGCAGCTTTAGCAAGCCAGTTAGAGGAATTAGTGGATAAATACGCCCTGATGACGGAAAATATCTCTTTATCCTATCGTTATGCCCTTAGTTGTGAACTGGATTTCTTTAGTGCCGCCTACAGCCGGGGCAAATCTTAAAGTTTTCCCGTCATAATGTTAAGAAATATAAATAACGCTAAGATTAAGGTAAGCAAAATCGTCATTATAAAAATAATGTTTCCTTCGCAACCCACCGAAAACGAACTCCTGAAAACTATCTTGGAACCTCTACTAGAGGATTTCACCCATTGGTTTTCCCGTTCCCGTCTCCTCCTCGAATCCGAGAGATTATCCTTTCTCAGCATTGAGGAACAAGACGATTTATTAGCAAGAGTCAAAAACGCCCAACAGGAGGTGGCCACGGCTTATTTACTCTTTAAAACCACAGGTGGTCAGGTGGGTATCGAGGCCAAGATGTTGTTGCCTTGGCATCAGCTGGTGGCAGAGTGTTGGGGTGTCAGTGGTCGTCGTCGTCGATTACAGGGTTGGGGAGAATATCAATCTCCTCAAACTGACGCTTAACCTGAAACTTTTTGGTAAGCTAGAGAGTTGAGCGAATTTTTAGCATAAAGTTTTGGCAATTTAGGAATATTCACACATAATTCATGGGAGACTCGGCCAATGTTACATCTGCTCTATATCCTCGCCTTCACAGTTATCGCTTTTTTGACCATTAATAATTTAATTCGGAGTCTGATTACTGTCAGCATGGATTCCCAGAAACGTCCTGCTAAATCGGCTAATTCCTATAATCCCTACGGTTATCCCATGACTTCCCATCCGGAACTTTTGGACGAGACTGGACAACCGATTAATGAACCCCTGTTAGTGATTCGTTCTCTCACTGTTGAAGATGCTCGTCAGCAGTTAGATGCCATTTATAATTCTTCTCCTGGTGCTACCAAAGAGCAAGATGAAGAAATCTAATTGGGGTTGGCTGAATAAATCTAAAAATCTTGTTGGTTAAGACTTTGAGACCTTTTTGAAATCCAAAAGTGCTAGGCAAGAGAGTGATCAGGGGGAAAATTCAGGTGCTTTTTCCCCGAAAATTAGGTAATTGACCTCCTCAAAATCGGTAAAACCCTACACCCCACACCCCACACCCTGCCCCCACCAGCAAACTTTTTCAGCAGACCCTAATTGGTTCTAGAATGGCAGTCCTTGAAAACAGATATATTTATCTACACGGTTTTGCTTCTAGCCCCCAATCAACAAAAGCGCAATTTTTGAGACATTGTTGGCAAAAGAGGGGTTTAGCAATGGAAATTCCCGATCTTAACGGTGATGACTTTTCTAGCTTAACTCTCACTCGTCAGATTGTCCAAATCGGCCGAGTGATTGAACAATCTCAGGTTCCTGTTACACTGATTGGTTCCAGTTTTGGCGGTTTAACGGCAGCTTGGCTGGCAGAAACCTATTCTCAGGTGCAAAGGCTCGTTTTATTAGCTCCCGCTTTTAATTTCGGGCCGATTTGGTTAGGACAATTGGAAGCGGAAACCCTAGCCAATTGGCAAAAATCTGGGAGTTTATCGGTTTATCACTACGGTTATCGCCGTTATCTGCCAATTGATTACAAGTTGATCGAGGACTTAGCCAATTATCCCCAAGAAAAGTTGATCAGGCAGCTGCCTACCCTGATTATTCATGGCAGTGCCGATGAGGTGATTCCCCCAGAAAATAGTCGCTATTATGCTTTTTCTCGTCCTTGGGTACAGTTAATCGAATTAGATAGCGATCATGCCCTTACCGATGTTTTGACGAGGATATGGGCTGAAATGCAATTATTCCTAGACATCGGTCTTTAGGCGATCATGACTAAACTTGAGGAACTAACGAGCGGCTCTATTGTCAACGGCATTCTGCCCAATCAAAGCATTACCGTCATCGAGGCCAAGTGGCATGGCAGCGACGCGGTAGAACTGACCTACAAAGATACCAACGGACAACCCTACACAGAACTGCTCTTTCGATACCGAGAGCCAACCCTAGAGATTCTCACCGAAGGAAGACCGTGGGGTTTCGATGGCGACGGAGCTTTGCTGCGCCTAGTTTCCGAAGCCCATCGCATCCGGTTGGCCTACCTGTTTGACCCGCTTCTAGCCGTCCATACCTCTCTGGTGGAACCACTCCCTCATCAAATCACTGCTGTTTACGGTGAGATGCTCGATCGCCAACCCCTACGCTTTTTGTTGGCCGATGACCCCGGGGCTGGGAAAACCATCATGGCGGGATTGTTAATTCGAGAACTCCTGATTCGAGGTGACTTAGCGCGCTGCTTAATCGTCTGTCCAGGCAGCCTCGCAGTCCAGTGGCAAGATGAACTACATAACAAATTTCACCTTCCCTTCGATATACTCACCAATGACCGCCTCGAAACGGCCCGCACCGGCAACGCCCTCGCCGAAATGGGTCTGGTCATTGCCAGACTTGATAAACTCAGCCGTAATGACGACCTCCAGAAGAAACTCCAGCAGACTGATTGGGATCTGGTCATCTGCGATGAGGCCCACAAGATGTCCGCTTCTTTCTTTGGTGGGGAAATCAGGGAAACAAAGCGTTACAAATTGGGCAAACTCCTCTCTAGCATTACCCGCCACTTCCTGCTGATGACCGCTACTCCCCACAACGGCAAAGAAGAAGACTTTCAGTTATTCCTAGCTCTACTCGATGGCGATCGCTTTGAGGGGCGATTCCGGGACGGAGTTCATGTATCAGATACTTCCGACCTGATGCGCCGTCTGGTCAAAGAGGAACTGCTCAAGTTTGACGGCAAGCCACTTTTCCCCGAAAGAATCGCTCACACGGTCAGTTACCCCCTCTCCGACCAAGAAGCGATCCTCTACAGTCGAGTCACCGAGTATGTACGCGAAGAATTTGACCGAGCCGAAGCCCTGGCCAACGACGGGCGCAAGGGGACAGTCGGCTTTGCCCTCACCATTTTGCAACGCCGCCTCGCCTCCTCCCCGGAAGCCATCTATCAATCCTTGAAACGACGACGAGAGCGGCTGCAAAAGCGACTCCGAGAAGAAGAACTGCTCAAACGAGGCCAGTCGCTGGAGATAGAATTTGCTACCGTCCTTGACCAAGACGACATCGATGACGACTTTGAGGATACCGATAGCAGCGAGCGGGAGGCCACGGTCGAGGAGGTGGTCGATCAGGCCACAGCATCGCGTACCATTGCCGAACTACAGATTGAAATCGCCCTGCTGAAAAAGCTTGAAGACCTAGCCAATACCGTTCGACGGAGCGGAAAAGACCGTAAGTGGGAAGAGTTTTCCCATCTTCTCCAGGATGAAGCGGAGATGTTCGATGCAGGAGGATACCGCCGCAAAATAGTCGTCTTCACCGAACACAGAGACACCCTCAACTACCTGAAAGAGCGGATCAGTACACTCCTTGGCAACCCAGAAGCTGTTGTCACCATTCACGGTGGCATGGGTCGGGAAGACCGCAAAAAAGCCGAAGAAGGCTTCAAGCAAGACGTAGGAGTACAGGTACTTCTGGCCACCGATGCCGCCGGAGAGGGGATCAACCTGCAACGAGCGCATCTCATGGTCAATTATGACCTACCCTGGAACCCAAACCGCCTAGAACAGCGATTCGGTCGCATTCACCGAATTGGACAGACCGAGGTTTGTCATCTCTGGAATTTGGTGGCTCACGAAACCCGCGAGGGAGATGTGTATCGGACGCTCCTCGAAAAACTCGAAGCCGAACAAAAAGCTTTAGGCGGACGGGTGTTCGACGTATTAGGCAAAGCCATTGCGGGAAAAGAATTGCGCGAACTTCTCATCAAAGCCATCCGCTACGGCGATCGCCCAGATATAAAAGCACGCTTAAACGAGGTCATCTCTGAAAAGCTCGATCAAGAGAGGCTAAGGGAATTGCTGGAAGAACGCGCCCTAGCACGGGATTCGATCGATGCTTCCAGGGTCCAGAAAATTCGAGAAGATATGGAGCGAGCCGAAGCCAGACGGTTACAGCCGCACTTCATCGCCGCATTTTTCCTGGAAGCCTTCCAACGCTTAGGCGGCACCCTACGCCAGCGAGAGCCAAAGCGATACGAAATTACCAACGTCCCCGCCGTTATCCGTAACAGAGACCGCTCTTTAGGGATAGGAGAGCCAATTCTCAAACGCTATGAGCGCATCTGTTTTGATAAAGACCTGATTAGTGTTCCGGGTAAACCCGTTGCTACCTTTGTCTGTCCCGGCCATCCCCTGTTAGATGCCACTATCGATCTTGTCTTGGAACGGCATCGGGAATTACTCAGACGGGGGGCTATCCTAGTTGATGACAGTGATCCAAGCGAGGAAATTCGGGCGCTGGTGTACTTAGAACACGCCATTCAAGACGCTCGGCTAAATCCCGATGGCAGACGGCGGGTGGTGTCGCGGCGAATGCAGTATGTGGAAATTCCTCTGTTTGCACCACAGAGACAGGGAGAGAGGGATGCTGGGTATGCCCCTTATCTAGATTATCGTCCTTTGCAGGAGGAGGAGCGGGCGATCCTAGGGCCGATCCTTGATTCTCTCCCTATCGGTAATGAGATTGAGAGCCAGGCCCGCAATTATGCGATCGCTAACCTCGTCTCTTCCCATCTTCAGGAGGTACGGCAGCGCAAGGAAGAGTTAATTGAAAAGACCCTTATAGCAGTTAAAGACCGTCTGACCAAGGAGATAAACTACTGGGACCATCGGGCAGCCCAGTTGCGCCTACAGGAAGAAGCGGGGAAGACAAATGCGCGGATCAATTCCAACAAAGCCCAGATGCGGGCCGATGAACTACAAACGCGGTTGCAAAAGCGCTTGTCTGAATTGGAGCAGGAGCGTCATTTATCCCCATCGCCGCCGGTGGTGGTAGGGGCAGCCCTCATCGTACCGGGGGGACTGTTAGGGCGACTTTTAGGCAAGCCAATGTTTGCCCGGGAGACAAAGCGCGTCGAGCAGCTGGCGATGGCGGCAGTCATGGCGGCCGAAAAAGCTTTGGGGTATGAACCGCGGGATGTGAGCGCCGAGAAGTGCGGCTATGACATCGAATCGCGCAGGACCGGAACAGGCCGCTTACGGTTTATCGAAGTCAAGGGCAGAGTAGAAGGAGCAGAGACGGTGACTGTCACCAAGAACGAGATCCTTGCATCCTTTAACAAGCCAGAGGATTTTCTGCTGGCCTTGGTTTCGGTTTCTCCCTCAGAGGAGGTTCAGGTCAGATATGTGCGCCGGCCATTCCAGAGAGAACCGGATTTTGGGGCGTGTAGTGTTAATTATAATTGGAGAGAGTTATGGGAGAGGGGGGATATGATTGAACCACAAAGGCACGAAGGACACTAAGGGGATTAACCACAAAGGCACAAAGGACACTAAGGGGATTTACCACAAAGGCACGAAGGACACTAAGGGGATTTACCACAAAGGCACGAAGGACACTAAGGGGATTTACCACAAAGGCACGAAGGACACTAAGGGGATTTACCACAAAGGCACGAAGGACACTAAGGGGATTAACCACAAAGGCACGAAGGACACTAAGGGGATTAACCACAAAGGCACGAAGGACACTAAGGGGATTTACCACAAAGGCACGAAGGACACTAAGGGGATTTACCACAAAGGCACGAAGGACACGAAGGGGATTTACCACAAAGGCACGAAGGACACTAAGGGGATTTACCACAAAGGCACGAAGGACACTAAGGGGATTTACCACAAAGGCACGAAGGACACTAAGGGGATTTACCACAAAGGCACGAAGGACACTAAGGGGATTTACCACAAAGGCACAAAGGACACGAAGGGGATTAACCACAAAGGCACGAAGGACACTAAGGGGATTAACCACAAAGGCACGAAGGACACTAAGGGGATTAACCACAAAGGCACGAAGGACACTAAGGGGATTAACCACAAAGGCACGAAGGACACTAAGGGGATTAACCACAAAGGCACAAAGGACACTAAGGGGATTAACCACAAAGGCACGAAGGACACTAAGGTTATGGATGAGAGGGCTAATGATTTATCTAAGGAGATTATTGGGGCGGCGATCGCTGTTCATCGGGAGTTGGGTCCAGGACTATTGGAGTCGGCCTATGAGGCCTGTTTAGAGTACGAGTTATTGGATAGGGGGATAGCGGTGGAGCGTCAAGTTCCTCAATCAGTGATTTATCGCGGTGTTAAACTTGATTGTGGTTATCGTCTCGATCTATTGGTGGAAAATCTGGTTATTGTCGAACTGAAAACTGTTGAACAACTTACCCCCATTCACGAGGCCCAGTTGTTAACCTATCTCAAATTACGCCGGCTTTGGCTAGGATTACTGATTAATTTTAACGTTCCCGTTCTCAAACAAGGCATCAAACGCCTTGTCAACAATTAATCTTTGTGTCCTTTGTGCCTTTGTGGTTCCTCAATCTTCGTGTCCTTTGTGCCTTTGTGGTTCTTTTATCTCCCATGACCTACCGTAAAAAACTCATTGAAGTGGCCCTACCCCTAGAAGCGATTAACGTCGAATCGGCGCGGGAAAAGTCGATTCGCCATGGACATCCCTCTACTCTACATCTTTGGTGGGCCAGGCGACCTTTAGCGGCTTGTCGGGCGGTTTTATGGGCTTCTTTGGTGGATGATCCTTCCAGTTGGCCAGAGAAGTTTCCCACGGAAGAAGCACAGAATCGGGAACGGCAGCGATTGTTTGATATTTTGGGTAGGATTGAGCTTGAAAAGGACAAAAAAGGCAACACTAAGCAGGTGGTTAGAGGGTTGGTATCTTGGGATGAGATTAACCAGCCTAACTCAGCAGTATTGCTAGAAGCACAGCGAGAAATTGCGCGCTGTTTGGCTTGGGAACGTGGGGAAGAACCTCCCACTAAACCTGATGCTATACAGGACTATATCGCTAAATATGCCCCCCCCGCCTATGACCCGTTTTGTGGTGGTGGTTCCATTCCTTTGGAGGCCCAGCGCTTGGGGTTGCAAGCCCACGGTAGTGACCTCAATCCCGTGGCGGTGTTGATTACCAAGGCTTTGATCGAGATTCCGCCCAAGTTTAAGGATAAACCGCCGGTTAATCCCGATTCTCGCCAAAAACAAAAGATTTCTTCCTGGGAAGGGGCCCAGGGATTGGCCGCAGATGTGCGCTATTACGGTCAGTGGATGCGGGATGAGGCTTTTAAAAGGATTGGGTTTCTTTATCCGATGGTGGAAACCAACCACAAAGGCACAAAGGACACTAAGGTGATTGCTTGGCTTTGGGCCAGGACGGTGAAGTGTCCTAATCCGGCCTGTGGCTGTCAGATGCCTCTGGTTCGCAGTTTTCAGCTTTCGACGAAGAAGGGTAAGGAGGCTTGGGTTGAGCCTTTTGTGGGAGATGTTAACACTGAGGGGGATTTTAACCACAAAGGCACAGAGGACACAAAGGGGGATGATTTTGGTGTCTCTGGGGTGCCACCAAAAATCCGCTTTGAGGTGAAGACGGGTAAGGGTACGGCCCCAGATGGGACGGTAAACCGCAAGGGTGCAGTTTGTATCGCTTGTAATACTCCTGTTCCTTTTGATCATATCCGTAGGGAAGGTAAGGCAGGCCGGATGGATGCTCAGTTAATGGCTATTGTCGCTGAAGGACAAGGGGGAAGGGTTTATCTTTCTCCTGATGAGGAACAGGAATATATCGCTAAAAAAGCACAGCCTGAATGGAAACCTGAAACGGAGCTTTCAACACATTCTCAATATATGGCAGCCCCTCGCTATGGCATGACCAAACACGCCGATTTATTCACTCCCCGTCAACTCGTCGCCCTCACCACTTTTAGCGATTTAGTAAGTGAAACTAGAGAAAAGATTAAAGCTGATGCAGTAGCCGCAGGAATCCCTGATGATGATTTACCTCTTAATGATGGGGGAATAGGTGCGACGGCTTATGCGGATGCGGTGGCGACTTATTTGGCTTTTGCGGTGGATAAGGCTGCGGACTATTGGTCAGGTATTTGTAGTTGGCACTCTTCGGGAGAAAAGATGCGAAATACCTTCGGTCGTCAGGCAATACCAATGGTATGGGATTACGCTGAATGTTGTCCGTTTAGTGATTCAACGGGTAATTGGATGGCTTGTATAGATTGGGTTTGGAAGGTTGTCGAAAAATCCTCTTGTTCCGCCCCAGGACAAGTTATTCAACTCGATGCTACTAAAAATCATAAAAATGATTCAATAGCTAAATTGATTTCCTCAGACCCCCCTTATTACGATGCCGTACCCTATGCAGACTTATCTGATTTCTTTTATGTTTGGCTGCGTCGGTCTATAGGTTCAATTTATCCAGAAATTTTTAATACGTTATTAGTTCCTAAAACTCAAGAAATGGTTGCCGATCACTTTCGACATGGAAGCAAGGAGAAGGCAAAACAATTTTTTGAAGAAAGCTTAATTAAAGTTTTTCAGCGTGCCAATAAAATCAACCATCACGATTATCCCGTTACGGTTTACTACGCTCTCAAACAAACCGAAACTGATAATGATCAAAGTGTCTCCTCTACAGGTTGGGAAACAATTTTAGAAGGCTTAATACAAGCTAATTTTAGTATTGACGGAACTTGGCCTCTGCGAACAGAACTCAGTAATCGTATGAGAGGACAAGACTCCAACGCCCTCGCCTCCTCCATCGTCCTCGTGTGTCGCCCGCGCCCCGCCGACGCACCCAAAGCCAGCCGCCGCCAATTCCTCAACGAACTGAAGCGAGACCTTCCCCAAGCCCTAAAACTGCTGCAACAGGGCAATATTGCCCCCGTTGACCTCGCCCAAGCCAGTATCGGGCCCGGGATGGCAATCTACTCCAAATACGCCGCTATCCTCGAATCTAACGGCACTTCTATGGGTGTTCGCACCGCCCTGCAACTGATTAACCAGATTCTCGACGAATTTCTCACCGAACAAGAAGGAGAATTTGATAGTGATACCCGTTGGGCGCTGACTTGGTTCGAGCAGTACCAATTCAACGAAGCACTATATGGCAATGCAGAAACCCTCTCCAAAGCCAAAAACACCAGTATTCAGGGCATGGTTGAAGCTGGCATACTAGAAGCAAAAGCCGGTAAAGTGCGACTACTCAAGCGCGAAGATCTCAAAACCGACGGTCAGCCAGAAAAAGATGAGCGGACACCCATCTGGGAAATCACCCAACACCTCATCCATACCCTCGATAAAAACGGCGAAACCGGAGCCGCAGAACTCTTGGCCAAACTAGGAAACAAAGCCGATTTAGCCAAAGAACTCGCCTATAGACTTTATAGCCTCTGTGACAGAAAAGGTTGGACCCAAGAAGCCATAGCCTACAATAGCCTCGTCACCTCTTGGCCAGAAATCACCCGCCTAGCCAACGAATATAAACCCTCTCCCGAACAACTATCCTTTTCTTTGTGACCTTTGTGCCTTTGTGGTGAATTTAAACCACAGAGACACAGAGTTGATCAGCCGCTCTTTGTGTACAATGTAAGCAAACTATATATTCAAAACTTATGAAAATCACCAAAAAACCCCACAAACCCAAAAGTTATGTACTAGATCGCAGGCTATTTGTCCTCAATAAAGAACAATGGGAAGCCTTCAATGAAGCACTTGACACTCCAGCAAAAAAAAATGAAAAGCTGGCTCAGTTATTATCCACTAAAAGCCCTTGGGAATAACCTATACAGCACCAGAACCACTCAACCCAGAACACAAGATAGATTTCTTCGACTGCGGTGAAACAAGCTTGAATAACTGGTTGAAAGAACGCGCAATAAAAAGTGAATCTACTGGTGCAGCACGTACCTACGTTGTTTGTGCAGACAATAGAGTAGTCGGTTACTACTGTCTGTCCACAGGTAGTGTGATGCGCGATCAAGCTCCAGGCAAAATTAAACAAAATATGCCAGATCCCATTCCGGTAATCATTGTGGGCAGACTGGCAGTGGACCGCAACCATCAAGGACAAGGACTTGGAAAAGCCCTCATCAAAGATGCCGTACTCCGAAGCTTGCAAGCTTCTGTGATTGCCGGAATTAGAGCGATTCTCGTTCACGCACTCAATGAAAAAGCCAAACAATTCTACACAGAAAAATGTGGCTTTATATCATCCCGACTCGATCCACTAACACTAATGCTAAACCTCTCTGAAGCCCAAAAAAGTCTTGATAGGAGCTAATTATTAACAATCTCCGTGACCTTTGTGCCTCTGTGGTTAATCCCCCTTCGTGTTCTTTGTGCCTCTGTGGTTAATCCCCCTTCGTGTTCTTTGTGCCTTTGTGGTAAATCCCCCTTCGTGACCTTCGTGCCTTTGTGGTAAATCCCCCTTCGTGTTCTTCGTGCCTTTGTGGTAAATCCCCCTTCGTGTTCTTTGTGCCTTTGTGGTAAATCCCCTTTCGTGTTCTTTGTGCCTTTGTGGTAAATCCCCCTTCGTGACCTTCGTGCCTTTGTGGTAAATCCCCCTTCGTGTTCTTTGTGCCTCTGTGGTTAATCCCCCTTCGTGACCTTTGTGCCTTTGTGGTTCCCCAAACTTTGTGACCTTTGTGCCTTTGTGGTAAATCCCCCTTCGTGTTCTTTGTGCCTTTGTGGTTCAAAATCCCCCTTCGTGTGGTTATCTCTCCCAAATTGAGGCATTATAAAAATAACTCCTCATCAAATCCCATGGCAATCAGCAATCGTGAACGAGTCGGACGCGCCCTAGATTTCCTCAGAGAGGGACTATACCCCTTCATAGAACGAGAAATGAAAGCAAGCTACGGCCAGAAGTGGGTGGCCGTGGCCTTAAGTTGCCTCCCTGAGAGCTACACGATCCGCAGGACAGGTGATGCCGTCCTCAAGGAAGACGTTTCGGCCCTACTAATTGTCCTCTGGGAGCAGTGGAATGAAGTTTTTAAGAAAACCCTAGGCAGAAGCGATCGCTCTCTGACCAGTGAACTAAGAGATGTCCGCAACGCCTGGGCCCATAACGATGCTTTCAGCCTCGACGATGCTTACCGGGCTTTTGATAGCATCTCTCGCCTACTGAGTTCGGTTTCCGCCGACACCCAAGAGGTGGAGAAGCAGAAGCAAGAAATCCTCAGACTTCGCTTTGAAGAACAGGCCCGGCGAGAGACAAGGCGCCAAGCGATCGCACCGACGGAGGGACAACCGATGTCGGGATTGAAACCCTGGCGGGAAATCGCCACCCCCCACCCCGATGTGGCTTCCGGACGCTTCCAACAGGCCGAATTTGCCGCCGACCTCTGGCAAGTCTATCTCGATGAAGGCTCTGACGAATACCGCGACCCGACGGAATTTTTCCGCCGCACCTACCTCACCGAAGGACTCAAGCAACTTCTGACCAATGCCCTGCTGCGTCTGAGTGGTAATGGCGGAGAGCCGGTGATTGAACTGCAAACTAACTTCGGTGGCGGAAAAACCCACGCCATGCTGGCCCTCTACCATCTGTGCAATGCTTTGGCGATCGAAGATCTTCCCGGTATGGAGTCGATCTTCCAAGCTCTGAACATTAAAAAACCCCCCGAAAATGTCAACATTGCTGTTCTGGTCGGCACTAAAGTCCAGCCTAGTGGCATTCCCCCCTACAAACCGGAACACAACAAGCAAAATCGCCCAGAAATCAAGACCCTGTGGGGAGAAATAGCTTGGCAACTCGGCGGCGCTGAGGGCTACGCTCTGGTTCGCAACGCCGATGAAACTTCCACTAATCCGGGAGACGCACTCAAAATATTGTTTAATCGTTTTTCACCCTGTTTGATCTTGATCGACGAATGGGTTGCCTATGCCAGGCAATTGCACGACAAGAACGATATTGCTGGCGGTAGTTTTGACACCCAGTTTACTTTTGCCCAAACCCTGAGCGAGTCGGCAAAAAATGCCCAGCAGACGCTTTTGGCTGTGAGTATCCCCGCTTCGGAAACCGTTGACGAAAAAACCGGAGAAGTACGGACTACAGATGTTGAAACCGGAGGAGAACGGGGTACAGAGGCCCTAGACCGCCTTAAAAATGCGATCGGGCGCATCCAATCCCCTTGGCGACCCGCTAGTGCCGAGGAGAGTTTCGAGATCGTCCGCCGCCGCCTGTTTCAGACCACTACTGACCCGCAACTATTTGTCGCACGGGATGCGGTGATTAAAGCCTTCTCCGAGATGTATCGCACCCAGGCCCAGGAATTTCCTAGCGAATGCCTGGAGGCTGACTACAGACGCCGCCTGCGGGAAGCCTATCCCATTCACCCAGAATTTTTTGATCGCCTCTACTCCGACTGGTCAACCCTCGATAAATTCCAACGCACCAGGGGCGTTTTGCGACTCATGGCCAAGGTCATCCATTCCCTTTGGGAGCGAGAGGACAAGAGCTTGTTGATCATGCCCTCCCACGTCCCGATGGATGATGCTCAGGTTCAGTCGGAGTTAACCCGCTACTTAGATGATAATTGGGTTCCGATCATCGAAAAAGATGTAGATGGCCCCAATTCTCTGCCCCTCGACATCGATCGCCAAAATTCCAACCTGGGACGCTATTCTGCTTGCCGTCGGGTTACGCGCACTATTTACCTTGGCTCGGCCCCCACGATTCGGGCTGCTAACCGAGGACTAGAAGATAAGAGGATCAAACTCGGTTGCGTGCAGCCGGGGGAGACTGTAGCCACTTTTGGTGATGCCCTACGGCGGCTAACAGATCGGGCCACCTACCTCTACATCGATGGCAACCGCTACTGGATTTCCAATCAGCCGAACGTCACCCGCACCGCCCAAGATCGGGCAAACCTGCTCTTTGAGGAGCGGTATAAAGTGACAGAAGAAATCGTCCGGCGCTTGAAGGCCGACCAGCAGCGGGGCGAGTTTGGAGGGATTCATATTGCCCCAGAATCAACTGCTGATATTCCCGATGATCCTCATCTGGGGGTGCGGCTCGTCGTTCTCGGTACTGGGCAACCCCACAGTAAATCCGCCGAAGATAGCCCCGCTCGGCGTTTAGTGGCGGAAATTCTCAATCAGAGAGGGGGTAGCCCCCGCTATTACAAGAATACGCTTGTATTTGTTGCCCCTGACAAGTCGAACTTGGAAAACTTAGAGAAGAACGTCGCCGGATATCTTGCCTGGAATTCGATTGTGGCGGATAAGGAAACCCTCAATCTCGATGTTTCTCAGAATAAACAGGCGATCACTAAGCGCGATCAAGCCGACAAGGAGGTAAGCCTGATCCTCAACCAAACCTATAAGTGGCTGCTGGTTCCAGAGCAACCCGACCCCCAGAAAGGCATCCACTGGACTGATACCAACGCTCAGGGGGACGATTCGCCTATCGATCGAGCCAGCCGCAAACTGGTTCATCAGGGGCAACTGATTACCCATTACTCTGGTGACAACCTGCGGAGGGAAGCCCTCGACAAATACCTGTGGCGTTCAACTAACCACATCGATCTGAAACGTCTGTGGGAGTACCTAGCGCAGTATCTTTACTTGCCCCGTCTCAAGAACCAGGATGTTCTACTTCAAACTGTGCGGGAGGGGGTTCGTTCTACGCTCGTACAGGAGAACTTCGGTTATGCAGAGGGCTGGGATGAGGCGAAGCAAAGATATACTGGTCTTGTCATCCTTCGGGATATTAACCCGAGTATCAGCAGTCACAGCCTTCTGGTTAAGCCTGATGTAGCTATGGGGCAGCTAGAGGCCGAGAAACCAGCTAACCCCCCGACCACTGCCGAGACTGATCCCGTTATCTCTAGTGACCGTGATCGGCCGCCATCTTTACCCTCTGGTGTTGGATTAACTGTGACAGAGACTCCCGGTGATCTGGTTGAGAAAAAGCTGGTTCTGCGGAGGTTTTACGGCAGTGTTGAGATCGATCCCCTGCGGATCAATCGAGACGCTCCAGCGATCGCCAATGAGATCATCCAGCATCTCACCCGACTCAGTGGGGCCAGGGTTAAGGTAACACTGGAGATTGAAGCTGACATTCCTGATGGTGTGCCGGATGATGTGGTGCGGACGGTGACGGAGAATTGTCGGACTTTGAAATTTAATAATCAGTCTTTTGAACCGGAGTGAATATCGGGAAATTTCCCTATCTGGATTCGGTCATGGCTCTCTTAATTCTTTGCGTGATCAGTTTAACTTATTATAGAAGCGATCAATCTTTGTGTCCTTTGTGTCTTTGTGGTTCGTTCCACTCCCTCGCTAGGAGGAATGTATCTTAGAATACATTTTACCCACCAAATCCAAGAGAGCCAGATGCCCGCACTACTACATCTTATACTTAATTTAAATGCAGGACAGCTGACGACGGCTTTGTGCTAAAATGTTTTCAGGAGACTTGAAACAGACCTGGAGGAAGGCGTAAGACTACCGCTAAGGTAGCGGCATCCAGTGAAGCGTCAACAGGCCTGAAGATCGTTCAATCAAGTTTGTTTGATCTGTCCGGAATCACCGTCCGATCAAGGCGGTGAGGATGTCAACGCAACCGTTGAATCCACATCACTATTACCACAGAAAAAAAATCAAATGCAACCCAGCGACAAAAGTGTTTTAACCCCTGAAGAACGGCTTCAAATTTCATTTTTACTCAAAGTAAGTGTTTTAACCCCTGAAGAACGGCTTAAACTTTCATCTTTACTCAAAGCAATGGAAAGCAAAGAACAGGCTCTCCGCAACCTTGACCCGATGGTGTTGGATCTTTCGATTCGCGAGCCTGCTGTAGGTTCCCCCATAGGCCATGTTCTTGAAAACAAACTCGCCCTTTTAAGCCTGGCGAGAAAATTCGGCTTTAAGGAGATTTTACTGGCAACTTTCAATGTGTCGATGCCAGAGATTGAGCAAGTTGACGATGCCTTCTGCAAATTACTCAACGAAAGGAAAGAAGACCTGACAGGTACTTTTGGATTCGCCTCGCCCGGGAAGTTTTCCGCTGACCAAAAGGTGTTTAATGCAGACATCAGCATGGAGAAGCTGAAAAAATATAAAATCCCTAACGCTATCTTTGATCTTGACATCACTAAGGCCTACGTCCGCGTAGAAGACCGCGACAATTATCTACGGGAACTTGCCGCCACCATTAAATGGACTCATGAAAATATACGCGGTGATAACGGAGGCGCTCCCCGCGTGTATATCAACTACCAGGATGGTGTAGATGCGTTTTTCGAGGATTGGGAATGGGTGGCAAGGGTTACGAAGTTTCTAGCGACTCAACCCATCGCCGCCATTCTCTACGAGGATGGAAAAGGAACGGCGCTACCTTTCCAGATCGCCACATTGACCGCCATGATCAAAGGACTTATGCCGCCCAATATCAAATTGCTAGTGCATATGCATGCGGGAAATGGTATGGAAAATGCGTCAATCATGGAAGCTTTGTTAAACGGAGCCGATGGCATTTGGGCTGGTTTCACACGCGAGGCAGCAACCAATGGTCATGCGCCAAGTTCCGAGCTGTTGGCGAATCTGCGCCGACTCGGCAACCAAATAGTGGAGAAAAAGTATGCTTTCAAGCAAATGGTTCCCATCGCCCACGAAATGACCAAAATCAACACTGGAGAACAGACCCAACCCGATGTTCCGATTATCGGCAGGAATGCCTACCGGACAATCCATACGTTTTTCATGCAAGACAAGAATCAAAAAATGGATTTGGCCCCAGAAGCCATAGGTGCCAAACCAGGCTGGCGCATCACAATGAGCAGCGACAATGCAGTATTGCGCAATCGTTTGAACGAAGTGCGGCCCGGCACGGAACTTGACGACGCGACTGCAAATCGTATGCGCGCCCTGTTGCGTAGCGATCTGATGGCAGGCAAGCGCATCGCCTATGACGAGCCGAACAACCTGATCGACCTATACGTTCGCGCTACAACCAAGCCTTAAAACTTAACGCGAGTCGAATTGGTCTGTGAATATCGAAAAATTTCCCTATCTGGATTCGGTCAGGGATTTCTGAAAATTCCAGAAGAGCATTAATATTATGGAAATGTCTAATAATAATGGTTCTTCGGTTTGTCTTATGCAATGTCTGTCTCTATAAGGAATGAAACCCTTATAGAGACAGACATTGCCGCAATTTTTGTCAATTGTTGGCGATCTGGACGAACTAATCAATTAAATCTCTTGCCAGATAAGGATTTAGTCGATTTATGCCCCCATATCGAATCATGCCAAGTCCCGAAGAGCCAGAATAATCCCCCTTTTATCTGAAAAAGAGGGATTTATAGCGGTTCTCGCATCTGGGCGGCACACTTAAACCTTTGCTGATTAAGCTGTTCAGGATCGGGAATGTACCTCTTGTGAATCAGAAACGCTATATTTAGTCCAAATTTGTTAGATTGAGAGGAAAGTTTTCACGCTTCTCAGTCTCAAGACAAGAGATTTTCTGCTGATGTCTTCCCACTACCAAAGTCCGCGGATAGGAGATACACTAGGCTCGGGAGCGGGTTGGGGAGCAACTTCAGTAAAGGTTCTGGTTTCCGGGGGTAAAGCGGGAAGTCCCCAAGCGGGTTGTTTTTCGTTGATTTCTCTTAAAAGTTGCGAGCGAGTGGTACTGACGGCGATTTCTGATTTTAGTTTCAAGCGGGAAACCCAATAGGGACGAGCTTTACCCACATAAACTAATTTGCCATCTACCACTTGCAATAGTACATCGTCACCACCAGTGGCATCCCCAACAATACGAGCGGTGGTTCCGTCGGCAAAGTCACCACTGAAAATTTCTTTGCCATCCACTGTTACAGGTCTGATCAATTGGACGGACATAATCCCACCCACGGTTCCCCGGACACGACCTAGTACATAGTCACCGGGGTTGAGTTGCGGCTCACCTCTGTAGGTGTTATGGCCGCGCAGTTGACTGATCAGGATTTCGTTATTTTGCGGTTCTGCTTGTACGGGTACGGCGCCAAGGGTAGTTAGGGCAACTAAACCGGCAAAACCAGCGACAAGGGAAATTTTGTTAAACACAATTACCTCAAGCAAAAAATTGGTAAATTACCTATAGACGTTCTAGATTATAACCTAGTTCCCGATTTTATCTATATTGTGAAATATTAGTTTAATAATTTCTCGATCGAGCGGTTGGAGGTTGGGGTTTTAGGGTTTTGGGGTTTTAGGGTGTTAGTTGAAATTCCCCCATTCTCCCGCTCCCTACCTCCCTACCTCCCCACTTCCCCTGAAAACTGGATTAAGCTAGGCTCTAAGACCGCTCGACATTGCTGAATAATTGAGGATCGAGGGTGGGTAGTTCGATATCTTTTTCTGCTGGGGAAGAGGCCAACTGGAAGCGGTTTAAAGTTTGTTGAACGCGATCAAAAATGGTGATTTTTTGCTCGCTATTGTTCTGGGGTTCGGGAATAGGTTCCACTTCTAGCGGAGGCTGAATACCGGGGGCAGGTTCGTTAATCTCCTTTGTCTCTGGTATGGTGGTTAGGGGAGATTCGATCGCTTCAGGGGTTTCCTCTACCTTTTCGATTGTTTCTGTCTCTACTGGTTTTTCTTCCACGATTGGGCTTTCTGGCTCAATAACAGGGGTTTCCTCCACTATAGGGCTTTCTGGCTCAATAACGGGGGTTTCCTCCACTATAGGGGTTTCTTCCTCAACTATAGGGGTTTCTTCCTCGATAACAGGGTTTTCTTCCAAGATTGGGCTTTCTGGCTCAATAACGGGGGTTTCCTCAACTATAGGGGTTTCTTCCTCGATAACGGGGGTTTCCGGCTCAATAACGGGGGTTTCTTCCTCTGGACCTGGAATGATTTTATAGTTGGGATCAACAATGCTACGGGCAATTGTAGGGGATAAATCGCCACGGACTAATTGACTGAGGCCATCTTGGTAAGAGGGATCAAAGCTAATCACGCGCACGCTGGTATTAAACTCGTTTTCGATTTTATTTCCCTTACCATCGATGAATTCTAGTTGTACCCAGTTATTGCCCTTGTCAAAACCTTTGAGATAGATTGGTTCCCAAGTATCAAGCAGAAAACTCTCACCGTTGACAGTGACACGAATGCGCCAATCTTGAAGATTATTATCCCCGTTGGCAGTATTGGACAGACGTAGAGGAGCATTACTCAGATAAAAATCGAGCAGGATCGGTTCTGCACCGTAGATTCCCTGCGGACTACTGTAGGTTAATAGGGGTAAGTTGTTATCGGGGGCATTTTTGCCTGTTTTTGTCAGAATATGAAAGGTTGTTTCAGCAAATGCCCCATCATTTTTAAAACTTTCCTGCCAAGGACGCAGGGCCAAGACGCGCAGGGTATGAGTACCGGGGGCAAGATTTTCTAGGATAATCGGTTGCTTGAGGTCGTAAATATCCGCTGCCAGTTCATTATCGACAATTAGGCTCAAGTGGGGTCCTAATTTCAGGGTATCGTCTTGGAAAATTGGCAGATCCGACACTTGTAGTTTAACTGTCACCTGGGTGTGATCGAAAACTTGTTCGGCCAGAGGACTGAGAATCGTTACTTGGGGAGCGTAACGATCTAAACTGGGGCGCAGTTCCTGAATTAAGGCCGGGGGGGCCACCTCAGAAATGCGGCCTTGGACGACGGGAAGATTAGAGGTTTCCGAAGTGGAGAGATCCGTAGCCGTCAAGCGATCGCCACAGGCGTTTAACAGAATGGTCAGTAAACCGATCACAAGACATATACGAAGGGTTTTGACTGGGATTAATTTATGTAGTAGGGATAGCACGTTCCTCCTAGAGCCAAGGCCAAAATCTATACAAACCATTGATTTTTGCTAGAGTCATTGAATGCTCTGGTGTCAGCAAAAGCGCGAGAAGATGAGGTCATGGCCTCAATTTTACAGAATTGTTTGATTGTTTTTTGAGAATCTATCTATTGAATTTTCTATATGGTCTGGTGAGGGAGAAAAAGGGGAAATCGCCTTCTGGGGCGACAATTAATAAACTTTTGTAAAGAAAAATTACCGGTCTGACCCTGACTAAGACCGTCCATAGCAGAAAATGTCTCTCCTATCAAGGATTGAGAGAATTTTAATTATTGTTAAGCACAACGAACAGAGGAGAGAACAAAGACTTATCATCTACTATTGATGCTTTCGACTGGAATCTCACCCAAGAGGAAAGTCAAGCGACATTAACAAAAGGTGGGTCAGATTTCAACTTGCCTTTTTTAGGTTAAAAAATCTATCCTCAAATAAAACGCTAAGTCTATTGTCGAGAGAGGAGAATCCTCATGGCACTCCCCCCCAAAGAGGCGGTAGCTAAAGTGATTGTAGATAAAGACCCAGTACCTACTTCCTTTGAGAAGTGGGGTCAACCGGGGCATTTTGATCGCACTTTAGCCAAAGGACCCAAAACCACTACCTGGATTTGGAACCTACACGCCAACGTCCACGATTTTGATAGTCAAACCAGCGATCTCGAAGATATTTCTCGGAAAATCTTCAGCGCCCACTTCGGACATCTCGCCGTTGTCTTCGTTTGGCTAAGTGGAATGTACTTCCACGGCGCGAAATTTTCTAACTATGAAGCTTGGTTAACCAACCCGCTGGCCATCAAACCCAGCGCCCAAGTGGTCTGGCCGATCGTCGGTCAAGGCATCCTCAACGGCGATGTGGGCGGTGGTTTCCACGGTATTCAGATCACCTCTGGTCTGTTCTACCTCTGGCGGGCTTCCGGGTTCACCAACAGCTATCAGCTATACTGCACCGCTATCGGTGGTTTAGTTATGGCGGGCCTGATGCTGTTTGCTGGTTGGTTCCATTACCACAAAAGCGCACCGAAACTGGAATGGTTCCAAAACGTGGAATCGATGATGAACCACCACTTGGCGGGTTTACTCGGCTTAGGTTCCCTAGGTTGGGCTGGTCATCAGATTCACGTTTCTTTACCAGTGAACAAACTCCTCGATGCGGGAGTCGCTCCCCAAGACATCCCCTTGCCCCACGAGTTCATCCTCGAACCGAGCAAGATGGCGGAGTTATATCCCAGTTTCGCCCAGGGTTTGACCCCCTTCTTTACCCTTAACTGGGGTGCTTACTCGGATTTCCTCACCTTCAAAGGTGGCTTGAACCCCGTCACCGGTGGTCTCTGGCTTTCCGATACCGCTCACCATCACTTGGCGATCGCTGTATTATTCATCATTGCTGGTCATATGTACCGTACCAACTGGGGTATCGGTCACAGCATGAAGGAAATCCTCGAAAACCACAAAGGTCCCTTCACCGGTCAAGGTCACAAAGGACTGTACGAAATCCTGACCACCTCTTGGCACGCCCAGTTAGCGATTAACCTTGCTCTCTTAGGTTCGCTAACCATCATCGTGGCCCACCATATGTACGCCATGCCGCCCTATCCCTATCAGGCGACTGACTACGCCACCCAACTATCCTTGTTTACTCACCACACTTGGATCGGTGGCTTCTTAATCGTCGGTGCGGGAGCGCACGGAGCGATCTTCATGGTACGGGACTACGATCCGGCCAAAAACGTGGATAACCTGCTCGATCGGATGATCCGTCATCGCGACGCAATTATCTCCCACCTGAACTGGGTATGTATTTTCCTCGGCTTCCATAGCTTCGGTTTATACATTCACAACGACACCATGCGGGCTTTTGGTCGTCCCCAAGATATGTTCTCGGATACGGGAATTCAACTACAACCCATCTTTGCCCAATGGGTACAAAGTCTCCACACCCTAGCCCCCGGCAACACCGCTCCTAACGCTCTCACTACCGCTAGTTATGCTTTCGGTGGCGACGTAGTAGCAGTGGGTGGCAAAGTGGCCATGATGCCGATCACCCTCGGTACTGCCGATTTCCTCGTGCATCACATCCACGCCTTCACCATCCATGTAACGGTGTTGATTCTCCTCAAAGGGGTTCTCTACGCTCGCGGTTCCCGTCTGATTCCCGATAAAGCGAATCTCGGTTTCCGTTTCCCCTGCGATGGTCCCGGTCGCGGCGGTACCTGCCAAGTTTCGGGTTGGGATCACGTCTTCCTCGGCCTGTTCTGGATGTACAACTCCCTCTCGGTTGTAATCTTCCACTTTAGCTGGAAAATGCAGTCCGATGTCTGGGGAACCGTCGCCCCCGATGGCACTGTCACCCACGTTACCCTCGGTAACTTCGCCCAAAGTGCCATCACCATCAACGGTTGGTTACGGGATTTCCTCTGGGCGCAAGCAGCGCAAGTCATTAATTCCTATGGCTCTGCTCTGTCTGCCTACGGAATCATGTTCCTAGCCGGTCACTTCGTCTTCGCGTTTAGCTTGATGTTCCTGTTCAGTGGTCGCGGCTACTGGCAAGAATTAATCGAGTCGATCGTCTGGGCGCACAACAAGTTAAGAGTTGCCCCCGCTATCCAACCTCGCGCCCTGAGCATCATTCAAGGTCGTGCCGTTGGTGTGGCTCACTACCTCTTAGGCGGTATTGTCACCACTTGGGCATTCTTCTTGGCCAGAAGTCTCTCGATTGGCTAAACTTGCCTATAAGGGCTTGCCAGTCCCCCGGGGATTGGCAAGACTAGGCTGAACCAGCGTCGATTGACCGATACCACTGTAAGCGTTTCCTATTACAGTGGGTGAATTTAAAAAAGGAAATAACCAGCACTCGTGTAAGAGCCTCAGTTATTTAGAGAGGAGAATTTCCTAAACAGCTATGGCAACTAAATTCCCTAAATTTAGCCAAGATCTAGCCCAAGATCCGACCACCCGTCGGATTTGGTACGGGATCGCCACAGCCCACGACTTTGAAAGTCATGATGGCATGACGGAAGAGAATCTCTACCAAAAGATTTTCGCGTCCCACTTCGGCCACATTGCAATCATTTTCCTGTGGACTTCCGGCACTATATTCCACGTCGCTTGGCAAGGTAACTTCGAGCAGTGGATCAAAGATCCCTTAAACATCCGTCCCATCGCCCACGCGATTTGGGATCCCCAGTTCGGTAAAGGCGCGGTAGATGCCTTCACCCAAGCTGGCGCTTCTAACCCTGTTAACATCGCCTATTCCGGGGTTTACCACTGGTTCTACACCATCGGTATGACCTCCAACCAAGACCTATACCAAGGTGCGGTGTTCCTGCTGATTCTCTCGGCGATTTTCCTCTTTGCTGGCTGGTTACACTTACAACCTAAGTTCCGTCCTAGCCTCGCTTGGTTCAAAAACGCTGAATCTCGCCTGAACCACCACCTCGCCGCTCTGTTCGGTGTTAGCTCTCTGGCTTGGACCGGACACCTCGTTCACGTTGCTATCCCCGAATCCCGCGGTCAGCACGTTGGTTGGGACAACTTCCTCTCCACTCCCCCCCACCCGGCGGGTTTACTACCCTTCTTCACCGGTAACTGGGGTGTGTATGCGGAAAACCCCGATACTGCTAACCACATTTTCGGTACCGCCCAAGGCGCGGGAACTGCGATTCTCACCTTCTTAGGTGGTTTCCATCCCCAAACCGAGTCCCTCTGGTTAACCGATATGGCTCACCACCACTTGGCGATCGCTGTGATCTTCATTGTGGCTGGTCATATGTACCGCACCAACTGGGGCATCGGTCACAGCATCAAGGACATCCTCAATGCACACAGACCCCCCAGTGGTAAGTTAGGAGCCGGTCACAAAAATCTTTATGACACGGTTAACAACTCTCTCCACTTCCAACTCGGTTTGGCTCTCGCTTCTTTAGGCGTGATCACCTCTCTGGTGGCGCAGCATATGTACGCGCTACCCCCTTATGCCTTTATTGCTAAGGACTACACCACCCAAGCGGCTCTTTATACCCACCACCAATACATCGCTGGTTTCCTAGCGGTGGGTGCTTTCGCCCACGGTGCTATCTTCTTCGTGCGTGACTATGATCCCGAAGCGAACAAAGATAACGTCCTGGCCCGGATGCTGGAGCATAAAGAAGCGATCATCTCTCACCTAAGCTGGGTTTCCCTTTTCTTAGGTTTCCACACCCTCGGCCTCTACGTTCATAACGATGTGGTCGTCGCTTTCGGTACTCCCGAAAAACAAATCCTGATCGAACCTGTGTTTGCTCAATTCGTGCAAGCAGCTTCGGGTAAAACCCTGTACGGCATGAACGTACTGTTGTCTAACCCCGATAGTATCGCTTACACCGCCTATCCTAACTACGGTGATGTTTGGTTACCCGGTTGGCTAGACGCAATCAATAGCGGCACTAACTCCCTCTTCTTAACCATCGGTCCTGGCGACTTCCTCGTTCACCATGCGATCGCTCTTGGTTTACACACCACCGTTCTAATCCTGGTTAAAGGTGCTTTAGACGCTCGTGGTTCCAAATTAATGCCCGATAAAAAAGACTTCGGGTATTCCTTCCCTTGCGACGGTCCCGGCCGTGGCGGTACTTGCGACATCTCTGCTTGGGATTCCTTCTACCTAGCCATGTTCTGGATGTTGAACACCTTGGGTTGGTTAACCTTCTACTGGCACTGGAAACACCTCGGTGTCTGGTCGGGTAACGTGGCTCAGTTTAACGAAAACTCCACCTACCTGATGGGCTGGTTCCGCGATTACCTCTGGGCTAACTCGGCTCAGTTAATCAACGGTTACAACCCCTACGGTGTTAATAACCTTTCTGTCTGGGCCTGGATGTTCCTCTTTGGACACCTCGTTTGGGCAACCGGTTTCATGTTCCTGATCTCTTGGCGTGGTTACTGGCAAGAGTTGATCGAAACTATCGTTTGGGCCCACGAACGCACTCCTCTGGCGAACCTCGTTCGTTGGAAAGACAAACCCGTGGCTCTCTCGATCGTTCAGGCTCGTTTGGTTGGTTTAGCTCACTTCACCGTTGGCTATATCTTCACCTACGCCGCCTTCTTGATCGCCTCCACTGCTGGCAAGTTCGGCTAAACCTTGAATTAGGTGACTAAAAAACCCCCCGCCCATTGGTGGGGGGTTTTGTTTATGATTAATAATAAAAGCGCGGCTCAATCTCAAAAATCTATGCAGTTGGAAGAATTAAAACAGCTTTATGATCAGGACTTTGTTTTGTGGATTGAGCGAACCACCGAACAAATTCGACAGGAAATAACTACTAACTACGAGGAAACACAAATTATATGGAAACCTATCCAAGAAAGAGCTAAATTTTTAGAACAAAGCCTTGCGGAATTAGAAAATTTTGAAAAAGAGGAGGTGAATTAGTGAATAATAAATATTTTTCGAGTATTTGTAAAGATGTTTTTGCAATTGTGTATCCAAAAATAAAATCTAAAAAAGGAGGTGTACTCTATCATGTTTTAAGTATTATTCTTGAAAGAGAAGAATCTCAGAGAGATGATCTATGTCGTTATTTTGGAATTAATCAATCCTCGTGTTTAGATGAAGATAAAAGGTTGTCTGGTGAATTTCTTAATGATGTAACAAAGCTCGTTTATGTAGAAAGGCTTAAATTCGGGGACTTTAATTCAACAAATCTTGCAACTGGCATAAGTGATATCTTAGATAACGTTGATCTAACAAAATCAAATCAATCAAAGGAAGAACGCCAAATGGAATTAATTATTACAGTAGCTTGTTTAATGGTAGGGGCATTTACTTGTTTTAAATATCTACAAAGGACTCGTTCTAAAAATGAAATTAGTCCGACAGCTTCTTTATGTCTAGCTGTTCCTGCATCAGAAGTTTATAATTTACATGAAGGGTATGATCTTAATAGAGATGATGTTGTAAGATTAATTGATTGTGCTACAGAATTTTTATGTGTGCCAGAGTATAAAAAAATATCTGTAGAGACTATACCGGACGAAGGACGCTCTCCTGAAAGTCGATTAAAATTCTACGTTAGAATTAATCTCAAAAATGGAGGTAATAGGTAATATCATTGGTAAAGAAACTCAGTATGGAATGAAGCGAGAACTTCCACTTAATGTAACAGGAAAAGTTATACAGATAGGGTTTCTCAAAAATGTCTCTATTCTCAGAGAATTCAACCGTATTTAAGGAGTTAATTTAATGGATTGGAAATCGGCCTCATCCTACTATGAAACCCGTCTCAGTGATGTCTTAAATATCCAACATTTTGCCGTTGACTTAGCCAAACTTCCCCAAGCTGAAGTTCCCTCTAAATTAACAGAAATCCTCCTGCAAGAGGCAATACCTGCTAACCGTCAACTCGAAAGACTGAGAAAAAGAGAATTTCGTATTGCTGTGGTTGGCTTAGAAAAGGCAGGAAAAAGTACCTTTATTAACGCATGGTTAGAATGTGATTTACTTCCTGCCAAAGGAGGAAGATGTACCTTTACCACCACTCAAATTTATTCCGTTAAAAGCGAATCTGAACAAAGATTAGAAGTGCAAACCCGCAGCGAAGAACAATTTATTCATCTTCTCAAAGAATTAGAAACCGGTGGCGCAAAAGAAGACTTAAAAACCATTAGAGAAAACGAAATCACCCTAAAACAAGTCAGACGAGAAGGTAATTTAGTTATTCCTTTTACTCGACTAGAAGACATCCGAGAACAACTAAAAAAATACGTTGCCGATGAAAAATATGCTCACGCTGGGCTCTTCTAGGTTTGGTGGGTAAAATGTATTCTAAGATACATTCCTCCTAGCGAGGGAGTGGAAGGAACCACAGAGACACAGAGGACACAAAGATCGATCGATCCTATGTAAGTTAAACTGATCACACAGAACCTAGAAGAGCCCACGCTGTTTTAGAAGCCCGATTTGAAGAATATCTACGCCATGGTATTTTTGAAGCTGCAGGATTTGAGTCCTACTGTATTCAAGAATTAAGAGGATTAGTGGATATTTTTCGAGAAAAAGAAGGAACATGGGCAGGTGTCGCCCAAAACGAATGGTATAAGGAGAATCCTCAGCTTGTAGCAGAATTACCCGCTAATTTGCAATCTCAAGAATTTAATTTAGAAGTTAGTGAACGACTGAGACAATTAGCAATTGCCTTGAAAAGAAATAGTTCCTCTCAGTAGCGTTAGCTATAGCAAAGCACCGCTATTATTGCGACGATGGCGGTGAATTACGGTGATTTGGGAATGCGGATTAAGCTTCGCTAATTTCTACTTATACCAATTCTCAATCATAAAAACTACATTCCGCACTTCATTTTGGGCTCTTCGTTACTTGGTATGGTTCGATAGGGGGGCATAAATCGACTAAATCCTTATGTGGCAAGAGATTTAATTGATTAGCTCGTTCTAGATCAAAAACAATTGCCAAAAATCGAAGCAATGTCTTTCTCTATAAGGGTTTCATCTCTTATCATCCTGTCCGTTGCATAAGATAAACCGAAGAACCTCATTTTGTAATATAAAAAGTTACAAAATGAAGTGCGGAATGTCGGCTATAATCACCATAGTATTTTGCGCCCGTCTCAATTCTAGGCGCTAGACATTCTCCCTAATGCTAGGGGAAAAAGCTCCTTAAGTCTAATCACCAGCGTGACTCCGATGACTTCAACTATTGCCCCTTCTCCACTTTCACTGCCTACCCAAGATGAATTGCCCTGCGATGACGGCGTTCCCATGGAAACCCAACGACATAAACTCCAGATGGATATCCTCATTGATGCCTTGTTCCCCTGGTTAGCTGCCAGGGAAGATGGCTATGTGGGGGGCAATATGTTCGTTTATTTCAGT
The DNA here is from genome assembly GCF_003019735.1 of Microcystis sp. MC19. Classification (NCBI taxonomy): domain Bacteria; kingdom Bacillati; phylum Cyanobacteriota; class Cyanophyceae; order Chroococcales; family Microcystaceae; genus Microcystis; species Microcystis sp. MC19. The sequence continues at coordinate 475,525 of NZ_CP020664.1, read as the reverse complement.
GCCGCACAGTTAAAAAGCGAGGACTTTCGCGGTCCCGATTTCTTTGCTGTCCTGGGGGTTCCTAAAGGGGAAAGAAAAAGTTGGGTGGTTTGGCAAGAAGGGAAAGCTCCCGACGTGGTTATCGAACTCCTTTCCGAAAGTACCGATCAACAGGATAAAACTGAAAAGAAAGCTATCTATCAAAACCGCTTGCGAGTGCCAGAATATTTCTGGTACGATCCCTTTAATCCTGAAGACTGGGCAGGTTTTATCCTCAGAGACGGCAACTACGAGCCATTATCTCTAGAGACGGGAGAAAGATTTTTCAGTCAAAGGCTAGGGTTGGCTTTGGTCCGCTGGCAAGGGGAGTATAAGGGAGTCGAGGCAGTTTGGCTGCGTTGGGCGACTTTTGCCGGCGATTTACTGCCCACGGAGTCAGAGCTAACTGAACAGGAAAGAATGCGGGCCCAACAAGAAAGAATGCGGGCCCAACAGGAGAGAATGCGGGACCAACAGGAGAGAATGCGGGCTGAGGATTTAGAAGCATTGCTTCAACGCTATCGAGAGCGTTTTGGAGATTTGCCAGAATAAATCTGGATGTTGACCGGCTAAAGTAAGCTGTTCGTAATTTAAATTGCTTGTTGAGACGAGGCAAGAGGCAAAAGGCAAAAGGCAACAGTAAAGGGATTGGGGGAGGTTCGGCTAATCTAAGAATAAGCGGGTTAAATGCGTCTTAGCTTACAATAACTCTCCAGAAAGCTAATAGGATAGGAGCATCAAGCATAGACAACCAATAACCTTAGAGAACTCTTGTTCGCTTTCTGGTGTTAGCTGGTTAAAAATTTTCTTTACAAGAAGTTGATCATCAAGTAAGATGTAACCCAGCTACATCTTAGATGGAGGCTTAAATATCTTGTCTAACTGCATTACTTATTATGGACAACATGCTGCCGCGACAGTATTCTCTCAAGTATGAAGGAGGTAGTAATTATGAATTTATCCACTCCCCTCTGGGGCAACTAAGCTAAGACGCATTTTAACCGTCTATCCTTAGATTAACTGAATCTCCCCCAATCCTTTTACCGTTGCAAGAGTGCAAGAGTTCTTCATCTCAACAAGCAATTTAAATGTGCGGGCAGCTTACCGAAATGACAAGATAAGTAAATTATTGTAGGCTAATTTCTCAATCAGACTAAAGCTGATGTTTTTTCAGTTTAATTTTATTGCTGTATTCAGCTAGATGCTCCTATAAGGCTTTTGGCTTAAGACTTTGGTATCTTGAGAAATCTGTGATGATACTCCCATTATTGATCCGGCTGTGCTATAATGTCCAAAGGATTATCAAAATGAACCCTCTAGGCTAAACCACCTGATAGAGGTTTTCAGGTGACAAAAACTCTCGATATAATTCAAATTTTAAAGTTACAATATGAACTATTTTGATATTAATGACTATGTATTGTGGAGATTGTATTTAGTATTTTTTATTGGTCTTTTTATCAATATAAATATTTTTATAAGAAAGATTTATAGTGTTTTTGATCCTCTTTTGTATCATCTTGTATGGATTTCTTCAATGAATGCTGTTCTGCTCTGAGTTTTACACACTCTAGTTCCTCCCGCCAAATCGCCTCTTGACAAATGACTGACTTCCTTAGAGGATGCCCGAAAAGTCATAATCGAGACGCTTAAACGGTAGAGATACTCCTAAATTACCTTTGCAAGAGGTCTATTATGAAAAAAATTATTAATCGTATATATCCTAGCAGCTTGACAGCAGCTATGTTGCTGGTATATTCTGGCTCGGTATTGTACATAATTCCTTGGCAGTCTTTCTCTCATTTGATGGTATTCTTGCCCGTAATCACTACTGTCTTATTTTGGGATTTACTTAGGGAAAAAATTAAATTAAATAAATTCGACTTAACTTTGTGTGTGATGATTCTTTTTCTCGCTCTTATTAATTTTTCCGTGCCAAAATTTGGCATTGCCTTGTTGATCGTTATCTTATTAATTACTTTTCGTCATCCTCAGGAATTAAGCCGAAGATACCTGATGTTTTTATACCTATGTTTTTTGATATCTATAATATACCAATTTTTAACTTTCAGGACAGAAATATATGAATATATACCTTCTAGCTTATATAGATTTTCATTGTATACTGTTCCAGACCCTAATTTTTCTGGTCTATTTATTTTATTATTTTTCTTCTTTTGCTGGAAAAATAGTTTTAAGGTAGGAATTTTGCTGTCAATCATAAGTATTTTTTTGTTGTCCAGTAGAGGATATTTAATGGCTATGCTAATTTTTATGTGCGTGTTTACCTTAGAAAAATTTAGTCCCAGGTTTTTTATAAATAAAAGATTCTGGTTACTTACAAATCACAAAAGATATTTTTTGACTTTAATTTTGGTGGGCAATCTTTTAATTTTTGCGATCGGAACATTCTATGTTTACAACATAAAATTAGAAACAATTAAAATCAAAGAGAAAAACGAAAGATTAAAACTAGAAAACATTGCGGATCCCAGTAATAGGGAAAGATTTTTAGCCTCCGAAAAAACAATTCAATTATTAACAGAGAACTTAGATATTTTATTGTATGGCATACCAAAATCGGCTTTTGGTGATGATATCAAACCATCCGATTCAATTAAAAAGATTCTCAACTTCAATGTGCCTCATAATAGTGTGCTTTATTTTGTTCTTAGCGAAGGAATTCTCTTTTGTATTCCTTACTTTTATGCTTTGGGTAAAATCTTGTCAAGATTATACAGTCCCGAAAACCTTAAATATATATTGCCTTATATTGTCTTTTCGCTTGTTTTACATGGGTTTTATGGTGGTGCTCCTGTGGTCTTTTGGGTTGTCACACTATCTTTGCTAGAATTTAATCCCAAAAATAAAGTAAGACGAAGCAAGTTATCTTGATAAAATGAGCTAGAAAATTGACGATTTAAAACTCGAGCAAACCTAGTCTTCATCTTAGCTCGAATTTTTACCAGAATACTTTTTAAATCTTACTCCGACTTTCTGCCTGAAGATGACGGATCAACTCTCTATCAAAACTCTTTACGCACAGGATTATTACTTATCTGGTATATCTCGTTTAGCCTGTGGAACTTCCTGGGCTGCTTTTAACCCACATTCCGCAGGTTGAAAAACGCCAGGGAAAAGACAGAAAAAGTTGAACAATTCACCAAGTATAAATACTTAAGAATATCTTGAAAGAGCTAAGTAGGGTTTGCTGAATAATGGTAAAAACCTTTTAAAATAAGGCTTTTGACCTGTTAAAGTCCGATGTTCATGCTGCGAAAATAGGATTGGGACTTTCAAAAACCTTGCATTATCCTTCTTGTGGTACATCGCTTGGTACAAAAAACAAGGGCAACAAAGCCTGAAACGACCGGCTACTGACGACCGGCTACTGACTCCTACCCCCAGGAAAAACTTTTTCAGCAGACCCTAAGTATAAATACTCGAACTGCTAAGACCACAGAGATGAGATAATAATTGAAGTCAACCGCTAATAGCTAGAGAAAAAAATGAGACAGGAAATCGAGGTGAAAAACTTAGATATCTTAGGGATAGTTGCGGGAATTGTTGATGAATTAGGAATTGAAGATTTGGTTAATCAAGCATTGGGAATGGATAAGAGAGAGAAAATTAGTGCTGGCACAATCGTGAAAGCTATCATCCTAAATGGAGGTGGTGATTCGCCAGTAGTGATAGAGGCTTAATGCTTTGCTTTGTTGTACATTGTAGTCATGGATAAAATACCAAATAAATAGCCCCGATATGATTATCCATTTTAGAGAAAGATAGACTCTCTCTTACTGGTCTAGAAATCCTTTGTCGAAAGGTATTATTAAGTCTTTCAATAGGATTAGTTTGACAGGATAAGCGCATCGAAAAGTGTAGCATTTTATACAGACAAACTGGACGAATTAACAGTTGCAAGTAACAAGCATCAACCATTGGTTCAGATTATTGACCCAGACTGGATAGAACAGCGATGCTTAAAATTGTTACAACTTTCTTTAAGCCATAACCAATTGTGCATTCGGGCAAGGCAAAAAGTGAAGCAGCAATTTACTTGGGAGTTACAGGCACAAAAATATTCAGAGTTATACAGTGATATCTTGAGCAAGAGCAATGGATATAGCGCTTTTCACGTTACTGAGGTATCGACAAGTTTTGCCAACAAAGGGTTTAAGCCCCTTGCCCATGCCTCATTCTGATGAAAACTGCTATAGTTAGGCTATAGTTACCATAACATTTTGCCCCCGTCTCAATTCTAGCGGCTAGATATTCTCCCTAATGCTAGGGGAAAAAGCTCCTTAAGTCTCATCACCAGCGTGACTCCGATGACTTCAACTATTGCCCCTTCTTCACTTTCGCTGCCTACCCAAGATGAATTGCCCTGCGATGACGGCGTTCCCATGGAAACCCAACGACATAAACTCCAGATGGATATCCTCATTGATGCCTTGTTCCCCTGGTTAGCTGCCAGGGAAGATGGCTATGTGGGGGGCAATATGTTCGTTTATTTCAGTGCCGCACAGTTAAAAAGCGAGGACTTTCGCGGTCCCGATTTCTTTGCTGTCCTGGGGGTTCCTAAAGGGGAAAGAAAAAGTTGGGTGGTTTGGCAAGAAGGGAAAGCTCCCGACGTGGTTATCGAACTCCTTTCCGAAAGTACTGCCCCACAGGATAAAACTGAAAAGAAAGCCATCTATCAAGACTGTTTGCGAGTACCAGAATATTTCTGGTACGATCCCTTCAATCCTGAAGACTGGGCAGGTTTTATCCTCAGAGACGGCAACTACGAGCCATTATCTCTAGAGACGGGAGAAAGATTTTTCAGTCAAAGGCTAGGGTTAACTTTGGTACGCTGGCAAGGGGAGTATAAGGGAGTCGAGGCAGTTTGGCTGCGTTGGGCGACTTTTGCCGGCGATTTACTGCCCACGGAGTCAGAGCTAACTGAACAGGAAAGAATGCGGGCCCAACAGGAAAAAATGCGGGCTGAGGATTTAGAAGCATTGCTCCAACGCTATCGAGAGCGTTTTGGAGATTTGCCAGAATAAATCTAGATATTGACCGGCTAAAGTACAAGAACTCTCCAGAAAGCTAATAGGATAGGAGCATCAAGCATAGACAACCAATAACCTTAGAGAACTCTTGTTCGCTTTCCAGTTTAGCTGATTAAAAATTTTCTTTACAAAAAGTTGATCATCAGGTATAATCTAGCAAATTATGCCCATTGAATCCGGTCTTGAACTGGTCGGTTAATTAAATTGCCCATTATGGGTGACAGGCTGCCGCAGCAGTATTTTGTCAAGATTTAATAGGAGGCAACCAGCTAGTAATATTTTGATAAAGGATACCAGTTCCGAGTTGGCTTTGACGACAAAACATGACAGTAAATATTAGTAGTATAAAGGTTGACAATGTTGAAGAAATTACTTAACCGTATGCAAACCGAACAGGGTAGAAAAAATATTAAATTTGCCCTAGCCAGAAAAATATTCAATCCCCTCTTAAGAAATATTGGCTATACCCTAATTACTGACCATTTTTATCAGCCGATACCCAACCGTCAGGAAATTATGACATACGCGGGCAAAGAAAGGCCTCTTAGCTCAATTGAATGGCATCTAGACAAGCAAACTGAACTGGTTAGGTATTTACTAGAAAAATATGGTTTGGAATTTAACAATAAAGAAATTTTTTCAGCATTTGGTTATTCCGAAGATAGTTCTGCTCTCATTAGTGGCGATGCAGAAGTACTCTATGCTATGGTCAGAGAAAGGAAACCCTCTCAGGTAATTGAAATTGGGTCGGGTGGTAGCACTAAAATTATCGCCGCAGCTTTAAGAATGAATTTTATAGAAAATTCCCAAAAATCACAACTGATCTCGATCGAGCCTTATCCTCAAGATTTTTTAAAAGACTTTGCTAATGTTAGTAAAGATTTTCTAGAATTTAGTTTGCTTACCCAGAAAGTAGAAGCCGTAGATTTGTCTGTTTTTGAATCCCTGCAAACCAATGATATTCTGTTCGTTGATTCCAGTCATGTATTTAAGTCTGGTAGTGATGTGGAGTTTGAATTTCTTCAAGTTTATCCCCGTTTACAAACAGGAGTCTTAGTTCATATTCACGATATATTTTTTCCCTATGATTATCCCATCGAATGGAATCTCAAAGAATCACGATACTGGAACGAGCAATACTTTTTAGAGACCTTTCTACAATTTAACAAAAAGTTTGAAATTTTGGCATCCTTATCTATGGTATCTTCTTATAAGAATTCTGTGTTTCTTGATAATATCAATGCTTATAATGAAGAGCGATTACCCGGTTCTTTCTGGATGATTGCTTAAAAATTACGCGCTTCCAAACAATCATGAAAATAATTAATCTTAATCATAACTTTTCCACGACTCGCAAGCTCACTTCTGATCCCCTACAATATCCAATATTATCTCCCCCAAATCCAGAACGTAAGGGAGAAGGAGGCTTGAGAACAAAGGGATATTTCAAGCACTCCTACGGGGAGACAAGTGAGTTATCGGAAAAAATTACATTTCCTTTGGTTACTATTATAACGGTAGTTTTTAATGGAGAAAAGCACTTAGAGCAGACAATTCAGAGTATCATTAGCCAGACTTATGATAACGTGGAATATATCATCATAGACGGAGGTTCCACGGACGGTACAGTTGATATTATACGCAAGTATGAGGAAGTAATTGATTATTGGGTAAGCGAACCAGATGCAGGAATTTCTGACGCTATGAATAAAGGGATAAGTTTGGCGACAGGAATTCTAATTAATCACTTACATGCAGGGGATAAATTTGCTGCTGACACAACCCTGTCGTCAGTGGTTTCATCTTATAATTCAGAAGGCTGGCGATGGTGTTTCGGTAATCAACTATTGAGAAGTCATACAGACGATACTATAGTGGGTTGCTTCTGTCCTCCTAAATTTAGTCAAAAACTACTTCACATAGTAAATACAATTCCCCATCCAACTGTTTTTTCTGAACGAGCTTTGATAGAAGAAGTAAATGGGTTTGACAATAATTATAAATGTGCTATGGATTACCATCTTTGGCTCAGGTTCACTCAATTATCAAAACCTAAACAATTTGATTATGCCACTGCTGAATTTTTACTGGGTGGTCGCTCCTCAGATATAAAATTAGCATTGCGGGAAGAATTTAGAGCTAGAAAGGAAGTTTTAAGGCTGTCAAAACTAGAATTATTACTCTCTTTTGCAGTAGTAATGATGAGGTATATTAAGCGACAACTGCGAATCACTACATTTGTCAAAAATAATCTGGCATAATGGCAGTGAAGACGGATAATGAAAGTTGGGAGTAAATACCATATATGAAAATCGCTTATATTATTCCTCGTCTCAAAGATAGTGGCTTAACGAGAATACCCTTGTGGCTGTCTAATAGTTTTTATCCTGAGCATGAGGTGAAGGTATTCTACTTCAGTGAAACTAATTCTCAAGAAAAATGTCTCAGCTTTAATGCTCCTGTTCAAAGAATAAGTTTCACCAGCTTTTATCAAGAATTAAAAGATTACGATATAGTCCACTCCCATGGATTAAAACCCGATTTGTACCTTGCCATTAATTACCATAAGATTAAAGGCATAAAGATTACAACCATTCATGGCTATCACGTCGATGAACTCAGATACGACAAAGGCTCTCTACTAGGTTATATATGGGGAAATTTATGGAACCTAGCCTGCCGAAAATTAGATTTGGCAGTTTGCATAAGTCAGACAATGGAAAGATACTATCAAGGACTTGGCTATAAAAATACTACTGTAATTTACAATGGAATAAAAAAAATGGATGACAGTAGAAAGACAATCAAAGGGAGTGATATAAAAACTGGAGATAAAATTGTAATAGGTACAGTTTCTATCCTAAATAAAAGAAAAGGAGTGGAGCAAATTATCCAAGTATTACAGAAAAATACCCTGTACGATCTGATAGCAATAGGGGGAACATCTCAAGACATTAATCGATTGCAAGTCTTGGCAGAAAAACTAGGAGTTGCCCAAAGATGTGTTTTTACAGGCTATCGAGAAAATCCCTGGGAAACCGCGATTAATATTGACGTTTTTGTTTTTCCATCTCGCTCGGAAGGATTTGGTTTAGCTCTAGTGGAAGCAGCTAATTTAGAAATTCCGATTATCTGTTCTGATATTCCGACATTTAGGGAAATCTTTCGAGAAAATGAAGTGACTTTTTTTCAGCTTGATGATATAGACGACTTGAACAACAAAATACTTATGTTAGATGAAATTAAAGACAAAGTTTCTCAGGCTAAGTTAAAAGCAGAAAAACTTTTTTCTTTGGAAAGTATGTGTTACAATTACTATCAGGAGTACAAAAATTTAATTGATGCTAATTAGCAACTATGAACTATAACCATACATGAAAATAAAAGGAGGCTCTATTTAGATGATTGGGATTTGTAATTTGTGCGGTTCTGTGGTGGTTCGGATACATCCAGGATATTTTGGTACTCGTTGTTTAAACTGTAGATCTACTAAAATTCATAGAGCAGTTGGTTTGACAATTGAATCTCTAAATTTTTCAACCAGTACCTCTGTTTATGAGTTGTCTTCTCGCGGAGCTTTCTATAAATTCTTAAAAGGTAAATTTAAGAATTTATACTTTTCTGAATACTTTGATGATGTACCTCTAGGGTTGATGAAGAACTCTGTTGTCTGTCAAGACGTTCAAAATCTTTTTCTCAATGACGAATCTTTTGATTTAGTGACTTCCACCGAAGTTTTTGAGCATGTTCCTGATGATAACAAGGGTTTTTCTGAAATTTACAGAGTCTTAAAAAAAGATGGATACTTTATCTTTACCGTGCCTTTATCGGATAACCCGAAGACAGTTGAAAGATGTTTCTTGCAGCCTGATGGGACTATCATACATAAACTTGAACCTGAGTATCATGGCGATCAGATCCGTGGACAGGGAAGAGTTCTTGCCTTCAGAAATTACGGATTGGATATAACTGAACGGTTAGAAAGTTGTGGTTTTCACGCTGAAATACGTCTAGTAAACTCGACGCGCAATGTAATTGAAGATCAGAAGGTTATCATAGCAAAAAAAATGTAGTTCTACGACTGTAACTAAAAAATCAACTGGAGATGAGAATAAAATGTTAATTTCCTGCAAATACAACTCTCTTTTTATCCGTAATCCCAAAGTAGCGTTGTCGTCTTTGGAGAAATCTCTGAGAAAAAATATCTTAAATAACTGGGAATATTTTAACTATATTTGAGACTTAACAAAAAGACTATGAGAAAATACTAGAATTGCTTAAGTTACCAGAAGTAAAATTACCAAGCGTCAATCAAAATCATCAACGTCAGCGAGACTATAGGAGTTATTATAACGAAGAAACTAAAAATATTATTAGTGAACATCTCAAGGAAGATATAGAATTGTTTGGATACTCTTTTTAGTAAAAAATATCTTTAGATACTTATGCAACTTAGCGCCTCCCTTGTCCTTTACAAAAATGACCCAGAGATAGTTACTCAAGCAATTAAATCTCTGTTCGGCACACCCATGGAAATTAATTTATCTGTAGTAGATAATTCTCCCACCGATGAACTAAAAAAAATCTTTGATGATTTTCAGGAATACGATATAGATTATTACTTCAATAATGGTAATAACGTTGGTTTTGGTCAAGGACATAACCTAGCTATTACTAGGGCTAAAAATTATGATTATCATTTAGTTATCAATCCAGATGTTTATTTTGATAATAATGTAATCACTGAACTTATTCACTACCTCGATAAACATCAAGAGGTGGGATTGATTACTCCAAAAATATCTTACCCTAATGGGGACATCCAATACCTTTGTAAGCGTCAACCCACAGTTTTGACCTTATTTATTAGACGTTTTATACCAAAAAAAATGCAATTTCTTTTCAAAAAGAGATTGGACTGGTATGAAATGAGAGATATTAGCTATAACCAGATAATAGAAGTACCGATTATTAGTGGCTGTTTTATGCTATTTAACAGAAAATATTTAGATGATATTGGCTACTTTGATAAAAATATGTTTATGTATTTTGAAGATTATGATTTGACCATGAGAATGTCTAAAAAATATAAAACCATACTTTATCCTCATGTCAATATTTATCATCATTGGGCAAGAGGAGCGCACAACTCTACTAAACTGGCAATAGTTTTTGCTCAATCGGCGGTGTATTTTTTTAATAAACATGGTTGGAAAATTTACTAAACTTAATTGAATAATTAATAATGAAAAACGTTTTAGTTACAGGTTCTAATGGCTTTATTGCCAGCCACTTACTGCCAACTTTGGCCCAACATAACTACCAGATAACAGCTGCAATTCGCCAGAAATTTGAGTTTCCCGCAGCCCTGTCAATTAAGACCGTTCAGGTGGGTGAAATTGATGATATGACCGATTGGCAAGAAGCATTGCTAGGCATTGATATAGTTATTCATCTAGCAGGACGCGCTCATATCCTTCATGAGACTATATCCAATCCAGAAGCAGCATTTATAAAAGTTAACACTAAGGGGACTATTAACCTAGTTAAGCAGTCGCTAAAAGCGGGAGTTAAGCACTTTATTTTTGTCAGTTCTATTCATGCTATGGCTGCCGAAAGTGATAATATTCTTAACGAAAATTCTCCCTGTCACCCCGATAGTCCCTATGGTCGTAGTAAACTACAAGCGGAACAAGCTTTAATTAACCTTGCCAAAGATAGTGACATGACTTGGACAATCCTTCGTCCTACTCTAGTTTACGGACTAGGCAATCGCGCTAATATGGAGCGCTTGATGAAACTAATTAAACGGGGATTACCTTTACCTTTTGGTGCGATAAAAAACCGTCGCAGTTTTGTCTTTGTGGGTAACTTAGTTGATGCCATTATTACCTGTTTAGATCATCCTAATGCGGTTAATCAAATCTTTTTAATTAGCGATAACCAAGCTGTTTCTACTCCCCAATTAATTCGACTCATTGCTCAACAAATTCAACAACCCTGTCGATTGCTGCCCGTCCCCACTACCCTACTTAGATTCTTAGGTTATCTGGGTGATAGGGTAGAATCTATAACAGGGAAAAATCTCCCTTTTAACACCTATAATATCGATCGCTTGCTTGGTTCTCTTGCCGTTGACTCTAGCCATATTCAAAAAACCCTGGATTGGCAACCTCCCTTTACTTTAGAGCAAGGATTAGCCCAAACAATTCAGCCAAAAAATTAGTGATCAGCTGATCAAAAAAGGCTTCATAATTCAAGTTCCGCTTTGACAAAATCGGCAGTTTTATAGAGAGAAAACCCCACTTTAGCGGCTATTATCTGCATAGCGCGGTTATCCCTTAAAATTTCCCCTTCGATTCCCTCTAATCCTTCCTTTTTGCCAATAGTGACCAAACGCTGTAGTAATTCAGTACCAATTCCTTGACCTTGATAGTCATCCCTAACTAATAGGTCAAATTCCGCCACATTAACGCCATGCAGTTTATTTAAGCGTCCTATAGCGATAATTTCTGGTTCTTCCGTCTGATCGTTATTAATCTCTACCACTAAGCTCATTACTCGATCGTAGTCGATAAAACAAATGCGCGTAAGACGATCATAAGCGGTTTGGCGATCGAGATTGACAAGGTGAAAATAACGATAATAAATGGTTTCTTCCGAGAGATAATGGTGAAATTGTCGCACTAAAGGCTCATCCGCTGCCCGAATCGGACGAATTAGCACTTTTAAGCCTCTTTTCGTCGTCCAAGGCCCTATATAATGTTCGGGATAGGGACGAATCGCCGGATGAGATAACTTTTCTGGGGGTGTAGTTCGAGGATGAAGAAGGATAGAAGCGGAAAGAGCGATTAATTGCTCTGAATCGGCAAAAAAGGGATTAATATCGATAGTTTTAATGCGAGGTTGTTCACTGACCAGGTGACTAAATTTAACGATTATTTGCTCTAAATTCGCTAAATTAAGCGATTTAAGCCCATTTGTCCCGTGAAAAGCCCGATAAATCTTGGTTTTTTCTAAAAGTCGGCGCGCGAGATTAGTATTTAAAGGAGGTAGAGCGGTGGCGTAATCTTGAAAAATATCGACTAAACGGCCACCAGTACCGAAAATTATCACCGGTCCGCACTGATCATCGTAATTAGAGCCGATAATTAACTCATATCCTCGATCGATTTCTAACATCGGTTGAATACTCACCCCGAGAAAATGCTCCCCACCCACTTGTGCGGTAATATTAGCTTCGATCGCCTGATATGCTTGTGCGACTGCCATGGGGGAAAAAAGCGGCAATTGTACCCCACCCACCGCGCTTTTATGGATAATCGTCTGGGAATGCAGTTTCATCACCACAGGATAACCGAGAGATTCAGCGAGATTAACTGCTTCTGCGGCACTTTCAGCAATTTTAGTGACAATAACAGGGATTCCATAAGCTTTGAGTATATCTAAAGACTCTGGCTCACTGAGAATTGTTCTATCCCCTGCTTGCTCGATAATCTGGCTAACTAAAACTCGATCGGAGCCATTTTCCTGAGAATTGGCTAAAATTGGCGTTTGATAAAGACCGCGCAGATTCTCTTCATATTTCCAGAGCAAATTAAACACCCGGGCCGCCGAATCGGGATAGCGATAGGTGGGGATACCCTGCTGATTTAATAACGCTACTCCCTCTGCAATGCCCTCTCCCCCCATCAAACTTGCTAAAATGGGTTTTTTGCTATTTTGAGCGATTGAGGCGATGCTACGGGCAATTGCTCGCAGATCGGTGTTAAAGCGGGGCGAGAGAATCATCAACACCGCGTCGGTATGTGCATCCGCTAAAGCGATCTCTAGGGCGCGAGCGTAGCTATCGGGATCGCTGCCGCGACGCAGATCGATGGGATTTTGGGGGACAATATCCGCGGGAACAAGAGGAGCTAGTTTTTCGATCGTTGCGGGGGTAAGGGTTGCCAGTTGTCCATCTTCCGCCAGTAAAGCCGAGGCCGCTAAAAGAGCGGGAGCAACACCATTGCTGATGATTGTCAAGCGTTTTCCCCGGGGAAATCGGGGAATTTTCGCTAAAACTTGCGTGATATTCAAGAGATCGGCCAGTCTTTGTACTTCCACAATGCCACAGCGAGCAAAGGCAGCGGAGAGAGTTAGCTGATCGCTGGTCAATTTGCCAGCATGGGAAAGAGAAGTGGGGTCAAAGTCGGTACTGTGGCGACTAATGGCGATAATTGGTTTATTTAGGGCAACTTCTCGGGCCGAGGACAGAAAAGAGCGGGCATTATTCAGGGATTCCAGGTAGATAACGATGCTTTTGGTTTGGGGATCGTCTCCCAAATAATAGAGTAATTCGCCCCAATCCACATCTAAAAGGACTCCGAGGGAGATAAAGTGACTAAAACCGACATTTTCGCTTAAACTCCAATCAAGCACGGCAGCCGCGATCGCGCCACTTTGACTAATCAGGGCAATTGAACCGGTTTTCGGCAGGATGGGGGAAAAGGTGGCGTTAAGATTTTGGCTGAGATTGCTGATTCCTGAGCTATGGGGACCGATGATGCGTAATTTTTGACCAGCGATCGCTTTAATTTCCCTGAGTAAATTTTCCCCCATCTGGCCGGTTTCCCGAAAACCCGTGGAGAGAATCAGGGCGCATTTAACCTGTTTTTCGACAGATTGGGCGATAATAGCGGGAATTTCGGGAGCGGGGGCGGTGATAATTACCAGATCGATCGCCGCTTGGATATCCTCTAAACTGTTATAGGTGGGAAGATCGAGCCAGTTTTCGGGGTGAGGATTAACTAGATAAAGGCGGTGCTGACCGGGATTATGATGGAGATTATTTAAAAGAGTGCGATCGAGTTGGGGATTTTGGCGATTAAATCCCACCACAGCGATGGTTTTTGGCTCAAAAAAGGCTCTTATAGTTTGATGTTCGCCACCGCGAGGATCTAAGATGGAATTTAACATAAGTAAGCTAGGAGGCATTTAAACTGGGTATTGTTAAGTGAGCTAAAAAAGCAGCTAACCCTTACTGTTCCAGTGTTCTGTGGCGTTCCCCGATCAATCTAAACCAATTCTAGCTGTTTAATCAGGGTTCGATCGGTGTAATTAATTTTGTCTAGGCAGCGATCGGCAATAAAACAGCCCTAGCCGATGAACATTTTCCCCAAGAAATCTAGTAAACTAACTGATGCTGTAAATATTTAGAGACAGACGATGGAACTGGAATATCCCGAGGATTTGAGATACCTAGAAACCCACGAATACGTCAGACTCGAAGGTGAAATCGCTACCTTGGGAATTAGTGCTTTTGCCGTCGATCAATTGGGTGATATCGTGTTTCTAGAATTGCCCGAATTGGGAGAGGCGCTGAAAGTGGGTAGTAGTTTCGGCACGATCGAATCGGTAAAAGCGGTAGAAGATCTTTATCCTCCCGTCTCGGGAACCGTAGTCGATCGCAATCAAGCGATGATTGACTCCCCCGAATTAATTGCCGATGATCCCCACGGGGAGGGTTGGTTATTAAAAGTGCGGGTAGAAAATCCCGATACTGCCTTGGCTGATACCCTCTCCGCTAGTGAATACCGCGCCCAAGTAGCAGGGGAAAGTTAACTAATATTAACAACAGGGAGCCAGACCCTCACACTATCATAGGCATAGAAAGAATTAAAAATCCAGGAAGCGATCGAGTCTTCCTGATTTTTGTCTCTAAATCGTGCTGAGACGAAATTCTTGCCCGAATCGAGTGAGGTTTCACTATTTACCCAATCTATGCTAAATCCTAATCTCGCAGCGATCGAACTTTCCCAAGAGGAGGTTCAACGCTACTCTCGACACATTATTCTGCCCGAAGTGGGCTTAGAAGGTCAAAAAAAACTAAAAGCCGCCAGTGTTCTCTGCATCGGCACCGGGGGACTCGGTTCCCCGCTTTTACTCTATCTAGCGGCGGCTGGCATCGGTAGAATCGGTATTGTTGACTTTGATATCGTCGATAGTTCCAATCTGCAACGTCAAATTATTCACGGCACTTCTTGGGTAGGTAAACCGAAAATTGTTTCCGCTAAGGACAGAATTCTAGAAATTAACCCCCATTGTCAGGTGGATTTGTACGAAACCCGCATAAGTTCCGAAAATGCCCTTGACATTTTAGCCCCCTATGATGTAGTCATCGACGGGACCGATAATTTCCCCACCCGTTATCTGACTAATGATGCTTGTGTTCTTCTCGACAAACCCAACGTCTATGGCTCAATTTTCCGCTTTGAAGGACAGGCAACCGTTTTTAACTACCAAGGCGGTCCCAACTACCGCGATCTCTATCCCGAACCGCCACCACCGGGGATGGTTCCCTCCTGTGCCGAAGGCGGCGTTTTAGGGGTTTTACCCGGAGTAATCGGCACAATTCAAGCCACAGAAGCCATTAAAATTATCCTCGGCGCTCCGGATACCCTCAGTGGTCGTTTACTGCTTTACAATGCTTGGGAAATGAAATTCCGCGAGTTAAAATTGCGTCCGAATCCCATCCGTCCCGTCATTGAAAAACTAATTGATTACGAACAATTCTGCGGTATCCCGCAAGCGAAAGCACAAGAAGCGGCAGAACAGCAAAAAATGACAGAAATGACCGTAGTAGAGTTAAAAGCACTACTTGACAGCAATGCCAATGATTACATTCTCATCGATGTGCGTAATCCCAACGAGTACCAAATCGCTAAGATTCCCAACTCGGTGTTAATTCCCCTACCCGATATCGAGAATGGTGCGGCAATTCCCAAAATTAAGGAATTAGTCAACGGTTATCGTCTTATCGCCCATTGTAAGATGGGGGGACGTTCCGCTAAAGCCCTCGCTATCCTCAAAGAGGCAGGTATCGAAGGAATTAACGTCAAAGGTGGCATCAGTGCCTGGAGTCGCGAAGTCGATTCCACCGTACCAGAATACTAATTTTAGCCCTTGGGTTTTGGGGTTTTGGGTTTTGGGGTATTAGTCAAATTCCCCCATCACCCCATTCCCCCATCTCCCCACTTCATAATTCATAATTCATAATTCATAATTTCTTCCCCCCATCTCCCCACTTCATAATTCATAATTCATAATTTCTTCCCCCCATCTCCCCACTTCATAATTCATAATTCATAATTCATAATTTCTTCCCCCCATCTCCCCACTTCATAATTCATAATTCATAATTTCTTCCCCCCATCTCCCCACTTCATAATTCATAATTCATAATTCATAATTTCTTCCCCCCATCTCCCCACTTCATAATTCATAATTCATAATTCATAATTTCTTCCCCCCATCTCCCCACTTCATAATTCATAATTCATAATTCATAATTTCTTCCCCCCATCTCCCCACTTCATAATTCATAATTCATAATTCATAATTTCTTCCCCCATCTCCCCACTTCATAATTCATAATTCATAATTCATAATTTCTTCCCCCCATCTCCCCACTTCATAATTCATAATTCATAATTCATAATTTCTTCCCCCCATCTCCCCACTTCATAATTCATAATTCATAATTCATAATTTCTTCCCCCCATCTCCCCACTTCATAATTCATAATTCATAATTCATAATTTCTTCCCCCCATCTCCCCACTTCATAATTCATAATTCATAATTCATAATTTCTTCCCCCCATCTCCCCACTTCATAATTCATAATTCATAATTCATAATTTCTTCCCCCCATCTCCCCACTTCATAATTCATAATTCATAATTCATAATTTCCTCCCCCCATCTCCCCACTTCATAATTCATAATTCCCTCTCCACTGTACCAGAATACTAATTTTAGCCCTTGGGTTTTGGGGTATTAGTCAAATTCCCCCATTTCCCCCATTCCCCCATTCCCCCATTCCCCCATTCCCCCATTCCCCCATTCCCCCATTCCCCCATTCCCCCATTCCCCCATTCCCCCATTCCCCCATTCCCCCATTCCCCTGTTTCCTGTTCCCCGTGAATCTGTTAAGATCGTGGCGGGTTAGCCTTAAAATCTTCGGTGTGAGCAAACAATGAAAAACTATATTAAACAAATTGCTAGTTGGAGCGCGATCGCTACTATTTCCCTTGGCTTAGTAGAAATGAACCGAGCAGCGATCGCATTTGGCAACAATAATCAATTCAGTGCCTGTATCAGTCAGATTGTCGGCACGGGAGTGAGTCCCCAAGATGCTGCCACCGCTTGTTCAGAAGCATTAATTCCTAAAGAATTATCCCGGTGTGTGGTGATGATTAAATCCAAAACCCCGATCGATGGTAATCTGGCTCTGCAAGCTTGTTTTCAAGTGCGTCGTCCCATCGACCTAGGTCACTGTGTGGTCGATATCCATCGCGCTGCCCCCTTATTTGCCACTAATTCCCTCAAACAAACGGAAACAGAAACAGCAAAGGAACCCGATAAATTAGGGATTTCTCAACAGGTTTTGGATTCCTGTCGTCAAAGTTTATTACCCGGTCGCTTTTCTGAGTGCGTTATCGCTGTCAGTCGTGGTGTGGACAAAAATAACCCGTCCCAAGCTTTACAAACCTGTTTAAGTGCCGAGGATTTCCCCAGGGATCTATTCCCCAGTTATCCCCAAAATCAAGACCAGAAGCCTTAATCAAGATTATTTCCACGAATGTGCTAGAATCCCTACCCAGACTCATAGGGGGGTAGGGAAGGAATTAAAACTATGCCTTTAAGTTGGAATGAAATAAAAAATCGCGCCATCGCTTTTCAAAAAGAGTGGGAAGGAGAGACTTCAGAAAAAGCAGAATCTCAATCTTTTTGGAATGAGTTTTTTCATGTCTTTGGCATTTCACGGCGTAGGGTAGCCAGTTTTGAGCAACCGATAAAAAAAGCCGATAATAAACAGGGTTTTATTGATTTACTCTGGAAAGGAACGATTTTAGTTGAGCATAAATCGAAGGGGAAAGATTTAGAAAAAGCCACACAACAGGCTAAGGATTATTTTCCCAATTTAAAGGAACATGAGTTACCGCGTTATATTTTAGTCTCGGATTTTCAACGGTTTAAATTATATGATTTAGATTCGGGCAATCAATGGGAATTTGAATTAAGTAATTTTGTTGATAATGTTCATTTATTTGATTTTATTGCTGGTTACGAAAAGCGAGTTTATAAAGACGAAGATCCCGTCAATATTCAAGCTGCCGAGTTAATGGGAAAACTTCATGATTGCCTCAAAGAAATTGGTTATATGGGGCATGATTTGGAAGTTTATCTAGTGCGTTTATTATTTTGTTTATTTGCCGATGATACGGGTATTTTTAATAAGGGTATTTTCTGGGAATATATTGACCTACATACCAAAGAAGATGGCAGTGATTTGGCGATGCACATTGATGCTATTTTTCAGGTTCTGAATACACCAGAAGAAAAAAGATTAAAAAATCTCGATGAGAATTTCACTCAATTTCCCTACATAAATGGCAAGTTATTTGAGGAGTCTTTACCTTTAGCAGCTTTTGATAGCAAGATGAGAGTCATGTTATTAGAAGCTTGTGCTTTTGATTGGGGAAAAATTTCCCCTGCTATTTTTGGCTCTATGTTTCAAGCGGTAATGAATCCAAAAGAGCGACGCAATTTAGGGGCGCATTATACCTCCGAGAAAAATATTCAAAAGGTTATTAAACCATTATTTTTAGATGATTTATCAAGAGAATTTGAGAAGGTTAAAGGCAATCGCAATAAATTACTAGAATTTCAGAAAAAGATTGCTAATTTATATTTTCTCGATCCTGCCTGTGGTTGCGGCAACTTTTTAATTATTACCTATCGGGAGTTACGCGATTTAGAGATTTTGGTGTTACAGGAGTTAGATAAAACGGGGCAGTTAGTAACAGATATTAGTACCATTATTCAGGTAGATGTCAATCAGTTTGCAGGTATTGAATACGATGAGTTTGCGGTGAGAGTAGCAGAAGTGGCGATGTGGTTAATTGATCATCAGATGAATATTAAAGTTAGTAATACTTTTGGTCAGTATTTTGTGCGTTTACCATTAAAGAAAGCGGCAAAGATTGTTCATGGGAATGCCTTGCGGATTGATTGGGAGGAAGTTATATCAAAAGAGAAGCTCAATTTTATTTTAGGAAATCCTCCTTTTGTTGGTGCGATGATTATGAACGAACAGCAAAGGAATGATATGGCTTATGTTTTCGACGGTGAGAAAGGAATAGGCGTTTTAGATTATGTGTGTGCATGGTATATCAAGGCTGCTCAAATAATTCAGGGCAATAGAATCAGGGTTGCTTTTGTTTCCACAAATTCTATATCTCAAGGTGAGCAAGTTGCCTTACTTTGGAATATTCTTTTTCAGAAATATCAGTTAAAAATTCATTTTGCCCATCGTACTTTTAAATGGATTAATGAAGCAAAAGGAAATGCGGCAGTTCATTGTATAATTATTGGTTTTGCAAGTTTTAATATAACAAATAAGATTCTATTTGATTATGAAGATATTCAAGGTGAATCATTAGTTATTCAGTCTAATAATATTAATCCCTATTTAGTTGATGGAAGTGACATCATTATTTCTAATCGAAGTTTTCCTTTATCTAATGTTCCATTAATGCGTTTTGGTAGTATGCCAAGAGATGGTGGTAATTTTATTTTTACAGAACTGGAAAAAGAAGAATTTTTAAAATTAGAGCCGAAGGCAGAAAAATGGATTAAACCTTATACAGGAGCGCAAGAATTTATTAATGGTTATAGTCGCTATTGTCTATGGTTAGTTGATATTTCTCCCAGGGAATTAAAGACATTACCAGAAGTCATCAAAAGAGTAGATAGGGTTAAAAATTTTAGATTAAAAAGTAAAGCCGCTTCTACTCGTAAATTTGCGGCGACACCTACTCTATTCTGTCAAATAGCACAACCCGACACGAATTATTTACTTGTTCCCCGTGTCTCATCTGAAAGAAGAAAATATATTCCGATAGGTTTTATGAATAAAAATGTGATTGGTAATGATCAAGTTTTATTAATTCCTAATGCCAATCTATATTTATTTGGTATCTTAACTTCAGAAATGCACATGGCATGGGTTAAATATGTGTGTGGCAGATTAAAAAGTGATTATCGTTATTCAAAAGATATTGTTTATAATAATTTTCCCTTTCCAGAAAATATCACCGACAAACAAAAACAAACCGTTGAAACTTGCGCTCAAGCTGTGCTAGATACTAGGGTAAAATATCCTGATAGTAGCCTTGCGGATTTATACGATCCTTTAACCATGCCTCCCGACTTGCTCAAAGCTCACCAAAAACTTGACAAAGCCGTTGATTTGTGTTATCGTCCCCAACCTTTCACCAGTGAATTAAACCGTATTGAATACCTCTTTGAACTCTATGAAAAATTAACCGCTCCCCTACTCCCTACCAGCAAACAAAAACCCCCGAAAAGAAAAAATCCTCAATAACCGAAAATGCTTGCTTGTATGCCTTTCGCTTGTGCCAAAGCTTTGCCTTGACAGACAATATTTAAGGAGCTGCCTTAAACTATTCTTCAGGTAGAACCTGGGAACGAGATGATGAGATAATCGTTATTAGGGTTTTATACAATTCCAAGGATATGACAAAGCTATTAGAAGAGGCGATCGCTCAAGTCAAACAACTCCCCGAATCAGAGCAAAATAAGATTGCCGCAATGCTCATCAAGCAACTTGAATCCAGATCCCCAGAGTATGATTTTTGGGACGAGTTTGACCAAATCTTAGAAGAGTGCCAGATGAATACAGGAATTTCCGATCTGTCCTATCAGCACGATCATTACATTCACGGGCTACCCAAGCGATACAGTGAACAGTTAACAGTGAACAGTAGAAAAAACTGATTGATATAGTGCTATTCAGAGTAATTAGGTAAGCTGTTCAGCATTCAAATAACGTACAATAGAATGAAATTCTAGAAGGTTATGAGTATGGTTCTAGTATCCAACGGGCAATCAGCCATTATTCGTACAGAGCGTGGATTGACAATCGCCGGTACGCGAATTACCCTTTATGATGTTATGGATTACCTAAAGGCTCAGTATCCCCCCAAGCTGATTCGTGAAAAACTTGGTCTTAATGATAGACAGATTGATTCAGCCCTAGCATACATTGAGACCCATTGTACTGAGGTTGAAGCCGAGTATCAAGAATGCTTGCAGACAGCGACAGAAATTCGTCAATACTGGGAAGAGCGAAATCGTGAGCGATTTGCCAAGATTGCGGCGATGCCCCCTAAGCCTGGTCAAGAAACCATTCGTGCGAAGCTTCAAGAGTGGAAAGCACGCATTGAATCTCAATCATGAACTTCCTGATTGACGACAACTTAACGGGCGATGTTGTTTTATTCTGGGGAACCCTCTCAGCAGAAGGATGGCTTGATCTTTTGCCCATCCGCTTCTTCACCTTTCAGGATGTTGGATTGCCGATGGATAGTAGTGATCGGGTTGTTTGGCAATTTGCTCAAAACACTCAGATGATTTTAATTACAGCAAATCGAAATATGAAAGGAATTGATTCGCTGGAACAAACCATACGTGAAGAAAATACACCCGCTTCCCTGCCAATTCTGACAATTGGAAACCCTGATCGCTTTGATGAAAGTAGCTATCGGCAAAGATGTGCTACCCGCTTGATTGAGATTTTATTTGATCTAGAAAACTATATGGGAGTCGGTCGAATTTTCATCCCATAAGACTGTTGTTGAAAAGTATGCTTCAGGTAGAACCTGGTAACGATAACGAGATGATGAGATAATCGTTATTAGGGTTTTATACAATTCCAAAGATATGACAAAGCTATTAGAAGAGGCGATCGCTCAAGTCAAACAACTCCCCGAATCAGAGCAAAATAAGATTGCCGCAATGCTCATCAAGCAACTTGAATCCAGATCCCCAGAGTATGATTTTTGGGACGAGTTTGACCAAATCTTAGAAGAGTGCCAGATGAATACAGGAATTTCCGATCTGTCCTATCAGCACGATCATTACATTCACGGACTACCCAAGCGAGAAGTGGAATAGTGACAAAGGTTTTTGTTGATACGGCAGCCTGGATTGCCTTAATTAATGTTGATGATGTTTTTCATGAACAAGCCAAGCGTGTTAAGGCGAATCTTCAACAACAGAAATGTCAGCTTATAACAACAGATTTTGTTTTATTGGAAGTGGCTGATGCTCTGCTTTCGCCGAAAATTCGCTCTCAAACAATTAGATTTATTAATCACCTCAACAATCTAATTGGTTTACAGATTATACCGCTCAATAAATCTCTTTTCGATTAGGGTTGGAAACTTTATAGTCAGCGTCTTGATAAAGATTGGGGGCTAACTGATTGTATTAGCTTTGTCATTATGCAGCAAGAAGTAATTACATTAGCCTTTACATCAGATCGGCATTTTGAACAAGCAGGGTTCACTCGACTGCTAAATCCTTCATACAGTGAACAGTTATCAGTGGAAAAAACTGATATGGCGCTATTGAGAGGAATGATCTAAATTGAAGTTGAATTTTCTAATTCTAATGAAGTATTGGGAAATATAGAATGACCTCCTCTTCCTCTTGTGCCAATTGGCATATAATATCTCTAAATCGATGATTTAAAATTTAAGGTTGAAAAAATTTATGTCCCAAGTTATCAGTACCCGACTCCCCGATCGCACAGCGGAACGACTTAAACAGTTGGCCCGCCGATTAGGAAAAACCCCTAGTGAAACCAGCGCAATTTTAATTGAGGAATCCCTCAGAGAAAGCGAGTTCCCCTATATTGAATTTCGCCAGTCTCCTTTGGGGCGACAACCCTACCTCAAAAACTCCAGTTTGGCTCTCTGGGAAGTAATTCAAATTGCTCAAAGCTACGCGCTAGATGAACAAAAAACGGCGGCACATTTTCATCGACCCCTCGAATGGGTCCGCTCTGCTTTGCTCTATGCTGAAGCTTATCAGTCAGAAGTTCAAAAGGCGATCACCGAGGCTCAAGCCCTCAATGAAACGACACTCAAACGGCTCTTACCCCAATTAGAAACAATTACGGTTTATCCTGATTCCCTGTGAGTGAGTGGGGAATAGCTAAAATGCTATCTTTTTTATTAGATGAACATATTTCTCCGACGGTTGCCGAACAAATTAGTCTTAAACGTCCAGAAATCCTGATTTTTCCTTTAATCACTTGGCAAGAAGGTCGATATTTGGCTGATTCGGATGAAATCGTTTTAAAAGCCGCAACCGAAGCCCAGTTAACCCTAGTAACATACGACCAGAACACTATTCCCCCGCTTTTGTGCGAATGGGGAGAAGCTCAAAAAAGTCATAGTGGCGTTATTTTTATCGATTATCAGTCCATTCCTCCTAGCAATTTTGGTCTTTTAATTCGTTCACTTTTAGCTTTATGGGATCTACAAGGCAAACAGGATTGGACAAACCGACTTGTTTATTTAAAGCCAAAAATTTGATTCATTTAACAAGTATCTTATAAAATTACAAAGATATGACAAAAATCTGAAATAATTTTATATTTAGCAATTCATCAACAAGCTTTTGCCGATATTTTTGAAGATCCTATTGGTCAAGTTTTATTAGATAACAAACGATTCAAATTATTAGTTTTTGACAAAATTGAGGAGGTTATTTTAAGATGGATAGTTTAGAAAAAATGAGACAAATTATTATTGAATCTCTCCGTTATTATGCAAACTTGCGCTATGCTACCGGTGAGGTAAACCGACTCCTAATTAGGGTTTGCTGAATATTACTGGAAGCCTCGCTAGAAAACGGTTTAGGGACTTTTTTAGTCAAATAGGTACTTTTTTAGTCAAAAAAGTGCAAGAGACAAACGTTGAGAAACCGATCCGAGGGACTCAAAACCCCTGCACTTTCGCTCTTCGATCTCGAAGGGGTCTGCTTCCAGACGTGCGAGGTGATTCTGTTATTCTGACTTCCCCTCCCGACGACCGGCTCCTGACTGGAAAATAGAGGCTGAAATAACGCAAATTCGTCAATCAGAATATTTTCATGTTTGGCGGTGCCAAGTTTGGCATCAGGACTTACTCCTTACTCCTAACCCAATGTTCGACAAAGATAAGCAAAAATTATTGATTAATGCCAAAAACTTGAGAATATTTAAATTAACATTCCGCAATATTTACAAATTCTTAAAAATTAATTGAGAAATATTTTTATTTAACAACGATGTTACAATGGTTACAGCGATTTTACTGAATTTCATGATGGGTTTTTCTGTGCTTTTTTGGACAGCAACGCTTGAAACCCTTACCACAGCTAGAAGGTAATCCTAATTAAGACAGGTAAATGAGTCAATTTCACCCACAACGATGATCTTTTTTTTGTGTAGTTTTGTTGCAAAAAAAAAGTTTTTTTGACAAAAAGCACAAAGTATGAATGATGAATTATGAAGTGGGGTAGTGAAGTAGTGGGGAAGTGGAGCATTTGGCTGAAATTTCCCTAAACCCCTAAACCCCTAAATCCCTATCACCCTATCCCCTACCTCCTGCCTTCTGCCTCCTGATCACTGATTACTGATTACTGATTAGGTGTCACCTTATCAATAACCTTGAGAGTCCCGTCATCCTTAACAGTCCAGACATCGTAACTACCGACCACATCGCCATTTTCATCGATATCCACATTACCACTGGCCCCCTGATAGTTAATATCTTCGCCTTTGCGAATCATTTCTAGGGCTTGACAAGCATCGGTTACTTCCGTCCCCGGACCATTAGCCACCTCACGAATCTTGCTTTGAATCCCTTCACCGGTGTTAGATTTAGCCGCCTCGGCCGCTAACATCAATAAAATCGCCGCGTCCCAAGTATGGGGAACAAAAGCAGTGACATCCTTGCCGGTTTTTTCTTTCCAGAGAGTAGTAAAAGCGCTTAAAGCTTGACCGTCGGCCCCGGGGACAGTGCCTAGGGCGCCGGCAATAATTGACTTACCATCGGTTCCTTTCCCCACCTGTTTGGTGAAATCTTCCGAATAAACCCCATCGGTGAGGAGGACGGTAACTCCTTTGGTCAATCCCTGTTTGTAGGCCGCTTGTAGTAATAAACTACCCGTTTCAGCGTAAAGGACTGCCGCTACAGCATCCGGTTGGTTAGCGAAGGCAGCCGCCGCTTCACTATCGAGAGTGGCAGCTTTCGGGTCATAACGGACAGGATTTTGCTTATTAGTGATAGTGCCGCCTAATTTATCGAAAGCACCGACGAATTCCCGTTCAAATCCGACTCCGTAATCGTTATTGATCACGACGGTGGCCACATTTTGAAAACCCTTTTTCTTAGCTAGGACCGCTAAAGCTTGAGCTTGGTAGGTGTCCGGGGGAGCCGTCCGCGCCCAAAAACCTTGAAAATCGCCTTTTTTCGCCCTGTCAGTAAATACGGGACTGGTGCTACCCGGAGAGACTAACATAACTTTATTTCTCACCGCCACATCGACGGCTGCTCCCGAGACGCTACTGGCAAAGGAACCGATCACACCAGCTACTTTATCCACCTCCGCTAGTTTCGTCATCGCCGAAGCACCGGCAGCGGGATCGGTTTGGTCATCTTCTTTCACCAGGGTGACGGGTTTGCCATTGACTCCACCACAGGCATTGATAGTCTCTACCGCTAGGGCGGCTGCTTCGGGCATATTTTGACCAATAGCGGCTAAATCTCCAGTAATGGGCAGTAAAGCCCCTAATTTTAAACCTTGATCACTGTTATCTGGGGTTTGGGCATTATTACAAGCGGTTAAAAAATTAGCTAAGAGGCTGATGCTCAGGGTTAGGGCTAGGGGCGATCGAATACATCTCTGCATGGCGGTAAAATCAAGGATGAGTCAAGGTTGGAAGGCTGAAAAGCCCGGACTGGGAAAATTCTAATCGATGTTAGCATTCTCTTCAAATCAAACAGGTTTCCATCTTAATTTAGATATTGACGGAAAAAACGGCTAATTTGTTCGATTTATGCCCTAGGAATTATGAATTATGAATTATGAATTATGAATTATGGTTCTTCGGTTTGTCTTATGCAACGTATAGGGTTATAAGGGATGAAACTCTTATAGAGAAAGACATTTGGCGATTTTTGTTAATTGTTTTCGATCTAGAGCGAACTAATCAATTAAATCTCTTGCCAGATAAGAATTTAGTCGATTTATGCCACCCGATCGAACCAGACCAAGTAACGAAGAACCCTGAAAACTCGCATCTGATAACTGGTAACTGATAACTGGTAACTGATGGCTGAAAACCCCACTTAGGAAGCCTTGGCTAAAACGGTGTTCTGGTTTAAAAACTGAATCGCGGTTTGGTATTGACTATCTTTTTCGGTGCCGATTTCCTCATAGGTGATTGGTTCCTGTGCCACCACTTGATCTGGCATAATTCCCAACTTATGAATATCATGATGGCCGGGAGTTTCATATTTAGCCACGGTAATCGCTAATCCTGCCCCATCGGGTAACTCGAATAGGGACTGAATTAATCCCTTACCAAAAGTCTTTTCTCCCACTAAAACCCCTCGTTGATTGTCCTGTAATGCTCCAGCTAAAATCTCGCTGGCGCTGGCGGTTCCCTGATTGACTAAAACGACTAAAGGCGAGTCGGTTAAAGCATTGCCAGCAGCGGCAAAACTATCGGCAATTCCCTCACGATTAACTGTATAAACAATCGTTCCCTGATTAATCCACATCCGAGCGATTTCTATACCCGCTTGCAGTAAACCACCAGGGTTATTTCTTAGATCCAAAATATAACCCTTGGCTCCTTGTTTTTGTAGGTTCGTCACTGCTTCCGAGACTTCTTTAGCAGCGTTAGCACTAAATTGATTTAAGCGCACATAACCGATGGGCAAGGAACTAGAATTTTTATCTAAAACCGCTACCACTGGACTTAAAGAAATGCGTTGACGGGTTAAAGATAGGGTTTTTGGTTGACTTTTTTGATAGGGAAGAATCACTAAGGAAACTTCTGTTCCGGGGGTGCCGCGCATTTTGGCCGCCGCCGCATCGAGGGTTAAAGTAGTGGTATCGATGCCATCAATAAACAAAATGCGATCGTGGCTAGTCAAACCAGCGGCCTCGGCAGGAGAACCGGCAAGAGGGGCAACCACTTCTAAGTAACCATTGTCGGGATTGATATTAATTTGCAGTCCTACCCCCGATAATTCCCCCGTGGTGCTAATTTGTAGGTTATGGTATTGATCCGGTCGCAGGAGACGGGTAAAGGGTTCATCGAGAGTGGCTAACATCTGTTCGATCGCATTATAGGCCGCCGTCCGATCGTTGAGGGGTTTTTTGATGAATTGTTCCCGCACCTGCCACCAGTTTTGATGATTAAAGGTGTCATCATAATAGGATTGGTTGACTAATCGCCAAGATTGCAGTAGTAATTTTTGTTCTTCGCTAAAGGCGGCTGCTGTGGGTGTCCATGCCATCCAAGTCAGACAAAACCAAAATCCCACCAATAATCCCGCCCACAACGATTTTTTTCTCATCTTGCTTCTCTTATAAATCCAGTGCTGATCTGCTGATTATTTTCAGTATAGTCTTTTCTCTGAAATCGATTCGGCTCTCCCAGGTTTGGTGGATAAAATGTATTCTAAGATACAGTCTTCTGGGCGAATTAGTGGAACGAACCACAGAGACACAGAGGACAGAGAGATCGATCGTTCTTATATAAAAAAGAGGGTAGTTAACCATAACTACCCCAAAAAATTCTACTAGATCGGTGCCATTAAGCGATCGCTTAATTGTTCAGCTACTAGACAGCCACAACTTTTTTGCTGACTTGGGTTAATTGCCCTTTAGCATATTTGGCTGCGTAGTCATCGAGGGACATTTGTTTGATTTTGCTGGCGTTACCGGCGGTACCAAATTGTTGATAGCGATCAGCACAAACTTTCTGCATATACGTGATCGAGGGTTTCAGGAAGAAACGGGGATCAAACTCTTTCGGGTTGCTGAATAGTGCTTCACGAACTGCGGCGGTAATTGCTAAACGGCAATCGGTGTCGATATTGATTTTCCGCACACCACTCTTGATGCCTTTTTGGATTTCTTCCACGGGAACACCGTAGGTTTCAGGGATAGCGCCACCGAATTGGTTGATTAATTCGAGGAGATCTTCGGGAACCGAGGAAGAACCGTGCATGACCAAGTGAGTATTGGGTAAGCGGTTATGAATTTCTTCAATGCGGCTAATAGCGAGAATTTCGCCGGTGGGTTTCCGGGTAAATTTGTAAGCGCCGTGGCTAGTACCAATGGCTACTGCTAAAGCATCTACTTGGGTTCTTTCGACGAAATCCACCGCTTCATCGGGATCGGTTAACAGCATCGAGTGATCTAATTCTCCCTCAAAACCGTGGCCATCTTCCGCTTCTCCTTTACCGGTTTCTAAGGAACCTAAACAACCGAGTTCTCCTTCCACACTAGCACCGATCGAGTGAGCAACTTTTACTACTTCAGCAGTAACGTTAACGTTGTACTCGTAGGTGGCGGGAGTTTTAGCATCCGCTTCTAAGGAACCATCCATCATGACGCTGGTGAAACCGTTACGGATCGCCGAGTAGCAGGTGGCGGGTTCATTACCGTGATCTTGGTGCATCACGATGGGGATATGAGGATAGGTTTCCACCGCGGCGGTGATCAGGTGACGCAGGAAGTTTTCCCCTGCATATTTGCGCGCACCGCGAGAAGCTTGTAGGATAACGGGGCTGTCGGTGGCTGCCGCCGCTTGCATGATCGCTTGGATCTGCTCCATATTATTTACGTTAAAAGCGGGGATGCCATATCCGTTCTCAGCCGCGTGATCCAACAATAACCGCATGGGGACGAGTGCCATATCCTTTACTCCTTAATCTATTTCTTGTTTTTTGTCTCTTTAAATTCAAGAAAGTTAATTCTCTTACCTGTTAATCTTAAGATAGTTTTTACACTTTGACGATCCCCAAAAAAAATTTTTCTAGGTTTCGTCCTAAGATGACCACAATCTCCGTTGCGCTGGTCCCTTAAGTAGTTCGTGTGTATCAAATAGCAGCCGGGGAATCGGCAATTTTTCCGGGCAGCGAGGTAAACAATCGCCGCATTCAGTACAATTATTCGCTTTGCGTCCGGGGAACCAATGACCGGCATTTTCCAGCATTCGATAGCGATACTGGCCAAAATCGGTCATTTCGTAAGCTACTGCCAGATTCCGTAGTCTCAATACTTCGGGGATATTAATATTTTCAGGACAGGGTAAACATTGATAACATTGGCTACATAAATCTGTAGCCAATTTATCGGTTAAATGTGCTTCTAAACGCTTAAAAACGGCAATTTCTGCCGCATCTAGGGGCTGATCTCCTTCACATACGTTAATAATTGCCTCTAATTCCTCCGGGATCGCTGCCCCGAAGCTGAGGGTAGTAATGCGAGGATCGCTCGATAAAAAGCGATAATTTAGCTCTAGGGGTGAAAAAGGGGCGCATAATTCCTCTAGCTTCTTAGGAGGTCTGTGGAGACCACCTCCCTTATCAGCAGGGGAAATAATAAACACACCCATGTCCTTTGCCTGGGCTAAAGCGATCGCAGGTTGCTGTCTTTGCCAAAAAAAATAGTAATGGATATTGACAAAAGCAAAGAAATCTGTATTGATCGTCTCCAGAATAATTTCTAGGGGTGCATGGGTAGAAAAGCCAATATGAGCGATTTTTCCAGCTTCTTGGGCCAGAAAAACGGCTTTCATGCAGCCTTGCGGGTCTTTAATCCAGTTTAAATGCTCGCGGGTGTTAATACCGTGAATTGCTAGACAATCGAGGTAATTTAATTGTAATCGTTCTAGGGATTCGCCGATCGCTTTTTCCATAGTCTGGCGATCAGCAGTGGGGACCAATTTCGTGGTCAGATAAACCCGCTCCCGCACCCCTTGACGCTGCAGGTAGCGACCGAGAAAAACTTCACTATTACCGTAGCCTCTGGCCGTTTCTAGGTGATTAATCCCCAATTCTAGGGCGCGATCGATTGTTGCGGTAAACACCGACTCTGAGGACAAACAGCGCATTGTCCCCAGGGAAAACAGCGAAAATTGCCAATTAGTACGGCCAAATCGTCGATAACGCATTGATTCAGTTATCAGTTATCAGTTACCAGTTATCAGTTAGAAGGTATTGGGGAAATGGGGAAATGGGGTGATGGGGAAGTGGGGTGATGGGGAAGTGGGGTGATGGGGAAGTGGGGTCATGGGGAAATGGGGTGATGGGGAAATGGGGTGATGGGGAAGTGGGGTGATGGGGAGAATAAATAAAAATAATCTCCTGTCTCCTGTCTCCTGAATCCTGTCTCCTGAATCCTGTCTCCTATCTCCCTCCTATCTCCTGAATTTTCACTGCTCACTAAAATCACCGCGACGTTGGATCAGGTCTGAGGGGCTAAGATTGGAGACGAAATTGCGAAAAGCTTGACGTTCCTCTTCATCCGCATCACGATCAACAGGAATAGAAGCGGAAGCGATCACTTCTTCCATTACCCAGATGGGACTGTTGGTACGCAGGGCAATAGCGATCGCATCACTGGGACGACAATCGATTTCTTTTTTGACTTCGCCGCGCTGGAGACAGAGAACAGCATAAAAAGTATTATCTTGGAGAGAATGGATGATAATCTTTTCTAAATCCATGTCCCAAGCTTTAAAAATATTAGCGATCAAATCGTGGGTGAGAGGACGAGGGGGTTTTTGTTGTTCGAGGACGGTGATAATGGCCTTAGCCTGATCTTGTCCGATGTAGATAGGTAGGGCGCGACGCTCGGAACCATCCTTCAGCAGTACAATGGGACTGCGAGTGATAGCGTCTAGGGCAATTCCAGCGACTTTCATTTCGATCATGACTAATGGCTTCTCCAAGATAGAGATTCAGCTAGGGAAGGAGTGGGAAAGCAACCTGAGTAATATAGTGCTTAGTTACACTCACAGTATGCCCTAAGATGGCAGAGATTAGCCTCATCTTTAAGGAAAAAAATACATCACCTGCCCTCAGTAGATAGGAGTCAGGAGTCAGGAGTCAGGATACCCCGATCCAATCTTGCTGCTTTTTGCTCCCCACTCCCCGCTCCCCAATTCATAATTCATAATTCATAATTCATAATTCCCTCTACCCACTTCCCCATCTCCCCACTCCCCAACTAAATTGCTTAATTTGTGCTACGATAATAGTTTTGGGATAAATTTAAATAGGAGCAGACCGTCTGTATGTCTCGTTATAGAGGACCGCGCTTGCGCGTTGTGCGTCGTTTAGGGGAATTACCGGGCCTAACCCGTAAAAATGCCCGTCGTGCCTATGCACCAGGGCAACATGGCCAGGCCCGCAAAAAACGTTCAGAATATGCTATTCGTCTAGAAGAAAAACAAAAACTGCGTTTTAACTACGGTGTCAGCGAGAAACAATTAGTTCGCTATGTCCGCAAAGCTCGCCGGGCTACCGGTTCCACCGGTCAAGTGCTGCTGCAACTCTTAGAAATGCGTCTGGATAATACCGTTTTCCGTCTCGGTATGGCTGGGACAATTCCGGGGGCGCGACAATTAGTCAATCACGGTCACGTCACCGTTAACGGTAGAGTTGTGGATATTGCCAGTTATCAGTGCCGTCCGGGTGATGTGATTGGAGTTAGAAATCAAGAGCGTTCCCAGGATCTCGTCAAAAGAAATATGGAATACCCCGGTTTAGCCAACCTGCCGAGTCATTTGGAATTTGACAAAAACACCCTTGTGGGCAAAGTGAATGGCGTTGTGGAAAGAGAATGGATTGCCCTCTCGATTAATGAACTGTTAGTAGTGGAATACTACTCTCGGAAAGTCTAGGAAAAAACCCTTTTCCAGACACCTTGAGGACGCAATTGGCAGCGTCCTTATTTTATTGGTTAAATTTAGTATTTTTGAGGGTATATCTGGACTTCCCCGTTGACAAAAAGCCATAAGCTGTGCTGTAGAAGGGATTAAGAGAATTTACGCCGCCCCGTTACTGGGTACAAATCAGGGAAACTCCCAATAAATCTAACGCTTTTTGTTGCAGTTGGGTCGGTCGAGTTATCTTAGAAAAACGATAACTTCCCTCTCTAATCGTACATTCCACTGTATTCAAGCAAATTGTCCCCAAGTCTTCCAACAAAGTCCGAAAACTATGCACAGGAAAGTTCTCTTGATTCCGTTTTTTTCTCTCCTTAGATTGCACCGATTCACTCCGATTGGCTTTAATCACATTCAGAGAACCATCATCAATTTCTTCATCCTCAAATAATAAAGGAGCCAAGCACTGTTTTAAATGCCATTCCACATAATAAGCCAACATACATAAAAAGATATGAGCTTTGACTCTATCACCCTTATAATGATAGATAGGACGTACCTTTAAATCAATTGACTTATAACAGCGAAATGCCTCCTCCACTTGAGATAAACTTTTATAAGCTTTAACCGTCGTCGCTGCATCCATCAAGGTTGACTCCAGAGAAGTTCTTAACACATACACACCATTTAAGGCCGTTTCTTGAGCGATTAATTCCCGCTTACGCTGATCAGAAAAGCCTTCTTCTGTTATCTCTAGGTTATAGTATTTATTGACCTTAAACTGATTAAGAACCTTGCCCACTCTCAAAGCTATCTTATCTTGGCCATTTAAAGCTCTTTTCTCCCTTTGAGTCGCCTGAACAATCAAATCTAGTTCCTTCTCTACCGCTTCTAATAATGCCTCTCTTTGTAGTTGATTTTTCTGGGCAATGAAGGGATTACGACAAGCAATTAATCTTTCTTCGGGATAATCTTCACTCTCAAATTCCACCAAGTTTACCTGATCAAATAATCCTAATTGAATCACTTCCACCTCAGCCAGTTTCCGAATTTGAGGCTTAGTTAAACCAGTAATATAGTCTAATCCTTCTATCGGTTTTACTAATTCCTTGATTTTCGAGTTAGTTAAAATTCCTCTATCACTTACCCAGACCACATTCTCAATCCCCCAACCCTTTCTGACTTTCTCAATTTGTCCGCTTAAAGTAGCACCATCTGAAGTGTTTCCTTCAAATACTTCTACCGCTATCGGACAACCCTTAGCTGAACAGAGCAAACCAAACACTATCTGAGTTTTCCCCTTCTTTTTATCTCGATTATACCCATATTTTCCCAGTTCACAACCATTTCCTTCTAGGTAGGTAGAAGTGACATCATACAAGACTAATGTTCCTGATTCTAAGTGTTTAATTGCTAGGTGCTTCTCAATTTTCTCTTGTTTTTCTAATAACCAATCTAAGGCGTTATATAATTCGTCTTCATCGCCTTTCTCTAAGTCTAACAATTGTCCTAAACTCTGACTACAAGTCTCACTATTAAACCCTCTCGCTGTGGCTAGTTTCGATTTAGGATTGATGATTCTTGCCACAATCATCGCCACCACTAAGTTTCTGATTCGTGAGGATTTTTCACTGATTATTTTATCTAAACCCAATTTTTTAATCGTCTCTAAAATAGCCATTACATGACCATGAGGAAGACTTCTAATCACTTCAAAATGATTGGGAATGCCTTCATTCATGGACAGTGTTGCTCCTTTAAGAGCCAGTTTCAGATTTTCGATAATATCATCGGGTAATTTTGAGAGATTGGCAAGGGTTCTTTTTTTGACTTGATCTCCTTCTCGGTAGGATTCTCGAAGAAGAACAGCGGGGGGAGAATTACGGTTAGGAACTTTTTCTATATACATGGCTATCATTTTAGCAAATGGAGAGAATTCTTGTCCATTAAGAAATGTTACAAATTACATGGGTACATTAAGAAAAGTTAAGGGGGTGCATCCATTGATGGATAAGGGTTTTCGGCTATTGTAGTATATATGTATGGGGGGAAGTTCAGATATAACCCAAAAAACTGCTGAAAAAAG
Source organism: Microcystis sp. MC19 (assembly GCF_003019735.1). Lineage (NCBI taxonomy): Bacteria > Bacillati > Cyanobacteriota > Cyanophyceae > Chroococcales > Microcystaceae > Microcystis > Microcystis sp. MC19. Next base: position 441,552 of record NZ_CP020664.1, on the reverse strand, counting down.
GGGCTTTGCGCCCCCTAAAAATCTTTAGTCAACGGCTTAAAAATCTACACCAGACTATAGACAATTACTAAACCCAAAACTGCGGCAAAAACAATTAAAGCGTAGAATTGGGCGCGACCATTTTCGAGGTATTTGAGACCTTCACCACTGACAAGAGTAGCTAAACCGGTTAAATTCACTGCCCCATCGATAACGCGATAATCCACTTCCATAATTTGCCGTGCGAGACGACGACAACCCTGGACGAAAACTCGATCATAGAGATTATCAATGTACCACTTGTTCAGGGAAAAACGATACAAAACGGGGAATTTTTCGGCAATAGTTGCGGGGTCAATTTTCTTCTGGAGATACATCAAAGAAGCGACAGTAATCCCGATTAAAGCAATCCCCACCGAATTACCCGCCATAATCAGAAACTCCGTCCAATCAAAAGCATGAACTTCTTCCACTACTTCGTTAGGAACATGAATAAAACCCTCGAAGAAATTCTGCCAAGGTTTACCCACCAAACCGATTAACAAAGAGGGAACCGCCAAAATCATGAGAGGTAAAGTCATAGTAATTGGCGATTCGTGGGGTTCATGGGCATGATGGCCGTGGTTGTCTTCTTCCTGCGCTTCCGAGTCTAATTGCTTAACATTCATCGCCCCTGGTCCAAAAGCCGGAATCGCGCCCGCATTGGCTAACAGTCGGCGTTTAATCTCCTTATTAGTCCCTCTAAACTCCCCTTCAAAGGTGTTAAAGTACATCCGGAACATATAAAAAGCTGTTAAACCCGCAGTACCCCAACCGATTAACCATAAAGCTGGGTTCGCCTCAAAAGCTAAACCGAGAATTTCATCCTTCGACCAGAAACCAGCGAAGGGAGGAATCCCACAGATGGCCAGAGTTCCCACCAGGAAAGTTAGGGCAGTAATGGGCATATACTTGCGTAAACCGCCCATCATCCGCATATCTTGCGCTAAAACTGGCTCATGACCGACCACATCCTCCATACCGTGGATGACCGAACCGGAACCGAGGAACAACATCGCTTTAAAATAAGCGTGGGTCATCAGGTGGAATAATCCCGCACTATAAGCGCCGATACCCATAGCCATAACCATATAACCCAATTGGGAGATGGTGGAATAGGCTAAACCCTTTTTGATATCATTCTGGGTGAGGGCGATACTTGCCCCTAGGAAGGCAGTAAAGGCCCCCGTCCAAGCAATTACCGTCATCGCCGTGGGAATTGGCTCAAAAACGGGATACATCCGGGCAATCAGGAAAACTCCGGCGGCCACCATGGTAGCGGCGTGAATCAGGGCCGAAATCGGGGTCGGACCTTCCATGGCATCCGGTAGCCAGACATGAAGGGGAAATTGGGCTGATTTGGCCACGGGTCCCAGGAAGACTAAAACGGCGAATAATGCCGCTAAACTGCCGGCAATGGCTCCAGAAGAGACTAATTCCTCTAGACGTTCACCCATGATATCAAACTCGAAGCTGCCGGTAGCCCAGAAAAGACCCAGCATTCCCAGTAATAAGCCAAAATCGCCGACGCGGTTGGTAACGAAGGCTTTTTGACAGGCCTCGGCAGCCGCCGGACGAGTGAACCAGAAACCTACTAGCAGATAGGAACACATCCCCACCAATTCCCAGAAAACGTAGATCTGGACGAGGTTGGGACTGATGACCAAACCGAGCATAGAACTGCTAAAAATGCTCAGATAGGCGTAAAAACGCACATAACCGGGGTCGTGGGCCATGTAACCATCGGTATAAATCATCACCAAAAAAGCCACGGTGGTGACGATAACCGACATTAAAGCACTGAGGTGATCGATCGTATAACCCATTTTCAGGTGAAAGTTACCCGCCGATGCCCAATCGATCATTTGGTTGTAGGGAGCGTGTCCATTGATTTGACTCCACAGCAGCGCAAAAGAAAGCACCATCGACGCACCGAGGGTAGAAATGATCAATACAGCATTCACCTGTCGCAGACGATTGGTGACTTCATTAAAGGAAATTAAGCCCGCGCCGACTAGGGTAGCGCCTACCAAAGGCAGGACGGGAACTAGCCACGCGTACTGATAAAGCGGTTCCATTCAGTAATACCTAGTTTACAACTTCACACTATTTGGTTTATCTTCATCTATTGTGACATAGGTTAATTCTTAAGAAAGTGTTTATACCTAGTTTTGCTCAATAAGGCGGCGAAAGGTCAAAGGATCTTATCAATTTGGCAGTTTAGCGAGCGGGACGGTAATTTTTAGGGAGAAGCGGGAAAATTATCGAATAGCCACGAAAGCAAGGAAACAATCAAACCAGCAGAAAAGGAAATTATCGCCACGATCGCCTCGCTGCCAAGATAACGGGATAAAAAACTGCTTTGAATTTGGGCGATCGGTAGTCGCGGATTTAACCCCACTTGGATGCTGTTGGTATTGCCGGAAACGCTCACTTCTAAACCTTGTGATGCCTCGGTAATCTGCAAGTTTTCCCCCGTGGTTTTTAGTTTGAGGTTTTGGTTGCTATCCTCTCGGATAATTTTTATCTGATTTAATATCTCTACCCCCGGTTTCTCGACGATTAGGAATTGATTTTCTTCTAGCTTAAGATCCTGTTGAGCCATCCGGATATTACCAGAAATAATTGTCGATTCCACTAAGTCATCTCTCACATTATTACCGGTGATAATCGGTCGCTCAAATCTAACATTATTAACTTTAATATTGCGCCAAAAAATAGGCTGTTCTTGCTCTTGAGAAAGTTGTAAATTAACATCGATCGCTTGTTGTATTTCTAATTTAAATTCGGTGGTACTGAGATTAAATTCGAGGGGAATATCCTCTTTTTTTTGGGGTAAATTAGCAATTTTATAACCAGAGAGAGTTATTTTAATCGGGTTGCCGCTAGGGTTAAATGATAAATTTACTGGTTGAGAATTTGGCTGCAAACTAAAAGCCAAAAGATTATTAAAAGGAGCATATTTGAGATTTTTAACTCTAGTTTCCTTTTGTAAACGGAGTTCTTGCAGGATAAAATCCGCCGTCGGGGTAATTGTTAAAGTGCTATTTTCCCGGATTGATTCAATTTCTAGTCGCTCTCGTTTATTCAGTTCGGGATCGGCAAGACTGCTAAAGGTGCCAGCGAGGGTAAATTTTTTCAGTCCCGATAGATCTATTTGGGAAAGATTATACACATCTTTGAGCAATAAACTTTCGTTTTCTTGACAGGTAAAACTAAAGCTTTTTACCAATAAATTGCCTTCAAAGTTTTGTTTAACTGGGATAATTCCCCAAAAAATCGACAGGAAAACCAGTGCTAGAGTAACTATAAAAACTGTGCAAAACTTGAGATTTTTCCTGATAAATCGCCAGAAACTTTTAAAATTATGCTTGGACTTCATTTTAGCCACTGGGGATTATGTTCAAAAGTTATATTAATCGGGGCATTTCTGGGAGGAGCATCATCTTGTTCTAATAAAGCTTTGACTCGCAATTGGTACAATCCCGCCTTAGCCAGTTTACCATCAGAAGTACGACCATCCCAAGTAAAGAAAATTTCTCCTTTTGGTTGCCAGTTAGGGCGAGAAGTCTCATAGATAACCTCGTTGTTCTGGAGGATTTGTAATTCTTTGATCTGGCTACGCACATTAGCAAAAAGAACGATATCATAGGTTTTTGCCGGATTAAAAATAACTGGCAAATAGATCAATTTACCGTCACTGATAGAGGCCGTGGCCCGCAGACTTTCAAGGGCGATATCTTCGCGATCAATAACATAGTTAGACCATTTAAATTGATAGCGAGAACCTTGGGGACGCAAGGTGAGGAGATCGAGTTGATAATTTTTTGGCACAGAACGCACTATCACTTTCGGCGCTCGGTTATTACGACTAGGCACTTCCAACTTTAGGGAGTCAGTCATCTCCCGAATCCGGCCGATAGAAAGGGAAATAAGACTAAAACTGCCCGCAATATCGATCGGAGCTATTCCCTCACAGCGCTTGTCATTATCTCTCTGGATATAGTTGCTAGATCTAGTATTTCCCGTCCCACAGTTTTGAGCTTGAATAGGGAAGAACGATACCAAAATAAGACTAAGAATTGTTAAGTTAAGGACAATAAATGGTTTTTTCATGGTACAGTCACCTGCCATTGAGCTAATTTTTGGAGAACTCGATCGATTGGGTAAGCGAAACCGATACCGGGAGAATCGATTTGGGACTCGTTAATCGTTTTAAACATCAATCCGATCACCCGCATTTCCTGATCAAATACTGGACTACCAGACCCCCCCACGGCCAGACTCACATCGATTAATAAATTGCCGCTACTAGACTGAATGCCGATGGTAATCGCCTCGTACTTCGACCAATCTTTTGATTCAGGATGTCCGATGATAGAAATCGGTGTTTCTGGGTTAATTTCGCCTTGATGAAAGGTTAAAGGACTGATATCGTCTGGTAAACCCGTGACTTCCAGCAAAGCTAAATCCAAGTTTTCTTGGGGTTCGGTGATCTGACTTATTTTAGCCACTACACGATCGCGCGGGAGGTTGGGTAGATTTTCGCCGTAATAGGGTTCCACTTCCAGATTATCGCCCCTCTGTTCCGTGTCGCGATCGACCACCACATGACGATTAGTGATAATCCACACCGTTGTTCCCCGGCGTTTGATCACATAACCCGTACCGTAGGCAGTCCCCTTGGCGTTACCGGTAAAGACAACACTGATTTTAACAATTGATCGCTTGATCCGGGTGAGGGGATCCTCTTGGGGTAAATATTTAGTATTATTCAAAGCGATGATCTGCTCCGGTTGTTGCTGCAAGGATAACAAGCGCCGGGCCTCTTGCAGGTTATTGCTGGCAAATTCAAACTTCGGATCGATTTTCGTCGCCTTCTCGAACTCAGCGATCGCTGCCTCTAGCTTGCCCTGTTCCTGTAGGAGCATACCCAAACCATTATGAGCAGCGGTGTGAGGGGTAGTAGGAGTCCCAGTAGTATCTGGTAAATCTAAGGCCCTACGGTACATTTCCTCGGCTTCCGTCAGTTTTTTCTGGTCTCTCAGCACGTTACCCAGATTGTTGTAGGCATAGACAAACTTATCATCAAGAGCGAGCGCCCTACGGTACATTTCCTCCGCTTCCGTCAGTTTTTTCTGGTCCCTCAGCACGTTACCGAGATTGTTGTAGGCATAGACATTCTTATCATCAAGAGCGAGCGCCCTACGGTACATTTCCTCCGCTTCCGTCAGTTTTTTCTGGTCCCTCAGCACGTTACCGAGATTGTTGTAGGCATAGACATTCTTATCATCAAGAGCGAGCGCCCTACGGTACATTTCCTCCGCTTCCGTCAGTTTTTTCTGGTCCCTCAGCACCTTACCGAGATTGTAGTAGGCATAGACATTCTTATCATCAAGAGCGAGCGCCCTACGGTACATTTCCTCCGCTTCCGTCAGTTTTTTCTGGTCCGACAGCACGTTACCGAGACCGTTGTAGGCATAGACATACTTATCATCAAGAGCGAGCGCCCTACGGTACATTTCCTCCGCTTCCGTCAGTTTTTTCTGGTTATACAGCACGTTACCGAGATTGTTGTAGGTTTCTGGGAGTTTTGGGTCGAGAGCGAGGGCTTTTTGACAGAAAATCGGTGCTTCGTCTAACTTATTTTGACGGAATAGCGCGGCGCAGAGATTGCTAAAAGCCACAGCACTGTTAGGATCAAGCTGAATAATTTGTCGCCAGATTCTTTCGGCTTCCGGGTATTTTTTTTGCGCTTGAGCGGTTTCACCCTGTTGCCATAACTGCTCCAGTGTTTGTGCCACTGTTGTCGGCGGCATGATCATCAATGCCAAAGTTAACACCCAAGCCAGCCGCATCACTTTCATAAGCTGATTAAAAATATTCCATCTATAGGTTAACAGATAGCAATGGAGTCAGGAACATTGCTGCATCTTAGTCAGTTAAGTAAGTAGTTATAATTACATTGAAGATAGATTTTACCTCTGATCCCCCCTGCTACCTTGATAAGGGACTTGCGTGGGAATAATATCCCAATCGATCGGAGGGCGCAAGCTTTGCGCCCCTACAGTAACGGATTTTGTCCACAATGTAGGGGCGAACTGTGTTCGCCCAAAAGGTACATTATCAAAGCGCAAGTCCATAAGGGGGGTGTCGATCCCCCCTGCTACCTTGATAAGGGGGGGTGCTGATCCCCCCTGCTACCTTGATAAGGGGGGTGTTTGACAACTTTTAACACCTACTTACTTATACTTATAATGAATCAACCTAACGAAATTCAAAGGCAGCAACATCAGAGATTTACAGAGATTTTTAATCAGGGAAAACAGCGTTATATTCAAGCTGTCGGCAATAGCAAAAGCTATCTTTCCAGTGTCAAAGGAAAAGATTATTTATCAGACGAAGAAAGAGAAAAAGCGAAACAATTACTCAAACAAATATTTCAAACCCCAACAATCCAACTTAATCAGCGTGATTCAGACATGGCTAGAGGAAATAGAGGTGTAGATGAACTAAAGAGTTGGTCAATAATGGGTAAAATGTTTGTGTATAGGACATTTTTTCCCCATGACTAAACCCTTAGACTGCCTGAAACAGCCCAATCCCTCAGAAAAAACAGCCCCTAGAGATGATTGGTTAGATAGCGAACTATCTCGTTTAGAAGATTATGAACCTTACGATTGGGGAGAAATAGATCCCTTAATGTTAGGCAAACCCGTACAATATGTTTCTAGTATTGGCTTAGTTGTCGAGGGTGGCAAAGATTGGGGTTGCTGATTTGCAATAGGAATCTTCTTGTGTGGGGTTTTTAAAACCTAGAGCTAAACTAACTTTTGGGGCTCTTCGGGAATTGTTATGCAAATAATTAACTTAAAATAAAATTCGATGAGAGTACTTAATCTCAAAAGTAGCTGAAATCCATACGGGGAAGGACTTAAGGCACAAACAGGTTAATGCCAAAAGATAGACAATTGAGTTAAGATTTGATATAATAGCCAAAAACCAGAGTATTTTACTTATGATACTTGACAAATTTTTGAACCTAAAAGGAACGTCTATTCAAGGCTATCTACACCTAGAAAATATCGGTATAGTTTGCCGAATCGAATCGAAAAATCAAAAAGCAACCTGTCCTCATTGTGGGTTAGAGAGCGATAAACTCCACCAAAATCATCGACATTTAGTCAAAGATTTACCAATCTCAGGACAACCAGTGTACCTACAGGTTAATCGTCGTCAATTTAAGTGCGATAATTGTCGAAAACCCTTTAGTGAAGAGTTAGATTTTGTCGCCAAGAAACGAACCTATACGAAAAGACTAGCCGAGAATATACTCGAACAATTAAAAGAAGGAGATATTTTAAATGTTAGCCGAAGAAATGACGTAACGGAAGAAGAGATTCAAAGAATGATAGAGGACATCGCCGAAGAAATTACAGAGCCAGACCTATCGGAATTAAAAAGACTAGGAATTGATGAAATCGCTCTAGTCAAAGGGCAAAAAAATTACTGTGCAGTTTTAGTAAATTTAGATACGGGAAAACTAATAGCTATTCTAGAGAAGCGAACACAAGAAGAGTTGAGGGAAACGCTTACGGGGTGGGGAAAAGAGGTGTTAGAGCAAATTGAAGAAGTGAGCATAGACCTTTGGTTGCCCTATAAAAATCTGGTGAAAGAATTGATGCCATCGGCCGAGGTAGTCGCTGATAGATTCCATGTAATGAAACAAATTAATCAAGAGTTAGACGAACAGAGAAGAGCAGAAAAAAGAGCGGTAGAAGCGCAGAAAAATAAAAAACAGAAAGCGGAAAAAGAAGCGAAGCTAGAAGTTTTAAAGCGAAGTAAATATAGCTTGTTAAAAAATGAAAAAGATTTAACGGAACCCCAAAAAATCAAACTAGAAGCTATCAAAGAAACTTTTCCAAATTTGAAAAAGATGCAGGAATTAAAGGAAGAATTTAGAAATATTTATGAAACCTCAGAGAATCCGACAGAGGGAATGCTATCCATCTCGGAATGGTTGGCAAAATCCTCCAGTGTTTTTACCAAGAGTTGTCAAACAATCCGAAACTGGTTTGGAGAAATAATTAGTTATTTTGAGCGAAGGACAACGAATGGGGTGGTCGAGGGAATCAACAATAAACTTAAACTAATAAAACGGAGAGGCTATGGCTTTAGAAACTTTCGGAATTTTTGGGTTAGAAGTATGTTGTCTTGGCATCTTGTCTGTTGATTTAGCATAAAGAGTAACGAAGAGCCACTTTTGGATAGGATGCACAGTTGGCATTCATAGCTTGAGTCAGCAACACCCCTCCCCAGCAACCCAAGTTAATCAGTGCGATTAAAACATGGCTAGAGGAAATAGAGGTTTAAGCGATGGTTAATCTTCTGGATCTTAGTCAGTTATACTAAGTATATCCATAACTTATACTTTTTAATAGCAGAACCGACTGAAGAGCAATATTTACCTATTCAGGTATTAGATACCCTAGCTGATCCATCTGCCAACCTAACTTAGTTGGCTGCTGATAAACCTTTTTTAAAGTGTTAATATCCCGGCTAGAAATCGGGGCAATATCTCTAGTTTGAGCGAAATACATCACATCCGTCTCTAGGGGACTATGACCCCAAATTCCCAAAGCGTGACCTAATTCGTGCCGCGCTGCCGCTAAGGCCGACCGATCGGCTAAATTGGGACTAATCTGGATACTCATCCGATGAGTTAAGCGATTTTCCTTGACAAAAATCTCGTATTGTGTTATGGCAGAACGCACCCGGGGCAGTTCTAACTTACCCGTTTCGGCATTAAAACGAACTCCCGACGGCGGTAACTCCCGTTTAATGAGGATATCGGCCAATTCTGCCCGATTTACCAACTCCATCGGCAAATACTGCCCCCATTCAGCGATCGCCTGTTGTACCAAACTCAGCCAAGAACTGCGATCGCTCTGAAGATAAATCTTCACGGGAAATTGCGACCAAATCAACGCCCCCACGGGACTGATTTCCACGGCATCAAAATAATCCCCGGACTGGTTTTGCTCTTGCCATTGGGCTAAATTAGCGGGTAAAGGATGGGTTTTTAACTCTGGTAGCGATCGACTGTCGGCGATCAAAGAATAGGAAAACAGCAAAAGACTCGCCAAGGCTGCGAGTCCTAGAAAAGAGAACCGACCTCTTAGCATTTAGCGATTTAACCAGCCGGCGCTCAGTACAATAGTTAGGGTGATAAATACCGTCCCCAAGGCCCAAGTCACCTGATTTAAGGTTTTTTCCGCCGTTTTTGCGCTGGTAAAAATCTGTGATTGGCCGCCAATACCGCCAATACCATCCCCTTTGGGACTGTGTAATAACACCAAAATCGCCAGAAAGGCCGCCGCCAGCGCCCAAATAATCTGTACTACCAGCACCACTGTCATGATTATTACTCTCTATTTTCCATTACAAAGTATAGCAGTTATCAAGCCGTCAGCTTTGAATTAGTTATCAACTAGGGTCCTCTTCATCCTCTATATCCTCAAGTGTTAGTGGTGCTTGGGCGCTATGGCGAACATATAGTACATAAACCGTACTATCTCTAATTGTAAAAAGCACTCGATAGACATTTTTACCTTTCCCATAAAAAAGTTGTCGGACTTCTTTGGGTAGAAAAATCGTCTGTTCGAGCGCTAAAGCACAACGAGTTGGTTTCTCTTGCAGAGTAGCAATAGCATTCATTAATCCTCGAAACCAACGGTCAGCAAACTCGGCATTATAACCTCGATACCAGCGATAGGCTTTTTCGATCTGTGCCGTGGCAGTTGGGGTAATTTCAACCTGAAATACCATATTTTTCGGCCATTTCTTGGGCAAAATCGGCAAGAGGACGGGTTTTACCGGAATTTATCTCCTCGAAACCTTGCTGAATCCCCTCGATGCTCTCTAAATACTCCATCAGTTGTCTGAGCTTACTAGGATCGATTTGATCGAGAAAAGTCACCAGCACTTGTGAGCGATCGCTAATATCATTGGGTAACTCGGTTAGGTGTATTTGTCCATCTCGATAAACACCTTCGATGGTTTTCAGCATAAAATTCCCCTTTCTTGACTTTTTACTCGTTAAAGCGAGATGCGGACGGGAGTGCGACTGGCTTTAATTTCCACTTCGGCCGGTTTAATCAGCGATCGCCCGGTCATTTCTATCGGGACGGGAATAGAGAGAATTTCCAGGATAGTGGGGGCAATATCGGCTAAACGACCATCATCCCGCAGCTGCACATCGCCACCGTGGCCGGGTATTTTTCTCCCTTCCCCTTCAATTAAAATTAAAGGAACGGGATTAGTCGTGTGGGCCGTCCAAGGATTACCCGACTCATCCACCATCGTTTCCGCGTTACCGTGGTCGGCAGTGATTAACACTGTTCCCCCCAATTTATTGACGCTACTTAACAACTTAGCCAAGCATAGATCCACCGTTTCCACTGCTTTCATGGCCGCGTCTAAAATGCCCGTATGACCCACCATATCGGGGTTAGCGTAATTGACTACCACGAGACTATAGATCCCCTGTTCGATCGCCCCACAGACCGCTGCTGTCACCGCGGCTGCCGACATGGCCGGAGCTTGGTCATAGGTGGCGACTTTTGGACTGGGAATTAATTCGCGCACTTCTCCCTCAAAGGGTTTTTCTAATCCCCCATTAAAAAAGTAGGTGACGTGGGGATATTTTTCGGTTTCCGCACAACGAAACTGTTTTAATCCCTGTTGAGCGATCACCTGTCCTAAAATATTATTTAAATTCTGGGGAGCAAAGGCCACATCTACCGGTAATTTCGGATCGTATTGGGTAAAAGTGACAAAACTGAGGGGAGAAATTAAATCTCGATCGAAATCTTCAAAATCGGGCATAGTCAGGGCATAACATAACTGTCTAGCTCGATCGGGACGGAAATTATAGAATATCACCCCATCGCCCGCTTCGATCGCCCCGGTTGCAATTCTGGTGGGGGGAATAAATTCATCGGTAATATTTTGATCATAAAATGCCTGTAATACTTCAGTAATTGATCGCCCGTCGATACCTTGATCACTGGTCATCACGTTATAGGCTTTTTCCACCCGATCCCAACGGCGATCCCGATCCATGGCATAATAACGGCCACTGAGAGTCACCATGCGACCGAGTTTAATTTTATTAATATGTTCTTGAATCCGTTTAATCGCCGGCATCCCGTCGGTGACGTTGGTATCGCGACCATCGGTGATGACATGAATGCAGACATCGCTAATCCCTTGCACTTTCGCTAAGTCTAATAATCCCAGTAAGTGATCGAGATGGGAATGAACTCCCCCCTCGGAACACAAACCAATTAGGTGTAATTTGCTTTTTTTAGGGCGAATCTCGTCGCAGAGTTTTAATAAAGCCTGATTTTGTTGAATCGAACCATCTTCGATCGCATCGGAAATCCGTACTAACTCCTGTGGTACAACCCGCCCCGCTCCGATATTGAGGTGGCCAACTTCCGAGTTGCCCATCTGTCCTTCTGGTAGTCCCACATCCTTAGCGGAGGTGCGGATTAAGGTGTGGGGATAAACTTCCCAGAGACTATCCATAATCGGGGTTTTCGCCATTGCGATCGCATTATCCGACCTTTGCGGGCGATAACCCCAACCATCAAGGATAACCAGCACGACTGGGGATATAGGTGCGTGGGTCATGATATACAGTCCTAAATTAAGAGTGGATTTCCATGCACTAAGATAATATCATCGAAACTTCCATTGATCACCGGTGTCCAGGCGATCGACCCCCTAATGTCAGCAAATGATGGGGTAGTGGGGTAGTGGGGTGTTAGGTGTTAGGTGTTGGGGTAGTAGGGGGGTGGGGAATTTAGCTGAAATCTCCCCATCTCCCCAAATCCTCATCTCCCCAAATCCCCGTCTCCCCAAATCCCCTAACTGATCACCGCTCACTGAATAATTATGTCTCAAAAAAACGAAACAACTGCTTTAATAATCGCTCTTTTAGCCACTGCGGGCATTTTAGGTGGGGGTTACTTCTGGCTACAAAGTCAATGTGCTGCGGGTCAAGAATTTTTTCTCTGTGGCAGCGGTAAAAGTCCGCAAAAATCGCCGGTATCGGAAAGTGCCTCCTCTCCCCTACCCCCTCCCCCCTCACCCCAGCGAGTGGTCAGTTTTGCCCCACGGACTTCTATCCCCAGTGGCACGACAATTCGCATTAACGGCTCCACCAGTATGGTACAGATTAATCAAGCCTTAAAAGCCGCTTTAACTGCCAAATTTCAGGGGGTAGAGGTCTTGACAAATGCTCAAGGATCTGATGTGGGATTAGAGGAAGTGGCCCAGGGGGCGATCGATATTGCGGCGGTGTCACGACCTTTAACCGAGTCGGAACGCTCTCAGGGATTGGCTTCTAGTCCGATTGTCCGAGATGCGATCGCTGTTGTGGTGGGAGTAAAAAACCCCTTTGCGGGGGGGTTAACCACTGCTCAAGTTAGGGGTATTTTTACCGGAAAAATCACCTCTTGGTCGGAGGTGGGAGGTTCTGCTGCTACTATTCAAGTGATTAATCGTCCTCCTATTAGTGGCACTTATCAAAGTTTTCGTCAGGAAGTGCTGCAAGGGGGAGAATTTGGTAGGGGAACTAATTTCAAAATGATGGAGAGGGATGCCACCACCCCAATTTTGCGAGTTTTGGGACTGAATGGCATTAGTTACGCCACCTATAGCCAAATCGCCGACCAAAAAACCGTCAGAGCGCTCGCTGTGGACGGAATTTCAGCCAGTGAACCTAATTATCCCTGGCAGCGTACCCTTTACTACGTTTACAAAGAACCTGCTAGTGAAGCAGTCAAAGCTTTTATGGGTTTTGTGGCCTCTAGTGATGGTCAAGAAGCGATTTTTCGGGCCAATGAAGACCTACAAAAGTAGTTAACGAGAATATCCGAAAATCTGGGAAATTTTACGCCTTGCATGACTAGGGTGAGCATTACCTATTTTACTGTGGAGACGGGGAGGCATTGAGAATGGTTAGCTGAACACCATTATCTTTTTCATAAACGATCGCCACGGGAATGGTCAACCGGGGAGCTTTTTTCGGTAGATATGAAATTAGAAATTTCTCAGGTGAGACGAATGGAGTCATGAACTAAGTTATTCATTCCCATCGGCGATTCTACTGTTAAAATCAGAAAAAAGACGAGCTTAAGGTGGTATTGTAAAGTTTCAATAGAAATATAGTCAGATATAGTCAGGGATGGTAATATATAGACATGAAACTATCAGACTATGCAAAAAAAACAGGAATAAGTTATCGAACGGCTTGGAGGTGGTGGAAACAAGGGAATTTAACAGGTTATCAATTGCCTTCTGGTACAATTATCATAACGGATGACAACCATTCAAAACCCGACTTGATAGCCTGCATTTATGCAAGAGTTTCCAGTGCCGAAAATAAAGACAATCTAGATAGACAAGCTGACCGATTAAAAGATTATGCTGTTGCCAGAGGCTACAAAATCTACAAAGTTGTCAAAGAAGTAGGCAGTGGATTAAACGATAATCGCCAACAATTAGCCAAAATTCTAGTTGACCCCAATTATAATGTTTTAATTGTTGAACACAAAGAGCGTCTAGCCAGATTTGGGACTAATTATCTAGAAATCTTGTTAAAAGAACTAGATAAAAAACTGGAGGTTGTCAATCAAAGTGAGGATAATCAGGATGAGTTGATGTCAGATTTAATAGCCATTATAACCTCTTTTTGTTCTCGAATTTACGGATTAAGAATGTCGAAAAGAAAGACAGAAAAGATTATAGCTGAGTTAAAAGACAACGGACAATAATGTTAGTAGCAGAAAGGCACATTATCAAGAAAGGACATAGATTTTGGGCTGAGATAGATAATTGATCTTGGCAGTCTAAAAATCTCTACAACTCAGCCAATTATTTAATCCGACAAAACTTCATTTATGGTCATGGCTATTTGACCTATAATCAGATGGCCTCTCTGATGAAAAAGACAGAACAGTATCAAGCTTTACCCGCTAAAGTTTCCCAACAAGTTTTAAGAGGATTAGACCGGAACTGGCAATCATTTTTTGCCGCTTCATCGGAGTTTAAAAGTCACCCCGATAAATTTCTGGGAAAACCCAAAATCCCTGGCTATAAGGAGCCAAAAAAAGGACGAAATCTCTTAGTTTACACGATTCAAGCTATAAGCAAAGTAGGTCTTAGGCAAGGAATAGTCAAACTATCACCGGACTTCAATTGCCTTGCCGACAAGAGTAGAGGAGCGCATAGCAGAAGTCAGAATAGTTCCTAAATGTGATTGTTATGTAATCGAGGTAATTTATGGGACAGAGTAAATTCGGCTAAAACAGCGTCATGATTGATGGATGTGTCAGTATAGCCACTTCCTTTGGGTGCGGGAGATAAGTGAAAAGATTTTTTCGGTTTGGATAAATAGCCTTTCGCTATTAAAAATGATTCTATAGCCGTTTGTACTGTATCAGAAGAAGATACCTTATGCTCTTGATTGTAGGCGGCTAGAGCATTAATTATGGTGGTGGGTAGCTCAATCGTCACCTGTTGCATAACCAAAATCCTCTTGATTTAATTATGTCCCTATTATACAATAAACCCCCTCAACTGACTGAATGAAGGGACATTAATTACACTTTGGTAAGCAATTTAGCCTACTTTTGTGGTTTAGTTTTCTGATGTTTTGGATGATTTTAGTTTGCGCTTCAGGGTTGAAGCTGCACCGAGAGTGCCGAGGGTTAATAAGCTGAGGAATGTAGAGGGTTCGGGAACGGCGACAGCTTCTAAAGCATCTATATTTTCATTCACTGCCCCGGTAGCCTGTCTGACATTGAAAGCTGTATCCCAGAGATGCCCACCGTGAAAGAGGAATTGAGCAGCTTGACCAAATCGCCAAGACCAAATTTCCCCGCCATCGATATCGCCTCCATTAACGTTGGGTGTGATTACTCCATCCAATATTGATGGATTATTTGGGTCTTGTCCAACGAGATCTATCGGCATAAGACTAAACAGAATAGCATCACCCTGATCCCACTGACCTACACTACCTTGATCAAAGACCATTAAACCATCCAGATCAAGGATATTAGCGATATCACCAGTATATGTCGGCGGAATAAATGGGCTAATTGCTGTGGCAATCTGACCAGCAGTAATATAGGAGTTGCTGATCTGGGTAATGGGGTTATAGTACCATACTGACGTTCTTATACCGTTAATAAGGGGATCTCCCAACAAAGAGTACATATCAGCATCATCAGGAGTCGGATCTGCTGGAGAAGGGTATTGAGAAGACGTTGGTGATACAGAACTCCACACCTCCAAACCATCGAGATCGTTAACTCCCTCTTGATCAATTTGCGGAGGCGTTGCCCAAAAACCAGTCCCCCCGCCAATCGATTCAAAAAGAACACTTTTTTCATGTATTCCAAGCTGGTTATAAGCGATATTGCCTACAAAAAGGGGATTCGCAGGTACTACCGTCGAACCAGTCGAGAATAGTAGGGCGGCTCGATTAGCAATGACATCCCAGAATAGGGCATCTTGATGATTAGCTAAGGCATCTACTTCCCTTGCCGTAACAGTATCACCTGCGCGAGAGCCACTATAGTCGAAGGCATCTTGCCGACCACCATTGCCATCCCAGTAAATATTCTGTTCTGGATCTAGAACTGGCGGTTCTTGAGTGTCTTTGTCAAAGCGATCGCTGTATTCTTTACCCGGAACATTTTTTGGCCATGGAATACCCGGTCCAGGTGCAGGTTGGACAAACGGTCCTTGAGGAACAAACGGTCCTGCCAATACTTGGGATGGGGCCACCGTGACACCCAGTAAGAGCCAGGAAGAGAACAAGAGTTTATGAGTGATTTTCATGATTATTGCTCTAGCAGATTTCGTATTGCGATTATCCCCTCGCCGCTAGGTCAGGCAACAGCCCAACCCAACGCCAAAGGAGGATGGCAACAGCTTACACAACACCTATTCCCTGGGGAATCTATCTTGAGAATGATTTGAAATATGCTAAGTTGGGATGTTATGTAACGATCGCATCTAGCCAGTACTATGAGTGAAATTAGCATCGGGGGAAAAGTCCGTCTGATTGCCATTCCCCCTTACCTGAAAACCGCCGATCCTATGCCTATGTTACGGCCGCCGGATCTGCTCGATATCGACGATATAGGCACGGTAATCGATCGCCGGCCGGGGGGTTATTGGGGTGTAAAATTCGATCGAGGCTCATTTCTGCTCGATAGCAAATATTTAGAAGCTATTTAAACCAGTTAAGTAAGTGCATCGAAGTCAAGACAACTTTTAACCAAGGTAAAACCATCGGTCATTGGCTGCCAGGAACTGCCTGCTTGGATCATTAAATCCCACCTTCCGCACTTCTTAACATTCAATTGATAATTTTTACTAATACATTGCTTACAACCTTTTGCCAGTAAAGATTGTAGCTACAAGGATCGATTTTCATCAATGGGAAGAATTGTAATTTGTTTTCTCAGAAAAAATCAATTATTGAAAATGTTCTCAATAGTAGTTTCTACAATGAAGCTTTTTCGTCAAAACATCTTGGGGAATGCAAAAATATATAAAGGTATATGAAGATGTGCGGAATGTCGGTTAAATCTCTGAAACAAAAAATTACAGCCAGTAAATCAGTCTAGTTATATCCAAGTGATCGGTAATCCAGAACAATAACCTAAATTTATAGAACTATGCTCTGTTTCCCAATCTAAAACCTGTTCCACACGCTGATAAATTGCCGCCGCTTCCTCACTAGAATTGCCGATACAAGTTAACCCTAATTTACCAAATTCTGACAGCGCACCCATGAGATGAAAAACTGTTCCTGTTTTACTGCTACTATCAAAATGCAAGTGATGTTTAGCAATAATATCCATTAAATCATCGGGAAGTAAACCTTTGTATTGGGGTTTATGGAGATTATCGGAGGCAATATAGTATTTTTCCTGGTGAGGTTGACTGAAAAATAATCCAGTTTTTTGATCGTATTCACCATTAGTTAAAAGCTTTAAAGTCATAAAAGGATGGGTAGTTCCTCCTTTTCGCAGATTAATTTCGATCGCCTGTAAATCCCAGACTAAAGTTTCTGGATTTTTAACAGCGACGAAATCAACTCCATAGCGTTCAATTGCTCCCTTTGCTGCCAGAATTTCCCCTATTTTTAGACCTAATTCCTGTAATTGTAGGCGATAATTTTCATCGGCAGGAAAATAACAACCCAGATAAATTTGACCATCGGGACCCCCTAAAATTTGATCGTGAGTGGAAAGAATCTTCACTTCTCCCGTCGGTGTAATATAACCTTGCACACTCGGCGATCGCTTTTCTTCCCCTTCAATAAAAGCTTCGACAATTCCCCCTAATTCAGCAATTTTGCCAGAAAAACTCTCCCAATTTTCATCGCTTGCTTGAAAACTAATCTTGTCTAATAGTTTAGCCAAGAGATTAATTCTCTCGCTTAAATCTAGACTGTTACTATCAACAATTTCCCCTAAAGGACGTAAATCTAAAACCGCATTTCCTTCTCCTGATAACCCCTCATTTAACTTCACTACCATGCGTTTTAATTGCGGTTGCCGCGACCACAAACTAGCGGCTTCGTATAACAAATCCTTGACCGTATTTACCTGTAAACTACCGTCAGGATGGGGAATATTGCCTTGACCAAAAATCTCGCGACTGCCACTTTTAGAACCCCAATACAATAAGTCTGGACTACAGGCAAATAAAGGAATATCTAATTGTAAAGACAATTCTCGCTCTAAATTAGTAGAATTAAAACAAACCATGTAGGCACGATCTCGACGCAACGCTTGCCGGATTCTTGCTACTAAGCGCGGTCTTTCCAGAATTTTTTGAGTTAAAGGTTGAAAAGAGTTATCGTGAGTTGTCAGTAATAACAGACGATTATTAGCATGGGAAAAAGGAATCCCAGGCAACAATTGCAGGTAATAATCAATCACCATCCGCGAAAGTGGCTGCGCTGTTACATAGATTAAACGAGTTTTCGGATGTCGCAACCGAATCAGAGAAAATAATAATCTTTCTTCGTAATGTAAAAAACCCGCCACTTTTTGACCGACTCTCTGATCGATACTAAAAGAAGGGACAACGAGGATATCATAATCGCATTCATCGGATTCGGGAACGTTTTCTCCCTGCCAAATCTCTTTTAATTTTTCTTGTAATTCTTGATACCGCAGACGCTTTCCTAGCATCAAATCTTTATCTAACAGCATGGTTTGTCCCACCTCTGTGGTTGCAGACACCTGTATCTTATCTATTTTTAGGCCCTGTGGTCTCCAGTGTCTTTCTTTTCTTAATATTCCCCCAATCCCTCCGATCATTGCCATTAAAAAGGGATACAGTGGACTCTGTATCCCCTTTAATCACCTGAGATTGGCTTTAACCTAGCGGGTGGAATAAGAGATCGGGATAAAAGCGATTAAATTCGATTAAAATCCCGGCGGTGAAAGTCAGCAGCGCCATAATTAACACGGGTGCGGACGAGAGAAATTTAGTAAGTCCTTCCATCTGAGTTCTCCTAGGGAATAAAAAGTCAAGGGTTTGACACAAAAATTAACGAGGGGAAACGGTAATTTCCGAATCCTTAACGGTTAATTTACCGGAAGTGGCCTCTTGTAAAGCCGCCAACGGCCAGAGAAAACCCGTTAACATTTTGCTCAAAGCGAGGGGAACATCGATGATGATTTCCTTCATTTCGGCATCTTTGCTGTCGCGCACGGCGATTAAATAGGCCCGACCAACCCAACCGATCCAACCGGTAATGTACAGGAATAGGATGCTAGGGATAAAGAAATCGCCCATGTGATCCCAACGACCATCAACAATTAGGTGCGGATAGCCTTCGGGTCCACAGAGAGCTTGGGAGTAGGTTTGAGCGCGTTTGGCTCCCGATTCGGGGTCAGGAGTGGTGTTGCGGAAACTCTTCGCTTTTTGTAGGAAAGCGGGATTTTCGCTACAAGGGGTCAGATTGGACAAATCAGCCGACGCTGGAGCGGCAAAGGTGAACCAGAGAGATAGCACCAGGGCCAGAGCGAACAATTTTCGCATAAATTGTTTCCTTTTGTTACGAAATATGAAGTTCTTTGTTCAAAAAGCGAACAATTTGATCGTACACGGAAAAAATCTTACTCCGATGAGGGGTACGAGTAAAGTTTCTATTACAAAACTATACGCAACGCTTCAGACCCCGGTGATATGAACCACCACTTGCCTTTGGTGACGACTCTGACGGTGTTCCCAGAGATAGATACCTTGCCAGATGCCTAAAACTAATTTACCTCTAGCGATCGGGATTTGTTCCGATGTCCGGGTTAGCACCGAGCGAATGTGAGCGGGCATATCGTCTGGCCCTTCGGTAGAGTGATAGTAGAGACTGCTATCTTCCGGCACTAACTTGGCGAAGAAATTGGCCAAATCGGTGAGAACATCGGGATCGGCATTTTCTTGGATCAGCAAAGAAGCGGAGGTGTGACAGACAAATATACTGCATAATCCCGTCGTTATGCCCGATTCAGCCACGATCGCTTCTATGGGGGCAGTCAGACGATGGAAATTCTTGGGACTGGTGGTAATCGTCAGGGATTTTTGATATTGACGCATGGGAACCGAATCAGGGAGAAATGGGTGTAGGGGGGATTGTCCTGGATAGCAAAGGTTGTCCCGCTTGTAAGAGATCATGAAGGTTCACCACTGCCCCGATAACAGCGATCGCTGGGGACTCAAAGCCGGTGGCTTCGATCTGGTCCATAATCGTAGTGAAAGTACCGATTAACTGCTGTTGCTGCGGTGTTGTTCCCCAGCGAATCAAGGCGATCGGTGTTTCTGGACTTCTGCCGGCCTTGGTTAACTCCCCGATAATATAGGGTAAATTATGCACACCCATGTAAACAACAATTGTTTCCGCACCATGGGCGATCGCTGACCAGTTAACTTGAGGACGATATTTACCCGCCATCTCGTGGCCGGTGACGAAGGTAACGGAAGAACTATAATCGCGATGGGTGAGGGGAATACCGGCGTAGGCAGGCACGGCAATTCCTGAAGTGATCCCCGGCACGATCTCGACGCTAATTCCAGCCGCGATCAGATCGAGCATTTCTTCACCCCCGCGACCGAAAACAAAGGGATCGCCCCCTTTGAGACGAACAACCACGGCATTAGTCCGGGCCTTATCGATCAGTAAAGCGGTGATTTCCTCCTGTACTAGAGAATGACGACCGCGACGCTTACCCGCATGGATTTGTTCGGCCCGGGGGTTAATCATGGCTAGAATCGAGGGGCTAACTAGGGCATCATAGAGGACAACATCGGCATTTTCTAGGAGAACTTTCGCTTTTAAGGTCAACAAACCGGGATCTCCGGGACCCGCACCAACGAGATAGACCTTACCGCAACTTTCTGATTGATTCATAGATACTGGGGAGAAAATTCTTGCTTCGATCGAATGCGCTTGATCCCTACTGTATTGTGACTGGGGCAAAATTTGGTATTTTTGACTACAGTTACTCGGCGATCATGCTCTTTCTTCATGAAGAATTATGATCTTAACATTACTTAACCTTTTATCTAGCGATCGCTCTGATACTAAATCCGGTTTAACAGGTATGGGGGAGAGCGGGTTTTTAAGGTTGGATTGGGAGTTAATCATACTATTAAAAACCGATTCAGTATAACGGTGAAGTTAGCCTGCGTTTGCGCTAATGCTGAGAACTACAATTCGTCAATTGTTACCAACCCACCTTCCGTAAACTGAATCACAAGTTCATTGCTATCTAATAAAGCAGTTCCAACCAGGGGTCGCCGTCCTGTTGCAAATACACGAGTTTCTCGCTCCTCACCATTCCAGATAATAATTGCTTTGTGAAGAGGCAGCATTACTTGGCTGTTGTCTGCTAAATTCGCACGCATATCGTACCTGAAAGGAAGATTCAGTAATGCTACTGCTTCGGGTGGTAAACAAAGCTCATCTGTAAATCCTGTATCTACTACAAACTCAATCGGAAAGTCAGCGCGATTTGGAATCCGAAATGGGATAGTGATGATCGGGTGTCCATTAGCCACAATACCTGAAATCACTTAACTACACGCTCCATAACACCCCCACCAAAAGCGGCAGCAACGTTGTAGCCAATTTTGATCCCAAAGAGCCGAGCATGGGGGTGTTTCTCGCTCAATAAGTCAGCAGCGTGTAAGCCATTTTCATCAACTTTGTAGTCACCTGTTTCAATGTCAATGATAACCATCTTGCCAATGTTTTCTTCAACTTCCACCTCTTGGCGGATTCTGCTTTCGTACAGTTTCTCTGCACGTTGAGCAACTTCTTCACGGCTTAAAAGGATAGCTTGCATATACTAACTCCCGATTGCGATTTGACTTCTGGAGACTTCTCTATAATATCTCACAGGTCTGTAGGATGAGCTAATGCCATCCTACTAAGTCTCTACAAGATTGGCTGCTACCCAGTGCCTTCGGCATCGCATTTAGACTTACAGCTTCAATAAATCTGCATGGTGCGTTCCCCAAAAATCGATCGCTGAAGCGGTAGAAGTTGCATTAGGGAACGCACCCTACAAGATCAGCGTACTGCTACGCAGTGCCTTCGGCATCGCACTTCAAACTAACTTGCCCTTGCAGAATCACCGCAACTAAACTAAACTTAGTTTGTAGATTTGGTTTTTTAAGAGCATGGAAACTGTAAACATTCATCAGGCTAAAACAAACCTTTCTCGGCTATTGTCCCGTGTGGAACTCGGAGAGGAAATCGTTATTTCAAACCGAGGTATTCCAATTGCTAAACTTGTTCCATTTCGGACATCTTTAGATCGACGGTCTAGTTTAGGACAAGATCGAGGGATGTTTACCGTACCAGATGATTTTAACGCTCCTTTACCAGAAGATATTTTGGTAGCATTTGAGGGTGGTGCGGAGTGAGACTTTTACTGGATACACAATGCTGGCTGTGGTGGTTTGCCCAACCAGACAAGTTAAGTGAGAATGTAATTGAACAAATTGCAAACGAAAGCAATGAATTGTGGTTTTCTGTTGCCAGTGTTTGGGAGATGGGAATTAAAGTCTCAGTCGGTAAATTACCACTGCCAGAGCAAATAGATGATTATGTCTCTACTCGAATGACTCAACTAGGAGCTAGATCGTTAGAGATCAATGCTTCTCATGCTTTGCGGGCGGCTGCATTGCCTTTACATCATCGTGATCCTTTTGACCGAATGCTGATTGCACAAGCTCAGGTAGAAGATATGACACTTGTGAGTGCGGATTCAACATTTAATCAATATGAAGTGTCTTTGCTTTGGGCAGCTAGTTCTTAGTCATAAACACAGAATTTCAGCTGCCTTCTAGATATTCGTCAACCAAATTCTGTGTAGTTGCAATCATTAACTCGCACATTTTTCCAACTAATTGACTGTCATTTCTGGAAGACTCCAAAGTGACTTGACACTGACCTGCACAAGAGCCTTCAATTTCACAGCCTTTGCAGAAATCGTTCTTACAGCTTCAATCAATAGGCATGGTGCGTTCCCCAAAAATCGATCGCTGGAGCGGTAGAAGTTGCATTAGGGAACGCACCCTACAAGATCAGCGTGCTGCTACGCAGTGCCTTCGGCATCGCACTTAATTAAGGATAAAAACTAGGCTTTAGCTTTTAAAGGAAATCTCTCAGGATTTTTAATAATTTCTTTGCTTAAATCTACATCTAAATCTGGCCAATAAAAATGATTAGGAAAAGGCTCTTGTATATTTAAAATTTGTCTAATAGGTATATCTTGAAACCAAGGAAAATCTTGATAGGAAAGAAACATTTCTTCATCGTTTGCCAGAATCCATATTCCATGGGAAGAAATATGAGTTACTTCAGCTTGAGAAGTGTTTTGCCCAAGCATTTCTAAGTTCATTTTGTCGTTCCTCAATAATAGTTTTTATTGCTTGAAGATGATTGATGCTTACCCTTTGTTTATTATAGCAAATATTAATTTAAAAATACAAGAAGGAGAAGTAAGAGCATAAAAATCCTCCTCAACTGGTCTAAAATTAAGGGGGAATGAGTTATACAAAAAAGCAATTTAACCGATGTTAGTGAGTTCTTTTTCGAGGGAATTAGAGCGTTTTACTTTCCGTTTTATGGTTGCACCTGCACCAAGTATTCCCAGGGAAAGAAGACTTAGGGTTGAGGTGGGTTCGGGGATTTCTCTATAAACTTCGTCCATGGATTCTGCTCCGTCCATAAGCAGTCTTCCACCCCTGCCATCATAAACAAGACCAAAGGCAGATGCGGTTACATTTTTTACAAATACCTCTCCAGGTTTACCAACGGCCTTAACATTTTTTTCACACTTAATGGGACTGAGACCATCAACAAACGTATCTCCGACACAAGCC
Source organism: Microcystis sp. MC19 (assembly GCF_003019735.1). NCBI lineage: Bacteria > Bacillati > Cyanobacteriota > Cyanophyceae > Chroococcales > Microcystaceae > Microcystis > Microcystis sp. MC19. The sequence continues at coordinate 418,041 of NZ_CP020664.1, read as the reverse complement.
GGATTCTTTCCAATGCTAGTTTGGGTTAAAGCACCACTAATTGATGCTATTGAACTAACTTGTCCTGTTTTTTCTACTGTTCGTTTATTAATGCTTACTAGACTATTACTTTGAGATTCATCCTTATCACAGATTCCATTGACACACGCAATCAACAACCTGGCTGATTTAATTGTTGTAAAATCTTCTGGCTGTAAAGGTCTTCCAACAGGTGCAACAATACCCCAAAGTTTTAAAATACCATCTAATATTACAGAAATCTTATCAAAGTCATTTACAATACCTACAGATTGAAGTGTTGAACTAGAACTTGATACTGTAGCAGACAGTACAGGAGTTTTTTGACAAAGAAGTGATATGGAAAAACTGAAAACACATAAACCCGATTTCAATAGAGAACTTTTAACTCTGTTCATTTTCATTATTTTTGCTTAAGCTAAGGTTTCTAAGAGCTTATGACATTAAAGATTAACTTTCAAGCACTAAAAAGTAAGATAAAGTCGTATAAAGTACCTAAATTTACATTCTGTGCTATAATGTCAAGCAATTATGACTTAATCCCATAGTTAAACCAATGCCATGAACAATTTTGATATTCACTCTTTAATTACAACTGTTGATAATCTCATCTTCTCCTATACAGGAGAGAATTTAGATGATGTTCAGTCTGAAATCTTAGAAGGGGTGATTAATCACCAAAAATACACAGAAATCGCTAAAAGTCATCATCGTTCCGAGAAATATGTCAAGGATGTAGCCGGTAAGCTATGGAAAACCCTATCGGAAATTCTAGGAGAAGAAGTTAATAAAGCTAATCTTAGGTCTAGTCTGCGAAGGTATTATTATAATGTTGCTAACAATAATGTCGTTAACGGTGTCCAAATTAATAAAGGCCATATCTGTAATCAACTACCAGAAAATCAATTACAAAAATCTAATCTTACAGAAGCATATAAACTCGAAATCGCTACAGAATTGATGAAGGAAGGCTTAACCGTCGAGCAAATTGCTAGAGTGTTAAAACGGGAGCATCTCACCTTTGTAACCCCTAAATCAGGTTTTTATGTCAAGCTATTTTGAAAGCCTTGCTAGAAACCAGTTTTATAGATAAGTATAATTACTCACTTGCATAAATGAGATGCTCCCGTTAAAACTTCCCTTAGAATTAGTTAAAGAGCAACTTGAAAAACCTAAGCAACCTAATTAATGGTGGTATTTGGCACTGGCAGAGCATTTCTAAGTTCAATAATAATTTCTATTTTAATAAACTTCATCATGAGAGCCAATATCAACGAGACAACCATTAAGGTTACAATGAAGGAATCAGATTTCAGGAAATAGCCATGAAACGAGATGAGGTACTAACAATTCTCGCAAAACACCGAGAACAATTAGAAAAACTAGGGGTAAAATCTCTGTCTCTATTTGGTTCAGTAGCAAGGGATGAAGCACGTTTTGACAGTGATGTAGATTTATTGGTAGAATTTAGTAAAGCGGTAGGGTTATTTGAGTTTATCGAGGTACGACTTTACTTAGAAGATATATTAGGATGTTCTGTTGATTTAGGTACTCAAGATTCTTTAAAAGAACATTTACGACAACCTGTATTAAAGGATGTGATTAATGCCTTTTAGAGATTGGCAACTTCGTCTTCAAGATATTATTGAATCCATTGATGAAATCTTGGAATGGACGACTAATATGACCTTTGAAGATTTTAGCTCAAATCGAGTGACTCTTAAAGCAGTTCTTTATAATTTAGGAATTATTGGTGAGGCATCTAGAAATATTCCTAGTGAGGTACAATTGCGTTATTCTCAAATTCCTTGGCGTTTAATGGGAGATATGCAAAATGTCATTTTTCATGAATATTTTCGGGTAGAATTGGCAATTGCTTGGCGGACGATTGAAAATAATCTAACTCCATTGCGTTCACAATTACAGGAAATTTTAGAAAATGAAGCCGAAAATTAATCTATAAAAATCCCACTCAACTTATTCAATTAAGGGGGAATGAGTTATATAAAAAAGCAATTTAACCAGCAATTCTCATTTTGAAACGATTTTGCGTTGTTTGAGCGATCTAGAGATTCGTTAAGAATTATTAACCCCTCTAGGTGCAAGGGTTTTAATGTCATGAAACCTTAAAATGAGAATTGCTGCAATTTAACCGACGTTCTTGACAAAAGGTCATAACCTGTGCCTTGGAAGGAATTAAGAGAATTTCTGATACCCTCTTACCCAGTAGAAATCAAGGAAACCCCCCATAAATCTAACTCGGTTTCAGCAAATATGCTCGCTCCCTGTCCATTGAGAAATATTACCATAAACATGGGTACACCAAGAAAAGTTAAGGGATGTATCTATTGATAGATAAGGGGTTTTGGCTATTGTAGTAGATATGTTTGGGGTCAGTTGAGATAGACAAAAATAGTCAAAATATTTATAATGGAGGATTGGACTAAAATTTTCTGTGATTTGCCCATGTTATTGTCTTGCGCCACCGGTAGCGAACAGTTTTTAGGGAGTGAAGCGATCGCCACTTACGCCACAGCTAAGGCCGTAATCCTGCCGATTCCCTACGAGGCCACCACCACCTATCGCAAGGGTTGTGAAACTGGACCGGCGGCGGTGATTACTGCTTCCCAACAATTGGAAGCCTATGACGAGGAACTTAAGCGGGAAACCTGTTTAGAAGTGGGCATCTATACCCATGATGCGATCGCCGATACCCGTCAGCAACCGCAATTGTCCGCCGAGGAGATGTTAGCCGTCACCACAGCTACAGTTTCTCGTCTAATTGCCGATGATAAGTTTGTCGTCGCCGTCGGGGGTGAACACGCTATCACTACGGGAGTAGTACAAGCTTACCGACAAGCTTTATCGGAACCTTTTACGGTGGTTCAAATTGATGCCCATGGCGATATGCGTTTTGAGTACGAAGGCTCCCACCATAACCACGCCTGTGTGATGCGTCGGGTGTTAGAAATGGGTTTACCGACCTTACCCGTGGGAATTCGGGCTATTTGTCGGGAAGAAGCGGAATTAATCGCTAAACAGCAGATTCCCGTGATTTGGGATCGAGATATCGCTAGGGATGCGGAGTTATGCTGCTTTCGCCAACACAACTTTCAGGAGCCTCCAACTTCAATCACTTCTCCTGGAGAGACTTTATCTAATACGCTACAGGCATCTGGCATTAGGGGAAGTAAGTCAGAAAGTTTGTTGCTGGTTGCTACAAGAACAATAACTGCCACTCCAGTTTGCTGTAAATTTTGCTGATAACGCAAATTTTGATCTGTAGTGAGGAGAATCGTGAAACCCTCCTGAATCATCAGCCTCAGCAACTCACCGTTCTTTTTCCCTGACCATCCCATCTCAACAACTGTGCATACCTCGTAATCGGCAAGCTCACGCTTTAACGGGCGTGGGGCGCATTCATCAAGCAGGATTCGCATAGGCTGTCAACATTTCCTTTGCTAATTCAAGGGCTGAGATCGCCTGTTCTCGACTGACACTGGGAAAATGGTCTAGAAATACCTCTAATGAATCACCAGCCTCAAGATAATCAAGTAGGGTTCTCATCGGCACACGAGTTCCTACAAAAACAGGGGTTCCCCCTAGAATGTCGGGATCACTGTGAACAACACGGGATATTAATGCCATAACAAATATATCCAACTGGCTACTAGCTTTTACAGTCATTGTATCCTAAAGTCATTTGTCGGCTCTATACAAGGTGAGGCTCAGGCATGGGACACTTCACTTGACTACTCTGCCTACATCTTGCCGCTAGACCCAAACTAACTTTTGGATACGATGCACAGTTGGCATTCATACCTTGATTCTGCAACGCCTAGACTTACAACTTCAATCAATGTGCATGGTGCGTTCCCCAAAAATCGATCTGTGGAGCGGTGGAAGTTGCATTAGGGAACGCACCCTACAAGATCGGCGATCGCACTTCAAAACCTTCGGCATTCAGGCTTCTCGTAAATATCATCGGTGCAATAAAGTCTTTTTTTCCCTTTCTTCTCCCAGCGACAAGGTTCTCTCTTTTTCCTCGTTTTCCTTGTCTATCTCCAAAGACTTTCTTCCCTTTTTTTGACCAAGCATAAAAACAGTCTTGAAATTCTTCAAACCCTGACTCATCAATAAATACAAGGCTTTCACTTCCATATATTTTAATCAATTCTCTCAGCACTCTGTAGTATTTTATTCTTTCTTCTCGGTTTCTTTCTCTATAACGAAGTTCCTTCTTTTTTCTGGTAACTTTCATTTTTTTTAAGGCATAGCAAATGGCACTTGGTCTCACTCCAAACTTCTCGGCTCTGTCTCTTAATCTTGCATCTGGATTTTCTTGGACATCTTTTGACAGTGCTTTCCAGTCCAGCTTTCTCTGACGATGTTTTACCTTTGTTGCTTCCAGTTTTTCGCTACTTAGCCATCTATATATTGTGGCTCTTCCTATATTAAATATGGCGGCGGCTTTGGTTATGCTTCCTCCATTCTCTACATAATCAATTACTTTTTTTCTCAAGTCTAGGCTATAGGACATTTTTCTGTATGGGTTGCTTGTTTTTCCTTATTTTACCCTATTTTTTACTTGTATCATGCTTATTTGAAATGACTATATATTGTTAGCCAGATTAGCATCTTGCCAAAAACCTTGTTTAACTAAATTCCTGACAACTAGGCTCATTCTAGCGATGACTCCTATATCTGACCGCACCCCTTGACAAAAATTTATAATTATTCGACCTTTAGCGATCGCTATCGGGGGATAATTGTTTTTTGTTACAGCAGTATGAAGCAGCCTAACTGATGGCTATATTTCCACAGCAATTCTCATTTTAAGGTTTCATGACATAAAAAGCCTTATAACAAGAGGGTTGTACAATTCTTAACAATTTTAGTGATCGCTGAAACGGCGCAAAATCGTTCTGAATTTATTTTTGCTAATATTTCCAGATTATCGCCCGCAGCAAACCAATCTTGAGCGAGAAATCGAGGGATGTATCCATTGATGGATAAGAGTTTTTTGCTATTGTAGTAGATATGTCTGGGGTCAGTTGAGATAGACAAAAATAGTCAAAATATTTATAATAGAAGATTGGACTAAAATTTTCTGTGACTTGCCCATGTTATTGTCTTGCGCCACCGGTAGCGAACAATTTTTAGGTAGTGAAGCGATCGCCACTTACGCCACAGCTAAGGCCGTAATCCTGCCGATTCCCTACGAGGCCACCACCACCTATCGCAAGGGTTGTGAAACTGGACCAGCGGCGGTGATTACTGCTTCCCAACAATTGGAAGCCTATGACGAGGAACTTAAGCGGGAAACCTGTTTAGAAGTGGGCATCTATACCCATGATGCGATCGCCGATACCCGTCAGCAACCGCAATTGTCCGCCGAGGAGATGTTAGCCGTCACCACAGCTACAGTTTCTCGTCTAATTGCCGATGATAAGTTTGTCGTCGCCGTCGGGGGTGAACACGCTATCACTACGGGAGTAGTACAAGCTTACCGACAAGCTTTATCGGAACCTTTTACGGTGGTTCAAATTGATGCCCATGGCGATATGCGTTTTGAGTACGAAGGCTCCCACCATAACCACGCCTGTGTGATGCGTCGGGTGTTAGAAATGGGTTTACCGACCTTACCCGTGGGAATTCGGGCTATTTGTCGGGAAGAAGCGGAATTAATCGCTAAACAGCAGATTCCTGTGATTTGGGATCGAGATATCGCCAAGGATCTGGATTGGATCGAAAAAGCGATCGCCAAAATTACCACCGAGAAGGTATTTTTAACCATAGACGTGGATGGCATCGATCCGGCTTTAATTCCGGGGGTGGGAACCCCGGAACCGGGGGGGTTAAGTTGGCATCAAACCCTAGGCTTTCTCCGTCGTCTTTTCCAAACCCATCAAGTGATTGGCTGCGATGTGATGGAATTGGCCCCGATTAGTGATTCGGTGGTCTCGGAATTTACCACTGCCAAGTTAATTTATAAGTTAATTGGCTATCAATTTACTGCCTAGGGGCTTGCCTAATTAGAAGCAATCGTGTTATGATAGCAATTCGTGCGGACGTATAGCTCAGTTGGTTAGAGTACATCGTTGACATCGATGGGGTCACTGGTTCGAATCCAGTTACGTCCATAAGGTATAATCTTGATTTCTAATGATAGGATGAACGATCGAAGCTCTCCAGAGAAACCCTATGACTAGCTTACTGCGCGACTTTTGGTATGTGGCCACACCGGCAAATAAACTTAAACCCGGTCAGCTAATGGCCAAAAAAATGCTAGGTGAACCGATTGTTGTCGGTAGGAGAGAGGATGGAGAAGTGTTCGCATTGCGGGATATTTGCCCCCATCGTGGCATTCCGCTGCACCATGGCTGGATTGAGGGAGATGGGGTGTACTGTTGCTATCATGGCTGGAAATTTAACACTAGCGATGGCGTTTGTTCTGAGATCCCCTCATTAACTGAACACGATCGCCTTGATATTAGCAGAATTTGTGTCACCAGTTATCCCTGTCGTGAAATACAAGGTCATATCTGGGTGTTTATTCCGGCAGACTCAAAAAGAGAAATTAATCAAGAAAATCTGCCTCCTGTGCCGACTATTAGCGCTTTTGGCAAACTTACCCCCAAAGTAGCCGAAACTATCACTTTTGATTGCAATATTGACCATGCAGTGGTGGGATTGATGGATCCGGCCCACGGTCCCTACGTTCATACTTCTTGGTGGTGGCGCAGCGGTCCGCGCCAATTTCGGGTCAAGGAAAAACAATACGAACCTGTTCCCCTCGGTTTTCGTCTTGCTCCCTATGATATGCCTGTAAGTGCGAAACCCTATAAAATTTTGGGTAATAAAGTATCGATTGAAATTGTTTTTGAATTGCCCTCGGTGCGTACAGAAATACTACGAGGTGATCGCCATTTGGCCTGTGCTTTTACGGCAATTACTCCCATCGATGAAAATCACTGCGAAGTCCATCAAAGTTTATACTATACGATTCCTTGGTTGGCATTTTTAACCCCTCTTTTGCGTTATTTAACCCTACAATTCCTCAAACAGGATCGCGATGTGGTGATTAAACAACAGGAGGGACTTAGTTATCATCCAGCTTTGATGTTAATTGATGATGCCGATACCCAGGCCAAATGGTATTATCGCCTCAAGCAGGAATACGAAAAATCTCAAGCAGAAAAACGGGATTTTGTCAACCCCATTAAAGCACAAATTTTACGGTGGCGCAGTTAGAATTCGATGATTTTATGACTGGACTTCCCCTTTGACAAAAGGTGATAACCTCTGCTTTAGGAGGGATTAAGAGAATTTCTGATGTCCTCTTACTGGGTACAAATCGGGGAAACCTTTCATAAATCTAAGGCTTTCTCTAAGTCTAATCATTGTCCTAAACTAGGACTACAAGTCTCGCCATTAAATCCTCTTGCTGTGGCTAATTTTGATAATATCATCGGGTAATTTTGAGAGGTTGCCAAGGGTTCTTTTTTTTGACTTGATCTCCTTTTTAGCAAATATGATCCATCCCTGTCTATTAAGAAATATTACCATCAACAGGGGTACGTTAAGAAAAGTTAACGGGTTTATCCATTGTAGTAACGAAAAAATTAACGGATTGACCGCAGGGATTGCCTATCGGGAATTGACAAACCGGGGGATTTTAATCGCTTTGGTTGTCGGTATTTTAGGAGGTGCGGCTAAACTTTTTGTTTTTTTTCCCTCCCATTAATCTTTTGATAAAATTCCTTGTAAAAAAGCGGTAGTTTTTAAATCAATCCCAGTAATTGCCGTGCCGACAACTACCGAATAGGCACCCACTTCTAGGGCTTTTTTTGCTTCTTTTGGAGTCGATATTCCTCCTTCACAGATAACAGGAACTGACAACTTATTAACTAATTCCTCTAGGAAAGAAAAACTCGGCGGTGGCAGATGTTTAGTCGCTTCTGTGTAACCGTAAAGAGTTGTACCGACAATATCAGCACCGGCTGCCACGGCATAAATAGCACTTTCGATCGAGTCTATATCTGCCATGACTAATTTACCAGTTTCCCGATGAATACGATCGATAATTGTGGCTAAATTTTCATGATTAGGACGCTTTCTGGGGGTAGCATCCAAGGCAATTATATCGGCCCCCGCATCGGCAATGGCGAGAGCATCTTGATATTTGGGCGTAATATATACCGAACAATCAGGATAATTGCGTTTCCAGAGTCCAATTATCGGTATATCCGGCAATTGTTGACGGGTGGCTTTCAGATGAGCGGGACTATCAATTCTTACCCCACAAGCACCCCTATCCACACAAGCATGAGCCATGGCGGCAATAATTACAGGATCGTGCAGAGATGACTCCACTGGCGCTTGACAGGAGACGATTAAACCCGATTTTAAGGTTTCTATTCTCATAAATTGGGGTGTGGGGTGTGGGGTGTGGGGTGTGGGGAGAAGCTTTTTTCAGTGATCAGTAAACAGTAAACAGTAATCAGTGAACTGAAAACTCACATCTGATAACTGATAACTGATAACTGATAACTGATAACTAACCCCACCAACAAACTTTTTGCCGCAAACCTTACTTATAAGCAGCAATACACTGTTCAACTAAAGCGGTTACTGCGTCCACATCTTTCCAACCGAGAATTTCTGTGACTTTTTTCTCTAGATTCTTATAGGTTTTGAAAAACTCGGCGATTTCCTCCAACCGATGGGGAGAGACATCTTTGAGAGATTTTACCTCTGCATAACGGGGATCTTTAGCGGGAACACAGAGAATTTTTTCATCGCGATCACCACCATCGATCATTTCTAACATACCAATGGGACGCGCCGTAATCACACAGCCGGGGAAAGTAGGCTGATCCATGATCACCATACCATCTAAAGGATCGCCGTCATCGGCGAGGGTATTGGGAACAAAACCATAATCACAGGGATATTGTACCGAAGAATAGAGAACGCGATCGAGAGCAAAGGCGTTTAAATCCTTATCAAACTCGTATTTATTCTTACTACCGGCGGTAATTTCCACTAAAACGTTAATTAAACCGGGTTTCGGTTGGGCAGGAATGCGCGATAAATCCACAAGCTTTCTCCAAATACAAGACAATAGCGCCTTTAGAGTCACCTAAAAGCGCAAGCAAAGTTAAAACACACTTTAATTAACTCCGATCCAAATTTTACCCATAAGGGGGATCGGGACGAAGAAAAAAAATTTTACCTTGGCAATCGTCTATCTCAATTCTGTCACCTCATTTGCCTCGTTAGGGAGTAGGATGTGTTACCGGTAAGGGGTTCTTCGGTATAGTTAGGCGTGGAGTTATATCCAATCGCTAACAAGGGTAACGTTAGGGTCAGAATTGCGATCATGGTTCCGAGTAAGTTGGCCCACCTATGACTAGGAGGTTCGGAAGTCTTCCCTGACGGGTTGCTGGATTCCATAAAGGGGTCGTGTTGAACTCGACAAGTAAAGAATACGAGAGATATATAGAGCAGTCAGCTATCGGCTTTTAGCTTTTAGCAAATTACTGCTATTTTTTGCCTTTGGGCTTGGTTAACGTCTCGTGAGCAAGCGAAACATTAACAGCAATACTCTCCCTACTAATTATATTTTACTCATTTTTTTCCAAGAGTTCACTCTGATACTTTTCTTGACGATCTCTCCAGATCATGGTCTGTTGGTGTTCGTCCCTGTGGCACTGTGGGTGCAAGCATTGCCTCCTTGTCTGATCCCGAAATCAGCTTGTTTACTAGCTCAATCCACAAAAAAAATGTCTGAAAAGCCCAAATATTAAGCGATTCAAACATTTTCTCATTGCAATCGGAGGGTGATATTGACTTTATGTCTTAACTTCGAGCTTACGATAGAAGGCTGCCTGTTAATGTAGCCTATTTAACCAAAATATCGATTTTTTGCTGATTTATCGGGATAGACAATCACCTTTTCTTAAAATTATCCGAGTTTAGAGATAATTGGTTAGCTAATATCCCAACAGGTCGGGCCTCAAAGACTGGCAAGGCATCCTCAGTCCTTGACTTGTCCTCGAGAGCGGAATTAATCTACCAATATTCACATCATAACTCGATCGAGGGAGAAAAACCAAGAACCTGGGAGAAAATTGCCGATTACTCCCGGCCAAGATTACTGCTCAGATCGCCCCAGATAATGCCGTCAGTCATTCTTCAGCGAGAAACCACCTCGTTAGAGGATTCCGATTCTAGGGGGAGAGAGGGTTTAATTATCCCGTGTTTTGTCTCCTCCGGTGTCACTTGACGGATAACCTCCAAAGCTTCCTTGATCATTACCGCCATGGGAACCGCGACAATCACCCCCAGTAAACCGCCCACTCGCGCCCCTGTCAAGACCGAGACCAACACCCAAAAGGGATTCAACCCGGTGACACTGCCCAAAATCCGGGGAGCAATGCCGTTTTCGACAATTTGCTGCACCACTACCGCCACGGCTAAAACTTGCAGAGCTAAACCAATATCGCGCAAAGCTAGTAAAGCTGTCACCGTGACAATGCCGACGGTTCCCCCAAAAGGGATTAAAGCGATGGTGCCAATCAAGAGGCCGAATAGGAGACCAAAAGGGACTTTAATCGATAAAAATGCCGTGACTAATCCCAGGGCCATGCAGGTGGCACAAATTACCTGTCCGACAAAGTAATTCTGAAAACTTAAGCGTAGGGTTAGGGAAAAGGGTTGTTGGACGGGTTTGGGCAACCATTGGATAATACTCCTCCAGATATCGGGACTGTGGAGAAGTAGATAAAAGGTGAGGATAATGGTTAGCAGCACATCAAGCACTCGCACCACGGTAAAAACGGTGAGATTAAGGGCTAAATTAACGCTTCTTCCCGCGAGAATTTGTAATTCTGCCCCTAAACGACTGTTAAACTGAGCGATAACACCATCGAAACTGATGGGAATCGGTAGATTCATCGTGTCGATTTTGGTATCTAGTTGCATCAGTTGGCGCTGTCCCGAGTCTAACCATTCTGGCAATCTGTTGACGAATTGCTGCGCTTGGGTGAAGACTAGGGGAACTAGGGTTATTCCCACGGCCACAAAAATTAAAATCGTGATCAGGGAAACCACGATCGCCGCTAAACCCCGTTTTAATCCCTGACGTTCCAACCAAGTCACCGGATAACCCAAGAGAAAAGATAGAACGGCCGCTATCAGTAAAATAACAAATAAAGATTCAAAATAGCCAAAAATTGCCGATAATGCCCAGGCATTCAGGACGATAAGTGGTGCAGCTAGAGCAATCACCAGTAAGCGAGATAAGGAATTCAGAGATTGCCACCACGTCTGAACCCAATTGCGTTTCGGGGGAACGACTTTAACTTCCACCATGAAGCCTCTTAAAAGGTTTGTTTCAATACTTGTATTCTGACAGATCGAAGCCGAACCCGCTAAATGATTGCTTTTTTATCAATTTTTTTTCTGAAGTATTTCTAGATTCTTGCGGAAAGAAGGGGTAAGCGGCCCTACTGCTCAAAGACTATTGATCAATAGCACCTCCTTGAGAGTCGAAGCGGGAAAATCCCTCTTTGGATTATTGATAATTTCACCTCTCTCTCATAGCATTTTTCTTTATTCGTGGCAGGTATCCTATTCCCCTCTCCCTCCCTTGCCACCCCGATGTGGGGGGGGTGGGGTTGAGGGTAATTAACCATCTCTGCCATTACTTTAGAAAAATGGTATGAACCAGTGCCATTTCAGGAATGACAAAATTAAATTCACACTCTGGGAAGAGGGAAAACCAGAACAGGGAAGGGAAAAATATCTGTAATTAATTCTGTCGGGGTAGTTAGAAAGGAATATCGTCTAAATTTTCCTCCACTGGTGTGTCGCTAGGTTGCCAAGGGGAAGGATTAGAAAGTTCATAGGATGCGTCGTATTCAAAATCCCCGGTGGAGACAGGTGCGACGGGTTTTTCCACCTCAGTTTTATTCGATTTGTAGGTATTGATTGGCACGACTTTTTCCGGAGTCGGGGCTGCCATTTCCCCGCTACTCATGCTGCCGTCAAGATGATAGAGATGACTAATGACTAATTCGGCCCGTTTTTCCTTAAAACCTTCGGGACGATCGATCGTCTGCATCGACAGACGACCTTCTAAAATTACCTGATCACCTTCATTATAGTTCTGAGCGACTTCTGAGGCCAAATTTCCCCAAGCTACGGCCCTTAAATTAGTCGGGGTTGCCTCGGCACGATTGGCAGAAAACTCGACTAACATTTGAGCATAGGGAGTTTGATTATCTTGGGTATAACGTAATTCGGGACGACGGACAATTTTAGCCATTAAAATGCAACTGTTCATGGTCGAAAATTAGTCTAAATTTTTTTGATAGCACCATTGTACTGAAAAAGTACAATGATCACCACTGTGGAGGTTAGGGAATTTTATGGGACTCTGGTTAAGAAAAAATCTCTTTAACACTTGGTACAACGTCATCTTAACCCTTGCGGGTCTATTTCTCAGCCTCTGGAGTGGTTTCAGTTTTCTCGATTGGGCGATAACTCAGGCAAAATGGGCTGTAGTCACGGAAAATCTCGGTTTATTTGTGGTCGGTCGTTATCCCGATCAGTCAATATGGCGTATTTGGCTGATTTTAACGATAATTGCGGCTTTATCGCTGTTTTCTTGGCAATTAACCCGGGGTCGCTTCCCCAATTGCCCCGCTTTTCTCCAACGCTGGTGGGGATTGCTCTGGTTATTGACTTTACCTTTAATTGCTTGGTTACTATTGGGAGGATTATTTTTAAAGGCCATTCCCCTCGATGATCTCAGTGGTTTAATCTTAACTTTATTAGTAGCGATCGCCAGTATGATTTTATCTTTCCCCTTGGGGGTATTATTAGCCCTGGGGAGACAGAGTGAATTACCGGCAATTCGTTGGCTATCTATTGGCTATATCGAATTATTGCGCGGTTTACCTTTGTTGGGAATTTTATTCATGGCTCAGGTGATGTTACCCTTAATTTTACCCGCCGGGACGAGACCAGAACGGGTGATCAGAGCGATCGCTGGATTTACCCTTTTTGCAGCAGCCTATCTGGCCGAAAATGTCCGGGGTGGTTTACAAGCGATTCCCAAAGGTCAATTTGAAGCGGCCAAAGCCTTGGGTTTAAAACCGATTTTCGTTTTATTATTGATCGTTCTACCCCAAGCTTTAAAAGCGGTCATTCCCGCTATTGTTGGTCAATTTATCAGTTTATTTAAGGATACTTCTCTACTGGCGATCGTGGGATTGGTGGACCTCTTGGGTATGGCAGGATCGGTTTTAGCTAATCCGAAATTTATCGGCGATTATCCAGAGGTTTATCTATTTTTGGCCTTTATTTACTGGATTTTCTGTTATTCTATGTCCCTAGCCAGTCGTAGGTTAGAACAGCGTTGATTGGGGTGTGGGGAAGTTTTATCAGTGATCAGTAAACAGTAAACAGTAATCAGTGAACTGAAAACTCCCATCTGATAACTGATAACTGATAACTGATCACTGATAGATGGCTACCTAGCTTTTTGTCATAAATATTGATATGATTTAACAATCAGCAGCAATTTATGGTAAATATATTTATTTAGGAGAGCGAAAAAATGGCTGGATTCTTTGGCCTGTTTGGCAATAAGACGAAATACGTCGATGAACCGATGGATATGAGCGCACCGGAACCGAAAGAGGCTTTTTACTTGGAACCCGATGACGCTAAAACTCTCGGTAATATCGACTTCATGCGGACACCGATCACGATCCGACGTACTTTCCCGAAAACTGCCTCGAATAAGAAGGGTGGCGAATCGATTAAACAGATTTCTTCTATGGAAGTCAGCAAAGTCACCGATAACGGTATTGTGGCAAAATCGGCGACTTCCGAGGCTAATAGTAAGGCTAACGCTGCTAATGATAACGTTCGTCGCGCTAACGATGACAATATCAATCCTTTCCTGAAAATGGCCCGCGAAATCAAGAAATAGTATAGGGTTTGCTGAATAAATCTAAAAACCTTGTTGGGTAAGACTTTTAGACCTTTTGTCCATCAAAAAGTAATGGATCTGGGAGTGATCGGGGGAAAAATCCCTGGACTTTTTCCCTGAAAATTAGGTAATTGACCCCCTCAAAATCGGTAAAACCCTACACCCCACACCCTACACCCTGCCACCACCGAAAAACTTTTTCAGCAAACCCTAGTATAGTAAGGTGAGCATTGGCCACCCTTGATATCAAACTTTGGTGGGGAAAGCCCACCTTTTTTTATGACCATTATTAACGGAAAAACCAAGTTATTAGGCGTAATCGGCGATCCTATCGGCCATACTCTTTCTCCCCTCATGCACAATGCCGCTATCGATGCCTTGGGGCTAAATTATGTCTATCTTCCCCTACCGATCGCCCCGGAAAATTTAGCAACTGCGATCGCTGGTTTGTCCGCCATCGATCTACAGGGTTTTAGCGTCACGATTCCCCATAAATTAGCAATTATTCCCTTATTATCGCAAATTACGGAGAAAGCAAGGCTAGTAGGCGCAGTTAATACCGTCTGGCGCACGGAAACCGGCTGGCAGGGAACGAATACCGATGTGGATGGCTTTCTCGCTCCCTTGAAATCCCTTGACAAAGATTGGAGTCGGGTGAATCCAGTTATTTTGGGCAATGGCGGCGCTGCCCGGGCGGTAGTGGTGGCTTGCGCCCAGTTGGGCTGCGGCAAAATTCATGTGGTAGGACGCAATCAAAAGAAATTAGATCCTTTTAAAGAAAGTTGGGCGAATACAAGCCTCTATGACCTCCTAGAAGTGCATAGCTGGGACGAATTAGAAGCGATGCTATCCACCACAGAACTCCTGATTAATTCTACCCCGATCGGAATGTCCCCCCAGGGCGAACAATCCCCAGTAGAGTTAGAATTATTAGACCTTTTACCGCCATCGGCGATCGCCTACGATTTAATTTATAATCCCCGACCGACCAAATTTCTCCGGTTCGCCCGGACTAGAGGGATAAGAATTATTGATGGGTTAGAAATGTTAGTTAATCAGGGAGCGATTGCGCTAGAAATCTGGTTAGGTCAACCCGTCCCCGTCTCGGTCATGCGGGAAGCTTTGTTAAAACAATTCTAAATGCTAAAATCCTATTTCTGGCTTTATTTATGCCCCCTTCTAGCTCCTTGTGGAAAACTCTGAATAACTCGATTCTAGTACGCTATCTATTATTATTTGGCTGTGGCTGGAGTCTGATTATCTTAATTAACTATTTCTACGGGATGATCGCTATTTTTACTGGTTCAGCGATTCTGGCCGCCCTATTAAATTATCCTGTGGTTTGGTTATCCCGTTATCTACCGAGAGGACTAGCCATTGCTATTACCACCCTAGCAGCTTTTATCCTCCTATTTGGATTAGTCACAGGCATAGGATTAGAGGCGGTTAATCAGGGGAGAGGACTACTATTTAATCTTACCGATGCCCTGAGTCAAAAAGATTTTTTACCCTTTCAAGACTTTCTTGATCGATTAGATTTAAATAAAATGGTGGGAAGCTTACAAACGGGTTTAGCCACGGGTTTATCGATCGTACAGGGAGTTTTTTCCAGTGTCTTTACCGGCGTTTTCGGGGCGGTGATCAGTGTTTATATGCTCATCGATGGTGATAAACTTTGGCGAGGTTTTTTGCAACTTCTCCCCTCAGCATACCGGGAGCGTTTTGCCAAGTCTTTTCGGCAAAGTTTTCTGGGATTTATTCGCGGGCAACTGTTGTTAATGCTCTTTTTATCGGTGACGAGTTTCTTGAGTTTTTCCCTATCAGGAATCAAATATGGGCTAATTTTAGCGGGTATTCTCGGTGTCATCGATGCTATTCCAGGTATCGGGGCAACCCTGGGCATTTTGTTGGTAACTATCTTGACTTTTACCTCCCAGGGACTAGCAGTGGCCGTTAAAGCTTTTATTGTCTGTGTAGTCTTGGTACAAATTCAAGATAATATTATTCGCCCTAAAGTTATGGGCAATGCCCTAGAATTAAACCCAGTAATTTTATTTTTATCTCTCTTTATCGGCGAAAGAATTGCGGGATTATTAGGGGTTTTTCTCTCCATTCCTATCGCTGGGATGATTGCGATCTGGATCGGATCGAGCGAAGAAAAACCAATAACAGCTTTAGAGGAAAATCAGTTAGGAGAAAGTCAAGAGAATTAAGGGATGATCCCCAGTTTCTACTATACAATTAGGGAAATTTGTTATCCACAACAATAGATCGCTACCTATGGAAAACCTAGATTTAAAGAAATCCTCGCCCCTCTTACTTATCTCACCGTTTTTTCTCTGGGGAACAGCGATGGTAGCGATGAAGGGTGTTATCCCCCATACTACCCCCCTATTTATGGCGGCAATTCGTCTTGTCCCCGCCGGAATGTTAGTTTTAATGGTAGCTTGGTTTTTAGGTCGTCCTCAGCCCAAAACCCTGCAAGCGTGGCTATGGATTGCCCTTTTTGCTCTCATGGATGCCACTCTTTTTCAAGGTTTTCTGGCATTGGGATTAAATCGCACTGGGGCGGGGTTAGGATCGGTAATTATTGACTCCCAACCCCTAGCGGTGGCTTTAATGTCCAGTTGGCTATTTAAAGAAGTTATCGGTGTCTGGGGATGGTTGGGATTGGGTTTAGGAATTGGGGGAATTAGTTTAATTGGCTTGCCCGATCAATGGTTTTATGACTTTTTTGGACAAAAAGCGGTAAATATTGACTTTAGCTGGCAGGAATTACTAAATAGCGGCGAAATGCTGATGCTTTTGGCTTCCCTATCCATGGCGGTGGGAACAGTCTTAATCCGGTTTGTCTGTCGTCATGCGGATCCCGTCAGCGCCACGGGATGGCACATGATTTTAGGAGGATTGCCGCTATTTTTAGCTTCAGGTTTGAGAGAATCCCATCAATGGCAGCATATAGATTTAAATGGTTGGTTAGCTTTAAGTTATGCCACTATTTTTGGTAGTGCGATCGCCTATGGAATATTCTTTTATTTAGCCGCCAAGGGCAATTTAACCAGTTTAAGTTCTTTAACTTTTTTAACTCCGGTTTTTGCCCTCAGTTTCGGGAATTTATTCCTCGGTGAGATGTTAAGTGTATTGCAATGGGTGGGGGTATCTTTAACCCTCGTTAGTATTTATTTAATCAATCAAAGGGAAAGAATCGCCCCACAAGTGCGAGCAATTTTTGCTAATCTTTCCTCACTTATACCCAAAAGCAACTAACTCAAATTCCGTCCGAATTACCTCAACTCTGGCAAAATTTGCTTCTTGTAATTTCTGGTTGAGATTTTGAGAAGTAAAACCAGTTTTGTGAGCCATATAGGGCATTCCGGGAACTTCTGTTCCCATGCCGTAAAACATCCATAAAGCCCGCATGGGACCTCCGGGAGAAATATATAAAGGTTCATTTTCCATATCGCCTCTAGCGACAAATTCGGCGGCAGTTTGCATATCGGGAACTACGATCATTAAAAAGCCTTCGGGTTTAAGAATGCGTTTAAATTCCTCCAGTGCGATGGGAACTTCGTAATGATAAATATGTTCTAGATTATGACTAGAAAAAACCCCATCGACGCAGTTATCGGGAACGGCACTTAAATCGGTAATCGTTCCTAAAATATCTGGGTTAACGGCTCTCCCAGCTTTGGTGGGTAAAATGTATTCTAAGATACATTTCTCAAGAGCGAGGGGGTGGAACGAACCACAAAGGCACAAAGGACACAAAGATCGATCGATCCTATGTCAATTAAACTTATCACACAGAACCTAGAAGAGCCGGTTAACAGCAGTATTGATATTGATATCGAGGCGAATTTCTTGCCAATTGCCATCGCGGAATAGTTGGGGTAAGGCTTAGGGATTATAGGGACCACAACCCACATTTAAAACCAGTTTTTTCGGGGATTTTAGAGCTGTTATCCCTGGGGGAGCATTCCAAGCTAATAAACAAATATTTTTCAAACCAAGCAAACCGTGATTAGCGACTTGATCATCTAAAATTATCTGGGCTTGGGGATGAGTTTTAATAAAATCTTTTATGGACTGTTGGAGAGCAGGATGCTGACATTTATTGATGATAATTAAAGCGGAATCAGACCAGAATTTTTGGGCTAAAAGTAGGGAGATCAAGAGCGATAGATAGTCTTCGGAGGCATCGTAGTAATAAACTCCCAGCTTTTCTTCACTGTTTAGTTCTTCCAGATCATCGAAAAAGTTTTCCGTTTCTTGATCGCTTAAAAATATCTGTTCTGATAGTTGAAAATCCTCCAAATCCTCAGATAATATAGTTAGCTTTTCTCTCGATGGATCGTATTTAGGGTTTGCGGCAAAAAGTTTGTTGGTGGGGTTAGGAGTCAGGAGTCAGGAGTCGGTCGTTTCAGGCTTTGTTGCCCTCTTTTTTTGTACCAGTTTATGTACTATGAGGAGAATAATGCAAGGTTTTTGAATGTCCCAATCCTATTTTCTTGCACTAACATCAGATTTTAACAGGTCAAAAGCCTTATTTTCAAAGGGTTTTACCATTATTCAGCAAGTCGTATTTAAAAAAAGCTTCCACGCCATAACCGTAGCGATCGCTATTATTGCAGAAAGCGGCGACTAAACTACCGCAACGAAAACAACCCACTTGACAGTAAACCTCATCCGGTTGCAGACAGGCAACGGCGAGATTGAGCAGGGGAAAGAGATTGCGATCGGGATAGGAGGCGTTTTTTTGACTTAAAATGGTTAATTGCTCGGAAATAGGCGACATTAGAGGCGATCCCCAATCCTGATACTGTTGAGGCAGTTTTTCTAAGAATTTCTGTAAATCCATGCCTTGCTTTCCCAAAAACTATAATCCTTTCCCCATATCATAAATTATCCTGTTTGTCATCAGGTGACAGCCTTAATTGTCGGAGAGTGCTAATCTAACTATTAGCAGACTAGGAGAAGTAGAGAAACCGCTGATATGCCTGACAACCGCTTCCAGATCAAATTTTGGGGAGTACGGGGAAGTATTCCCTGTCCCGGTTCGGAAACCGTTCGTTATGGTGGTAATACCTCCTGTGTGGAGATGCGGGTCGGTAGAGAAAGATTAATCTTTGACGGTGGTACGGGGTTACGACCCCTAGGACAGTCTTTGATGGCAGAAAGTCCAATGAAAGCCCATTTATTTTTCAGCCACTCCCATTGGGATCATATTCAGGGTTTTCCTTTTTTTATCCCCGCTTTTATCCGGGGCAATACTTTTAAAATCTATGGGGTTCCCTCCCCCAACGGGGCAACCATCAAGCAAAGATTAGACGATCAGATGTCACACCCTAATTTTCCCGTGCCTTTGCGGGTTATGCGGGCTGATTTAGAATTTTATGATCTAGAAATGGGCGAAACCATCCACTGTGGGGATTTCAGCGTCGAAACCTGTCCTTTAAATCATCCCGGGGAAGCGGTGGGTTATCGGGTAAATTGGCGGGGTTTATCGGCAGCATATATTACCGATACCGAACATTTTCCCGATCGCCTTGATGATAACATTGTGGCTTTGGTCCAGCAAGCGGATGTGATGATTATTGATGCTACCTACACCGATGAGGAATACACAGATACTAATTCTCCCAAGGTGGGTTGGGGCCATTCTACTTGGCAGCAGGCAGTCAAAATCGCTCAAGCAGCCCAAGTTAAGCAGTTAGTTCTATTTCATCACGATCCCACCCATGATGACGATCTTCTCGATCGCATTGGGGAAGAGGCAAGAAAGATTTTCCCTGAAACTATTCTCGCCCAGGAAGGACTTTCGATCGAACTGCAGCCAGGAGATTCTCAGATAGATAAGGCGAGGCCTAACCTCAGTCACTGTTCCCCGTGAGCGCAGATAAGATAGAATGATTTGAGATCATCAGGGATTTTCTCTGGTGCTATATTAGACCTCTTGTAAAAATCAAAAATTGTTGTTAGGGTTAGGAGTCAGTAGCCAGTAGTCAGTAGTCAGGAGAATTAAGAATGAATAATAATCAATTAAATGGTCTATTTACAGATTTTAGGCGATTTAATCCTTATTTTTGACGTTTTTGAACCCTCAAAAATTAATTATGCAAGAGGTTTATTATAAAAATGTCCAATCAATCCTCACCTAACTCCACAGAAATACAAGCAATTTTTGATCAGATCGCTCCCGAATATGACCGACTTAATCAAGAATTAAGTTTAGGATTACACCGCGTCTGGAAATTAATGACAGTCAAATGGTGTCAACCCAAAAAAGGGGATTTTGCCCTCGATGTCTGTTGTGGTAGCGGCGACCTGACTAACCTATTATCAAAACAAGTGGGTAAAACCGGCCAAGTGATCGGACTAGATTTTTCCCCACAACAATTAAAAATCGCCCGTCAACGTTTTAGCGCCGCCAATATTAACTGGATGGAAGGGGATGCCCTCAATTTACCCTTGGCCGATTCTAGCTTTGATTGTGCCACTATTGGCTATGGATTACGCAATGTGGTGGATATTACCCAATGTCTGGGGGAATTATACCGGGTGCTGAAACCGGGAGCTAAAGCGGCGATTCTTGACTTCCATCAACCCACCGAAACCATGGCCAAATTATTCCAAAACTGGTATCTCGATCATATCGTCGTTCCGGCTGCCGAGCGCTACGGTTTAACTGACCAGTACGCTTATATTAGTCCCAGTATCGATCGCTTTCCCCCGGGCCCAGAACAGGTAAAATTAGGCTATCGGTCGGGATTTTCCAGTGCCGTTCACTATCCACTCCTAGCAGGACTGATGGGAGTGTTAGTCTTAAAGAAATAACTCACTCACATTTCCGTTTATTTTTTGCTGCTAAATTGAATCTCGCTACTCTTTGGACATGGATCTTACCGCCGATCGCGGGGGCAATTATTGGCTATTTTACCAACGATGTAGCCATTAAAATGCTATTTCGTCCCTACAAGGCGATTTATATCGGTAAGCGTCCTCTTCCCTTCACTCCGGGGTTAATTCCTCGCAATCAAGATCGATTAGCTGTCCGGGTATCGGATACGATCATGGGTTCCCTGTTAACTCCCGAGGAACTACAAAAACTGGCTAAACGACTCCTGGACACCGAAAGGGTACAGGGGGCGATACTCTGGCTGCTACAATTAGCTTTAAAACAAATCAAAGGCGATCGGCAAGCAAAAACAGCCGAGATTTTGGCGGCGATTCTTCACGATTTATTCGGGGAATCTTTAGCGAGATTACTAAAAGTTTTAGCCCGACGGCAGGACTTTTTAGAAAAACAGATCAATCAAATTTTTGATCGCCTAGTCTTGGAATTTTCTCTCAGTGAACAACAGGCGCGACAATTCTCCGATTGGCTATTAGAAACTGTCTTACCTGCTGATGTTATCCGTCTAGCTTTAATCGATTTTTTAACCGATCGCAATATTCAAGTTATCGATGAAGGATTTCGGGAAAAAACCAGTGGAACCTATTGGGTAGTAGCCAATTTATTCGGTTTACGCAATGCCCTGGCCCGCTTACGCACTTTTTGCCTTGATGAAAAGGATTTAGCTAATACCAGAATCAAAGAATTATTACTATCTTTAGAGATGCGTAATCGTCTGAAAAACTGGTTACAAAGTATCTCTTTGCAAAATTTACCTATCTCCACCGTCAGACAATTGCGTAAAACCACTAGGGATACGGTGCGAATTTATATTCAAGAAAGTGGCGAACAATTTCTGCAAGATTTTGGCCAAACGATCGACTGGGATCAAATCGCTAATTTAATTATTAATCGTCTGCAATCCTCGGTGTCAATGACTACATCATTAGGGGTAATTAGTCAAGAGTTAGCGTTAATTTTAGAGCGTTATTTAGAGGAAGATTTAGAGAAATTAGTCGCCCAAATTATCCCAATTCTCAACATCGATCAGGTGATCCGCGATCGGGTAAATGCCACTTCCCCGGCCGATCTGGAAAATGCTATTCAAGGCATTGTTAAACAGGAATTACAGGGAATTGTTAATCTCGGTGGGATTCTCGGTCTTCTAGTCGGACTAATGCAAACAATTATTTTGATCGCACAGAATCCGGGGTAATAATTGGGGTTTGCTGAAAAAGTTTGTTGGTGGGGGCAGGGTGTGGGGTGTGGGGTGTGAATTTTCCCCCTGAAAAAGCCTTAATCTAACAAGGTTTTTAGATTTATTCAGCAAGCCCTAATTAGGGTTTGCTGAAAAAGTACGGGCGAAGCATTCGGGCAATAACCTATCGGTGAAACCGTAGATTTTTTATCCGAATGCTTCGCCCCTACAGGACGCGGGCCGATGAAGACGCAAGGTTTTGAAGCACGATTCTCTCAAAATCTTGCACCTGTTTCGCGAGAAAAGCCACAAAACCCTTACCTTGCCTACATTTCACCTTTATTCAGCAAGCCCTAATTAGGTGGGTTAAACTAAGTTAACCCACCGGGATCATTGCGTTTATTTTTAAGGTAAAATCAAAAAACTTCCCTGACAGAAAAGAGTTTGAGCGTCGAGAATAAAAGATTTAATCTCCACATCTTTGCCTAAATCGACAGTAAAAGGTTGCAAATCCATAGATAAATCTGGGGCTAAACCTTGCCATTGTCGGGGATTAATCCCTAAAGTGCGAGCATCTTTTAAGGTAATATCAGCGCTAAAAATTACTTCTGCACCTGTTTCTCTATAGCCGAGAAGAGAGAAATAACCCTGATTTAGGAGAACACTTTTCCAGTTAAACTGCTCTGGTGAGATAATTTCTCTGGCGTTAACAACTCCGTTATTTTCTAGGGAAAAAATTAGTAAATCGGCAAAAGCATTAACTAAAATAGTCGAGGCGATCGAATTATTTAAATCCTGCTCGTTAATTTCCACCTCACCGCTAACCCGAATAGGTTCCAAAATTTTTAGGGGTTTCCCTCGCAAAACCTGCCCAATATTAAGACGAATATTTTCCCCTCTTAATTGCGCTTTACCTAGATGTAAACCTTGATAAATCGCTTTTCCTACGGCTAAAAATACCCCGGGGATGTAACCGCGCAAAATTTGCCGATCATGACCTTGCAGCTGCATTTCTAAATCTTCTATCTGTTCTACTTGTGTTCTTAAGAACAGACGTACTGCTGGCGGCAAAACCTTACTAATAATCTCACTTTGAGTATTGACCCACATAAACGTTATCTCACTCACTCCACAATTTTCCTAATTGTAACAGAGCTAGATCGATCGAACCATGAGGGGCTGCCGTCAGCTATCATTTATAGGTAAAAACTTCGCTGGTTTCTTTTCACTGATTACTGATTACTGATCACTTAAAAGCCGCTAATTTTTAGGTTTTTGAGGCGTTGAGGGAATTAAAACGAGGGGAAAGATAGGCGACTAAAATCCCGAGGACAAAACCGATTAAATTGCGGAAAAGGGGCAGTAATTCACTGGTGCGAGTAACTACCGGTCCGATGCCAAAAGCAACAAAGAGGATAAACCAGAGGGGAGAGACAATTAAAACCCATTGCCAAGCGAAAACCTGTCCTTCTTTGCGGGGAATACCGGCAAAACCGAAGACTAAACCGCCGACAATTGAGGTAATTAAAGTTAGGATCCACTGTTCCCTCGGTAAACCGGGGACCACCGCACAACCACCTTTAACTAAACAGCCTTTTACCGTGTCCAAGGATTGTACGATCGCATTATTCTCGCCATTTTCCCGGACAAAATACATATTACCGAAACGGGCCTGTAACTCGATCCAAAAAGTGCGGGGTAAAAATTCATAGACGGCATCACCAATACTAAAAGATAGTAGATTACCGCCGCGACCATCGGCCACTAGGAGAATACTTTTATCATCCAATCCCCAGAAATTAATCACTGCCCGGCCGGGGCTGCGGTCATATTGGGTTAAAACTCGCATTTTCCAGCCGGTTTCCCCTTGAAATGTCTCGATATCTCGGATTAATGCCTCTTCCTGTTTTGCGGGTAGATAATTGGCTAAATCAACGATCGGAGTGGCTTGATTGGGCAGTAATTCGGGATTATTTACCGCTAGAGCTTGATCCGGGCAGATAATCCAACCCAGACAGCTAATGACACCAATGACAAGAGCGATCGAGATTCCTCGGCAAAAACGATTGAGCATAGCACTTCTAGACAATGAGAATTTTTTCAGCAAGGGTGTAGGCTAACTTTCAGTTTCTTTACACTTATTTACTTTATCTTAAGGGAATTCTCAACTTTAGTCACTCAGTTATCAGGAGTCGGTCATCAGGATTCAGGAGTTGAGAGTTGGGGTTTGAGGGTTTTGGGGTATTAGTTGAGATTCCCCTATCTCCCCACTCCCCCATTTCCCAATTTCCCACTTCCCACTTCATAATTCCCCATCTCCTTAACTGCGTTTCCAAGTATTCCAAGCGACTTTAAAACCGATCAAGAGGCGACGGCTGCCACGATCGAGCTTGCTAAGACCAGCTTTAGCATTACCGAGACTGCGATCGACTCCTTGGACAACTTGGCGGGTACTTTTGACCCCTTCATCGATATTGTCGGTTAATTCACTGATTTCCGCCCCTGTCAGGCGAATTGCTTCTAGAGTCGGGGGAAATTCCCGATGCAGGGTATCGAATAATTTTTCGGCACTGCGGGCTGCCCGGGCTAACTCTTGCAGGGCAGGTAAAGCGGCGATGAAAACCGCCGTTAAACTAACGGCGACTAAAAGTAAAGAACATCCTAGCCAGAAAATAGGTTCGGTCATTTAATGGTCATTCGAGTGATGATTATCGCCCTGGGGGGATTCTTGCGAGTCGGGGAAGGGATTGTCCGTGGCTAGACTTTGACTAGCTTCGATTCCGGCAGTCACCGCCTCTTTTAATCTAATTAAAGTATCATCCCAATTACGCCTGGCTGATTCCGATAGGCGATCGGCCTGCAATTGCACCGTCGTGGTCAGATCTTCGGCTAATTCTGGCAACGCGCGAGCGGATTTTCGCAGAATTCGACGGGTTTCTTTTCCAGATCTGGGCGCTACTAATAAACCCGCCACTGCCCCGATCGCACTGCCCACTAAAACCCCGACGACAAATAAGCCGCCGTTACCGTTATTTTTATCTGCCATAGGATTGCCCTTGTACTTAATTCCCAATTTTACGAGCAATTACACTTCTCTTGTGCAGTTTCTTCGGCAAAATTTTGACCTGTTGCTCTTGGCCAGCAGCAACAGACCTAAAAGGGATAAATTGAGAAAAAACTAGCGATCGGGAAAAACCTGATTTTATTGCCGACTTTGAGCCAATAAGGGAGTGAAAAAGAAGAACCTCTGGGAGTCTTGCCGTGTTTCGACCCCAAAGGTTCCTCTTATGCTGAACTTATACTCCTCACACAACACTTATAATACACACCATCTGCTGTTTTTGTCAAGAGGGTTACGAAATTTTTTCCACAGACCTCTAGCCAAATTAATTTCCCAGGGCCGTTAGGCGCTCTTGTCGGGGACAGTTATCAATATCAACTATTGCCTTCAAGCCACGTTTTTAAATCTCGTTCTGGTTTAGCCACATTAAATAAATGTAACCCAAAATCCTCTGAAATATCTTGACAAATTTTCACTCCTCTGATGCTGTTGCCTTTTTCATCTAAAAGGGGCGAAAAAGTGCCAATTCCCAAGTGATGGGGAACTACTGCCGTAATGCCGCCCCCGACACCGCTTTTTGCTGGTAATCCTACCCGATAGGCCCATTCTCCTGAAGCGTCGTACATTCCACAGGTAAGCATAACACTGATCACATCTTGAACGTAGTGTTCATCGATCGCCCGTATTCCTGTGATGGGGTTGACACCGCCATTAGCCAAGGTAGCAGCCATCAGGGCTAAATCGTGAGCATGGACGAGAATGGCACATTGTTGACAGTAAAGATCGAGGGTTTCTTCAATTTTATTGCTAACCATGCCAAAATTTAGCATCAGATAAGCCATGGCCCGATTGCGATTGCCGGTGGATTTTTCCGAGAGAAAAACGGGGACATTAATCTCGTGATCCCTACCCGTATAGCGTTTAAACATTTCTAAAATACGTTTTAGCCTTTCGGTGGCATTCTGTCCGGTGATTAAATCCGTGGTAGCGATCGCACCAGCATTAACCATAGGATTATAGGGACGATTGGTTTTTTCATCGAGAATAATCGAGTTAAAAGCTTCTCCGGTGGGTTCAACACCGACTTTACTATTAACGTATTCCCGTCCGTGATCTTCTAGGGCCAATCCAAAGACAAAAGCTTTAGAAATTGATTGTACTGTAAAGGTTTGCTGACAGTCTCCCACCTCAAAAATCTGACCATCAGTGCTAATTACCGAAATACCAAACCATTCTGGAGCTGCTAGGGCTAATTCCGGAATATAATCGGCGATATGACCCGTCTGTAAATCAGAGTATTTTGCGTGAAGATAGTTAAGATAGTTCCGAAAAGGATAGACTAACTCTTGCTCGGAATTGACGGGACTAATAAAATCTTTTGGGGAGACCATAGGGGAGTATAAGCTGTTAAGTATTAAATTGCTGGTTGAGATGAGGCAAGAGGTAACAGTAAAGGGATTGGGGGGTAAAGGGGGGCGGGAGAGAGGAGGAAGGCCATGAATAGAGAAGGTATTAGATTAACTGCCGTAATTTTGCTTGTAAAGTCTTTTTGCCGAATTTAGTTAGAGTTTGTTGACGCAACCATTGCGGGTGACAACGTGGATCGTGACCTGGCAAAATTTCTAAACAAGCTTGGGCCAGCTTTTCGGCATCTCGATAAGGAATGCGCCACCCCACCAAACCATCCTGCAGCGGCTCCGCCGAACCGTCCTCATCTCCAGAAATCACGGTAATACCGCAGGCCATCGCTTCTAGGTAAACAATCCCGAGTCCTTCCTGGGAGGACATAACGTAAGCATCGGCCAAACGATAATGGTCGGCTAATTCCTCCTTGGGGACAAAACCCGCAAAAATTACCTGTTTATCCACTCCTAACTGCTTGGTTAAAGCTTCTAACCTTGGGCGATCGTCCCCTCGTCCGATGACTAGATATTTTACTTCGGGATAAGTCTCTAGAATTGTCGGCAGGGCCCGAATGGTAAGATCCACCCCTTTATAGATATCCCCCGACCACAACCGGGCCACTGTTAATAAAACTTTGGCATTTTGTCTATCATATTTTTTGATTAATGTCAAGGACTTTTTGCCTAAATTAAACTTTTCTTCATCCACCACACAGGGGAGAATTGCTACTTTTTTGGGATCGATCGCGTTAGCCTGACACATAAGATCGCGAGTGTAACGGCTGATTGTCCAGATTGATGCAGCCGCTTGCAGGGCCTGTTTTTGCGAATTTGGTAAAGGTTCCCAGACTTCATTGCCGTAGGTGAGGACGGTGTAGGGTATGCCTAAAGCTTGACAGTAAAGACGGGTGAGGGGGGCTAAATTTATATGACCACAAAAAACCCTTTGGGGAGGTTTCTGGAGGAGAGAAACCAGAAATTTAAGGGCTAATTGGATGCGTCTGAGAGTTGCTGACTTATTTTTCAGGTAATGAAAGGTAATACCTTGATTTTTGAAAGGATTAGGACAATCAGAGGCATCCCGCAGTAAAAAAACCTCGGCCGCCTCAGAATCGGGTAAAGTGAGATAAGCTGGCAGAACATCCTTGATAGAGGATTGAATACCGCTTTCTTGGGCAAAAATCTCTAAAAATAGGAAGATATGAGGCAGCATAGAACGTCCGTGTCAAAAAGTTTTGGGTTTGGCCGAAAAATTTTCCCCGATCTCTTATCTGTACTATCGCACTTTCTTGATCTATTTCGATCGTCCCCCAAGTAATACATCCTAACCGCTAACAGTCCGAAAAAGAACAATCTAGTCGATCTTCTTGCGTTTAACTGCCAGAATAAGGGTAATTTCGATGCTGATAGCTAAAATAACTGATATTAGTCAGTTTAGCTGATGATGCTGCCAGGGCGATAGATAGGAAGTGAAGGACGGGGAAATAGTCAGAATTTTCCCGGATGCCAAAGATAAACCCATTTCTTTGTCCCCGGTGTCATCGGAGAATCTTCTCTTTTTAACGCTAGATATTTTCAGGAATTACTAGGGACAAAAAAATTAGGCTCTCCCAGGTTTGGTGGGTAAAATGTATTCTAGGATACAGTCCTGCTGGCGAGTGAGTGGAACGAACCACAAAGACACAAAGGACACAAAGATTGATCGATCATATTGTAAGTTAAACTGATCACACAGAACCTAGAAGAGCCAAAATTAAAGTTCCTCAACTGCCCTAGCAAAGGTTACAAATGCTCCCAGAACAGTTAAGCTTATTTTAATCTCTATAATTGCTTTTATGGCTCATTTGACTGCTGAAAGACTGAATTTAACCACAAAAATCGCCTATGGTGCGGGGGATTTGGGACCGGCTATCACTGCCAATATCTCAGTATTTTACCTGCTATTTTTCCTGACTGATGTGGCAGGATTATCAGCAGGATTAGCTGGTAGTGTGCTGATGGTGGTGAGAATTTTCGACGCTATTAACGATCCGATCATTGGTATGTGGAGCGATCAAACTCGTACTATCTGGGGTCGTCGCTTACCATGGATGTTATTGGGGTCGATTCCTTTCGGAATTAGTTATTTTTTACTGTGGTTAATCCCGACTAATAACCAATTATGGCTATTTTTATATTATATTTTTATCGGCATTATCTTTAATTTAACCTATACAGTAGTCAATCTTCCTTACCAGGCACTCACCCCTGAATTAACTTATGATTATAATGAGAGAACCCGTTTAAATAGTTTTCGTTTTGCCTTTTCAATCGGAGGTAGCATTCTCTCATTAATTCTCTATATTATCGTCTCATCGTCCTATGCCAACGATCTCCATCAAGCTTTTTTATTGTTAGGTGTAGTTTGTGCTTTAATCTCGGTTTTAGCAGTTATTTGGTGCGCTTTAGTTTTGCAAGAACGAGGAGCAAAAGCGATTCTCAATTCTCCTCAGAAAAAAGTTTTGTCAATTGCTTTTATAGTTATCGGTGCGCTTTCCTTGGTCTATGGAGTAGGAAAAATTGGGTTAAATCCGAGAGACTTTATCGCTACTTCCACAATTTTATTAGGAATACAAGGGATAGTTTTGGGGTTAACCCTTTACTATGGCAAAACTGAAAATCATCTCAGGGATGGTGCGGCAATTAAACAGAGAGAAGCTGCTAATAATACTGAAACTATTCCCCTGAAAGAACAATTAAAAATAGTTTTTGGTAATCGTCCCTTTTTATACGTTATTGGCATCTATCTTTGTGCTTGGTTAGGAGTACAATTAACCGCCTCGATTTTGGTTTACTACGTCGTCAGTTACATGAGACTATCGGAAGCAGAATCGGGTTTAGTCGCTTTAGCGGTACAGGGAACAGCTTTAGTGATGTTATTTTTCTGGCAAGCAGTTAGTCAGAAATTAGACAAAAAAATAGTCTATTTTGTAGGGATGACATTTTGGATTATTGCCCAAATTGGTTTATTTTTGCTCCAACCAGGACAAATAACTTTAATGTATGCTTTGGCAGTTTTGGCGGGATTTGGCGTATCTGTGGCCTATTTAATTCCTTGGTCAATGGTTCCTGATGTGATTGAATTGGACGAATTAGAAACAGGAAAACGTCGAGAAGGTATTTTTTATGCTTTCATGGTACTTTTACAAAAAATTGGTTTAGCTTTGGGGTTATTTCTTGTCGGTATTGCTCTAGAAACATCGGGGTTTAAACCGAGAATCGTAGGAGAAGCAATTCCCCTGCAGCCAGATAGTGCTTTAATGGCGATTCGTCTAGCAATTGCTCCTTTACCGGCATTTTTTCTGATCATTAGCTTAATTATTGCCTATTTTTATCCAATTACTCGCCAAGTTCACGCCGAAATTTTAGACCAATTAGCAACAAGAAGACAAGAGGAAAAGTAAACATCCAGTTAAAACCCGTAATTTTTCTTCTTCAGGTTCCCATCGTTTTGTAAATTATCAAGACAAAGTTATTGACTTATTGACTCCTGTGTGTGACGAAAACCCGAACATAAAATATCCCGCAGGATGCGAGATTAACGCAGCTAAAATTAAAGCCTACTTATAGGATAACAACTTCTCGGCTAAAATCGATAAATTTAAACTATTTAAAATACGGGTTTTTATCGGTCTTTTTTCATTCCAAAATATCAAGGAGTAATAAAATTCTCTGCCTAGGGAAGAATTGAGAAGCTGTAAGGTTTTTTGAGCGGTATCTAAATCATCGAAGCTTAAGAAGTAAACAGTATCATCGAAAATAACGGGTTGATTTTGATAGGGTAATATCAGGTTAAAATTCAGTTTTTTATAAAGTCCAGAAATGGCGATTTTAAAAGGAGAGAAGCTGTAAGAACCCACCCCAAATATGCAAAAGTCTGGCTGATTTTGATAAATTTTGCTCTTTCTGTCTAGAAAATAATTTTTATGATTAACTAAATATTGCCAAGTTTTTGGTGCTATATCGCGTATATTTTCTGTAGATTCACCGATAAACTTCTGAGTTACCAAAATGTATTTATTGATAACTTTTAGGCGATTTTGTGCCACATCTGAACCTTTCAGAAGAGGATAAAGATAGGTGGGTTCAAGATCAACGACTTCCTTTAAACCATTGACAAAAATTCCATTAACTAACTGCAATTCCATTACTTTTGAGCAATCATGTTTAATTCCTGAACGCCATTTTTCTTGAGGATGCTTATGATATAAATATTTTAATCTAGTAAAAGCATTTAAATCTCTGACTAGGATATTATTTTGATAACCAATGCGCTGAAATTCCCCTTCTTCAAAACTATTGAAAACATCACAAAAGTAATTTTCTGAATGAGCATCAAATTGACAAAATAGAAGACAAGCATCTACATTTGCTTGAAAATATTTTTGAGTGTTGATCGGATAAATTGCCGAGTAAACGAGATGAATTTTGTGAGTATAGATATAGTTTAAAATTTTTCTAGATACGGTCGTTTTACAGATAATTGCCAGATAAGCTGAACGTCGATCAAGACATTCGATGAGCTTAATTAACATCCACTCTGAAATATCAAAATTACTTTTTCCCGTGATGGCATCTAAACCATGATATCCTTGAAAGTTGCTTTTTTGAGGTAAATTTTTTCCGTTAATAAGTCCCTGTTTTGAGTTGGTTATCCAAGGCAGATTCCCCAAAAATAAAATATTTTCTGTCCATGGTTGAGTCAGGGAATACCAGTCACAATCAAAAAAATTCTTCTGTTGAACTTGTATTCTTTGATCTTGGCATATTTGCCGATCTTGATTAATCTGAGTGATATAATTAGGATTAATTTCAAAGCCAAGAATTTTTTTAGTTTCTTTAAAGGTAAGTGAGGCCGCTTTTAAAAAGTTACCTATACCACAAGTTGGCTCAATAATAACATCGGGGTTAACATGAATTTGCCATAATTTTTGACAAATTTTTTCGGTTAACTCCGGGGGAGTTTGAAAGTCTCCATATTCAATTTTAACCTGAGAAGCTTGCATGACTAATTCTCTCTATAAATGGCTATTAATCCTTCTTCTTGACCGGCAAGATCGATTACCCTAGTATATTGTAATCTCCATTGTAAGGCATTAGAAATAGTTAAAAAACCTTGCCCCGGGGGATGAACAAGAATTTCATCAGCTATATTGGCTGCTTCCATTTCATCAACAGGTAAGTTTTTATCTAAAATAAAAGCAATTAAATCATCTTTGTTTCCCTGATTGTTTAAGATATTGCGGATACCACGAGTCATCTGGAAATCGGCTGTTCTTTCGGCACTGACAAAAATTGTCCTGATAATTCTTAAACTGGCAGTACGATTTAGGCTATTATCTAACTTTTCATAAACAAAAATAATTAAGGAATATCCCAAGCCAAAAATTTTTTGTCTTGCAGATTTAAAAGGACAAGATGATTGAGGTTGTTTCATGCTTGTTACTTTGATATCTACTAACAAATCGGGAAAATCAATCCCACTAGCTGAATTACCGTCAAGAAAATTATATTTTTCCTTTAGATATAGTTTAAACTTTTGTTCTAAGTAAGTTCCGATCGCTTTACCATCTGTAACACCGTAGAGTGAAGATTCTTGATGTTGAGATTCCAAAGCTGAGAAGACAGCTGCCTCGTCACATAACAATTCTTGGGTCAATCTTGCCATAGATAATACGGGGTTTAAATCAACTCTAGCAGAAAAATTTATCTAAGTAACTAAGCAAAATTAATATCGAATCTGTTTTGACTTTGTGTTCTTTGTGTCTCTGTGGTTAATCCCGAACCCTTCTGGGATAAAGATTTAACCGGACTAAACCAAGAGAGCCTATTTATTTTTGACTGCGAGTAAAAATTTCTTCAAACCAATTAATAGCTCGATTTGCCAAAGCTTCTAGGGAATATTTTTGCTCCACTACTGCACGACAAGAATATCGATCGATCCGGTCTAAATTTTTAATTCCCGTAACTAATCCCTCGATACTATCGGGTTCAACTAAAAAACCAGTTTTTCCCTCTTCAATAATTTCTACCGGACCACCGCGACGATAGGCAACTACGGGAACACCACAGGCTAAAGCTTCAATAGCCACGTTACCAAAAGCCTCAACCCAGCGCGGGGTCATCAACAGGCCAAAACAGTCGCCTAGCTCTTTTTGTAGGCTCTCAGTCGGCAAAAACCCGCGATAATCGACTAAATCGAAACTATAGTTATCCTGTAAATTTTGCCAGTAGAGAGGATCGGAAATATGACCGAAAACGCGTAAAGGGACACCTAACTGTTGACAAGCAGCGATCGCATCTTCTAAAGCTTTTTCCGGGGCAATCCGTCCCACCCAGGCTAGACAGGGGAAGGGATCGGTGCGAAACTGATACAAAGATACGTCTAAACCATTAGCCAAACAGCGATAGGGGGGAGAGAGGGAGAAAGTTGCTGCTTGGGTGACGGTGTGAAAAGCGAGTAAATGGGGAAAACTGCGGTAGGTTTTTTGAATAATATGATCCATCGCCAAAGAAACGGAAGCCATGCTGACTAAATGGGCGACGGGAGTGGCAAAAAAAGGAGTGAGATAAAAAGGGAGCCAATCGTAGGCAAAATTAACAATTAAATCGTACTGATTGTGTACTTGTTGGGCGTAGTGCCACATATTGGCCAAAACGGCATTTTCGGGCATTAAAATCGGAGCTTGCCGGCCTTGACTTTGGGCGGAAATCTGGCCATTGCCCGCTATAGTGATTAAGGGAATATCGTGCAATTGGGAGGATTCTGGGGCCACTACCCGCACCAGATAGCCTTGCCTGGTCAGAGTGCGAGCGAGATTCTCAATAGTTAATTCTACGCCACCGCCGCCCCCCGAACCCAGAAATCCCACAGGGGTGGAGAGAAATAACAGTTTTCGACTCAATTTTGCACCTCAGTGGGTGTGGTTTCAGTGAAGGAAGTATCCTGTACGTCATCATCTTCCGGTTCACCGGTGGTTTCTAGGGGAGCAATATCTAAACGGGGAGCTAATTGCAGATTTAACTGTCTAATTGCCCAGCGTGCTGTTTCTTGCACTTCCTCATCAGAATCATCGAGGGCATGACAAATTAATTGACTGATCTGAGACATGATATCGTAGAGTCTGGTTAAATCCCGAATAGCATTTTTCCGCACCTGGGGATTTTTATCCTGGAGAGAGATAGCCAAAGCTTGGTTCATCGGTCGCAGGGAGCGGGTACAGATTTGAGCGAGGGCTTCTAGGGTTAAACTGCGTTCGTAGGAATCCCCATCCACCATACTATCGACTAAAGGCTGCATTGCCCTAGAATCGGACATCTGTGCCAGTTTCCAAACCGCCCGCCTACGGGTACGGGGATCCTCATCGCGGAGACTTTCAATTAAACTCAGGATTAAGTCTGCGTTCGGGATCCGGGAGGTAGCTTGTACGGGCAAAGAAGGCTCGAAATCATCTTCCCAATTGTCATTAATCTCACTGCTGGTTTTGGTGTCCGTATCGAGGGAATTGCCATTGCCCCTAAAAAAGTTGTCGAGTGGGTTTGTAGGACTGACGTAAGTGGTTTTTTTGCGGCGTTTTGAGGCTTTGCCCTTGGGACGGTATTGAAAGAAAAGCGATAGTAAAACTCCCAATAAAGCGATGGATAATAGGGCCGAGCCAGCAATTAATGGTATCGGTGAAGTCTCATTTTTGGCGGTAGCGTCGGTAGCCGTGGCGGTTTGACCTAAATACTTCTGCATATTAGCGATCGCATTTTGAGCAAATGTATCGTTCGGACGTTGTGCCAGAGCTTGTTGAAATTTTTCTAGGGCGAGTTGGTAATTTTTTTGGGCTGTGGCTTCGTAACCAGCTTTCATCCACTGATCGTAAGTGGCCACAGTCTGAGGTCTCTCTAACCTAGGCGGAGTTTGAGCGTTAGCCTTGGGTAAAACCTGGAAATCATGACCCCAAATGCTCACACCAATAGCTAACAACAATGGGAAATTGGGTTTGATCATAGAATTAATGTAACTGTTTAGGGGGGGGGTAAAAGTTATGATAGCCTAAAAGCCATAAATCAAAAGCACTGAACTCCAGAGATAGGTCATAGACTGGGATGATTGGGAAAAGCTCCCGGTGAGCGTGGCGCGAATAGCGCGGCTCCTGGGAGCGAGGATAGAGTCCACTGTTTAGAGCTTAGGGATTATCTGTGAAAAACTCGCTTAATTAAGCTTGCACAGGCGTTTTCCGCCATGTTCGACCTTGAATAGTCGTGTGGAATTGCCAATTAGCTACGGTTTCTGGATAATCGCCCCGATAGTGACCGCCTCGGCTTTCTGCTCGTAATAAGGCACTTTCCAGAATTAAGTCGGCGATGTCTAAAAGATTTAATGTCTCGATCGCTATTCTTATCTCTAACTGGACCGAGGGACACAAGAATAATTGTCCTTTGTCGGGGAGAAGATTCTGGAGAAATTGGCCCATCTTCAAGGATTGTAACTGTTGTTTCCAATGTTGCACCCGTAGGATAGCAGCTTCTAACTCATTTTGACATCGGCAAATCCCCGCATTTTCCCACATTAAAATCGGTAATTCCCTCCGTACTTTTTGCCAGTATTCCTGTTCTTGCTGCCAGTTTTCGGCAATTTCTAGGGGTTTTTCGGGTCTTTGCCCAAGCAAGTTTTCTGGCTCTAGACCTATTTCAGCCAAACTTGCCGCAAAGACAATACATTCCAAAAGAGAATTACTGGCTAAACGATTAGCCCCGTGAACACCCGTACTGGCCGCCTCGCCGATGGCATACAAGCCAGGTAGAGAAGTGCGGGCGTTTAAATCGGTAGCCACTCCTCCCATCCAATAGTGAGCGGCGGGGGCAACGGGAATCACATCTTCAAACACATTAATGCCCCATTTTTGACAGATGCGGATAATATTGGGGAAACGATAACGCAGACGCTCCGGTTCGATCGGTCTTAGATCTAGATATACTTTGGCATGGGCGGGATCGTCGGAGGTTTTTTGCAAATGGCTAAAAATCGCCCGACTTACCACATCCCGGGGAGCCAATTCTCCGGCCGGATGGTAATCGAAGGCAAAACGCCGCCCCAGATCATCAATTAAATGCGCTCCTTCGCCCCGCACCGCCTCACTAATTAAAAACCTCGGCGCCCCCGGCACAGTCAAAGCGGTGGGATGAAACTGAAAAAATTCTGGGTCGCAAATCACTGCCCCAGCACGCCAAGCGAGGGCGACTCCATCCCCCGTGCTAACGGCGGGATTAGTGGTTTGGGCATAGACTTGACCGCCGCCTCCCGTAGCCAGAATGACTGCTTGCGCTCGCAGCCAACAGAGATGATCTTGATGGAGTAAACAAATACCTTGACAGCGTTGCCCTTCCGGGTCAAGCCAGAGTTTCAGGGCGATCGCTTGGGGAATAATGGTAATATTGGGCCGCTCGGTCACTTTTTCCATCAGGGTACTGACGATCGCTCTCCCCGTGCGATCGGCTGCGTGCAGCACCCTGGCCTGGGAATGGGCAGCCTCAAGAGTGCGGGCTAAGTCGTCTCCAGCGCGATCAAAACTAACCCCTAACCGCAGCAAATCAGCGATCGCTTGGGAGGCCTTCTCGACTAAAAACTGCACAGCATAGCGATCGCATAAGCCCGCTCCAGCTTTCAGGGTATCTTCTAAATGGAAAACGGGGGAATCTGCCGGGGACGTGGCTGCCGCAATTCCTCCCTGCGCCCAATCACTAGCCCCAGTTTTTAAATCTTCTTTGGTAATTAAACCCACCTTTAAGTTAGGGGGTAAACACAGTGCGGCATACAATCCCGCCGCTCCCGATCCCACCACTAACACATCTTGATAACTCGGCAGTTGCGAGGAAACGAC
Source organism: Microcystis sp. MC19 (assembly GCF_003019735.1). Classification (NCBI taxonomy): domain Bacteria; kingdom Bacillati; phylum Cyanobacteriota; class Cyanophyceae; order Chroococcales; family Microcystaceae; genus Microcystis; species Microcystis sp. MC19. Next base: position 381,553 of record NZ_CP020664.1, on the reverse strand, counting down.
CATGTAGGAGTTAATTGATAAATTCTATTTATTCTAGCATTTCATTTCTCTATAGTTCTGGCCAAAATCCCCGGTTTTTCCCTTGGGGCAGTATGCCAGATTCTTTCTTTTGCCTCTTGCCTTCGGAAGCTGATCACTGAAAAAGGTGAGCGATCGCCCACCTAGGAATTTTTTTTTAACCGCAATTAACTGGATTTAGTAAACTCCGGGGTTAAAACGGTCATCACCCTCGATAAATTCTTTAGAAGGCTCAGTAACGGTGAATTTCTCCAGATTAGCCTGTAAACGCTCTTTTTGAGTGGCCGAGAGTCCGGGGATATTGAGCACATCTTCCACTTCTTCGTAGGGGGCGTTTTTGATGATTTTACCAGCTAAATTGGGATAGAACCCTCTCAAGTCCCGGAAATCGCGAATATCACTGTTATTAAGGTCGATTTTCGCCCCGAATTCTGTGGTTAGTTTGGCATCAGCCGCATTTAAGACCGCCACAGGATGAGAAGGAAGGGCGATCGAGGTGAGATTGAGAGCTTGAGCGGGAACTTTGCCCCAAAAACTCCCGATAATCAAGGCAATTACCGCCAGCAGACGAACAAGATTCTTCATTGCAGTTGTGGTCTCCTAAAACCAAGGCAAATTAACGATCAGGACAAGAAATTAAGCCGTCAGCTTTCCGACTAGGCATAGGGTGGGTAGTTGGGATTTGCCACCGCAGCCTAGCTATTAGCTGAACGCTGATAGCTAGTTAAAAAAGTTATATCATGCCATTAGACCAGATCATAACCTAGTTTGCCCCCCTAGGGGAAGGGTTTTGCGGTTTTGGGGTTTGATCACAAAGAACAAGTTGGTTAGGACAATCTAAATCGCTAAAATCAGCTTCTGGCAAGGATTTTCCTGATGCCATCTGGCTGCTGCTACAGTTGAATTTCCCTATTTCCCTATCTCCCCACTTCCCCCATTTCCTCATTCCCCTATCCCCTAACCCAATTATTATAAATCCCTAAAATTATCAATGACGAACAGCACTCCTATGGCATCATAAACTGTTGCTTGTCTTGAAATACATAATAAGGAAGACACAATTATGGCTCTCCAATTGGGTGATATCGTTCCAGATTTTACACAAGATTCTAGTGAAGGTTCGATTTCTTTTCACCAGTGGGTAGGAGATAGCTGGGTAGTGCTGTTCTCGCACCCGGCTGATTACACCCCTGTTTGCACCACGGAATTAGGTACGGTGGCTAGTCTTAAGTCAGAATTTGAGCGACGTAATGTGAAAGTGATCGCTTTGAGTGTCGATAGTGCCGAATCCCATCGGGGTTGGATTAATGACATCAACGAAACTCAAAACACTACCGTTAACTATCCGATTATCGCCGATGGCGATCGCAAAGTTTCGGATCTCTACGGCATGATTCACCCCAATTCCCTCAATAATCTGACGGTACGTTCGGTGTTTATCATCGATCCCAACAAAAAATTACGTTTAACTATTACCTATCCTGCCAGCACGGGACGCAATTTTAACGAGATCCTGCGCGTAATCGACTCCCTGCAGCTCACCGATAACTATCAAGTGGCTACCCCGGCTAACTGGACCGACGGCGGCGATTGTGTGGTAGTCCCCTCTATTCCCACTGAAGAAGCTCGCAGCAAATTTCCCAAAGGGGTTGAAGAAATCAAACCCTATCTACGCATGACTCCCCAACCTAATAAGTAATTAGTGATTACTAATCGGTGAACCAGAGCCTGGAAAACTGGCAATCCGAAAACCATAAAGTCGTCAGGGAGGGTTAGCCATCCGTTATAACGGGTGGTCGCCCTGGCAACAGGGGATTGATCCCCTCCTATCATTTATTGGTTTGATTGTCAATATATTTTTTGATAGTTTCCCTAGATGTGTTAGCGGCAGTAGTGCCGAAAAGCAATTTCTTGGCTGGGTTAAAGACAATTCATCGACATCTATCTTAAACATAAGTTAAATTAATATTTAATAAAAATCGGCTTAAGACTAAAAAAACAACCAACATCATCGCTCCAAATGCTTAGTGGTGGCTAGTTTGACTAGATTGTAGAGGGATGAAATTATCTAGAGATCGAGCAAGAATGCTCAAGAATTCTGGGTTAAATATATAAGTAAATTTTATTTTAAGTTTATTTAAGACTGTCATTACTAATGCAAGGCTGAGTCGGGGAGATTTTCCCGTAGTATCAAAAATGAAACTCGTTCGCATTGTTCAATCTGACGACGAGCGAGAGGCAATTGTAGAGACTGCCGCTTTCACTAGCATTTAATTAAGAGGAACAACCGATGGCAACCTATGAAGTCACCCTGAAAACACCCGATGGAGAGAAGACAATTGATGTTCAAGATGATGAGTACATTCTTGATGCAGCTGAAGAGCAAGGACTGGACTTACCCTATTCCTGCCGCGCGGGAGCTTGCTCCACCTGTGCCGGTAAACTTGTATCTGGTAAAGTCGATCAATCCGATCAATCCTTCCTCGATGACGATCAAATTGAAGCTGGTTTCATCCTTACCTGTGTCACCTATCCCAGATCTAACTGTGTGATCGAAACCCACCAAGAAGAAAGTATATAGGTAGCCGAGGGACGAGGACTGGACTTACCTTATTGCTGCCGTGCGGGAGCCTGCTCCACCGCTGCCGGTAAACTTGTATCTGGTCAAGTCGATCAATCTGATCAGTCCTTCCTCGATGACGATCAAATTGAAGAGGGTTTCATCCTTACCTGTGTCACCTATGCCAGAGCTAACTGTGGGCGCGAAACCCACCAAGAAGAAGCTCTGGCCTAATCTCTCTCAAGATTATCAGAAAACTCCCGTTACAGCCATGGCTGTAACGGGAGTTATTTTATGGCTTAAGAATTTTTTTCCCTAAACACTTGTGTGTTTTAGCTAAGGGTGCTACGATTAATAATCGTGGAATTAATGGGTCGGTGCCCGAGTGGTTAATGGGGGCGGACTGTAAATCCGTTGGCTACGCCTACGCTGGTTCGAATCCGGCCCGGCCCACCACGATCAATGCCCGTGTAGCTCAGTGGTAGAGCACACCCTTGGTAAGGGTGAGGTCATGAGTTCAATCCTCATCACGGGCTTTCTCTGACCTGCTCATTCTCAATCAGCCGTTGAAGAATGAGATTGAGTAAGTCTTCAGCACTATGGCGTTAACAGAAGTTATCCCCTAGCCCAATTAGGCATCGATCGCTTAAAATAGTCAAAATTAACTTATTTGTTGGCTCATGTCTCCCCCCGACAACGTCGCTAAACTGTCTCACCTCACCCGCACAGATGTCCAGAAAAATTGGTGGATCGTTACAGCAGCTGGAAAACCAATTCAACCCGTCACCCTCAATGAAAAACAATACATTATTTGGCCCGCCGGCAGACAAATTCAATATCTAACTCAAAAAATTATTGTCCCCGAACATTTAGCCGGTTATCCTGTAGCGGGAATGGAACTGAGATTAATCTTAACTTGGTGGGCGGAAGATGTCAAAATTTATGTTAATAATCAATTTATCCAAGCAGGAGACCTCTTTGATTCTTCCACCCGCATTTTACTTTCTAACTCGGTCTCTACCGGTCAAGAAATTCTTGTTACCCTCCGTTTAGTCAGTCCCAATCATGATATTGGTGGTTTGATGAAATCGGAGTTAATCTATGAACATAGCCAAGCGATCGATCCCAGTTTTGTTGCCGATGAATTAACCATTCTCCATAATTATCTACAAACTTTTTACCCTGAAAACTTAGCAGCTTTTACCGCTACTCTCGATAATATTGACTGGGATAATGTCACCAACAAAGATAAATTTAATCGCTCCCTAGAATCAATTCGTCAATCCCTGCAACCCCTAGCTCAACCTCTCAAAGAACGAACTTTTCATCTTCTCGGCCACGCACATTTAGATCTGGCTTGGTTGTGGCCATTGGCAGAAACTTGGCAAGTGGCAAAAAACACTTTTATCTCGGTTTTAAACCTGCAAAAAGATTTTCCTGCCCTCGTATTTGGTCATTCTAGCCCCCTAATTTACGAATGGATAGAAAAACATCATCCCGACCTGTTTCAAGCAATTATAGAGGCATACAAAGGGCAATCCTGGGAACTTTTGGGCGGGATGTGGGTAGAACCAGAAGTCAATTTAATCTCCGGGGAATCCCTATTTCGACAGCTGCTTTATGGACAACAATACTTTCAAGCAAAATTTGGACAAATCACCAAAACTGCTTGGCTGCCAGATACCTTTGGTTTTCCCTACCAATTGCCGCAAATTCTTAAATCCTTTGGCATCAAATATTTTGTAACCGGGAAACTACATTGGAATGATACGACTAAATTTCCCCACGGTTTTTTCTGGTGGCAATCTCCCGATGGCAGTAAAATTCTTTCCCTCATGTCTCCTCCCAATGTTGCCGGAGTTATGGATACTAACCCAATTATTATGACCGATCATGCTCTCAATTGGGAACGGCAAACTGGCTTAAAAGATATTTTTTGGCTGCCCGGTGTTGGCGACCATGGCGGCGGTCCGACTCGTGATATGTTAGAGGTGGCCCAACGTTGGCAAAAATCTCCTTTTTTCCCCCAGCTAAAATTTAGCCAAGCAACAACTTATCTGGACAGTCTGGAGACGAGTAATCTTCCTATCTGGGATGATGAATTATATCTAGAATTCCATCGGGGTTGTTATACTACCCACGCTGACCAAAAAGACTATAATCGTTACTGTGAAATCCTCTTGTATCAAGGAGAATTATGGTCTTCTCTGGCTAATATCTTACTAGAGATTCCCTATCCGCAAGTCGAGATAGAATCGGCATGGAAAAAGGTTTTATTAAATCAGTTTCACGATATACTTCCAGGTACTTCGATCCCAGAAGTGTTTAGGGATGCCAATCAGTTATGGCGGCAAGTTATCGCCACGGGTGAGACAATTTTAGATCAAGCTTTACAGGCAATTGCCAATCAAATTAATTTACCTAATCCCCCCCATCTCCAAGCAAAACCTTTTCTAGTTTTTAATTCTCTTAACTGGGAAAGATCCCAGGTTGTCTCTTTAGCTATAGAATCTGTCAATTGTTCGGTTTATGACTGGAATAATTGTCTCTGTCCTTCGCAATTATCCCACGACAATCAGCTATTATTTCTCGCTAAAAATATTCCTTCTGTGGGTTATAAGTTATTTTGGTTAGTTGCCAATCAGCCAGCAGCCGAGCAAAATTTAACCAACTGCCAATTTATTTTAGACAATGGACTGCTTAAAGTTACCATTAACTCGGAAACGGGGGATATAGATAGTATATTCGATATAATTAATCAAAGAGAAATCCTGCAAGCTGCTGGTAATCAATTACAGGCATTTAAAGATCAAGGACAATATTGGGACGCTTGGAATATCGATCCGAATTATCAACAATATCCCTTACCTAAAACAGTATTAAAATCGATCGAATGCTTAGAATGTGGTCCCTTGCGCTGGCAGATTCGCGTGATCAGAAGTTTAGCTGATTCGGAGTTTTGCCAAGATTATATCTTAGAAAAAAATTCTCCTATTCTCCAGATTAAAACTATTGTTAATTGGCAGCAAGAACATACTTTAGTAAAAACCGCCTTTCCTCTCAGCCTCAACAGCGATTTTACCACCTATGAAATTGCCTGTGGTGCGATCAAACGTTCCCACCGACCAGAATCGCCAAAATGGGAAGTTTACGGGCATAAATGGGCAGATTTAAGCGATACAGAGGCAAACTATGGGGTGAGTGTTTTAAATAATAATAAATATGGCTATGATGCTACTAACTGGCAACTGCGATTAACTCTCTTGAGAAGTCCCCGCTGGCCCGATCCCGAGGCGGATCTGGGGAAACAAGAATTTACCTATGCAATATATCCTCACCCAGGTAACTGGAAAACGGCGAAAACTGTCCATCACGCTTGGCAGTTAAACTCACCTGTCAACGTTATTTTTATTACTAACTCTTCCCGATCAAACCGGTTGCCACCAGTGGCACAATGGTTAAAATTCTCGGCCGATAACTTAATTTTAATGAGTTTCAAACCAAGTGAAACAGATGATCGGGGTTGGGTAATGCGCGTCTATGAATGTCAGGGAGAAAACGCTGTTATTGATTGGCAAAATCAATTACAATTAACAATAAAAGAATCGATCGATGGTTTAGAAAGAGCGATCGATCCCGTTGAGCAGCTTTCTGCTTGGCAGATAGCTACATGGTTATTAAAGAATTAATCTTCGTGATCTTCAAAAGGATCGCTCAATTCTGCTGCCGGCGGTCCAAAAGCAGTATAAAGAGCTAAAGCGGTAATCCCCACCAAAGCGGCAGCGATCGAAATACCCAAAATTGTTGCAGTTTCCATAGAATAAAATTTGCTTAGATACAGTCTGTATCTTATCTTAACAATATTTAACCGATCTCGCCGCCGATAACGATCGCTAATCTGGCCGGTTGCATTGCTGTTATCTCATGCCCGATAATGCTGAAAGGATCGACTAAATAGCGATCAAACTAAACTAGAAGAATTATTATGAAGAAACTCCTACAGGGACTAGAAAGGTTCCAGAGTGGTTATTTTGATGAACATCGGCAATTATTTGAGCAACTCTCCCACGGACAAAAACCGAGAATCCTCTTTATTACCTGTTCCGATTCCAGGATCGATCCTAACCTAATTACCCAAGCGGAGGTGGGGGAATTGTTCGTAATTCGTAATGCGGGAAATATAATTCCTCCCTACGGAGCAACCAATGGTGGTGAGGGTGCATCTATAGAATATGCTATCAACGCTCTCGGCATCGAGCAAGTGATTATCTGTGGTCACTCCCATTGTGGAGCGATGAAAGGTTTGTTAAAATTGCAGAGTCTGGCCGATGAAATGCCTTTAGTTTACGATTGGTTAAAGCAAGCAGAAGCTACTCGACGTTTAGTTAAGGATAATTACAAAGAATTAGAAGGAGAAGAACTGATCGAGGTGACAGTAGCAGAAAATGTTCTCAATCAGTTAAGTAATTTGCAAAGCTATCCAATTATTCGTTCCCGATTACATCAGGGTAAATTATCTCTACACGGTTGGATTTTTCGGATTGAAACCGGTGAAATTTTAGCCTACGATCCCATGCTACACGATTTTGTCGCTCCCCATAGTAAAATTACCCATCCCGAAGCAGCAGACAATTTACCCTCTAGTCGTCACCTTCCCAATAGTCATCCCTTCAAGATTTCTGAGGACTATATCAGGACTCATGCGGACGTAAAAAAAGCGACTCCCGCGGTTAATACTGTGGCGAAAAAGAATGGCTCCTCGACCCAAAAACCGGGCTATAATTATTTAGACCCCTCCCAAGCTGATCGCATTTATCGCGGATCGAGAAGTTAATTAGGGATTAGAGAAATTCTCTCTAGAGTGGCAGTTAATGGCAAGACCCTAATCCTGGACAATCAGCCTGATATCTGGTGACAGCATCGGCAAATCAGCAACGCTCATTGTTAGGAAAGCGCCTAGCTATTGCTTTTTGCTCAAAAAATATGGTATGATAGAAAATTGTCAGTTTTACGAAAGCCGATGAAAACGGAAGAGATTATCAAATCAATCGAAGCCGAGTATCTCAAGAGCGATCTGCCCATTATCCATGTCGGTGACACGGTACGGGTAGGGGTGCGGATCGTTGAAGGAGATAAAGAGCGGATTCAGCCCTACGAGGGTATTGTCATCGCCAAACGCCATGGCGGTATCAACGAAACGATTACAGTACGCAAAGTCTTCCAGGGTGTGGGGGTAGAAAGAGTCTTCCTGCTCCACTCGCCGCGGGTTGCCAGTATCAAGATCATCCGTCGTGGTAAAGTACGTCGGGCGAAACTCTACTACCTGCGCGATCGGGTTGGCAAAGCCACCAGAGTCCAGGAACGTTTCGATCGCCCTCTCTAGAAATTTTCCGGCGACAGCCTAACCAAGAAAGTTGCTTAATCGCCAACAACTACGCTATAATAAATAAAGGCTTTAAAAAAGCCAAATAGTTTAGCGAATGGGCGCTCTTAGTTCAGTTGGTAGAACGCAGGTCTCCAAAACCTGATGTCGGGGGTTCAAGTCCTCCAGGGCGCGTTTGGTAATCACCAAGCCGATAACTGCAAAGGACATGATCTAAATGTCTGGGGGTTGGTGTGGGTTGTCCGGTGAAAATGATAAGTTAAGGATAGCTTGAGTATCATTTTAAGGAGTAGCGATCGTGGCCAAAAAAGAAACCCTAGAAAAAGACGCGAGCGACAAGAAAGAGGGAACCTCTTTTCAGGTCAACGAATTCGTCAATGAAACCAAAGAAGAACTCGCCAAAGTCGTCTGGCCTTCCCGTCAGCAACTGTTGAGTGAATCGGCGGCGGTGATGTTAATGGTGACTTTAGTAGCCACTCTCATCTATCTGATCGATAAATTCTTTGCCTGGGGTGCGGGGAAGGTGTTCCCATGAATCTAGAAGAAGAGCAGTTTCCCGAAGAACTCAATCTTAGCGACCTACCGAAAAAACCCCGTTGGTATGCCGTGCAGGTGGCTTCCGGTTGTGAGAAACGGGTCAAAGCCAATTTGGAACAGCGCATCCACACCCTCGATGTGGCCGATCGCATTCTGCAAGTCCAGATTCCCCAAGCGGCCACCGTCAAAGTCCGCAAGGATGGTTCACGGCAACACGGCGAGGAAAAAGTCTTCCCCGGTTATGTGCTGATCAGGATGATCATGGATGATGACGCTTGGCAGGTGGTAAAAAACACCCCCCATGTGATCAACTTTGTTGGGGCCGAACAAAAACGGCACTATGGACGCGGCCGCGGTCACGTCACGCCGCTACCCTTGAGTATGTCAGAAGTTGATCGCATCTTCAAACAAGCTCAGATTCAAGAACCAGTCGTCAAAATCGATTTTGAAGTTGGCGATCAAATCTTGGTCCTATCCGGTCCATTTAAGGACTTTGAAGGGGAAGTGATCGAAGTTAGTCCCGAGCGCGGCAAACTCAAGGCCCTGCTCTCCATTTTTGGTCGGGATACCCCGGTCGAATTGGAATTTAATCAAGTCGAAAAACAAAACTAAATCATGGCTAAAAAAGTCGTCGCAATTATTAAACTAGCTTTACCTGCTGGTAAGGCTAACCCCGCTCCTCCGGTCGGTCCTGCTTTGGGTCAACACGGGGTAAATATTATGGCGTTTTGTAAAGATTACAACGCTAAAACCGCCGATCAGGCCGGGATGATTATCCCTGTGGAAATCTCCGTTTTTGAGGATCGTAGTTTTACCTTTGTCCTCAAAACTCCCCCCGCTTCCGTTCTCATCCGCAAAGCGGCCGGTGTGGAAAGAGGTTCCAACGAACCCAACAAAAAATTTGTCGCCACCATTACCCGCGACCAATTACGCGAAATCGCCCAAACTAAAATGCCCGATCTTAACGCTAACGACATCGAAGCGGCCATGAATATTGTGGCGGGAACGGCCAGAAATATGGGTGTCAAGATCTCAGACTAAATTTTATTACGGGGAGAAGCCCAGCTTCATTATTACCCAAGGAGCAACAAATCAGATGGCAAAAAAAGTTTCACGACGTTTGCGAGATGCCCAGGCTAAGGTAGAAAATAAAGCCTACGAGCCATTACAGGCACTGACATTATTAAAGGAATTAGCGACGGCGAAATTCGACGAAACCGCCGAAGCTCATATTCGTTTAGGTATCGATCCTAAATATACCGACCAACAACTGCGGACAACGGTAAGTTTACCCAAAGGAACCGGACGCACGGTGCGAGTAGCGGTGATTACTCGCGGGGAAAAGGTACAGGAAGCGAACAACGCCGGGGCCGATATGGTTGGTTCGGAAGAATTAATCGAAGAAATCGCCAAGGGGATGATGGATTTCGAGGTGTTAATCGCCACCCCCGATATGATGCCGAAAGTGGCTAAATTAGGTCGTCAACTCGGTCCACGGGGTTTAATGCCCTCACCGAAAGGGGGAACCGTAACCACGGATTTAACGGGGGCAATCTCTGAGTTTAAAGCAGGTAAATTGGAATTCCGGGCCGATCGCACCGGGATCGTTCACGTTCAATTTGGCAAAGCTTCTTTTAGTGCCGAGGATCTGTTAGTCAATTTGAAGGCTTTACAGGAAACGGTGGACAGAAACCGTCCTTCCGGGGCCAAGGGGCGTTACTGGCGCACAGTTTACGTTTCTTCCTCCATGGGGCCATCGATTCAAGTGGATATTAGCACCCTGCGGGATCTGAAATTAGCAGAAGGTTAATGACAGTTATTTTTCTTTGAAAAAGCCTCCAAGTAATTGGGGGCTTTTTTTGGGGATTTTATCTATTCTAAGATCATTGATTTTCATTTTTGGGTTCTTCTATAATCAATACAGCATGATATTGTCCTTCTTTTAAATTTGAGGGAACTTGTACGGTTAATTGACCTTCGTTGTTAACGAATGCTTCAACTTCAATGGTTTTCATGTTAACATATCTCTCTTCATTTTCTGCTATAATTTTAACGCTAGAAGTATCCTTATCTGCTAAAGACTGAGCATACTTTCCTCTGACTGCACTTTTTAAATGAGACTCTGTTAAAACCTGAGAATAATCATCTAACATTTCATCATCTTTGAGGGGATCATTGATTACTTTGTTCGTAGATTTTTCTTTCATGTTTAGTTACTCTCCTGGCACTAATGATTCTGATGTGTCCTTGTCTTTCAGTATGAACAACTAAAAGCAAGCGGTTTTGACTAGAATAACCAATTGTAAAAAAACGATCTTCTAAGATTGAATGAGTGGGATCATCTAAAGTCAAAGAATAGGTATCCTCAAAGACAGTTTTAGCCTCATTAAAAGAAATATCGTGTTTTCTCAGATTTATCTTAGCTTTCTCTTCATCCCATTCAAAATTAGCCGCCACCATCTCGATTATAGACAATAAATAAAATAAAGTGGTATAAAAATCGCCCGCCTTACTATGGTAAACCTTATCCTTTCGGGATCGCTCTATGATTAGCAACAGGATTAGAACAAAAGAAACAAAAACAATATCCTTAAGTAGGTAAGTACCTAAGCAAAATTAATTACACACATCTAACCACCTCTTGCCTCTTGCCTTTTGCCTTTTGCCTTTCTTCACTAGGAAATTTATTTTGCACGACTACTTAGGCGTTAAAAATTATCAGACACCCCCCTTATCAAGGGTAGGGTTGATTCATGAATCAACCCTACCTTATCAAGGAGAGCAGGGGGGATCGAACCTAAAATCAATTTTTAATTTAATTATAACCAGTTACTTATGCTTGATTCAGATTGGGAAACCACAAAAGCACGAAGAACCACCAAAGACGACCCAGAGAAGAACGAACTGAACAATTAATGAATGCTTGTTTCCCTAATCTTTCTGGTGCAATTGATTGGGAATGCTGGGCCGATCGCACCTGGATCTCAATTTGCTAAAACTTCCAAAGGCCGCCAAGTTAATGTCGGTGTTTTTTTAGCTTGATCGCCCGATTGATATAGAATCAAAAGGCTACACTCAAGATTAATCGCTTGAATTATTCTCTTGTATCTGTTCCTAAAGCCAGCGTGTGGATTGTAGATTCCCCTAATACCCGTATTTTAGCCCCCTGTGCGATCGCTCTTGGTAACTTTGATGGTTTGCACCTAGGTCATCAAACCGTCCTACAGCCAATTTTTCGGGATGGCCCCGCTTATCCCACCGTTGTTAGTTTTACTCCCCACCCGCGGGAATTTTTTACGGGAGAAAAATGGCAATTATTAACTCCTCTAGGGGAAAAGGTGGAGGTTTTAGAGAATTTAGGCGTTAAACAATTAGTTTTACTGCCTTTCTCTGCTCAATTAGCTTCCCTGACACCCTTGGCTTTTGTCGAACAGATTTTAGTAGAAAAATTACAGGCTAAATCGATCAGTGTTGGTCAAGATTTTCGCTTCGGTTATCGTCGTCAAGGTACAGCCGAAGATTTATTACAGATCGCCTCCCAATTTAATATTAAAGTCGAGATTGTTGCTTTAAAAAACTGTGAGGGGGGTCGGATTAGTAGTTCCCTAATTCGTCAAGCTTTGGCCGCGGGAAACGTTGAGCAAGCAGGACAAATGTTAGGTCGTCCTTACAGTTTAACTGGTCGCGTGGTCATCGGGCAACAACTAGGCAGAACATTAGGTTTTCATACCGCTAATCTACAGGTTCCCCCCGATAAATTATTGCCGCGATTGGGGGTTTATTGCGGTTGGGTGACTCTCGATGGTTCTCGCTTACCGGCAGTTATGAATATCGGTTATCGTCCCACGATCGAGGGAAAAACTATCAGTGTGGAAATCCATTTATTGGATTGGTCGGGCTATATATATGATCGCATTTTAACGATGGATTTAGTGCAATTCCTGCGACCGGAACAGAAATTTAATTCTCTCGATCAATTAAAAAATCAGATCGAGATAGACTGCGATCGCTCTCGGTTAATTCTAACTTCTGTAACCGACAACTCCTAATATTTTTGGTATTCTCTTTCCACTTTACCCACCGCTTTTAATAAAGGAGAATCGAGGGAATCGATCCAATCAGCTACTTCTCGCGCTAATCCTAGGGTAACAATGCCTTGAGACGATGGCAATTGACCAGCTAACGCCTGACTTTTGATGGTTTTCAGAACAGAAATTAAACCCTCAATCCGAGTCGATATTTCTGTTTCCCGCATCTGTTCGGCCACGGTAATAGCTTGGTCAATCGATTGAACTAATTCCCTCATGTTCGTTTTCATAATATTCTAGCGACAGGAAAGAGATGTAACGGTTATTGCTCGTCCCTCTCCCCATTGTATATTGACATCTCGCGAGTCTTTAATAAAAGTTTGCTGACCACCACCGGGATAACAATCAGCTGGATTCTGGGGGGCAACAATTCCTTGATAAACCGTTGTTCCCGCCGGTAAAGTCACCGATACTACTTTGGTCGCTTGATTGGGAGGATTCCACTTTTGATCGAGGGCTAAATTTCTGATCACCTCCACATTCGTGGTATATTGATCCGTGGTCAGAAAACGACCTTTTTTGCTATTTTCGTCACTATAATAACGGAAAAAAGTCTGGGGTTTTTCTAGGGTAACTGCCTGACATTCACTATTGCGAAAAGTGATGGCAATATCTGGAGGAAGAGGACAGGAAGGGGCTTGATCTTGAGCCAATATTTTCCGAGAATTGAAAGTCAAATTTTCGGGTAAACTATTGGTTAATGTACTGGCAGCGATTCCTAAAACAAGACTAAAAACGAGCGAACTAGCTTTCATCTTCACTGATTAAGAGAAATTCTTCTCGATTTTACCGTACTGAACCGACTTAAAATCTTGATTTCGCCCACTGGCAACAATTCTTAACTAATTTTCTCTATGCTCGCCACCCTAACCCCGATTAGCTCCCTAGCAGAAAATTTCCCGCCCTTGTCTGTCAACTTTCCTCCCTAGTTTGGGCAAATTAGGAAAAGAATCGTTAAGATCAAAAAAAATTAACATTAATCTTCTTGACAAAATACCCCATTTGTACTATGAGAGACGCTATTGATATTTTGATGGAAAATTTGAGCCAGAGCATCGTCGGCAAAACCGAATCGATTCGCATGGTGCTGGTGGCTTTGCTCAGTGGTGGCCACGCTCTCCTGGAAGATGTACCCGGAGTCGGCAAAACCCTGTTAGCCAAATCCTTAGCGCGTTCAATTAACGGTCGTTTCCAACGGGTACAATGCACCCCTGACCTCCTCCCTAGTGATATCACGGGAACCACGATTTGGAACCCCAACAGTCGCGAATTTGAATTTATCCCCGGCCCCGCTTTTGCCAACGTCCTGCTGGCCGATGAAATCAACCGGGCCACCCCGCGCACCCAATCGGCACTTCTAGAAGTCATGGAAGAAAAACAAGTTACCGTCGATGGAGAAGCGCGGCCGGTCCCCCAACCCTTCTTTGTTATCGCCACCCAAAATCCAGTCGAATATCAAGGCACTTTTCCGCTTCCAGAAGCACAAATGGACCGTTTTGCCGTTTGCCTGAGTTTGGGTTATCCCAGCGCCACAGAAGAATTAAAAATGTTACAAAGACAGCCTTCTCAAGAGACGCTTAAATCCCTAGAAGCTTGTATTTCCTTAGAACAGGTGGGAGAATTGCAAAGATTAGTCAGTCTAGTTCGGGTAGCTCCCACTTTACAGCAATATATCGTCGATTTAGTCCGCGCTACCCGTGACCACGAAGATATCAGTTTAGGAGTCAGTCCCCGCGGTTGTGTGGTTTTGCAAAAAGCAGTTCAAGCTTACGCTTTCCTCGAAGGTCGCGATTATGCTATCCCCGATGATGTTAAGTTTATTACTCCCTACGTCTTCTGCCACCGTCTGATTCCTAGTCACGGTCGTCAAGCTAAAGCTATCGTGGAAAGACTTCTACAATCGGTGGCAATCGAGGATCGCGTCTGTGCCTGAACTACTTTAAACCCCTAGCGGGGGAATAACAACGACTAGCAATTAAACCCAAAACTAACCACCAGAGGGTACTAACTTGGGGACGATACCAAACCGTATCAAAAAAACCGTGGGCAAGAATTCCAGCCATAGCGGCAATTGCCCCGATTAACAAAAAGCCTTGACTATCCATTTTATCGCGTAAAAGTTTAATTTGATGGATGCCTTGGCCGATAGTTGTGACTAATAACCAGAGGAAACAGGTAAAACCAATAATTCCCGTTTCTACCATGATTTCTAATAGCACAGAATAGGCGCTTAAAGCCGTATATTTCGGCTTCATGAATAGGGGGTAAATTTTCTTAAAAGCATCATTACCCGGTCCGATGCCCAAAAGTGGATAAGTTTGAATCATGCGAATAACTGCATCCCAAACATTAATGCGAAAGTTATTACTACTATCTTCCCGTCCCGCAAAAATACTCATCACCCGAATTCGCAGCGGATCCACCAATAAAATCGCCCCTAAAATCACCACAGCTAAACCCCCTAAAACTAAGGGTAAAAGCCATGTTTGCCAAAATAACGGTAGATAATTTTTGAACCAATAAAATAATAGCAATAAGAAGACAATTCCTAAGACCATCAAACCAATCCAACCGCCACGACTCTCGGTAAAAAATAAACAAGCGCCATTGGCTAAAGTTAATAAAGCCGCTAAAATTTTCGGTAGCCATCCCTGCCACACAAACAAGGCTGCACCGCTAAAAGCAATACCGGGTAATAAATAACTAGCTAATAAATTAGGATTACCGAGATAACTATAAACCCTAGTATCCCCCGCTAATTCGGAAGTGGGATCGTTCCACGTTGCTAACTGTTCCGCACCAAAAATTTGCTGGCGAATGCCGTAAACGCTCACTGCTAAGGCGGTTAAAACTAAAGTAGTCAGAATCCAATTTGTTAGGCGTGGTGAGCGCATAATTCTGGCAGTAAAGGCAAAAAAGATGAGATTGAGAGTTAATTTAATTAATCCTTCCAAAGCTGCGGTTTTAACGGGAGAAAAAGCCGTGGAAACCGTGGCAATTCCCCAGTATAAAAGCACTAAAATATGAATCGGTGTCACCCCGATTTTGCCTTCATCCACAAGGGTTAAGAGTAGCCAATAACCCGCTATTGCTAACAATAAAAAACCGATTTGACTGGTGGAGAAAAACGGCGCAGTGGCGATAAGGAGAGAGATTAACAGCGCACCCATCAGTTCTGTCCACTCCACAAATCGGCTACCCTGTCGCCATTGACTAAAAAGGCCGACGAAACGATGCAGATAGCTATATTTTGACCAAGAAGCGGGGGAAAAGTTCAGTAGGGTGATTTGTTTCCAAAAAGCATTCATAGGGTTTTTAGTTGCGGTTGTCACTGGCAAACCTTGATTAAGATACCGATTGTATCTTAATTGTTGACTCTTGGGAGCCAAAAGAGTTTCAGTCTGGTGTCTTAGGGCAGCTTCACACAGTCAAAACCCGATAGCATAACCAGTCTAAGTATGGGGTGAACGTAAAGCTTGACCTAAACGAGTTAAGCCTTGGGAACAGTCAAAACGATCGAGATGTACTTCAATAAATGATAGGCGATCGATGTTACCCTGGGCAATTGATAAAGCCTTTTCTAATTCCCCTTCTGTCCTGACTTGACAACTCCAACTTTCCCCGTTAAATACTGCCGGTAATTGGTGATATTTCCACGGTTGTAGATCATTATAAATATTATCCTGAATTACCCGCTCGATCGTGTAACCGTCGTTATTAATTAAAAAGATAATTGGATTGAGATGATGACGGATAATTGTCGAAAGTTCTTGGGCGGTCATTTGAAAAGCACCATCACCCACAAAGACGATAGGACGGGTATTGGGGGCGGCACAAGCTACTCCTAAACAGGCGGGAATTGAATAACCAATGGATAGATAAAATGCCTGACCAATAAAGTCGGTTTGTTGGGGCATTAATAAATCAATTGTGGCAATAATTGCGTCCCCCGTATCAGAAATAACAAAAGATTCTTGAGCTATAAAATGATTCATTCGCTCATAGAAACGAGCATTAGTTAGTTTTTGCTCTGGCACGGGTAGGAATTCTAAATACTTCAATTCGGCCGCGGGTCTAATATCTAGTGTAGCTGCTTCTTTGTGACTTAGCTTATTAATTAGCCCATCGATAAAATCCCCTAGAAACACCGGTTGATAGAAGTGATGTTTAATTTTTACTTTCTCGGAATTGGCATTAATCAAATTATTGGGATTTAAATTAGCCGTAAATCCGCCTAAATTCATATCGGACATGATCGCCCCTAAACAGAGGACACAATCGGCATTTTCCACCCGTTTATTAACGTATTCGCGACTTAATGCTCCCACATAAGTGCCGATAAATTGCGGCTGCATTTCCGAAATTGACGACTTACCTAAAATAGTGGTGGCCAAGGGATAACCCGTTACCTCTAAAAGTTTCAGTAACTTATCTTGGAGTTTAAACCGATGGAATTCTACCCCCGCTAAAATAATTGGTTTTTCCGCTTTTTCTAATAAAAAAAACGACTCTTCAACGGCTTCTTGTAAAGCGGCGGCATCTGTGAGATTATCCGGTAAATAAATTGGCTTTTCCGAGGGGATATAGGGACGATAGACCATATCCCGGGGAATTTCGATATACACTGGACGTTTGTGATGCAAACAAGCAGCTAAAGTTTGCTCGATTTGACTGGCAGCTTGGGCGGAATTAGTGAGAATAACTGAAGCAGCCGTGACTTTTTCCATGATGGAAAATTGCAGATTATAATCGCCCGTGGTGTGGTGTAATAATAAATTATCCCGGCGAATCGAGCGATCGGAAGCCCCACTAATTACCACCAGGGGAACTCTTTCTGCGTAAGCACCGACCACAGCATTAACGAGGCTAAATCCCCCAACACCGTAGGTGACACAGACAGCACCCATCCCTTTGACTCGCGCATAGGCATCGGCGGCATAACCTGCGTTAAGCTCATTACAGGTGCAAACTAATTCGATCGGACTTTCCACCAAAACATCCATCAAATCGAGGACATAATCCCCTGGCACCCCAAAAATATGATTAACCCCTAAACTATGGAGACACTGGAATAAATATTCGCCGATCGTGATCATAGCAATTTTCTCCTGGTGTGTTGGCATATTCAGGCCGATCATAACGATTTTTTTCAAAATAGGCTAATGTTCAGTAATGAACTAGAAAGTAAAAATCAGCAGACTTTAATTAAGTAGCTGTTTGCAATTAAATAGAAGATAGGTTTTGCACTCGATCCCCCCTGCCCCCCTTAATAAGAGGGTGCCGACAGGCGGGGGTATCTTAGAGTTTTTTCCGCAGACCCTAATTATATCTAGGCGATGGTGATCAATGCTATAGTATAAAATCTGGGGGTTTTCTCTTGGGTGTAAAAAAATATCTGGGACACTTTTTCAGATATAATTTTTACAGGAGATTCCCTAAAACTTTCGACTTAACTAAGGCTGACTGTTAATGATTTTTACTGAATTAGTTTTGCAAAATTTCGGTCCCTACGCCGGTCGTCAAGTGATTAATTTACGTCCCGAAAAAGATAATAATCCCTGTCCAATTATCCTTTTAGGAGGCATGAATGGCGGCGGCAAAACTACTTTAATGGATGCGATTCGTTTGGCTTTGTACGGTGCGCGGGCCAAGTGTTCTACTCGCAATAATTTAAGTTATGCCGAGTTTCTCAGTCAAGCAGTTAATCATCAAGCTTCCCTCATCGATCAAGCGAGAATTGAACTGGCTTTTGAACATCTAGTTAATGAACAATGGCGACAATATCGTATCGTTAGATACTGGACAAAACAGCCCAAAGATGGTAAGGATACCCTCGGTATTTTAGATGAAGATTGGCCCGATCCTGCCTTAGCTAATACTTGGGATGAATATATTGAAACTTTATTACCTTTGGGTATTTCTAACCTGTTTTTATTTGATGGGGAACAGGTCAAAGAATTGGCAGAACAGGATGTACCTCCTGACAGTGTTAAGGATTCGATGCAGACTTTATTAGGGTTAGAATTAGCGGAAAGATTAGCCGTTGATCTTGATATTTTAGCTAGTCGCAAGCGCCGGTTATTAGCGGCAGAGAATGAACTGGCAACTATTGAAGCAATCGAGAAAAAATTAGCCCAGTACCAAGAGGATTTAGAATTGGCTCGGCAAGAGATGGAAACTCAACAAAAAAATTTAGATGTGGTTAGAAATGATTTTGATCTAGTCTCGGATAAATTTCGCATTGATGGTGGAAAAATTGCCGCCGAAAGAAGTCAATTGGAGAGCAGAAAAAAGGATTTAGATAAAAAGTTAGATAACCAGAGAGAATATTTAGGTCAATTAGCAGGGGAACTTTTACCATTAAAGTTAATTTTTCCTCTCCTAGAAGCCGCTAAAATTCAGGGAGAAAAAGAGCTACAATTTCAATCAGCTAAAGTCGCTCAATCGGTTTTAGAATCCAGAGATAAAAAGTTACTTGCTTATTTAGAAAAACTGAATTTAACTTTAGAACAATTAGAGAATATTAGGGAATTTTTACAGCAAGAAAATCAGTTTTTAGCCGAGGATAGCAATTCTTTGACCGCTCCTTACTTAGATTTAGACGAGGAGGCGATCCAGTTATTAAATCGAGTCTTAACCCATCAATTACCGGCACAAATTAACCTCGCTCATCAAACGATGGAACAATTAAGAAATCTGGAAGCTGACTTAGATAATTTAGAGCGAGAATTAGCAGTAGCAGCCTCTCCCGAAGAATATGAAACCCTGAGTAATAACTTAAAAACCGCTCAGAAAAACTATCTAAATGCTCAAGCGGAATACGAGCAAAGCCACAAAAATTATGAGGAAATCAAAAAGAAAATTGAGAAAACTAAAAAAGAATTATTTGTCTATAGTGAGAAAGCTTTAGAATCCCAAAGTAACGAACATATCGTCAATGCTATTGTCAAAGCACAGCAAACTTTAAAAGTATTTAAAGAACGCTTAACTTTAAAAAAATTAAATAGATTAGAGGGAGAAGTGGCGGAATGTTTTCGTTATTTATTGCATAAGTCCGATCTGGTGCAGAAAATAGCGATCGATGCTGATACTTTTGGTCTATCTCTCTTTGGTCCCGATGGACAAAATGTGCCTAAACACCGTCTTTCTGCCGGAGAAAAACAACTATTAGCGATCGCTTTTTTGTGGGGATTAGCGCGAGTCTCCGGACGAGATTTACCCATCGCTATCGATACACCCCTGGGACGTTTAGATTCTTCCCATCGCCATAATTTAGTTGAACGTTATTTTCCCGCTGCTTCCTCTCAAGTTATCCTCCTTTCCACCGATACAGAAATTGGACAAAATGAGCTACTCTTATTAGAAGAACAGGAAGTAATCGCCCGAAAATACCTGCTAGAATACAATTCCCAACAACGTCAAACCACTATTCACCCCGATCGCTACTTTTGGTAAGATTATGACTGAGATAAATTCCCAAGAAATTCTCCCCCAATTAACTTGAGACATCGGGCCTTACTTTCGATTTTATCGCTCAATCCAAGCTTTTGGGGGGTTCTACCCCCCAAACCCCCCGTTGGGGGCGTGGCGCCGCCCCCAAACCCCCCGCGCATTAGTTTTTCGGTGGGATGCTTACACGCGGCTGCTGATACATCTGTAATAATTTAAGAGTTACTGATAATTGCCGATTGTCGTTATTTCTGCAAATTTGAGATCCACTCATCAGTTATCATTTATCAGTTATCAGATGCGAGTTATCAGTTCACTGATTACTGTTTACTGGACGGCTACGCCGTGCCTTTGGCAACACTGAAAAAAAACGGCTCTTCTCGACTTTGTGTGATAATTTTTGCTTATGGAATCGTGAAATGCTTACTAGGCAACACTTTTAGGACTATTTTATGGAAAAACCCATCAGTATAGACCTCATTTCCACACAGAAACCAGAAGGCTCTCCCAGCTTTGGTGGGTAAAATGTATTCTAAGATACATTTCTCAAGAGCGAGGGGGTGGAACGAACCACAAAGACACAAAGGACACAAAGATCGATCGATCCTATGTCAATTAAACTTATCACACAGAACCTAGAAGAGCCACCAGAAGAGCCAAAAAACTCCCTACTTCCCACTATCCTATTAAACAGGATTGAGAATGACTAACTATTTTATCATCAGTCAGATCGAGGTAAAATTATAAATTATGGAATCACCGATCGAACGTTTTAGACTATCTCAAACCGCCAAAGATAGCCTAATAAAATTAAAACGCTACACCAAAATTGACCAATGGAATATCCTCTGTCGTTGGGCTTTTTGTCGTTCCCTTGCCGAACCGAGTCTCCCCTCTCCCGTTCCCATTCCTGCCGATAGCAATGTAGAATTATCTTGGAAAGTATTCGGGGGAGAAATGGCCGATATTTTCCTAATTGCCCTCAAACAACGTTGTCATCAAGACGGATTAGGAACCGATAAAGAAACCCTAACTCAACAATTTCGCTTACATTTACATCGCGGTATCGGTTATCTTGCTGGGGATACCAAGCTAAAAAAAATTGATAATTTGATCGAATTAGAGAGAGAAAATCTCAGAGAATCTTAACCAAGAATGATCTGTTTTCAGGGGGAGCGCATCTCAAACGCTATTGACAATTGGCCAATTTTGTGATGGTATTTAAAAGAGGGCGGCTATCGGGGGATGAGAAAAAATGGAAAATTTAATCGAGGAAGCACTAAGCCATCGAGCGATTAATCATCCGTATTTACTGGCTTTAGAAAAAGGAGAATTTCAACATACTGATGAGGTTTTCAAAGACTTTGCCAGTCAATACGGAGCTTATAGTGACTGGTTTTCCCGTTATTTAACAGCAGTAATATCAAAGCTAGAAAATCCCACTCATCGAAATCATCTGCTGGAGAACTTAGCTGAAGAAAACGGACATCTACACCATGAAGATCTCGAAGCAATCCGTAAATTAGGTATTAAGGACGAGTGGGTACAGGAAATTCCTCACCCACAGTTATTCAAGCGTTTTCAAGAAGCGATGGGAGTAGATAGCAGGCAACCGCCTTGTGTTGAAGTGGAAATCTGGCGTGAATCATTCTTATCGCTGCTCCAGAATGGAAGCTCACTCCAAGCTATTGGAGCCATAGGTTTAGGGACTGAATCTGTTGTTAAATTTATCTACAAACACATTATTGAAGCGATTAAAAACCATACATCATTATCCTTGCAGCAATATGTATTTTTTCCTTTACACACAGAAGTGGAGGATGAACACAGCTTAACTTTAGTTGAAATTGCTAAGGAATTAGCCAGTGAAGGCGAACAGGCTGTTCTGGAATTACGGAAAGGAATGTTAAAAGCCTTAGATCTACGTGCTGCTTACTGGGACAATATGTATGAACGTGCGTTGGCGCTAGATAAATCTTTGACATCATCAGACATACCCAAGATTGTTACGCTTTTCACTAAAATGATTAAAAGCAAAAAGCTGTCTAATCAGGAACAGGAACTTTTATTGCATCAAATCAATGATGTGCGTATTGGATTGACGCAAGACTTATCTACTGTTCCAGTGGAAAAACTACTACCCGGATTGAGTTCACTTTTGCTATACGGGATGCAAAGGGAAAAGCACAAGGAAGAAGTTCTGAACTTGTTAAATTGGCTTGAAAATCCATCTGATGAATGCCAATGTTCTCAAACAATATTAAGGCTTGCTTCACAACTTTATCATGATTTTCAAACAGTGCGACTGGGAGCCTTGACCGAAAAAATTAATCAACAAAAAAGCTTGACTCATGTGCAAGAAGGTAAAGAGCTTATTTCAACAATTAGCGCCAGCAACTTAGAAGCTTTATACAACAATCAGGTTGATAAACTCAATATTGATTTTAACGTATTTCGCCTACCGTTTGCTCTAGAAGTTTTAGATGCACGCCTAGTCATAGTCAAGCCAGGAAAGGCGAATGAAATGCACCGACACGCACATGAAACCGTATTTGTATTTCTTCAGGGTCAAGGAAAAGTTATTGTTGATCAATACGAAAACGAAGTCGAACCGGGTACTTTTGCTGTTATTCCCCGTTGGTGTGTGCATCAATCTGTGAACTTAGGAGAAGAAGAGCTAATTTTTCTGGCGATAGCTGATTTTGGATTAACTGGTAAAAGTTTTATGGGTAATTACTTACACAGTGCTAGACTAAAACAAAATTAGTGCAAATTTTATCCCGTTAGATAGGTATGAAAGCAACACAAGAAACCAAAAAACTTTACGACGAAAGCGCAGGAGACTGGAAACGAGTAGAACCGATTTTGCTTTCTGATTACTCCGCACGTCCGTTTGTCATTGATTTATGTGAACCGATTGTCAATAAGAAAATATTAGATCTAGGCTGTGGGGAAGGTTATGTAGGAAGAGAGTTAATTAACCGAGGCGCTCAATATGTTCATGGGATTGATATTTCATCACAAATGATCGAGCAGGCCTTGATTCAAAAAAACGAGCATCAGATTATTAATGTTTCCTATGAAACTGCTGATATTCGTGATTTTGGGGTAACTGAGTCCGAACAATACGATTTAGTTCTGGCTATGTTCCTGTTCAACTACTTAAATGTTTCAGAAACTATTAGCACGATGCAGAAAGCCTACCAACTTTTGAAATTCGGTGGATATTTCCTGTTCGCCGTCCCCCATCCCTCTTTACCTTTTCTGAAAAAAGATAAGTTTCCGTTTTATTTTAAACCGAAAGCTGGCTATTTTTCCGGACGCAATCAATTATTCCCCGGTGAGATTTGGCGCAGAGATAGAAAAGCCGTCGCCGTGCAATGTGTTCATAAAACTATGGAAGATTACTTCACATCTCTTCGTTTAGCAGCCTTCACAAAAATGCCAGAAGTTTATGAACTAAAAATTAATCAGGAACATTTAGAACTAGACCCAGAATTTTTTACTCCGCTCATTGACCTTCCCCTTCACGTTGCTTTCAAAATTCAAAAATGATTAGACCAATTTTTGATCCTAATATTTCATTACTGACTTGGAAAAAATTGCCCGATCCTTCTCAACTATTTTTTAGTTTACCCAAATCA
Source organism: Microcystis sp. MC19 (assembly GCF_003019735.1). Classification (NCBI taxonomy): domain Bacteria; kingdom Bacillati; phylum Cyanobacteriota; class Cyanophyceae; order Chroococcales; family Microcystaceae; genus Microcystis; species Microcystis sp. MC19. The sequence goes on along the minus strand of NZ_CP020664.1, from coordinate 357,874 downwards.
TTAGTCTTGGATTTACTGAAAACAAGCAATCACAAATGGCTTGAAAAACCCAACGAAATAGGACAGGAAACAGTCAATAAAAATCTTGACTTTTTCCTGCCGTTTCGTGAGAAATTGCTCCTAGAACCCGGAATAGTTATTTTCCGATTAGAACCCGCATTAACAGAAATGGAAATGCGGTTAATTTATGCTTTTATTTCTCGCATTTTTGGACGACTAAACCACCGCTATGGCTATTTTTTTGATGTAATCGATCGAGGAATGGATTACACTAAAGAAGCTATACCCGTTTCGATGACGAATGCAGAAACTGGCTATCATACTGATAGTACAGCCAAAAACTACTTCCCTGATCTTGTTGGCTTACTGTGTCTTGCTGCCGCGGATGAGGGAGGAGATTCCCTTGTAGTAAACGCCGCCAATTTATATCAATATTTCTGGCAACACCATACAGACCTAGTTCCCTATCTTTACGAACCTTTGGCGCGCGATGTGATTACACCTGGAGAGATTAATTCTCAAGAAGCTATTCAAAAGAATAATTTCCCCTTATTCTCAACAGATTCTCGGGGTCTGGTTTTTCGTTATATGCGGTACTGGATTGAAGTCGCTTACTCCAAACTGGAAATAGCGCAACCGGAAGCTATCACAAAAACACTCGACATCATCGACGACTTTTTTTCAAAACCAGAAAATATAGTCCGCTTCAAAATGAAAAAAGGTGATATATTTTACATTAATAATCGCTTTTTATGCCACAATAGAACCGCTTTTAAAAATTCAGGAAAACCCCGACAGATGGTCCGTAGTTGGATTAACCTTTAAACAAAATACGTCCAAGGGAGAAAGTGAACCGGTCAAGGTACAGAGTACGATGACCTCAACTTCCTTGTCACCCCTTCAGTGGTTCAAACTCACCCTAAAAAACCTTCGGTCGGCCTAAAGTAGTGATATAGATAACTGCTTCATCGGAGGGAATGCCTAACACTTCATTCACTTGATCATCAAAAAAACCACCGATACCACTAACCCCTAACCCCAGATGAATAGCTGCTAAATTTAATCTCTGTCCCAAATGGCCCGCATCTGCATGAAGATAACGATAAACTCGATCGCCATATTTAGCCACTGCTTTTGACAGATCCGCCGTATGAAAAACCACAGCAGCCGCATCCCGTCCCAAATCCTGACCTAAACAGAGATAATGTAACTCTTGCCGGAAATTTTTAAAGCGAATTTGCCGCAATTCTTGGGCTTTAGGAGCATAATAATAACAGCCTTCCTCTAATCCAGTTACTGCCGAAACAGCGATAAAAGTTTCCAATAAATCCAGAGCAAAATAATCGGGATTGGGATCGAGATTTTGACTGGCATAATCTTGGGGTTGATAGGTAAAATGCAGCAGCGCTCGCAATTCGTCTAAACTGAGACTAGCACCACTATAAGCGCGGGTAGATCTGCGTTTAAGCATCGTACTTTCCAGATCTATTACATCTTCCCCCCAATTGACAGGACGGGATGTCACGGAAACTTTTAGACAAAAAGGAAAATTATATTTATCTTCCCAATTAGACGGAGTAACGGCTGCTTCTATCTTCTCATCTGTAGCTATGATAGTGGCTCGCTGTAGGGAGCTTAATAATTCTCCCTCGGGAATTTCGGGATAAACAGTCGTGGTTGCCGAAGGTAGTGCCGTGGTACTAGGGGGGAGATTTTGCTGGATATTGAGCAGATCTGCCAAAGGAATCACCGTCATGACACTTTCCTTCTCGGAATCAAGATAAAGCAATTCATTCATCTGACTATCGTTAAAACCACCGATTAAATGGGCGCGATAGTCATTAATCGAGGCTGATAGCTCAATATTGCCCAATAAATGCCCTGTATCGAGGAAAATACGCCGATAAGCTCGATCTTCGTAGCGCCAAGCGGATCGATAAAAAATGGCACTGGTAACTAAAGCGATATCGGTATTTTCTAAAACAGGATTCCAGAAACAAGCAGATTGTAGGTTGGTCCAGACATCACTTTCCCAGAATAAAAGCAGCGAGTGACTTTGACCTTGGTAACTGTAGAGACCGGCGGGTAAAAATTCCGTGCCACGGGAGATCAGATAGACCTCGGCGGGGTATAATCCACCAGCAGAGGGTGCGGAACGTAGGTACAAGGGACTGCCCATAGTGGCGATTTTGGCAGTTAAACCATAGCTACAGCCCAAAATTCGCGATATACGTCGCCAAAAGTCTCCTTTTTGGGGAACTGTTTGACGGGAGAGGTAGGGTTTGAGATCGAAAGTCTGACCGATTTTGTATTCTTTAAAGGGATAGGGTTGTTGACTCCAATCAAGACCTTTACTTTTTGAGGCGATCGTCTGGGGGTCGTATTTGGTCCGCTCGTGGTAGTATTGGGCGATCGAGATTGGCTGATCTGGCATGATAAAGATAGGCTGTCTAAGCTTTACTTTTTAGTGTAATATCGATGACCCCCAAAAAATCAACCAGCCAGAGAGTCGATCAGCTAAAAGTAAAGATAATTACAAATTTCACCCACATAAAATCTATGGAAATTATCGCTGTTTTACTGGGAGTTTTCGGTTTAGGGACAGGTGCGGGTTTATTAGTCATCCGTAACTATTACCATATCTGTCAACCGAGCGAAGTTTTAATTTTTGCCGGTAGTCGTCGTCCCACGGCCACGGGCAAAACCATCGGTTATCGTTTGGTAAAAGGGGGCAGCAGTATTCGTTTACCTATGCTAGAACAAGTGTATCGAATGGACCTGACCAACATGATCATCGATCTCAGGGTGGTTAATGCCTATTCTAAGGGCGGTGTGCCGTTAATCGTCACCGGGGTGGCAAATATTAAAATTGCCGGGGAAGAACCGATTATTCATAATGCGATCGAGCGTTTATTGGGCAAGAAACGCAAGGAAATCGAACAATTAGCTAAAGAAACCCTGGAGGGCAATTTGCGCGGTGTCTTGGCGAATTTAACCCCAGAACAAGCGAACTCCGATCAGATCGCTTTCGCTAAAAGTCTCCTGGAAGAAGCGGAACAGGATCTAGAAAAATTGGGTTTAGTTTTGGATAGTTTGCAGATCCAGAATATCTCCGATGAGGTGCGTTATCTCGATTCGATCGGACGGAAGCAAAAAGCTGAATTACAGAGAGATGCCCGGATAGCAGAAGCAAAAGCCAGAAAAACATCGATTATCAAGGCTTCCGAGAATCAACGCTTAACCGCTTTGCGTCGTATCCAAAAAGATTTAGAAATAGCCAAAGCTGACGCAGAAAAACGGGTGCGCGACACTCAAACTAAGCGCGGCGCCATGATTGCTGAGGTAGAATCGGTGGTTATGTCCGATTTGGCTAAAGTACAGGCCGAAGTGGCGGTACAAAACGCCCGAATTAAGCAGGTGAAACAGCAATTACAAGCAGATGTGATCGCTCCTGCGGCAGCAGAATGTCAACAAGCGATCGCAAAAGCCCGGGGGGAAGCGGCCAAAATTATCGAACAGGGGAAAGCGCAAGCGGAAGGAACCAAAAAACTGGCGGCCTCTTGGCAAGGAGCGGGAAATAACGCTAAAAACATCTTTTTATATCAAAAACTGGAGTTATTACTTAAATTAATGGCCGCTAGTGTGCCAGAAGTGCAGGTGCAAACGGTGACGGTGGTGAACGGAGGTGATGGTAATCTTGTCCCGAAAATGACTGCCTTTGCCGAACAATTGCGTCAAGCTACCGGGGTGGATCTGGTACAAATGGCTAATCGCATAGCACAAACCGAGCCATCTGTCAAGGGCAAAGAGACAAATTTTGATTTTAAAAAATTGCCCTCTTGAATCAGTTATCAGTGATCAGTTATCAGTTATCAGTAGGAGGATAGAGTATTAAGTGAGCAGTATTAAATGGCAGTAAAAGTCCTGTCTGTTCACTGATTACTGATTACTGATTACTGATTATTGTCCACTAGAATGTTAATCAAGTTTGGAGACCACCGCCATGGATGACTTAATTAATGATCCCTCCCCTTCTCCCCAAGACATAGAAATGACGCGGACTCCCCCCTGGGGAACGGTGACGGTATTGGAGGAAGGTCCGCGGTATCGCATCAATCGCATTGTCATTAAACCCGGCCATCACATGAGTAGCCAAATGCACTACCATCGCAGTGAACACTGGATTGTCGTCTCCGGTACAGCGCGGGTAATCTGTGATGAAAAAGAAACTCTCCTCAAACAAAAAGAATCTACATACGTTCCTATGAATACCCGTCATCGGTTGGAAAACCCCGGTTCTATTCCTCTGGTGATGATTGAGGTGCAAAATGGCGAATATTTGGGAGATGATGATATTCACCGTTTTGATGATGCAGAATAGGACAGTTTTCTCCCGTATATACTTTAGTTATTTGCCAAAATCTCGATCGTGGATGAAAAAATTATCCTAGTTACAGGGGCTGCCCGTTCTGGGAAAAGTGAATGGGCCGAATATTTAGCCAAAATCAGCCAAAAACCCGTTATTTATATCGCCACCTCCTCGGTGGATGAAAAAGATCAAGAATGGTGCGATCGCATTGAAAGACACCGGCAGCGACGTTTACCCCAATGGCAAACCCAAGAAATTCCCCGACAATTAAGCGAAACTATTGATAATAGTCCATTTACTCACTGTTTATTGATCGATTCCCTCGGTACTTGGGTAGCCAATTGTTTAGAAATGTCGGCAGCTGAATGGTTAGAAATTAGCGATCGATTCTTGTCTTCCCTCAAAAACGCGGCCGTTGATGTTATTCTGGTAGCGGAAGAAACCGGTTGGGGTGTGGTTCCCGCTTATCCCCTCGGTCGTCTGTTTCGCGATCGTTTAGGCGATCTCTGTCGTAGAATTGGCACAATAGCAGACGCGGTTTATCTAGTTACCGGCGGCCATGCTCTTAATTTAAGTCAATTGGGTCAGTCTTTGTCGATAATTGGGCAATAGAGAAGATGAGCAACGATTATCAGCGTCAAGTGATTGATTTTTATGCCCTTCGTCACGATTACGATAACGATTTTACGCAAGCTCGCGCCCTTAAATTAGTAAATTATCTCTATTTACAAAAAAGCCAATCTGTGCTAGACGTGGCAACGGGAACGGGATTTATTGCGGTCGCAATTGCCCCAAAAGTAAAAAGTGTCATCGGGGTTGATTTGACGCCAGAAATGATTGCCAGAGCCGAAAAAAAGCTAGAAGCATTAAATATCGAGAATATTGACCTGATTAACGCCGATATAGCTGCCATTGACTTTGCCGAGTCTAGTTTCGATCTGATTACCTGTTCTCTGGCGATTGCACTTTTCCCCGATATCCCGCAAGTGCTGGCAAAATGGTATCAATGGTTAAAAAAAGGCGGTTCGGTCGCTTTTTCCTGTAATAATTTAGAATCCCACTTCCTACCCTTGATCAGTGGTGTTTGTCGCGAAACCTATGGTTTTGAGTTGCCTAATCTGCATACTCCCATCGCCACCCCGGAAAAATGCCATCAATTGCTGGAAAATGCGGGATTTACCAATATATCGGTCAATGTCGAACAACTAGGTCGATATTTGCCCCTAGAAACCGCCAAAAACTTCTGGTATGGGCAGTATTTTTATCCTCAGCATAACCCTTTTGACCGCCTATCGGCTGCCGAAATTGCGACTCTAGTGAACAATTATCGCCGAGAAATCGAGAAAAATGCCACCGATCAGGGGGTATGGCAAGATGCAACCACCTTTTTTATCACTGCTAGTAAAAGTTAGAAAAAGATCATGAGTCAAGTTAAAACCATCTCCGGACGAGCTTTACCCTTGCGAGGCAACGATATTGACACCGATCGCATTATTCCGGCTCGTTTTTTGCGTTGTATCACCTTTGAAGGTTTAGGCGAACAAGTGTTCGCTGATGATCGAGCGGCTTTACAGGGGAGTCATCCTTTCGATCTACCCCAGTACCAAGGAGCGAAAATTCTGGTAGTCAATGGTAATTTTGGTTGTGGCTCTTCTCGGGAACACGCACCGCAAGCGATTTTACGTTGGGGAATTCAAGCAATTATCGGGGAAAGTTTCGCCGAAATATTTTTTGGCAATTGTATCGCTAATGGGGTTCCCTGTGTCACTGCCGAGGCTAAAACCATCAACCATTTACAGGATTTAATTGCAGCTAATCCCGAAATTCCCGTCGATCTTTCCTTGACAACCATGACAGTGGAATGGGGGGATTTTGTCGCTACCGTCTCTATGAATGAAGGTTCCCGACAGATGTTAATAGAAGGGGGTTGGGATACCTGCGGACAGCTGTTACAAAATCTCGATCTGATTCAATCTACCGCGCAAAAGTTACCCTATTTAAGTTTTGTCTAGGAAAACAATCTAGGCTGAGGGTGCGTTAGTAATAGATTAACGTACCCCGGCAGGAATTTTGTTGGAAATGCAGCATCTGTAAATATTAAAAAATCTGCCCTATGACTAATCCTGATAATAATCTCCAAAATATCCAAGAACCGATTTTAAACGCTCCCGAAGATGTGAGAAAAATCATCGATAGAGTTTTAAAATTGGAAAGAGATAAGTTATACCAGCGCAATCCTCGCAATATCAATGATGATGTTTTAACGATTATTAAAGAAGTAATTCAATAATCAGTTATCAGTTATCAGTTATCAGTTATCAGTTATCAGTTATCGGTTTACTGAAAAAACTTCCCCATCATCCCCTCCATATAAATATGAAACTACTATCAATAAAGTTATGTAATTTTCGACAATTTTATGGTAAGACTCCTGAGATACATTTAGCGGCGAGTTCTCGCAATACGACGGTAATTTATGGCAATAATGGGGCAGGAAAAACAACAATTTTAAATGCTTGTACCTGGGTTCTTTATGAAAAATTTACAGCAGCTTTTGCCGAACCAGAGTTATTAGTTAATAAACGGGCAATTACCGAAGTAACAACGGGAACCTCCATAGAATGTTCCGCAGAAGTAAACTTTGAACATGAAAATAAACGCTATCAGGTAAAACGAAAATTTTTCGCCTACCAAGATGTAAATAGTAAAATTAAATACGGTTCAAATAGTTTGTATATGCTCTACGCTGGTGATGATGGCAATTGGTACACACCCAATCAACCAGCGGAGGATATTATTAATCAAATTTTACCCGAAAGTTTACACCGTTATTTCTTTTTTGATGGCGAATATATCGATCATCAATTCCGCAGTAGTAGCCAAGGTAAAATCGCCGAGGATACAAAGGAATTATTGGGAGTTAAAGTATTAGATCGAGCGATCGAGCATTTAAAAAAAGCCAAAAAATCTTTACAAGATGATCTTAAAGATTTAGGTGAATCGGATTTAAAAAAGTTATTAAAACAGGAAAGTAAAATTGAGCAGGATTTCGAGAAATTAAAACAGCGTCAGCAGGATATTATTAACCAGTTATCCCAGCAGGAAGAGTTAAAAAAGGCCGTCACTAATCGCTTACTAGAGTTAAGTGGTGCCGAGGAATTAAAACAGTTAAAAGAAAAATTAGAACAACAGGAAAGAAATCTGCGGCAAGATTTAGTCAGAACTAAAGATAAATTAAAGAAATTAATTTCTCAGCAAGCTTATCAAGTCTTTTTAAAAGGAATTAATCAAAATTTTCAGCAATTAATCGATCGCCTACGACAACAGGGGGAATTACCCAGTGGTATCAAACAGCAATTTGTCCAACAATTATTAGAGCGGAAAAAATGTATTTGTGGCCAGGAATTACAGGAAAATAGCCAAGCTTATTTACAGGTGGAAGACTGGATGAATAAAGCAGGAATGGCCGATGTGGAAGAAGCAGCCATTCGCTTATCTTCCACAGTCAAAGAAATGGATAAAAAAGTCTTAGATTTTTGGCAAGAAGTGGATAATTATCAAGCTAATATTCACCAATGGCGCTTAGAATTATCTTTGGTAGAATCAGAATTAGATGAGGTGCGGGATAAATTTCGCCATTATCCCGATGAAGATATTAAAAATCTGCAATCTCGCTTAGATGCGATCGAGGATTCCCTAAAAGATTTACGCTTGGAACAAGGCAGCAATAAAAATCAACTAGATATGTATGAAAAAGAGTTAGAATCCCTGCAAAAACAGGTACAGAAACAGCAACAAAAAGAGGAAAAATATAATTTAGGACAACGACGTATTTTAGTGACTCAAGAGGCAATTAATCGCATTAGTGAGGTAAGAAAAAGATTAGAAAATCAGTTTCGTTTGTCCTTAGAAAAACGGGTACAGGAAATCTTTAGCTCAATTTCTTTTACTCCCTATATTCCCCGTATTAGTCCCGATTACGAGGTAAGACTATTAGAAAATACCACAGGATTTGCCATTCCCGTGGCAGCTTCTACCGGAGAAAATCAGATTCTTAGTTTATCTTTTATCGGGGGAATTATCGATCGAGTGCGAGAATGGAGTCAGAAAAATACTTTAATGGGAATTGATAGCAGCACTTTTCCTCTGGTGATGGATTCCCCTTTTGGTAGTCTTGATCATATCTATCGTCGGCAAGTTGCGATCGCGATTCCTAAATTAGCCAATCAGTTAATTGTTTTAGTGACAAAAACTCAATGGAGAGGAGAAGTAGAAACCGAGATTTCTCCCTATATTGGTAAAGAATATGTGTTAGTTTATAATTCTCCGAAAGCAGATTGTCAAGAGGACTTAATTAATCTTCATGGGGTTGATTATTCTCTGGTGAAACGCAGTCCTAATAATTTTGAATATACAGAAATTATCGAAGTTAATCGATTTTCCTCCTGACTACTAAATTCTGTTGTTATAACTAAATTTTAACTTCTAATAAAACGATCAATTGCTGTATTCATTGTCCCAACACGACGGTATAATTCCACAAGTTCCGTGGTGACAATATTATAATCCCCTAAATATTTATGGAGATTAGTTCCTTTTTTTTGATGGGCAATTTCTACTAACCTTTCCTCTCGCAATTCTTGCAAATGATCGAGGATGTTTTCTAAAGTATCTTCGAGGGGAGGTAAGGGAAGAGGAGGATTATTTGTTTGCAAAGCTTCGGTTAATTGCGTCAAAGTTTCGGTTATTTGTTGCGTGAACAGACTGAGATTAGGATGGGGAGGACTACCGCGATATTGTTCCAATTCCGTCAATAAAACTGTCACCCCGCGACCAAAACGAGGAATATAATTACTTAAAGTGATTGCCGGTTCCATTTGGGGAAAGACTGTGCTAGGATCATCAATTAATCTTTGTAGGGCCGTTTGCATCGTTGTATTTGCTCGTCGAGCTTTATCGCGATAGGAAGATAAAATTGCAGTTTGATAGGATGATTCTCCTAAATAAACTGCCATAACTGACTGAAAAAATATTTGATTAGCTTCTAATGCTTTAATGGCAGCGAGGGAAAAACGTTCATCTTCATTAAACCGCAAAAAACCGAAGGAAAGGACAAAGGCCAAAGCACTACCGATTAAAGTATAAATTATTCTGATATACTCTAAATTAATACCGTCATTGCTGGCATCCAGACGACTGATGATTAAAGCAAAAATTGTGATAAAAAATACTGCCAAACTATAGTGAAATCGTACCAAAGCTAAAGCGATCGCTATAGAAATCACCCCAATAATTTCTAACCAGATCGGATTATCGATAATTGGCAACAGTGCCAAAACAAAAAACGAGCCTAAAATTGTGCCAAACACCCGATTAAAAAAGCGTTGAAAAGTCAGGCTAAAATCTGGTTTTAACACAATAACTAAGGTTAAACCAATCCAAAAACTATGGGTAATTCCTAGCTTATTGTAAATCAAGACTCCTAGCGCACTTCCCAAACCCAAGCGTAAACCATGGCGAAATAGGGGCGATTCTAGATTAAAATTAGATTTTAAGGGTTCCCACCAAGCTTTTTCTTGGCTGTACTCTTTTTCTATCCCTTCAAAGTTCCGCTGCCAGGGATTTTTTTTATCGGAAAAGTCCTCGCTTTGCCGCAAATGTTGCGCTGTTTCACTGGCTATTTTTAGCTGTTTAAATAATTTTTTTAAACGATTATTTAATTGCGAAATTGCCACATAACTGCTATAATCATCCTGGGCATTTTCTAAAACTTTAGCTTGCAGGTTTTTTTGTTGCTCGATCGCCTTGAGTAATAGCTGCAAACGCTCACAATCCGGTCGTTTATTTCTACCCAAAATTAACCTGGCAATATCTTCGCAAATTTCCGCCACTTGCACGAGAATATCTTCTAATAAAATAGCCACCGTGGTCAGTTGTGGCAAGGGATGAAGATGAAGCAATTCTCGCAGCGCGATTAAGCTGGTATTAATGCGATCGCTATCTTCAATCAAGACAATTAACAATTCCCGCAGCTCACTCTTTCCCCAACGTCCCCGACGCGTCAAGGTGACAGTTTTCCTAGAACGGAGCAACAGTTGCCGGATTTTATCAAAATATGGCTCCTCATCAGCATTAGAACGAGAGTGTAAAGGCAAAGAGCGGAGATAGGTGGCGATACCCTGAAAATTTTCTGCCGTTACCTGACGTAAAGGCTGATTAGGGCGAAAAGGCCAGATAAACAGTGCTAAAAAAATTGTCCATCCCCCTCCCAACACAACGATTCCGGCCCGTTGTAAAGCGACGATAATATCCCCCGATGGTAGAGAAACAGCAAAAAGCAGCAATAAACTGATTACTAACCCAGCTAACGCCCCATTTTCCCCGTAAACTGTCAAATAACCCGCTAGAAACAACCCGCAAAAAACTATCACCACGGTCAATCCTAGCCAAGCACTGGCTAATGTGCCGATAATCAAAGCTAGAGCCATCCCGACAGTCGTAGCCACCAGGGTTTTCGCTCTCAGGCAGTAAAGTCCCCCCGCATCGGCTAAAATCAAGATTTGAGCCGCTAAACCGACCATTAACCCCAATTTTGACTGATCTAACATATCACCGATAATAATCGGTACCGCGAGCGCCAATAAAGTCCGAATCCCCCGCTCGATCTCGATATCGCCACTAGGACGCAATAAAAAAGCAAATCGCTGAAGTAGCATATAGCACTTATCTTAATTGTCAGGTATGAGGTTTTCGTTTTGGGGAGTCATACTAAATCCCGTGAGTATAAGTTACATATCTGGAAAGGCACTCCTGTAAAAGAGGGAATAGATAATCACTCTTTAATAACCGGATTTAGTATCAGTATTCTCCGAGTCACCTGATTAGGTAACGATTTCTTTCCCGTCTCCTTTCTCCTGTCTCCTGTCTCCTGACTCCTAACTCCTTAATTCTGCCCTATTAGGGCAGCCAACGGGGTTTAAAACCGGCGTTGAGTTCTTGAGGTAAAATTTTCGGGGTGCTATTGGGACTGAATTGATCCGGGAGTGGTAATAACCAGAGACGACCATCGGCAATGCTCGATCCCTCCCCAGTGACTAGATCATTTCCGACTCCAAAGGGTATGGTTACTAACTGATCAAATAATAAGGCCACGCCATCGGGAGACATACTCATCTGCACGTCACGATAATTAGGTAAGGCCAGCAGGGGGATCATTTTACCCGTTTCTAGGTCAATAATCCCTAAAAAAGGCTCTTCTTTCACTTTGCCATCGCTGCCCATAACCAGATCGCTTTTCAGACAGTAAAGGGTTTTTTCCTGTCGCGGTTCAAATTCACAGCTAATAATCGGATTAGCTGTTCTTAATAGTAGTCTTGACTCTCCCCGATCGTCGAGCAGAAATAGCGATCGCTGATTATCCGGTTCTGATTTTACCATTAGTTTTTGGCGACCATCCCGGGAAAAAGCGAGGATTTTCTCGTAGGTAGGCAAAAATTGTGGTTTTCCTCCTTGGACATCCAAAGGAATCACCGCTACCCCTCCCGTTTGACTGACAACCGCTTTTTTCCCGTCGGGAGATAGTAAAAAATTATCCCCTTGTATTCCTAACGGTCGCGATTGTCCATCATCGCTGATTACCCATAAACTGGCATCCCCCGGATTCCCATGATTGATTCTCTGCACAATTAGGGTTTTGCCGTTATCTGAGAGATTAAAACGCAGATTTTGATAGGTTTTTGCATCTAAAAACCTTTCTATACGACCACTGGCCAAATTTTGACTATTTTCGTCATGATTTAACCCCGTGGTAATTGTGTAAAGTTGCTGTTTTGGGGTATCTCGTCCTAAGTCAGAGCGATCGAAGGCCGAGAATAAAATTCTATCCCCCCTCGGATAGATTTGAAAATCCGTGACCACCAGATCCCCGGGGGTAAGGATGGTTTTTTTCAGTTCTGTGACGTTATTTGCCCCCTGAATGATATTACAGACAATTAAACGGCCTCTTTCCTCTTGGTTGACTCCAATATAGGCAAAAGCTCGATCGTGGCTGTAAAATTCGCCGATAAAGTCCTCTCCTTGGGCAATGGGTAACTTTATCTGATATTTTTTGCCGTAGATTGGCAATTCCGTCAAAGTATAAGTCAAGCGATCGCCAGACCAGCTAATTTTACCCGGTAAGGCAGGATCGATCACCAAGCTGGTTTCCACCTCCGAACGGTCAATCGGTCGATTAAAACTTAAAGTAAAATAATTGTCCCTAACGCCGATTTTTCGTCCTTGCCAGCTAAAATTCTCCCCTCGCGTAGGAACTTGATTTCCCTGGATCAAAATCGACGATATCGCCGCAATTAAAGCCAAAATAGTCGCTAACACTAAGCGATCGAACCAAGCTAATCTTTTCATCAGTTATCAGTTATCAGTTATCAGTTATCAAGAGTCAGTCAGGAGTCAGTCAGGAGTCAGTCAGGAGGCAATAGGCAATAGGCAATAGGCAATAGGCAATAGGCAATAGGCAATAGGCAATAGGCAATAGGCAGCTTTATTCTCCCCACACCCCACACCCCACACCCTACACCCTACACCCCACACCCTACACCCCACACCCCACTTTCTCATCAGCTTTAGTAATGATTGTCATCGGTTTTTTCAATCGAATAAATAAAAACGCCCCCAAAAAGGAAGCGTTTTTTAACTTATCATGAGGACTTAGCAAAATGTGTGCAGAGTTAGAATGCGGATGTTGGATGGGGATCCAGCATCTGTTTATTTTTAACCACCGATCGCCGGTGTCGTCAAGGCCATAGGGATGGCATTACCGGAAGCTAAATCGAGGGGGAAGTTTTGACATCCTCACCGCCGTAAAACGGACGGCGATTCCCAAACCTCACGATTTAGGTTTCTGCTTCTTTCCCTTGCGGGGTTCCGCACCTGCCTTAACAGATTTACTCTGTTCTGGTCATCAGGTCGCTCTACAGACTGACACCGCAAGCCCTGCGGCCAAAATATTTTTACTGGCGTTAATATCTCGGTCATGGTGTGTCCCACAGTCTGGACAGTCCCATTCTCGAACATTTAACGGCATTTTCTCAGCAATATACCCGCAATTACTACACCTTTTAGAGCTAGGAAACCATCTATCTATTTCGATGTAATTTCTCCCATACCAACGGCATTTATAGGCTAATTGTCGCCCCCCCAACCCCCACCCCCCCTGCCCCCCCGACATCGGGTAGGGTTGTTTCATTTAAATTAAGTACAGCTGATTTTGAGTCAATAAATTTGACTGAAAATTCTCAAATTTATCTTTTTCTAATCAAAAGAGTTAGTCACAATAACTAATCTTTAATCCCCTGCCAATATTTATTATGAATAAATTGATAAAGCTTGTTCCCAAGACACTAAAAGCTTATCTCTCTTGAAATTGTCTGAGAGTACATCCTGTTAATTTAGCTAATTTTTCTGCTTCTTACGTCGATAAAACTATCAGTTTTTCCCAACGTTCAGCTAACCACCTCTGTCCCTCTGTTATTGAGAGAAAACCCAAACCTCTGAAAAGATTCAATCCTATGGTTGTGAGAATTGACCAATTGCTGGCCGCTTGAAAATCACTTATCTCGCTTTTATCTTCCTCAAAAATTACATCTTTTACCCAATGTAACTGATTTTCTATTTTCCAGTGTCCTCGAATAATTTTAGCAAATACTTGAGCGGATTCAGTTAGGCTACTGATATAGTAAGCTGTTTCTTCATACGTTTTATCCCCGCGACTACCCCTTCTTTCTACTTTAATAACTCTTCGTAGATTTTCAAACCCTTGTCTTTCATTTTTACTCACTTTAAAAACTTCTATTTTTCTTGATATTTTTCGACCATGACCATTGTCTTGTTCAAGAAAGCAACTTTCTGCCTTTGAGGAATTACTTAGGTCTTGTATTCGCTGATAAAGATTTTTCTGATTTCCTTTAACGGTGATAACATAATCATTTTTACTCTTGGCTATTAAGCTGATTGTTTTTTTCTGACAATGTAAAGCATCGCCAGTAAAAACTTTATTTTGGAGAGAGCAATCTTCAATTATAGCTTGACCTTCCTCGATTTCAGACCCTTTTTTGTTTTCGATTCTTTTTAAGTGTAATACTAAGCCACTTTCTTGACTAAACAATGAAACAAACATAATAAAATTTTGTTGTTCATCATTAGGATTCTTTAGGGTGTTTTTGAGACTTTTTCCATCCATCCCTAGCCAATTTATATCATCTCTTTGTCCATATTCTTCTAATGCCCATTCATTAAACATTTTTAACAAAATCTGCCACTCAACTCCCATCATTACCCTTCTAATTGTTGAATAGGATGGGACTCTTTCTGGAATTATGTTAAATTCTTGACTGAGCCTGTGCCGATTATTTTTAGCAAACTCTCCTAGCTCTCTATAACCTGAGTATCCTAGCATTGTTCCCAGTATTATTACTACTAATACTATCCATAAAGGGTGTCTTTTTCCTTGATCTTTCCTAAAGTCCTTGACTTGTTTCAGTTTTTGTATTAAGCTCAACATATATTTCAAAAGTTGGCGGTCACTTCTCATTTTACCTGATAGTTATCGCTTTTACTTTTGATATTCTGATGGGAGAATGAAACAGCCCTACCGACATCGGGGGGGTCGGGGGGGCAAGGGGGGGCAGCTTACATCAGATATTGCCTGAGATAATTTCGGGTTTTTGACCATATTCTTGACGGCTAAATTCTCAACCACAATCGTTTGATTTTCCCGAACTAATTGAGTGGTTAGCTTATGTAAATGGTCTTTTCTACTATCGGTGATTTGAGCGTGAATTCTGGCTACTTTGATTCTTGCTTTTTCCCGATTTTTTGAGTCTTTCTGTTTTCTAGACAGATTTTTTTGCGCTTTTCGCAGTCTCCGATAATGTTTCTTAAAATGCTTAGGATTAGATACTTTATCGCCATTGCTGGTAATCACGAGGCTACTAATTCCTAAGTCAATTCCAATGGCTTTATCTGTTACTGGTAGAGGCTTAATTGTTGGGTCATCAAATCTAATTGAAATATGCCAACGCCCAGAGGGATGTAATCTGACTGTTACTGTACTTGGGTCACAAGCTTCTGGTATTTGTCTTGACCATCGAATAGGTAAGGGTTCTGTGCATTTGGCTAAATAGATTTGTTTGTCTTTGAACTTAAAAGCAGATTTGGTAAATTCGGCACTTCCTCCCTGATGTTTTTTCTTAAAGTTAGGATACTTAGTACGACCAGCAAAGAAGTTAGTAAAAGCTGTTTGTAGGTGTCTTAACCCTTGTTGTAAAGGTACACAGCTTACTTCATTGAGAAAGTCTAATTCTTCTTGCTTTTTCCACTCGGTTAGCATTGAAGAAGTTTGAGCGTAGCCTACTCTTTCTTGTCTTTCATACCAAGCTTGTGTTCGTTCGTGGAGAGCTTTGTTGTAAACTAATCTTACACAGCCCAAAGTGCGCCGCAATAGCGACTCTTGTTCGGGTGTGGGGTAAAATCGGTAAGAATAGGCTTTTTCCATGTCTCACATTTTAGCATATATTTCGTAAACGATGCTCATATTTAACAGCAAAGCCGTCGTAGAACGACGGGGTTTCAGACCCAAATTTTCGATGAGCGTTGCGTTCGTGCATTACTTCAAAACCAATGTTAGCGCAGTTGATCACATCCGCCCAAGTTGCGGTCTCGCGTAGCGAGCGCGTTGCGACCGCACGTCCCTGGGAATCGATAATCGACTGGTTAAAGTTGAAACCGTTGAGGTTAAAAGCCATGGTTGAGATACCTTTTTTGGGTTTATTTATTTCAAAAATTATCTCTTTATTTGTATATTTTTAAACTTGTATAAAATTGATTTAAGTTTTGTAAAAAGTAGTTGACAAAATTCGATCAAGATCAAAGATCACCCTATACTTCAGGTTGACAAAATATGGTAAGGTGGAATGAGTAATAAAACTTATCACTAAAATCAGTGACAAGTGCCAAATTCACCAGATAAGGCTAAATATAACTATGTCCAAACGGTTTAAATTTGACTCCTCCGAGATGATTTATCTCACCGATAAACTGATGAATGTGGCCAGCAATCGTTACTCCATCGTCGTGCAAGTGGCTAGACGGGCCAAACGCGTCCGCTACGATACCGTAGAAAATATCGATGACCCGATGATTAAACCCGTCCAACGGGCCCTGATGGAAATGACCGACGAATTAACCGAACCGGAATTATTACGCGATTAATCCCCTAAAATTGCCGGGGAACCCACCCTTACATTTCATCGGGGTTGATCCCCAGCGCTCTTAGTCTTTCCGCTAGTCGTTGGGCTTTTTGTTCCGCTTCCTCTTTGGCTAAACGTTCTTGCTCGGCGATCGCTTCTGCTTCCTCTTTGGCTAAACGTTCTTGCTGGGCATTCAAACGTTCTTGTTGGGCGATCAAACTTGCTTGCTCGGCGATTGCCGCTGCTGCCCTCGCCCTTTCCTCGGCGGTTAAATAGCGATTTCCCGATCGATCGTACCAATACAGCCATTCTCGAACCCAAGCGATATGTTCTCCCTGTTCATATCCCAAGGCTAAGCCGATTTCTGGCAACCATACCCGATTATTTTCAGGCTCTAAAAGCTCGTATTTCCCCGCTATCAGCTTATAAACCGCTAATCTCTCTCTATTTTTAAACCTTCCCCTTCTACCGCTTAAGGGATTATAAATGACGTAATAGAGAATTCCTAGGGTTTGATAATCCGCTAACTTTCCCTCATATTCCCCATTATATTTCTCAGAAATCACTTCTAGGGCCAATATCGGCATAATATAAGCTTCTTCCCAGAGAACATAGCTTAATCTTCCCCTTTCGCCGGTATCGTGTTTGACTCCAATGGCTAAAAATCCATCCGGTATGATTGCCGGTTCGTCGGGATTGTAATAAACTCCCATATCGACACCAAAATACCAATCATCCCGCTCCGCCCAAATAAATGCTAGTAAACTGAGTAATAGATTGGGAATATCGTTCTGTAACTGGTTATCCACGGCTGTTTCGTCAGAACAGGGTAATTCTTCGGCACTGGGAAGAAGGCGATTTTTATTGTAGGAAAGGTTAACCATAGCGATTGTTTTGACTAGGGAAATTACCAAGTATTCGGTTGAAAGTCGGCATCATTAATAATGGCCACTGTATCCCCGGAGGGTTTAATCACAAATAGACCTTTTTTATATGCGTATCGATCGATCCCCTCGTTGATTTCAATTCCCGCCACCGCACCGTAAGCTTGATAGTTTTGATAATGGGTAAAAGCGATTTTAAAGCGGCTCAATTTTTCGATAAATTCATCCACATCATCTTTAGATAATCTAGATTTACATTCCACCACCACGAGATCGGTATCATCTACCGCTAGAATATCAATTTCCATGGCGATGCCCTGACGCTTGACTCTAGCGCGGGGATAAACTTCTTTAATATCAATGCCTTTTTCCTGAAAAAGCCTTAAAACCGCCGGTTCTACCAATTCTTCCACAAATCGACCCCAGCGAGTGGTGAGACTATCTACCGCTTTGCTGGTTCGTTCAACCGTCCGTTTCAGTTCGGCCATCGAGCGATCGCTTTCTAGTTTAGATTCCGCCAGGAGGTTCTCTATTTCGACTCTATGGCGATCATATTCCGCCTTGGATTCGGCAACCCGGCGCTCGTATTCTGCCTTGGATTGGGCAGCCCGGCGATCATATTCCGCCTTGGATTGGGCAGCCCGGCGATCATATTCCTCGGCGGAAGCGCGGAATAGCTGGTAAATATCCTCAAGAGTTACTGGTTCACTCATAGACTTGCCTCTAAAACACCCCTGATCATTTTAGCGATTCTGTCGAAAAGCCGGACGAGAGCCAGAGAGCAAAACGGAAAGAAATATTAAGAATTATTTAAAAGACTTGACAAATGTGCGGGGGGGTACTGTTTTTCTGGAATTTACTTGGTTCCAAAACTTGCATAATCCTTACAACGCTCAAAGAGCTTGATTTTAGATGAAACTAACGATTATGGGCATTTTATCTGGGGTTGCCTTTGCGAATCTGGGCATCTCTGGCATTGCAGAAGCTTTTCAACTGATTCCTTCTGGTCTTAGTCCTGGTAATCAGTATCGCTTGGTATTTGTTACGGATGGCACGATTCAAGCAACAAGCACTGACATAAATACCTACAATACCTTTGTTGACAATGAGGCGCACACCTCAACAATATTAAATGACGCTTTTACGAATGTAGGAATCGACCCTGCTAGTATTACTTGGAAGGTGATCGGTTCGACAGCTAGTGTGAATGCGATCAACAATACCTCAACCAATACAGTTGACACGAGTGTCCCTATCTATGGTCTAGATGGCAAACTGATCGCCTTCGGTAACTCCGACCTGTGGGATGGCGATATCTGTCCCCATATACCGGCGGCTGGCATCATTTGTCATGATGGTGGTATTTCGATGTCGCAATCTGGTCATTATTTATTCGGTGATGTGTGGACGGGGACTTTATCTTCGGGAGTTGCTTGGTCGGAACCTAATTTAGGTCCACTTGGGTCGGTACCAGTAACTATCGGATCGAGCTATGGAACGAACGTAACTTGGATTCGTTATGGGAGCGATTTTGGTCCAGGGTTTAACGGTCCGGTAGCATTCCGCCCTTTGTACGGAATCTCTTCGGTGCTGACGGTTCCCACCCCGACCGCGACCACTCCAGAACCTTCTAGCCTTCTCGGTTTTATCACCTTGGGCGGATTAATGCTAGGGGGTACCGTCCGCAAAGCGCGGAAGTAATACCTACAAGGGAGAGGAGGCGAGGGTTTCCTCTCTCGAAGCGGAGGTTTTCGATACTTTATTTGGTATCATCAAGTAAGAGAAGCTTGATTTATGTTGGTACAGAAATGATGAATCAAAAAATTACTGCTATTTTCAATGGAGAAGCTTTTTATCCTACTGAAACCTTTAATCTTAAGCCGAATACTAAAGTAAAATTGACAATAGAAACTCAATTAATTGATGAAGAGCAATTGCAAATAATGGCAGATGATCAGGATATTTTAGGAGAAATCGCTACCATTAATCAGGAGTTTATGGTCTCTGAAATGGACGGTTTGTAGAAAATGACTATCGCAAGAGGTGAAATTTATTTCGTTAATCTTAATCCGATTCAAGGAAAAGAGCAAGCAGGAACTAGACCAGTTTTAGTATCATCTATTGATGTGATCAATCAGTTACCCTTAGTGGTGATGGTAGTGGTGGGGACGAAAGGAGAAAATATTCGCCAAGATTATCCGACTAATGTTCGCGTTTCGACTGATGAAAGTGGGCTTCCTTTAGAAACAGTCTTTCTTGGTTTTCAAATTCGTTCAATTGATAAAAATCGCTTCCCCTCGGCACCAGTTGGGAAACTATCCGAAGAAAAAATGCAAGAAATTGAAACGGCAGTCCGATATTGCCTAGGATTGTAAGGAGATTTTATATTTTTGGTACGGCGTTTATCCATAGCTCCTGCAAGCGTGGTATTTCATTGATGCCAATTCTAGCAGATAGCCTCGAGGCGCTCTGACCAAGGTAGTCCTGGCAGCGATAACCACAGCGCGCAACTTCCGCGAGAATGCTAATATAAAAAAGCTATTGGCTAATTTTTTCTTATTTTAACTCGCAATATGCTCCCGTCTAATCTCGATCGCATCGTCGAACGCCTCAAACGTCGTACCGATCCTAAGCAAAAATACGAACAATTACTAGCTTTTGCTAAAAAACTAGAACCAATACCAGAATCTGCCAAAATACCCGCTAATAAAGTTCATGGCTGTGTATCCCAAGTTTATATCACTGCCGACCTCGAAAATGGCCAGGTTTGGTACAAAGGGGATTCCGACGCGCAATTAGTCAAGGGTTTAGTGGCTTTGTTAATCGAGGGGTTAAATGGACTGACTCCCTCGGAAATCCTGCAAGTCACCCCGGATTTTATCGAAGAAACCGGTTTAAAAGTCAGCCTTACCCCTTCCCGCTCCAACGGATTTTATAATATTTTCCAATTAATGCAGAAAAAGGCTCTCGGTTTTCAGTTGGGAATGTCCGCTTAGATGTCTAGTTTTCTGGTTCCGGTTCCTTTGATTCGGGAATCTCGCAGTTTTGGAAACGAGTATCCACCAGCGAACGGGTGCAACCCCAATTACTCGGTATTCCCGACGGCCAACCCATCCGCAAAGCTTCCGGACAGATGGCCATCACCGTTAACTGACAGTCAATTAACTGAAAACCCTCTTTCTCACACTGTTTGAGACTGTGTTTGAGAATGGAATCATTGTTAAATTCGATGGTTTTATTACACTGAATACAGACCAAATGATGATGGTGGTGGGGATAGGGTTGATTGAGTTCGTAGTGTTTATGACCCTCGGCCAATTCTAACTCCCGCAAAATTCCCATCCGCGACATCAGTTTAACACTGCGGTAAATTGTCGATAAACTAATTCCCTCCCCCCGTTTGTCCAGTAATTCCTGCAATTCCTCAGCACTGAGATGATTGCCTTTCGGTAAATTCTGGAAAACGTGCAGAATTTTCTCTCGCTGGGGAGTTAAGCGCCACCCCCGCGCGTTGAGTTCCGCTTTCAGGGAGGAAGCAGTGTAGGCAGACATAAGCGATCAACTCTCAATAAAAGCTATTTAATTGACAATGATAGTCGTTTCGGCGAGCCATTGGCAACAGTTTTAAGTAGTTGAAAATTCCCCCCGCGTTCAAGTATGAAAAATTACTATGAAATCCTCCAAATTCCCCGTAATGCCAGCAATAATCAGATAAAAGCCGCTTTTCGTCGTCTGGCCCGGCAATATCACCCCGATTATAATCCCAATGATCCAGAGGCAGTGACAAAATTTCGGGAAATTGAACAAGCTTATCGGGTTTTGAGCGATAAAGAGAAAAGAAAAGAGTATGACCGCAGTTTATCCCCAGAAATACCCACTTTTAACCGCAGTGCCGACGATTTTTATCAACAGGGATGGCGCTACGCTCAAGAGAAAAATTATCAACTTGCGATCGCATTTTACCAGCAAGCAATCGCAATTAATCCGCAATTTTGGCAGGCCTATCTGCAACGGGCGGAAGTTTACTACTATAATCAGCAGGATCGGCAAGTTTTAAGCGATTGTCGGCAAGTTTTGCAGTTAAAACCCGATTGTTCCCAAGCTTACTATTACCTCGGTTTATCCCGTCAACGACTCGGTTACACCCAATCTTCCCTAGAAGCTTATGGCAAAGCAATCGCTATTGACCCAAATAATCCCCAATTCTATTATCAAAGAGGATTGGCTCTAGAGGAACTCTCGGAACTGCCAGCAGCACGAAAAGATTTTCAAATAGCGGCAAAAAAATTTAAGCAACAGGGAAATTTTCGCCGCTATCATGCCATTGAAAATAAATTAAGAGATGCTCATAAAAGTTATCGACAACGGCAATCAATCAAGTGGTCAAAAACTCTTTTTATTGTTGTTAATTTGCTGAAAATCTCTTGCTCATCTTTGCTCAAACCCAAGACAGGTCTGGCAGAGGCTTTTTTAAAGCTCAACCGTAATCAGGCTTTAGCTACAGGGGTATTGGCGGCAATAATCAGCAGTTTTTTTATCGCTTTGACTTGGCAAAACTGGACAGTTAAATCTGAGTTTTTACTGTTACTAGGCTGGGCAGTATTTCCTTTTATTATTCTGACTTTATCTAGTTGTTTGGGCAGAAAATTAAGTAATAAATATGGTGGTTTTACTGGCGATATATTTTTAGGTGGCTTAATAATTTTGCCCTTTTCCTTCGTCATTTGGCTCACTTCCTATTTATCCATAAATGGTGATATTATTGGCGCAATTATCGGTATAACGGGCGGTTATCTAACTGGAATACTCTACTATAGTTATCGCCATTTATCCAATATTTCTTCGCAGATCTCTTTACTTTTACTCCCTTTTGTGCTAAGTTTTCTTACGGTTAATATCTGGGTAGTTTATTATTATCTCTAAATCTTCTGGGGTATTACAGTTAAATAAAATCTCAGAATTATCGATGATTAATTCCTCCACCACAGCGGCATTTAACCACTTTTGAAAAGAAGTTCCCCCCTGCTTAATATAAGTCTGCAAAGATGCTAAACAACGACGATGATAAAAAGCACAGAGAGGTTCCCAACGATTGCCGTAGCGGGGAACCAAACCGATGGCATTTTCTGGTACAGTGGCTAATAATCTTGACCATTCTTGAATAATTGAAGACCTTAGTAAAGGTAAATCGCAGGGGAGCAATAAAACCCAATCGGTTGACACAAAAGTTAATCCCAAGGCAAAGGCTAATAACGGCCCCCTAGTAGGGAGAGGTTCCTTGATTATTCGGCAGTACTGGGGAATGATCAGCTGGTAACGTTCCGGCCAAGGCGTGATCACAGACACCTGTACGGCACAATCTTGGGCAACTAAACAGATATTCTCCAGAAAAGAGAGACCCAGAAAAGATAACAAAGCTTTATCTCGTCCCATACGGGAACTTTCGCCACCGGCCAGAATTAACGCCGTTAAAGCGGGAAAATCACTCATAATAACCAGTTCTAAAGGATAAACCACAGAGGCACAAAGAACACAAAGAAAAAGACAGACTCGATCAGTGAAGACCATCTATCTATCAGATAAAGGACAAGAGAGCCTACTAATCTAGCCAACTTGCTCCAATCTATGCTAGTCTGTTGACATTTATAAGATATCCATAAACAAGCACTAGATGAATTCCAATTTAATCAAAGTTCCCTTTGTGGATTTGACTTGGCAAAATCAGCCCCTACAGGCAAAAATTGCCGAGGCCATCCAAACAGTTATCGACCGAGGAGATTTTGTTTTAGGCCAAGCTTTAGCCGAATTTGAAACCGCCTTCGCCCAAGCTTGCGGAGTCGAGTATGCTGTGGGAGTAGCTTCTGGCACTGCCGCTCTTGCCCTTGCTTTACAAGCTTACGGCATCGGTGCCGGGGATGAAGTGCTAGTCCCCGCTAATACCTTTGTCGCCACCCTCATGGCTGTTATTCAAGCGGGAGCTAAACCGGTTTTAGTTGATTGTCTCCTCGATACGGCCTTAATTGACCTCGCGGCGGCTGCCCAAAGAATTACTGCCAATACCCGCGCCATTCTTCCCGTACACCTGTACGGACAGATGGTATCACCCCAACAATTACAGGATTTTGCCCGCAGCCATAATCTGATTATCTTTGAAGATGCGGCCCAGGCCCATTTAGCCAGTAGAGAAGGTTATCGCGCCGGCAGCGTCGGTGTGGCGGCGGGGTTTAGTTTTTATCCCAGTAAAAATTTAGGTGCTTTTGGCAATGGCGGAATGTTAGTGAGCAATGATCCTGAAATTAGCCAAAAAGCCCGCAGTTTAAGAAATTATGGCGCACCGAGCAAGTATTTCCACACCGATATCGGCACTAATAGCCGTTTAGATAGCATACAAGCCGCCATTTTAAACGTTAAATTACCCCATCTGGACAGATGGAATCAGGCCCGTCAGCGAGCGGCAAGACAATACGACCAGCTTTTGGCTCCTTTAGCCGATAAAGGCATTTTACCCATAAGAGACGAAACCGAAACCGGTCATGTCTATCATCTCTACGTTATTCGCATTCTCCCCCATTGTCCCGTTGATCGCCAACAACTACAAGAACAATTAACTGCCGTCGGTATTCAAACCGGCATTCATTATCCGATTCCTTGTCATCTGCAACCAGCTTATCGCTACCTGGGTTATCAACAGGGAGACTTTCCTAAGGCAGAGATTCTCTGTGAAGAAATTTTATCTCTCCCCATGTACCCTGGCATCAGCCAGAAGCAAATTGCAATCGTAGTTGAACAGATTACTTCGATGATCGGCTAACATAAATTCAGAATTTGTCACTAAATCGCTCCTTCCTATGGGTATTAGTCCTTCCCTATCTCCCGTCTCCCACAAAAATCGGCTATCTTGGCTGATTATCGGTTTCTTGGCGGTTATCTATGGTCCGGTGATCTTTCATTGGTACGATGGTTGGCTGAATAAATCGATCAGCGTCGAACATGAATACTTTAGCCACGGCTTGATCGGCCTTCCCTACGCAGTCTATATTGTCTGGCAGAATCGTAAAAAATGGCAGCGCCTCGAAGATCGCTCCCATCCCCTCGGAGCGTTTTTGTTAACCCTAGGAGCGATTTTTTATCTCCTCAGTTCCTCTGTTTGGGTTAGTATGTCTTTCCCGATTATGTTAGCGGGCATCTGTCTCTGGTTAAAAGGAAGGGAAGGTTTTAAATTACAGGGATTTCCTCTACTTTTAACAGCTTTAGCGACTCCTAATCCTATCCCCTACCTGATCACTCCCTATACCCTACCCCTACAGATTTTTATTGCCGCTTGCGCTGGTTTTATTCTCCAGCAAGCGGGCTTAGATGTCTCCGTTGACGGTATCCATGTAGCGGTAGAAGGTAGGATGGTGGAGGTCGCCCCCTACTGTGCGGGGCTGAAAATGTTATTTACCAGTCTTTACGTCACGCTGCTGCTGCTCCATTGGACAGATACCATCGAAAACGGTCGTAAAACGCGCTTTATGCTCCTCAGTGCCTTTGCAATTAGTGTCGGGGCCAATATCGTTCGTAACTCGCTTTTAGCCTGGTTTAACGGCACGGGGCAAAAGGAAAACTTTGTGTTACTCCACGATGGCTGGGGGGGTGATTTATACTCCGTCTTTATGTTATTACTCGTCCTTTTCGTCTTCCAAATTATGCAGTATCGCGAGGCGGTCAGGAAACAGTCCCTAGCTCAAGAGGAAGGTAACAAGGGTGATTAGTCAAAAAATTCCAGCCGAGGTAACTTTAGTGTTAGATAAAATCAAAAAAAAGCTACCGGGTAATTATCTACTCCTGTTGTGCCTGCTGGTGATTTTGATTTTAGGGGGTATCTTGCCCAATTTAATTTCTGGCCATTGGTCTTGGGTGGAGCAACCGAGAATCGGTAATATTCAGAAAATGCAGGCCTTACAAAAATCGGGAATCGAGTTGTCTGACCTGAAAACCATCAACCAGAGCCAAGGGGAAATCGGTGAGGGAAAATGGTCGGTACAAGTGCTGGAAAGTTCTGAGGGCAAGAGGATCACCCTGCTTTTAAAGCCACAGATCTACTATAAAAATCAACCCGGATTAGAATGGTCGGATATCAGTTCGATTAGTCGTTGGAATCAGGGGGAAACAACCGAGCTATTAATTCCCACCAGGTCGGGAGGAAAGGCCACGGCTAGATTCTATCGGGCTTGGACACAAAACACCTTTGCCGTGGTGCAGTGGTATGCTTGGCTAGGTGGTGGTCATTACGATCCCTCTGTTTGGTATTGGCTTGACCAATGGGCGCAATTGAAAAGACAAAGAGTACCCTGGATAGCCGTTTCCTTACTGATTCCCTTAGACCCGACCAAAGAACTGCAAACTCTCACTCCCTTTGCTCTCAATCTCGCTAGGGAAGTACAAAGTAACTTAGAACAAAATGTCTTAAGTCAATTAACTTCTGTCCCTCAGTCCACAAAAGAAAAGTAATTTGGCCGCTGCCAACCATCTCTTCCAAGAAGCTAGCTCAAGGCACTTTTCTAGCCCTTGATAGCTTCTTTGTTCCTCTCCCACTAGATAACTCCCAGAAAATAAATTGATATGTCTCTATGATTCCACCGATGCTCGACAAGTTTTTGCCAGTTAGTTTATTCAGAACCGGGGCCATGGCCCTATCAGGGTTGGGTCTGACAGGGTTCTTGTGGATAATTCACTCCGAGAGCCTCAAGGCCCAGGGTCCTTTGTCCATACCCCAGACTCAACCGGGGGCCGGGTTGGAATTTTTGCCGCCCCAACCCCCTAATCCCACCTTTCCCGAAAACACGATTCCCCCTAGCGGCTACAGTCCACCGGTTTACTCTCCCAATAATCCCCAATCCCGACCAATTCAGGCCTATCGACTCGATATCGGCGATCAAATCAGCGTCTCGGTTCCCGATTTTCCCGAATTTAATTCTGCAGGTCCTGTGGATCCCGATGGTAATTTTCTGGTACCGATTTTAGGGCGTATTCCCGTGCTGGGCTTGACTTTAGACGAAGTGCAAACTAAAATCCGCCTGGAATTGGGGCGAAAATACTTGCGGGAGGAACCAGAAGTGATTGCGGTTTTAACCACTGCCCGTCCCGTCCAGTTAACCATTCTAGGAGAGGTACAGCGACCGGGGTTTTATAGTGTTGCTCCTAATACTCCCCTAGCGCAGGTACTTTTGGCGGCGGGGGGTGGCACCCCCAGGGCTGATCTGCGTTCGATCCTTGTCCGTCGGGTTTTAGTCGATGGTACAGTATTAGAGGAGAAACTTGACCTTTATACTCCCTTGATTAAAGGGGACCGCTTGCCAGATCTGCCTCTGCAAGGAGGCGATGCCGTGATTGTTTCCAAGTTAGAAGTGGGCCAAGAAACGGGATATAATCGCACACTGGTGGCGAGAACCACTCTCACCCAGCAGAATATCACAATCAGGGTTTTAGCTCCCTTACTTCCTTCGGGCATTGCCCTGAGAAATGTTTCGATTCCTAATGGCAGTACCTTCCTCGATGTGGTGGCTAGTTTGCCAGTTTCCGATCGCCTGCGGATTAATGTCAATGAAGTGTCCCTGCTCCGTTTTGACAGTGCCAAAGGGGGAATTGTTAGTCAAACGTTGAGTCCGATAGCGGCAGTTAGGGGAGATATCTCCCAAAATGTTCCCTTAGAAGATCAAGACGTAATTATCGTCACCCGCACCCTCTTAGGGGAAATTTTCGCTGCTTTTAATATTGTCACCCAACCCATCCGGGATATTACCAGTTTTACCAATACAATTCTCGACATTAGCAATCAATTCGATAACTTCCAATAATTGAGGGGCAACTCGCTCCCTTCGCTCCTGAAGACAACTTCATAGGCTAGGATTTCAAGGCCGAGAATAACTCTTGACCGTTAGAATGTAAAGAATCTGGGAATAGATTAAAAAGTTATGGCTGTACCAATTATTAAACGATTTCTCATCTCGCTAGATCAGAACAAATTTGTAGGAATATTCGTCTTCCTGGTCTGTTTAGGCGGTTCTGTGATCTTTGCTCTCCTACCCGATCCTGAGAAACCCCCCACCTTTTATCGGGCGCTGGGACAATTGGCCTACCGGGTGCCGCCGCCAGCTTTTACCACTACAGGAACCCAACTGCAAGAACAAGGGCGGGCGATTGATCGCGATTTACTGCTGTCTCCCCGGGTATTAGTCAATGCGGCCAAAAAATTACAATTTAATCAAGAACAGATCATTAAAATTCGCGATCAAGATTTAAAAATCACCTTCCCCGGTGAAGGAGAGGGACAAAAAAATAATAGCGACCAACCCCAAGAGATACTTTTAGAGTTAACGTCCGACTCCCAGTCCAAGGCAGAGTTAATTCTGGAAACCTTGATGAAGGAAATGGTGGAATACAGTCGCTGGCTGAATACTTCCCAGTTACGGGCCCGCATAGAGGCGCTCAGTGTCCGACTTAACGAAGTCCAAAAAGATTTAACCAGAGCCGAAGAAAAGTTTTATCGCTACATTAGCACCCAGGGTTCAGATTTATTGGCGATTCAAGATGGGAGTTTATTCACCGCTATCACCGGTAGTCAACAGCAACAGCGAGAAATTCGTCTAGAACTGCAAGGCATTCAAGGACAGATTAATAGTCTGAGTAAACAACTCGATTTAACCCCCGATCAAGCTTACACCTCCTCGGCCCTGAGTGCCGACCCGATTATTGCCAGTATCCGAGCCCAGATCTTGGGTACGGAAAGCCAATTGGAGCGACTAGAGAAGGATTTACGTCCCGAACATCCCACCGTAGTTAAATTACGCAAACAACAGCAAGTTAACGAATCTCTCCTACAAAAAAGAGCCGCCGAGGTAATCGGAAAAGATGGCGTTCTTACCGCTCTTCCCAGCAGTCGCATCCGTCAGCAAAGTAATCTCGATGCCACCCGTCAACAACTAGCGGCTCAATTAGTTACCCTGCAAACCCAGCGCGAGGGTTTAATGAAACAATTAGAATCCTTAGTGACTCAGGAACAGCAATTACGCTCCCAATACGAGAAATTCCCCGATAAACAGCTACAGCAAGCTCGTTTAACCCAAGCCGTCGCCTTTCAACGGGGTATCTACGAGAATATCCTCAATGCTCTGGTGGATGCTCAGGCCGCAGAAGCGGAAACTGTGGGTAGTCTCACCGTCGCCCAACCACCGGTGGCTCAAGCGATCGAACAGGTGTTTAATCGCAAAAATCGTCTCTTGATTCTCTTAGCGGGGGCTGGTTTGGGAACTTTAGCTGGATTGGGTACGATCCTTCTGTTAGCAGTGATCGATGATCGCCTGCACAGTCCCCAAGAATTGCGGGAAGCTTTGGTTAGCCGGGATATCCTCCTCTTGGGACAGTTGCCCATTGTCCGCAATTTAGAGGGCGATGAAATCGATCCGATTCTCGCCGATGCTAATGTCAATTATCTCCCCTACTACGAACGTTTACGCAGTACCCTGCGACTTGTGGGCGGCGGCGAAACGGTGAAAGTAGTTATTGTCACCAGTATTACCGGCGGAGAGGGGAAAACCGCCACTGCCTATAATCTGGCCATCGCGGCCGCTTTAGCAGGCCGACGGACTCTGTTAGTCGAAGGAGATCTGAGAAGTCTTTCCAACGCTGAAAAAATCGGGGTCACTCCCGATCCCAATTCTTTCCGAGAACCCCTACTTTACTACGGGGCAAAAAGTAAATCGATCCGGCTGGCCCCAAATATTGAAAACCTTTCGATTTTGCCTAGTCCCGGTCCGCAAAAACAAGCGGCAGCTATCATTGAATCGAGCGAATTACAATTAATTCTCAAGGATTCTCGCGGCCGTTTCGATCTGGTGATTGTCGATACTCCTTCTCTGTCTAGCTGTAATGATGCCCTTCTCTTAGAAGAACTAGCGGACGGGATTATTCTAGTAACTCGCCAGGCGATAACTCGTTCTAGTCTCTTGAGTGAAGCAACTGACCAGTTAACAGAAGCGGAAGTGAAAATTTTAGGGGCGGTGATTAACTACGTCGATATTACACCAACTCTCAACACCGCCGAACCGGAACTGCCGCCTTTGATAGTTACCCCACTACAGGAACAAACAGAGACAGAGGAAGTAAAAGTGGAGGTGTAAATGCGGTTACTTTTGACAAAATCTTCTGGCTCGATCGAATTGTGGTTCTTGCCAAGAAAAAGCAAAATGACTGATACTATCTATGCTGGGAAAGGCTATGCGAATCGCTTCCATTTGCACTTCTAAGGAGGGACGATTGTTATAGGGTTGTCCCCATAAACCCGCTAAAGCTGGGATAACAGCAGTTTGATTTCCCCTGCTTGCCACTACTCTTTTGATCTGATTAACCACACAGGTGGTATCGTTACAATTAGCGTAGGACATGGGATGCCATTCTAGGGAAGCGGGAAAACTATCCCAAGCTTGTAAACGGGAATCAAAACCTTGATTACCCACAAGACGATTTCCATCAGGAAAAAACACTGCCCCGGCGGGAATTCCCTGACGTTCTACTAGGGCAGAAAAATAACTAATATAATCAATGACACCCTGGGCAGCATGGGCAACCGCTAGGAACCAAAGTTCTAATTTGAGGCGATCAAAACGACTTTTAACTGATTGTTTCATCTCCTCTTCTAAGGGGATTCTACCCTGCCAAAGAGGGTCAGTTTCTTGGGGATAAAGGCGATCTGCTTCGACGATATCATCAGGGGAAATTTGACCACGAGTCAGATAGCGATCAATTAAAAATTTGCCCTTATTATTCAATCCTCGATTAATTAAAGCTTGTCGGGATGCCGGACTAAAAATCCATAAATCTTGGACATTATCAGCCACGGAATCGACTCCAGTTCCTCTCGGATAGCGAATATAATCAAATAAAACTCCATCGGGACGACGTTGTAAAATCGCTTCTAGGAGAATTAAATAATCCTGTCGCGCTTGATTGCTGTAGGGATCGACAAAAGTTTGGGATTGATCATCGACAAAAGAGGTGCTATCCTGTCCTTTACCATTGCGTGCTAACACCTCCTGTCGCTCGGGTTTTAAGCTATAAGCATAGCCAAAATTGAGGCTAAATAACCAAGCATAAACCTTTAAACCGCGTTTATGTCCCTGTTCGATCACCTGTGCTAATAAATCCACATTTCCGGCACTGGGATTTTTAATCACGCTGTCCCAAACCGTGGGATTATTGTTAGGAGGTAATAGGACTTGACCATCGGCGAAAACTTCCAGATAAACTATATTATAACCTTTGGCCACGATGCGATCGAGAATACTTTCTATCGATCCGGGGCGGGTATCACAGGAGTAGAGACGTAACCAGATTGCCTGTTCCTGTAACCAGTGTCGGGAACGACAAAAGCGCAATTGTGCAGCATATTTCTGCAATAAAATGTCATATTCTTGGGGGGAAGTTTGACGCAGATTTTCTTGTTGTTTGATTTCCGATTCGGACAGTTGACAATTATCATTGACCGCGAGGCTAGGGTTAATCCCTAGGGTACTACTCCAGAGGATTATAGCGAGAAAACAGGATAGCGATCGCAGATAATTGACTTTTTTTAACATAGTTGTTCACGGC
This sequence comes from Microcystis sp. MC19, assembly GCF_003019735.1. Lineage (NCBI taxonomy): Bacteria > Bacillati > Cyanobacteriota > Cyanophyceae > Chroococcales > Microcystaceae > Microcystis > Microcystis sp. MC19. The sequence continues at coordinate 326,747 of NZ_CP020664.1, read as the reverse complement.
AAAACTAGCAAAGGAGAAATTTCCTTAGTTTGCTATTTTTTTAGCCCTCTTCTAGAACTATAGCAAAAGTCTTAAGTAGGTAGGCACAATTATTTGTAGGATGGGTTAGCGGTAGCGTAACCCATGCGGGCGTTGGGTTTCATGCTTCAACCCAACCTACGTTTATTTTATATTTAATTCCACCCACCTACTTAAGTAGGGTTTGCGGCAAAAAGTTTGTTGGTGGGGTTAAGAGACAGGAGACAGGATTTGGTATGAGAGGGTTTCGGAGATTGTCAATGTCCTAACCGCCGATTCGGTTGCGATAACATCTCGAAGGCTCTCCCCCTACTTAGGGTGATCAGCAAACCTGATCTATCGGAGGGCGCAAGTTCCTTGCGCCCCTACAGTAACGGATTTTGTCCACAATGTAGGGGCGAACTGCGTTCGCCCAAAAGGTACATTATCAAAGCGCAAGTCCCTTAATTGCCCTCACCCCCCTGCCCCGCCGACATCGGGGGGGTCGGGGGTGGGAGAGGGGAGTAGGATGTCTGCCACGAATAAAGAAAAATGCTATAACCTATCAGGGAAGGGAGGGAGACGCTGACTTTTCCTATTGCCAGGTGGAACCTTGGCACGAGACAAGAGAATCGAGTCGCCCCCACCCTACTGTTCCTATTTCCGTTTCTTCAGGCTAGAAGCTAACCCTAATCCTCCCAATCCTAACAAGGCAACCACGGAACCCGGTTCAGGGACGCTAGTGGGAGGAGGAGTAGTCCCCTCAAGGCTAAATTGGTAAGGGCCATCAGTAGGAAAAGAACTCCAACTTCCCCCTTGATTGGTACTCTGAACGTAACCATTACCAATCGTCCAGCCAGGGAGTCCTGTTTGAGCGGGAGATGAGGTATACCCCCAACGATAAGACCCAGTACCACTTGAAATACCACTGACTAACCAGTAAGTGGTATTAGCGGCTAATGTGTACGGAGTAGCCAGGGTAAAGGTGTTATTGGCGAGAGTGGTAGTAATGGAAGCCGGGTTAGTAAAACTGGTTAGCTGAGTGCCAGGGACTCCACTGCTGTTGCTATAGATACGAAGAAACAAGTTGGGATCGGCGGTGTTTTCTCCGAACAAAAGAGTAGCAGAATTAAGGTTATAACTGCTACTGCCAGTTGTAAAGCTTGCTCCTTGCCAATTAGCAAGCTGTGCAACACCTACGCCATTATTTCCTTGAGATAAGTTCTCAACGAGGGTGACAGCAGAAGCTTGTTGTCCTAAACCTAGGGAAAGAAGGAGAGCAAGGCTACCCCCCCCCGATTTTTGCCAGAATTTGCTGATTTTTGGTCATTTTTCCAATTTAAGGTTAAGAAGGTTGAAATTGGTCTTGATTGATGGTCTATCTTCTGAGCATCTGCTCGGAAAAAAGGTTTGTAGTAACTTAGCGCAGATTAACTCGCTAGGTTGTACGGCCTCGTCCGCAGAATATAGAATTTAGGTAGAAATGTCAAGTTTTTAAGATAGGTAGATGATAAGTAGGGTTTGCGGCAAAAAGTTTGTTGGTGGGGGCAGGGTGTGGGGTGTGGGGTGTGGGGTGTAGGGTTTTACCCATTTTCAGGCGGTCAATTACCTAATTTTCAGGGAAAAAGTGCCTAAATTTCCCCCCGATCACTCCCATATCCGGTACTTTTTGATTGACAAAAGGTCTAAAAGTCTTATCCAACAAGGTTTTTAGCTTTATTCAGCAAGCCCTAATTATAACCAGCTACTTATATGGGAGCGATCTTTCTTTGTGTCTTTGTGGTTCCTTCCTTTACCCACCCAAGAGAGCCGGTGAGAAGATGGAAAATTAGTTAACCTTTTGGCAATTATCTGGATGACTAAAAATAAAAGAGTGCTGATTTTAGGGGGAACGGGGGAAGCGGCGGCATTAGCGGCTAAAATTGCGGCAATTCCGGGTATAGATGCCATCGCTTCCTTTGCCGGTCGCACGAGAGAACCGATTACCCTCACAACTCCCTCTCGCCGGGGGGGGTTTGGTGGTGCCACCGGGTTAGCCAATTATCTGCGGCAAGAAAGCATTGATTGTTTAATTGATGCCACCCATCCCTTTGCCGCGCAAATTTCCTTTAATGCCGCTCAAGCCGCCTCGGATTGTGGTATTCCTCGATTAATCTTAAGTCGTCCAGCTTGGGAAAAAGTATCTGGAGATAATTGGATTGAAGTAGAAAACAATCAAGCGGCAGCGAATATTTTACCCGGGTTAGCGCCGCGGATATTTCTCACTATTGGTCGGCAAGAACTGGCAAGTTATGCACATCTAAAAAATATCTGGTTTTTGATGCGGATGATTGACCCTCCAGAAGCAGATGCCATCGTACCGGTTGGAAAATTATTGTTGGAACGGGGGCCTTTTTCTTTGCAGTCAGAGCGCTCTCTTTTACAAGAATATAAGATTGGGGCGATCGTGAGTAAAAATAGCGGCGGTGATGCCACCTACGCCAAAATTATCGCCGCTAGAGAGTTGGGAATAACCGTGGTCATGGTACAACGTCCACCCGTACCTGAAGGAGAAAAAGTGGCAGATGTTGAAAGTGTCCTGGCATGGTTAGAAAAAATATGACTCTCTTGATTTTTCTGGGAAAATCATCGGTAAGGTTGGCTGAATAAATGTGAAATATAGACGAGGTAAGGGGTTTGTGGGCCTGTTTGGCGAAGCAGCTGCCAGATTTTCAAGTCCTGTCAGGGCGAAGCATTCGGGCAATAACCTATCGCTGAAACCGTAGATTTTCTATCCGAATGCTTCGCCCCTACTTTTTGCCGCAAACCCTAAGTAGTGGTGCAAAATTAATTTCCCAGTCGAGACGGTCGATGGGAAACAGCTATCAGTTATCAGATGTTATTTTTCAGTTCACTGATTACTGATCACTGATCACTGATCACTGAAAAGCTTCCCACCCAATCTAGGAAAATTACACTTTCACCACGTTGCTAAAAGAGATTTTCAGGTAATCATCTTCCATTTTTGCTCCAGAAGGTTTCAGGGCTGCTAAAGCTTGGGGTAAGACTAAATTGCGACGGTGATTACCGATGCGAATATTTAACTCGTCTCCAGTTTTATTTAGCTGTATTTGTTCCTTGGGTATACCTGGTAAATATAATTCCAGACTGTATTTATTTTCCTGTTGAACTACCCGAATGGTGTTTTCTTGGTAATAAACCTTAGTCGGATCTTCCCCAGCAAAAAGAGTTTCTTTCAGTCTTTCCAAAGCGGGTAAACCACACATTTCTTCGGAGTAGAGAGGAACTTCCTTAACCGGTAAAGGATGAAAATTATCGTAAATTTCCTGTTTATAACCCTGTTGATTTTCTTTCCAACGAGCAAAGAAAGGATCGGTTACTTTGTCGGGAATAATCCGATTAGCAATAATCAAATCGGTGGAAACATTATAGAGACTTAGGTAGGCATGGGCGCGTAAAGACTCCTTAATCACCATTTTTTCGGGGTTTGTCACCAAACGTACCGAGGTTTGAGTATTATCGGTCAAAACCTTTTCTAAAGCCTCGATCTGCTCATAAAACTCGTAGGGAGCATCCATAACCTCCTTGTCCGGTAGGGAAAAACCGACGATCGGTCGAAATAAAGGTTCCACCAGTGGTCGCAATGCCACCGACATTCCCTGTAAAGGTTTGTAAAATCTTCTCATGTACCAACCGCCCACTTCTGGCAAACTCAGCAATCGTAAAGCTGTCCCCGTGGGTGCGGAATCGATAATCAACACATCATAAGTACCCTCATCGTAGTGGCGCTTCATGCGAACTAAGCCGAAAATCTCATCCATTCCGGGTAAAATCGCTAATTCTTCCGCTTGCACTCCATCCAAACCCCTAGCTTGCAATACCTGGGTGATATAACGTTTTACCGCGCCCCAGTTGCCTTCTAATTCCATTAGTGCGTCTAATTCTGCCCCCCAGAGATGGGGACGTACCAACCGAGGATCGTGACCTAATTCGAGATCGAAACTGTCAGCGAGAGAGTGAGCGGGATCGGTGCTGAGAACTAGGGTTTTATAGCCAAGTTCGGCGCAGCGGAGTCCTGTAGCGGCGGCGACGGAGGTTTTACCCACGCCTCCTTTACCGGTCATGAGAATTACACGCATGGGGGTTGATTTAAGAAAATTTACATTACTTATTCTTATTATGACGGGAAAGTTAACAAATTTAGGACAAGAATCAGCATTCTTGGCTATAGAATTCCACTCCCTGACCATCACCCCGGGGAATTAGGCTCTGTTCAAAAAATTGCTGACAGCGATTTTCGGCATCAGCGACGAGAACTTTGGCAAAATGACCCTTTTCGAGAACTTCTTGCCTCGGACGTTGTTCGTAGGCATAGATAATCAAAATATCTCCGGGTTGACAGAGCAGAGCTGCACCACCGTTAGGGCAAATTTCCCCGGTGTGGCCGGGAAAAACGTAGGTAGAAAAGCGCTTACCATTGCTAAGATTGACCACATCCACCTCTTCAAGGGGCAAAATACCGACCCGCTCGATCAATTCTTGATCGATAGTGATACTGCCGACATAATCGACGTTAGCCTCGCTGACGCGCACTTGATGGAGTTTGGCGTGCATTAATCGAATTGTTCCCATGTATTTTGTCCTATTTCCCCCAATTACTTCAATTATTATGCTCTCCCAGTGGGAATGTTTACTCAAAAATCTCGGTCAATGGCAAGGTTCTTTTACCCGTCTGTCTCCCCAAGGCGATCTGCTCGAAGATACCCCGACTTTGGTATCTTTGCAAGGCATTAATAATAATCGCTCGATTCGTCAATTGGTCCGCCGTCTCTACAGCGATCGAGCGCCAGAAGATTTGATTTTAGAGTATAGTTCTCTCCATCAGGGTATTCTATTTAGCCAGACGGGAGCTTTTTGTCAGGGTTCTCTATATTTTAGTAGTTTTTCCTCACAATTCGGAGCAGAATTTGGGTTAATCTCTGGGGAAAGACGATTAAGAATCGTACAGTTATTTAATGAGCGCTGTGAGTTCGATCGCTTGACTTTAATTCGGGAAAAGTTGACCGATTCTAGCTCCCCAGAAAGACCGATGTTAACGGTGGAGCAATTACTGGGTCAATGGCGAGGACAAGCGGTGACAACGGGACGCGATTTTTATAATTCTCCTGCCTATTCTACCCATGTATCGATCGAGCGTCAGGGGGATAATTATCTCTCGCAAACTTTGACTTTTGGCGATAATCAAATTACTTCTAGCGCTCGGATTGAGGGACAAAGATTGTTGTTTGAAAATAGTCCGCTGCCAGTGCAAATTCTGCTACTGCCGGATGGTGCTTCCTGTAATACACCTCTGAAAATTACTGCCGGTCATCCTTTTGTTTTAGAGGCTGGTTGGTTACTTTCTCCTACTCAAAGACAGCGCTTAATTCGTTCTTATGATGATAAGGGAGAATGGACAGGTATTACTCTGGTGACGGAGGAAAAAGAAAGCTATTAGCCGTCAGCCCCAGCTAGATTGATAATAAAAAGAAAATTCACTAATTACACTGAAAAATATCGGGTTTCTCCTAAAGATGAATTATAACTGGATTTTTTGTGTGATAAGTTTAACTTATATAGTAGCGCTCGATCTTTGTGTCCTTTGTGTCTCTGTGGTTCGTTCCACTCACTCGTCCGCAAGACTGTATCCTAGCATACATTTTACCCAGCAAACCTGGGAGAGCCGATAACTGCTCTCAGAAGCTGAATGCTAAGGGCTGCTTTATATAAGCAAAATTTATCAAAATCCCAATATACTTGAGAAGATTTAAATTTACATTCCTTAATCTTTACTTTTCTTAAAAAATAATTGAGAAAAATTCCTATTTGTCAACGAGATTGCAATAAGTAGTCGTGCAAAATTAATTTCCTAGTGAAGATAGGCAAGAGGCAAGAGACAAGAGGCAAGAGGTGGTTAGATATGTGTAATTAATTTTGCTTAGGTACTTAGTTACAGCCCGCTGCTAAAATCCAAGAATTGGGTTACTCTGTGCATTTTTAGTCCTTGTGCCTTGAAACCCTTACCACGTCTAGGATTACTAATTAGTCCCCGGTAAAAACTTGCCAATTGCTCCTTTGACGAAAAAGATCTTTTGCCAAAAATATGTGTACTTATGTTAAAACGAAAAAGTTTTTTTGACAAAATGTACCAGATATGCTGCGAGGAAAGTCTGCGGGTAAGCTGTTAACTAAGCTGTTAAGCATTTAAATTGCTTGTTGAGACGAGGCAAGAGGCAAGAGGCAAGAGGCAACAGTAAAGGGATTGGGGGAGATTCGGCTAATCTTAAGAATAAGTGCTTTAAATGCGTCTTAGCTTATCTAAATTACTGGTTAAGACTGTATGAGAGAGGGGAGAAGAACCTGATAAACCAAACGATGCTGATAAGTAGCGAGGCACAATTATTTGTAGGATGGGTTAGCGGTAGCGTAACCGATGCGGGCGTTGGGTTTCATGCTTCAACCCAACCTACGTTCTAGGTACTTATTTAATTCCACCCACCTACTTAGAACAAATTAAACCTTTAGCCAAGCAAAAATATCCACTGCTGATATTAGCCAACTTTCTAATCCTTTAATCACCGCTAAAGGCTGATTATTGCCTGCGGTTGCAATATGTACTTTCGGTAATCCTGTTTGAAAAACGGTGACTGACTTTGCTGAAGGATCAATCAACCAACCTAATTCTGTTCCTTGTTGTAAACAGAAAATAATCTTTTCCATCACTAAGGTAACAGATTGTTCGGGAGACATAATTTCAATAATCCAATCGGGATAACTTAAAAATTTATCAGCCATTTCTCCATCTAGATCTCGTGGCAAATTCTCCCAACGAATCACCGCAATATCTGGCACAATTGAACGTTCTGCAAAAGTACAACGTAATTCAGGTAGAGCATAAGCTAATTTTAGAGGTTTAGTCTGTTGATTAATGGCAGAGGCTAACTCAAATTGTAAGATGCTGTGTTTTCCTTTGGGCATAGGTTTTTGAGTGACAATTCCATGATAATATTCTCTAGCAGGCTTAGTTTCTGGAAGGACAAGAAATGCTTCGAGGGAAAGGGATTGTTTATCTTCTATTGTGGTAAACATTGATTGATTTCTCCGCTCTTGAGGTGTTTTCCATTATCAAAGTAGTTTATGGTTACAGAAAGACGTTCATTCCATATATTCTTTTGAGTGGTTTTCTATGAGATACTTGGCATAGTGCAGAAGTTCGTGCTTTAGAGAATCTGGCATTGTCGAAACTGTTGGTAAGATTTATGGATCATCTAAATCCTCAGAAAAAGAAACCGCAAAAGTGGGTTAAATTGCTTCCTAGTTACCATTGTAAAATAATTAAGAGAATTTATTCATAATCAGTCCAATATCTTTAACCAAAAAGTAAATTATGCAAGATTTCTAAACGCTGGTCATCTTCACGAACAATAGCACCATAATAATTTTTCTTATTCTCTAGCCAGAGTAATTCAAACTCGATCGCTTTTGGCAAAGCTAAACTGAAATTATCCAAAGCTTGGGGACAATCAAAGATAACTTTGCGCGTCTCGAAGCGGTCAAAATGTCCTTGGCAGAACATTTTGAAAAACGGTAAAGAATCTAGTGACACCGCACCCCCAATAGCAACAGTCAAACCAGCAGCCTTAGCTTTTTTTGCCAAAGGTAAAGCCAGATCCAAAACTTGCTTGCTATTCACATCCTGACGGGTTAATCCCAAAGAACAGGCTAAATCCATCCGTCCGATGACGATACCATGGAGAGATTTTATCTCTGGAATCGCCAACATTTCCTGAAAATTCTCACAGGCAGTAATCGTTTCGATATTAACTAATAGCTCCACATCTTCCACCCCTTGGTCAGCTAAAACCCTCCTGGCTGCCCGCAGATATTTTTGTAAAGCGTAGGCTGTTTCTACCATGGGAGCAATTAAGCGATCAACTCCTAAATTAACCCCATCAAAGATATCTCTGATCGCTTCGCAACCGGCGATTTTCAGATTAAAATCCACCCCCGCTTTCAGACTAATTTCTTTCAACCGCATCGCTTCCGTCAGTCGGGTTCCTTCCGTCTCGAATTCCGCTTTTACCCCTGAAACATGGTGATCTTCCCTGAGTTCTCTTAACAGTTCCACCATTTTTTTTTCTAAGCAATTCATGTTTTTAATCGTTGAAAATCGTTGACACTCCCGTTGCCTAAAGGTGTGGGGATTCTTGGTTCACCGAGATCACTTGCTTAGACAGAATCGCTTCTGAAAAAGTAGAGGTATTCTCTCCCCAAGCGTTTATCGGATCTAGCCCGAAAGTTCCCGTATGCCCTACGGTACTTAACCCAAATTTTCGGTAACTGCTAGATGAGCCTTGTTGATTATAGCCGATCTGCCAAAAGCTAATAGCTAAGGACGAGGAAACCATAAAAATACCCTAAACAAGGGGACAAGAGCGACAAAATACCGGCATAATGAACAAGGCCGTCTGATTTTTTTCTGGCCACATCCTTTCTATACTACATTCGTAATATAAGTAATTCTCTAGTTAGACTATGCGAACTCACTACTGTGGCGACCTTAGCGCGATCGAAATTGAAAAAAGTGTCACCCTCTTCGGTTGGGTCGATCGCCGTCGCGATCACGGTGGCGTTATTTTTATTGATCTACGGGATCGCAGTGGTATTGTCCAGATCGTCAGCGATCCCCAACGAACCCCCGCTTCCTACCCCATCGCTGAAACCGTCAGAAACGAGTATGTCATCAAGGTGACGGGAACAGTCAGTCAACGGCCGCCCGAATCCCTTAACCCGCGCATTGCCACCGGAGAAATCGAAATTTACGCCACTAGCATCGAGATTCTCAACGGGGTTACTAAACAACTGCCTTTTGTCGTCTCCAGTTCCGAAAGTGAATCGGTCCGGGAAGATGTGCGCTTGCGATACCGTTATCTAGACCTACGCCGGGAGCGTATGAGTCATAATTTACAACTACGTCACCAAGTTGTCAAGGAAATGCGCCGTTTTCTCGAAGATGAACAGCATTTTATCGAAGTGGAAACACCAATTTTAACTCGATCGACTCCCGAAGGGGCGCGGGATTATCTGGTTCCTTCCCGTGTCAACCCTGGCCAATGGTACGCTTTACCCCAATCACCGCAACTATTTAAGCAATTATTAATGGTGTCGGGAATGGATCGCTACTATCAAATCGCTCGCTGTTTCCGCGATGAAGATCTGCGTGCCGATCGTCAACCGGAATTTACTCAGTTGGATATGGAGATGAGTTTTCTCTCCTTAAGCGAGATTTTAGCCCTCAATGAGGCTTTAATCGCTCATATCTTCAAAAAAGTCAAAAATATCGATATAAGCCTGCCCCTGCCCCGTTTAACATATTCTGAGGCTATGGATCGCTATGGGGTCGATCGCCCTGATACCCGTTTTGGCTTGGAATTGGTCAATGTGGCGGAGATTTTTGCCGATTCGGGATTTAAGGTGTTTTCAGGTGCGATCGCTAGTGGTGGGACGGTGAAAGTTTTACCGATTCCCAACGGTAACGAGGCGATTTCCAACGTCAGAATCAAACCGGGTGGGGATTTATTCAAAGAAGCCACCGATGCGGGGGCGAAGGGAATCGCCTACATCCGCGTGCGCGAGGACTACGATTTTGATACCATTGGTGCGATTAAAGATAACCTAACAGAGGCACAAAAACAGGCTTTAATCGAGAAGACTGGCGCAAAACCGGGGCATCTGCTCTTATTTGGGGCAGGAGATACCGATACAGTCAATAAATCCCTATCCCGCCTACGCTTAGTTTTAGGGGAACAATTGGGATTAATTGATCCGGAGAAAATCAACCTCCTCTGGGTGACGGATTTCCCGATGTTTGAATACAACGCCGAGGAAAAACGCCTAGAAGCATTGCATCACCCCTTTACTGCCCCTAATCCCGAAGATTTAGACGATCTAGCCCACGCTCGCGCCCTAGCCTACGATATGATTTTTAATGGTATTGAAATCGGTGGCGGCAGTTTGCGGATCTATCAACGGGAAGTACAGGAAAAAGTCTTCGCCACCATCGGTCTATCCCCAGAGGAAGCCTATAATAAATTCGGCTTTTTGTTAGAAGCTTTTGAATACGGAACCCCTCCCCACGGTGGCATCGCCTACGGTTTAGATCGCTTGGTGATGTTGTTAGCGGGGGAAGAATCAATTCGCGATGTGATTGCTTTCCCGAAAACCCAGCAAGCTAGTTGTTTACTCACTTCTGCACCTTCAACAGTGGCAGCGAAGCAATTAAAAGAATTATCCGTTGCTTCTACCTACAAACCGCCATCCTAAGATTAGGGTGGGCAATGCCCACCTAATTTTTAAAAGTCTGTTGACACCATGCTCTTAAATTCTTTTCTGCTTTAACTTCATCCTCTTTAGCAGTGGCTAAAAATTTATAGAGTTTAGTTTGGGGAACTAGGGGAAAAGTGCAGGGTAAGCGCATCTTAACAATCCTTAACAATTGTTAAGCAAAAATCGACCAAATGGGTCGAGCTCGCCCCTACAAAATCGACCCGCCTAAGGGCGGGAAAGAAAAGAAAAAAGAAAAAATAGGGAATGAGGGTAAAAGGGGAAAAAGGAAAAAGGGTTAGAGAGTTCTCCCGAATACGCAGACTACCCGAAAACCGAGACTGAAGTAGCGGAAGCGGCGGTCGATGTTGACGCGGGAAGCAGAACGGCAGTTAAGAGGAATGCTGCCCCAGGAACCGCCCCGCCGAGGAGAAGGATTATCATTACCATTTTCTATCCAGACACTGCCATCCGTCGGCGCACCGTCATAATTATTGTGCCAAGTATCGGCGCACCACTCCCAGACATTGCCGTGCATATCGTACAGTCCGAAAGCGTTTGGGGGAAATTGTCCCACGCGAGTTGTTTCGTTTCGATATTCTCCGTTCGGTTCATCGGCGTAGGTATTACTGGCATTGTAGTTAGCCAATTCCCCCGTAATGGTTTCCCCAAAGTAAAATGGGGTGGTGGTTCCAGCACGACAGGCGTACTCCCATTCCGCTTCACTGGGTAGTCGGTATTCCCGAACCGTTAGTTTTGATAATCTCGCACAGAACTCGATCGCATCGTACCAGTTGACTTGTTCCACGGGACGGCGATCGCTATTGGGGCGGTCTTTAAAATAGGCTGAGTTGAGATCAAGGTCTTTTTCAACTTTTAAGTCGGTACGGGAGGCGATCGCTTTCCACTGAGCCTGAGTGATGGGATATTTACCCATAAAAAAGGGGGGGACGTTAACCTCATGTTGAGGGCGTTCATCATCAAAACTATATTTCTCATTTGCTGGTGAACCCATCGTGAATGTGCCACTGGGGATGGCAACCATTTCTAAGGTGATGTCGTTGCCCAAATCTTCCCTGAAATATTGGGACTGTTTCGACTCTTTTTTGATTTGCTCACCCTTAGCATTTACTCCCACGATCTCAAAGTTAAATACTGATAACGGTGGAGTGACGATTACGGGTTTTTTTGGCTCTTCTGGAACGATTATCGGTTGTTTTGGTTCTTCTGGAACGATTACGGGTTTTTTTGGCTCTTCCGGTTCAGGATTGAACTGATGGGTAATTGCTCTTTCTAGTTGCTCAAATCCGTCTTCTTCCCAATAATCAAGCCAGTGGAGGTCTCGCAGGTTCAACCCATACTCCTCCTGTCGCAGGTCGGGGATATCGCATTCATCCAATCTCAGCGGAATGAGATAGATTGAATTCGGCGGTCTGTCAGCATATTGATTGAGGGCCATTTTAAATTCCCGCTGCACGAATCCTTGTTTAGCAATCGAGCGTTGGGAGAGACAAGCGATGAACAGTTGACTATCTGCGATCGCCTTGGGGATGACTGAACGCCAGTTCTGGCCCGGAATCAGGTCTTTTTTATCCAACCAAGGTTTATATCCCGCTTGCTTAAGGCGCTCATGCAGTGCCAAAACTGCTGGTTTGTCCTCACTAGCGTGAGCTAGGAAAATTTGGATCTCTGACTTTTTCATAACTTTTTCTTATGACCACAAGTAGGGGAGAGCCAGATTAACTGGCAGAAAATCTCTAAATAGGGCTTGCTGAAAAAGTACGGGCGAAGCATTCGGATAGAAAATCTCCAGTTTCACCGATAGGTTATTGCCCGAATGCTTCGCCCCTACAGGACGCGGGCCGATGAAGACGCAAGGTTTTGAAGGACGATTCTCTCAAAATCTGGCACCTGTTTCAAGAGAAGAGCCACAAAACCCTTACCTTGCCTACATTTCACATTTATTCAGCCAACCCTAAATAAACCATTTAATTGATTATTACTCATTCTTAATTCTCCTGTCTCCTGACTCCTGACGACTGGCTCCTAACCCCACCAACAAACTTTTTCAGCAAACCCTAGTTAATTATTTTTAGCTATTTGACTGACAACCCATGCTCTTAAATTCTTTTCTGCTTGAACTTCATCCTCTTGAGCAGTGGCTAAAAATTCATAGAGTTTAGTTTTCGGAACTAGGGGAAAAGTGGGACTAAATTCTCCTTCCTGATAAACCCCCTTTTCTAACCGATAAATGCGCCAGATTTGTCCATTAAAACGCCATAATTCCGGCACTCCCAAACGGGCATAAAGTTCTAATTTATTAATATCCGTGTGGGTTATATCCACTTCCACCACTAAATCTGGGGGCGGATCTTCAGTTAAATTAATCCTTTTTCCTAGCACTTTAGCTTGATTTTGAATATAGTAAGCATTGTCAGGTTCTGCCCCCCGTTCTAAATCTTCCCTAGCTAGAGTTGTGGAACCCAGACTTTTAATTTTTAAACCCAATTCTACCACCAAAATCCGAATAAATAATCCGATTAATTCTCGGTAAAACTCGTGTTCTTCTAGGGGCATAGTAATCTCTAAAGTACCACGATCATAAAATAAATGGGCGCGATTATTTTCCCCTAGGGACTGTAAAATTTGCTGATAGGATAACCAACTGAGATGATTAAAAAATACCCGTTTTTCGCCCCTAATTTGCTCAGTATTTAACTCCAGAGGAACTGTCACCATAATTACCTCAACTCTCAGCTAGTTGACTGACAACCCATGCTCTTAAATTCTTTTCTGCTTTAACTTCATCCTCTTGAGCAGTGGCTAAAAATTCATAGAGTTTAGTTTTGGGAACTAGGGGAAAAGTCGGACTAAATTCTTCTTCCTGATAAACCCCCTTTTCTAACCGATAAATGCGCCAGATTTGTCCATTAAAACGCCATAATTCCGGCACTCCCAAACGGGCATAAAGTGCTAATTTATTAATATCCGTGTGGGTAATATCCACTTCCACTACTAAATCTGGGGGCGGATCTTCAGTTAAATTAATCCTTTTCCCTAGCACTTTGGCTTGATTTTGAATATAGTAGGCATTGTCAGGTTCTGCTCCTCGCTCTAAATCTTCCCTAGCTAGAGTTGTGGAACCCAGACTTTTAATTTTTAAACCCAATTCGGACACCAAAAAATAGATAAAACGTCCGATTAACTCTCGATAAAACTCGTGTTCTTCTAGGGGCATAGTAATCTCTAAAGTGCCACGATCATAAAATAAATGGGCGCGATTATTTTCCCCTAGGGCCTGAAAAATTTGCCGATAGGATAACCAACTGAGATGATTAAAAACTACCCGTTTTTCGCCCCTAATTGGCCCAGTATTTAACTCCAGAGGAACTGTCACCATAACTGCCCCGAAAAGCGAAATTTATGCCCAAAAAAGGGGGTTGATTCACCCCCTTATTATCTTATTAAACCAGTGCTGGAACCTGGGGCCAACGCTCGATCGTCTTACCGATGACCGCTAACTCCCGCGTTAACTGGTCGAACCTGTCGGGGGTCAAGGATTGCGGCCCATCGGATAGGGCCTTGGCTGGGTTAGGATGTACCTCGATCATCAAGGAATCGGCCCCAGCTGCCAGGGAAGCCATGGCCATGGTCGGTACATATTCCCATTTACCCGTACCGTGGCTAGGATCGATCATGATCGGCAGGTGAGTTAAAGTTCTTAAAACGGGAATACAGGATAAATCTAGGGTATTGCGAGTATATTTACTGTCAAAGGTGCGGATACCGCGTTCGCAGAGAATAACATTGCTATTTCCTGCCGCGAGGATATATTCTGCCGCCATCAACCAATCTTCAATAGTGGCCGCCATGCCGCGCTTGAGTAGGACTGGTTTCGGTTGCGCCCCAACTTTTTTCAAGAGGGAAAAATTCTGCATATTGCGGGCCCCCACTTGCACCACATCGGCTATTTCGACAATCTTATCGAGATCCGCCGCGTCCATTACTTCCGTGATAATACCCAAACCACTGGCATCTCTAGCCGCCGCTAGTAATTCTAAAGCGCTTTCCCCGTGACCTTGGAAAGCATAGGGAGAAGTGCGGGGTTTGTAGGCACCACCCCGGAGGAATTGCGCTCCGGCTGCTGCCACTCGTTTGGCAGTTTCCACGATCATCGCCTCATTTTCCACCGAACAGGGGCCGGCGACAATGCTAACGGGATGATTTCTGCCGATGGGGATAACACCGTTAGGAGTGGGGACTAAAACCTCGCTGTATTCCCCGTGACGGTATTCTAAAGAGGCGCGTTTGAAGGGTTGTTCGACTCGCAGGACGGTTTCGATCCAAGGGCTTAATTCTTGGATTTGTAGGGGGTCTAATTCCCTGGTTTCTCCGACTAAACCGATGACAACTTTATGCTTACCGACGATTTTTTCAGGACTTAATCCCCATGCCTCGAATTCGGCACTGACGCGCTCTATTTCAATTTCCGGGGAACCAACTTTCATGACAATAATCATGGCATTAACCCTTTATTTTTTCCTTTAATCTCTATTGTTGACGATTTCTAGAGGTTATCTATTTTTCTTCCACTTCTTTTTTGCCGGACCGCCAAGCAGCGATCGTTCTGCCAAAATTAGCTTGAAATTCTTGCCATCCTAGCCAATCCCCCACCCGATCCTCGTCCCAAGAAGCGGAGAAGATGCCATAACTCAGACCGATAAAACCTAGACCAAATAGGCTTAAACTGACGAGCATGGCGACGTAGGAAGGGATTTCGAGAAGATTGTGGCTAATAATCCAGTAGAAGCCAAAAAAGGAAGTTATCCCCAATACTGTCGGAATGCCACAAAATACCGCCATCCGTTTGGCCATCCGTTGACTGACCGCTTGGGGAATTGCCTTTAAGCTGGTTTCCTCGGAGCGAGTCTTTATCGGCGGTGGCACGGGACTAGGGGCAATTTTCGGGGTTTTTCGCTTATTTTGGCGCGGCTCAAAGGGAAGACGCTCTTTTTTCTCCGTCGATTTCGATTCAGAGGCCATGGTAGGGATGCAAGGGGGGTAAGCTTAACGGCGAATTCCGAGACGACCGATCAGGGTTTGATAACGTTGTTGATCTTTCTTCTGAATATAGGTTAACAGTCCCCGACGACGACCGATCATCTGGAGTAATCCCCGGCGAGAAGCATGGTCTTTCGGGTTAGCTTTCAGGTGTTCGGTCAGTTGGTTGATTCTCTCGGTTAGGAAAGCTACCTGTAACTCCGATGATCCTGTATCGGTTTCGTGGGCCTGATATTGGCTGATTAGTTCTTGTTTTTTGGTCTGGGTTAAGGCCATAGGACTCGTGATCTCTGCTTAAACACTGCAATCTATCATAGTATCACGTTTCCGGTCGCTCCGTAAACATTATTCGGGAGACAGGAGATAGGGTGATAGGGTGATGGGGTTTTGGGGTGATAGGGTTTTGGGATGATAGGGTGATAGGGTTTTGGGGTGATGAGACAACTTCCCCACTTCCCCACTTCCCCACTTCCCCACTTCCCCACTTCCCCACTTCCCCACTTCCCCACTTCCCCACTTCCCCACTTCCCCACTTCCCCACTTCCCCACTTCCCCACTTCCCCACTTCCCCACTTCCCCACTTCCCCACTTCCCCACTTCATAATTCATAATTCATAATTCATAATTCATAATTCATAATTCCCAATTCCCCATTGCCGCAAATCATGGCAAAATCTTAGACATAGCGTCTAACTTACCCTGAAGATTCCATGCTGTTAAAATCTACGACCCGTCATATTCGCATTTATACGGCTGAAGTAAAAAATAATCAATTAATCGAGAGTAATAATGTCTTGACTCTTGATGTGGATCCTGATAATGAATTTAATTGGGAAGAAGTGGCTCTCAATAAGGTTTATAGTAAGTTTGATGAATTGGTAGAATCGTACAATGGGGAAGAACTGAGCGAATATAATCTCCGTCGCATCGGTTCAGATTTGGAACATTTTATCCGTTCTCTCCTGCAAAAAGGCGAAATTAGCTATAATCTCAACGCCAGAGTGCAGAACTATAGTATGGGTTTACCGAAATTAGGGTGAACGCTCCCGCATCAGTCCCCACCCGGAGACCTAGGGGGTGGGGAAGTTGTATTGCGGCAATGAAGCGAACAATTGCCCGTCACTCATCCCTAATAATCGGATTGATTGAAATGTACCTTAAGGGCCACTTTCCGCACTTCTTAACAGCCTACAATCCTTTGCCAGTAAGGAATATAGCGACAATAATTGATTTTTATTCAAGTGAAGAATTGTCATTTTTTTTCTCAGAAAAAACCAATTATTGAAAATGTTCTCAATAGTAGTTTCTACAGTGAAGGTTTTTCGTCAAAACAGTTTGGGGAATGTAAAGATATATAAAAGTATATGAAGATAGGCGAAATGTCGGTTAAATTGACAATAGCAGACAGGGCCGGTGCCGAGCAGCTAAAACCTAATAAAAAGGCGGCAAAAAAAGGTTAAAAAAACTTAATAATCTCCAAAAAAGCTAATTATGCCCCTCGTTGGCTCTCTGGTTGGTGAAAGAAAAATCTAGGCTAATCCGATAATAACCGGCTGGCAAATCCTGCTAGGGGGGGTTTTATCTGTTAAAATTTCTTGTCGTCGTGAAGTGAAGCGGGAAGAGTATGCGAATTCTATTTGTGGGTGCCGAGGCCGCCCCAATTGCCAAAGTTGGGGGAATGGGAGACGTAATTGGGGCATTACCGAAAGTCTTGCGTCAGCTAGGTCATGACGTGCGGATTTTTCTGCCCTACTACGGTTTTCTCCAGGAAAAAATGGACATCCCTTCCGAACCTATTTGGTCAGGATTCGCCATGTTTCAGGATTTTTTAGTCTATGAAACGGTTTTACCCGATACGGATATTCCCCTCTACCTCTTTGGTCATCTGGCTTTCTCTGGACGCAATATCTACGGAGGCGAAGATGAGGCCTGGAGATTTACCCTTTTTGCGAATGGTGCGGCGGAATTCGCTTGGAACTACTGGAAACCGCAAGTTATTCACTGTCATGATTGGCATACGGGCATGATTCCCGTCTGGATGCACCAAGACCCCGATATTAGCACCGTTTTTACGATCCATAATCTCGCCTACCAGGGGCCTTGGCGGGAGGCGTTAGAAAAAATGACTTGGTGTCCTTGGTATATGCAGGGCGATAATACCATGGCCGCGGCGGTTCAATTTGCCAATCGCGTCACGACTGTCTCTCCCACCTATGCCCGTCAAATACAGACCCCCATTTATGGCGAAAATTTAGAGGGATTATTGTCCTATATTTCCGGCAATCTGGTGGGGATTGTCAACGGCATCGATACGGAGGTGTATAACCCGGCTAAAGATGTTTATCTTAAGCAGAATTTTACCCCAGAAACCATCGAAAAACGTCTGGCCAATAAAATTGCCCTGCAAGAAGAAGTGGGGCTACAGGTCAGCAGAAATGCCTTTGTCATGGGGATGGTGACGCGTTTGGTGGAACAAAAAGGTATTGATCTAGTGATGCAAATTTTAGATCGCTTTCTCACCTATACCGATGCTCAATTGATTATTTTGGGTACAGGCGATCGCTATTATGAAACCCAACTGTGGGAGATGACTTCCCGTTTCCGGGGGCGAATGTCCCTGCATCTTCTCTATAGTGATGCTCTTTCTCGTCGCATCTATGGGGGGGCCGATGCTTTGTTAATGCCTTCCCGTTTTGAACCCTGCGGCATTTCCCAATTAATGGCCATGCGTTACGGTTGTATTCCCATGGTACGCCGCACCGGTGGTTTAGTCGATACGGTATCTTTTCACGACCCGATTCAGCAAAAAGGAACAGGATTTAGTTTCGATCGCTATGAACCTTTAGACCTGTTTACCTGTATGATCCGGACTTGGGAAAGTTTCCGTTATAAACAGGATTGGCAAAAACTACAACAACGGGCCATGACTCAGGATTTTAGTTGGTATAAATCCGCTTTGGAATATCTCAAAATCTACAAACAAATCACCGGACAATCGGAGCAATTATCCGATGAGGAAAAAGATAAATTTGTTGCCCTGACTAGCAGTTAAATCCTCCTGGAGTAGGGGTGGAGAGATATCACCCCTACTCCAGCAGCAATTAATCGGTAATGGCGTTGAGAAGAACTTCCGCTAGGGTCATATCTTCCATATCATCGATAGTAATCGTGTCAACGATATCGAATTTGGCCCCTGCCGATTCTAGCTGATCGTCTAAAGCTTTGAGAAATTCTGTCGCTTGTCGATCATGGCCCACTTGAATCAGAGAAATGGCTAATTCTTCATCCCGATCGAGTTTTCGAGAAGCTTCGATAATTTGACGCATTACCGCTTTGCGATCATCTGGTTCTCCGTCGGTGATCACCAGAATAGTTTCTCCGTTGGGTTTAGTTTTGCCAGCAGTTTTGCGCTGAAAATAATTATTGAGGGCATCTTGGAGAACAGCGGCTAGGTCTGTCCTCCCCATGGGTTCATTTTCTTGATAAATTTGTGTCACCTTATCGGAAGTAACATTATCATAGCGTCGGAAACGTCCAGAAAAAAGATAGATAGTGATGCCGTCCGGATCGATTTCCTCGCACTTTCTAGCCAAGGCGAGGGTGGATTCTTGGGCAATTTGCCAACGGGTTTTCTCGCTGGGTTTATCAGCAGTGGACATACTGCCACTTTTGTCAATAATCAGAGTATAATCTCTGTTTTCTACCATAGGGGCTATACCTCCAAGCAATTTGCGCTCGTCCTAGTCTAATAGTTATTAAACTCTAGGATGGAAACTCTACCTCGATCGACTAGGGTTTTTTAACTATTGGGGGAAGGAGACAGCGTAATCAACAGCAGAAACTATCGCCAGAAAACCGGTCGGGCTAAAATGAAAAAACTATGAAAATTATTTCCTTAGCCGATGACTGATAGCAAATCGAGCGCCTCAACCGAAAAAAAGCCAGATCAGCCACCTTCTTGGAGTTTTTGGACGGTGTTTAGTTCCACCTTCCTAACCATATTTTTTGCTGAAATCGGCGATAAAACCCAATTAGCCACCCTTTTGATCAGTGCCGAATCCCAATCCCCCTGGGTGGTTTTTGCCGGGGCAGCCAGCGCTTTAATCGCTACCAGTCTCCTCGGTGTCCTGATCGGTTATTGGATTGCTCGACGTCTTTCCCCGAAAACTTTAGATATCGGTGTCGCTATTCTTCTCCTTTTGATCACTGGTTTACTCATCAGCGATATTCTCTAAGCCATCAGTGATCAGTATTCAGGAGACAGGGTGATAGGGTGATAGGGTTTTGGGGTGATAGGGTGTTGGGGTTTTAGGGTTTTAGTTGACATTCCCCCACTTCCCCACTTCCCCACTTCCCCACTTCCCCACCTCCCCGTCACCCCAATCTCTAAAATAAATGTCTTGCATAATTGATTTTTGGTAGTCCAAAAACGTCAAAAATAAGGATTAAGTTGCATAAAATCTCTAAATAGAGCATTTAATTGATTATTTTTCATTCCTAATTCTCCTGACTCCTGACTACTGGCTACTGACTCCTAACCAACCACGACAATTTTTAATTTTTACCAGAGGTCTAATTTATGAATTGGCAATTATTCGGACTGACATTTATCACGGTTTTTTTAGCAGAAATCGGCGATAAAAGTCAATTAGTAGCGATCGCTCTCGGTGGCAGTTCCAAATCACCTAAAGCTGTCTTTTTTGGCTCAATTACCGCCTTAATCTGCACCAGTTTCTTAGGAGTCCTTGCGGGGGGCAGTATGGCGCAGTTATTCCCCGCTAAGATATTAAAAGCGATAGCGGCCATTGGTTTTGCGCTGCTTGCTGTCCGGCTGCTTTGGCCAGATTCGGATTGATAATTGGGTTTGCGGCAAAAAGCTTTTCGGTGGGGGCAGGGTGTGGGGTGTGGGGTGTGGGGTGTGGGGTGTCGGAAGAATAAATAGAAATAATCTCCTGTCTCCTATCTCCTGCCTCCTGTCTCCCGACTCCTGATAGCTAAAAAACTGAGGCAAATTCCAGAAAAATAATTAATTTTTCCTGAAAAAGTAGCGAAAATTACAAAAAACATCCAAAAAGTAGCGAAAATTACAAAAAATCTGCTAACCTAGCCGTAATATCACACAGATATTTGTAGAAAGATTCCCGAAAATCTCCTCAGCAAAAACATCCGTGTGAAGTAGCTAATATTGTCAGCGAGGTTAGTTCAAGATCATTATGTCAAATTTAGGACGACGTAGATTTCTCCTGTACGGTTCTGCCGCTCTGGGAACCAGTATTCTGTTAAAAGCTTGCGGTGGCAATCAAAGCCAAACCCCCACGGCTAGTCCTAGCCCAGCTGCTAGTCCCGCCCCGGCTTCTGGAGAGACAATTAAGGTGGGTATTCTGCACTCCCTCAGTGGCACCATGGCCATCAGTGAAACCAGCGTAGTTGATGCGGAAAAACTGGCGATCGAGGAAATCAATGCCGCCGGCGGTGTTCTTGGTAAACAGATCGAGGCAGTGGTAGAAGATGGCGCTTCCGATTGGCCAACTTTTGCCGAAAAAGCCACCAAACTGATCGATCAGGACAAAGTTGCGACTGTCTTCGGTTGTTGGACTTCCGCCAGTCGTAAGGCGGTTTTACCCGTGTTTGAAGCCAAAAACCATATGCTCTGGTATCCTGTCCAGTACGAGGGTCAAGAGTGTTCTAGAAATATCTTCTACACTGGGGCTGCACCTAACCAACAGATCGAGCCGGCAGTCACTTGGTTACTAGAAAACAAAGGGAAAAAATTCTTCCTCGTCGGTTCCGACTACGTTTTTCCCCGCACCGCCAACACGATTATTAAAGAGCAGTTAAAGGCGAAAGGCGGCGAAACCGTAGGCGAAGACTACCTACCCCTAGGTAACACGGAAGTTACCCCGATTATCACCAAAATTAAGCAAGCTTTACCCGATGGTGGCGTTATTTTCAACACCCTCAACGGTGACAGTAACGTGGCTTTCTTCAAACAACTGCAAGCGGCCGGTTTAACTCCCGATAAATATCCGGTCATGTCGGTGAGTGTTGCTGAGGAAGAAGTTAAACAAATCGGTAAGGAATATCTCCTCGGTCAGTACGCTTGTTGGAACTATTTCCAAACCGTAGATACCCCCGCTAACAAAAAATTTGTTGAGGCTTTTCGAGCTAAATTCGGTCAGGAGCGCGTCACTAACGACCCGATGGAGGCGGCCTACATCATGGTCTATCTCTGGAAGCAAGCGGTGGAACAAGCGGCAACCGCCGATGATCTCGACAAAGTTCGCGCCGCGGCCGTGGGACAAAAATTCGATGCTCCCGAAGGACCGGTGGAAATGTTCCCCAATCATCATATCTCCAAAACCGTCCGCATTGGTCAGGTGAGAGATGATGGTCTATTTGACATCGTTTGGTCAACTCCGGGGGTAGTGGATCCGCAACCTTGGAACCAATTTGTCCCCGAAACTAAGGGCTTTGCCTGTGACTGGACGGATCCGGCCAAGGGCGGTAAATTCAAAATGGAAAAATCCTAGTTTTAGGAATTTTTCCAGACAGTAACGAGAGTGAGGTGGGCATTACTGTTCACCCCACTTTTTAAAGCTTAAAAATGCACAGGAATAAAGAAAAGTGTCAGCATTATTGGAAGGATTGTTTAATGGTATTAGCATCGGTTCTGTGCTATTGCTGGCCGCTTTAGGACTAGCGATTGTTTTCGGACTGATGGGGGTGATTAATCTCGCTCACGGTGAGTTAATGATGTTAGGGGCTTATACTACTTTTGTGGTGCAGAATATCTTTAAAGGTTTCGGTTCTCCCCTCTTTGATACTTATGTTTTATTCGCCCTACCGATCGCTTTTTTAGTGTCGGGATTGGCGGGATTATTATTAGAAAGGGGGGTGATTAGGTTCCTCTACGGCAGACCCCTAGAAACGCTGCTGGCCACTTGGGGAGTCAGCTTAATTCTGCAGCAATTTGTCAGAAGTGTCAACGGCTTATTAGTAATTAGTTTAATAGTTTTCTGTCTGTTATTTTTTGGGGCGATGACGGTGTTAAGTCGTCGCCTAGATTGGGAGAGAATTCGCAATTTAACTATTGGTATCACCCTGCCTTTATCCCTAGCTATCGCTGGATTATTAGGCTATCTTTTATCTTTTAATCCGGTTCTCGCTCGACCCTGGTTTAGTGCCAGAAACGTCGATGTCACGGCTCCTGCTTGGTTACGGGGAGGTTTACCTTTACCCGGGTTTCAAATGCCCTACACCCGTCTATTTATTATCATTTTAACTGCCCTTTGTTTGTTAGGGACTTATTGGTTTTTAAATAAATCTTCTTGGGGTTTACGCATTCGTGCCGTCACCCAAAATCGCCAGATGAGTGCCTGTTTAGGCATTCCGACAAATCAAGTGGATGCTTTGACTTTTGCCCTCGGTTCGGGATTAGCTGGAGTTGCCGGTTGTGCGATTAGTTTCTTGGGTTCCGTCGGTCCAAACGTGGGACAAAATTATATTGTTGATACCTTCATGGTGGTGGTGGTGGGGGGAGTTGGTAATCTCCTGGGAACTATTATCGCGGCTATGGCGATTGGTGTGGCTAATTATTTAATTGGTTCGGGAACTTTTGCCCTGATTTTTGGTTCCGTAGAAGCACTAAAACCCCTAACGGATTTCTTCACCTTTTTCTCCACCACTAGCATGGCAAAAGTGATGATTTTTGCTTTAATTATTGCTTTCTTGCAATTCAAACCTGCGGGAATTTTCCCTCCTAAAGGACGTACTGCCGAGTTATAGATTATGATTACCGAAACCATCACTAGAAACGAATCCCGACAACGGGAAAAGAAAAAGTTAATCACGGAAATCGCTGTTATTGTTGGTTTAGTGGTCATCTTTGCGGTGTTACTGCCCTTAGCTTTGTCGGCTTTCCGTTTGCGTTTATTGGGGCGATTTCTTTCCCTGGCTATTGTCGCTTTGGGCATAGATTTAATCTGGGGTTATACGGGTTTATTAAGTCTCGGTCATGGCATCTTTTTTGCCCTCGGTGGTTACGCTTTGGCCATGTACCTAAATCTTCAGTTACCACCGGGACAACTGCCCGAATTTTTTACTCTCTACGGGGTGACAGAATTACCTTTTGTTTGGCAACCTTTTTATTCCCTACCTTTGACAATTATAGCCCTAATTATCGTACCGGCGATCATGGCGGGATTATTAGGTTATTTAATCTTCCGCAATCGCATTAAAGGGGTTTATTTCTCGATTTTGACCCAAGCGGCTTTACTGGTATTTTTTAACTTTTTTAACGGTCAACAAAAGTTAATTAACGGCACTAATGGCTTAAAAACCGATACCCAAACAATTTTCGGGTTGCTGGTGGGTTCCGATGCCGTTCAAGTGGCCTTTTATTTACTCACAATTGTCTGTTTACTGGCTATTTATCTCCTCTGTCGTTGGTTAACTACTGGTAGATTTGGGCGCTTGTTAGTCGCCATTCGCGATGATGAGGTGCGTGTCCGTTTTTCCGGTTATGATCCTACTTGGTTTAAGGTGTTAGTTTTTGCCATTTCTGGGGCGATTGCTGGTGTTGCCGGCGCTCTTTATACCGTGCAAACGGGAATTATCACCCCTAACTCTATGGATGTGGCTTTTTCCATTGAAATGGTGATTTGGGTGGCTGTGGGGGGACGTGCTACCCTTGTGGGGGCAGTTGTCGGTACTTTATTAGTACGCATGGCCCAAACTTTTTTAAGCGAACAATTTCCGGAAGTCTGGGTATTTTTCCAAGGGGCCCTATTCCTAATTGTGGTGACAGTGCTTCCCGATGGTCTTCTCGGTGGAATTAAACGTTTGCTGACTCATTTTGGTTTCCGCAAAACTTTAATCACCTATCCTAGTATTGAGGAAGCTCCGGAAGTGCAATTGGAAAGAGAAGAATTAGAGCATAAGTGACCTTATTCTGTTAGTATTCTCCGAGTCAGGAGTGGGTCGTCAGGAGTGGGTCGTCAGGAGTCAGGAGATTATTTTTATTTATTCTTCCCACACCCTACACCCTACACCCTGCTCCCCAATTCATAATTCATAATTCATAATTACCAATTCCCTCTTAGAAATTATGACTGGAAAAATCTTAGAAATCGAGAATCTTACCGTTAGTTTTGGGGGTTTTAAAGCTCTCAATAATCTTAATTTCAGTATGGATACGGGAGAATTGCGGGTGATTATCGGTCCCAATGGTGCGGGAAAAACCACTTTTTTAGATGTGATTACGGGGAAAGTGCAACCCACCATCGGACGGGTATTATTTAAAGGTCGAGATCTCCGCAAAATTCCCGAATTTGCGATCGCTCGTTTAGGTATTGGTCGCAAATTCCAAACTCCTAGGGTATATTTAAATCTAACTGTCCGAGAAAATCTCGATTTAGTTAGCAACCGTAATAAAAATGTTTTCTCAACTCTTTTCGGTCGTCCTCCGCTAGAAGATAGCAGAAAAGTTATTGGTTTATTGGAAACTATCGGGTTAACTGCTAAAGCTGATTTACCCGCTTCTTTACTGTCCCACGGCGAAAAACAACGCTTAGAAATTGGTCAATTAGTAGCCCAGTCACCAGATTTACTGCTAGTAGATGAACCCGTAGCAGGATTAACCGATGAGGAAACGGAAAACGTGGGTAATTTGTTGTTAAATCTAGCGGAAAGTCATTCAATTATTGTCATTGAACACGATATGGAATTTGTCCGGCAAATTGCCCGCAAAGTCACGGTTTTACACCAAGGAACTGTTCTCTGTGAGGGGAATATGGAGCAAATTCAAAATGATCCGAAAGTTATTGAAGTTTATCTAGGTTCCTCGGAAGAATAAAGAGTAAAATGAGTAAAATGATTAAAATTAGTTAAAAAGGGTTGACAATGTTACACATATCTGATCTCAATGTTTACTACGGAGAAAGTCATATTTTAAGAGATGTTGATCTTAACATTAATGCGGGAGAAATGGTCTGTTTAATCGGACGTAATGGCGTGGGTAAAACTACCCTATTAAAAACCTTGATGGGGATTCTCAAACCGCGAGCGGGAGCAATTAATTATGAGCAACAAAACCTGATTAATAAAACCTCAGATCAAAGAGCCAGATTAGGACTGGGTTATGTGCCGCAGGGTAGGGATATTATTCCCCGTTTAACGGTAAAAGAGAATTTAATTCTCGGTTTGGAAGCTTTACCCACAAAAAGAAAAAATGCCACAATTCCCGAAGAAATCTTTGATTTATTTCCCGTTTTAAAAACCATGTTATCGCGGATGGGAGGAGATTTAAGCGGTGGACAACAACAGCAATTAGCCATCGCTCGCGCCTTAGTGGGGGAACCAAAATTATTAATTTTAGATGAACCCACGGAAGGAATTCAACCGTCAATTATCCTCGAAATTGAAGCGGCGGTACGGCGCATTGTTGCCAGCAAAGGAATCGCCGTTTTATTAGTAGAACAACACCTGCATTTTGTCCGCCAAGCTGATCGATATTACGCCATGCAGAAAGGGGGAATTGTTGCTTCCGGTTTCACAAGTGAATTAAGTCAAGAAGTCATTCAGCGATTTTTGGCGGTTTAAACTTAACTTTTTCCTTGATATATGACTCAAATAGTCGTAATTGGTGGCGGGGCAGCGGGATTTTTTGGCGCAATTAAAGCGGCAGAATCTAACCCCAAAGCTGGCGTTACTATCCTAGAAGCTGCCAAAGAACCTCTGGCGAAAGTGCGGATTTCGGGAGGGGGACGCTGTAATGTCACCCATCATTGTTTTGATGTTTCCCAATTGGTTAATTATTATCCTCGCGGTGGCAAAGCACTACGGGGAGCTTTTAGTCGGTTTCAACCCCAAGATACTATTAAATGGTTTGAATTGCGGGGGGTAAAACTAAAAACAGAAGCGGATGGACGAATGTTTCCCAGCACCGATAATTCTGAAACTATTGTTAATTGTCTGCGGGAAAGTGCGACTTTTGCCGGGGTTGATTT
The DNA here is from genome assembly GCF_003019735.1 of Microcystis sp. MC19. Lineage (NCBI taxonomy): Bacteria > Bacillati > Cyanobacteriota > Cyanophyceae > Chroococcales > Microcystaceae > Microcystis > Microcystis sp. MC19. Next base: position 300,321 of record NZ_CP020664.1, on the reverse strand, counting down.
AAGGCTAAATTCCCCAGTTAAATCGGTAAAAAAACAGGAAGAAAGTTTTTTAATTGAATTAAAAAGAGATGAGCAAATTAGGGCAGATAAGCTTTTAATTGCTACGGGAAGTAGTCATTTTGGTTATCGCACCGCTCAAGATTTAGGTCATTCTCTAGTCTCTCCTGTCCCTTCTTTATTTACCTTTCAAATTGCAGATCCTCGTCTGCAAGATTTGTTAGGGGTTACTGTGGATAAAGTGCGAGTTCGTCTTGGGGGAAGTAAATTAGAACAAATCGGACCTTTGTTAATTACCCATTGGGGAGTTAGTGGCCCGGCTATTTTAAAACTTTCTGCTTGGGGAGCGCGGGTGCTTCACGAGCAGCATTACCGAATGCCTTTAATAATTAATTGGTTAGGGGATTATCATCCTGAAAAATTGCGAGAAATTATCTTACAAACTAAAAGTGAATATCCCAAAAGAAAACTTTTTAATTATTGTCCCTTTGAGCAGTTACCTAAGCGTCTTTGGCAGAGTTTATTAAGTTACTTGACTGTTAACTCGGAAACTCCCTGGGCCGAATTATCTAAAAATACTCTCAATCGATTAATGATTGAATTACAGCAAGGGGAATATCAAATCAAAGGAAAAGGGGTGTTTAAGGAGGAATTTGTCACCTCTGGGGGAGTGAATCTTCAGGAAGTGGATTTTAAAACTATGGAAAGTAAAATCTGTCCGGGGTTATATTTTGCCGGGGAGGTACTAGATATCGATGCAGTCACGGGGGGATTTAATTTTCAAAGCGCTTGGACCACTGGTTATCTCGCCGGACAAGCCATGGGCAATAGAAGGGTGTAGAGAGCGCTGGAGAGGGGGAAGTGGGGAAGTGGGGAAGTGGGGAACCTTTTTTCAGTAAACAGTAAACAGTGAACTGAAAACTCACATCTGACAACAAGGTCCGAATCTAAGACCTAATTGGTTAAGCTAAAAGCTTTGATGTGCTTAGTTTCTAACCTTCTTTTTAGGTAGGAGAATTGTCAGATTCTGTCTTTTGCCTCTTGCCTGTTGCCTCTTGCCTTCAGAAGCTGATAACTGAATACTGACTCCTGACTCCTGAATACTGACTCCTGACTCCTGAATACTGCCTTCGTTAAAACCGATTCCTTGATGCTGTTATTCCCAAATTGGACCGGCTGCAATTATTTCTTGGGAGGCAGTGGTAAATTGACGGAAATTTTCCACAAAACGATGGGCCAATTCTCGGGCCTGTAGGTCGTAGGATTCGCCATCTTGCCATGCTTGTCGCGGGTCGAGGATTTTTTTGGGAACTCCTGGGACAATTTCGGGGACGAGAACCTGAAAGATGGGATGAGGATGGAAAACCACTTCCTCTAAATCCCCATTTAAAGCGGCGGAAACCATAGCGCGGGTGTGTTTGATCGAAATGCGATCGCCGACTCCGTAGGGACCGCCAGACCAACCGGTATTAATCAGATAAACGGAGGTTTCGGGGTGTTGTTCTAAACGTTGCCCTAACATTTGGGCATAGACGAGGGGTGACAGAGGGAAGAAACATTGACCGAAACAACTGGAAAAAGTCACCTGTGGGGCGGTGATTCCCCGTTCCGTTCCCGCTAATTTGCTAGTATAACCGGAGAGGAAATGATACATCGCCTGGTTCGTGGTTAATTTGGCGATTGGTGGCAGTACCCCAAAAGCATCGGCAGTTAAGAAGATAATCGTTTTTGGGTGGGTTCCCATGCCGGATACGGCACAATTAGGGATATAACGCAGGGGATAGGCGGCGCGGGTGTTTTCGGTCAAACGACCATCATCATAGTCGGGAAGGCGATTATCGGGGGAAAGGATCACGTTTTCGAGAATAGTGCCAAACCGAATCGCCGCCCAGATTTGCGGTTCGTATTCGGCACTTAAACGGATGGTTTTAGCGTAACAACCGCCTTCAAAGTTAAAAATGCCGTCCTCTGACCAACCGTGTTCATCGTCACCGATGAGGCTGCGTTTAGGATCGGCGGAAAGGGTGGTTTTACCCGTACCGGAGAGACCGAAAAAGAGGGCTGTATGACCGTGTTTATCCATGTTAGCGGCACCGTGCATCGGTAAAACCCCTTGTTTGGTCATCAGGTAGTTCATCATCGAGAAGACGGATTTTTTGATTTCGCCAGCGTAGCGAGTGCCACCGATGAGAACGATTTTTTTTGCCAGGTTGAGGACGATAAAGGCTTCGCTGTTCAGTCCGTCATCCTCGGGATCTGCCTGTAACCCCGGCAGGGCAATCACGGTAAAATCGGTGTGATGGGCGGCTAGTTCGATCGCACTGGGCCGGAGGAATAACTGATGGGCAAAAAGATTATGATAGGCGATTTCGGTGACGACGCGCACGCCAAAGCGATAATTAGGATCGGACCCGACGTAACCATCGAAGACATATAGGTCTTTTCCCTGCACATAGGCGAGGACTTTTCGGTATAACTGCTGGAATTTTTCCTCGCTAATCGGGGCGTTATGCTGATTCCAGTCGATTTCCTCTTCGCTGGTGGCTTCTTTGACAATGAATTTATCTTTGGGGGAACGACCGGTATATTTGCCCGTTTCCACCACTAAAGCCCCATTATCTGCTAAAACGCCCTCATGACGTTTGATCGCCTGTTCGACTAATTGCGGTACGGAAAGATTGCGATAAACGCGACCGAGATTTTTCATGCCTAGGTTTTCGAGGCCGTAGGTGGGATGAATTTGATTTTCTAATTCGTAGTAGAAATTGACATTCTCCACGCGATCGGGCAAGGGACAAGAGATACTATCATTGGTCAGCGTTTGTAGAGTCGGCATAACCCCAATTCTCCTGATAATTTAGTTGTCGGTTTAGAGCTAAGTTCTAGGTCTCTGATTAGTGCAGTTATAGAAACTAGAAAACCCTCGTTTTCTGTCTTTTTCACTCCCAGACACCTAAGAAGCTATATTGATTAGTTTATTTGACGATATTTGCCTGATTAATCTGGTCTTTTGCTGTCGGTAAAGCCAACTTTAGAGCGGTAATTGAGGCTTATTTGCGTATTTAACCCTCATCTCCCAGTCAGGGTTTTTACCTTTTCCCTCTTGCCGATCTAACTGCTTTTTCTAGATATTTTTAGTCTATCTGTACAATAGGATACAGACGATGTTTTTTTTACAAAAGTTAACAGCTAAACAAAATTGGTCAGCTAATCTAGCTGTTATCTTAATGGTGGGGTAGGAAGTCTCTGGTTTTGGGGAACGTCGGAACGCCGGAATAATAGCCGGTCGTCTAGAGATGATGCCAAAGATCATAAACGTCGTCAAATTGATTTCACCGCTAATAAAAAAAGTCGATTGACACGGGAACCAGTTAGTGGCCAAAATTAACTCTATTAGCCGTTGGCAAGCTCTAGAATTGATTGTGTAAGTAGTCGGACATAAATTATGTTGTCTATCTTAAGAAATGTAAATTGCCGCAATTCTTACTGACTCCTGACTCCTGACTCCTTACCCCACAGTTAACTTTACTTTTGTCCAACTACTTAACAGGTTAATTAAGTCTAGCTCGATCTCGAAAAAAAACAACTAATAATGATCATCGCAGGAGAAAGAAGCGGAGTCGGTAAAACGACGATTACTCTGGCAATCTTGGCCTATTTAATCAGTCGTGGCGATCGAGTGCAATCTTTTAAAGTCGGGCCCGATTATATCGATCCCATGTTCCATACTCATTTTACCGGTCGCCCCTGTCGCAATCTCGATCCGGTTTTAACTTCTGAAGACTATGTAAAAACCTGTTTTGCCCAACACTGTCAAAATGTCGATTATGCTCTGATTGAAGGGGTAATGGGGTTATTTGATGGTATTCAATTAAGCGATACTCAATTTCCCGACTATGCCAGTACCGCCCATATTGCCCGTATTTTAGGGCTTCCTCTGTTGTTAGTTATCGATTGCAGCCGTTTATCTACCTCTGTCGCCGCTATTGTCCGCGGTTATCAATCTTTAGATAAAAATCTCCATCTAGCCGGAGTTATCCTCAATCGGGTTGGCAGCGATCGCCACCTGCAATTACTGCAAACCGCCCTAGAATCCATCAATATGCCGATTGTCGGGGTTTTGCGTCGTCAAGATTCCCTGACAATTCCTGATCGCCACCTAGGATTAGTTCCCAGGGATGAACTAGGAGAAATCAGGGAACTGCAAGATCAACTGGCTTCTATTGCCCAAAACTGCTTTAATTGGGACATTCTCTTGCCTTTACTGACTATTTCTCCCCAAGAGAACCCGAAAAGTCCCACAGAATCAAATAAGCTTTTTCCCCCTATCCGTATCGGTATTGCCAGAGATAAGGCTTTTAACTTTTATTATCCCGATAATCTCGATATTTTAGCCAATTTAGGCGCGGAATTAATCTTTTGGAGTCCCTTGCAAGGGGCAAATTTGCCCGAAAACCTGCAAGGGTTGTACTTTGGAGGCGGTTTTCCCGAAATCTTTGCCCCGGAATTAGCCGCTAACACCCCTATCTTAACCCAGGTGAGAAAAGCGATCGCATCGGGAATGCCCACCTACGCCGAATGTGGCGGATTAATGTATTTATGTGACAAAATAATTGATTTTGAGCAAAAAAACCATTATATGTTGCAAATAATCCCCCAATCTGCTATAATGTCCCCGAAGTTAACCCTAGGTTATCGGCAAGCCATCGCCCAACAGGAGACGATCCTGCTCAAACCGGGTCAACCAGTGCGCGGCCATGAATTCCATCGCTCCCAATTGAGCGGGGTGAGCGACGCACCGGTTTATCAACTGCAAGCATTCCCAAAAAGTGCTATCAATGCCGAAGGGTGGCAAGGTAAGAATCTGCACGCTTCCTATCTCCACCTACATTTTGGGGCTAATCTGGGCCTGCCGAAAAAATTTTTAGCTGCCGGCCTTGATTTTTTCCGAACAGCTGCGTTAAGCTGATTGCAGATAAATTCAATAATTAATCCGTTCAGGGATACAGGAGGTGATGTCGATGGTAGAAAGTAGTAAAAGCATGGGTCTCCTAATCGACAATAGCCGGCTGTGCGCCGGGGCTGTTCTCTAGACCCCCACGTCTAAACAAGATTTAGACTAGCTGGAGTTCCTTCCGGCAGTCTGGTGTCGATTCTGATGACCCGCTACACCGCCCTTACCGAGCAATTGGTAAGGGCGGATAGTTTTTCAGGGTTTCCCGTCATCTCTTCACTTTAACTCTACGGGCGCAAACTAACCCAGCGCCGCTTCTGGTTGGGGGACACCATTTTAACGCCTGTCACCGAGATAATATCGTTGGCCAAATTGTCCGCCATCATGGGAATTAATCGATTCATATTATTCTTATAAGCTTTTATCCAGAATTCGGAGAGTTTATCTCGCGCCTCCTCATTAACGTAGATAGTTTTATCTGGCGTAATCAATACCATTGCCACGTCACCTGAGTTTTCCGTGACGGCAAAGACAAACTGATCACGGTCGGACTTGAGACCTTCGTACCAGTAGTCTAGGTGTTCTTCTAATTCGTATTCATAGAGAGCGCGTTCCATCTTGCCATCTTCTAGTAAAGCTTTACGCAGTGTATTGGCTATCTTTCTTTTTTTCATGGTCTTGTACCTGTTTTTGTCGGCGTTAAGTTTTGCCCATTAGGCATCACTTCTTATAGGAGTGCCACTACAGAAATCATCAATTAACCTGACAACAACCCAGTCCGGTCGCCGTTATCAAAATCACAGAACCTTGTCCGACCTCCTCTAGATGAGCCTGTTATTGGAGCTTAAGTTTTCTCCCTGTAAGGATTCTAACCTGCTTTAGTTTTTGTTTAAGTGCCGTCAGGAGCGACAGGGTGGCCACTTTGTCAACTGGTCAAGGGAAAAAAATGAGATCACATCTTTCCCTAAGCAATTAAGTTGTGTATAATGGCAGAAGAATAGAAAGGCTATATGCGTCATCAAACTGTGTAGTCAACCTATAAGGTGTGAGGAAAAAACCATTATGTTAAGAATGTTCTGGAAATCATTGCTGGTTAGCCCGGCGATTTTAGGGGCTACCCTGGTAGCTTCCGCCAATGCTAGCAGCTTCGATCCTGCCAAATCTACCAGTGTTTCTGCCGAATTTAACAGTCTAGAAATCGCCCAAGTTCAGGACAACGGTGCAGGAACTGGCGAATTACTCAATCAGATCGAACAGTACGGTAACGAAGGTCAAACGGTTCCCGTACAGGGCAACAGCATCGATCAAGTCACCAGCGTTAACCAACTGCGGGATGTTTCCCCCACCGCTTGGGCCTATGAAGCCCTAAGAAGCCTTGTGGAGCGCTATGGTTGTATTGTCGGTTATCCCGATCGCACCTTCCGCGGCGACCGAGCTTTAACCCGTTGGGAATTTGCGGCTGGTTTAAACGCTTGCTTAAACGTGATGGAACGTTTAATTCAAGATGGTGTCAACGTCCTCAAAGAAGACTTAGATGCTCTCAAGCGCTTGATGGATGAGTTCCAAGCCGAGTTAGCAGCTTTAGGAGCTAGAGTTGACAACTTAGAAAGCCGGGTTTCTTTCCTCGAAAATAATCAATTCTCCACCACCACCAAATTAGCCGGGGAAGTCATCTTCGCCGTTACCGATACGGTCGGTGCTGGTAGCCCCGCTTCCCAGGCCGCCATGCAATACCGCGCTCGTTTGCTGTTAAACACGAGCTTCACCGGTCAGGACGTATTGAAAACTCGTTTAGCGGCGGGTAGTGCCACTCCCTTTGGATTTGATTACAAATCGACCACCACACTACAAAATGGTGATCCCGCTTCCGTCAGATTCGATAATCTGCAAAGCCCTTCCCTATTCCAAACTTGGACCGCGGCCGGTAACGGTAGCGATGTGGTTCTCGACTGGTTGGCCTACTATACCCCGATTGACTTAGGTTACTTTGGTCGCTTCAATACCTATGTTGCCGCTTGGGGTGGTATTTGGAATGACTTTGTTCCCACCACTAATCCCTTCTTTGAAGACTTCGACGGTGGTAATGGTGCGCTATCTACCTTCGCTTCCGAAAACCCCATCTACCGTATCGGTGGTGGTTCTGGGGCCGGTGTTAGCCTACAGTTAGGCTTCCTCCAAAGCATTGTCGGTCCGACTTCCCTATCTTTAGGTTACTTAGCCGGTGGTGCTACTTCCCCTGCTGACCCCAATCCGGGCAACGGTCTCTTTAACGGTGACTACGCCGCTTTAGCACAGATTAACGCCAATCTTTTCAACTTCTTGAACGTTGGCTTTACCTACGTTAACGCTTACCAAAGTGCTGACACCGCTATCTTCGGTAACGGTGGTACTCGTGGTGTAACGGGTACTTCCGCCGCTAACCTTTCCCAAACTCAGTTAAATACCCTGCTCAACGTCAACGGCAACGATCCGGGTAGCGTCACCCTACAGGATGAAGTCGGTTTCTTCAACTTCGGAGCCAAAGTATCCAATAGCTACGGTTTAACCGGTGCGGTGGATATTGGTTTCGCCAGCTTGAGTGCTTTCGGTTCCTACTCCACCGTGCGCTTACTCGGTCTCGGTGATGCGGAAGTGTGGACCTACGGTGCTGGTATTGCCTTCCCCGACTTGGGTAAAGAAGGAAATATCTTAGGTCTATTTGCTGGTGCGCAGCCCTACATCGGTCACTTAAGCTTCCGAGACATGGGGCTAAAAGTATCTAACATCGTTCCCTACCACGTTGAATTGTTCTACAAGTACCAAGTCACCGACAATATTTCTATCACCCCCGGTGTCATCTGGATTTCTGCACCTGAACAGTTCAAAGGCACTGGTAACGAGTGGATTGGGACCCTTCGCGGCACCTTTACCTTCTAGGATTTCCTAAATTAAACCCGAAACCCCACCATCGGTGGGGTTTTGTTTTAGGGAAATAAACGCTGGTATTCTATCTGGATACAAGCATCCATAATCACATTTAAACCTGCCTCGATCGCTTTTTTTTCCGCAACTGGGTGATAAATTTTCAATTGTGTCCAAAGAGTAGCAGCCTGAACAGCAATAGCTGACTCGACAATTTCGGGTAGATAATCAGGATGACGAAAAACGTTAACAATATCCACGGGTTCGGGGATAGCCTCTAGAGAAGGATAGCAACTTTGACCATCAATTTGCTTGACCATCGGATTGACCGGATAGACTCGATAACCCACCGCTTGCAGGAATTTGGCTACCTGATAGCTGGCGCGACTCGATTTCTCAGAATGCCCGACCACTGCGATAATTTTACTATTGCTGAAGATGGTTTTGAGCGCACCATCGTCTCCTTTAATATTTGGCATTGTCCCACCTATCTTAGAACAGAGTTTCGTTTCCCATAAAGATGAAGTGTAACCTAATTTGGCATCGACTTTTGACGGCAGCTTTAGCCACTGTGGAGAACTGGCAGCAATGTTTAACTTTTCTACAGGAAAAACAGTTATTAAACATCCCAATCAATCCCTCGGTATCTGTAGGCAAATTTACCCGATGGTCGCCCCTAAATCCTCTGACTTTAGTTAGTACAAAACCTCATGAATTATCTTAGTATTATCATTCCGACTCTTAATGAGGAGTTAAGAATTGCGGCAACGTTAAAACAGATAGGTGAAGGAGTAGAAATTATTGTTGTCGATGGGGGAAGTACAGATAAAACTAAAGAAATAGCCGAACAATTGGGAGCAAAAGTAATTATTTCTTCTGGTAAAGGTCGTGCTTTTCAGATGAATATAGGTGCAAAAATAGCGAAAGGAGATATTTTATTATTTCTGCACGGAGATACTTTACTTCCCCAAAATTATCAAGAACAAATTATCAATACTTTATCCCAATCTGCGATAGTAGCGGCAGCCTTTGAATTAAAAATTGATGGAGAGGAAAAAAACCTGCGTTTAGTGGAAAAATTAGTTAATTGGCGTTCTCGCTGGCTTTCCCTTCCCTACGGAGATCAAGGAATATTTTTAAAAGCCTCAATTTTTGCCGATTTAGGCGGTTTTCCTGAGTTGCCAATTATGGAAGATTTTGAATTAATACAAAGATTGAAAAAAAGGGGTAAAATAGCCATAGTTGCTGCTCCGGTGATTACCTCGGCAAGACGTTGGCAAAAATTAGGAGTTGGCAAAACCACCTTAGTTAATCAATTAGTTATTATTGGTTATTATCTAAAAATTCCGCCTAGTTTGTTGAAAAGTTTTTATCGTTTATGGTAATTAGGGAGAACTGCCGCTAGATTCTGATTACTTCTGGGAGTCTCTCGATAAAAATTTTTGTCTCCCGAAGTACCGATCGATAGGATAATTAATAATCGGAACATCTGCTCTGAGAATATGTCTCTTGATCGCCGTCAATTTCTTTATCTTTTAGGTGCCACCCTTGGCACAGCCACTCTTGCCGGTTTTAACCGTGCCGCTTTTGCCGCTACCGGTCCCTATAGTCTTATTGCCCTACCCTATAGCTATGATGCCCTAGAACCTTATATTGATAAGGAAACGATGCAATTTCATCACGATAAACACCATGCAGCCTACGTTAATAATCTCAACACGGCAGTGGCAAAATATCCAGAATTGCAGAAAAAAACAGTAGTAGAATTAATTACAAAACTTGACTCTTTGCCAGCCGATATTCGCACCACTATCCGCAATAATGGCGGCGGCGATCTTAATCATACGATGTTTTGGCAGATTATGTCCCCCGATGGCGGTGGCGAACCAACAGGAGAAATAGGAGCGGCAATAATCGCTAAATTTGGCAGTTTCGAGGAATTTAAAAACGCTTTCAACCAAGCTGGTACTAAACTTTTTGGTAGTGGTTGGACATGGTTGGTTTTAAATAAGTCAGGAAAACTAGAAATTACCAGCACTGCTAACCAAGATAGCCCGCTAATGAAGGGATTACAGCCAATTATGGGCAATGATGTCTGGGAACACGCCTATTACTTAAAATATCGTAATCAACGGGCTGAGTATTTAAAACAGTGGTGGAATGTGGTTAACTGGGAGGAGGTAAATCGCCGCTATCTTCAGGCAAAAGCTTAACGATGACAACTTTTACGGTAACAGTTCCCGCTACCACTGCTAATATTGGGCCCGGCTTCGATTGTCTCGGAGCGGCCTTAACCCTATATAATCAGTTTACTTTTACCCTGCTGCCGGCAACGACAGCTAACCCTGTCAGCATTAGTGTCAAGGGAAATGAATCAGCTAAAGTTAGCCAAGGGGCTGATAATTTAATCTATACTTCTTTTTTGCAAGTTTATCAAAAAATAGGACAGAATCCGCCCCCTATCGCCATCGAGATCGGTTTAGGGGTTCCTCTGGCTAGAGGTTTAGGTAGTTCTGCCACTGCTATTATCGGTGGGTTATTGGCCGCCAATCAATGCGCCGGAAATCCTTTATCTATGGGGGAAATCGAAGCATTAGCGATCGCATTGGAGGGACATCCAGATAATGTGGTGCCAGCTTTGCGGGGCAACTGTCAGCTATCGGCAGGATATAGCACAAATTGGGCTATTTGTCAAGTATTTTGGCAAAAAAATCTCATTCCCGTCTTGGCGATTCCCGATTTTGAGCTGGCTACGGAAAAAGCTAGGGCGGTTTTACCAGAAAAAATTAGCCGTCAGGAGGCTATTTTCAATATTTCCCGCTTGGGTTTATTATTGCGGGGATTGGAGACGGGTAACGGCGATTGGCTGAGAATTGCCCTAGAGGATAAACTGCATCAACCCTATCGCCAATCTTTGATCCCGGGTTACGAAAAGGTGAAAAAAGCCGCCATTAATGGGGGTGCTTACGGGATGGTAATTAGTGGCGCAGGTCCGAGCCTATTGGCTTTAACTAACCCCGACAATGCCCAAAAAACAGCCACAGAGATGACCAATGCTTGGGAGGAAGTGGGGATTAACTCCAGCGCCAAAATTTTGGCTTTAGATACCCTAGGGGCGCGGGTAAACTGTTATGAATTATAAATTATGAATTATGAATTATGAAGTGGGGTGTGGGAATTATGAATTATGAATTATGAATTGGGGAGGTGGGGAAGTGGGGAAGTGGGGAGAAAAAAGCTGCCTCCTGCCTCCTGACTCCTGACTCCTGACTCCTATCTCCTGACTCCTGACTCCTGACTCCTAACGCCACCAACAAACTTTTTCAGCAAACCCTAATTATTAAGAAAATGACGCAAATTACCGTTATTGGTGCAGGGATTGGCGGACTAACGGCGGCGGCATTATTGGCGCGTCGAGGTTATCAAGTCACAGTATATGATCAGGCGGTTGTCCCCGGAGGTTGTGCCTCGACTTTTTCCCGTCGGGGTTTTACCTTTGACGTGGGGGCAACTCAAGTGGCAGGATTAGAAGTAGGGGGCATTCATCAGCGCATTTTTGCCGAATTAGGGATAGATTTACCCGATTCTGTCCCCTGCGATCCTGCCTGTGCCGTTTTTCTGCCGGGGGAAACCACTCCGATAAATGTCTGGCGCGATCGGCACAAGTGGCAAGAGGAAAGACAAAAACAATTTCCGGGCAGCGAACCTTTTTGGCAATTATTACAAAAACTCTTTCAAGCAAGTTGGCGTTTTCAAAGTCGCGATCCAGTTTTACCCCCGCGCAACTGGTGGGATTTAGGGCAATTAATCGCCGCTTTGCGTTTAGATACTGCCATTACCTTCCCCTTTACTTTGATGACTGTGGGAGATGCTCTGCGATTATACGGCTTAGAGAGGGATAAACGCCTAAAAACCTTCCTTGATCTTCAGTTAAAGCTTTATTCCCAAGTTACTGCCGATGAAACCGCTTTACTTTATGCCGCCACCGCTTTGGCAGTTTCTCAGTCTCCCCAAGGCTTATCCCACCTTCAGGGTAGTATGCAGGTATTAAGCGATCGCCTAGTAGCAGCTTTGGAAAAATACGGCGGTAAATTGCAAATGCGCCACACAGTAGAAAAAATACTGACAGAAAAGGGAAAAGCCACGGGAATTATCGTCAGAAATCAAAAAAATGGTCAAATATATCCAGAAATGGCCGATGAGATTGTGGCTAATATCCCGATCCAAAATTTACCACAATTAATCGATCGCGAAGCCATTCCCAGTCTTTATCACCGGAGAATCGAAAAACTTCCCCCCGCGTCCGCTGCTTTTGTGGTTTACTTAGGAGTCGATCGCGCTGCTATTCCCCCCGATTGTCCCCCCCATTTGCAATTCCTCTACGATTACGATGGCATAATCGGCGAAAATAACTCTTTGTTTGTTTCCGTGAGTAAAGAAGGGGATGGCCGCGCCCCAGAGGGAAAAGCGACGATTATTGCTTCTTCCTTCACCGATACCAGTCTTTGGTGGCGAAAAGGAGAAGATAATTATCAGCAATTAAAAGCAGCATACACCCAAGAGGCGATCGAGCGTCTCGGTAATTATTTCCATCTTAATCCTGATCACATCGTTCATATCGAATCAGCTACACCTCGCACTTTTGAACGGTTTACGGGGCGAAATCAGGGCATTGTCGGCGGTATTGGTCAAAGACTGTCCACTTTTGGCCCTTTTGGCGTAGCGACGCGCACTCCGATCCCCCATCTTTGGTTAGTGGGAGATTCCACCCATCCGGGAGAAGGCACTGCCGGAGTCAGCTATTCGGCACTAACGGTAGTTAGACAGATTGAGAATCAATTATTAGCTTCTAGTTAGCCGTAATTATGAATTATGAATTATGAATTATGAATTGGGAAGAATAAATAAAAGCAATCTTCTGAATACTGATAACTGAATACTGATAACTGTTAACTTACCCACTGATAACTGATAACTGATAACTGATAACTGTTATAAAGCGCCGGCTGCCGTGCGATCGAGTATTCCCGATCCTAGATGAGAGGTAATATTAATTGCTTGCAGGACCGGTTGAGAGTCAAATCCTTTGGGATAATCGATCACACTAACCGCGCCATTTCCCTGTTTAATATTCCAGAAATTGGCGGGTTTTAAACCCAATAAATAACAAAGAATCACCTTATTAATGGCATCGTGAGCTACTACCATAATTGTCTTAGGACTATCGCTATTACTATAGGTTTTAACGATTTGCTGCCAACAAGCGATCGCTCGATCCCAAACTTCCTGTAAATTCTCCCCTTCCGGCATTTGCACGGTTTCTGGGGCATTTTTCCAGTCTTCTAACATCCCGGGGAAACTCGCTTCAATTTCCTCCTCTAATTTACCTTCCCAAAGTCCGTGACAGATTTCTGTCAGATCTACTTGGGTATCTAAGGTGACATTGGGGTGATATTGCAGGATAATTTGGGCAGTTTCCTTGGGACGGGATAAAGGACTGGTGACAGCGTGATCGATCGCCGTTTCTCGCAGAAATTCGGCGGCTTTCTCAGCTTGAGCTTTGCCATTATCATTGAGAGGAATATCGCGCACACCTTGAAAACGTTTATCCCGATTCCATTGGGTTTCTCCGTGACGCACCAGTAGCAGCCTAGAACCTTGGAAAGGAGGACGCGGTGGGGGTAAAGCTATCCCTAGGTGTGCCGTTTGATTGAGGGATTCCACCTGCACAGGATCACCAAAATCACCCGTAAAATTGAGAACATTAACGCAACAGTTAGATTGTTGGAGGGAATGGTATAAGGAAACCGGAATACCGATGGCACTGAGGATTAAACAGCGATTAATGCCGTTATGGGCAACAATGAGGATAGTTTGTCCCTCGTGTTGGGGAATAATTTCTCGCCAAAAATCTTGGGCTTGTTGATAGAGGGAGAGAACGGGATAATGTTCTTGACCATCGGGCAGTATCATCTTAAATTCGTGAGGTTTTTGGTGCCAATCCCGATATTCTTGCGGGTATTGAGCTTTTACCTCCTCTTTGACCATATTTTCCCAGATAGGCAGATCGATTTCTAGTAACTGCGAAGTGGGTTGAATGACGGGAGAGTTATTTAAACGAGACTGAATCACCTCAGCAGTAGATTTGGCTCTTTGGAGAGGACTACAGTAAAAAGCGGCGATATCGATTTGACTGAGGGCATTTCCCACTTTTTCCGCGTCCAGATGCCCTTTTTCCGTCAAAACCGAGCCATCACTGCGACCTTGTATTTTCTGCTGTGCGTTATAACTGCTTTGTCCATGACGAACAATAATCACACGGGTAGCCAAGCGGTTCAGTCTCCTTAACTAAAAGTCTCAATATCAGATTACAGGCGATCGGGATCGGAGTACAAATCAGTGATCAGTAATCGGTAATCAGTAATCAGTGGAGATCGGCGAGCATTTGTACTAAAATTTCCTTATGCAGTTTCAAGGCAGCACAGCGTATCAAAACTTCCTGACATGAAAATCTCTTTGGGATCAAGGGTTTGGCGTTTTTGTCAAGAAATCATGACAATGTACTTGGTCAAAATCAGAATCTTGCTGTTTAATAGGTATTTATAACAAGCGATTCCCTTGATCCCCATCGAGTGGATCTCTCGTTCACAAAGCAATCGATGAGTAGTTGAAGGATTACCCAGATCACTGCTTTTGCAAATGCTCAAAAACATTTGCCGTCGTAACTAATCGGAGAGTGTCAACTCATGGTTCCAGAATACCCACCCTTAGATGAGATGACCTTGCGGCAACTACGACGAGTTGCCAGTCAATACAGCATCTCTCGTTACAGTCGGATGCGGAAAACGCAGTTAATCGAGGCAATTACCCAAGCTATGGGAGTAAGCGGCAATTTTAAATCTATTATTAAAGAGGAAAAACCAGTGGAAGCAGCAAAATTTGAATTAGGTCAAGCTAACCCGATCGAAGATATCCTAGGTTCAGTGGATGATGGTTTAGGAGATCTGCCCGGTGGCTACGGTGAAAATCGCATTACCCTCCTACCGCGCGATCCTCAGTGGGCCTATGCTTACTGGGATATCCCCAACGAATCGAAAGAAGATTTGCGTCGTCAAGGGGGACAACAATTAGCCCTGCGTCTTTATGATGTCACCGATATCGATCTCAATAGCCAAGGCGCCCACAGTGTCCAAGAATATCTCTGTGATGAATTGGCCCGGGAATGGTATTTACCGATTCCAGTCAGCGATCGAGATTATGTTATCGATATCGGTTATCGTTGTGCTGATGGTCGTTGGTTAGTTTTGGCCCGTTCTCCTTTAGTGCGGATTCCTCCCGTCTATCCTTCCGACTGGATTGAAGATATTTTTGTCACCGTTAACTGGGAAGAAGAACTGGTGGGTAAAACTGTTTACGAACTCGTTCCCCCCAGCAAACGCTACGGCAGCAGCGCCGGAACCACGGGAACTAGCCCCATCTACGACCAAATTTTCGAGAGTGTCGGCGATATCGAGGCCCTACGGGTGGCCGGTTCCTTGTTTGGTTCCATGCAGCACGTCGCTGGTTCCGTACCGATGTCGGAAGTGATCAGTTCTTATGTATTCCCCTCCGGGGTTGGTATGTGGGCAGTTCCCACGGTATCGGGACTAACCGCTTCCGGTATCGGGATGACTGCTTCTGGTATCGGTATGGGTGCTTCGGAAACCCTACAACGTCCGCGCAAATTCTGGTTAGTTGCCGATGCAGAATTAATCGTCTATGGTGCCACCGAACCGGATGCCACTGTAACTATCGGTGGTCGTCCGATCAAACTCAATCCCGATGGCACTTTCCGCTATCAGATGTCCTTCCAAGACGGTTTAATCGATTATCCGATTATGGCCGTAGCCGCCGATGGTGAACAAAATCGTTCTATCCACATGAAATTCACCAGGGAAACCCCCTCTCGCAATACCAACACTAAAGATGAGGCGGTTCTAGAATGGTTGTTCTAGATTGCGTTTTCTAACGTTACTAAAGCCAACCTAATTACTTCCCCCTAACTGAGATTTAGTTAGGGGATTTTTTTTGGAGGTTGCTTGCCGCTATCAACTTCTATTCCCAAATCTGACAGCTTAAATCGCCCGATTTTTGGGAAAGACGCAGATTTTCACCGTAATCGACGGGAACATCGATCACCGCAGGGACATCTTGCCGGAAAGCCTCCTCTAGTATCGGGATCAAATCCTGAGTAGATTCCACCCGATAGCCTTTTAATCCCATACTTTCGGCAAATTTAACAAAATCGGGATTACCAAACTTAATAAAAGAAGAGGTGCCAAAATGGTTGAACTGCTTCCATTCGATTAAACCGTAACCGCCATCATTAAAGATGAGAGTGACGAAGGGAGTTCCCACCCGCAAAGCTGTCTCCAACTCCTGACAATTCATCATAAAACCGCCGTCCCCCGTCACCGCCACAACGCGCTTATCGGGATGAACTAACTTAGCGGCGATCGCACCAGGGATGGCAATACCCATAGCGGCGAAACCGTTAGAAATAATGCAAGTATTAGGACAATCGGAGTGATAATGGCGGGCCATCCACATTTTATGAGCGCCCACGTCACAAATAGCGATATCTTCCGGTCCCATTACCTGACGCAGATCGTAGATCAATTTTTGTGGCTTGATCGGAAAACCCGTATCATTGGCATAGGTTTCGTAATCGGCCCGAATTTCCGTCTTTAATGCTGCGGTGACAGGAGTTGGTTTATTCTGGCGATCAGCCCGTTTGAGGATATCGATGAGAGAATCGGTGATATCACCCACCACTTCCACCACCGGGGCATAACTGCTGTCAATTTCCGCCGGAGTCATGCCGATGTGAATAATCGGTAATTTCCCGTCTGGATTCCATTTTTTCGGGGAATACTCGATTAAATCGTAACCAACAGCAATAATTAAATCACTGCGATCAAAGGCACAACTAATCAAATCCCGTTGCTGTAATCCTACCGCCCAAAGAGCCAGAGGATGGGTATAGGGAATCACCCCCTTACCCATAAAAGTGTTAGCCACAGGGATATTCAAGGCCGTGGCGAATTCCGTTAAAGCCTCACTAGCATTAGCGCGAATTGCCCCATTTCCCGCCAAAATCAAGGGATTTTTCGCTTTAGAAATCACTGCCGCCGCCATATTCAAAGTCCGGTAGGAAGCGTAAACTTTTTCCTGACTATCGAGAGGCAAGGGATGACCATCAGCAGCCATAGCGGCGATATTTTCGGGAAGATCGATATGAACTGCCCCGGGTTTCTCACTTTGGGCGGTTTTAAAGGCTCTCCGTACCACTTCCGGGGTGATACCCGGCCGGACGATCTGTTTATTCCATTTCGTCACCGGGGCGAACATGGCCACCAAATCCAGGTATTGATGGGATTCAATGTGCATCCGATCGGTTCCCACCTGGCCGGTGATGGCCACCAAGGGCGCCCCATCGAGGTTAGCATCGGCTACCCCTGTCATCAGGTTAGTCGCCCCCGGTCCTAAGGTGGAGAGACAAACCCCCGCTTTTCCCGTCAAGCGTCCATAGACATCGGCCATAAAAGCGGCCCCCTGTTCGTGACGGGTGGTGATAAATTTGATCGAGGAGTTTTTCAGGGCTTCCAAAACATCGAGGTTTTCTTCCCCGGGTAGCCCAAAAATATACTCGACCCCTTCATTCTCTAGACATTTAACTAGAAGTTCGGCTGTGTTTAATTCCCCCATAATTCCCTCCTGTAGAACTTACTTCATCAGTGAAGTCTCCAGAGATAGTTCATCCCGGCGGATTGAGGTTGTTGCGCTCAACTCGTCGGGATGATATCAGTAGACTATATGTACCAATGTAGCTGAATAAAATTTTGTTTAAGTCTATCCATATATCATTGTGACTTAGATCTTGACCCTTGGCAGATTATTTATTAGCACAATGGGGGGATTTTTTTTTTAGGCCGTTAATTCTTCGGCAGCGTGGGCCAGTTGGGCGGCGACTTTGGCTAAATAGGGACGACTTAACCACCAGATAAAGGGGGACAGCCAACCGCGCAGGGTGACAGAATAGGAAATATAACTACCACAGAGGGTTGATTCTACTTGGTAGGTCATTTTTTGTTCCATACCGGGGATAGCGAGAACTCTGAGGCTGAGGAGTTCCCCGGGGCGGACATTTTCCACGAAAACCCGGATAGGAATGGGAGTCAGACGGGTGACAGCTTGATAGATTAACCCTGGTTTAGCGATTAAACCCAAGGGAACATCAGCCTTGGCAATCAAAGGATGCCAAGAGACATCGGCCACATTGATTAATTTTTGCCAGAGGACATCGACGGGGGCGCTACTGACCACCCGATAGGTTTTGTAGAGTGAAAACTTACAGAATAGTCTGCCTTTGGCCGCTACAATCCTTAAGGAAAAATTGAGAATCACCGATTGCCTCCCGCAAAAATAATCTAGGGAATTTTCTATTGTAAAAAATAAATGGCTTCCCTGGACTGTGCGCTTTTGATAATTTTAAGATCCGGACGTAAGCTATGATCAGCCGTCGGCAGTCCGCAATCAACTTTTTTCTCCCCCCCCGATACTTTTTCCAGCTAATTAGTAAATATGAACTACTAAATTTATTGGTCACGACTACTTAGGGTCTGCTGAAAAAGTTTTTCGGTGGTGGCAAGGTGTGGCCCCCCTGCCCCCGACATCGGGGGCAGGGGTGGGTGGGGTTTTACCCATTTTCAGGGGGTCAATTACCTAATTTTTAGGGAAAAAGTCCCTGAATTTTCCCCCCAATCACTCCAATGGTCGGCACTTTTTGAGGGAAAAAAAGCCTAAAGATATTATCCAAGAAGGTTTTTAGATTTATTCAGCCAACCCTACTTAATTCTTATGGCAAACTGTTAACTGTTACCGTTGAATGGGACAAGACTGTGGATATTCGCTTAATCGTTGTCGATGTGGATGGAACGATCGCCGGTGATAACAATCAGGTTAATCCGGCTGTGGTGCAAGCTGTCTCGGCCGTCCAAAAAAAGGGGATTCCCGTCGCTATTGGCACTGGCAGGATGTACCGCTCGGCTTTACGTTTTCATCAACGCCTTAAATCGACTTTACCTTTAATTGCTTACAATGGCGCTTGGATTCAAGATCCTGTTTCCCAAGTTCACCATCGACATACCCCCATTTCCCCTGACTTGGCGATCGATCTTTTAGATTATCTCGAACAACCCCAATGGAAGGAGAAAATCTCCCTTAATTTTTATATGGACGATGTGCTTTATGTGCGGCAATTAAACGCGGAAACGGAATTCTATCGCCAGCGCTCGGGTATTGTTGCCGAAGCAGTGGGAGATTTACGCAAAGTTGCCCACAAAACCACTAAAATCCTGGCCATGGGGGAAGATAAGCAATTTATCGCCGAGATTTGGCAGCATTTACAGCAACGCTATCAAAATCAAGATTTATACTTTACCCAATCGAGTCCGACTTTTTTTGAAGTTACCCACGTTGAGGCTACCAAGGGAAGCGCCACCCAATTTTTGGCCGAAGATATCCTAGGATTACAACCGCAAAACGTCATGGCGATCGGTGATAATTTTAATGATGTTTCTATGCTCACCTACGCGGGTGTCGGTGTTGCCATGGGTAATGCTCCCCAAGCCGTTAAGGATCAAGCTGATTGGGTTGCCCCCAGTGTAGACTTAAATGGGGTGGCCGCGGCCTTGGCAAAGTTTGTTTTAATTTGAGGAATGGGGGAATGGGGAAATGGGGGAATGGGGAAGTGGGGAATTTAAACTAAAACCCTAAAACCCTAACACCCCAACACCCTAACACCCTAACACCAATTCGCTTTTCACCGAGAAAATTATGACTATTAATACGCAAACTGTTACGATTTCTAACAAAGATATTGACATAGATGCCTATTTAGCCATTCCTGATCGAGTGGGAATTTATCCAGCAATTATCGTGATTCAGGAAATATTCGGCGTAAACGACCATATTCGCCATGTCACCCGCAGAATTGCCCAAGAAGGCTATATAGCGATCGCTCCTGCCATTTATCAGCGATTTGCTCCCGGTTTTGAAACGGGGTACAGTATGGCAGATATCGAAATCGGTCGTCAGTACAAGGAACAAACCAAAGCAGCCGAATTACTCAGCGATATCCAGGCCACCATCGATTATCTTTACAGTTTGCCACAGGTGCAAAAAACTGGTGTCGGCACGATCGGTTTTTGTTTTGGTGGTCATGTGGTTTATCTTGTCTCCACTCTAGAGGATATCAAAGTTACTGCCTCTTTTTACGGTGCAGGAATCACCACGGGAACCCCTGGGGGTGGCCAAGCGACAGTGAAGGTGACTCCCCAAATCAAAGGGACAATCTACGCATTTTTCGGGATGTTAGATGCCAGTATTCCTCAAAAGCAAGTGGATGAGATAGAACAGGCATTAACCCGTTATCAGATTCCTCATCGAGTTTTCCGCTATGAAAATGCCGACCATGGCTTTTTCTGCGACCAAAGAGCTAGTTATAATGCTAAGGCGGCCAAATCTGCCTGGGATCATGTGCTAGAGTTATTTAGCCTTCTTAAATCTTAATGGTCTGACCCCTCAAGCTTCAGCTTACACTGGAAGCAGTTCGAAATCACATTTGTAACCATTCTATTTATCATGACACCGAACCCTGCCTTTTCCATGGACGATTTTGCCAAAGCTCTTGATCAATACGATTATCAATTTGAAAAAGGGCAAATCGTGCGAGGGAGAGTCGATCAACACACCTCCGATGGAGCATATATCGATATTGGCGGCAAATCCTCCGCTTTTATTTCTTTAAGGGAAATTTCCCTGGAAAATGTCACTTCCATTGCCGAAGCTTTACCCATAGGTGCAGAATTCGATTTTCTAATTACCCGTGGACAGGATGCGGAAGGACAAGTTACCCTTTCTCTGCGGCAATTATTACTACAAAAAGCTTGGGAAAATGTCAGGGAAATCTCTGAAAGTGGCAAGTCGGTGCAGCTGCGCGTCACGGGGGTGAATAAGGGAGGAGTGACGGGGGAAGTGGAGGGATTAAAAGGATTTATCCCTCGCTCCCATTTAATCGAAAAAAATGATTTAGATTCCCTGATCGGACAACTTTTAACCGCAACTTTTATTCAAATCGATCAAGAAAATAATAAGTTAGTTTTGTCTCAGCGAGAAATTGCTCGCGCTAACGCTATCAGTCAGTTAGCTGTGGGTAAATTATTAAGTGGCACTGTGGTTAAATTACAACCCTACGGTGTTTTTGTCGATTGCGGTGGAGTGACGGGATTACTCCATGCTAAACAGGTGACGGGGGCCTCTTTTAATTCTCCTATGACTTTCTTTAAAGTTGGTCAGGCAATTCAAGTGGTAGTCGCAGAAATTGACGAATATAAAAATCGCATTTCCCTATCTACAAAAATCCTGGAAGCGCACCCCGGCGAAATTCTCGAAAACTTTGCAGAAGTCATGGAAACAGCAGCAGAAAGATTACAACAAGCTCAGGGAAAAACAATGGACAGTTAAATCAGTTATCAGTTATCAGTTATCAGTTATCAGATGTGAGTTTTAAGTGGACAGTCTTAAGTAGGAAATTGCCGTTTTCTTTTCGCTGATTGCTGTTTTTTACTTTTTCCTTGATCAAGATGTTTCAAGAAAAGATGTTTCAAGATCGGATAGCAATTTTAGGGACTATGCACGGAAAAGAGCGGGTAATTGCACCGATTTTAGCGCAAGAAATAGGCCTTAAGGTGATTGTACCTGATAATTTTGATACCGATCGCTTTGGCACTTTTACCCGGGACATTAAGCGCATCGGGACACAAATTGAAGCCGCTCGCAGGAAGGCACAACAAGCGATCGAGCTTTCGGGATACGATATTGGAATTGCCAGTGAGGGTAGTTTTTATCCCTATCCTAACTTGCCGTTAGTTTCCTGTAATCGTGAATTGATTTTATTGCTCGATCGAGTCCATAATCTAGAAATAATTGGTCAAGCAATAGTCACGGAAACTAATCACGCTCACCAAACTGTCACTAATCTAGCAGCTGCTTTAGAATTTGCCGAAAAAATAGGGTTTCCTAGTCATGGTTTAGTGGTGATGTTTGATAAAAATTCTCTCGACTCTGAGCATATTTTTAAGGGAATTACTGACCAGAAAAATTTCGTTAAAATTGTTGAAGATATTCTTGACAAAAACGGTAAAGTACACCTAGAAACCGATATGCGCGCTATGCACAATCCCACGCGGATGAAAGCGATTGCAGCTGCAACAGCAAATCTGGTTCAAAAACTCAATCAATTATGTCCTAATTGTGGTTGTCCGGGGTTTGATATTATCGAAAGAAAAGCGGGTTTACCCTGTGGTTTATGTCACTTTCCCACCTCTTTAATTAAACTGGAACTATACGGTTGTCAAAGGTGTGATTATCGAGAGGAAAAACTCTTTCCCAACGGTGAAAAAACCGCCGATCCGATGTATTGTGAATATTGTAATCCCTAAAGATAGCTTTTCTATGGAAAGAATTCTAGAACCAGAAGTGATGGATGATCGGGAAGAAGCGATCGAATATGATGCCATGGACTTCACGGAAGTTAATACTAATTTCGCTAAAGAAGCCGTACAATTGGCTGGTATTAATGCTAGGGTATTAGATGTAGGAACTGGTACTGCACGCATTCCGATTATGCTCAGTCAACTACGTCCCCAATGGCAAATTATCGCTATTGATCTGGCCGATTCTATGTTAGAAATTGGTCAAAAAAATATCCTTAATGCTAACTGTCAAGAACAGATCAAATTGGAGAAAGTTGATGGAAAAAATCTTCCCTACCAATCCGAGCAATTTGATTTAGTTATTTCTAATAGTTTAATCCATCATCTCGAAAATCCTCTGCCTTTTTTACGGGAAATTAAGCGAGTTTTAAAACCCAATGGTGGCATTTTTTTAAGAGATTTATTCCGTCCCGATTCCGAGGAAATAATCCAGGGGATGGTGAGGGAAATCGGTCCCAATTTTTCTCTGCGACAAGCGCAACTATTTAAAGATTCTCTCCATGCCGCTTTTAAACTAGCAGAAATCGCCGATTTAATCCAGCAATCTGGATTAAAAAATGTTAAAATTTATCAGTCTTCCGAACGTCATTGGACAGCTATAAAAACCAGTAAAAATTAATCACTAAATCAGGTAAAATTAAGTTATGAAAGTTGGAATTTTGGGAACGGGATTAATGGGAACGCCAATGGTAGAAAGATTATTAAATCAGAAAATTCCTGTTATTGCCTATAATCGCACCTTAGAAAAATTAGCACCTTTACAGCAGTTAGGAGCCAAAACAGTTAGCTCTCCTGAACAAGTAATTCAAGAGGCAGATTGTCTGATTTTAATGTTAACCAATGCCGCCGCTATCCAAGAGGTTTTAGGATTAAATTCCGAGCAATCTAACTTCAATAATCGTACTATTATCCAGATGGGAACCATTGCTCCTTCTGAAAGTAAACAACTGCGAGATCAAATTGTGGCTAAAGGGGGAGAATATCTAGAAGCACCCGTGTTAGGAAGTATTCCCGAAGCTAAAAATGGCACTCTCTTAGTTATGGTGGGAGCAACGGAGAAACAGTTCCATCAATGGTCAAATTTATTAGCACATTTTGGTCAAGAACCGATGTTAATCGGGGAAGTGGGAACCGCTGCGGCGTTAAAATTAGCTTTAAATCAATTAATTGCCTCTCTAACCAGTACTTTTGCTTTGAGTTTAGCTTTTTTATCCCAGCAAGGAGTAGATTTAGAAAAGTTCATGACTATCCTGCGTCAAAGTGCCTTATATGCGCCTACTTTTGACAAAAAATTAACCAGAATGTTAGAGAAAAATTATGCTAACCCTAACTTTCCCACTAAACATTTACTCAAAGATGTCAATCTCTTTTTAGAGGAATCGGAGAAGTTAGATTTAACCACTTTTCCCCTAACAGGAGTAGAGCGTCTTCTGGAAAAAGCTTTAGCAATGGGATTAGCAGAGCAAGATTATTCAGCTTTATACGAGGCGCTGAAAAAAGAATTATAAACCGCTTACCCACATCAAAAAGACTCTCTTTGGTTTGTGTAGGAAGAAAAACCGATAAAAGGCTTTAAATTTTCCTTAAGCTTTGTTGAGGTGGCCGGAAGAGGGGGTTAGAGTAAAAAGTGATGGAATTTTGGGCATATTCTCCTATGACGCTGACTGAATTTGGATTATTAGCGGGTTTACTTGTCCCCGGTATCCTGCTCTCGATTTTGGTGATGGTGAGTTTTGCCAAAGGGGGTTAAAAACTGATAGAGACACCGATGAAAGTGTCTCTGTCTTGGCTGAAGATTAATCTATTTTTGGTTTTTTGCCCAATTTAATTGATTCTGTAGCTAACAAAATTGATTCTAAATGATGGCGCTTCTCCACTTGACCGAGGAAATAACCCGTCATCATCGCTGAAGCGAGAAGATTCGCCAAATTCTCGCGGTCGGTGGTAATTTGTACTGCAAAATCCTCTGAGGGCAACACTCCCACCAATCCCCTGACATTTTGCGAGATAATATCTTTAATTTCGCTACTGACCGATTGGGCGATTCTCTCAAGGGTTTCAGGGTGCTGCTGCTGGAGATACTGCATCAGACCGTTATCATTTTGTTCTTCGGTTTCCCAGGGAAAAAAATCAGGATTAAAAGTCATCAGAACTCCCACGCTGTAGTGGTTATTGGATTTAGGTTAACAAATCGCTCTTCTTGATTGCCCGAAGTCCCCCCATCTTTTTCAAGTTTAGCTCAGTGATCGGAAACATTCACCCCTAATATACCCTCTCCCCTTATTCCTGATCGGTAGCTTCCAGAATACCCTGTTCCCTAAGATTGTCAACCTCGAAATATTGATGAAATTTATCGGTTACTTCTAACCAGTACGATCTACCCTCATTTTGCTTGCGTTTTCTCACAAATCCTCGTTCTACCAAATCCTGAACCTGTTGATAGGCTGTACTGCCCCGTAAATTAATTAAATCCGCTTGCAAAATCGGTCCTTTGAGCGCAATCGCTGCTAAAGTGCGGAGAGTTCCTGTACCTAATTCGGCCGGGATCAGGTCTTCGATCAAATTCTGATAAGCTGACCGCAATTGTAAACTATAACCGAGGGGGGTTTCCACCACTTCCAAGGCACTATCCCGGTGAGCATAATCGGACATTAACTCGATCATGGCATCTTCTACCGTCAAGCGATCGCTGTTGGTCAACGTCACCATCTCGGTTAAGGGGACAGGCTGCCCTTTTAGGTAAAGTATCGCTTCTAGACGGGTAGCTAGTCTGATCTCCTGGTGGGCTTCCGCGCTCAATCTCGACTACCTAAGTTTAGACAATGATTTAATATTCTACTAGAAGACGAACGAGAAAATTATGGAAACTTTTTGGAGTCAGGTTTTAGACTTTTGTTATCAGGCTACCGGCCAGGTGAGCGATCGCCTACTAGCTGATTTTGGCAAATTACAGGCCACCAATAAAGCAGACGGGACTTTAGTGACGGCTGCCGACCGTTGGTCTGATGGCGAATTGCGATCGCTAATTGCTGGCACTTTCCGGGATCATGGAGTCCTAACCGAGGAAACTACCCATATTTTCCCGGATCAAGAATGGTGTTGGGTAGTGGATCCGATCGACGGCACGACTAATTTTACTCGCGGTATTCCCATCTGGGGCATTTCCCTAGGACTTCTCTACCAGGGGACTCCCGTGTTCGGATTTGTTTATCTCCCCTGCCTAAAACAGGCCTATTATGGCTATTGGTACGGTGAGACGGGTTTAACCGGTCCGCTAGGGGCCTACCGCGACGGTCAACCGATTCACACCAGCGACGATTTTCCCAGCAAAAATCATCTGTTCAATCTCTGCGCTCGCAGTACAGATATATTAAAAAATCCCTTTCCCTGCAAAGTGCGGATGATAGGAGTGGCTAGTTATAATCTGCTTTTGGTTGCCGATGGCACGGTGTTGGGAGGAGTGGAAGCAACCCCAAAAGTCTGGGATATTGCCGCGGTTTGGGCAATTCTACAGGCCGCTGGCGGAGTATTTATCTCTTTAGGAGAAAAGATTTTTCCCTTGCAGGTGGGGGAAAATTATAGTGATCGCTCCTATCCCTGTTTAGCCGTAGCTCGATCGAATTTAGCGCCGGTTTTCTTGCCTTTAGTCGGTTTTCTCAAGGATGTTGCTTGAATGGAGAATTGCTCAGGTTAGAATAGCTGCATTTATTGGTTTTATCTCTATTTAGGGCTTGCTGAATAAATCTAAAAACCTTGTTGGATAATATCTTTAAGCTTGTTTGAAATCAAAAACTGCCAGCCCTTGGAGTGATCAGGGGGGAAATTTAGGCACTTTTTGCCTGAAAATTAGGTAATTGACCCCCTGAAAATCGGTAAAACCCTACACTCCACACCCTACACCCCACACCCTGCCCCCACGAATTTATTTCATGAGTTTTGATACTTCCTCTCTCAGCGAACGCAACGATAAAGCCGAAGTCTATCAGCCAGTAATTATTCGCCTCGAAAATGTATCTAAAATCTACGGCAGTGGCGAAACCATGGTTAAAGCCCTTAATAACGTCAATTTAAGCCTAAAAAAAGGTGAATATTGCGCTATTATGGGGGCATCGGGTTCGGGAAAATCCACGGCCATGAATATTATCGGCTGTCTTGATCGTCCCACCTCGGGAGCTTATTATCTAGAAAATCTCGACGTTTCTACGCTGCCGGATGGGGATTTAGCTCAGATTCGCAATCGTAAAATCGGCTTTGTTTTCCAGCAATTCCATCTTTTACCCCAGATGAGTGCGCTGGAAAATGTCATGTTACCAATGATTTATGGTGGGGTTTCTCCCCAAGAAAGAAAGGAAAGAGCGATCGCTGCTTTAACGAAGGTAAAATTAGATAATCGACTGCACAATAAACCCAATCAATTATCGGGGGGACAACAGCAGCGCGTTGCTATTGCTAGGGCAATTGTCAATCAACCCATATTATTACTTGCTGATGAACCGACGGGGGCGCTAGACTCGAAAACTACCCAAGAGGTGATGGCTATTTTCTCGGAATTGAATAACAGTGGCATTACTATCGTCATGGTAACTCACGAGGCTGATGTGGCGCGTCACTCTCAGCGCATTATCTGGTTTAAGGATGGTGAAGTGGTTTATCCTAATCTCGCACCGACGGATTTACACGAGGTGATTGGGTAGGGTAGGGATTTTTCAGTTATCAGTGAAAAGAAAAGGCTCTCCCAGCTTTGGTGGGTAAAATGTATTCTAAGATACATTTCTCAAGAGCGAGGGGGTGGAACGAACCACAAAGACACAAAGGACACAAAGATCGATCGATCCTATGTCAATTAAACTTATCACACAGAACCTAGAAGAGCCAAGAAAACGGCAACTTCCTAATTAGATATCTGTTAGGGATTGGGAAGAAAACCAAAAAGTTTGGCTGCCCCTCCCAAAATGGCAACAACCAAAGCGATTAGAATCCCTCGATTGGTAAATTCCTGATTAGCGACTCTTGCAGTTAATCCTTTAATTTCTGTGGTTAGTCGCTCATCTAGGGCTTTAATCTCCCCTTTTAACTCCGATTGTCCTATCTCTAGCTTGTTAACATCCCTTTGTAGAGAGTCTATTTTCCCCTCAATCCTTGTTAGAACAGCTTCTAGGGAATAAGTCACGGTTTCGTTAGACATGAGCTAAACTCCTATATTTTGCTATGTTATAATCGCCTTATTTAGGGGTTGCCACCGAGGAGAGAAAATCTGATGCTGACGGTGATTATTGCCCCGATACCAGCACTAATTCCCCCAACAATTAGAGGTAAAATTAACCCCCGAAATCCCTGTAAGTCAGAAACAGACTTAACTAAAACAGATTGTTCATTTTCTACTTTCTCTAATCTTTTATCGATGCCCTCAACCTTAAAGCCTAAGGCTTTAATCTCCCCTTTTAACTCTGATTGTCCTATTTCTAGCTTGTTAACATCCCTTTGTAGAGAGTCTATTTTTCCCTCAATCCTTGTTAGAACAGCTTCTAGGGAATAAGTCACGGTTTCGTTAGACATGAGCTAAACTCCTATATTTTGCCATGTTGCGGTCTCGCGTAGCGAGCGCGTTGCGACCGCCTAATCTTCTGTGGGCGCGATTGCTCCAGTGGGGACTAATTCTAATAATTCTCCAGGCTGTACTCAGTAGCGATCGCATTAAAATAATCACACAATCAATTAAAAGTATAATAATACTAAATCCGTTGAGTAACGCACAGAAAACGGGTTTCTCCGAGAAACCCGTTTTCTACTCATGCACTCATGCACAAGAGGGAATAAATAATCATTCTTTAATAACCGGATTTAATATTAGTAAAAATTATCAATTGAATGTTAAGAAGTGCGGAAAGTGGGATTTAATACTGCTCACTTAAAACTCAAATCTGATAACTGGTAACTGGTAACTGATAACTGATAAATCCTTAGATTTCGGGGGCTTTTAGGGAATAAAGGTAGAAACTGGGGGTTTTTGCCTTTGCCTGTTGCACTAAACTGGGAACAGAATTACGCGCTAGGGCGGTTAATTTATTGGTAGTAGCATCGTAAATCGTCGTGGCCACTTTGGGATAGAGTCCAATGCCGATAATTGGCACTAATAGAGAAGCGATGATAAAGACTTCCCGGGGTTCCGCATCTACTAGGGCATGGTGTTCTTCTAATTCCTTATTTTCTGGCCCGTAGAGAATTTCTCGCAACATGGACAACAGATAAATCGGGGTGAGAATGACACCGATAGCCGCTAAAAAGACGATGATGACGCGGAAAGTGGGACTATAGGCATCACTGGTGGCAAAACCAATAAATACCATTAATTCCGCCACAAAACCGCTCATCCCGGGCAAAGCTAGGGAAGCGAGGGAACAGGTGGTCCACATAGCAAAAACTTTCTTCATTTTCTTGCCGACACCGCCCATCTCGTCTAACATCAGGGTATGGGTGCGATCGTAGGTACAACCGACCATAAAGAATAAACTCGCCCCAATCAGTCCGTGGGAAATCATCTGTAACATCGCCCCGCTTGTACCAATATCGGTAAAGGAAGCCATGCCAATCAGCACAAATCCCATGTGAGAGATGGAAGAATAGGCAATTTTGCGCTTAAGATTGCGTTGGGCAAAGGAGGTTAAGGCGGCGTAGATAATATTAACTACCCCTAAAATCACCAAAACGGGGGCGAAAACGGCGTGAGCATCGGGTAACATCCCCATATTCATCCGTAAGAGCGCATAACCACCCATTTTAAGCAAAATTCCCGCTAGTAACATATGGGCGGGGGCAGTGGCTTCGCCGTGGGCATCCGGCAGCCAAGTATGGAGGGGGAAAATCGGCAGTTTTACCCCGTAGGCAATCAGGAAACCGGCGTAGAGGAATAATTGCAGTTTCAGGGGGAAGTCTTTACCAGCAATAGTCACCATGTCAAAGGAGACGGTATCGCCATAAAAAGCCATCGTCAGCGCCGCTACAAGGATGAATAGGGAGCCTCCGGCGGTGTAAAGGATAAATTTGGTGGCCGCGTAGAGACGGCGTTTACCGCCCCAAATGGAGAGGATGAGATAGACGGGGACTAATTCTAATTCCCAGACGAGGAAGAACAGTAACAGATCCTGCACGGCAAACACTGCAATCTGTCCCCCGTACATCAACAGCATCAGGAAGTAGAATAGTTTCGGTTTAAAAGTGACCGGCCAAGCCGCTAAGATAGCCAGAGTGGTGATAAATCCCGTTAAGATAATCAGAGGCATGGAGAGGCCATCGGCTCCTAAGGACCATCTTAGGTCAATTTCGGGCAACCATTGGTAACTTTCCACTAATTGCAGATTGGGATTAGCGAAATCGTAACTGCTATAGAAAGCGTAGATAATTAGGGCAAAGTCGATTAATCCCACCGTCAGAGCAAACCATCTCACGGTTTTACCGTCTTTATCGGGAATTATGGGAACCAATAAAGCGGCGACGATGGGAAAAAGGATGATGGCAGTTAACCAAGGAAAGTTCGTTAGATTCATCGGCTGTTTTAATATTTATTTAATCGTCAGAATCGAGAAATTAAGCTAGGGCTTTTAAGCGGTTTTCCTGGGTAAAACCTGCTTTTTTCGCTTGTTCTCGCGGTTACATTTGACTGTACCTAACCCAATCTAGCAATTATTTTCCCGTCCTTGTCTGTTAATATTGTTAAGTTTCAAGAGACTTCTGCCCTAATTAATTTTTGAGAGTTCAAAAATGGGAAAAATAGCGATGAAGTTGCAGAAAATCTCTAAATAAGCAGGTAGGTGTTAAAAATTGTCGGCTCCCCCCCATACTAATGGTAGGGTTGATTCATGAATCAACCCTACGATGAATCAACCCTACGATGAATCAACCCTAGGATGAATCAACCCTAGGAGCAAGGGGGGAAGGGATAGTTCAGTTTAATCGGGCAAATCAAAGAGAACGCCCGTCATATAACGCTCTGCCCATTCCCAACCAAAGGCTTTTTCTAGTACACGCCGAGTTTTATCGTTTTTTTGCTGTTGACTACAATAATCCCGTTGTCCCTGTAAATAAGTGCGCGCTTCTTCTCGGGAAAGGGGCTGACTTTCCCTAGCACATTTGCAGTGAATTGTCAAGAAATCTGTTACTCTTTGTAAAAATTGTCCTTCCTCGGCGGCGGTTTCGGGACGAATAAACAGACAATATTGGGAGAAAATATGACCCCAAGGCGGTAAATCACGAGCTTGGGCGAAATCAGCCCCAGGTAAAGCCGCTAAAGCCTGATTATAGGCACTAGAGAGAGTTTTATCGCCACTGGTGGGAGAAAGATCCACAATAGCGGCACTGATTCCCGCTTTGCCGGAGACTATATCACATCCAAACATCGGCAGCGGATATTCTGGACGGGGGAACATGACACAGTGAAGGATATCCAAACCATTGCCCAGTTTAGCCAGTTCTAGGTGCATTTTGCGGAACTGGGGAGTTTGATAGCAGCGATTCTCGATAATTAATTTTTCCCCTTCTAAACGTCCCTCCACATAGCCTAAACCTTCCGGCAACTCAAAGGGCAACAAATCAAGATAATTTTCCCACTGGGACAAAATTGCTGTGGCTAATTGTCCAATCAGGGGATGAAGCAACGGTAAAATTTCAGGGTTGGTAACGGCTATCATGGGTCAGTAATCAGTAATCAGTTATCAGTAATCAGTAATCAGTTATCAGCTTTTTGCTCCCTATCTCCCGTCTCCTGACTCCTGACATCTAAAATCCACTTTACCTCATGGAGCGATCGAGATTAGAACTGGGAAACATAAAATTAACTTTTTGATCCTTCTCCCAATTTAGCCTATGGTTAGCAGTGCCGCTCGTCCAAGACCTTCCTTAAAAACCCTCTGGCAAAAGATAGAATCTTCTCCCTTGCCAGAAACCGAGGAATCGATTATTTTAAGAATTCTGGTGCAAGCGTTAGTAATCGTCGGTATTATCGCCACCGATGTGGCTACCGATAGTTATACCAGTATTTGGGCTGTTCCTCTCAGTATTATCGGCGGAATCTGGAGTTGGCGACGCAGGAAAAAGCGCAATATCGGGGCAAAATTTTGTATAGCGATCGGAATGTTGGTAGTTTTGGCGCTATTCTTGGGTGATATAGTTGCGATGCAGGATAGTCGCATTGCCCTAACACAATTACTAATTCAATTACAAATTCTCCATAGTTTTGACCTGCCCCGACGCAAAGATTTAGGGTATTCTATGGTAATCGGTTTAATTCTCTTGGGAGTCGCCGGGACAATCTCCCAAACCCTCGCTTTTGCGCCTTGGTTAATCCTCTTTCTGTTTTTATCCCTACCTACCCTAGTTTTAGACTATCGTTCTCGTTTAGGTTTAGATAATCTCAATCAGAGTCTCCCTTTCTTCTCAAGGAAACCCCCGCATCTAGCCACAAAAAAATTAGTTTCCCCGGAAAATTCCCCCCTTTCTCCCAAACGTTTCGGGATTTTCTTTCTGACAATTCTCCTCTTGGGATTGACAATTTTTGCTCTGATGCCGCGTTTTCCGGGTTATCAAATTCAATCTTTTCCCGTCAATAGTCCCGAAGGTATGGAAAATCAGGGTTTTGAACAGGGAGACAGACAAATCGTTAACCCCGGCTATGTGCGCGAGGGTGAAACGGGGAATGGTGGCGTAAATGGCGGTAATAGTCCCACTACAGGGTCAGGACAGTTAGATCCTACCTTTTATTACGGTTTTAACAGCCAAATTAACCAAAATTTGCGGGGAAGTATGACTCCCCAGACAGTCATGCGGGTACGTTCCCAAGCCCCCGGATTCTGGCGGGCGATGGCCTTTGATCGCTATACTGGTCAAGGTTGGCAAATCTCGCGAGATCAAGAAGTAGAGGATTTAAATCGCAATCGTTGGTCTTATCGCTTTTTTGTGCCGTTACCCGCAACCCAGGCCAAAACCCATCAGGTAGTCCAAACCTACAGCATTGTCTCCAGTTTACCGAATATTATCCCTGCTCTTACTTGGCCCCAGTTTCTCTTTTTTCCCACTCGACAGGTATCTTTTGACCGAGAAAATAGCTTAAGGTCGCCGGGGGGATTAGCGGAAGGGCTAACTTATACTGTAATCTCACAAGTGCCGGAACGCAATCGCAGCCAACTGCGATCGGCCCCAGAAACCTACCCTAAGTCTATTCTCAACTATTATTTACAAATTCCTGCCGAAATTGCCCCGAAAGTCCGCCGAAAAACCGAGGAATTGCTGGCCAAATCTCCCACACCTTTAACCTCTCCCTACGAGAAGGCCCTATATTTGGCCCAAGCATTAAAGCAAAACTACGAATTAAAAACCGATTTGCCCTTTTTAGCCGAAAATGAGGATTTAGTCTCGGCCTTTTTGTTTCGTTTTCAGGGGGGTTACGCCGATCATTTTTCCACCGTGTTAACGATTATGTTACGCTCGATCGGTATTCCTGCCCGATTAGCCACCGGTTTTGCCCCTGGCCAGTTTAATCCTTTCACTGGCTTTTATGTTGTCCAAAATACGGACGCTTACGCCATCACAGAGGTGTTTTTCCCTGGTTACGGTTGGTACACTTTCGATCCTATCCCGGGCCACGAATTAATTCCCCCATCCTTTGAGCAAGCGGAACCTTTTAGCGTCCTCAAGCAATTTTGGCAATGGGTAGCTGGATGGTTGCCCTCTCCAGTAACGGGTTTTCTCGGTCTGATTTGGGAAAATGTTATCGTTACCATCGGTAAGTTATTGGCCTGGTTATGGCGCTTTATTTCTGGCAGTCTTTTCGGGGGAATTCTCGGCGGTTTAGTGGGGGTCGTCCTCGCTTACGCTAGTTGGTTAGGATGGGGACAGTTCCATCGTTGGCGTAGGAGTCGCAAGTTGGCAAAACTACCACCAATCGAGCGTTTATACCAGCAAATGTTAGGAATCTTAACAGAAGCCGGTTATGGCAAACATCCCGCTCAAACCCCTTTAGAATACGCCACCGCCGCCCGCCGCGTCCAACCGCCGCCAGTGGCGAATATTATCGAGGAGATTGCTCGCGCCTACGTTGATTGGCGTTATGGCGGGAAATCGGCTAATATCGAGAGATTACGCCAACGTTTTCGAGAATTTGTCAAGTTGGTGAAAAAGTGAGCTTGAGCCTATAGTTAGGGTTTGCGGCAAAAAGTTTTTCAGCAAATCCTAAATAATTAGTCTTTAATAACTGGATTTAGTATTACTTGGCGATCCTTTGATAAATGGCGATCGCATTGCGCTAATCCGATGGCTTCGACTAAAATAAATATGCTAGGATTGGGGTAATTTATCTGGATCAAGTTATTCCCTAGCCTAAATAAATACTCATTCCTCCACTGACAAGATATCATCATGGATCTACCAGCCTTTGATCATAACCTTCATCAGTCCGATACTACCCACACTTTACATACTCATGCGGATTCGTCGCTGGATTTGCACAACCAGCAAGATTTGTTAAACGACCCTAATTTGGGAGTTCACCACGATCCCTTTGTCCCATCTAATATCAGCATTTATGAGCCTCATCATATCCATAATGCTTTTGAGCATCAGGGTTTAGCAGATTATCAACCCCATCACGCTAATGGTTTATTAGACCATCAATATTCTCAAGTTGATCATCCTTCTCATTTTGATCAAGGTTTTGAGAACCAGCACTTAGCAGATTATCACCCTCATCATGCTAACAGTTTCCCAGACCATCAATATTCCCACGCAGATCATACTTCCCATTGGGATCATCTTTCACAGCGATCTGGTTCTGAGACGGCTTCTGAGTTATTAAGTAAAGCCAATGAACTGGAGAAAAAAGCTAACGATAGTTTAAGTAGTTCTCAGAGTCACAGTAAAGAAGCCGATTGGCATCGTGAGCATAAAAACCAGTCAGATGCCTCTAGTCATGGGAAAGAAGCCCAAAATGCGATGGCTGAATCTGAGAAATATCAGGCGGAAGCTCAAAAGTTAAGGGAACAGGCGAAAAAAGTCTAGAGGGTTATTATGAAAGGTAGCTTTTAGACTGTCGCATTAGAGAGCAAAAACCTTGACTTTTACCTTCTTTCTGATAGCCCAGGACAGGATTTTTCTGTATTACTGGGGTTGACTAAGACTAAATTAAAGTTACAAAAAACCATTATGGAGGATTTAGAAATATGTCTTGGATGTATGGCTTAAGCTTATTAGCATCAAGCGGTATTAATGCTTGGTCAGCATCAGAAAATCGTAAATCTTCTGAAAGTATCAGTCGGCTAAATCGGGATTCTTCCGAAGAAATTGCTCGATTAAGTAGAAAGCATTCCGCAGAATTGCAATATAATCAATTAAAATTTTCCGTATTGCAACAAAGAGAAAATCAAGAATTTCAAAGAGAATTAGCTGAACTTAACCACGAAAGAGCGAAGGAAATTGAGGCTTTTCGGGCGCAGGTTAACTTTGCGATTAATCAAAAAAATCTGGATTTTCAAAAATGGCGTTTTGAGCAGGAAAAGAAGATTCAGTATGATATTTTGCAGTTACAGCAAGATTTTCAGCGTGATTTGACCCAAATTCAGCATCAAAATGCTTTAATCCAAATGCGGGAAAGGCTTAGGGAAGATAAATCGCCTATTCATAATCCAGCTTTTGATATATTGGAAAATTCTTTTGCCCATCGGGTGATGCCTTTACAGGTGTTAATTTCACCGCCGCAACTAAATTATGATCCCAAAACAGGAAAACCCTATATTTCTGGCGTTGAAGATACTTTAGCGGAAGAAATTCATCAGTTTCTTCGCCAGGGTTATGCTGGTAATCAAAAATGGCCTGTTCAATTCTTAAATGGAAATTGGATTTCTAATAGCCAGGGTGGAAATGCGGCTTTATTATCTCTGCATTCACAGTTGAAAAACATTCCTGTTTTAATCTTGGATACAAAAATTCCCTTCGACGAACTAAATTTCAGTGTGGGATATTGGTTTAGTGGTGATGTTTCCTTTACTCGCTCTTCCATTTTATCGAGTCAATCCGTTTCTCATTTGCTTCATGAATCTGCTAAAAAAAGAGCCTTGAAATGGGAAGAAAAACGAGAAAAAATCAAGGCTAGTGGTAAAGATGAAGCATATATTAAGGCTTTAGGGAAGGTCGATGAGGAAAATTTACAGATTTATTACCAAGAGTTAGCAGAAATTGCTGAGTTAAAACAAATTGGTGTTATCGATTTACCCATTCGCAAGGAATACAAAATCACCGAAGAAGACTACAAAACATTTTATCGATATTTGGCGGTATGGCATTGTTTAGCGATCGGGCTTTATGCTGACATTCTCTTTTTGGGTAATTCTTGGGAAAATACTCCTTTATTGCCTAGTTTAATTCCTTATCTGTTAGAAAAATATCGGGATAACCCTCTGTTAACTTCGGAGTTTTGGCAGGAAGCCATTTCCAGCATTGTGAAGGTTTACGGAGAGTTCTATAATAGTTTGAGGTCGGATTTTGCCTATTGTGGCCATGAAATTCGGATGGAGTTAGCATTATCTTTGGCTAATTTACCAAGCGAGTATCGGTGTTTGGCTTTAGAGCAAGGTAATAAGGCTTTTTCAGATTGGTTACGAGCTAATGATGCGCCTTCGGACAAGGTTTTTGATCTCGACAATGACGCTGATTGTCAGCTTTTGAAACGGATTATTTATCAAGAAGATAAGCCGTTTTTGGAGTCTTTAAAGTTATTGTTAGATAAAGTTAAGGATGTCGATAGGATTGATGGAAGTCAAAGCGCAGGGGTTAAGAGTCTTATAGCTGGTTGGGAGTTTTTGGATAGGTTAGGTATTATTTCAAATGTATCAATGATGGAGTTCGAGAAATCACCAAAGATTACAGATCCAAATCCTAAAAAATGTGATAACATTAGTGAGACAGACATCAAAAATCAAAATTCTTCCAAAGGAGAACCAACCATGAACAACAACAATGAAAACCAACAAGCCACTGAAATTCTAAAGAGTTTACAAAGACTTTTTTCAGATCGTCCAGAAGTTTTGAGACTATTAGATCCTACAAATTTAGATCCTGACAGAGTTGCTGGGGAAGTTATTCTGGAAAACTATAGAAATCAGGAAGGATTTGCTTCTCCCGTCAATTTTTATGTGACAGGGAAAACGAGAGCAGGTAAAACCTCTCTGGGTAATACTATATTCGATGGGAAACAGACAGCGATGAAAAGCACTGGCCATCGGGACTGTACTTTTGATTTGGGATCTTTTCAGTCTGCTAATAATTTAAGATATTTTGATTTGCCTGGTGCTGGCTCTAAAGAGGAATTTGAAAACATCAATCGTGCTATTCTGTGTCTTGCTCAAATACAACCAAAAAGAGGCAGAAATCCTATTGTTACCGAATTTGTGTTATCTGATTATACTGACTTTACAAAGACTCAAACGCCTAAGCAGAAAACCATATCTGTAGATGAATGGCAATCAAACAAAAATCAACTAATATACGGGTCTGATGTTATTTTATATGTTATTGCTCCCCACGAAGGACTGGGACGTGATGATGAAAATTATATGTACGATTTACTATCTGCACAAAAAGAGAAACGGGGTTCAAGCAATGTTGTATTTGCCTTGAACTTACATTTGACTAAAAATGGTGAGCCTAAATATACAAAACCAAATGTTGATGATGCCTATAAAACAATTACGGACATCTATAATGAGGTATTTCCTAATCATCCTACCAAACCTGTAATTATTGAAATAAACTCACTCACAGGACTTGGTGCAGATAAAATTGCAGAAGAAATCTGTAAGCTACTTCCTGCGGATAAACTCGGAAAAATGGAGGATGTTCTGGGTGATAAGTTAAAAGAAAAGGCAAGAATGGTAAGAAGTAAAAAGTTTCGTGAAGCCCTAATTTATATCGCTAGTCGTTTGGCGACTTTTAAGGTAGATCAATCCTTTGATAACAGCAGTGATATTGTATTGGGTTCTTATGCAGCAGTATATAGCTATTCTTCAAGAGTTTTCAA
Organism: Microcystis sp. MC19; assembly: GCF_003019735.1. Classification (NCBI taxonomy): domain Bacteria; kingdom Bacillati; phylum Cyanobacteriota; class Cyanophyceae; order Chroococcales; family Microcystaceae; genus Microcystis; species Microcystis sp. MC19. Next base: position 262,814 of record NZ_CP020664.1, on the reverse strand, counting down.
AAAAGAAGTTTCTAATGGAGAAAATGCCTATGGAGTCGTTTCTGATTTTGCTGGTCAAACAAAAGAATCTCGCACTGAAAATATTACCATCAAAGAGCCAATTCTTGAATCAATAGAACGTTTTCGTACTATATCTGAGCCTGTATTTGGTAATGTTGAAGAAGTAAACCAAATCATTGTAGAAAATGAAGAAATAGTCGAAACAAAAAGAGGTGGTTTTTTGGGGGGACTTGATCAAAAAATTCGTGGCTCTCGTGTAGATAAAGTAAAGCAGCCAAAAGTTATAGAAGTAAAAACTACAAGGTATCAGCAAATAGGCACAAAACACACAGAGGTAAGTGATGGTTATCAGACAGCCGTAACAGGCTATAATGACAAAATAGTCGGATTGAAGCATTTAAAGGGAGGCTATGACATCATCAAAGGTATTCTAGCAATCGGTTTGGGAATTGAAAGTTTACCAGACGAAAATACTGGTAATTTTAATCATATTTATGAAGCCGGTGAAAAAGAAGTCAATCTTAAGATTGGCAATTTAAAATCGAGAGTTGAGCAGGTTATTAATAATTCCGACTCGAAAAAAGCTGAAAATGAGATTATATCAATTCTCAGAAAAGCACTACTTTAAACAACCTGTTAGGAGGTATAAATAAAATGAATATTCATCAACTTAATAAACCATCTCTTGCGGAGATAAGAGCCAATTTAATTACTGAACAACTTAAAAATTTACCTCCTAATTCTAGTTACATTAATATATATGTAACGGGTAGATCTGCGAGCGGTAAAACGACTCTTGGTAACCGGTTAATTGGTGAAAATTATTTTCTTTCGACAGGAAGGCAAAATACCACACAGGTTGTTAATTTAATTGACTTCTCTGGTGGTTTTAGATTTTTTGATCTACCCGGCGTAGATGGTGGTGGAAGACAAGAAGGTGGGCGATTAGAAAATTATAACCGAGCCGCATTAGGACTAAAACAAGTTCCTAGTTACCCGAATATTGATGAGATTACTGTCGCTATTTACAGAAAAAATAGCCTTCCACAAGAGCATACATATAAATTAAATGATTTTGAAAAACTCCCTTTTAAGCCAGATATAGTATTTTATTTAATAGATCCGAAGAAAGGCTTGTCTAGATCTGAAGAAGACTATGTGATAGATTTAATTGAATCAGGGCATAATGTTATGTATATTTTAAATGTATGGATAGACAAATATCATAAACCATTGGCAACTGGGCAAAATTTTGAAGATACAGAGAAAAGCATCAAAGATATTTATTTTGATCTCCAGAAGAAGAAAGAGCCAGTTATTGTTAGGATAAATTGCCAAACGGGTCAAGGAATTGATAGTTTACTTCAACAAGCTTCTTTATCTTTAGGCGATGCTAGAGGCTTAGTATTTAAACAAATTATTTTGGCACAGCATCAAAAAGCACCACAAGTTTATATTGATTTAATTAAACAAGAATTAAGTAAAATTTTTGCTGATGTTGCTTATTACGAGCCTAAAAGTTATGATGATGCTAAGGAAAAAATGAAAAACACCAGTCGATTATTATGGGATTATTTGGCTTCTTTTTCACTGCATGAGCAAGAAGATTCTCCAAATTCAAATTTTCAAAGAATCATTGATTCTTATTCAGATTTTGAAAAAATTATTAATACACTTATCAAAACAGTTATTAATAGTGTCAAGACAGATCACTATACACCTGTGGCTGTTTCTGTCCCTTTTTGTGAAGTCATTTATGAAGACGTACAATTGTACGGCAACAAAACAGAGATAGTAGATGATTTGGATAATCCAATCTATGAAACGAAGCGAGTTACGACAGATCCAGGCATTTGGGGGGGGATTGGGAATAAACTACAGGGAAAAGAGTGGGAGAATGTGTATTATAAAGAAGAATTTACTGGTAAATTTAGACAGAAACAAATTAATAAAAAAGTTCGTATTGGAACAAAAAAAGAATTTTCAGATATTGAGATATGGTGGGATTTAATTGGTTTAAAAAAATATTCTTACAGTGTTTATAAACCCTTCGGATTATATGGTGTTTGTTTTTTGAAATGTTTGTGTTTAGCGATGGTCAATAGTAATTTTCAAGACACAAGTCAGTTTAAAAAATATATTTACTCTTACTATTTGTACTTAAAAGTGCTGACTAAAGGAGAGAAAATTGGACAAATAATAAATAATATAAATTTAATTCTTGATCAGAAATATTTTGACCTACCTGCAACAGCAATATTCGTTGAAAATTCCCAAGTATCACCAAAATTAAGATTACTTTTATCTTTTTATAAGGAATTAACTACAAGAATACTTTTTGAGTTAAACAACTTTAAAGCTTTAGCCATTAGGATTGTATTTTGTGTTAAAGAGACTTTTTTAGAAGGTGATAACGAGCAGCAGATTGACTCTTTTGGAATTCAGTGTCGTAAATTAATAGCTTGCTATAGTAAATTTGTTTTGCTTTTTTCTTGGGAATTATACAAGTTTTTGCGAGGTAAATTTACAGATTCATGACAAACTATCAAACAAAAATTAAAATCAAAGTTCCTTTAGATGTTGCTGAAACTTAGAGGAGATATAACGTTTCTTGTACCGATTTCCAATCCCCTTCAGATAGCAAAACTGCATTACCATCGCATCCCTCAATAATAATGGGTTCGTGGGAAACAGTCACTGAATCAATCAAATCCTGCAACTTTTGTTGAGCCTCATTAACTGGGATCATAAATCCTCTTAATTGTTTTCTACCAGCGCCGAAAGAAAATCCTCCGATAATCCTAGCGCCAATTACCCAAACCTGACTCCATTCGTAACTATCTCGGTGCTTACCCTAACGGCACTGGTAAGGCGATATTCTGACTTCATTCCAAACGACAAGTTTAAACAAATCTAAGCGCTTTCCTCACTAGATAATCGTCCTTCAATCGGTTCGTATTCATCTTCCAAGAGCCAGAGTTGAGCCTCTTCATAATCTGGAAACGCCTTGACGAGACGGTACTTTTCAGCAGGATCAAAAACATAACACCCCCTCGCCTTATCGATCAACACTAGCAGGATATAGGGAGGGGACTGCATGGAATCCACCCAAACTTCTAGGAAGCGCCAATTATCCTTCACTAGGTCGGGTTCGAGGAATTGCGTGATATTCGTTGTTTGCATTAATCTTAACCTCGCCGTAGAATAAAGAAGACTTTAAACCATCTGGGCTGATACGACAACCAATCGCTTCGGCAAAGAATAGCCCATAGCGCTCATAGTTTCGAACATTGCCCGTGTATTCACCCCTTTCCATGATAGCCTGAATAACTCGTAGCATTGTATCTTCATCTTTAAACACATGAATAGCTCGTCCTCGTAACAGTAATCTCCGTGATTGTGGAGTATTCGGTAGATGTTTAGAAATATGCTTAGTGTCAAGAAAAATCTCGCGATTAATTCCGCTCATAATGGTTAGACTTCAACGTCTCTAATAATTGCTGGAATCGGCAGGCCGTCTTCCGCTAAAGCCGCAATATAACCGGCAATCGCCTCTTTTATATTAATCAAGGCTTCTTCTTTCGTTTTTCCCTGACTAACACAGCCCTTGAGACTTGGACACTCCACAATCCAATAGCCATCTTCGTCTCGATATACAATGACTTGCCTCATTTTCCCACTCGCTCTTTAAGAAGTGTTAATAATTACCCCTAATCATAGCAAGCAACTCAGCGAAATTTATTTACCGTTCCCACATTAGCCTTCCCCCCAACGTCATCTCTAGATTTAGCCCCGGCGCTGGAGAATACTTACACTAGCGGCACTGGTTTTTCGCAACCAAAGTAAATTACAGATATTAAATTGAGAGTAACTAAACTTGACAATCAGTTTAACAATGCGCTAGAGTAACTGAAACTTCTAGACTGTAACGCTGGCTGAAGGGAAGCTATTAATTTCGACTAAATTTCTTTATTACTAAACTAAAAAAATATAATTATGACAAACTATCAAACAGAAATCCTAATCAAAGTTCCTTTAGATGTTGCTGAAACTTATTGGAATGCAACGGAAGAAGAGCGTCAAAAAATAGCAGAAAAAATCGCTTTTTATGTTCAATCTTCAAATTTATCTAGAAAAGAATCTCTGGACAAATTATATAAAACGATGGATACTATTGGACAAAAAGCACAAGAGAGAGGATTAACCCTTGAAATTTTAGAATCTCTCTTAAATGAAGATGACTAGACGCTTTGTTCTCGATACCAATGTTATTATCAGTTAATATTGAGAGTTTACGCCAACGTTTTCGAGAATTTGTCAAGCTAGTGAAAAAGTGAGCTTGAGAGCAGTTATCTTAATGCTGAGGTAGGAAGTTTTCGTTTTGGGGAGTCGATCGCCGGTCGTCCATAGCAAATTAGGTTACACTTTATCTTGATGAGAAAGGCTATAAACAAGACTATGTTAAGAAATGTAACCAAGGCCGAAACCCTTACTGTTGCCTTGTCTAAACAGTGAACTTTATTTTTGTCCGACTACCGATAATTCTCAGCCAGCAATTTAAGTAGGGAGGCACAATTATTTGTAGGATGGGTTAGCGGTAGCGTAACCCATGCAGGCGTTGGGTTTCATGCTTCAACCCAACCTACGTTCATCTTATATTTAATTCCACCCACCCACTTATAAGCAGATCAATGTCATCTTGTCAAGTATTTGAACAATCAATTCAGATTAAAGCTAGTGCCACGACGGTGGAGCGTTGTATCACGGATTTAGAGTTAATGCGTCGTTGGTTGAATCCGGTGTTAGTTTGTGAACCTATCGGCGATTGGAAGACCGATATCGGTGGGAGAAGTCGTTTTTTGATTCAAATCCCCCTAATTCAGCCAACGCTGAAAAGTACGGTGATTGAGAGAGAACCGGGGTTAATTGTCTGGCAATTTGAAGGCTTTTTTCGCGGATGCGATCGCTGGGAATGTCAACCCAATGATGACGGCACTTGTTTAATCAATCGTTTTGAGTTTGCGATTCCTAATCCAGTTGTGGGGTGGGGATTCCAGCAATTCGCCGCCAAATGGACTAAAAAGGATATGGAAGCGCAATTAAGACGCTTAAAAAGAGTAGCTGAGGAAATTTATCTACTTTCAGCAACAAGTTAAGCTGATGGGGTGGTAAGCGGGGGGTTTTGGGGATGGGAGAATACCCTCACCCCCAACAGCTAACCCCTGATCCCTAATCGATCGAGATCGACTGGGGACCGTTGCCGTTATCCTGATTATTGTCGTTAAAACTGACTAATCCCTGCTCTTCTAACCATTTTTTGAGGGGATCGTCCGAAAGTTTCAAGCGCAGTAATCCAGAGGCAAAACCACCGAAAAAAGCGATCGGTTGTTGAATCAGTTCTTTAACAACGGGTTGTAATTCATCGAGAAACATCTTATTCTATCTCCTGATATTGTCACACCTATCAATGTTAAGTTAATTGAAGTGATTCTGTAAGACTAGCATGACTGAAACTCCCAACACGGTAAAAAAATCTTTCCGGCTAACCCCGTTTATTTTCCTGGGAATACTGCTCATCTGGCTAGGAATTAGGTTAATTGCTCCCGATAGCGTCAGTTTATTCGCTGGTACTCGTCCCGATTATTTGGGAGTCAGGGAAGGTAAACTGGCTCCTTGTCCGGTCACTCCTAATTGTGTTAGTAGTCAGAGTCAGGATCAGGCTCATGCGATCGAACCCCTTAGTTATCAGGGTAGCGGTGAAAAAGCGATCGAGCAATTAGCTAAAATTATCGCCTCCCAACCGAGAACTAAAATTATTAACCAAGATAGTAACTATCTCTACGCCGAATTTAGCAGTCAATGGATGGGATTTGTCGATGATGTGGAATTTTCTCTTAATCCTAGCAAAAATGCGATCGATGTTCGCTCGGCCTCCCGGTTAGGAGAATCGGATTTAAATGTCAATCGAGAACGAGTGGAAACCCTGAGAAAACTCTTTTCAGTGATCAGTAATCAGTAAACAGTGAACTGACTCGGAGAATACGATAAGAAAAATTATGTTTCGTCCCCAACCGATACCAGCAAAAGCAGGACAGGAATCCGTCTGGGATTATCCTCGTCCCCCGCGCCTAGAATTATCGCCTAAACACCTAAAAATCATCTTTAATGGGGTGATAATTGCCGATACTAAAAGCAGTTATCGAGTTCTAGAAACCAGTCATCCTCCAGTTTATTATCTACCGCCCCAAGATATTAAAATGGAATACCTGCAAGCCACAGCAGAAAAGTCTTTTTGTGAGTGGAAAGGTCTAGCGGGATATTACAATATCACCGTTGGGGATCAACAGGCAATTAACGTCGCTTGGTATTATCCGGATCCAACACCAGAGTTTCAAGCAATTAAGAATTATCTGGCCTTTTATCCTGCCAAAATGACCGCTTGTTATGCCGACGGGGAATTAGTACAACCGCAACCGGGCAACTTTTATGGGGGATGGATAACCTCCGATGTGGTTGGTCCGTTTAAAGGCGTTCCCAATAGTTGGGGCTGGTAATCACGTTAAGTCCTTTGGGCATTATGCTACTTGTCAGAAGGGGCAAAAGTCAAAAGGCAAAAGGCAGGAGGCAGCTTTTTTCTTCCCACTTCCCACTTCATAATTTATAATTCATAATTCCCCTTAACTCCTAGTTTCTACTTTTTACGAGAAATTATGACTATATCCCAACCCGATCTAGAACCCACTTGGATGACGATTATTCGCCTCTTGCGCTGGGATAAACCCGCCGGTAGGTTAATTTTGATGATTCCCGCTTTATGGGCGGTATTTTTGGCGGCAGACGGGGTGCCACCGCTACCCTTGATCGGGGTGATCGTTTTGGGAACTTTGGCTACTAGCGCCGCCGGCTGTGTGGTTAACGATCTTTGGGATCGGGATATTGATCCACAGGTTGATCGCACTCGTAACCGTCCTTTAGCGGCCAGAGCTTTATCGATCAAGGTTGGTTTGATTATCGCTCTGATTGCTTTCTTTTGCGCCGCAATTTTAGCTTTATATCTCAATTTCCTGAGTTTTTGCCTATGTGTGGCCGCCGTTCCCTTGATTATCTGCTATCCCCTCGCCAAGCGTTTTTTTCCTGTACCCCAATTGGTTCTTTCTCTCGCTTGGGGTTTTGCGGTTTTAATCTGTTGGAGTGCCGTCACTGGGTCGTTAAATAGTAATACATTTATATTATGGGGAGCGGTGATTTTTTGGACATTGGCATTTGATACAATTTATGCTCTGTCCGATCGAGAGGATGATCTCAAGGTTGGTATTAACTCTAGTGCCATATTTTTCGGCAAATACGCCCCGGAAGCCGTGGGGGTCTTTTTTGCCCTAACAGTAGGTTTATTGGCTTGGGAGGGGCAAAAAATGCAGTTATCAGCCTCTTTTTGGCTAGGGTTGGGTCTAGCGGCGATCGCTTGGTTGCGTCAATACCGGCTGTTACGTCAATCGGATTTACCCAAACCAGTTTATGGTCAAATGTTCGGTCAAAATGTTTGGGTCGGTTTTATTTTATTAGCGGCTATGATTGCGGGGAGTTTGTATTAAAACTCCCCCGAAAATGTCCCTAGAGTCAGTTTGTCTATTCTGACTCTAATAATCCCATTACCTTAGCTGATGCGGGTTCACCAGTCATCAAAGCTACCCGTCTTTGAAAATTTTTTTCCACAGCAATGCAGGTATTTAAGGGATTTAAAATACCCTTTCTGATTTCCCTTTCCCAAGAATAATTTCTTTCTCGGTGTTTAAATCTTGATAATTGCTGGGTGAAAACAGTAACCACTTGATAAATGATTTTTAAATCGTAAAGAGAGTCAATTTGAGAAATTTTAACCGCTAAAGCCCGAAATTGACGGGATATTTCTTGGGCTTGCTCTTGACTACAGCCATGGTCACGATGATAATAATTAACTACTTCTGCCATGTACTGAGCGTGTTTAGCGGCATTTTGAATGCTATGTTGAGCATTTTCCACGGGAGCAAGAAATCGATCTAATAATAGCTGTTGGGCGTAGGCATCGCGAAGGGACGAATTAGAGATTACTTGTAATTCGGCCATTCTTTCTTCATGTTTACGGCGATTTTCGGCATAAATCTCCGTCAGAATAGTATCTAACAGCTTGGGAATCGGATAAAAGACATCAATCATAGGAAAATTTAGCTTAGTTTGTCTAGAGATAAGAAAATCTATTGATAAGTAGGTAGGCACAATTATTTGTAGGATGGGTTAGCGGTAGCGTAACCCATGCGGGCGTTGGGTTTCATGCTTCAACCCAACCTACGTTCATTTTATATTTAATTCCACCCACCTACTTAGAATTTCCCAAAATTATAGCAGTGATCTGAATAGTCAGGTACGATAAAATCAAGTTAGTAAATTACCGCCCCTTAACCAATGTCTAACTCGAAATCTAGTAGCGTTTGGGACCACAAACCCCGTTGGTGTCAACCTTGGTCCATTCTGTTGACAGGAATTACCCTGATTGCTGGGTGTTGGTTTTTAACCCAGCGTCTCTGGTTAACTCTACTCCTATCTATTCCCATACTCCTGTGGTGGTTTGTCTTCCTAATTCTTTATCCGCGGACGCTGCAGCAACAGTTAAACACAGAAAGAATCGGGGAAAGCATTGATTAAAACAGGAAAGACAGGACAGGGATTTTTATCCTGTAATTGACTACTTTCGTCTCCGCGAAAAGTGTTCCAACGGAAGGGAGCTTTTTTTTCACTCGACATCCATAAAAGTCTTTTTGCTCGTGTCATCGCTACATACAAAAGTCGGTATTCTTCAGCTTTTTTAAGTTGTCCAGCTTCTAACCAAGCACTTAAAGGTGGGGGAATAATTGGTATGCTGTCGGGGTTTAAATAGCGTTGATGAACCGCTGCTCGAATTTGCGCCCGGGCCACTTCTGCGAGGGTAAAATCTCCCAAAAATTTCGCCCCATTGGGAACCCAAGGTTTGCCAGGAATAATATCTTCGTGAAGAAAGGGAATAAAAACATAATCCCAGTCTAAACCCTTGGCTTTGTGCATAGTAATAATTGTCAGTTGTCCGGGACGAGTATAACAATCGTCGTTATCTTCTTCCACTCCTTCAAAGCGCTCAGAAGCGATAATTTCATTAAGGGTGTTAATTGTATTTTTCAGAGAACTATTACCAGCAGTTTCCTGATAAATACGGGCGGTTAATTTTTGCAATGTGGCTAATTCTGACCCTGAATATTGGAGAGTCATAGCGAAAAAAGACAGGAGTTGATAATGGGGTAATTCCAATCTAGCTTTTAGTAAACTGCAGCAATAACGACGGGCGATTTTTTCGTTAGATTTGAGTTCGGGATCGAGGGGAGTGGGATAGAGAAATTGTTCGGGATAGGTAACTAAAGGATTTAAGTCTTGGGCAGTAATTAAACCCCTCAATTGTAGCACTTCTAAGGCCGCTTTGAGATAATCGGGAGAGTGGGGACGTTCGACAAAAGCTAATAGTTTCAGCATTTCGGCGGGAATTTGGGAAAAGCGATCAATCTCGTTAGCTTCAAAAATTCTGATTTGATAACTTTTGTAAAAATGGGCAAATTTTTGAGCAAAAAAGTGTCCCTGTCGATTTTCTCTAACGAGGATAGCCCCATTATGTTGAGGGTTTTCTTGGAGTAATTTAACTAGACGTTTTTCAATTAATTCCACTGTTTGATAAATATCATCAGGTTGATAAATTTCTAATCCTTTTCCCTCCTTGACTGGATTAGGTTGGGGATCTTCAGCGCTGACGGGAAGAATCGCTTGAACCCGAAAAGGAGCCTCGGTAACTTTATGATTATCTTTTCCCTGTTTCCAATCTCGATCGACCCATTGTAACACTAAATTAGCAGCTTCAATAATTTTAGTATTGCTGCGACCTGCTTGGTTCATAGTCGATAAATTGCCTTCGCTTTGACAACTTTCACAAAACCAATTAAAGTAAACAGGATCGGCGGGGGTAAAGGTAGAATTAATGGCTTGATTGGGATCGCCGACGCGAATTAAATTAGGTATTTCCCCGTCATTATTTTTTGCTAAAATAGTAATTAATTTTTCTTGGAGAGGACTAGAATCCTGTGCCTCATCTTCAAAAACTCCAAAGACAGATTTTTGCCATTGTCGGCGAATTTTTTCTTCATCTAATACCTGTAAGGCTCCTAAAATCATGTCATCATAATCTATATAGTTTTTCTGACGCATCAGGATTTCATACTGTTGGTACAAACCACTAGCCATAGCGAGAATTTGATAATTATCGTCGCTATAGTGGCTTAATTCCCAGACTTGCTGCGGTGATAATCCCGAACTTTTTAGCTCATGAATGGCCGTATAGGCAAGACTAGGTAAAATTTCGGTTCTCAGCACCGATTGACGGCGTAATCTTTCTGTTTCTTCCCCATCAAATTCCACTCCTTCTAATAACTTTTGATAACGAATTGGATCGGCAATTAGCCATTTTTCCACCGAGTTTCTAATAATTCTGTGGCTAGGAGTCGGAATAACTAATGTAGAAGATTCGAGGTCTAATCCCGATAATTCTGGGTAACGACGGGCTAATTGTAGGGCCAGTCCGTGCAGAGTTTGGACGCTGAAACCTTGAGCAGAAAGTTGTAAATCTTGCAAGCGTTGTTTAATTTTAGCTTTAATACTAGCGGCAGCCGAGCGGGTGTAGGTGACAATAATTAACTGTTTTTTAGCATGAAGTTGCTCACGAGCAATAACCATGGCGGCAGCTACGGCCAAACTGTGGGATTTTCCCGCTCCCGGCACCGCAGAAATGGCCATTTTTCCCCCTTGCCAATCGGCTAATTCCTGTTGTCCGGCTCGCAGTTGTTGCCGGAGATTTACCAGTAAATTTTCTCGATTAATTACTTTAGTTTCGCTCATTATGCCCCGCCAATTTTATTTTTAGTTTAATTGTATTACTATTTTAGTTTATCCTTAAACTAATTGCTGTAAAAGTTAGCTAGAGATAACTAGAATGGGGAGATGGGGCTTTTCAGTGAACAGTAATCAGTAATCAGTGAAAAGAAAGTAGCGAATTTTTCCCCTAACACTGTCCACTTAAAACTGTAATCTGATAACTGATAACTGATCACTGATAACTGATATATAGCCAATTTTGTTGTACTTCTACCCGGATTTTGCCAGTTAAGGAAGAAGTGGCATCGCGATTAACACCAGTAATGAGATTAACCACTGACTCAACTTCGGCAAAATTAGGCGATGAGGGTAAATATTGAGCCAAAAATAAACGAATCACTCGTCTTTGTATCGCTAGAGGTAGAATTTGTAAAGGGGAGCGTTCGAGTCTTTGTTGATCTAGATCGATAACCTGACGAAAAATATCCCGGGCAATACTATCTAAATAATCGCTTTCTGCTTCCAAAATTTCAGCAGTTTGGGCGAGATGTTTTTCAATTTGGGGATTTAAATTAGTTTGCAGGTAGGGTAATAATTCCCGACGGATGCGATTGCGAGCATAGCGTAAATTCTCATTAGCTTGATCGTACCAGATCGGTAATTCTCGACTTTGACAAAAAGCGAAAGTTTCCTCGCGAGTGACATTTAAGAGGGGACGGACTAAAAAAATATCCGGGGTTAAACTTGTCCACCAAGTTAAGGCAGAAAGTCCATCACTACCGGCTCCGCGCGTGAGATTATAAAGAAAAGTTTCCGCTCGATCGCTCCTCGTGTGTGCCGTGAGAAGATAATCAAAACCCTGTTCTTGGGCGATTGTTTGTAAAGCTTGATAACGCCATTGTCGGGCCTTGGCTTCCGTTTCCGCCATGGGGGGTGCGGTGGCAATATAAACGGGTAATTGCCAAATTTCGGCGATTTTCTGCACATGAGCCACTAATCCTCGGTCGCAAGACCAACGGTGATCACAGTGAGCGATCGCCAAGTGCCAACCCCAACGAGAGCGCAAATCCAGCAATAATTGACCCAAACAGAGGGAATCCTGACCTGCCGATAATGCCACTAACAGAGACGCATTTTTAGGTAGTAATTGTCCCTTTTTCACCGTGGTTTCCAGACGAGTATGGAGAGGTGTCCAAAAATTAGCCAAAATTTTTAGATTTATTTACTTGACAAATGACAGATAACTAGAACGGGAGAAGGAATTATGAATTATGAATTATGAATTATGAATTATGAATTATGAATTGGGAAGAATAAATAAAAGCAATCTTCTGATAACTGATAACTGATAACTGATAACTGATAACTGATAACTGATAACTGGTAACTGATAACTGATAACTGATAACTGATAACTGATAACTGATAACTGATAACTGATAACTGATAACTGATAACTGATAACTGATAACTGATAACTGATAACTGATAACTGATAACTGATAACTGATTTAACCTTGCCAATTAACCCAATCTTGGGGTTTTAGGAAGACATCATAGAGTTTTGCTTCTGGGGTATTTGGTGCTGGTTGATAACAGTATTCCCAACGGACTAAAGGAGGTAAAGACATCAAAATTGATTCGGTACGACCGTTAGTTTGCAACCCAAAAATTGTGCCACGATCATAAACTAAATTAAATTCTACATAACGACCGCGACGATAGAGTTGAAACTGACGTTCTCTGTCACCGTATTCCGTCGAGTGCCGTTTCTGGACAATGGGAACATAAGCGGGTAGAAAAGCTCGGCCACAGTCATTAATAAAACTAAAAATTTCTTCCCAGTTGCGGGGTTGTTGGGGAGATAATTTTTCTGAATAGATAGCGGCATCACTTTCGGCAAAAGGACCCCGATAGAGAGGGTCTAAACCGTCTTGGTAATCAAAGAAAATCCCGCCGATGCCTCTAGCTTCCTGACGATGATTGAGATAAAAATATTCATCACACCAGCGTTTAAAAACGGGATAATATTCGGGATGATGTTGGTCGCAAACCTGTTTAAAAGTGCGGTGAAAATGACTAGCATCTTCTTCAAAAGCATAGTAGGGAGTTAAATCAGCGCCACCGCCAAACCACCAAACCGGACCTGCTTCAAAATAGCGATAATTGAGGTGAACCGTGGGAATATAAGGATTGCGAGGATGCAAAACCATCGAGGTTCCCGTGGCGTAAAATTGATGACCGGCAGCCTCGGGCCGTTGTTTGGCAATGCTAGGGGGTAATTCTTTCCCCCAAACTTCCGAAAAATTCACCCCTGCTTGTTCAAAAATTGCCCCTTCCCGCAAAACTCGCGAACGTCCGCCACCACCTTCGGGCCGTTGCCAACTATCTTCGATAAATTTTGCTTGTCCATCCACTTCTTCTAATCCCTGACAAATTTCATCCTGTAGGGATTTCATAAATTCACTGACGCGGCTACGGCTGTCACTGGCGGGTAAATTGGCAAGGGTGGGGGTTGTGGTGAATGCAGTCATACTTAAGGATCAAAGTTGATAACTCAGTGATTATATTACTACTGGGTGATGAAACGGCCGCTCTTCGATACTTAACTTAACATTTAGACGGATTGGGGGTTGGGAAGTGGGGAAGTGGGGAAGTGGGGAAGCGGGGAGAATAAATAAAAATAATCTCCTGACGACCGGCTCCTGAATTTCGCCAGAATTACTCTCAATCAGGTTTTTTTAAGAGTTTTGCGCCACAGTTTTTACAAAAGTTGGCATCTATATCGTGACGGGGTAAACCACAATCTGGACAAGGATAATCAATTTGAGTGCCAGATTTTAATATTTGTTTAGTCAGAGTGCTAATTTGCAAGGGAATTAACAAAACTCCCGTTAAAATCATTAAAACTGTCACCATTTTGCCCCCATCAGAAAGGGGAGTTACATCCCCAAATCCCACGGTAGTCATAGTGACAACGGCGAAGTAAAAAGCATCAAAAAATGTCCGATAGACTTGGGGATTAATCGGGTGTTCGATCTGATAAATTAAACCCGCATAGACAAAAATAATCGAAAATAGAGTTAGTAATATGCGAGTAAATACTATCTGATCGGAAGTTTTAATCCTAAAAATAGAAAGGTCGGAACCAAAAAACCGAATCACTCGCAAAATTCTAAACCAGCGAAAAATTCTAAAGAATCTAATATCAAAAAAACCAAAAAATAGGGGTAGAATTGATAATAAATCTAGGATGGAAAAAATATTAAAAATAAAGCCTAGTTTTGATTCCGCACACCAAAACCGAATTAAATACTCTAGGGAAAATAAGCTTAAAATTCCCCAATCAAGCTGACGTAACCACAGTTGCCAAGTGGCGGATAAGGGATAGGTTTGAGCCACATAAATCCCCAAAGATAGTAAAATTAATGCCAAGATAAGCAGATTTACCGTCAGTCCGATCGCCGTGGTGACATCCTCTAAATAAAAAGCTATCTTGGCACGAAAAGAGAGCATAAATTCAGCTATCAGTAAACAGTAACCAGCAATCAATGAACTGAAAGCTCACATCTGATAACTGATAACTGATAACTGATAACTGATTAAGGTAATTCCACCGAAGTTGGTTTAGCAATATGAGGTAAACCCCAACCCAATTTTTCCCGGAGGATACGGAAGAATTCCGTCGATTGCAGACGAATAAAATGAGCTTGGTGGGGCGATTTCTGCACATTAATTCGATCTTCTGGCAAGATATAAGAACCGCCATTACCGTCCACTACCATCACCATGCGGTTAGCAGTTGCTGGGAAAATATTCACAGTTTCCTTGTCAGAAAATACCAAGGATCTGGAAGCTAAAGAATGGGGACAAATGGGGGCTAATTGTAATACCGGCACATCGGGAGTTATTACCGGGCCACCGGCGCTGAGAGCATAGGCAGTAGAACCGGTGGGAGTGGAGAGAATCACCCCATCGGCAGCGATATCGACGGGTGCGTGTTCACCAATTTGAATCTCAAAATGACACATACTGGTGAGGGGTTCCCGGTGGACGACCACCTCATTGAGAGAAAGTGCCTCCCAGAGGAGGGTATCTTCGCGAAACAGTCGTACCGTGATCATCGAGCGATTTTCGATGGTGTATTTCCCCTCTAAAACCAGTTCTAAGGCTGGTTCTAGCTGATTTAGGTAAATTTCGGTCAAAAAGCCCATGTGTCCCGTATTGACCGTTAACAGGGGCAAATTGAGGGTGGCCAACTGCCGGGCCGCCGATAGGACTGTACCATCGCCCCCCAACACGATCGCAAAACTTAAATCTTGCTCGAAGTGGGGGGGGACTAACTGATCGATCGGGGTAAAACAAACTGGGCGAGAGGGTTTAGAATGGCCTAGTAGGCCACCGCTGCCGGTAGCCATAAACACCTGCCAACCTAGGGAAAGTAGCTGATCTTGTATCTGATGGGCTGTTTTACAAGCGATAGGCTTAATATCGTTGTAAATAATGCCGATTTTGGGCATTGACAAATTTTCCTACTGCTGAATCACGCTTTCTTTTTGAAAGGGGTTTTTTTCTTCTTCTGAGCTTTTTGTTTCTCGAAGTCGATTTCCTTGAGCTTCTTGAGAATGCGGCTAAAGTATTCTTGTAAATAGGATTCTAAAGTAGTTGTTTGACTCGGATCAAGGCCAAATACTTGATAAACTTCTTTCATTGGAGCATCAAGAGCCTGACCACTAGCGAGAACTTCCGCAAAAGCTAGTCGGTCGGATATATTATAGGTCCATTGGAAACAACGGGTTATTCCTCGCATAAAACGCAGTAATCCCATGGGTAAACGCCAAATTTTCCCCTCTTTACCCGATAGGCGCTCGCAAACTTCGATAATTTCTTCAGCTTTCCACGCTTTGCTGCCCACCACGGGATAGGATTGACCGACGGTTTCGGGGACTTCTAGGGCGCGAACGGCGAATTTAGCGATATCTTGGGTGTCCATGTAGGCGATCGCTGTACTTTCCCCCGTGATCCAGACGGTTTGATTATCTAACATCGGGATGGCGTATTGACCGATTAAACCCTGCATAAAGCCACAGGGACGGAGAATTGTATATTTTAAACCCGATTCTGCCAGAAATTTCTCGGTACAGCGTTTTATCTCCATTAAAGGCACATTGGGATATTTTTCGGCATTGAGAATCGAAAAGAAAATAAAGCGATCGACTCCGGCAGTTTTGGCCGCTTGAATCAGATTAACTTTACCATCCCAATCCACCTGTTTAATGCTGGCTGAGTCCGTCGCCCGGGCAGTAGCGGCATCGATTACCGCATCCATTCCCTCTAAAGCGGTAATAATGGTACTCTTATCCCGCAGGGTTCCCCCGACTAATTCCGCGCCCCATTCCTTCAAAAAAGCGGCTTTTCTCTGACTGCGGACCAAACAACGCACTTGATGTCCCTGATCGATGGCATGACGCACGATCTGTCGCCCTAGGGTTCCCGTGGCACCGACAACTAATACTTTCATCTATAATTAATTTTTTGTTACATTTGTTAACACTTCTCTAAGATAGTATCAAAAAAGTGGATCATTCTGGATAGAAAAATTCTAAGATTCCCCGATCCCCGTCCAGTTCTACCATTGTTCCCACCGGTAAAGCGGCATTATCGCCATCATGACCGAAAGGTAACTCAGCAATAACCGCAATGCCTAAATCGCCCAAACGCTCTTTTAAGACTTCCTCCACGGTTTGACTATCACTGCCGGGGGCTGCCAGACAACGGCTAAAACGACCGAGGGCAATGCCTTTAATTTGGGAGAAAATGCCCAGCATTCGCCACTGAGTTAACATTCGATCGATCCGGTAGGGGGCCTCGGTTACGTCCTCTAGGGCTAAAATTACCCCCTCTAGGGTGGGTTGAACCGAGGTTCCGAGGAGATGGGTGGCTACGGTTAAATTAGCCGGTAATAAGCGTCCCCGCACTTTGCCCCCACCCCAACCTTGACCGATAAGAGGGGCTAAAGGACGACCTTCCAGAAGATAAAAGAGGCGATCAATTGATTGGGGACTTTCTTGGGCTAAGGTGGTTAAAACTGGACCGTGAACGCTACAAATGCCTTGTTTCGCTAAACTCCATAAAATCCCCGTCACGTCGGAAAAACCGATTAACCATTTCGGGTTAGTTTTTGCCCATGTCCAATTTTCTAAGAGGCGAGCGCTACCGTAACCCCCCCTAGCGCAGAGAATTGCTTGACAATCGGGATCTTGCCATGCTTGGGCTAAAGCTTGACGACGTTGCTCGTCGCTACCGGCGAGATAACCGAGACGATTCGACCAATTATCGCTAAATTCCACTTGATAACCCCTCGATCGCCAGATTTCTACGCCTTTTTCTAGGGCGGCTAATTCCTTGACGGCGCCACTGGTGGCCACCAGAGAAACTTTAGCGCCGGGTTGCAGAAACGATGGGATGATCATAGGTTAATTCTCTTTTGTTGGCGGATTAAGCGGAAATTACAGGTAATTTTGTGACAGCATGAAAACTGACAGCATATTCTATCGAATGTTTCTCGATTTTCCCGATTCGTTCTTTGAATTAATTGAGCGACCCGATGCTATGGTTAGCAATTATCGATTTACTTCCCAAGAAGTCAAACAACTAGCTTTTCGATTGGATGGTTTATTTTTGCCGCTCGATAATCTGGAAAATTTGCCCTTTTATCTGGTAGAAGTGCAGTTTCAAAAGGATGAAGACCTATATTATCGATTATTTTCGGAACTTTTCTTGTATCTTAGACAGTATAAACCTTTATCATCCTGGCAGATAGTTGTTATTTATCCTAGTCGAGAAATTGAGCGAGAACATCCCCAGCAATTTGCAGATTTGTTATCCTTGGACAGGATTAAAAGAATCTATCTGGATGAAGTGGCTAATGATGAGATTCCTTCCTTAGCGATCGCCCTGATCAAATTGGTTACGGAAAGTGAGAGTCAAGCTGTTAATTCTGCTAAGATTTTAATTAAACAGGCTCAAAGAGAATTGAGCGATCGCTTAGTGCAGAGAAATGTCATTGATTTAATCGAAACGATCATCATTTATAAGTTACCCCAAAAAAGTCGAGAGGAAATTGAAGCTATGTTGGAACTACAAGACCTAAAACAAACTCGTTTCTATCAAGAAGCTTTTGGAGATGGTATTGAACAGGGAATAAACTTGCAAAAATTGAAAACAATTCCTCTGCTGCAAGACCTCGGTTTAACCCCGCAACAAATCTCGGAACGCTTAGACTTGACTCTGGAAACAGTGCTTAACTATTTGGCACAACAGCAACAATAATCAATCCCGTTTCAACAGTCTAGAAAAGCATCAATAGTAGTGAATTAGTGACCTTTAAGCTATCAGGGATAACTCGATGAATAACGACTTATTGACTTTCTTCTTTTGTGTTGCTTTTCTCATTCTCTATCTAGTTTTTTCAGCTTTAACCGAGATGGGAACAAAATGGCCTTGGACAAAAAAATAAGAGAAATACTTATAAAGGTTGATAAACATAAAATCGGGTCAGGGATTCGGTCATTGGAAAAATTCTATTCGCTCTACTGATAAAGTATGAAACTAATCGCTGATATTTCTCCCAGTTTGGATTTATTCTTGTTGCTTTTTTTCTGGCATTGTCTCATCGGTGGCATTGCTACAGTCATCGCTATCAATAAAGGCTATCCAAGATTAAATTGGCTAATCTTTGGACTTCTGGGAGGAACCTTTACCTTTTTTATCGCTCTTTTTCTGAAAAAAAAGCCCAAAATTTAAGGGATGGCATTGCTTGATTATCCCTTAATAGTTCCCATCAACACCTCTAAATCTTCTGCGTCTAACTCCTCTGGGATGCCATTACGAATTAATTCCGAAAAATCCTCATTGGGAACCATAAAACATAGTGCATAAAGTCTTCCGTCCCCCACATTTCTAATCTCGTGAATACCCGTGGGACGGACTAATAAACTATCCCCTGGACTTAGGGGAATCGGTTTACCATCACAGATAGCCATTCCCTCCCCTTTGAGGATAAAAAACATTTCTACGGCAAAATGATGACGATGGGTAGGGGTACAACCGTGGGGATCGAAAATTTCCACACAGACGGTCAAGGAATCCCCCGCTACGGTAGAATCGAAGACGATCGCTAAACGATTTGTATCCCCAGCGCTAATGCGAAAAACTTGATAATCCCGGGGAGATCGAATCACGGGTAACATACAATGATCGCTGGTTAGTTGGCTATTCATCGCTAATTTCGATCGAAGTGTGGATGATTTTAAGACTAGCAAAAATTTTCAACTTCGCTCGATTGCGTCCACCACTTTACTCACATCTATGATCGCAGCCACATCATGGACGCGCAGGATATCGGCCCCCTTAGCGATCGCTATAGCACAAGCCGCCGCCGTTCCGAAAACTCGTTCTTTTGGGTCATCTTTGCCTGTAATCTCGCCGATAAAGCGTTTTCTCGACAATCCAATTAAAATAGGTAAATCTAAATCCCGAAATTGCCCTAATTCTCGCAATAACTCAAGATTTTGTCTCCCAGTTTTGGCGAAACCAATCCCCGGATCGATGATAATATTTTCCCTAGCAATGCCCCAGTGTACAGCTTCCTTAACGCGATTCTGTAAAAATTCTTTAATTTCCTTGACTAAATCCTCATAATGTGTTAAAGATTGCATGGTTTGCGGATTGCCCCGCAGGTGCATGAGGATGATGGGAACGGCCAATTTAGCCACCGTGGGCAATAATAGGCGATCGAAGGTTCCCCCAGAAATATCATTGATCAAATCGGCCCCGGCGGCGATACCTTGGGCTGCCACGATCGCCCTAGTGGTATCGAGAGAGATAGGAATAGAACTTTGTTGTCGAATAGCGGTGATTACGGGGATAACTCGCGATAATTCTGCTTCTAGGCTAATTTCTTCGGCTCCCGGACGGGTGGATTGACCACCGATATCGATTATATCAGCCCCGGCCTCGATCATTTTCATCGCCTGTAGCAGGGCATTTTCAACATTGTCAAATTCTCCCCCATCACTAAAACTATCGGGAGTAACATTCAAAACACCCATGATATAGGTGCGTTTTCCCCAAGCAAAAATATGTTCACGAATTGCCATTAAATTAGACATAATAATAAATCCTGTTGAAAAAGTATATGAATTATGAATTATGAATTATGAATTATGAAGTGTGGAGAATAAATCAAAATAATCTCCTGATAACTGATAACTGATAACTGATAACTGATAACTGATAACTGATAACTGATAACTGATAACTGATAACTGATAACTGATAACTGATAACTGATAACTGATAACTGATAACTGATAACTGACGGTGATAGTTAATTTTTAAGTAGAGAAGAATCTTTTAATTCAAAATAAGCTTGTACCTCTTCTTTCCAGAGTTGATATTTTTCTTGAATTAGTTGATATTGACTGGCAAAATCGAGGTTACAATCAAGGAGATTGGTATCGATATCGGATTGCACTAATTCCCGTTCGATCAGAGTTTCTCGGATAAATTTTAAACATTCTTGTCTCAAAGTTTCCGCTTGATCGATAATTAGCTGGACTTGATTAATTGCTCGATCATACAATGGAGTTTGTGAATGAAAAATTTCGGAAGATGCGGCCAGATTTCGCAGTCTATGTAATTGATTTCTCTTTTCCACTAAACTGGCAATTTTGGGGTTAATTTCAAAAAGTAAGGTTTTCACCAGAGGAGCCAAGCGGCGAGTATTAGTATAATCGTAGTTATTAAGGTCTGATTTAATCAGCTCTACCTGTTGTAAATCGACGGTAACATCGTGGAATTGTATCTCGGTTTCGGTGATGGTGGGATGAATCGTTTTAACTTGCCAAGTAGTAACAGAAGTCAACTGCTGGCGATCACTATTAACCATTTGCCGCTCCATTTTCAGCACATCGAGGGGAATACTATAAAGTTTTTTCTCAGGAATATAGACGACATCGCTACCGAGAATGCGATCGATTTTAGGACGACGATATAAATAATGATACAGGAATCGATAAAAGCTTTTACTGCCCTGAAATATCTGGACAAATAACCAAATTTTCCAGCTGAATAACCCGCTAAGAAAGCGTCCGAATAGAGGGGAATTCGAGGAGGGGTTATTCATGAAATTCCGTTATCAGTTATCGGTGAGGAATCGGAGGTTTGTTTTTTTTCAGTGTTCGGTAAACAGTAAACAGTAATCAGGGATAAAGATAACTAACTAATTAACTTAAAACTTACATCTGATAACTGATAACTGATAACTGATAACTGATTAAGGACGTTCTCCGGGTAGATTGTTTGAGGATGTTGGTTTCGATCTTACCTGTTGACGACCGTTGCGGATAACCTGTAACATTTGCCCTAATTGTTGATCGAGATGTTCTAAAACTGCTTCGGCATAGTCGTCAGCGTCTTTTTGAATTTCATGACATTCAGCTTGGTTTTTTTGTCGTAACTGTTGCACTTCCTGCACGGCGCTGTGACGCATTTGTTCGATTTCATCGAGGGTTTGTTGTTGCAAGGATTCGCACTCCTGCTGAACCCGTTGACGAATTTGGGCCGCTTGCCGTTCTGCCTGTTGAATAATACCGGACTCATCGAGAATTTGGGCGGCTCTTTGTTGAGCGGAACGAAGGACTTGTTGAGCGTATTCCTCTGCTTTAGTGATAATTTCCTGTTCTTCCTGCAAAATTGCTAAAGCTTTCTGTACTGCCGGTGGCACGGTTTCATAGATGATATCGATTTGTTCGGATATCTGTCCCTCATCGATCATTGTCCAACGGGTGAGGGGGATATGGAAACTATCAAAAATCATCTCTTGCAGACGCGCCAGATCCTGATAGATATCGAAATCGACGGGTGGACTGGGAACCCCACTATTAGAAGTGTTAGGTACTGCTTTTTTGCGATCATTAGGTTCTCGGCGCGCCATAGGTTCAGGTCGTCCTCATTACTGTATTCTAGTATGTTAACTGTAGTATGAGTAAATATCTCTAGAAACGTTTTCCGGGACTAGATGGCTGACGGAGCCACCGAATTGAGCGATTTCTTTAACCACGCTACTGCTTAAAAAACTATATTCTTTGGTGGTGGCTAAAAAAACCGTTTCGATCCCTTCCCAGAGGGTTTTATTGGTATGGGCCATTTGCAGTTCTTTTTCAAAGTCCGAGAGGACTCGCAACCCCCGCAAAAGTACCTTGGCTCCTTTCAATCTGGCATATTCAACCGTTAATCCTGAAAAACTGTCTATCTCAACGTTTTTCAGGTGTTTTGTGCAGTATCTGATCTGTTCTATGCGTTGTTCGACGGTAAACAGGGGGTTTTTATGGGGATTGCAGAGAACTGCCACGATTACTCGCTCGAATAGTGGCACACTGCGTTCGATAATATCTAAATGACCGAGTGTAACTGGATCGAAGCTGCCGGGGTAGATGGCGATCATTTCTCAACCTTCACACCTCGCCAAAAAGCGATATATCCTTTAATATTTTGGGCTTTTGGTTTAGGATCGGGATAATACCAAGCGGCATCTTTATTATCCTGTCCATCTACCCTGAGAGTATAATAACTAGCCTCTCCTTTCCAAGAACAAATGGTATGGGTGTTACTAGGTTGGAAATATTCAGCTTTGATGGTATCGGGGGGAAAATAGTAGTTTCCCTCGACAATTTCGCAGTTATCGCTTTCCGCTACCACTGCACCATTCCAAATCGCCTTTGCCATGACACTAACTCCTAGTTCTGGTTCAAAATCATCTTACAACAGAGTTTGTAAATGTTGAACCAGTTGGTTAACCTGCACCACTCCCTCAATTCGATCGATCGGTTGACCATTTTTAAAGACTACTAAAGTCGGTAAAGCTTGAATACCGTACTTACTGGCTAAATTGGGATATTTGTCTGTATCAATTTTGACAATTTGTAGGCGATTTTTGAAATACATTCCCGTTTGTTCTAGAATCGGAGCCATCATTTGACAAGGACCGCACCAAGTGGCATAGAAATCCACTAACACGGGAAGATTAGTGGATTGCAACAGTTCCTGAAAACTGGAAAACTCTTTTTTGACTGCCATAAATTGTCACCTCGCCGGAAAAATAGTCTTTTTCCTACTATAGCTTTTCTACTGAAGGGGTGACAACGAGGTTGAAGTCTAGGCTGGGTGTGGGGTGTGGGGTGTGGGGTGTGGGGAAAATCTCCTCGCTGTCAGCCGTCAAATTCATTAACTTACTTAAGCTTAAACCTGATTCTCTCGTCCTCATTTCGGGGAAAGTCTCAAGGTTTTTCCCTACACCTTACCCCCACACCCTGTTTCACTTTCAATCTGCTTGTCACCCCTTGAGACTTTTCTTTTTCTAGATGTTCCTTGATTTCTCCAGAGTGGTCATCGATCGCCGGGAAAATGCTAAGTTAGGTAAAGACTCGACAGCCAAATCTCCATGAACATCCTAACCAAGCTGCTTTTTCCCGAAACTAAAACCCCAGAGCAAGTAGGTTCACCGCGAGTACAGAAAAGCCGCCGGGGAATCGAAACCAAATCCGCCGCAGAAATCGTTATTATGCGACAAGCGGGTAAAATTGCCGCCACAGTCCTCAAGGAAATTGCCGAGATCGCTCAACCCGGGATGACGACGGCGGATCTGGATGCCTATGCGGAAAAACGTATCCGCGCAATGGGTGCTACTCCCAGTTTTAAAGGTTATTATGGCTTTCCTGCCTCGATTTGTGCCTCCGTTGATAACGAAGTCGTTCACGGTATCCCTAGCCCGAAAAAACGCCTCAAAGCCGGTTCTGTGTTAAAGGTAGATACGGGGGCCTACTACCAAGGTTATCATGGGGATTCCTGTATCACGATCGCGATCGGTTCCGTCTCTCCCAAAACCGAAAAATTAATCCGTGTGGCGGAAGAAGCTTTATATAAAGGCATAAATCAGGTAAAAGCTGGCAATTATCTGCTCGATATCGCAGGAGCGATCGAAGATCACGTTCAAGCTAACGGTTTTCAAGTGGTAGAAGATTTTACCGGTCATGGAGTTGGCAGAAATCTCCACGAAGAACCCTCGGTATTTAATTTTCGCACTAATCAGTTACCCAATGTCAAACTCCGCGCCGGGATGACTCTAGCAATTGAACCAATTGTCAACGCGGGATCTAAACATACCAGAACTTTGCGCGATCGTTGGACGGTGGTGACCATGGATAATGCTCTCTCCGCTCAGTTTGAGCATACTGTCCTAGTAACCGCCACGGGTTACGAAATCTTAACTGATCGTAATAACCTATAAAATTGTCTATCTCGGCTTATTATCCTTAGATAATGGCAAAATAAAAGATTTTTTGCTCCGGAATCTTAATTGGAAGTTTATTTAGCGGCAGGATTTAGTCAAAATGTTTAAAAATATTGTTGTTGCCTTAGATTGTGGGGAATTATCGGATCGAGTCCTCCATGCCTTGAATTCCCTTTCTCTAACGGCAAATTCTCGCGTCATCCTCACCCATATCCTCGGCAAAGAGGGAGATGAATCGGCAGTGGATCGCCCTCACCCCTCCCGTGAGATCATTGAAGATCAATTGCGCTGCTATCAATCCCAGATTGCTGTCCCCAGTGAAATCGAGGTCATCTTCGGCGATCCTGCGGAGGAAATTATTCGTTTAGCTAATATCTATCATGCTGATCTGATCGTGATCGGCAGCCGGGGATTAACGGGAGTTCAACGGGTGATCGAAGATTCTGTTAGTAGTCTCGTGGTGGCAGAAGCTACCTGTTCAGTATTGGTGGTGAAAGCATAGCAGCCAGCATTCAGCGTCGAGACTCCCAGACTGGTGAGACAGCTATCAGGGATCGGATTTGAGCAGCACTGCTGACTAAAATTTGCAAATCTTATTTTTCCCCAATGTTTTCCCCCATACATTCCCCGGTATTTCCCCACTCACTCCCAAGTTTTCCACAGTTTACCCAGACTTTTCCACAGGCAACAGCGATAGAATCGGCACTTGCTTCCAGAAAAAATTAATCTTGATTGTCAAAATCCCCATCGATAGATACTGAGTTACTGTTAAGTTAAGTAAATAAAATCTAGCTCTAACCCTTATTCCCTCGTAAATATTAAGTTTTTCTAAAGCATTCCTTTACATCTGGTAATATTGCAACTCCCTCCAACTTGGCTCACAATAGTCCTTACTGTCCACTACAGGAGTCAGGGATTTCCCCACTTCCGATCAGAGGTAAACGATATGAATACATCAGTCAGTATCTTGGCAGAAATCCCCGAAATCCTCCATCAATCCCTACAACAATACCTAGAAGCTCACCCCGGTTGGGATCAAGATGGTGTGTTTACGGCGGCCTTGTCATTTTTTCTACTTAATTGTCAATCCCCCGAAAGGATGAATTTTGAGGAGCAAAATAGCTGTGCCAAGGTTTATCTAGAAACTTTGTTCCAGCGCTCGGAGTGCTAATTCGGTGATAATAAGAGTCGGGTCCTGGTTAAAAGCCCGATTTCTCCCTATGAATTCCGATAAAACCCCTAATTTAATCATTCCTCGGCTAATTATCGGTTTGGGTAATCCCGAACCCAAATATGATCGCACCCGTCATAATATCGGTTTTGAAGCTGTGGACGCATTAGCGCGGGATTGGCGGCTATCTTGGCAGGAAAATAAGCGATTTCAAGGTTTTATCGCCGAAGGTGACGGTCCTCCCTGGGGCAAAATTCGTCTCTTGAAACCCCAAACCTATATGAATCGCTCCGGGCAATCGGTGCGAGCGGTGCTGGACTGGTATAAACTAGCTCCAGAGTCGATTTTAGTCATTTACGATGATATGGATCTGCCCCTGGGCCGGTTGAGAATCCGTCTATCGGGATCGGCTGGCGGACACAACGGGATTAAATCGATGATTGCCCACGTTGGCACGGAAAACTTCGCTCGTTTACGCATAGGAATCGGTAAATCAACCGAAAAAGCGACAATTTCCCACGTTTTAGGCCGATTCACCCCCCAAGAAAACGAAGTCATCTTGAAAGTGTTAGACTTGTCCAGAAAAGCGATCGAACTTGGTCTCAAACAAGGGTTACAAAAGGCAATGAGTCTCTACAATAATCAAAGTGTAGAGATTGGTTCTAATCTATGCTGATAGCAAATAAGCCCGATTTTAGTAATGGTTATAATCGCCATTTTTGTCTATACTCTTACAGAACCCTTGCTTAAATTTTGATCGTCCTTTGCTAGATTAGGTCAATCTTTATCCTCGATGTTAGCAGTTTAATTATGATTAATCGCCAAAGTTTGCTGAGATGCGCCCACAAGTTTAATCTCATTTTATTGATAATCGCTACAGTTTTTTGTCTTTGGAGTAATCCCGTTTTTGCCCATCGTCCCCATGATGTAATTAGTCAAGTGGAAGTTTCTCCCGATTTCCAGACAGATAATACAGTATATATCTTGGTGCGAAATAACTTTTATAAATCTAGCGATGGAGGCAGCAACTGGACAAGATTAATTCAAGGTTTAGATTATACGGGGGAATTAAGTTCCCTGTCCCTATCTCCCCTCAATAAAAATATTCTCTATTTAGCTTCAAGATCCAATGGTATTTATAAAAGTGAAGATGCGGGGGAATCTTGGCAGAAAGTTAATCAGGGTTTAGAAACTAACTTGATTAGCTTCGTAGAAATTGCCCCTTCCGATCCCAATATAGCAGCAGCAGTGGGATTAGAAAAAGGGGTTTATTTAACCGCAGATGGTGGTAAAAATTGGTCAAATATTTTCCCCACCAATGCACTGATAACATCTCTAGCTATTACCCCCAACAATCCAGGGCGAATTTTTTTCGGGGATGAAAAAGGGAAATTATACACTTCCTCTGATGGGGGGAAAACTTGGCAGAATCTCCCCTTACCTACCAATGTGGGGGCAGTAGATACAATTGCTTTTTCTCCTAATCTAGACAGGGATAAAACCTTTTTTGTCGGTACAAAAGAAGCAGGTATTTTTAAAACCGTTGATGATGGTAAAACCTTCCAAGCCGTCAACGAAGGAATTAAAGATAAAATCATCGAAGACATCGTTATTTCTCCTGACTATGCCCAAAACTCCACCCTTTATGCCATCACTTGGTATGACGGAATGTATGTTTCTCAGGATGGGGGCAAAAGTTGGACAAAAACGAGCGAGGGTTTAACCAAAGATAAACAGGCTGATGATTATAAAGTTCCCCATTTTATGGATTTAAAAGTCGTTCAAGATACGATGTTTTTAGGGGGATTTAATGGCTTATTTAAAAACACTGATAGCGGCAAAAAATGGCAGGAAATAGAAACTTTAGCTCGGGGAACAGTTATCGACATGGCGGTTTCTCCTAATTATGCCCAAGATGCCACTGTCGTCATTGCTAATTATGTAGGCAATATCTTTATCAGTCGCGATAAAGGGGAAACTTGGACACCAATTAATCGCGGTTTAGAGGTTTATCGATTTGGTAAAGATACGGAGGAGTCAGGACAAGATCCCCGGCGTTTCTTTGACATTGCCTTTTCTCCTAACTATGGACAAGATAGAACTATTTTTGCTGGTTTTTTACGCAATAGATTTGCCAAATCCGATAACGGTGGTGATTTCTGGAAAATTATCGAAATTGATCAGAGAGTCCGCGGTCCAAGAATAGTTCCTTCTCCAGATTTTGCTAACGATAAAACTCTTTTTCTCACCAATCAGCAGGGGAGAATATTTCGTTCTACCGATGGAGGAAATACGGTTAAAAATATCAGTGAAGTGGGCAAAATTTCTGGTAATTATGCTCCTGCCATGGTAGCATCCCCTGATTTTGCTAAGGATAAAACTTTGTTTGTCACGGGAAAAGAGGGTATTTATCAAAGTGTTGATGGTGGACTAACTTGGAATAATGTCAGCCAAGGCCCCCCCCTATCAAAAACCGCTAATGTGCAGTTGGCAATCTCTCCCAATTATCCCAGTGATCGAACTATTTTTGCTGGGACAATTTCCGGTTTGTTTGTCACCAAAGATGGTGCTAAAAGTTGGACAAAATTAGAGAAACCGGGGTTTAATCCGCAAGCATCGGTAGAAACCATTGCTATCTCTCCTGATTATGCTAATGATCGCACGGTAATAGTTAGTTTACAGGGAGATGGTTTGTTTAAATCTACTGATGGCGGGGAAACTTTTAAATCAATTGGTGATCCTAAAATACCCCTAGTGAAAATTCATAGTATCCCTTCCTCTGGGATCTCGGTCCAGTTTTCTCCTAATTACGCTCAAGATCAAACTTTATTCGGTTTTGGTGGCGCTCAAACTACAGTTTTTCGTTCCACCGATGGGGGGGAAACTTGGACAAGTGTAACTATTCCTCCTCACGCGGAAGAAGATACACCCCGCTATAAAATCGGTGAGTTTTTCTCTGGTCCCCTCGGCACAATCTGGCGCTTAGTTATACCGATTCTCCTCGCAATCGCCGCTTATTTTCTGGTGGGTTTCCTACAACTGGAGAAAGTTATTAATCTTCCTAAATCCTTCTTCCGCATGGCAGCAGCATTTATGATTTTTCTCTTTGTTTTCTTCGCTATCATTAGCCAAGTTTAGGAGAAATTTTGACCGGTGGGGCTTGACAAATCCCGCCGCTTGCCATATACTTATATGTATAATGGGAATCCGTGCCTGCCTGCGACCTCTGATTTTTGCGGCAGTTATCCCCTCAGACAATTAACCATCGGCAACGTAGGGATTAACCATCTTAGCGGGGTCAACAATGCGATCAAAATCCGCTTCCTCGATGTATCCCAGTTGTAAGGCTGCCACTTTCAGAGTTAAATCTTTTTCTAGGGCATAATGAGCGACGTAGGCAGCCTTTTGGTAGCCAATCACGGGACTTAATGCAGTCACCAGCATCAAGGACTGATTTAAAAAAGTCTCAATTTGTTTTTGATTAGCAGTCATCCCCTGAACCAAAAACTGACAGAAATTACCGCAACCATCAGTGAGCAAACGGATAGACTGCATGAGATTATGAATCAACAGCGGTTTATAGACATTCATTTCCAGATGTCCTCCGGCGCCTCCCATCGTCACCGCTAAATCATTAGCCATCACCTGCACCGCTATCATCGATAAAGCTTCGCATTGGGTGGGATTAACTTTCCCAGGCATAATTGAAGAACCCGGTTCATTTTCCGGCAGCTGTAATTCTCCGATTCCACAACGGGGACCACAGCTAAGTAAACGGATATCGTTAGCAATTTTATAGAGGGAACTAGCGATAGTTTTCAGTCCCCCGCTCAAGAAAACCAGAGCATCATGGGAACCTTGCACGGTAAACTTATTAGGAGCGGTAATAAAGGGTAATTTGGTCAGATTAGCGATTTCTGCTGCCACATCTCGATCAAAATCCGGGGGAGCATTAATTCCCGTACCCACTGCTGTTCCTCCCAAGGATAAACGATAGACTTTTTCGAGACATTTTTCTAGCCAATCGCTGCCGTCATCTAATAAACCCACATAACCGGAGAATTCTTGTCCGAGGGTTAAAGGGGTGGCATCCTGTAGGTGAGTGCGACCAATTTTAACTATATTCGCCCATAATTGCGCTTTTTCATCGAGACTATTCCGTAATAGTTGCAAACTGGGAATTAATTTTTCCTTGACTGCCAAGGCAACGGCAATATACATGGCCGAGGGAAAGGAATCATTCGTCGATTGGGACATATTAACATGATCGTTGGGATCCACGGGGGTTTTGCTCCCCAAAGGATTCCCCGTCAGTTGACTGCAACGATTGGAGATGACTTCGTTGATGTTCATGTTAAATTGAGTACCACTTCCTGTCATCCAAACGTAGAGGGGAAAGTTATCCTCGTGTTGTCCGGCTAAAATTTCATCGCAGACTTGACAGATTAGGTTTTTTCTCTCCTGACTGAGACGATTTTTTTGCTGATTGACAATTGCACAGGCTTTTTTGAGAATGGCATAGGACCGGATCATCTCCCGGGGCATGAGATTATCACCGATACTAAAGTATTGTAGGGATCTTTGGGTCTGCGCTCCCCAAAGTTTATCGGCAGGGACGGGAATTTCTCCCATGCTGTCTTTCTCGATGCGAAATTCTGTCATCTTTAAGTTACTTCTGAGGTCAGCAAAAGATGGTCGTTATTTGGTCTGAAAAGAGAGGGTCTCCAAGTCGGCACGGATTCCCATTATAACAAAAGTATAAGTCAAGTCGGGCTGGTTTGTCAAGCCCTATGGGGACTTTTTCTTGGCGGCATTTTTACCCGGGAGGTTGACAAGAATAACTGGCAGGGTGCTGGGGCGATGAGGATGATTAAATGGGACAAAAACTGTTATATTGTAGGGAAAATAATCGGTAAAAAAGACGGGATTGGAAACTATGGACACAGCGATCGCATTAAGTTGGACATTGGGAATTATCTTAGGGTTGATGACCCTTTTGTTTATCTTAAGGATCGTGCTGACTTGGAATCCACAGGCAGATTTAAATAGCTTCCCCTTTAATATTATTGCCTGGCCCACAGAACCTTTTTTAATCCCCGTGCGTAAACTGATACCACCCTTGGGAGGAGTTGATATTTCTCCAATTATTTGGGTGGGAATTTGTACGCTGCTGCGGGAAATTCTTCTCGGTCAACAGGGTTTAATTACCATGGCCTTAAAATAATTATTCACGCGACTAAAATATGCTGACATAATTTATGTTCTAACTCTCGTTCCTGTTTTTCTAGGGTAATAATCGCCTGTTTGATAATACTTTTAACATCCATACCCTGGTCGGATTGTTTTAACCATTGCTGTGCAGTGTTACCTTCACGGAGGATTTTTTGTAAGGGGGAGAGGAAACAACTAAAACCCCTTTCTTTAGCGATCGGATAAACTTGAACATAGAGGTCTTTAATCCAATCCCTAGCTAAGATTTCTCGGCCATCGTACCAATGTCTCAGGGTGGCATCAAGACTAAAACGAGCGGCAGCCTGTTCGTTTGCTTGGGTTAAAGTCAATAAATCCTCGCTGCGATTGCTGCTGGGTAATTGACTTAAAATTAAGGGGTCTAATTGGGGATCCTGTAAAAGTTGAGTTAAACGGGCCTCTAAAAAAGCCATAACTGCTAATAAACTAATAGGATCAGCAATCAGGTCACAAATTCGCAATTCTAGACGATTGAGATTATAGGGACGATTGCTACCGTTAGGACGTACCGACACCCAGAGATGACGAACATTCTGCATCGTGCCGAGTTTTAATTGTTCCTCGGTCCAGGTGACAAAATGTTTATGACTTTCAAAGAGGGGAACATCAGCGGGAGTTTGGGGGAAAACTTGCCAACGACGGGAATGGGAACTGGTGATTTTACCGTCGAGAAAAGGAGAAGAAGCACTTAAAGCCAAGTATAAAGGAGCTTCTAGGCGAATTAAGCGACAGGCACGCATTAAATCCTCATAATCGCTAATACCGACGTTAATATGAATACTGGCCGTGACCACATTAGTGCCGTAGGTCTGTTCGATATAGTCATGATAGGGATTGTGGGGGTCACTGCGATAAAAATGCTGACTATCACCCAAGGAGAGGGTACTGCCGGGGACTAGGGTATAATCGCCTAAACGACGCAAATATTGCCGTAGAGCCAGACGAGGTTTTAAAGTAGCGCATAAAAGACGGTCATAGTTAGTCATGGGAGCCGTAGTATATTCTACGTTACGACTATCCGGTTCCCGGACAAAACCATCCAAATCCTTGACAATGCGATCGGATAAACCGATAATTTCTCCGGCTGCTGTTCCGGTATACATTTCCACTTCAAAACCTTTACTTAGGAGCATCGTCAATTCACCCTGCTGTGTCTATTTTGTAGTTTGACATTATTTGGACTGTAAATGACGTTCGATCAGTAGAATCGCTACTATATCATCAATGGGGCGATCGGGAAGACGCATACCTTGGGGGATGAGTTTCTGTAATCCCTTGGGGGGGAACATTTGCCAATAGCGATCACGCGCTTCTAGGGTACTATTGCGTTCATCTACTAGAGTAATCGGGATGGTGAGACGAGCGGCAATTTTTTGGCGCCAACTTTTTGAGGTGGTTTGATTCCCCATCACCAACAATTCGATCGGATACTGTTGACAGAGACTGGCTAAACGCTCGATCGCTTGTGACGATGCTATCACCTCATGGGTATAAATTTTACCCGTCGATGACCTGACCGCGATCCCACATTTATCCTTACCCGGATCAAAACCGAGAATACACATAGTTTTTATCTCCTGCAGCACTGGTCGGTTTGATTAAATCATTAAATTAGGGGGTCGGGTGTTGGGGATTTCAGTTATCAGTGATCAGATTGTAGTTTTAAGTGGACAGTGTGAGGTGAAAACCACTGATTATTGTTTACTGTTCACTGCTCACTGATAAAAGCAGCAAGGGAAGCCCAAATTCTATTGGTTCAATTATACTATGACTCTTGCCGATACAGTCACTACAATAATATTATGGTAGGGGCGCATAGCGTACGCCCAAAATGTAATATAGATATTTCGACCAAATTGAGATGCAGCCACGGAAACGAACTAGACCTGAAGAGGTAGAAATTTATGAAAGCTTTTGATGATGGAGAAAATATCATCGAATACTTGGATTTAACTAAAATTAAACCTGCTAATTCCGAGGAACAAACAATTGCCTTTGAGTTTCCCTCATGGATGGTAGAGGCTCTTGAGCAAGAAAGTCAGCGTCGTGATTTACGGTTACAAGCTATTGTCATGATTATTATTGATTTGATGGTGGCAAAAGTTATTTAATTAACATCAGTTTTATCTAAGTTCCCCGTTCCCTTAATCCTCTTTCAGATCGCCAATCAGCAACGCCTAGGAAGATTTTGTTGATAGCCAAGGGCTAAGAGATGACAGAGTTGGTGATATAGTAACTAAAGATCACATTTAAATCTAACCTTGCCATAGATGCACAAATCTCAAATCTGGCAACCCCAAAAATCTCCCGTCTCTAACATCAGTTTTAGCGATGAAATGAGGTAAGAATTTTGACCAAAATAATTAGCGATCGCATTGCCGTTTATCTGCTCATCGGTGGACTCCTGTTTAGAACAATCATCGCCCTGGGGCTTTATCCGGGGTACGATGAGGCATATTATTACGTTTACAGCCATAATCTGGATTGGAGTTATTTCGATCATCCGCCAATAGTAGCGATTTCCACGGGTTTTGGGACTTGGATCACGGGATTAGTCAATCAATTTACCATTCGCTTCGGTACTCTCCTCCTCTATACTGGCAGCCTCTGTTTGCTATATCTGACAGCTTTAAAATTGTTCAGTCTGCCGGTCGCCAGAATGACTTTAGCGATCGCCACTCTCATCCCCATCTATGGGATTGTCTTCGGGATTCTCTCGCAGCCAGATAGTCCTTTAATCTTTTTTTGGTCATTAACAGTCTATTTAGCTGCCCAAGAATTCTGGCCAATTCGGGGAAAAAACTATCATCCTAGCTATCGTCTCGCTTATATTGGACTTGCCGTAGGATTGGCGGTTTTAAGTAAATATCACGGCTTTATTTTGGGTTTTGGTTTAGTTTTATTTTGTCTGACCACTCCCCGCTATTGGCCTGTATTTAGATCCCCTTGGTTGGGATTAGGATTTATTCTTTTTTTGATAACTTTATTGCCGATTATCTACTGGAATATTAACCATGATTGGATTTCCTTTCGCTTTCATTTAGAAGACCGTTTTTCTGGAGAACCCAAAACCTTTAATATTCTTGGTATTCTCTCGGTTATTGGCATTAGTATCGCCACGATGTTTCCTCCTTTTGGTCTGCCAATGTGGTGGGTGACATTTAAAAGCTTTGGCGAACAAATTCCTAACTTTCTCTCGAAAAAAAGATTTTTTCATCGAGATGAAGAATCCCTCAAAAACTGGTTAATTCTTTCGGTTTCTCTGCCTTTAATCCTGGGAATGCTTTATGTGGGTGCTTCCCATTATCTCGCCCCTAGTTGGATTTTACCCGGGTTTTGGTCCTGCACGATTTTATTAGGAGAAAAGGCCAATACTTGGCAGCAATCTTCTCGAATCTGGGTAAAAAGATGGTTATGGGGATCGGGAATTTTTATCGTTACTGTTTTATCTATAGCAATGCTTCACGTTACTTTTGGCACTTTCCAAAAACCTGGTCAATACGCAATCTTTGGGGGAATTATTGCCCCAGAACAAGACCCTTCTCGGGAAATTGTCGATATAAATCAACTGCGCCAAGGCTTTGCTAATTCGCCCGAATTATTAGCACTATTAAAAGATTCTAGCTTCGTTTTTACCCATAGTTTTTATGTGACAGCATGGCTAGATATGGCCCTTTATCCCCTAGTTCCTATTCCCGTCACCTGTTTTAACAACGATCAAAGGGGTTATCAAATTTGGTTTAATCCTCAAGAATGGATCGGTAAAAATGGTTTATTAATTACTACAAATAGTTCTCTAGAAAGACCAGAAATAATTGATCGCTACCGTCCCTATTTCCAAGATATAACTAAAGTAGCTGTCATTCCCATCAAGCGCGGTGGTGTCACCATCGAACAATTTCATGTTTACCAAGCTAAAGGACTAATTAAAACCTATCCTTAAAATAGATCAATTAGTTCATCAATACTCCTGATTTCTATCTCCTAAATTTTGTAAACTTTTTAACTTTTTACTTGATAAATATGTCCATTCATCGAGTGCGTATTGCTAGAGATAAAGGGGAATTTGTCCAGTCCTTAGTTAATTTTAATCAGGGAATTGGACCCTTTCAAACCTATGCTGATGTCATCGCTTTTGCGGCGGCTTTAGGGGTAAGATATCAAGAGAGGGTAGCCATAGAAAATGTAGCGAAAGAACCCTCACCTATTAACCTGGAAATTTTTATTTCTCGTGGCTACGATACCCTAATCAAATTATTGGCAGTCAATGAGTTCCAAGACACAAAAATTCTTTCTCCCCACGGGGTAGATTCAGAAGCTTTGCGAGTGACAATTTTCGAGGAATATGCCAACGCCGGTTTAGCAAGATTAGAACGAGAATTGCGCGGTGCGGTGGATTATACTGAAAGATTATTGTTAATTATCAGTCAAGAACGTTTTCGAGACATTACTGCCACAACCGAATTCGATTTAGGGAGATTTTTGTAGTAGAAATTCTAGTTATTCTCGCAGGAGGCAAAAAATCGATTGTAAAGTCTTTTGTTGATCTCGTATAGTAACCAAATAATTAAAAAACAGACAGGGATAAATATCAAAGGTTTTTTAGTTAGTAAATTCTGCAAACTCCAGAATAGTTGCTGCGGTTGAGTGACTAGATACCAACTATTCAGCCGAAGAAAACGCCCCAGATAGATACCGATCGCACTTAAAAAATGGAGAGTTATTTCTAGGGGTAAAACTGCTGAATTTAGCTGACTTTCCTGACAATAACTTTTAAAATTAAGTAAGGAGAGAACGTATAGCTGAAAGCCAATAAAAATAAAGATACTATACTGGGGAATTAAAACTAAAAAAAATAAACTTTTGGCGTAATCCTGCTGAATATAAGAGATTAAATGAATGCTATCGGTGAGAATATAGGGAGCATTGGGTAAAAAAAGCACAAAAACTAAGAGAATTAACCACCAGATTAGGGAACGATCGAGGGTGGTCCGAAATAGCCAAAAGCTGAGGATAAAGGGGATAAAGGCCAGAAAAGAATTCCAGACAATCCTCCCGGTACTAAGGTTAAATAATTGCCAAGCACTGTGCCACCAATCCCTAGTTAAAATCATGGTTAAATCTGCCAAAATCATTCCTTAAATACCAGTCTCCTCTAAAGTTGATAAATATCCTAACCAATTTTTTAAAGATTCCGGGAAAGGGATTCTTTCTCTAGCGGTGGGATCAATGCAGACATGGCGGGTTTTTGCTTTTCCGACCATGATTTCAGCCAAATAAATTTTATACTGCAATTCAAACTCGTTTTCGCTTAGGGATCGGACAGTGAAATCAATCTCTATGCGATTACCACAAAAAAGAGGACGAAAAAACTGGATTTCCGCTTGAGTAATCGGTAGGGCAACCGGAGAATCTTTCAAAAAATCCTTGATATTGATGCCAAATTGTGCTAAAGAAAACTCGTAGGCTTCATGACAGATCGAGAGAAGATGGGCAAAGTAAACCACACCGGCCGCATCGGTATCGGCCAGATAAATTAGGCGCTCATAGGACATAAAAAGCTTATTGTCTTTCTAGAAAGGTTAAACTATCTTGTAGTTGTCTTAACTCGTCCCGATGGGCTTTGACAGTTAATTCCGTTTGCTGAGATTTGCTTTCCACTTTAAAAGCCACTTCTTCTAACCGGCCGACTTTTTGCCAATAGAAAACACCGGCGAGGGGAGATAAACCCACAAGAGCAAAAATATAGGGATTAGTATCGGGAAATAACACCGATAAGACCAGTGAGAAGCAAAATAAACCCAAGGCCGCCAAAATTGTCAAAAATATCGCTAGAAAAGGGCTAGGAGGCACAAAACCCTGTAATCTGACAATATTCTGTTCGGGTTCGATCGCCTTGACTTGATAGGAACGTCGGTCAAAATAATCTCGCAGTTGTTCTAATAGTTGGTCGTCACTGGTACTGGTAAGATAGACACGCTGTTCGATACGCTCTTTGACGGAACCGCGAATAAAAAAGAATAATCCCACCATGAGCAGGAGAGTCAGAAAAAAAGTTGAGGAAAGAACGGGGGTATCCATGGCGGCGGTTAGGAGCGAAAAAACTTACAATTAATCCTAATTATCCTAACTCATCTTCTCCCCCGATTTAGAAGATAGACCCTAGGAGCAAAACCTCGATCGAGAATCAGAAAAATTTAACCCCAAGGCAGATTCATGGGCAACAATCTATTAACAGGATTAATCGAACCCTTGCAGTATAGTTTCATGCAGAGATCCCTAATTGAAGCTATCATCGTCGGGATCATCTGTGCGGTGGTGGGAACCTACCTGATGGTACAACGTTTGGCCCTCTTGGGCGATGCCATCAGTCACTCGGTCTTACCCGGACTAGCGATCGCTTTTATTGGTAATTTTAATCTGCTACTGGGTGCTTTACTAGCATCAATGGTCAGTACCCTACTGATTAACCTGATCCGTAATCGTTCCCCAATCAAAGAAGATGCGGCCATGGGTATTGTTTTCTCGGCTTTTTTTGCCCTTGGTATCACCCTGATCACTCTTATCCAAAAAAACAACAAAATTGACCTTAATCACTTTCTCTTCGGCAATATTCTCGGTGTTACTGCTGCCGACATTCGCGATACCCTAATTATTGCCATTATCGTTTTATTAACCGTTTTGCTCCTGTATAAAGAACTATTATTCTACACTTTCGACAAAATCGGGGCGCAAGCGGCGGGTTTACCAGTAAATTTATTAGATTTAGGCTTAATGCTCCTGATCGGTTTGACAATCGTTGCTAGTCTCCAAGCGGTGGGAGTAATCCTCGTTTTGTCCCTTTTGATTACCCCCGCGGCCACTGCCTATCTTTTAGTTACCCGTCTTCATCAAGTCATGGGTTTAGGTGTGGGTGTGGGTATTATTTCTAGTATCAGTGGGATGTATTTAAGTTATTACTGGAATTTACCCTCTGGACCGGCGATCGTGCTTGTCGCTTTTAGCCTATTTATGTTGGCCTTTTTATTCAGTCCCCGTCAAGGAATTTTCACTCATCCCTCTAGTCTAGGTGGTCAACTTTCTATCTGGGTAGAGATGAAAAATTTGTTGAGACGGCGTTAGTCCTGTAGGAGCGAAGCATTCGGGCAATAAACTCTCGCTGAAACCGTAGATTTTCTATCGGAATGCTTCGCCCCTAATTTTTCAGCAAACCGTTAAATAACCGAGCCTATTTCCTAGCCTAGGTACTTTTCATTGAGCTTCGAATTCCTGTCTAACGAGACGGTAAACTGTTGTATAGCTGATGGGAATTTCTCGCACGAACGAGAGCCAAAAATAAATCTCTTTATAGCGGGCCAAACCCCCAGTTTCTTTTAATTTGTTTTGTAAAAGAGCGACTTCTTCTGGCGAAATCTTTTTCGGTCTTCCAGAGGGGGTTCCTTCGGATAATAAGCGCTCGATTCCACCTTCTCGATAGAAACTTAACCAGCGATGAATTGTTCGGCTCTTCTAGGTTCTGTGTGATCAGTTTAACTTACAATATGATCGATCAATCTTTGTGTCCTTTGTGTCTTTGTGGTTCGTTCCACTCACTCGCCAGCAGGACTGTATCCTAGAATACATTTTACCCACCAAACCTGGGAGAGCCATTGTTCTTTCCCCTCGTCCCATTAACAATGCTAGATGGCGAACTGTCTCTACCTCGCCCATCTTCAAAAAATATAATGACTGTACTTTAGCGTAGGCTAAACTACTTTTTTGTTGTTTCATTAATTCTTTTAAATCTTCCACTGACTCAACAATGTTGATTTTAGTTACCCCAGACATAGCCAATTGATCCGCTTAATTATC
Source organism: Microcystis sp. MC19 (assembly GCF_003019735.1). Classification (NCBI taxonomy): domain Bacteria; kingdom Bacillati; phylum Cyanobacteriota; class Cyanophyceae; order Chroococcales; family Microcystaceae; genus Microcystis; species Microcystis sp. MC19. The sequence goes on along the minus strand of NZ_CP020664.1, from coordinate 224,268 downwards.
TCCCCCCCCAAGTATGCCACAGTTTTTGAAAAATGGCATAATTTGATTTAAAACATCAAATACTGGCGGCTGAGTGGCGGCATTGCCACCGCCTGGGAATCCCATCCCTAACCATAGGCGCAAAATCCCAGCCACTGAATCCAGGTCTAGATAGCTCTGGTTTGGACTTCTCCGGCCAGAATTAGATTCAAATAGAGTCGGGACAGTCCCTAAAGCCTTTTTTTGACCTCTTCTGGCCTCTTGAAAAGCCCCATCTCATCCTGTATTCTAAGTCAGCGTAAGAACTATAAATGTCAAATGTCAATTGATCGACTTAAATCTTAAACTAAATAATCAAGCCCGAATCGCTCGGTATTGGAGGAAACAAAAAACCCGTGAATATAACTGATTTAATCCAAAAAGGCGGAGTGGCCATGTGGCCGCTGCTTTTTCTGTCTATTTTAGCTCTTAGCACTATTATCGAACGAATTTGGTTTTGGAGTCGCACCCTCCTCAGTGAGGGGCAGATTTTAAATCGCATTATGGAATCCGCCATGCGTAACTGGGATCTAGCCACGAAAGTCGCCAGAGATTCCCGTAATCATCCCATTGGTAGCTATCTCTACGCTCCCCTGCGCTTAGAAAATCCAGATCCAGAGGTTTTTCACTTTGCCCTCGAATCGGCTGCCGATGAACAATTATCCCTAATGAAACGGGGTGATAAAATCCTTGAGGCAGTCATCGCCCTTTCTCCCCTGTTAGGATTATTGGGGACGGTACTCGGTTTAATTACCTCTTTGGCCAATATTCAATTAAGTGACCTGGGAACTTCCTCAACGGCGGGAGTAACTTTAGGTATTAGTGAAGCTTTAATTTCCACCGCTACTGGCTTAATTGTCGCTATTTTTAGCCTCGCTTTCTATCGTGTTTTTCAGGGACTCTGGTTCAATCAAGCCCGAATTTTTCGCAAGGCCGGCAGTGATTTAGAAATTATCTACCGTCAACGTTGGCTAGATGGAGAAGACCAACAATACTCCCTCAGTGCTAACCTAGAAAAACCCCTCGATCGCTAAATTCCTCCCTAATCACCCATGGCCGAAACTAAATCTCTTAACCACAAAAAGCCCAAAAGTAGCCACATTACGGCTCGTCCCCTGAAATTATGGCATGAGCAACACCGCATTCAAGAGGATGTGCAGGTTAATATCATTCCCCTGATTGATGTAATTTTCTGTATTCTCACTTTCTTTATTCTCGGTGCAGTGGGATTATCTCGCCAACAGGCCATCAGCCTCGATTTACCGAAAGCTAGTACCGCCACCACCCCGATGCGGGAAATGTTGGTGGTTAGTCTCGATGATTTCGGACAACTCTACGTCGAAAAACAGATGGTGACTCGCGCCCAGTTGTTCGAGGCGATTAAGAATTATCATCAATATAGTCCCAATGGACTGATGGTACTCAATGCCTCCCGTAATGCCAGTTATAACGAAGTGGTGGGGGTTTTAGACCTCCTGCGACAGGTAGGCGGCGATCGCGTGGCTTTAGCGACTCTAGCGGGGGAAGCTAACAATCCCACCCTGGAAAATAGTAATCCTTTGCCCAATTTACCTACCAATCCCACCTTACCCAGTTTACCCAATCCTCTGGGCAGAAATTAACTAGGAATGGATGCGATAGGTGAGTAATTGCTCTTCGAGGGCGGCAATACGATTGTAAGCCGCCGTCAATTGTGCCGTCAATCGGCGAATTTGGATTTCATCGGCAAAAGAATTATCACCATTGACAGCCGGGGCCTGTTTGCCACCGTGATCCCGGAGAATATCTTTATGATCGTAGAGACTATTATCGGATAACTCGGAAAAACCGACCATTTCTAGGGATTCTCGCGGAGAACGACTCGATTTATCCCCGGCTAGGATAGCAATTTGCCGGCTGAGGCTTTCGACAATATCCTGTAGGTGATCGACTTTCCGATCAAGACTGATAATCTGTTGTTGTAGTCCATTCATGCAATTATCTAGGAATTAAGGAGGATTCCCCTCTATGCTAGGCTCTAGAAGAGATGGACTATAACAATTTATGATTGATTTAACGATCCCTTTACTGCCCTTAACTAATCTTAATATATTGCCCCGGTCAACCAGCTGCCCCCGATAGCACTTCTATTAGAAATTAAGGTAAGCTGTTGAGCAGTAAGCCTCGATTTTAAGGAACTAAATTATGTTTAAAAATTGGTCTTTCGATGATTGGATGAATCATATCCTTTTTCTGGCTACAATTGTGGCTTTGCTGGCGATTTGGCTGGGTAGATAATTAAAAACTATTTTTCTTTCCTGGCTTTACCGAAAATTTGGGGTTAAGGTTCCCCGTCCATTTTACGGCAGGCAGTGTCACAATAAGAAACAAAACCCTCAGCGATCGATAAGTACCTAAGCAAAATTAATTACACATCTCGATAAAGCTTTTGCCTCTTGCCTATTGCCTCTTGCCTATCTTCACTAGGAAATTTATTTTGCACGACTACTTATGACTGACTCAAGCCCAAAAATTTGTATTCTCGGTGGTGGTTTTGGTGGACTCTATACTGCTTTGCGTTTGAGTCAATTGCCTTGGCAAGATCAACACCCCCCCCAAATTACCTTAATTGATAAAAGCGATCGCTTTTTATTTTCTCCCCTTCTCTACGAATTAGTCACCTCAGAACTGCAATCCTGGGAAATTGCCCCCCCTTTCAGCGAATTGCTCGCTAATACCCCCGTTGACTTCCAACAGGGAACCGTCACGGCGATCGATGTTAATAATCATAAAATAACCCTTGACAATCAAAAAGATATATGCTATGACCGCCTCGTGATCGCCCTCGGTGGTCAATCCTCCCTTGACTTCCTACCTGGGGCCAGAACCCACGCTATCCCCTTTCGTAGTCTAGAGGATGCCTATCGTCTTCGGGATCGACTCAAAACCCTAGAACAATCCGATCGCGATAAAATTCGGGTCGCCATTATCGGGGGCGGTTATAGCGGCGTAGAATTAGCCTGTAAGCTGGCCGATCGTCTCGGAGAAAGGGGAAGAATTCGTCTGATCGAAAGAAATAGCGATATACTTGGCCCTTCAACCCAATTTAACCGCGACACCGCCAAAAAAGCCCTAGAAAAACGTCTGGTTTGGTTAGACCTCGAAACCACCGTCGCCGATATCCAAGCGGATCGCCTCTCCCTTGACTACAAAGGACAGATCGACAATATCCCCGTTGATCTAATTCTCTGGACCGTTAGTCCGATCGCCTCTCCACTGATCGCTAATTTGCCTCTAGCACATAATGAGCGCAAATTACTAAAAGTTAATCAATATTTACAAACTGTCGAAAACCCCAGCATCTACGCGATCGGCGATGCGGCCGATGGTCGCGACCAAGAGGATAAACCCTATGCTGCCACGGCCCAAGTGGCCCTTCAACAGTCCGACTACTGCGCTTGGAATATTTGGGCGAGTTTCCACGATAAACCGGCTTTACCCTTCCGTTATCAACCTTTAGGCGAAATGTTGACCCTCGGAGTCGATGAAGCTACCATTAGCGGTTTAGGACTAGAATTAGCCGGTCCCCTTGCCCATCTTACCCGTCGCTTAGTCTATCTCTACCGTCTGCCCACCCTTAACCATCAAATCGCCGTAGCATTCAACTGGATTACCCAACCCCTTCTATCCCTCATTTCTGAGTAGCGAGTTCAGATATTCCTCCACTAACAAACTATCTCGATCGGTCAATTCCTGACCATCGAGACGATTTAAAAGCATTACTGCACCAAATAACTGATTATTAACCCTAATTGGCACAGCTAAAGCCGTTTTTATCCCCAAAGCCACCGCTATATCCTGACGAATGCGATTATCTCCTAGGGTTTGTTCCACCACCACCGGACAACTATCCCGGTAAACCACCGTACACAATCCCGACGTGGCAATATCACCCCTTTTGCCCACAATTGCCTGGCTGTTTTTACCCGCACCCGCCCGATAATCAATACTATCACCGTCAAATAGGGCTATAATCACCGTTTCTGTTGGAATTAAACCTAAAATTTCTTCAGCAATGCGATCGAGATTAGTTAATTTTTCCATAATGGGTTAGGGGTTGAGGAAATAGAGTGTTATACTCAAAAAAACAGCGATTCATTAACTTTAGTCTATAGTTTGTGAACTCAAATGAAAGATAACACCCCCAGAGTAACAAGTCTCAAATCTTATCTTCAGCATTTGCCTCAAGATGCGTCGGAAGCGATCGTTAGCACCAACTTTGCACGTTACCTGATATCATATTTAGGATTTTCAACCACGGAGATAATTCCAGAGTACGACACGGGAGGCGGTGGGATTACCGACTTTGCCACTCGGAGAAACCTAGAAAACGATATTTTTTTGCAGACAAAGAGTAATCCTTTTCTGCTGATAGAGTTAAAAGATAGATATACTAACTTAACTGAAAATAGTCCAGGTTATAAGGCAACTGTCAATCAGTTAAAGCGTCAGTTATTAGGGAATAACTGTAGGGAGCATCTCACTTATGCAATGAGTATTAATACTTATAGCAGTCAAAAACTAGAAAATCTTCAACTTGATCACAAAGAGAAATGAGATTATAATAGTTATAACTTACAATTCAGAATAGCTCTCGATGGGAGGAATAATTCAATGTTATCAGAAAATGAAAAAAGAATTAAAGAGTTATGTCAAGAGTTAGGGCAATGTCTCTATGAGCAATCCCAAATTAAGAAATTTAATAACTTGGGAGAGATAGAGGAGACAGTCAGAGATTTAATGATTCATTATGTTAACCCAGAAATCGGTATTTTTTTGTCAAAACAAGCACAGAAGAAACTGCCGGTCGGACGAGAAAAGTGAAAAGTATTTTGGGGGAATTACCAATTACAGAAAAACAAGCGAAAAAATTAGAAATAAAGTCTCGGACTCAGATGAGTCCAATGTTAGAGAAGAACTGTTTGCTATTAAGTGGCGATGAATCCTACGAAAAATCGGCGCAGAAAATCAAATCATTGACAGGGATTGCTGTTTCTCACAGTACCCAACAACGCCTCGTACATCGATATGCTTTTGAAGAATTACCGTCTAACCCAGAAGTGGAAGTGGAAGAAATGAGCCTAGATGGCGGTAAGGTACGACTAAGAACTGCCAAGGGAAAAGCCTTAATTTGGCGTGATTATAAAGCAGTGAGTTTTCATCAACTGGGGGTAGCGGCTTTTTTTCAAGATAACTCAGCTTTATTAGATTTGGTTAATTCTCAAGTTTTGGCCAAGCCTTTAATTTGTTTAGGAGATGGACATGATGGTATCTGGAATTTATTTCGTGAGATCGGAGAGAAACAGGAAAGAATTGAAATATTGGATTGGTATCATTTAATCGAAAACCTCTATAAAGTTGGCGGGTCATTCCAGCGAATTGAGGAGGTAAAATGTTTTCTATGGAAGGGGGACGTGGACGCCGCTATCTCTTGTTGTGAAGGATGGTCAGAGCCGCAAGTTGAGAATTTTATTACTTATTTAAACAAGCATAAACATCGAATTGTCAATTATGGTTATTTGCAGGCAGAGGGGATTTCCATTGGCTCTGGCTCCGTCGAATCAAAAATTAAACAAATTGCTCATCGTCTTAAAATTACTGGTGCAAGTTGGCAATCTTGTAATGTACCGCAAGTCCTTCGTCATCGCTGTGCTTATCTAAATGGTTGCCTTTTTTAACTTTTTTATTGATCTCATTAAGCATTTCTACTTATTGCAAAGGTGAGATGCTCCCCAACTATCCCGGTAAACCACCGTACACAATCCCGACGTGGCAATATCACCCCTTTTGCCCACAATTGCCTGGCTGTTTTTACCCGCACCCGCGCGATAATCAATACTATCACCGTCAAATTCGGCAATGATAACCGTTTCTGTTGGAATTAAACCTAAAATTTCTTCAGCAATGCGATCGAGATTAGTTAATTTTTCCATAATGGGTTAGGGGTTGAGGAAATAGAGTGTTATACTCAAAAAAACAGTAATTCATTAACTTTAGTCTATAGTTTGTGAACTCAAATGAAAGATAACACCCCCAGAGTAACAAGTCTCAAATCTTATCTTCAGCATTTGCCTCAAGATGCGTCGGAAGCGATCGTTAGCACCAACTTTGCACGTTACCTGATATCATATTTAGGATTTTCAACCACGGAGATAATCCCACAGTACGACACGGGAGGCGGTGGGATTACCGACTTTGCCACTCGGAGAAACCTAGCAAACGATATTTTTTTGCAGACAAAGAGTAATCCTTTTCTGCTGATAGAGTTAAAGGGTAGAGATATTAACCTAACTGAAAATAGTCCAAGTTATAAGGCAACTGTCAATCAGTTAAAGCGTCAGTTATTAGGGAATAACTGTAAAGCAGCCCAATGGGGAATTATCAATAATAGTTCACACATCCAGTTATTTAGAAAACATGGTAAAACCATTTTTCCTGCTACTACTTGCATAGAGCTAACTCCTGATAACATTGATGACACTATAGCTCTAATCAAGACAAAAATTGACAGCACTCCCAAAGCACTAACGGTTACTGTTTACAATAATAAAGGCGGTATAGGCAAAACCACCACCACCGTAAATCTTGCAGCTTTCCTTGCCCTTTTAGGTAAAAAAGTTTTAGTTTTAGACTTTGATTTTAATCAACGAGATTTAACTAAATCTATCCTAACTATAAACCCAGAAGATGGACTACTAGAAAAGGCTTTAACTGACCGCAATATTGATATAAAATCAGTGATCATTCCCTATATTTTTAAGAATTCAAAACGACAAATTACCTTCGATGTTGTTCCTGCTGATCCTAAAATGGCAGAGTATCCGGAATTTCAGTATAATTCTCAAATGAAAATATTCACTCTCCATAGAAAATTAGACTTAGCTAGATATGAATATGATTACATCTTTATAGATGCAGCTCCCAATTGGCGATTTCCTAGCCAGCTGGCTGTTTATGCTGCCGATGTTGTCCTCTTACCCACAAAACATAACAATTCATTCTCCCTTAATAATGCAGCCACTGCCATCAAGGAGTTTCTGCCGCAAATGCAAAAATTAAAAAAAGATGGGACTCCCATAGCCTTACCAATTTTTTTCAACGGTGAGAAGATTACTCAACCACAGTTAGAGCTTGCCCAAAAAGAAATTAATCAAATACTAAAAAATGACAAAAACCTTGTACACTATTTTTATCCCAGATATACTAATGCCAAAAAAGATTTACATATTCATCACCTGCCAGAATACGCTATTATAGCCAGTGCTGCTTTTGAGCGCGTGCCAGCCGTTTATAAACATCGTTCCGTTTATGACTACTACAAAGACTTAGCAAAGGAGTATTTTTTACAATGATGGAATATACCGATATTGGTACTTTGAAGTATCTCTACTTAGATGAAATAGAAATTACCAATGGGACCGATGCTGATAGTTTTTTAATTGAAGCTACTGCTAAACTATTACAGCAGACAGGTGGACGCAATTGGCTGCCTGTAATCGTCAAAGAATTATCAGAGGATCGCTATGAAGTTATCGGCAACTCATTTGTTTATGCTGTGGCTGAAAGGGCTGGACTAGAAAGAATTTGGTGTATTATTGCCGATGGAACAGAAGATGCTAGGAATATATCCAGAGTTTTGGCAAGAGAAGAAACCCCAAAACTAAATCTGTCAACAGCTTCAAGAGAAGAAATTAAATCTGCTTTACAGTTCTTAATTGAACAACCGAATAGCCCCCTGAAAACAGTTAAATTAGCTACTGCTACTGCTAGGATTGATGAGGCTCCCCGTCAATTCTGGAAGAGTTTAGATTCAATTGTTGCCCTCAAGTGTGGAATTACAAAAGGGAAGGGATTAGATTTACTCAAAACTGTCTTTTATCTCACTCCTCAATCTCAACAAGATGCAGTGATTGAGGAGTTTTCAGAAGAAACTCTCAAACTCAAGACTGTTTCTGAATTAAAGACTCTAGCCAAAGAAAAAGGAATCGTTGGTTTAAGCAAGATTAAGAAAGCAGAGCTAGTCAGAATATTAGCGCAATAAGAAAAAGGAGTATGAATTATGAATTATGAATTATGAATTATCAATTGCTAGAAGATATTGAAAGTGAATTAAAATGGCAGCAAAGCCTTTCGGCTCTTCTGGTTTCTGTGTGGAAACGAGGTCTATACTGATAGAATATCCGCAAAATAGTCCTAAAAGTTTTGCCCAATAAGCACTTCAGGGTTCCATAAGCAAAAATTATCACACAAAGTTGAGAAGAGCCGCCTTTCTAACGAAGATATGGAATTGGGAGCTTTTTCAACGTGAACCACTATCGAGTCATCCCGGACTTGAGCATTGATTATGCTTGTGGAGTCCATCTGTTATCATCTTGGGTAGTTCTCTAAGGATTTAGTCCCTATGAAATGGCGAGTGATACTTGAACCCGATCCCGATACAAACGAATGGGCAATTTGGTGTCCGGAACTGCCCGGATGCACATCTGCCGGTATTACAGAAGAGGAAGCTCTCAATAATATACGCGAAGCGATCGAGCTTTATTTACAACCTGATGCTATCGATCTTCTACCAGGAGCAGTAATCCGTGAGGTTATGGTGGGATGACTCGACTCAGGAGAATGAATGCTGACGAGGTTGAGCGCATATTACGCAAGTTTGACATCCTCGCCGCCGTAAAACGGACGGCGATTCCTCACCACGCCACTTTTTTAGGGTGGTCGCTGAACGGGGTTGACGCTTCACCGAAAAACGCTTAATTGCTTAAGTCTGACACTTTCGACCCGTCCGTTTTGAGTGTCCGAATGCCCTCCGTCCACTTTGAACAAGTCGAAAAAATCTAATGTTCAACCTTATTTCCTAGAAAGTTTTACTCGTTCAAGGCCGAATTTGAATTCTTTTCTGAACAAAACCCCCTACTATCTGTTGTCAAGGTTCAGTTTTTAGCTTGGTTATCGCTTTTTCCATTGTAGCTTAAAGCCGTCCTAAAAGGACGGGGTTTTAACCCAAATTTTCGATAACTTTGAACTGATCTCTCAGAAGGGTAGTCATAGAAAATGGCGTGGTAGGGATCAAGATACTCAAGTTATCGTACCTTACCATCAAGGGAGAGATTTACCTACTGGAACATTGCGTAACATCATGATTACAGCCATGATCCCAGAAGGAGAGTGGAAATCTCCATAAACTTCATCTAAAGTCCATCTGTCTAACCAATCACTGCACCCGACCGAGAGTTAGACTGATAATATCATTCAAGGTTGGGCTTCGGCCGTGAGCTTTTGCCGAACGGTTGAAGCATGAAACCCAACGCCCGATCATGTTAGGCTACTGCTAACCCATCCTACAAATAATTGTGTCTCCCTACTTATAACAAATCACTCCAGTATCAATTATGAATTATGAGTTAGGAAGTGGGAAGAAAAAAGCTGCCGACTGCCTCCTGACTTCGTTAGCCTTTCAGCAATAAATCGCTAATTTCCGACTGACAATGACCAATTAAACGATTAAGGGCTTTTTTTCCTTGTTTACCTTGATAATCTGAGCGATCGCTTTCAGTAATTCCATAGGGACGACCGATCGCCACCTTGACACGATGATAAAATACAACGGGATGCCAACCATCTTGATCGAATAAAGGTTCCGTGGTATCTAACCAGCGCAGCAAACGCACAGGAAAAGGACTAATAACAGTTTCCGACTCGGAGAGAATAGCCACAGGTAAGACCGATAGATTCTCCACGGGACAACGCAGGGCTAAATGGGCAAATCCGCTCTGAAAAGGGCTAATTTGACGAGGAGCAGTCAAATTTAACATCGGCGATCCACCTTCTGGAAATAAACCGATCCATCGTCCGGACTGTAAAAAATCCGTTGCTTGCCGAAAAAAAGTCCGGTGGCGTTTTTCGGGGGTATCAAAGGGAAAACAGCCCAATTCTCCGATTAATTCTCGCAAAAGTGGCGTTTTTCCCATGTAGTGATGACAGGCGATCGGGAGAGTTTTGCCCAAAGCTTGAATTAAGATCGGCGCGTCCAAAAAGCTACGATGGTTACTTACCACGATCGCCACTCCTTGGCTGGGTAGATTTTCTTGACCGACGGTAAACAGACTCGTGCGCGTGGTATCAAGAATTAAACGAGAGGTGGATAGGGGGGTAAGCAGCTTCATGGAAAAAAAAAATCGGCCTTAAGATTGTTTTTATTGACTTAGACTACAACTAAAGGATAAAACAGAATTAGAGGATCATAAAATATAAGGGATTATGTCCCAATCATCTACGGATCAGCCTCGGGGCAGCCTCGTCTATTTAAAAAAATAAATTTCATGAATGATTTAAATGAGCGAAAAACATTTGCTTTAACAACACCTCTTTATTATGTCAACGATATCCCTCACATCGGCAGTGCTTACACAACGATCGTAGCGGATGTTATGGCACGATGGAAGCGGTTACAGGGGAATTCTGTCCTCCTAATTACAGGAACCGACGAACACGGACAGAAAATCGAACGGACTGCGGCAACCAAAGGACTCGCTCCCCAGGAACACTGCGATCGCATCGCCACCAGTTTTGCCAATCTCTGGGCCAAGCTACAGATCCAGTATGATCGCTTTAGTCGTACCACTGCCCCCCGTCATCAGGCAATTGTTAACGAATTTTTTGAAAGAGTCTGGGAAAAGGGCGATATCTATCTCGATCGCCAACAGGGTTGGTATTGCGTCGCCTGTGAAGAATTTAAGGAAAAAAGAGAACTGTTAGATAATGGCTGTTGTCCCATTCATACTAATCTGGCCGCCGAATGGCGCGACGAGGAAAACTATTTTTTCCGTCTCTCTAAGTATCAGACGCAACTAGAACAATTTTACCAAGAACAACCCGATTTTATTCAACCGGAAAGCCGACGTAATGAGGTTCTCAACTTCGTCAACCAAGGACTACAGGACTTCTCCATCTCTAGGGTTAATGTGGCTTGGGGGTTTCCCATTCCCCACGATGGTCAGCATACCATCTACGTTTGGTTTGATGCCCTTCTTGGCTATGTTACCGCCCTTCTCGACCCCGAAGACGAACCCACCCTAGAAAATGCCTTGGCCAAATGGTGGCCGATCGATCTGCATCTGATCGGTAAAGATATATTAAGATTCCATGCCATTTATTGGCCAGCTATGCTAATGTCGGCGGGTTTACCCTTGCCTAAAAGAGTATTCGGCCATGGCTTTTTGACCAAAGACGGGCGGAAAATGGGCAAAAGTCTCGGTAATACCCTCGATCCCTTCGATTTAGTTGATCGCTATGGGGCCGATGCCGTCCGTTACTATTTCGTCAAAGAGATTGAATTAGGACAGGATGGCGATTTTCAGGAAACCAGATTTGTGAATATTCTGAACGCGGATTTAGCCAACGATTTAGGCAACCTCCTCAATCGCACCCTAGGCATGGTCAAAAAATACTGCCAAAATAACCCCCCCCAGTTGACCGGTGTAGATATCCCCAACGATAATCACCTTAAGAATATGGGGATCAATTTAGGGGGGATTGTTGAACAGAAGTACGATGCGCTACAATTTGATCAAGCCTGTGAGGAAATATTAGCGTTAATTCGTGCTAGTAACAAGTTTATCGATGAGAGTGCGCCCTGGAGTTTATTTAAACAGAAACAACAAGCAGCCGTAGAACAGGTTCTCTACGCAGTTTTGGAATCAGTAAGACTCTCTGCCTACCTACTCTCACCGATAATACCGACCTTGAGCAGTAAAATTTATCAACAACTAGGTTTTGTTATTGATTTTAATACTTTCAGGTCGGAGGCTGGGGAAAACTCCTCTGATGGTGTCTCTTTTTGTAAACACCGTCAATGGGGATTACCGACAAATCCACAACTAGGAACACCTGAACCGATCTTTTCTAAACTAGAACTGCCGTTAAACGATTCCTAAAGGAATTTTTTGATAACTCTATTTTTTAAGGTCTGTTGTCCTTTGGGACACAACTGGCAAACACTCAACACTAAACTTTTAACAAACGAGGAAAAATAAAATGTTTGATGATTATGACACGGCCCCAGTCTTCACCCCCGAACAAGTGCTAGAAAATCGCGGTCGTGTGGCGATTTTCATCGATGGTTCTAATTTATTTTATGCGGCCCTGCAATTAGGTATCGAAATTGACTACACCAAATTACTTTGTCGTTTAACTGCCGGTTCTCGTCTCCTGCGGGCCTTCTTTTATACTGGAGTTGATCGCACTAACGAAAAACAGCAGGGATTCCTCCTCTGGATGCGTCGCAACGGCTATCGAGTCATCGCCAAAGATCTAGTACAATTGCCCGATGGTTCCAAAAAAGCCAATCTTGACGTGGAAATCGCCGTAGATTTAATGGCGCTAGTGGGTTCCTATGATACCGCAGTCATTGTCAGTGGTGATGGAGATTTAGCCTATGCTGCCGATTCCGTCAGTTACCGCGGTGCGCGGGTGGAAGTGGTTAGTTTGCGATCGATGACCAGTGATAGTTTAATTAATGTGGCTGATCGCTATGTTGATTTAGATCAAATTAAAGAAGAAATTCAAAAAACCAGCAAACATCACGTTGGTTATAATAATTTCCCCGTCAGCGTCTTGGATCAAGACCGTAGCAGTCGCTAGAAAAATTCAGTAAAAATCCAGTTTAAGGTGGGAATTACCCACCTTTATCAGTTATCAGTTATCAGTTATCAGTTATCAGTTAGCAGTTAGCAGTTATCAGTGATACTAAATCCGCTGAGTATAGGCTACATATCAGGAGAGGCACTCATGGAAGTGGAGTGACTCTTAAATTATTACAGATGTGTCAGCAGCCGTGTGCAAGCATCCCACCGAAAAACTAATGCGCTCCGTAGGGCTGATTCATTCTCCGAATCTAAGTAGGTAGGCGTTAAAAGTTGTCAGATCCCCCCGCTGTCCTTTAGTCACATCTTTCTTAACATTTCAAACCTTTGTAGCACAAGGCTTTCAAGACTCGGTTAACAATCTGTAATATTCCTTGTTGACACCCTTACTGACAAGGAAAAAACTGAAATCAAGTCAGGATAAGGGTTGGAGTGCTTACTGAAAAAATTGTTAAGAAAGATCCCTATAAGGGATAGCTTATCAAGGGGGGCAGGGGGGATCGAACCTAAAATCCATTTTTAATTTAATTATAACCAGCTACTTAATTCTTTTGTTTGCTACCCTTAATCGCTTATGAGGTAAGCTAGGGAGCAGGGAAGTACAGGTTTTGGCTCTCATGGTAGGTTGATTCATGAATCAACCTACAAGGCACAACGTTTTGACGAATTTTCAGCTATATAGGGTCTGCTGAAAAAGTCATTGAAAAGTACAGGTCTCTTAATCAATGATTTCACTTAGCTACAAGCATAAGCTTTAGTTGTTGATTAATTTTTAAGTTATAACTTATCCTAATCATTGACCGAGAAAAAGTGCTGTTTTTCCATTTCAGACATAAAAAAGCCCAAAAAACCTGCCTCAACAGGTTAGAAAGATTCATGACTAAAAAAGTAATAGCAATCGCTGAAAAGGAAGTATGAGGAAGTTTAGCCATCACTTTACCTAAGCTAAATCTTCTTTTCCCCTGTCCAAATTTGCCCTCTATACAATTCCGAATCCTCTCATCATCGGTAGCTTGTTTCTTTTGTTCTTTACTAACATTTTTGGCTGGTCTTCCTAATGGGGGCCCACTGATTCTGATTCCCCTTTCTTTACACCAAGCTCTGTTTTCTCTGGTTCGATAAATTTTGTCCACATGAACTGATTCTGGATAGTATCCTGTATAGTCATAATAAGCTTCTATTTGTGCTTTTAAATCTCCCGATTCATTAAAGTTATCCCAACTAATCCGGTCTAAAAATATGTAACCATCTATACAGCTTGCTGAGAATTTAGCCCCAAATTCTACGGGTTTTCCAGCTTTTCCTCTGACTATCGGACGGATATGGGGTTGAGTTAAGCTGACAATTCTGTCTTCAATACTCTGTTTGTTATTTTGGTACATCCAGAGTTGTTGGCGATAAACTTCTGTGACTACTAATAACAGTTTATAGTCTCTTTTTTTCAAGCTTTGTAGCGAGGCTCCTTCTGCTAAAAGTTGTTCAATATGGTCGAGATTTCTTTTTAGATATTGCAGTTGTCTTTTCAGAGCTTTTCGTCTTTGTTTGACGGTAGGTTTTCTTTTTTTTGCTACTTCTAAATAACTTTTTCTGGCTAGGAGACGATAGGTTCTCGGTTTTTGAACAAGTTTTCCTTTTAAAGTTTCATAGAGAATATCAATAATTTTTTCGGTTTGTTTTCTTCCTTGATTTAACAGGTTTAAATCCGTAGGATAACTAATATCTGCGGGCGCACAACTGGCATCTAAAATTAATTTACCTCGATTTTCTGGTTGACTTTGGGTTTCGCTCTCTAACTTTTTTTCGGTGTTTTCTTCTTCTTTTATTTCTCTCGAATTTTTGACCATAAAGCGATTCACTTTATTAATTAGTTCCAGAGTGATTCTTTCTCGAAAGTGAACCAACATTGACGCTTCAAACCGGGGTTCATTGCTGTAGGATGAAAACCCCAAGAAGTATTGTAAATAAGGATTTTCTTTGATTTGTTCTACCGTTTCTCTATCGCTTGTTCCTAATTTTTCTTTAATAATTAATGCTCCGAGTGCTGTCCTGAATGTTTTGGCGGGTGTGCCCATTTCTTCTGAAAAAAGTGATGCGTATTCCGCTTCAAATTCTGACCAGGGAATGAGGTTGGCCATAATTACCCAACGATTGTCTTGGGATAATTTCCCCTCAAAGGGCAGCTCGAAGTTTTCTGGTGGGGTTGAGGGTAACTCGCTTTTACGGTACATTAGCACTAATTAGAGAAGATGCAAGGGTGATGCAAGGGTGATGCAAGGGTTTTAAGAGATTCTAGCAGATTTAAGTGCATTTGGGAAGCTCTCAATCAAGCTAAAAGCCCTTTCCTGTAAGGTTTTTACCATTATTCAGCAAACCCTATATATTTCCGAGAAATCGACTAAAAACGTTGCTAGATAAGGATTTGAGAGAATGACATTTGAGAGGTTGCTTTAAAAGATTAACCCATTGTCAGTTAAAGCAACTGCTCTTTAGGTTGCCCAAAACCCCCCCTCGGTGAGCGGTTATGCGTCTATCCAGATGCTGCCGTCTTCGATGCGAAGGGGATAAACGGGTAAAGCTTGGGGTTGAGAAACTGCCGCCATCGCTTTGTTAACCACCGGGGGCCAAGTAATCCAGTCTTTGACAGCACCAGTACAGAGATCAAACGAACTACGATGCCAGGGACAAATGATCGCGCCGTCTTCGGTAATTTTGCCCTTCGTCATCGATAATTTTAAATGAGGACAACGATTACCGACGGCGTGGAATTGACCGTTATTGTTAATCAACAGAATGGAATTTTCCCCCACTTTTACCACTTGACGGGCGCCGGGGGCAAGGGAATCTACAGATAGTACTTTTGTCCAACTCATATTTTTATTTAACTAAGGGAGAGATCGAGAATGGTTTCGGGGTAATTTTGGGCAATAATATCCTGTTTAGCCCATTGTTGGTAATCTTGCAACAATTGACTCATTAAACGCTGTTTAATCCGCAATAAAACCCCTTTTAGGAGACTATTGCCGGTGATTTCTAACAAGGGACGCGGGGTTAACCATAATGGCGGTGGTAGGGCGACTTTCACCTCAAGATTGGCTTTTCCCGCTAGATAGGTTTGATTATTTTTTTCCACAGGAGCGAGTTTGCCTTTAACATTGAGGCTAAAGCGATCGTTGATATAATCAATACCTTTGATCTGACAGTCTTCTGATTGCAAAAATATCGTCCCCCCAGAGGTGGCCCAGACATTGAGAATAACCGTGGGCTGAAAATAGTACAGATCCAAGAAGTTTAGGGGACGCATTTTTAGGCGAAACCGATGTTCAGACAAGTGTTCTGTTAAGCTAGTCTCAACGATAGCCTGTACTAATCTTTGCGGTTGGCGCAGATAATGCTGAATCGGGATGGTTTGTTCAGCAACAACAATTTCTAGGGATTCGGCAGCGGTAAAAGTTACTTCCATAAGTTGGCTATCTTAAATTTGTCTCCCTTCTTAATTTTACTTTACAAAACTTATACTTTTCGACAGTCCAGATGTAGAAATTTTATCGCTAAGAGGGGACACAAACCAGATTTTTGCCCAAAGTTAGGCTTTTTTCAGTGATCAGTGATCAGTGGGGGGTTTTAAGTAAACAGTGGGGGAGAAGGGGAATTATGAATTATGAATTATGAAGTGGGAAGAATAAATAAAAATAATCTCCTGACTCGGAGAATTCTAGCCCAATGGTAGATGTTGGATTTTTACAGGAGTTCTATTTTCCGACAAAGATAAGCAAAAATTATCTATTGACTCCAAAAGCTTGAGAATATTTAAATTAACATTCCGCAATATTTACAAATTCTTAAGAATTAATTGAGAAAGATTTTTATTTAACAACGATGTTGTAATGGTTACAGCGATTTGATATAATTTCATGGTGGGTTACTTTGTGCTTTTTTGGGCAGCAATGGTTGAAACCCTTGCCACACCTACAAGGTGATCCTAATTAAAACGGGTAAATTAGTCAATTTCACCGACAACGACGATCTTTTTTTTGTGTAGTTTTATTGCAAAGAAAAAGTTTTTTTGACAAAAAGCACAAAGTGTGATATGA
This sequence comes from Microcystis sp. MC19, assembly GCF_003019735.1. Taxonomy (NCBI): domain Bacteria; kingdom Bacillati; phylum Cyanobacteriota; class Cyanophyceae; order Chroococcales; family Microcystaceae; genus Microcystis; species Microcystis sp. MC19. The sequence goes on along the minus strand of NZ_CP020664.1, from coordinate 207,476 downwards.
ACGAACGTATTTCTGGCTGCCAGTAGTTATTGCAGAGTGGGAGTTGGGGAGAAGGGAGAAGAGCAAAGAGAGAAGAGAGTGGGGGAATTATAAATTATGAATTGGGGAGATGGGTGATGGGGTGATGGGAAGTGTCGTGAAGTTAAGTCCAAAAGATCAACAGGCTCTACAATGATAACAAGTGAGACCTCTAGGGAAAGGAAAATAATCATGAAGCCGATAGACCTAATTAAAGTCTTGATTGCCGACGATCACGATCTAACTTGTTTAGGACTCAAGACTTTAATTTCCCAGCAGCCGCATTGTCAGGTGGTGGGAATTGCGGTTAATGGTCAACAGGCGATCGACTTGGCGAAAAGTTGTCAACCAGATGTAATTATTTTAAATATAGGGATGCCTGTCTTAGATGGACACAGCGCCGCTATTCAAATCAAACAATTCGACCCTTATATTCGCATTATTGCCTATAGTTCCTTGCCAAAGCTTCCAATGGAAAAAAATAATCAAAGTACAGCTTTTGACCTATACTGCTCTAAAGATATATCTTCCCAAGCTCTGATCAAAGCGATCGATGACTTGGGAAAATTAGCACAATCGGACAAAGATCAATTCCGTCGAGTCGGATAGTTAACTAAGTTTTTCTTCAGGAAAAGTTGCTTGAAACTCATCGAGCAATTCATCTAACTCCTCAAGAGCTTGATTAACATCTAATCTCAGTCCGCCAATGTCGGGTTTATCGCGCAATTGCAGTAAATAATCGCGTTTATTAGCCATTTGTTTCACTTTATCGATCAAGCTGGTTTTATCCATAATTCACCCTCTGGTACTGACTGCGATTATATATCAGTCAGCCCCTATCAGTGAACAGTGATCGGTGAACAGTGAACAGCCAGTGATCACCAGTAAGCTGTTGACTATCTAAATTACTCGTTAAGATTGCAGGGGAGTGCCAGAGCCGCGGAGCAGGGAGAGGCAGTTTGAGCATTTGTACTAAAATTTCCAATTAAATTCAGTACAGCTTAACTGATAACTAATCACTGATAACTGATAACTGATAACTGATAACTGATAACTGATAACTGATAACTGATTTTCCTATGTCCCCTCTCAATTCTCACCGCACAGAAATAACTACCGTTGCCGATCCTATTTATCTAGAAATCTTTAAAAATCTCTATCAATTTATTGCCGAAGAAATGGGGATTACTCTCCAAAATACGGCAGCAAGTGTCAATATTAAAGAACGTCTAGACTTCTCCTGTGCTATCTTTGATGAGGTAGGAAACTTAATCGCTAATGCTCCTCATATTCCCGTCCATTTAGGTTCTATGGCCGATAGTGTTAAAAGTTTAATTCAGGATAAAGGTGAGACGATTCGTCGGGGGAATGTTTATCTAGCTAATAATCCTTATAATGGCGGTACTCACCTGCCGGATGTCACAGTAATTAGTCCTATTTTTGATCGCCAAAATCAGGAAATATTATTTTATCTTGCCTCCCGGGGACATCAAGCTGATATCGGTGGCATTACCCCCGGTTCTATGCCTCCCCACTCTGTCCATATTAGCGAAGAAGGAATTTTATTCGATAATTTTTTGCTGGTAGCGGCGGGACAGTTTCGGGAACAAGAATTAATTAATCACTTAACTAATAGTCCTTTTCCTGCACGCAATATCGCCCAAAATATTGCCGATTTTCAGGCACAAATAGCTGCTAATGCTAAGGGAGAAAGAGAATTACATAATATGGTTGATCGCTACGGATTAGCTATGGTTAAAGCCTATCAACAGTTTGTTCAAGATAATGCCGAATTAGCGGTGAGAAAAGCTATATCTGTCTTGAAAGATGGCGAATTTACCTATTATCTAGATAACGGTGCTGTCATCAAGGTCAGAATTACCATAGATATTGAAAATTGTCAAGCAAGCATCGATTTTACTGGCACATCTAACCAGTTAAATAATAACTTTAATGCACCCCTGGCAGTGACAAGAGCGGCGGTTTTATACGTTTTTCGTACCCTTGTGGAGGAGGCAATTCCTTTAAATGCTGGCTGTTTCAAACCCCTCCATTTAATTATCCCATCTGGCTGTTTTCTTAATCCCGTTTATCCAGCAGCCGTAGTAGCGGGAAATGTGGAAACTTCCCAGGCTATAGTTAATGCTTTATACGGCGCTTTAGGCATTCAGGCAGCCAGTCAAGGAACGATGAATAATTTCACTTTTGGCAATCAAAAGTACCAATATTATGAGACTATTTGTGGCGGTTCTGGTGCGGGGGCAAATTTTGCGGGAACTGCTGCCGTACAGACCCAGATGACTAATTCCCGTCTCACCGATCCGGAAGTATTAGAAATGCGCTATCCTGTGTTAGTAGAAAGTTTTAGCATTCGCCCCGATAGTGGCGGCAAGGGACAATATTCTGGAGGTGATGGTGTGATTAGAAGAATTAAATTTCAAGAGTCCATGACTGCTAATATTTTATCGGGTAATCGCCAGATTCCCCCCTTTGGACTAGCGGGAGGAAAAGCCGGTAAAATAGGACGTAATGTCGTGGAAAGAAACGATGGAACTATCGAAGAATTGCCCGGCACAGCGACTGTAGAAATGAACCCTGGTGATATTTTTATTATTGAAACTCCCGGCGGTGGTGGCTATGGAAATTGCTGAACGATAATTTTAATTAAGTACCTAAGCAAAATTAAGTAAGTGGTTATAATTAAATTAAAGATGGATTCCCCCTTAATCCCCCCTTAATAAGGGGGGTTTCTGACGATTTACTGATTAAATCATGACAATTATCTTAGCGATCGAAACCAGTTGCGATGAAACGGCTGTGGCTATTGTTAACCATAACCGTGTGTTGAGTAGTGTGGTTTCTTCTCAAATTGATCTCCATCGTCTCTATGGCGGTGTTGTGCCAGAAATGGCCTCCCGACAACACTTAGAAACCATTAATTTTTGTCTAGAAAAAGCTTGGCAAGAAACGGGTTTAACTTGGTCAGAAATTGATGGAATAGCCGCCACAGTTGCCCCCGGTTTAGTAGGTGCTTTAATGGTGGGAATGACGGCAGCCAAAACCCTCGCTATTGTCCACGATAAACCCTTTATCGGCATTCATCATCTCGAAGGTCATATCTATGCTTCCTATCTAGCTGAATCTGATCTTAAACCTCCTTTTTTATCTCTTTTAGTCTCTGGAGGTCATACCAGTTTAATCCATGTGCAGGGCTGCGGTAAATATCAACAATTAGGAACCACTAGAGATGATGCAGCCGGAGAAGCTTTTGATAAAGTGGCACGATTATTAAACTTAAGTTATCCCGGAGGTCCGATCATCGATCGCATGGCTAAAGATGGTAATCCCCAAGCTTTTCCCTTACCTGAAGGTAAAATATCTTTACCTTCCGGCGGTTTTCATGCCTACGATTCCAGTTTTAGCGGTTTAAAAACTGCTGTTTTGCGCTTAGTAGAGAAATTCGAGCCAGATAATTTACCCGTAGCTGATATAGCCGCTAGTTTTCAAGATACGGTAGCCAGAAGTTTAACCCGTCGGACAATCAATTGTGCCTTAGATTATGGTTTAAAAACTATCGCGATCGGGGGAGGAGTGGCTGCTAATAGTGCCTTGAGAAATCATCTGGAAACTGCCGCCAAAAATCATGATTTAACCGTCTATTTTCCGCCGCTTAAACTCTGTACTGATAACGCCGCTATGATTGCTCGCGCTGCCGTTGATCATTATGATCTTGGTCATTTTTCTGACCTTTCCCTCGGTGTTCGTTCCCGTTTACCTTTAAGCGAAGTTATGCAATTATATAATACGTCAGATTTTTAGCTATCAGCCGTCAGTATTCAGAATTGAGGAGATTGCTTTTATCTATTCTCCCCATCACCCCACCACCCCACTTCATAATTCATAATTCATAATTGATAATTTATAATGTTTGGCTTTTTAAATCTCAATAAACCCCCCGATTGGACTTCTCACGATTGTGTGGCCAAAGTCCGAAAAATTCTTAAGACAAAACGAGTCGGCCATGGCGGAACTTTAGACCCTATGGCTACGGGAGTCTTACCGATCGCCGTCGGATCTGCCACCCGATTACTGCCCTATTTACCCGAAAATAAGGCTTATCGGGCCAAAATCCAGTTAGGACTCAGCACCGATACCGATGATATTACGGGAAAAGCGATCGCCACTTGTCCCTGTGGCGATTTAACTTTAGAGGCAGTTAAACCCCATTTAGCGGAATTTATTGGCAATATTGCTCAGATTCCGCCGATGTATAGTGCTATTCACCAGGATGGTCGCCGTCTCTACGAATTGGCTCGCAAAGGGGAAATAATCGCAGTGGAGCCTCGTCAGGTCAAAATTGACCAAATTACGGTTTTAGGCTGGTTAGAGGGCGAATTTCCACAAATAGAGCTAGATATTGACTGTGGATCGGGGACTTATATCCGTTCCCTGGCCAGAGATTTGGGCAAGGTGTTAGCTGTGGGTGGCACTTTAGCCAGTTTAACTCGCACGGAAAGCTGTGGTTTTCAATTAGCCGATAGTATTAATCTGGAAGCGTTAATGGCTAATTCCGAGAGTTTAATTTCGCCTCGCATTGCCTTGGCACATCTAGACTGGATTTCTTTGACACCAGAGAAAGTTATCGATTGGTTTCACGGCAGAAAAATTAATCTCACCGATACAAATGTTATGATAGGTTCTCTGGTTGCCGTGGAGTCTTTAGAGGCTCAATTTCTCGGCATTGGTGAGATAGTTGTCAGAGAAGATGAATACTACCTACAGCCTAAAATAGTTATTCAGCAATAGGGTTAATAATGGGTAGATCTGATGATTACTGTTCACCCTTCACTGAAAATAGGTCCCAATTCCCAATTCATAATTCATAATTCATAATTCCCAACTCCCAACTCCCAATTCCCAATTCATAATTCCCAACTCCCAATTCCCAATTCCCAATTCATAATTGATAATTCATAATTCATAATTGATAATTCATAATTCCTACTGGTCTTGTATATACGGCTGATTATTCTTGAGACAGTTGTATGCCTTTTGTAGTTCGATTCCCAGATAACCGATATGTTCGGGAATAATTGCGGGATTAGTAGCGGCAAGCTCGCGGATTAATTTGAGGGGATTTTTGCCTTGATAACAGGCGACAATTTCCCCACTGCCGGGGGTAGTTTGTTGGAGAAGAATTTGTTCTTTTTCCACAGAAATCAAAAAGTTACCGCTAGGGTCAAAAAAATCGCGCTGATTGACAATTTTATCGTACTGGGTGGCGATTAATCGTTCGACATTTTCCCAAGTATCATCGTATATATGGGCCGATTGACTGATAGTAATCAATGGACCCATTGATAAATTGTAGTCAGAGCGCTTACTAATCTCATCTCTAATATGTTGCTGTAAAGCGCGCAATCCCATGGCATTTGCCGGCCAAGCGGCAAACATATCATTACTTCTAAATATTGCAGTGAGAGACAATTCATTTTCCACCACTCGCACCCAAATATGATTTAAACAGGGACTACCTCCCTTTTCGTGGTCTTTCACATCCCAGAGGGACATAACTGCACTAGCGGCGTCAATTTCTGAGATTAATTTATTGATAACCTGTGCAATTTGGTCTCGACCAAACCAAGAGCGCAATCTTTGACCGTAGGTGTATTTAACTCCTTGGTGTATAGGGGAATCATCGAGAATTTGTCCGATATATTCGGTAAGAAAAGCTCTATCTATAGGCAAATAATTAGGTTCGGGAAAATAAAAGTCTGAGGGTTCATTTGTGACAACGGCCATTAGGTCAATTAATTCTTGCCATTTACCATCATATCCCGTCGGTCTAATTGTGCCAGTGGTTTTAATCTTTTGGAGAATTTTTACCCAAGTTTCGGCAATAGTTTTGCCTTCAATGCGATGACCGTATCTTGTCCCGGGTAGGAGAGAAGGAAGATTTTCTAAGAGGGGAAAGATTAAGGGTTCTCCCCAAGTTGGTAAGGGAGATTGTTCTGCATAATTTTTGACAGTTTCAATCGCTTCTGGGATAGATTTAACCATTTGGTATTGAATCGATTGACGTAATTTTTCGAGAGTTTCTCGGTCAATTTCTTTGTCAATATATCCCGTGATAGAAGAATTAATTAGCCAACATTCTCTACCTGTGTCACTTTTTCCTGACTGAAATCCTTGACTAAAAAAATCTAGCAAACACTGACAGCTACCAGAGTTTTTATCTTCCTTAGTCGCATTGAGAATAACTAAATATCTAACGTGGGGATTTGCTATTAAGTTTCTCAGCAGGGGACTAATTCCTCTGGTGGGACTATAAAGATTACCAATTACTGCGTATTGGTCGGTATTTAAATGTTTAGCAAGGGACTGTTTTACTGTCCATCCCGTGATAATTGCCGTTTGGCCGTGACCGCAGATTAATTGATTGGGTTTATAGTGGGGTTGGTAGATGAATTTAGGGGTGGTTTCTGTACTAAGCATGGATTTAAATTAATTCGGTCAAGATAATTAATAATATTTTGGTGAAGCTGTTCTATTGTATCACTGCCATCCAGTTGTAAACAATTATCTTTATATTCTTTAAATATATCCAGAAACATCTGACGAACTTTGATTAATTTTTCTTGTTTTTCGTACACTTCTGTGATGGCTCGGTTTTTAATTCTTGCCAGAGAAATATCGGGAAGAACATCGATATAAATGACTAAATCGGGATTGGGAAAATGTTGATTTAACTGCCTAACAAACGCAAATTCTTCGGGATTATTGCAATTGTAGGCCAGGGAGGAAAAATAATAACGAGTAGTGATAACGTGGGTTTGTTCTTGGTGAATAAGTTTAAAAACGCCATCGTGATCATTATATAAGTGATAATGGCGATCAGCTGCAAACAGATAAGCCATTTGTCGGTCAAATTTATTTTGATCTTGGATAGAAATAAGATTAGTTTGCATTATTTCTCGAATCAAACGACCGATGACTCCCTCGGAAGGTTCTGGACTTAAAACTGCTTTTTCCCCTCGCTTGAAAAAATATTCTTGTAGGAGTTTTGCTTGGGTACTTGTTCCAGATCCGTCAATACCTTCAAAGACAATAAATTTCGGTTTCATAATTTAATCTTCCTTCTCAATCTAATTATCTAAATAATTTTTTTAGCCAAGTTAACCAAGATTTTTTCTGGGGGATTAATTCCGTCATTTCTCCGATAATCTCTCCCATACTTCCCCAAGCATAAATATTTTTATTGAGGGATTGTATGGTTAAATTTTCTTGTAAAGCTAAACTGATAATACTAATCATTTCTGCTGCTTGATTACCGACTATTTGCGCTCCCAGTATTTTACCATCTTGTCGGTAGATTAATTGACAAAATCCCGTGGTTTCCCCCCAGATTTGCTGTGAGACCATATTTTTAATTGGATAGTTGATCATCTTTACCTGCTCACCATAGCTGTCCTGGTCCGCTTTTCCGGTTAAACCCACCCAAGCAATAGCCGGATCAAAAGCAATAAATGAGGGAATTTGATCGGGATTAAAGTTAAATTTTTCTCCCGTGAGCAGATGCTTGACTAACCCAAAAGCGGCCCGGTGATTTAAAGTAGGATCGGGATAATTATTTCTGAGTAAATTTAGAGCATAAATGCGGGAATTATCGGTTTGTAACTGCTGATTAACCTTGATTAATCCTTGTTCTAGTTTCACTCCCACCCCGACCAAATTTAATCCCTGTTCATTGACTTGATAATTACCGGCAAAAATCAGATCATCAACTTCGATAACACGATTACCTAATTGTAGCCATTTTTGACCCTCGATCGCTTTCACTTGACTAGGACAATAGCCGGGTAAAATCTTAATTCCTTCCGCTTCTAAAATGGCAGTAACTAAAGAGGAGATTTCCTGATCAATATCCGGTAGTAGATAACTATCCTCGATAATTAAGCTAATTTCTTTCCCCAAACGTCGGAGAATTTGGGCTAAACTCACAGCCATGCTGCTGTTGCCAATAATCCCTAAATGTTGTCCCAACTTGTCTAAATTTGGCTCTTGCCAAAGGGTTTGAGCGGTAAAATAATTAACATCATCTAAGCCGAAAATTTTCGGGACTTGCGGAGAAAAATCCGGGGCGATAAGATAGTGTTTAGCCAACAATTGCCGACCGTTAACCACGAATCCTAAATGGGGCAGCCGGACAAATTCCCCCCCACCCAGGATCACGTCTATTCCTTCCGTGGCTAATCTTGCCAAAGAATGATATTTATTAATAGTTTTATCCACTTCCTCTAACCATTGCCGCAACCGTTGCCATTGGGGATAAATAGCCGTTTCTTGCCAATGATTAAGCAGTTTATAGAGATGGATAATTTGGCTGTAGCCCTTGCTAAAAATGTCCTCAGATGCCTCTAAATTGTCCCTAGAAGGCTGTTGCACTAAAGCCACCCTTTTTTTGAGGTGAACAGCCAACAAAGCCGCTTCTATCCCCGCAGGAGTGGCACCGATAATTACTAAGTCGTAAACCACAAATATAAAGTAAAAAGTCAAAAGTCAAAAAAGGTGTTGGGGGTTTTGGGGTGTTAGGGTTTAAGGGTTTTAGTTGAAATTCCCCCACTTCCCCACTTCCCCACTTCCCCCCGCAACGCGCACGAAGTGGTCTCCCCATTTCCCCATCCCCCCACACCCCACACCCTACACCCTACACCCTCTTTCAAGTCAGGAGTCAGGAGACGGTATTCAGGAATCGGAAACTTAACACTTAAGTAGGGAGGCACAATTATTTGTAGGATGGGTTAGCGGTAGCGTAACATAATCGGGCGTTGGGTTTCATGCTTCAACCCAACCTACGTTCATCTTATATTTAATTCCACCCACCCACTTAAAACTCAAATCTGATAACTGATAACTGATAACTGATAACTGATAACTGATAACTGATTACCGGCGCCGGTCTTGCAGTTTTTTATAGACATCTCGCAGGGGGACTTGATGATAGGCGAGGGCGACGAGGGTATGATAAAAAAGATCGGCCACTTCTGAGGCAATAGCATCGCCATCATTATCTTTGCAGGCCATGACCACTTCTGCCGATTCTTCGCCGATTTTCTTGAGAATTTTGTTATCTCCTCCGGCCAAAAGTTTACAGGTGTAGGATTCCGGATGAGGCTCGTCTCTGCGATCGCAAATTACCTTAAACAATTCCGAGAGGGTGTCGGCCGCTGGCGGTGATTTTTGCGAATTTACTTGGTGAAAACAGCTTCTTTCGCCGGTATGACAGGCGATATCACCGATTTGCTCAATCGTCAGCAGGATAGCATCACTATCGCAATCGTAGCGAATTTGACGCACTTTTTGGATATGGCCCGAGGTGGCCCCTTTGTGCCACAATTCTTGACGAGAACGACTCCAATACCACGCTTCCCCAGTGGTGAGGGTTTTTTCGAGGGATTCCCGATTCATCCAGGCCATCATTAACACTGTAGCATCAAGATAGTCTTGAGCGATCGCCGGCACTAAACCCTGGGGATTATAAGCGATCGCGTCGAGGGGAATAGCGGAAAGTAAAGAAGACATCAGTTTTTCGCGGGCAAGAAATATGGTGGGACAAATTACCCAAAGCTTAATTATATAGCCTTGAGGAATTCCCCTAAATGGCCGCACAGAATTACACTTTACAATACTCTAATTTTTCCCACCGTAGGGGCGAATTGCCCTCGAGGGGAGGGCGTACGCGGTACGCCCCTACAGAATACGAATTTTCCCCACCGTAGGGGCGAATTGCCTTCGAGGGGAGGGCGTACGCGGTACGCCCCTACAGAAGTTGATTAAAAACCAAAATCAGGTCTTGACTTGTGTTAGAATCAACACTTAAGAAAAAGTTAGAAATCCTCCCAGGGCATCTAACCTTTAGCTATTCTTCTTCAACGTCACAGTTATCAATGTCTTGCACACATTGGTAACTGTTATTTTTGCTTATTGAAGCGGGAAACCAATCCTAAACCACCCACTGCCAGAAGTCCGAGGATAGTACCCGGTTCGGGAACGGTTGTTTGACGGAAAGAATTTTGGAAGTCTATTAGACCTTCAGTGGCGCCACCAGTATTATTTAGGGTATTTGTGACGGTCAACAGTTTCTTGGGGGCGATAGGGATGAAACCGCTAGCAGGGACCGGTGAGCCGTTAGTTGAAACTAAGACATTAGGTACCTCAACAAATGTCTCGGTTACAGTCCCGTAGTTGGATGTTACGTTTGAATCCAGGTCAACCCCGACAATATAATCGGGGGAGCCAATGACCTCGATTGTATATGTGAAAGACCCGGAATTGACATTAGCCATAGCGGGACCATTCATAGCATCGTATACGAAATAATAATGATCACCCATCCCCATCAGCGCAACATCATCCACCGCCTCGGCCCCAATGGTACCCGAGACGAACGTAACTTTTTTGTCCCCTTCAATAAGAGGAGTTCCGCTCGTCCAATCCGCCCAACTTAACATCGCGGCACTGGCACTGGTAGCGGTAAGCACTGCGCCGGCGAGAACCCCAATGGCTAGAGAGCCAGAAGCAAAAGTTTTGGTTAATTTGTTGGTTGTCATCATAACTGAATCATCCAGCGTTAATTGTGTGTACTATAGCCATAAAAAGAGGTTAAACAATCGTTAAGCTTGCTGATACCCTTTTATTTGACCTAACATAATTATAGCGAAACTCTTCAACAAAAAACAAATGTTTTAGAACAGGGTGAGCGCATCTCAAATGCTATTGACCATTGGACTATTTTGTTATTTGCTTGCTGTGTGGGCATTTCAAGTGATACCAGTCAATCAAAATAGTTAGTAATTCTTAATATTTGGTCGATTTTTGCTTAACAATTGAGATGGTAAATTCTCCTCAAATATTCCTGAATCCCCCTCTGGGTAAGCAACTCACATAAATCAAGTTCATTTTGTTAAGGATTGTTAAGATGCGCTTCGCTTACCCTGTGTTTTAGAAAATTATTTTTCGACAATACCTATATATTTTTGTCCAATTTACAGCAGTTCTCCCCGAATATAATTACCCAAAAGTTTATAAATATACCCAAGCTTTTTGGTGAAAGTTGGACAAATAAACAGGCTCTACTTAAAAAAAATCTCTCAATTCGTTACACAACTTAATCAAGAGAGGTACAATATATAAAACTTAACAGTTTTGACAGTCAAAACTGTAGTTCGATGGCAATCAACTCCCTAACGGGGAAAACGGGGGGAAGGCAATTCATCCCCACAGCAAGGTCTTTTTAGTCCCCTAAAAATGTCACCCCAAAACCCCCGGACAAACTCAGGTTTTAGAAAGACCAAAAATCCCGTTTAATATCTCTATCTAAAGAGGTATGACTAATTTTCCTAAATCATCTATAGTTGCTGGTGTAGGGCAATGGCAGTATAAAAGTGGACAACTGACTGTCTAAAGTTGGACGATTCTCTCTCGAGAAATTTCTTTAATTAAAACTGGATTAAGTTAAGTAGTCGGACATAAATTCTGTTCTCTATCTTAAGAAATGTAAATTGCCGCAATTCTTACTGACTCCTGACTTGAAAGTGGCAAGTGGCAAGTGGCAAGTGGGGAGAATACACAAAAGCTGTCTCCTGTCTCCTGTCTCGGAGTCTCCTGACTCCTGACTCCCAGTCCCACCAACAAACTTTTTCAGCAAACCCTACTTAAAAGCTTATATACTATGAATACCCTCATCACTATTCGAGAAGCCTCGGATTTGCTCGGAGTTAGCATTAAAACCCTCCGGCGCTGGGAACAACAGGGTAAAATTGCCTCAATTCGTACCCGCGGCGGTCATCGCCGATTTCGACCAGAAGATCTCTTACAATCTGGTCAAGCAACCCCATTGATTATTGGCTATGCTCGTGTTAATCGACCTGAACAAAAACCCCAATTAGACACCCAGATAAAAGCGTTAGAATCCTTTTGTCGTCAGCAGGGTCAACCCTTTGAAATTCTCACCGATATCGGCAACGGAGTCAGCCACAATCACCCTAATTTTATGCGTCTAGTGGCGATGATTTGTCAGGGTGAGGTGAAATGTCTAGTTTTAACCCATGCGGAAACTGTCAGTCGCTTTTGTCATGATTTTATTTTGGGTTTGTGCAGTCTCTTGAATGTCCAAGTCATTATCCTCAATCAACCCCATGAATCCATTGCAGACGCGGATTTAGTCGAGGATATCCAATCCCTCGTCACCATCTGTTACAATAGTCTCTACCCAATACATGACCAGGCTCATCAGCAATTACTAGAACACCTAGGGGCGCTTAAGAATATCCGTGTGGGTTAAAATTATCCTTGGCCTGGGTTTCTCATCCCTCTTTTTAGTTGTCTGATGCCGCCTCTACTGTTCCCCGAACCAGGGCCAAGAATAGTAATATCTTAGATGATAAAGAGAATATGATCCCCCCTTGCCCCCCTTAAAAAAGGGGGGAAAACCAGGAAAGTTCCGTTTTCCAAGCTGGATTGAGGGGGATCAAATTGGCTGACGGCTATAATCACTCCCCATTGACGGCAAATGAAACTAGAAACCACGGCGATTAAACGGATTATCGATGCTAACCTTGACCGCGCCAGAGAAGGACTGCGAATTATCGAAGAGTGGTGTCGTTTTGGCTTAGATAATCCCGATTTAGCCCAAGAATGTAAAGAAATGCGCCATCAATTAGCTAGTTGGCACTCGATCGATCTTAAACTACATCGGGACACGGCCGGCGATATCGGCAGGGATTTAAGCCATCCCAGGGAAGAAATCCGGGAGACTGTCGAGGGACTGCTGCAGGCAAATCTGGCTCGCGTGCAGGAGGCCTTAAGGGTTTTAGAAGAATACGGTAAACTCTATGATCTGGAGCTAGGGATAGCCTGTAAACAGCTGCGCTATCGGGTTTATCAGCTAGAGAGTAAACTATTAATCTCTCCACCTCTGGAAAAACTGAAAGCCTCTCCTCTCTATCTAGTCACTTCTCCTGCCGAAAATCTCTTAGAAATCGTCGAATTAGCCCTAAAAGGGGGGTTAAAATTGGTGCAGTACCGCCATAAAACCGCCGCTGATACCATTCGTTTAGAAGAAGCTGCTAAACTCTGTGAGTTATGCCACCGTTACGATGCTTTGTTTATTATGAACGATCGCGTCGATATTGCTCAGGCCATTCATGCCGATGGTGTTCATCTCGGCCAACAGGATGTACCGGTTTCCCTAGCGCGGCAATTTCTCGGCCCAACGGCAATTATCGGCAGGTCCACCACTAATCCCCAAGAGATGGCCAAAGCAATCCAAGAAAAGGCCGATTATGTGGGAGTCGGTCCTGTTTATGCCACCCCCACCAAAGCCGGAAAAACCCCGGCAGGATTGGAATATGTCCGTTATGCGCGGGAAAATTGCCCTTTACCCTGGTTTGCGATCGGTGGTATTGATAGTAGTAACATTAAAGAGGTTTTAGAGGCAGGAGCGCAACAGGTAGCTGTAGTCCGGGCCATCATGGAAGCGCAGCACCCCGATGTGGTGACACAAGAATTATTAACCCAATTAAAGTAGGGTGTGGGGTGTGGGAATTATGAATTATGAATTATGAAGTGGGGTGTGGGGTGTGGGGTGTGGGAATTATGAATTATGAATTATGAAGTGGGGTGTGGGGTGTGGGGAGGGGGAATTATGAATTATGAATTATGAATTATGAAGTGGGGTGTAGGGTGTAGGGTGTAGGGTGTAGGGTGTGGGGTGTGGGGTGTGGGGAGAAAAAAGCTGTCTCCTGTCTCCTGAATACTCCGATTAATTCATTTGTTCGTATCCAAATCCATGTCAGAAATAACCTTGCAAATTAACGGCAAAACTCAAACCTGTTTACCCGCAACTAAACTACCGCAAATGTTAGAAAATTTGGGCATGAATCCTCGGTTAGTGGCAGTGGAATATAACGGGGAAATCCTCCATCGTCAGTATTGGGAAAACACGGAAATCAAGGAGGGGGATAAATTAGAAATTGTTACTATTGTCGGGGGGGGATAAAATAATCAACAATCGACACTTGAGGGAAAAAACTTGTTAGTTATCGGTTTAATGAGTGGCACATCGGTGGATGGTATCGATACCGCTTTAGTGGAGATTAGCGGTACAGTGGAATCTCCACAGGTGCAGTTCTTAGCAGGGGAAACCTACCCCTATTCCCCCCGATTACGAGAGACAATTTTACAAGTCTGTGGGGGAGAAAAGCTATCTATTGAAGCTTTAGCCAGCTTAGATGATGATATAGCCGCAGAATTCGCCCAAGCCGCTTTAAATATCCAAAAAGAAGCCCCAAAAGCCCAATTAATCGGCAGTCACGGTCAAACCGTTTTTCATCGACCCCCCGAAAACGATCGCCTCGGTTACACGGTACAATTAGGACGGGGAGCAGCGATCGCAAAAATCACCAGTATTCCCACCATTAGTAATTTTCGCGCTGCCGATATCGCCCAAGCTGGTCACGGTGCGCCCCTAGTGCCGAAAATTGACGCTTATCTGCTTTCTCACCCCACCAAAACCCGCTGCGTCCAAAATATCGGCGGTATTGCCAATTTAACCTATCTACCCCCCCGACAAAGGGAAAATTGGCAGCAAAAAATTTTCGGTTGGGATACTGGCCCCGGCAATGTCCTTATCGATTTGGCCGTACAATTTTTGAGCCAAGGCCAACAAACCTACGACCATAACGGTCAATGGTCGGCCCAGGGTCAACCCTGCTCCGAATTAGTTCATAAATGGCTACAGGAGCCTTATTTTCAACAATATCCCCCTAAATCCACCGGCAGAGAGTTATTTAGCCCCGCCTATCTAGCCCAATTGCACCGGGATGCCCAAGCTTATTGCCTCAGTCATGCCGACTGGTTGGCCAGTTTAACCGATTTAACCGCCATTTCGATCGCTCACAGCTATCAAACCTTTTTGCCGGAAATGCCCGCGGAAGTGCTGCTCTGCGGTGGTGGCGCTCGTAATGCCTACCTGCGCCAACGACTCTTAGCACATTTGGGGTCAAATGTCAAGCTTTTGACCACTGATGAGGTAGGATTAAATAGCGATTTTAAAGAAGCGATCGCTTTTGCCCTCTTGGCCTATTGGCGCTGGCACGATTTCCCCGGTAATTTACCGCAAGTCACGGGGGCAAAAGCAGCGGTTTTATTAGGAGAAATTTATCTATGAGCAGCATATATGAAATATTTTCAACAATTCAACGCCAAAGGGTCAGCGATGGGCAAATAGTGCCAATTTTAAGCGATTGTACTGATTACAAACGTCTTTTAATTCTTGTTTGGCCGCAATTGGGAGATTTTGACAGTCTCGAATACGCTTGGTGGTTAGAAAAAGAGGCAGCCCTTTGGCAAAATGCCGGGATATCCATTCGTGCCATCGGTATCGGCGATCGCAATTCAGGGTTGAAATTCGCTGAATATACGAAATTTCGGCAAGATTGGCTTTTTGTTGACCCCAAAGCTGAATTACATAATTTATTAGGACTGTATCGCGGTTTATCGTTAAAATTACCCAGATTTTCTCCTGGGCAAAATGCCTGGTTAAATCTAATTTTGATGTGTGCGGGTCTGGGTAGTCCGGGGACTCTGGCCGAAGTGCTGCGGGGTTATCTTGGCGATCGCAAAGCTCCCCAATTAATTGCCGAGGAGGAAACAATGCAAGCGCGGCCTTTACCACCTTTCCGGGGTTCCCTATTCAATCTTGCCGGGGGTGAAGGTTTTCAGCGACCTTTTGAATTAGCCACCCTGAGACTCCGTAATATGGGTCAAGTTTTGGGCAATTGGTCAACATATATCCCCGATAGTAGTTATCTCACCCAACGAGGAGGGACTTTTTTATTTGATAGTCAAGGAAATTTACTCTATGAGCATCGCGATCGAGCTATTTTGGGCTTTGCTGAGAATATGAGTTATCCCCTCGCTTTTTTGCGGGATTAAGCTTTTTTCTTCTGCATCTCACCCACTCCCAACTTTTGCCTTTTACCTTTTCTAGCTGATAGCTAAAAAAATTTAATGTTATCCGACTACTTAATTACCTAAAGATTGATGAAATTATTTGACGATTGATCCACAACTATCGGGGGTTATTTACCCAAGAGATAAGTAAATATTATTTTAAGTTTATTTAAAGATGTCATTACTAATGCTAAGTTGAGCCTGGTGAATTTTCCCGTAGTATCAAAAAGGAAACTGATTCGACCCGTTCAGTTTAAACGGGGAGAAAAGGCATTTTGAGACTGCCGTTTTCACTAGATTAATTAAGAGGAAAAACCTATGGCAACTTATAAAGTCACCCTGAAAACACCCGGTGGCGAGCAGACAATTGATGTTCCCGATGATGAATATATTCTCGATATAGCAGAAGAAAAAGGATTAGCTCTACCCTCTTCTTGCCGTGCTGGTGCTTGCTCTAGTTGCGCTGGTAAAATCGAATCTGGTAGCGTTAATCAGTCCGAACAATCCTTCTTAGATGCCGATCAAATTGAAGCGGGTTATGTCCTCACCTGTGTGGCCTATCCGACTTCTGACTGTGTGATCGTCACCCACAAAGAAGAAGATTTGTACTAATTTAACTCAATATTTGGGGGTTAGATACTCCAACAATGCAACAGGAATAAAGCGGGAACTGTAAGAGCGACAGTTCTCGCTTTATTTGTATTTTGGCTCTTGACTCGACAGTGAGATACAGCCCAAAAATTAATCCTGCCAGAGGTTTCCTACAAATTTATAATTATATGGTAGTATAGTTATAAAGCTATGTAAGGGGAGTCAGAGATCATGCTATTCCGTCAGATGTTCGATCCCGAAACCAGCACTTATACTTATTTGATTGCCGATCCCGTCAGCAAGGAAGCGGTATTAGTGGATCCAGTGCGGGAACAGGTGGAAAGGGATGATCGGCAATTACGGGAGCTAGGATTAACGCTAAAATATTGTTTAGAAACCCATATTCACGCCGATCACGTCACAGGAACTGGAAAATTAAGGCAAATCACAGGCTGTCTGGGTATAGTTCCCGAAAATGCTCAAGTAGCCTGTGCCGATCGCCATCTGGCGGGTGGAGAGGAATTGTTACTGGGAAATATCACCATCAAAGCGATTGCTACTCCTGGCCACACCGATAGTCATCTAGCCTATTTAGTCAATAACAGTCATATTTTGACAGGAGATGCCCTATTTATCCGGGGTTGTGGTCGTACCGACTTCCAAAGCGGCGATGCTGGTACTCTCTTTGATTCGGTCACGCAAAAACTTTTCACTCTTCCCGATAGTACCCTAGTTTATCCCGGCCACGACTATCGCGGTTTAACTGTCTCCACCATTGCCGAAGAAAAACAATACAATCCCCGTTTTGTCGGACGTAACCGCAGACAATTTATCGAGTTTATGAACAGTCTTAATTTACCAGATCCCAAAAAGATCATGGAGGCGGTTCCCGCTAACCAAGGCTGCGGCAATTTAGGAGTTGTTTTAACTTAAATATCCATTCAGGAGATTAACGATGACCCATACCACAAATCAAGCAAAATTACTAGAATTTGATGCCCATACTTTAAAAAACTTAATTGAGCGCCGAGAAGTTTGCTTAATCGACGTGCGAGAACCGGGGGAGTACGCCAGCGATCGCATTCCAGGGGCCAAATTAGTACCACTTTCCAGTTTTAACCCTAATTCGATCGCTTTTGACCCCAATCAAACCCTAGTTCTCTATTGTAATTCCGGCAGCAGATCCACTGTAGCGGCACAAAAACTGATTGCGGCAGGATTTAGCCAAGTTGCCCAGCTAAAAAACGGCTTAAATACTTGGAAAAGTGCGGGTTATGCTACAGAAAAAGACCAAAATGCGCCAATTAGCCTATTTCGTCAGGTGCAGATCGTCGCTGGTTCCTTAGTAGTCCTCGGAACAGTATTAGGAGCCTTTCTCTCGCCTTGGTTCCTGATTTTAAGCGGTTTTGTCGGTTCTGGTCTAGTTTTTGCGGGGATTAGTAATACCTGTGCTTTAGCTATGCTTCTGGCTAAACTTCCCTACAATCAACCCCATCAGTAAGCAGTAAGCAGTAATCAGTAATCAGTAACCAGTAAATAATAAAATATGATTTCCTGATAACTGATAACAAGAGAAGAATCTAAAACCTAAGATGTACTTAGTTTCTAGCCTTCTTTTTAGGTAGGAGAATTGTCAGATTCTTTACTTGGGGCCTGTTGCCTTCAGAAACTGATAACTGATAACTGATCACTGATCACTGATAACTGATAACTGAAATGACTTGGTTAATTGGACATTTATTAGCCGTTTGTACGGGGATTAGTCTGGGATTGTTAGGAGGAGGAGGTTCTGTACTAGCATTACCGATTCTAGTCTATGTGATGGGAGTACCGACCAAATCGGCGATCGCTATGACGCTTCTAGTCATTGGTAGTGTTAGCTTACTTGGCACGATTCCCCACTGGAAAAAAGGCAACATTAACTTAAAAACCGCTTTTATCTTCGGTTCTGCCACGATGATAGGGGCTTTTTTGGGAGCAAGATTAGCCACATTACCCTTCGTCACTGCCACCTTCCAGATGCTCCTGTTTGCGACACTAATGCTCCTAGCGGCAGCCTTTATGATTAGTAGATCAACACAGATAGATAATCCTGATTATAAAGCCCGCGATCGGCAAAAAAATCTGACTCTCTACCCCCAACCAGTCTGCCGATATTGCTGGCTCTGGTTAATGAGCGAAGGAATCGCTGTGGGTGTCCTGACGGGATTAGTTGGGGTTGGGGGAGGCTTCGCTATCGTTCCCGCACTGGTATTATTGGGCAAAATCCCCATGGTTCAAGCGATCGCCACTTCCCTGCTGATTATTTTCCTCAATTCTGTAGCGGGATTATTGGGCTATTTAGGTCATATTAGCGTCGATTGGCAGTTAACCCTATCTTTTGCTTTTGCGGCTGCCCTCGGTACTCTTATCGGTTCCTATCTGGGACATTTTGTGTCCGCAAAACAGTTACAAAAAGGTTTTGGTTATTTTCTCTTAGCGATCGCAACTTTAGTTTTAATTCAAAATCGTCACATCCTGCACAATTTCCTGACTCCGAAAGGCAATTCTATCATCCCGGCGGAAAAGGTGAGATTTATTCAGCCAACCCTACTTAAGACTGATAACGGATAACCGATCACTGATAACTAATTATCGGCCCACTTCAGCGAAAATCTCGGCTAAAATCTCTCCAGCACCAGCCTCGCACACTTTATGGGCTAAATCTCGTCCTAAGACTTCCCCATGGCTAGGAGCGCCGCTAACCGAGTCCTTAATCAGGCGCTTACCGTCGAGACTAGCCACCATACCCGTTAAAGTTAGGATACCATCCTCGATCGCCGTATTCACTCCGATGGGAACCTGACAACCCCCCTGCAACTCCCGTAAAAAAGCGCGTTCAGCATAGCATCTATCGCGACTAGGGGCGTGTTCCAACACTTTTAGGACTTGCAAAACCTCCGCATCTCCATCGCGGCATTCTATCCCTAAAGCCCCCTGTCCCACCGCATGGAGAGAAATTTCCGCCGGAATAACCTGATGAACTCGATCGCCTAATCCTAACCTTTCCAGTCCCGCTACTGCCAGAATAATCCCGTCGTATTCTCCTGCGTCCAGTTTGGCCAGACGGGTGTTAACATTGCCGCGCACATCTTTAAAAGTCAGATGGGGATAATGGTAACGCAACTGGGCCAATCGCCGCAGGGAAGAAGTCCCCACCACCGCACCTGCCGGTAAACTGTCTAATTGATAGTCTTGGTTTTGGCTATTTACCACCAAAGCATCGGCCGGATTAACTCTTTCCGTGACGCAACCCAAGATTAAACCTTCCGGTAAATTAGTGGGCAGATCCTTGAGAGAATGAACAGCAAGATCGATCGATCTATCCAACATTCCCAGTTCTAATTCTTTGGTAAATAAACCCTTATCACCGATTTTCGCCAGGGCCACATCGAGAATTTTATCGCCTTGGGTACTCATCGTCTCCACCTCAAACTGTCGATGGGGGTGGTGTTTACTCAATTCTGCCTGTACCCAATAGGTTTGTACTAGGGCTAACTGACTTTTACGCGAACCGATACGCAGGGAACGAGGAGGACTAGAAACGGACATATCTGAACTAGGAATTTAAGTAAACATCTATCTGACTGCTCGATCTAGACTATCCTGATCTCACCCCTGTTGAGTAATCACTTTCTCGGTTAGGCATAAATAGTTACATCTCTTAATATTTTTAGGCAAATAGGGTGAGGGTAATTACCCATTTCTCCTTTTCTGGGAGAGGGGAGTAGGGTGAGCGGTTAATACCATTTTTCTTTATTCTTGGCAGCTATCTTACCCCCCCTTGCCCCCCCGACGTCGGGGGGGTTGGGGGGGTGGGGGTGAGCGGTTAACCATCTGTTTTTTGGACTGCCAAAAAAGCCGAAAAGTCCTATGCTACAAGGTTTTTATATTTAATTTATTCAGCCAACCCTTTCTATGAAGAGACTTGACTTTCTACCCGTCCTATGCTATCTTGGCCGGTGTCCCTAACAGTATTTTTCGTGAGCAAAGCAATGATGTCTTTAAAAACCTCTTTAGCAGGGGCTGCTACCGCCATCGGTTTGACCGCCCTAGCCTATCCCGCCCAAGCTGCCCAGTTCAGCTTCACCTATAACGACGCCGCGAACATGATAGTTCTCAGTGGAATACTGACGGGAACGGCTACAGGGAATATTATCGAGATCGATGGATTTAGTAACCTCGTGTATAATGGTGTTCCCCTCAACACCACTATCTGGGAGTCTGGCACTACTGTCTCTGATTATGGTGGTTTTTTCAATATGCCGAACCCACCTGCTCAGGCTAGTTTCGATGGTTCAGTGATGAATTTTGTGCTTGTAGCTAATGGGACTAATGATTATATTGGCTTTGGTACTGGTGAGTTTGAGGAATTGGGCAACCCCGCTTTTATTTCTAACTTTCCCGATACCGGCATGGATATTACAGTTCCGGATGACTTAATGGGTGTGGAAGAAGCATTTAATCAACCGGGCTGGAACCTACAACTCATCCCTGAGCCTAGTGCTGTTGTCGGCCTATTGGGGTTAGGTTTGGGTGCCTTGGCTTCTAAAGTTATCAAAAAAGGTTAATTTTGATTTTCCCGATGAGAGGTGAGGGTGCAAGCAGTTCGATAAACGCACTGACCACCTTGTACCCCTCCCCCACAGGGTTTCCTGAGGATTGATGCCTAATTCCCTTAATCTTGCCGTTAACTGCTCGACTTTGGGTGGAGCTAGTTATTTTTGTTGACGTTCAGATTTTTTGGACTGTCTCTCCAGAATAGCGGCTTCCACCGGTGTGGGGACTAACTCGCCCTTAGAACTAAAATAACGCAATTTATCGGCGTATATACCTAAATATAACCCCAATTCTTCACTCCATAACCAACCTTGCTGATTGGGTTGAATCGGTTGATATTTGGCTCTTCTAGGTTCTGTGTGATAAGTTTAACTTATATAGGATCGATCAATCTTTGTGTCCTTTGTGTCTTTGTGGTTCCTTCCACTCGCTCGCTAGGAAGAATGTATCTTAGAATACATTTTGCCCACCAAACCTAAGAGAGCCGATATTTTCCCTCTTTTTGCCATACTGCCCAACTTTTCCGGTTTTGGTTTCTAGTGGTTCCTAATACTACAAAAAAGTCAAGTCCTCTAAAGTATTCTGATTTTTTCTGATTTGGGCTGTAGTAGATGGTTAAATTCCAGGTTGCAAAGTAATCTTCTCTATCTTGCCATAACCATTCTAGGCATTTTATCAATAAAATAATCTGGGTTAGGTGTAAATTACTTTCCCAGGTTGGTTCATCACTCCAAAATTCGCCCTTGGGGAAGATTATCTGATCTTTTCGGTCGGTTTGGCTAGGGGATAGGGGTTGAGTTCTAGTCATCGGAAATTTGGGTCTGAAACCCCGTCGTTCTACGACGGCTTTACTGTTAAATATGAGCATCGTTTACGAAATATATCCTAAAATGTGAGACATGGAAAAAGCCTATTCTTACCGATTTTACCCAACACCCGAACAAGAGTCGCTATTGCGGCGCACTTTGGGCTGTGTAAGATTAGTTTACAACAAAGCTCTCCACGAACGAACACAAGCATGGTACGAAAAGCAAGAAAGAGTAGGCTACGCTCAAACTTCTTCAATGCTAACCGATTGGAAAAAGCAAGAAGAATTAGAGTTTTTAAACGAAGTTAGCTGTGTACCTTTACAACAAGGGTTAAGACATTTACAAACAGCTTTTACTAATTTCTTTGCTGGTCGTACTAAGTATCCTAACTTTAAGAAAAAACATCAGGGAGGAAGTGCCGAATTTACCAAATCTGCTTTTAAATTTAAAGACAAACAAATCTATTTAGCTAAATGCACAGAACCTTTACCTATTCGATGGTCAAGACAAATACCAGAAAGCTGTGAACCAAGCACAGTAACAGTCAGATTACATCCCTCTGGGCGTTGGCATATCTCAATTAGATTTGATGACCCAACGATTAAGCCTTTACCAGTAACAGATAAAGCCATCGGAATTGACTTAGGAATTAGTAGCCTCGTGATTACCAGCGATGGTGACAAAGTGTCTAATCCCAAGCATTTTAAAAAGCATTATCGGAGACTGCGAAAGGCCCAAAAAAGCCTTTCTAGAAAACAGAAAGGGTCAAAAAATCGGGAAAAAGCAAGAATCAAAGTAGCCAGAATTCACGCTCAAATCACCGATAGTAGAAAAGACCATCTACACAAGCTAACCACTCAATTAGTTCGTGAAAACCAAACGATTGTGGTTGAGAATTTAGCCGTCAAGAATATGGTCAAAAACCCCAAGTTATCTCAGGCAATATCTGATGTAAGCTGCCCCCCCTTGCCCCCCCGACCCCCCCGATGTCGGGGGGCAGGGGGGGTGGGGGTTGGGGGGGGCGACAATTAGCCTATAAATGCCGTTGGTATGGGAGAAATTACATCGAAATAGATAGATGGTTTCCTAGCTCTAAAAAGTGTAGTAATTGCGGGTATATTGCTGAGAAAATGCCGTTAAATATTCGAGAGTGGGACTGTCCAGACTGTGGGACTCACCATGACCGAGATATTAACGCCAGTAAAAATATTTTGGCCGCAGGGCTTGCGGTGTCAGTCTGTAGAGCGACCATAAGACCAGAACAGAGTAAATCTGTTAAGGCAGGTGCGGAACCCCGCAAGGGAAAGAAGCAGAAACCTAAATCGTGAGGTTTGGGAATCGCCGTCCGTTTTACGGCGGCGAGGATGTCAACTGCTAGGAATAATAAAGGGCAACAGTAAAGGGATTGAGGGAGATTCAGCTAATCTCAGGATAGGTGCTTAAAATGCGTCCTAGCCTATTATTAAGTAGGTGGGTGGAATTAAATATAAAATGAACATAGGTTGGGTTGAAGCATAAAACCCAACGCCCGCATGGGTTACGCTACCGCTAACCCATCCTACAAATAATTGTGCCTACCTACTTATGTGTTAATCTCATCTTTACAGATCAAAACCCCACATCGTCTCAGGAGATAATGGCCGCTAATTCTCGGAATAAATCGCCCGTTTTTCTCGGCTGTTCCAGCAGAATCGCTATTTTTTGCCTTTTGATGTTATTATCGGCGGCAATAGGCTGGTTAATCGGGAAACAGTGGGTTAAACATAGCAATCAACCCGAAACCGTTAAACCCGTTTTTGCCACGGAGGAAAATAATTTTAATTCTGCCACAGATACGGCATGGCAACGGAAAGCCGAGATGAGAAAGCGCCGTCTAGAGTTGGGAATTGATGGTCGGTTTTTTAAGAATCTCGTCAATGAATTGTTTAACCTCCGCTATGGGGATATCAAAGAGGAAAAACAGAAACAGGAACAAAGAGATATTCTAGCAGCAGAAATCCTCGATCGCTTAGAACATCTCGATTCTGGCACTAGGGAAGCATTAGGTAGCTACAACGAGCAACAGCGAGAAAAATGGCGAGAACAAGTGAATCAGTTACGATTAAGCAGTAGAGTTCTTAATTTACTCACTGATAATGCTTTTTTTCAGCTATTTCCCGAATTGACAGAAAGACCAAATTTTGGTGGCAGCCTGGGTCAACTGTGGAGTGGTTTGGCCTGGAATCAGTTACAATCTTTACAGTCTGGCCTATCTTACCGGGCGATCGAAAGTTTAGACGCGGGGGGGGAGGAGATTATCGAGGCAATTCTCAGCCAGGGACAAGGAAAAGCCTATGCGATAAAATTGCGTTCCAGTGATCGGTTAAACTTAAATTTAGAGACGGAAGGCGAAGTTTTACTATCTTTCTACTCTCCCACGGGTAATATTACCCTTTTAGATAAGTCTAGCGATCGGCAATGGTCCGGTCAATTACCCGAAGAGGGATTTTATGAATTAGTTATTCTCCCCCAGTCTTCTACCCCCGTTCACTTGCGCTTGCAATTAAAAGTAAGTCAGTGACTTTAACCGTCAGTTATCAGTTATCAGTTATCAGTTATCAGTTATCAGTTATCAGTTATCAGTTATCAGTTATCAGTTATCAGTTATCAGTTATCAGTTATCAGTTATCAGTTATCAGTTATCAGTTATCAGTTATCAGTTATCAGTTATCAGTTATCAGTTATCAGTTATCAGTTATCAGTTATCAGTTATCAGTTATCAGTTATCAGTTATCAGTTATCAGTTATCAGTTATCAGTTATCAGTTATCAGTTATCAGTTATCAGTTTACTGATAAGCTCCCCACTTCCCCACTACCCCACTTCATAATTCATAATTTATAATTTATAATTCCCAATTCCCAATTCATAATTTATAATTTATAATTTATAATTTATAATTTATAATTACCCAACCCCTAACCCGCT
Organism: Microcystis sp. MC19; assembly: GCF_003019735.1. Taxonomy (NCBI): domain Bacteria; kingdom Bacillati; phylum Cyanobacteriota; class Cyanophyceae; order Chroococcales; family Microcystaceae; genus Microcystis; species Microcystis sp. MC19. The sequence continues at coordinate 182,479 of NZ_CP020664.1, read as the reverse complement.
TTTTTACTTTTTCCCATGTCTCTAACTTTCCAAGCTGTTATCGCTAAATTAAATGAATTTTGGGCTGATCGCGGTTGTTTAGTTGCTCAACCCTATGATACAGAAAAAGGTGCAGGAACCATGAGTCCCCACACTTTTTTAAGAGCAATTGGTCCGGAACCTTGGGCTGTTGCCTATGTGGAACCCTGTCGTCGTCCTACGGATGGCCGTTATGGCGAAAATCCCAATCGTTTTCAGCATTACTATCAATATCAAGTCCTAATTAAACCCTCTCCCGATAATATTCAGGAAATCTATTTAGACTCCCTGCGGGTGTTAGGAATTAACCCAGAAGATCATGATATTCGCTTCGTGGAAGATAACTGGGAATCTCCCACCCTCGGCGCTTGGGGTGTGGGTTGGGAAGTGTGGTTAGATGGGATGGAAATCACCCAATTTACCTACTTTCAACAGTGTGGGGGTATCGATTGTCGTCCCGTGGCGATCGAAATTACCTACGGTTTAGAAAGATTAGCCATGTATCTGCAAGATGTGGAGGCAATTAATAAAATTCAATGGAATGAAAATATCCTCTACGGTGATATTTTTCTGCAAAATGAAATCGAACAATGTACCTACAATTTTGAGGCTTCTAATCCTGAGTTATTGTTTAGTTTATTCAGTTTATATGAACAGGAAGCTAAACAATTAATCGATCGCTCTCTGGTGATTCCCAGTCTAGATTATGTTCTCAAATGTTCCCATACTTTTAATTTACTCGATGCTAGAGGTGTGATTGCTGTAGCTGAAAGAACCCGTTATATCGGCAGAATTCGCCATTTAGCGCGACAGGTTGCTCAATTGTATTTACAGCAACGAGAAGCTTTAGGTTTTCCCCTACAAACGGTTTAGCGATCGGGGGCATCTCAATTGTGGCGATGCACCCTTAACAAGTGTACTGGCCTTCTTTTAATAACCTCTTTTTATGCTAAATCCTATCTAAAAGTTATGGGAGAGTGGGGAGAAAAAATTCCTAACTTGGGAGTTAATCAGACTATTAAAAACGGATTTGGTATCAGAAAGAGTTTCTAAGAAAAAAAGATGTTAGCACTAACATCTTTTTGGCATTTTTTACAATTTAACTTCAATATCAACCCCGGCGGGTAAATCTAATTTCATCAAAGCATCGATTGTCTTAGAAGAGGGTTGGTAAATATCAATAATGCGGCGATGGGTGCGGGTTTCAAAATGTTCACGGGAGTCCTTGTCAACGTGAGGGGAACGCAGGACACAATAAATCTTTCTTTTTGTCGGTAGGGGAATCGGTCCGATCGCTGTGGCGTTAGTTCTATTGGCAGTATCGACAATCTTCTCACAGGAAGTATCGAGTAAGCGCCGGTCAAAAGCTTTCAAACGAATGCGAATTTTCTGTTGTTGTAACGTAGCCATAATTTCACCTATTGCAATTGTCAAGGTACAAGATCAAGACAGTAACGGAGCAGCTTTTAAATTCACTGCCCCGTTAATTAGTAGATTAGCCTACTTGATAATTTTCGAGATAACGCCAGAACCGATGGTGCGACCACCTTCGCGAATAGCGAAGCGCATACCCTGTTCAATAGCGATCGGGTTGATCAGTTCCACGGTCATTTTGATCCGGTCTCCCGGCATGACCATTTCTACAGTGCTGCCATCGTCGGCGGTGTAGTCTTGGATCGTGCCAGTTACGTCGGTTGTCCGTACATAGAACTGAGGACGATAGTTTTTAAAGAAAGGAGTGTGACGACCACCCTCTGCTTGAGTTAACACATACACCTCACCTTCAAACTGGGTGTGGGGTTTGATTGTATTCGGTTTAGCGATCACCATGCCGCGCTCGATGTCGGTTTTTTGGATACCACGCAGGAGGATACCAGCGTTGTCACCGGCCATCCCTTGATCAAGACTTTTCTTGAACATTTCGATCCCGGTGACGGTGGTGGGGCGAGTTTCTCTGATCCCGACCAATTCCACGTTATCACCCACTTTCACAATACCGCGTTCGATCCGACCGGTAGCCACCGTCCCCCGACCAGTAATCGAGAATACGTCTTCTACCGCCATCAGGAAGGGTTTATCGATCGCCCGTTCAGGGGTGGGGATATAGCTATCTACCGCTTCCATCAATTCATAGATCGCATTTACCCACTCGTTGTCGCCTTTTTTGGCCTTGGGATTTTTGGTCATGTAGTCGAGGGCTTCTTTCGCAGAACCGGCAATAATGGGGATATCGTCGCCGGGGAAGTCGTAACTGGTGAGAAGTTCGCGCACTTCCAGTTCCACCAGTTCCAGTAATTCCTCATCGTCCACCATATCTTTTTTGTTGAGGAAGACCACCAGGTTAGGTACCCCCACCTGACGAGCCAGCAGGATATGTTCCCGGGTTTGGGGCATCGGGCCATCAGCGGCCGAGACCACGAGAATACCACCGTCCATCTGTGCCGCACCGGTGATCATGTTTTTTACATAGTCGGCGTGGCCAGGGCAGTCCACGTGTGCATAGTGGCGACTGGCGGTTTCGTACTCAACGTGAGCGGTGTTGATGGTGATCCCGCGGGCTTTTTCTTCGGGAGCGGCATCGATTTCATCGTATTTTTTAGCTTGGGCATTACCCAGAGCCGCTAGGGTCATCGTGATAGCGGCGGTGAGGGTAGTTTTGCCGTGGTCAACGTGACCGATCGTACCGATGTTAACGTGGGGTTTCGTCCGTTCAAATTTAGCGCGTGCCATTTACTTTCTGTTCCTTTGTTTTTTTTTCTTCTTCAGGTGGGTGAACATTAATCAGTCACCGGAGATCAGTTTTAAGTTAGCAGTTATTAGGGTTGACCGATCAAATTTAAATGATCGGTTTGTCTTCACTGCTCACTGCTCACCGGTCACTGATTAGCCGTTCCCTTTACTTTTGGTGATAATCGCCTCGGCCACGTTGCGGGGGACTTCTTCGTAATGGCTAAATTCCATGGTGAAGATGCCCCGTCCTTGGGTTTTGGAGCGAATATCAGTGGCGTAACCAAACATTTCCGCTAGGGGAACTTTAGCGGACACTTTGGCGATGCCGGCCTCGGTTTCTTGACCTTCGATTTGTCCCCGACGGGAGTTAAGATCACCGATGACGTTACCGATGAAGTCTTCGGGTACTTCCACCTCCACCTTCATCATCGGTTCTAGGAGAACGGGGGTAGCTTTCATCACCGCTTCTTTGATCGCCATGGAACCGGCAATCTTAAAGGCCATCTCGGAGGAGTCCACATCGTGGAAAGAACCATCCACAAGGGTTGCTTTCAGGTCGATGACGGGATAACCCGCAACGATCCCCGATTCGCAAGCTTCTTTCATCCCTTGTTCTGACGGGTTGATGTATTCTTTGGGGATAGCACCACCGACAATTTTGGAGACGAAGACAAAGCCAGATCCCGGTTCACCCGGTTCGAGTTCGATGACGACGTGGCCGTACTGTCCTTTACCGCCACTTTGACGGATAAATTTACCCTCGGCCCGTACAGGTTTCCGCACAGTTTCCCGATAGGCAACTTGGGGAGCGCCCACGGTTGCTTCGACTTTGTATTCCCGCAGCATCCGATCGACGAGGATTTCCAAGTGCAGTTCTCCCATCCCGGCGATTACCGTTTGATTGGTTTCGGGATCAACTTTGACCCGGAAGGTGGGATCCTCATCGGAGAGAGCTTGCAGAGCTTTGCTGAGTTTCTCGATGTCCTGTTTGGTTTTCGGTTCCACCGCCACGGAGATCACCGGTTCGGGGATAAAGAGGGATTCTAGAATAATCGGGTTCTTATCATCACAGAGGGTATCCCCGGTAATGGTGTTTTTCAGTCCGATCGCCGCTCCTAGATCACCGGCGCGCAGTTCATCCACTTCGATCCGTTCGTTGGATTTGAGGACGATCAGGCGAGCGATCCGTTCTTTGGTTCCTTTGGTGGAGTTGTAGGCGTAGCTGCCTTTGGCTAACACACCGGAATAGACCCGCAGGAAGGTTAAACGACCGAAGGGATCGGCCATGATTTTGAAGGCCAGAGCAGAGAAGGGCGCATCGTCCTTAGCCTCCCGGATTGCCTCGCTGCCATCGGGAAGAATCCCTTTAACGGCGGCTACTTCCGAGGGTGAGGGTAGGTAATCGACGACAGCATCGAGGAGCAGTTGTACCCCTTTGTTTTTGAAAGCCGAGCCGCAGAGGACGGGAACAATTGTACCAGCAATCGTCCCTTCCCTGAGACCGCGTTTGATTTCGGCTTCGGTGAGTTCTTCACCTTCTAGATATTTTTCTAGGAGTTCTTCATCCGCTTCCGCTACAGCCTCCACCAGCTGCACGCGGAATTCTTCGGCCTTTTTCAATAAGTCTTCGGGAATGTCGGTTTCTTCTATGTCTTTCCCTAGATCGTCCTTATATATATAGGCGCGCATCTTGACGAGATCAACGATCCCGCTCAGTTCGCTTTCTGCGCCGATCGGCATTTGGATGGGAACGGCGTTAGCTCTGAGGCGATCTCTTAATTGTTCGTAAACTTTGAAGAAGTTCGCTCCCGTTCTGTCCATTTTGTTGATAAAGGCAATCCGGGGTACTTTGTACCGATCGGCTTGTCTCCAGACGGTTTCCGACTGGGGTTGTACACCACCAACAGAGCAGAAAACTGCCACCACGCCATCGAGTACCCGCATGGAACGTTCCACTTCAATGGTGAAATCGACGTGGCCAGGGGTGTCAATGATGTTGATGCGATGATCTTGCCAACTGGTACTGATGGCGGCGGCGGTGATGGTGATTCCTCGCTCCCGTTCCTGTTCCATCCAGTCGGTAATTGCCGTTCCGTCGTGGACTTCGCCCAGTTTATGAGCGACTCCCGTGTAGAACAGGATTCTTTCTGTTGTCGTTGTTTTGCCCGCATCTATATGAGCGGCGATTCCGATGTTTCGCACTCTCTCTAGCGGGATAGTCCGTGCCACAGCAACCTCCTTGCTTTGCTTGCCAGTGATGGGATTTTGTTCTAGGATTTTTTACACTATTTACAATTCTATACTTTTCTTGACAGTTTTTTGGCGGCAGCGGTGTGATCCACCGCCCTTAAAGTATCTTTAAAGTATCTTTCTTAGTAACGATAGTGGGCAAAGGCTTTGTTTGCCTCTGCCATCCGGTGGGTTTCTTCCCGTTTTTTGATTGTGCCGCCGGTTTCATTGGCTGCGTCCATGATCTCGTTGGCTAGTTTACCTGCCATGGTTTTGCCGCCTCTGGTTCTGGCATAATGGACTAACCAACGTAGTGCCAATGTGCTACCACGGTTGCTGCGCACTTCCATCGGCACTTGATAGGTGGCTCCACCGACCCGGCGGGCTTTCACTTCCACTAGGGGGGTGGCGTTTTTAACGGCTTTTTCAAATACTTCTAGGGGTTCTTGACCGGTACGTTCGCCGACGGTTTTCAGGGCATCGTAAACGATGTTAGCGGCCAAGGATTTTTTGCCCGATCGCATGATCCGGCGGATGGTCATGCTGACTAAACAGCTATTGTAAACGGGATCGGGGGGAATAGGACGTTTTTTGACGTTTTTACGGCGAGACATCGGAATATTCCTGAATTTTCTAGGTTAACTTTAACTTTTGCTTGACAGTCGGATGATTACAGCCCATCTCAAACCCTCTCCTGCGAGTCTTCAGTCTCTTGGGTTAACTTTGACCGACTCGGTGGGAGTATTTTTTTGGTTAATCAATTCCCTGTTTATTTAGCGGCGGGTTTGGGGCGTTTGGTTCCGTACTTAGACCGCGCCTTTTGACGGTTTTTCACCCCGGTGGCATCGAGGGTGCCGCGAATGATGTGATATCTGACTCCGGGTAGATCTTTGACCCGACCGCCCCGAATCAGGACGACCGAGTGTTCTTGCAGGTTATGACCGATGCCCGGTATGTAGGCTGTCACCTCAAATCCAGAGGTCAAACGTACCCTAGCGACTTTCCGCAGGGCTGAGTTGGGTTTTTTCGGTGTGGTGGTATATACTCTTGTACAAACTCCCCGGCGTTGGGGGCATTGTTTGAGGGCGGGAGATTTGGTTTTTCTTTTCGCTTTGGATCTTTCGTCGCGTATTAATTGCTGAATGGTGGGCATGATAGGGCTGTATCTAAGGTTACTCTGAACTCCTATTACCGAAGGTCAAATCGTTGACAAAAGGTCATTATAGCAAATTGTTGCTGTTGTTGTCAAGTCCGCGATTGTGCTTTTCTCCGGTTTAGATGTTAGAGATTGTCTTTTTCTTGGGCGGCGGCGGCACTCAATTCGGGCGTTATTAGGCGATAAAATTACAGCTTCGTTGTTTTGGCTTGATGGTGCAATTTTAGCGATAATTATCACCTGATTAATCGGCCAATGTCTGAAAAGCTGTCTCTAGCTAACCTCATTTTCAGAACTGGTGTCTAGACTATTAGCTCTTAACGATATATTTAGAGCGTTTGTACTGGATGCGACCCAGGTGTGCTGCCATAAAATATTGTTAACCTTTGAGGTTAACAATATTACAAGGGTCATCTACAATGGATATTGTATTTAAGGAAAAAAAATTTGAGAACGAATGCAATAGCCAAAAACTACTGAAAAAACAGTATGGAGAGAAGATGGCTAAGAAAATCAGGCAAAGACTCGACGACTTAAAAGCAGTTATTGTCCTGGAGGAAATGCGATCGCTGCTGGGACGTTGCCACGAATTGTTACATAACCGTGCTGGACAACTATCTCTAGATTTAGTTCATCCTCTCAGACTAATTTTTGAGCCGGCTAATATACCGATTCCTCAAAAAGCAGACGGGGGAATTGATTGGCAGAAAGTAACCGCAGTCGTAATTATTGGCATAGATGACACCCTTGACTAATACTATTGAGAACAGATATGCACCGGATTTTATTTCTCCACCGGGAGAAACCCTTGCCGAAATCCTAGAAGAAAGAAATATGTCTCAATCGGAACTAGCCCAACGCATGGGCAGACCAAAAAAGACTATCAATGAGATCATAAAAGGTAAAGCGGAGATTACTATCGATACCGCCTTACAGATAGAGTTAGTGTTAGGAACTCCCGCCAGTTTCTGGATAGAGCGCGAAAGACTTTATCGGGAATATTTAGCGAGAAAAAATGAGAATCAAAGATTAAAAGGTTATTTAAGTAGGTAGGCACAATTATTTGTAGGATGGGTTAGCGGTAGCGTAACCCATGCGGGCGTTGGGTTTCATGCTTCAACCCAACCTACGTTCATTTTATATTTAATTCCACCCACCTACTTAGGCTGGTTAAAACAAATTCCTTATCGCCAGATGACTGAATTAGGCTGGCTCAAGTTTGATGAGGATAAAATAGAGCAATTACGAGAGAGCTTGAATTTTTTTGCCGTTGTCTCCCCTGAGAAATGGGAGGAGATTTGGGGGATAAATTTATCGATTGATTTTAGAAAGTCTCAAGCATTTGATAGCGATCGAGGGGCAATAACGGCATGGTTGCGTCAAGTAGAAATAGAAGCATCGAAAATTAATTGTGCTGATTACAACGAGTTGAAATTCAGAGATGCCTTGCGACAAATTCGTTCGTTAACTATTAAGTCTATCGAGGTATTTCAACCGCAAATGATCGAGCTTTGTGCGGCAGCGGGGGTTGCCTTAGCCTTTGTCCCTGAACTTCCGAAAACAAGGGTACACGGTGCTACCCGTTGGTTAGGTTCTCACAGAGCTTTAATTCAATTGAGCGATCGATACAAAACAAATGATCATTTTTGGTTTTCTTTTTTTCATGAAGCTGGTCATATTTTATTACATGGGAAACGAACTTTATTTTTAGAGGGGCAAGATATTCAAGATACAATTAAAGAAAAAGAGGCGGATGTTTTTGCGGCTAATTTCTTAATTGATCCTGGAGATTGGCAGAGATTTATCGCCAATAATTCTCTGAATAGAAAAGCTATTAATCAATTTGCCGAACAACTAGGGATACACCCTGGTATTATTGTTGGTAGAATGCAACATGAGCAAATTACTTCTTATCAAAACTATAATGATCTTAAGGAGAAATATTGTCTAAATACGCAGAATTCCTTTTTGGTATTGACGAGTGACTCCCCAAAAGGAAAACTTCCTATCTCACCATTAAGATAACTGCTGTAAGCGGAGATTACTAAGGATAAATTTGGCAATCATTGACAAAATTATCCTTAGAGACAGGAAATTGCGATAAAATCAAAAAAAGTCAGGGAGAGGACAGCTATGCTCGATCTTGCGAAATTAGCGGCAAAAATGCCAGGAATCAGTCAACATTTTCAACAGGAAGTGACAGCTAGTCGCGAGCGCGTGCAACGGGCTAAAATTCTTTTAGAACAGGCTCAACAGCAACAGGAAAAACTGCTAGAACTCTATCATAACTGGCACGATCGCCTAATTTTCTCCGTTGCACTACCGATCGAACCTCTCGACACCCGGGTTAGTATCCTTCCCGCTCCCGAAAGTCATAGCGTTTTTGCCACGGATGGTTCCCAAATTGCCCCTTCTCACCACGAAATCGCCTACTGTTATCTAATTAATATCGGTAGGATTATGTTGCACTATGGTCAAAATTTGCACCCGCTCCTCGATAGCATTCCCGAAGTCTATTACAAATCAGAAGACCTCTACATTTCTAAACAGTGGGGTATTCGCGTCGATGAGTGGATGAGTTATCGTCGCACGGTATTAGAAAGCCAAATGTTAGCAGAAATGGCTACTCGTTGGGTAAAACCCCCCGGCGCCCATTATGAACCAAATTTAGCCCTTGTGGATGGTTCTTTGATCTATTGGTTTATCGATAGTCTCCCCCCGGAAGCAAAGGATTTAATTTTGCCACCGATTTTTCAGTCTTGGGACGATTTGCGAGGGGCTAAAATCCCGCTTATAGGTTATATTAGTGCTTCTCGTAGCACGGAAGGCTTAAATTTCCTGCGTTTACAATCTTGTCCCCATGATAGTCCCAATTGCTTGATCAATTGCGGTGATTTAGACCCCGAAAAAACCCCTTGTCGCGTTGTCGATCCTCTCCGGGATGCTTCTCTCTGGGGTTATTTATTGGAACCGGGGCAAAGAAGTCCTTTTTGGCGCAGTTCTTTGAAAATACTCGATCTTTATGGGGATGAACACCGTATTTACTTCTGTTATCTCCATGTGGGGACGGAAATCGCTAGGGTAGAGGTTCCTGCTTGGGTGGTGGAGGAGGGAGAATTACTCGATCGCTCTTTAAGTATTTTACTGGCCCAGGTGTTAAAAGGTTATGGTTATCCGATCGCCTTAGCGGAAGCGCACAATTTAGCGGTGATTAAAGGTGGAGATCGCTTGCGTTTTTTTGCCCTTTTGGAACAACAGATGATTAAAGTCGGTTTACAGGATGTGGGAACATCTTATAAGGAAGCGAGAAAGCGCAGTAGTATCGCTTAATTGAGGAGTCGGTCGGCAGGAGATGGGGAGTGGTCATAGTTAGTAAAAGTATAGTCAAATATAGACAGACTGAATTCCATTTCAGAAATTCCTTTCACTTTTACTTCGAGAGATTGATTCTCCTTGGGTGAACTACGCACCTCTCTATCCCATAGCGGTTAAACGCATTTGGGAATGCTTGGCTCTCCCAGGTTTGGTGGGTAAAATGTATTCTAAGATACATTCCTCCTAGCGAGGGAGTGGAAGGAACCACAGAGACACAGAGGACACAAAGATCGATCGATCATATTGTAAGTTAAACTGATCACACAGAACCTAGAAGAGCCAATGCTTTTCGTAAAATATTGTAGGAACCCATGACATCAGATTGAACCAGAATCCCCTTATCTGTACGATATAACCCTCGTAAAATTCTTTTTCCTGAAAACACTGGCCTTTCAGTTATCTGTCCATAAACGGGGAGAGGATCGTCATTCAAAAAATTAGAAGCTGAGGTATAGTATTCTTCTTGAATAATCACTTTAATTCCCGCTAATTGACATTTATAACTAATCATCTCAATCAATCGAGCATGAGGGATGGTCACAAACTTTTGATTGTTGACTTTCCCTAAGTTTACTTCTTGTTTCCAACCGTCATTTTTCCCAATTACTAAAGTTGTTATCTCTTGGTCAACTAAGAGATTGACTAAATAACGACTAGCCTGATGAAGATAATCATCTACTTTCTGATTACGACAGCGAGTTAAACGGCAAATTCTCTGGGAACTTTGACGATTGCCTTTTAACAGAGATTGCAACTTAGCTCGACGTTGGTTATAAAATTGATTCAGGCTTTTTAACGGTCTGCCATTAATCAACAAAGGGATAAAATCTGGTTAATTTGAAGTTACAGCCATCAAATTATCTATGCCTAAATCTATCGCAGCTATCTTTTCATTAGGAGCTAAGAACTGTTCGGTTTTCTCATAAATTACCTCGATTACATAACAATCACATTTAGGAACTATTCTGACTTCTGCTATGCGCTCCTCTACTCTTGTCGGCAAGGCAATTGAAGTACCTGATAGTTTGACCAATCCTTCCCTAAGACCTACTTTGCTTATAGCTTGAATCGTGTAAACTAAGAGATTTCGTCCTTTTTTTGGCTCCTTATAGCCAGGAATTTTGGGTTTTCCCAGAAATTTATCGGGGTGACTTTTAAACTCCGATGAAGCGGCAAAAAATGATTGCCAGTTCCGGTCTAATCTTCTTAAAACTTGTTGGGAAACTTTAGCGGGTAAAGCTTGATACTGTTCTGTCTCTTTCATGAGAGAGGCCATCTGATTATAGGTCAAATAGCCATGACCATAAATGAAGTTTTGTCGGATTAAATAATTGGCTGAGTTGTAAAGATTTTTAGACTGCCAAGATAAATTATCTATCTCAGCCCAAAATCGATGTCCTTTCTTGATAATGTGTCTTTCTGCTACTAACATTATTATTCGTTGTCTTTTAACTCAGCGTCGGGTTTTGAAGGGTTGTCATCCGTTGTGATAATTGTACCAGAAGGCAATTGATAGCCTGTTAAATTCCCTTGTTTCCACCACCTCCAAGCCGTTCGATAACTTATTCCTGCTTTTTTTGCATAGTCTGATAGTTTCATGTCTATATATTACCATCCCTGACTATATCTGACTATATTTCTATTGAAACTTTACAATACTAAATCCAGTTATTGCATGAGTGCCTCTCTTGATATGTAGCCCATACTCAACGGATTTAGTATTACCTGCGATTTTATCACTCAATCCAAGCCTTTGGAGGGTTCTACCCCCCAAAGCCCTAGGGTTGATTCATTTAAATTAAGCAGGGCTTGCTGAATAATGGTAAAACCCTTTTAAAATAAGGCTTTTGACCTGTTAAAATCCGATGTTCATGCTGCGAAAATAGGATTGGGACATTCAAAAACCTTGCATTATTCTTCTTTTAGTCCACAAATTGGTACAAAAAGCAGGGCAACAAAGCCTGAAACGACCGACGACTGGCTACTGACTCCTGATACTAAATCTGGTTATTAAAAACTGATTATCTATTACCTCTTTTGCCTATTGCCTATTGCATGAGTGCCTGTCCTCATAAGTAGCCCATACTCAACGGATTTAGTATAACCTATCGCTGAAACCGTAGATTTTCTATCCGAATGCCTCGCCCTTATTTTTTCAGTAAACCCTAATTATTAACCCTAATTGGTTCCGTTTAAAAGTTGAGAACGAAGCAAATCGATCGCATCTAAATAACTTGGCATCGGTTCATCACCCAACAGGCAAGCACTGCGATCCACGCTAATCATATCATCACCCCAAAACACTTGACCGAGAGGAATAGATTTTCCTCGATCCGGTCGCCAATTGCTACTAAAATATTTGAGATTGGCGTCCACCACTGCCCCATCAAAAAGATGACCGATACAAAAATAAACATCCTGTAAAATTAGTGGTACGGAGGGGCGATGTAATTGCCCCCGCGAGTTAGGACTACGGGCTTTATAATGACTACGGGGAAAGAGTCCATAGAGATTTTTTAAAGAAGCAGAAATCAGGGGTTCATCCTTTAAATGGGTGCGTTTTAAGGTTCCAATCGTGATCCGACAATCCACTTCTTCGATAATTTTAGGGGCAAACATCGAGGAAAAACGGACAGGAAAAGGGGAAAGATTCGGATATTCTTGCTGTGGTAAACTATCAGCATCAAGAATGGTTATTCCGGGATCAATAATAGATTTTACTCCCAAAATATCGATAATTTCTCTCAAAGAAATAGCAGAACAAACTCCCTCGATCAAGATAATTTCTGCCGTGGTATTTGCCCCTCTTAATCCCCGCAAAACTTGACTTAATACCGGCAGACTAACCGTTACTGGTGGTGGCACAGGATAACCTAAATTCGGTTTAATTAAAATACGTTTAGCTGTGATAGCTGCCGGGGGAGGTTGATAAACAAAATCCGCCATAGCTGAATTTTTTACCCCGGCATTAATTGAGGATTGGGTAATCATAGAAAGGAAAATAAATCAATGGGAAACTGACAGATTAGCCAGATCATTTAGGGAATTTACCTGCTGTAAAGCTTGCCAGATTACCCCAGAATCGGCCCCAGGAAAATGGCTATTTTCACTAATATAACGCTTCCAGGCTTTAGTTCCGGGCTGACCGGCAAAAAGCTGTAAAAGATGTTTGCTGATCTGGTGTAATTTATAACCTTTACTCACCCACTCATCGATGTAGGGAAGCATTTTTTTGATTACTTCTTCCCGGGTAGGAGGAGTAACCGATTTCCCATAAAAATCTCGATCAACTGTGGCAAATAAATAGGGATTATCGTAGGCTGCCCGACCGATCATGACCGCATCTACTAATTGTAAATGTTGTCTAGCCTGTTCTAAATTAATGATACCGCCATTAATTTCAATAAACAAATGGGGAAACTGATTTTTTAGGCGATAAACATCATCATAACGTAAGGGGGGGACGGTGCGATTTTCCTTGGGACTTAATCCCTGTAACCAAGCTTTGCGTGCGTGGATGGTAAAACGTTGACAACCGGCATCTGCGACAATACGGACAAAATTGGCCATATTTTCGTAACTATCCTGATGATCAATGCCAATTCTCTGTTTTACAGTCACGGGAATCGATACAGCTTGATTCATTGCCGATATTCCCCTCGCTACTAATTCCGGGTTAGCCATCAAACAAGCTCCGAAATTGCCCTCTTTTACCCTGGAACTAGGACAACCCACATTGAGATTTACCTCGTCATAACCCATATCTTCGGCTATTTTAGCGCATTCTGCCAAAAGATAGGGATTATCACCCCCTAACTGCAAAGCGAGAGGTTTTTCTGCTAGGGAGAACCCCAGCAACTTATAGCGATCGCCGTGTTTAATCGCCATCGTCGTGATCATTTCCGTGTAGAGAAGGGGACGACGGCTAATTTGTCGCAAAAAATAGCGAAAATGGCGATCGGTATAATCCATCATCGGAGCCACACTTAAAATATTGCCCATCTTTCCCTTGATTTTCTCCTTCAGGGTAGCCATCGATCCGCTGATCGGGACATTCTCCGGGGAAACCCACAGAATAACCGGTCTTCCTCTCAAGATATTTTAAAGCCTTTTGGTAAGTAGGTAGGCGTTAAAAATTATCAGACACCACCCTGATCAAGGGGGGACTAAGGGTAGGGTTGATTCATGAATCAACCCTACTATGAATCAACCCTAGGACTAAGGGGGGATCGAACCTAAAATCTATTTTTAATTTAATTATAACCAGCTACTTAAGTTGACTATCTAAATTATTGGTTAAGACTGCACCGGAGAAAGGAGAAGGGGACTTTTTTGACTTACCTCCGTGGCATATTTGCCCCTTTAATCGTGTCGCGGATGACGATTTTTTGTTCTTTGGAATAACCGGCAAAAGAACGAGTAGCAAGTAACTCGATTTCTATTCCCGTACCCGATCGCAAGGATTCCACAGGTAAGGGTAATTGACCGATATCCAGAATAAATTGATTGCCCTCCTGTCGGACTAAATTAGCGGGCATATCTCCTTCATAGCGAGTGACAAAATCAGTTCTGGGACTGGTTTGCAGGTCGTCTGCTTGCCAACGAGTGACACGATAACGCACTTTAAATTTAGTGCCGATTAAATTCGATTGGGAAGCTTTATCTTCAAGAAAAAGCCTTAAATCAGTACCATTTCCTGTGATACCTTTTGCTTCTAATTGGGTGACATCTCGTTCAAAAACAGCATTATAAACGACAAATTCCGTAACATTATTGCGTTTTTGAGTGGTTCCCTCAATCCAGAGGTCACTGGGGACAGTTACCTTCATTTCCTTTTGATCATCGAGGGTTAAAGTAAAACGCTGATTAGCAAACCGGTTAAACTCCTGGGGCGCATTCCAAATTAAAATAAAAGAACGTTCCGATCGATCTACTAAAATCCGATATTGATCATCGATCAGGGAACCGGGGGCAAATAAAGACACTGCCCCGGTGCGAGTTTCCCAAATATTTTTAGAGAGAATATAACCCCGTTCTTTTAACTCCGCCAGGGGAACAGTTGCGCTCGGTTGATCGGCAGTTAAAGGGCGATCGATTTGAATTAAAGTTAACTGTCCTAAACGACCCTCGCGACCGTTACGACCACTATTACCCGTCGCCCCATCCAGACCATCCTGACAGCTAAATTCTCTGGTGGTACAGCTATAATTGGCATCTCCCGGCCTACCGCTGCAGGTTTGAATTGTCCAGAAAGGTTGAGAACAGCGACAACCCTTGCCCCCCTGGCCTCCTTGACCCCCAAAACCCCCGGCGCCTCCGGCCGCATTGACCGTTACTTGTCTTAAAAAATCTAAATTAGTGGCATAGAGGGTTAAAGCGCCGCCATTACCGCCATCACCACCATTACCCCCATTGCCACCGTTACCACCACCGGCGGCCTGGAGATTTCGTGTGACGTTGCTCGGTTGACCGCTACAGTTGCCATCGCTGCCATTGCCGCCATTTTCACCATTGACCCCTTTTTGTCCTGAAATATCGAGTTTTAGGGGAGAACCATCGAGAAAAAGGGTTAAACTGTCACTATTTCTGCCTTGGCCGCCAACTTTGCCAGCTTTTCCGCTTTGGCCCTGTTTACCGAAAGTTTGTACATCGGAACCTTGGGCTAACCAAGAACAGCGATCGCCCGTCACCGTGGCGGGCATTAGGTACGGTAAAGGGAGAAAAAAGGTGAATACTAATGATTTAGCCCAAAAATTCATAATTTTAGCCAATTTATCCCCAAAGATTCCCATCGATTCCCTCTTGATGACTTTTAGATCTAGATTTTTGTTTCCCCTCTATCAATAAGGTGCGCTATCATCCTACACTTACTTTGAGAAGGAAACAGCCAATCGCGAGGGTTACGCGCGTGAAAAAAGTATTAGCTATTATCTTAGGTGGCGGGGCCGGAACTCGCCTTTATCCGTTAACGAAACTGCGGGCCAAACCTGCCGTCCCCCTAGCGGGAAAATATCGCCTAATCGATATTCCCGTCAGCAATTGTATTAACTCCCAGATTGACAAAATCTATGTGTTGACGCAATTTAATTCCGCTTCTCTCAATCGTCACCTCAATCGTACCTATAATTTTACGGGTTTTAGTGATGGTTTCGTGGAAGTTTTGGCCGCTCAACAAACCATGGAAAATCCTCAATGGTTCCAAGGCACGGCCGACGCAGTACGACAGTATATTTGGACGATGAAGGATTGGGATATCGATGAATATCTGATTCTCTCGGGAGATCATCTCTATCGCATGGACTACAGCAAGTTCATCGAACGCCATCGGGAAACCAACGCCGACATCACTTTATCAGTGGTTCCCATCGATGAACGTCGGGCCTCCGCTTTTGGGGTGATGAAAATTAATGATTCGGGGCGAATTGTCGATTTTTATGAGAAACCCAAAGGGCCAGAATTGGAAAGAATGCGGGTAGATACGACGATTTTAGGCTTAAGTCCCGACCAAGCTCGCCAAAGTCCCTACATCGCTTCCATGGGAATTTATGTCTTTAAAAAGAATGTTTTAATCGATCTGCTCGATGCCAATAAAGAACAGACCGATTTCGGCAAGGAAATTATTCCCTCGGCGGCTAAAGACTACAATCTTCAGGCTTATTTATTTAAGGGTTACTGGGAAGATATCGGGACGATTGAAGCCTTTTATGAGTCTAATCTCGCCCTGACTCAACAACCCAATCCCGCCTTTAGTTTCTACGACGAAAAAGCACCCATCTATACCCGTTCTCGCTATCTGCCACCCACAAAAATGCTCAATTGTACGGTGACAGAATCGATGATTTCTGAAGGTTGTATTCTCAAAGAATCTCGCATCCATCACTCGATTTTAGGTATTCGTAGTCGAGTTGGCAAAGACTGCTCGATCGAGGATACAATGCTGATGGGAGCCGACTTTTATGAGTCTTTCCCCGAACGGGAAAGTCTGATCGGAAATGCCAAAATTCCCGTGGGTATCGGTCCCGGTTCCACTATTCGTCGGGCAATTGTGGACAAAAATGCTCGCATTGGTTCCAATGTTTTAATTGTTAACAAAGATCGTGTGGAAGAAGCTAATCGCGAAGATTTAGGTTTCTATGTTCGCAGCGGCATCGTGGTTATTTTCAAAAATGCCACTATTCCCGACGGCACGGTAATTTAATCTATCAGTTATCAGTTATCAGTTATCAGTTATCAGTTATCAGTTATCAGTTATCAGTTATCAGTTATCAGTTATCAGTTATCAGCTTTTATTTATCCGATTAATTAGCCATTTTTCTAGTTATTATCGCTTGGATATAGCCGCAGGCTGATGGCTTCAGCTAATTACCTAGACAATTCCCTTGAAACCATAAGTAGCTGGTTATAATTAAATTAAAAATGGATTTTAGGTTCGATCCCCCCTGCACCCCTTAATAAGCTATCCATTAGTCACATCTTTCTTAACATAAAATTTGACAAAAAGAGAAAAGTGTGCCAGATGGCTCAAGGGGGTTCTATGGGGGAACTAATTTGATGAGATAGTTTCCAAGTCTGGCTGATATCATGTAACCTTCGCAGTCCCAACCAAATAGTTTTAACACCTGGTTCACCGTCACCTTTTCTACCTAAAAACCCCCCAAGAGAAGCAATCATTCTGACCGCTTCTCGAAAGGAGGGCGGCTTTTCAGGTGGCGGACTCTTTTTATGAATAGTGGCACACAAAGATTGCCATTCATGTTCTTCCAAAAAACTTTCACAACTCTCCTCTCCGTGTAAGCGTGCTTGATAGGTTAACCAAAGTAATCTCCAAGCTACAATTGAATAGGTAGCTAAGGCCATCTCAATTCTCCGACCCGTTTCTAATTGCAGTTTTTCTAATCCACAACCACTTTTTAAAACAAAATGATAGCGTTCTATTAACCAGCGATAACTATACCAGCGCACACAGGTTATCGCTGATTCAAAGCTACTAATGTCTAGGCTAGTTAAGAGGAGCCAACTGATAGGATTAACTCCAGGACGCGGATTTTCTTCTTCAGCTAAAATTACCTGTAATTTGACCGGTTGACGAGGGTTCGCTTTCGAGTGATGCTTAGGTACTTGTATTTCAAAACTGGCAAATCTAACTGTTAGTTTAGCTAGTCTAGCCTCGTGATTAGGATTGCGTTTTACTTGCACATCTAGGCTACCACAGGCTTTTATTTCTCTGATGGATTGATGTAAATATTTAGTCTCTGGATGCCCTGACCTTTGCTTGTCTTCGAGATAGTTAACTTTTCGGTTATGAGTTCCTCGAATTAATAAATGAGAGTTAGGATTTCTTGACTGGGCAAATAAATCAAATATGTCTGCCTCAGAATCTCCGATTGTTACGACTTGAATTTCTTCGGGTATTTGTTGTTGTGTTTCTGACAAAGAATCTAACCATCTTTGACTTTCTTTTTCTTGAGTTTCTCTTTTTTTTCTTTGCTTGGCAATCCCTAAATTCTTTTCTTCTCTTGCCCAGACATATTGATTAATCAGTCCTAAAGGTACTCCTTGCGCTGAGACTCCTAAGGTGGTATGAACTTTGAGACCAAAGGATGTTTTACAATCTAGATAACCCATTCCTTTTTTGGCTTTTTGCGTCGTAAAGTCTAAACTTGTTGTGTCTTGCACTGCCAAAACTATTGGATGTTCTTTGATTCTTTCTACTGTACTTTTAGCTTGGGCGGCAATTATATCTGAGGGGTGAAAATAGGGGGAATTCCAAAAGTCGTAGGTGGCACTGGCGGCGGCTAGATTTCCCGAAGCTTGTGGCACACTTGTACTAGGTTGGCTGGCCAAGTTTTCTACGATACTGATTAACCTTTTCTTTCTTCTGGTGTCCCCTAGGTCTGCATACTGTAATTCTTGGGCTGCCCATTTCTCCATTTTTTTGCTTACCTCCACCTTAATTCCTTCTTTCAAAACTATACCTATCAATCGTTTCCCCTTTTTTTAAGTTTCTTCTCTTTTTGTTAAGAAAGATCTGACTAATGGATAGCTTAATAAGGGGGGTGCCGATCCCCCCTTAGTCCCCCCTTTAATCCTCCCTTAATAAGGGGGGCATCTGAAAGTTTTTAATACCTACCTACTTATCCTTTTCTAGAAGTGATAGCAAAATCTCCCGAGCAGCTCCTCTGAAAATCAGAAAAATTTCTATATTTTTGCATCCGATTTTAAGTTTATCAATTAACCTTAAATTAAAGCCCTAGGGCTTAGATAGAAGCCATTCAAAGGATATTTATGAAAGCCAAAATCGCGATCGCTTGTCAGGGAGGCGGCAGTCAAACTGCTTTTACTGCCGGTGCATTAAAAGCATTATTTGACAATAAAGTACAAGATTACTTTAATATTGTCAGTCTCAGTGGTACTTCTGGCGGTGCTATCTGTGCCTTTTTCACCTGGTATGCTCTCAAAAAAGGTGATAGCATCGTTTGGAAAAGAATGATTGATTTTTGGGAAGATAATAGTGCTCGAACTCCCCAAGAACAACTATTTAATGACTCAGCTATTAAAGCTCTAGAATTAGCCAGCAAAGGATTAATTCCCCAGTATAATCTCAGTCCTTCCTCTCCGATTACTAAAACCTTATTTTCTATAGCTACCTACGGTTTACGCAGTCGCTTTACCAACTTTGATCAGTTACTAAGAGCGCATATTGACTTTTCGGAATTAGCCACTTGGGGAGCTAAACCAGAACCACCAATTTTATTAATTGGGGCCTGTAATATCCTGACAGGAAAGTTAAGTAAATTTAGCTCGCGCCAGGAAGCAGTTAAAATTGAACATATCCTCGCTTCTGCTTGTGTTCCTAACATTTTTCCTGCTGTCACCATTGAAACTATGGCCTACTGGGATGGACTATTCTCCGATAATCCCCCCATCCGTTCTTTAATTCGCCGTGAATTTGTCGGAGTCGAAAATATTCCCGATGAAATTTGGGTAATTAAAATTAATCCCACCTCCAGAGATAAGATCCCCGTGCAATCCGATGATATTGCTGATCGCCGCAATGAATTAGAAGGCAATGTTTCCCTATTTCAAGGTCTCGATCAGATTGATTTTATCAATCAATTATTTCTTAAAGGAGCCTTTAAAGAGGAATTTTTGCGGGAGATCGCCTTAACAGAACCATTTAAAATTCCTAAATCTTTCCCAGAAGATCCCGATCAGGATTACCATATCCCGATGATCGAAATGTCGGCGGAATTAGCCGATAGTCTCAACTATGAAAGTAAACTCGATCGCTCTCCGTCCAATATTCAGCGTCTGATCGCTGACGGCGAAAAACAGGGAAAACAGTTTCTAGAACATCGACTAAAAGCTATGGGTTTAGGATAATTTTTGAGGTTTCAAAAACGGCAAAAATAAGGATTAAATAGCATGAAATCTGTCAATAGACTATTTAATTGATTATTATTCATTCTTAATTCTCCTGACGACCGGCTACTGACTACTGACTACTAACCCTAACAACAATTTTTGATTTTTACAAGAGGTCTAATAATCACTGATTTTCATTGACTAATACCCGTCCGGATAGATCGTAAATCATAATATCCCATTGCCCATTTTTTGCCACTTCAAAAGCCACTTTAGAACCATCGGCACTGATGATCGGATTGCGTACTTCCGCGAGCAGATCGGGAGCAATTTCCCTTCTCTGTTGAGTTTGTCGATCGTACAGATAAATCGCCGTTTTTCCCTGACGACTAGCAGTAAAAACGATATAACGACCATCTTCACTAATGGAAGGACTAGAAGCGATCTGATCGAGAGAATTTAGGCCGGGTAAAGGCAATAAACGGCGATCAATAGCATCAAAAAGATAGATAGCTTGGGAACCATTGCGATCGGAAGCAAAAACGAGATAGCGAGAGGCAAGATAGGGAGTTAATTCACTAGCAGCACTATTTAAACTTCTTCCCCCTCGATCGAAAGGAAAAGACAGTAAACTCGGATAACCCGCACATCCAGTTAACAAACTAATTACAGCAACAAGACTAATAAAAAAATAACGTTTCACGGTTTGGGACTTTCAACGGGACTGCCATCGGCAATATCTAACTCGATATTCGGACCGCGATCAAGAACCTCCACATCCCATTGTCCCCGACGAGCGGATTCAAAGACAAGATAACGACCATCGGGACTAAGACGAGGATTTCGTAACCAACCGCGATAATTTTGACTCAATAACTCAGAGCGATCGGTAATGCGATCATATAAAGCGATGACGGGACGACCTTCAATAATCACCACATAAGCCAGATAACGCCCCGTTTGGCTTAAACTAGGGCTATCGGTAATTTCTTGACCCGTATATAATCCCCCTAGGGTCTGGTATTGTTTTGTCTGCAAATCATAGAGCAGCATCTGATTACTACCGCGACGATTAGACAGCAAAGCCAGCCAACGACCATCACCGCTCAGGGCAGGTTTTTCGTCATTATAGCGACTATTTAGGGTTCCTGTAGAGAAACCGGGGTTATTGAGATTACAACCGCCTATAACCCCTAAAAACCAGCAGATAAACAGCAAAAAGGGAGCTTTGGTCATCGGACCTACTCCTTAATAATCAAACCTAGTCTGATTATCATTGCTCGACTCCCGTTCACTATTATCTGGTCTCTCCCAATCTTCTTGATCGCCAGCATCCCTAGGATCGATCGGTTGATAATCGACGTATTCCCCTTTAAATGGCGGATCATCGGCAATTATTGGGCGAGTACGGCGTTTTTGGCTAGTGCGGGGCGGTTTACTGCTCGTCTCTTCACTAGCGGGACGACGACGTGGACGGGGACTGGTTTCTTCCCAATCATCACCGCTAGGGCGCTGATCATAAACCTCTCGATCGCTAGTGGGGGAACTATTGCGGGGACGACGATTAGCCGTTTTGCGACTGCCGGTATCGGCTGGCCGACGGGTGCGGGTGCTGCGGGGTTCCTCGTCCTGATAACTAGAAGTACGGGAAGAGCGGGGATCATCGTAACCGCGTAAACGGGGATTATCTTCGTAACGTTCCTCCGGTTCGTAGGTGTCGAGGGGTTCCAATTCGGCCCGATATTCCCGACTCACAGGACGTTCATCGACAAAAGACGTGCCGCGGCGGGCCTGTTCCGTGGTTAAACCCCTTAATTTTACCGTCTCGAAGGCAAAAAAAACCGCTGCTCCAGTCAGCAAAAATTGTCCGAATTGCAAAATCGGATCCAGTCGCCACCCTTGAAAAAGTAGAATTAAACCGCACAGTAACCCAACGGCGGCAAAAAATATATCATGATCCCTGGAAAGTTCCGGCCGCACCGAGCGCAGGAAGTATAACCCGGCTCCGGCTACTGCCAGAAAAATTCCTAAGATACTGGCCGAATTCAGCCCAAAATTGACCATCTTTATCTCCCTTCTCGGTGCTTAAATTCAAGAATCGAGTCTTTATCTATAGCGGTTAGCCATTAGCCGTCAGCTTTCGGCAGCAATCTTGCTGTTTTTAACTTCTAGAGTCGATCTATATTCTAACCCCGAAGTCTAGCACTATATCTATCATCCTCGATTCTAACTTACTCGATCGAGCCTAGTTCACACAACTATTGTTAGGGAAGTGGGGAAGTGGGGAGACCACTTCGTGCGCGTTGCGGGGGGAAGTGGGGAGATTTTATCAGTGAACAGTGAACAGTAAACAGTGAACTGAAAACTCACATCTGATAACTGATAACTGATAACTGATAAGGCTGACATCTTAACAAAATCTTTAGAAATTACCCATTGACAGGATTGACTAAATGTGTTCTATGGGTTTCGGGCATTTTAATATGATTTCTTGCTTGAGGGCTTTTGAGCGATCGCTATTGTTGGGAAGTTAATCGCCAAAAGTCTGAAACGACCAACTTTGGGTGATGCACGTCATCGGGGACTTGTAAAGTGCGTAAGTCCTAATCTTACATAAGATTAGACAGAAATTTTTCTGTCATATCATAAAATTAACTTAACCTAGGCAAGGGGGAATTAGCATAGAATGTGAGTATAATTCAGGCTAGGTAAATAGTCTGCTTGTATCCATAGTTCATTCAATCCATAGAATAAGGTGTGAGGATTGACCCATGTCAAAACTATTCAAGAATTTAGTCAAGGTAACGCCCTTAGTGCTGGGTGCTTCCGTAGCGGCTGCTGGCAGCGCAGTGGCTCAAACTATGCCCGGTACACCTCAACTTAAAATTGATCCGGCTGCGCAACAGCAACTCGATCGCATTCAACGCGCCCAAAGTAGTCAGCAGATCAATACAGGTGTCTATCAGGGTTCCATGTCTCAGGTGACTAGCGTTAACCAACTGCGGGACGTATCTCCCACTGCTTGGGCCTACGAAGCATTAAGAAGCCTTGTGGAACGTTACGGTTGTATCGTTGGTTATCCCGACCGTACCTTCCGCGGTGATCGGGCCACGACTCGTTGGGAATTTGCCGCCGGTTTAAACGCTTGTTTAAACGTCATGGAACGTTTAATTCAAGATGGTATCGCTGTACTCAGAGAAGACATCGATAAATTAAAACGTCTTGTTAAAGAATTTGAAACCGAACTAGCGGCCTTAGGGGCTAGAGTAGATAACCTAGAACAGCGGGTTTCTTTCTTGGAAAATAATCAATTTTCTACCACCACCAAACTCAGAGGTGAGGTAATCTTCAGTGTCGCCGATAGCTGGGGTGGTGAAGCTTCCATTACCAATACCAACGGTACAGTTACTGATGGCAGCAATCAAGATCAAACCCAAACTGTGTTTAATAACCGGGTACGACTCAACTTTGAAACCAGCTTCACCGGTAAAGATATGTTAAGAACCCGTTTACAAGCGGGTAACTTTAACAGCACCTTCAACCAAAACGGTCCGGCGGGAACCAATATGACCCGTCTAGCATACGATGACGGTCGTGACAACGATGTCACCATCGATGACTTGTTCTACCGCGCTCCCATCGGTACTCCCTTCGGTAACATCACCGTTTGGGTTGGCGCTAACGGCCTGAACCTTGATGACGTTTTCCTCACTGCTAACCCCTTCCTCGCCGATAGCGGCACCGGTGCTTTATCTCGCGGTCAACGTTATAACAACATCGTCTTCCGCGGTCCTTCTGGCACGGGTGCAGGGGTTCGATTCAAGATCGGTGATGTTTTCCAAGTTACAGGGGCTTATCTGGCGGGCAGTGGTGCCTCTAATCCTAGCGAAGGAAACGGTTTGTTCAATGGTTCCTTCAGTACTGGCGCGCAGGTGGGTTTCTCCTTCATCAAATTTGCCGATATTAACTTCGTTTACGTTCACAGTTATCAAACTGCTGCCGATATTCGCTCTGGTTTATTCGGTAACGTCAGCAGCCCTCTGACGGAACGTCCCTTCGGTAACGTTGGTACTACTGCTAACCGTTTCGGTTTGCAGGGTAGCGCCCAGGTTATCCCAGGAGTCTTAAATATAGCGGCATGGGGTGGTTATGCTGATGCCTCGGCCACAGGAGTTAATGCTGCGATCGGGGATAATAACACTGGTATCTGGTCTTGGAACCTGAATCTTTCTGTCCTCGATCTCTTTGCCGAAGGTGCAGCCCTTTCCTTCGGAGGTGGTCAAGTACCCCGTTCCGACAAGGAAGATGGTACTTCCTACATGGTAGAAGCTCAGTATAAGTTCCCAGTCACCAAAAATATTCTGATTACCC
This sequence comes from Microcystis sp. MC19, assembly GCF_003019735.1. NCBI lineage: Bacteria > Bacillati > Cyanobacteriota > Cyanophyceae > Chroococcales > Microcystaceae > Microcystis > Microcystis sp. MC19. Next base: position 158,235 of record NZ_CP020664.1, on the reverse strand, counting down.
CTGGTGCCTATGCGATCTTCAACGCTAACAACCGTAATAACGACACCATTTTTGTCGGTGTCCTCCGGACAACTTTCCGTTTCTAAGCTGAGTTGACGGACTCGATCAATAAGAACGGTGGGATTTGTAGATCTCACCGTTTTTTTACTTTTAACTTTTCACTGGATATAGCCATTTATGAGAAGATGATCGGAGCGTCCCAAACGCTGCTATATTTACTTCGCCTATTTAGTTGCTTATCTATGCACTCTCTGTCTTTCCCCCGTCGCACTAAAATTGTGGCCACGATTGGCCCAGCCTCGCAAAATAAGGAAACATTACGTCAGATGATCAAGGCGGGGGCGACGACATTTAGATTAAACTTTTCCCATGGCGATCACGATTACCATCGTCACAGCATTAACCTGATCCGTCAGTTAGCCTTTGAACTCAATCAACCGATTGGCATCCTTCAGGATCTACAGGGGCCAAAAATTCGTTTAGGTAAATTTGCCTGTGGGTCGATTACCCTGAAACCGGGGGAACCGTTTATCCTTACTTCTAGGGATGTGGAATGTAATCAGGAAATAAGTTCCATTAGCTATCCCTCGCTCGCCCAAGAAGTCCCAGAAGGTTCGAGAATTCTCCTCGATGATGGTAAAGTCGAAATGCGGGTGGAATCAGTGGATCGCTTGAAAGGTGATCTTTCCTGTCGCGTGGTGGTTGGGGGTGTCTTATCCAGTAATAAAGGGGTAAATTTTCCCAACGTTTATCTGTCGGTAAAAGCGTTAACCGATAAGGACAAAAAAGATTTAATGTTCGGACTGCTGTGGGATGTGGATTGGATCGCCCTCAGTTTTGTGCGTAATCCCCAAGATATACTCGAAATTAAAGAATTAATCGCCAGCGCGGGTAAATCTATCCCCGTGATCGCTAAAATTGAAAAACACGAAGCGATCGAGGAAATGGAGGCAATTTTATCCCTCTGTGATGGTGTTATGGTGGCCAGGGGAGATTTAGGAGTAGAATTACCAGCCGAAGACGTGCCAATCCTGCAAAAACGCCTGATTAATACTGCTAATCAGCTAGGCATCCCGATTATTACCGCCACTCAAATGCTTGACAGTATGGCCAGTAATCCTCGTCCCACCCGTGCCGAGGTTTCGGACGTGGCTAATGCGATTTTAGATGGCACTGATGCGGTCATGCTTTCCAATGAAACGGCTGTGGGTCATTATCCCATCGAAGCAGTTGCAACCATGGCCCGCATTGCCGAAAGGATCGAACGGGAACAGATCAATAGTGCCGCTCGCTCTAACAATAAACAATCGATTCCCAATGCTATTTCCTCGGCAGTCAGTCAAATTGCCGAACAATTGGGGGCAGCGGCAATTATTACCCTAACCAAAACTGGCTCTACTGCCCGTAATGTCTCCCGATTTCGCCCCAAAACCCCGATTTTAGCCGTTACTCCCCATCGGGAAGTGGCACAGCAGTTACAGCTAGTTTGGGGCGTAAAACCGATGTTATTGCTCGATTTACCCTCCACCAGCCAAACTTTTCAAGTGGCGATGAATCTTGCCCAGGAAAATAACCTCCTCGCAGATGGTGATTTAGTGGTGATGACGGCGGGAACTCTGCAAGGGGTGGCCGGTTCCACGGATTTAATTAAGGTGGAAGTGGTAAAATCCCTTTTGGGCAAGGGTACAGGTATCGGCCAGGGTGTGGCCAGTGGCCGGGCGCGAGTGGCCCATAATGCCCGGGAAGTGGGTAGTTTTAGTAACGGGGAGATTTTAGTCGTTCCCACCACCAGCGCCGAATATGTGGATATGATGCGGAAAGCTGGCGGAATTATCACCGAAGATACCGCGATGAACAATCACGCCGCTACTATCGGTTTAAAATTGGGTATTCCTGTGATTGTCGGGGTTAAAAATGCCACGAAAATTATCCGCGAAGGGGTGATCATTAGTCTCGATGCTCAACGGGGTTTGATTTATTCCGGTATTGGCAAGGGTGCGGCAACTATGAAAAACTGAGTCGGTTATCAGTATTCTCCGAGTCAGTATTCAGGAGTCAGGAGATTATTTTTATTTATTCTCCCCACTCCCTGCTCCCCACTTCATAATTCATAATTCCCCAACACCCATTTTCACTTGTCTATGAGCGATTCTTACTCTCCTCCAGTCGATAATCCGGCCTATACTGTTGAACAAGCGATCGCTAATATCCAGCAAAGAGAAGACCTAGGCGCGCGTTATTATGCCGCTTGGTGGTTGGGTAGATTTCGTGTTCGTCAACCAGAGGCGATTTCGGCGTTAATTGCCGCTTTAGAGGACGAAAGCGATCGCACTCCCGATGGCGGTTATCCCCTGCGACGCAATGCCGCCAGCGCTTTAGGGAAATTAGATGATCTCAGTTGTCTTCCCGCTTTGATTGCCTGTCTCGACTGCGAAGATTATTATGTGCGCGAATCGGCTGCCCAGGCATTGGAAATGCTTCAGGATCGAAGCGCGATCGCACCTTTAAAGAAACTATTAGAGGGTGGCATCGAAGGGGCTGTTTTAGTGGCGGGAAAACCCCATTTAGTCCAACCCTACGAGGCGATTATCGAAGCCTTGGGAACCCTGCAAGCGACGGAAGCAATTCCCCTGATTGAACCGTTTTTAAAGCATTTCGTCGAAAAAGTGCGTTATGCGGCTGCCCGCGCCCTCTATCAACTCACGACTAACCCCCACTATGGCGATATTCTGATTAATGCCTTGCAAGGGGAAGAATTACAGCTGCGTCGTTCTGCTTTAATGGATTTAGGCGCTACGGGTTATCTGCCGGCTGCCCCTGCGATCGCTAATACTTTGGCGGAAAATAGTCTGAAACTGGTTGCTCTCAAGGAACTTTTAGAAAACCATCTAAAAACCAATTCTAGCGGCGAAAATATCTCCGAAATTCTCACTTTAATGGATAGTTTATTGTAATTAATCATTGGTTATTTTGTATCTAAATTAAAACCGATGCAATCCAGAGGTTTTTATGCTAATTCAAACTGATTATGTCGGCTGGCTGAACGAGACAATCACTCTGTTAAGACAAAAAAACTTTGATAAAGTTGACTGGGAAAACTTGATCGAGGAGATAGAAAGTTTGGGCAGAAGTCAAAAACGTGAACTCCGCAACCGGTTAACCACCATCTTAGAACACTGCCTCAAACTTTGCTATACTGATTACGTTGAGGATTATCGAGGTTGGCAAGAAACTATTAGGCGCAGTCAACGGGAACTAGAAGAACTTTTGAGGGATTCTCCTAGTTTAAAACCCTACTGGGATCAAGTATTTTTAGATTGCTATGCCACGGCTTTAAAAAGCTTGCGAGATAACCCCGATTATCAATCCTTTAACTTTCCCAATGATTGTCCTTTTCCCCAAGAAATTAATCAGATTTTACAGAAAAAAGTTTGGCGATAAAATTATCTTTAAGAGTTTGTTGGCGGTGTTAGGAGACAGGAGTTAGGAGTCAGGAGATTATTTTTATTTATTCTTCCCACTTCATAATTTATAATTTATAATTTATAATTCATAATTCCCACACCCCAACGCCTAACCTCATCCCCTCTACTAATAACCAATGCTTCCCACCGTTGAGACTTTAATTATTGCCGTCGAAAAAGCCGACTCAGCCAATGAGTTACTAACCGCCGTGGAAAACTTAGCCGCCGCCAAAAGTGAAGCGGCAATACCCACCCTCACCGATGTGCTGAGATATAATAACCCCGGTGCCTCCGTGGCAGCCGTGGATGGTTTAATCGCCATTGGCAAAGCGGCGGTTCCCTATTTACTAGCCAACCTAGACGGTTATAATTATGGGGCGAGAGCTTGGGCAACCCGCGCCCTAGGGGGAATTGGCGATGTGCGAGGATTGGACTTATTGCTTGAGGCGGCGGTGAGTGATTTTTCCTTTAGCGTGCGGCGAGGAGCGGCTAGAGGCTTAGGAAATATAATTTGGTCTGATTTGGAGGAAAGTCGGGTTTCTGAGGCTCAGAAGGCTGTTTTTGCGGCACTGGAGAAACTTTCGCAAGGGGATCCAGAGTGGGTGGTTAGATATGCGGCGATCGTCGGATTAGAGGGATTAGGAACTGCGGCGGCGGCATTTCGCGGGGCGATTCGGGAACTTTTAGGACAGATTCGGGAGACAGAAACGGACATAGTGGTAGGATTGCGTGCCGATCAAGCTCTGGAACACTTACAATAAGCCTAAGTCGAAAGTAGGAAAACTTATTTCTCTACAGGGAGAAACAATTACACTAACATTCTATGAAATATTGGCAGGAAATTTTAGCGATCGCTCAACGAATTTTAGTAGAATTAATCCGACGCGGGCGTAGCTTAATCCTCTGGGGCATTTTCCCGATCCTTGTCCTGCTCTTAAATGGCTATATTATGGCAGAAAAAGGCAAAATTGAGCTTGACGAGGCGATGGCTCTGGCTACTCCTCCCACCCTCGTCGGGGCGGCACTTTTCTTTAGTTGTTTAGGGGGAACCGTGGCAACGGTAGTAGCAGAAAGGGAACAACAAACGATTAAACGGTTATTTTTATCGCCTTTAAGCGGTGTTTCCTATTTTATTGGCATTTTTCTCGCCCATTGTGCGATTGCCGCCTGTCAGACAATTTTAGTTTATTCTATTGCTAAACAGTATGGAGCCACTTTTAAAGGCTCAATTCCTCTAGAATTATTAATTATTTTTCTTAGTATCACCGCCTATGTGGGTTTAGGATTTATCCTTGGTACTCAACTGGCGAAAAGAACGGAAGATGTTAATGCCTTGGTGGGAACTTTTGGTGTTCCTTTATTAATTTTAGGCGGCGTTTTTCTTCCGACTGCTTTATTCCCCGACAATATTCTATCTCTGGCTAAATATAACCCGATCTACCACATGAATGAAGCTTTAATTGCTGTTTGGGCAAAGGGCAAAAATCTACAAGATATTAGCTCTCATTTTCGCTTTCTCTGTCTTTTTGCTCTAGCTATGGTAGCAGGTGGTTGGCTTACCTATCGACAAATGTTAAACCTTGAACGCCGACTGTAAATCAGTTATCAGTTATCAGTGATCAGTTATCAGTTAGGTAGGGTGGGTTAGGCGGAGACAAATTATCAGACTTAATCATTAATTTATCTATTCGCCGTAACCCACCATCAGTTATTCAGCTTCCTATTTTTCAGTATAATTAGCCAATTTCCCTGTTATTCTTACTATTACCTAGCTGACGGATGATGGCTTAAAAAATCCTGACTATCCTCGTTACTTTATTTAAAATGCTGACTATTAGTAATGTCAAAAAAAATTACGGAAGACGCTTAGTATTAGATCAATTAAACTTTCATATTGAAGCGGGGGAAATTTACGGTTTACTCGGTCCCAATGGTGCGGGAAAAACCACCACTATTAACTTAATTTGTAATTTATTAAAACCCTCATCGGGAGAAATTACCTTTAATTATTTGCCAATTTCTAGAGTTACTAAAGAATTAATTGGGGTTGCCCCACAAGAAAATTTATTGTACAAATCCCTTACTTGTGAGGAAAATCTCAACTTTTTTGCTCAGATTTATGGACTCGATCGCCCCCAGCGTCGTCATCGGATTAAAGCCAGTTTATCGGCAGTAAATTTGCTTGATCGCGCCCGTAGTCCGGTGGAAACTTTAAGCGGTGGAATGCAGCGCCGGATGAATATTGCCGTGGCTATTGTTCATCAGCCAAAATTATTAATTCTCGATGAACCAACTACTGGTTTAGACATCGAATCTCGCTATGAAATTTGGGATTTAATCGGAGAATTACGGCGACAGGGAATGACAATTTTATTAACTACTCATCTCCTCGATGAAGCACAGCGTCTCTGTCAACGTATCGGGATTTTAAAACAAGGTCGTATTATTGCCGAAGGTAATTTAAATCAGCTGCGTCAGCACATTCCTGCGAAAGAAATTATTATCATGGATACCCAGGATCAAGAAGCGGCAATAAATCGAGGTAAACAATTAGGATTTACTGCCAAATTTTACGGTAAAGATTTAGCTTTTTGGTTAGATGAACATCTAGAATTAAGCGATATTATTCGGGCATTTGACGGCATTAATATTGATTCTATCTCCCGTCAGACGGTACAGTTAGAACATATTTATATGGAAATTATGAATCAATTTTAACCCCGTTTTTGAAAATTAAGGTTGATGATCGGCATTTTTCTGGTAATTTACCTCAATTAAGTTAAATCGCCTTTTTTTACCGTCATGATCATCTATAATTTTTAGATGTGTTCTATCTATTAATTGGAGACAAAATCAATGATGAAATTAACCTCTATCACTGGGTTATTGAGTCTATCGGCGGTATTATTAAGCTCACATCTACCGGCAGCGGCGCAAAATTGTCGGCCACTTTCTTTATTAGGGGGTGAAGGTAGTGAAGTTACGAAAAGCGTCTCACAACCCACTGTTCCAGGTCCTTTCGGTGTCACGATAACTCGTAATAATTGGAATACCGATTGGGCAGTTCCGGGGGGTAGAAGTTTTCAGAGGTTTATCGTTACGGTTTCTGTTCCCCGGGCTGCCTCCTTTGATATCCGGCTGTTTCTCAAGTATAGCGATCAAACTAACGAGGAATTTTTTAATACTAATGGAGTACGAATCGAACCCGATAAACCCTTAACAATTACTGCCACAGTACGGGCAAATGATCAACCTTTTTTAGTCAATCTTTTTGTCAATGGTATTCAGCACATCGGTAATACCTACACCGCTTCTGTTGTTGGTTGTGAACGATAAAATATATAGGGTGTGCTGAAAAAGTTTTGTCGGGGGCAGGGTGTGGGGTTTGAAGCTAAGAGGCATTTTAACCGCTTATCCGATTAGCTGAATCTCTCCCAATCCCTTTACTGTTGCCTCTTGTCTCATCTCAACAGGCAATTTAAATGCGCGGACAGCCCCAGACTGTACTTTCTACCCCGATTGACCTTAAGTGGGACAATTAGATCAATGCACAATTAAGGATTTTTGTCAAGAAAATAATATTAAACTTATTATTGATGTCTGCCATGGCCACGCCCAAATTATCTGGCAATGAGCGATTAAATACGCTACCCTAACTAATATCCCCCCATTGGCCTCGATTTAGAACTGGCTTTAATCCGTCCCCACCTTATTATCGATTTTTTTCGGGAATATTATGTCTGAAACTATCACTCCCACCATTAGCGATCGCATCTGTAAACACATGAACAAAGATCACGGTGATGCCGTGCTTTTCTACGCTCAAGTTTACGGTAATATTACCGATGCAGAAACGGCTCAAATGCTCTCCATCGATCCCCAAGGCATGGATTTAGCCGTAGAAAAATTAGGGGAGAGTCAAACAATTAGAATACCTTTTGAGCGCACCCTAGAATCAGCCAAGGATGCCCATAATATCCTCGTTGAGATGCTAAAAGTTAATCAAACTACCCCTTGACAAAGCCCGATTTTGCGACTATCACCGAAAAAGACCAACCTAGAGAATTAGCCCATGAATCAGGTTAACAGTACGGGAATAAAAATACCCAAGTCTGGCTGGCGTTTACTGCCTTTTTTAGTCTTGGGTGTGCTAGTTTTTGCCTTTAATTCCTCCCTAGAATTAAATTATCTAGTCAAGGGTTATATTACTCTCTTGGAATTACAGGCAGGCATCGTGGTTTTATACTTTCTTTTGGCTAAATTAGGGAAATCTAAAAATTATGAGAAATAGAACTATAGCGGCTTTACTAGCCTTTTTTCTCGGTTATCTTGGCATCCATAAATTTTATCTAGGGGAAAATTTGGCTGGTGTTCTCTATCTACTTTTCTTCTGGACTTTGATCCCCGGCATCATTGCTTTTTTTGAATTTATTGGTTTAATCATCATGTCAGATCAAGCTTTTGATGCTAAATACAATCCTAACTATCTCGCCAACAGTACAGAGCGAAGACTGCCAGAATCAGGCCAGCAAAAAACCGCTACTTTACTCCAGCTTAAAAAACTTTACGATCAGGGAATTATTACTGCTGAAGAATACGAAGAAAAACGCAGAAAATATTTAGATTCTCTTTAAAAAATATGTCTAATCTCTCTCCTCGCCCTCCCGAATCTTCCGAGTGGATCTGGCTATCTTTAGTCCCAGTTTTTGGGGGGATTGCCATTGCTAATGCTGGCAAAAAAACTAATAACCAAAGTTGGTTATCCGTCGGCATTGCCTTGACAATTATCTCCCTTATTTTCCTTACACAAGAGGCTTTTATCGTAATTTGGTTTGCCCAAATCGGCCTGGGTTTATACATCCGTCAACAGCTTAATTCCCATCCAATAGCTTCGGCAAATAGAACCGATTCTAGACAGTCATCCTCTCCTCTTGAAAAAATTGATATTAACAGCTGTTCTACCAACGATCTGGTTCATAAATTAGGGCTGCCGATTGTCTATGCCAATGATATCGTTTCTGTCCGTAATGAAGGACATATTTTTACCCATTTAGAAGAATTACACTTCCTGGCTGGTTTACCGGAAAATTATCTCAAAAAACTGGAACCTTTGATTATCTTTGCCTACGATATTCGCCAAGAAGTTGACGTTTCTTGGCATTGTTTAAATTACCACTCTGTTGAGGAATTAGTCAATCTCGGTCTTGACTTTTCCGTGGCCGATAAAATTATCGCCGAAAGAGAAAAAAACGGTGTCTATCGTTCGGCCATCGAAGTGAGAAACCGGACAGGTATTCCCTTAAAATCCTATCAGCAATTGCTCTAATTAGCTTGATTCTAGTTATGGCTTGAATTGCTTTTCTATCAAAGACACGATCCAACTTCTAGGTAAAAAACGGGGCAGATTGACGATAATTTTATTAGCCAATTTACCTGCTACCACGTTGGGGCGTTTGTTGGCCAAGGCAGTTAAAGCCTCTTGTACCACCACTTCCGCCGAATCTAACCGGCCGTTTTTGCCCATAAAAGCCCTGGGAAATCGGGCCACCTCAAAAAAATTCGATTCCGTCGGACCGGGGCAAAGAGCGAGGATTTCAACGCCTTTGTCTTTATTTTCTGCCCAGAGAGACTCGCTAAAGCTGAGGACAAAGGCTTTTGTCGCCGCATAGACGGAAAGATAGGGCAGCGGTTGAAACCCAGCAATGGAAGCAACATTGATAATTGCCCCCCCAGCACCAGCAAGCATGGGACGGAGAAAATAGTGGCTTAATTCCACCAATACCAGATTATTTAACTGGATCATTTCTAACTGTCGGGCTAAATCCTGCTCGCTAAAAGCACCATAACCACCAAAACCGGCATTATTTACCAGTAAATCAACGTTGATTCCTTTTTGGTTCACCGTATCATATACTAGCTTTCCCGCTCCAGCAACGGTCAGATCTTGGACGATAACCGTCACTTTTACCCCGTATTGTTCCCCCAATTCCGCTGCTAATTGTTCTAGTTTATCCCTAGATCTAGCGACTAAAATTAGCTCCATTTGCCGTTGGGCAAGTTGACGGGCAAAGACGACACCGATACCGGTGGAAGCACCGGTAATGAGGGCTGTTTTCATAGAAGATCAACCAAAAATAGCTTTTTTGCTGGAATTGTACCACAATTACCCTTCCATTTACAGTTCTTAACTTGGCGGTCAAGGCATTTTTTCAACTCAGAATATATGTTAGGCTAGAAATAGAACAAAGGTCGAGGGAGGTGCAGAAATGACAGTTATAAGCTTCACTGATCAAGATATTGCCAAATATACCGCCGCTGATATTGCTTCTTTGGCCGAACGACTAGAAAAAGATGAGTATAGTAACCCCTTCGAGGCTTTGCGGGATTGGCACCTGTTGCGAGCGATCGCTTTTCAAAGGCAGGAATTAGCCGAACCTTATCTTTATCTGTTGGATCTAGAAGCCTACGATGAGGCTTAAAGTGGCTTCGTTAAACAAAACTTAACACAAATTACTGGGGGTGTGAGACTAGCACACCCATTATTTTTGATTATGGTATTCTCTGGCTGAAAAAAGCCCCTAGCTTTTTGCTCCTTATTTCCCTACTATCAATAACAAAGTATTTTTAGGCGATCGACTAAATTATGGGCAAACAATACAACGTTTATGGGATCGGTAACGCGCTCGTCGATATGGAATTTCAAGTCTCTCCTGAATTACTGCAAGAATTAGGCATCGATAAAGGAGTGATGACGCTGGTGGACGAAAATCGTCAAACCCAGTTGATGGAAAAATTGGCTCTTGATTGTAAACGCAGCGGTGGCGGATCGGCGGCGAATACCCTAGTAGCGATCGCTCAGTTGGGGGGTAGAGGTTTCTATTCCTGTAAAGTGGGCAATGACGAATTAGGTAAGTTTTATCTACAAGATCTGCGGGCCTGTGGTTTGCATACCAATGAACACGGCGGCGAAAAAGAGGTGGGAATCACGGGAAAATGTCTAGTTTTTGTGACTCCCGATGCCGATCGCACCATGAATACTTTTCTCGGCATCACTGGGGAAATTTCCGAACGGGAATTAGTACCTTCAGCGATCGCTAATGCCGATTATCTCTATCTCGAAGGTTATCTCGTCACCTCTCCCACTGCCAAAGCTGCCGCTATTAAAGGGCGAGAAATTGCTCAGGCTGCTGGAGTGAAAACCGCTTTATCCCTGTCGGATCCCAATATGGCGATCTTCTTCCGGGAGGGATTACTGGAAATGATCGGAACGGGGTTAGATTTAGTTTTCGCTAATGAGTCGGAAGCTTTGACTATTTCCGGCAGCGAGGAAATTGAGTCAGCGATCGCCTATTTTAAAACCATTGCCAAAGGATTCGCTATCACCCGGGGTGCCAGTGGTTCTTTGATCTATGATGGCGAAAATCTCCTGGAAATTGACCCCCATCCCGTACAGGCGATCGATACCGTCGGCGCGGGGGATATGTATGCAGGTGCTTTTCTCTACGGCATTACCCACGGTATGGGTTACAAAGGGGCGGGAAATCTCGCTTCTCTAGCGGCTGCCCGGGTAGTTTCTACTTTTGGGGCGCGTTTACAAACCGAGGAAATTCAATCCCTGCGCGATTTGATCGTTTTGGGATAGGTTTTGTCAGTGATCAGCTTTCAGTCATCGGGAGTTAGGTTTTTTCTCTCTGCTCCCTGCTCATAGACAGTCTTAACGAGTAATTTAGATAGGGTTTGCTGAATAAATTTGAAATGTAGGCAAAGTAAGGGTTTTGGGGCTTTTCTCGCGAAACAGGTGCCAGATTTTGAGAGAATCGTCGTTCAAAACCTTGCGTCTTCATCGGCCCGCGTCCTGTAGGGGCGAAGCATTCGGGCAATAACCTATCGGTGAAAACGTAGATTTTCTATCCGAATGCTTCGCCCGTACTTATTCAGCAGACCCTAGATAGTCATACTAAATCCTGTTTAAAAGTTATAGGAGAGTGGGGAGAAGGGAGCGGGTTTTTTTAAGTGGGATTGGGGGTTAATCATGGTATTAAAAACCGATTCAGTATAACGTTTCCGTTAGACATCAGACACTAATGGTAAACGACGAATACGAATACGGCTTGGCTCAACCGTAATGGCTGCTCCTTGTTCTAAATCCTCCTCGCACTCAGCGATTACTGTCAACAAAAGATTCGTAAGTGCTTGGGCGCGTAATCTTTCAACCCGAATGCGAATGACTGAAGGAGTATTCGCCACATCAAGTGCCAGCAATGTATGGAAATCCGCATCGAGAGTAGCAACAACCCGTCCCTCGTCTCTAGCCCTTTGGATAATGTCTGAGTCTTCAGCTTCAGACATCCCTATTTGGCCAACATGAATAGTGTCGATCCCAGCATCACATAATAAAGTTGCCGCAGAAAGCGGTACTCCCTGATCAAGCAACAGCTTCATAGCGATTAGGAAGTTCAATGATGCGATCATCCAAGTAAGAAGAGGCAAAAATTAGGGCTTGTCGAATATCTTCATCCTCCAGTTCGGGAAACTCTTGATGTAATTCTGCTCGATCGGGATAAGTTGCCAGTAGCTCAATCACTCGACGAACCGTAAGGCGAAGATTACGAATGCAGGGTTGCCCATTCATACGGTTTGGATGGCTCGTAATACGATCTAGTTTCATTAGAGTAATTCTATTTCTTCATGATCATTCTAACCTTTAGCGGGGTAAGCAATGCCTGAAAAACATCCTCCACATATCCATTCTCCGTCATCAGATAAACCGTCACCCATACTATCCTTATATCACGTCCAAAAGCCTGTTAGCCAGATTAGCCCACACCACACTTTAACCCACAGCTTCAATCAATGGGCATGGTGCGTTCCCCAAAATCGATCGCTGGAGCAGTAGCACTTGCATTAGGGAACGCACCCTACCATATCGGCGATCGCACTGAATACGGTCGGTGTGCAACAGTATTGTTAGCCTTTCGGTCGAACTATCAATTGCAGCAATCTATAAAGCCATCCAACCACATCAGGAAGAATTTGCTCCCAAAGTTTCTTAAAAACTTCAGCAATCAATTGCCGAGTTTTTTTAAAGGAAAGTATGAGAACTACAATTGATATTGAAATTCCTAGTAAGAAGCTATTAAGCGGACTTGAAAACAATTTATGAATAAAGTTAACAACTTGATTAAAGCTAAAATTACCTCCGATTCCCTCAGATTCTGGTTTAGAGTAATTTTGCTTTAAGAATTTAATTTTGTCCAATACTTTAGAGGAATTGAGCGTTTTCTCATTGATAAGATATATTAGCTTACTCTGTCCAGCTTTGACTACAAGACCGTAACTTTGATCCTTCAGGTACTTGGGATATACATCGTAATTATCTTTAAGATCACTATCTTGCTCCAAAATACCTTTTAATATAATGTAGTCGCTACCATAAGCTCCTAATAAATCCCTCTTTAATGCAGCAATCGCTTCAGGTCGAGACTGATAATATTCAAGACTTTCATATCTTTTGTCTCTAACAAGCCAATCAGAAGTAGTGGTTCCTGAGACTACTCCAACCTTCAAATTTCCCAACCCTTCCTCATTTTCAGAAACTTTTCCAAGGTTATCCTTTTTTGCTAATAAGCTTATGCCTGTACTAAAAAACGGATCTGAAAATTCAACTTCCGTATTATAAGTACCTAAGCAAAATTAATTACACATATCTAACCCCGCTCTTGCCTATTGCCTTTTGCCTCTTGCCTATCTTCACTAGGAAATTAATTTTGCACGACTACTTATTGAATTGAATTTGCACCACACTCAACATCTATCAAACCTTTTATGACACCATCAAATCTCTTACCTTGAGATAAATTGACAACATCAGTCTTAGTAAGAGAAATGGCATTGACTTTGCTATCTATTTCTAGAGGAGAAAGATTTGGATTTTTCCGAAATTCTGATTTTAGATGGTCTTTCAGGTCTGCAAAAATTTGATCGGCAAAAGTATTACAGAATCCATTGTAGGCTTTTGAAGTAGGAGAAACTGAATTTGGATCTATAAAGCTGATTGGATATGATTGTACTCTTAATCCAATCCTTAGCTCATTTTTTCTTCCGTCAATAAAATCTTTGATTATATCAGCACTTGGATTTGTTTGTGCCAGTAAAGTATTGTCAATAAATGAGTGAGCAATGATACAAAACAAAACTGTTAAAATTAAAACTCTTGAGAATTTAAAATGTATGGCTTTAAGCATGAGTCAATAGTTAGTGTATCGGTAAAAATGACTTTCTAGAGTATCTCGCTCAGATGAATAGTCCTCAGCGCGTTACCCTGCTAAAACTTGAAGGCTAACTACATATTATAGGTCAACTTTCCGTACAACACTCTCTGGGGTAACGATATGAGTCAACCTTCTGTATATCACCCCATTTAGGCGCGATTGCCAGAACTTTTCCCTATATCACCCCCAAAAGCGTGTTAGCCAGATTAGCTTACTGCAAACAATCTCCTTTAAGGAAAATTATCACAAAAGCTTTGCGTAATTATAGCAAAGATTCTTAGATATGACTGCACTTTATCACAAAATTTCACTATTATTTCGGGTGCGGTGATTTGTTATGTTTCTTGGTTCACAACTTCTTTAACAATTTGTCATACTCTGCGTGAGAGCCTATCCAAAACCAAACAATTACATTCTTACTCTTGATTCTTCCTAGCGCTCTCCAACCTATACCGACTCTGATTGACCAGATCTGGTCTTCTTGATTGACCTCCTTAAATTCTAAGCTTGGATGGCTTGGGTTATCTTGCCATAACTTGTAATTTTTTCTGGCTGTTCTTTTCACTCTGTCTGGTAGCTGTTGAAATAAGCCGACGAAATCTGGATTTAGTTCCGACTTCATAGCTCATCAAATCCCATTTCTTCAGTCTGTCCGTTTTCTGAATCCGCAATAGCTTTCTGAGCAAGTTCTTTGAGAATTAAGCTGTCTTGGGGTTTAGATAATGTTTCTTGCCATTTGATTTCATTTTCGATGTCTTCAATAAACTGCTCTGCCAGTTCGTCTTGAATTGCTTCTGGTAGTTCTTGAGCTTTTTGTACAGCTTTACTTAGAAGTGTTGATAACATTTCTTCTCTTCTCTTGAAAACATAACTACATATTATAGGTCAACTTTCTCTATAACACTCTCTGGGGTAACGATATGGGTCAACCTTCTGTATATCACTTCATTTAGGCGCAATCGCCAGAAGTTTTCCCTTTATCACCCCCAAAAGCCTGTTAGCTAGACTAGCATATTGCCAAAAACCTTGGTTAACTAAATTTCTGACAATTAGGCTTATTCTAGCGATGATTCCTCTGTCTGACCGCCCCCTTGACAAAAATTTATAATTATTCGACCTTTAGCGATCGCTATCGGGGGATAGTTGTTTTTTGTTACAGCAGTGGGGAGAAGGGAGCGGGTTTTTCAAGTTGGATTGGGAGTTAATCATGCTATTAAAAACCGATTCAGTATAACGAACCCGTTATGCCGTGTCCCTACAGATAGACTTCAACGGCTCTAGCATTCGGCGCGTCACGGAATGAAAATGCGTCTTGCGCCTTGATAATCTTCAATATCAACTACAATATCAACCAAACGGTTAACGCAACGCTCTCGATAATCTGGCTCGGCAAGTAGTCGCTCAATATTACCGATTGTCACGACGGGTAATGATGTGGGGGTATTTTCCTCCCGCATCACTTGCCCCAGGGAATCTTTGCCTTTCATGCTTCGGTTAGCGGTGATCAGGATCATCTGATTGGCTTGGGCATACCGCCAAACAACACGATCATCGCTCGTGACAGCTAACCCAACTTCTTCAAACAGAATAAAACGAATCGAGATCAAGTCAAGCCAACCACTCGCAGCAAGGCCTCCGGCGAGGACAACAGAATGCCCTCGTAAGTTATGATCAACTAGAAAATTCCTGCCCTTGATGCAAACTTGGCTTTTTCCGCTTCAAGTTTTGCTCGAATGGCTTCTGTGCCAGGTTTTGGCGGCTTAGCAGCAATACGGGCAACTCGCTCACGATTTTGCTCTTCATAGTATTGTCGGAGTTCTTCAGCCTCTTTGAGAACTTGCTGGTACTCAGCTTCCACATCCGCACGATGAGCCTCAATATAAGCCAGGGCAGTGTTAATTTGCTCTTCCGTCAGATCAAATAATCCCTGAATGAACTTAGGTGGATATTGAGCAGTCACATAATCCATCACATCATAGAGGGTGATGCGGGTTCCTGCGATTGTCAGTCCTCGCTCTGTACGAATGATAGCGGTTTTTCCATTAGATGCGAGCGTCATAGCCAAAGCCCCCTAAGGGCTGCGTTCACTAACTCGTATTTTATCAAAAATATAAAGTTGCCGCAGAAAAATGCCTGAAAGACATCCCCTACACATCCATTCTCAGTCATCAGATAAACCGTCACCCGTATTATCTTTATATCACGTCCAAAAGCGTGTTAGCCAGATTAGCCCACACCACACTTAAACCCACAGCTTCAATCAATGGGCATGGTGCGTTCCCCAAAAATCGATCGCTGGAGCAGTAGAAGTTGCATTAGGGAACGCACCCTACAAGATCGGCGATCGCGCTTTGCATCCATCATAACCGATCACGTAAGCTTCCGTTCCGATCCAACGAAGTGTTATGCTGCGGCACAAACTCTCTAAAATAATTCTAGAGGGTATCAATAAATTTCTTTAGCTTTGTCAGCACTTCTTTATCTAAACATGTAGACCATCGATATTTATCTTCATTATGCTGGTATCGACTAATCTTTTTCTTAAGGTTTTCCAAGAGTTTTAATAATTCATTTAAGTCTTCTAATGTCCGAACACTTCTGATAACTTTAGCAGTCTTATTGTAATAATTTGCTATTACATATGCTTCTTCTTTTGAAGCATGATGATCTCGATGATACTGACGGATATCATCAGGCATTTTCTCAAAATAAGACGCTAAGCTTCCTAAAAAAGCTAAGTCTAATTCATCTAGTTCATTTTGAACTTCATTAATTAAATTTAATGTAATTGGCTCCTGAGCTACTTCCAAACTAGCATTATGATGAGATAGAGTAATATCTGAATGACTTGGATTGTCTATTTCGGATATTCTGCAACCAAGCTTCATACAAGCCTTTTCAATTACTTCCTGAGCATATCCGTTATGCTCCCACGCGCCCGTTACCGCCCCAGCAACCCCCACAATAAAAAAACCTAAAACAGGAATTTGTTCCAACTTTTTGAACTCGGCGATTTGGTAGCATCTACAATCTCCTGTTGATACTAGCCGTGCCCAATGTTCACAATTGAAGCGATACAGCTCATAATGCCATTTTTCGTGAAATTCTTTCACAGAGACGTGCAAAGCCTTATTAATCTGCGCTCTCTCCAAACAACGTGATTGATCAGGTTGAAAGTGATTCCAATCGATAGACCAAACTGCTATTCGCCCAGTGTCCTTTTCACTCCCAGCCTGAACAGGCTCCCACGCTAGAGACTCCAAATCATTGAGTTGTACTGAGTAATGAAAAATACTAGGGTCACTATGATCGCGATGCTGTAGTAACCGCCCGTAATGCGGATGAGAGGTATTACTGTCAATTAGGGTATAAAGATTTTGCATAACTCAATTACAGGAATTTTGACACATTACCTAATAGTAATAGATTTCCCCAATAATGAACAAGACTTACTTCCATTACCCATAACCCAAGCCGCATAACGGCGAGCGTCACCGGCGGCAGATATGATTGAAACGAAGCCAGAGATTGCCAAGCCGTCCGGTGCACGTAAGGGTTAGCTGCTGATCGTACAACTACCGAGGCTTGAAACAGAATCTAGAGCCTCAGTAGTCATACTTGCTAAGTGTGGAAGCTAAATGTGGAAAAACTATGTAGCCGATTTATCATACAGTTCATTCCAAGGACCGATTATTCCTGATACTTGGCTGCCTGTCCAAACTACAGTAGCTTGTCTATACTGCGTTTTACTTTTCCCATCATTAAAATCATAGTAGGGGCACTCTTGACCAACATTGAGTTTAGTTTTGTCCGATGTCACAGTGAGTGTCCAACTGACGCCAGCACGATTTGCCCAATTAAGCGTAGTATCGTTGGCTTTGCTGATAGTGACGTAATGCCAATCGTTCTTCCCTCCCTGGTCATACAGGTGACACTCATAGTTACCTAAAATCGCATTGTCTACAGTTGGTGGCGTAACAGCCTCGTGGAAATTTGTGTAGTACTCGATCAATTTATTCTTGCGGTCTTCGATCTGCGCATTGATATAGTCGATCAACTTACGCTGTTCATAAATTTTCCAGCCTAAAAAGGCAGTCTCCAGTGCGGCACCTAAAACGGCTAGGCCCTTGACACACTTGACCATTCTCTCAGACTTGAGGGCTAGATCGGCTACCTCGGCAGTGTCCTCAAGAGTTAAGACACCTAGGTTCTCTAACCTCGTAATTTCAGTTGTGAACTTCCTCACCTGGAAAGTAAGACCGAGACCGGTAGCCATGACAGATAAGATGACGGTTTTGATAATAATAGGAGCCAAACCTGATTCTTTCAAGTCGAGAATTATCTTCTGAGCGGCAGGACCTCCATCACCCTTGAGGATGAGTTCAGCAAGCAATTCGTACTTACCGATGATGTCATCAGGTCTCTCTGAAACTTCATAAAAATGAATCAGGTTCTTCTTCAGCTCTTCGACAGTGCCGCTTATTTTAGCCAATCCCAAAAGAGACTGGCGGATGACAGCTTTGTTTCCTGCCACCTCCAACTTAGCAATGTTGACGGAAACCTGATCGGAGGAATCATGGAACACCTTGATATTAGCAAGAGCAGGGTCGTTGTAAGCCTTTAACCCCATGTCACCAATACTCTGTGTGATGGTATTCTCCAAAGCCTTGACTCCTTCCGCTGCACCCTCCGCCGCAACTTCGGCCGCAAGGGCAGTAATGCCCAATCCGATAGCTCCAAAGACGGTCCAAGAAACAGCAACAAGAGCGATCTGAGCAGCAGCCGAAGCAGCCTGCAAAATATCCTCAGCGGCTTGGGCGGCCTCAATTCCCATACGCTCTCTAACACACTCGTCATGAGACTCCATAATCCTAGTTTTGGCAGTTTCCAAGCTAAAGCCCTTAATTGCATCGATGGCTTTGGCCTCAGTAATTAAGTTCTGGAGAAGAGTGTCGAGAGCTCGCTGAATATCATCAACTTTATTGGAGGTGAAGGCTTCTTCGATATTTTTGCGGTCCTTGAGATAGCCTCCTAAGGTGACGTAGGTAAGGAAGACGGTGGTAACTTGTTTGTCTAACGGCATTGTAGATACTCCATGAAGGGTAGATGCTTAATACAACGAACAGCTAACTAGAGATTATACAGAAACTTTCCGTATAACACTCTTGAAAGTAACAATATGCGGAAACTTTCTGTATAACACTCTATTTAGGCGCGATTGCCAGAACTTTTCCCTATATCACACCCAAAAGCGTGTTAGCCAGATTAGCATATTGCCAAAAACCTTGTTTAACTAAATTCCTGACAATTAGTCCTATTCTAGCGATGATTCTTCGATCTCACCGCACCCCTTGACAGAAATTTACAATTATTCGACTTTTAGCGATCGCTATCGGGAGATAGTTGTTTTTTGTTAGAGCAGTATGGAGCAGTCTAACTGATGGCTATATTTCCAGATTATCGCCCGCAGGAAACCAATCTTCATCGAGAATTTGTTCAAGGGAACCAATGGGAATAACGGGGAAAGTATCGAGGGGTAATTGAGAGCGGTCACTGGCATTTTTTCGGGCTGAAAGATAACATTCATCAAAAATTTCCAAAAGATAAAGTTTCAGACTAGGACTATCTTTAAGTTCATCTAATATATCGAGACGAAAAGTTCTAATCTCTCCCTTGCAGTGACCTTCGTTTCTCTCTCTTTCTGCCGCCCAATATTTGAGCTTAAGTAAATGTTCTAATAATCGGGTTAACAGACTTTTAATTGTGCGCTTTTCACTCCTTCCCATACTTGCTAATTCCTCCAGTAAATTCTCTAAATCTACCCGCTCAAACTGTCTGGCTTGCAGTTGATTAATAGTAGTTCTAATCCAGAGATAAAAGTCTTGTTCGTACAGGGTTTTATTGTCCATAATTGACCTCTAGATATTACTCATGGTTATTAGTGGGAAACCAATCTTCATCGAGAATTTGTTCAAGGGAACCAATGGGAATAGGGGGGAAAGTATCAAGAGGTAATTGAGTTCTAACTTGAGCCTCTTTTCTAGCAAATTGATAGCATTCCTCAAAAATTTCCAGAATATAGGGTTTTAAACTAGGGCTATCTTTAATTTCTTCGATTATTTGTCTGCGAAAGTTGAGAATTTCTCCCTTCCAGTGACCCTCATTTCTAGATTTTTCTCCTGTCCAGTAGGTTAGTTTCAGCAAATGTACCAGCAATTGAATCAAAAGATTTTCGATTTTGCGTTTTTCACTCCTTCCCATACTTGCTAACTCCTCCAGTAAATTATCTAAATCTACCCGCTCAAACTGTCTGGCTTGCAGTTGATTAATAGTAGTTCTAATCCAGAGATAAAAGTCTTGTTCGTACAGAGTTTTATTGTCCATAGATACTTAGTTAAACTGAATAAAACGGGGATAATCATCAAAATTAACTATACAAACTAGCCACATATTCACCGTAGCCATTATAGGGCAGAGTTTCGATAATTTCCCAAGATAAATCACTTCTACTGCCGATAAATTTCTCCGTTGCTTGCGACCAACGGGGATGGGGTTTACTGGGGTTAACATTAGCCTCAAAATCGTATTCATGAGCGTCAATTGTGTTCCAGTAGGTGGCGGGTTGTTTGGCGGTAAATTCAATTTTTACTATCGATTTTGCTCCTTTAAAACCGTATTTCCAAGGAATAACCATTCGCAAGGGTGCGCCGTGTTGTTTCGGTAAATCATGTCCGAAAATTCCCACAGCAAAGAAAGCTAATTCGTTGGCCATTTCTTCAATTCTTAAACCTTCTGTATAGGGCCAGGGTAAGGCTCCTAAATGTAATCCTGGCCCCTTGGTAATTTCGGGATCATAAAAGGAGGTAAAACGGACGAATTTAGCTTCTGGTTTTGGTTCCACCGCTGCGATTAAAGCACTCATGGGAAAACCCAGCCAAGGTAACACCATTGACCAAGCTTCCACACAACGAAAACGATAGATTCTTTCTTCGAGAGGGAAGGTTTTTTTTATAGTATCTATATCGTAGGTCTGGGGATTTTTTACCAATCCTCCCACTTCTACCGTCCAGGGATTCGTCGGTAATTTCTGCGCTTTTAACCAGATATTTTTCCCCCCTCCGAACTCATAAAAATTGTTATATCTCCCCGCTACAGTTTCGGCAACTATGGGGCGATTTACCGTTAAAAAATTCGGATTCTTGCTGAACCCTGCAATTTTAGGTAATTGCAAACTTTTTTCTAAAGCTTCCGAGGAGGAGGATTTACCACAAGCGGTTAATAATAGGGAACTACCCGCAATTCCTGACCCGATTAACCCCTGTAAAAAGCGACGACGGTTAAAATAAACACTTTCGGAAGTAACTTCATTTTCGGAAATTTGCCAAGATTTAGCTAAACGAATTAAGACCATAATTATCCCCAATTTTATTGACAAAAAAGCAGAGTTATGACATATGATACCACAACTCTGATTGTACAATAGTTTGTCAGTTTTTTTAAGAAATTTCGGCGAGCATGGGGGCAGTCACCAGAGGTTCCCGTCGTCCTTTTAAGACCATAGGAACTCCTCGCGAGGGAGCAAGGGTGACACCGCGGCGACTGGGTTTTTCGGGGGTATTATTAACTAGAGTTAACTGATAATTAGCCAAAATTGTGGCGATAGCGATTTTCATCTCGTAGATGGCTAAAACTTCCCCGATACAACGACGCGCTCCACCACCAAAAGGCATATATTCGTAGGGGGTGAATTGTTTTTCTAAAAAGCGTTCTGGTTTAAAAGTATGGGAATCGGGGAAAGTTTGCTCCCGGTGGTGAGCTAGATAAATACAACCCATAAGAATTGTCCCTTTTTCTAAAGGATAACCATCTAGTTCTACCGGTTCTTGCACTACTCGCGGAAAAGTTAACATTCCCACGGGATGAATGCGTAAAGTTTCCGAACAAACCGCCGAAAGATAGGGTAATCGAGTTATGTCAATGGGGTTAGGATTATCTCCTAAAGTGGCTATTTCTTGCAGAATTTTTGCTTTAATTTCTGGATAGCGATGCGTCCAGTATAGCACCCAAGACATAGCGGTGGCTGTGGTTTCATGACCAGCGAATAATAAGGTCATTAATTCATCGCGCAATTCCTTATCGCTCATCGGGTTGCCTTCTTCATCCTGGGCCGACATCAGTAGTGATAAAACATCGGTACGATTGGGGTTCGGATTAGCTTTTCTTTCGGCAATTTCTGTATAGATAATATCATCAATTTTTTCTTGGAAACGCTGGTATTTTCCCCAGGGACTCCAAGCACCAAAATCAGCCCGCAAAATTGGGAAAAATAACAAAGAAGCCATCACTGGAGAGTTAAAAATATCGAGCATTTCAGCCAGAATTTTTTTCAGGGTTTGATAACGTTCCCCTTGACTAATTCCAAAAACTGCCTCCATAATTACTTGTAAAGCAATCGCTGTGGTCGCTGAACGGGCTTTAAAAGGTTGATTTTCGGGCAATTCTGCCATTACTCTCAGGGTAATATCGCGGATTAAATCGCCGTAGAAACGCATTCTTTCCCCGTGAAAAGGTGGCAATAAAAGCTGACGACGTTTTTTATGGATGTCCCCGTCTAACATGACGACGGAATAATCACCAATAATCGGGGCAATAATCCGATTGGCTTCCCCCGGGGCCGAGAATTGTTTACGGTCATTAGTTAAAATTTGTTGTAGGGCCGAAGGACTACTGACAAAGATAAAATTATCTACAGTTAAACCCACTTTTGTGCTAAAAATATCGCCATGCTTGCGGGCGGCATTTTCCATAAAAGCTACGGGATTAATGATCCATTGTGCCATTTGCAGGAAGGTAGGGGCTTTGACCTTGGGGAGGATTTTCATAGATTGATTGCTATATCCAATGCTAATTATTTCTAATTGTGACATTTTTTCCCCAGAGACGGCAAGGTGTAATAGGCTGCCCGCGCATTTGAATTGCTTATTGAGATTAGGCAAGAGGCAAGAGGCAAAAGTAAAGGGATTAGGGGAGATTCAGCTAATCTAAGGATAGGCGGTTAAAATGCGTCCTAGCTTATCAGGTAAACAGCAAAAATTATCGGGCTGTTGCTTGTCTTATCTTCTCGGAGAGAGGGGGATTTTCTGGGAATTTTCAGGATTGGCTTTCTGGTCTAAACAATGATAATCGGGGTAGAATAGCCCCAGTTCTATTTAATTCGCTTCTATAGTTCAATCTCTCTTTTTTCATGCCTTATAGGGACTTTTTATGATTATTTCCAAGTTTTTGCCCTTAGGAAAAACTGTGATTATCAGGCATTTACTGTCAATAACTACATTTAGCCTTGTTTTTTTCCTGACTACTCCCCCCGCTTTTGCCCTCGAATCCAGTCCCTCCACAGGTTTTAATCCTCAAACTATTCTTTTCGATGCCTTAACTTGGGTGGATAGTTTGGGAGCCGTAGGAGCGATCGCGTTTATAATTATCTATATTCTAGCTACTGTGGCCTTTTTTCCAGGTTCAATCCTGACTTTAGGGGCTGGTGTGGTTTTTGGCCTGGTTTTAGGCTCTTTTTACGTCTTTATCGGGGCAACTATCGGCGCTACTGCCGCTTTTCTGGTGGGACGTTATCTGGCTAGGGGTTGGGTGGCGGAAAAAATTCAAGGTAATAGTAAATTTCAAGCTATCGATGAAGCTGTGGGGAGAGAAGGCTTAAAAATAGTGCTTTTAACCCGTTTATCTCCCGTATTTCCCTTTAATCTGCTCAATTATGCCTATGGTGTCACCGGGGTTTCCCTGAAAGATTATCTACTAGGTTCCGCGGGCATGATTCCGGGGACGATAATGTATGTTTATATTGGCTCTTTAGCGGGCAATCTTGCCACTATCGGGACCTCGGCACCAGCCACTAACCCAGTTTTACAATGGACTATTCGCCTGAGCGGTTTTATCGCTACCGTTGCTGTCACCCTCTACGTCACAAAAATTGCCCGTCAGGCCCTGACATCAGTTATCAGTGAATAGTAATCATTTATCAGTCAGGGGTTGGGAAAGTGGGGGAATGGGGAAGTGGGGAAGTGGGGAAATTGAACTAAAACCCCAAAACCCAAAACCCCAAAACCTAAAACCTATCTCCCGACTCCTGACTCCTATCTCCTGACTCCCCAAAACGAAAACTTCGTATCTCACCATTAAGATAACTACTTTATTATGTTTCAAAATAGCTCTAGGGAAGTTAATGTTCTCCCAGTGGACGAACATAATCAAAAATTAGTTAATTATGTTCATCCTGCCGATTGGGTCAATCCACAACCCCAAGATTGTTATGATTTAGTCGTCATCGGTGCGGGTACTGCGGGTTTAGTTGTAGCAGCGGGGGCGGCGGGTTTAGATATAGGTTTAAAAGTGGCTTTAGTGGAAAAACATCTCATGGGGGGAGATTGCCTCAATTTCGGTTGTGTTCCTTCTAAATGTCTGATTCGTTCCTCTAGAATTATCGGGGAAATTGAGAAAGCCAAAAAATTAGGAATTGATATTGGGGATACTAGGGTAGATTTTGCCAGAGTCATGACCAGAATGCGGCAAATTCGCGCCGATATTAGTCATCATGATTCGGTGCAACGTTTCCAAAAACTAGGTATCGATGTCTTCTTCGGTAGCGCTCGTTTTTTAGGACAAAATACCGTGGCAGTGGCGGGAAAAACTCTCGCTTATAAAAAAGCCGTCATTGCCACTGGTACTAGGGCCATTCATCCCGATATCCCCGGACTAAAAGAGGCGGGATTTTATACCAATGAAACAATTTTTTCCCTAACAAAATTACCTCCCCGATTAGCTGTTATCGGTGGCGGGCCGATTGGTTGTGAATTAGCCCAAGCTTTTCAACGCTTAGGCACGCAGGTGATTTTATTTCATAATCATTCCCATCTGTTAAATAAAGAAGACCCAGAAGCAGCCGAAATTATTGAGCATACTTTCCTGCGGGAAGGAATGCAGTTAATTCTCTGCTGCCAAATTGAACGGGTCAGAAAAAATGAGCGGGGTAAAACCATTGAATATACTAGCAACGGTCAAGGAGCAACTATCACCGTTGACGAGATTTTAGTCGCTGCCGGCCGGGGGCCTAATCTGTCAGGATTAAATTTAGAAGCAGTGGCCGTGGAATACGATACTCGTCGGGGAGTCAAAGTTAATGATTATCTGCAAACTACTAACCCGAAAATTTATGCTGCTGGAGATATCTGTATGGATTGGAAATTTACCCATGCCGCCGATGCGGCCGCCCGTATTGTGATTAAAAATACCCTCTTTTCTCCCTTCGGTTTCGGACGCTATAAGCTCAGTAATTTAGTTATGCCTTGGGTCACTTATACTGACCCAGAAATTGCCCGTGTCGGCATGGATGAAACCCAGGCACAGGCCCGGGGATTGGCCACTAATACTATTAAAATTCCTTTTAGTATAGTCGATCGAGCTATCGCTGATGGCGAAACGGACGGTTTTTTAAAAATTATTCACAAACAAGGTTCCGACCAAATTTTAGGAGCCACTATCGTCGCCACCCACGCCGGTGAGATGATTTCTGAAATTACCACCGCTATGGTTGCTAAAATCGGACTGAGTAAACTCTCTATTGTTATTCATCCCTACCCCACCCAAGCGGAAGCGATTAAAAAGGCCGCCGATGCCTATCGTCGAACTCTCTTGACTCCTAATAGTAAAAAACTCTTGGAATTGTTGACTAAATTATCCCGTTAAAATCAGTTATCAGTTATCAGTTAAGCTAAGACGCATTTAAAGTGCTTATTCTTAAGATTAGGTAGGTTGCGTAGGACAAACCGAAGAACCATAATTCATAATTCATACTTTCTGCTTTTTGTCAAAAAAACTTTTTTTTTGCAATAAAACTACACAAAAAAAAGATCATCGTTGTGGGTGAAATTGACTGATTTACCCGTCTTAATTCGGATTACCCTGTAGGTGTGGCCAGGGTTTCAACCATTGTTGCCCAAAAAAGCACAGAACAACCCACTATGAAATTCTATCAAATCGCTGTAACCATTGTAAAATCGTTATTAAATAAAAATCTTTCTCAATTAATTCTTAAGAATTTATAAATATTGCGAAATGTTAATTTAAATATTCTCAAGCTTTTGGGGCTAATAGATAATTTTTGCTTATACTTGTCGAAAAATAGAACTCCTGCAAAATCCAACATCTACCATTGGGTTAGAATTCAGTTATCAGTTATCAGTTATCAGTTATCAGTTATCAGTTCACTGAGAAAACTCCCCACACCCCACACCCCACACCCTACACCCCACACCCTACACCCCACACCCTACACCGCAATTCTTGAGAGAGATTCCATGTCGGGCCATCTAAGAGTACAACAACACTGCCTCAATCAAGTCAAATTAGCCGTGAGAAAGCAGGGCTTTAGCAGTCAACGCTCCTTAGCTAAAGAAGCTGAATTTAGTCTGTCTATTGTCAGTAACTTCCTGACTGGTAAACCGGTAGAACAAGCCACTTTTGAACAAATTTGTCGTCGATTATGCCTCGACTGGCAAGAAATAGCCGCCCTGAATTTTCAGCTAAAAACACCCCCTGAAGACAAAATTCCGGTTAATTCGGCAGCCAAGAGCGAAAAATTGGACACATTACCCCCCTATCCCAATGGAGCAGTTCCCCTTGGTTCCCCATTTTATTTAGAACGTCTTCCCCTCGAAGAACAGATAAGGCAGGAAATCAAGAAACCGGGGGCTTTAGTGCGGATAAAAGCTCCCAAAGAAATGGGCAAAACTTCCCTACTTTTGAGAATGCTCGATTTTGCCAAACAGCAAGGCTACCGCACGGTGAGTTTGAACTTAGAACAGGTGGACCAGACGATTTTGGCTGATTTAAACCAGTTTTTGCGCTGGTTGTGTGCCAATGCCGCCCGTCAACTACAGTTAAAACCGCAATTAGATGAGTATTGGGATGAGGATTTAGGCAGCAAGATTAGCTGTACGGTTTACATTCAAGACTATCTCCTGGAATCGATTACCGCCCCCATTGTCCTGGCTCTTGATGAACTTAATCAGATTTTTGAACATCCCCAGGTGGCCAAGGATTTTTTACCGCTGCTGCGTTCTTGGTACGAAGAAGCCAAAACCCTACCTATTTGGCAAAAACTCCGTCTTATCGTCGTCCATTCCACGGAAATTTATGTTCCCCTGCAGCTCAATCAATCCCCCTTTAACGTGGGATTCCCCGCACAGTTAAGTCATTTTAGTCTGGAGGAGGTATTACAATTAGCCCAACGTTATCAACTCACCTGGGAAAATCAGGAAAAAGTCAAACAATTGACGGAGCTAGTGGGAGGACATCCGGCTTTGGTACAAACTGCCCTCTACTATCTCAGTCGGGAGGAAATAACCATGACGCAAATATTAACCAGTGCCACCTCCGTCACGGGGATTTATGCCCATCACCTGCGGCGCCATTGGGCAGTATTAGAACAACAGCCTGAACTAGCAAAAGCCCTCGATCGGGTGATGAGCGCGGTGGAACCCGTACAATTAGACCCAATTCTCGCTTACAAACTCAGCAGTATGGGGCTACTCAAACAATCAGGAGATAAAGTAGTACCAGGCTATGAATTGTATCGACGCTATTTTTTAGAGGTGAAATCCTCTATCATTTATCAGTAAACAGTAATCAGTAATCAGTGAAAGGCAGGGTGTGGGGTGTGGGGAAGTGGGGGGAGTGGGAATTATGAATTATGAATTATGAATTATGGTTCTTCGGTTTGTGTTATGTAATGGACGGGGGTTATAAGAGATGGAACCCTTATAGAGAAAGACATTGGACGATTTTTGTCAATTGTTTTTGATCTAGAGCGAGCTAATCAGTTAAATCTTTTGCCAGATAAGGATTTAGTCGATTTATGCCCCCCTATCGAACCATAACAAGTAACGAAGAGCCTGAATTATGAATTGGGGAGGTGGGGAAGTGGGGAAATTGAACTAAAACCCCAAAACCCCAAAACCCCAACACCTAAAACCTATCTCCTGTCTCCTGCCTCCTAAATACTGGCTCCCGACTCCTATCTCCTGACGACCGACGACCGGCTCCTAACCCCACCAACAAACTTTTTGCCGCAAACCCTACTTATGAATATGTCAATCAAAGATACTGTCCAAAATACTGTCAACGTTAGCAATTTTAGTCGCTCGCAACTCGGTCAACCGGATGAGAACAATTTACATAAAGCAGTTGCCACAATTACTGAGGGACATTGGCCGGAAAATCTGTCGGGATACGTTTTTATCGTCTGTCCTTTCCATAGAAAAAATGACCGTCATTTGTTCTCTGGCGAAGGTGTAATTATTAAATGGGACTTGCAAGGGAAAAATAATCAAGTTAACGTTTACAGTAAAAAACTAAAAACTTGGGATAGTTTTTGGCGAAAAGTTTTACCGATATTTAATATTAGTCAAGCCACTTTTCCCGCTGTAGTCAGCATTTTAGGTTCTTCGGAAATAGCGAATACTGCTATGGTTAAACTAGAAAAAGTTGCCGAAGATAAACAACTAGAAGAAACCAGATTAATCCTCACCGCCGATGCTGGACGTTACTGGGAAGTGGATCCCGTTTCCCTGGATACCATCACTCCGATTGGTTATTTTGACCAACATATTGTTTCCGTGCCTTTGTCTTTTTTCCCAGTCCTAGAAAATACCGCTCACCCCTTCTACGACAAAAAGACCCAAGAATTTATCACCTGTGAATTAAAGCTAAAACTTATATCGGGAGGTATGTTAAAAGATTTAGATAAATCGGTGTATATTGTGCTTTGGGATCAAGAAAAAAAACTTAAACCCTGGAAACTACAGGGAACTATCCTCGATGGTAGCCCCCATTCGGTCATCGTCACCGAAGATTATATCATGATTCCCGATATGCCCTTTCAGATGGGAGTAGCCAAACTATTAGGTATCAGAATCAGACCCGAAGAAACCTATCCGAAAACTCAAATTTATCTGGTTAAACGTCAAGACCTCAAGGAAGAAGAAACCACCGTTCCCTCGCGATTAATTACCTTCAATGGCGACAGTTATCACTTCCTTTGTAGTTACCATAGTACCAACGGTCAAATTCAGATTGTGGCCATCCAAAATGCCACTATTAGTTTAACCGAAGCGATCGAAAAAGACGATATCCAACATTTTACCGGTCAGAGTTATCCCCCCGAATACCACGGCATCCCCTGGATGTTTTCCTTTGACGTCGGAGTGCTACGCAAAGTGGTTATCGAAGATGCCAGGGTGATGAGCGAACAAGCTTTCATCCATCCGGGTTGGTTCTGTACCGGTCTCTACACCGCCGACCCGCGGGAATCGGAACAGGGATACAGTGCCGTTTATCAAATTTATCTCGGTTATGTGCGTGAATTAATCTGTCGTCGTCAGTATATGGATTGTCGCGACCAAAGCAATCGCATCCTCAGGGATGCCGAACTTCCCTGTCATGACTTGCCCTCGGTATTAGCCAAGGTTCCCTTCGATAAAGATTGGAATCAGTTAACTGAACAGATTAGGCAAGAAAAAAATGCCAGTGATACTCATGTATCACATTTAGGTCGGGAACTACTGGATTTTTATGTTTGTCCTGATGGCTATATTTTAGATAGCATTCAGTTTATTCCCCAAGAACGGGCCTATCTATTGACGACGGTTTTAACCCCGACCAAAGTATTAGAAGCTTGGTTATTTAACCCTGACAATCTCAAGGACGGACCGATTGCTAAACTGAGTTTGCCGGAAGATGTTCACTTTGGTTTGACCTTGCATTCCGAGTATTTCGAGCAGGTGGTCCCTTCTCCCCGTCCTTCCGTCTCACAGGTAAATCGATTTCTGTCAGCCTTGCGAAGTCTTGTCTTGGTTCCCGTAGAATTTTTCTTGGGGAGACCCGCAGCCGTTTACAATCGCCAAGTAAAAAAATGATTGTTCTCAAAGGATACGACATTCTTGCCCAGGTTTACGAAAGCGTTAACTCAGAAGTCTATCGGGCGATTCGCACCGTCGATAATCAACCCGTTATCCTCAAAATCCTCAAGCAAGAATATCCCACCACCCAAGAACTAACCCACTACAAACAGGAGTATAAAACCATCTGCGGCCTGAACTTCCAGGGGGCGATTAAAGCCTATGGTTTAGAAACCTACCGCAGAACTCCCGTGATTATTTTGGAAGATTTCGGCGGTATATCCTTAAAAAAATGGCTAGGGGGCAAACCCCTGGCCTTAAGGGACTTTTTAAGCCTTGCACTCCGAATAGTGGCTAATTTAGAGAAAATTCACAACGCCAAGGTTATTCACAAAGATATTAATCCTGCCAATATAGTTATTAACCCCGAAACCGGACAGATTAAAATCATCGATTTTGGTATTGCCACCGTCCTGCAGCGGGAAAATCCGGGGCTAAAAAATCCCAACGTCCTGGAGGGGACTTTAGCCTATATTTCTCCCGAACAAACCGGACGGATGAATCGCAGTCTCGATTACCGCAGCGATTTTTATTCTTTGGGCGTTAGCTTCTACGAACTTCTCACCGGACAATTACCTTTTCGGGCTAACGATGCTTTGGAATTAGTTCACTGTCATCTGGCAAAGCAACCCTTGCAGGTTAATAGTCTCGTCAAGGAGGAAATTCCCCCGGTGGTGGAGGCAATCATCAGGAAACTGATGGCTAAAACCCCAGAGGAACGATACCAAAGTGCCTACGGTATTCGGGCAGATTTAGAAGAATGTTTAAGACAACTAGAAAAAACGGGTAAAATTGAGGATTTTGTCATCGCTAGGCAAGATCTAGCCAATCAGTTCCAAATTCCCCAAAAACTCTACGGTAGGGAGGCAGAAATCGCCACTCTTCTCGCCGCTTTTCAACGGGTAGCCACCGCGGATAAAAACTCCTCTCACACCGAACTGATGCTAGTTACCGGTTATTCTGGCATGGGTAAAACCACCCTGGTTAAGGAAATTTATCAGCCAATTACTGAAAAACGCGGCTTTTTTATCTCCGGTAAATTTGACCAATTTCAGCGCGATACTCCCTATGCTGCCGTGGTTAGTGCTTTGACTAATCTCGTCAAGCAACTTTTGGGGGAAAGTCAGCCACAACTGGAACTATGGCGACAAAAACTCCTCAAGTCTTTGGGGACGAATGCACGGGTGATTATTGATGTGATTCCCGAACTAGAATTAATTATCAGCCCGCAACCAGAGGTGTTACAATTAGGAGCGATCGCTACTCAAAATCGCTTTAATTTAGTCTTTAAAAATTTTATTCGGGTCTTTTGTTCCCCGGAACATCCCCTGGTCATCTTTCTCGATGATTTGCAATGGGCAGACTTGGCTAGTCTCCAGTTAATAGAATTAATTATGCTCGATGGCGATATGGACTATTTATTTTTAATTGGCTCCTATCGCAGTAACGAAATTAATTCCACCCATCCCCTAACCACTACTCTCGATAAATTAGAGCAGGGGGGCATAATTATCAATCAAGTTATTTTAAAACCTCTGGGTCTTGAACAGGTCAATCATTTAATTGCTGACACCTTAAATCATTCTCTTGATTATGTGCAATCTTTGTCCGCTTTAGTCTGGCAAAAAACCCACGGGAATCCTTTTTTTGTCAATGAATTTCTCAAAACTATCTACTGGGAAAATTTGCTGTTTTTCCAACCGGGGCAGGAAACAACCACTAAAACCGACAATAATAGGGGCTATTGGCAATGGCATCTCGGTCAAATTCAAAGGATTGGCAGTACCGATAATCTGATTCAATTTATGATGGGCAAAATGCAGAAATTGCCCCCCGAAACTCAGGAAATTTTAAGTTTAGCAGCTTGTCTTGGCTCAGAATTTAATCTAAATATTCTAGCAGTAATATCTGAAAAATCACCTCTAAAACTTTTACCAATTTTAACTTCTAGTAGCGAAGCTGGTTTAATTATTCCCCTCTCAGAATTAGATGAACAATTACTGATTCAAGAATATAAATTTGCTCATGATCGCATTCAGCAAGGAGCTTACGCTCTCATCGAAGACAGCCAAAAATCTTTAATTCATTTAAAAATTGGTCGCCTACTTTGGCATCATAATGCCACCAACGAATTATCGGAAAAGATTTTTAAAATAGTCGATCATTTCAATCTTGGTTATCAACTAATTAGCGAGGAAAAAGAACGAGATTCAGTGGCTAACTTGAATTTACTAGCAGCTCAAAAAGCCAAAGCCGCCAATGCCCAAACTGGAGCCTTAAAATATATTAAAATCGCTCAAAAACTTCTCAAAAAATCAAGCTGGAAAAATAACTATCAACTGACTTTAAATATTTATTCTGAAGCCACAGAAATCGCCTATTTAAGTGGGGATTTTGAGCAGATGCATCGCTGGGCTAATCTCGTACTAAAACAGGCAAAAACCACCCTAGATAAAGTAAAAGTTTATGAAGTAATCATCGAAGCTTATCACGCCCAAAATCAAGAACTAAAAGCGGTACAAATTGGCTTATCTGTCCTCAAAAGCTTAGATTTCGAGATTCCTGAATCCTTACAATCATCAGATATCCAGGAAGAAATGAATAAAACTCGGCAAAAATTAGCGGGTAAAAATATCGAAGATTTAAGTAATTTACCGCCGATAAGTGAGCAAGAAAAATTAGCAATAATGAAGATAGCGGCTGCTATATTTTCTCCTGTTTTTATTGCCGCCCCTCATATCTTACCCATCCTAGTATCAAAACAGATTAACTTATCAATTCAGTACGGCAACAGTTATCTAGCGGCCTTTACTTATGTTAATTATGGCTTAATTCTTTGTGGTCTTTTAGAAGATTGGGAAACGGGTTATCAATTTGGAAAATTGGCTTTAAACATTGCTGATAAATTTCATGCCAAAGCCCTGATGCCGAAAATAATTGCCGTCTTTTCCACCACTATTAGTATCTGGAAAGAACCGATTAAAAATTCCCTGTCTTTGTTAAAATCTTCCTATCAAACTGGTTTAGAAATGGGGGATCTCTACTACGGAACAACCTGCGCCTATCTTTACTGTTTTCATTCCGCCTTTATCGGACAGGAATTAACCGAATTAGCCCAAGAAATAGCTAACTATGATCTGGCTTTTGTTAAACTCAAACAAGAAAACACCCGCAACTATCTAAAAATCTACGGACAAACAGTTTTAAATCTGCTGGGGCGCTCGGAAAATCCCAGTCGTTTACAAGGACAATACTATCAAGAGACTGTTATGTTACCGTACCATCTAGAGGCTAATGATCTCTATGGTCTCTGTGCTTTATTTGTCAACAAATTATACCTTTGTTATCTATTTGGACAGTACGAACAAGCCACTGAAAATGCTAACCAAGCTCAAAAATATCTAGGGGGAGCCACCGCCACTTTCTTGATTTCTCTGCATAATTTCTATGATTCCCTCGCCCATTTAGCTATTTATAATCATCTGGATAATGACCAAAAACAACAGGTCTTAGAACGAGTGACGAATAATCAGAAAAAGCTGCGGGAATGGGCTAATCAAGCACCCCAGAACTATCTCCATAAATTTTATTTAGTGCAAGCGGAAAAGGATCGGGTGCAGCAATCCTACCTAGAAGCCATAGAAAACTACGATCTAGCCATCGCTAAAGCCAAGGAAAATGAATACATTAATGAAGAAGCACTAGCTAACGAACTAGCGGCGAAATTCTATCTCGATTGGGGTAAAGTAAAAATTGGCAAAACTTACATCAATGAAGCTGCTTATCTCTATTCTCTTTGGGGAGCAACCGCTAAAGTCAAAGATATAGAAAGCCGCTATTCTCAGTTAATGGTCAATAATTATGGTGCCAATTCCCTGACCGAAACCACGAGAACTACCACCAGAAAAAATTCAGTTAGTCATGCGGGAGAACTGTTAGATTTAGCCACGATTATGAAGGCATCCCAAGCCATTTCTAGCGAGATAGTTTTAGATCAATTACTCGCCACCCTAATGAAAATTCTCATCGAAAATGCCGGGGCGCAGCTGGGCTATCTTATCCTAGAAAGCGGCGGACAACTATTGATCGAAGCCTCCGGTTCGGTGCAGGAAGATGGGGTGACAGTCTTTAAATCTAATGCCATCGAAGAACATCTTCCCGTCTCAATTATTAACTATGTAGCCCGAAGCGGTCAAACCGTGCTTAATAACGATGCCGCCCATCAGGGCAATTTTAGCAACGATCCCTATATTAAAACCCATCAAACCAAATCGCTACTCTGTTCCCCCCTCCTCGACCAAGGACAACTGCGGGGAATTGTCTATCTAGAAAATAATCTCACCGTTGGGGCCTTTACCCAAGAAAGATTGGAAGTGCTGCAACTGCTCTCCAGCCAAGCAGCGATCGCAATTACTAACGCCAAACTCTACGCCGAAATCAAAGCCAAACAGAGACAACTAGCGCAATTTTTGGAAGCCATGCCGGTGGGGGTATTTGTCCTCGATGCTGGCAGTCAACCCTATTATGCCAATCAAACCGCCCAGGAGATTTTAGGAAAAGAGATAGTTAATATCACCACGGCTAATCAGTTGGGGAAAACCTATCAGTTATATCAAGCTGGAACCGAGCGATTGTATCCCACAGAATACCATCCGATTGTCCGAGCTTTAAGGGGGGAAAAAAACACGGTGGATGATATAGAAGTTCACCAAGGAGAGAAGATTATCCCCCTAGAAGTGTATGCCACGCCCGTTTTTAACGAAAAAGGCGAAATTATCTATGCTATCGCCGCTTTTACCGATATTACCGAACGAAAACAGGCGGAAGCGGAACGGATTCGCTTTACCCAAGAATTAGCCGAGTATAGCCGCACCCTAGAACAGAAAGTGCAGGAACGCACCCTGGAACTCAGCCAAACCCTAGAAATTCTCAAGGCCACCCAAGCAGAATTACTGTTTGAAAATCAACTGCTCAGAACTACCGAAGAATCTAGCACCTTTGACTACCAAGTGGGGGGCAGTTTACCCATGGATGCCCCCACCTACGTGGTTCGCGCCGCCGACCGTTATCTCTATAAAGCCCTCAAACGCGGCGATTTTTGCTATGTTCTCAATCCCCGTCAAATGGGTAAGTCTAGTTTAATGGTACGCATGATCGATCACCTCCAACACGAGGGTATCTGTTGCGCTCCCATTGATTTAACCCGTATCGGCAGTGAAAATGTCACTCCCGACCAATGGTACAAGGGGATAGCCTTCGAGTTAGGACGACGTTTTGGCCTGCTCAAAAGGGTCAATCTCAAAGCTTGGTGGCAAGAACGGGAAGATGTCTCGGCAGTGCAGCGCTTGGGGGAATTTATCGAAGAAGTGTTATTGCTGGAAGTGGGGATAGTAGAAGGTTCTCCCCCGAAACCAATTGCGATTTTTATCGATGAAATTGATAGCGTTTTGGGCTTAAATTTTGCGGTTAATGACTTTTTTGCCCTGATTCGTTCCTGCTATAACCAGCGTGGTTTTAACCCGCTCTATCGGCGTTTGACCTTCGCTTTCTTCGGTGTTGTCACCCCCTCCGATTTAATTACTGACCACCAAATCACTCCTTTTAATATCGGTCATTCCATTCAATTGGAGGGTTTTAAGGAACACGAAGCCCAGCCTTTACTGCGGGGATTGGCCGAGAAATTTAGTAACCCACAAACTGTCTTAAAAGAAGTCTTTGCCTGGACAAACGGTCAACCTTTTCTGACCCAAAAACTCTGTCAGTTAATTCGCACCGCCACCTCGCCGATTCCCCCCAATGGTGAAGCCCCCTGGATTGAGGACTTGGTACAAAAGAAGATCATTGACAATTGGGAGGCTCAGGATGAACCGGAACATCTGCGGACTATTCGCGATCGGCTTCTCAACAGTCACCGCTCCCAGTTGCTCCTAAGACTCTATGAACGGATTTTAAGGGAAAAAGAGGTAATTTCCGAGGATAGCCCCCCAGAAAAAGAGTTACTTTTATCGGGGTTAGTGATCAAAGACCAGGGCTGGCTGCGGGTCCATAATCCCATTTATCAAGGGATTTTTAACCTCCATTGGCTGGCCCGGGCAAAATCAACCTAATACTCAATCCTGTTTAAAAGGTATAGGATAGTGGGAAGTTAAAGTTAAAGTTGGATTGGGAGTTAATCATGCTATTAAAAACGGATTTGCTATGATTGGTCAGAGGGACGTTTGCCTCAATCCAGAACATATAGTTCGGAGATTCCAAGGTTAACAACCTGCTACCCCCTGTAGTGCTTAGAGGTGATTAGAAATGTCAAATAATACACCTAAATTGCTAGATGTCATAGCCTTAACCATTGACCTTCCTGTGGCCACCCGAAAAATTCTTGATCAATTGGCACTTGATCGAGGACAATTATCAGTATTCCTGCGCTCAATCAAGAGCGTGCCTTAGCGACTCTGGTTCCACATACGACAACCCCTCGTGGTTCAAGATTTGAAGTGAAAGTCCAAGCTCGCTTCCTTAGAGATCGTTACAATTCCCCATGCAAACCTTTTACGTAAATTAGGAAATCTGACATCTGAGCAAATGATGGAGGTTGATAATGTGTTACTTTTTTGGCTAGGGTTTGAAGAGAGGAATGATCAAGAAAGCGAAGATTAGTCTGTGCGCTAGTTGCAGCGGAAACATAATCAATCGTTAGGGTTTGCGGCAAAAAGTTTTTCGTGGGGTGTGGGGTGTTTAGGTTTATTCAGCAAGCCCTAAATACAATCGAATCCCTATATAATTATTCTAGTATGAGAACATGAGTTGTTCTTAAGGAGCTATCTAAGTCATGACGATCACTATAGAAGATTTGCTGTTATCTTTGCCGCTAGTTAGCAGTGAAGAAATGTTAGCTGGAATGAGTTTTATTAAAAGAGTGATTGTAATTCTGGACTCTAACATTTTAAGCTTATTAGTAACCCCGATCGGTGAAGACTGGCCAGAAGATCAAAAGTTATTTACAGAAGTTTATCAATGTACCGAATGGTTTTATCGTCTGCTGGCAAGAGGAGCTTTTCTGACTTCATCTGATCTATGTGATTATGAGGTTAGACGAGAAGTAAAAGCGTGCAAGAATTAGATAAGTTAAGGAATGTAATTAAGTTTCATAAAGTCAGTTTTATTTTACTACAAAAAGCCGCTTATCTTTGGGCTGAAAAGTTAAAGAAAATATTGATATAGATTGTATCCTATCGGCTCAATGGTCTCTAATCAAAGAAAAATATCCCAGTCGTCGGGTTATTATTGCTACCAAAAATATCAAAGATTTCCAAAACATTACTGATTGCTCCCTCTGGCAAGATATACATTATTAAAGCGCAACCGCTTGCTTTTATTTTTTTCAATAATAATTATAGATCCAAAACAATCTATTTGCCACCCAAAAAATTCTTGATCAATAGGACTCGATCGAGGATAATTAGAGAAAGTATCTTTGCTGGTGAAATTGAGCAGATTAGTCTAGGAAAACCCTGCCCTAGACAAAGTAAAGATCAGAAAATCCTACACCATGAATACTCTAACGATCGCTTGGATAAGTTTACCCTTTTTGAGCGGCTTTATTGGCTATTTACTGTCTCGCTGGGCTAAATATCTGTCCTTAATTACTTCTATTATCTCTCTCGCCTATTCTCTCCTTTTATTTAGCCAATCCTCCCCCATAACCCTCAACCTACTGGATAATTATGGCGTGAAACTGGTAGCCGATCAGTTAAGTGCCTATTTTATCCTCACCAATGCCCTGGTGACCATGGCGGTGATCTTTTATAATTGGGAAAGTAGCAAAACCGCCTTTTTTTACGCCCAAGCTATCATTCTCCACGGCAGCATTAATTCTGTCTTCGTCTGTGAGGATTTTATTAGCGTTTACGTTGCCCTAGAGGTAATTAGTATTGCCGCTTTTCTGGTGATTGCCTACCCTCGCAGCGATCGCTCTCTCTGGGTTGCCCTGCGTTATCTGTTTATCAGCAATGTGGCGATGTTATTTTACCTTATTGGCGCAGTTTTAGTCTATAAAGCCAATAATTCCTTTGCTTTTGCTGGTTTAAAGGGCGCACCTCCCGAAGCCTTGGCTTTAATCTTCATGGGATTATTAGTCAAAGGGGGAATCTTTGTCTCGGGATTATGGCTACCGATGACACACTCGGAATCGGAAACCTCCGTCTCGGCGCTGATGTCGGGGGTGGTGGTAAAAGCTGGCATTTTTCCCCTCCTGCGCTGTGCTTTAATCCTAGAGGATTTAGATGTCCTAATTCGGCTTTTAGGGGTGCTAACAGCGATTTTTGGCGTATCCTACGCAGTGTTTGAAAAGGATAGCAAGCGGATGTTAGCCTTTAGCACGATCGTGCAGCTGGGTTTTATTTTGGCTGCCCCACCGGTGAGCGGTTTTTATACCCTTACCCACGGATTAGTTAAATCTTCCCTATTTCTGTTAGTGGGAGTTTTACCCAGTCGCAATTTTAAAGAATTACAGCAACAAGCGATCCCTAATTCCCTCTGGATTGCTATTGTTATCGCCAGTTTTTCCATCTCTGGATTCCCATTATTATCCGGTTTTGGGGCAAAAGCGTTAACGATGAAAAATTTATTACCTTGGCAAGAGGTAGCCATCAATTTAGCAGCCGTAGGTACAGCGATCGCCACTGCTAAATTTATCTTTTTACCCCACACAAAAGTTTCCACTGGGAGAAAGTTAACCTTGAGTGGTTGGTTAGGAATAATACTATTGTTAACTGCCTTGTTTATAGCCAATGCTGTCTATTTCGATGCCTACAATCTGGGCAATATCAGCAAAGCTTTAGGGATTATTGCTATCGGTTGGGGGTTGTATCTAGGGATATTTAAAAAGCTGTCCTTACAATTATCAACAGCTGGGGAACAATTTGATAATCTCGTCGGTATGATGGCTGTTATGTTAATGCTTTTGTTCTCTCTAATCCTAGCCCAATTAGCTCCCTCATTCCTAGCTTTTAGCTAATACTAACTATAGATCTTCACCAATTTACCAATTATTCAAGGGAGAAGCGGCAAAGCCTGAGAATTTTTTGATCAATTGGGACTCGATCGAGGATAATTAGAAAAAGTATTTTGACTCATAACCAAATCTAATCAAGAAGCCCAGTGACGATTCCCCTGCTAGAGTTGTTTGTATTCGCCACCGTTTTGTGCGGATTTTTAGGAACATTCCTGAAAAAAAACTTAATCATGAAGATTATCGCCATGGATGTCATGAGTACGGGCGTTATCGCCTACTATGTGGTGATTTCTTCCCGTGACGGTTTATTTACTCCCATCCTCGGTACAGTTAAACAGCAAAATTACGCCGATCCTGTACCCCAAGCAGTGATTTTAACAGCGATCGTCATCGGTTTTTCCATTCAGGCGTTAATGCTGGTGGGAGTGATGAAATTAGCCAAAGATAACCCCACCCTCGACAGCAGCGAGATAGAAAAAAATAACACACCATGAATACTTTAACGATCGCTTGGATAAGTTTACCCTTTTTGATCGGCTTTATCATCTATTTATTGCCGCGATTAGACAAATATCTGGCTCTCGCCGCCACTATTATCTCTCTCGCCTATTCTCTCCTTCTATTTAGCCAATCCTCCCCCATAACCCTTAACCTACTGGATAATTATGGCGTGAAACTGGTAGCCGATCAGTTAAGTGCCTATTTTATCCTCACTAATGCCCTGGTGACCATGGCGGTGATCTTTTATAACTGGGAAAGTAGCAAAACCGCCTTTTTTTACGCCCAAGCTATCATTCTCCACGGCAGCATTAATTCTGTCTTCGTCTGTGAGGATTTTATTAGCGTTTACGTTGCCCTAGAGGTAATTAGTATTGCCGCTTTTCTGATGATTGCCTATCCTCGCAGCGATCGCTCTCTCTGGGTTGCCCTGCGTTATCTGTTTATCAGCAATGTGGCGATGTTATTTTACCTTATTGGCGCAGTTTTAGTCTATAAAGCCAATAATTCCTTTGCTTTTGCTGGTTTAAAGGGCGCACCTCCCGAAGCCTTGGCTTTAATCTTCATGGGATTATTAGTCAAAGGGGGAATCTTTGTCTCGGGATTATGGCTACCGATGACACACTCGGAATCGGAAACCTCCGTCTCGGCGCTGATGTCGGGGGTGGTGGTAAAAGCTGGCATTTTTCCCCTCCTGCGCTGTGCTTTAATCCTAGAGGATTTAGATGTCCTAATTCGGCTTTTCGGGGTGCTAACGGCGATTTTTGGCGTGTCATACGCAGTGTTTGAAAAGGATAGCAAGCGGATGTTAGCCTTCCATACTATTTCCCAGTTAGGTTTTATTTTAGCTGCCCCGGTAGTCAGTGGTTTTTATACCCTTACCCACGGTTTAGTTAAATCTTGCCTATTTCTGTTAGCGGGAGTTTTACCCAGTCGCAATTTTAAAGAATTACAGCAACAATCGATCCCTAATTCCCTCTGGATTGCCCTAGTGGTTGCTAGTTTTTCTATCTCTGGATTCCCCCTATTATCCGGTTTTGGGGCGAAAGCGTTAACGATGAAAAATTTAGTCCCCTGGCAAGAGATTATGATCAATCTTGTGGCGGTGGGGACGGCGATTTCCTTTGCTAAATTTATCTTTTTACCCCACGCAGGTGGCGAAAGTAAACAGAAGCTAACTATCGGTTTCTGGACAGCAATAATTCTGCTCCTTGCCGCCCTATTTTTATCCAATGCCGTTTATGTTGAAGCTTATAATCTGCCCAATATTATCAAAGCTTTAGCCGTCATCGGTGCGGGGTGGTGGTTATATCTGGGAGTTTTCAAAAAGTTATCCCTAAAATTATCGCGAGCCTGGGAACAATTTGATAATCTCATTGGTATGATGAGTATAATGTTAGTTCTATTATTTTGGATGGTTTTAGCATGATCGGACATATAATTCTGCGTTTAACTATGTGGTTTTTACTCACCGCTAATTTTACCCCCGCTAATATTATGATCGGGGTGGCTATTGCTTTTGTTTTACCCCGTAATTTCGCCTCTAGCGAAACTTTAGGCGATTGGTTAAAGGTAATAATTAAAGTCTTTCTGGCTATTCCCCAAGCTTATAAGGAAGCGTTTGAAATTATCTTTCGTCCCCACAAGGAAGAAGAAATTATTTTAGAGAGAATTTCGGGTAAACGTTCACCCAGATTGGCTTTTTGGGATATATTTCTCATTACCTTTACCCCGAAAACTATCGTCACCGAATACAAGGAAAATGAGGGTTATGAAGTTCATGTAATTAAACGGAGTTCCCAGGGATGAATATTGTTCTCATTGCCATGATTGTCGCCCTATTAATTCCCCTTTATGAAGTGGCAAGAAATGATGACATCTGGCAAAAAATGGCCGCCTTTGCCAGTGCTTCCAGTAAATCATCGATTATTATTCTAGTGGTGTCAGTTCTGCGGGATGATTGGATGATTGGAGTGGTAGCAGTGATTATTCTCAGTGTCGGTAATGCCGGCTTTATGTTATTAGCACAAATTCTTAAACGATTGAACGAATCATGATTGACATTTTCAGTTATATCTGCATCGCTATCGGAGTGTTTTTCTGGTTTTGGGGAACGGCGCATCTTTTAGACAAGCGCTCGGTATTATATAAATTACATGGTCTATCTGTCGCTGATACCTTGGGTTCTATGGCGATTATTTTCGGGCTACTTTTGAAAGTTCCCCAAAATTGGCCTTTATTATTATTGGCAATAATTTCCCTAGCAATTTGGAACACCATGTTAGGCTACGTTTTAGCTTATACTTCTAGCGATCGAGAGTAGAATTAAAGATGAATGAAAGTTATCTCTATGTTATTGTTGCCCTCTTGCCTTTAACTGCGGCGATGGTGATGTTACAATCTAATCCCTACCAAGCTTTAGTAATTCGCGGGGTTTTAGGGGCAATAGCCGCTTTAGTTTATGCTTTATTAGGGGCGGCAGATGTATCTTTAACCGAAGCTTTGATGGGAACCATGTTAGCCGTAACTCTCTACGCGGTGGCGATTCGTTCCTCTTTAGTGATGCGTTTAGGAGTAATTGCCGAGGAAACCGATACAGTTTTAGAACAGTTAAAAACTCAACTACAAACGGTTTTAAGTAAGCGTTTTATGCGTTTAGAATTAGTTGCCTACAGTGATAAACAAGCTTTGCAACAGGCACTTAGGGATAAAGATGTTCATGCCGTCTGTATCCGTCAAGACAATCCAGAAACCATCCCCTACGAAACCACAATTAGATTACCCTATCTCTACGATATTTTTAAAAATGAATTAACGGCAGCAAACACGATTTTAACCTGTATTGAAACCCCCAAATTAGAGGAGAAACACTAATGAAATGGATTTACACTCTAGCCGCCATTGCCTTCGCTGTCAAAATGGTAATTATTCCCAATACTGCTTCCTCTATATCATCCTTAGAAATTGTTGAATCCCTAGTGCGCGACGGCGGTGTTCCTAATGCGGTTTCGGTGGTTATTTTTCGTAATCGTCTTTACGATACCATCTATGAAGTGATTGTTTTTACCATTGCCATTATGGGGGCG
Organism: Microcystis sp. MC19; assembly: GCF_003019735.1. NCBI lineage: Bacteria > Bacillati > Cyanobacteriota > Cyanophyceae > Chroococcales > Microcystaceae > Microcystis > Microcystis sp. MC19. Next base: position 115,881 of record NZ_CP020664.1, on the reverse strand, counting down.
AATTTTCTTCTAGCCACCGAAAAACCCGCCAGTAAAATCCATCAATTTACCGACCAACCTTCAATTATTTTAGCCCGTTTGGGGGCAACAATTGCCGCTTTAGTGGGCATTGAATTAGCTATCCGCGGACATTTAAGTCCGGGGGGAGGTTTTGCCGCCGGAGTCGCCGGAGGTACGGCAATTGGTTTAATAGCCATTACCTCGTCTCCCGAATGGATGCAAGCAATTTATCGCCGTTGGCAAGCGGCAACATGGGAGAAAATTTCCGTCTTAGTTTTTATTGTTTTAGCCGCCATTACTCTCTCAGGATTTGAGTTACCCCACGGGGAATTAGGAGCGCTATTTAGTGGCGGTATTTTACCGATACTAAATATTTTAGTCGCCGTTAAAGTAGCTTTAGGTTCCTGGGCAGTAATCCTCGTTTTTATCCGCTATCGCGGTTTATTGTGAAGCGTAGATGGACAAATAGAAATAAAGTTGCTTAAAAAAGCTTGACAAAATCCCTCAACTTGCCTTATACTTTCTAGTATAATGGGAATCCGTGCCTGCCTGCGAACAGCTATTTTTTAAAAGAATTAAAGGAGTCAGGGAAAATAAAGGCTCTCCCAGCTTTGGTGGGTAAAATGTATTCTAAGATACATTTCTCAAGAGCGAGGGGGTGGAACGAACCACAAAGACACAAAGGACACAAAGATCGATCGATCCTATGTCAATTAAACTTATCACACAGAACCTAGAAGAGCCAAATAAAGACTCCTTCGTTGAAGACAGTTTATTTGTGGAATTGGTGGAGTAGATCGCGAAATTCCGGAAAACTAATCTGATTATCGCGACTTGTATCGGCCTGTTGTAACATAGCTTCGATTTCCTTGTCTGTCACCCCCGGTTCGATCGCCTGAAGACAAGCTTTTAACTCCTCAAGGCTAATTTGTCCAGAGCTATCACTATCGAATAGCTGGAATCTTTCCAATAAAATCCTCTCCTGTTGCTCACGATCGCTGTCACTACTAAAAGATAGACGATCGAAGACCTGAAAAGCGCGGGCGATATTTTGCCATAATTGGACGGTGGAGAATCGTTTCTTCCTCCTGACCGGTAACTCTGTACTGGCGACGCAAAGACTCGACAGTTTCCGTTTCCGCGGCCGGCAATTCCGTCAATAAATGCTCGATCGCCTCCCTGGAACTCTTACCGGTTAACACTTCCAGCAATTCCGATCCCACCTTGCGATCGGGGTCTTTTTTCCAAGTCACCAAGAGACTTTCCAACAAAGCATCGCGATAACTCTGCAAACGTAACCAATCCTCGCGACTATACTGCTTTTCCGGATCGAGAAGTTCGGCCGATTCCACACCCAACTCCGTTAGAATTGCTTGATGTTCTGCCTCGGTAATCGTCAACTCTAGGCGCATTTGTTGGAGGATTTCGAGGCTGTGGCCGAAGTCAGTATATCCCTCCTCCAAAGCCTCTTTTAACACGGCTTTATAGGCTTTTAAACGCTTCTGGTGGGTGAAATCCGGCAGTATCTTGGCCAATACATACACCTCATCCGCGTGCAAAGCTTCCAGCGATCGCCCATCGAGATATTTAGCTGTATCGAGACCCAGTTTACCCAACTGTTTACGCAATCTTCCCGCTAGTCCTTCCCGTTGGTAACGACTGGGATCCCGCATCCAAGTGCGATATAACCATAAACTACTCAAAACCGCCAGTAAAATACTAGCCAAATAATGCCAAAATTTTGGCAAAAGATTAATAAAAGGACGACCACCGAAAATAAAGAAGAAATTGAAAATCAGAAAAGTTCCGACAGTAAAGACGCGGTGACGGATAATTTCTGTAGTTAAAGGCGACTTTTTGCGAATTCTATCGACTTTGTAGGCATTTTCAACTTTTTTACCGAGAAAGTAACCCAAAAAAGTGCAGATTGCCAAAGTTAAGGGGACAGCTACCAACTTCGGAATCGCAATTGCCTGACCGGCAAGATAAAAACCCGGTTTAAGGAGGGATTCTAGTTGATTTTCGTCGTGCGCCCAAGCTCCGGAGAAATAATAGTCCCAATTGCCAGCATAAAGGTAATAATAGATAAAATAGCCAAAAACTAAGCCAAAATAACCGTAATAAAGCCATTGGCGATCGCTGTTATTAATCTCATCCCAATAGGACCTTTCCGCATCGATATCGATACAGGGACTTTGACAGGCAACACAAGCACTTTGTTCGCTACCATCTTCTCGGACAATACGACACATGGATTGAGTAATCCCACTGCGACTGTCTTCGTGAGCGGTACTATTTAGTAAACCCCTCGGTTCACCGTAAATCCTTTGAACTGGACTCATGGGACAGAAATAGTTACACCAAGATTTGCCCCCATACCAGTAACCCACAAAGATCGCCGCTAGAATAGTCAAGATTAAAAAGCTACCCAAGACTAAGCGATCGGAATCATAAAAGAGAATCCGTCCGCATAAACCCAAAAATAACAGACTGAATTGTAGATAGAGATAATTCCGAGCTAACCAAGAGTTTTTCGGCACTTTATAGATTTCAGAGCGGACTTTTCCCGATTTATCGGTCTGTTTTTTCTGACGCTGTTTACCCAAAGCGCGTGGTATTTGAGAAAGAAAGGATAAAGGACAGATCCGCCGCCAGAGTTCGTGACCGAATACTAATAAGATAAAAATGCCACTAGGAACCACTATTCCCCAAAAAATCGGCGCACCTAACTGATAGGAGGATTGGGGTAGGCAAACCCCCTGCACTTTAATGCAGACATCGGGATCAACTCTCAGGGGACTAGCAAGATTATTAGAATCGGTTAATTTTGCCGAAATCGGGTCAAAAAACAGAGAAAATATCAGAATTAACCAAGCGATGGTCACAACCCATCGCAGATAGTGCATTGAGCGTTCGGGAATTTGTGCAAACATATACATATATCTGAGTCAAGTCGTTTTGCTAAATTAATATCCAAGTTTCCAATCGATCATTCGGGAATTTTTGTAAACATCCCAGTGGGTGAAAATGCAGTGGACTAATAACACCAGGCAACAAAGTCAGGCCCCCTCGCGTCCATGATGGTACTAGCACGAGTTTCTATCTCGTCAGCAATGGGACTAATCTTACTTTTTCTACCCCCGAGGAAATTCCCTTTCCAGCAGCAGAATGCGGCCTTGACAAAGTAACATTGATCCGGTAGATGTATGGGGATTGTCTTAAAATATTATCTACGCTGCTACTATCACTAAACTAGAAAATTAAAGAGCGCATTGGCTTAATCCTTCTCAAAAGTTAAAATTCTATGGCTGAAAGCTTGAACCATAAATCCGAAAAACCTTCTCCCCCTCCCGTACCCCAAGAAAACCCTTGGCTAGAAGCAGTTAAAACCATTGTCACGGCTGGAATTTTGGCCTTTGGCATCCGCACTTTTGTGGCTGAGGCCCGTTATATTCCCTCTTCTTCCATGGAACCCACTCTCCAGATTAATGATCGCCTAATTATCGAGAAAGTTAGCTATCATTTTCACAAGCCAGAACGGGGTGATATAGTGGTTTTTAGTCCGACAGCCGCTCTCAAAGCTCAAAATTTTCAGGATGCTTTTATTAAACGGGTGATTGGACTGCCGGGGGATAAGGTGCAAGTCAAAAACGGTTTAGTTTACGTCAACGGTAAAGTTTTAGCGGAAAAGTATATCGCCGAAGAACCTAATTATACTTACGGACCGGTGACAGTTCCCCCCGATCAATATTTGGTTTTGGGCGATAATCGCAATAATAGTTATGATTCCCACGCTTGGGGCTTCGTTCCCCGGGAAAACTTAATCGGTCGCGCTGTGGTGCGTTTTTGGCCCTTCAATCGTCTGGGAGGACTTGACAACCCCGACGCTGCCACAAATCAGAATTAATGTCAAGAAAATAAATATAAAAATTCCCCCTAAAACTAGGGGGATTCGGCCATCTATTTAAACATATTACTCACGGAATTGTCCTCATGGATGCGCCATATTGCCTCACCCAGAATCGGGGCAACCGGCAAGACTTTCAGTTGCGGGAAAAAATGTTCTTGCGGCACGGGAATCGTGTTAGTAACGATCACCTCCTCGACTATGCCACTGGATAAACGCTCGATCGCAGGACCAGAAAAAACCGGATGGGTGGCACAAGCATAAACCTGTCGCGCCCCCTTGGCTTTCAGTAACTGCGCCCCTTGAGCGATCGTACCAGCCGTATCGATCATATCATCGACTAAAACCGCCGTTTTATCCTTAACATCGCCGATCAAGTTCATCACTTCCGCCACATTATGGGTTTGCCGGCGTTTATCAATAATTGCTAGGGGAGCATCACTGAGTTTTTTGGCAAAAGCCCGCGCCCTGGCCACCCCACCCACATCGGGAGAGACGACGACGATATCGGGTAATTGTTTACTGAGAAGATAGTCCACCACCACCGGGGAACCGTAAACGTGATCGAAGGGAATATCGAAATAACCTTGAATTTGGGACGAATGCAAATCCATGGCCAACACGCGACTTGCCCCCGCTTCCGTGATCAGATTAGCCACCAGTTTAGCGGCGATCGATTCCCGGCCGGCGGTTTTGCGATCAGCGCGAGCATAACCATAATAGGGAATTACGGCGGTAATTTGTCGGGCAGAAGCACGACGACAGGCATCAATCATGATTAACAATTCCATCAAATGATCGTTGACGGGATTGCAACAGGGTTGAATTAAATAGACATCGCAGCCCCGGATCGATTCCTGAATCTGGATGTACAATTCACCATCGGCGAAACGTTTACGAATCATCGGACCCACATCCATGCCCAGATAACGGGCTACCTCTTGGGCAAGAGAGACATTAGCGGATCCCGAAAAGAGACGAAGACGATTGCTGTCCGACGCGGCGGGAAACATCGGATGTCGCATCAAAGTAGCAGAATAGCTCACAGCAGATTCTTTACCCTCAAACTCAAGGCACTTTTTTCTATCATCTCAGTTTTGTTGAAAATCTGAGTGGATTTCTTTGTTAGATCTCAATCATAACCAATTACCGATCATCTTCGAGCCATTGCTGCCCCTTTTAGCAGCAACGGCCATGGCAAAATTGCCGCCAGATTTTGTCAAAACCGATTAACGTTTGGCTAACTTTTTCACCGGTAATTTACGCAGACGGATCGATTTCGGGGTAATTTCTACCAACTCATCCGGTCCGATGTATTCCAGGGCGCGTTCGAGACTCATATCCACGGGGGATTGTAACTGAACCAATTCATCCCCGGTGGCGGAACGATGGTTAGTTAACTGTTTAGTTTTGCAGATATTGATCTCCACGTCTTGGGGCCGGTTGCTTTCGCCGATAATCATGTTTTTATACACTTTTGTCCCAGGAGTAATAAAGAATACCCCCCGGTCCTCGGCGTTTTTGAGGGCGTAGAAAGTGGCCACTCCCTCCTCAAAGGCAGTAATCACGCCATTATAACGGGTGGCTAATTCCCCGGAGAAAGGACGATATTCCAGAAAACTATGGTTCATAATCCCCTCACCGCGACTCAGACGGATAAATTCCCCCCGGAAACCGATTAAACCTCGGGACGGAATCACGAATTCCAATTGAGTGCGGCCATTGCTGCCCGTCTGCATATCCTGCATTTCCCCTTTCCGTTGGCCGAGACGTTCGATACTGGAACCCACCGCTTCTTCGGGTACATCTAAAACGAGGTATTCGTAGGGTTCGCAGGGTTGACCGTTAATTTCCCGATAGATAACCTGCGGCTGCGACACTTGGAATTCGTAGCCTTCCCGACGCATGGTTTCGATGAGAATGCCTAAATGCAGTTCTCCCCGGCCCGAAACCAGGAATTTCTCGGCGGAATCACTTTCTTCCACCCGTAGGGCGACGTTAGTTTCTAATTCTCGCATCAGACGATCGCGAATTTGCCGCGAGGTGACAAAAGTGCCTTCCTGACCGGCGAAGGGAGAATCGTTCACCGAGAAGGTCATTTGTAGGGTCGGTTCATCGACTTTAATTAGGGGTAAAGCTTGCGGGTCATCGGCTAAAGTTACCGTTTCCCCGATGTTAGCGTCAGCAAAACCAGCCACAGCAACGATATTACCGGCGCTGGCCTCGTTTAGTTCCACCCGTTTAAGGCCCTCAAAACCAAGAAGTTTTGTTATTTTCCCCTTGACAATTGCGCCCGTATCCTTTACTAAAGCGGCCTGTTGACCGGCTTTAATTACGCCGTTATGGATGCGGCCGATAACGATGCGTCCTAAGTATTCCGAGTAATCGAGGGTGGTTACTTGCAGCTGTAGGGGTTTGTTAACGTCCCCGGCCGGTGGTGGAACGTGGTGTAAAATCGCCTCAAACAGGGGCTGCATATCTTTGTCTTCGTCTTCGAGGCTTTCTTTGGCGAATCCTTGCATCCCGGAAGCGAACAGAGTAGTAAAATCACATTGGTCGTCATCGGCGCCCAGTTCCACAAACAGATCGAAAACTTTGTCCACGGCTAGGTTAGGATCGACATTAGGGCGATCGATTTTATTAACCACGACAATCGGTCTTAATCCCTTTTCTAGGGCTTTTTTCAGCACAAAACGGGTTTGGGGCATCGGCCCTTCGTTAGCATCGACAATCAGGATACAACCGTCCACCATACCTAAAACCCGTTCCACTTCGCCACCAAAGTCGGCGTGACCGGGAGTATCGACGATGTTAATCAGGGTGTCTTGGTAACGAACGGCGGTGTTTTTGGCCAGAATGGTGATACCGCGTTCTCTTTCGAGGTCATTGGAATCCATGACGCAGGTGGGTACATCTTCCCCTTCTCGAAAGATTCCCGACTGTTTGAGGAGTGCATCGACGAGGGTGGTTTTCCCGTGGTCAACGTGAGCAATGATAGCAACGTTACGGATAGGCAGAGACATAAAATATTGAAGTAGTCTTAGGTTTATTTTTACAAGTAAACATTTCTTAATAATTCTAGCTTAGACTGACCAGCACCGTTAGCAAATCTTTATTTTTCCTTGGTTTCCCATCAGCAAGCTCTACTGCTTACTGTTGACAGACACAGCAACAGGCCCCCCAAATACTAGGCAAGCAGCCCCCCCTCGCAAGAGTCGAGACGATAGAAAAGACGACTGGAGGCGGGGGGTAGGGGTAAATTGAAGCTAGAGTGAAAATCCTCTTGAACTTTATAGGTTAACCGGGGGGAAACTTGGCGAACAATTTGCGTCAACAGTTTATCACCGGTTTTTTGGAGAATTGAACGGGGAATCTTATAAATAAACTTGGGAAACTTAACCATAACATCCATATGCAGTTCCCAGGTGACTTGGGTGATAACCGCCGGAATATCCCGTCCCTGTTGCCGAAAAATTGCCTCAATTTCCTGACTAGGAGAAGATAGCGGCATTTCCTCTAGTTTCATAATTGCCTGATAATCCACTAGATAGCCCGAAAACGGTTGATCGGGAATGGGGACACTGCGAGTATGATAGACTCCATTGACGGGAAGTTCCAGAACCACAGCGATTTTCGGCTCCAGTTCATAGCCAAAAGCTCCATATTTACCGATGGTGATAATATAACCATTGTCACCGAAGGGCAGAGTTTTCATCGGTTCGGCACAACGACAAAACCAACCTTCGTGCGCGCCCAGATAATCGGCAACCTTGTCCTGATTGCTATACATATCCATACATCCGGCAAAACGGGTTTGAAAACCGAGAAATTGATTGTCTTCTTTGACTTCTACAGATTTGCGAGCTAGGGAGTTAATGGGGGGACACTGCATGACTTATAAACCTGGAAAATGATACTGTTAGAAAAAGTTGGCGATTAACCGCCAAAGGATCAGGGAAATTTGTAGAATTGAGATTAGTGTAACGTATTGTTAAAAGCTATTTGGTCAAGAAGCGATGAAAGCATTTGTAGCAGGAGCCACAGGGGAAACGGGACGGCGAATCGTTGCCCAATTAGTCGAACGTCAGATTCCCGTGCGCGCTTTGGTGAGAAACCGCGAGAAAGCGGCGGAAATTTTGCCAGCAGGGGTGGAAATCGTCGTCGGAGATGTCCAACAGGCCGATAAGTTAGAGGCACTAATCGCTGATTGTAGCGTTTTGCTATGCGCCACGGGAGCCAGACCGAGCTTTAATCCCACGGAACCTTTGTTAGTGGACTACTTGGGAACTAAAAATCTCATCGATGCCGCCAAAAAGAAAGGAATCGAGCATTTTGTTCTGGTTACTTCCCTCTGTGTATCTAACTTTTTCCATCCCCTCAATCTCTTTTGGTTAATTTTATTCTGGAAAAAACAAGCGGAAGCCTATTTAATCAATAGTGGACTAACCTACACGATTGTGCGCCCCGGCGGCCTTAAAAACGAGGATAATCTTAATGCCATTAAAATGTCATCCGCTGATACCCTTTCTGAGGGCAATATTCCCCGCACGAAAGTGGCCTCGGTTTGCGTAGAATCCCTATTTTATCCCGCCGCTAACAATAAAATTCTCGAAATTGTTGCCCCCTCAGACGCTCCCAATCTCGATTGGTCACAGTTGTTTCAAAGTGTCACCTAAACAGTAATCAGTGAACAGTAATCAGTAAACAGTGATCAGTAATCAGTAAACAGTGAACTGATAACTCAAATCTGGAAACTAAAAACTTATATCTGTTAACGGATAAATGATAACTGATAATGGCGATAGTTCAATCACTAAAATAAACAAAGATAATCTCTTCTTCAGGGTCGATTAACCAACCCACTTGAGTGCCGTGATCTAGACAATAAAGGATATTTTTAACAACTTTAGTCTGATTTTGATCGGGAGAGAGAATTTCAATCAGCCAGTCATACTCAATCCGTTGAGTATAGGCTACATATCAGGAAAGGATAATGCCAGGTTTTGAGAGTCCCAATCCGATTTTCGCAGCATGAACATCGGATTCTAACAGGTCAAAAGCCTTATTTTAAAAGGGTTTTACCATTATTCAGCCAACCCTACTTAGCTTGAAATTCTCTTCTCATTGGTTGATATTCAAGAGGGAGCATCCCACTTTTGCAATAAGAAATTGTACTTAGATGCGAAATGCTTAGATGGCAAGCCTTTTCGGGAGTTCATAGATTTTTAACGGTTCTCTAAATTGTGTGATTCAAACCAGAATCGTTACTACAAAAGCCTTCTCCCCCTTCCGAGCATTTATACTCATTACATAATTGGGATGCTCCCAAGGAAGAAACAATTCATCACTTGAGAGTTAATCATACTATTAAAAACGGATTTGGTATGACTCGATAATCAAACATCTTATCTGCTTTTGCTGATACAGGTAGCCTGTACTCAACGGATTTAGTAAGTTTTTACGCATTTAAGTTACATTGACAGCATTACCCTTATTTTTAAGTTTTCTACTCCATTTAATAATCAATCCCCCTTCATTTAAAAGCTGATTGACTACTTTTTCCAGTTCTTCTTTATTTTCAAATTCTCGATTAGCTATGTATTCTTTAGCGGAATGCCACACTAATTCTATTAGGTTGTAATCTGGACTATAAGCTGGTAAAAACTCTAGCCTAATATTGGGCAACTCTTTTTCCACCTGCTCAATAACATCTTTCTTTTTGTGATAACTAGCATTGTCTAATATAATGATAATCTTCGGCCCCTTTTCTCGAAAATCTTCGGGCAGATTTCCCAAGTTTATCCATTCTTGACGAATCTCTTCATGAAGTTTCTTTAATTGTTCATGGAAAGTTTCTGAATTTCCTTTTTTGATCATAAAACAGACTCTTTTTTTATCATTATATCTTAAGGCTCCCATCACATTCACCCTTCCTCTTTTTCTTTGCCCATTCACTTTTTTTCGCTTTCCTTTTTTTGTCCAAGCTCTCCTTCTTATTACTCTCAAACTAAATCCACATTCATGAGGGGCTGTGTGGCGAACCTGCGTCGCCACCTTGAAAGCCCCGTCCCAAAACCATACCTGGATTGACTCTGGCTTTTCTTTCGCTAACTTTAAATATTCATCTAATTTTTCTTTAAATGCTTTTCTTAATTTCTTGTCTTGCTTATCTTCTAGACTATATTTTGCCCAGATATACACATACTTTTTTCTTCTCAATATTCTTCTCACTTGCGAGCCACTCAGTTTAATTCCTGTTTCCTTTTCTAGATGCTCTGCTAATCTTGCCGCTGTCCATCTCCCGAATTCATATCCCAATTCCTTCGGGTCTTCATCAACTATTTTCAATAGTAAATTAATATATTCCTCTGTGGCTTTTTTATGATTTCCATTTTTTCTCCCATCTTCTAGACTTTCTATATTGTTAGGATCGCCATGAACACACCAATGGGCGACTGTTTTGAGTGAACAGCCAATAAACTCAGCTATTTCTCGTTGAGTTTTTCCGTCGTTTAGCAAGAGAAACATTAAAATTCTTTCCCTAACCTCTGCTCTTTCTTCTTCTTTAAGAGCTTTTTGTAAGTTTTTCTTTTCTTCTAAGTCTAGGAAATCTTTGGCTGGCATAAGTAGGAATTTTCTCAAGTTACTATTTCTATTTTAGGTGGTTTAAGTGCGTTTTAGCTTATCAATAAGTAGGTAGGCGTTAAAAGTTGTCAGATCCCCCCGCCTATCGGCACCCCCCTTATCAAGCTATCCCTTATAGGGATCTTTCTTAACAATTTTTGCAGTAAGCACTCCAACCCTTATCCTGACTTGATTTCAGTTTTTTCTTTGTCAGTAAGGGTGTCAACAAGGAATATTACAAATTGTTAACCGAGTCTTGAAAGCCTTGTGCCACAAAGGTTTGAAATGTTAAGAAAGATGTGACTAAAGGACAGGCAGGGGGGATCGAACCTAAAATCCATTTTTAATTTAATTATAACCAGCTACTTAAGTACCTAAGCAAAATTAATTACACATATCTAACCACCTCTTGCCTCTTGCCTCTTGCCTATCTTCACTAGGAAATTAATTTTGCACGACTACTTATCTCGAAATAAAACTATAAGTTAAAGTTGATTGCGATGACGGCGATCGGCGATAAAAGACTCCACCAATTTAACATCTTCGACACTACCGATCACTAAAGGTGTGCGGGTGTGTAATTTATCGGGAACGATATCTAGAAGATTTATCACCCCATCACTAGCTTTACCTCCTGCCTGTTCAATTAAAAAAGCAAGGGGTGCAGTTTCATAAATTAAGCGCAATTTCCCCTGGGGATTTTTAACAGTACCAGGATAGAGAAAAACACCGCCCTGCATTAAAATTCGATGGATATCTCCCACTAACGCCCCACTGTAACGGGCCGTGTAACCATCATGGCGGTGGACATAACGGGTATAGTCGCGAATTGCCTCATCCCACTGCCAAAAATTGCCCTCATTGGTACTATAAATCGGACCGTGATCGGGGATAATAATATTCTCTTGGGCGAGGATAAATTCCCCTAAACTGGGGTCAAGGACAAAGGCATGAACACCGCGACCGATCGAGTAAACTAAAATAGTCGAGGGTCCGTAGAGAATATAACCGGCGGCGATTTGTTGACGACCATTTTGCAGTAAATCCCGCGCCTCTCCGTCTAAATCATTGCCTTCCTGTTGACGGATGGCAAAAATCGAACCCACATTTAGGTTAATATCCACATTGGAAGAACCATCGATCGGGTCGTAGAGTAGGGTATAGCGACCGATGGGACAGTTTTCTGGGATATAATAGGGTTTATCCATTTCCTCGGAAGCAAGACGGCAAACTAAACCACTTTGCTTAAAAACCGAGATAAATACCTCATTGGCAAAAACGTCCATTTTCTTGACTGATTCCCCTTGGACGTTGGTTTCTCCAGTAAAACCTAGCACATCCGCCATCAATCCCGCTTTACTGAGACGACGGGCAATTAATTTCCCGGCTAGGGCAATTCGACTCATAATTGCGCTTAAATCCTGCGCGTCGGGGGAAAAGCTTTGTAATTGTTGCAGGACGTGACGGGAGAGGGTGGTACAATCTCGATCGAGGCTATGTTCGGGGATAGAAAAGGGAATATTGCTAACCATAACTGTAATTGCCAGTAATAAAGTAATAAAGGGAAAACCGTCTAGTCTCAATTATGACTATGATTTGATCCTAGCCAAGATTTTCCCTATCGTTGGCCAATTTTTAGATCAGTTTCATAAGTTGGCCAATCTTTCCCTCATTGATAATTAAATCTCGGTCAATAGTTGCCATCTCAATTTAAGTCGATGGGGATACACCGGGCCAGCGTTTATATTTCAAGTAATAGGCAAAACTTGTTAATAAAACAATAATTACTGTGCCGATACCTAAGTAGTTAGGAACCCAAAAAGCCGCCGCAATGGTGTTAATTTCTCCCGGTTTTAAATGCCAAATTAACTGATTATCAACTTGTTCTACTGGGGGATTTAATCCTGAGTCATCTTCAATATTTTGACCAGGAAAGGGAGTCTTTAAAGCGAAGTCGATAGCGACTAAGGAACCGGGGCTAACGATAATATTTCCCTGTTCGGAAAGTACACCTAAAGCCCGCAAATCAACGGTTAATTTTAAGTTTTTCTGGGTCAAAAAGAAGCAATCTTGTTCTGTAACTGCCAGTTTTGAATCTAGTTGCAGTAACTTGCTATCATCGGTATTAGCAGAATTTTTGATTTTAAAGGAAGAACTAGGATCAAAAAATTGATTGAATTTTTCCTCTAATTCCTGACTATTACTAAAGGGAATAGTCACAATTATTTCCCGTTCGGAAATAGGAGCGGTTTTCCCCTTAAGTAATTTTGCCCTCTGTTCGATACTATTTAACCATTTAGTGGCTTCGGTTTGACTGAGACTGGTTAAACGTTGTCCGAGGGTGATATGTTGAATAATTTCCCCGTGGTGTTGGTGGGGAAAATTAATGCCCACATCGTAACGGACACAGCCGGTTAAAAAGAGAAAAATACCGCATAAAAAGGGCAGAATAAAGCGGGTTTTACCGATTTTTTCGGTGGTTGGTTGATTCATAATTAATCTTCTTCTAAGTCGTCATAACTTGCTGAACTGCCACCGCTAACCGTAACTAGATCGATTTGCTGACGATAATAGTCTACATCTTTTACCTCCACTTCCACCTCATCACCGAGACGATAGGCAACGCGATTTTTCCGTCCTACCAAACAGCTATGACGGGCGCGATATTCGTACCAATCATCCTTGAGAGAAGAAACATGAACCAACCCTTCCACTAATAAATCGGAAATTTCCACGAAGAAACCATAGGATTGTACACCGGTAATTAAGCCGCGAAAAACTTGACCCATTCTTTCTTTCATTTTCTCGGCTTTTTTCAATCCTTCTAGGTCTTTTTCCGCATCTTCAGCAATTTTTGAGCGATCATTGAGATGGGAAACAATGAGGTGACTTTCTTCTTCTAACTCCTCCTGAATTTGGCTTGGTAGAATATTCCAATTAATCTGTCCATGACAGCTATTACTGCCCAAATTAACCCCGACTTTGACGATTTTGCTGCGGCGATCTTTCCCCTCTGTTAATAGGATTTTTAACACCCGTTGTACCCAAAGATCGGCATATCTTTGCAGGGGTGAGAGACAGTGGGTATAATTGCCAGTATAGGCCAAACCAAAATGGGGTAAAGGATGGCTGCTATATCTAACTAATTTGAGAGTTTCTTGCAGGAGATAATTGAGGACTTTCACCGATGTGGAAGCGGAAAAAGTGCGGGTGAGATTTTGATAGTCATTGGGTTTAATCTCCTCCTCGGCAGTTAAATTTAATTCTGCCCCTAAATTATTGGCTAATTTGAGTAAATCCTCCAATTCATCCCAATCCGGTTCCGATTGTCCACAGTAGATACAGGGCAATTTTAAGGCCTGTAAATGTTCAGCGACAACTTTGCCGGCTAAAATCGCCACTTCTGTCAGTAAAGAACGGGCTGGTAAATTATTAGAAGCGAGAACAGTCCCCCCCCGTCCTTCGTCTTTGTAGGGAGAGATTTTGTCTAATTGAATATCAAAACTACCCCGCTGCAGACGTTGGGATTTTAGGGTGGGGCAAACGCTGAAAAATAAATCTTTCAGGGTTTCAACGGTATCGGTGGGGGCAGCTGCGCTATCTTCTTCACTGAGCAGATCGCGCACCTGTTGATAGGTAAAATGTTGATCCACTTGGATGAGGCTGCGGGTGATTTCGTACTCCACTAGCTCCCCCTTATCATCGAGGGTGACGAGGATAGAAATAGCGGGGCGCTGTTCTTGGGGTGACAGGGAACAACGACTGGTAAGGGCAGCTGGAACTAATGGCAGCACTTTTTCGCCTAAATAGACGGCAGTTCCCCGTTTTTTGGCAACTTTATCCAATAATCCACCCCGTTCAATGTAACGGGTGACATCGCTGATATGAATGGCGACTTGCCAGCGATTTTGGTTGATTTTCTCTAAAGAAAAGGCATTTTCAATGATCGGGGGATAATCCAGGGGGGTGTCATCTTCGATGGTAAAGGTGAAGAGTTGGGTTAAATCTCGCAGTTGTTCTTTTTCGCCACTATCGAAGAAATCGGCTAAATTATCGGCAATTTCGAGGGCTTCTGGCGGAAAATTATGGGGTAGATCGTGTTTACAGGAGACGATATCCGTGTCGGCAGCGGCCTCGGCCGTGGAACCGAGAATGCGAGTAACTTTGCCGATGGGAGGCATTTCCCCTAGGGGATAACGGAGGACGGAAACATGAACGAGGTGATCGATGTTTTCTTGGAGGTTTTGACCATTTTCGAGGAGATTAAGGGTAAATTTCAGGCGATCATCCAGGGGAACCGCTACGAACTGCTCATTTTCCTGTTTTACTTGCGCTAGAAGCGAAGGGTTAGCTCGTTCGAGAATTAATCTCACCTCTCCCTCTGGGGAACGACGACGGGTCCCCTCGCGGATGATTTTGACTAAAACTCGATCGCCATTCCAAGCGTTACTTAGATGATTTTTCGAGACGTAGATGTCATCAGCATCTTCGATATCTTGGATAGCAAAGCAAAATTCTTTACTGGAACAGCGCAGCTTTGCTTCTACGATATTTTCCTCGATCACGCGACGATAGCGCCCGCGTTCTTTGACAACCATTCCCAGACGTTCCAAAGCATCGAGAATCACTTGCAATTTTTCACAGCTTTCGGGATCGTCTTCGCAGCCTAATTTTTTTTCGAGAATTTTACCCGTAGCTAATTTATCATCACTAAGATGAGAGAGGAGTGTGGCGATCGAGAAGTCCATCTGACAATAATCCTTACTTACAAGACACTGACGGAATCGTGAATAATTAAGTTTAAATACTTAATAATGAGAAGGTGGATTTAAACCATTGACTCCAGAGATCATCTCTATCGGGGTAATTGCGATCGCTGGTGGTGACAGTGAGGGTAAACTGACCAAGCATCAAACACCCGAACCTACCCTGAGCATTATCGAAGCCTTTGTTAGTATAAGCCAATAGCGAACACCGGCAAACTTTTCGGCCATTGCTCGTCTTTCTGGCGGAAGCTTCAGCCTAGTAGAATCTTCTTACTGTGGGCAAGGCTAATCCTAGCACTGAAAATTTTATCTAACCTTTAATCTTAGCAAGAACTTGCTACATTTTTCCATAATTACGATAGAGTATTCTAATATAAGTACAAAAGAACTCGAAAAAGTCACCATGTTGCAAAAGTTACGCCAACGTTACCCCCAAGTTGCCCTGATTAGTGAGTTAGTTCAAATCGATCATGGCAAGTATATTGTGAAAGCGATCGTGGAAATTGAAGGAAAAACGGTTGTTACAGGTTTAGCAGCAGCAGATACGGTGGAAATCGCCGAAGATAGAGCCAGAGAACGGGCTTTACTGCTTTTAGAGGCTGAAAGCACCCCCGATCTCCAGCTTGTGGAAAAAATCAGCCCCAATAATATTTCTCTACCGGAAGATTTACCTAAACCCGTCCCTAGTGCCAAAAAATCGACTAAAACGGCTAAAGTCACTGAAATACCTCGTCCTGAAGCTAAAATTGAACCAGAATTACCCCAAGTTAAGGATATTCCCCCAGCTAAAATTGAACCAGAATTACCCCAAGTTAAGGATATTCCCCCAGCTAAAATTGAACCAGAATTACCCCAAGTTAAGGATATTCCCCCGGCTAAAATTGAGCCGGAATTACCCGAAGTTAAGGATATTCCTTTACCAGAACCAGAGCCTTTATTATTAGAAACGGAAACCGATAATTACTCCTTATTAACAGAATTGCCAGAAGAAGCGAATTTAACTGAAGAAGAACCCCCAGAACCGGAGCCAGTTGTTGTTATTCCCGAAGAAATCGATTATTCAGTCCTTAAAACTAAAATTGATGTGGAGATGAAACGATTAGCTTGGACCACAGAAAAAGGTCGGGAATACCTGATTTCTACCTATGGCAAAAAGTCACGTTTACTCCTAACTAACGAGGAGTTATTAGAATTTTATAACTACTTATCTAGTATCAGTGCCTAATTACTAAACCTGCTGCATAAATCAAAAATCTTCCCTTAAGTGAGGAGTCTCCGAGCCATTATTCTCCCAGTCAGGAGAAGCAGCAAGAAATAGATTATTTTCTAGCAGTAGAAAAGCGATCTTTTTCGGGAAAATGCGATTAAAAACTCACTTTTGCGGGAGATATAATAAAAAAGGAAGCTATTAACTGCCAGTCTTTTTTTCCCTATCTCACTGATAACTGATAACTGATAACTGATAACTGATAACTGATAACTGATAACTGAATTAATTTCTCACCGCTTCTGTTTCCGCTTCTTTGGGAACAACCACTGGCAATCCGCTGACTGTTTCAATTTGATAAATAACGCGACTTAATTGGGAAGGACAACAGAGAGGATCCGTGTCTTTATAGCGATTAAAAACCACAATAATTCGATCGCTATTTTGTAAAACAATTCTCTGAGATGCCCCATCAGCGCGAGAATCCATCGGTCGCGGGGAAAGAGTGCCAGCGAATTTACCATCGACAAAAACAAAGTCTTGATAACCCATCGGTCGGCACATTCCATCCACTCCACTCATGGCCGAAATAATGCTAGTTTTCCCATAGGTTTGCACGGCCCCGTACAGTAACCATCCTGCTTTATTAAGTGCTTGTTCATTGGCAGTAATTGCCGGACGAACCTGTTCACGACACTGGTTATCGATCACGGTTTTAACGGGAGATTTTGGGATAGGTGCCTTGGCTTTATTCCAATTAGTTAACGGTCGATCAAACCAAGCTCGCGGAGTCTCTTTTTCTGGGGTTTGGCTAATAACTTCTAATAGTTTCCATGTTTCGGAATTTTGATTATTAGCTGGATTGGAGACGGTTTCAACGCTAACTTTAATTTGATAGAAAAATCCTGGTTTATAATCAAATCCCTCGATACTATTGGCAAACAATCTCCAGTTTTCCTCTGGTTTTTCTCGCATCTGTAAACAGTCTTTGGTTGTGCCTTGGCTGCAGGGTTGTTTCCTAGAATTGATATAAATTGTCTTTTCCGTGCGTGTGGTGGTCGGTGCGGGGGTAAAAGTGAGTATTCCTAAACCTTCGGGAGTACGATAAAATAATTGTAAATCGCCCTTAGCTGTCACTTGGAATTGTTCCACTCCTTGCAAGGCGGCCAGATATTGATTTTCCTGTTTCATCTCCGGTTCCGGACAAGCTTTTTTGGTAGTAGCGATCGCTTGGTTGATCTGAAGCGTGCCATTGTTGACTTGATAGCCGGTATTATACTGGTTGCATCCGGCCGAACCACTGAGGATATTTTTCTGGAAAGCGGCGGTAATTTCCGTTTCTTTGACCAAACTTCCGGCTGTCCAACCCCTTAGTTTCCATCGAGTCCCCTCCAAAGGGGAAGTATTAGCGATCGCCACTTTTGCTGCTAAAGCACAACTTAGGGCAATTGTCAAGAAAATTCCCGTTTTTTTGGCGTTCAAAATTGCTATTCTCCTCGTCAAAGCAACAATTCTATTATGGCTTGGGGCGGTTGCCCGGCGGCCCGGGATAAAGGGTAGAAAAAGACTTTTCCCCATTTCTCGACTCCTTCCCTTGGCTTGATTCTATCAGAGGCCAAGGCCGATAGTCGCCCCCCGATTGCAGAGGTTTTATCGTCCTCCAATGGTCAAAAGTTGACCCTGGTTCATCCTAAGCAGTATAATAAAAACCTTGAGCGACCCCTTAAACAAAAAAAATATTATGGCACAAGGACAAGGATTCGGATTCGGTCTCGGTAAGATTAAAGAATTACAAGACGCTTTCCAAAAAGCGCAACAGGTGCAACAAGGGGCCAAAGTTCTGCAAGAAGAACTAGAAACTATGGAAATTCCCGGCCAGAGTGAAAATGGCTTGGTGACAGTGTATCTCAGTGGCAACCAAGAACCCCGGGGGATTGAAATCGATCCTGCTCTCCTCTCCCAAGATCTGGAGATTGTGGCCGAGTCTATTCTAGAAGCCATGAAAGTCGCCTATAGTGCCTCCACGGAAACCATGCGCGCCAAAATGGAAGAACTGACCAGTGGTTTAAATATCCCCAGTATGTAATCGCTTTTGACCGCAATGATTAAGATGGAAAGTTGGACTAACAAACAAGGAGGTTCAACTTTTTTGCTGACTTTGGCTGTCCATATCGACCATGTGGCCACAATTGGCCAAGGGCGCCGCGGCTTGGAAGCAGAGCCGGTGGCGGCGGTGCTGATGGCATTAGCGTTTACTTGGCCAAAAGTTGATCCAGGTTGACCTTAAGCAGTAGAATAAAAACCTTGAGTGACCCCTTAAACAAAAAAAATATTATGGCACAAGGACAAGGATTCGGATTCGGTCTCGGTAAGATTAAAGAATTACAAGACGCTTTCCAAAAAGCGCAACAGGTGCAACAAGGGGCCAAAGTTCTGCAAGAAGAACTAGAAACTATGGAAATTCCCGGCCAGAGTGAAAATGGCTTGGTGACAGTGTATCTCAGTGGCAACCAAGAACCCCGGGGGATTGAAATCGATCCTGCTCTCCTCTCCCAAGATGTGGAGATTGTGGCTGGGTCTATTCTAGAAGCCATGAAAGCCGCCTATAATGCCTCCACGGAAACTATGCGCGGCAAAATGGAAGAACTGACCATGGGTTTAAATATCTCCAGTATGTAATCGCTTTTGACCGCAATGGTAAGATGGAAAGTTGGACTAACAAACAAGGAGGTTCAACTTTGCTGACTTTGGGTGTCAATATCGACCATGTGGCCACAATTCGCCAAGCGCGTCGAACCGTGGAACCAGATCCCGTGGCGGCGGCAGTTTTGGCCGAAATCGGCGGCGCTGATGGCATTACCGTTCACTTGCGCGAGGATCGTCGTCATATCCAAGATCGCGATGTGCGGCTCCTCCGGCAAACGGTGCGGACTCATCTAAATCTGGAAATGGCCCCGACGGAGGAAATGATCGCCATTGCTCTCGATCTTAAACCCGATTATGTCACCCTTGTCCCCGAAAAGCGCCAGGAAGTGACCACGGAAGGGGGGATCGATATGCTGGGCAATTTTGACCGTTTTTGTGGGGTTGTAGAGCGCCTACAAGGAGCTAATATCCCCGTTAGTTGGTTTATTGATGCCGATTTTGCCCAAATTCAAGCGGCCGCTAATACGGGGGCGAAATTGATCGAACTCCATACCGGTCAATACGCCGAAGCACAACAGGAGAGCGATCGTCAAGCAGAATTAACAATTCTTAAAGAAGGTTGTGAATACGCTTCCTCTCTCGGTTTGCGGGTGAATGCCGGTCACGGTTTGACCTATTGGAATGTTTATGATGTCGCCTGTTTGCCCAATATGGAAGAATTGAACATTGGTCACACAATTATCAGTCGGGCGGTTTTGGTCGGGTTGGAACGGGCCGTTAGGGAAATGAAATTGGCTATGCGTGGACAATTGTAAAAGCCATCAGCTATCAGCTAATCTCCCGACTCAGGAACAATTACACTGAAAAATTAAAGGAAAGATCATGACAACTTATTATTATTTGGTAGCCAGTCAAAAGTTTTTAGAAGAGGAAGCGATCGAAAAGGAAGTTTTGAAGGAAAGAATCAGGAATTATCAAGAAAAAGGTCAAGAAATTGATTTTTGGTTAATTGCCAATCCAGCTTTTTTAGATACTCCCGCTTTTGCCGATATCAAAAAGAAAACTCCCCAACCGGCAGCGGCGATTGTTTCTCTCAATCAACAGTTTATTACTTGGCTAAAATTGCGTCTAGAATACGTTATTACCGGACAGTTTGAAGCTCCTTCCGATACTATTCCCGAACCGTTAAAATAACCCTTTTTTGTCTGTGGCAAAAAATGCAGACGAGGCAATCATCACCAGCTAACTTTGCCTTGCAGCTTGTTAATTTTTCCCCGACCGATTCCCGATACTCGATCCAAATCTTCTAGGGAAGTAAAGGGGTTTTGTTGCCGGGCTGCGATAATTTTTTCAGCTAATTTGCCACTGATACCGGGTAAACTATCTAATTCTTCTTTTGTGGCGGTGTTTAAATTAATTAAGCGATCGCTTTTAATTGTTACAGATTGGGGGCAGTTTTTTCTATCCTGTTCGATCCGATTTTTAATAGTTTCCGGCAGTCCTAATTTAGCGGTACGGTACAGATATTGAAATTCTCGATCGAAATGAGCGGCAACGGTGGGATTATCGATAATCACTAAAGCTTCATCGTTTTGATGGTTAGCGGCTCTTGACCAATTATGAGAACCAGTAATCACAATTTTATCATCGATTAAACCGAATTTATGGTGTAATTTATCTCCCCGGGCTAGATCGGGAACTCCTAGGGTATTAATTGGGTTTTGCCAAGGCTGATTATCTGGTTCATAACGACATTTATTACTGAGAGCAACTCCTAATAAATCTAATCCTTCGCTATAGTATCGGAAGGCAAAACTAGGATCAATTAAAGCTTTAATTTCTATCCCTTTTTGATGTCGTTGAGCGAGAATATTAGCTAAAGGCTGTTCCGTAAAGACAAACAGGGCTAAATTCACGGATTTTTTAGCTTTATTTAAAGTTTCACCGATCAGACCATTGCTAGTAATTGCCCAGGGATAAGCGGTAGAATCGGGGGAAAATTTTACCGTCAGAATACTATTACCGATAAGGATTGTTTGCGGTTTTCTCTGGGGTTTATCTAAGCCAAATTTATGCTGATCTTCCCTTCCCCACATCAGATTAAATTCTTTTTGAAAAGCTCTAGCTAGTGGGGGATTAGTAATTACTAATAAGTGATTGGCATTCCCAACAGTTTGGGTATTAGAAAAGTCTCCATGAATATCACTTAAGGTGTAGTTAGCTGAACTGATTAAAGTAGTGTAATTATCAATAACCATGAATTTATGGTGCATTAAACCGCTACCTTTTGAGCGATCAGCGCTATCATCAATTAGGGGAATGCCAGCTTTTTTGAGGATAGTAATTGCATCTCTTTGGGCGATTTCCTCTGGAGTTAATTTACCATCTCGATTTATATCAACTAAATCAAAAAGATTTTGATAACGTTCCTGTTCTCGATCGCTTGATTGTTCTTGGTTTTTGGCTAAACTATTAATAGGTTTATTGTAAATGTTTTCGAGGATAACCCTAACTTTAATTCCCTGTTGCTGACGCTCCACTAAAGCTTGAGCGATGGCGGGTAAACGTAACTCTTGCACTGCTAGATCGATCGAAATTTTTGCCGAGTTGATATGATCAATAATAACCTGTTCTAGATTGTCCCCCTGGCGATTAATTTGGCGATAGGGATCGGTATAATTTGAATTCTGGGCTTGATTATGATTAAAATAGACTTGAATGTATTGATCTTGGGGCAAGGGTTGCGGACGATTTGGGATAACATTCAGAGAATGACAACCACCCAAAAGAAAAACTGTCCCTAACAAAAATCCTAACTGTCCCATAGTCCGAATTTTTTTTAATCTCCATTTATCTATTGCCATTTTTGCCCACATAATTATCATTCCCCTAGGATTCAGGAGTGAGGAGGTAATTTTTACCTAAGGAGGTTCTCGGAAATCGGTATGTACTAAATTGATTATAATCAATCATGATTCTAGATTCAAGACTAGGGCCTTGTCCTTGATTGCTTAAATTACTGAGCAAAGATGTGACATCTAGTTAGGGAATTTTGTTATCATGTGGGGAATAATAGCACTGTTCTTCTAGATCTGGGTTTTACCATGACTGAACTTTTACCCCAATGCAGTAATCTGGCTGGTAATGTTAACAGTATAATTGAACTATTGAAATGCGAATCGTCTCTCCGCAATCAACAGGATACCAGCAAGATAGAAATTGCCCTACAAAAAGCCATTTCTCCCAAATTTGAAATCGTTTTCGCCGGTGCTTTTAGTGCCGGGAAATCAATGTTAATCAATGCACTTTTAGAGCGAGAATTGCTCTATAGTGCCGAAGGACACGCAACGGGTACAGAATGTTATATTGAGTACGCAGAAGCTGATGAGGAAAGAGTGGTTTTAACCTTTCTCAGCGAAGCAGAAATTCGTACTTTAGTCGATAGCGTCTGTCAAAATCTGCAATTAACTAATCCCAGTAACATTAATTCCCCGGAATACTGTAGTCAATTAAACCAATACTGTCAAAAAATTATCGAACAGGAAGGGGGAGAAGGCAAATCCGAGCGAGCTAAACAAGCTCAGGGTTTAAAATTATTAATTGAAGGATTTACTCAAAATCGTGAGCGGATCCATACCCTGCATAATGCCACCTATTCCATGGAACAATTTCACTTTTCTAATTTAGCAGAAGCGGCCAGTTTTGCCCGTCGTGGTAGCAATAGCGCCGTCTTAAAACGTCTAGAATATTACTGTCATCATCCTCTCCTTAAAGATGGTAACGTTTTGGTAGATTTGCCCGGTATTGATGCCCCAGTCAAAAAAGATGCCGAATTAGCCTATCGTAAAATAGAGCATCCTGATACTTCAGCAGTGGTTTGTGTTTTAAAGGCTGCTTCTGCGGGAGAATTAGCCACAGAAGAAACAGAATTACTCGAAAAAATTAGCTCTAATGCTGGTATTCGTGATCGAGTTTTTTATGTTTTTAACCGCATTGATGAAACCTGGTACTCAGCCCAACTAAAACAGCGTTTAGAGAACCTGATTCAAACGCAATTTCGTGATACTTCCCGCATTTATAAAACCAGCGGACTTTTAGGGTTTTATGGGTATCAGGTGAAAAATCAAACCAATATTAATCAGCGTTATGGGTTAGATTCTATCTTTGCCGAAAGTGTTAAAAATTTAGGAGGACAAGAAGAAACACCGCAATTTGTCAGCGAGTTTAATAACTATTGTGCCAACTCTGGTAAATTACTGGCAACTCCCTTTAAAGTTTCCATCCACGGTTATGAAACTCCTAATAAAAATTACTTCCGAGTTTTAAGTGAGTGGGGAACTCCTTTACTAGAGCAGTTAATTGCTGATAGCGGTATCGAAGAATTTCGCAGGGCAATTACTCGTTATCTTACCGAAGAAAAACGTCCGCAATTGTTTGCAACTTTAGCTGATGATTTACAATCTCTTTGCATTACTCTCAAAAATCATTACCAGGGTATTTATCGTGATTTAGAAAGTCAACCACGAGAAATTGAGGCGATGAAAGCTCTGGAGTTAAATCACCTCAATCAAGAGTTAAAGGAAGTGGGAGAGAAATTAACTAAACATATCGAGGGTTATGTCAATGCTATCGTGGTTAATAGCGATGACAACTTTGAGGAAGACTTTAAGAAACTGAAAGCGAGAATGGTATCAAGATTGGATGAGTTATTAAATACTTTTTCTGTTAGAAATGCTTACTCGCAGGCGACTTTAGCTCATCCTCGCAATGCTACAGCACCTTTATTAGCAGTATTAGTGGAAGCTTTTTATTATCTGTCTAACCAGCTAGAAGATGTGTTAATTGAGGAGTCAACCAGTTTAATTACTCGCTTTTGTCAGCGTCTCTTAGATGCGGTAAGGCAAGGTGATTATTATCGGCAAATCTATCGTTTATTGGGTAATGATGGTGGCATAGAAAATCAGCTAAAACAGGTGGAATTGCAGTTAATTAATGCCTTGATTTCCGAAGCAAAAACTGAGTGTGATCGCTATGTAAGAGAAAATCACAATTTTTACAACGAAGGCACTTTTTCGATCTTTCAATTTCGGCAAACTGTCCAACAAACTGCCCAGGGTTATGACTGTGAAAGTATTCTTGATGCCGAACCTGCTATCCGTCAATTACTTAAGTTAGATTTTGAGCCAAAAGTATCAGCAACAATTCAGAAAAACTTCCGCCAAACCGTTAATAATACTCTCAAAAATCAATTGATACCAATGGCGAAAAAACAAGCGGATACTATTCTAAAACAGTTCAATCAAGCTCGTTCTTATCTAGAACAAACCTTAGAACAGGAAGCGGCGGAAAAAATTGCTAATAATGCCCACAAACAGCAAGAAATTCACCAAAAAATTGAGGATTATAACCAAGCGATTAACTCTCTCAATACTTGTTTAACTGCTATGGGTTTACAGAAAAATCATTTACCTGTAATTGGTGAACAAGAATTAGAGATTGTCCCTGAAGTTGTTAATGACTCCAGCAATTAATATGGGGAGTGGGAAGGTGGCAAGTGAGGGGGAACAATCCAAAAAATTAATTAAAATTAAAACTGATCGGGGGATAAGCGATCGAAGTCTTGTTATTCTTAAACTGGTAGGTTTCGAGATGTTTTTAGGCTCGCAGCTGAACCTGATCAACCGATAACCGATAGAGGGGTGCAGAATGGGAGAATGGTTAGATTTTACCGATGAGGTGGTCACTGTTAATAGCAAAGGTGAGGAAATTAAACGGGAAAAAGTCACTAATCGAGGTTATCAATATTTTTTAAGCAAAAAAACCTTTTTAGAGATGATTTCTATCCCTAGCGGTCAATACCTCATCGGTGCGCCCAAAAGCGAGTTAGGCTGGAAATCGAGTCAAAGTCCCCAATCTCCGGTTAATATTCAGGCTTTTTGTCTGAGTCGCTACCCAATTACCCAACGACAATGGCGCGAGGTGGCAAAATTAGAACCAGTAAATATTGAACTTAATCCCTATCCGGCCCATTTTGAAGGTTACGATCGCCCAGTAGAACAAATTAACTGGTGGGAAGCGGTGGAATTTTGCGATCGCCTATCCCGTCTCACGGGACTGAATTATCGTTTACCCGCAGAAAAAGAATGGGAATACGCTTGTCGGGGAGGTACATCCACCCCTTTTCACTTTGGCCCGACAATTTCCACCGATTTAGCCAACTATTCCGGGGTGGACTGGGATTATGGCGGGAAAGTATGCAGTTATGGTCGTTATGGGGAAGGTAGCCTGGGATGCGATCGCAGGGAAACCACACCGGTGGGAATGTTTGCCGTCGCTAACCCTTTCGGACTCTACGACCTGCACGGAAATGTCAGGGAATGGTGTGCAGATTACTGGCGCGATAACTACGAAGCAGCCACCATAGAAGATAGGGACAGACGAGTTTTACGCGGGGGTTCCTGGAATGACGGCCCTAACAAATGTCGCTCGGCCTACCGAGTCAAATTTATGGCTACTGCTGGACTCTATGATATTGGTTTTCGTGTGGTTAGCGATAATTCCCCTTTATAGAACCGATCAATCTTTGTGTCCTTTGTGTCTTTGTGGTTAGTTCCAGTCGCTCGCTGGCAGGAATGTGTCTTAGAGTACATTTTACCCACCAAACCCAAGAGAGCCGATAGTGTTTCTTGGGGACTTCTGGAGTTTTCGAGGATGAAACGGGAATTAGAAAATTTATTGGGACGGAAAGTTGATTTGCTAACGAAAAAATCGATCGAGCAGAGTCATAATTGGATTCGTCAACGAGAGATTTTAGGGACAGCGCAAGGGATTTATCTGGCGGGATAAGGCTTTTTTACTCGATATTGTCCGAGCAGGTCAATTAGCTCAACAATTTGCCGAGCAACTGGCAAAATTGGCAGGTGTTGGTCAGACAATTTTTAAACCCACATTCCGCACCCTAAGCTGTCACAGAGAGAAATTACGGAGAGAAAAAATCAAAGTGAGCATAAAAATAAACATAAGGAGCGAAAAAAGGCATTTGAGAAACAGTAAAGCACCAAAAATGGCATCAAAACCTATTCTCAATAAGGAGCAATAAGAATTAACACCACCTAGAGGAGTCAACAGATAAATAAAAGAAGAAATCCAAGAGATAAATCATAATTTAGACTAATCAATTAAAGTAAAAAACTAAATTATAGACATAGTAAAGTGGAGCTATAAATCAAAGATATTAGCTCATGTTCACTCATAGAAATTAAATTGATAGAGATAATAATTAGGTGGCTAATTGATAGTAACGTAAACAATCATCTGGTAAAAGACGCAAGATAAAATCTCTGTCCTTATTCCAATTAGAAATATGTTCCTCCTGATTAAGTGTAATCAAATGAATACAATGAAAGCATTGAAAAATCCAGCGTAAAGTAGGGGAATTAGTTGCTTTACCTAATTGATTTTTAATTGTTGATTTAGACTCTTTCAGAGCATTTCTAATTTGACGTTGAGCCAATGTATAAACCAAGAGACATAAACCCATAATCATTCCCATAGACTCTATTCTCTCAGGACTTTTAAGGAAAATACTATCGGCAAAAAATAATGGGTCTTTGAGAAAACCAAACCCCCGTTCACATGATTGTTGAGCTTTATATTCCCTGAGCATAGAATCATCACTAAGTTCCTGTGAATCTAAAACATTCGTAGCAATAATAAAACATCCTGCACTCAGCAATTCTGTATTAATTTTACTTTCATCCTGGCAGACTGTAGCTGATATTTGGTAGGATATTTCATTTAGAGAATCTTTTTTATTAGATTTGGCTGGAGTAACCTTACTTTCGTTAATTTGGTGATATTTGAACTGGGTTGATAATTTTGATAATGCCTTGATAGCATCTGCTTCACAAGCAAATCTCTCTTGTGATAACTTTTTCAAATCAAGAACCGCTTTTGATTCGGCTTTGGTAATTTTTTGGGTTAGTTTACGCAGGTCTGATTCTCTTCTTTCTTGACTTTGTACTACTAACCATCTTTGTTCTATTCCTGCATAATTTTCGGTTTTTGATACTAATTTATATCCTGGTATTGTACTATCAATAAATTCTGATTCTGGTATTGTTGATATTAATGATTTTGCTGCTTTTATGCTTAATGGTACTCGACATAACCACTGTAAATCTGACATCATTTTCAGGTTTGATTCTGTATATAAGGCAGAGTCAGCAACCATGAGACTATTAACTTCTAATTGTTTGTGATATTCTACTGCTATTTGACCAAAACATGATGAGTCTGCTTGGTTTCCTGATGCTAGTTTCAAAAATATTGGGATGTCTCCATCTCCTGAACATATCATTTCTATGATGAACTGTTTTAAGTCCGGCCGATGGTCACGAGAATAACCATAAGTGATGGTTATTTCTTTTGGTGATTTTACTGCTATTTCTTCTAATTCTTGGTTATTTCCTATTTTTTGATTCTCAAATATTACTTCTGGTAAGCTAGTGTTATACTGCCCATGTACGTGGATTGATGATGAGTCTAGATGTGATGTTGATAGTGATACTCCAAATTTTTGGGCGGCTTTTACTGCGATGATGAAAAATATTGTATCTAATCCTTTTATAAATAGTTTATCCATGACTCTCCCCAATTTATCGTCGTTGAGATATTCTGGTTTTACTCCTGTTCCTATTAGATGTTCACAGGCGATTGTTTCAAAATATTCGGGAAACATATATAAGGGTTTGGAAACAAATCCTAACCCGTTGATTATCATGGCTTTTACTACTTGACCTGCATTTACTTTTTCGTCTTTTTCGACTCCTATCAATTCGTTTATTATTTCTACTATTCCGATTGAGTCTATTATTCCTGCCACTATCCCTAGATGGTCTATGTTCTGAATTTCTATTTCTTGGGGTTTTAATTTCACAACAGATTCCTCCACTACTTCTAAGTACCTAAGCAAAATTAATTACACATATCTAACCCCGCTCTTGCCTCTTGCCTATCTTCACTAGGAAATTAATTTTGCACGACTACTTATTGTAATCAATTATTTCTTGTTTTCTGAACAATTATTTTTTTCTCTTGAATTTTCTCTTTCTCGCTCCATACCCCTTTTAATGCTATATATTCTCATTAACCCTTTTAACCTTTGAATTAATTTTAGTTATTATGTACTACTTTAATGGCTTTTTTGATCTGTGACAGTTGAGGGTGCGGAATGTGGGTTTAAAAATGTACCGCTCCTCGATCGAGAGTTAGAATTGATTTTAGAGACAATAAAGGTGATTTAACCAAATGATTGCTAACTTTGACTATAACTATCTTTCCCCGGAAGATTATTTAGCAACGGAGAGAATAGCCAAGGATAAACACGAATACATTCGCGGTCAAACCTACGCCATGGCTGGTGCAAGTAAAGCCCATGGTATGATTATTATCAACTTAGCCACACTTTTAAAAAACCGGCTGCGGGGTAGTGGTTGTCTTGTCTATGCCACAGATATGAAAGTTCGTCTAGAAATAGCTAATAGTTATTTTTATCCCGATCTTGTGGTCACTTGCGACTCGCGAGATAATCGGTCTTTCTCGGAAGAGGTGGTGATTCTGTAGTAGTGATGGCGGCTTAATCCTTTGCCAGTTGTGCATTGTAGTCATGGATAAAATACCAAACAGCCCCAACGTGATTCTCCATTTTTTTAGAGAAAGATAGACTCTCTCTCACCAACCGAGAAATCCTTTGTCGAAAGGTATTATTTAATCTTTCAATATGATTAGTTTGACCAGTTTCTTTCCCGACTGGTCGATGACGTTTACTGGGAATTACTGTCTTATATGACTCCCAAAAGTCTGTGTAAGCAACTGCACATTGTCGGTAAACACCTGGTAAACTAGCCCAAAGTTTTTTGGCTGATTGACGACTCCTATCTCCTAAATAGCAACCAATAATTTCTCTTGTATTTCTATCAATTGCCAGCCAAATATAGACCTTTATCGTCTTAGAAAAAACAAAAGACCACATTTCATCACATTCTATAACCAATTTACCTTTTGGTTTGTCCGAAACCTTTATTTGACGGGGGACAGCCGCCAGTTTATTGTTGACATAATTTTGTAACCATGACCAACTTACCCCTGTTACTCTAGCAATTCCTCGTAAGGAAATTCGTTCGAGCAAGAGTTTATCAATTAATTGTTTGGTTTCGTCAGAGACGGTTTTATTAGTGGGATTGATCACAAACTGACGACCACATTCTTTACATTGACGTTTGGGTTTTCCATTATGAATAGAACCATTCTTGATCGTATGGTGAGAACCACAATTAGGACAGGGGAACGGAGGTGAACTAGGGGGGGGACTTTGTTCGGTGCTAGACTGATATTTCAGTAAGCCAGACAGGAGCCAGAAAAAGATATTTATCAGAAAAGTCATGATCAAGCTAGAGGTTTAAAGACTGATTCGAGCCAATTATTTTTATTAATAAATATTTTACACAATTCATACCAGGTAAGCAAGAGAGCTACGCCACTACTACCGAATCATTACCCTCGGAAGATTTTATCCGTTATCCGCGCTTGATTGTAGAAGTATTATCCCCCACTACTGCTGCCTTTGCTCGCAACGCGCTCGCGAAGCGAGATCGGGGCGATAAATTTGCCGACTATCGTTCGATCGAAACTTTAGAAGAATACGTTCTTATCAGTCAAGAACGCATCAGTGTAGATTGTTTTCGCCGCAATGATGAAGGATTCTGGGTTCTTTATCCCTACAGCAAAGGAGCAGATATTTATCTAGCTAGTATCGATTTTCACTGTGCGATCGAATCTTTATACGAAGATATAACAGAAATCTGTTAAAAAATCAGATCAGTTTTTTTCTATGTACTATTTACTTTTTACTTGATTAATGCTTGTCATCCTCTCCGCTATTGTTCCAGTGGGTTTTATCATCCTCATCGGTGTGATAGCAGGAAAAATTCTCACTGTGGAAGTGCATTCCCTTTCCCAAATCACGGTATATATTCTTGCCCCCGCTTTGGTGATTGATGGACTCTATCACACCACTTTATCCGGCAGCAATATCGGTTTAATTATCCTAGGCTTTGCTCTTATCTCACTGGTAATGGCGATTGTCGTCGAAATTATCGCCTATTGTCTCAGTCTCGATGGTGATACCCGCAAAAGCCTCATGGCTGCCGCCGTGATGCCCAATAACGGTAATATGGGTTTACCAGTGGCTAGTTTTGCCCTGGGTGCGGCCGGACTGGAAAGAGCGATAATCTATATGATTGGCTCTAGTATTCTTTTATTTGGTATTAGTCCCGCTTATTTGCAAGGAAAAAGCTTTCTTTCAGGATTTCGCTTAGTTTTTCAATTGCCCTTAATCTGGTCAATTTTTATCGGCATTGGCTTTCAAACTTTCCCTTTTCATCTTCCCCTGCAATTAGATAAAAGCGTTAGCTATCTGGGACAAGCGGCAATTCCCTTGGCTTTAATTATCCTAGGTATCCAATTATCTCAGCAAAAATTAGCGATCGGTAAATTAGAGTTATTAGGGACCTGTTTGCGTCTTTTAGTCGCTCCTCTTTTGGCATTTGCGATCGGCAGTAGTTT
This sequence comes from Microcystis sp. MC19, assembly GCF_003019735.1. Lineage (NCBI taxonomy): Bacteria > Bacillati > Cyanobacteriota > Cyanophyceae > Chroococcales > Microcystaceae > Microcystis > Microcystis sp. MC19. Next base: position 85,106 of record NZ_CP020664.1, on the reverse strand, counting down.
AGGATTAACCGGTATGGATCTAAAAATTCTCATCCTACAAAGTGCCATGCCCACCGCCGTTAATACCGTCATTTTAGTCACAGAATTCGGTGGTTCGGCTACTTTAATGGCCCGCACAGTTGTGGTCACTACCCTTGCTAGTTTTCTGACTATTCCTTTCTTTCTTTGGTTATTAAAAGTCTATTTATAGCAGTTATCTTAATGGTGAGGTGCGAAGTTTTCGTTTTGGGGAGCCAGTATTCAGTTATCAGTATTCAGGGGGTGCATCTCATTTTGGTAAATCTACTAATTTGGGATTTTTAAGGGGAAACTTTCTCCTAAAATTGGGCATTACTTTCGGTTTTATCACTCAATCCAAGCTTTTGGGGGGTTCTACCCCCCAAACCCCCCGCGCATTAGGTTAACTGTGAGATGCTTACACGCGATTGTTCATATTTTTGTACTAATTTAAGAGTCACTGATAATTGCTGATTGTTGGTATTTCTGCAAGTGTGGGATGCACCCTTATTCAGGAGATTATTTTATTTATTCTCCCCTCTCCCCAATTCCCCAATTCCCCACTTCCCCAATTCCCCAATTCCCACACCCCACACCCCACACCCTACACCCCACTTCCCAATTCATAATTCATAATTCATAATTCATAATTCATAATTTAACCTTTGACTCACCCCGGCAATAGCAGCCAAGAGAAGCCAAACAATAGTATTAATCTTGACATCGGAGAGGGTGACATCGACGAGATTAAATAAAACGCAAGCACCAAAAGCTACCAGATAGGTAAAGATAATTAACTCACCCCCGGCTTTTTGTTGCCGTAAAAAGATAAATAAACGCACCCCTTGGGCATAAATCCAACCCACCCAAACAGACAATAAAATTAAGCCGATAATTCCCGTTTCTGCCATTAACATCAAATATAAATTATGGGGATGACCTAACCATAATCCCTGACTTTTTTCGTAGAGAGGTGTAAAACTGCGTAATCCCCAACCGAATAGGGGTCTTTCTTGGGTCATTTCTAGAGTAAAACGCCATTGAGTTGATCTGAGAGTAGCTAGAGGGCGATTGGGGAACATTTCATCGGATAATCGCGCCCAAATCGCCCTAGGAACCAAGAAACGCAGACTATCCCTGAAAGGATTTGGTCCCCAAGAAGCAAGAGAAATCACCCCTCCCAAGAGGACAAAACCGGCGACTAAGGCATTCCAACCCAGATAAAGGGCGAAAATTAGGCAACCTAAAAAGGCTAAGGCCCAAGCATTGCGAGAATTGCTTAAAAATAGCCCTACACTGTCGATCAATATGGTTAAAGTTAAAAACCCGATTTTGAGATTTAAATTCCAATTTCTTTGTCTGTGCCACTGCCGCCAAGTTAGAATTAATAAACCGAGGGCTAAAATCAGAGTTATCAGTAAATAAGCCCCCAAAAGATTAGCATACATAAAAACCGAAGACATCCGCCCCAAAGGTTCACCCCCCACCCCGTAGGGCCAGGTAAAAATCCCTTTTAATGCTTCCGGTTTTTGCCAACCGAGAAAAATCTGTCCCCATCCCATCACCACTACCCAAACCGACGGAATAACCATCGCCCAAGCTAGTTGACGCAATTGAGAGGGTTTTTTAATTAATTGCCGAATATTGCTAAAAAAGAAGAAAAAAGGCAGGAAATTTCCTAAACCAATCCAAGCATCCCCCGGAGTTGGGGACAGACTGGCACTAATCATCAACCAAAGAGTGACGATACCGAGACCTTGATTGAGACGTGACTGGATAATTGCCCGAAAATTGCCAGTAACAACCCTAATTAACACGATAATAATGCCGATACCCGCTAACTCCGGCAGGATCAGGGCGATAAAAACTGAAAAAAGTATTAAATTCCACTCCCACCCTTGACAAAAAATCTTTTTCATGTTATGCAGGTTGCCAACAATCGTCACGAGTCAGACGAATTTGGGCAAGGGCAAAAATAGTCGGGATAATCCGGCCGTAGTCAGTGGCGATCGCCTTCCAACCGAGATCAGCAATAAACCAACCCCATAAAGCCGGTCCTACCAAACTTAACACGGTTCTGACCGCTCCGTAGCGGGCCGCCGCCCTAGTCATGCCCTGTTTAGCGGTTTGCAGGGCGATTTGATTGGCAATTGCCCCACCCTGGACTAGGGCAGTTTTTGCCCCTTGATAGCGGGCAAAATGGAGAGCGAACTGCCCGGCGATATGTTTGAGCAGAATCGGTTTCAGGATAGAATTAACGGCGATGACGCTACTGCCTTTGAGGACTATATCGAGGGGATTGTGTTGTAGGTGAACCGGTAAGGGTTGGGGAGTGCGGCAATCCGCGAGCGCCTTTTGAATTTGAATCGAGAGGGATTTTTGTTCCGATGGGGGGAGACGTTTCCAAGCTTTGTTAACCAGATGAAGATAGATTTCCGCTTCAATTTCCGTTGTCGGCATTTTTTGGGAGTAGGGAACCTTGAGGAAATGACAGACACGGACGAGAATTTGACGATAACTAACTTTTTCGGTTTGACCTTTTAATACTGTCACACCGTCGGCCGCCAAATAACGAAAACGATCCTCGACGCTATCTAACCAACTATCCCAATCTTGACTTTGAACGGCGATTGCGTCCGGCGCTCGTAGATAATCGAGAGGGTTAAAACGACGGCAAAAGAGGATGTTAGTGATTTGCTGTAGTTCCTCCTCGGTGGCTAACTCCAAAGCTGTGCGTAGTTCGTCCAATGTGGTTTGTCCTCCTCAGCCCCAATAATCAAATCAGTTTCGCTAGTGCTGTTTAGGGGTCGAGAAGGTCGTCGCCGACCTCCCCTCCCATTCAGAACCGTGCATGAGACTTTCACCTCACACGGCTCCTAGTTTGACTGTTCCCTTGTTAAGGGTACAGCTTGACTTCTTTTGGTTGACCTTATATTATCTACATTAACATCGGGTGATGTCGAATTAGATGATTTTAGGCTTCCATCAGATGCCGATTTATCATCGTGACAGTGGCGGTGTAGTAATTGAAGGTTTTTATATTCATCCTTTCCACCTAAGCTGATAGGGTGAATGTGGTCAACTTCAATTAAATCTGACGGGGTAAAGTATTGCCCGCATCGGCTACACTTGCCTTGTTGCTTCTTAAGTAGTTTGGCTACTCTTGTAGGTGTGTCGATTGCTTGTCCTCGTCTGGTCGCCCAGTAAGTCCAATTTCCGTCGTAGGGTGAAGCGTCGGCGCGTACTAGGGTATGTCTGACAATGGGTGTCCAATTATGTTTCCATAATTGATGACCGTCTTTGGTTTGGAATAACCAAGATTCTTGTCTTTCTTTCCCATTACTGAGTTTAACTGTACCCGGTTTAAAGTAGTTTCTCAGTTTTTCGTAATCCGCTTTACCGCATCTTGATACTGTCCATGCCCTTAACATTAACCAGATTGTATTATCTAGTTTTTTGAAGGTATCCATAGATACTACTCCTGAATAGTAGTTTGCCCAACCTCTAATGACTGGATTTAGTTGACTAATCAGGGCTGCTTGAGGTGCTGTTCTGTGTTTTTTAATTACACCTTTTATCGCTTCTGTGTGGGCTTTAACTGCTTTTTGGCTAGGTTTAATGTGAGTTAGGAATGTTTTAGGTATTCCTTTGGCTATTTTACCTGCTTTGTATTTTCCGGCTGGGTATTGTCTGATATTGAATCCTAGAAAATCAAAGCCGGGTTCTTCCGTTTTTCCATTATATTCAATGGGTTTGAGTGTATGACACACTCTGGTTTTTTCTGGTTTGAGTTCTAATCCTATCGGTTTTAACCATTCGGAAATAGCAGTTTTGCACTGTTCAATGATTTCGAGTGAAGGTGAAATCACTACGAAGTCATCTGCGTATCTTATTAATACAGCTTGATTTGTTTTATCACTCTTTTTGGGGAATAGTGTTTCAATCAACCTTGCCATTCCATCCAGTGCGATGTTAGCAAGTAGTGGACTTATTACCCCTCCTTGTGGTGTCCCTGTTTCTGTTTCTTCAAATACGCCGTTATCCAATACTCCTGCTTTGAGCCATTGTTTTATGTCTCTTTTCAGGGAACTTGGACAATGAATTTTAGACAGTAAGGAGTCATGATTAATTCGGTCAAAACATTTGGCAATATCAGCATCTAATACAAAGTAGCTACCTCGATTAATGGTGATGTATATTCTTGATATTGCGTCATGGGCAGACCTTCCGGGTCGGAAACCATAGCTGGTTCCTTCCATTTTTGCTTCCCATTCTGGTTCAAGTGCCGATTTAATCAACGCTTGTCTAGCTCTGTCTTTGATGGTCGGTATTCCTAGTGGGCGTTTCTCGTCCCTGCCGGGTTTAGGAATCCATACCCTTCTTAGCGGTTTTGCCTTCAGTGTTCCCTTGATTTCTTCGGTTAGATTTAGCCTTTGTTCTGGGGATATTACTATCTTCCCATCAACTCCCGCTGTTTTCTTTCCTTGATTATCTTGGGTTACTTTACGAACCGCTAATAGCCGAGCGTAGTACGATTTCACCAATAGACGTTGTAACTTTCTAACCTTTGCATCCTGTCCCGATTTAGCCGCTTGGTATATCCTCTTTTGGAGCTTGAAAACGTATCTTTGGATTTTCCCCCAATTGATAGCTTTCCATACATTCGTAGTCTTAGTGGTTTTCGGTTTCCCGAATCCTTTACTTTCTCAAGGGTTTCGTCATATAGACTCCTACTAGACTCTATCCTTACAATCAAACCGTAACCCGTTAGCATATCCTGACTATTACAGTCAAGCGTTGGCTTTTGGTTACATCACACACCCTTAGAGGCTTGCGCTTACACTTATCGCTACTGGGTATTTCGACCAATACTCAGAGCCTAAAAGGGTTTATCACGTTCCGTTTATATGGGCGTTCCATCTTTAGATTTGTCCTCTCCACCGGGGTACTTTAAAGGTCTGTGTAAGTGAAAGTAATATTTCCTCACTATTCCCCTTATTCTTTTGAACGCAGTGTGTCAACCTATTTCACTGCTATACAATTACGATGGTTCACGTCAGACATTTGGCTTACGCCTAATCATGGATGGTTGGCAGTGGTTTCGATTCTGGTGTTAGGTTACACCTCGGAGCCTTCCGTTCCCCGCTTCAGTCCCAGAGTTGTGACTTCTGAATCTGGGGGTGGCTATCGCCGTTACTCTCACCTTGTAAAGATTTATTACAAGTGTATTGACCTTGAGTCCCTTTGCCTAGTTTGGTATCGGGTGATACTAAACGTCGGGACATATAAACAGTTATAAGGTTGGTCGTGGTTGACCTCTTAGATTCAGTCGGGGGACTGAAGACCTTACTAGGCGGTTATTTCAGGCATTTCAGCCTTATTTCATGCCTAAACGTTTCGCACATTACTACTAATATTAACTCAAGGGTTTACAGGATTAGGAAGGCTAGTGACAAATTTTTCGATTAAGGTTGGGATCATTGGTGCGGGTTTAGCCGGGTTAACCTGCGCTCGTCAGTTGTGCGATCGAGGTTATACTGTTAAGCTATTTGATAAGTCTAGAGGTATTGGTGGTCGTTTAGCCACGCGACGGGTTAATCGAGCCAATCAAGAGATGGCTGTGGATCATGGCTTGCCTTTTTTGACTATTCAGGGCGAAAAAACGGCGGCTTTAATTGATAATCTCCTGAGAGAGAATCTAGTTACTTCTTGGTTTGATTCTAGCTATGTTGCTCCTTCTGGCATCAATAGCGTGGCGAAATTTTTAGCTCAAGGTTTAGAAATTGAACGAGATTTTCTGGTTACTCGTCTGGAAAATCATCAAGAAAAATGGTTTTTAAACAATAACGGTCAAATTCGAGGGGAGTTTTCGGTGATTGTCCTGGCTATTCCCGCCCCGCAAGCAGCGTTATTGTTAGAAAACTCTCCCATAACTACTATGCCAGAATTGCGATCAATCGTTTACTATCCCTGTTTAACGGTAATGGCGGGTTATGGCGATTCTTTACCCGCAGTTGCTCCCTCCACCGATATCGCTTGGTTAGGACTTGATAGCAGTAAACGGCAATCATCCCCTGATTATGTCTTTGTTGTGCATAGTAGTGCCGATTTTGCGGTTAAATATCTCGATAGCGAGGATTTAGAAGCAGTTAAGCTAGATTTGCTCTCTCGTGCTTCTTTGCCTCTCCCGGATTGGTCACAGATTCACCGTTGGCGTTATGCTTTAGTCCGTCAGGGTTTAGCTGTACCCTGTTTAAGTGTTAATAGTCCTTTACCTCTAGTTGCCTGTGGTGATTGGTGTCAAGGAGGAGATTTATCGAGAAATTCTTCCCTAGAAACGGCCTTAACTTCTGGGATAGCGGCGGCTAATCAAGTTGAGCAGCTACTCTCTTAAGAATCTAGAGACAGGTTTAAATTCTTAGGTTAAGCTTGGGTTAACAAAAGGTTAAATATATAATAATGTAGATATCCTATACTGGGGGGTTGGTCACAATGGAAAAATTCAATTCTAAAGATAACTTTCTCTACCCTAAAACCAGCTACAGGGGTTTATTCACGCCACAAAATCTGGTTTTTAACGCTAACTTGCAGGAATTCGCCCTGAGAGTCTCTTTTATCGCCGGTTTACACAGTGGAGGAAAACTTACCTCTACGGAAGCTTACGAGAAAATTAACCAGCTATGGCAAGAGTTAAATACCAGTCGAAAATTCCTACTAGCTAATCATTTTGAGGATCACGGAGATTGAGAGATAGGGGTTTTTTAGTGACCAGTAATCAGTATCTAAACTGCCACAGTAACAAAAGTGGGTCAAGTAGTTATTAGTTATCTCAGAGCTTTCTCGCCATAGTTGGCAGTATTCTGAGAGACTGGGACTGGGTAAGTGGCGACTAATTCCGGTTTAGTCGTCAGAATCGAATATTCACAAGACTGGGGATTGTCCATCCGCTCCTGAGCATTTCGGCACATGACTTAAGGTGATTTTGAGAGCATCAACCACTGAACCATAGGTCACTTTCAACTTCGAGATAAAAATGTTACCAAAAGACAACAAGAGGTAATTCTGCCGCTACAATATGATAGCGAGTTGTCAAGAGAACAGTAAAAGAACTGCCAATTGCATCTAGATGCCCCAATATACTACTAAACAAGCAACGGAAAACCCTGTTGTGTCCGACCAGTCCGCCAATAATCCCTTTTCACTATTTGGTCAATTTTGGGAAAGCCTAAAAATTGTGGCTCAACCCTATTGGTATCCAACGGAGTTAAATGGACGTGCCTTTGGAGATGTACTCATTTCTTGGGGGATGTCAGCTTTGGTTTTTTTAAGTATCTTGGCAACGGTGGGGGTAGAAGCTTTTAGTAGTTACTGGAATCGTTATGTACTCGATATTATTATTGAAGATAGAGACCTTTCTAAATATCTAAATACGTTGTGGTTATCCAGTTTTTTGATTATCGTGGCAACGGGTTTATTTGCTTTTTCTCAATTTATTCGTCGCAAAGTAGCCTTAGATTGGTATCAATGGTTAACGAAACAAACCGTTAAAAAGTATCTCAATGATCGCGCTTATTATAATATTGATTTTACCTCGGACTTAAAAAATCCCGATCAAAGATTATCTCAAGAAATTGAACCAATTACGACCATGACCCTAAGGTTGTTAATTACCTTCGTGGAAAAAGGTTTACAAATGATTACTTTTGCGATTATTCTTTGGACAATTTCTCGGCAAATTGCGGTTTATCTGATCATTTATACGATCACAGGAAATTTAATAGCAATTTATCTAACTCAAGAATTAAACAAAATTAATCAATCTGAACTTAATGATAAGGCCGATTATAGTTATGCTTTAACCCATGTGCGTAACCACGCCGAATCAATTGCTTTTTTTCAGGGAGAAGAGCAGGAAGAAAAAATCATTGAAGGCCGTTTTCAACGGCTTACTCAAAGCTCCGAAAAACTGATAAATTGGGAACGGTTTAGTAATCTTTTTAATCGAGGTTATCAGTCAGCGATTAGTGTATTTTCAATGTTTATTTTGACCCCTATGTTTATTGAAAACGAAATCGATTATGGAGAAATTAGTCAAGCTAGTTTATGTTGTTTTCTTTTTTCTAATGCCTTGGGACAATTAATTACTGAATGGGGAACATCGGGTAAAGTTTCAAGTTATATTGAACGGTTAGCTACTTTGACAGATGCCTTAAAAGTTGCCAGTGAAGAGCCGAACAACTTAAGTCGTATTATCACCCTGGAAGATAATCGTATAGCTTTTGAGAATCTTACCCTACAAACTCCCGATTATGAAAAGGTAATTGTGGAAAATTTATCGGTTTCTGTCCCTTTGGGAGAAAGCCTACTCATTATTGGCCCCAGTGGTCGAGGAAAAAGTTCCTTGTTACGAGCAATAGCCGGTTTATGGAAGGCAGGTAGTGGCCGTTTAGTACGTCCTCCTTTAGCTAAAATGTTATTTTTACCCCAACGTCCTTATATTATCCTTGGCACTTTACGCCAGCAATTACTTTATCCTAATACCAATGAGCAGGTGAGCGATGAAGAATTAGAAGACAGCTTAAAAAAAGTCAACCTGCAACATTTATTAACTGACAAAAATAGCTTAGATAAACAAGTCAACTGGGAACAGATTTTATCCCTCGGAGAACAGCAAAGATTAGCTTTTGCTCGACTATTAATCACTAAACCTACCTTTACTATCTTAGATGAAGCAACCAGCGCTTTAGATTTGGCCAATGAAGCCAGCTTATATCAGCAATTACAGGCAAGTAAAACCACCTTTATTAGTGTCGGTCATCGGGAAAGTTTATTTAATTATCATCGATGGGTCTTAGAGTTAACAGAAAATTCCCATTGGCAGCTGTCAACTGTAGAAGATTATCAGCGCAAAAAAGTGAATAACATGGTCATGACATCAAAAAAATCAGAAAATTTCTCGGCGGTAAAAATAGAGCCTTTGTCTGAGGTTAAAACTGAGCATGATGCGGAAATTGCAGGAGTTTCTGAAATAGCCGAAGGTTTGTCCCATCAACAAATGCAGTCCCTAACTGATTATTCTTTAAGTAACGTCCGGAGTCGTGCCAGTTTAGGTAAAATTATTACTGCCAAAGATGGTTTTAATTATCGTTACGATAAAGACCCAAAAACCTTAAAATGGGTGAGAATATAGCTAATGGGGTGACAAACAGATTGAAATTGAGACAGAGTATTCAGACTTCCCCCTCTCAGGAGAACTAGAGAATGAGGTTTTTGCTGGGTAAGTTGATTAACAAGCTACTAACTGATAACTGGTATAGGAATTTTATCAAATGAAAGCACTGGAAAAACTGGTGACGGAACGATTATATTTAGTCCCCTTCAAGCTTGAACTTCTCGATGCCGCAATTATAAGTATCGATAAATTAGCAACAATTTTGGGGGTAAAAGTTGCAGCTGACTGGGCCGAACAAGAGTTGATTCAAGCTTTCCCTGATATTGCCAATATTTTGCTGCAATTCCCCTTACAAAATGAGTGGGGGTGGGGGAGTTTAATTATTCATCAAACAGAAAATACCCTTATTGGTCATGTGATGATCAAAATTATTCCTGATGCCACAGGTTTACCCACAGATGCTGTAGAAATTGGCTATCAAGTAGCGCCGTTATATCGACGACAAGGCTACGCATCTGAGGCGACAAAAGCAATGATGGACTCGACACTTTCTCAACCTGGTATGCAAACAGTGACCGCCGGCTGCGCTCCCGATAATATAGCTTCAAAGCGAGTTTTAGAAAAAATCGGCATGAATCTGATAGAAGCGAGAGAGAAAGTCTTGGTCTGGAAATTAAGTAGGGTTTGCTGAAAAAGTTTGTTGGTGGGGTTAACGGATGGCCGTATTACTTCCCACTTGATCACTCAATCCAAGCTTTTGGGGGGTTCTACCCCCCAAACCCCCCGTTGGGGGCGTGGCGCCGCCCCCAAACCCCCCGCGCATTAGTTTTTCGGTGGGATGCTTACACGCAGCCGCTGACGCATCTGTAATAATTTAAGAGTCACTCCCCTTGCAGGAGTATCTCTCCTGATATGTAGCCTATACTGAACGGATTTAGTATGATCGACGAATTTGCGTTATTTCAGCCTCTATTTTCAAGTCAGTAGTCGGGGGGAATCGGGAGTCGGAGCCTCGTCTTGGTCCGCAGATAAAAAACGAGCAAAGATGCGATGAAATACTCTGGCTCTGTCTTTGCCAGTTTATGAGTTAACTAGGATTTCAGCGATCGCCTGGGAGATAGGAAAATAAGGAGGATAAAGTTCTAGCCAGAAAAACTCGCCAACGGGATTAATTTCTAAAAAGATATAACGTTCATCTGGTGTGACAATCATATCAATTGCACCGTAATTAAGACCCAAATATTTCACTAATTCTAGTAGTTGTTTTTCAATAGTTTTCGGTAAATCGTAGGGTTGCCATTGTTGATGGAGCGCTCTTCCCTCTTTTCGCCAATCGTAGATAGCACCGTCTAATCGTTGGGAATTAATCGCCGCCGTAAATATTTGTTCACCGACGATAGTGATGCGTAATTCCAAAGCTTTAGGAATGTTTTCCTGAAAAGTCATTGGACAAAATTGCAAACCTTCCAAATTATCTAGGTCTTCCTTAGTAACAGGACTGGTAAAAACAACCATTTCCTCTTGCTTGTCTCCATAAATAGCAAATTGAGAAAGCATTTTAGTCACAATTCCCGTCACTTCAAACTCCTGAGCAAATTGCTTGACAGCTTCAGGATTATTAGAAGTTAAAGTCCCCGGAATTAATAAACCTAATTGTCGCGCCACTTGTAACTGCAATTGTTTATGATTGGCATGATCTACCTTAGCAATTGGGTCAAGATGAAAACCAGATAAACTAGCAATCATTCCTCGAATACTTAACCGACATTCCTTAAGAGAAGCTTCGCGAAATTGACTATCCATCCCATCGGGTAATTTTAGTCCGTATCTCATGCGTCGATACCAGACAGAAGAAACTTCTTTTAGCTCTAATTTTTTTTCTCCATCGGTAATAATTCCGCCTTTTTGACCGCCTGAGTAAAGATCAACTTTCACCTCTGTGGGGAAGCGATCGGTATCAAAACGGAAGGCTTTTTTCCCCATCGTTTCTATGGCTTTGATTACCAGAGGAATACTTTCATTATCGTGGCTAAAAGTAACAATTAAAACGGTCATAGATTTCCTTGATGATTTGGGATTGAGAATCCTGATTAGATTTTGGATTGAGAATCTTGATAATCCTAAAATCCTCAAAATCCTGATTAGGTTTTGGTTTGATTTTTAGCATACTAAAAAATCGGCAATCGCATGAGAAATAGGTAAATCTAAATCCCGTTCTAACATTCCCCACTCACCACCCGGATTAACTTCTAAAAAAACGTATTCTCCCCTAGGAGTTAAGATAAAATCAAACGCCCCAAAATTCAACCCTAAATTAGCCATAAAAATCTGAAGTTGCTGCAATAGTGAATCGGGTAAAGTATGATGTTGCCAAGCACCAGGATCAATACCCGGTCTTCGCCAATCTACGGCAGAATTATTATACTGAGAAGATTCTAAAGCTCCCACAAATGTCTGTCCATTAACCACGACAACTCTCAATTCTAACTGTTTGGGAATTTCCGCTTGAAAAACCATGGGACAATAACGTAAAGATTCCGCTTCCTCAAGGTCTTCTGCTTTCACCCTACTGGTATAAAGAAAAAATTCCGGCGATTCCATGCTGTGGGCGATCGCAGTTAACAATTTACTCACCATTCTTCCCTGAACCTGGGAAAAAAACTCCCGGGCAGCATCAGGATTATTGGTAACTAAAGTGGGGGGAATAATTAAGCCAACTTCTGAGGCCAAACGAAGTTGTAATAACTTATTTTTAGCCTTCTCAATTTGCGCTAAATTATCTAACCAACGCGCTGACCTTAAACTATCCCAAAAACCGGCCAAAGTCGTCTGGGATTCTCGCACACAAACCTCCCGAAACTGAGGATCTAAATCCCCTGTTAGTTCAGGCTGCCAAATACGTCTTGTCCAAACAGATTGCACCTGTTGACTATCAATAGATTGATGGTTATAGGTTAATTGATAAAAACTTTTTTTCCCATTAAATTGGGCTGTTAGTTGAACCTCTAAGGGAAATTTATCGGTATCTAAGCGAAAAGGTGTGGCTCCTTTTTTTTCTATCGCCTCAGCCACGCGGTCAATCGTGAAAAAATCGCCGCTATGGGTCAACAATAAAACAACTTTAGGCGATTCTTTCATATCAGTTGCAAGTCCTTACATTTTAACCCATCTTAAGGCTTTTGGGTCGGTCTTTATTGATCCTAATCTCAAGAAAATGCTGCAAAAAGTCTTGCTTTTGCTTGACTTATTGCAGTATTGGTTTTTTTCTTGAGTAATTACCAAAGTTACTTTACAGCACTTCTCAGGATCTCAACGTGCAGTTTTTTTGGCTGCAAGCCTTGCTTAGTGGCTCCTTTAGCTTTTTGTCTGTACGGTGTAATCAAGAAAAGTGCTGCAATTACTCATGTAACCTGAGTTTAAAACTCTTCCCAGTCAGAAGGGTATTTGAGTGTAACATTATATTCACGCTCAGGGGAAGGAGACTTGATGGAAGATTCCTCTTTGCTTACGGACAAGAAACGAGCAAAGAAAGGAAGTGCTTTACCTTGTTGATCGTTAGGATATGCCATTGTTATTCCTCTGGTAATTTCGAGTGAATAGGTTTGATCACTCAGACAAAACTAACCACCTGTACTAACCCTTGAAAGCTTTGCTGTGCATGGCTCTCAGAATCGGGATTGTGCAGATAATTTGCCTTTGTTTGGGTGATGGAAAACATCCTAAGCACTAATCTGGCCAATGTCAAGCACTTAAGAACAATTTCTGCTAAATCCGACATTCAGCATATCTTCATATACTTGTATATGTTTTTACATTCCCCAAGATGTTTTAACGAAAAACCTTGATTATAGAAACTACTATTGAGAACATTATCAATAATTGATTTTTTCTGAGAAAAAAATTTACAATTCTTCACCTTGATCAAAATCCATCATTGTAGTTATAATTCTTACTGGCAAGGGTTTGGAAGGAATATATTAGTAAAAATCATCAATTGAATGTTAAGAAGTGCGGAAAGTGGGTTTCCCACTCTACTAAATCTGCTCAAATATTAATTACCTAAGCAAAATTAATTATAGCGTTTCCTAAGCTATTGAGGTACACCTATTTTTCTTCCCTTTTGCCTTCTGCCTCTTGCCTTTTGCCTAAAACCCATAACTTTTGTACCTCAGCAGACTGAAAAACGCTATATACATCTAAGCCGTCAGCTTTTTGCCGTGATCAGTAAACAGTAAACAGTAATCAGTAAAAAGATAGTAGGAAACTTCTATTTAATACTCCACACTTAAAACTCAAATCTGATAACTGATAACTGATAGCTGCACGACTACTTAGTACAAACGCTTACGGGGGCGATAATTAGCCACGGATTCCACTAAACCCAAGGCGATAAAATTGGTTAATAAAGATGAACGTCCATAACTTAACCAAGGTAGAGGAATCCCTGTAATCGGGGCTAATCCCACGGTCATACTAATATTAAGAATTGCCTGAAAAGCGATCATCGAGAGAACACCGATCGCTATTAAAGAACCGAAGTTTTCTTTAGCAGTATTAGCAATGACTAACAAACGCCAACAAACTAACCAGAAAGCTATTAAAACTAGAATACTGCCGACAAAACCGAATTCTTCCCCGACTACGGAGAAGATAAAATCGGTGTGCTGTTCGGGAATAAAATTTAATTGGGTTTGGGTGCCTTGGTGTAATCCCCGTCCCAATAATTCTCCGGATCCGATGGCAATGCGGGATTGAATTAATTGATAACCTCCCCCCAAAGGATTCTTTTCTGGGTGAAGAAATAGGGTTAAACGATCTTTTTGATATTCTTTTAATAAACCCCAAAAAACCTCGCCCAATTTACCCACTGCCAGATTAGTTGCCACCACGATGAAAGTAGATAAAAAACGGTAGGGAAGGGTAAACCAAGCAAGTACACCGATGATAATTGCTAAAACAATCCAAGCAGGAAAAAGTAAATTAAACAGAAAAACCGATGCGAGGGGAGATAACAGGATAATCATCCAAGGTAGTTTCGCATTAGCCCAGTAAATCATGCCTAGGGTAATTGCACCAAAGACTAATCCTGTCCCCAAGTCCGGCTGCGCCATAATTAACACCCAGGGGATGGCAGTGACGACAAAGACACGAGCGATCGCAAAAAGATTATCGGCGGGACGATGATGTAGGAGGGCCGCCAGGGTGATAATTAAACCTACCTTCGCAAATTCCGACGGTTGCACGTTAAAACTGCCGATATTAATCCAACTTTGCGCCCCATTCGCCGTCACCCCTAGGACAATTACCGCAATTAGGGAGAGATTGGTAAGAAGATAGGTTAACCAGTGCCATTTCAGCAGACTTTCGTAACGACAACGGGCCAGAAATAAAGCGATCGCCACTCCCACGCATCCGAATAACCAGTGTTGCCACCAGTCGAGAGCAGTGGTATGTCTTTCGGCACTACGAATCATTAAACCACCGAAAACGGTTAAACCCGTCACCAAAACGAACAAAAGCCAATCAATTTGGGCTATATCACGGAAAATAAAGCTAAACTGCTCACTAAAACCGCTTAGTTTCCTACTAACAAGGGACTGTCTTCTCACCATTTCTCTCCCCAAATTTACTAACTAACTATAGGCTGCCACGGATACTTTCGCCGCCACCTGACGAGCGATCGCGATCAGGGCTTTAGCTGAGGCCGATTCTGGTTGCCCTAAAACCACTGGTACACCAGTATCACCGCCCTCCCGCAGGGATATCTCCAGAGGTACACATCCCAGTAAAGGAATGCCCAATTCTTGCGAGGTTTTTTCCCCACCACCGGACCCAAATAGATCATAGGAGCGATCGGGCTGATCGGGGGGGATAAAATAACTCATATTTTCCACGATACCCAAAAC
The DNA here is from genome assembly GCF_003019735.1 of Microcystis sp. MC19. Lineage (NCBI taxonomy): Bacteria > Bacillati > Cyanobacteriota > Cyanophyceae > Chroococcales > Microcystaceae > Microcystis > Microcystis sp. MC19. The sequence continues at coordinate 70,031 of NZ_CP020664.1, read as the reverse complement.
CCGCGCCCCTAGCTGTTGGAACATTTTTAAACCCCGACGCGCATCAATTAAAGAAACCGTCTGGGGAGTGGTGACAATCACCGCACCGGCTAGGGGGACCGATTGAATTAAAGTTAATTGTGCATCCCCGGTACCGGGAGGCATATCGACGATTAAATAGTCTAAATCGCCCCAATTGACTTGATAGAGAAACTGACGGATAATGCCGTTTAACATCGGACCGCGCCAGATTACCGGTTGATCGGGGTTGATCAAAAAGCCCATGGAAACCATTTTGATGCCATGGTTAAAAGCCGGTTCCAATATCTCGCCATTTGCGCCCTGTACGGTCACTTGTGCGTCATTTAAGCCCAACATTGTCGGGGCGTTGGGGCCGTAGATGTCCGCGTCTAATAGCCCCACTTTTGCCCCTAAATGAGCCAAGGCGACGGCGATATTGACAGCCACGGTACTTTTCCCGACACCGCCCTTACCACTGGAAACGGCGATAATATTTTTAACCCCCTCCACGCCTTGGCGATCGGGTAAAGCTTTTTGTTGCGGGGTTTCGGCAGTTACCTCCACAGCGACACTTTCCACCCCGGGCAGCTGTTTAACGGCTTTTTGGCAGTCTTCCACGATAAATTCGCGCAAAGGACAGGCGGGAGTGGTCAAAACTAGGGTAAAGCTAACTTTTCCGCCATCGATCGCCACATTGCGGATCATGTTCAATTCCACTAGGCTTTTTTGCAGTTCTGGATCTTGAACGGGACGTAATACTTCTAAAATCGATGCGGTATCAAGGGGCATGGTTTCAGTGTCTCTAATCAAGTATTGTTCTTATGGTTATTTATCTTAACCTTGATGCCCGCACAGTTATCAGTGGGGAGTGGGGAGTTTTTTGCTGTGAACAGTGAACAGTAAGTAGTCGTGCAAAATTAATTTCCTAGTGAAGATAGGCAAGAGGCAAAAGGCAATAGGCAAGAGCGGGGTTAGATATGTGTAATTAATTTTGCTTAGGTACTTAATCAGTGAACTGAAAACTCACATCTGATAACTGATAACTGATAACTGATAACTGATAACCCCTATCCCCCTATATCTCTAGATCTCTAGATTACGGTAATAGGATCGCCGACTTTAATTGTACCTGTCTTTTCGGGGATGACATTTTCTCCGAACATAATTCCCCCCGGGAAACTGCGAAAAGTGCTTAAGGTTTTTAAAGGTTCTTGCTGGGGATTTCTCCTACCTGTTTCTTGATCGGTGGTGGTGATAATACAGCGACTACAGGGTTTAACTAGGGCATAATTTATCTCTCCAATTGTGATCTTTTGCCAACTACTTTCGCTAAAAGCTCGATCGCTACTAATAACAATATTAGGCCGAAAACGATTCATCGGCACTGGTGCAACTAAACGCCGATTTAAGTCCTCTAAAGAAGCAGTATTAGTTAATAAAATTGGATAACCATCGGCAAAGCTGACGGGAGTATGATCATTCCCTGCATAGCGAGGATTCGCGGGACGTGGATAATCGGGAGATTGTCGCACTAAACGACAAGGAATGTCGAGAATTTTCTCGAACCATTCGGCGATTTCATCCCCTTGATCCATGGCTATGGTGTGAGATTCCCAGATTTGAACCGCTCTTTTTTCTCCTGTGAAATTAGGACAAAAAGTTAGGGAATCTTGAGATGTTTTCAGAGAAAAATTATCCTCTGTCATCGTGATAGAAACGGTGGCTAATTGCGGATATTCTCTTTGAGTGATAAATTTACCCTTGCCATCCACTAACATCATTTCTCGATCCCAGAGTAAACCTTTAGGAGTCACTTCAGCTTGGGATAATTGAATACCTCGACAGGATTTAATCGGGTAGATATAGAGATCAGTAACCTGCATTTTCTTTCAGTAGTTCTACATATTTTTTCGCCACATCTTCCCAAGTCCAGAGATTAATTTTATTGGGAATATCTTCGGGTAACAAGCGAGGAATTGGATTGAGGATAAATTGTTCTAAACAATTAGCTAAACTTTCCGCATCTCCCCTAGGATAGAATTGCACTCTTTCAGGACAATTATATAATTCCACCTGTTCTTGAAACACTTCTAAATCGGAAGCGATAACGGGAATACCCTGTAAAATGGCTTCTGCTATTGCTAATCCAAAACCTTCGTATTTTGAGGGAAATACCACACAGGAACAGGTTTGATAATAAAATTGCAAGGTTTCATAGTCTTGATAACCTAATCCCTTGATATGACTCTCAAAAATTTCTTGATTTTCCCGATAAAGTCGGGTACATTCTTTGAGATATTCTTGGTATTCTTGGGTTTTAGACTGTTGAGATAATTGCAAATTTCCACTAACTAGATTATCGGTTTCTTTACCGATAAAAACTATTTGAAATTTTAGACCTTGTTTCGCTAGTTTAATGGCTGCTTTGAGCAAAGTCAGATGATCTTTGTAGATACCAAAAGAGGAAGGAAAATAAAAAGTAACTAGCTCACTTTTGACTAAATAACTCTTGGTATGAGACTGCTCGACAAATCCCGCTAAGGGTACAGCTTTTAACTTACTAGCATAGGTAGCATTGGGAAAAACTTTTAAAACATCGTCTTTAGTTTTTTGGGAAATTGTGAACAGTAGATCGGCCTTATCTAACCATTCTTTTAAGACTTCATTGTAGGGTTCTTGATAGGATTCTGAGTAAGTTAAGGGAGCAAATTGCCAAAAGACATCATAAATAATGCCACTTAAAGTAACCTTGACATTAGGGGGAGAAATCCGATTAGTCATCCCATATAAACAGTGATCAGCTTGGTAACGCTTGATAATCTGATTAATTCTTGCTTCGATGCGTAAAAGTTCAATTCTACGAGAGAAAAGACGATGAATAGAACTCAGTCTTAGGATTTTATAAAAATTCGCTAGAAGCTCATAAAAATAGATTGATTTTGTTTCAAAACTCTGGGGGTAAAAAGCAAAATCCTCATAGATAAGTTTATCGGAATCAGGCATTAAAGACTTAAAATATTCAATTTCATTACGAGGGAGGACGATAATAATTTGTTCGACGTATTCTAATAAGCTAGGTATTAAAGAGATAATGACTCTTTCTACTCCTCCTTTGCGATAAAACACGATCGGGATGACAATTTTCATAGATTTTCTGGCAGATAGATGGCAATAAAAAGATTGATTTTTGACTTGAACCTATTATATGATAGGCTCGAATTGTTCTACTGAGTCGAGAAATCGAGTTAAATTCGAGAAACTAAGGCTCTATCACCCATCGCCCCTATTTTCCCTCGATCTTGGAGAAAAAGAGTGTCACAAGCTACTCCATCCCTACAATCTAATCTCAAACAATGGCTACGGGCCAGCGCACCTTCCCTATTTCAAATTAAACAGCGTTTGAGCGCCCGTCGTTGGCCGAAAAAATCGATCGTTATTTACACAGAAAAATATCGTCCCATGCGTCCGGCGGAAATTTGGCAACGGGGGGCCAGTGGCACCCAGGCATCGGTGGCTTTTTTAGCGCAGGAATGGACGAAACGCGGCTATAAAGTGACGATTTTCGGCAATTGTGAGGGTATGGAAGGGGAACAGGACGGTATTCGCTATGTTAATTATTACCAGATGAATTGGCAGGATCACTTTGAGACATTGGTGATCTCTCGTCATCCCACCTATTGCCGTCCGGGTACCAAGGCAGAACGAATTTTTTTTGATTGGCACGATATTAAAGTGCCGGCAGACTCCTATACCCCGGAAATTTTGGCTAGATACGACAAAATTTTCTGTAAAAGCCAATATCAACGGGATTTACTGGATTTCTGTCCCGATCATCAATGTCCGATTGTTCCTAATGGTATCGATACTTCCCTTTTGGCTGTAAGTGAGACAGTGCCGGAAAGTGAGCATCTTCCCTATCGTCTAGTCTATGCCTCTCGTTATTATCGGGGCCTAGAGTCGATGTTAAAGCATGGCTGGCCGATTATCAAGGCGGCAATTCCCGCAGCCGAGTTACATCTCTACTATGGTTTTACTAAACGGGATGAAATTGGCGATCGCAAGGAATGGCGCGATAATTTAATCGCTTTGATTAAAGCTAGTGCGGGGGTAGTTGATCGCGGAATGATGGGTTATCGTCAACTAATCGAGGAAAAAGCGCGCTCTGCTATTCATTACTACGGTTGCACCTATCGTGAGATCGATTGTATTTCTGTGCGCGAGTCGGCAGTGGTGGGTTGTCTGCCAGTGGTGACGGATTTTGCTGTTTTTCGAGAAAAGGACTACTGTGTGAAAGTGCCGGGAGAAGTAACCGATCCGGCTACTCAGGAAGCTATAGCCTGGAAAATTGTCGAATTACTGAAAAATCCCCAGCTTTTGCATCAAGAGCGCGAAAGATGTCGGAAAATTGCCCTAAATGACACTTGGGAGCGATCAGCCGCCGCTTGGTTAGATGTGATTGAAAAGGAGTCTCCCAGTCAGTAGATTGTTTACTCAGACTGGAAAACTGACCTTTTCGCTTAATAAGTGCCTAAATTAGGGATTTTAAGGGGAAGTACGCCCTTGAAATCTCACTTATGCTGGATATCGATGAGCATTTCTTCTAAAACCCTGGCTACGCTTAGGATTAAGTCTTCGCGATCGGGTGCGGCGATGATTTGCAAACCTAAAGGTAGCCGGGATGAACGTTTAATCGGCAACGAAAGGGCAGGTAAACCGATAAAAGAAAAAGGTTGGGTGAATCTGCCTAAATTAGGTCTAATAGCTCTTGCCCGTCAATAATCATTTTTTCTACTCCTAACTGCGGCGCAATACAGGGAATCGTCGGGGTGAGGATAATATCGACTTCGCTGAAAATCTCTCGCAGACGATCGCGATACCAACGGCGAAAACGTTGAGCCTGTAAATACCAGCTAGAGGGAATTAATGCCCCTGCCAAGAAGCGATCCCGGGTTGCGGGGTCAAAATCCTCTAATCTGGTCTGTAAACGCGGTAAATGCCAATTTGCGCCCTCGGAAGCGGTAATTATATAGGCGGCTGCCCTAGCGCGGACGGTTTCGGGAATGGTGATTTTTTTGGTAACTCCTAAACGTTCGGCGATCGCTGTCACCGCCTCGATTACTTCTGGTTCGGCTCCCTGCTGAAAATAATCATCGGCAAGGGCTATTTTTACCCCCTCTAAGCCATTTAAAGGAGCTTTAAGGTTATTTTTGGCAAAAAGACTCCAAATAGCCGCCATATCCGCCACATTGTCGCTAAAAAATCCCAGATGGTCTAAACTACTAACGAACAAAAATAGACCCTGACGGGATACGCGCCCAAAGGTGGGTTTTAGCCCCACCACGCCACAGCAAGCGGCGGGAACCCTCACCGAACCATTAGTATCGGAACCGAGGGCGAGAGGCACTAAATTAGCGGCAACGGCAGCGGCGGAACCGCCGGAGGATCCTCCCGAGACGCGACTAGGATCGCGGGGGTTGGGAGTGGCTCCATAATGGGCATTTTCGGTGACAAAACCGTAAGCGTACTCATCCATATTGGTCGCCCCCACCAAAACTGCCCCGGCCGCTTCTAGGGGTTGAATAGCGATCGCATCTTGTCCAGCGACAGGGTGATCTCGATTGATTTTGGAACCGGCAAGGGTGACAATACCCTCGATATCAAAGAGGTTTTTGACGGCGAAGGGGACCCCTGCTAAGGAGCCGACGGCTTGCCCATTGGCGATCGCTTGATCGATTTTTTGGGCTTGGGCGAGCGCCCTAGGCTGTAAAATGTCGGTAAAGCAATTTAAATGGGGATTTTTCGTCCCTATCTCCGCCAAAGTCTGGCTAATAACTTCTAAGGCGCTAGTTTGACGATTTTGGATCGATCGAGCTAAATTGCTTACAGAAATAGTCATGGTTCAAAGCTGAGGGCACTTTCCCCGTCATCCTCTAAGGGAAATTCTGTCACTAAACTGGCGATTTCTTGCAAGCGTTGCCAGTTTTCAACCACAGAATTTAAATAGCGATCGGGAATGGTCAAGTCTAGGATTTTCGCTGTGATCATGATGTATTCTTCCGGGTTATTCATACAGGGTCAGCGCATCTCAAAGCCTATTGACAGCTAGATTGTAGCTCTTGAGTGCAAGCAGGTAAGCCAGCCGCCAGCAGGGTAAACATATAATCATTATCCATCGCTGCCCACTTTGACTTCTGCCTGAGGCTGCGCTTGAAGGTAGATTCTCGCTTGAGGGTATTGACAGCAAAACGCCGCACCAGTCCCAGATTGTCTGGGACCTGCCGAGAGCGGACACGACAAGCATCTTCCCCAAAAGTGACATCGAGCGTCCAATGTCAGGAATTTTCAATACCCCAGTGCGGGCGAATGGCCAGGGCAATTTTGGGACTATAGTCAGGTAAACTGCTCAGGTAAAACTGAATTTCCGACGTTGTCAAATTGAAAGATGATCCGAATCAGATGGGAACTCAAATTACTTTGATAGCAAGGATTGCATTGCATCTTTCATATTCTGATCTGACAACGCCAATTTTTTTTATTGCTCGCTATGATCGTTAATTTTAACGCAATTTTTCAAAGCCGACGGCATCGGCAATACTCGCCCCGCTACTAATTATTACAAAGTATTAACTTCTCTCTCAGAAACGGGACAAAAGGCGGGCGGGTTGCCTATGCTTGCAAAAACCCCAAGCACCGACGAGTATATGTTTCAGCCCTTCCTCCACTACCTAGAGCGAGAACTATTCGCACGCTTCCCGTTACAGACTCGTCCGATTCTGCCAGAGTTGGAATTTCAAGTTAGTCAACGGGGGAAAAATCCGGCTATGATTGAAAGCTGGTGCTATCAGTGTCCCCAATTCCGCAAAATTCGCTACACCTACATTAACGCGGGGGAAACAGCCCAAATTTTTAATAGTGTCATTTATCCTAGTTACAATTACGATTTACCCCTGCTGGGCATTGATTTTTTGGCGTTTGGAAAAAAGAAAATATTAGTAGTTCTCGATTTTCAACCTCTTTTTCGCGACCAAGATTATTTAACCAAATACATCGAACCCATGCGATATATCCGGGATAAATACCCCGATTTAGCTCAAGATTTGCCGATGAAATACTACGACGCTAATCAGTATTTTTCCCCCTATCTGCTCTTTGCTAAAACCGATGCGGAGACAGTAGTTAAGCAACTTTTCCCCGCTTATCAAGAGTTTATCCAACTGTATTGGCAACTGTTAGAAAAAGCCCAACCCCTAACCAGCGCAGCCGCGCAAGAACCGATTATCGCCGCCCAAAAAGACTACGATCGATATAGTGCCGAACGGGATCCCGCTTCCGGTCTATTTAGCAGTTATTTCGGTCAGGAATGGTCAGAAAAATTCCTGCACCAATTCCTCTTTGAAGATGCCATTGCCACCGCCATCCACGCTTAGAAAAAAGCTTGCCCATGTCTCTTTATCAACCCTTTTTAGACTCCGCTTTCACCCTGCTGTCAGAACAGTTGTCCCTACAACCCTATCCCATTCCCGTCGGCTTTGAACGGAAGGAAACGGTTACAGGCAAGGGAAAAAGACAGGAAACGGTCATTACCACCAGCTATGCTTGGCAATCCTCAAAATTGCGGCAAATTCGAGCCGCCCACGTTTGCGGAGGTGATTCCCTTCAGGTGCTTAATTTTGTCATTTTTCCCCGTTTAGAGTACGATTTGCCCTTTTTCGGGGCGGATTTAGTCACCTTGCCGGGGGGTCATCTGATTGCGATCGATCTGCAGCCACTTTTCCATGATCGCAATTACCAAGAAAAATACAGCGATCCGATTATGCCGATTTTCCGATCCTATCAGGCTGATTTGCCCTGGGGAGGCGACTTTCCCGAAGAAGCCAAGGGCTTTTTTTCCCCCGCTTTTCTCTGGACAAGACCCCCGGAGACGGAAACCGTGCAAACGCGGGTTTTAGGGGCATTTAAGGACTATCTACAAGCTTATTTGACTCTGGTAGCTTCATCGACAGCGATTAGGGATCGCCAACAGTTAACGGCGATCGAAAAGGCCCAATTAGCCTACATTAACTATCGGGCTGCAAAAGATCCCGCTAGGGGAATGTTTACCCGTCTCTACGGACAGGAATGGACAGAAGAATATATTCACGGTTTCCTGTTTGATTTAGATCGTCAATTGGCGATCATGGGTTGAGTTTTCCCGATCAACCCCGCTATGATTAGCGGTTATCAAGACAAAAAAACTCCCGTGGTAAGTGTACTATCGATCATCACTCCCAAGATTATCTATCTCGGTCTGGCCGGGATAGCGGTCTTGGGAATTTATTATTTATTGCAGAGTCAGATCGCCAGTCGTCGTCAAGTGGAGATAACTTTACGACAACAAACCGAGCGGGAGCGTTTAATCAATCAGATCGCCCAAAATATTCGGCAATCCTTAAAATTAGGGGAAGTTTTAACCACCACCGTCGCCGATGTGCGTCAATTTTTACTCACCGATCGCGTGTTAATTTATCGTCTCAATGACGACGGTACGGGTAGCGCCATTACTGAGTCAGTTTTGCCAGAATATCCCGCCATTTTGGGGGAAACTTTCCCCCCCGAAGTTTTTCCCCCGGAATATCATCAGGCATATATCCAGGGCAAAATCAGGGCAATCGCTGATGTTAACCGAGAAGATGTGGAACCCTGTCTAGTAGAATTCCTGGCCCAGTTCCGCGTCCAAGCTAAATTAGTCGTTCCCATTATCCAACAGTTCCGCGAACAGGATTCATCTACCCCGCACCTCTGGGGACTGTTGATCGCCCATCACTGCCGCGGCCGGCGACAATGGCAACCCCTAGAAATCGATCTGATGAAACAGTTAGCCACCCAAGTGGCGATCGCTATTCAGCAATCAGAACTCTACGAACAACTGGGACAACTAAACGCCGAATTAGAGGATCGGGTGCGTCAACGGACTGAAGAACTAGCCCGGACTAACCAAGCACTACGGGAAGAAATCGCCGAACGTCAACGCACAGAGGTGGCCCTGCGTCATACTAACCAAACTCTACAATCTTTGATCGCCGCCTCTCCCCGGGCAATTTTTAGCCTCGATTTACAGGAAAGGGTGAAAATGTGGAATCCGGCGGCCGAAAGGATGTTCGGTTGGACGGAAGCAGAAGTGATTGATCGCCCCAATCCCGTCATTTCTAGGGAAAATGAGCCGGAATACGAAAACCTCTGGCAGAGCGTTTTAGCGGGAATATCGCCCCCTAGTCTGGAAATTGGCCGGCAAACTAAAGAGGGAAAAGCGATCGAGATCGTCTTTTCTGCCGCTCCCCTCACCGATAGTGATGGTCAAATCGACGGGTTAGTGGCAGTGGTGGCCGATATCAGCGAACAGAAGCGACAAGCGGAACAGGTGCGTCTTTTACAGTCGGTGGTAGTCAATACCAATGATGCGGTAATTATCACCGAAGCCGGACCGATCGAGCCGCCAGGACCGCGGATTCTCTACGTTAACCAAGCTTTCACCACAATGACAGGCTATAGTCTCGAGGAAGTGCTGGGCCAAACCCCACGCATTTTTCAGGGACCCAAAACCGATCCCGAAGCTGTTAAAAGAGTGCGAGATGCTTTCTTGCGTTTGCAACCTGTCACCGGGGAGGCGATCAACTATCGCAAGGATGGCAGTGAATTTTGGGTGGAGTTTAGTATTGTGCCGGTGGCGGATAAACGGGGAAAATATACCCACTGGATTTCTATTCAACGGGATATTAGCGAACGCAAACAAACAGAGGAAGCACTGCGACAGAGTGAAGAACGTTTTCGCTCCCTGATCGAGAATGCCCTCGATATTATCACAATTATCAGTCCTAACGGCACGATTTACTACGAAAATCCCTCCGTTGAGAAGGTTTTAGGCTATTCTCCCCCGGAATTAATCGGTCAAAACTTTTTTTCCTATATTCACAAAGATGATCTGGCCGATGTCTGTTCCCTGTTAAGTCAATCTCTCAACAATAGCGGAGAAACCCGCTCGATCGAGTTCCGTCGTCGTCATCAGGATGGCCAATGGCGCACTTTTGAGGCCCTGCCTAAGGCCTTAAGTTTTAACGAAACCGGGGAACTAGCGATCGAAGGTGCTGCTTCCCCGAAAATTTTTATCAATTCTCGCGATATTACCGAACGCAAGCGCCTTGATGAGGTGCGGATGGCCCTGGAACGGGAAAAAGCTCTTAGCGCCCTGAAAACTAACTTTTTTTCCATGGTTTCCCACGAATTTCGCACCCCTTTAAGCACGGTACTGGCCGCGGCCCAGTTGTTGGAAACTTCCCCCGGCGCTTGGGAAAATCCCGAAAAAAGAGAACGGAATCTGCATCGCATTCAAGAGTCAGTCCGCAATATGGTTCAGTTACTCGATGATATTCTCACTATTAATCGCGCCGAAACTGGTAAGTTAGAATTTAATCCCCAATGGCTGGATCTGGAGAAATTTGGCCGTCATCTACTGGAGGAAATGCAGTTAAGCGCCGGCAGTCAACACACGCTAATTTTTGTCTGTCAGGAAACTAATACTAGCGCCTACGTCGATGAAAAGTTATTGCGATCGATCCTAGAAAATCTGCTCACTAACGCGATTAAATATTCACCCACCGGCGGACAGGTCCACTGTTCTATTACTTTTTTGGAGAAAGCTATTCAATTACAGATTCGCGATCGGGGTTTGGGCATTTCGATGGAAGATCAAAAACAGTTATTTGAACCTTTCTATCGCGGAAAAAATGTCCGTCACATCGCCGGCACCGGCTTGGGGTTAGTAGTAGTGCAGAAATGCGTCGAACTACACGGCGGTTCGATCGAAATTGCTAGTATCCCCGGCAATGGAACCACTGTCACGATTCTATTACCGAAACTGGCCTGAAAATCAATAAATTGGAGCGAGAATCATTCTCAATGGGGTGAAAACTTCCGGGGAAGAAATTAGAAAACATCACCTAGACGGGCATATTCTAAAATTGACCGGCTGAGAGCATCGCGATCATCGCGAGTGAGGTAATAATTCTGGCCGCCGATATCATTGAGAAATCGCAGTAGGGCAAGACAAGCGGACTCTAGATCCGCCCGGTGTCGGGCAGCCGCTAAAGCTTGTTCCGAGGTGGCATAAACTAGGCAATCGCTAATTCCTTCGCTGCCATCCACTCGCCAACATTGAAAAGAATAACCCTGCATTTCTAGGATCAATTCAATCTGCCAGCCGTGATAGTCAAATCGCGTATAAATCATCTCAAGCAGCCCCTTGTAGGAGAGGAAAGTCACAGGTTTGACCGCTCTGATTGTCTAGAAGTCCTGCACCTGTCTAACTTTCTAATTTAATGGATGATTATGGAAACCCTCTGCAAACTTCGTGCAGATTTCGTGCAGAAATGATTTTGTCCACTGTCTAGGGTTTGCTGAAAAAGTTTATTGGTGGGGTTAGGAGTCAGGAGGCAGGAGTCAGGAGGCAGGAGGCGGTCGGCAGGAGGAAAAATCGAATATGCAATTTAGATTCAAAACAGCTTATTACTTTAAACGATAACCGAGACCGTGAACGGTTTCAATAAAGTCTTCCGGCGCACCGAGGGATTTTAGCTTGTGACGAAGACCGCGAATATGGGAAGTAACGGTTTCCTCGGCCGGAGAATCGTCCAAAGACCAAACTCGCTCAATAATACCCGATCGACTTAAGACCCGGCGTCCATGGGTAACAAGTAATTCTAAGAGAGCGAATTCCTTGGGGGTGAGGGAAAGAAGTTGACCGTTATAACTGGCCTCGTGGGTACTGGGATTTAATTGCAAACCCCCCCAAGATAATAAAACACTGCTGGTGCTGCTGCCGCGTCGGATCAAGGCCCGAATCCGCGCCATTAATTCGCCCAAATCGAAGGGTTTAGTGACATAATCATCGGCCCCTGCGTCTAATCCGTCGATTTTATCGATTACCGTATCCCTTGCGGTTAATAATAGGACGGGAACGGTGGCATTAGCAAAGACGGGATGATGGGATTCCGCTCGTCGCAGACGTTGACAGAGCAAAGTTCCGCTTAATTTTGGCAGGGTGACATCGAGAACTAAAAGATCATATTTGCCTAATTCTAGCCAATTCCAGCCTTCTTCTCCGTCTCTAGCCACATCGACAACGTATTGTCGCTCGCTCAAGGCCTCTCGCAAAATCTCGGCTAGTTGCATATCATCTTCTACTACTAAAATTCGCATGGTCTAGAGTTGACACTCCCGCTGTCAAGCTGACGCTGTGACGGGGGATTCTTGATTCACAGAAACCCGCTTTTCGGTACAAGTACCAACGAGTCTTACAGTTTCTCCCCAAGCTTGAAATTCCGACTGTCCATCGGTATTTGTTGACAGTATTCTCATACCTTCTTCCCTTAAATTCTTGGCGGCGTTTTCATCTCTATCGTGCTGCGTCTTACATTCTGGACAAATCCATTCACGAATACTGAGAGTCAACAAATCATTTTTAAATCCACAGCAAGAACAGAGCTTTGTACTCGGATAAAACCTGTCAACTTCTACAAGTTTTCCTCCCTCTCTTTCTAGCTTGTAATCCAAGAAATTAAGCAACATACCAAAACCAGCGTCATGTATTGATTTGGCTAATTTAGTCCTTGCTAACCCTTTAATATTCAGATTCTCGGCTACAACGATTTGGTTTTCATCGCATAACTTTCTGGAGAGTTTATGAAGAAAATCCTGTCTAGTATTTGCTATCTTTTCGTGAACCTTGGCTACCTCTTTAATGGCTTTTTGGCGATTATTAGACCCCTTGGCTTTACGAGACAATGCTTGTTGTCTCCGCTTTAAACGTTTAGCATATTTTCTGGTAGGTTTGATTGGGTCAATCTTGTAGGTTGTTTCACCATCAAAAACCGTAACTAAAGAAGATAAACCTAGGTCTATCCCTGATATTTTTAGTTTTTCAATGGTTGTTGAGTCATCCATCTCAAACAAGATGGCAGCAAAATATTTATCTGTACTGGTTTTAGAAACAGTTACGGATTTAATCTTACCATTTATTACTTGAGAAATCTTAGCTTTTACAACCCCTAATTTAGGTAGCTTAATTCCCTTATTTCTAATTGAACAACTTTCAGGATAACGGATTGATTGTTTTTTGTGCTTACTTTTAAATTTAGGGAATTTTGTTCTTTTTGAGAAGAAGTTCTTAAAAGCAGATTCTAAGTTTTTCAATGATTGCTGCAAGGTAGCGGCAGTAGCCTCAGCTAACCATTCAAAATCCAGTTGTTTCTTGAGTTGGGTAAGGTCTTTTGCCATGTCACAGTAGGTCATTCCTTTACCAGTCTCTAGGTACTGATTGTTAGTTTTATTTAAGTAGTAATTCCAAACAAAACGGACGCAACCAAAGTTTTTAGCTAAGGCTAGTTCCTGTTTTTTGTTTGGGTATATTCTCACTTTTAAAACATTTAACATCAGCCTGACCCCATCTGTGCTATCTTTTCAGTATAACACTTACCGCTTAAATATGTCAAGCTCATACATACCTTGAGAATCAAGCCTTTCCTTATTAGGAAACACTGTCGCGTTAGTTTAGATTCTGGGGGCAATTCATCTCCCGTTAATTTCTGGTATATTTTTAATTAAGGAGAAATTTAACGGGAGTCCTCTTGCTCCATTTAGATAGAGTAAGCTGGAAATAGTGTCAGTTAACTGCTGATGAATTGGCTCAAACAAGGAAAATGGATCGCGGGAGGTTTCGGGCTAACTGTCTTATTGATGGGAACTATTAGCCTAGTTTCCTATCGCAATACCCTCGCCCTGCGTCAGCGCGCTGCCGAGGTGGAAGTTACCTACGAGATCATCGATAATCTCGCTAATCTTTACGCTAACATGGCGGTGGCCGAATCGGGAAGACGCGATTATATCAAAACTGGCAGCCCCAGTGAATTAGGCCGTCATCATCGGGCGATCGCTTTGATGCAATCTAACTGGCAACTCCTAGCCAAACAATTAGAAAACGGCACGGATTTCGAGCGGGAAATGGTCACTCAGATCGGGGATTTAATGTATCGGCGAATTGCTTTATTTAATCAATCGATCGCTACCTATAAATTCGATCAATCCGATGATATTTCTCAAGATGTAATCACGGTTAAAAGTGTCGAAGTCCGGGATAAGTTTCAAAATCTTCTTACCTATTTACAAGCTAGTCAGAAAAGGAATTTAAGAAGTAGCATCGCTAGTTCTAGGGATAGTATTAGCGAAAATTCTCTGTTGGGGTTACTGGGAACTTTTATCAGTTTTGGGATTATTTGCGGAGTTTATCTCTTGGTTTTTTGGCAAGAGAAACGGCAACAAAAAAGTGAGGAAATTCACCGGCTATTACTACAGGAAAAAGAACTTTCTGACCTAAAAATTCAGCTTTTTTCCATGATATCCCATGAGTTCAGAACCCCTTTGACCGTGATTTTTTCTGCCTCGCAGTTATTAGAAAACGGCTTAAAAGATGCAGATCAGTCGAGCAGAAAAAACCTATACAGGATCCAGTCTTCTGTCAAGCTAATGAATCAATTCTTAACAGATATTTTGATTTTAACAAGGGCAGAATCTGGAAATCTAAGATGTCAACTAGAACCGCTCGATATTGAAGCTTTTTGTTTAAATTTAGTCGAGGATTTTCAATTTATTAATAAAAATAATACACCGATTAAATTTGTCAGTCAGGGATTGATGAGCCGTCCTTATCTAGATGAGAAACTGCTCTACTCGATTTTAAGTAATTTACTCTTAAATGCGATTAAATATTCCCCCACGGGAGCAGGGATTAGTTTGATTTTGGGGAAAGATAGCGATCGCATTGTTTTTCAAGTCCGGGATCACGGGATCGGCATTGCCGAGGAAGATAGAGACAGGATCTATGAACCCTTTTATCGGGGTCAGAATGTGGAAAATATTATCGGCACGGGATTGGGGTTAGCAGTGGTTAAAAAATGCGTCCAACTCCACCGTGGCGAAATCGCCCTAGATAGCCAAGTGGGTAAGGGAACAAGCTTTACCGTTAAACTGCCCATGTCACCCTAGTTCCAGCTTGAGCGGCCAAAAGATTACAAAATGTAACTTTCTTTCTCAGAAACGGGACGAAAGCAACGGCGAATTTTTATCTTCTAGATTAATCGATCGCAAAGTCCAATCTGGATCGACCCTAAAACCCCTTCTATTCATCTCAATTTGAGGAGAGCTTCATGCTTGACGCTTTTTCCAGAGCGGTAGTAACCGCCGATAGTAAAACCGCTGCCATCGGTGGTGCCGACTTAAACGCGCTCCGTAGCTTCATCGCCCAGGGCAACCGTCGTCTTGATGCCGTTAATGCGATCGCTAGTAACGCCAGTTGTATGGTTTCCGATGCCGTTGCCGGGATGATTTGCGAAAATACTGGCTTAATTCAAGCTGGTGGCAACTGTTACCCCAACCGTCGCATGGCAGCCTGTCTGCGTGATGCGGAAATCATCTTACGCTATGTCACCTACGCACTGCTCGCCGGCGATGCTTCCGTCCTCGAAGATCGTTGCTTAAACGGTTTGAAAGAAACCTACACCGCTTTAGGTGTACCCCTACAATCCGCCGCTCGTGCCGTAGCGATCATGAAAGCGCAAGCCGCCGCCCACATTCAAGATACCCCCAGCGAAAAATTCGCCGGTGCTAAACTTCGCAAAATGGGTTCCCCCGTTGTGGAAGATCGTTGCGCCAGCTTAGTGGCAGAAGCGAGCAGCTATTTCGATCGAGTTATTGCCGCTCTCAGCTAAAACGAGACTAAAACTCGCTTTCTGGCTGTTATTTACGCAAAAATCAGCCAATTAATTTCTTCACTCAAGTCAAACTTAAAAATAGTAAAGACATGAAATCAGTAATTACTACTGCCGTTGCTTCTGCTGATGCGGCTGGACGTTTCCCCAGCACCTCCGATCTAGAATCCGTACAAGGCTCTATCCAACGGGCCACCGCTCGTCTGGAAGCCGCCGAAAAACTGGCTGGCAACCTCGACGCTGTAGCCAAAGAAGCCTATGATGCTTGCATCAAAAAGTATCCCTACTTAAACGAAGCCGGCCAAGCGAACTCTACCAATACTTTCAAAGAAAAGTGTCTCCGGGACATCAAACACTACCTACGTCTGGTTAACTACTGTTTAGTCGTCGGTGGCACCGGTCCCCTCGATGAATGGGGTATTGCCGGACAACGGGAAGTTTATCGCGCCTTGGGATTACCCACCGCCCCCTATGTAGAAGCTCTCAGCTTCGCTCGTAATCGCGGTTGCGCTCCTCGTGATATGTCCGCTCAAGCTCTCACCGAGTATAATGCCCTTCTCGACTATGTGATCAATTCTCTCTCCTAGAGACAGATATCGATCTCGTTCACTACTGGGGGACTCGCAGTTAATTGTTTGCCTATCATGGGGGTAAGCGAATAACTAGGAGTCCCTCGGTTATTGGCAGATTTTTGGCCCTCGGTTGTCAGAAGTCAGGAGATTATTTTTATTTATTCTCCCCACACCCTACACCCTACACCCTCTTTCAAGTCAGAAGTCAGGAGATTATTTTTATTTATTCTCCCCACACCCCACACCCCACACCCCACACCCCACACCCCCCAACCCCTACCCACAGAACTTTTTAACAGCACCATGTCCCAAGAATCTTTATTCGAGCAGTTAAAGCACCCCAATCCGCACCTACGGGAACAGGCAATCTGGGAATTGGTGGAAACTCGCGACGAAACCACGATTGATCGCCTAATGGCCATTTTAGATGAAGAGGATACGACCTATCGCCGGGCCGCCGTCAAAGCCCTAGGCGCGATCGGTGTGGATACGGTTCCCCCTTTGCTGGTAGGGTTACTCAATAGCGATAATGTCACCGTGCGCGGTAGTTGTGCCAAGGCCTTGGCCCAGGTAGCGGTAAATTATCCCGATGTCCCCTTTCCAGAGGCGGGAATCGCGGGTTTAAAAACGGCACTAGCAGACGCGAATCCAGTGGTACATATCGCCGCAGCTATGGCCCTGGGAGTGGTTGGGGTTCCAGCATTGGATAGTTTATTGGAAGTGTTGCAAAATACGGAGAATTTGGGGTTAGCCGTGTCGATAATTAATGCTGTTAGTTCGATTCCAGATAATCTATCTAAAGAGGTATTGACAGCCATAGCCAATGATGAAACAGCGGATATCTACCTTCGGGAAACCGCCACCAGCGCCTTATCGCGGCTGGAATTAGTTCAGAATCAACTCACTCCGGGTTGATGGCATCGCAACTTTTAGGCAAAAATAGGGCTTTTAAAGCCAAAAAAGCCTAGATTTGGGCTATTTACCCCCCAGTTGACCCCTGATTTTTGCAGCAGGTTGACTCTCCTGGGGAACTGGTCACGGTTTCCTGATAGGATAAGGTGACTTGGGATTAACTTATGGTATCGAAAATATGTCTCTAAAACCTTACATTTCTCGCTTATTAGCTTTGGTTCTCGTCCTTGTCATCGGATTGATGGGTTGTTCTAGTAGTTCGGGGTTAACGGGCAATTATGGAAAAGATACCCTGACGGTGATTGAAACTTTAACCACAGCCCTTGATTTAGTCAAAGATGACCCGAATAAAGCGGCAGCTGAGTCGCAAGCAAAGGAACAAATCAACGATTACATCTCCCTCTACCGACGAGATAAAAAATCCGGGGGTTTGCGTTCTTTCACTACTATGCAAACAGCCTTAAACTCTCTAGCTGGTTATTATACCGCCTACGGTTCCCGTCCCATCCCCGACAAACTCAAACAACGTTTAAAACAAGAATTTAAACAGGTGCAATTCTCTCTCCAGAAAGGAATTTAGATACAGTTATCAGTTATCAGTTATCAGTTATCAGTTATCAGTAGAACTCGACCTAATATTATAAGCTGTACTGAATTTAAACTGCGTATTAGAAATTTTAGTACAAATGCTCGAACTTCCTCTCCCTGCTCCCAACTCCGGCACTCCAGTGCAGTCTTAACGAGTAATTTAGATAGTCAACAGATTGGCGGGATTGTTAAGTGACAGGTATTAGGTGCGAGTAACAGTGCTGTCTTTTCCCTTGACTGATTACTGTTGACTGAAATGACTCCTGTAAAAATCAGACCAAATCCGGTTAGACTAGAAATACAAAGCGTATTATAAAAAACTACAAAATTGATTCAAGACGAAACCCTAGAATTATTGGAATGGCCGCGGCTATGTCAACACCTAGCTACTTTTACAGCGACTAAACTAGGTGCGATTGCGATTCGTCAATTGCCGTTACCGGAAAGCAAAGAGGAAAGTTTAAACCTACTCTGCCAAACCAAAGAAGTTTATAGTTTAGAACAAAAATTAGATAGTCGTCTTTCCTTTGATGGGATTACCGACATCGGCGATGCTCTAGAAAGGGCGCATCTGGGGGGGTTATTATCGGGACAGGAACTTTTAAATATTGCCACGACTTTAGCCGGAGTGCGACGTTTACGGCGTTTAATTGATGAACAGGAAGATATACCAGTTTTAAAAGAGTTAGTAGCCGAAATTCGCACCTATCCAGAGATAGAACAGGAGATACACCGTTGTATCGATGAAGATGGCCGGATATCCGATCGCGCTAGTCCCCAATTACGGGAAATTCGGGGACAAATGAAGGTGATTAGAGAGCGAATTTACCGAAAATTACAGGATATCATGCAAAAACAGGGCGGTGCTATCCAAGAAGCGGTGATTACCCAAAGAAGCGAGCGCTGGGTGCTTCCCGTCAAAGCAGCGCAAAAAGAGCAAATACCGGGGATAATTCACGATACTTCCAGCACAGGGGCAACTTTTTACATTGAACCTCACTCTATCGTTGACCAAGGCAATCAACTACGGCAATATCGTCGTCTGGAACAAATCGAAGAAGAAAAAATCCTGCGGCAGTTAAGTAATCTGATCGCCGAAGCCTTTGAGGACTTAGAATATTTACTAGCGATCGCTACTAGGCTCGATCTGGCCACCGCCAGAGCCCGTTACAGTTTATGGTTAGAGGGTAATCCCCCCCACTTTATCGATGGTTCGGAAACGATTACTTTACGGAACTTGCGTCATCCTTTGCTCTGGTGGCAAAAACACCACGAACAGGGGGGGGAGGTCGTACCGATAAATGTGCAGATTAGCCCAGAAATTCGCGTTGTTGCCATCACCGGACCAAATACCGGCGGAAAAACCGTTACTTTAAAAACCCTCGGATTAGCGGCTTTAATGGCGAAAGCGGGCCTGTTTATTCCAGCGCGGGAACCGGTAGAGATACCCTGGTTCGATCAGGTTTTAGCCGATATCGGGGATGAACAGTCTTTACAACAGAGTTTATCGACTTTTTCGGGTCACATTCGCCGGATTGTCCGCATTTTAGCGGCTTTAAATTCTCGTTCCTTGGTTTTACTCGATGAGGTGGGAGCAGGTACGGATCCGGCCGAGGGAAGTCCTTTAGCGATCGCTATTTTACAATACCTCGCCGATCATAGTTTACTGACGGTGGCTACCACTCACTACGGGGAATTAAAAGCGTTAAAGTATCAAGATTCTCGCTTTGAAAATGCCTCGGTAGAGTTTGATGATCGCACTCTTTCCCCCACTTATCGACTATTATGGGGCATTCCGGGGCGTTCTAATGCTTTAACTATTGCCCAGCGTTTGGGATTGAATCCCGAAATTGTGGCCGAAGCGAGAAATCATCTGGGGGGGTTATCGGAGGAGATAAATCAAGTAATTGCTGGTTTGGAAGCGCAAAGACGGGAACAGGAGTCAAAAGCTCAAGAAGCTAGTCAATTACTCCAACAAACGGAGAAATTTTATACAGAAGTGTCCACGCGGGCTAATTCTCTACAGGAGAGAGAGCGAGAATTAAAACGTTATCAAGAGCAGGAGATACAAAAAGCTTTATTATCGGCAAAAGCAGAGATTAATGAGGTTATTCGCCGATTGCAAGCGGGAACAAAAACTGGTAAAGATGCCCAAAAAGCCACAGAGGAGTTAACTGCGATCGCAGAAAGGTTATTACCAAAAACGGAAAAAACTAAGGTTAATTATCGTCCGCAAGTGGGGGAAAGGGTACGCTTGCCCAATTTGGGACAAACTGCCGAAGTTTTAGCAATTTCACCAGAATCAGAGGAGATTTCCCTGCGTTTCGGTATGATGAAGATGACCCTACCCTTAGACCAGATTGAGTCTTTGGATGGTCAAAAAGTGGAAACTGCGCCAAAACCTGCCAAAAATTTGCCCCAAACTCCCACAAAACCCCAGGAGACTCCTTTAAT
The DNA here is from genome assembly GCF_003019735.1 of Microcystis sp. MC19. Classification (NCBI taxonomy): domain Bacteria; kingdom Bacillati; phylum Cyanobacteriota; class Cyanophyceae; order Chroococcales; family Microcystaceae; genus Microcystis; species Microcystis sp. MC19. Next base: position 49,711 of record NZ_CP020664.1, on the reverse strand, counting down.
TCGTACTGCTAATAATACCGTCGATATTCGCGGTTCCAGGGTGGCAGAGTCAGAAACGGATATCGAACAGGCGATCATCAGAGCCACCTCATCGGGCATATTATGGATTATTCACGGTAAAGGTACGGGGAAATTGCGTCAAGGTGTTCACGATTTTTTATCCCGTCATCCCCAGGTAAAACGCTTTCAATTAGCACCCCAAAATGAGGGCGGTTCGGGGGTAACTATCGCTTATTTAACTTAGGGTTTGCGGCAAAAAGTTTTTTGTCGGGTTAGAAGCCAGGAGATAGGGTGATAGGGTGATGGGGTTTTAGGGTTTTAGGGTTTTAGTTGAAATTCCCCACTTCCCCACTTCCCCACTTCCCCACTTCATAATTCATACTTTGTGCTTTTTGTCAAAAAAACTTTTTTTTTGCAATAAAACTACACAAAAAAAAGATCATCGTTATGACTGAAATTGACTAATTTAGCCGTCTTAATTAGGATCACCTTCTAGGTGTGGCAAAGGTTTCAGCCATTGCTGCCCAAAAAAGCACAAAATAACCCACTATGGAATTCTATCAAATCGCTGTAACCATTACAACATCGTTGTTAAATAAAAATCTTTCTCAATTAATTCTTAAGAATTTATAAATATTGCGGAATGTTAATTTAAATATTCTCAAGCTTTTGGAGTCAATCAATAATTTTTGCTTATCTTTAGCCAACATTGGGTTAGGAGACAGTATTCTCCGAGTCAGGAGTCGGGAGTCAGGAGTCGGGAGATTATTTTTATCCCACTTCATAATTCAGGTTCTTCGGTTTGTGTTATGTAATGGACGGGGGTTATAAGAGATGGAACCCTTATAGAGAAAGACATTGGACGATTTTTGTCAATTGTTTTTGATCTAGAGCGAGCTAATCAGTTAAATCTTTTGCCAGATAAGGAGTTAGTCGATTTATGCCCCCCTATCGAACCATAACAAGTAACGAAGAGCCATAATTCATAATTCATAATTCATAATTGCCAAGAAGATTATTTTCTAGAGAATAAAACGTAAAAACAGGGAATAATAAACAGAGTTAACAGAGTTGCCAAAGACAAACCCGAAAAAACGACAATTCCTAAAGGTTGCAGGAATTCTCCCCCCTCTCCCAATCCTAAAGCAAGGGGAAATAAACCTAAAACCGTGGTCACGGTAGTCATTAAAATCGGTCGTAAACGTTGGGGAGCGGCCTTTAAAATAGCTTGTAGTCGAGTAAAAGCGAATTCTTGCCGCAATTGATTCGCCAATTCCACCATAATAATCGCATTATTAACCACAATCCCCACCAACAACACCACCCCGACGATGACAATGGCATTAATCGGGGTTTTAGTCCAATATAGCCCAAAAATCCCCCCCGCTAGGGCTAAAGGAACGGTTAACATAATCACCAAAGGGTCTATAAGCGAGTTATACTGCACGGCCATGACCACAAAGACTAAAAATACCGATAAACCCGCTAATAACCCCAAAGAACCCTGAATTTCTTGATTAGATATGGCAGCAGCACTGGGTAAAATGCTGACACCATCGGGTAAGGGAGTAGCGTTTAAAACCGATTGTACCCCCGCGAGTGCGTCACTTAATTTCGCTCCCTCGACTAAACTGCCGATAATAATAAAAACTTGACGCTGATTAATTCTCTGGATGACTCCGGGGGTTTTTCCCCCTTCAATCCTAGCGATATCTGCTAATTTTAAGTCTTCTTGCCTATTGACAAAAATAGGTATTTGTGATATGTCACTAATTTTTTGCCGCGAGTTGGGGTCTAATTGCACTCGGATATCGATTAATCTTTCTCCCCGTTGCAGCTGGGTGGGGATCGATCCTTGAATAGCGGTCCGTAGCGTTTGTCCCACTTCCAGGGTACTCAATCCCAAACTATTTAAGCGGGTCCAATCGGGTTTAATCTGAATTTCTGGTTGTCTGGGGTCAGCATCGGCACGAAAACGCGCACTAGGGACTTTTTCATCGAGAATACCGAGGATTTCTTCACCAGCTTGCTCTAAAGTTTTCCCATCGGGTCCCTGTAACATCACATCCACATCGGCACCGACGGAGGGAGAGTTATTAAGAATAATACCGCGCACTTGACCGGGAGTGAGACGCAAACGCACGTTAACGAGGTTTAATTGCTCTAGTGCTTTGCTCATGCGTTCGATATATGCTTCTGTATTAGTGCCTTTTTTGAGATTAATCGTACTAGAAGCGCGCAAAATATTTTCATTGGTAGTTGTGCCAAAAAGAGAACCGCCACTGGTAGTAAAAACATACTCAGTTTCTGGTTGTGATAATAAAATCTTTTCTACTTCCCCCATCACCTGACGGTTAGTGTTTAAATTGGTACCCGGGGGAAATTGAGCAAAAAGGTTCACCTGTCCGGTTTGAATACGACTAAAGACTTCCTGGGGGATATATTGCCAGAGATAGAAACTACTTCCCCCTAAAATTAAAAAGGCCAGCAGGATAACAGGTATTCTGTAGTGGATGATTTTAGCTAAAAAACGACCGTAGAGAATGGTTAAACTTTCTAGACGTTGACTAAAGACTCTTAAGAGCCAAAACCGATGGATACCACTAGAAACCCGCATATTTAACAAACGACTGGCCAACATGGGAACAACGGTTAACGCACACAGCAGAGAAGCAGCCACAGCAAAACTGATAGTGAGGATAATCTCGTTAAACAGCAGGGAAATAAAACCACCCAATAATAAAAATGGCAGGATAGAGACGAGATTAGTCGCAGTGGAGGCCACTAAAGCAGATTCTACCTCTTGGCTGCTATTACGGGCAATTTCTAAAAAATCTCGCTTATTTTGGTTTTGATTAACTTTGAGGGCAATATTTTCCAGCATGACAATGGAATTATCTACCACGATACCCACCCCTAGGGCCAATCCTCCCAAACTAAACACATTTATCGATAACCCGAATAACTTCATACAGATGATTGCGACGAGGGTAGAAAGAGGAATCGCTAGGGTAATGATAAAAGTCTGTCGCAGGGAACCGAGAAAGACGAATACAGTCAATCCTGCTAGAATTGTCCCCGCTAGTCCCGAAGAAACCACGTTATTGACTGCGTTTTGGATAAATACAGACTCATCGGTAGTGGGGACGACTTGCATTCCCCCGGTTATTAACCCAGATTTTTTTAATTCGGCAATGCGTTTTTTTACCCCTTCTACCACAGCAATCGTATTCGCATTCGGTTGTTTTTGGACGCTAACCCTGACGGCATTTTTTCCATTTAGGGTGACAAAAATTCTTTGTTCTTCTGTCCCATCGATAACTCTGGCCACATCCCGCAGGTAGATTTTTTCTTCGGGATTATTACTATCGGTCAGTGCTAAATCTTGAATGTCCGCTACGTTTTTAAATTTCCCCACCGCTCGGGTTAAAGGTTCCCCTGTTTCTCCCTCTAGTCGGCCCCCAGAGATGTCCTGATTGCGTCTTTTTAGGGTGTCTAAAACCTGATTTAATCCCACTCCTAAAAATTGTAATCGCTGCAGGTCAATATTAACTTGAATTTCTTCTCTAACTCCCCCAATCACATCCACCACTGCCACTCCTCCCACAAACCCTAATTCTCTCCCTAATTCTTCATCGGCAAATAATCTTAAATCTTTTAGGGGTAGGGTATCGGAAACGAGAGCGAATTCATAGACGGGTAAACGAGAGGGTTCAAATTTATTTAAGCGCGGTTCCTCAATAATATCGGGTAAATTTTGTCGGACACGATTAAAACTTTCGGTAGCTTCGTTTAAAGCAACGTTTAAGTCTCCCCCGGGTTGAAAAAATAAATCTACTCGCATCCTTCCCTCGCGAGTTTCTGAATAAACTTGCACTACTCCCTCGGTGGCACTCATTCCCTCTTCTAGGGGTTTAGTTACTTCTTCGAGAATAACTTCTGGGGACACTCCGGGGACATTCATCCTTAAACTAATGCGGGGATAAGTGATAGAAGGAAGCAAATCTACTTGTAAACGATTTAGAAAAAAAAGACCGATGATGATAACTGCTATAGTTAACGTCAATACTCCTATGTGACGACGAATTGATAGACCGCTTAGGGAGATGTTTTCTAACATGATTACCTATGGGGGAGAGTGAGGAGACAGGAGACAGAAGTCAGGAGTCAGGAGTTAGGAGTTAGGAGTCAGGAGTCAGGAGATTATTTTTATCTATTCTTCCCACTTCATAATTCATAATTCATAATTCATAATTACCACTGATAACTGATTAATTGTGCATAACTCGACCGAAACTCCATAATTTTTGATAATAATGACGACTGATGCTATCCTGATCATCGGTGAGGAAATTGATAGCGATACCATTATTACCTGTTTCTTTACCTGAACTGTGGATATATTGATTATTGCCTAGATATAAAGCCACATGATTAACTCTTTTATCACCAAAGAAAATTAAATCTCCTGGGAGTAATTCCTCTCGGTTTATTTTTTGACAAAAAGCCTCCTGTTGATAGGAATCCCTCGGCAACCAAATGCCAAAAGTGGCAAAAGCAGCCTGGATTAATCCTGAACAATCGTAATTAGGTGCAAGGGTTCCACCCCAGAGATAATGATTGGTACGGTTCCTTGCTTCCTGAGTAAAAGTGATAATCTCAGGAATATGTTTTTCTATGTCTGAACGAGTTAGAGGAATTTTTTGATAAGCTGTGGTGGCCACCGCAATTGCATCTAAATCTTCTCCGCATAACCAAGCTAAATAATTATCTTCCCTTAGCTGAATTTGTAGCCCTTTTTCGGTAATTTCTAGGGAAATAAATTTTAATTGTCTTCCCCGTTGTGCTTGGGTAGCTAACTCTTGACAACTGGGAGAATTGTAGAGATTTAAGTCTCTTATACAGAGATATTCTTGGGTGAATGATGGGGTAAGAGAGATGATTTTCATAAAAACTAGGTCAGAATTATATTGAAAGAAAAAAATGCCCGACTAGCCAAAAGCAAAGGGATAAAAACAAGGGGAGTAACCTTAGTTCTGTCATCTTCAAGTTTCCACCTCTCTTAATTCTTGGTTACAGATATAATCTATAACTGAACCGAATCCCTGAAAAATTATTAAACCTCTTGCCTAATTAACTTTTCATGGTTCAAAAACGGCGAAAATAAGGATTAAATTGCATAAAATCTGTAAATAGAGCATTCAATCGCTTATTATTCATTCTTAATTCTCCTGACTCCTGACTACTGACTCCTAACTAACCAAGACAAATTTTGATTTTTACCACAGGTCTATTATAGCCGGTTCCTTAACAATATGTTACAATAGCCGGCGAGGGGGGAGTGACCAATATCTGGAACTTTTGGGCTAGAGATAGATTCTATCGATCAGCAGTCACCTCCTAGAGTAAGCTTTTAATCAGATGTTGAGGTTAGTCCATGGCCAATGTTTCCGGGCGGTTTGAAAAGCAAGAATACAGCCAAAACTCAGAAAATACCGTCACGGTGGTCAGTTCAGTCATGTCCGGTTTAAAAAAAGCATCTCCCCTGCAAAAGGGCTTATTTTGGGGAATAACCCTCAGTTTTACCGCCCTAGTTTCCGCCACTGTTGGGGCTGCCGTCGCTTTAATTAGTCCCTTACCCGCACCAATTGGGGCCATCTTCCAAAAAACGACTTTTCCCACCCAAACAGACATCCTTGAGGCTCAAGCTTGGAATAGCTTAATCAATCAGCAGCTTTCTCGTCCTGTTAATATTTTAGTTATGGGCATCGATCGAGTTTTAGATGCCAAAAACAGCGACGATGTATTTAAAGGTCGCAGCGACACCATGCTCCTAGTGCGCTTCGATCCTAGCGATAAAACCGTGAGAATGCTGTCTATCCCTCGCGATAGCCGGGTCAGAATCCCCGGCCACGGTTTCACTAAAATCAACGATGCTAACGTTCACGGTGGACCGACTCTAGCGGCGGAAGTGGTCAGTAATACTTTAGGGGATATTACCATCGATCGCTATGTGCGGGTGACTACCGATGCCTTTAAGGAATTAGTCGATTTAGTCGGGGGTGTAGAGGTTTACGTACCCGAACGAATGTATCATAAAGATGTCACCCAAAAATTAGAAATTGATTTACAAGAGGGTTGGCAAAATCTCAACGGCGACCAGGCCGAACAATTTGCCCGTTTTCGTAACCCCCAATACGGCGATGTCGGTCGCGTACAAAGACAACAAATTTTATTAAAAGCACTACAGCAAAAGATTTTTAGTCCGACAATTCTCCCCAGTCTCCCGAAAGCAGTACAGGTTTTACAACAATATATCGATACGAATTTAACCGTCGAGGAAATGCTGGCTATCGCTAATTTTGGCCGGGAAATTAAACAGGATGACTTGAGAATGATCCTACTCCCCGGCCGGTTTAATAGCCTTGAGGAATACGATGGTCGCAGTTATTGGATTTTGAACCGTCGCGAAATCAGAACCATTGTGGCTAACAATTTTACCGATAACTATTCCGGGGGAGAAACCTCCGTTTATAGTCTGCGGATTGCCATTCAAAATGCCACCCATACCAAAGGTTTAGCCCGTCGCACTCGTAATTATCTGGCCAAACGGGGCTATACAAATGTTTATATTAGCGATGACTCCTCCCAAAAGCTAGAAACCACGGCAATTATTGCCCAAAAAGGTGATGTTCAGTCCGCTAACGTCTTGAAAAATCAATTGGGAATCGGTAAAGTAGAATCATCCTCCACTGGTGCTTTAGACTCAGACCTAACCATTCGGGTGGGTGATGATGTGGCCCAGTTTCTCGACGCTCAACAGTAACAATGTTGAAAAATTTTTTCAGTCTGGTTTTAATTATTTTGCTGGCGATTCTTGGGCTACTTTTCGCAGCCCGTCCAGTGGCTTTGGCCCAAGATAAAACGATTAACTATAGTTTTGCCCAGCTGCAAGATCGGGATTTTTCCCATCAGGATTTGCGCGGAGGAGTTTTCGCCGCCGCCGCAATGCGGGGAGTTAACCTAGAAGGGGCCGATTTATCCTATAGCATTCTCACCGAGGCTGTCCTCTTAAAAGCTAACTTAAAAGGGGCCGATTTAACCGCCTCTTTGGTAGATAGAGTTACCCTCGATTTTGCCGATTTAACCAATACTATTTTTACCGATGCGATCGCTAGTCGCAGCCGTTTTTATGACACAATTATTACCGGGGCCGATTTCACTAACGCGGTAATTGATGCCTATCAGGTCAAGTTAATGTGTGAACGGGCCGATGGGATTAATCCGGTCACGGGAGTGGCCACGAGGGATAGTTTAGGCTGTAATTAGCAATTCTGGGCAGATTCTGGCTGACTGCTCAAAAATAGCCTACCCCCTACACTCCAGCTATCTCGATCGAGACAGCCGGGGTGTAGAATGAAAATACTGAGCGAGGCTAAAGAAAGGAGAGAGACTCTTGATAATCGTCATCGATAACTATGATAGTTTTACCTACAATTTAGTCCAGTATTTAGGAGAATTAGCGACTGAGTTTCCGATCGCCGTGCCGATCGAGGTCTATCGTAATGATAAAATCGATCTGGCCATGATCGAACAAATGCGGCCGGATGGGATTGTGATTTCCCCCGGTCCCGGTCGTCCAGTCGATGCGGGCATATCTCTGGAATTAATCGCCAAATTTGGCCCCTATTTGCCAATTTTGGGGGTCTGTCTCGGTCATCAAAGTATCGGTCAGGTATTCGGAGGGGATGTGGTCCGGGCCCCGGTCTTGATGCACGGCAAAACTTCGCCAATCTATCACAACAGTGAAGGGGTATTTCAAGGCTTAGAAAATCCTTTTACTGCCACCCGTTACCATAGTTTAGTGATCGAGCGCTCAACTATGCCAGATAATTTAGAGATCACGGCCTGGGTGGAAGATGGCACGGTCATGGGAGTCCGTCATCGGGATTACCCCCACATTCAAGGAGTACAATTTCATCCCGAAAGTATTTTAACCACTGCCGGCAAGGAACTTTTAAGAAACTTTCTGCGATCCCTCTAGTGTTTACTAATCGCCAACCCCTGAAATTAACCTTAACTTGATTAATTCTGCATCTATATTTATGAAAAGGCGAGATTTTATCTTATCGGCGGGGACAAGTTTCTTAACCGTGGCAGTAAGCTCAGTTTTAGCGGAAACTAAACCGAAACCCCCTAACCCCACTTCCCCCCAAAAACCCGATAATTCCCTCTTAGTTCAATGGTTGGGTCATAGTTGCTTTTTATTCACCGGAGGAGGTCAAAGAGTCCTCGTTAATCCCTTCCGGGCGATCGGTTGTACGGCGGGTTTTCCTTTGCCAAAAGTAGAAGCAGATATCGTTTTAATTAGTAGTCAACTCTGGGATGAAGGGGCGGCCGAGGGTTTACCAGGTAATCCGAAAATTTTGTTTGAGCCGGGGGCCTACGATCTGGGTAAATTAAAATTCCAGGGCATTAGTATCGCCCATGATCGCGTAGGTGGCAAACGTTTCGGCATGAATGTGGCCTGGCGTTGGACCCAGGCGGGGATTAGTATTGTCCATTTAGGGGGGGCAGCGGCCCCAATCGAATTAGAACAAAGAATTCTGCTAGGTTCGCCGGATTTAGCTTTTATTCCCGTGGGAGGGGGTCCAAAAAATTATAATCCCCAAGAAGCAAAACAGGCGATCGAAGTTTTACAGCCGCGAATTGCTGTCCCGACGCAATATTTTACCAGTGCCGCCGATAAAAAGGCCTGTGAATTGGTGTCTGTAGATGAATTTCTCAAGTTGGTCAAGGATAAAAATATCCGTTTAATCGAGGACAATAAATTACGGATTCGTGCCGCCGATTTACCCAAAAAAGGGACTCTCATTCGCGTGTTTGACTACCGCAATCTGTTACAGAAATCCTAACTTTTAGGAGCCAATAACCTAGTACTGCTGTAGATCATCTCCTAGTTCTCTAAAAATTGCTTTAACAATCTTATTAAAAATGTTTTTGCTGAAAGAATCTCGCTCTTTTTTTAGACAGGGATGGACAATTGCGGTTTTACTAATTGCCCTGCTTGTTTCCCTGCCAATTTTATCGGTGGCCAGTAGTTTATTAACTAATTCCAGTCAAGTTTGGCAACATCTGATCGAAACTGTTCTCTGGGATTATCTAGTTAATTCTTTTTGGTTAATGTGCGGGGTGGGCAGCGGCGTTTTAATCATCGGTGTCGGGACCGCTTGGTTAACAACGATGTGTCAATTTCCCGGTCGTCAACAATTTCAATGGTTATTACTACTACCCCTTGCCGCTCCCGCCTATCTCTTGGCCTATACTTATACCAATATGATGGACTATTTTGGTCCGGTGCAGACCTTCTTAAGAAGCGTTTTCGGTTGGAATAGTGTCGAAGATTATTGGTTTCCTAATATCCGTTCTCTTTGGGGGGGGATTCTGATGTTAATACTGGTGCTTTATCCCTACGTTTATCTGTTAGCAAGGGTCGGTTTTTTAGAACAATCTGTCTGCACGGTGGAGGCAAGTCGCTCCTTGGGATGTAATCCTTGGCGCGGTTTTTTTACCGTTGCTTTACCCCTAGCAAGACCAGCAATTATGGCGGGATTGGCCCTAGCTTTAATGGAAACTCTGAACGATTTTGGTACGGTGCAGTATTTCGGCATTAATGCTTTTACCACGGGGATTTATAATACTTGGTTCGGCATGGGCGATCGCATAGCGGCGGGGCAGTTATCAACAGTTTTAATGGTATTTATCCTCGTTTTAGTTTTCCTTGAACAATCCTCCCGTCGTCAAGCTCGTTACTATGAAATGACCAATCGTTTCCAGTCACCGACTAAGTACGAACTAGGATTTGTTCGCAGTTTTTTGGCAATAATCTCCTGTTTTTTACCAGTATTTCTTGGGTTTATTGCCCCTGCTTTCTATCTGACCTATCTAGCCTTTAATCATGCCCAAGAAACTTTTAATAATGACTTTTTTAGTTTGTCACTAAACAGTTTTTTTCTGGCTAGTTTAAGCGCAATTATTGCGGTAGTTTTAGCTTTAATTCTCGCCTACGGGGAAAGACTTAATCCGAATAAAACTCTTAAGGGATCTGTGCGGATTGCGGCCGCTGGTTATGCTATACCCGGCATTGTTATCGCGGTGGGGGTTTTAATTCCTATCGGCAAATTAGATAACTTTTTCAATCAAGGATTAAATATCAATTTAATTCTGAGCGGCACGATTTTCTGTGTGATTTTTGCCTATATTGTCCGGTTTTTAGCCGTAGCTTTCTCCACACTAGAATCGAGTTTAAGTAAAATTAAACCTAGTTTAGATGATGCTTCTCGCAGCCTTGGCTATGGCACTGGTGCCACTTTAATGAAAGTGCATATTCCTCTTTTGTCGGGGGGATTATTGACAGCGGCTATGTTAGTTTTTGTCGATGTGATGAAGGAATTACCAGCCACTTTGGTTTTAAGACCTTTTAATTTTGATACCCTAGCGGTGCGCGTTTATCAATACGCCAGCGATGAACGTTTGGTGGAAGCGGCGGCCCCGGCCCTGGCCATTGTCCTAGTGGGATTAATTCCGGTAATTTTTTTAAGTTGGCAAATTTCCCGACGGGCGATCGATTAAAGTGGTGGCCGATTCCTAGACCAGTTGGCGATCGGCCAGCAGCTTAGTTCTATAGTCTAGTACAAAATAATGTTACAGTTCTTGACAAGACTACTAGAGAGGGGGGGTGTCAGTGATAGGATTCCCTAAAACCCCTTTTCTTTATTTTTGTAGAGAGAACAAAACCCTATGACAGAACTTTCTGGAAAAGCTCCTAAGTTCGGTGGCAGCACAGGCGGTTTACTCGCCAAAGCCGATCTAGAAGAAAAGTACGCCATCACCTGGACAAGCAGCAAAGAACAAGTCTTTGAAATGCCCACCGGTGGCGCCGCTATCATGAACGAAGGCGAAAATCTCCTCTATTTGGCCCGCAAAGAACACGCGCTCGCTCTTGGTACCCAATTCCGGACGAAATTCAAACCCAAAATCGAAGATTACAAAATCTATCGGATTTACCCCAGTGGTGAAGTGCAGTATCTCCACCCTGCTGATGGTGTCTTCCCCGAAAAAGTTAACGCTGGTCGTGAATTTTTCGGCAAAAAAGACCGCAATATCGGCAAAAACCCGGAACCGGCGACAATTAAGTTCTCTGGTGTCACTCCCTACGAAGCATAAATAATCCCTAAAATCGAGAGAGGGGAGTTAGATTTAGAAGCTATTTGGCCCTAAGATTTAACTTCTGACTCTCGATTTCTGGCTCTCCCAGGTTTGGTGGGTAAAATGTATTCTAGGATACAGTCCTGCTGGCGAGTGAGTGGAACGAACCACAAAGACACAAAGGACACAAAGATTGATCGATCATATTGTAAGTTAAACTGATCACACAGAACCTAGAAGAGCCGATTTCTCTGATCGCAATCGGCAATCAATTGCTAGTTAGGGTTTGCTGAAAAAGGTTTCGTAAAGTCAGGAGTCAGGAGTCGGGGTGGTCACTGCGTGCGCTTTGCGGGGGGTTTTGGGGTGTTAGGGTGATGAGACAACTTCCCCATTCCCCCACTTCCCCACTTCCCCACTTCCCCATTCCCCCACTCCCCCACTCCTTCATAATTCATAATTTATAATTCATAATTCATAATTCCTTCCGTTTCCTGAACCATCAAAATATGATCTTCCCCGACTTTGATCGCTTTCGTCAACTCGCCGGCCAAGGTAACTTTATTCCCGTCTATCAAGAATGGATCGCTGACCTAGAAACGCCGGTTTCGGCCTGGTATAAAATTTGTGCCGATCAAGCCTACAATTTTTTATTAGAGTCGGTGGAAGGCGGCGAAACCTTGGGACGCTACAGCTTTTTAGGCGGCGATCCCGTCTGGGTATTGGAAGCGCGGGGAAACACCACCACCCAAACTTTTCGCGATGGTTCTCAAGAGATTTTTTCGGGGGATCCTTTCGAGATTTTAACCCAATGTTTAGCCCCGATCGTACCGGTTAAATTGCCGCAATTACCCGCAGGAATAGGGGGTTTATTTGGTTTTTGGGGTTATGAATTAATTAATTGGATCGAACCGCGAGTGCCTATTTATCCCGCTACCGATGCCGATCTACCAGATGGTATTTGGATGCAGGTGGATAATCTGATTATTTTCGATCAAGTTAAACGGAAAATTTGGGCGATCGCCTATGCCGATATCCGGGGTAAAAATCCCGATTTAGCGGCTGCTTATCAAGCGGCCTGCGATCGAGTGACACAGTTAGTTCTGAAGTTACGATTACCCCTACCAACTAATGCCAAAACCCTAGAATTATTACCGGTTGGTCAGGGAAAAGAATTGGTCTATGAAAGCAATACAACTCAGGAAAAATTCTGTGAAAATGTCCTAAAAGCCAAGGATTATATCAAAGCGGGTGATATCTTTCAGGTGGTTATTTCCCAGCGTTTAAATGCCAATTATCAGGGTCATCCCTTCGATTTATACCGTTCCTTGCGTCTGATTAATCCTTCTCCCTACATGGCTTTTTATAACTTTAAGGATTGGCAGATTATTGGCTCTAGTCCTGAAGTGATGGTTAAGGCAGAACGGGATGAATTAGGTAAAATAAAGGCTACGGTCAGACCAATTGCTGGCACCCGTCGCCGGGGACAAAACTTGAGTGAAGATCAGGCTTTAGCAACGGATTTATTGCAAGATCCCAAAGAAATTGCCGAGCATATTATGTTAGTGGATTTGGGGAGAAATGATCTAGGCCGGGTCTGCGATCAAGGTACGGTCAAAGTGGATGAATTAATGATCATTGAACGTTATTCCCACGTTATGCACATTGTTAGTAATGTGGTGGGGGATTTAGCAACCGATAAAACTGCTTGGGATTTATTAAAAGCTTGTTTTCCCGCCGGAACCGTCAGTGGGGCCCCGAAAATTCGCGCCATGGAAATTATTCATGAATTAGAACCCTGTCGTCGCGGTCCCTATTCAGGGGTTTATGGTTACTACGATTTTGAGGGACAGTTAAATAGTGCCATCACGATTCGCACTATGATTGTTCGTCCCCAAGGTAATCAAAATTATCTGGTTTCCGTGCAAGCGGGAGCCGGGTTAGTAGCCGATTCTGAGCCGGAGAAAGAGTATGAAGAAACCCTCAACAAAGCCAGGGGTTTATTAGAGGCAATTCGCTGTTTAAGTTAGATTTTTTAGGTTGGGAGCCAGTTAAGGGGATTTGGCCATGATTTCCGAGAAGGAATAGGGTTAACTAACCAGGATAACATCAAGGTTACAGCTTATGGCCATAAGTTTAGCGAGGGGTAATAGTTACTAAAACCTGATAGGAGTTTGTCGGACTCGTAAACACTAATAAAACTTGGTTATTATTAAGACTGTTGATGTTTTCAGGTAAAGTGGTGCTATCAGAGGTATATACCTCTACGTTTTGATCCAGATCAATATCATCCCAATCGAAATTAGACATCCCCTCATCCACATCAATCCTAATGCTATCTCCAGCATTTGCCGGAACAGTTATCCCTTGTCCAATAGCAGGGCCTCCTCTATCAAGCCAAGGATCCGCTTGGGTACCTGTAGTAACAGAACAGGAGGAACAATTTCCTTGAATAACTTCAGCTTTAACATTTGCTGCCACGGTAAGGATGGGTACAACTGCCTTATCAGTGTCCCCACCTTCAACCGGCAGCTCAAAAGAGGGACCACCACCATCAGGGGGACCATCAGGGGGACCATCAGGGGGACCACCACCATCAGGGGGACCACCATCATCAGGGCCGCCTGCGAGACAAAATATTTCACAAGCCGCTCTGGGGAAAACTCTGGTGCTGACAGAATAGTTAGCTTCATCTCCAGTGGTCATCTCTACCTGAGCCTCGGCATTCAAAATCACTTGATTACCATCCTCGTGAACACAGGCATAAAAACCGTCCACAGCGTTAGGATCGGCGGCGATTAGGTTAAAATCCTCAGGACAATTGGGGTTACTAGCAGCCGCCAACATATCGGTGACGGGGGAAGGTATCCAATCGGAATTAATATCGTAGTTGCCATTTTCGTCCAAGTTCGGACCATAGCGCCACAAGACCCGCGGACCGGTCAAACTATTTTCAGGGTCTTTGGTATAGTAAACGATCTGGTTGGGGAGCAGCAGACGTGGATCGCCGGGATCAGGAATTTGAAAAGCTAGAACCGCTCGCGCTCCTATGGGGACTTGAGTGCTGTTGATCCCAACGTCAGTATCAGCGATAATTCTTGCTCGTCTCACGTCATCTGAAACAAACTCTAGAGTACGATTAAGATTATTTTGGATTTCACTATCGGCATTAGCTCGATAGTTACTTCTGAGCAGGTTAATCAAGCCAATTCCCGACACCAAGACGGCAATCAGCATGATCAAACCCGCCAGTAAAACTTCTGTAATCGTGAAACCCGCTTGCAAAGGACTCTGGTTCGGCAGGCTCACCAACTGGTTCGACAGGCTCACCAACCTAGGGGATTTTTTCTGTAAACTACCTAAGTGATTGATGTACTCTAAATAAAAACGCATGGTCTTAACCCGTCCCAATTCCCATTTTATATACTTCTTAGACACTTGACATTTATTGCAGTCGCAGAGATTTATTAAACCATCGGTCAATCAAGCCGAAAGGGGTTTTCGGAAACCAGTGAAAATTTGCTACTACCTACTTCCTTCACAATTCCCCTAGAAAAATCCCGATCAAGAATATTTTGACCTAATTAACTGTATCACTAAATACAGGATAGACCAAGAAAATCTTCGAGATTGTGATTTAGATCTGATCCGATGAGTGATTTTGATCACAGCTATTACAGCCCTTTCCGAGACGGATCATCCCATGCAATCAACGAAAAGCTTACTGCATAAGCACTTCAACCCTAGTAGTTGTACTTGTGCGATCTGCAAATTGCTCTCAGTACCTAAGCAAAATTAATTACACATCTAAGCCGTCAGCCTTTTGCTGTGATCGGTAAACAGTAATCAGTAATCAGTGAAAAGACAGTAGGAAACTTCTATTGAACCCACCGGCTCTTCTAGGTTCTGTGTGATAAGTTTAACTTATATAGGATCGATCAATCTTTGTGTCCTTTGTGTCTTTGTGGTTCCTTCCACTCGCTCGCTAGGAAGAATGTATCTTAGAATACATTTTGCCCACCAAACCTAAGAGAGCCACCCACCTTCCGCACTTCTTAAGTAGTCGTGCAAAATTAATTTCCTAGTTAAGATAGGCAAGAGGCAAGAGGCAAGAGGCAAGAGGTGTTTAGATATGTGTAATTAATTTTGCTTAGGTACTTAACATTCAATTGATAATTTTTACTAATACATTGATTACAACCTTTTGCCAGTAAGGATTGTAGCTACAATGATCGATTTTCATCAAGGGGAAGGATTGTAATTTGTTTTCTCAGAAAAAATCAATTATTGAAAATGTTCTCAATAGTAGTTTCTACAATGAAGGTTTTTCGTCAAAACATCTTGGGGAATGTAAAAATATATAAAGATATATGAAGATGTGCGGAATGTCGGATTGAATACTGCACACTTAAAACTCAAATCTGATAACTGATAGCTGTCTCGGAGTCTCCCGTCTCGACTAGGAAATTAATTTTCTACCACTACTTAATCGCTTTTGGGAGTAAGTGGTTTTACTGGTTAGCCGTACATTTGTATTAGTATAATTGTTGACCCTCAAGGAGATAAGAAGGCCCAAGGACTGGTTACAATCAAGGATAAGTAATTTTTCGATCGATGTCATCTCAAAATAATCATGCGTCTCTTACACACCATGCTCCGGGTCAATAACTTGCAGGAATCTCTACAATTTTACTGCGACGTGCTAGGAATGAAGTTATTGCGCCAGAAAGACTATCCCAATGGTCAATTTACCCTCGCTTTCGTCGGTTATGGCGATGAAGCTAATCATGCTGTCATCGAACTGACCTATAATTGGGGAGTCGATCACTACGAAGTCGGTAATGCTTACGGTCATATTGCCCTAGGCGTGGATGATATCTATAGCACCTGTGAGAAAATTAAAGCCCTTGGTGGCAATGTCACCCGGGAGCCAGGCCCGATGAAACACGGTTCTACGGTGATTGCTTTCGTGGAAGATCCTAATGGCTACAAGATCGAGTTAATTCAACTAGGAACCCAGGGGGCTGCCGTGGTTACGGCTTAATCAAAAACCTATGACTGTTGAAATTGAACGGAAGTTTCTGGTTAAAGGGGATCACTGGCGATCGCTGGCTGCGGGCAAGTTGTATCGTCAGGGATATATTCCTACCCAAGATGGATTGACAACTGTGCGAGTTCGTGTAGTTGGAGATCGGGGTTATTTAACCATTAAAGGCAAGACTGAGAGCATTAGTCGTCAAGAATTCGAGTATGCAATTCCCCTAGAAGATGCGGCACTCATGTTAGAAAACCTCTGCGAAAAACCTTTAGTCGAAAAGATTCGTCATCGCATTTCTCTGGATAATTTTACTTGGGAAGTTGATGAATTTTTGGGAGACAATCAAGGCTTGATTATGGCTGAAATTGAGTTGGAACAAGAGGATCAAGTCATTACTATTCCTGATTGGATCGGCGAAGAAGTCACGGGAGATGAGCGATACTACAATAGCAATTTACAGAAATTTCCCTATAAAATCTGGTCATTGTAGTATTAATTTCCTACCAGTTTAACTCTGGGTAGATACGGCTTTTTCTGCTTCGTTTAGCTTATTCGTTACCCGTCGGAGAACGCCATTAATAAAACGATAACCTTCATCATCAGAATAACGTTTGGCTAATTCGATCGCCTCATTAATTGCTACTTTTTGAGGTATATCGAGATAGAGCATTTCTGCCACGGCAATTTGCAGGATATCCCGATCGATTCTTGGTAAACGATGTAGTTGCCAATCCACTAAAGCGCTGGTTAATTCCTGTTCGATTTCCGCACGACGACGATAGACTGTACCGATTAATTCTAGGGCATATTCCCGCACTTCGTACTGACTGGATAACTGGACAATTTCGGGAAAATCTATCACGGTTCCTAAACGATTAATGGCATTGTGGGTAAGAGAAATTGCCTCTTTTACCATAGTTTGAGCGCTTTTTAGATTTGTCGCCTTAGTATCACTAGCGAGAATCCTTTCATTACCACGACTAATTTCAGCAGCAGCGGTTTCTAAGGTTTCTTGAATTTCCAGGGTTAAGGTTCTAACTGCGACTAAAATTAAATCATTTAAAGTTTGCTGTTCCAGGTTTTCAGGATTGCCTTTAATCTGACTTAAACTCAAAAGGGCAAGTTCTCGAGCAATGCGGCGGGGTTGTTGACGGGGAGGCATAGAAATTTAGAAGGAGAGGAAAGAAAATTATACAACTTTATTGATCGCTATCCGGTTGGGTTAATTTTTCTCGGCGATCAATTCTTGACTAACTTCTATTCTAGCATAAAAGCTTCAAAAATATGAATTTTTAACTTTTAATTAGACAAAAGACAATATCTATCTTGAATCTCCCCTAATTTAGTCTCAGCTTCTTGAGCATTAATAGCTAATTGGGCAAACTCTAGAAAGCGTTTTAATTCCCTGCGTAATAAATTCCTTTCTACTTCCCAAGTTTCTCGATCTAAGGTCGGTGGCATAACGATCATATCAAATAAAGTGGCCTGTTTTTTATCGGGATGGGGGCGCAATATTCGCCCGCGACGCTGAATAAATTGGCGAGGATTACCGCTACTAGCCAGAATGACTGCGTTTTGAATTGATGGCAGATCTACTCCTTCATCTAAACATCTAATTGCCACTAATCCTTGCAGATAACCCTCTTCAAATTGTTGGCGAATTTTTTCTCGTTCTTCTAGGGAAGTTTCTGCGGTGTAGGTAGCAACTCGATAACCTAATTGATTGCCCAATAAATGAGTAACTGCCTCTACTTGACGACGATAATTAGCCGTATAATTTTCCACATAACCATCCCCACAATAAAATAAAGTATGATCCGTATCTAAACGCTCTTGCATCAGTTGTTGTAAAGCCTGTAATTTATTACTTGCTGAACCAATTAATCGCGATCTTTGCATTAACAGTGCTGTTAAATTTTCATTGCCATTTAAATTACTATTTTTCTGCAAAGTCCAGCCGATTCTTTGGGTTAATTTTGCGTACAATAAAGCCTCACCGTCGGTTAACTCAACCAAGACTGGATAATAAAAATAATTGACTAAAGCTCCTTTGTTAATAGCATCAGCTAAGGTAAATTCTGGTTGTAGAATTTGTCCAAAATATTCAAGAATAGCGTCAGTTCCTTCCTCATCAAAATATCTTTCAGGAGTGGCGGATAAAGCCAACCTTAGACCTAAAGAACGGGGTAATAATTCCTCTAATCGGGGGGAACCTAAATTATGTGCTTCATCACCAACGATTAAAGTTTTATCGGGAAAAAATTTTATTTGTGATTGAAAACCCTCGCTAATAAAAGTTGAGTTAGTAGTTAAAATAGTGACAAATTTTTGATTACCCGCTTGCACATTGTATAACTCTGTGGATAGTTGACTTTGCCATGTATGGACACTTTCGTAGGCTAAAATCGGTTTAAGATTAAATTTTTCCGCTTCTCGTTGCCATTGATTAACTAGGTGACGATAGGGACAAATTACTAATAATACTTGCAGTTCTATCGCTTGGTAAAGCTCCATGGCAATAGCTAAAGCAGTAATAGTTTTACCGCTGCCGGTGGCCATTTTTAAAGTTCCTCGTCCCCGATTACGAAACCAACTGATAATCGCTGTATTTTGGTAGTCTCTCAATTCCAAATCGGGAGGAATTCTAGGAATACCAGAGGGATTAACTCGATAGAATCCTCGCAATTCAGCAACTTGTCTGAGCTTGCGGGAATTAAGAAAATCTCTAGTTATTTTTTCCCAATCTATCCAGCAACTATTCATAGGACCTCTTGTAAAAATCAAAAATTGTTGTTAGGGTTAGGAGACTCCGAGACAGGAGAAGGGAGCGCGGCAGCAGCGAGAAACAATCCATAGCTTGGCAGTTCATCACACTATTACAAATAGTTTTGGTATAAGCTCAAAAATAGCAGAAAGCCAAAAATCTAAAGGCTAAAGGTTGCTACCTATACAATTGGGATGGACTAAAAAGACCATCCCACAGCTATCAAACCACTCTTAACTGTTATCCTAGAAACCTAGGCAAGGATTAGGATAATTTACATGGTTGCTACTTCTTCTTTTTGGGGAGTATTTTGCCGAAGTTTTTCTTGATCTTTGCGACGTTTTTTAGCATAAAGTTGGATTGTCACTGCCATTAATACCACTAAAGCTACAATTAACCAAGTGGTCAAATCGAGGGGTAATTGATTCTTAAATACTGCCAAAAGGACAATAACTACCAATAACAGGGTTGGTGCTTCATTTAAAGCCCGAAATTGCTGTCCCGTCCAATTACATTCCCCTTTTTCTAGCTTTTTCATGATGCGACCACAGTAGAAATGATAGAGCAGTAAAAGAGCCACAAAGGATAATTTAATATGTAACCATCCCGATTTTAAAATTTCCGGTTCTGTGGAGATTAAACCGATCGCCATGGCCACGGTGACAATCATCCCAGGTGTGGTGATGATATTGTAGAGTCGCTTCTCCATGATCTCGTATTGTGCTTTCAGAATAGCTTGTGCTGGTTCGGTTTGTGTTGCTGCCTCCGCATGATAGACAAACAAACGTACTAAATAAAATAGTCCCGCAAACCAAACAACTACCCCAATCAGGTGAAATGCTTTAAACCAATAGTAAGCCATAGTCTATATTGTGATGTGAGTCCCGAATTAATTAGTCTAAGAGTTATCCATGCTTTCCCAGACCATCCCTATACAAAAGTTTAGACGGAAAATAGGGGTTGCGGAGCAGGGAGAAGGGAGAGGGGTGTAGGGTGTGGGGTGTGGGGTGTAGGGTGTAGGGTGTGGGGAGCTTTTTCAGTAAACAATAAACTAAAAACTCACATCTGATAACTGATAACTGATAACTGATAACTGTCTCCTAACCCAATGTTGGACAAAGATAAGCAAAAATTATTGATTGAATCCAAAAACTTGAGAATATTTAAATTAACATTCCGCAATATTTATAAATTCTTAAGAATTAATTGAGAAAGATTTTTATTTAACAACGATGTTATGCTAGTTACAGCGATTTTACTGAATTTCATAATGGGTCTTTCTGTGCTTTTTTGGGCAGCAATGTCTGAAACCCTTGCCACATCTAGAAGGTGATCCTAATTAAGACAGGTAAATGAGTCAATTTCACCCACAACGATGATCTTTTTTTTGTGTAGTTTTATTGCAAAAAAAAAGTTTTTTTGACAAAAAGCACAAAGTATGAATTATGAATTATGAATTATGAATTATGAATTATGAATTATGAATTATGAATTATGAAGTGGGAAGAATAAATAAAAATAATCTCCTGACGACCGACTCCTTACTCGGAGAATACTGACGACCCATAGCTAATTATCTAAGAGCAGAGGTCGCAGAAAACCGCCATAATTCTCGTCATCTGTACCGATAAAGACTTCTACTTCACCTCTAGGAGATTCTCTGGTGGTCACCGCTTCCACTTTGGAGCCGTCGATTTCTGCGATTTTTAGGGGATTAGGGGCAATAATTAGACTATTATCGGCTGTAACTTGACCAATACGGTAAACAGCACTTCTAAACACTCCCGCATTATCTGGATCGTCAGCAGAAGCTATGTAGATATTACCTTGCTTATCTACGGCTAAATCGGAGATGGGGCGAATATTTTTACCACTACCAAAAGGACTCCGAAAAGTTACCGACTGAAATTCCCCGAATTTTAAGGGATTGAACGAGATATCCGTCCAGCGAATTTTTGTACTCTCTTGACTATCGGCCCGTTCTGCGTAGATAAATAGATAACGATCGCCTTGGCGACTAACAGCGATCGCCTCTACATTTTCCACCGCAGTGGGCCAATTTATTTGCTCAACTATCTTGACTTTTTGCTGGTTATATGCTAGTAAAAATAGTCTTTGAAAAGGTTTTTTGTCGCCACTTTCAGCCAACAAAAATAAATTAGTTTCTGGGATATGAGTAATACTTTCGAGATCGTTACTCAATCCCTCTGGATTTGGCCAATCTACCCTTAAAACCTGCCATAATAGCGGTTTTTCCTGCGTAGGTAGCTGTAAAAGACTCAGTCTTGGTTGAGATGGCTCTCTGTTTTTGCCCTTATTTTTGGCATCGTGAACCCCTAGAAAAATATCCGCTTCTACCCAAGCTAAACCACTGAGATCCGGGAGATAAGTCTCCAGTCGTCTCGATTGTTGAGCAAAAGAGACTTGCACGGCCGAAAAAAAGAAAACTAGCGTTAAAATACCCGAAAAAACAGTTTTTAATCGGCTATTCTTGCTAAAAAATGCTCTATTATCTAACACCTATTCCCTAACCCCCAATCAGCTAAGAAACCGCTTATTCTTAGATTAGCACACCCCCCCGACGTCGGGGGGGCAAGGGGGGGTGTTGCCTCTTGCCTCATCTCAACAGGCAATTTAAATTACGAACAGCTTATCACTGATTAACTCCTCCACCACCCGATTTAACCCGACGGAATGGGAAGCCTTGCATAAAATGCGATCGCCAGAAGCGATCACTTCCTTTAAACGATTAATTAAATCTGCGTGAGTTTGAAAACATTCGCAAGCGACCCCAGTAGCGGCCTCAGCAATAAACTTAGCTTCTGGGTCATCTACCAAGACAAACAAGCGATCTATGCCTAGTTTTTGCACCCTCTCACCCACTTGGCGATGTAATTGCTCCGAAAAAGACCCTAACTCCTTCATCGTGCCTAAAACAGCAATATGACGCTGACCGGGGGTAGCTTTCAGTAAATCCAAGGCCGCTAACATTGATTCTAGACCCGCGTTATAGGTTTCATCGAGGAGTAGGATATCTGGCTCTAATTGGTAACGTTTGGCCCGACCACCGGGTAAATTAACCTTAATTCCCTCTTGCAAAGAAGTCCAATCGATGCCTAAAATTTTCGCTACAGCCAGGGCCGCCATAAAATTTAAAGCATGATGACGACCAGATAAAGGTAAGTTAAAATCTAGTCCATTGACTCGTAAAGTATTTAAATCCAGTAATTCTCCGACTATATCGCCGCCAGAGAAGCCATAGGTAATTGTTTCCCCCTGCCATACCCGTTTAGCCGTTTCAGTAAGTAAAGGGTGATCGTGGTTAAGAACAGCTATACTACTAGAAGGAGACTCGGCCAATAACTCGCATTTAGCCTCGGCGATCGCCGCTTCTGAGCCTAAACGACCGATGTGAGCGGTTCCCACATTAGTAATCACCGCGATCGTCGGTTGGGCGATTTGAGCGAGCAGGGCAATTTCTCCCGGTCCGCGCATTCCCATCTCGATTACGGCACTATCGTGAGTTTCATCCAGTTCCAGGAGAGTTTTCGGCACTCCGATCTCATTGTTATAATTAGCCAGGGTTTTGTGTACCTTTCCCCGGGAGGCTAGTAGGGAGGCGATTAATTCTTTAGTGGTGGTTTTCCCCACCGATCCCGTAATAGCAATCACGGGTATAGTAAATTGATTCCGCCACCAATGGGCTAATTGCTGATAGGTTTCTAGGGTATTCTGGACTAGGAATACGGGAATATTTTTAGAGGAATTTACCGAAACTGGCTGATCGACAATCAAGGTCGCCGCTCCTTTTTCGATAGCCATATCGATAAAATCATGACCATTAAAATTATCACCCTTTAATGCCAAAAATGCTTGTCCAGACTTAATACTACGACTATCGGTATTAATGCCAGATACTAAACTATCGGGACTAAAACTTATGTCACAATTATCTTGTAAGGACAATAATTGATCTAGTTGATTGAGGGATAAATGACAGGGCATAGATAATAAAAATACTTAGGAGTAAATTCCGAATGATCTAGAGCATGGATTTTGGTTTAACGGTAACTTAGATCACATCTAGTCGGGGTTTCTTTTTGTTAACTTAATTAGTAGGGGACGCTGCCGAAAATTTTATTAATCTGGGCATAGTCCGCAAGCTGGGCTAGGTAAGCCAAAGGGAATTTTCCCAAACTTGCCAAGCTAAAATCGATCGACTCAATCAGTATAATGACCCAAAAAGGGGCATCATCAGAAGGGACCATCTACTATCTAATCACAATTGACCCCTTTATGGTCCTAGCCCTAAAATCCATCCGCTTACTGATTTAGGAGGGCTAAATCAAATAACCATGGCTAGTCTAAACACTGAACAAAGACAAACAAGAGACGAAGAAGAGCTACTGTGCGATTATTGGCTCGACCGCGCCAGGACCGATTCCCCCGAGCAATTAATCGAGGATTTTCGCCGTCTGTTTATCGAAGGTGGGGGCCATCGAGAAGCTCCTATTTATTTAGCCCTAGAGCGTCTTGTCAAGGGCAAAGATGCCGAAATTCGTTTTGATCATTTCTTTAACCGCTGCTGTCATATTTTAGTGAATCGATGGCAAACCCAGCCCACCCATCAGCCGGCAATTCCCGAATTGCTATCGCTGCTGGAGAATTTGCCCTCCGCACGTCTGGGACATTACAGCAGCCCCAATACTTTGCGCCATCTGGTCAAAAATTTTACCCTCTCGGATGACTACGTTAAGCTGCAGCGTCTGGCGAGAATTATTAGCGGCAAATACAGCGAAAACACCGCCGCTTCCCTGGGAACCCTGATTAATCGTTATCCCTACCTCTATGATTACTATTTACTCGGTGATGACAGCCCCCGAGAACAGCGACAAACCGTTAGACGTATTAAAGTAAAAACCGAGGACCGTTTCGAGGTCAATCTCTCTCGTTATGTCACCTATCAGGTACGTTTGGCACAGGCGGCCCATAGCCCAAAAATCAGGGAAGAAGCGGTGAGAATCATTCAACCGGTAGAAAATCCCACCCTGCTCAATGATAAGGAACTAAATCGGGCCCTCAAGCATTATCTGGGGAAGGTAGCAGGAAATTATACTTATAAAGCTCTCTCGCAAAATTTTCTGGCGAATACAGTTTATACCCGCACCTATAAAGATTTTAAAAATGATCTCTACGATTATCTGATTACCTGCTTAGACTACGGTAAGGGGCAATTTAACCAAAAACTCGACGATATCCTGCAAAATACCCTACCCCATTGCGATCAACAAAAACCGAGTCAATTTCTGATGCTGCGTACTTCTAGCCAACTGTTAAATTATCTGGTGGTGGAAAGCGGCCAAAAACCCGATCATTACCTTTTTATGGATATGATCACCAATATGGGGGTAACTCGCACTGTGGGGTTATTGCTCAAGTTGGTTTTGATCTGTCCCCAGGCAAAACCCCACTTAGATAAACGTTTTTCGATTCTGTTTAACCACTACGAGAGTTATTCTTGCGATCGGGTGCCTTGGTTGGTTAAATCCCTAGAAAATCTGCAAGTAGCTTTTAGTATTCATTTCGGCCAAGTTGATTTGTCCTGTCTCCGTCAAATCCAGTGATCAGCTGTTCCCTATCTAGGGTCTGCTGAAAAAGTTTTTCGTGGGTGCAGGGTGTGGGGTGTGGGGGAGTGGGGAGAATAAATAAAATAATCTCCTATCTCCTGACTCCTGAATCCGTCAAATCGAAAAAAGTTAAGTAATCTCAACTTCTAGCCCATGGCACCCCAGAGCTAGGGGATAATTGAACCATTGTCATTTAGGCTGCGTTTATCCGTGAAAATTATCGTTATCGGCAGTGGTGGTCGAGAACACGCTCTAGCTTGGAAACTGCTGCAATCGCCTCAGGTAGAACAAGTGTTCTGTATTCCAGGTAATGGGGGAACGGCAATTTTGCCTCAATGTGAAAATATCCCCCTAGCAATGGAGGCTTTTGCCGAAATTAGCCGTTTTGCCCAGGAAAATTGCGTCGATTTGGTGGTTGTCGGGCCAGAATATCCCCTCTCCCTCGGCATTACCGATCATCTTCTCGGCCAAGAAATTGCCGTTTTTGGTCCCACACAAACTGGGGCCCTAATTGAATCGAGCAAATCCTGGGCCAAAGAATTAATGAGCGAAGCCGGAGTGATCACCGCCGCCTCGGAAACCTTTACCGATGCAGAATTAGCAAAAACTTATATCCGAGAGCAAGGAGCGCCCATCGTGGTGAAAGCCGACGGATTAGCCGCAGGAAAAGGAGTAATTGTCGCCGAAACCGTAGATATGGCCCTAGAAGCGATCGATGATCTTTTTACCAGTGGCTTTACTAAAGTCGTGGTGGAAGAATTCCTAGAGGGGGAAGAAGTGTCCATCCTCACCCTCACCGATGGCATCAGTTTTCGTTCCCTGCTACCCGCCCAAGATCATAAGCGCATCGGTGAAGGCGATACCGGCAAAAATACCGGCGGTATGGGAGTTTATGCCCCCGCACCCATAGCCACCGCCGCCATTATCGAAGCGGTGGACCGAGACATCCTTGCTCCCATCGTCGCTACCCTGCAAAAACGCGGCATTGACTATCGGGGAGTCCTCTATGCGGGTTTAATGATTTCCCCCGCCGGAGAGCCAAAAGTTCTCGAATTTAACTGTCGTTTTGGCGATCCCGAAACCCAAGCGGTTTTACCCCTACTGGAAACTCCCCTGGCACCCCTACTGCTGGCTTGCGCTCAACAAAAGTTAACTGACTTCCCCTCTTTACAATGGCGCTCCGGTAGTGCCGTTTGTGTGGTGGCTGCGTCTGCCGGTTATCCCGACCACTACGAAAAAGGCCAGTTAATCACGGGAATTAAGGCCGCTGAAACCGCAGGGGCGATCGTTTTCCACGCTGGCACGGTTTTAAAACACGGCGATATCTTCACCGATGGCGGCCGGGTTTTGGGTGTCACGGCTATGGGGTCTAATTTTAATCAGGCGATCGAACTTGTCTATCAATCGGTGAAAAGGATACACTTTCAGGGCATTTATTATCGTCGTGATATCGGCCACCGGGTACGAGAAAAATAAGGGTCAGTATTTAGGCCGGGGTAAGGAGGAATAGTTAGGGGTTTTGAGCATTAATTGATCAGCTAATTTCCCTTTTTTTCCGCATCTCTGACCGAATCCTCACCTCTTTCTAGGGTAATCCCTGACAAAGGCGAATCCGATTTGTCAAAAAACCAGTAACTATTGATAAAATCATGAAACTGAATCGCCCAACCAAATTGCCATCCCTATGCGAATTTTGCTCTATTCTTATAACTATTATCCCGAACCGATCGGCATTGCTCCCCTAATGACAGAATTGGCGGAGGGATTGGTTAAAAGAGGTCATCAAGTCAGGGTTTTAACCGCTTTTCCTTGGTATCCTAATAGTGAAATCGATCCCGAATACCGAGGAAAAATCTATCTAGAAGAAGAACGAAATGGTGTTAAAATTCAACGTTCCTACGTCTGGGCCCGTCCCCAAAGAAGTTTAAAAAATCGAATTTTCTTTGAATTGAGCTTTGTTTTTTTGAGTTTCTTTCAGGCTCTCAAAGGCGAAAAACCCGATCTAATTTTCTTAACTGTCCCCGGATTACCCGTTTGCGTTCCCGCCGCTTTATTGAGTAAATTATACGGGGTACCGATCATTCTAAATTTGCAGGATATTCTGCCTGATGCGGCAGTTCATGTGGGATTATTAACTAATCAGAAAATGATTAAAGTTTTTAGTCGTCTCGAAAAATTTGCCTACAAAACTGCCAGCAAAATCTCAGTTATTGCCGATGGTTTTACCAAAAATCTCCTCACTAAAAATGTGCCGAGTCAGAAAATTATTGAAATTCCTAATTGGGTGGATGTCAGCTTTATTAAACCTTTGCCGAAAAACCATAATTATTTCCGCCAAGAAAATCATCTTGAGGGCAAGTTTATTGTTTTATATTCTGGCAATATTGCCCTAACTCAACCCTTAGAAACCCTGATCGATGCCGCAGTTCAATTAGTTAATATTCCTGAGATTAAAGTGGTAATTGTTGGTAAAAAAGAGGCCCTCGATCGCCTAGAAAAGTATCGCCAACAACAGGGGGCCAGTAATGTGCTTTTATTACCCTTTCAACCCCGGGAAAAATTACCAGAAATGTTAGCCGCTGCTGATGTGGGTATGGTGATGCAAAAACATAACGTTATTTCCTTTAATATGCCGTCCAAAATTCAGGTATTATTAGCTAGTGGTCGTGCTATTATTGCTTCTGTTCCCGCCGATGGAACTGCTGCTAGGGCGATCGAGCGTAGTGGTGGTGGTTTGGTGGTTAATCCTGAAGATCCGGAGGCATTAGCTACAGCTATTTTAAAGCTATACAAAAACCCAGATTTAGCAACTATACTAGGAGAAAAGGGACGACAATACGCGGAGGAAAATTATGCCTTTGAAAAGACTTTGGATCAATACGAAAAGCTTTTTTCTCAAGTAGTTAGTTAATAATTAGGGAATAGGGGAATGGGGAAATGGGGAAATTCAACTAAAACCCTAGAACCCCAAAACCCTAAAACCCTAAAACCCTAAAACCCCACCATCTAACCCCTAACTCCCAATTCCCTATTTTCATGTTCGATAATTTTTCAAAAAAACTCCCCTGGCAAAGTCTCAAACAAGTGATCGCTTTTGTCTTAACAATTATTGCTTTAACTCCAGTGGTTACAGCTTTAATTTCTAGTGTTAATCAGCCTCAAATCCAATCGAATATTCAACTGTATCAAACCAATCTCAATCTACAAGCTACGACTCTAAGCAGCGATGCTGATCCTAATAGCGAGGAATTTGCTAATCTTAAACTAATTCAAACTTCCCTGATCGGTGAAGAGCCTTATATCACTGCCGAGGAACAGTATTTATCAGCCCAGAAAAGTACCAAAAAAACAATCACCGAACTAAAAAAATCAGCAGTTAATCCCGAACAAAAAAAATCCCTTGAGCGGGAAATCAATTCCCTAAAGGATTTAGAGCTAAAATTAAGTCTCATTCAAGCTAGTCAAGGTGACTTGGATGCGGCAAGGCAAATCTGGCAAAACATCAAGGAAAAATCAGAATTTGAGAACTATAAACCTGCTGTTTTAAAAAATGCGCTGCTGTTAGAGGGATTGTACAGTGAACCCCCCCAAATTGCCCCCGATGCTGAAGCGAGAATCGAGCGCAATTTTCAAGGATGGTTTCGTTATACCATTCTGGAAAAATTATATAGTCTCGAAAATCGTCAAGAGGATTTACTCGCTTTAGAGGAAGAACAGAGTGAAGTGGCGGCTAATGCCTTAATTAAACTAATTTTACTGGCTGTGTTGCCTCTTATCGGCGGTTTAATCGGTTTTCTGCTGTTGGTCTTTTTATTAGTGCAGTGGCTGCTCCGCAAACGGCAATCGCTGCTCTTTTTAGATGATAGTCTCGCTTGGCAAACTAAGTGGGGAGGAGAAACCCTCTGGTGGGGAATAATTATTGGTTTCTTTTTCGTCGGACAAATTGTTTTACCGGTAATTTTCGGGATTTTATCGAGTTTCTTGAGTCTCAATCCCGAAAAATTTAACCTAGAAGCTAAAGCAATATACGTTGTAGTTAGTTATTTAGCCTTAACATTGAGCAGTTTATCGGTTTTATACCTAGCAATCAAGCCTTTTCGTCCTTTACCTCCCGATTGGTTTCGTTTTAAACTCTTTAGTCCTTGGTTTCTCTGGGGATTAGCCGGCTATTTTGTCGCTTTACCCCTGGTTATTATCGTTTCTTTGCTCAATCAACTAATTTGGCAAGGACAAGGGGGTAGTAACCCGCTGCTGACTTTAGCCCTAGAATCCCAGAATACCTTCGCTTTGCTCTGTTTTGGCTTTACTGCTTCCCTTGCCGCTCCTTTTTTCGAGGAAATTGTCTTTCGCGGCTTTTTACTAGCTTCTTTGACTCGTTATCTACCCGTCTGGGGTGCGATTGCTCTTAGTAGTTTGATTTTTGCCCTTGCTCACCAAAATTTGTCAGAAGTGCTGCCTTTAACCGTCCTAGGTTGTGTTCTTGGCTTTGTTTACACCCGCTCGAAAAATTTATTATCCTCGATGTTGGTTCATAGTCTCTGGAATGGTGGCACCCTGTTAAGTTTATTTTTATTGGGCAGCGGTGCGGGTTAGGTGAGGTAAAAAGTCTCTGGTTTTCGGGGTAGTCTAGAGATGATGACAAATACCGTCTAATTAATTATCAACCTATCTCTGTTGGAAAACCATGACTATCGCTCAAAGCTTACCCCTAGTGGAGTCTCATGTAAACCCTGAGATAATCTTCCCAGAAGGCGAATTTTGGAGTGATGAACCCCCTTTGGAAAGTAACCTACATCTACAACAAATTATTTTATTAATTCAGTGTTTAGAATGGTGGTGGCGCGAGCGAGAAGATTATTTTACCGCCGGCAATTTAACCATTTATTACAGTCCCAACCAGAAAAAGTCAGAATTCTGCCGTGGTCCTGATTTTTTCGTGGTTTTGGGGACAAATCCCAATCCTAACCGCAGAAGTTGGGTAGTTTGGCAAGAAGAGGGCAAATATCCCAATTTAATTATCGAAATTCTCTCCGATAGTACCGCCAAAGTTGACCGAGAGGAGAAAAAACAAATTTATCAAGATATATTTCGCACTCCCGATTATTTTTGGTTTGACCCAGAAAGCTTAGAATTTGAAGGATTTACTCTAATTAGCGGTCAATATCAACCGATTACCCCCAATGCTCAGGGACGGCTCTGGAGTCAACAATTAGGCTTATATTTGGGTTTATTCGCCAATAAATTGCGCTATTTTACCCCCGAAGGCGAATTAGTACCCACTCCCGCAGAAGCGGCACAACAGGCAGAAACCCAAGTTGAACACGAAAGGCAGAAATCCGCAAAATTAGCGGCTAAACTGCGGGAATTGGGCATAAATCCCGATGAAAATCTCTAATCTCCCCCTTTCAACCCTTGCACTTAATTAGATAACCACATCGTTGCTCACCTTGATTGATCCAGTGAGTCCGTTCGATCGTACAATCGGGCAGCAGCATGGCAAACATTTCTAATTCATGGCCACAGATACTGGGATAGGAACCAGCCACCTCAGCAATAGCGCAATGATGCTCGGCCAGGACATAACTATTTTCTGCTTCCAGTGCCACTAATTCTGCCATATAACCCTCCTCTTGGCGAATTTCTAGCAATTTTCTCATTCTTTCCCCTAAAGACCCCTTACCGAGGCGTAATTGATATTCTGCCGCTTTGCGTTGCCACTGTTTTTTGAGAATTTCCCCCACCTGTTGCTCTCCCACCGTCTCCACGAGAGTATTGAGGAAAGAAACGGCGAAATTATCGTAATTATGGGGAAAACGGCTACGACCTTGACGACTGAGACGATAAATGTGCTGAGGCCGTCCTATCTTATTTTGTACCGCAAAATATTCGATCAGTCCTTCCCCCTCCAAATCCTTAAGATGGCGGCGCGTCGCTTGCGGACTAATACTTAACTCTTCAGCCAAGTCTTGGGCGGTAGATTGACCGTTTTTGAGCAAATATTGTAGAATATCGTCTTTCGTCGAGGCGGGTTGAGTCGTGGTCATGATACCAAAAACAGAGGCTTTAGCGTACAATTGCTGAGAGTCAAGAAGCGGCCAATTACCCTTCCAGAGTAACCTGAATAACAGAGGTTTACCAGCATCCTCTCAAATTTTCCGTGACTTTGACAACAGCTTTGTTGTTAATCTATTATATAATCAATTTAAACAACAAGAAAGTTGTTTAACTGCCTCCCCTGCCTACCGCGTAGAGAGAACACTAACCCCCATGAGTGCAACCACCGTTAAAAACCTCGTTAACCAACCCTACAAGTACGGTTTCATCACCGATATCGAATCGGAAACCATCCCTCGCGGTTTGAATGAGGAGATTATTCGCCTAATTTCGGCGAAAAAAAAGGAACCGGAATTCATGCTCGATTTTCGTCTCCGGGCCTACCATCAATGGCAAAAGATGACCGAACCCAGTTGGCCGCACGTTTCCTATCCTGCCATTGATTATCAAAATATTATCTACTACTCTGCACCCAAACAGAAAAAAGAAAAACTCAACAGTCTTGAAGAAGTTGACCCCACTTTAATCGAAACCTTTGAAAAATTAGGCATTCCCCTTTCGGAACAAAAACGCCTTTCTAACGTCGCCGTCGATGCTATCTTTGACAGCGTTTCTATCGCCACAACTTTTAAGGAAAAACTAGCAGAACAGGGGGTTATTTTCTGTTCTATTTCGGAAGCTTTACAGGAACATCCCGAATTAGTACAAAAATATCTCGGCAGTGTAGTCCCCGTGGGTGATAATTATTTTGCCGCTCTTAATTCGGCCGTTTTTAGCGATGGTTCCTTTGTTTTTATACCCAAAGGTGTCGTCTGTCCGATGGAATTGTCCACCTATTTTCGGATTAATAACGGTGAGACCGGACAATTTGAAAGAACTTTAATTGTCGCTGAAGAAGGGGCATCGGTAAGTTATTTAGAGGGTTGCACCGCTCCGATGTACGATAGTAATCAACTTCATGCCGCCGTCGTGGAATTAGTCGCCCTCGATAATGCGGATATTAAATATTCGACGGTGCAAAATTGGTACGCTGGCGATGCCAATGGTAAGGGAGGTATTTACAATTTCGTCACTAAACGGGGTCTTTGTAAAGGAGTTAATTCTAAAATTTCTTGGACGCAGGTGGAAACTGGTTCAGCGATTACTTGGAAGTATCCCAGTTGTGTCTTAGTCGGCGATAATTCCGTCGGGGAATTCTACTCAATTGCCCTAACTAATAACAAACAACAGGCCGATACAGGGACGAAAATGATTCACATTGGCCGCAACACCAAGAGTACCATTATTTCTAAGGGAATTTCGGCGGGTAATTCCCAAAATAGTTATCGCGGGTTAGTGAAAATGGGACCGAAAGCCAAGGGAGCAAGAAATTACTCCCAGTGTGATTCTATGCTGATTGGAGATAATGCCGAAGCTAACACTTTTCCCTATATTCAGGTGGATAACAACAGTGCTAAAGTAGAACACGAAGCTTCTACTTCTAAAATCGGTGAAGACCAATTATTCTACTTCGCACAACGGGGCATTTCCGAGGAAGATGCTGTCTCTATGTTAGTCAGTGGTTTCTGTAAAGATGTCCTCAGTAAATTACCGATGGAATTCGCCGCCGAAGCTGATAAACTCCTCAGTCTCAAGCTAGAAGGAACCGTCGGATAATCAATAAAGTAGGGTGGGTTAGGCGATAGCCGTAACCCACCAAAAGCTAAGTTAGGCGATAGCCGTAACCCACCAAAAGCTAAGTTAGGCGATAGCCGTAACCCACCAAAAGCTAAGACAATTTATCCATCAATTGATGATTCGCCGTCAACCACCAAAACTAATATTTTTGTTCTAGAAAAACATCTCATGAGTGAAGTAATTTTATCGGTAAAAAATCTGACCGCTAGTATTGACGGAAACCAGATTCTCAAAGGAGTTAACCTAGAAATTAAAGCAGGGGAAACCCACGCAATTATGGGGCGCAATGGCTCAGGAAAAAGTACCTTTTCCAAAGTAATCGCTGGACATCCCGATTATGAAGTAACTGGGGGAGAAATAATTTATAAAGGTGAAAATCTTTTAGACAAAGAACCCGATGAACGAGCGCTTATGGGTATCTTTCTCGCTTTCCAATATCCCTTAGAAATCCCCGGCGTTAGTAACCTAGATTTTCTTCGCGTTGCCTATAATGCCAGACAAAAACATCTAGGCTCGGAAGAATTAGATAGTTTTGACTTTGAGGAATTAGTCGAGAAAAAACTAGAAGTTGTCCAGATGAATCCTAGCTTTCTTGGCAGAAGTTTAAACGAAGGTTTCTCCGGTGGTGAGAAAAAACGTAATGAAATCCTACAAATGGCTTTATTAGAACCTACTTTAGGAATTCTCGATGAAATTGACTCCGGTTTAGACATCGATGCTTTGCGAATTGTTGCCCAGGGAGTCAATCACTTAGCTACTCCCGATAACGCTTTTTTACTTATCACTCACTATCAGCGTCTGCTCAACTACATTGAACCCGATGTTATTCATGTTATGTACGATGGGCGCATTGTCACCAGTGGCGGTAAAGAATTAGCCCTCGAATTAGAAAGAACTGGCTACGATTTCCTCGATGAACAAGTATTAGCCGTTAAATAATCTAGCTATCAGTTATCAGTTACCAGTTACCAGTTATCAGTATTCAGTATTCAGTTATCAGTTATCAGTTATCAGTTATCAGTATTCAGTATTCAGTATTCAGTATTCAGGAGTCGGGAGATAGGGTGGTCACTGCGTGCGCGTTACGGGGGGATTTAGGGGTTTAGGGAAATTTCAGCCAAATGCTCCACTACCCCACTACCCCACTACCCCACACCCCACACCCCACACCCTACACCCCACACCCTCTTTCAAGTCAGGAGATTATTTTTACTTATTCTCCCCCTCTCCTCTCTACCCTCTCCCCAATTCATAATTCATAATTCATAATTCATAATTCCCACACCCCAACCCCCACCCCCACCTACCAATGACAGCCATAATCACGAAACCTGAACAATCAGGAGAATTATTGTTAAAATTGTCGCGAGAAACGGTTCCCACTATCGATAACGGTAAAATTCTCGAATTAAGAGAATCGGGAGCCAGTAAAGCTCAAGAATTAGCCATTCCTGGCAGAAAAGATGAAGAATGGCAATTCACCGATTTAAGTCAACTCTGGGCGATCGATTTTCGCGTCCCCCAACCCGTTACAATCGATAAAAATGCCCTAGCTGTTTTTTTACTGCCCGAAGCCAAAAACAGCCGTTTAGTCTTCGTTAACGGCATTTATCAGCCTGAATTGTCCGATATCTCCGCTTTACCCCCCGGTGTCAGCGTCAGCAATCTCGCCAATGCACAAAAAGATGTTCTTGTCAACTATCTAGGGAAAGAAAAAACCCCCGAATTTTTTACCGCACTCAACCAAGCTGGACTAAGCGATGGGGCAGTAATTCACGTCACCGCTAACACCGTCGTCACAACCCCGATACATCTCCTATTTATCACCGTTGTGGAGGAAATTCCCCGCTTTTATCAGCCCCATAGCCTAATCGTGGCGGAAACAGGAGCTAGTGTCAATATTATCGAGAATTACGGGGCTTTAGCCGAACATTGCTCCGATTTACCTGTAAATTACTCTTATTTTACCAACGCTGTCACAGAAATTTACCTCGAAGCCAACGCCGAGGTCATCCATACCAGAGTACAACGGGAATCGGGAGATGGTTTTCACATCGGACGCACGATAATTGAACAAGGACGCGATAGCCGTTACACTCTCAACGAGATAAATCTAGGAGCTAAACTCTGCCGTCATAACCTCGATATCCTGCAAAAAGGGGAACAAACCGAGACAAATCTGCACGGATTAGCCATGATTACCGGACAACAAACCGCCGATACCCACAGCGCCATCTATCTCAACCATCCCCACGGCATCGCCAACCAACTGCATAAATGTATCGTTGATGGTAGCGCTCACGCCATCTTTAATGGTAAAGTGTTTGTTCCCAAACCTGCCCAATTAACCAACGCCTCCCAGTTAAATCGGAATTTGTTAATTTCTAACAAGGCACGAGTCAACACCAAACCAGAATTACAAATTACCGCCGATAACGTCAAATGTTCCCACGGGGCAACCGTTAGCCAACTGGAAGCAGATGATTTATTCTATCTGCAAAGCCGGGGCTTAAGTGCCGACACTGCCCGCAGTTTGTTAATTGATGCTTTCTCGGCCGAGATTTTAGCTAAAATTCCTCTAGAATCCCTCCGCCAAAGATTGGGGCAATGTGTCGCCTGTCGCAGTGTGGAATAACTCTGCCGGGGTGGGTGTCAACCTGCCCAAAGTACCCCTCTGACTCCTGACTAAAATGACAATTATCCAAGAAAAAACCCTCGCCCAAAAAGTCCGCGCCGATTTCCCTATCCTCCATCAAAACGTACACGATAAACCCCTTATCTATCTCGATAGTGCCGCCACTTCCCAAAAACCCATTCAAGTATTAGAAACCCTGCGAAACTATTACGAAAAAGATAACGCCAATGTGCATCGGGGGGCGCATACTTTAAGTGTCCGGGCAACGGAAGCCTACGAAGGGGCCAGAGATAAGGTGGCTAGGTTTATTAATGCCGCTTCTCGTCAGGAAATTGTCTATACTCGCAACGCCACGGAAGCGATTAATTTAGTCGCCTACAGTTGGGCGTTAAATACCCTGAAAGCAGGGGATGAAATTATTCTCTCGGTGATGGAACACCACAGTAATTTAATCCCCTGGCAAATTGTCTGCCAAAAGACGGGGGCAGTGATTAAATATGTGCAGTTAACTAGCGAAGAAAGCTTTGATTTAGAACAATATAAATCCTTATTGTCGGACAAAACTAAATTAGTGGCTGTCCTCCATGTTTCTAATACATTAGGCTGTATTAATCCCGTTGCCGAAATAGTCAGCCTTGCCCATCAAGTCGGGGCGAAAGTATTAATTGATGCCTGTCAAAGTGTCCCCCATTTAGCCATTGATGTGCAGTCCATGGATTGTGATTGGTTGGTGGCTAGTGGTCATAAAATGTGCGCCCCCACCGGTATTGGATTTTTGTACGGCAAAGAGGCCATTTTAGAGGCAATGCCGCCCTTTTTTGGTGGTGGCGAAATGATTGCAGAAGTCTATTTAGACCATTTTACCTGTGCCGAACTGCCCCACAAATTTGAAGCGGGAACCCCCGCTATTGGCGAAGCGATTGCTCTCGGTGCTGCGGTAGAATATTTAATGGGTTTAGGGATGGATAATATTCATGCCTACGAGGAAGAATTAACCGCCCATTTGTTCAAAAAATTAGGAGAAATTGAGGGTTTAAGAATTTACGGGCCATCACCTAGTTTAACGGGCCAGGGTCGGGCTAGTTTAGCCGCCTTTAATGTGGAAGGGATTCATGCTAGTGATTTAGCCACTTTATTAGACCACGAAGGAATTGCTATTCGTTCCGGTCATCACTGTACCCAACCTCTACACCGCCTTTTTGATGCTTCCGGCAGCGCTCGGGCGAGTCTATATTTTTATAATACCCGCGAAGAAATTGATAGCTTTATTGTCGCTTTACAGGAAACTATCGATTTCTTTGCCAATTGTTTTTCTTAGGGGGATTTCTAGCCCTTTTCCTGTTCTTAAAGAGTGAAGGAAGTTACCTATTATTATCAAGGAATTTGTCCCGAAACGGGCGAGTTATTGCGCTTGCCCCGCACTCTTTTGGCTGAAAAAATCGCCCAAGATTTGATGACAACTATCACCAATCCTCAAGGTAAAATGTATGGAATTTTGTTAGGAGAAAATGCCGCTGGCGAAATAGAAGTTTTAAAAGCTTTTTCTGGACAGGGAGAAGCCGATGGCTGGGTTCCGTCTCTGGTGGGTAGAGAAAAAATTGTGCTGGAAGAAAAGCGAGTTTTGCAACTTTTAGAAACAATTAAACAGGAAATTATTGACCTACAATCAATTCCCGAACTTAATTTATATCGACTCAATCAAGCAAATTTTGAGTGCAAAATACAAGCTTTACAGCAACAACATCAAAACCATAAACAGGAACGATATAGGTTAAGAAATTTAGGAGATTTAAACCCAGAAGAATTAGAAAATTTAAATAATATCAGTCGTCAGGAAAAAAGAGCAAGAAAGCAATTAAAACAGGAACAAAAACAAGTTTTAAAACCCTTAATTGAGAAAATAAACTTCGCCAATCAGAGAATTATTGAACTTAAGCAACAGCGGAGGAACCTCTCCAAACAGTTACAGGAATTGCTGTATCAATCCTACTGTTTAAATAACTTTTCTGGACAATCTCTCTCCTTGGCTAAATTGATGGGCAGTAATTTGTTACCAACAGGAACAGGAGAATGTTGCGCCCCAAAATTATTAAATTATGCCGCTATGAAAGGATTAAAACCCATCGCTATGGCCGAATTTTGGTGGGGAGAATCGAATCGAGATAGAAAACAGGGAGAATTTTATGGCGCTTGTCAAGAAAGATGTCAACCTCTCATGGGTTTTTTACTCTCTGGTTTACGTTCATCCCTAGAAATTATCTACGAAGACGAGGGAATAATTGCTATTAATAAACCTGCGGGATTATTATCGGTAGCAGGACGTTATCAAGATAGTCAAGATGCCGTGGTCAATCGTTTTCGTCGTCAGGGAAAAAATCTCATTCCCGTTCATCGTTTAGATCGAGAAACTTCTGGTATATTATTACTGGCTAAAAGTTTAGATATTTATCGTTGTTTATCCCAACAATTTCAACGGCGAGAAGTGGAGAAAATCTACGAAGCTATACTATCAGAAATTATTGAGCGAGAATCGGGTATAATTGACCTACCTCTCTGGGGAAATCCGCAAAATCGACCCTATCAAACTGTGGATTGGCAAAGGGGGAAAGCTAGTCAAACCTATTTTAAAGTTGTCGGTAAAGAAGGCAATTATTCTCGCCTCGAATTTATTCCCTATACGGGAAGAACCCATCAAATTCGCGTTCATAGTCAAGCGGGATTAGGGATAGGAATTTTAGGCGATCTTTTGTATAATGGTAAGCAGTCTGACCGTTTATACCTACACGCTAAACAATTATCTTTTCGTCATCCTCAGACCGAAACTAAAATTGATCTAATCATTCCCACCCCCTTTTGAGAGCTATAATTGCTAACAGCCAAAAACTAGCTATAATAACCCGATTTAAGTAGGGTTTGCGGCAAAAAGTTTGTTGGTGGGGGTAGGAGTCAGGAGTCAGTGGCCGGTCGTTTCAGGCTTTGTTGCCCTTGTTTTTTGTACCAAGCGATGTACCACAAGAAGGATAATGCAAGGTTTTTGAAAGTCCCAATCCTATTTTCGCAGCACTAACATCGGACTTTAACAGGTCAAAAGCCTTATTTTAAAAGGGTTTTACCATTATTCAGCAGCCCCTAATTATAACCAGCCACTTACTGACATGGGTACAAGGTCAGCCAGACAATAAATAGGGCAAGCTCCCTAGGGAGCGCAATTTGGTCATTTAGGGATCGCTGACTGAAACTTCTGATCTTCTTGAGGAATATATGGCATCAGGTTACTAAGGTCAATGGTAGGATTACCACTAAAAGTTCCTTGCTGACCGTAAAATGACCTGAGCATCGCTGCAACAATACGCGCTTTGGCAATATACTTTCCATAACTTTCGGGTTGAATATTAGGGTGTTGAGAAATTAAGTCGGTTTCTTCCGTCCGTAATTCATCGATTTTTTGGTTGAGTTCTTCGTAAGAATTTGGCTCTGTAACTTTTCCTCCTAGATAGACAGCGTTGCTCAGTCCAAGAATAGAAAGAAAGTTTGATGGTAAAGTAAAATTCGCCAGATCTGAACCAATACCGACCAATAAGCTAGCAGCCACCAACAAGCTAAAACCTGATAGTTGAAAGCTGTAAACATCCAATGATCCACCACTTTTGATTAAGTCGCTCCATTTTGCATCGTCTAATTTTGGTTTTCCCCCCTCGTAACCTTTTTCACCAATGGTCAGCCATTGATGATTTCGCAACCAGGCCCAATTAGAGAATGTCAGTCGTTTATTTCCCAATGCGATAACCTTGGAACCAGTTGTGCCAACGGCACTGATACCTAGTAGTAAAAGAATGTCATCTGATAGCCCACTCAGCGCTCCACAACTGGCCAGGGTGTATAGAAGTCGAAATAGCACCACTAAGGTGAAACCAAAAATTTGAAAATTGGAAAGACTAGCTTGACCAAACTGTCCTGCTGTCAAAGCTACAGGCTTAACCCATAATTTGCTAAAATTATAGTTGTTGTCCAAGCTTACCGACAAAACAGTAATTGTATAGAAACCCAAAACACCCCCTAATGCTATGAGGAACGGGAAGAGAGAGAACTTTGCACCAGTCCCACATTGAATTTGAGGGGAAGGTGTTGTCGTAACAGTTGGGGAGGTAGTTTGAGGGGAAGGTGTTATAGTAACAGTTGGGGGGAGAGTTTGGGCTAAGGCACTGTTAACTAATCCATAGGGAAAAGTCAGAAAAACAGTAGCTAATAATACAGCAAGTATCGATTTAACAATTGATTTTTTCATTGTTATTCACCTCTTTTTCCTGGCTAAAACTGGAGCGATGTATGGGGTTTTAGGTTCAATTATGCCCTTTACCTCCTTTGATTCAATGGTTGGCAAATCTTCATATTTTTGACTCCTTGATAACTTCAACAGAACGGTTAACGAAGGCAGGGGGCAGGGGTCAGTTTTTGTAACGGGGATTTATGCCCTGCTTCAAAAACTTTTCGCCTTAAGGTGAGGTTTTCGACCCGATTTTTTCGCTCAATTGCTCGAATGAATGAGCATGGTGCATTCCCAAAAAACTATCGGTGCGGCAGTAGGAGCCACATCAGGGAAGGCACTCTACAGCTATGGCAATCGCACTCCTAGGAATAAGCAGTGTTAGACATCTTTTAGCTCTTCAAACCTTGACAAGAGCCTAGGAGGAACTAAGAAAATCATTTTAATGCGAGAGTTGATCGGTTTTGTTTCAATCTTGATGAATTTTGGTTGGAAATTATCTCCATTCTCATCCTTAGATTTGACGAAAGCAAAACAGGTAAATTCAATAGATTTAAGGAATTCAAGGAGCTTGTTTGTCGGATAAATTTCCGACAAGACCAAAGGTTGATCTCGAATTAGAAGATTTTTGCCACCAATTAGTATATCGAAGTCTGCCCCTTCAGCATCTGTTTTGATACAGGAAACACTCAGTGACGGATAATCAGACATCAATTGATCTAAAGTATTTACCTTGACTGTCACCTTGTTCTCTTGGGTACTATGCCTAACCAGCGAATTTAGTTCAGGTATTGAGTTCAAATTAAGATCCATAGTGCCAGGCTCGGAAAAAAGTGCTTCTTCTAGAACATGACAATTGGGAAACTGGGAAAGATTTCTCTTTAAGTGTTCAACCATTCTCGGATCGGGTTCAAAGGCATAAACCTGATTAGATGAAGGAGCAGCCAGTAAACTGTAATAACCAATATTAGCCCCAACATCAATAAAGTCTTTATTAATATCTAAGAACCGATGAAGGATAATTTCAGATCCCCAATCTAACTTGCTTCCCTTGAGGAAAATTTCCGTTCCGAATCGACTATCATAGGGCAGAGTCATTTCTACATTATTAAATAGAACCATTTTCTGGTTGAGCTTGGTTATTTTATAAAATGCTCGTACTACATAGCGGGATAGGAAATCCCAGCCGCCAATCTCTCGAACCAATCCAAGAAAATAACTGAACTTATGCAAATAAGTAGTTTCTTTAAACATATACTCTCACTTCAAGTTAGCCATGGAGGCATCTAAATATTAATTATACCGCTCTCTGCGGTCGAGCCTCCTCCTCTGTCCTACTATCCTACCCCATCGGTCCGACACCCCCTCAATAAAACCCAATACCGCACTGTGGGGTCTAATCACTATCGATGCCTAGGTACTTATGAACTATGGCATTGATATTCTCGATTTTAATTAAAATGACTATAGTTATGAATCGTTAAATGTCATGTTAAAGAATGTTAGGCTTTTCTTCCGATTGTTGTTGACAGCCTTATTGTTAACTATTGTTTATTCTGTGTTCTCACTTGCGACAACGAACTTGGCAACACAGCAGCCAATAAATTGGAAAATTGTCATTGCTCCACAGTTTGATGATGCTGGCTCTTTTTCGGAAGGATTAGCTAAGGTCGGAACAGGAAAACCCTTAGATATAGATACATATTATGGTTTCAAAGAGATCGATAACTATGGTTATATTGACTTAAAAGGTAAAATAGTAATTCCCCTCCAATTCAAACAAGCGGGGGATTTTTCATCAGGTTTGGCTTGGATTGGCATAGATTCTGATGGGAATGGAAGTGTAGAGCGATATGGTTACATAAATCAAACAGGAAAAACTGTAATTGAGCCACAATTTGAGGACGCTGGTAACTTTTCATCGGGATTAGCACCAGTGAAAATTGATAATAAATGGGGCTATATTAACAAGCAAGGGAAGATAATGATTTCCCCTCAGTTTGATTCAGCCTCAGAATTTGCTCAAGGGTTAGCTGTGGTAGGAAAAGAGACAGAAGAACCAGATTATTCTTACCAACAAAAGTACGGTTATATTAACCAAAAAGGAGAGCTAGTGCTTCCTTTTAAATTCTCTATTGCTTATAACTTTTCTGAAGACTTAGCCGCCGCACAATCTCAATCTGGTAATGGATATATTAATCAAGAAGGCAAATTTGTCATTAATCGTCCTGATTTTGATACTTTTGTTTCGGGAAATTTCTCATCAGGATTAGCCTCTGTAGAACTGAATGAGGGAGCTTGCTCGGCTGCCAACTATTGCGATTATAGCTATATCGATAAAACTGGGAATGTAGTTATTAAATCGCCCGAAGATGATCCCGAAGATGATGTAGATTTGACAGGGACGCAGAGTTTTTCT
The DNA here is from genome assembly GCF_003019735.1 of Microcystis sp. MC19. Lineage (NCBI taxonomy): Bacteria > Bacillati > Cyanobacteriota > Cyanophyceae > Chroococcales > Microcystaceae > Microcystis > Microcystis sp. MC19. The sequence goes on along the minus strand of NZ_CP020664.1, from coordinate 8,028 downwards.
GAAGGGTTAGCTGCTGTAGCCACCAGTGGTGGAGGTAGAGATGCCGGCGGCTGGTATCCTGCTACTAATTGGGGTTATCTCGACAGAAACGGCAAATTTGTTATTTCCCCCCAATTTGATGATGCGGGCAGTTTTGCTGAAGGTCTAGCACCAGTAAAAATTGAAGGGAAGTACGGTTATATTGCTCTTGGGGCAAGAATTCTCAAAATTGACAAAGTAGTAAAATACTGTATTGATAAAAAGTGTCCTCCACCCCCTTAACTAGGGCGGTTTAATCACCTCAATTTGGGCATAATTACCGCAGAGGGTAGTCTAGCACCCCAACCGAGCAGCTTCTAGCACATTTAAGGTAAAGGGGAAATTAAGAATTGTTGCCATTCTACAACCAAACGTCTAGAATGGTCATTAATTTTTGTGCATGGTCGGGTCTTCTAACCGAAGGCATTGACGAAAAACACATTGTATCTGTCCTAGAGGCACTATGAAAAAGCTTAAGCAATACTGGACTGCTGAAGCACTGGAAAAAGACTTAGGCGATCCTCATATACAAAAAAGGGCGATCAAGCGATCGCCCTTTTCTCCTACTAAATAACCAAAATTATCTCAAGATATACACCAGTAAAAACAGGATAATCCAGACCACATCGACGAAATGCCAGTATAATTCTGCTGCTTCCACACCAAAGTGAGATTGACTAGAATAGTGGTCTTTTTGACGAGAACGCCAGAGAACAGATAGAATCAGCACTAAACCAAAAGTAACGTGGAGACCGTGGAATCCGGTTAAGGCATAAAAAGCGCTGGTGAAAACATTAGTTGTCAGACCGAATTCAGCGTGATAATATTCGTATCCTTGACCACAAAGGAAGATAATTCCCATCAGAGCAGTAATGCCGAACCACAATTGTAAACCGGCATTATTGTTTTGTTTAATCGCCTTTTGTCCTATGTGCATAACAAAACTACTGGACACCAGAATAATCGTGTTAATTGTCGGTAGGGTTAACTCTAATTCTGGCGTGCCGGCGGGGGGCCAAACGGGTAACATGGTACGGTAGAACAAGAAAGCGGCAAATAAGCCTAAAAAGATGGAACTTTCCGCCACTAGAAACAAAACCACACCGAATAAGCGATGATCTGGGTGGCCATGATGTCCGTGTTCCACCGTTTCCTGATGATAATTGACAGAGAGTTGAGAATCTTCGAGCGTTGAACCTTGCATAATTGAATATCCTTAGTTTACACGGGAGACGGGAAGCTTTTTTTCAGTGATCAGTGGGAAGTGGGAAGTGGGAAGTGGGAAGTGGGAAGTGGGAAGTGGGAAGTGGGAAGCTTTTTTTCGGTAAACAGCAATCAGTGAACTGATAACTGATAACTGATAACTGATAACTGATAACTGATAACTGATTATTGCGATTCTGCGCCCACTTCGGCCAGCAGATCTTGTACTGATTCCTCTTCTTCCGATTCCTCCATATCAATACCGTAATCGTAGGGGCCGGACCAAAGAATCGGCATTTCCTCGAAATTCTCGATAATTGGGGGAGAGGAGGTTTGCCATTCTAGGGTTAAAGCGCGCCAAGGATTACGGCCGGCGGGTTGACCTTTAAAGGCACTCCAGACCATATTAATAGCGAAGGGAATACTCGATATACCGAGAATATAAGCCCCTGCGGTACTAAGAACATTTAAACCCTGAAACTGCACATCATACAGAGCAATACGACGGTTCATACCCAATAATCCCAATTCGTGCATCGGCATGAAAGTTAAATTCAAACCGATAAAAGTGAGAACAAAGTGGATACGACCGAGAGTTTCGTTATACATCCGTCCGGTCATTTTCGGGAACCAATGGTAAACGGCAGCAAATAGGGCCATTGCCGTACCACCAAATAGTACATAGTGGAAGTGACCGACGACAAAATAGGTATCGTGGACGTGGATATCGAAGGGAACGGAAGCCAACATAATCCCGGTCAAACCACCGATGAGGAAAGAAGACAGGAAACCGATCCCAAATAATAAAGACGTATTGAGACTAAGTTTACCCCCCCAAAGGGTGGCACACCAACTAAAGATTTTAATGCCCGTGGGAACGGCGATTAACATGGTTGCCGCCATGAAAAACATCCGTAACCAGCCGGGGGTGCCGCTGGTGAACATATGGTGGGCCCAAACGATTAAACCCAAGAAACAGATGGTGAGACTGGAATAGGCGATCGCTCGATAACCAAAAATCGGTTTACGCGCATGAACCGGTAATATCTCCGATATCGTGCCGAAAAAGGGCAAAATCATGATATAAACGGCAGGATGGGAGTAAAACCAGAACATATGCTGATAAACCACCGGATCGCCGCCGCCAGCGGGATTAAAAAAGCTCGTGCCGGCGATTAAATCAAAGGACAAGAGAACAAGAGCAGAAGCGAGAACGGGGGTGGAAAGCAGTACCAGAGTCGAGGTGGCCAGCATTGCCCAACAAAATAGCGGCATACTGTACAAATCCATCTCAGGAATCCGCATTTTCAGGATCGTGGTGATGAAATTAATCGAGCCTAAAATCGAAGAAGTCCCGATCAATAAAAGGCTCAAAATCCACAATTCTTCCCCCCATTTGCCGCTAATTAAGCTTAAAGGTGGGTAGGAAGTCCAACCCGACTGGGGTGCGCCGACAAAGAAACTGGATAATAATAGCAGCCCGCCGGGGGGGTTAAGCCAGAAAGCCACAGCGTTAAGACGAGGAAAAGCCATATCTTCCGCCCCAATCATCAGGGGAATGAGATAATTGGCAAAACCTGCCCCAACCGGAACGATCCAAAGAAAGATCATGATCGTTCCGTGCATGGTCATGAATTGGTTATATAGTTCCGGGGAGACAAAATCGGGGTCAGGAGTGGCTAATTCCGTCCGCAGCACTTCCGCGAAAGCACCGCCAATAAAGAAGAAAAGAAAGGCAGTCACCAGATATTGAATCCCGATGACTTTATGATCGGTGCAGAAAGTAAAGTAATCGGTCCACTTGCGGTGATGGATCACCTCGGGAACGGTTGCTGGGGTGGTTATTTCCGTTGATGCTGTCATAATACCAAGATTTTAGATGACAAGAAAAATTACATTTGCTGCTGATGGGCAACTTGGGCGAGGATTTCACCATTTATGCCCATTTCTTCGGTGTAGGGGGTCAAATATTGACTATCAGAGCGATCTTTAGCGGTCATAGCTACGGTTTGATCGCTGTCAACTTCGGCGATCGTGTTATCCTGCACCCATTGGTCGTAATCCCCTTGGGAGTGAACCACAAAGCTAGATTTCATACCGCCGTGATAGGCCCCGCAGAGTTCCGCACAAATGATCGGATATTGACCAATTTGGTTGGATGTGAACGATAAAACCGTTTCCTGTCCGGGGATAACGTCCTGTTTTAGACGCAATTGGGGAACCCAGAAAGCATGGATCACATCCCCCGCTTCCATATTCAGTTGCACGGGGCGATTGACGGGAGCGTGCAGTTCCCCAGAAACAATGCCAGTTTCGGGATAGGTGAAGATCCAAGCGTATTGAATGCCTTTAACATTGACCACTAGGGGGGGAACTCCTTCACCATCGTAGGAATTGCCGATACCTAGGGCTACTCTGCGATCGCCGCCCAGGGCTATCATCGTGCCGTGGTGATGACCGTGGTGGGCGATTTCTCCTTTGCCACCCTTGGAAATCAAGGGATCGAGACCGCCGATATTGTTATAAATCTCGAAGCTATAGACGGCAAGGATAAAAACGATTACCGTCGGGATGGCTGTCCAGAAGATTTCTAGGGGGACATTGCCCTCCACTGCCGGCCCGTCGGTTTGATCCCCCGGTTTACGGCGAAAGCGAATCACTATATAGATAATCACGCCTTCAACTATTAAAAATAGTCCCGTGGCGATGGTCATCATCAGATTAAAGATATTATCTATCTCCTGAGCATCTTCGGAAGCGGCCACAGGCATTAAGCCATGATTTTGGCCATACCAGAGACTAATTAAGGTTAGGGTGATCCCGAGTACGAGCGTCAGGATACTGCTGGGAATTTTCACGGTCTTTTCAATATTTTCAATAGTGGCTACTTATTCAAGGCTAAAACATGATTCCCCTATAGATGGGAAATTTAACCGGCATCTTCTGAGAATTTCATCTTTTCTTTGGGATCGTTTTCGGGGAAAGTATTTTAAATAACTAATTTTTATATCTTATTCTGAGTTTATGTAAACAAATGTAACGGAAATGGCCAGAAATCTAAAGAATATCTAAAAGGTTTTACCGGTCGTAAAAAAACTCATTCACAGTGATAACTAACTGGCAAACAAAGCCATGATCTTTGATGACAGACTCCTGGAGAACAGGCAAACCGATGACCGAATCTGTTTTTAACCCGACACCCCTAAGAGAAACCGGCAATATTCAGGTGTGGATGCGCCGCTTAGTCTGGAAAATTGCGATCGCTACTTTCGCCCTCATGGTGGTGGGCGCTGCCACCAGAGTTATGAACGCCGGTTTAGCTTGTCCCGATTGGCCTCTCTGTTACGGTCAATGGATTCCCAGTCAGCAGATGAATCTACAGGTATTTCTGGAGTGGTTTCATCGTCTCGATGCCTCTTTGATCGGGTTTAGTACGCTCGCTCTCGTCGGTCTGTCTTGGTGGTATCGTCGCCATCTTCCCCCTTGGCTGTTGCCCTCGGCGATCGCTGCCTTGTCTTTAATTCTCCTGCAAGGAGTCCTGGGAGGATTAACCGTCACCCAATTACTGCGATTTGACATCGTAACGGCCCATTTAGCCACAGCTTTGCTCTTTTTTGCCACCCTAATCGTCATTGCTATCGGTCTGACTCCCTACCGTGGCACAGGTACGGTCGGAAAACTAACCGGGATGGGAATGGTCGCCACCGGTCTAGTTTATCTGCAATGTCTCCTCGGCGGTCTCGTCGGTTCCCGTTGGGCTGCCCATCAGTGTTTAACGGTTTCCCAACTCTGCACCGTGATGAATAGCCACATTATCGGGGTTTTTCCCGCCACTATCTCGGTTTTAACCCTAGTTTTCTTCGCTTGGCGAACTGCCGCTATCCATCCTCTCCTCAGAAAACTAGCTTTTAGTGCCGGGGGATTAGTCGCCCTACAGGTATTTTTGGGCGTTGCCACCCTGAAACTGCATCTACAGGTGGAACCCTTAACCATTACCCACCATAGCATCGGTGCGCTATTGGTGGCAACCCTCGTCGCTTTTACCACTTTCGCCCTTCGCGATCGTTCTTTCGCGCCTAAGTAACCAGACACAATTAATTGCACATATCTAACCACCTCTTGCATGAGTGCCTCTTGCCTTTTGCCCATCCTAACCAAGAAGTTAATTTTGTCCCATTACTTATAAGCCATCTCTAAGGATTTAATCACGATGACTGGAACTCAAGCCCTTCGCCACCACGATAATTTTTTACAAGTCGCTAAAAGTTATTATCAACTCACCAAACCCCGAATTATTCCTCTACTGCTGATTACTACGGCCGCTTCTATGGAAATCGCCTCTAAAGGTCAGGTTTCCCCCCTCTTACTCTTTCTTACCCTCCTCGGTGGCACTCTCGCCGCCGCCGCCGCTCAAACCTTAAACTGCATCTATGATCGCGACATCGATCACACCATGCTTCGCACCCGCGCCCGTCCTATTCCCTCCGGTCGCGTGCAACCCCTCCACGCCCTCATTTTTGCCCTCGTTTTAGCCTCCCTTTCCTTAGCACTTTTTGTCTTTTTTGTCAATACTTTGAGCGGATTTTTAGCAATGACCGGCATCGCATTTTATATGCTGATTTATACTCATCTGCTCAAGCGTCATAGTGTCCAAAATATTGTTATCGGCGGTGCGGCTGGCTCGATTCCTCCCCTCGTCGGTTGGGCGGCAGTAACGGGCGATCTCGGTTGGATTCCTTGGATTTTATTCGCCATTATTTTCCTTTGGACTCCTCCCCATTTTTGGGCTTTAGCTTTAATGATCAAGGATGATTATGCAGAAGTGGATATCCCGATGATGCCCGTGGTTAAAGGGGAAGAAGCCACTAGCGAGCAGATTTGGCTCTATACTTTAATCGTCGTTCCTTTCACTTTCCTCCTGATTTATCCCTTGGCTGCCTGTGGTGTGGTTTATGGTGTAGCGGCTTTAATTTTAGGGTTTGTTTTCCTGAAAAAAGCTTGGCGATTAAAACAGAATCCTTTTGACCGGGACATGGCTCGATCGCTGTTTAAATATTCCATTCTTTACATGATGTTATTATGTACAGCTATGGTGATCGATAGTTTACCCATGACCTCTCGTCTCCTCGCTACAATTGCCAGTTTATTCTCCTGTAGTTAATCTCAGTTATCAGTTATCAGTTATCAGTTATCAGTTATCAGATGTGAGTTTTCAGTTCACTGATTACTGTTTACTGAAAAACCCCATCTCCCCAATTCATAATTCATAATTCATAATTCATAATTCATAATTCTCCCATCTCCCCAATTCATAATTCCCAATTCATAATTCATAATTCATAATTCATAATTCTCCCATCTCCCCAATTCATAATTCATAATTCATAATTCATAATTCATAATTACCCCCGACTATTGATTGCGACTCAGGGAGTTAATTCGCTCGATTACTTGGGCTAAGATGTCTTGTAATTGTCGGTCTTGATGCTGGGAAAGGTTAATTTTATCACAGCTATAAATAACGGTGGTGTGATCTTTGCCGCCAAATTCTTCGCCAATGCGCGGTAAGCTTAAATCCGTGTGTTGACGCATTAAATACATTCCAATCTGTCGGGCAAAACTAATTTCTCGTCGGCGGGAATTTCCCTTTAGATCGGCGATCGAGAGTTGAAACTTTTCCGCTACTACCGCCATAATAATCTCAGGAGAAGTGGAAATTTTGGCCATTGGTGGATTTAAAACCGGCGCGATATTTTCCACCGTCATCGGCAATCCGGAGATAGAAATATAAGTAGTAGCCCGGATTAATGCCCCCTCTAATTCGCGAATATTAGAAGTATAATTAACGGCAATATATTCGATAACTTCTCGTGGGAGACGCAGATTTTCGTACTCGGCCTTTTTTTGTAAAATTGCCATACGAGTTTCGATATCCGGTGCTTGGATATCGGCGACTAATCCCATAGAAAAGCGAGAAATTAAACGATCCTGTAAACTGGGAATCTGTTTGGGCAGGCGATCGGAGGCTAAAACCACCTGTTTTCCCGCTTCGTGCAGGGTATTAAAGGTATGAAAAAATTCTTCTTGAGTGTATTCTTTTCCTTCAATAAATTGCAGATCATCTACTAATAATATGTCAGCATGGCGATAATGATTACGAAAACTTTCCATACTATCTTGACGAATAGCGGTGATTAAATCATTCGTAAATTGTTCCGTCGATACATAAAAAACCCTAGATTGAGGATATAATTCCAGACGATAATGACCGATGGCCTGCATTAAATGGGTTTTACCTAATCCCACCCCACCACAGAGAAAAAGCGGGTTAAATTCGCGTCCGGGTAATTCCGCCACCGCTAAAGCAGCCGCGTGGGCCATGCGATTAGTTGGACCGACAACAAAACGGGAAAAATTATATTTAGGGTTAAGTTGATTACTGGGGGGTAATTCTGATTCTAAGCTACTGTTAGGCTGGAAAATAGCAATCGAATCGCCCTGTTCTGCCGTTAGTTGAATCTCGACGGGATAACCGACGATATCCTCCACTACTTCGGCAATTGTTGACAGATAATTTTTCTGAAGATGGTTAAGAATAAAAGGATTGGCAGCCTGAATTACTAAGCGATCGTTTTGCCATTCTTTAACCGTCGCCGTTTGAAACCAAGTCTCGAAAGCGGGACGGGTTAATAGTAATTTTAGACGCTCTAGGAGATTATGCCAAAGTTGTTGGGCGCTGCTATCCACGATTAATTTTGATTAACAAAGTTGCTCTAGTGCTGCTGTGGGGAAACCTTATCAGTTTAG